>CAWKCZ010000007.1:0-579524 GCA_963848285.1 uncultured delta proteobacterium | reverse complement strand
ATGTGCCTGGTCACGTTGCTGCCGAAGTTGCGCGCCGCCTCCTCAACTGAAACGCGCGGCGGCAGCGTCTTCGGGTCAAGGCCCGCCGCGAGCATCGAGGGCGTCAGCATGTTGGTGTCCAGCCCGGTGAACGCCTGCGTGAGCATCACGTCGTCCATGTCCGACTCGACCAGCATGCGCTTGTAGGCCTCGGGCGCCATGCTCTCGTTCGTCGCGATGAATTTGGTGCCCATGTACGCCAGATCGCAGCCGAGAACTTCCGCCGCCCATAGTGCCGCACCGTCGGAAATTCCGCCCGCCAGTACGATCGGCCCGTCGAACATTTTGCGCGCCGCGCGCACGAATGCGAGTGGATTTAGCCATCCGGTTTGGCCGCCGGCGCCGGCAGTCAGCAGGACCAACCCATCGACGTCCGCTGCAATCGCCTTCTCCGTATGCTTGATGGTCGCGACATCCGCGAACACCGTGCATCCGACATCGTGGAGCGGGCCGATTGCCTCGGTCGGCGAACCGACACTTGTGATCACCATTTCGACTTTGTGGCGAACCAGGCACGCAAGTTCAGCCTTCATCTCGGCGCGTTTGATGATCAGGTTCGGGCAGAACGGTGCCGGCGGATGCGCGGGATTTTCACCCGCGGCCTGTTCGAGTTCGACCGCGATTCTCGTCAGCCATCCATCGAGCGTATCGACGGTCCGCGCATTGGCGCACGGAAACGCCTCCGTCACTCCGGCACGACAGGCCGCGATGGCGAGGTCCGGCCCCGACACCGAGAGCATCGGCGCTGCGATCAGCGGAAGCCTCAGGCGCCGCGCGATCTTCTCCGGCAGACGACTGTCGGTCAGCATGCAGCTCTTTCCAATATGTGCATCACGCACGTAGCTATTACCATCATGTGCTATGACGTGGACAGCATGCAGGAGGTGCGAGGAACGCCATCGCCATGAAACTTCTGAGAAACGCTCTCGTTGCGGTTCTCCTGGGAATTCTCGGTTCCAACGTTGCATGTGCGATCGCCGCCGAGCCCGATTGCGACAAGATCGCCAAAATGAACGCCAACGAATTGCTGGCGCTTTGGGAAATGGGCTTCATCGCCAGATCCTCGCCTGAGGTTAAGTGCAGTTCCGAAGCTCCAGCTCTTGACCCCGGGGTTTGTAATCGCGACCTGACCATCCTGGAGGATCGGGTCTTTGCGTGCGATCGTCGACTGCTTCTAACTCGTGTCTCGGGCCATGATTCGGTGCACGTTTTCGGGACCGTGGATGGTCAGGTGAAGCAGCTCCTGGATCCTGGGTCTACGTCGTTGGGTACGGGACGCGAAATAAAAGTGGAGCAAGCTACCACCGAGCGTCTGGTTTTTATCGATCCGAAAACCGCGGCGGCCAAAAATGTCTTGGTTTGGGATACCAAGCTGCAACGCTACAAGGGTGAGGGCTCAGACGAGACCAAAACCTTCAAGACTTGGCTGCACGAACATCCAGAAGATCAAATCAAACGATCTGATTATTTTTGCAAGCGGATACGCGCATGGAACCGGATGTTATTCCGAGGATGAGGATGAACCGCAAAATTGCGATTGGAAGGTCGAGTTGGATCAAGATCGAATGATCAGTCCGACCCGCCGATTGCTGAGTTTCGAGGCGGACCACCAGTCTGGTTCGGGTGCCTGGGGTTCTACCAACGTTTTCGACTGTGCTGGGGGACAGGTCCGTACCATTTTCGCCGATACCTTCCTTTACGGGGCAAGCGTCATACAACCGGCTGAAAAACCTGCTGTCCAGGAGGATTCGAAGTCCGTATCTCGGTCTACGAGTCCAGATGATCTCGTGCTATTGGCCGGACACTGGACGGACAAAGATGCTCGCTGTTGCCCCTCACTGGAGGAACTTTTGACCTACCAATGGAGCGAGACGCTGCAAAATTACATGCTCACCGGCGTTCACTATCGGGCGACCAAACGCTGAGCCTGACAATGGCCTTCTGCGTGATGCCATTTGGAAAACGAATCCGGCAACCTTGGGTCCAGAAGCTGTGCAGCGCACGAGTCTCCCTGTCACCCACCCTTTTCCAGAATGTGCACCACGCACACCGCGCCGATGCCGACCATGTGCGCGAGGCCCGATGCGCGCGTTGGGCTGCTGGCGCGCGCCTGCCTCGCCGCGAAGCTGCCGCGTGATCTCCACCACCTGGCCCGCGCCGGTGGGACCAATCGGATGACCCATCGCGAGCAGACCGCCGGATGCGCTGATCGCGCATTTGCCGCCGATGTCGGTCGCGCCGCTGCCAATCATCGCCGCGCCCTCGCCCTCGCCGCATAGCCCCATCGCCTCGACGTAGAGCAGCTCCTCGATCGTGAATGCATCGTGCAACTCGATGAGGTCGAGATCCTTCGGACCGACGCCGGCTTCCTCATATGCCTGCGCGGTGGTCTCGCGCGTCAGCTCGGCGTCGAAATTTTTCGCACCGCGATAAACGTGCTCGGTGCGCGTGACCGATGCGATCACTTTCACCGCGCGCTTGCGATCGATGCCGAGTTTCGCGATCGCATCTTCCGACGCGACGACTACCGCGGCGGCGCCCTCGCCGACCGGGCAGCATTGCAGCCGCGTCAGGCTGCCGGAAATCGGCGGGCCCGCCATCACCTCTTCGAGCGTGACGGCTTTCTGCCGCTGGGCGTATGGGTTGCGCGCGCCATTGCGATTGTTCTTCACCGCGACCGCCGCGACCTGCTCGGGCTTCACGCCGTAGCGATTCATGTACTCGTTGGCGAGCAGCGCGAAATGCGTGAAGGGCACGACGCGCGCGCCGACCAAATCGCGGATGTTGGCTTTGCTCGCCGCCGCCGCGAGCGGCGCGGGCTTGTCGACGCCAATCGCGAGCGAGACGTCGCTGATCCCGCTCGCGACATCGATGCATGCCTGGCGAAACGCGGTCGAGCCCGAGGCCGACGCGTTTTCGACTTGCGCCATCGGAATCCCGCTCGCGCCGAGATGGCGCAGGATCGGACGCGACACCGCCATCCCGATCAGCGCGGTCCCGGTGTAGGCGGACTCGATGTCGCGGAACTTGATTCCTGCGTCGGCCAGCGCCTCGCGCACCGCGGTCAGGCCGAGCGTCACGAAAGTGGTCTCGCTCATGTACTGGTACTTATGCAGGCCGATCCCGACTACATACACGGGACGCATCTCGCGGATAGTTTTTTTCATCGCGCCGCCTCCGTCTTCGCGAAGCGAAGTTCTACAATTTGTTTTCCCTCGTCATCGGTGCCCGCCGGAGCGAGCACCGAATTCATCTGGTCGCCGATGCGCAGTCCTTCATCGGTCGCGCTCGGTCAGGATCGAGCGGACCGCGGGGCCATCGTCGAGCACGATCAGCCCGACCGTGAACGGCGCCTGCAGACCCTTGCCGCTGCGATCCTGATGGAGATGGACGGTGGCGAACGAATGCAGCTTGCCGGCGCCCGCGAGCGAGACCGGCTTCGAGTTCGTCGCCGATCGCGCCGCAAGATTCGCATCCGTAAGTTTGCGGCGGAAAGAATACGTAGCCGCACTTCTTGCAGCGTCCGCCGTTGAGCTTCGGCGCGCCTCGGCGGTGTAGAGCGCCGGTTGCGCCAGGACCTGTTCGGGCATGATCGACCTCTCCTCGCTCTTGAGTTCCCGCGTAGGGTAACGCAATTGTTAGTCAACCAAAATGCCGAAAGCAGATTGCAAATCGGCCGCATGCCGATCTCGAGGAAGCCGGCGCGATGCTTAGCGATATCCGCGTGCTCGAGATCTCTGCTCGCCCGAGACGATGCAGGCGGGAAACATCCTCGCCGCGCTCGGCGCCGACGTCGTGGTGGTCGAGCCGCTCACCGGATCGCCCGGTCGGCGGATGGAGCCGTTCCTCGACGATATTCCGGGTCTCGAGCGCAGCCTCACCTGGCACGCGCTCAATCGCAACAAGCGCGGCATCACGCTCGATATGCATAGCGCGCGATTCGCGCGAGCTGCTCGCGGAGCTGCTTGCGAAGTTCGATATCGCTGTTCGATGCGGCCACCAATGGCATCGCGCCGCTCGACGACTTTCGCGATTCCCGAAAAGACCGATCCGCATTCGCATCGCGCCGTTCGGTGATACTGGTCCGAAGAGCAGCTATGCATCCTCGGATCTGACCGTGATGGCGGCGAGCGGCGCGCCCGGCGTCACCGGCGATCCGGATCGTCCGCCGCTGTTTTTTCCGGTGCCGCAGGCGATGATGGAAGCGGGCTCCGATGCCGCAATCGCCGCGCTGGCTGCGCTAGCTGCGCGCGATCGCGACGGCCTCGGTCAAAGCGGCAACGTCTCGGCGCGCATCGCCGCGATGATGAGCGCGATGAGTCAGCACCTCGCGCCGCCCTCGGGCAACCCGGAAACCGCAGCGCGGCTATGGCGCGATGACGATTGCGGGAGTGCAGATTCCGAGCATGTATCAATGCGCCGATGGCTTCGTGATGATCAGCGTCGCCTTCGGACCGGTGTTCGGGCAGATGACTCAGCGGCTGGCGAAGTGGGCGGCGGACGAAAATCACCTGGCGCGCAACATCGCGGAGATTAGTTGGCCCGCCTTTTTCACCGACCTCGCAGCAGAAGAAAGTAACGCCCGCCGATCTCGCCGCGCTGATCGAAGGTCTTAAAGTCTCTCACCCGGAACAAAACCAAAGCGGAGTTCGGCGCGGCGGCGCGCAAGCTGGGACTGCTCGCGTCGCCGGTGTTCAGCATGAAAGATGTCGCCGAGTCAGCGCAGTATCGCGAGCGCGGACTGTTCACCACGGTGACTGTCGGGTGGACGCGAAATCGATGTGCCCTCGCGGTTCGCGCAGTTTTCCAATTTCTCGATCGAAACGCGCAGCCCCGCGCCGATGCTCTCGGAGCATACGGTGGAGATCCTCGAAGCCGACCTGGGACTGTCGCGCATTGAAATCCAGGCGCTCTTCGCGCACGGGTCATCTAGGAGATTCGATGACGACACCACTTGAAGGAATCCACGTTCTCGATCTCAGCTGGGTGATGGTCGGTCCGGCGAGCGGGCGCTATCTCGCCGACCTCGGCGCCGATGTCATCAAAGTCGAAAGCTCGCGGCGCATCGATCCGGTGCGCACGCTGGGCCCGTTCAAAGACGGCCGCTCGGGTCCCGAGCGTTCGGTGAGTT
This sequence comes from uncultured delta proteobacterium, assembly GCA_963848285.1. GTDB lineage: Bacteria > Desulfobacterota > Binatia > Binatales > Binataceae > DATGKG01. The sequence continues at coordinate 574,354 of CAWKCZ010000007.1, read as the reverse complement.
ATCACAACCTCAACGCGGGCAAGCGATGCATCACGCTCGATATCCGCAAGCCGGAGGGACGCGAGCTGGTGCTGAGGCTCGCGCAGTGGGCCGATGTGGTGCTGGAAAGTTTCACGCCCGGCGTGCTCGACGATTTGCAACTCGGCTATCGCGAACTCAGCGCGCGCAATCCGCAAATCATCATGGCGTCAACCGCGATCCTCGGGCAGACCGGCCCCGACGCGAAAGGAACCAGCGGCGTCGGCACGATGGGCGCCGCGATGTCGGGTGCGACGCATCAGTTCGGATGGCCCGATCGCCCGCCAGCGGACCGTTCGGCCCGTGGACCGATGGCGTCGCGCCGCGCTTCATCGTGCGCAGTATCCTCGCCGCGCTGCATCGCCGCACGCGCACCGGCGAGGGTTGCTATATAGATGTCGCGCAAGTCCGAGGCGGGGGTGCAGTTCATGATGCCCGCGTATTACGAATTTGCTGCGAACGGAAAAATCCCCGAGCGTCGAGGCGTCGCGGGTTCGCCGCTGCGCGTGCCCGAAGGCGTCTATCGATGCGCGGGCGACGATCGATGGGTCGCCATTAGCGCGAGCGATGCGCCGCATTGGATGACGCTGCGCAGCATCATCGGAGACGCGCTGCTGGACTATCGATTCGACACGTTGCTCGGACGGCTGCGCAATCGCGATGCGATCGATGCGGCGATTTCCGCAGTGGACACAAACGCGCGAATCCGCCGAGGTCGAAAAGATATTGCAGTTCGACGGCATCCCGGCGCATATCGTCAGCCGCGGCCTCGACCTCAATCGCGATGCGGACTTGATTCATCTGGGACATTTCAAAAAATTCACCGATGAGGTCCTCGGCGAAGCGGAAATCGAAGGCCCGCGATGCTCGCTGGAGCGCACGCCGCCTGCCAGAGACGCGGCGCGGTCCGCGCATCGGCGAGCATACCAGCGAAATTCTCGAAACTGTCTGTCATCTTTCGAAAGATGAGATCGCGCAGCTTGCCGAAGCCGGCGTGCTCGACCTGACACTCGCGAGGAGGAAACTTTGGGTACCAACATTCTCGATTTGAAGGGCCGCATCGGATTGGTAACCGGCGCGGGCCAGGGCGTCGGCCGTTCGGTCGCGCTGCGCTTCGCCGAGAACAACGCGGGCGGCGTAGTGGTCAACGATTTTCGCATGGAGCGCGCCGAGGCGGTCGCTGCCGAAGTCGAAAAGCTCGGCGTCAAGGCGCTGCCGGTGCAATGCGACGTGACCGATTTCGCATCGGTAACCGCGATGTTCGACAAGGCGAAGGCGAAGTTCGGCGGCGTCGATATCCTCGTCAACAACGCCGGCAACGCGGGGCCCGATCCGAGCCGCGTCGTGCGCAAACCCTTCTGGGAGCAGGAGCCGAAGGATTGGGACGCCTTCATGGGCACCAATCTTTACGGCGTCATCAACTGCGTGCGCATCGCCGCGCCTCCGATGATCGCCAAGAAGTATGGAAAATTGGTCACAGTGATTTCCGATGCGGGCCGCGTCGGCGAGCCGTAACTGGAAATTTACTCGGCCGCGAAGGCAGGCGCGGCCGGCTTCATGCGCGCGATCGCGAAGCAGCTCGGACGGCAATCGATCACCGCCAACTGCGTCGCGCTCGGCACCACGATGACGCCCGCGATCGCGCCGCGCATGCAGGATGAAGAAGCGCGCAGACGAATTCTCAAGGTCTATCAAATCAAGCGGCTGGGCGAGCCCGAGGATGCGGCCAACATGATCCTGTTCCTCAGCTCGGATGCGTCGGAGTGGATCACCGGCCAAACCTATCCGGTCAACGGCGGCTATTCATTCTCGATGTAGAGGAGAGCACGTGAAATACGAAACCATAATTCTCGAACGCAAAGACGGCATCGGCTACCTCACTCTCAATCGACCGGAGCGCGCCAACACGATCAGTTTTCAGTTGATGATCGATGTGGTGAACGCGATGGACGAGGTTGAAAACGATCCCGAGTATCGCGTCGTGATCGTGACCGGCGCGGGCGGAAAGCATTTTTGCGGCGGCGCCGATTTGCGCGATTTTGCCGAGCGCGCACGCGAGGCGAGAAGCAGTGGCGAGCGCCAGGGGCGGCGGCGATTTCGTTTCGCCGCAGCGCGATCTGTTCAGCGCGCTGGAAGAATCGCGCGTGCCGGTGATCGCCGCGATCAACGGCGCTGCGATGGGCGGCGGATGCGAGATTGCGCTGGCTTGCGATATCCGCGTGATTGCTGATACCGCCACCATCGGGCTGCCGGAAATTCGCTTTGGCGCGCTGCCCGCCGGCGGTGGAACTCAGCGCCTGCCGCGCCTGGTCGGGTCAGGCATCGCCAAGGAAATGATCTTCAGCGGGCTGCCCTACACCGCCGAGGATGCGCTGCGCATCGGTCTGGTCAATCGGGTCGCGCCGTATGCGGAGCTGATTCCCGAATGCGAGAAAATCGCGCGCGTCTACCTCGAGCGCGCCGGCTATGCGCTCAAGACCGCGAAGGCGCTGATCAATCGCGGCGTCGAGCTTCCGCTCAAAGACGCGCTCGCGCTGGAGCGCAAAATGATCGCCGAGATGGCGACCCCGGAGCAACGCAAGCAAGCGCAGGATCAGGCGGCGGCCACGCAGAAGACCTACGCGCGAATTTTCAACAAGACCTGAGGCACCGACGATTTAGAAGAAACTCGGAGTCGAGAACATCGGTCCCGGAACGGCGCGCATGAAGTTCACCACTTGCAGTTGGGAGACCGAGCCGACCACCCGAATCGCGCGCTGCTCTTCCGCTTCGCTGGTGGTCTGACCGGACAGGTAAATCTGCGGCCCGACCACTTTCGCCTGGATGCCGTTGAATCCATTGAGCATCAGGGTGTCGTTGATGCGGGCTTCTTGCTCCTGCCAGTTTCCGGTCTGGGTCCGCAGCGTGTTGATGACGTTGGTCACCCCTTTAACCTTGCGCACGGTTTTCTCGGCGAGGTCTGCATCGGCCGTGTCGAAGACCGTGCCGTAGAGCACTACCACTCCAGGCGTCGTGGTGTAGGCGGCGGCGCCGTTGAGGTTGTTGTTCGAACGCAATGCCGTCTCTACTTTTCGTAGCAAGGTGTCCGCATGAGCTGTGGCGGGACCTGGCACTAGCGAGACAATCAGAGCCATCAACGCCACGCCGAATATTCGCCGTCGGATCCATGGTTCGGGTTGGCAGGTTCTCTCGAATGACATTACATTGCTCTCCTTGACCACGTTCAATGAGGAATCGGTAAATGATCTGGTCGGAGTTGTAAACCGAAAAGACACGCAAGGGAATATGATGAGGCAAATCAAGGTTGTACTCGGCATCGGCGCACTGGCCGTTTTCGCACTTCAGCTCGCGCTGCTCAGCGGATGCGCCAAGACCGTTCAGGTCGGAGCCAAGCATGCTCGGCAAGGCGATGGGAGAAAAGCCTTCGCTGCCGCCGGCGACCGGATTTCTCGGCGCTGACTATGCGAAGATGACGCCGGGCAAGGAGGGCCAGGCCGCCCTTGTGTATGTTAATCCGGCGGCGCAATGGAAAACCTATGACAAAATCATGCTCGAGCCGATCGAGTTCTGGGATGCCGACGATTCGAAGGTCCCGCCGCCCGACCAGCACATGCTGACCGCTTATTTCTACAATCAGTTAAAGACCGATCTGCAGAAGGACTTCACCCTGGTCGATCAGGCCGGCCCCGGCACCATGACGCTGCAGATCGCCATCATCAATGCGGACGCGGCGACTCCGGTGCTGCGCTCGGTTTCGGTTGCGATACCGCAGTTGCGGCTCCTCAATCGCATTCAGTCGCTTGCCACCGGAAGTTTCGCATTCGTCGGTTCCGCCGAGGCGGAAGGCAAGCTGACGGATTCGCAGACCGGCGAGTTGCTCGCGGCCTCGGCCGATAAGCGCGAAGGAGGCATGGCCATCAGCACCGCCGCGCAATGGAAATGGGGCGACGCCGAAAACATCATGAACGCATGGAGCACCAACATTGCGAAGCGCCTCACCGCGCTGCATACCGGCACGCCGACGCCGGCCAAGTGAGGCTCACTTCGAAGGATGCGCAAACATCCCGCGCCGGTCGTAGCCGATCGAATCCCAGAACTTGCAGTCGGGATCGACACCACCCGCGCGTACGGTGCCATCGAAAACCATCAGCGTGGGACTCGCGCGATGAAACTCCGGCCACCTCGGTGCCGATAGATCATTCGGATCGAGCGTCGCGGCAAAGTTAGTCCAGTAGTGCATCATCCGGTCGGCGACGATTTGATCCTCGGCCGAAAAATGTGCGCTGGCCTTAGGTGGCGCGGTCTTCAATCGCACATCGACTGGATTGCCGAACACGAATGGCAGCTCGAAGGAATGGCACACGCGCTGCTGCTGCGGCGCACAGAGCGGCACCCCCGGCCATTCGTCATATGACGCAAGGTGATCATACTGGTAAGCGTAGACGGCGCCGCGCGCATCGCTCATCACGTGGCGGTTAGCGCAGGTAAAAAGATAATCGCCTAACACTCGCGCGAACTGATTCGTGTTGTCGCCGTCGACGGGCGCGTAGCGCGGTTGCGCCTCGATGCGCGGCGCGACGCCATTTGCAAACACCAGGTCAAGCGCCGCCTCGTATTCGATGCGGGGGATCTCGCGGGACTCGAATGGAATTTCAATTCTGAAGCCGCCGACGAACAGCGCCCCCTCATCGCGATTGGTCCCGATTAGCATCGGAATCCGCGTCGCCACCTTGCTCGGTTGCTCAGGGACCACCGTGCCGTCGATCACCGGCGCCCACACCAGCTCTCCGCGAAGCCCTTCGAGCAATCCTCCCACGACGATTACATCGGAGGTCTGATGCGTGAGGATCATTTCGATCGGCGCGCGACGCATGCATTCGATGCCGCCAAGCTCGCATCCGACGAGGTCGCGTAAATCCTTCGCGTAGTCGGCAGCCTCATTCTGATTCTTGTACGGAATGCCGTATGGATTGCTCTCCACGATCGCCGCGCGAAAAAGCCCCTTGCTCTGCGGCGCGACCAGATGCAGACCGACCGACATCGCGCCCGCGCTCTCGCCCCAGATCGTCACCCGATTCGCATCGCCTCCGAAGGCGCGAATGTTGCGGCGCACCCATAGCAGCGCGAGCTGCTGATCGAGAAAGCCGTAGTTGCCGGTCAAGCCGTCGATGCCGCTGAGGAAGCCGAGCGCGCCGACGCGATAGTTGAAACTCACGATGACGGCGCGGCCACTCGCCGCGAGCCGCGCGCCATCGTAAACGCCCGCGCTGCTCCCGCCGACCAGGAAAGAGCCGCCATAGATAAAAAACATCACGGGCAGAGGCGCTTCAGCAGCCCCTCCGAGTGCGGGACTCCACACGTTGATGGTCAGGCAGTCCTCGCTCTGCGGATTGGTCTCGCCGCGATTAGGTTGCGGGCAGAGCGCACCGAATGCGGTTGCCTCGAACTTTTCCGCGCGCGCGGCATATGGCACCGGCGCCATCCAGCGATGCTCACCGGCGGTGGATTCGCCATAGTGGATGCCGAGATACTTGTAGACGTCGGCGGATGTGGAAGTCGTCGCATCCACCGTCTCGACGGTTCCGCAGACCTCGCCCGACGTTGTTTTCACATCCGGCGCTGTGCAAACCGTGATCGGCGGAGGCGCTGACACCAAGGGAGGCCGCTCCGCGCATCCCGCCAGCAGAAACGCAAGCAGGAGCAAGACTAGCTCGCCGCCGCGACGCGTCTGCGGCCCCCTTCCTGTCAACTATGCCTCTCAGTTAGCAGAGGCGGTGGTTCGGTAGGCCATCAGCTTCGCGACGTCGAAGTTAAACATCTTCGCCGCGTTGAGTCCCAGGATCTTTGCGCGTTCGTCGTCGCTGAACCGGCCCATCTGGCGTTCGATGGCCTGCGCCGAATGCGGCCACGAGCCCTCGTGATGCGGATAGTCGTTCGACCACAGAAAGTTATCGACGAGTCCGAATTCCTTCGCCAGCCCGAGCCCTGCGCGATCTTCCTGGAACGCGACTGCGCCATGCGCGCGAAAATATTCACTCGGCAGCATCTTCAGTTTCGGATACGCCCACATGTGATGCTTGACGTAGCCCTCGTCCATCGCATCGAGCGCCCACGGAACCCATCCGATGCCGCTTTCGATCGCGGCGAATTTGATTTTCGGGAAACGCTCGAGCACGCCCGAGGCGCATAGCGAGGTGACCGGCTCGATCGCCTGCACCAGCGCGTGTGCGACGTAGTTGATGATCGCGCCGCCCTCGCGACTGGCCGCGCGCGGATCGCGTCCGGTGCCGATGTGGAAAGTTATCGGCATCCCGGTTTCCTGGATCAGCGCCCACATCGGGTCATAGACACTCTGGTTGTAGTTCGGATCGCGCGCGTCCTGCGAATTGAAGATCGGCTTGCACGGCAGCGTGAGGCCGCGAAAACCGAGCTTCGCGACGCGCTCGATCTCCGCCGTCGAGCCTTCGAGATCGCCGGTCGAGATGCATGCCATCGGCGACATCCGATCGTTGTACGCCGCGTAGGTTTCCCACGCCCAGTCATTCCAGGCGCGGCACTGCGCCTGCGCGAACTTCGCATCCGCAGTGGCCCACATGAAGAGGCCCTTGTTGGGAAAAATGATTTCGGCGTCGACGCCGTCACGCCGCCGATCCTGGAGGCGCTCGGAAACTATCGCGCCGGCTTTGTTGCGCACGAGATCCTCGCCTTCGAAGATGCTTTCCTGGATGCGCGTGCGCCGCAGACCGTCGCTGATGACCCATTTGTCGCCGTTGCGCATCGATCTCGATGCGCGGGAGGCGCGAGCGATACTGCTGGTCGATTCGCTGGTGCCACAGATTGCCGGGCTCGTTGGCGTGGCAGTCGCATGAGATCATCAGGTAGCGATCGGGATCATCCGGACGCGCGGTACGCTTCCATCCGTCGTGACCGGGAGTTTCCAGTCGCCATCGATTCGCATTGTCGATTGTCGCTGTTTCCATTTTCCTACTCTCTGTTATTCCTCGGTCAGCGCTTGCATGTCGCTCAGCGCTCCCGGCGAAATCCTCCATGAATTCGTTAACCACGGTACGACAGGTTTTCACGCTGTCCACCAGCCCGACGCCCTGTCCGACGAAGTAAGTGACCAGCTCGCGCGCCTTGGGATTTCCCCGCGCAGCCGCACGATTCGCGACCTCGAGCGCAGGTTCGCTGATGAGGCTTTGCAGCGGCATCGGCAACGCGCCGGGATTGCCCGGCGCTCTCCCACGCATCGGTCCACGCAGACTTCAACTGGCGCGAAGGTTTGCCGGTGCGGCCCTTCGAGCGGACGGTGTCGCGCGAGCGCGCCGCGACCATCTTCTCGCGGAAAATCTCCGAGGTCTCGGATTCCTGCGTCGCCAGCCATACCGAGCCGGTCCACACGCCCGCGGCGCCCATCGCCATGCAGCCCGCCATCTGACGCCCGGTCATGATTCCACCGGCAGCTAGCACAGGGACGTTGCGAATCGGCTTGATGGCGCGCAGCACCTCCGGAATCAGCACGATGGTCGAGACCTCGCCGCAATGACCACCAGCCTCGCCGCCTTGTGCGACGATAATATCGACTCCGGCTTTCGCCTGACGCACCGCATGCTCCGGGGCGCCGACCAGCGCGGCAACCGGAACGCCGTGCTTGCGGCCCATCTCGATCATTCTTTCTGGAGGCACTCCCAGCGCGTTGGCGATCAACTTAATCGGATGGCGAAACGAGGTCTCGATGAGCTTCAGCGCATGCTCTTCCTGAAACGAAAAGGGCGCGTCGGGGCGCACGCACATGGCCCTCTTCGAGCATCTGCGACGCTTCGATGTCGTGCTTGGCGAGCAGGTCGCGCACGAAATCCTTGTGCTGCTGCGGAATCCGCTCGGAGAGCATGCCGCGAGTGACGTTCTTTTCATTCTTGATGGAAAGATTCTCCGGAATGAGCACGTCGATGCCGTAGGGTTTTCCGTCAATGTGATCATCGATCCACTTGAGCTCTTCCTCGAGCTGGCTGGGCGAGAATGCGGTCGCGCCGAGCACGCCGAATCCACCCGCGCGGCTGACCGCGGCGACCACGTCGCGGCAATGGGTGAACGCGAATAGTGGAAAATCGATGCCGAACATTTTGCAGACGGGCGAATTCATCGTGCACCTACTTGGCGGCGTATGTTCTCCTTGCTAACCGCGGCGACTGTCTTCCGTTGCCGGGCATCTTCGGCGCGTTGGCCGCGACCAGTTTCTGGCTCACTTCCGGCGTCCAATGATCGGGCTGATCGGCCCACAGATCGCGCAGATAGGGCGCAACTTCGTGGCCGAAGAGGCGCGTGTTTTCCGCCGCGATTTCTTCCGCGACGTTGCCCATGTGCGGCGTCGCGATGAGCTGGCCGATACGCAAATCGGTGATCAACTCGCGCAGCCGCTGCCGCACCCGCGCCGGCGTCCCCGCGATGATGTAGCCCTTCTCGTCGTACTCCCAGAAGCTCATCTCGCCGCTTGCGCGGCGCGCAGCCGATCCTCGGGCGTCAGCTTGCTATGCGTGCGCTTCGCGAGTTCGGCCATGAACTTGTTCGACTTGAGCGTCGTATAGCCGGCAGGATTGGCGAACTCGAGTTTGGGCGCGCTGTTGCGATGGAAGTAGCGAACCGCCTGATAGTAGTTTTTCTCTGCCTCGGCGTCGGTATTTGCTACACACACGATTTGGGTGAACGCCATCCGATGCGGATTGGTGGTGCCGCCCTTCTGGTCGACATATTCCCAGAACGCGTCGACCAGCGGCTTCGAGGAGTACAGCCCCGAGAACGACAGATGCCCATAGCAGTAGTCGTGCTTGATGACGAGGTCCCAGGTCTCGACGCTGCCGCCGCCGCCGGGCACCCAGATCGGCATTTTCTTCTGCACCGGGCGCGGCCACAAATTCACGTAGCGAAGCTGATTGTACTTGCCGTTGAAGGCGAATGGCTCGGGCTCGCTCCACGCGCGCAGGATGAGCTGGCGCGCTTCCTCGAAGCGCTCGCGCATTTCGGAAGGCGGCTTTCCGTATGCGAAGACCGAATCCATCGCGGTGCCGAGCACGAAGCCGGCGGTCAAACGACCACCCGACAAACAGTCCAGATATGCGTACTCTTCGGCGACCCGGGTCGGCGGGTTGTAGAGCGCCAGCGAGTTGCCGACGATCACGATCGTGGCGTTCTGGGTGGTCGAGGCGAGGCTGGCCGCGAGCAGGTTGGGCGAGGGCGACATCGCCAGCGGCGTCTGATGATGCTCGTTGACGGTGAGGCCGTCGAAGCCGACCTTATCGGCGAGCTGCATCAGCCGGATAAACATTTTGTAGGTTTCGCCGGCCTTGATCGGGATCGCACAGATGCGCCGGCGGCGTCACCCACGCCGAGTCGTAGCGCTCGCGAAAATCAGCCGGAAGATGCGGGTATGTAACTTCGGCAAACCAGTGAAATCTCATCCGTCGTACAGCCTCCGACCTTGAATCTTAGCGGAAAGAATTCGGCGAATGACAACGCGCTCTACGATCGAATCTTGAGCGCGCCCGAGGGCACGGCTTTCACCGCGGCGATCACTTTTTCATCGGTGGCGGCGGCGGGATCGATGACGAACTTGCCGCCTTCGACCTTGAACACCTGCGGCAGCGTCTTCACGCAATTTCCCGAATGACTGCAGACCTTCGAATCCCATTCGACTTGTACGGCCATGGTCTTTCTCCTTCTTACAGATAGCGTCAATCCCACTCCATTGGAGCGCGGCGGGGCCGCGGAATTGAAAGGAATCGATGTAATCGAGGACCGATTCGGTGGTGCGATGCGAACGCGCCAACAAGCGGAATCACGCGCTGGAGTGCCGCGGTCGCCTCCATCCTCGCGAGCGAGGCGCCGAGGCAAAAATGCGCGCCGAATCCGAACGCCAGATGCGGATTCGACATCTTGCGATCGATGTCTGAATTCCGCCGCGTCGGCTGCCACATGCAGTCTCATCGCGATTGGCCGAGGCGATCAGCACCGTGACCGTCGCATCTTCTGGAATCGTGGTGCCCGCCACCTCGACATCCTGCGTGGCGCGACGAAAAACGTAATGCACGGGCGGATCCCATCGCAGGGTTTCCTCGATAGGTGGCGCGATCAGTTCCGGATTCGCCTGCACGCGCGCGAGCGTCTCAGGATGCGCTGCAGGAGCGCGCAGATCCCGTTGCCGATGAGATTGGTAGTGGTCTCGCTGCCGGCGAACAGCAGCAGGTTGGCGAAGTTGACGGCCTCCTGCGCAGTCAACACGTCACCCTCTTTCGCGCGCACCAGCACGCTGATCAGATCGTTCCCTGGTCGCCGAAGTCTTCCGCGCGATGATTTCCGCGAGGTACTTCGACATCTCGGCGCTGGCCGCCGCGGCGCCGCTGCCGACGAAACCCAGATGACGCTTCGAGCCGTTCATGCCCTGGTGATGGTGGTCGCCCACTTGCGAAAATCCGCGTAACGCGACGGATCGACGCCGAGCACGTTGGCGATGACGATCACCGGCATCGGATTGGTGAGGTCGGCGACGAGGTCGAAGCCTTCTTCGCGCGCATCGTCGCGACGCAATCGTCGACGATCTTCTCGACTGCCGGTTTCCACGCCGAGATCTGCCGCGGAGTGAATCCGCGATTCACGATGTTGCGCAACGCGGTATGAACCGGAGGATCGCTGGTGACGACGCTGGGGCGCGTCGAGCCGGGCGTGCCGTCATGATGATCGCCGCGGCGTCGAGCCCACCAGCACCGTCGCCATCGCATCGGAGGAAAACCGCGTGGTGTCCTTGAGCACGCTCATCACGTCGTCGTAGCGCGAAATGACCCAGGTCTTCGAGCGCTCGGCCCGGTAGACCGGCGCGCTGCGGCGCAGCTCCGCATAGATCGGATACGGATCCTCGCTATGCGCGGAGAAAAACGGATCGTAGTCGATGTTCATCGCAGCCCCACTCACAGTGGCTGTGGTAGTGCGCCTTCCTTCTCGTTCCACTGCGCGGCGTCGTGGCCGAAGATCAAACGCGCGCCGGCGCGCTCCATCGCGCGGTAGCGCATGATGACCTCGCGCATCGCATCGTAGCTGTGCGCGAACGGGCGGCAGGACCATCTCCTCGAGCGCCTTGCGCATGTAGCATGAGTCGGCGGTCATCACGACCTCGCCGCTATCGAGGCGAACCCGCAGCGACTGATGACCGGCGGTGTGGCCGTAGGACGGGATCAACGTGACGCTGCCGTCGCCGAAGAGATCGTGCTCGCCGTCAGCGAGTTGCAGCTTGTGGCCGAGGTCGAAGTCCTTGCGGTTGTAGCCGTTCTTTTCGATCAGCTCCGGATTCGCGGCAGCTTCCCATTCGAGGCGCTGCACCACCAGCTTCGCATTCGGCAGATCCTGATTGCCGCCGACATGATCGAAGTGCAGATGCGAATTGATCACGTAATCGACGCGCGCCGGATCGACCTCGAGAGCAGCGCAGCCGCGCGCCGAGATCCTCGCCGGGGCGGAAGAACACCTCGAACATCTTGCTGAGCGGTCCGAGGCGATCAGAGTTCGCCTGCAGCTCGCGATGCAGCCCGGTATCGAAAACGGCGGTGCCCTTCGGATGCACGATGAGGTAGCTCGGGATCGGCAGGCGCAGGCGGCCTGGCTGATCTTGCCATGATTCCCTTCGCTTCGGTCTCCAAAACGCCGCACAGCATCGGGTGGATTTTCACCGACATAGTCTCCTTTAGATACTACCTGTGTCTCAGGCTGCGGCGCGTTGACGGAAATTCGGCAACACTTCATCGATGAGTGCGCGCTGCGAGGTCGCCCATGCTTCGTGCTCTTCGGAAAAATCGAAGGTCAACACCAGCATGGTGCCGAAGCCGCCCGACGAACCGTACATATCGGCGAGTTTCTGCGTCACGGTGCGCGGCGATCCGACCAGCCAGTTGTGCTCGACGAGGTATTCGGGTGTCACATCGGAATCCGGCAACGCTTTGATCGTGCTTGAACAGCGAAAGCAACTTGAAGTCACCAAACAGCGGAAGCAGGTACTCGCGATACGCGCGCGCCAGCATCCCCTTGAGCGCGAGGCGTTTCGCTTCCGCATCGGTCTCCGCGATGTAAACCTCGCGCACCACCCGCCAGTCATCGCGCTTGGGCGTGCGTCCGGTTTTTGCGGCGCCGCGCTCGACCGAGGCCCAATGCTCGGCGAGATACGGGCTCGACAGGTTGAGGCTCATCGGCATGAAGCCGCGCTCGCCCGCGATTTCGAGCGTGTCGGATTTCGGCGTGAGGCCCGCGATGCCAATCGGCGGATACGGCTTCTGATATGGCTTGATGTGGAACTTGAGTGAGCTGCAGCATCGTGTCGATGCGATTGACGGTCCAGAATTCGCCCTTGTACTCGAAGGGCGTCTCGGACTCCCACAGCTTCAGAATGATGTCGAGCGCTTCGCGCGTCATCCTGCGATTCTGACCGCCGGCCGCCATCGACATTGAAGAGGCTCCAGTCGCTCGGCAGTCCGCTCGCGCCGACGCCGAACATGAAGCGCCCCTTCGCGATATGATCGAGATAAGCGACGCGGCACGCGAGTTCCGCCGGATGATGATACGGCAGCAGATGCGCGCCGGGCGCGAGCTTCATCCGGCGTGGTGCGCAGCAGTCCTTGCGCGATGAGCAAATCGGGCGCGGGATTCGGCTCCCATGGCGAGGTGAAATGCTCGCCGATCCACGCCTCGCTAAAACCCAGGCGATCGCAGAGTTCGAGATGCTTCAGGTCCCATTCGAAGCCCTCGCGCAAGCCGCGTTCCGGCGGATGCGACGGCATCATGAAGATTCCAATGTTCATTTTGATTCCCTAAACGATGTTCCTACCATACTGGCTGGAAAACGCACGAGGCGGCGCGATCGCTCGCACCGCCTCGCTGAATCGTGGCATTCGAAGCACCCTCGCCTGCGCGTCACGGCGGTTGCTTCGCAGCCATCGCAACTGCCGCGCCGCGCTTCCTCTCCCACGGAAAAACGTGGGAGAGGGATACTATGACCGCGCTGGCGCGACGGATTAATCCTAAGCGGCTTCCGCCTGGACGCCGTTGAGCTTCTTCAGCTCGGGCATCACTTCCTTCGCGAACAGCGTGACGTTCTTTTCGGCGTCTTCCCACGGCATGCCCGCATAGCTGAACACGCCGGTGAAATGATTCGCGTTCACCTTCTTGCGGATCTCGTCGATCTTGTTGAAGCACATTTCGGGCGTGCCCCACACCTGCAGATTGAGGAAGAACTCGATCGAGGCATCCTTGCCGCCCTGAAGACTCTTCGCCATCTGCTCGTAGTACTCGTAGCCCTTGGCCTTGCCGAAATGGTCGGCCGCCATCTCGTAGTGGCGCAGCGCGGTCTGCCAATAGCCGCCGATGTACTTCACCGCCATCTCGCGCGCGCGATCGACGTTCTTGTCGCAGTAGACCCATCCGGCCGCGATGGTCGGGAGCGGCTCGCCGCCGTTGACCTGCTTGTAGATCTGCCGATACTCGGCGAGTTCCTGCGCGACCGCTTCCCACGGCTTTTGCGGGATGATGAGGATGCCGATGCCGAGTTTCGCCATGATGCGCGAGGACTCGGGCGACACCGCCGCGGCATAGGTGCGGCCCTTGAATGACTTGAACGGCTTGGGCCGGATGTCGATGCGCGGCTGCTTCAGGTATTTGCCGTCGTACTCGCAGTAACCCTGCTCCAGGCCCTTGATGATCATTTCGGCGTACTCGACGAAGCGCTCGCGCGACTCGCCCATGTTCACGCGGAAGCCGTCGTACTCGATGCGCGCCAGCCCGCGTCCGAGGCCCAGCACCATGCGGCCGTTTGACTGATGGTCGATCACCGAGACCTGCTCGGCGACGCGAATCGGATCGTGCCACGGCAGCACGACGACCATCGAGCCGAGCTCGATGGTCTTGGTGCGGCCCGCGTAGTACGACAGGAACTGCAGCACGTCGGGACACATCGTGTAGTCGTCGAAGTGATGCTCCACGCTCCAGATCGAATCGAAGCCGAGCGGTTCGTACATGTCGCCGATCTTCAGATCGTGCTGATAGACCTCGCGATCCGAGATCTGGTTCATGGGGTTCTGGAAAATTACTGCGCCGCCTACTTTCAATGGTGTCTCTCCTTGTTCAGAGCTTTTTAAATTTCTTTTCTGTTCCCCTTCCCCTGCAGGGGAAGGGGCAGGGGTTAGGTTTATCGGGCCGCCGCACTCGCCTGTTCTTCTGCCATCAGTGGCTTGGGATTCAATGCCTTCAGCGCCGGCATAACTTCCTTGGCAAACAGCCGCATGCTCTTCTCGGCCTTGTCGATCGGCATTCGCGCCGTACTTGAAGATGAACATGATCTCGTCGGTGCCAAAGGCATTCGCGAGTTCGGTCGCGCGCTTGATGGCCTGGTCGGGCGTACCCCACGGATGGGTGTTGTAGAATCCCTTGGTGAACAGCGTGGGATCCTTGCCGAAGCGCATCGGACTGCGCGCCGTACTGCTCGTATCCCTTGATGCTCTTTAAATGGGTGCCGAGCAACTCATAGTGGCGCAGCGCCGAATCGCCATACTCCTGCATATGGCGGGCGCCCTGTTCCGCCTCACTCTGAGTCTCCGCGACGTAGGTCCAGAGCGCTAACCGAGTGTGGCTCGGCGTATAGCCGGCATCGCGACGAATCGCGGCATAGCGGCGCATACCGGCCAGCGAGATATCCAGACTGGTAGTGGGGATGGTGAGCGGTCTGACGTCATTCTTCGCGATGATTTCCACCGTCTCGGCCGTCCCGCCTGCACACCAGAAGTTAGCGCTTAGATCCTTTTCGGGCTGGGGCCGCAAACGCAACCCGTGAATCTGGTAGAACTTGCCGTCAAAGTCGCATTTGCCGGTCGCCAGAAGCTGCTTGAGCACCTGCAATGATTCATCGAAGCGGCCGCGCGCCTCATTCTGATCGATGCCGAGGCCGGCATACTCGCGCCGACCCAGCCCGCGTCCGACGCCGAGGATGACGTTGCGCTTGGGTCCGAGGAACGCGTCGAGCATGTTGACGTCTTCGGCGACGCGCACCGGATTGTGCCATGGCAGAACGACGACCATCGTGCCGAGGTCGACACGCTTGGTGATGCCCGGCGATGTAGGTGAGGTACTGCAGCGGATTGGTGACCATCGTGTACGGGGTGAAGTGATGCTCGATGGTCCACACCGCGTCGAAGCCGGTTTCATCGGCAATGCGCGCGATGTTGAGTTCTTCGTTGAAAATTTCGCGGTCCGACTTGGTGGGCCGCTTGGCCACCGATTGGCCTTTCTCTTCCGCTTCGTAGCGATCCCAATCGTTATAGTTCTGATTGAAAATGGTTGCTCCGATCCGCATTTGCTCACTCTCCGTCGCGATATATCGCGTTAGTCAATTGTGCGTGCCGGTGCGAGGTTCGATGAGCTCGCCGGCGTCGTTCTCGCCCAGGGTGTCGCGCACCATGGTCATCAGAAAGCGTTCGATGCGCGCGCTCGGCATCCCGGCGACTTTCATTTGCGCGACGACGTAGCCGGTTGCCGCGATGACGCGGGCACTGTCTTCGGCATCCTCGTCGTGATCGCGTCCGGTCTCGCGGCGCCAGCGCCGAATGGTCCGCGCGATGATGCGGATGTTGCGCTCCTGGAATTGCAGATAGAGCGGCCACACTTCCTCGCGCAGCGCCGTGCTCCATTCGAGCATCACGCGCGCGTAGTCAGGATGCGCCACCACCGATTCGGCGAACGTGCGTCCGTGATCGAGGACGATCTCGGGCGCCGGACGATCGGTGTTGTGGATGCGTTCGGTCATCTCGAGGAAAAAGCGCGCGACCTCTTCGAGCACCTCGCGCACCAGCGCCTCGTGAGTCTCGAAATAGAAGAAGACCGTCGGCACTGCCACCTTGGCCTCGCGCGCAACCTCGGAATGGCGCGCCGCACCGAGGCCGCGGCGTGCGAACACGCGGAGGGCGGACTTCAGCAGCAGCGCCCGACGCTCGGGCCGTTCGAGAGGACGTGCCCGACGCCGCTTGGCAATCGCTTTCGGCATTCGAGTTCAGACGTACTAATGATTGGAGGCGCTGTCAATCGATCATTGACAGGATTGTCAATGAAGCGTCGCAGGGGGGATAGGTCAACATACCGACGCTATGTCGATAGCCGTCGAGGTCAGCCTTGAAGTGGGTTTGTTTTTCCCCTTTTACTCGCCCTCATCCCCCTTCGTGAACGTCTCGCAAACCTGCCGCTATTTTCAAAGACTCCTTGGATTTCCTCGATCATTTGGCTTCGTTTGGTAATCCTCGAAGTTTCGGCACAAACCGCATGGCGAATCCCGCTTTAGTCGGGAGTGGGTTTGTTTTTGCGATTCAGCGTTGAGCGGCTCATATTAGCGCCGCGGTCCGGCAGCGGGTGATTGTTTAAGCGCTGGCGTTTTGCGCCAGGCCCGGACTACAAGGATAATCGCTTTCCAGATGCCACTCTACGGCGCCTTAAAGCGGGGAGATTTTCGATGGCCGAACTAAAACACGGATTCGCCAGTACCAACGGCATCAAGATGCATTATGTCGAAGCCGGCAGCGGTCCGCTGGTGGTCCTGTGCCATGGATGGCCCGAGTCCTGGTATTCGTGGCGCCATCAGCTTCATGCTTTGGCCGATGCCGGCTTCCGGGTCGTCGCGCCCGACCAGCGCGGTTACGGCCAGACCGACAAGCCCGAGGCGATCGAGGCCTACAACATCCTGAATCTCGTCAGCGACATCGTTGGGCTGGTGAACACGCTGGGCGAGGAGCGCGCGGTTATCGTGGGGCATGATTGGGGCGCGCCGGTTGCATGGACTGCGGCGCTGATCCGCACCGATATGTTCCGCGGCCTCGGATTGCTGAGTGTGGCGTATGGACGACGCGGGCCGGTGCGGCCGGCCGAGTACTTCAAGGCGATCACGCAACATAAGAATTTCTACCAGGATTACTTTCAAGAGCCCGGACGCGTCGAAAAGGAACTCGAGGCCGACGTGCGGCGGTCGATGCTTGGTATCCTCTATGGCGGCTCCGGCGACGCGAGTCCCGAGGAGCGTTTCAAGTTTCTATTCGAGAAGAATCAAAGTTTTGCCGATACGTTCGTGATTCCCGAGAAGCTACCGCCATGGCTCACCGAAGCGGACCTCGCTTTTTTTACCAATGAGTTCAAGCAATCCGGCTTTCGCGGGCCGGTAAACTGGTATCGCAATATCGATCGGAATTGGGAGATGACGCCGTTCCTCGATGGCGCGAAGATCATCCGGCCTACGGTGTTCGCCGCCGGCGATCGCGACATCGTGCTCGATATGGCGCCGGACAATTACAAGAACCTGGAGAACGGCGTCCCCAATTTGTTCAGGAAGCATCTGATTCCCGGCGCGGGTCATTGGATTCAGCAGGAGCGCCCCAAGGAAATCAATCAGCTGCTGCTGGATTTCCTGAGGAGTCTCTAAGCGCTTGATTGCGATCGTCTAGCGACGTTATTTTACCAAGGAGAGGTTTCAAAACGCATGAGGAAGTAACTGCTCATCCCCCGGTTGTTCGTAACCGACCGCGAGCGCGCGTGCGCCCGCGATTTGAGGAGCAGTTATGTTCGTGCGCGTCGCAAATCTTTCGTTCTCTTATTCCGATTCCATAGCAATTATTCGCGAAGCAAATTTCTCCCTTAGCTCCGGATGGACCGGTATCGTCGGGGCCAACGGCGCCGGCAAGACCACCCTGATGCGCCTGATCGCGGGCGAATTGCATCCGTCATCGGGCAGCATTCATTTCGATGGCGCCGCGACCCCGATCCTGTTGCGCCAAACGGTCGAAAAGCTGACCCCCGCGATCGAGCACTTCGCATCATCGCGCGATGGCGACGCTTATCAGCTCTTCGGCGAGCTCGCGCTCCGTCCCGATGACCTCGCGCGATGGCCGACACTCTCGCCGGGTGAGCGCAAGCGATGGCAAGTTGGTGCCGCGCTATGGACCAATCCCGCGGTGCTGATGCTCGATGAGCCGACCGATCACCTCGACAGCGAGGCGCGCGGTTTTCTGATTGCCGGACTGCGTCGACTTCGCGGCCTCGGCATCGTTGTCTCGCATGACCGCGCGCTGCTCGATGAGCTTTGCGGATACACTATCCGCGTCGAACGCGGCACGGCGAAGATGTGGCGCGGCGCGTATTCGGAGGCGAAACGAGCGTGGGAGGCCGAGGAAAGTGCGCGGCAGGACGAGCACGATCGCATCCGCAACGAGCATCGCGCGACGTTGCGGCGGTTGGCCGACAAGCGCCGGATGGTATCGATCGCGCAGGATAAGGCCCGCGCCTTCAATCGTCGAAGGGAGGCCGGCGATCACGAGGAAGCGCCGATGGTGCGCGAGGTGGCGGCGAAGGCGCGCGCGCGACGTCGAGGTGTTGCGCGGGAGGAGCGAGCGCCTCGAGGGGCGGCTCGACCGCTTCGAGTTTCAGAAGCAGAAGGGACGCGCGCTGTTCGTCGACTATGTTCCCGCGCCGCGCAGCCAGGTCCTTGGCATCGATGCCGAGGTGATAACCGCCGGTGAGCATCCGATCCTTCGCGACGTTCATCTGTATGTGCGGCGCGGTGACAAGATTCGCCTCGCGGGGCCCAATGGCATCGGCAAGACCACGCTGCTCGAAGGCGATGGTGGATAGGCGCGCGCATCCCGTCCTCGCGAATGTCTGCATCTTGCCGCAGGAACTCACCGCCGATGAGGGCGCGGCCCTGCGCGGGAGGTTCGCGCGCTCGAATGACGATGCACGCACGCGAGTGCTGACGCTGGTCGCCGCGCTCGGCGCCGATCCCGAAAGAATCCTCGCGTCGCAAGCGCCCTCGCCGGGCGAGGCGCGCAAGTTGAAGCTCGCGTTCGGCCTCGGCACGCAGGTGTGGGCGATGGTCCTCGATGAGCCGACCAATCACCTCGACATTCCCGCGATCGAACGGCTCGAAGACGCGCTGGCGGAGTATCCCGGTGCATTGCTGATGGTCACGCACGACGACGCGCTGGCGCGCCGATGCACCGCGACGACCTGGAGCATCGAGAATGGGCGCGTCGTCCCTAGAACAACGTGAAACAAGATGTTAACTTTGAGAGAGCGTCACTCATGAAGTCGAAGACGAAAAAACCCGTCCGCGTGATTCGAAAAAAACGGCCGACCGCCAAGCCCCTCGCGGCGACGAGGAACGGCAAATCCTCGCCCTACGGCTTCCGCGCCGTCGAGATCGAATGGATGAACAAGCATCCGGAAAAGTTGCGGGCGCTCGCGGGCGAATATATCGTCATCGAAGGCACCCGCATCATGGCGCACAGCACTGACGCGTCGCTAGCGATACGCGAAGCGAAGCGAAAAGGTGTGCCCATCCCCTTCATTCTCTACCTTGAACCGTTGTCGTCAATGAACAGCGCTCACATCGGGTTGTAAGCGTGACGAAGTCGGTCAGGTACCCTTTTGCATTTCCCTATCTGATTGACGCGATCTCCGCCGAGACCTTTCCCGGCCTTCCGTTTCGAATCTATTTTTCCGATCGTCCAGCTCAGACCGTCGATTTGATTGCGCATCTCGACACCGGCTCTGAGTTGTCAATCTTGGACGGAGCGCCGTTAGTATCAGAGCTTGGCCTCGACCTCATGTCCGGCCCTCAGCGCAGGCTTGGCACCACGACGGGCTTTGAATCGGTTGCGCGCATTCATCGCATAGGGCTCACGCACCCACTACTTGGCAATTTCACCCTCGATGCTGCCATCAGCACCGTGCCGCTTCGGCGCAATCTCCTCGGCCGCGATTTTTCCCAGCACATCCAGCTCGGCCTGCGCGAATACCACCAGAGCTTCTTCATCGCACCGACGCCTTAGGATCGTCGGCCCCTCGCAGTCCGTTTCACGAGGATACCTTCGGTTCGCTAGGCTAGCCGTATGAAAGTCGCAATCATCACGGGTGCGGGAACTGGAATCGGCAAAGCCTCGGCGCTGGAACTTCTGAAAGAGGGCTTCGCGGTGGTGCTCGCTGGACGTCGCATCGAGCCGCTCGAAGCCACTGCGGCAGAGGCGAAATCGATCGGCGCGCCGACGCTGGTGGTGTCTACCGATGTCGCCGATCCAGCCTCGGTGAAAAATCTCTTCGCAAAAACCAAAGAGCAGTTCGGACGCCTCGATGTACTCTTCAACAACGCGGGCTTCGGCGGGCCTCCGGTGCTGCTCGAAGACCTTCCGATTGAAAAATGGAAAGCCGTCGTCGACACCAATCTGACGGGCGCATTTCTATGCACCCAGGAGGCCTTCAAAATCATGAAGGCGCAGGATCCTCGTGGCGGCCGCATCATCAATAATGGATCGATCTCGGCGCACAGTCCGCGTCCGAATTCCGCGGCCTACACCGCGACCAAGCACGCGATGACCGGGCTGACCAAGGTGACCTCGCTCGATGGCCGCAAGTACGACATCGCGTGTGGGCAAATCGATATCGGCAACGCCGCCACCGAGATGACGCGCGGAATGTCGCGCGGGCGTCCCGCAAGCCAACGGCACGACGATGGTCGAGCCGACCTTCGACGTGCATCACGTGGCGCGCGCGGTGGTCTACATGGCGACGCTGCCGCTCGACGCGAATGTGCAGTTCATGACCATCATGGCGACCAAAATGCCACTCATCGGAAGAGGCTAGCTGCGCAGACCAGCAGCTAACGAGCGATTTGTGATAGGGGTTTCGGTGCGCGAGGCGAAGCCCATAAACCGCGCCGCAGGCGCATTCGTTCCACGGTGCGGGTTCGGATCGCGCGGCGTCCCTCGCTGACGGTCGCGCAGACTGACGAGCAACCCGCCGCCCGGAGCTGATCGGAGTTTTGTACGGCAGCGTAGCCACCCGCCACGATCGCGATTTGTTCCGAGTCGGCACGAAGCGCGGCTATCAATTCGAGCGCCGCCGGCAGCACGTCATTGGTGGTAATCGAGAGGCACACCAAATCGGGTGCGAAGCCGCGGATGAACTCGCGCAGTTCGCTCGTGGTCTTGTTTTCGCTGACCAGGGTGGCCGCGATCTCGTCCTGGCGCATCAGCTGGACGAGGATCAGCAGCGCGAGGTTATGGACTTCACCGGGAACACATAGCGCGACCATACGCAGGCGCGGCGCACGCTGAATTTTGTTGAAGCGATTGCCCAGCTCCACGATCAGTTCGCGCGCGGTGCTCATTATCAGCTGCAGATTCTCCCCGCTGATGTTGTCGTGGTCGAATTCCTCCGCCGCCAGGATCACGGTCGGCACCACTATGTCGTTGACGGTGGCCTCGAAACCGTGCTCATCGTAGTACTGGACTCCCATAGTGCGCGCGCCCTCGCGATCCAGCTCGAGCATCTTGCGGTAGAAGTCGTGATAACCCTCGATTGGGCGCTCCGAGCCGAGCAGGATGCTGAAGAAGCTGAACGCAGGGATATAGTCGCCGAGGACCTTGATGCATGCGGTGAGCGGCGTCGCCAGCAGCAGTCCGACCGGTCCCCATATCCACGACCAGTACATCGCCGAGACCAGCAGCGCGACCGGGGAAATTCCGATTCCACGGCCAACCATGAAGGGCTCGATGAATTGCGCCGCGACCTGATCGATCGCGATAAATGCCACCAGCACCTCGATGGCTTTGTCCCATCCCGGAAAGACCGCGAAGGCCACCAGGGTCGGCAGCAGTGCCGCCATCAAGGCACCGACATACGGAACATATCGGAACAGGAAGCCCAGCAGACCCCATAGCTCTGGGTTAGGCAGGCCCAGCATCAGGCATACCAGACCGGTGCAAACCCCGAATGCGAAATTGGTCAGCGAAAAGAGAATTAGATAGCGGCTTACGACCTGACCCGCGCTTTCGATCGCCTGCGAGGCAACCGAGATGCGTGCGCGCGTCGCCAACCGAATTATTCGATCGCGCAAATCAGTGCGGCTGTAGAGGAGAAAAAACAGCAGCACCACGATCAAGAGGAAGTCGACGACTCCCGAGAGCAGCGGCACGAAAGGCTTCAGGTTGTCGCCGAAACTGGTCTGCGGCACCGCCTGCACCGGACGCGGCTTGGGCGTCTTTGGGCGACGGCGCGCTGGACCTGTTTCTGGACGTCCTCGATCGCGCGTTGACGCGCTGAAGACCGGCGGGAGTGTTCTTTTGAATCGCGGTAAGCTTGTCGGCGATGTTGGCTGAGTAACCGGCGACTTGATCCACCACCGCGGTCAATTCGGTGGTGAGAAAATAGCCGATCCCGCCCAGCATCGCGATCGCGCCCAACACTACCAGCGCAGTCCCGGCGAAACGTCCCGACACCGTTTCGACGCGCCGCGCGATCGGGCTGAAGATGACCGACAGCATCGCGGCCATCGCAAGCGGCAGCAGAATGTCTCGCGCGAAATAGAGGACGGCCGTCGCAACAATTACCGCGAAAATCGGAATCCCGACTCGCAGCAGCGAGTGGACTTCCTCCTGATCGTCGTCGCCAGGGGCTGCTGCGGCAGACTCTTCGATAGTGGGTTTGTTTTTGGGATCGATGGTCATGACCGGAGACGGCGGGGGCCCACGCGGCACTCTCGGCCCATTAGTATCTGAGCAGTAAGACGGAATCTAAGCGATACTATTCAGAGTTTTCGGTTGGGCGAGCACGCCGAATTTTCGGCCGGGAACGATTCTCTACTCATCGACTTTCGGCCCCGGCTTGGGACCGACACCTCGCAAGCGGCCCTTTTCCGGGCAATCCGGCTTCACTGTTAACAAAAAAGCCACACCAGAAATTGATCCCATCGGGAACCCGCTGCAGTTGAGCCGCGTTTAATGGGTGCGACTCAGGCAGTTATCAGTAGGAAAATTCGTCCCGGAGGAGCAAGCCGATGAAGCGTAACAGGCATTTGGTGCTTTTCCTTTCCATCATGACCGCGGCGATGGTTTCCGCGCTGTTTCACTCCTCACCCGCCCAGCCGGTTGGATCCTTCAAGGTCACCAATCTTCTGGGGAGTGCGGGGACCAAAGCTCCCCATAAGAAGGATCCCCACATGATCAACGCGTGGGGCAACGCCTTTCTTCCCGGCGGAAATCCATTCTGGATCAACGATGAAGGAACCGGCGTTTCCGAATTGATCGATGGCAAGGGCGTCATCTTCAAAGCCCTTCCGTTGGTTATCGTTCCCGGATCCTCTGCGAATGACAAAGGTCAGCCCACCGGAATCGTCGCCAATACCTCGGCCGATTTCGCGATCGCGGGCGGCCCGGCGCTGTTCATCTTCGCTACCGAGCAAGGAACTATCTCAGGATGGAACCTGAGCACCGGCGCGAGCGCTACCATCATCGTGAACAACTCCGCCAGCGCGTCGTACACCGGCCTTGCGATCGCACCGAAGAACGGCGCCAACCGGCTCTATGCGGCTAACTTCGGAACCACCGGGCATGCCGGATCGATCAACGTTTTCGACGCCGCATTCAATCCGATCACGGTGCCCGGCGGTTTTGTCGATCAGAACCTGCCCGCGAACTTCGAGCCCTACAACATCGCCAATGTCGATGGCACGCATCTGCTGGTCGCCTATGCCAAGGGCTTGCAACCAGTAGGCCAGGTCGACGAATTCGACGTCGACGGCAACCTGATCATGACCTTCACCAGCGATACGCTGGCGGCGCCATGGGGTCTGGTAATCGCGCCCGCCAACTTCGGCGCATTTGCCAACGACCTGCTGGTCGGCAACGTCGCCGATGGAACTATCAGCGCGTTCAATCCGGCCAACGGCGAATTCCTCGGACAACTCGCGGATTCAAAATCGAGGAAAATCATTATTCCCGGCCTATGGTCGCTGGTGGTCGGCGGCGACGCCTTGAATGCGAAGCCCGACGGCCTTTATTTCACCGCCGGACCGATGGGTTATGCGCAGGGACTGTTTGGCGTAATCGAGGCCGGGCCCGTCAAGACCCCAAAGCCGACCAGGACCCCGAAGCCGACCAGGACCCCCCGCCCTACGCGTACGCCCAGGCCCACCCGGACTCCCAGACCGACCCGGACTCCGCGTCCACAAAATACTCCGGGCGATCCCTCAGCCACCCGAACGCCAATGTTTCCGATTTACTAGGCCATGGCCGGCGGGTGTATCGCGTCAGCGATGGCGCTGGCGCTGTTGGCCGGACTCATCCCGATAGTCGCGAACGCGGATGGGTCCGGCCAAATCCTCGAGCGAATGGATCGCCTCGAACATCGCGTAACCGACCTCGAAGCGCGGGTGGTTTCTCTGACGCGCGAGAATCGACAGGCGCAGGAAAGCCTGCTGCGCCAGCAACAAACCGATGCGTCATTGAAGGCCCAACTCGCACACCAGACCGCTTCCAAACCTGTGATAACTGCCAGTGGCGAGGAGCTGGATCCTCGCGACGAGCGGCGCCGCCACGATCTCATCAGCTCGTACGGCGTGCGCGCAGGCTACCAGGGATTTCCCTTCGGGCAGCGCGAAGGCGGCTTCTTCTATGGCCTCTTCCTCGATCATCTGCTGGTCGCGCAGACTGAAGGGATGCCCGCCGGCGATTTGGACTTCGAGCTCGACGCTTCGGTCGCGCACAGCGGCAATGACGAGGTCATCGTGAACTCCTCGGTCGTTGGCGAGCCGACCGAGGTCGACTTTCGGCAGCGCATGATCTCGTTCTGGCCCAGCCTGAAGTATCGCTACGCCGGCTGGCAGTCGTATGGCTTCGCGCCGTATCTCACCGGCGGTCCGGGCCTATGGGTCGATATCATCGAAACTCCGCCGCTGGTGGGCGGATTGCAGTTTCCGACCCAGGAGCTGGGCGGCCGCAGGCTTCCAGCGACGGCGGGGGCAAGCCTCTTCGAAGGCGCGCAGGGCGGGGCGGGTTTCGAGTTCAGCCTCGCGCGGTTGGGACATCCAATGTTCGAGCGGATGAAGCTGGGCTTCGACTATCGCTATGCGGCATGGACTACCGGCCAGCGCTTTAGCACCTACTCGTTGCTACTGTCCTATCGCGACTAAGTATCAACGGAGGGACGGCCCGCCATCGCGGGCAGTCCCTCCTGGTTAGTGCAAGGCCGCAATCAGAAGCCTGCTTTGAGCCATGGCTTGCCGGACATTTCGGTCTTGGTTTCGGTGATGTAAGCGTCGTCGCTACCGTTCCACCAGGTGCCGGTGAACCACTGATCGACGCATCCCCACAGCATGTTATTGGTATCGCCATTGGGATAGTTGGAGCTGCGCTGGGTGAGGTAGTTGATCTTGCCCTCGAAGCAGGCGCGCTGGTAGGCGAGCTTATAGTCGACATCGAATGCAGTGCTGGTATGTGAATCGGGAAAGGTGCCGATGTAGTCGGTCGACTTGACCTGCATGATGCCATAGGTCCGGTCGCATCCGCCGTCATGATAATCCGCGCCTGAAGGGCACAGGCTGGTGTTGGTGGTGAAGTCGCCGTGTGCGGACTGATGCCACCATGATTCGTTAGCCGCCATCGCGCGCACGAGGTCCTCATCGAAGCCCCATTTGCATGCGCCCCACTGCATGATCTCGTCGGTGGTGCCGGTAAAGTTGCCGTCGACGCGATCGAACGAATGCGCCACAGCGCCGCCATTGTTGACGGTGGTGCGCATCAGGGTGAGATCATCGGTCGGCACGGTATGGTTCGCGGTGGTGTTGTCGGGGCGCGGCTCGAAGTTGGGGTTGCGGCGCACCGCTGAGGCGCACGCCGATCCGCTGGGTAAGGTGGAACCTGGCGGCAGCGTCGAGAAGTGCGACGACGAAGGTGCGACGCTGGAATTTTGCACGTTTACTACCACCGAGGCCGACCCCAGCGCGTTGCTCGAACTGTTGAACGCTTCGGCGGAGATCGTATGGTTGCCGTTGCCGACGCTGCCTGAGTTCCAGGTCGTGTTCAGCGGCGGGCTCGAGCGCAAATAATTTCCATCGACATAGAGATTGACCCAGCCCACCCCGGCACCGGCGGTGGCGGCGACGTTCACGTTGCCGGAAACCGTGCTCCCGTTGCCTGGAGACGTGAGTGAGACCGCCGAGCTGGAGGAGGCGACCGGCGTGCCGCCATTGTTAACCGTCACGGTCGATTGCGAGGATCCAAGGTTGTTGCCGTTGCGATCGAACGCGGTCGCGGACAGCTTGTATTGTCCATTCGGCATCGCGGTGGTGTGCCAGTAGAAGTAACTTGGCGGCGTCGAATTCTGGTACTCCCCATTGATGTAGACATTCGCCCAGGCCGTCGCAGATCCGGTCGCGACGTTGATGGTAACAGTCCCGGACACCGTGGCGCCGTTGCTGGGAGAAGTTAGCGAGACCGCACCTCCATTGGCGACCGTCACCGTCGCGGTCGTCGATCCAAGGTTGTTGCCATTCTTGTCGAAGCCTGTCGCAGACAGCTTGTGGGTTCCGTTAGAAGTGCCGGTGGTCTGCCAGTAGAAGAAGTTGGGCGGCGTCGAATTTTGATAAACCCCATCGACGTAAACATTGCTCCACGCGGTGCCCGAGGCCGGCTGCAATGTCACCGTCACCATTCCGGAGACTGTCGCTCCGTTGCTCGGTGAAGCGATTGTGACCGCCGCGGCCATCGCCGGTGCGCTCAGCATCAAGCAGGCGAGCCCCGCCATCACGGCGAGGGCCTGTACTTTCTGTGCAAGGATCTTGTGCAACATCCAATGTTTCTCCAAACCAGACCGGCCGAGCCGGTAATGCGCACCGATGCGGTCACGAATCGCACCTTCTTAGCGCGCAGTCGTCCACCTCTCCCTGGCCGAAAACCGAGAGCTATGGTCTTGTCAGATAGTTTCCCTGAGGAACGCCGTCCCGCCCAAGTCGACGCCCGTAAACACGATTACGAACGAGGGCGCCGCACGGGAGGACTGACGCCGAAGCTATGGCGGAACAGTACTTCGCCGATCAGGCAGGCAATCGCGCCGCGTGAGAAACTCAGAGTGGTTCTCGACCGCTCGCGGAAGATTTTGTGCGATATCATCTCGCCTTAAACTGAATGCGTTCGAAGAAGCTGCATCCGCCAGGACTTCCCGGTTTCGCCAGACACACACCACTTGCGAAACCGGCAGTTAGCAGCGGTCGTCAGAGAGCGATTACTCATCAAGTCTCTTACGTACCACACGCAAAAAGTCCGGAACCGCGCGGAAATTAACACACAGGATCGGACGACGAAAGTAATCAGCGCAACCAAAGCAGCACTTATGCGGCCGCATCGGAGCGGATGGAGTTAGAACTATTTGTCGCGTTCCAACTTTAATAGGCGCTCACGAATTCGCCGCCGCTGCTGGTACAATTTACTGCCGCAAAAAAAATTATCGATTGCCGAGCGCGTCCTGGATTTTGCGCTCGGTATTGTACTGACTGAGCGCGTAGACCGCCCAAATCGTCGCCGGAATCCATCCGATGATGGTGAGCTGCAGCACCAGGCAAATGATCCCCGTCATCGGCCGCCCGATGGTAAAGAACGTCAGCCACGGCAGCAGGAATGCGATCAGGAGGCGCATCAGGCATTCGTATCAAAGCGAACAACCTGGCGACAACTTGGATCAGCGGTTGGAAAGCTTGCCCGGCGGCAACTCTCCCCAGGAGAGTGAGGATGGAGAGGAGATGAGATGAGCTTTTCCTTCTGTGCGCATTCTCCGATTCCGGGTCTGCGACCAGGTTGGTCTCTCCTGGCGCGTGGGTCGCAAACGAGATCAGGTGTCGCGAAATGGCTCATGCTGGAAACGCGACCACAGACGTGATTTGCCGTCCACGATGGGCTTAGTGCTGCTGCGATAACCCGGTCCCAGACCTGCATAAAGAAGACCCATATGACCTCCGTATCAAGACGATCCATCGCGGTTGGGTTTATCGTGGCATTGCTTCTGGTGACTCTCGGCGCCGGCTGGCTCATCATCGACAAGCATTATCAAACTGTTCGAGCCGCCGAAAAAACCGCGCTCCGGGTAAAAATCGAAAGCGAGCAGTTCACCCCGAAGCGGCGCGAGATCGAACAAGTCTTCAAGCTGATGTATGAATCCATCCGCACCATTTCGCTCTTTCCCGGAGTCCGCTCGATCTCCGGTGGAAACCGTCAGTCAGCAAAGCAAGATGTGGTCAAGGAAGGCCGATTTGCTCCAGATGCCCACGAGACGGTCCAACAGCTCTATAACAACCTCGCGAGTAATGTCGCGGTCTCCGAGATCTATGCCATCGTAGAGGGTCTGGACTACTCCAAAGGCGAAGTGCCTTTCTTTATGTACGATTCCCTGGTTCTCAATACCGGTGCCGCCGAAAGTGAGGCCGAGGAAGCCAAGAGCGAGGACACCCCAGAGGAATCGGAAGACGCTGAGTACGCGTATTATCCCAAGCAGATCGCCTACTTTAAGGAGCACTTCCCCAGATTTAATTTCCAAAACTTAAACGACATCCCTGCGGTGTTTTCCTCGGTGCTACGTACTTGTGATAACAGCCAGTATCACTCGAAATCGCGCGACCATGTGGAAGACACCAATGGCATCCTTTACTCCGTCCCATTCTATAGCCAGGAGGGCGGGGCACTTCGCGGTATCATCTCAGCGATCTTTCGAACCAACATCCTCGAAGCACATCTGGTCGGTGTGCCCTTTCTGATCATTACCGACAAGGATCGCGAACAGGCCCAGCATCTCGGTTTCGACATGCCGACAGGACTCGGCAACTTTGTCTTGTCGAATGACACCCACCACATCAGCATCGCTGATCGTCGCAATTCGGGTGTCATAGACAGAGCCCAGCGTGCGCTCGGTGAGGGGAGTCCGGACGTGATTACGGCCTCTCTCAATATCACGGGCGATAGCGCGTGGACTCTGACCTATGTCGTCCCGCCCGCCCGATACGCCGAGGCCCTGCGAGGCGTCGAGAACCAGGCGCTCCTGACCCATGTGATTTTCGCGGGCGCGGTGCTGCTGGTCGGGTGTGTGCTCGCGATGGTGCTGGTGCGGCGCAGCAGCCACGCTGCCGGCGTCGACCACCTGGTGACCTTCATGGAGGCGCTCGCCCAGGAGAAAGCCGATCTCACCGCCCGAGTGGAAACTACCGGTCTGAATCCACACCTGGTCAAGATCGGGCAGAATATGAATGTGTTCGTCAGCCAGCTCCAGCGGGCGATGCGGAGAATCAACGGGAACGTGGAGACCCTCGCCCTCGCCTCGGCAGAACTCACCGCGGTGAGCCAGGAGATGACCACCTCGGCCGAGCGCACATCCGCGCAGGCGGACATGGTCTCAGCCACCTCCGACCAGATCAGCGCCAACATTCATACTGTCGCTGCGGCTGGCGACCAGATGCTTACCTCCATCGAGGAGATTGCAAAGAACGCTTCCGAGGCCGCCCGGGTGGCCACCCAGGCAGTCACCATGGCGGAGACGACGAATACAACGGTGGTCAATCTGGGGCAGAGTACTGCGGAAGTCGGAAATGTCAGCAAAGTCATCACCGCCATCACCGAAAAAACTCATCTTCTCGCGCTCAATGCCACCATCGAAGCGGCACGAGCGGGTGCCGCGGGCAAGGGTTTTGCGGTGGTAGCCAATGAAGTGAAGGAATTAGCCAAGCGAACCGCGGAGGCGACCGAAAATATCAGTCACAAGCTCGGCGCGATTGAAGACGACACACAGGCATCGGTGGGAGCTATTGGACAAATTAGCGCGATCATTCATCAGATCGATGACATAGCAACCACTATTGCCAGTGCGGTAGCGCAGCAGAGTGTGACGACCAGCGAAATCGGGAGCAACATCGAAGCGGCTTCCAAGGGCACCAGCCAGATCGCGCGAAACATCTCCGGTGTAGCGCAAGCGGCACAGAGCACGGCCAAAGGGGCTGCCGAGACCCAAGCGGCCGCGCAAGAGCTGACGCAGATGGCGGCGGAGTTACAACAGTTCGTGAGTCAATTTCAGTATGACTAAGTATCCGTCCCAGGCGGGACATCGGCAGGCAGTCCTGGCAGCTACAAAAGGCCCGCCCGAGGGTCGAAGCGAATCGCCAAGGCAGCCCAGTCCTGACCATGATACCCGGAAGCTGATTTGGTTGGTGGAGCTGAGCGGGGTCGAACCGCCGACCTCTTGAATGCCATTCAAGCGCTCTCCCAATTGAGCTACAGCCCCACCGGCGGACGTCGCGGGTGCGTTCGAGGTGGTCTTTCAGCTAATCCGAAGCAGTCGCCGGAGTCAATCCAACGTCCAAAGCGTCACCTACGTGGCGCGTCCATAAGCCCAATTCTCGTGCAAATGCACACGCAACAAGCGCACGATGGCGCGTTCTTCGTCCCATCTTAGCTTAAATGACGGCGCGGTTTTTGCGCCCTTGTTTCACGTTTCGCTAGCAAGCAAATTGGAGACTTGCCTTCGGGGAACTGCCTGGCGCGAGAATGACTCCTTCAGAAACCACTCAACATAATCGCATCCTGTTCGTACGCCTGATCGAACATCACATTCGCTTCACGCTGGCCAAGCGCCGGATCGAATTGTCGAAGCATGATTGGTATCGCGCCACCGCGCTGGTCGTGCGCGACATGCTGGTCGAGCGGATGCTCGGGACGCGCGCCGCCTTCGATCGTAAGGACGCCAAGAAGCTTTATTATTTGTCGCTGGAATTCCTGATCGGCCGTTCGCTGGAAAACAATCTCTTCAACCTCGGCATCCTCGATTTCTGCCGCGACTACCTCGCCGAGAACGGCATGGATCTGTACCCGCTGTTCGATGAAGAGCCCGACGCGGCGCTCGGCAATGGCGGCTTGGGTCGGCTGGCGGCGTGCTTCCTCGATTCGCTCGCGACGATGGACATGCCGGGCTACGCGTACGGCATCAACTACGAGTTCGGGATCTTCCGGCAGCAGATTCGCGACGGCTACCAGGTCGAGCAGCCCGATAGCTGGCAGCGTGAGACCTCGCCGTGGCTGGTCGCGAGGCCCGAGGAGTCCTGCCAGATCCCGGTCTACGGGCGCATCGAATATCGTCCCGACCGGCGCGGCGAGTATCGCCAGACCTGGGTCGATCGGCGCGTGCTGACCGGCGTGCCGTCCGATTTGCCGATCGCCGGCTATGGCGGCCACACGGTGAATTTCGTGCGGCTCTACTCGGCGGCGGCCTCCAACGAATTCGATATGCAGATTTTCAACGCCGGCGACTACATGAAGGCGGTCGAGCAGAAGATGGTCTCCGAGACCATCTCCAAAGTGCTCTATCCTTCCGATGCGGTCGCGGCGGGGCGCGAGCTGCGCCTGTTGCAGGAATATTTTTTCGTCGCGTGCGCGATTCGCGACATCGTCCACGGCTATTTGCAACGCGGCGAGGACTTCGATGATTTTCCCGACAAGGTCGCCATTCAGCTCAACGATACGCATCCGGCGCTGACCATCGCCGAGCTGATGCGGCTGTTTGTGGATGAGCATGAATTGCCGTGGGACAAGGCCTGGGACCTGACCCGGCGCACCGTCGCCTACACCAATCATACGCTGATGCCGGAGGCGCTGGAGCGATGGCCGGCGGGTCTGCTGGAACGGGTGGTCCCGCGCCATCTGCAAATCATCTACGAGATCAATCGCCGCTTCATGGATCAGGCGGCCATCGCATGGCCTAACGATCCGGAGGCGTTGCGGCGCGTCTCGATTATCGAGGAGGGCAACGAGCGCCAGGTGCGGATGGCGCATCTGGCGGTGGTCGGGAGCCATTCGATCAACGGCGTCTCTGCAGCTCCACTCCGAGCTGTTGAAGACGCGGCTGGTGCCGGAATTCTATGAGCTATGGCCCGAGCGCTTCAGCAACAAGACCAACGGCGTAACGCAGCGGCGATGGCTGCTGCAGGCCAATCCCGGACTGGCCAAGCTGCTCGATTGGGCAATCGGCGAAGGATGGGTTACCGACCTCGATCGGCTCATCGGAGTGGAGGAATTCGCCGACGACGAAGGCTTCCAGGCGAAGCTGAGAGTCACCAAGATTGAAAACAAGGAGCGCCTCGCGCGCATCGTCAATCGCATCGCGGATGTCGATGTCGATCCCGCGTCGATCTTCGATGTGCAGGCCAAGCGCATCCACGAGTACAAACGGCAACTGCTGATGGCGCTCGGAATCGTGCATCAGTACCTGACCATCGTTGAAGATGGGATCGAGCCGCCGGTTCCGCGCGTCTACATCATGGCGGGCAAAGCCGCGCCGGGCTACTGGGTCGCCAAGATGATCATCAAGCTGATCAACAGCCTCGGCGATGTGATCAACAACGACAATCGGACGCGTGGCCTGATCAAGGTGGCATTCCTGCCCGACTATCGCGTATCGCTGGCGGAGAAAATCATTCCCGCCGCCGATGTCTCCGAGCAGATTTCCACCGCCGGCACCGAGGCTTCGGGCACCGGCAACATGAAGTTCGCGATGAACGGCGCGCTGACCATCGGCACCCTCGACGGCGCTAACATCGAGATTCGCGAGGCGGTGGGGCCCGAGAACATTTTCATTTTCGGGCTGACCGCCGAGCAGATCGAGGAGCACGTCAACAAGGGAAGCTATCGTCCGCGCGAATTTTACGACGCCGATCCGCGCCTGCGCCGCGTCCTCGATGCGCTCAGTTCCGATCGCTTCTGTCCCAGCGAGCCGGGCCTGTTCCGCTGGATTCGCGATGTGCTGCTGGAATCGGACAAGTATTTCCTGCTCGCGGATTTCGGCTCCTACGTCGATACCCAGGCCGAGATCACGCGGC
Organism: uncultured delta proteobacterium; assembly: GCA_963848285.1. GTDB lineage: Bacteria > Desulfobacterota > Binatia > Binatales > Binataceae > DATGKG01. Next base: position 541,599 of record CAWKCZ010000007.1, on the reverse strand, counting down.
TCTACACGCAGGAGCGCGAATGGAATCGGCGCTCGGTTCTGAACATTGCGCGCATCGGCAGATTTTCCAGCGACCGCACGATTCGCGAATACGCCAAGGACATCTGGGGACTGGAACACTCGCGCCGATAGGCGTTGAAAACTACCGATTGTAGATGCCGAGCCAGTGGCGTCGATCCTCGACGATGGGACGGCGTTTTTTCAGCAGCGCGTAGGCCTCATCGAGGGTCATCGCACGGCGCGTTTTGAGGAACCAGGCGATCACCAGCGGCGCGCGCTCGCATCCTTCCTCGCAATGCACCAGCACCCGCAGTCCTCGCGCGAGGCCGTCATCGATTAGCGCCGCAGTAGCTTCGAGCGTCTCCACCCCCTTGGCGAGAAACGGCATATGAATCGCGTGCCCCGGCTCGCCCTCGAGCACATCGGGCAGCACGTTGATGATCATGCCGTCGAAGCGCTGCGCATCCTGCAGATCGCCGACATACAAATTCTCGATGACCTCGCTCTCCTGCCAACTCAACGCCAAATCGCCACCTACCTTGAGTAAGGCGATTATACCAAGGCCAACCTGACGAGCCATTGCCGATAGTGCGCTTCTTCTGATGCGGAGGGGCGCCGAGGTGATCCTCACCTCGAATGCGTGCGAACTACGGGACGATGCGGCTGGAAGCCGCCCGCATCTGGATAGGCGTTCAAGGGCTTTCGATCTGGACGGCACAACCATAGTGCAACCGAGACCGGAGGGAGCCGTGTTTTTCGATCTTTCGATCTTTGAGGAGCGTTCGCCGCAACGTTCAGGTGGGCTCCTTTGCCCGGCGGGGACGGCTACTTGCCGAATCCCGTTAGTTCAACCTGCTGCGGACCGTTCGAGGCGTTGTCGCTGAAGGTTAGCGTATCGGTCAGCGCCGTGGCGCCCGCGCTCAAAGGACGGAACATCACCCGAACCTGGCATTTCTTGCCTGCGGCCACCGTTGCGCCTGAGGTGCAAGTGGACGACACGATGCTGAAGTCAGTGTGATTGGTCAAGGCGGCGTCAGCGGTGAGATGCGCGGTGGTTTTGTTCTTCTTGGGATTCACCAGGTTGATGGTCTTCGTGATGCCGGTGCCCACCTTATGACGACCAAATGAAACCGCATTGGGAACTGTTAGTGGACCCGGCGTTGGGGTTGGCGCCGGGTCAGCCGCCGCGGCTGCGAAAACATCGAAGTCGATAGTGCCCCATCCGGTGTCGCGATCGTAGCCGGGACCTGCCTCGAAGCCGGTTACCCCGTTCACGCTGTTATTGCCCGTCGTGATGTCATGGAATCCACTGTCCGCGCCCTCCGGCCCATACTGGCGCAGCGCCAGTTGGTAGATGAGCGGGTTCATCGGCCCCGGCGACGCGCCCAGCTTTTGGGCCAGCACCCGGGTAAAGCCTGCCCATATCGGTGCGGAGAGGCTGGTGCCGCCAATACAGCAAGTAACCCCAACCTCGCCTTGCGCATCGTGACCCCAGAACACTCCCGGAAATCCTGCGATTAACGCGATATCCGGAATATCGCGTTTGCCGTCTTTCGGGACACCGAGCGAAGTCAATGCCGCGTTACTCTGGTAAGCAGGCTTCGCGTAGACTGCGCTGGTACCGCCTCCGGTAGCGGCATTGCTGCTCTCCCAGACCTGCTCGTTATTCGAATATCCGACCACGATGTGATTCTGATCATAGGTCGGCGTGAATTGCGTACCGCCCACTGCGGTTACGTTGGGGTCAGCCGCCATCTCACTGACGCTGCGGGTGGTTCCCGGGTCGCAGTTAATTTTAGGCGTGCCGGCGGCGCCATTGTCGCCGGCTGACACGAAGATCGATTTGCCCAACGCCGCGCCCTTTTTCATGAAACCGTCGACGGTCTTGGCATATCCGGAAGCGGGACCACAGAAGGAGAAGCTGATGCTGACCACATCGCAGGTATCGGCTACGGCACCTGCAATGTCATCCATCAGATTCTTGCCGACGTGGAGTTTGAGGGCGGCGCCGGGCGCCATTGCATGAGACCATTCGAGGTCAAGTTCGGCTTCGGTTTCGTCATCGTTACCCGTCACCACCGCGCTTCCGTGCGAAACTCGGGTGACGTTAAAGTTGCTCTCACCGGTCATAAACTGGTTCTGAAAACTCGCGAGCGCGCTGTCCAGCACATTGGAGGTGCCGACGATCGCGATGCATCCGCCGCTGCCATCCTGGGTACCGGCAGTGATGGTTTCATTGTAGAAGATGCGCATGTCCTGAGGTCCGAACGCGAGTCCGGCACCCGGCACAAACGCCTGCGCGGCGTAGCCGGAGGAGTGCAGTTGGGATTCCTTCCCGCTGTGCGACGCCGACGGCGCTCCCAGCTTGGGCAACCGCGGCGGGTGCACCAGTGGCACTGCTCGCGTCATGTTGTCGAGCCCGAGGATGTTTCCGATCACGCCCTTGAAGCGTGCCGGTATCACCGGATCGTCGACGTTCGCATAGGTATTGCCATTGCCGAAGCGCGCGATCCGGGTGTGGAGGCGTCCGCTGCACTTGCGCGACATTGCCGGAGAACTTGATGTAGCCGCCCGAAGTGGACTCGACGGTAAAGCCTTCCGCCTTGAGCCATTGCGCGACCGCATCGACATCGGCGGGCCGTGGACCGAAGCGCTCATTGTATTCGTCCGGCGATAGCCACTTGTGAAAATTCGGCGAGCCGGGCGTCTGCTGCTCGGAGAGCAACTTGTCGAGGTCGGCCTGATGGCGAACCGCGAAGTGGATTTCCATCGAAAGAGGCTGACTCGGATCCGCATTGCCAACCGAAGTCATGGTCTCTGCGTCGACAGGATGATTTCCGGGCAGCGCGACGACATCCTCGCTCTGCGCCGGTAACGATCCGAAGGCTACCATCGCCAGCACGGTAATCAGGAAGACCAAGCGATTATTTCGCATCAAATTGTGCACCTATCCAAAGGCCTACAAACCCAGTTGCCCGCGAATGTTGGCGACGATTGCGGCGGGCGTCGCAGCGACATCGACCACCACCCCATCGTGGGGTTCTTCGAGGGTTTCGAACTGGCTGTCGAGCAGATTCTGGTTCATGAAGTGAGACTTGCGAGCGGCTAGCCGTGCTGCGATGAGCTCCCGGCTCCCTTTAAGGTAGACGATTTTTACCCGTGCCTCATCGGAGACGATCTGGTCGCGATAACTTTGCTTTAGCGCCGAACATGCGAGCACGAGGTTCGAATTCTGCGCGAGGTGTTGCGTGATCAACTCGCGGATCGCTCGCCAGCCACGGCGCTCGATCGGCATCCGTGAGGCGCAACGCCGCTCGCCATCTTCGCCTTGTTCGCAGCGGAGTGGAGGTCGTCAGCGTCGCAAAATTCCCATCCCAATTGATTCGAGAGAAGACGCCCAATGGTCGTCTTGCCGGCGCCCGACACCCCCATCACGACGATGACCATGATAAAAGGTTACACGCGCCATTGAGACGAGTCATACCAATTCTAGCGATGCCAAAAGCTGCTTCGTCGCATCAAACGTCGGAGCTCGATTTAAGCAGGCCTCCGACGCATCGCGTCATTTTATGCCGCCGGAGTCGCGCCCGCAGCAGCTCGCGCAAAAGATTCGATGACGCGTGAAGTCCGCACCTGATCCAGCGGCTTGGCGGTATAATACTGCGCCGAATAGCCGCGCGCCCTCCGCTCATCGGCTTCGCTGTGCGAGCTCGCGATGTAGATCAACAGAGCCTGCGGAACGAATTTACGAATACGATCCAGCAGCCATCCGCGCGCTTCCTCATCGACCGCACCATCATCGACGATCACCAGACGAACCGATGGACGGGACAGGGCCTCACGCCCGATGGCAGGGTCCTCGCACAATTCGATTTTCCACGGCTTCTGGATGGATTTTCTCACCATCGCAATGAGTTCCCGGTCGGACGAGAACAACACCAGCGTGGGGGCGGCTCTTGGGGACGCATCCACCGACGCCACTGTCGCCCTCCTGTTCGACGATTCGCGCATGTTGATAGTCCGACTTATTTCAGCGCCTATTCCTTCGATGGTCTGCAATTTCGTGCCCCCCGGCAGCCTTGTACTCGTGTTCCTTTCCCAGCCCCCAACGTTTAAAGAACGTGCAGAGATGTTTTAGAGCTAAATTTATGCCAGCCGGGACCCTCGGAATTCTCTCAACTTTTTGTAAGTGCTGGCTCGCTCGGGCCCTGAGGACCCTGTGCCCCGAGGAAGCAGACCGGCATCAGCTGTACCCCTTGGCGTCATCTGCGCTTTTTTGCGAGACAGAGATAACCAATGCGAGAAATTCTAGAGTCGATTTGATGGAGCATTAAGATTCAGCGATGCTGGCTCCGATCGATACATCAAATCTACTCGCGGTCGCGCCGTCTTCGGAATCGATGCTATCTGACGCTTAGGTGGTGCAATGGGCTGATGGCACAACAATCGCTATCGAGGTACGCCTGAAACGGCAAGGAGTTGTGTGCAATGACATCTCTCTATCAACGGATTCTTTGTCCCATCGATTTCGATGAAAACTCCCTCGCCGCGCTGCTTCGGCGGTAGAGATGGCGCGGCGCTGCGATGGGACGGTTTTCGTGCTGCACGTGGTGCCGATGATAGTGCAGCCGACCGCGATGCCGGTTTACGTCGACATCTACAAATCTCAGGAAGAGACCGCATGGACCCGCCTCAAGGACATCGCGCGCAAGGACCTGGCCGGGATCAAATATGAACTGCTGGTGCAAATGGGCGAGCCGGCCGGCGGTTATCATTCGCACAGAAAAGAAAATCAATGCTGACCTGGTTGTCATGGCCACCCATGGAAGGCGCGGGTTCTCCCGCTTCTTTCTCGGCAGTGTGGCCGAGGTCGTGCTACGCGAATCGAGCCTGTCCGGTGCTTACCGTGAGGGGCAAGCCAGCGAACAAGAAAAATGTCGGCGCCTGGATGACGCACAATCCGGTGGTCGCGGGCCTCGAGGACAAACTTTCCACCCTCGAAGCGAAAATGCGTGAGGGCGATTTCCGCGCCATCCCCATCGTCACCGACGGGGTCGTGGTCGGCATCATCACCGATCGCGATTTGCGCCGGCTCACCGGAATGCTGGATGCGACCAAGGTCAAAGACGCGATGACCGAGACCGTCATAACGGTGACGCCCGATACTCCCATCCATGAAGCGGCGCGTTTGCTCCGTCAGCGCAAGATCGGCGGACTCCCGGTGGTCGAAGATGGAAAACTGGCAGGTATGATCACGGTAACTGACGTGTTAGAAGCTCTGACCGAGAGCGAGCCTTCGTAGGCCTCGCAAGTTGAAATAGCCGAAGGGGATTACTTGACCGTGAATCAGCCGGAACTTAATCCTCGTACCTACGCCGTCGATGACGTCCTGCGCGACGGCAGTCCCATTCACATCCGCGCGATTACGCCCGAGGACAAGGATCTGCTCTTCGAGCATTTCAGCGCGCTGAGTCCCGATTCGCGCTACACCCGATTCTTCGGCGCCAAGCGCACCTTAAGCCGCGACGAGCTCGCAGGCTTCACCGAGCTCGACTTCGACAACCAGGTCGGTCTCACCGCGACCATAAATGGAGGGCGGCCGCGAGCGCTTCATCGGCGTCGGACGGTACTTTCGCACTGCGGATCGCCTCGGCGCCGAAGTCGCGTTCGCCGTCCTCGACGACTACCAGGGCCGCGGCATCGCCAGCCTGCTGCTCGAACATCTGCGCCGTATCGCTCATCAAAGCGGCGTCGAGGAATTCGTCGCCGATGTGATGGTTTCCAATCATCACATGCTCGACGTGTTTCGCAGCAGCGGCTTCCAACGCAAAAGCTTCAGCCAGGGCGGCGTCGTGCACGTCTCGTTGCGCACCGATCATAAAGTTGGCGCAGAATCCTGACGTGATACCATAACCGCGTACTTCGGCATTCGCATGAAGGCGCTGGTTTTCAACTGCGGCAGCTCCTCGCTCAAGTTCGAATTGCTCGAGCTTGATGACGCATTGCACGCGCACACCACCATTGCGTCAGGCAAGGTGGAAGAGATCGGCGCGCATGCGACCGCGAAGTTCATCGGCCCCGACGGAAAAGAATCCCGCGCCGCCGCGCCGGCGCCCAATCACAAAGATGCGGCCCTTCATGCGCTGGCGTGGATGGAATCCCTCGATGGCAAGCCGCTCGATGGCCTCAACATCGTCGCGCATCGCGTGGTACATGGCGGCGGCGAAGTCGAGGAGCCCCGCATCCTCGATGCGTCGGTATATGCGGCATTGGAGCGCGCCGCGCAGTTCGCGCCGCTGCACAATCCGCTCGCAATCAGCGTGATGCGCGTTGTTCAGGGGCGCCTCAGCGGCGTCCCGTCGGCGGTGGTAACCGACACCGCGTTTCATCGCGACTTGCCGCCGGCCGCACGAACCTATGCGCTACCGCACGATTTAGCCGAGCGCTATGGCATCCGACGTTACGGGTTCCACGGCATCGGGCACGCCTGGATGATGGAACGGTACGCGGAAATGACCGGTAGGAATCCGCGCGATCTCAACCTCATTACCTTTCACCTCGGCGCGGGATGTTCGGCGTGCGCGATTCGCGGCGGTCGCTCGGTCGACACCTCGATGGGACTCACGCCGCTGGAGGGCCTCGTGATGGCGACGCGCGCGGGTGACCTCGATCCCGCGATTGTCACCTGGCTCGCAACCAACGCGAAGATCGCGCCGTCCGAGATCGATCGCATCCTCAACCACGACTCCGGGATGAAGGGGATTTCGGGACTCTCCGATGATCTGCGCGAGCTGGAAAAAGCCGCCGACGCGGGCAATCAGCGCGCCGCGCTCGCGATCGAGGTGTTTTGTCATCGCGCGAAAAAGTACCTCGGCGCGTACCTCGCGATTCCTCCGAAGCCCGAAGCGATCATCTTCAGCGGCGGTATCGGTGAGCATTCGGAGCGGGTGCGAGAAAAGATTTGCGCAGACCTCGAATGGATGGGCTTGGAAATGGACACGGCGCGCAATCGCGACGCGCGCGAAGGCCGCATTTCCTCAGATGCCTCGCGCATCGCGATCTACGTGATCCCGATGAATGAGGAACTCTACATCGCGCGCGCCGCCCTGCGCCTGATCTAAGCCTTGTCGAGCGGTCTTACGGCGATGCAACCTCGGGCATCATCCGCACCCGTCACGCCGTAGGGGTGGTTTGCGAATAATCTGGAAAGTCCCGCATTGCGTTGGTGGCCAACTCCGGCTGCGAAAATTGGCGCGCGGCAGCGAGATGGATCGATTGCACGGTTTGAGTAATCGATGATCGCTGCGCGGATCTGGATTCATCGGGTCGTTCGCGAACGACCCCTACGAATCGTACCGCTGGTGACGAAACAAAACGAGAAGTCATTCCCGCGAAACCGTTGAACCGGCCGGAGACGTTGGATGTCGGTACGTCGAATCGAACCGTAGGGGTCGTTCGCGAACGACCCGATGAATCCGGGAACGCGCAGCGGACATTTTTTCCGCATCATTGCGCGCGGCGCTTCTTGAGGTCCTCCAACTCCTCGAGCGTGCGTGGCCAATCCTGATGCATCAGGCGCGACAGAGCGCGATCGGCCAGCAGCTTCCCACCAGTCTGACAGTTAGCGCAGTAGTTGGTTTCGTTGCTCGCATAGCGGATGCGCTGGATCGGCGCGCCGCACCGCGGGCACGGCTGATGATAGCGCCCATGCACCGCCATCTCGGGACGAAACGCGGTAACGCCCTCGGGAAAACCGTCGCCGGCTTCAGCGCGCAGGCGATCGGTCCATTCGATGAGCACCGCGCGGGTCGCGTCGTGAAGTCGCGCGATCTCTTCGTCGCTGAGTTTCTGCGACATCGCGACCGGCGACAGTTCCGCGCGATGCAGGATCTCATCGGAATACGCGTTGCCGATGCCGCTGAAGATGTGCGGATCGGTGAGCGATCGTTTCAGCGTATGATTTTCCGCGCGCAGCGCCGCAGCGAACGCATCGATACTCGCATCGAGCGGCTCGATGCCTCCGGCGCTGAGCGCGTTCAGCGCCGTGTCGCCTTCCACCACCATCAGCGAGGCGCGACGTTGAGTGCCGGCCTCCGTGAGCCATAGCCACCCATGGTCAAACTCGAATGCGGCGAGGTTGTTGCGGCCGCCGAGCTTCGGCGCCTTCGCGCCCCAATGCAGCCGGCCCGCGATCATCAGGTGCAGCACCATCCAAAGGTCGTCCTCGACGCCGATGGCGATACGCTTTCCGACCCGCCTGATTTCGCGCACCATTTTGCCGTGGGTCGCGCTCAGCGGTGGTTCGGCGGAGCGCAACAGGAAGGGGGACTTTACCAGCGCGCGAACAAATCGATGCCCGACGATGCGCTTTTGAAGCGCCTCCACGTAGACGCTGACATCAGGTAGCTCCGGCACGATGGTATCGTCATCGAGGTCGGCGTCAACGTCAACGCCGCATCATTCGGTGAACTTCCAGGTGTTCTGCGCGGTGCCGCTGATGCGCCATCGAGGCATCACGATTTTCGGATCGCCGGTTTCCTCGAAAACCACCGCTGCGGGCAGTCCGATCGCGACTTCCGCTTCATCTTCCATCATCACGCCCGCGATGCGTGTCACGGTGCCATCCTCTTCTTTGCAATCATCCAGCTCGATGATCGCGACGACGTAGGGTACCGCGCCGATGAACGCGCCGACGATCGGCTGCGTCACCACGACGTAGCTGTGGATGATGCCCTTGCCGGCGGTCTCGAACCAATCGATATCCATCGAGGTGCATTTGCTGCACGCGGGAAGATTGGGTGGAAACCACTTGTGGCCGCACTGGTTGCATTTGCGCACGAGGTATTTGTGATGGCGCGTCGCCGCCCACCATTCGTGGGTATCGGAATCGGGCAGGATGCGCAGCTTCGAATAATCAATTGTGACGGGCATTTGTTTTCTCTCTCTCGCTGCCCCTCTCTGTAATCTCCCCCTGAGGGGGAGAACTAAAGGAATGCAGCCATCACTCGTTAGGCCGCCATGCCGCGTAAGATTAGGCAGCTCGCCTGCGCTTCCCAGCCCCATGCCATGCCGCAGCAGATGCGCGCCTTGCGAAGCTGACGGCATCCCTGGCTGCGATCGTAGGTATGCTTGCCCTCGCGCCATCCGGGGCACGCGTCGTCGGCGCGATGGCGCAACTGGCGCACGTTCTCGATCACCATCTGCACGCCGTGGGTATAGCCTTCCGAAAGATGGCCGCCGGAAAGATTGCTCGGCAGCTCGTGATCGATCTGAAGCCGTCCGCCCTTCACGAATTCGCCCGCCTCGCCAGGCCGGCAAAAGCCATTCGCCTCGAGCTGGATCAACGTGGTGAAAGTGAAGGCGTCGTAGCACGAAACGAAATCCACATCGTCATGCGTGATGCCGGCCATGCCGAACGCGCGCTTCCACCCATAGTTACCAGCGACATAATGAATAACGGGGCGCGAATAGTTCCACTGCGGGTTGGCGTCATGGTGCGCGCATACCCGCCCATGATGAAAACCGGAGGATGCTTCAGGTCGTAAGCGCGCTCGCGCGAGGTCACGATGATCGCCGCCGAGACGTCGGTCTCCTGGCAGCAATCGAGCAGCCGAAACGGCTTCACCACCCATCGCGAGCGCTGATGATCCTCGATCGTGATGGGCTGGCGAAAGCGCGCCTTCGGATTGAGGCTCGCGTGGTAGCGATGCGCGACGGCGATTTCCGCAAACGCCTTGGTGGTGCATCCGGTGTCGTGCAGATAGCGCATCGCGGACATGCCGAAACGCTGCGCGGGCGTGGTCCAGCCCCATCCCATGTTAAACTGGTTGTCATCAGATGCGGTGGCAACCGGAATCGGTCCGCCGGGAATCTGCCCGCCCATGCGACGGCCGGAGCGCCCGTTCATCGAGCGGAAGATGACGATCGTCTTTGCGTAGCCGGCCTCGATGAGGCCGATGGCGTGCGCCACCAGCGCCTCGGTGCTCGAGCCGCCGCCGAAGATGTCGAGGCAGTAGTTGAGCCGCATGCCGAGCGCGGTCGCGACGTGCGCCGAGGTCGTCGAGTCCGCGGCCTGGTAGCTGGTCATCCCATCGATGTCGGATGCTTGCAGGCCCGCATCGGCCATCGCGTTGGTGATGGCCTCGCACGCCATCGAGAGCGTGGTGCGATTCGAGGGCCGCATATGCGGCGTCTCGCCAACTCCGACGATGCAATATTTGTCCGTCAGTGCGCCCATGGTTGCCTCACGCGGGACGGGGCCATACGTCCGGGGACTTCGGTGGCGAGCCATTTCACCAGCGCGGCGTTGACTTCGAGTGGCTTCTCCTGCGCAACCCAGTGGCCGGCCTTGATGACCTCTTCCTTGAGATTGCGGCAATGCTGGCGCATCGGCTCGCCGAGGCGCGAATGGACCGACTCGCAAACGAAATCATACAAAGCGGCGATAAACAGTACCGGCATCTCGAGGTCGCCGTTGTTCGCCGCCTTGCCCCATACGCCTCGTTGGCTTTATGGTTCATGTACCAGGAGCTGGGGCCGTAGAAACCGTTGCGCTCCAGCGCCGAGGCATAGACGCTGAGGTCCTCTTCGGTAATGACGTCGTCGTCGCGCGGTACGTCGGGAATCTCGGAGCTGCCGAAAAGTCCGCGACCTTTGCGCGCCATCGAGGTCGCCGCGCGCTTGTGCTCGCCCGACGGATCGCCTTTGCGGAATGCCAGCTTCAGGAATTTGCGCACGTTGGCATCCATCGGATCGGTCGCCGCCGCGAAGTTCTCCTCATAAAAGCGCATGTATTCCCACTGGCCATATGGAAATTCGTTCTCGGGATAGAGCTTGCGGTCAACTAACGTCAACGTGTGGTCGAGGCCGCGATCGATGGTGAAATACGGCACGCACAGGCTCGCGACCGCCTCGCATCGATCGGGATGATGGCTCGCGACGTTCCACACCACCGGACTGCCCCAATCATGGCCGACCCACACCGCCTTCTTGCGTCCGGTCGAGTCGAGCAATTCGATCATATCGCGCACGATGACTTCCTGCGCGTAGTCGCCATGCTTGCCGTAGACCGATGACCGTCCATAGCCGCGCATGTCAGGCGCGATCGCGCGAAACCCCAGCGCCGCAAGCGCGGGAAGTTGATGGCGCCAGCTTATCGATAGCTCGGGCCATCCATGGACGAAAATTATCAGCGGACCATCTTCGGGACCCGCCGCAAGATAAAAAGTCGTATGCCGATCGGTCTTAGCCGTGTGTTCAGTGATTGCCACGCGCATCTCCTTAAGATTTCCTCGGACTCCGCTCCGCTCCGCCCTCGGACCGCCTCCGGCGGGGCTTCGCCCGCTTCGCGTCTTGCTCCAATGCTGTGCCTTGCGACCCGCTCGCACTCTTTTCGGATCGCGAGAGTCACTTGGGAAAGGCTGAAAATCAAGCGCCATTCGCGTTTTCGCCGTTGGCGGAAGTGCGATATCGTTAAAAGCTCCCAAAAGAGAAGGAAGCCTGAAAGGAGGCACCCGACGAATGACTCGCACCATTCCGATGCGCAATGGCATCTTCCTGGCCCCATTCCATCCGCTCGACCAGGACCCGACCGAATCACTGCACCGCGACCTCGAACTGATCGAGCACCTGGATCGCCTCGGCTACGAAGAAGCCTGGATCGGCGAGCATCACTCGGCCGGCTTCGAAATCATCGCCTCACCAGAAGTCTTCATCGCCGCGGCGGCTGAGCGCACCAAGAAAATCAAGCTCGGTACCGGCGTGGTCTCGCTCCCGTATCACAACCCCCTGATGACTGCGAACCGCATCATCCAGCTTGACCATCAGACGCGTGGGCGCGTGATGCTCGGGGTCGGCCCCGGCCTGCTGCCCTCCGACGCGATGATGCTCGGCATCAATCCGATGACGCAGCGCGACCGCATGCTCGAAGGCATCCAGGTCATCATGCGCCTGTTCAACGGCGAGATCGTGACCGAGAAGAGCGAATGGTACAACCTCGTTAACGCGCGCGCGCATCTGCTGCCCTACACCCAGCCGCATCCGGAGATCGCGGTGGCGAGCGCCGTCAGTCCCTCGGGCGGACGCGCGGCCGGCAAGTATGGTTTTGGAATGTTGTGCGTCGCGGCGACGAATGCCAACGGCTTCGATGCGCTTGGGACCAACTGGGCGGTCGCCAACGAAATCGCGGCAGAGAATGGCCGCACCATGGATCGCGCGAAGCTGCGCCTGGTCGGACCGGTGCACATTGCGGAGAGCTCGCGAGAAGGCGCGCAAGAACGTCGAATACGGCATCCATAAATGGATGGAATATTTTGCGCGGCTCAACCCGCTCGCACCGCAGGCTCCCGCGGGCATGGACCCCATCGATGGCATGATCGAATCCGGCAACGCCGTGATCGGCACGCCCGATGACGCGATCGCGCAGATCAAGCGCCTCGAAGCGAAGCAGGGCGAGTTCGGCGCCTTCCTGCAGCTCGCGCACAATTGGGCGAGCTTCGACAACACCATCAAGTCATTCGATCTGTGGGCGGAACATGTCGCGCCGGTGTTCAAGAACGCCAACGCGAGCCGACAGGCGTCCTACGATTGGACCATGTCGAATGCCATGGACTTCATGGGCCAGGCGATGAATGCTGCAGGCGCGATGATCCAGAAGCATGCGGACGAGCGCGCGGCGAAGAAGGCGGCCAAGGAAGGCAACGGCGCCACCCACGCATCGAAGTAGGTTCAATTTGAAGTGAGCGGGCGCGGCATCATAGTGCCGCGCCCGCTACTTGTCCCGAGAAAGTAAACCGATGAACTGTCGCTTGTGTCGCCTCGGACAACTGCGTAGTGTTCAGGTACTCCGACGAATACCCTCCGTCTCAGAAGATAATCAGTCGGTAACCAGCCCATATCGTTTTACACCTTCTTCATGTTGTTATATTTCGCGTCATTGAGTAAATTGCGCATCAACAAATTTTATTGTGCTGAACACCAATACAGCTTATCGAGACACTGATGAGGACGCAGAACAGAGCATGGTACCTGGTTGGTTGGCAGTGGTTTTCCTGCCAGCCGCTGGTCTTGTTTATCTGCTAATCCGGGGCATTGCTGGCTTGGGCGTGATCGAGGTTGCGCTCTTTGCCTGCTTCTACTTGCTCACCGGATTCGGAATTACCGGCGGGTATCATCGGCTGGTAACCCATCGGTCGTTCTCGCTTCCTCCAAGCTTGCGTTGGATAGCCATCGCGCTCGGGTCGATGGCGCTCCAGGGCTCGATCCTCGGGTGGGTTTCAAACCATCGCCAGCATCATCGGTACTCGGATCGCGCGGGCGATGTGCATTCGCCGGTGTTTAATCGCGCCCGCCGGATTCCGAGTCTACTCAAGGGCTTCGTGTATGCCCAGATTGGTTGGTATCTTGAACCCGGGGAACGCCGGAACGCGCAATACATACCGGATTTGCTCGACGATCCCCAGATGGTCCAGCTCGACCGACTGTTTCCCGTTTTCAGCATTCTGACTTTTGCGCTTCCAGCCGCGCTCGGAGGTTTGCTCCGGCACTCCTGGTTGGGGGCGCTAGACGGCCTGTTTTGGGGAGGAGTGATTCGGATTGTCGTCGTCCATCACGCCACCGGAGCGGTTAACTCGATTTGCCACCTGCTCGGCAGCCGGCCGTATCCCTGCCGCGATAACTCTCGCAATAACTTCCTCGTTGCACTCGCCGCATTGGGCGAAGGGTGGCACAACAATCATCATGCTTTCCCAACCAGCGCATATCATGGCTTCCGCTGGTGGCAAATCGATGTGACCGGACTGCTGATCTCGTTGCTCGCCATTTTTGGCCTGGCCAGTGGCGTCAAAGGGCCGCCCGCAACTCTTCGGCGCTCCCGCTGACGCGCTTCAGAGCTTAGCGGCGCGCTCGACGCTCGAGGACATTGCTTGCACCACTTTCACGCCATCCTCCGATACGGCTGATGCCGCGAGGACCAGGCGTGTCACACCCGCCTCCTGGTACTGTTTCATTAGATCGGCAGTGGGCGGATCGCCGCCCATCAACAGCACCGAGAACTCAAGCTTCTCGGGATCGCGGCCGAAGTCCTTCGCCATCTTCTTGATCTGAGGAATGCACTCGCGCGCCTTCTCGACGCTAAGGCCGCCCGGGCACCATCCATCGGCGTAGCGCGCGACGCGCTTGAGCGCGTATTTCGGATCGTGCGCGCCGAGCCAAATCGGAGGACCATTTTTCTGCACCGGCTTGGGGCCGAGTTTCACGGAAGGAAATTTGATGATGTCTCCCGAGTAGCTTACGTCGTCGCCCTTCCATAGGACGCGCAGCGCCTCGACGGATTCGCGCAGATGCTGCCAGCGCCGCGCGAAATCGACCCCCATCATCTCGGCCTCCTCGCGAAACCATCCGGCGCCGACGCCGAGAACGAGCCGTCCCTTTGAGTAGAGATCGATGGAGGCGGTGACCTTGGCGGTTTCGATGACATTGCGCTGCGGCAGCAGACAAATCGCGGTGCCGATCTTGATGCGCGAGGTCGCATCGGCAGCGATCGTGAGCGCGACGAACGGATCGATGAGGCGTGCATAGAACTCGGGAACCTTGCCGTCGCGCGAGCGCGGATAGTGCGTGGTGTATGTCGTCGGCACCGCCATATGCTCGGCGACGAAGAACGATTCGAAGCCGAGGTTCTCGCACCTCGCGCGCGATCGCGCCGGGATTGCCGGACTCTGCGGTGAGAAAAACCAACGCGCCGATTTTCATGCTGCTCCCCTCGCTTTGGAGTGGAAGTCGCTCTCACCATAGCATCGCAACGCGCTAGTATCGCGCCATGGCGCTACCCGCATCGAGCCGCTTCCAGTTCACCGACGATCTCAACATCTGCCGCATTCTCAACGGCATGTGGCAGGTTTCCGGCGCGCATGGCGCGATCGATCCCACGCGCGCCATCGCCGAGATGTTCGCCTACCATGAGGCGGGTTTCACGACCTGGGACCTCGCGGACCACTACGGACCGGCCGAGGATTTCATCGGCGAGTTTCGCCGCGAGTTTGCGAAGCGCTACGGCGCCGAGCGGCTTTCGGAAATCCAGGCCTTCACCAAATGGGTGCCGCGACCGGGGCGCATCACGCGGCGCGATGGTGGACGACGCGATCGGCCGCTCGCTCAAGCGGATGGGCGTCGAATGCCTCGACCTGCTGCAATTCCATTGGTGGGACTACGCCGATCGCAGCTACCTCGATGCGCTCAAGCATCTCGCCGACCTGCAGCACGAGGGTAAGATTCGGCATCTCGCGCTGACCAACTTCGACACCGAGCGGATGCGCATCATCACCGAGCACGGCATCCGCATCGTCTCGAACCAGGTGCAGTACTCGCTCGTCGATCGCCGGCCCGAGGCTGCGATGGCGGCGTTCTGCCGCGAGCACAACATCACGCTGCTCACCTATGGCACCGTGCTGGGCGGATTGCTGTCGGAGAAATTCCTCGGCAGCCCGCAGCCGCATCGCGGCGAGCTCAACACCGCGTCGCTGCAGAAGTACAGCAACATGATCGATGCGTGGGGCGGATGGACGCTGTTCCAGGAATTGCTCGGCGCGCTGAAGCCGATCGCGGACAAGCATCAGGTCAGCATCGCCGATGTAGGGATTCGCTACATCCTGGACCGCCCTGCGGTCGCGGGCGTGATTGTCGGCACGCGGCTCGGCGTCGCGGAGCATATCGCCGACAATGCGCGCGTGTTCGGCTTCGCGCTCGATGCCGAGGATCGCGCGAGCATCGAAGCGGTGCTGGCGAAGTCGCGCGACCTGATGAAGGTCATCGGCGACTGCGGCGACGAGTATCGCTAAAACACGATCGGCAGCTCCAGGTACTCGCGATAGATGAAATCGCGATGTTCGATCAGCAGCGGCGACATCGCCGCGGCCACCTTCGGGTCCTTCTCGGTGTACATAACCGCGGAATCGAATCCGCCATCGGGCATAGCTCGACCGGCAGTGGACGCATGATCGCCGGAAAATGTCGCCCAATAGATATCGAGCGCGGACAGCCGGTCGCCGATGAAAAAGCTGCTCCCCTTGGCCTTTTGCTCTTCGATGCGCGCTGACGAGAAATTTCAGAATCGACGCGGATCGCGCGGGCGCGCCGGCGACCGCTTCCGGCGTGTAGCCGTACTTGGCGCCGAAGCGTCGCCAGAAGTTGCGCGTCCGATCATCGGTTTTCGGATTGTTGACGGTTTCATCGATCAGGATGTGCCGCCGCTGCCAGCCGAGGCCGTTCTCGCCGCGATTTCATTGGCGATTCCGAACATCAGTGCGCGATCGTTCGCATTCGATGGAATCAGCGCGGGCTCCGGCTGCAACCGCTCCGCCAGATAGAGTTGCTCGATCCAGGTCGAGCGCGGACGCTCATCATTCCAAAATCATTACCGGCGCGCTCGATTGCGCGGTCCATTCGAGGAGTTCGCGCGGCGATCCGTCGGCGCCTGCACTGGCGACCGCGTCATAGGGAATCTTCTTCACATGGAAAATTCCTTTACATCCTTCGCGCCACGGACCAGGTACCGCGTTGGCGCCGAGGATGAGCGCGCAGACCGGACATCGCCCTCGCTTCCTGGATGCTGACGTACTTCAACTTCACATCGCTAACTGTGATTTGGTCGGCCATGAGGATCTCCTCGCGAGGACAATTCTGCGCGTCCCTCATCATGCAAGATCGCGCGCGACTTTCAAATTGGAGAAGCCCCTGCTATCGAACGGGAATCCTCGCGAGGAGTTACAGGCATCCCGATGGATCGACTCAAAGGCAAAGTGGCGCTGATTTCCGGCGGCGCGCGCGGGCAGGGCGCGGCCGAGGCCCGACTGTTCGTCAACGAGGGCGCGAAAGTCGTCGTCGGCGACGTGCTCGACGATCAGGCCGCGTCGCTGGTGAAGGAAATTAATGCGACCGGGCGCAATGCCGCCGCGATCCATCTCGATGTGACGCGCGGCACTGACTGGCGCAACGCGGTCGGGGCTTGCGAGAAGGAATTCGGCGGCCTCGACATCCTGATCAACAACGCGGGCATCTTCAACACCTCGGGCCTCGAGGAGACCAGCGAGGAGCTGTGGGATGCGATCGTCAACATCAATCAGAAGGGCGTGTGGCTCGGGATGAAGGAAGTGATCGCGGCGATGAAGCGGCGCGGCGGCGGCGCGATCATCAATATTTCGTCGGTCGCGGGTTTGACCGGCTCGCCCGGCTCGACTGCATATCACGGCACCAAGGGCGCGGTGCGATTGTTGACCAAATCGGCGGCGGTGCAGTACGCGCGCGATGGCATTCGCGTGAATTCTGTTCATCCGGGGCTCATCAACACGGCGATGATCGACATCATTCCGGCCGAGCATCGCGCGCATTACTCCGACAAAGTGGTGCCGATGGGACGTGAGGGCGCGCCCGAGGAAGTCGCGAAGGTGGTATTGTTCCTCGCCAGCGATGACGCATCGTATGTTACAGGCGCCGAGTTCGTCGTCGACGGCGGCCTGACCGCGGTATGAGCGCCATGAGCACCCCGGAAGAAATCGTCCGCGAGCTGGAAACCTTCTATCGGCATTACATCGACGTCTTCAATCGCGAGGACCCGGGCTTCTTCGATTGCTTCGCGCAGCCCTACGCCATGATCTCCGGCGAGCGCGGGCTAGCGGCAGTCGCCAATGATGACGACAATCGCAGGAAGCTTCGGGCGCACGATGGCGGCGCTCCACCAGACGCGGATGGGTGCGCTCCGGCATCGACAGCATCAAGGCGTGGGCGCTGGCGGATAACTTCGGGATGATTCTTTCCGATGTGACCCGCTACAAGGCGGACAACTCGGTGCTCGAGAAAATCCGTGCGATGTACATGGTGCGTCGTGACGGCGGCCAATGGAAAATCATGACCATCAGCGAGATCAAGCCGCCGTTCCTGGGGCCAGGCGACGTGGCGCGCTGACCTCGCATTCGGTTGGACAGTTTCAGAAAACGCTCCTAGACTCCAAGTCAATTTTCGAGGAGGTAAGCATCATGGCCAAGTACACATTCCTCGCGCTGACGAATCCGGTGGCGGGCAAAGAAGCCGAATTCAACGAATGGTACGACAAACATCACATTGCCGATGTCATCAATGTTCCGGGCTTCATCAGCGGGCAGCGCTTCAAGCTGGCCGAGGCTCAGTTCGGCGGCGAGGGGAGCCACGCCTACCGATACCTCGCGCTCTATGAGATCGAAACTGACGACATTGCGGCCACCATCAAGGAGCTGAAGGACCGCGGCGCCACCGCTGAGATCGTGCCGAGCGATGCTATCGACATGAAGGGTCTTGCGACCTACATGTTTGCGCCACTTCGGGAAAAGGTGATGGCGAAGGATGTCAAGCGTCCGCGCCGCGCCGCGTAGGAAATTTCACGGCAGCCGCAGGATGGCGCCTTGATTCGCGAGGCGATCCTGCAGCTGCTTGACTTCCAGTTGAGCGGGGGCGATTCCCGATCGCACTGACAGCGCTGCGGCGACTCCGGCAGCCTCGCCGGTCGCCATGCAGGGGGGGATTTCCTTGGTCGCGTGATGCACGCGATGATCCACGGATATGCATCGTCCGGCGACCAGCAGGTTGGTGAATTGCGCCGCCAGCAGCGAGCGGTACGGGATGTAGTAGAGTGATTCGTATTGGGTCCAGTTGCCGGTGATCGCAATGACGTCGTCGCAAGGCTGATTCACGTCGTCGCGTGCGAGCACATGGCGGCCTACAAGGCGTCGGCTTTCCGTAACACCGAGCTGATCCGCGATATGGCAGATGTGGGCGCTCGCGAAGCCTGGGATCTCGGCGCGCATGCTGTCGACCTGTTCCATCACACGGCGCCGACACGCCAATTCGGCATAGCTGAGGTCGTCGGGATCGGTCGCATCGATTTTGCGTGCGATGCGTTCGGTCGCGCCCCACGGAAGCAGCACGCGCCCGTCGCCGAGCGTACGAAAGAACCAGCGGCCCTTTTCGATTGCGGCCTCGGCATTCTCGACGCCGCCCATCGTGAACCATAACCACGGCAGGACGGACTCCTTTTCATATGGCGCGCCCGCCGAGGTGAAGATGTCGCCGTCGCCGCTCGCGTCGATGACGGTTTTAGCGAGGATCGCGAAGCGTCCCGACTTGCTCTGGAAGGTCACGCCGGTGATGCGATCGCCGTCGACGATCGCATCGCACGCATAGCTATGGAACAGCACGCGCGCCTTCGCCTCCTCGGTCATCGTGTTGAGGGTGAACTTGAATTCCTCGGCATCGTACGCGACTGAGTAGCGCACGCGATGCGGCCCGTGGCCCCACACCAGACCCCACTGCTGGTTGTGCGCGATGAGTTTCTCGTCGGCACTGCCCCATTCGTCCTTCGAGGGAAAATGCGCGGCGCCGCGACGTTGCAAGCGATCCGTGATCTCCTGGCATAGACCGCCGATGACTTGCCGGCCGCGGCCGTCATCGAGCGTGAGCAACAGCGCGATGAGACCGCCAGTGGCCAGCCCGCCGAGATATCCCGAGCCGCTCGACGAGGATCACCTCGGCACCGTTGCGCGCCGCCGCGACTGCCGCCGAAACGCCGGCCGACCCTCCGCCGATGACGAGCACCTCGGTCTCCGCCTTTATCGGCGTCTGCCGCGCCGGCTCGCTAATGAATCCTGCCGTACCTGCCATGAGAGGAGCCTCCGAAGCCAAGAACATAGCGCGACCGATGGCGCTTGACACCGAAAAGTCGGTCGGCAACAACTCTTCTCGAATCCTACGTCACGGAGGCGCACGCCGATGAGCACCGACATCCAACCCTTTCGCATCGCGGCTACCGACGAACAACTCGAAGACCTCAAGCATCGCCTGCGCCACACCCGGTGGCCGGAGCGCGAATGCGTCGACGACTGGACGCAGGGCTTGCCGCTCGCCTACGCGAAGGAGGTTTGCGCCTACTGGCTCGAAAAGTATGACTGGCGCGCGCGTGAGGCGCGCCTCAACCGGTTCGCGCAATTCAAGACTGACATTGACGGCGTCGGCATCCACTTCATCCACGTCCGCTCGCCGCATGCCGACGCGCTCCCGCTGGTGATGACTCACGGATGGCCGGGATCGATCGTCGAGTTTCACAAAGTGATCGAGCCGCTTACGAATCCGACCGCGCATGGCGGCGAGGCCTCCGATGCGTTTCATCTTGTATGTCCGTCGCTGCCGGGCTACGGCTTTTCGGACAAGCCCACTCGCAGTGGATGGAACGTGCAGCGCATCGGGCGCGTGTGGTCGGAGCTCATGCCGCGGCTCGGCTACAAACGCTATGGGGCGCAGGGAGGCGACTGGGGCTCGATGGTGACCACCTGCATTGGCATTCAGGATCCGGCGAACTGCGTCGGCATTCATTTGAACATGCCGATCACGCGCCCTGATCCGGCGACCCCGGATCTGACGGACAAGGAAAAATCCGCCTTCGAAGGCATGAAGTATTATGCCGATTGGGATTCGGGATATTCGAAGGAGCAGAGCACCCGTCCACAGACAGTCGGTTACGGCCTGACGGATTCGCCCTCGGGACAGCTCACCTGGATCCTCGAGAAGTTCTGGTCGTGGACCGATTGCGACGGGCATCCGGAGAACGTGCTCACGCGCGACGAGTTGCTCGACAACGTGATGCTGTACTGGTTGCCCGCTTGCGCGGCGTCATCGGCGCGCCTGTATTGGGAAAGCTTCCGTGCGCCGGTGATGGAACCCATTACGATTCCAGTCGGATGCTCGATTTTTCCGAAGGAAATCTTCCGCAGCTCGAAGCGTTGGGCCGAGAAGCGCTACTCGAAGCTGGTCTACTTCAACGAGCTGGACAAGGGCGGGCATTTCGCGGCCTTCGAGCAGCCGGAGACCTTCGTGCGCGAGGTACGCAACTGCTTCAGGAAAATGCGCTAGACGCTTTCGGGAGGGAATATGAAATCGATCAGCACCATCTCATTGACCTTGATAATGGTGGCGACTCTAGCGGGGTCGGCGAGCGCGCAATCGGCGAGCACGCAAATGAAAGAAGCGGGTAGCTCCGCGGAGAGCGCCGTCAGTCACGCCTACCACGGAACCGTCACCGCCATCGATGACACCACGCTGACCGCGAAGGTCAAAGATGCGCTGCACGACGATAAAATCACCACCGGCGCAGATATCCACGTCACGACGGTAGCGGGAGTCGTTACGCTACGCGGCAAAGTAGCAACCGGCGACATCTCGGATCATGCGCAAGCGGTCGCGCAGACCACTTCCGGTGTTAAGAGCGTGAAGAACAAGTTGAAGGTCGAATAGATCGGGCCTGTCGATCAATCTTCCGCCCGAGCCGTAACGCGAACGTCGACCGTCAGCCCGGCGAAGTCCCCCGGTGCGCCGGTCCAGTTGCCCGCGATGGGAATTGCTTGCGTCGGATCGCGCACCACCGCGACGCGAATCAGATCGCGATTTCCTACGATGCCGTTGGTTGGATCGAACTCCATCCAACCCGAGCCCGGCAGGTAGACTTGCAGCCAGGCGTGCGTGGCGCCGCCGCCGATGTTACCGCCGTTATCCGCCGCCGGGACGTACAGGTAACCACTCACGAAGCGCGCCGCGAGGCCCAAGGACCGCACTGCCTCCATCATCAGCAACGCGAAGTCGCGGCAGGTGCCGCTTTTCATTTGTAATGTCTGAGTCGGCGTCTGACATCCTTCTTCGACACGAGCGGCGTACTTGAAACCTTCCGCTTTGATCGATTGCGTCATGGCGGTCAGCATCGCCAGCGTGTTGGTTTGGCCATTATTCTGCGCGAAGCGCCTGGCCCACAGATCCACCTGATGCTCAGGGTCGGGATACTGCCGTTCGATAGAGCGGGTCAGATCGGGAATCTCATCTGCCGAATAATGGAATGGATAGGTTTCGGCATACGGCTCGATTGGGCAGTCGGGCTCAGTGGTCTCGTAATGATCGAGGTCAATTTCGCTATCGAAGCGGAGTTCGGTGGCGGAATTGTTGAATGACGCGACCGCGACGGAGTTTCCGAACACATCATGGAGCCAGCGCATCCGCACCGGCTGCGGGTTAATGGTCAAACGAGTGGCGACCACGCGCAGATCATGGCTCCCGAGCGGGCGCAGCATCATCCGATGATCACCGAACGTGACCGGTTTGTTGTAGCGATAGACCGTCGAGTGCTGAACTCTCAAGGAACGCATAAGGCTGGTTTCCGGGGCGCAACGAGATATTTTTAGGGTGAAAGGTTCTTGGGCGAGCATAGAGGGTCGTCGATCTTCTAGATAGCTGAGACGAAGGAGCTGGAGCGAAGATTCAGCCGCCTTGATGCATCAAACATCGGTTGGCGACAATTTTCGGCGCCTGCCTATAGTGACTCCTGATGGCAATTCGAGTCGCTCTGCATCACAAGACTGACTATCAGTACGACCGCATGGTCGAGCTCTCGCCGCAAGTGGTCCGGCTGCGGCCCGCGCCGCATTGTCGAACGCCGATCACGGCGTATTCCCTCAAAATCGAGCCGCGCGATCATTTCATCAATTGGCAGCAGGACCCGCAAAGCAACTACCTCGCGCGGATAGTCTTCCCGAAGCCGGTTCATCATTTCTCAGTCGAAGTGGATCTGATTGCCGAAGTATCGGTGATCAATCCGTTCGATTTTTTCCTGGAGCACGAGAACTGGCCGTTCAAGTATGACGATGATCTTCGAAAGGAACTGGCGCCGTTTCTCTTCGTACAACCTCCAGGGCCCAAGCTGCGTGCGTACCTGAAGGAAATCGATCTTACGCCCAAGCGATGCGTCGATTTCCTGGTCGCGTTGAATCAGCAACTTCAGCACGCGATCGGGTACGTCATCCGGCTCGAACCCGGCATCCAGTCGTGCGAAGAGACGCTGACCCTGAAAAAAGGATCCTGCCGCGACACCGCATGGCTGCTGGTCGAGATTCTGCGCAACATCGGCCTCGCGGCGCGCTTCGTCTCGGGATATCTCATCCAGCTCAAGCCCGATATGAAACCGCTCGATGGTCCGGTCGGTCCTTCGCAAGACTTCACCGATCTGCATGCGTGGGCCGAGGTTTATCTTCCGGGCGCGGGATGGATCGGCCTCGATCCAACGTCGGGACTCTTTGCCGGCGAGGGGCATATACCACTCGCGACCGCACCCGAGGCGTCGTCGGCAGCGCCGGTCACGGGCCAGGTCGGTCCGTGCGAGGTCGAGTTTCATCACGAGATGAGCATCGCGCGGATTCATGAAGATCCGCGGGTGACGCTGCCGTATACCGACGAGCAATGGCATCGCATCGAGTCGCTCGGCTTTCAAATCGATCGCGACATCAGCGCGGGCGACATCCGCCTTACGATGGGGGGCGAGCCGACTTTCGTTTCGATCGATGACATGGAAGGCGCCGAATGGAACATCGCGGCGCTTGGGCCCGCCAAGCGCAAACTCAGCGAGCAGCTTCTATGGCGTTTGCACGATCGCTTCGCACCCGGCGGCCTGCTGCATTATGGACAGGGCAAATGGTACCCGGGTGAGCCGCTGCCGCGCTGGGCGTTGAGCTGTTACTGGCGCAAGGACGGCGTGCCGATGTGGCGCGACGAGAACCTCTTCGCGCGCGATGACTCCAAGTCAGCATTCGGTCCGGCCGAGGCGCAACGCTTCTCGGAGACGGTCGCCAACCGTCTCGGCATCGATTCGGGATACGTGAACGCGGCATTCGAAGACCCGGTCCATTATCTGCAAAAAGAACGGCAGTTACCGGTCAACGTCGATCCCATCGACAATCGCCTCGAAGACCCGGGCGAGCGCGAGCGCCTCCGAAGCGTCTTTGAGCGCGGACTGGAAACGCCCACCGGATACGTGCTGCCGCTCCAACGCGGCATCGGCAAGAGCGGCCCCGAATGGCAAACCGGGCTCTGGATGCTGCGCGGGCAGCATATCTTCCTGATGCCGGGTGATTCTGCGCTCGGCCTGCGCTTACCACTAAGTAGCTTGCCATGGGTCGCAGCATCCGACGCGCCGCAATTTTTCCCGACCGATCCGACCGGAAATCTGCCGCCGCTGCCAGAACCGAAACACATCCAGCCCGCGGAACCGAAGATCCAATCGCGACGCCTCGGCGATGTGCGCGACAAGAAGCCCGCGCTGGGCGAGTCGGCGCCATGGATCGTTCGTACCGCGCTATGCGTCGAGCCGCGCGAGGGCAAGCTCTATGTTTTCATGCCGCCGCTGACGAGCACCGAGGACTACATCGAATTGCTCACCGCCGATCGAGGACACCGCCGCGCATCTGAAGATGCCGGTGGTAATCGAGGGCTACACACCGCCGGTGGATTATCGCATCAACAAATTTTCCGTGACGCCAGATCCCGGCGTCATCGAAGTCAACATCCATCCCGCGCACAACTGGGACGAGCTGGTCCATCTGACGACCTCGCTCTACGAAGATGCGCGCAATTCGCGCCTCGGCACCGAAAAGTTCATGCTCGATGGACGCCATACCGGCACCGGCGGCGGCAACCATTTCGCGATGGGCGGTGCGTCGCCCGCCGACAGTCCATTTTTGCGCCGTCCCGATTTGCTGCGCAGCATGCTCGGCTACTGGCTCAATCATCCCGCGCTCTCGTATCTGTTCTCGGGGATGTTCATCGGACCGACCAGCCAGGCCCCGCGCATCGACGAGGGGCGCAACGATAACCTCTACGAACTCGAAATCGCGTTCAGCCAGATTCCCAACCCGGGCGGCGCGTATTGTCCGCCGTGGCTGGTCGATCGAATCTTTCGCCACATCCTGGTCGATCTGACGGGCAATACGCATCGCGCGGAGTTCTGCATCGACAAACTCTACTCGCCGGACAGCGCGACCGGACGTCTCGGACTGCTCGAGATGCGCGGCTTCGAGATGCCGCCGCATGCGCGGATGAGCCTTACGCAGCAGTTGCTGGTCCGCGCACTGGTCGCATGGTTCTGGCGCGAACCATTTATGCGCGGGCCCATCGAATGGGGCACCCAGCTTCATGATCGCTTCATGCTGCCCTATTTCGTATCCGCGGATTTTCGCGACGTACTCGATGATCTACGTCGCGCCGGATATCCGTTCGAGCACGATTGGTTCGCGCCACATTTCGAGTTCCGCTATCCGGTGTATGGCCGCGTGAACTATGCCGGCATCGATATCGAACTGCGCCAGGCGCTGGAGCCGTGGTACGTATTAGGCGAAGAACCCGCGGGCGGTGCCACCGCACGCTTCGTTGATTCATCGGTGGAGCGACTGCAGGTGAGAATCAATGGGATGGCCAGCGATCGATATCTGATCGCATGCAATGGCCGTCGGGTACCGCTCAAATCGACCGGCTCGCGAGGAGAGTTTATCGGCGCCGTACGCTATCGCGCGTGGCAACCTCCATCATGCCTCCATCCGACGATCCCGGTGCATACGCCACTGGTGTTCGATCTCTTCGATTCATGGACCGGACGCTCGATCGGCGGATGCACCTATCATGTCTCGCATCCCGGTGGACGCAGCTATGAGACCTTCCCGGTCAACGCGAATGAGGCAGAAGCGCGACGGGCGGCGCGCTTCGTCGCCTTCGGCCATACGCCGGGGCCGATGGCGCGGCCTGCCGATGAATTCAACCCGCAATTCCCAACTACCCTCGACCTGCGCCGCACGGCATCATTCAAGGGTGGTGACGTCTACTAGAACTTTTCGCGCGCGCGTTGTATGTCGCTAGCTGCTCGAAGGTGGGGATGATCCGATGAGTCAGGCCGCCGGCGCGCCACGTGACAGCCTCGCGTCCATATCGCGATACGAATCCAATGCGGCATTTTACGACGAGATGCTCGCATCCGATGCGCAGATCCGTTCGCATTGGCGGCCGTTGATGGATTCGATCGCGGCGATGGGACCGGGTGGCCTCGCCAATCGATGGCAGGAAGGAAGGCGTCTGCTTCATGACAACGGCGTTACCTACAATGTGTATGGAGATCCGCGCAGCACGGATCGTCCGTGGCCGCTCGATCCGCTTCCGTGCGTAATCGAAGAGAAGGAATGGGCCTCGATCGAGGCTGCGATGCGGCAACGAGCAACCCTGCTCAATGCGTTGCTCGCCGATTTCTACGGACCGCAGCGCCTGCTGCATGACAACCTGTTTCCACCGGAACTGATCTTCCGCCATCCGGGATTTCTGCGGCCATGCTGCAACGTTGCGGTTCCTGGCAATATCTATCTGCACAACTATTCGGCGGACCTCGCGCGCTCACCTGATGGCCAATGGTGGGTGATTGCCGATCGCACCCAGACTCCTTCGGGCGCCGGATACGCACTGGAAAATCGCCTCGTGTCGCAGCGGGTGCTGCCCGATGTCTTTCGTGCGACGCATGTGCGGCGACTGGCGGATTTCTTCCAGGCCTTCCGTGAAACGCTGCGCGGCCTGGTGCCGCATCATCATGACAATCCGCGCGTGGTGCTGCTGACGCCCGGGCCCTACAACGAGACTTACTTCGAGCATGCGTTTCTCGCACGCTACCTCGGTTACACGCTGGTCGAGGGCGGCGATCTGACGGTGCGCGACAACGCGGTCTTCCTCAAAACGCTGGGCGGGCTGCTACCGGTCGATCTCATCATGCGCCGCCAGGATGACAGCTTTTGCGATCCGCTCGAATTGCGCGAGGACTCGGTGCTCGGGGTGCCGGGCCTGGTGCAGGCGGTGCGGGCCGGCAACGTGGCTATCGTCAACGCGCTCGGCTCGGGCCTGCTCGAGTCGCCAGCGACCGCGGCCTTCCTGCCCGCTCTCTGCAAGCAGTTACTGGATGAAGAGCTGAAGATGCCCACCGTTGCCACCTGGTGGTGTGGCGAGGAAGAGCCGCTCGCACACGTCCTCGAAAATGTCGAACGGCTCGTCATCAAACAAACCTTCGGCAATGCGCGCCGGCTGCCCATCTTCGGCGCGAAGCTCTCCGCGGCCGCGCGCGATGAGCTGCGCGACGACATTCGCCACAGCCCGGCCGACTATGTGGCGCAAGAACAAGTCGCGCTGTCGTCGGTTCCGGTCTGGCAGGAGGGTGGCGGGCTCGCGCCGAGGCATATGGTGCTCCGCATCTATGCCGTCGCATCGGAAGGCTCCTATTCCGTGATGCCAGGAGGGCTCACGCGCATCACCTCGTCGCTCGATAGCCTCGTCGCCTCGATGCAGCATGGCGGGGGCAGCAAAGACACCTGGGTGATGGCGAGCGGTCCGGTCCCGCAGACTACCCTGTTGACCGGCGCCTCGACTTCACTCGAAGTGAGCAGAGCGACCTTCGACCTGCCGAGCCGGGTGGCCGACAATCTGTTCTGGCTCGGACGCTATGCCGAACGCGTCGAGTCAGGGGTCCGCAGTGCGCGCGCAGTCCTCACGCGCCTGTACCAGGAGTCAGATCCGAGCAATGTCGCGGGGTTGGAATCCGGAGTACGAATCATGGCTGCGCTCGGCCATCTGCCAATCAAGCCGGTCGAATCCAACGGCAATCCGGCGAACCGCGACGCGTCGATAGAGCGCGAAATGCTCGCCGTGGTCTACGATTCCGACGCCAAAAGCAGCCTCGGCTGGACCCTCAGTCAAATGCGCCGCGTTGCATGGCTCCTCCGCGATCGCTTCTCCGCCGACGCATGGCGCATCCTCAACCGCTTCGACCAGCAGTTCGCCTCGCCGCCGCCCATCGAGCCGCTACGAATGGGTCGCGCGCTCAGCCTCCTCGATGACGCCATTATGACTCTGTCGGCCTTCAGTGGCCTGGTGATGGAGAGCATGACCCGCGGCGATGGATGGCGCTTTCTCGATATCGGCCGCCGCCTCGAGCGCGCTCTGCAGATGGTCGAGCTGCTCCGCCACGGCCTGACCGCCGGCAACCACGAGGAGAGTGGCGAGCTCCAAACCCTGCTCGAGATCGCCGACAGCTCGCTCACCTACCGCTCGCGATATCTCACCTCGATGCGCGCTGATCTGGTCCTCGACCTGCTCCTGCTCGATGAGGCCAATCCGCGTTCCGCGGCCTTCCAGCTTGCCCGCTTGCGTGAGCATGTCGAGGCGCTTCCCGATCATGCGGTCAACGGCCATCGGCGCGCGCGCTGGCGCATCGCGGTGAAGCTGCTGAGCACCGTGCAACTGGCCGAGGCGCAGGAGCTCATTCGCGCCGGCGAGGACGGCGAATGGGGCAGCCTCGAAACTCTCCTCGGCGTGCTGGCGACCGGCTTGCGCGCGCTTTCTGAGGCGCTCGCCCGCGACTACTTCGAACACACGATGGCCTCGCAGCAGTTGTCAGCCTCGTGAGAGGAATTTCGTCATCATCATGATGCTGCGCGTTTTTCATCGAACCACCTATTCGTACGGCGAGGCGGTCGCCATCTGCCACTCCGAGGCGCGCCTCGCACCGCGCAGTGGACGCGATCAGACCCTGCTCGAGCATCAGCTAGTCATCGAGCCGATTTCCGGTTTCTCGGTCGAGCGCGAGGACTACTTCGGCAACGCGGTCACGAGTTTCACCATCGACCAACCGCACGAAGTCTTGCGGGTGACGGCGCACAGCGTGGTCGAAACCCGCGCCATTGACGCGATTCATCCCGCGCTGACGCCGCCGTGGGAGCAGGTGCGCGAGGTGGTGGGCCATCGCGACAGCGAAGACTCCTTCGACGCGTATCAGTTCATCTTCGAGTCACCACGAGTTGCTCCCGCGAAAGAGTTTGCCGATTACGCGAAACCGTCTTTCGCGGCCGCGCGCCCGCTGCTCCAATGCGCGATCGATCTGTGCCATCGAATCTTCACGGACTTCAAATACGACCGCGACGCCACCACCGTAACCACTCCGGTAGCGGAGGCTTTTCATGCGCGCCAGGGCGTCTGCCAGGATTTTGCCCATGTGATGATCGCGTGCCTGCGCTCGCTCGGATTGCCCGCGCGCTACGTCAGCGGCTATCTCCGCACCGACGACGACAACATCGGGGCGAGCGCCTCGCACGCATGGCTGTCAGTCTACTGCCCCGGCTTCGGATGGCTCGACATCGATCCGACCAACGATGTGATTCCGGGCACCGGTCACGTGACGCTCGGATGGGGCCGCGACTATTCCGATGTTCCACCGCTGAAGGGAGTCGCGCTGGGCGGCGCCGATCAAGTGATCGAGGTTGAGGTAACCGTGACGCCGACCGATGTATCCACCGATTCCGCGCAGCTCTAGGACCGTGCCGCCGAGTCGGCACACCTTCGATTATCGCCACTGCCTTTTAAAACCGTAGGGGGCGTTCGCGAACGCCCCGATGAATCCTGGATGCGCGGTTGCCGCGCGACCGCGCGCTCCGTACCTACCCGCGGCGTATTGATCGCGACGTCCGCCGATTCCGCGCAGCTCTAGCAACAACGAAACCTCGCTCGGGCTTGATCTTCGTAATTGCCCTGTGTGATAGCGTTTTCCAGCTTCCGAGCAGGATCCGGGGGGATCTATGAAGCCACATTCGCTGATAGGCGTGCGCAAAAACGGGGCAGAGGGCTGCGCCGGTTGGGTTGCCGGCGGACTGGTTCTCGCGCTCTCCCTACTGATTGTAGGGTGCGGCGGTGCGGACAATTCCTCCAGCTCTTCGAGTCATGCGCAAAAAATTCAGGTCGTGACCCTCGACCAGGGATGGGATGACCAGACCCGGGAGAACTTCCACTTCACGCCGCAGGGCTCCGAATTGTTGCGCTACGACTATCTGCTGGCGCTCGAGCAGCCGACCAGCAGCGCGCCTTTTGCCGCCAATGATTATCTCGCGAGCTTTGGCTATTTGCCGGCGCCGCCGAGCGCATTGAATGCTGACGGTCTGCCGATCGGGTTTGCCAAATACATCGATCCGGCCAGCGAGGTCGCGTATTTCGGACCCACCTGCGCGTTTTGTCATGTCAGCCAGCTCAACTACAAAAACGTCGGAATGCAGATTGAAGGCGCGGGCACCCTGGCGAACTTCAATGCGTTGTTCAACGCGCTGATCGAGGCTCTCGAAGCCACCGTGGACGATTCGGGCAAGTTCAGCCGCTTCGCCAACGCGGTCCTCGGACCGAATCATACTCAGGCACAGGCGGACGCACTTTTTGCCGATCTTGCGAATGTCACCCAGCAACTGGTGCGCCGCAATATGCAGAACACTCCGGCCCATCCGCCCGGGTTCGCGCGCGCCGATGCGTTCGGAAACATCTTCAATGTTTTGATGGGCGACGGCGTGGGAGAGCCCTCCAACATCATACCGCCCGACGATCCGGTTTCGTATCCATTTCTGTGGACTACGGCCCAGTTGGACCTGGTGCAGTGGAATGGCTCGGCTTCCAATGCCGGCCTCATTGGACCGATCGCGCGCAATATCGGCGAGGTCATCGGCGTCTTCGGCAACCTCCAGATCGAGCCGAACTCCGGGGACGGCTACCCCTCGACGGTCAATCTCGACAATCTCGGTAATCTGGAAGTATGGGTCGAGGGACTGCTCTCGCCGGCCTGGCCGGACCGCTACCTGCCGCGCCTAAATCACGCCAAGGCAGCGAAAGGGAAAGTGATCTACGATCAGATTTGCGCCGGATGCCATCAGGTGATCGATCGAACTCGGACCGATCTCGATATCGCGGTGGTGATGATCCCGGCCACCCAGGTCGGAACCGATCCCTCGATGACGGTGAACTACGCGACCCGCTCCGGCCTCACCGGAATTTTGCAGGGTACCAAGGAGTTCATCATCGGCGGCGACCTTTTCGGAACGACCGCGCCCGGCTCCGATTTTCTCGACAACGGGGTGATCGGCGTGTTGTTGAACCATCCCTTCGATGGACTCGAAGCTGAAATCGACGAATACGAAAAAATCCGCCGCGCCTCATCGTTTGATCCGGAGTCCTACAAGGCGCGCCCGCTCAACGGCATCTGGGCCACGGCGCCCTATCTGCATAACGGATCGGTGCCGAGCCTCATGCAAATGCTGACGCCGCCCACCCAGCGTCTGGCCCAGTTCTACCTCGGCTCGCGGGAGTTCGATCCGGTCAACGTCGGGTTTGAAACCGCGCAGACGCCGGGAGCATTTCTCTATGATACGACCCTGCCGGGCAATTCGAACGAAGGCCATGCGTGGGGCACCGGCCTGAGCGACCGGCAGAAATCCGAGCTGCTCGAGTTTCTAAAGAGTCTCTAACCGCGGTCGGATGGTGGCCGTTGGGTTTCATGCGAACCTCGGGTTTCCCGCGGCGCATTGATCGCGATGGTGAATTTGCGCGATAAAGGCCCATTCGCATCCGAGCGACAGAAATGGCCTCCACCGTGACAAAAAATATCCACGCCGATTCGGTCCTTCAGAACGGAAAAATCTACACCGTCGACGCCGCCAACCCGTGGGCCGAGGCGATCGCGATCCGTGAGGGCAAAATCGCTTTCGTCGGCGCCAACGAGGGCGTGAAAGCGTTTGCCGGATCAGGAACGCGCGTCATTGATCTGAAAGGCAAGATGGCGATGCCGGGCATCAACGATGTCCACGTGCATCCGATTCTCGGCGGGCGCGCCGATCTCTTCGAATGCCATTTTCTGCCGACCCTCTCGCTCGAAGAAGTGCTCGCCGCGGTGCGCGCCGATGCGCGCAAGGCCAAGCCCGGCGCGTGGATCGTCGGCGGCTCGTGGGGAAGCAACTTCACCACTACGCTCTCATCGCTCGACACGCTACGCGCGCTCGATGAGGCGAGCGAGGGACATCCGGTGCTGCTGCGCGATGACAGCGTGCACAATCGATGGGTCAATTCGCGCGCGCTGGAACTCGCCGGCATCGATGCGAACACTCCCGATCCGCACGACGGCGTAATCGTTCGCGATGAGGCGTCGGGGAAGCCGGTCGGACTTCTGTTCGAGGCTGCGGTCGGCGCGGTTGAGCATGCCGCTGAAGTCGCAAATCCCTACTCCCTGGAGGCCAATGTTTCGGCGGTCGCGCGCGCGGTCGAAATCCTCAACACTTTCGGCGTCACCGGCCTCCAGGATGCCGCGGTGAGCGGCGCGGTCCTCGCCGCCTATAACGCCCTCGACGCGCAAGGGAAACTTTCCGCATGGGTGGTCGGATCGATGATGGCCGAGCCCGCCGGATTTCTGAACGACCTCGTCGGCGACGAGCTGATCGATCAACGCGCGAAATTTCGCGAGTCGCGCACGTGCGGCCGAGCTACGTCAAAATTTTCATGGACGGCGTGCCGATGTCGCGCACCTCGGCATTTCATCGATCCATATCTCCCCGACAAGGCGCACGGATGCTGCTTTCGCGGCACCACCATCAAAACTCTGCCCCAACTGGCCCGGCTCATCGCAAAGCAGGAAGAGCGCGGGCTCGGTGTGAAAATTCATTGCGCGGGTGACGGCGCAGTTCGCACCGCGCTCGATGCTATCGATGTGGTCCGTTCATTCAGGGGTGCAACCGACCTGAGACATCAGATTGCGCATGCCGGTTTCGTCGACCGCACCGATGTGCCCCGCTTCAAGGAGTTGAATGTGGTCGCCGACCTCTCGCCGATTCTGTGGTACCCGAACCAGATCATCGATGGAATCGAGCAGGCGGTCGGCGAGCGGGTGCGCGAATACTGGCCCAATCGCAACCTGCGCGAAGCGGGCGCGCTCATCGCGACCGGCACCGATTGGCCGGTGATTCCGAATCCCGACCCATGGTCAGGCATGGAAGGGCTGATCACGCGGCGCAATCCGGACGGCAAATTCGATGGCGCGTTGTGGGCGGAGCAGGCGATCGACCTTCGCGGCGGCGATCGAGACCTACACGCTCAATCCCGCGCGCGCGATGGGAATGGATAGCGTCACGGGTTCGCTCGCAGCAGGAAAATCCGCCGATCTGATCGTGCTCGATCGCAATTTGTTCGAGATCGGCGGTCGCCGACATGGCGGATACGAAAGTGCTGACGACCTACTTCGAAGGGCGAGCGGTTTACGAGCGCTGAAAATCAGGTCCGGAAAATTTCCACCGGCAGTTCGTGCGAGGCTTGCCGCGCTGGATAGATCGTCGCGAGCAGGCACAGCACCATCGAGGCGATCGCGACCCATACGAAACTTATCGGATCGACCGCGATCGGCACCGACGATATCCCATAGACCTCGCGCGAGATGTGGATGAAGTGATAGCGCTCGAGCACGTTCGCATCCGATCGCGCCGAGCATCAGCCCCGCCAGCGTGCCGGCGCCCCCGACGATCAGTCCCTTGAGGGTGAAGACGCGGCGAATTTCAGAGGGCGTCGCACCCATCGCCATCAGCACCGCGACGTCCTTGCGCTTCTCCATCACCACCATGATCAACGTCGCGATGAGATTGAAGGCGGCGACTCCGATGAGCAGCATCAGCACCATCGCGTACACGCGCTTGAGCATCGCGAATCCGGCCGATGCTGACTGGTTGTATTGCACCCAGCTGCGCACGCGAAATTGCGACGGGCAGGATCTGCGCAACGTATTGGCGACCTGATCGGTGGCGTCGAGGATGGTGAGATGCACATCGATGCCGTCGACGACGCCGGGGCGCCCGAAAAAGTTTTGCGCGCGCATCAGATCCATGAACACGATGTTGGCGTCGAGGAACGCCATCCCGGAATCGAAAATCGCGCCGACGACGAAATTGGCGCTGCGCGCGGTCAGATTGCCGCTCGCGCCAACAATCGGCGCGATGACGCGGATCGCGTCGCCGCGCTTGACTTTGAGCTTCTGCGCGAGCGTCACGCCGATCGCAATCGCACCTTGCGGCGGCGGCTGCCCCGGCGTCGCGGGATTGTAGGCCTTGAGCAAATCGGCGAGCGAACCCTGCGTCATGTACCGCGACCATTGCGAAGTGATCACGGGATTGTCGGGCTCGATGCCGCGCACCACCACGCCGCCGAGTCCGCGTCCCGAACTGAGCATCGCCTGCCCGATGCACGAATGGATCGGAGCCGCTCACGTGCGGCACCGCCGCGATTTTCTTTTGCAGCTCGCAGTAGTCGGGAATCGAGCCCTCGACGCTGACGACCTCGACCTGGAAGCTGAGCGCGAGGACGCGCTGCTTCAGGCTCGCCTCGAAACCGCCCATCACCGACAGCGTCACGATCAGCGCGGCGACGCCAATCATCACGCCGACCGCGCTGAGCAGCGTCGTCACCGAGATGAAGGCGTCTTTGCGGCGGGCGCGCAGATATCGCAGCGCGATGCGAAGTTCGTATCTCACGATCAGAGGTTGGCGCGGTCATGCCAGATCGACCTCAGAATATCACGTTTTCTTTTTGCAACTGCTCGATTTCCTCGGTGCGTGAGGCCGAGCATGCCGCGGAAGATCTCTTCATTGTGCTGGCCCAGCACCGGCGCGGGACTGCGCAGTTCGCCCGGCGTGCGGCTCAGGCGATGCTGCAATCCTTCATACGGCGACGGCCCCATGTGCTTGTGCTCGAGCCAATGCCAGAAATCGAACGCCTCGAGATTCTCGTCCTGATGGATGTCCATGCAGTTCTGCACCGGATACGCGGCAACCCCGGCGGCCTGCAATCGCGCAGTCAGGTCACTCGCCGAATGACCGCGCGTGAGGCCCCCGACGAACTCGATCGAGCGCCTCGCGATTCTCGATGCGCGAAAGTTGCGTGGCAAAGCGCGGGTCGCTGCTGCGTCCGCTCCCAGAGCCTTCAGCATCGACTGCCACTCGGCGTCATTGGCGACTGCGATCGCGAGCCAACGCTCCTCGGTACCTTCGTCCGCGCATCGATAGGCGCCGTGCGGCGCGTATCGCATCGAGGCGTTGCCCTGCGGCCCGAGCTCGCGGCCGGTCGCGAAATAATCGATCAGCGCGGGCGCGAGGTTGTGCAGCGCGGCCTCATACTGCGACATGTCGATGTACTGGCCCTTGCCGGTGCGCCGCCGATAATCGAGCGCGGCAATCAACGCCGAGGTGAGAAATCGCGGCGCGACGAAATCGCTATACGCGCCGTAGGGCGGAGCGGGCGGCTGCCCTTCGCCGTAGCCGGAGATGTAGTAAAAGCCCGACAGCGCCGCCATCAGCTGGCCGAACCCGGGATACATCGCGTTGGGGCCGGTCTGGCCCTGCATGCAGGTCGAAAACATGATGAGGTTCGGATTTGATTTTGCGCAGATGCTCGTAGTCCAGGCCCCAGTTGCGCATCGCCTTGGGCGTGAAACTCTCAGACACAATATCCGCCCACGGGACGAGCTTCAGAATCAGCTCGCGCGCCCTGGGCTTGCTGAGATCGAGCGTGATGCCCTTCTTCGAGGTGTTGTAGCTGGCGAAAAACTGGCTGCTGTTGGGACCCGGCTGGCCATCCTTCCACGGCGGCGCGATGCGCAGCACATCGAGGCGCGCGGCCGACTCGACCCGGATCACATCGGCGCCATTGTCCGCGAGATACTTGGTCGTAATCGGCCCGACCCCGACCCATGCGAAGTCGAGCACGTGAATTCCTTCGAAGGCGAAACGGCTCATCGTATTCCTCGCGGGTCAGATCGCGCCGATGGCGCGCAGCTCGGTGAGTTGTTGCGCGCTGCGTCCCGAGCAGCTCGCCGTAGATTTCATCGTTGTGCTCACCGAGCCGCGGCGCGCGACGATTGATCACGATCGGCGTCTCGCTGAGCTTCGCGAACGGACCCGGCATCGTGAGCTTGCGCCCGACAGTGTCGGTGTGATCGACCTCGACGAAATATCCGCGCGCCTTCAGTTGCACGTCGCGCGCGATGTCGGCCTCGGTCGCAACCGGCGCGAGCAGCAAGCGGCGCTTTAGCGTCTGCGCATAGATCTCATCCTTCGTCATCGTCATGAATAACTTCTCGATCGCGTCTTCCATGTCGGTGATATGCGCGAGGTCCTCCTCGGTCGCCTTCATGAACAGGCCCGGGCGTCCAGGTGCTCCAGTCCATTGGTCTTCATCCAGTCGGCGCCGAAGCCCGCTTCGATGCACCCAGTCCATGAGATTCTTGGTGGTCGGCCCCGCGCCGATGACGCTCGAGATGTAGCCGTCCTTGCATCGGAAAACCATTTTGCGCCGCACGCCGAGCGACCCGGCGTGACACGCCGGACGCGGCGCAGATGATTGCCGTGCAGAATCGGCATCGCCTGCTCGTTCATCAGCGTCCACACGATGCAGGCCTGCATATTGACGACGACGTGCTGACCGAGTCCGTCGGTCTGGCGCGGGTAGTGCGCGATGAGCGATGCGACCGAGGCCTCGCGCGCCGGCGTGAAGCCCGGCTTGCGGCAGCGCCATCTGGATCGGAGGCTTACCCTCCTCGCCCATCAGGTACATCATGCCGCCCGCCGCCCAGCTAATGATATCCGCCCATTTGTAGTCTTTGCCGGGACCCTTGTCGCCGAACGGAGTGATCGAGGTGTAAACGAGCCGCGGATTCAGCTTCGCGAGCGCCGTCGTAGCCGAGGCCGATCGAATCGAGGTAGCCGAGTTGGAACGACTCGACCAGGAAGTCGCATTTCTTCGCGAGGTCGGCGACCAGCGCGCGGCCGTCGGCGGTCTCGAGGTTAGCGGTCACCGATTTTTTCCCGGCCTGGTATGCGATGAAGTAGAGCCCGCGATCGAGTCCGACTTCATCTTCGAGGAACGGCGGGATGCGCCGCGTCGAGCATCCGCCGGGCGGCTCGACCTTGATTACCTCGGCGCCGAGGTCGGCGAAAATTTTGCCGCACATGCGCGCCCTTCTCGTCGGTGAGATCGAGCATCCGAAATCCCTTGAGCAGTTCTGAAGCCATCGTCCTCTTCTTATGATCGGAAGTGGCGCGCACAGGACGCGCACCGGTCCGCGCATTCTAACGCGACGCGGCTGGAGTTTGGAAACCGCCCTCGAGGAGCCAGGCTACTGCGCTTTGAGCGCGGTGCGCGCGGCGCCGATCGCGGTCGCGTAGTCGGCGTGCTCGGGAATCACCATCCCGCGGCCGAACACGAACTCGAGCTTGCGGCGATTCTGCATGAAGCGAAAAATCCGCGTCAGCTTCCCGGTCAGCACGATGTCGGTCTGATCGCAGGCGCGCGCGGTCGCAATCGCGAGCACGCCGATGACCTCGACGATCATGTTCATGATGGCGAGCGCCTTGTCATCCTGCGTCGCATCGGAGCTGACCTTGCCGAAGTTGGCGGCGGTCGTTCCCGGCGGCAAATCGCCGATGGGGCCGCCCGCGATATCGCGCACGCTCAGATCAACGCGATGGAGATCGCCGCGGCCCGCCATCGCCTCGAGCGTATCGAGACCCGACACGCCGAGCATATGTTTCGCGAGGCCGAGCAGCGTGCCGCCGCCAACGCCGGTGCCGCTGACGTGGCGAATCTCCGCGCCGATTCACCGAGACGATCGCGGTGCCGGTCCCGAGCGAGACCACCAGCGCGCGCTCCTTGTTCGCGAGCGAAGTCCCGCCGACGCCGATGGCGGTGAACTCATTCACCTTCACCACCGGACGGCCGAAGAGCTGGTCGCCGAGCGCGCGCGAACCCGCACCGGTCGCGGCCACGCATTCGATGTCGCCAAGGTTGATGCCCGCGTCACCGACGATTTTCCCTAGCGCGCCGGCAGCGGCTGCGACGGGATCATTCGCCTCGATGGTGACTACGCGGATACTGCCATTTTCAAGGATTACGGCGTCGGTGGTAGACCCGCCGATATCGATGCCAACGATCATAAGTGGTGCCGGCTCCTGTCCAGCCCGCCCCAAAACTAGAACATCGCCATGTTTTCACGCAAACGCGAACTAAAGCTCCGGCGACCGCGCGCGCGACGGTCTTGGGCGATCGCTCGATGACGCGCAGCAGGATGCGCGCGGGGCGGTCCGGCAGCGCGCGGCCCTGCTCCCATTCCTGAATGGTGCGGACGCTGAAGCCGAAGCGCTTGGCAAACTGGGACTGCGAGAGCCGCAGCTTGCGGCGAATCGCGCGCACATCGGGAGTTCGCGGGTTGGTAATTTTTCGCCAGTCGCGATTTTCTGAAAGATCGGGCGCGGTGTCTGGATCTGAAGCGATCATTCGATCGATGTCTTCGTCGGTAGTGCGATCGAGTCGCTCCCAATCGACCCGACCGTAATGGCTCCGGTCATTCGGGATACGCTTCGACGATAGTCATTTCGTTCTTTCTCTTTAGCGGGTCGCGCTGAAATTATCCGCCGACGATTTTCGCGCCACGTGTACATGACGACCAGGAATCGACCAGCGATTTGCCCGGTCGCAGCGATTCTCATCTCGCCATAGTCATGACGGTCGTCGATCTGTTCCAGAACCT
This sequence comes from uncultured delta proteobacterium, assembly GCA_963848285.1. GTDB lineage: Bacteria > Desulfobacterota > Binatia > Binatales > Binataceae > DATGKG01. The sequence continues at coordinate 503,322 of CAWKCZ010000007.1, read as the reverse complement.
CGTCATCGAAGATTCCCTTCGCAGCCTCGAAATCGAAACCACGTTCGCGCAAATTGCGCTCGCTCTTCCGATCGTCCTATTCGAAGGTTGATTGGATCGCCATAGTACGGGAATCACGTATCGCAGAGAAGTCTTCTCTACGCGAATGCTTGCCGCGACGACCTCATATGATAGCGTCGAAGGATGAGGCGCAAAGCCGCATCGGGGAGCCTGTTCCCGCAAAAAAAGCCGGCCGCGCAGCCGCTCGCCGACCGCATTCGGCCCGCGAGCCTCGATGAGGTTGTGGGCCAGGAACATCTGCTCGGTCCCGGCAAACTGCTTTCTGAGATGGTTGCGGCGGGCAGGCTTCATTCGGTGATTTTGTGGGGACCTCCAGGCTCCGGAAAAACCACCATCGCGCTGCTGCTCGCGAAGAAGCTCGACGCCGAGTTCATCCAGATCAGCGCCGTCAGTTCCGGGGTCGCAGATCTTGCGCGAGGCGGTGGCTGATGCGCGCCGCGAAATGGAAACCACTGGGCGACGCACAGTCGTTTTCATCGATGAGATCCATCGCTGGAATCGCGCGCAGCAGGACGCTTTTCTGCCGCATGTTGAAAGTGGCCTCGTCACGCTGATTGGCGCGACCACCGAAAATCCATCGTTCGAAGTTGTGGCGCCCCTGCTTTCGCGCGCGCGCGTGCTGGTGCTGAATCCGCTCTCCGAGGAGGCGCTCGCTACTATCATCGATCGCGCGATGAACGATCCCGAGCGCGGACTCGGCAAACTCGGCCTTACGCTCGACGATGACGCACGCGCGGAGCTGGTTCGCCTCGCCTCCGCCGATGCGCGCAAGGCGCTCAACACGCTGGAGATTGCTGCTGAGCTCGCGCAGCACGTCGGGCAGCGAAGAAGATCCTCATCGCGCACATCAGCGAGGCGGCGCAGCATAAGGCGCTGCTCTACGATCGCGCGGGCGAGGAGCACTACAACGTCATTTCCGCGTTCATCAAAAGTATGCGCGGAAGCGATCCCGATGCGGCGCTGTACTGGATGACGCGCATGATCGAGGCGGGCGAGGATCCGCATGTTCATCGCGCGGCGGATGGTGATTTTCGCCTCCGAGGATATCGGCAATGCCGATCCGCGCGCGCTTCAGATTGCGATCGCGGTCAAGGACGCGGTGGATTTCGTCGGCCTGCCCGAGGGCGTGATTCCGCTCGCACAGGGCGTGACCTATCTCGCGAGCGCGCCGAAATCGAACGCCTCGTATATCGGCATGAACAAGCGCGCGCGAGGATACCCGCGAGCTCGGCGCGCTGCCGGTGCCGCTGCATCTGCGCAACGCGCCGACGCCGCTGATGAAAGGCCTCGGCTATGGCAAGGATTATCGCTATCCACATAACTTCGAGGGCGCGGTGGCGGAGCAGGATTTTCTTCCCGACCAACTAATAGGCAAAGAATACTACCAACCGACGGAACGCGGCTTCGAGGCGCGGCTGAAGGAGTATCTGGGAAAGGTGCGCGAGATTCGCGCCGCCGCGCGCGCGCGGAACCGCGCTTCCCGAAATAACTGCGGATGGTTCCGAATGAGCTCGCCAACCTCCTCCGGCTTGGAGCAGATTCATACTCGATGTTGCATAGTGGGCGGCGGTCCCGTCGGGGATGATGCTCGGTTTCCTGCTCGCGCGCGCCGGCATCGAGGTCGTGGTGCTGGAGAAGCATGCGGACTTTCTGCGCGACTTTCGCGGCGACACCATTCATCCGTCGACGCTGCAGGTGATGCACGAGCTGGGACTTGCTCGAGGAATTCCTCAAGCGGCCGCACAACGAGGTGCGCCATCTGGAGGCGCAGTTCGGCGACGAGCAAGTGACCATCGCCGACTTCTCTCATCTGCCGACCCATTCCAAGTTCATCGCGTTTATGCCGCAGTGGGATTTTCTCAATTTCATGGCGAGCAGGGCAGGCGCTATCCACATTCCATCTGATGATGGAGACCGAGGGTGACCGATCTTATCGATGAGAACGGCCGTTTGATCGGCGTTCGCGCGCATAGCAAAACTGGCGCGCTGGAGATTCGCGCGGATCTGGTTGTCGGCACTGACGGTCGCCATTCGACGATGCGCGCGCGAGCGGGCTTCGAAGTGATGAACCTCGGCGCGCCGATGGACGTGTTGTGGATGCGAATTTCGCGCGTGCCGAGCGATCCAGGACAGACCTTCGGTCGCGTCGATGCGGGCCGGTTCATGATTCATGCTCGAGCGCGGCGACTACTGGCAGTGCGCGTTTGTCATCCGCAAGGGCAGCTTCGAGGCAAATGCAGAAAAGCGGACTCGAGGCTTTTCAAAACGAGCTCGCGACGCTGGCGCCGTATCTCGGCGATCGCGTCGCGGGAAATCAGCGACTGGAACCAGTCAGCCTGTTGTCAGTTGCGGTCGATCGTTTGCGCAGGTGGTTCTGTCCGGGATTGCTATGCATCGGGGACGCGGCGCATGCGATGTCACCGATCGGAGGGGTGGGAATCAACCTCGCGATTCAGGATGCGATCGCGACCGCGAATATTCTCGCGTTCCACGCTTCAACGCCGGCCCGGTCGGTGTCGACGCGCTGCGCGAGGTGCAGACTCGGCGCGAGTTTCCCACCCGCATGACGCAAGGCCTGCAGGTCTTCATCCAGAATCGATTCATCAGCGCCTGTTCTGCAAAGCACTCAGCGTCCGCCGCTGCCGGGTTTTCTGAAGCTGATGCGACGATTTGCCGATGCTGCGACGAATTCCGCGCGCGCGTGATCGGAATGGGGTTTCGTCCCGAGCACGTGCACACGCCGGAAGCGTCGACCGCGGGAAATTCCTGAAGCAAAAAAGCAAACCGCGAGTAGGAAAAAGATCCATCTCGCGGCCTGCCTGACAAACCGGACTGAATCTATTTGGTGCCGAGGACCATGTCCTTGAGCGCTTTCGCGGCGGTGAAACGCAGCCGCGTGCGCGCGGGAATCTTGATCGCCTCGCCGGTCGCGGGATTGCGCCCCATCCGCGCCTTGCTCTTGCGCTTGCGGAAAATCCCCAGCCCCGCCAGGCGCAGCGACCCTTCCTTCTTCAGCTCGCGAACTACCAGGGTGGTGAGCTCTTCGAGCGCGGTCTTGGCCTGCTTCTTGGTGATCCCGACTTTGTCAGCGAGATGCGCTGCTACTTGCGACTGCGTCATCATCCTCCTCCTTGCGCCCGGATTGATGGGCTGTCAAGCAAGCGTGAACGAGCGCTTTCGTTATTGCAAGTGGCGGGGCTTCAAAAATACGCTTTTTTCTTAAGGATCGGGCAGATTTTTCAACAGACGCGGTCATTTGGTCCTTGTGCCCGAACGCAGATCGCCGACCGCGCTTGCAGTTCAGCCCGTCAGGTCGGCTCGATTTTGCATCGAGCCCCCGATCGAACTTCGCGCTGCGGTCAGGAATTCACCGCCGTAGCGGACTTCGATGAGAAACAAGCCTTGCGACGGCGCCGCAGCAGGAGCCATCGAGCGCTCTCGGCATGCGAGGAGTTCGGCGACCACGCCGCGGCTCCAGCTTGGCACGCCCGACCTCGACCATGGTCGCCACCATCGTGCGAACCATGTGACGCAGGAAGCTGTCGGCCTCGACGCGATAGGTCAGATGGTGCTCATCGTCACGTCGCCACTCGCTGATCTGAACGCGGCTTACGGTGGTTTTCACTTCACGCTGCCAAGGGTGCGAAACGCCGCGAAGTCGTGCTCGCCGACGAACGAGCGCGCGGCCTCGTTCATCCGATCGAGATCGAGCGGATCGCGAATCAGCCACGCGTAGCGATGCTCGATCGCCGACCGCCAGGGCTGGTTGAGAATTCGATATTCATAGACTCGCGCGATCGCGTGGCGGCGCGGATCGAAACTGTCGTCGACGGTCTCGGCGTTCATGATCGCGATGTCATTGGGAAGAATGGCATTGAGCGCGCGCTGAAGTTCGAAAGCATCGAACGCGCGCGGCAAGCGTGAACGCCGCAACTTGCGCGCGCGCGTGGACCCCGCATCGGTGCGGCCCGAGCGCGCGAACCCGCACCAGGGTCTTGAAAATCATCTCCAGCGCGGCCTCGATGCGAGCCTGGATGGAATCCTGCCCGCTCTGGAATTGCCACCCGGAGTAGTTGGTCCCGTCGTACTCGATGGTGAGCTTGATCTGCACTCAATAAGGGCGGGGCACAGTGCGCCTTAAATCAATGCGATGTGAGCAGAAGATTTTCGGCAATCCAAATCGCGATTAGCGCCGCGAGCCGCGCATTGTCGAAGGCCGCGAACAGCGCGGTGCCGCTCGGCTGGCGGTCGAGCTTGACCACGATCGCCTCCTGCCCGAGCGCATCGATGACGCCACATAGGCCGGCTGTCCTCGACGAAAAGAATTCCGGGTGCAGCGCGAAGCGTTCCGCATACTGCGCCGCCTGCTCCGCGGGCGGAAGCTGAATCGAAAGAACCGAGCCATGCAGAATCGGCGCGCTGAGAACCTGCAGCGAAAGGGTCGGCGCATTTCCCATCAGCGCGGCAGTATTGCGCGCGCACCACTTCGGAAACATGGCGCTCGGTTTCGCTGATCAGAATGTTGAACGCGCGCTGATACTCGTTCTCCTCGAGGTCGAGGCTGCCGCTAAGCAAGTCGGCAGATTCTTCCGCGGTTTGCGTGATGCGATCGCGACCGCCCGCGCTGGCGCCCATCAGCAACGTCGCGGCGGCGAAGCCGCTTTCGACTACCGAGCGCGCGCAAAATCGTCGCGAGCGCATGCGCCGCCGGATGCGGCGTCTCGAACACCATCTTGCCGCGCAGCTCGTTGATTCGTTCGCGGCTGGTGATGCCGGGCGCGACGATCGGCTGCCCCGACGGCATCCGCAGCGCGCCGCTGAGATCGATCAGCAGCGGGCCGGGCCGCGCGCGATGATGTCGCTGGCGGCTCGTTCCGGAACCGCGAGGAATGCGAGATCGAATCCGCGCAGATCCTCGGGGGTCGGTGAACTCCTCGACCTCGAATTCGGCGTCCTCGATTTCGATGGTGCTGGCGGTTTCGCGAGGCCATCGCGAACAGGCGCAGCTCGCCTTTCGGGAACGCGCGCGTCTCCAGCAGCTCGACCAGTTGATTTCCAACCGCGCCGGTCGCACCAACTACTGCTACTCGCGGTTCGCGTGCTGGGGGCACTCTATTCAGATTCCGGTTGTTGCGCTTCGATCCGTTCGCGGACCAGCCGCCCCATCGCCTTGCATCCGAGCTGCATGCCCTTGGCGGCGGCGCCGAGATCCTTGGTGCGATAGCCATCATGCACGACGGACTCGACGGCGCGCTCGATCGATTCGGCCTCGGAGCGCATTCCGAGCGAATGATCGAGCAGCATCGCGGCGGAAAGAATCGCTGCGAGGGGATTGGCCTCGTCGCGGCCCGCAATATCGGGCGCGCTGCCGTGAATCGGCTCGTACAAACCGACTCGAAAACCCGCGCTGTTGATTTCTTCGCCCAGCGAGGCCGAGGGCAGCAGCCCCATCGAGCCCGCCAGCATCGACGCTTCGTCGGTGAGGATGTCGCCGAACATATTTTCGGTTACGACGACGTCGAAGTCCTTGGGCCGGCGCATCAGATGCATCGCCATCGAGTCGACCAGCTGATTCTCGAACGCGACATCCTTGTATTCCTTCGCCAGCTCCATCGCGATTTCGCGCCATAGCCGCGAGGTCGCGAGCACGTTCGCCTTGTCCACCGAGGTCAGCTTGTTGCGCCGGTTGCGCGCGAGCTCGAAGGCGAAGCGCAGCACGCGCGAAATTTCGGCCTCGGTGTAGACGCAGGTATCGATCGCCTCGCGGCCGTCTTTTCCCTGGCGACGTTCGCTCGGCTTGCCGTAATAAATCCCGCCGGTCAGCTCGCGGATGACGACCAGATCGACGCCGGTGATAACCTCGGGCTTCAGGGTCGAGGCGCCGACCAGTTCCTTGACCGCCTTGACCGGGCGCATATTCGCGAACAGCCCCAGCGCCTTGCGCAAGCCGAGCAGCGCCTGCTCCGGGCGATGCTCCGCGGTCGGGATATCCCATTTGGGTCCGCCGACGGCGCCGAGCAGAATCGCATCGCTTTCCTGCGCGTGCTTCAACACGTCATCCGGCAGCGGCGTGCCGAACTGATCGATGGCGTGGCCGCCGATGATACCGTCCTTGAAATCGATGTCGACGGCGGAACCGCGCGCAACCAGCTTGAGAACTTGTAGTGCCTCGCCGACGACCTCGGGACCGATGCCGTCACCCCTGAGAACTAGAACCTTATAGGCCATTTAGAAGTTGCGCTGTCCGAGCGCGTGAGAATCTCTGCTGCCGTTGGAAATCTATGATGAGGTGCCTCTGAAGATCAGTTGTAACGGTCTAGCGTTTAGCCCAACTTATCTCGTGCGGCAAGTCCCCGATCGATGTAGGTTCTGTTTGAATTATGACGCATTTCAGATTTAGCCGGCCACATTGCGGAACGGAAGTTTGCGATGAGCGCCCGAGAGACTCCGGGTCAGATTTTCATCAGAGAGAAATGCACGGGTGGAACGATGCTCGCGGAGCCATCGCAATCGTGACAGCTCCAGATCATGTCCGATGATGGTCTGAATTCCGAGTGGCGAGAAAAAGCCGTCATGGGTCTGGGGTCGTGGATCGGCAAAGCCTGCGACGGAGCTGCTCTTTAGCCCATGGTAGTCGCAGGGATGAGCCCAATCGCTGATGCCGACATACACGCCAAATTCATAGGCGCGCGATATTGCCATACTTTGCCAGAGCGATCTGGCGGCGAGCGGAGACGATCGCAAGCTGATGGAAAACGTCGGAACCAGGATGAGGTCCGGGCGCGGATGGAGTCGGCTCAAGATAACGCTGGAATACCAGAAGTCAGCGCACACGAGGACCAGCACTCGGCATCCGGCGACTTCGAAATGCCCGGTTTTGCTCCCGGGCGCGATCCCCATTTTTACCTCGATCCCATCCGGCCACAGTTTCTGATACCGCGACACGACAGTTCCGGTCGAGTTTGCGACCGCGCCGCAGTTGAACTTGCGACCTCGACCGGCATCGTGATGAGAACCTCCGACCACAAAGCATCCAAGTTTCGCCGCGAGGTCTGAAACGAATCCTTCGTACTCCGGGCGTGGCGATTCGCCGCCGAGCAGCTCCGGAAGCAGGAGGATGTCATCGGACGAAAAGTCGGCGCCGCACATTCTCGAGGACGCGATCGACCTCGCGGAAATTTTCCTCGAAGTCCTCGCTATAGCCGCGAAGCTGCGTCAGAAACACCTTCATCGATCCGCAACCTTACACGCGTAGACGCGTGCCGAACGCGCGTCAAATGCCGACGGCGGCGTCTTTTTCGATTGCCGAGCTCCGGGCCCTCAGACGATTCAGCGCGTTCACCAATGCCAGCGCACTCGCCATCACGATGTCGCTATGCGCACCCTGCCCTGCAACCGTCATGCCGGCGTCGCGAATCAGGCAGCTCACCTCGCCCAGCGCATCGGTGCCGCCGGTGATCGACTTGACCGAATAGCGCTCGAGGGTCGGATTGATGCCGGCCGCTTTGAGGATCGCCTTGAAGCACGCATCGACCACGCCATCGCCACTGCCCTTCGCGGAATGCTCCTGCGCCTTCGATGCGCAGCGTGACTTCGGCCTGCGGAGTGCTGCGGGTCGAGGAGCTCACGCTGACGTCGACCAGCTCGTAGGCCTCGGAGGTGCGGCGCGCCTCTTCGTTCACCAGCGCGAGGATGTCGTCATCGTAAACGATCTTTTTCTTGTCGCAGAGATTCTTGAACTCCGCGAAGGCCTTGGGATATCGACGGTTTTGACGTCGATGCCGAGTTCGGTGAGCCGATTGATGAAGGCGTGGCGCCCCGAATGCTTGCCGAGCACCAGCTTGTTGGACGGAATCCCGATGTCCTCGGGCTTCATGATCTCGTACGTCAGTTTGTACTTAAGTACGCCATCCTGATGGATGCCGGCCTCATGCGCGAAGGCGTTGTCGCCGACGATCGGCTTGTTGGGCGGCACCGGCCATCCGATGACCTGCGCGAGCAGGCGCGAGGCGGGATAGATCTGGCGGCGTCTCGACGCGAGTCTCGACGTTCATGAAGTCCTTGCGCGTCTTGAGCGCCATCACCACTTCTTCCATCGAGGTGTTGCCGGCGCGCTCGCCGATGCCGTTGATGGTGCATTCGATCTGACGCGCGCCGCCGCGAATCGCGGCCAGCGAATTCGCGACGCCGAGGCCCAGATCATTGTGGCAATGCGCGCTCCAGATGACGTGCTCCGAGTTCGGCACATGCTCGCGCATGTACTTGAAGAGCTGCTCGTACTCCTCGGGAATCGCGTGACCCGGTGGTGTCGGGCAGATTGATGATGCTCGCGCCGGCGCGAACAACTTCGGTCACGACCTTCGCCATGAAGTCCCAATCGCTGCGCGACGCGTCCTCGCATGAGAACTCGATGTAGTCGAGATGCTTCTTCGCGTGCGTGACCGCCCAGGTCGCGGCGCATCAAGGACGTCCTCGCGCGTCATGTTGAGTTTGTACTTCATGTGGATTTCGGAGGTCGCGATGAAAATGTGGATGCCGGGAGTTTTCGCCTTATCGACCGCGCTCAGCGCCGAATCGACATCCTCGATGCGGGTGCGCGAAAGGCTCAGCACGCGCGGACCAGTCAGAGTCTGCGCGATGCGGCTGACTGATTCGAAGTCACCCGGCGACGACGCGGCGAATCCCGCCTCGATGACGTCGACATTGAGCCGCTCGAGCTGGCGCGCGATGGCGATTTTCTCTTCGACGTTCATGGTGCATCCGGGCGCCTGTTCGCCGTCGCGGAGCGTGGTGTCGAAGATACGTACGTAGTCTTCGGCGGGATTTTCCGTGGGTCGCGGGGTTCGAGTTGCTCATTACATTGCCTCCGTCTTTTAGACCCAAGGTCGGGAGCGGCGAAGGAGCCTGGGCGGCAGAAAAGGAAACGCCCTGGGCGGCTTCTTCGGCCCACCGCCCAGGGCGCTCATCTCAGATTTTTCAGCCTTGGTTCAGGCCTGTTCCTCGACGCACCCGGCGTGGGCCCCGGTTAGGGCCAGGCTAAGCAGCAGTCCGAGGAGCAGGTTACGACTCATAGTAGTGTCATTTGTAGCGATGGCGGTTCTCAGTCAATGGGCGACGGCAAACGCGGCGGACGGAGAAGCGATCATGGAGGAAGCGGAACAGAAGCAACGCCACCGGTCAGGGGTTGCGATGGCGGCGCGGACACCTCCGCAGTGGCGGCGGCAGGAGAAGATTCGAGACTGGGATGGTGTCCTCGGGCGTTTCGTCAGATTGAGTGGTCACGTATGCGGAGGTGTGAATCGCGGGAGGAGGAATCTCTTCCGTCACACATCCCCATCATCGCAGAGCGCGATCCTGCGCGGCGCCTCATGAGGCTCATCGGTCAGCTTCGGATGCTTGCCGTTCGCGGACGCATCTTTTCCTTTCTCGGAGTAACCGGATGCAGCACCGGAACCTTGGGCTGCATCTCCTCGCCGCGCAACATCAGGTAGGGGCCGGAAAGAACGAACGCGGCGGCCAGCAAGAAAGCGGTCAGTTGCGGAAGCGCGAAGAGCATCGCGACCACCATCAGCACGCCGATCGTCAATTCGATCGGCGCTCGCTTATGCACCGAGATGGTCTTGAAGCTGGGATACGGAACCCGCGAGATCATCAGCAAGCCCGACGTAAGGGTGATCGGCGCCATCGCCGCGTCAGAGCACGCGCGGCGAAGCTGAATTCGAAATAGCTGTAAGCGAGCGCGGTGCCCGCGATCAGTGCGGCGGCGCCCGGGAATCGGCAAACCGACGAAACGGTTTTTGTCGACGGTTTCGGTCTGGATATTGAATCGCGCGAGCCGCAACGCGCCGCATACCACGAACATCCCGCGATGACGATGCCGATGCCGTTGAGCGGCTTGAGCGCCCAAGTATAGGCGAGGCATGCGGGAGCGACGCCGAAGGCGACCACATCGGAGAGGCTGTCGTACTCGACGCCGAACTCGCTGGAGGTGCGCGAGGCGCGCGCGACGCGGCCATCGAGCCCGTCGCATACGAACGCGACCGCGAATCATCACCGCGGCGACCTCGAAGTGACCATTGATCGAGGACACGATCGAGTAAAAGCCCGACAGCAGCCCGAGGGAGGTAATAGTGACTGGAAGTAGGAATACGCCGCGACGCAAGGGAGCCACCACCTTTTTGCGTTGTTGTCGAAGCCGGCCAGAAATGAGACGCATCCGCGTGCTCTTCGCGAAGGTTGCGCGGTGGTTCACGATTGTGCATTCATTGCGCGAGTTCTCCAATAACGGTTTCACCGGCGAGCACGCGCTCGCCGACCGCGACACTGACGCGGTAATCGGGAGGGATGAAATGGTCGACGCGGCTGCCGAACATGATCAGCCCGATGCGCTGGCCCATTTCGATTTTGTCGTGCGGATGGACGCGGCATACGATGCGCCGCGCGAGGTATCCGGCGATCTGCATGATGCCGTGGCGGCGTCCGCGCGCCGTCGCGAAAGACGATCAGATTGCGCTCGTTGTGAGTACTGGCATCATCGCGATAGGCGGCGAGGAAACTCGCCCGGCGTATGCTCTACCATCGCGACTTCGCCGCCGATCGGCGCGCGATTCACGTGCACATTGAGCGGCGACATAAAGACCGACACGCGATGGTAAACGGTCTCGCGATCATCGGGAAGAGTGCACTCGAAACATCGGTGACCTTGCCGTCGGCAGCGGAAATGACCACGCCGTCGGTGCGCTCGGGAAAGCGCTCGGGGTCGCGGAAAAAGGAACCTACCGCGACGGCGAAAAGAATCAGCGGAACCCCGAGGATCGGAAATCCGACAAATAGGAAAAAGCAGGCCGGCGAACAAGAATGCCGAAGACGAGCTTTCCGCCCTCGGGCGCGAGGCCAATCATCTGCGCGAGCTTACCCATCCGTCATCAATTATAAGGCTTTTGAGCAGAAAAATGTCGGAACAGATCTTCGACGGATGTTCGCCTGACCTAGCGAATCCAGCTTTCAACCTTGAGTCCCGGCACGCGGCGGAATTCCTTGCGCGATTGTTGGTGACCAGCGGAAGGTCCTCATGGAGCGCGTGCGCGGCGATGAGCAAATCCGCTTCGCCGATGGGCGAGCCCGACGTTCGAGATGAGCGCGGACGGAGCCATGTAGGATCGCTGCGGCTGAAGCCGGCCAGTCCAAGAACTGTAACGCGAGCGCAAGAAAGTCAGCAGAGTGGCGCTTGGTTGCATTCGCGATTGCGGACTTCATGACGCCGGTCCACAGTTCGGCAAACCACGATGCACGAAACAGCGATCTTCCGATGATTCGAGTGCGTCGAGACGCCGCTGCAAGGCCGAAGCTTACGCCCCCGCATCACATAGATGCAAATATTGGTATCAAGCATCAGCGCGGCGGCATTAGCAACCCTTGATCGGTCTGGGAGGATGGCGAGGAACGTAATCAGGGAAGTCGTCACTCAGTCGAGGCGCTTTCTCCCAATACTCCTTCCAGGTTTTGCAGCGCGTCGCTTGCGTGGCGTCAGGATGAGCTTCTCGCCCTTGCGCTCGATGAGCACCTCGTCGGTGTCGAAGCGGAACTCCTTGGGAATCCGCACCGCCTGACTGCGCCCATTCTTGAATACTTTCGCGACCTTCGGTGCCACGATTGATATATATCATTGATACATCACATGAGGCGACCGAAACAAAAAGGCGCGGCATCGATGACGCCGCGCCCATATCTTTTCTGTTCCCCTTCCTTCAAGGGAAGGGGCAAGGGTTAGGTCAATTCCGTGCCTTGTCCACCAACCGATCGCTCGCCAGCCACGGCATGAAGGAGCGCAGCTTTTTGCCGACTTCCTCGACCGGATGATGCTCGCCTTCCTTGCGCATCTCGCGGAAGTGCGGCAGCCCCGCGCGATACTCGGCTGATCCATTCGTTGGCGAATTTGCCCGATTGGATGTCGGCGAGGATCTGCTTCATCGCCTTGCGCGCGTCTTCGCTGACGACTTTCTTGCCGCGCGTCATGTCGCCGTACTCGGCGGTGTTGCTGATCGAGTAGCGCATGTTGGAGATGCCGCCCTCGTAGATCAAATCGACGATCAGCTTCACTTCGTGCACGCATTCGAAGTAGGCCATCTCGGGCGCGTAGCCCGCTTCGACCAGCGTTTCGAAGCCGGCGCGAATGAGTTCCGTCAGCCCGCCGCATAGCACCGACTGCTCGCCGAAGAGATCGGTCTCGGTCTCTTCCTTGAATGACGTTTCGATGATCGGCCGCGCGCGCGCCGCCGATCGCCGCGCCATAGGCGAGGCCGATTTTGGTGGTATCGCCCGAGGGATCCTGCTGCACCGCGAGGAGACACGGAACGCCGCGTCCCTTTCGCATACTCGGAGCGCACCAGATGTCCCGGGCCCTTCGGCGCGATCATGAAAACGTTGACGTCCTTGGGCGGCTTGATGAATCCGAAATGGATGTTGAAGCCGTGGCCGAAGGCGAGATACTTGCCGGGCTTTGAGCGCGGGCGCGATTTCCTTTTCGTAGATTTCGCCGCCCTGCTCGTCGGGCACCAGCATCATGATGATGTCGGCCTCCTGCGCGGCTTCCATCGTGTCGAGCACCTTGAGGCCGTTTTTCTGGGCCTTCTCGATGCTCGCGCTGCCCTTGCGCAGTCCGACGCGCACATCCATGCCGCTGTCGCGCAGATTGAGCGCATGCGCATGTCCCTGGCTCCCATAGCCGATGATGGCGATCTTCTTGCGGCGAAGCAGGCTCAGGTCGGCGTCCCGATCGTAATAGACTTTCATGATTATTCTCCTGCCTTTTGCGCCGGGCGCCGATCGTGATTTTCGTTGGGCTGAACCGACCGCGCCATCGCGATCATTCCCCGAGCGCACGATCTCCTTGATTCCGAGCGGGCGGACCAGCGCAGATAAACGCCTTGATTTTTTCTTCGTCGCCGGTGAGTTCGATGGTGACCGCGTTGCGTCCGATATCGACCACGATGGGCGCGGAAGGCGTAACGATCAGATCGAGTTCGGAGCGGGTGCGCTCGTCGACCGCGACTTTGACCATCACCATTTCGCGATCGACGATGTCGACGCCCTGAAAATCCGTGACCTTGATCACGGAGACCAGCCGGTTCAGCTGCTTGTTGATTTGCTCGAGGATCGTGTCGTCTCCCGAGGAGACGAGCACGATTCGCGAGACCGTCGGATCGAGGGGATCCTCGTTGACGGTGAGCGACTGGATGTTAAAGCCGCGGCCCGAAAAAAGACCGGCCACGCGGGCCAGCACGCCGAATTCGTTTTCGACCAGAACCGATATTGTGTGACTTGGCATTCGGTGGTGTTCGAGCTCTCATGGCCGAATCCGCGGCTCAGTGTGCCTCGTGATGATGTTGATGCCGTTCGCAGCATTGCCATCAACTTGTCTTTGGAGGCCAGCTTGAGCTTTTGGATGCGCTTTTTTTCGAGTTCCTCTTCGGTGTTCAGGTGGATTTTGTCGCGGAAGTCTTCCAGTTGATGCTTGAGCTCCTGGTGTTCTGCGTACAGAGCCCGCATCTCGTCGTCATGAGCCATCAGTTGCTGGATGATCTCTTCGTCTCGTCGCTCCATGGCCTCTCCTTGGCGGCGGCAACTGGAGGTGCCGCCACGGGTTTGAACGTAGCCTCAGCAGTGCGGACGTAAAGCGGTTCGAGGATCGCGGGCGAATCGAATTCGCCGCGCGCAAGCCTCTCTGCCCCTAATGCCGCGACGTATCGGCCGCGCGAGTTAAGCTCCACCTCGTTCAAAAACGCTGGACCGTATTCCACGCTCGCTGAGTAACAACGATGCTTCCTTAGCTTTCGAATCTCCCACCAGTATAACTCCGTCCGATAAGCTCTGGGAAAAGACTCTGTAACTCTTATTACCAAGGGATTGCGAAATTTTGTCCAGCCGATCCGCCCTCGCACGGTAAAGATTCGTGTAAACCTCGCCCTTGCGCGCATCGAGGATGGGACAGATGCCGGCTCCCGTCGGGTGGCGAAGCTTGCTCGAAGGCTGCCAGCGCCACGCAATCAAACGTCGGAATACCCATCAAGGCGCATCCTAGCGCGAGGACGAGCCCCTTCGCATAGGCGATCCCGACCCGCAACCCGGTGAACGAACCGGGTCCGGTCCCGACTGCGATGCCATGCAAATCTTTTAGCTGTGATGCCTGCTTGAGCGAGGACTTCGGCGACTGCGGCCGGAAGCTCCGCGCCATGCGAGGACGCCGATCGCGACAGCTCCGCGAGGATTTGCCCGTGCGACGACGACCAGCGAGCGATGCGGTCGCGCTCGCGGTATCCAGGCCCAGCACCGGTCCGACGCCGGCGCTCGATTCGAGCAGTTTCTCAGCCCTGAACAATTCGCGAGATGTCATTGAAAATGACGAACGCCATCAAGCGCGACCAGCAACAACAGTCCGACCTGAAGCGCCATCTCGCGGGTCCGAAGCTTGCAACGGCTTGCCGCGCACTCCCTCGAACGCGAAGAACAGCAGATGTCCGCCATCGAGCAGCGGCACCGGCAACAAGTTGATGATCCCGAGTTCGAGGCTCAGCATCACCATGAACATCAACACCGCCGAGAAGCCCTCATGCGCTTCCTTGCCGGCCATCTGCGCGATCATGATGGGGCCGCCGAGCGCCTGTCGTACCGGCGTCGAGCCATTGATGATCTGCCAGATGCCGATGACCAGGGTCGCCCGCCATCTCGACGGTTTGCTCGACGCCTTTCTTAACGGCATCGATGGGGCCGTAGCGTTCGGTGATCTTCATCGCCGCGCGGCATCACGCCGATAATCCAGGTCGGGACCTTGGTGCCGTACACCGTCGGCTCATCTTCGCGCTTGGGCGTGATGGTGAGGTCGCGATGCACCAGCGGCGGCTGCCTTCACCGCGCTCGATATCCGAGGTTGATGGGTGCGCCGTTGCCGCCTTTGACTTCGAAGCGGAGAAATCGTTCCAGGTTAGAACTGCTTGCCGTTGACCGACACGATGCGATCGCCGGGCAGCAATCCTGCCGCATGCGCGGGCAGCCCTTCCTTGGCCTGCCCGACGATAGGAAGGAGCGTCGGCACGCCCCATAGAAACACAATCGTCATCAGGATGGGCGCGAAGATGATATTGGAGGCGGGGCCGGCCAGCACAATCGCAAAGCGCTTCCACAAGCTCTGGGTCGGAAACGATCGGGTCTGAAATGATTGCATCAGGGCCGGCGTGGGATGCTCGCCGAGACAGGTTTGGGTCTCGGCGACCGAGCCGCGCACGTTGATCTCGTGGATGACGTCGGCTTCTTCCGGCTTCAGCGCGCGGCCGGCGATTTCCACCGCATTGCGTGCCGCGGCGCCTCGATGCGCTTGGCGAGCGCCAGCATCTTCCCGTCGGGATCTCGGTCGCCGGGCAAATTCCAGCGATAATTCTCCGCCGCCTCGAGCACGTCGAGCGCTAACTCATGGACATAGCTCTGCAGCTCATCGGAGCGCGGCTCTTCGCCGACCTCCTCGCCCAGCATCCGGACATAACCGCCGAATGGGCGTGAGCGCCGATCGAGTACTCGGTCTCGCCGCGGCGTACGCCCCAAATCTTGGGCGGATATCCGATCGAGAAGCGAATGACACGCACGCCGAGACGCTTCGCCATCGCGAAGTGACCGGCCTCATGTACGACGATTAAGACAGCGAGAATTACTGCGGCCGCGACTATTGAGGTCAGCAAAACGTGCTCCTCCGAAATGTCCCTACAACGAGGGCCCCGAGACAAAAAGATGCGACCGCACGCCGCGTCGCATCATCGAGAGTAATAGTAGGTTAAAACTGCCGCGAAAACCAGTGAACAAGTTCGATCGAGCAATCCGCCATGCCCGGGAAATATCCATCCTGAATCCTTGATGCCGGCAACTCGTTTAAATGCCGAGTTTGCCAGATCGCCGATGATCGCGAGAATCGCCACCATCCCCGCGAATACCATCATTCGACCGATGCTCCAAGTCGCAGTCAGCCACGGCCGCAGCAGCAGCCCGGCGAGGATCGAAGCAGCAATGCCTCCGATGGCGCCCTCGATGGTTTTTCCGGGACTAACTTTGAATGCGAGCTTATGGCGGCCAATCGCACGCCCCACGAAGTACGCACCGGTATCAGCGCAAATCACCAGCAACAGCATTAAGACCAGCAACTCGATTCCATTGGGGCCATTGCGCACCAATGCGAAGAACGGAAACAGCGGCCCAACATAGAGCGCGCCGCTCGCGGTTGCCAGCGGACCGCGCGGAATCGCATCCGACCCGGCAAGTCCGACGGCGATGATGTTGAGCATCGCGACCGCAAACACCGCGAGCAGGATCACCAGCGCGCGGTGGGGATCGGGATAGGGCGATGGATAGAGTCCGAACCTCGGACCCGCCAGCAGCCATAGCAGCGGAAGCAATCCGAATATCAGCAGCATCGCCATCGAGGCGGCCGACAGCGGACGCATCGCTTCCCAGATTTCGTAAAGCCCCCACAGGCCGAGCACGCCGATCATCAGCGTAGAAGGCCGCATCGGGAAGGAAGAAGATCGCTGCGAGGAGGGTAGGGAGCGCGACCGCCGCGGTCAGAAGCCTAGTTCTGAGCACGCAGCCGGGTGTCGCCGTCCGCGGGAACTCCGCCGAACCTGCGCTCGCGCGCCTGGTATGCCGCCAGCGCGGTCAAAAATTCGCGCTCGCGGAAATCAGGCCATAGCGTCTCGGTGAAATAGAGCTCCGTGTAGGCGAGCTGGAACAGGAAGAAATTCGACACCCGCTGCTCGCCCGAGGTGCGGATGAACAGGTCGGGATCGGGCATCGCTCCGGTCGAGAGCGAGCGCGCGATGGTGGCCTCGTCGATGTCCTCGGGCTTCAGCGTGCCCGATGCAACCGCATCGGCAATTTTACGCATCGCCGAGGTAATGTCCTGCCGCCCGCTGTACGGTAGCGCGAGGCCCAGCGTCATGCCGGTATTGCTCGCGGTCATCTCGACGGTCTGCTCCAGTGCGTGGCGCAACGCCGGCGCGAGCCGTTCGCTCTGGCCGAGCGCAAGCACCTTGATGCCGCGATTCATCAGCCGCTTGCCCTCGGTGATGAGGTAGCGATGAAACAGGCGCATCAGGAAGTTAACTTCGGTCGAGGGGCGCGCCCAGTTCTCATGCGAGAACGCGAACAGACTGAGGTACGGAATACCAAGCTCGCGCGCGGTTTCGACCACTGCGCGCACGGAATCCTTGCCGCGGCGATGGCCCTCGTTGCGGCCGAGGCCGCGCCGCTGCGCCCAGCGCCCGTTACCATCCATCACGATGGCGACGTGACGTGGCAGCCGCTCGCTTGCGAGCGAGAGATTTGGAAACTCGTCAGTTGGTAGTGAAATCGCCACTTCCCCGATGTGACCTGAGCTTGTAGCACAGGCTGCAGCCTGTGTTTGAATGGCGCGATCCCTCGATGCGCCGATGCCCGCCCCGTCAGACCTCCATTATCTCCGCTTCCTTCGCGGCCAGAACCTTGTCGAGCTTCTCGATGAATTCGGTGGTGAACTGCTGGACCTTCGCTTCGGCGCCACGCAAATCGTCTTCGGAAATTTTCTTGTCCTTGTGCAGGTCCTTGAGCATGTCGTTGGCGTCGCGCCGATGATTGCGCACCCCGACGCGATGTTCCTCGGCGATTTTCTTGACGTGCTTGGCCAGGTCCTTGCGCCGCTCCTGGGTCAGCTCGGGAATCGGTATGCGGATGATCTTGCCGTCATTTTGCGGCGTCAATCCGAGATCGGAAGCTCTGGATCGATTTCTCGATTTCGTGCAGCGCGGTCTTGTCGTACGGCGTGATGATGATCAGGCGCGGCTCGGGCGCTGCCAGCGAGGCCACCTGGCGAATCGGCGTTTTCGCGCCGTAGTAATTGACATAGAGACCGTCCACCAGCCCGGTCGAGGCGCGTCCGGTGCGCACTTTGGTCAATTCGTGGCGAAACGCCTCGACGGTTTTCTCCATCTCCGATCGCGCTAAATCGATAACTTCGCCCTGCATGTTAAGCTTCGCTCCCTACCCAGGTGCCGATGGTATCGCCCATCACGGCTCGTCTTATATTACCCGGTTTGCGAAGATTGAACACAATAATCGGCAGGCTGTTATCCATACACATCGAAATCGCGGTCGAGTCCATCACCTTGAGGCCTGCGGCTCAGCACCTCAAGGTAGGTCAGGCGGTCGAAGCGCACCGCACCCGCCTCTTTCAGCGGATCGCGATCGTAAACCCCGTCCACCGTATGACTCGCCTTTAGGATGACGTCGGCGCCGATTTCCAGCGCGCGCAGACTCGCCGCACTATCGGTGGTGAAGTAGGGATTGCCGGTGCCGGCCGCAAAGATGATGACGCGGCCCTTTTCCAGATGGCGCACCGCGCGTCTGCGGATGTACGACTCCGCGACCGATTGCATCGCGATCGCGGAGAGCACCCGCGTCGGCACCTTGATGCGCTCCAGCGCATGCTGCAACGCGAGCGCATTGATGACCGTCGCCAGCATGCCCATCTGGTCGGCGGTCGAGCGATCCATCCCGCGCGCTTCGTACTCGCTGCCGCGCATCAGGTTGCCGCCGCCGATCACCAACGCGAGCTGGATGCCGAGGTCGTAGACTTCTTTGACTTCGAGAGCGATTTCCGCGAGCGCATCGAGGTCGACGCCGGTACCGCCCGAAGGCGCCAATGCCTCGCCGGATAGCTTGAGAAGTACGCGATTGTAACGAGGTAAGGGACTCAAACGGTTCTGATTCTCCGCCATCGTTTGCAATCCCACCCGAGAGTGCTCGTCGGCTATGAGTTAGTAGCTCTCCGGCCCGGTTGAAGGAAGCAATCGCTCACAGATCCTTACGATGCGGCCCCTTCCTCGCTCTTCGCGATGCCCTCGCCAAGCTGGAAGCGCACGAAGCGGCGAATCTCGATCTTCTCGCCCGATTTGCCGGTGTACTCGCCGATCAGATCGGTGATGGTCTTATTGGGATCCTTCACCCAGCTCTGCTCCATCAAGCAGGCTTCCTTGTAGAACTTGTCGAGCTTGCCTTCGACGATCTTCGCGATGACCTGGGCGGGCTTGCCGCTACCCTCGGCCTGCGAGGCGTAAATCTGCTTCTCCTGCTCGAGCACGTCGCTACCGATCTCCTCGCGCTTGATGGCGCGCGGATTGGTCGCCGCAATCTGCATCGCGATGTCCTTGACCAGGGTCTGGAACTCCGGCGCCCTTGGCGAAGAAGTCGGTCTCGCAATTGACCTCGACCAGTACGCCGAGCTTGCCGCCCGCATGGATGTAGGTTCCGACCGAGCCCTCCGAGGCGACGCGGCCCGCGCGCTTGGCGGCCGACGCGATGCCTTTTTCACGCAGCCATACGGTGGCCTTTTCGAGGTCGCCCTTGCTCTCGGCGAGCGCTTTCTTGCAATCCATTACGCCCGCGCCGGTCTTCTCGCGCAGTTCTTTGATCGTGTTAGCGGTGACTTCCATCGTTCCTGCTCAGTGCCCGATACGGGTCGAAAAGTGAAAACGTTGTTTACAGATACACGAACCCGAGTCCGCGTTTCCCGCCGCTAGCGCGATGGGGACGGGCCTCGGGGTTCGCTCTCACTCGCCACCCTCTCTCTATCTCTCCCTGAGGGAGAGAAGATTAAGGAAAGCAGCCAGACTTCTAAACCGCCGGTGACGACTCCGGCTGCCCGCCTCCGTCGCCGTTGGAGCTGACGTCGGTATCGTCAATGCCCTTCTGGCGTTCCTCGGAGGTCTGCTTGCCTTCGATGGCCGCATCGGCAATCGCCGCGGTGAACAGCTTGATGGCGCGGATCGCGTCGTCGTTGCCGGGGATGCGATATGCGATCAAATCCGGGTCGCAATTGGTATCGACCACCGCGATGACCGGAATGCCGAGGCGCTGCGCCTCCGACACCGCGATGTATTCCTTCTTGGTGTCGATGACCCATAGCGCGTCGGGCAGCTTGCGCATGTTCTTGATGCCACCGAGAGTGAGCATCAGCTTGCCGTGCTCGCGGGCGTTCTCGCTCATCTCTTTCTTGGTGAGCGCGTTCACCATCTCGGGGTCGGCCATGATGTCTTCGAGCTTCTTGAGCCGCTCGATCGAGGCGCGGATGGTCTGGAAGTTGGTCAGCATCCCGCCGAGCCAGCGATTGTTGACGAAGTACATGCCGCATCGCTCGGCTTCTTCCTTGACGATATCCTGGGCCTGCTTCTTGGTGCCGACGAACAGGATGGAGCCGCCCTGCGCGGAAATATCGCGCGCGAAGTCGTAACAGGCGCGGAACATCTTCACGGTCTGTTGCAGGTCGATGATGTAGATGCCGTTGCGGGCCCCGAAGATGTACGGTTTCATCTTGGGGTTCCAGCGGCTGGTCTGATGGCCGAAGTGAACTCCAGCCTCCAGCAGCTGCTTCATAGAAATTTCGGTCATAACGTCTGTTTAGTCCTCAAATTTCGCGAGCGTAGCCCACCAACTTAGCAAGCTATGCGTCTCGTTCCAAACCCAATTTTCTCGCCGCCATCTTACAATTCGGTAGGGGCCGTTCGCGAACGGCCCGTCAAATCCTGATCGCGCGAAGCGCATCCCCTATGCATTCATTGAATCGAGGAATTCGTCGTTGGTCTTGGTCTTCTCCATCTTGTCGATGAGGAATTCCATCGCCTCGACCGAATTCAACTGCGACAGCAACCGGCGCAGGATGAACACCCGATTCAGCGTCGCGCGCTGCAGCAGCAACTCTTCCTTACGCGTCGAGGAGCGCTGGATGTCGATGGTCGGGAAGATGCGCTTCTCGATCAGCCGCCGGTCCAGGCCAATTTGCTGATTGCCGGTGCCCTTGAACTCTTCGAAAATGACCTCGTCCATCCTCGATCCGGTATCCACCAGCGCGGTGGCGATGATGGTCAAGCTGCCGCCATCTTCAGTATTGCGCGCGGCGCCGAAAAACTTCTTCGGCTTGTGCAGCGCATTGGAATCGACGCCGCCTGAGAGAATCTTGCCCGAGGGCGGCACGACCGTATTGTAGGCGCGCGCGAGGCGCGTGATGGAATCGAGCAGGATGACGACGTCGCGGCCATGCTCGACCAGGCGGCGCGCCTTCTCGATGACCATCTCTGCGACCTGCACGTGGCGGGTCGGAGGCTCATCGAAGGTGGAGCTGACCACCTCGCCCTGCACCGAGCGCAGCATGTCGGTAACTTCCTCGGGACGCTCATCGACCAGCAGCACGATCAGCACGATCTCGGGATGATTGTGTGCGATGGCTTTCGCGATCGCCTGCATCATCATGGTTTTGCCGGTGAACGGCGCCGCCACGATGAGTCCGCGCTGACCTTTTCCGATCGGCGCGATCAGGTCGATGACGCGGGTCGTGAGGTCTTCGTGATTGTATTCGAGCTTGATGCGTTCGGTCGGATAGAGCGGCGTCAGGTTGTCGAACAGGATCTTGTCGCGCGCTTTTTCGGGATCCTCGTAATTGATCGATTCGACCTTGAGCAGCGCGAAATAGCGCTCGCCTTCTTTCGGCGGCCGAATCAGGCCGGAGACAGTGTCTCCGGTGCGAAGATTGAACTTCCGAATCTGGCTCGGCGATATATAGATGTCATCGGGGCCGGGCAGATAGTTGTAATCGGGCGAGCGCAGGAAGCCGAAACCGTCGGGCAGGATTTCCAGCACGCCCTCGCCGAGGATCGCGCCATTGCGATGCGCCTGGGCCTGGAGGACCGCGAAGATCATCTCCTGCTTGCGCATGTTGACCGCGCCTTCGACTTCGAAGTCGCGCGCGACCTGGGCGAGATCGGTAACCTTTGGCCCGCTTGAGCGCTTTGAGATTCAGCACTCCTTCGGGCGAAATTACCTCGACCGGTTCGGACGGTGGTTGCAACTGTTGAGGACGATCGACGACCTGGCGCGGTTCGGACGGGACCGAATCGTCGCGCAGATCGTGATGCCTTGCCGCACCTCTGCCTTTGGCCATATGCCTCCCCCGCATCCTGCCCACTCTGCCTTCTTCTTGATTCTCCATTTAACCTGAACTCCGTCCTGAACAGTCGTTCAACATGACGGCATTTGAAATCGTACGTGAAAACCCGCCCGAGTCAGGGCAATCCTGAGGATTAGACCCACCTAAGCCTTGGCGATCGGGGTACGGATAGGATTGACGCCGTGTCTCGGGTGTGAGGGGCTGGCCGTCAGCATGGCCGAGGTCGTTGGAACTTCGCCCCAGCGTCCCATTAGTGCGGAAGCTGATTTGAAGGTAGCCTCGATTCTAATACCTGTCAACGGCCACCGACGCGGCTAACCGCGGACCGGCGTCTTCCGCGCTCGGTTAATTCAGGCGACCTCCTCTTATCGGGCCGCGCCTCGAAATGGGCATAGAGGTTTTTGAGGCCTGTGCGCTGAACTCCCTCGGATATCAGATGAACCAGGTAATTGTTCAGGCTTACCCCTTCCTCTTGCGCACCCTCGGCTGCAGCTTCGTGCAAGGTCTTCGGCAAGCGCAGGACCAATTTGCCGCTATGGGTCGTCTCGCGCGAGGGTTCCGGAATCGCAAATCCGCTCTCGAGTGCGCTTGCGATCCACAGCGACTTTGCCTCCTCACCTTCAGCGATTGCCTGGTCAGGACTGCTACCGTGAGCCAGACAGCCGGGTAGATCGGGATATCGCACCATCCAAGCGTCCGACTCTCCATCGAAAGCGAGATTCATCCGATAGGGACGTTCGAGATAAGTCCGTAACTTCTTTTGAACTCTCATTTGCCTTCGGGTAGTGGAATGATCTGCGCGATAACTTTCAGACACTCACGCACGTACACGGATTTAAACCGGCCCATGATGCGGTTTCGCAACGTTCACCAGCCGCCCTTGAGTATGCTGGATGAAAGACCGTGGGAGGCAGGTAATGCGCGAAGTCGATCGGCAGCGGCGCAAAAAAATCGAGGCGCTCCTGGGTGCGCGGATGCTCGATGGACAGTCGCATCGCATGCAGCGCGTGCCGTGCGAAGGCGCCGTCGTCGCCGACGCGTTTGTCTTTCGAACCACCGCCATACAAAACATCGCCCAGGCACGGATGCCCGATCGACGCGAGGTGCACGCGAATCTGATGCGTGCGGCCGGTCTCCGGCATCACCGCGACCAGCGTCGATGCGGCGATCATCGCGCATCCGCTCCAGCACGACGATGTTGCTGACGGCCTCGCGCGCGGCATGCGAATGAATCGACATCTTCTTGCGCTGGGTCGGATGACGTCCGAGCGCGCGGTCCACCGTGATGCGATCTCTCGCGACGACGCCGCGCACGATCGCGAGGTACATCTTCTTCACCGTGCGCGCCTTGAACTGCGCCGAGAGCGCGGCCTTCGCAAACGGCGTCCTCGCGATGACCATCACGCCCGAGGTTTCCTTGTCGAGGCGATGCACGATCCCCGGGCGCAGCACGCCGCCCGCCTCGGCCATGGTCGCGAGTTCGGGAAACCTCGCCAGCAGCGCATCGACGAGGGTCGCCATCGGGATGTCCCGGCGCCGGATGCACGGTCATCCCGGCGGGTTTGTTGACGACGATTATTTCGGCGTCGGCGTATAGAACTTCGATCGAGGGAGCATCCTGCGATGCCTCGCGCGGCTCCATCGGTGGAGGCTCGGCGATCGCGATGCTGTCGCCCTGATGCACCGCGCTCGACGGCCGCGCCGATGGCTCGCCATTCACCGTCACGAGGCCGGCCTTGATCATGCGCGCGACCTGCGAGCGGGTGTATTCAGAACCGAGCGCCGACGACACGAACACATCGAGTCGCATGCGCTCGTGATCGGCCGCGACTTTCAGGTCGGCGAGCATCGATGTCGGATTAAAGGAAGAAGTGCCAGTTCGAGCCTCCGGTCGGCGTCGAGGTGCAGGTCTGCTTGCCGTCCTGATCGGTGGTGCAGGTAGTTGTCGAAGAAGGTGGCGAGTTGCCCGACAGGCTGATGCATCCGCCGAGTCCGAACGCTGCGAGAATCGCAAGTACGCGAATCAGTTTCGATTTGCCCATAGCAACTGGAATTTAACCATTGCATGGCGCGCCGCGCGATAGCGCCGGTTTACTGCACCGCCGCCTTGCCCTCGGGCGCCTTGTCGGGCAGCGGAGGCTGTGCGGGCTGCTCGCAGGTGACATCGGGACGGCTGAGGAACATGAGGCCCGTCGTTTGCGCCTTGCAGTTGGTGCCGAGCGAGCTGTCGACCGGCTGCGAGCTGTAGAAGCATCCGGCGAGAAACATCGATGCGAGGATTACGAGATGACGAAGTTTCAATGAACGAAGCTGCCTCCCATGACAAAGACCCCGCCTTCTGACGAGTTGATAGCGAGACCGTTGCTGCCCCAGCGTATTATCCGGTTCGGTAGGCCGCCGCCACCATTTCCCGTCACCGAGATGGAATCGATCATGGACAGGTCGGTCAGGTTGTAAGAAGTGATGCTGTTCACCATGAAAAATGCGCGGTTTATGGTCGAGTCCGGTACCATCCCGAAGACCGGGGATTCGTTGGGGCCGGCAAACTGCCCCGTAGTAGTTCCGGTTAACGGATCGATGACCTGGCCGTTGTCGGAATAGATGAGCCCCGTTCCGCGATCGAAGTGGATGCGTTTTTCATTCGCGATGAAAGCGGAATCGAAATCGTTCACAGACGTAATCCCGTCGGCGTTGACTGGCATCGTGTAGAAATCAAGGCCGCCGGTCTCGTTGTTTGCGGCATAAAGCGCGCTTGAATCGATTCCCCACTGAATCGAATCAAATTCACCACCACCATTAAAACGATCGGGTGCGGGTTTGGCGCGCGGAATGCCGTCATCGAAAATGGCAATTCCCCCCGCCGCATGGGGCGAGAAGTTCAAAGTACCAAGGGAGACAGCGATGGTATGTGGCTCTCCTGGCGCCACTTGAATATCGAGCGCGAGGTTGGGACCGAAGAAAAGGTTGCTTCCGAGTGGAATGGTCAGGTCGGGATCCAGAGCAGGCAATACGAAGCGCTGCATCGATGAGTTATCGTCCAGACCAGCATAAAGAAATTGGCCATCATCGGATATTGCGAGGTGGTTGGGATTGTTCCCGACGAAGACCGATCTCGTAATGGCGCCCGTGGCCAAATCGAGCACCGCAATTGTGTCGTTCAACTCCGGCGGCGAACCCCCAAACGATGGATTCTCCGCCACCGACAGGTAGATCACCTGTCGCGCCGGGTCATATGCCATGTCATTCGTTGGAGTGTTGACTATCACCTGGGCCAGGCCGGGCGTACCGTCTGAGCCGACGAAGAAGGTTGACGGCGGCGAAGATCCTCCTTGCGAGGCAACGGTGACGAATTTGGCTCCGACGGTCGAAACGTCCGCGGCGGGAACACGAGCGGTCAATTCGGTGGCCGAGAGATATTTGGTCGCTAAAGTTCTGCCGTTCCACCTGACTCGGGAGCCACGAGTGAAGCCTTGCCCCGTGACATCGATGATGAAGCCAGCGTCACCCGCTACTGCGGATCCTGGACTCAAAGTTGAGATCGACGCCGTTCGGTCGCCCGTGCCCGTAAGCTGAACCGAAGCCGTCGAATTTCCGGTAGTGTCTTAGTTTGATTTGCTCGCACGCTGCAATTCCAATTCGTCGATCATTTCGACCGCATCCTCGAAACTCCATAGCCGCGTCGTCAATCCAGCCTGCATCGCGGGCGTCGCACGCAAGGTTTTGTGGATGCGTACAAAGTTATACCAGAAGGTGTACAGCGCGATCATGCGGCAATGATTCTCAAACTTCTTGGAGAATGCGTTCGTTGGGCGCGTGAAACGCCTCATGCTCATCCGCATGGTCAGATTCGCGCGCTCGACATAGCTCGTGTTCACATGGTCGGGATCGGGACGACCGCGAATCGTCGTGCGATCCGTGCCGAGACAAACCGCCGGACTGTAACGCTTCTCACCTTCCGGCGCGAGTCCGTAAATCTTCATCAAGCTGGGCATAGTCGATGCCGCCACCGAAAGCCTCTTCAACGGCATTCAGATAAACGTGGTATCCATCGGTCGTTAGCTGGACGCGGTTAGCAAGTCGGCTTTCAAGGTCGTACATGAAGGCACGCGCCGCGTCTCCATCGCGCGAGCCTACGAACCACGAAATAACCAACTTGCTATCGGCATCGATTGCGGTCCATGTCCAGACATCGCCGACGTTCGCCGGACGATCCGATTTGTAGCCGCGCCTGCTTTTCTTTCATCTCGGCAGAACGACCATATTTCGTCGGCCTGCACGCGCTTGCGTTTGTGATGCCGCGTACCGTCTTATCGTGAAACTCCGCGCACGCCTCGCCAGCCAACACTAAGCTCGCGCGTGACGGTGTTGATCGAGACATCAACCAATCGGGATGACGGAGCGCATGGACGATCCTTCGCAAAGCATCGCGAGGATTTGAACGCGCTTGGCGAGAGGCAATCTGTTCATGTGGAATACAATATGAACTTTCTGCTTGAGTGTCAAGCATATTGTTCATATTCCGCTTTTCAATTAAGCTTGTCTTATTCAAGACAACTGTCGAAATCGTCACTTTGTTCACAATGTGCTTGCAGGCGGCGTGCTACACTGTTATTGAAGCGCTCGGGAGGTACTACCTCATAGGAGACTTTTCGATGGCCAGGCTGAACATCCCATCACGAATAAGGGAAGGAATCTCCAAGCTTCTGTCTCTGGATGATGGCGCATTCGCCAACCTATTGGCCACTATCAAGGCACTACCTGCGAACGTAGAATTGATCGCGCGCCTCCCAACTATCATTAATATTCCTAATGTCAATTCGGCCGACGAAGAGAAGATAGCAACTGCGGTCGTCAGTCTGCATATGTTGCGGGCTGCTAGAGACACGCCATCAGGCGAATTTGTCGACGACGTTTCTCAAGCAATTGGCTCATTTGATCCTGCCGGCCAGTCTGAGGCTTCTAAAGCGCGTCTCTTAAAGATTGTTGACGTTGGTCCCCTTGTCGTGTCCGCAAAGGCGTTCACCATTCTGATGGATCGCGAGCGGACAATGTTGACAGCCAAAATCTTAACTGACCTGCGATACGCCTTTCGGCACGATATCGATCAGCCTCCTTACGGAGCAGTCGTAATCCATACCCTCAAGTTATCCTTCCACGAGCAGGGTGAACATAGAGAGTTTCTGCTCGCGCTCGACGATGACGACATAGAAACCTTGAGAGATGCCCTGATAGAGCGGAAGCGAAAGCTAAATTTCTCCGTAAGCAACTTGAGACGGCGCAGATCGACGATTTGAATAGCGGCAAGGGGAGCAAATAGATATGCAGAACCAACTTTTTACTAGCGCGGTTAGACAGGTCCGAAAGGACATGGATCAGGCTTTTGATGAGTCCTCAATGCTCCGTAACATTCCCTCTGAGCACGAATGGAAGAGAAATTACGCGTATGCCGAAACACGCGCCTTAGTTTTTGTATCTTTTCATCGTGCTCCATCAATTGATTTTACCGAATGGAATAAACCAGCGGAGACGGTACGCCACTATTCAAACGATGAAGATGGCTCATTCGCGTGGGTTGCAATGAATGCTGAGGCGCTTTATCAGCAATTTCCTAATAAGTGGATTCTGGTCGATAAAGCTCGTGTTGTTGAGTCAGCGTCGAATCCGCGAGAATTGATGCGATTGGCTCGTGAAATCGGAATAAAGGAGCCGTTTATCACCATAGCAACGCCTCCCGCATTGCCTGGTAAAGCGGTATATGGTGGAAAAATCGTTTGATATAGCTGTCAAGTTCGAACAGACGCATGCGGGACTTTGGTACCCCATAGTTAGGTCTGTTTTTAATTTGCCTAACGGAGACAAGCTGCGTGTGCCGCTATTGCTCGATACTGGTGCGGACACCGTGGTACTTCATACGAACTTCGAAACTATGTTCGAGAACTTGGAACCTGAAACGTTCAAAGGATTAGGTGAGACGGGACGCGAAGGAAAAAGAACCCGTGGACAAGTAGAAATATTTGGACGAGAAGTCGAGTGCGAGATCGGATTCGTTGAATTTGAGATGCTGGCCTATCGGGCGGGATTTCTAGGGCGCGGGTGTCTTACTAATTTCGGGATCGGCTTTTGGGAGTCCGCACACGAGTTTTATGTGAGTTTGACACCGTAAATACCGAGATGCCGCCCGCTTCTGTCTTCTGCTGCCATCGCGCTTCCGCCCCCTTTTTGGCGATGGCTATTCTTTCTTTTTTGCTCAGTTTCGTCGCCCGCGCTTTACCGCCCTTTAAACCACCCTTCCGCGCGTACTCAAGGGCCTGATCGCGCAGCTCTTCTTCAACCTCTCCGGTGGCGATGCGCATGATGTGGACGGCATTGCCGATCACATCGGCGGGTCGCTTCTCGCCTCGCGGTCCCTTTGGCATGTCGCCATTATCGCACAGCCAGATCGCGAGCGCACGAATTTTCAAGATGCCGGATAATCAAACTGAGACACTACCGAATTTCCCCTGCTTGCGTTGGTAGCTATCGAGACCGTAGCGCTAAAAGGCCCATCGCCGGGCGGTTGGAATGCAACTGTTGTAGTAGCTTCTGCCCTTGGCTGGAGGATAGACCCAGCCTGAAGCGTCTCGATCAGGACGAATGCGGGGTTTTGGGGCAGAGATACGGAATTGATCGTGAGCGGGGCGTTACCCGCATTTCTGAGTACGAATTTCTCGCTTCGGAAAGCGGTTCGGCCAAACGACAGTCTCTTCGAGGTGACTGCCAGCTTGCTGAACGACGGCCTGGCCTGTGAAGAATTCTGCTGCGCCCATGAAATGCGACAAGTGATCCCGACCGCGGTGACTGCGCACAGCGCAGCAATCTTCCGTAGCATCATTCCCCCCTCCGAATCTGAACCGCCGAGTGAATCTAACAGTCAAACTATAAACTGCCTGTCAGGGAAATGAAAACAAAATACGGCTTCTCTGCGCCTCAATCCGACGATTTGATCATTGCCAGACTGTTGGTGGCGATTGCGTCCGGGACCAGACCGCAACGCGCGTGGCCCAGGCCGTGCAATGGAAGCCTGGGAGGTATCATGGCGCGCCGGCGCGATTGCACTTGCTCCTCCCCGCATTTCCCGTGCTCAGTCGGATCGATCCGGAGGTCGACTCGGTTGTCGGGGAACCCCGTAGGGGGCGGTAGAACCACCCCCTACGGCGCGATCATCAGGCGGTCGTTCCATCGATTGTCGTCCCGCGCAAAATCGTTCAGCAAAAAATAGAACCGCCCCTATTGCGACGAGCGGACTTTCATCGCGATGAGCTGATCGAGGAGCGCGCGCCGGGTCTTCGATAAGTTCCGCGAGCCGCACCGCGCGATACCGATGCACCTCTTCGGCCGTGTATGGCATAAAATCGCGCGGCAGATGGTCCTTGCCCATCTGGTCGAGGACCCAATTCATGACGGTGGCGATTTGCGCATCGTTCAATGCTGACAGCGAGACGCCAGGAACCTCGATGATGTACGCGCGTCCACCGTCAGCTTTCAGAAAATCGCCGAGCCCGGTAAGCGGCGGTGCGGTACCCTTGATGCCTTCGCCATGGGAGCCGTGGCATCCCCAGCAATTGAGCAGATAGAGATTGCTTGCTGACTCGGCGTGAGCAGGCCGGGCAATTCCGAACGTCGCGGCGAAGACGAACAGGAGGCGCGCGAGCCTCACTTCAGGCCGACGATCTCCGAAGTCGAGCAATGGTAGACCATGGTGGGCGCGCCGAAGCACCAGATGAGATCGCTGTCGAGCTGCGCGCGATAAATCGGCATTTCGCCTTCGGTATTGCCGCACAGGCACTTGCCGCACGCCGCTTTCCCGCAGCAATCGCGATAGCTGACGATGTAGTCGCGATTGTCGCCGGGATTGTGGCAGGTCCCGACCCATGAGGTGGGCGAAGGGGTCGCGCCGGGCGGGCAATCATGCGAGTTGCCGCCGCAGCAGGTGCAGAGGTATCCGTCGATGGCGCAGTACTTCCAGTAATCGCAAGTCAGGTCGTCGTTGATACCTTTCTTCTTGTCTTCAGCATGCGCACTGCGGGCGACGCGATCGACCGGCAGCAGCGGTATCGCCGCGGCGCCGAGGATCAGGGTGCCGAGCCGCGCGAGGAAGCTTCGGCGCGAGGTTCGCTGCGCGATCGAGCGGGTGAGCGATTCGACGAATTTATCCATCGATAAGCCTTGCCGGTGTCATCTTATGGCCCATAGAGCAGGAATGGCGAGCCGATGTCGTCATAGGTGCCGAGCAACTTACCGTCGGGCGCCGAATAGGTTTCGAGCTTCGAGGGGACCAGCGACATGTCGAACAGGATGGGCTTGTCGGCATTGCTGACCATGATCGAGTAGCCGGGAGTTTTCAGCTTGATGCGCCCGACGCGCTTGTGGGTCTGCGCGTTGAAGACCCAGACCTCGGTACCGAACTGCTTGTGGGTCCACTCGCCGCCTTGATGCATCAGTGAATAGAGCAAGCCACTTTTGGCGTTGAAGGTAACGGTCTGCCATCCACCGGGACGCCATTTCTGCGCCTTGTCGGCATCCTCGAGCATCGACCACGCGGGCTGGGCGGAGGCCTCGGGGCCGGAAAAATCCACCGGCAGGACCATGCCATGATAGGAGATGAAATAGACCTTGCTGCCGACCACCGCGGGCTGATCGAACATCGGATCGGTGTTGGGATCGAACAGCGGTTTACTTTGCTTCTTCGCTATTTCTTTGCCCGAATCGTCGAGCTGGACGGTGAGCATCGAGCCGTCCGCGCACATCGAGAAGAACTGGCGATTGCTGGTGGCGGTCACCTGCGCGCATCCGGGGGTTTCGATCTCGTCGAGGAACTTGCGCGCCTTCAGGTCAACTACAGTGACAGAGGTCGCCGGCGTCATATTGGCCACCAAAAGGAAGCGTCCGTCGGGGGTGACCGAGGTGCTGTTGCGCTTCGGCACGATGAGCAGGCGCTTGGGCGGGATGACCACCTCGCCGAGGACCATCGCGGTATGCGCATCGAAGATCGTAACCACATCGGTACGATCGCCGCGCCATCCGCGCGAGTAGAAAGTATCGATCATGTACATCTCGCGATGGTCGGGCGAGATTTCGAAGTTGCCCTGGTAGCCGCCGAAGAGGGTGCCGAGGATCTTGCGCGTGTCGCCATCCATGATCCAGATCTTCTGGAGCATGTTGGCCGGAAACTGGGTGTCGAGGATGTAAACCCAATTGGGCTTCGGATCCGGGAGAGTCAGCGTGGTCATCTGATCGGCAGGAAGCTGCGCGCGCGCCGGCTTCGACGGGAGACTGAACAGCATCGCGATCGCGAGCATCGCGGATATGATGGCGCGCTTGGTCATCTGAGAGGCTTGGCGAACGCTATACCACCCATCGAAACCAGGTCAAATGGCCTTGACGCGAGGCCGCAAGGTTGGAACCCCATCGGCTAGCCGGCCGCCTGGCGTGGACCGCGCGAATGGGCGAATGCTGGCGGTTCTCCCTCGCGAAGGGTACGCAGACCCTTTTGCAGCAGTTGCAGCGCGCGTGCCGGCTCGTCAACAAACTGGAAGAGATCAAGGTCCTCGCGGCTGATAGTGCCGTGGCGCACCAGGGCCTCGAAATTGATTATCTCCTTCCAGTACTCCGAGCCGTACAGCAGCACGGTCATCGCGCGATCCAACTTCTGAGTCTGCTGCAGGGTAAGTATTTCCATCATCTCGTCGAGCGTGCCGAATCCGCCCGGGAAAACCACCATCGCGCGGGCAAGATGGGCAAACCAGAGCTTGCGCATGAAAAAGTAATGGAACTCCAGCGACAGCTCGCGAGTGACGTAAGCGTTAGGCCGCTGCTCCAAGGGCAATCCGATGTTGAGTCCGATCGTCCTGCCGCCGGCATCGGAGGCGCCCCGATTGGCGGCCTCCATGATGCCTGGCCCGCCGCCGGAACAGACTACAAAGCGATGACAATCCGAACGCAGCTCTTTTGACCATACGGTGATGAGCCGCGCGAGTTCCCGCGCATCGCGATAATAGTCGCCCAGCGGACCATCGGGGGTGATTCGCGCCGAGCCGAAAAACACGATCGTTTCATGAATCCGCTCGCGACAGAAAATCCGCATCGGATCGAGATATTCAGCAAGGATGCGTATCGGCCGGGCTGCTTCGCTTTCGATAAATTTGTCGTTGCGGTAAGCGAGCGGCGGGATCGCGCCGCTATCGTTGGCACTTGATTTCATGATTTCCCCACCATTTCAAAATCGATAAAGCCGCGCTCGACATCGGTGCTCGCGAGAACTACGGAAACCTGTTGTCCGACGTCGAGCCCGCGAAATCCGCGCACTACGCGGCCTTCGGTCGCCGGATGGTTGATCCGGACCCAGGTGCCCTTTTCGGAAGCGCCGGTGACGATCGCGTCGAAGTGCTCGCCCACCCGCGCTTGCAGCAGCAGCGCGGCGGCCGACTTACGCACCTGGCGCTCCACTTTGGTCGCGTTGTCTTCCTGCTCGGTGCAATGGCGCGCCAGCGCCCTCAACTCATCGTCGCGGTAAGGAGCAGGAGTCGACGACAACGCAGCCTTGAGTAGACGCTGGGTGAGCAGGTCGGGGAAACGCCGGTTCGGCGCGGTTGAATGGGTATAGTCCTTCACCGCGAGGCCGAAATGCCCTTCCACCGTGCGGCCGGGAAGATCCACTACATACTCGCCGCGCCCGAGTAGCTTGACCACCGACAGCGAAAGATCGGGGAAATGCATGGGATCGGCCTGGCGCCTTTTTTCGAGGAACTCGTGCAGCGCGCGGCAGTCCGCCTGGCGCGGCAGGTGCTCGTGCGATTGCTCCGCGAGATCGACGATGCGGGCCCAGCGCGCGGGCGAACGCAGCACCCGGCGCAGCGCCGGATAGCCCTTTTCCTCGAGGTATCTCGCGGTCACCCCATTGGCCGCGATCATGAAATCCTCGATCAGTTCGGTCGCGCGATTCTTGTGGTCCGGCCGCAAATCGGTAAGCGATTCGCCCTGGAAGACCGGCCGTGCCTCGATGGTCTCGAGCGTCAACGCGCCGTGCTGATGGCGGCGCATCCGCATTGCCTGCGCTACCCGATCCTGAAGCCGAAGGTTCTCCTCGAGTCCCGGCACCTTCGCAATCGGCGCGGGCATCGGCGCCGTGCCGTCCATCCATGCCGCGACCCCGTTGTAAGCAAGCTTCGCGCGGTTCGTCACCCGCGCGCGATAGAGGTCGGATTTTCCTACCGCACCATCGCCATCAACTTGCATATCGATCACGATTGCGAGGCGCTCGCGGCCCTCGGCGAGCGAGGTGAGATCGGTCGAGAGCTTTTCGGGCAACATCGAAAAGATCTGCGCGGCGGTATAAACCGAGGTGGTATTGGTACTCGCGTGGCCATCGATCGGGGAGCCTTCCTTTACCAGCGCGTCGACCTCGGCGACCGCCACCAGAATCCGCGTAACCGCCCCCGGAAGTTGCTCAGCGACCGAGAGTTGATCGAGGTCGAGCGAATCGTCGTTGTCGATCGAGGCCCAGAGCAATTTGCGCAAGTCGCGTACCTCGGCATCGAGCGAGGTCGCTGCTCGAGTTATCGAAGCGGTCTGCGCAAGGACCTGGGGCGAGAAATCCGGCAACAGACCGCGTTGCGCCATCGCACGCCGCGCGATGCTTCTGAGCTGGCTTTTGCAATTGTCAGTCGGTCGAGTCATTAAGTTTCAGCATACACGGCAACCGCGAGGGATGAATCATTCGCCGTCACAGTGTAAGTTGAAGAGCCTCGCAGCGGAGAGGTGGCCGAGCCCGGTTTAAGGCGCACGCCTGGAACGCGTGTAAACTCGAAAGGGTTTCGGGGGTTCGAATCCCCCCCTCTCCGCCAACCAGTCCGCTGCGCGAACCATCCTAGTTGGAATCCTGGAATTCGTACGCGCCGATGTCGCAGGGGCCGTTAGCGCCGTCTTCAGGATCCGGTCGTGGCTCGCCGCGCTGATCGACCTTGAGTGGTTGCGAATTCTGATCAAGGCACGCATTGAAGGGAATCTGGTCGATGGCCGGACTTCCTTCGACCAGCGCGATGGTCCGCGTCGGGCCGCCATTGTCAAGGAGCCCGTCCGGATCCAGCATCGGCTCGAGGCTGTTGTGCGAGGTGCTATCCGAAAAACTGCACGAGGCGTCATCGGCAATGTTGTAGCCCTGGTCTGTGAGGAGAGGCGACGGCGGGCCACAATCCGAGCCGACGTTACTTGCGAAGATGGTGGCCTTCACCTGAGCTTCGTTGGTTCCGTTTTGATTGAAGTTCCAGATCCCGCCGCCATTACCGTTGGGCGCCCGGTTGACCGCGATGGTGCTGTTGATGATGTGGATGTGGGAGGTGTTGTCGATTGCGCCGCCATTTTCGGAGGCGGCGTTGTTGGCCATGGTGCTATTGACGATGACCACGGTCCCGTCATTGAAAATGCCGCCGCCGAAATCCGCCGAACCTCCAGCAATGGTGCAGCCTGTCATCGTCAGGTTGTCGACATTGTAAATCCCGCCGCCGAGGCCACCTGCCGCGACGGAATTGTTCGTGAAGCTGCTGTCGCTTATGGTCATCGGGCCGCCGCTGGCGATGGCCCCGCCAACCAGCGCGCTGTTGCCCGAGAACGCGCTGGTGCTGACGGCCAGCGATGCTCCACTGTTGTTCTGGATGGCGCCACCGGTGCCGGTTTGAGTGAGGCCGCTCTTGTTGGCGATGAATTCACCATCGGTGACCGTGATGTGCCCGTGGTTGACGATCGCGCCGCCTCCGTCGGCCGAAAAGCCATTCTGAAAGGTGAGGTGATCCATCGTCAGGGTAGCGCTGCCGACAACCTCCATTATTGGATGGGCCCCCCCGCCATCGATGGTCACTGTCTTTTGGAGCTGGAATTTCTTGCTGACGGCGGGCAGCTTTGCGATGCCGTGGATGATGAGCGTTTTCGTGATCAGCGGAAGCGAGTCGGCCAGATGAATAGTGCCCGGGAAGCGAAAGACGATGGTATCGTTGCCGCTTCCGGCCGGACACCCATGAGTCCTGGTTCCGGTTTGCGAGGCGATGATCGCGTCGTGCAGCGTGCAGCCTTCGAAGGTGATCGCGCCCCCGCGCTTACCATTCTTGGTCCGAATGTCGGTCGGATCCTTGAGCGAATTGACCAGGATGCCCTTTGCGAACGCGTTCTCACCAACCGCAAGAATGGAAAAGATTGTGACCGCGCAGAGCGCGACCGATCGACAAAAGATTTGCTTCAAGCTGACCCCCGACCTCGCTCTCAAAGCTATTCAATGTCTGATGAATAGTTTGCAGAGCTCTCGACTGTGCGTCAAGAACGACCGCGCCAAGTTTCAGGCGAAGGAGCCGGACGACACCAGGCTGGCTTCGAACTCGACTAGCAGTTGCGCAAACAAGGTGGGATCCGTTTCATGCATCGAATGCGGCATGCGCGGGAACGATCGGTAGTCAATTCGTTGGCCTGCCCCAGCAACGAGTGCGCAGATGCGCGTAGCCTGCAAGTCGGAGGCTGCGCCGAGCAGATAGCCCCTGGTCTCATCGACATGGCGAAAATGATGCGTATAGAGCACCGGGCATTTAACGCTGGCCAGCATCCGGGCGTGGTCACAACTGGCGTAGACCGACCCGCTCCAGAAGGCTCGCCCCCATTCGGGATCGTATTCCTTAAGCCGTTGCGGAACCGCATCGGCAGAGCCGGAAATCAAAGCGGACAGCGCTAACAGCCAGTCAGGAAGCTCGGTTTTTGCGGCTTGCTGCATGCCTGCCCAATCGCCGATAGTCCACTGGTCGCCCAGGTATTTATTCATCAGCGCGAAGATCGGCCCGATGCTCTGCCGGATCGAATGTCCGCAGGAAGGACTGACTTCCGAGGAGAACAAGGGAGGATCCTCGTAGACGGCGCCGCGAATCGCCCCGGGCATTGCGTAGGCAGAGAGCCATGCTGAGATCACGCCGCCCGAAGAGAGCCCACTCACTACCACCGGCCGTTTGATCGTTAGTGCGATGAACCGCACCAGATCGTTGCCGAAGTTATCGAGCGTGTAGCGGCCTGGGGTTCGGCTCGAGCGTCCTTGGCCGCGCAGGTCGACGGCAAAGGTATGAAAATGTTCCTTAAGCAGGTGCATCGCCGGCTCGTATCCCCACCACGATTCCGTTTGGCCCGGAATCAGCAGGAGCGCGGGCTTATCGGCCGACCCCACGACGGCGTAGTTGATTGCCGCCTCGCCGGTGTCGATCGTCTGCTCCGGAAAGTTATGCGGTACGAATGTTTCAGCGGCATTGTCGAGACCGAAATGAAACGCGCTCACGGTTAGCCTCTTCCTGTTCGGAAACAGCGGTAACGCCGGACCTAAACCGGCAGTCATGCTGCCCAATCATGTCACGGCGATATTAGCATTCTGATGGACGATTTCCTGGCATATGTGATAGCCATCGCCAAAATGCCGCCGCAACCTCGGAGGATCGATTGCCATGGCAAATACGCCAAGGATGCTCGAGGGCTATCGTGTTCTCGATTTTACTCAATTTGTGGCCGGACCGACCTGCACGCGCCTGATGGCGGAGCTGGGCGCCGAGGTCGTTAAGCTGGAGCTGGCGCCGCGTGGCGATCGTATCCGCGAGGCTGGTTTCAAACCGCGCGATGACAAGACCAGCAGCCACAGCACCTACTATATGCAGCATGACCACAGCAAACTCAGCTTTGCGATCGACATGAAGCAGCCGGGGGCGCGCGAGCTGGTCATGTCGATGCTGCCGAAGTTCGACGTGCTGGTGGAAAATTTTGCGCCCGGCGTGATCGGCCGGATGGGCTTTTCATACGAGGAAGTTAAGAAGGTAAATCCCCGCATCATCATGTGCTCGATCTCGATGGCGGGGCAGACCGGACCGCTCTCCAGCAAGGCGGGTTACGACACCATCGGGCAGGCCTACGCGGGAATCACCGATAACCTCGGCGAACCGGATCGCGCGCCCGCGATGATCGGTATGGCGATCGGCGACATCTCGACCGGCGTTGCGGCGGCGATGGCGGTGTTTGCAGCATTGCTGCATCGCGAGCGCACCGGCGAGGGGCAGTATCTCGATGCTTCGCTGACCGACACCTACTTCCATATGCACGAACTCAATGTGCCGAAGATCGCGCTGGCGGGCGATCGCGTGCGGCCCAAGCGCGCCGGATCGCAGGCTGACGGACCGGGACCGGCGGGCAATTTCCGCTATCGCGACGACCAATACATCATGATTCTGTTGGCGGCCCATCAATGGCCGCAGATGGTTCGCGCGATGGGTAAGCCCGAGCTCGAAACCGATCCGCGCTTCCAGCGGGCGCGGGATCGGCAAAAGAATCGCTTCGAGCTCCAAGCGATAATCGAAGAATGGCTCGCGACGTTCCCGACCCGCGAGGACGCGATCGCTGCGATGGATAAGGAACGGGTTCCGTGCGCTCCGGTCCTGACTCGTCAACGAGGCGATGGCGCATCCGCATCTGAACGAGCGCAAGACCGTGCGATGGGTGGAAGATCCGCTGCTAGGCAAAGTGGCGATTCCCGGCGTTCCGGTGAAATTTTCGGCATGGCCGGATCGCACCGAGCTGCGCTCGGCAAGGTTGGGCGAGGACAACGAGCAGGTCCTGCGCGATTACCTCGGGCTCACCGACGAGCGCATTCGCGAGTTGTACGAAAACGGCACGCTGGTGCGGGATAAGACCATCGGATGATACTGCGCGATCATCTACGCGATTCAAGCAAACGGAGGAAAGCGCTTGGCTCAATACCTCGAAGTTGAACAGGCCATCGGCATGCCGGGGCTACGGGTGGTGCTGACCGTCGGTGTTCCCGGCCCTTGGGGTGAAGCAGCCAAGGGAATTTTGCGGGTCAAAAAACTTCCGTATGTTAAGGTCGCCCAGCGTATCGGCGCCGACCCTACGGCATTAGTGAAGTGGACCGCGCAAGATAGCGCGCCGGTCTTCATGTACAACGATGAACGTCCACGCACAGTCTGGCTCGAGCAACTCACTTTCGCAGAGCGGCTCGCGCCGGAGCCCAACCTGATCCCGGCCGATTTCAAAGATCGCACCCTGATGTTCGGACTGAGCAACGAGATTTGCGGTGAGAACGGACTCGGATGGTCGCGCCGTTTGATGATGACGCATTCGACGATGCTCAATCCCGAGGTGCCGGACGCAGCCAAGAAGGGCGCCGTCGCGTTCCTCGCAAGGTATGGGGGCTACAACTCCGAAATCGGAGCGCGCGCCGCGGCTCATGTTGCTGAGATTGTTCGCGCGATGGCGAATCAGCTCGCCGTACAACGCGCGAAGGGAAGCCGCTTTCTGATTGGCGATCGACTCTCGGCGCTCGACATTTATTGGGCTGCGTTTGCGGCCTTGATTCGGCCGCTGCCGGATGAGGTATGCAAAATAACTCCAGGATTTCGCAGGATGTACGAATGTACTGATCCTGCCGTCGTCGACGCTACGACTCCGCAATTGTTGGAGCATCGGGATTTTATCTATCGCGAGTACATGGGACTACCGCTCGATCTCTGATTGAAACATGGTACTGGGCTTAGGTTGGTGGTCCTGACAATCTGGTCTCAACATTACAAATAGGAGTTCTGAATACCGTGAGTGACACATCCGCATACACTCCACCCAAGGTCTGGACCTGGAAGAAAGACGGGGCCGGCAATTTCGCGAACATCAACCGACCCATCGCCGGGCCGACCAATGAGAAAGAACTGCCCGTCGGACGTCATCCGCTGCAACTCTATTCGCTAGGGACACCGAACGGGGTCAAAGTCACGGTAATGCTCGAAGAGCTTTTGGCCCTCGGACACAAGGGCGCGGAGTACGACGCATGGCTCATCCAGATCATGCGTGGGGACCAGTTCGGCAGCGGCTTCGTCGCGATAAATCCGAACTCGAAAATCCCCGCGCTGGCGGATCGCAGTGGTCCGGAACCGATTCGGGTCTTCGAGTCCGGCGCGATTTTGTTGTACCTCGCGGAAAAGTTCGATGCGTTTTTGCCCCACGACCCGAAGTCGCGAGCTGAGTGTCTGTCGTGGCTGTTCTGGCAAATGGGCAGCACCCCTTACCTCGGAGGCGGCTTCGGCCACTTCTATGCCTACGCGCCGATCAAGATCGAATACGCGATCGACCGCTATGCGATGGAGGTCAAACGGCAGATGGATGTCCTCGACCGGCGTTTGGCGGAATCCGCGTATCTGGCCGGGAAAGATTACTCGATCGCCGATATGGCGGTATGGCCGTGGTATGGCTCCCTCGCCAAGGGTGCCGTCTATGGCGCCGGCGAATTCCTCGACGTTCAGAGTTATAAGCACGTTCAGCGCTGGACCGACGCCATCGCGCAGCGCCCGGCGGCTCAGCGGGGCCGCAAAGTAAACGTCACCTGGGGCAAGCCGTCCGATCAATTACACGAACGCCACGACGCCAGTGACTTTGAGACTAAGACCCAGGACAAAGTAGCTCCAGCGTCATCGTGAGGGCGAGCCGGGTTGCCGATTTGTCTCATAAGGCGGAGATAAGGAAGAAGCCGGAGCCCAGCTTTGAAAATAGGCTGGACCATGCGGGTCGGACCGGCATTTTGAGGTCCTAACATCGCGCGGAAGGGCCGCCGCCTGGCTAGTTCGAACACTGTAGCGGATGCGAAGCATCCTTTCGTCGATGTCGAGCATGAAACCAGAGAGCCTCACCAAGCGCGTGATTAATCTGTCCGGGCGGCAGGTATTGGGCCGCTGTCTTTGCGGAGTTATCGAGATAGAGATCGACTTTCCGGCTTTTTGGGCGTGGCACGATCACTCCGAGGCTAGCCGCCGAGCGCACGGCGCCGCGTATGCGACCTACGTTGGCTGTTGGCGCAAGCATACTCGCGTAGTGAAGGGCCAAAGAAGCATAGCCCGGTTCGAGGATGCCAGGACCGAGTCGACGCGAAGCTTCTGCCGCCGATGCGGGACGCCGATCCTTTACCAGCGCAAACGCTTTCCACATATGGTCAACATCCCGCGTGCGCTCTTTACCAACCGTACAGGGCGTGAGCCGCGATATCACGTAGCTATCGAGGAGCTACAGGATTGGACCTATACCGGCAATCGGCTAGCAGCTCTTAAGGGCTATCCGGGCATCGTATGGGAACGTCCGAAGTCGCGGCGACGGGTTCTTGAGCACCAAACTGCGCCTTCCGCACTTCATCGGAATTGGCCCTGAGCGACCCGGAACGACCTGGCTGTAGGGGAGCGACGCCAGCTATTTCGAGTCTATAGGAAATGTGATGCCCAACACGAATCGCCAATGGATTTACGCCAAACCACTCACTGGTAATCTGAAGACAGAGAGCTTTTCGCTTCGAGAGAGTCCTATTCCCAGGCTTCGGCAGGGCCAGTCGCTGATACGTAACAAACTCATCTCACTCGATCCTGCCAATCGCGTCTACTTTGCGATGCAGACCTATCGGCCGCAGATTCAGTTGGGCGATGTTATGGCAGGTTTCGGTATCGGCGAGGTAGTTGAATCAAAGGACCCTCGATTCAGATCCGGCGATCTGGTGCACGGAGATCTGGGATGGCAGGACTACTCGATCATCAACAGCTATGAACGGTCGGAATTCGTGTACAAATGCTCGCCGGGATACTCGGAGGAATGGCTGCTGGGAGTTTTGGGGATTACCGGCCTCACTGCTTATTTCGGCCTTCGGGAAACAGGCGGCATCCAGGCGGGTGAGACGATGGTGGTTGGAGGCGCCACGGGTGCTTGCGGCGTGATCATCGGCCAGCTCGCCGCAATGCGCGGCGCAAGAATCGTGGGCTTTGGCGGAGGACCAGAAAAATGCCGATGGCTTCGCGAAGAAATCGGGTTCGATGCCGCGGTGGACTACAAGGATCCCGAGGTAGCGAAACATCTGGCATTGGCATGTCCGGACGGGGTGGATTTCTTTTCCGATGCGATAGGTGGGATCGTCGCGCAAGCAACGATCCCACTGATGAAACATGGAGCGCGCTGGTACGACTATGGCAACGTTTCAGCCTACGACAGCATGGTTCCCGGTCAGGCGCCCTCGTTCAACGACGAACTGCCCCCGGAACTCAAAGCGATTTGCCGGGAGCGAAATCTTAACCCAGTCTTCCTGTTAGTATTCGACTTCTACTGCGAGCGTTTGAAGGCTGAAGCCGAGCTGGCCATGTATCTAAAGGAAGGACGATTGAAAGGCCCCACTACTACCTTGAAAGGAATCGAGGGTCTTCCAATCGCCCTGGTCGACGGCACACTCGGAGTCAATCGATATGGAAAACTAAACGTTCGTCTGGTCGAGTAGTGCCGATTGCCATGATGCGGTCGCTTGGCGCTCAACCTCGCGCGAGGTCGAAACGATCCGACTCCATCACCTTGGTCCATGCCGCCACGAAATCGCTCGCGAATTTCTCCTTCGAGTCCGCGCAGGCATAGACCTCTGCCAGCGCTCGCAACTGCGAATGCGAGCCGAAGATCAGATCGACGCGGGTTCCGGTCCATTTTAGTGCGTTGGTCTTGCGGTCGCGTCCTTCGTATACGCCTTCCGAGCCCGCGACCGGCTGCCATTGCGTGCTCATGTCGAGCAGGTTGATGAAAAAATCGTTGCTCAGCGTCTGGGGACGCCTGGTGAACACACCATGAGCGGAGTTTGCGAGGGTCGCGCCCAAAACACGCAGGCCACCGACGAGAACCGTCATTTCGGGTGCCGTCAGCCGGAGCAATTGCGCACGATCTACTAATAGCTCCTCCGGCGACAGCCGTTGCTTGCCGCTGAGATAATTGCGGAATCCATCGGCGGACGGCTCGAGCGGGTCAAAGGATTCGATGTCGGTTTGCTCTTGCGATGCATCCATACGCCCCGGCTTGAAGGGAACTTTCATGTCGAGCCCCGCATCCTTGGCGGCTTTCTCGATCCCTGCACTCCCGGCGAGAACAATCAGGTCCGCCAGCGAGACCTTTTTCCCGCCTGAGGCCGAAGCGTTGAAATCTTTCTGAATCGCTTCGAGGGTTTGCAGCACTTTGGCCAGCTCAGCGGGCTGATTGACCTCCCAATCCTTCTGCGGTGCGACCCGAATCCGGGCGCCGTTCGCTCCGCCACGTTTGTCGGAGCCACGAAACGTCGATGCCGCCGCCCACGCAGTCGAAACCAGTTGGGAAACGGAGAGACCGGACCCGAGGATCTTTGCCTTTAGAGCAGCGATATCCTGGTCTCCGATAAGAGGATGATTCACAGCCGGTATAGGATCTTGAAACGGCAGATGTTCCTTTGGAACAAGCGGGCCGAGGTAGCGCGCGACCGGGCCCATGTCGCGGTGCGTCAGCTTGAACCATGCGCGTGCGAACGCATCGGCAAACTGATCCGGATGCTCATAGAAGCGTCGCGAGATCTTTTCGTATGCGGGATCGAGCCGCAACGAGAGGTCCGTGGTCAGCATCGAGGGTGCATGATTCTTTGACTGATTGTGAGGATCCGGAACGGTTGCGGCTCCAGCACCATTCTTTGGCTGCCATTGATTCGCGCCGGCCGGGCTCTTGGTCAGTTCCCATTCATATTCGAACAGATGCTTGAAGAAGGTGTTGCTCCATTTGGTCGGCGTTGTGGTCCAGATAACTTCTAGTCCGCTGGTGATCGCGTCATCGCCTTTGCCGCTGCCGTATTTGCTTTTCCAGCCGAAGCCTTGATCCTCGAGGCTTGCACCTTCGGGCTCCGGACCGACTAAGGTCGCATCGCCGGCGCCATGGGTTTTGCCGAAAGTGTGGCCACCGGCAATTAGTGCGACAGTTTCTTCATCGTTCATTGCCATCCGGCGGAATGTTTCGCGAATATCCCGCGCGGCCGCGATCGGGTCCGGCTTTCCGTTCGGCCCCTCGGGATTCACATAGATGAGGCCCATCTGCACCGCGCCGAGGGGATTCTGAAGATCGCGATCGCCGGAGTAACGCTCGTCCGCCAGCCACTTTCCCTCCGGACCCCAGTAGATATCCTCGTCGGACTCCCAG
The DNA here is from genome assembly GCA_963848285.1 of uncultured delta proteobacterium. Lineage (GTDB taxonomy): Bacteria > Desulfobacterota > Binatia > Binatales > Binataceae > DATGKG01. The sequence continues at coordinate 460,199 of CAWKCZ010000007.1, read as the reverse complement.
GAATCGACGCGACCACCACCGAAGCCGAAAGTCTTGAATCCCATCGATTCGAGGGCGACATTGCCAGCGAGGATAAAGAGATCGGCCCAGGAGATTTTGCGTCCGTATTTCTGCTTGATGGGCCATAGCAGCCTGCGCGCTTTGTCGAGGTTCGCGTTGTCGGGCCAACTGTTGACCGGCGCGAAGCGCTGTTGCCCGGCACCGGCGCCGCCGCGACCATCGCCGATGCGATAGGTGCCCGCGCCGTGCCATGCCATCCGAACGAACAGCCCGCCGTAGTGGCCAAAATCGGCCGGCCACCAATCCTGCGAATCGGTCATCAGCGCATGCAGGTCCTTGATTACGGCGTCGAGGTCGAGGCTGTTAAATTCCCTGGCATAATCGAATGCTTCGCCCATCGGATTGGACAGACTGGAATGTTGATGAAGAACGTGAAGGTCCAACCGATTCGGCCACCAGTCGCGACTAGTGGGTCCGCGGTTTTCACCCGTGATGGGGCACTTGCTTTCAGCTGCCATATGTTTCTCCGATCGCGTTCCGCGTTTGGTTGTTCGATTAAATATCTTCAATCACAGCGGCCGACGAGTTTCTACTCTTTCTCGCACGGACCCAAAGCGTGCGCGCTCGCGGTTGCGGGGATGAACGGCTGAAGACCGCGGCCACACTCTGATGGCCTCTTACAGGTTGCGGTTGCCGGTCTTTACGATTCCCTGCGACGGAGCTAGGGTGGGCCTTCGTCGCGACGGAGGTCCAGTTTATGGCTTTACCGCAGGATATCAGCCCACTAAACAGCACGATCATCGACTCATTGGCGAAGTCATCCGAGATGGCCTGGATTCCAAACGCCGACGACCCGGAACGGGCTTCGATGAAGATCTTATGGACTGGCTCTGAAACCGGGACCTGGGCAGTCCTGCTCCGATGGAAAAAGGGATACTCCGCACCGCCCCACAAACACTTGAGTGCCGCTCATACCTTTGTGCTTTCGGGTAAGCTGCAGGTGCGTACGGGAACCTTGGAAGCCGGTGACTATCTCTACGAGGCGAACGGAATGGTTCACGGCGCCACCACTGCGCTGGAAGATACCGAGTATCTCTTCATCTGCAACGGCGCGGTGCTGTTTTTCGATGAAGATGGGTTCACGTCGTATCTAAGCTGGGAACAGTTGCGGCGCGTAGAAGCCGCACACGCGCAGGAAAAAGCCGATCGTTCGGCTGCCTAGCTACGACGGATCGCCGCCACGCACCTTCATAGATTGTGGAAGCGATGGCGACGAGGTTGGCGCATTCGACTGGGCACGCGGGCGGAGCTATCAAAAAACTGCCACCGAGCGTGCTTAGCGCCATTTGATCCAGGATTGCGATTTCAACCAGGGAGTATGCCATGGATCAGAGTAACACCGTGGAGAATCAGGTTTCCGGAACTACGAAGAAAGATGCATCGGTCTTCGTGCCTCCCCTCCAACTGACGAAAGGGCAGCCACCACCGATCGCCGCGAATGGCGGTCTATCCTACATGTCGTTCGATCGAGACGGCGACGCGGGAACTGCTGCGGCGACGGAGGCGGCGCTTCGCCAGATTGCCGAGGGAGAAGGGCAGGCGGTTATCGACATGCTCGAAAAGGCTCCTGCCGGGCCCGATCGAGACCAGGTGGGGCGTCGGGTTTCGCAGTTACTCAGAGTGCCTGGAATATATTCGCGCGAACAACATCAAAGCACCCGAAGGCGGCGTAGTGGTCCCGCTGCGCTACACCGATCTACGAGCAGCCGTCCTACTCCATCGTCTCGTCCAATGCGCTCTGGCGCGACCCGGCGCGCGCAGGCCGAGGCGAAAGCGTTGCGCAAGGAAGAGCAGGACGTCGGGCGCCGATGCCTCTATTTCCCGCAGGTCTTGCGCGACGCGCGACGAATTGGAGGAGTACTACCCGGGTCTCTCGCCCAACAGCGCCGCGTGCATGGACAAGCTTGGCGTTGCGCTGGGGCACTGCGAGTCCAAGTGCAAGAACTTCTACGACGCGGCGGAGGTGGAGCGCGTATTCTACCCGGAGATGGAGAAGCTCCTCCTGGAGTTTTTCCCGGGCGCGACCGATGCGCTCGTGTATAACCACGACGTGTTCGACAAGGACTACAAGGGCGACCGCACCGAGGATCAGGCCAACAAGAACCCGGGCGTGAACGCCAACTACGCCTACATCGTGCACAACGATCTGAACGACAACAGCGGCCGCGTGCGCTGCCGCGAGCTGCTCACGAAGAACCTGCGGAACTTCGGGCGCGAGCAGCACTACACGGACGCGCAGGCCGACGCGAAGATGTCGCGGCGGTTCATGTCGATCAACCTCGCCAAGCCGATGGAGACCGTCCGCCAGAATCCCTTCGTGCTCTGCGCCTGGCCCTCTTTCGCCGACCAGCCGTACATCACCAACTACCGCGTCTACGACGATCGCGTCGGCGAGACCACCCGCTTCACCTATCGTCCTAACCACGAGTGGTACTGGTTTCCCCAGCAGAAGCCGACCGAGGTCTCGATGCTCAAGTGCTACGACTCGGTCACCGACGGTTCCGTCTCGCGCTGGTCTTTCCACACCGCCTGCGTCGACCCGACCGCGCCTGAGGATGCTCCCTGCCGCAGGAACGTCGTGGTCCGATCTTTTATCTTCTTCTAGGAAGACCAGATGACTTAGCAGTCCGCGTGTCGAAGGCCCAAGGTGCCACTTGACGGCTGCGCTCCAGATGTTGGATTGAGGGATACGTCCTGCGCAGCGGGAGACTCACCCATGACCGCGAGGAGACTACCAATGGCACCCCTCAAGCACGTTCTGGACGGCTACAAAGTGTTGGACTTTACTCAGTACCTGGCAGGGCCAACGGCGACGCGGATGATGGCTGAGATGGGCGCGGAGGTGATCAAGGTCGAACTTGCGCCGCATGGCGATCCCACCCGCGCGCTGCCGTACCTGCGAGACGGGCGCAGCGGCTACTACATCCAGCAGAACCGTGGCAAAAAGAGCCTCTGTGTGGATATGCGGAATTCCCGCGGCGTCGAGCTGATCAAGGGCTTGATTCCGAAAATGGATGTACTGATCGAGAACTACTCGCCCGGGGTAATCGCAAAGATGGGACTGGATTACGAAACCGTTCGGACCCTGAATTCGGCAATCGTGATGTGTTCGATATCGAGCCTGGGACAGACCGGGCCATTGGCCGACCGCCCGGGCTACGACACGATCGGCGCTGCTTATGCCGGTGTGATCGACATGTGCGGATATCCCGATCGTGCGCCGGTTTTCCCAGCTCTTGGGATCGGTGACGTGAGCACCGGGGTGCACGCTTTGGCGGCGATAACATCGGCTTTGTTGGGGCGCGCCAAAACCGGAACTGGGCAATACATCGAGACTTCGCTGTTGGACTGCTACTTCGGCTATCACGAACTGAACGTGCAGATGTTGAGTGCGAGCCGCGGGGCGATAAAGCCGCGCCGCAGCGGCGAGCATCATTACATGGTGGCGCCGGCCGGAATGTTCAAGGGAAAGAATTGCTACATCCTCATCATCGGAGGCCTTGACCGGCAGTGGGCCTCGATGTGCGCGGCGATGGGTCGCGCCGAACTAACCGACGATCCGCTGTACAGCACCGTCGCGGCACGGGCGCAGCGCGTGGGTGAAGTGATCAAGATCGTTCAAGATTGGGTGGACGCCTCCACCGACGATGAGGTCCAACGGGCGCTCGAGAAGCATCGCGTACCGTTCGCGCCGGTGCTGTCAGTCGAGCAAGCGATGAACCATCCGCATCTCCGCGAGCGCCGGACGGTCCGAACAATCCAGGACCGGTTTCTCGGCGAGTTCGAGATTCCGGGATTTCCAATGCGGTTCTCGGAATATGGGGAACTGTCGTTGGAGGCGCCAACACTGGGCGAACACAACACTGAGATTCTTGCCGAGTACCTGGGCTGCTCAGCGGCGGGCGTCGATGAGCTTACCGCCGCGGGAGTGATCCATATTGGCGCGCGATAAAGGCGCGAATCGGATCGTCAATAGGATTAGGGAGGATGCGGCGACCCGCCGCAGAAGAATCTCCCCCGATGGAAGATGGGCCGGCCAGGCGGCCAGCCCATCCAGAACAAATCAGATTCGCAAGGACTAAAAGCGGCTTTCGGAACGGCCAACCGAGGTCGCCGCCGGTATTGCCCCGCTCTTCCTTTATTTGGACGTCCCTAAAAGCGGCTGACTTCCTTCCTCGAAGATATATGGCTCCAGCGTCGACTGCGCCGCGAATGCGATGCTTGTGCCATTTGCCGCCGCCGTAGTAGGCGAGGCTGCCCGGTGTCGCGTTGCCTTCACCGTTGTAGTAGGAGATGCAATCGCGCAGCGGCGCCGTCGCGATATCGACTTCGCGGCAATGCTCCGCATACGCTTCTTCCAGCTCCTTGCGGACATCGACGATGCGCGCGCCGCGATCCCGCATGGTCTGCAGCATCCACACGACGTAGTCGCCGTGCGCATCGATCGCGTCGGTGAAGTTGAAGCTGCCGCCGCCGCCCTGCGGACCGGTGACGATGAACAGGTTGGGGAAGCCGTTGCTATGCAGCCCGAGGAAGGTCTTGGTCCCCTCGGTCTCCCACTTCTCCTTCAGGGTGCGGCCGCCGCGCCCGGTCACCATGTTGAAGGTCGAGGTGCCCATCCATTGGAAGCCGGTCGCGTAGATCAGCACGTCGAGCGGATATTCGACGCCCTCGTGCACGACGCCGCGCTCGTTGATCTCGCACACGCCGCGCGGTGCGGTGTCGACCAGATGGACGTGCGGCAGGTTGAACGTCGGCAGGTATTCGTCGTGGAAGGTCGGCCGCTTGCAGCCATACGGGTAGTAAGGCTTCAGCGCCGCCGCCGTCTTCGGATCCTTGACGATCGCGTCCACGCGCGCCCGGATCTGCTCCATGATGCGGAAGTTGGCATCGAGCTGCTTCTGGATCAGCTCCTCCGGGCTGATCAGCTGGTCGTGCTTCTTGGGCTGCCTTGATCTCCTGGATCTTGCCCGCGAGGTAGTCGTCGTTGGCCTGGATGGCGGTGCGACCGGCCGAGATCCTCGCGAAGCGCTGCGCGCCGCGCCCGGGCCCATCCGGGCTCGTTGGCCCAGGTCGCCCGCTCCTCGTCGGTCGTCGCGCGCTGGTCGCGCATGTCGATCGAGGACGGCGTGCGCTGGAAGACATAGAGCTGCCCGACGATCTTCGCGAGCTCCGGAATCGCCTGCACCGCCGTCGCGCCAGTGCCGATGATGCCGACCGTCTTGCCGCGTAAGTCGATGTTGTAATTCCAACGCGAAGTATGGAACGACTCGCCCTTGAACTTCTCCATCCCCGCGATGCGCGCCAGTTTCGGCGTCGTCAGGATGCCGTTGGCGAGGATGACGAAACGCGCGCGCATCTTGTCGCCGCGATCGGTCTCGACGATCCAGCGCCCGGACGCCTCATCCCAGGTCGTCGCCTGCGACCGTCGTGTGGAACAGGCAATGGTCGTAAAACCCGAACTTCTCGCGCCATCTTCTGGCAGTATTCGAGGATCTCGAAGCCCGACGCGAACTTCATCGAGGGGACGTAGCCCGTCTCCTCGAGCAACGGCAGGTAGCTGTACGACTCGACGTCGCACGCGATGCCGGGGTAGCGGTTCCAGTACCAGGTGCCGCCGACGTCGCCGCCCTTCTCGCAGAAACGCACGTCGGTGAAGCCGGCCTGGCTCAGCTTATGCCACAGCAGCAGTCCGCCGAAGCCGCGCGCCGACCACCAGGATCTCGCACTCGTCGGTCAGCGCCTCGCGCGGAATCGGCGGCTCCGAATAGACGTCGTCCAGATACTTCTTGAACTCGCCTTCCATGTTGATGTAGTCGGCGGCGCCGCGGCGGGCTTCCTTGAACGCGAGGTACTTGGCCTGCTCTTCCGCATTGAAGGTCGCGCCCGGAGGCAATTCCGGCAGCTCCTTCAGCTTCTGATCGGCGGTGACGGAATAGCCCTTGCCGGCAATCTTTTCCGATGCTTTGGCGGCTCGGGTGTTGAAGACTTTCAGGCCTGTCTCAGGGTCGATCCGAACTGCTGCGTTCATGTGAGTTCCTTCTCAATTGGAACGGTTCTTAGTGCCGTGCGCATGTTCGCCAGCCTTTGGCCATCAAACGTTCGGGAAAAATGCACTTCATCCACTAATGCATAGCTAAACGATCGGTATGTTAAACGACTCCCTACGCTAGTTCGGACTGGCGCGGGAGGTCAAGCCGGATGCCCGTCGGCGGTGGCTCTCGAAGCGGGGGCGCTCAATCGAAGCTGAAAACCTTGAGCACGTTGTCGCGCAGATAGCCGCGCTTGGCGGCGTCGGTGAGCGGGACCTCCCAGCCTTCGCGCGAACATCGTTCCAGCGACAACAGCGGATGATCGCTGGCCCACATCAGTTTGTCGGGACCGCGCTTGTTGGCCAGTTGCCATAGCTCGGCCGGCACGTGTTTGGGCGCCCACCCGGAAGTGATGAGGTAAAAGTTCCGATGTTTCTGCAGCAGCGCGATCACTTCGCCCTGCCATGGATGACCGAGGTGACATCCGACCACGGTAAGCTCAGGGAACGCGAGCAACACCTCGTCCAGCGCCATCGGATGTTGCGGCATCGCGGGACGCAGCGGCCCCGGCACGCCGATGTTGATCTTGATCGGAATCCCGAGCTCGACGCATTTCGCGTAAACCGGAAAATAACAGGCATGATTGGGCGGCAGGCCGACCAGCGACGGCATGATCCAGCATGAACGGAAGCCGAATTCCTTGACCGCGCGCTCGAGCCATCGCACGGTGCGCATCATGCCAGTCGGATCGACGCCGAGGCAGCCGTGAAAGCGCGCCGGAATGTTGCCGATGAATCTCGGCAAACGCGCGTGCACAGCTTCTCGTAGGTTTCGTCGGAGATGTTCTGCCCGACGCTGTAAGGACTGGATGCCAGCCGCAGCGCCGCGGCGGTAAGGACGCCTTTTTCGACCCCGGCAGCATCCATGTCGCGGAGCAAATCATCGAGGGTGAAGCCGAACTTGACCGCATCGCCGGGTTTGAACCATTTGGCGATGTTGGGATCGACTTTCTGCGCCTGCGGCGCGACGCGAAAGTTGCGGCAACTGCAGAAAGGCATCGACCAGCTGGTACGGTGCGGTCATCGGTTATCTCCTGCGAAAGCTAGCGCGGCAGTTTAAGCACGCGCTCGCCGATGATGTTGCGCTGGATCTCGTTGCTGCCGCCGGCGATGGTTCCGCCCACGGGCAGGTCAGCGCGCGCTCCAGCCATTTGCCGCCATCGATCGCCAATGGCTCTTCGCGATCAAGCTGCGCATAGCGCGCCGAGCAATTCCATCGCGAACATCTGAATCTTGAGGTTCAGTTCGGTGCCCGCAAACCTTGATGGTGGAGCTTTCGGGCCCCGGCGACTGTCCTTTGACGCGTCGCGTGATGCCGCGAAAGGCGGTGTACTTGATCGCTTCCGCCTCGCATGCGAACGCCGCGATCTTCTGGCGCACGGCGCTATTCTCCGATGCGGGCCGGCCGTTGATTTGAACTCTCTTGGCGAGCCGCGCCAGATCGCGCACCACATTCGGATAGTGCCGGCCGCCGACGTTGCGCTCATAGGAAAGCGTGGTGGTGGCCACGCGCCATCCTTCATTTATCTTGCCGATCAAATTCTCCTGTGGAACCCGCACATTGTCGAAGAACACCTGGTTGAAGCTCACCTCACCGTTGATCTCGACTATCGGACGGGTGGTGATGCCGGGCGTCTTCATGTCCACCAGAATGTAGGACAGGCCGCGGCTGCCGGGTACGCTGCGATCGGTGCGGCACAGCAGGAACATCCAATCGACGCGATGCGCCTGCGAGGTCCAAATCTTCGCGCCATTGACGACGAAGTAATCGCCGTCTTCTTCCGCCGTCGTCATTAATGAGGTCAGATCAGAACCGGCATTCGGCTCCGAATATCCCTGGCACCAGGTTTCCTCGCCGGAAAGTATCTTCGGGATGAAGCGGCGCTTCTGCGCTTCTGTTCCCCATTGGATAAGCGTGGGACCGACCAGCGCGACGCCTGCTCCGATATATGGAAGATGTGCATGAAAGCGCGCGAGCTCTTCGTGAAAAACCATCGCGTGCATCGACCGGGGCGTCGCGGCCGCCGTACTCGCGCGGCCAACTGATTCCTACCCATCCGCCGGTGTGGAGCTTGCGATACCAGTCCTTGCGCGCCTGCCATTCCGCGTCGTTGGCGACGGTGATGGTATCGTACGGCCGATGCTCCCCCTTGGGAGCATTGGCTTCGAGCCACGCGCGGATCTCCTGGCGAAACGACTCGGCCTCGGGCGAATACTTCAAATCCACCATCGCAGATCTCGCGCTGGACGTGACGGAATGCAACCCGAGCGGCGCCGTTTCTAAGTCTTGGTGCGTTTGTGCGATAAGGAAACCGAGGCCAATTATGAACTTCATCGAACAAATGGACCCCGAGTTACGACTCGTAGTGGAAAAGATGCCGACCGATCGCCCGATCGATCTTAGCCAGCTTCCAAAAGCACGTGCCGCGATGAAGAAAATGGTAGCCGCGCTGCTGGCCGGCATGCCTCCGATCGAGGGTGTCAACGGCCAGGATCAGATGGTCCCCGGCGCCAAGGGCGATCCTGCGGTGCGGGTCCGCGTCTATCGGCCCATCGAGCAACCGAGCAAGCTTCCCGCGCTGCTCTGGATCCATGGCGGCGGATACGTGATGGGCGACATCGAGCAGGACGACCGGCTCATGAAACAATTGGTCAAGCGCATCGGATGCGTTGCGGTCTCGGTCGATTACCGCCTGGCGCCGGAAAATCCGTTCCCCGCCCCGGTCGAGGACTGCTATGCCGCATTGAAATGGCTTTTCGCCCAGGCCGGCGAGCTCGCGGTTGATCCGACGCGCATCGCGATCGGCGGCGCCAGCGGCGGCGGCGGACTTTGTGCAGGACTCGCGCTGATGGCTCGCGATCGTCGCGAGGTAAAGGTCGCCTATCAGCTGCTCATCTACCCGATGATCGACGATCGCAATTGCACTCCGGCGGCGCATGCGATTACCGACCCGCGGATGTGGAATCGCGAGAGCAACCGCCTCGGATGGAAGGCCTACCTCGGGCGCGACGGCGGCGGCGCGGACGTTTCGCCGTACGCGGCCGCTTCGCGCGCCACCGATTTGACCGGATTGCCGCCCGCCTACATTCCGGTCGGGGCACTCGATCTTTTTGTCGATGAGAACATCGAATACGCGCAGCGCCTCATCCAGGCCGGCGTCCCCACCGAGCTCCACGTCTATCCGGGCGCGTTCCATGGATTCGATCTGTTCGCCCCCTCGGCAGCGGTGTCGAAGCAATTCAAAGCCGACCGCGACAACGCCCTCAAACGCGCCCTTCACGACACCGCAAGGTGAGCTTTGAACATTACGCAGATCAGCGACAGAAAAAATTAGCGGTTCCGGCGGCGAAGAGTCTTTTTACGCGTCTAATCCTCCGCAACTTTAGAGAAAGCTAAGCTCTGAGAATTGATTGGCAGGGCCTATTTCTCTGATGAGAGCCTCGCGATCTCCTCAGCCAGAATCGGCACGCACATATTGCACGCCTGGACACCCTGCACCACGCACAACTTCAGCACCTCCATGATCTCTTCCATCGTGGCGCCAAGCCCTAGCGCCGCCTTGATATGACGACGTGTGCCGGGGGCGTACATGTGCGTGAAAGATGCGTCGCAAGCGATGCTGAGGAGTTCGATCTCCTTAGGTGGGAGCGCGCCGCTCTGGTACATCGAGATCGCGGTTGCGAAGAACTCATCCGTCCACTTCGGGTCTAGCTCGTGGAATGGATCCCAGGCCGTGTTCCATTGGCCGATGGTACGCATCGCATCGCAGGCTGGCGTAGCTGACGGCCTCTTCGGTGCCGGAGCTACACCGGCAGCCTTAGCTTCCTCGATGAGTATGGGCGCACCGAGACTGCAGGAATGGATCGACATTAGAGAGCCAGCCTTAAGCACGAACAAAATCTCGTCGCGGGTGGCGCCAGCCTCAAGTGCGCCGCGAATGTGGCGGCGAGTGCCGTCAGGATTGAGGTTGGTGCAGGCCGCATTTATAGCGAGGCTTATCAGCTCGACCGTCTTTCGCGGCAGGACGGCTGAGCTCCACGGGTTGGTGGTCATCTTCGCGCAAGCGTCGGCCCATTGAGGATCCCAATTGCGCAGTTGCGAGAGCGCTACGTCCCATGGTCCGATTTCCGGCGTCTGGTCTTTTGTCATTGTGATCTGCTCCGACGTTACAGAATGTGCGTCGAACTCGACGGTCCAGCGGGTGCCGCCTTGGGTATCCGACCCTCGCTGTCGTATACGAGGAAGCCCTTCTGGCCGTCCGCCCGGCTGGGCGGCAAGCCGAGGTTGAAGAGCGTCTCCTCGACAGTGTTGTACCAGGTTCCAATCTTCATGATCCGGCGCGCGTCTTCGGGGGTCGCGATCTCGCGGCCAAGCTCACGCGCGATGCGCACATTCTTCTCGATCATCTGCACCGAAGTGATGCGCTTGCCGCCTTTCCTAGCGTCCCAGAGATTCTCCTCGATGCCGGCGCGGGTGTGTTGCCCGAGTGTGATCATGAATGAGGCTAGCGGCCAGCTGTAACGCCACATCGTTTGATAGGTCCACACCGAGCCATGGGGCGTGCGGCGGACCAGCTCCATCCAGTCGATGGGATTAGCGCCTGCGCAACCGCCGCCCACCATGCTGAAGAACCCATTCATCGGTCCCATGTAGACACCCTGACGGATGAGACGCTCCACGATCGCCAGTTGGTAGATTGAGGCGAGTGCGAAATAGGGCTGGATCGCACTCTTCCGCAGGCGCCTCAGGTGTTCGATGTAGAACTCCGGAGTCGAGTCGGCGACCATCTGAGCGTACTGCCACATCGCCTTCGGACTCGCGATGTGAGTCCCTGCAACATCTTCCAGGGTCGTGAGCGGCGTCATGTCATATAGTGACGATCCGACGGCGACCGTGATCTGATCCGGCTTCGGATCGATCTCGGTGAGCATGTGTCGCGTGTCGTAAGTCTGCCAATGCGCAGCCTCGTCGCCCTCAGGAGCAAACGAGATCGAGCCGCCGATCTGTAAGACCATCTTGGGTACGGCCGCGCGCAGTCGCCCGATCTGATCGCTGTACTGCTTGAAGTTCTTCGAGATGTGGCCGGTTTCGGGATCTCGCACGTGGACGTGCAGCACCGTCGCGCCCGCGTTGTAGCAATCGACCGCCTTCTGGACCTGGGCATCCCAGCTCACCGGAATGTCCTCGGGATAATCGACCGGCATCCAGACCGGACCATACGGAGCAGCGGTTATGATCAATGGTTCCTGATTCTCGGGCAGCAACGAATCGTCGGTGAAATACATAGAGTTTCTCCTCTCGAAGAGCGTTCGACGGTTTTGGACCCTCACAAAGGATGGCGGCAGGATAAAGGAGTTGTAACCCTCGCGTTTGACATAAACTGACATTGATTTAACATCCGGAGACAAATCGTGGTCTCATGCTGTTAGTCCGCGCCGCATCATTGACCGGCTACCTCGAGTTGGCCGCCAACCTGGATCTCAATCCCTACCTGATGCTTCAGGCCGTCGGGCTACCGCGCGCATGCCTGAACGATCCCGACCTGAAGATCTCGACCGACGCGGTCCGCCAGCTCCTCGAGGATTCCGCGGAGCGGGCGCGGCTTGAGAATTTCGGACTGCGGCTTGCCGAGCACCGCCTGTTATCGAACCTGGGCCCGCTCGCCCTCGTCGTACGGGAAGGCCCGACGGCACTGAAAGCACTCGAGGCGCTGGTCAAGTACATTCGCTTGCACAACGAAGCGCTGAATCCGCTGATCGACATCGCCGGTGACATCGTTACGGTGAGACCGGAGCTCAGGATCGTTAAACCAGTGCCGGCCCGCCAGTCAGTGGAGTTGTGTGTCGGAGTGCTTAGCCGGACGCTGGGGACCTTTCTCGGTGATTCATGGCGACCGCGTGCGGTCCGCTTTACTCATCGTGCGCCGCTCGATCTGGTCCTGCACAAGAAGGTTTTTGGTCTGCGAATTGAGTTCGAAAGCGACTTCAATGGCATCGTTTGCGATCGGCAGGATCTCGAACAGCCGGTCCCGCACTCGGATCAGCTCATGGGCAGGTACGTTCGCCAGTATCTCGACGCGCTTTTGATTAATCGTCAGCTCGGCATGAGCGATCGGATCCGTGAACTCCTCTGGATTCGGGTCCCCGCGGGCACCTACTCGCTGGAAGCTCTGGCGAAACAACTTGGAGTGAGCAGCAGGACCATTGACCGGCATCTCAAACAGGAAGGGACCTCGTTCTCGGCCGTGCTCAATCAGGTGCGCGCCGAAATGGTAGGACAATATGTAGGTGCGGGCGGTCGTCCTCTCTACGTGATAGCCGAGCTGATGGGCTTCTCGGCGCTGAGTGCATTCTCACGATGGTTCCGGGACGAATTCGGATGCAGCCCATCGGAATGGCGTGCCGAGTCGGCGAAGCAGCGCGGCGTGACTCTTACGAACTAGCTCTCATGGCGCGAGCGTTCTTTGTGACTCATGTTGTAGCAGCGCAACGCCACTAAGGCCGTACCTCATAGTACACGTTGATGGGATTCTCAAAGTCCCGCGTCATGAAGCGGGTGAAGCCGGCCTCGGAGGTCATCTTTCGCGCGACCGGTTCGGGAAATCCCAGCGTCCCCAACCCCAGGCCGTCCGGCTCCGATAACGCCGAGGACATGCAACCACAACACGGACACGCCATACATGAATGTCGCCAGCGGATTCTCCTTAAGATTCTGCTCGAAGGTCGGCATCCCGTGAACGTCGGCGATCAGCCATGTACCGTCAGGTTTGATGGCTTTGCGAATCGCCTTCATCACCAGGTCGGGTCGCGTCATGTCGTGCAGGCAATCAAAAGTCTCCCGCGCGACTGACAAGATCGGTCGCGCGGAAAATTGATCGCACCCGCCTAGCACCTTTCAGAGGCGCTGGGCTCTCATTCAACAATCAGGCCTTCGAGGTCGCCCTTCTCGCGCCAGCGCTTGAGCATCTCATAAAACCGCACCGCACCCTCGGGATACTGACTATCGAGGAAGCCCTGCTGCGCGTTCTGCCCTTCTCCGTTGTAGTAACCGGGCGTACAGGTGTTCTGGTACTCCGTGATCATGCTGGGCGCCGTTACCAACTTCACCCATTCAGCCTCGGCATCGACGCTCGGTTCCACCGAAGTTCCCTCACGCGTTCTCACTTCCTTAACGACGTGAGCGATGTGACTGGCCTGTCCATCCAGCATGTAGGTGAAATTCGGCGCCAAACCGGTTTGGGTAAGCCCCATATGAAACAGGTTCGGGAATCCATGACTTAGAAAGCCATGGTGGGTTCTCATGCCCCTGGACCAATAGTCTGACAGTGACTGCCCGTTACGGCCATAGACCTCGAACTCAGCGCGACGCGTATAGGCGGTGCCTACTTCAAAGCCGGTCGCGAAGATCAGGCAATCGAGTTCGTAGGGTATGCCATTTACCATCACGGCATTTTCCGTAACGCGCTCGACGCCTTTACCTTTGGTGTCCACCAGCTTGACGTTGGGCCGATTGAAGGTAGGCAGATATTCGTCATTGAAGGTCGGGCGCTTGCACCATTGACCATACCATGGTTTGAGTGCCTCGGCGGTCTCGGTGTCACCGACGGTGGACGCGACACGATTCCGGATCTCGTTCATCTTCTGGTAGTCGGCGATTTCCGAGAGCAGCGCCATTTGTTCACCCGACAATCCAGAGTCTTTTCCGGAAAGCAGCTTGGCCAGGTTCTTGAAAAGACTGGTCCACTTGTCGCCCACCAGATCTTCTTCGATAGGAATTCCCGACAGGATCGAACAGAAGTTATGATTTCGATTAGCCTGCCAACCGGGAGTGAGCGACTTTACCCATTCGGGATCAGTCGGCTTGTTCCCGCGTTCGTCAACCGACGAAGGCGTCCGTTGAAAGACAAAGAGTTGCTTCGCATACCGTCCCAGATGCGGCACGCTTTGAATCGCGGTCGCGCCGGTTCCGATGATGCCCACGCGCTTGTCGCGAAGCTTTTCCATGCCGCCGGTCGTATCGCCGCCGGTATAGTCATAGTCCCAGCGGCTGGTATGAAAAGTGTGCCCCTTGAACTTCTCGATTCCGGGGATCGCGGGCAGCTTCGGCCGATTCAAGGGACCACTCGACATGATCACGAAGCGGGCCTCGAAGAGGTCGCCCCGATCCGTTCGTATCTTCCAGCGCCGAGCTTCTTCATCCCAGCGCGCATCTTTGACCTGGGTCTGGAAGCATGCGCGATCGTAGAGATTGAAGTGGCGTCCAATTCTCTGTGCGTGCGCGAAGATTTCCGGCGCGAAGGAATACTTCTCCTTGGGTATGTAACCGGTTTCCTCCAGCAGCGGCAGATACACGTACGATTCGATATCGCACTGTGCGCCCGGATAGCGGTTCCAATACCAGGTCCCACCGAAGTCACCCGCCTTCTCGATGATGCGAAAGTTGGTGATACCCAGCTTCTGCAATCGCGCTGCCGCCAGCAGACCACCGAAGCCGCCTCCTACGATTACCGCGTCGAGCCGCTCCTGCAGGGCAGGGCGCGTGAAACCTCGCTCGACATAGGGATCGGCGTTGTAGTGCTCCAAGTCGCCCGCAATCTGTCGATACTGATCGTTCCCATCCGAGCGAAGACGCTTACCGCGCTCCGCGGCATACTTTTGTCGCAGTGCGACCGGGTCGAAACCCAGTTCCTCTGGAGTTGGAATACCGTTCGATGCTGATTCGCTGGTAGATTCGCTCATGGCTTGCCGCTCCTATCGATTTCAACGTGCCTCGGAACCGTCTGGTTCAGTTCACACGCCGTTACTGCGCTCGATGTTTTATTCCTTGGGCAGAGGTGAGAAGTGGGCGCTCACAATCTTCCATTGTCCCGCTTCCTTGGCGAACACCAGGGTGGTCCGGCCATGGAGGGTCATCGGCTTCCCGTCTTTGGTAACGCCCATGAAGGTATCGTATGCGTTCGCGACGCCGGCGCCTTCGCTGATCATCCGGCAGGAGAGCTGACGAAACCCGAAGTGGGCGCTGCTCAAGCCTGAAAATGCCGGGACCAGAAAGTCGACGAACTGTTTCTTGTTGTCGAAGCGATAGGGCACGTGATCGAAGACCTCGAGATTCTCCGACAGCAGATTCGCTACCGCTTTGAGGTCCATCTTGTTGAATGCGGAGCCGAGCTCGTTAACGGCGGCTTCGATTTCTTTGACGCTCATGGCAACACTCCTTCGCGCATAGTCCTCAAGCCTCGTTACCACTCTATCGGCGTCGATTTCAAACCGATTCGTTGTCAAAGCCGCAAAGGGGCTCGTCTCAAGGCCGCCATTGCCCGCGGCGTTGGCCACTGACTGACGCAGTCGAATTGGAGATTAACCTCGGCGCGCACTCATCCTAGGGCCGCACTTCGTAGTACGCGTTGATGGGATTCTCAAAGTCCCGCGTCATGAAGCGGGTGAAGCCGGCCTCGGCGGTCATTTTGCGCGCGACCGGTTCGGGAAATCCTAGCGTCCCCAACCCCAGGCCGCCCGGCTCCGATAATGCCGACGACATGCAGCACAGCACCGACACGCCGTACATGAATGGCGCCAGCGGATTCTCCTTGAGGTTCTGCTCGAAGGTCGGCATCCCATGAACGTCGGCTATCAACCACGTGCCGTCAGGTTTGATGGCTTTGCGAATCGCTTTCATCACCAGGTCGGGTCGCGTCATGTCGTGCAGGCAATCAAACGTCGTAATGAAGTCCCAGCTCGCGTCGCCGGGAAGCGGATCGAAACTCGCGTCATGCAACGTGATGTTCTTCACGCCCGCCGATTTCACATTATCCGCGGCGCGCGCCAGCGCGTGCTTCGCGATTTCATAACCATGGAAGTTCGAACGCGGATACGCCTTCGCCATCTCGACCAGGGCCACCCCTGATCCGCAACCGATATCGGCTGCCTTCGCGCCCTCCTCCAGCTTGGCGGCCACGCCGTCGAGCCTCGGCAGTGCGCTCGGTACAAGCTGGGTGCGGAACCATGGCGCCAGAAGCCGCTCCACGCCGCGATTGATTTCAGGCCCCATCTGGTCGTAGGTGAGACCGACGCCGGTCTTGAACGACTCCGGCAAATGATTGAGCACCGCCATCTGCTGTGGGATTGCGCAGAATCCACCCGCGAGGAAAAACGGACTGCTCTCGTCCGCCAACACCAGTGCGGTTTCAGGACTAAGTGCGAAACGGCCGTCTCCTTTGTAGTCGATGAGATTGGCGGCCGCCTGGCCGTGAATCCATTCGCGAATCCAGCGTTCATGCAGTCCGGTCTTGCGCGCCAGCTCTTCGGTCGTCACGGCGCCCGCCCCGTTGAGCGCCTGATACAAACCGAGGCGATCGCCGAGATAAATCATGGCGGACACCATCGCGCCGCTGAGCAGGCCGAACAACTGTTCCGCAGTCTTCCTGGCTTTTTCGATATCGATTGTGGGTGCCATCGCGCTCATCGTCTTTAACTCCCGATTTCGACTTGGCTTAACTTCAATCGCACCCTATCAACCGGTTCGCCGCCGTCATAACGCATTGATTATCGCCATCTTAGCCATCGCAACCATCTGTTCAGCCGATATTCCCAGGGAAATCTTGCCAAATCGGTGCGCAGGCGCTCCTTTGGCACGGTCGCGAAGTAGGGCGAGGCCTTACGCGCCCAGAGATTGCGCTCGTAGTCCACCATCAGTGGAATTCGCGGCTGATCCGCACGCTGATAGTGGATGAACAGGGCCACCCGGTCGCGCGAGGTTGCGGGATCGCCCTTATGCCAAACGCGAGCGTCGAATACGTAGAAGCGGCCATCGCCGAAGTCGGCGATTTGCACCGGGTTTCCGTGCCTGAGCACCGCGGCTTCGACGCGCGGCGGCCCTTTGCCACTCAGGTGTGTGCCGGGGATGCACCAGGTAGCAGACTCGGGGGTGCATCCTGCAAGGCCAATCGCCACCGTCACTGTAGGCCACAGGAAGCTTTCCAGGTCGACATGCCATGCATGCGCCTGGTTGGGAGTGGCGCGCCGGATATTTGGGCCCCACATCACCCATTCTCGCGTGCCGAGAATCGGTTCCACCGTGGCGAGAATCGAGGCGTCCAGTGAGATGCGGCGGATGGCGTCGGTCAGCAGGTAAGGAACGCCAAGGCGGCCTTGCGCGTGCATCGATTCGAGCGCGCCGGCGAACCTCGGTTCATCGGCCAGCAGTTCCGGCACGATGGAGGGGTCTGCCAGGGGGCGCGCATGTGCGAGGAATCCGCCGCTAAATGAACGATCGCCGGTCAGGATACCTTGTTGTCGAGAGGTTTGGTGTCCTCGGCCTTGGCTACGGGCTTCTCCGGCTCATCGTTCATGGCCTTCTTGAAGTCCTTGATGGCCTTGCCCAATGCACCGCCCACGTCGCCGAGCTTACTGGGTCCAAAGATGATCAAGATGATGACCAAAAGGACCAGCAGATGGGATGGCGCAAAAAGATCCATGATGTTCTCCGCGAAATCTCCCCTGATTCTATAACGGAGGCGCCGGTCTGCCAACCTTCGATTCCCGGGCCGTCTTGGTTCAAACAAGTTCTCCCAGAATTGATTCGACCGGTTTGGCAAGCCCACCTTGTTCGTGCTCATCTCCCAAAAAGACGCTTGGTGAAAAGGCGTTCGGGAGGATGACCATGGCGAACTCCGAAAATCGAATCCTGACCACTCACGCCGGAAGTCTGCCGCGGCCTAAAGAGCTGGCGGCGATGCTCGGGCGCAAGAGCCGCCGCGAATCGGTGGACGAGGCCGCCCTGGAACAGACCATAACCGAGGCGACCAATCGCGTCATCGCGCGCCAGCTCGAATGCGGCATCGACATCGGAAACAACGGCGAGCAATCGCGCGAGAGCTTCTTCACCTACGTGCAGCATCGGATGTCGGGGTTTTCGGGCAAAAGCCAGCGCCCTTTCTTCAGCGATTTGATGCGCTTCCCCGGCTACCTGCGAAATTCATCGGGCGCAACATCAGCCAGATGCAGGTCGACCTGATGCACGCGCCGCAGGCGACCAGCGAGATCCGCTACACCGGCATCGCCGAGGTGAAAAAGGAATGCGACGATTTTCGGCGCGCGCTCGAAGCGCAGAAGTCGCGCTTCGTCGAACCCTTCATGACCGCAACTTCGCCGGGCATCGTCGCCGCCGCGATGCTCAACGCGCTACTACCCGAGCCTCGCTGACTATGTGAAGGCGCTCGGCGCAGCGCTCAAAACCGAATACGCCACCATCGTGAACGCCGGATTCACGCTCCAGATCGATGCGCCTGATTTGGCGATGGAGCGTCATACCAGCTTCGCGGGCAAGCCGCTCAAGGAGTTCCTCGATTTCGTCGATGTGGTCATCGATGCGATCAACGGCGCGATCGCGGGCCTGCCGAAGGAGAAAGTTCGCCTCCATGTATGCTGGGGCAACTACGAGGGGCCGCACATCGACGACGTTCCGCTCGATGAGATCGTCGAGCACATCTATCGCGCCGAAGGTCAGCGCGCTGCTGCTCTCGATGGCGAATCCGCGCCACGAGCACGATTACCACTCGCTCGAGCGTCATCCGCTGCCGCCGGGCATGAAGCTGATCGTCGGCGCGATCGATTCCACGACCAACTATGTCGAGCATCCCGAGGTGGTCGCCGATCGGATCGAGCGCGCCGCCAAGGCGGTGGGCGATCCGCGCCGCATGATGGCGGGGACCGATTGCGGCTTCGACACCAGCGCGGGATTCGGCATGGTCGCGGACGAGCATCGTGTGGGAAAAACTGCGCGCGCTCTCGGACGGCGCGGCAATCGCGAGCCGCCGCCTCTTCGGATAACGACCAGTCATGGCGACGAAACAATCCAGCGGACGGGCAATGGATTCGCGGCAAGACCTGCATGATCACCGGCGCGACTTCCGGCATCGGGCGTCGCAGCGCGCATCGAGCTCGGCACGCATGGGCGCGAAGCTGATTCTGGTCTGCCGCAATCGCGAGCGCGGCGAGGAACTGGTGCGCGAGATTCAGCGCGCCGGAAATCCCGACGTCGAGCTGATGGTCGCGGACCTCGAATCGCAGGCGCAGATTCGCAAGCTGGCGGCCGATTTCCTCGCGACCAAAAAACCGCTGCATGTGCTGATGAACAATGCCGGCGTCTTCAACATGAAGCGCAAGACTCACCAGCGACGGCCTCGAGGAAGTCTTCGCGGTGAATCACCTCGCCTACTTCATGCTGACGCTGATGCTGCTCGACCGCATCAAGGAAAGCGCGCCCGCGCGCATCATCAATATCTCGTCCGACCTGCATCAGCGCGCGACCATCAAGTTCGACGAC
Organism: uncultured delta proteobacterium; assembly: GCA_963848285.1. Taxonomy (GTDB): domain Bacteria; phylum Desulfobacterota; class Binatia; order Binatales; family Binataceae; genus DATGKG01. Next base: position 440,724 of record CAWKCZ010000007.1, on the reverse strand, counting down.
CTCGGCGGCGAGCGTTCCTACGGCGGGATGAGCTCCTACGGGCAATCGAAACTGGGCAATATCCTTTTCACCTACGAGCTCGCGCGCCGGCTCGCGGGCACCGGCGTCACGGTCAACTGCGTGCATCCGGGCGCGGTCGCGACCAACCTCGCGCAGCAACAATGGCACTGATCGCGGTGCCGCATGGAAGCTAGCGGGCACGTTCATGAAATCGCCCGATAAAGGCGCGCGCACGCAGGTCTTACCTCGCCGTCGTCGCCCGAGGTGGAAGGCGTCACCGGAAAATATTTCATCGATTCGAAGGAAGCGCGCTCGTCGGCGGAATCGCACGACGCCAACGATCGCGCGGCGCTTGTGGGAAGTCAGCGCGCAGATGACCGGCCTGCCGGCGACGTGATAGCCTGAGGAGCGCGCGCTAAAATCTCCTTATGGTCGAGGAGGCGCGCATCGAGGTCGGCGATACTCGCGAGGGCTAGATCGCTGGGCGGATCGGTGATGTCGACGGCAATCCGCTGATCGCGTTCGAAGAGAAACGCTTTCCCGAATCCTCGGCGCGGTGCGCGTTCCGGATTCTCAACATCGGATGCGGCACCGGGCAGGCATGCGGCGCGGCTGGCGCGTGCGGGCGCTGAGGTTACCGCACTCGATTTCTCCACCGGCTGATGCACAAGGCCCGCGGGATTTGGGAGATCACTCGCGATCGCAGTGCCGATATTTCGACCTCTGCCGATTCGCGATGTTTCCTCGCTCGCGATCTGTGGCCGCGGGCCCGATCACATCACGTTCGCGGTTTGTTCGGCGAGTTCAGCCGGATATGCCGACGCGATGGATTTATCGCGATTTCGCTCGATGTATCCTGCGATGATGCTGCGCGACATTCAGGCGCATTTCGGATCCCGCATGCGGCGCACCGTGCGTCCGCGCAGCGCGCCGACCAGTCGAGCGACATGTCAACGCCGCGATGGCGCGACTTGCGCATCGAGCATATGAGCGAGTACGCGATCGCTGAGATCGGCGCGCATTTCCTCGCGCGGCAAATACCTCGGATGGCCGATGCTGCTGCTGATGCGGCTCCGACCGTGAATCACTTCTACGATCTGTTGGACTGTCGCGAACGACGGATGATCACGAGTACTGACCGGCCCGCGCCGATGTTCTTGCCCGAATGCCATTGCTTGATGACCTCGGGCATGAAGTCGCCGGCCTTGTACCGATACGCCTTACCGCCCAGCACCGTCACTTCGAGAGTTCCCGACAAAACTATCCATAGCGCGGGTATGGATGCTGATGCATCGGCAAGCTGGCGCCCGGGGCGATTTCGAACCGGCTCACTACGAGTTGGGGATGCGGCGGCACTTCGATCGGCTGCTCGTCGGCGGTAGTGGTCGTGGATAGCACCGAGGTCACCGTAAGCGCCGGGGATTTGCTCGGCTGCAAAAACTCGCGGGTTCCAGTTCGCCACCAGAACCACGGCAAGGATGAAGAAAAATCGCGCATCGACGCTCTATCTTGGACCTCTGCGCGATCCTACCGATATCGATAGCGCGTAGCTCCGCGTAGCCAGTTTAGAATTTGGCGACATCGAGGCACCAGTGAAAGCCGGAAGAGAATTTTTCAACTCTTTATAATCACGACCTGATTCGTATGGCGGTCGCGACTCCCGCGGTGCGGGTGGCCGATCCCGCCTTCAACGGCGAACAGACCCTCGCGCTCATTCGCCGCGCCGCCGAGCGCAAAGCGGCGCTGGTGCTGTTTCCCGGAACTCGGACTCTCCGCGTACACCTGCGATGATCTCTTCCAGCAGCGGGTGGTGCTCGACGGATGCGTCGCGGCGCTGGAACAAATCCTCGAAGCGACCCGTCAATTGCCGATCGTCAGCGTGGTCGGCCTGCCGCTCGAAGTCGGCAATCTGCTCTTCAACTGCGCGGCGGTGATTTCGCGCGGCCGCATCCTCGGAATCGTGCCGAAGACCTACCTGCCTGGCTATCGCGAATTCTACGAAGTACGCCAGTTCACCTCGGGCGCCGCGGCGCCGCAGGATCAAGTCGACCTTGCGGGGCAACGCGGGATTCCGTTCGGGAGCCGCGACGCTGTTTCGATGCGAGGAGATTCGCGACTTCGTTTTTCACGTCGAAATTTGCGAGGACCTGTGGGTGCCGATCCCGCCGTCATCGTATGCGGCGCTGGCCGGCGCCACGGTGCTGCTCAATCTCTCGGCCTCCAACATCACGGTCGGCAAGGCTGATTTCCGTCGACACGCTGGTCGCCGAGCCAATCCGCGCGATGCCTCGCGGCGTATCTCTACTCGGCCTCGGGGCCGGGCGAATCGACCACCGATCTCGCGTGGGACGGGCAGGCGCTGATTTCCGAAAACGGCAACCTCCTTGCGGCACTCGCGCCGCTTCACCGATGAGCCCCAGCTCATCTGCACCGAGATCGATCTGGAGCGGCTGGCGCAGGAGCGGATGCGGCAAAACAGTTTCGCCGAGAACATCCGGCTCGAACACGAGCGCGTCAGGCGATTTCGCGCGGTCGAGTTTTCGGTCGAGCCGCCATCGCGTCGGGCGGCTGCTTCCGGAACGTGTCTACGAGCGCTTTCCCTATGTGCCATCGGATCCGGCGCGGCGCGACGAGCGATGCTCCGAGGTTTACGAGATCCAGGTGCAGGGACTCGTCACGCGGCTGCGCGCGACCGGCATCAAGCGCGTCGTTATCGGCGTGTCAGGCGGTCTCGATTCGACCCATGCGCTGCTGGTGTGCGCGCAGGCAATGGATCGTCTGCGCTACCCGCGCAGCAACATCCTTGCCTACACGATGCCGGGTTTTGCTACCAGCACGCGGACGCTGGAGCAGGCCCGCCGCCTGATGGATGCGATCGGATGCGAGGCGCACGAGATGGACATTCGTCCCGCCGCGCAGCAGATGCTCAAGGACATCGAGCATCCATATGCGGAGGGGCGGCCCGGTCTACGACATCACCTTCGAGAACGTGCAGGCGGGCGAGCGCACCAGTCATCTGTTCCGCCTCGCCAATCTGCACAACGGACTGGTGGTCGGCACCGGCGATCTGAGCGAGCTGGCGCTCGGATGGTGCACCTATGGCGTCGGCGATCACATGTCGCATTACGCGGTGAATGCGAGCGTGCCCAAGACGCTCATCCAGCACATCATTCGATGGGTCGCGTCAACCGAGCGACTCGGCGAAGACGCTTCCGCGGTCCTGAATGACATCCTCGAAACGCCGATCAGTCCCGAGCTGGTACCCGCGAGCGAGGAGATCGGCGCGACGCCGTTTCAGGATACCGAGGCGATGCTCGGTCCCTACGAGCTGCACGATTTTTTCCTCTACTACACGCTGCGCTTCGGCTATCCGCCGTCGAAGATCGCGTTCCTCGCCTATCATGGCATGGCACGATCCGACCCGTGGCGCATGGCCGGACATTCCCGACGGCGCTGCGCAATCGCTACGACATCGGCGACATCAAAAAGCATCTGCGGACTTTCCTGAATCGATTTTTCAAACTCAGCCAGTACAAGCGCAGCGCGATTCCCAATGCGCCCGAAAGTCGGCTCGGGCGGCTCGCTCTCGCCGCGCGGCGACTGGCGCGCCCCGAGCGACAGCGATGCGACCGCATGGCTGCAGCGAGCTGGAGATCGATCCCGGAACGTTCGGCGCCGGCGCTGATCAAAGGCAAGCGCAATGGGATGGTCTCGCGCGAACTGTCGCAACGCCGGCGCAACGCGCGTACGACCGACTGAAAAATCACTTCCAGTTAGTCATCGAGAGATGCGCGCGATGGTGAAGGCGCCGAAACCCTTGCCGACGTCGAAGTCAATTAATCTCTAAAGACAGACTCGAGACCGAAAAATCCTTCGCTGCAAGAAAACATCTACCAGTCATCTTTTATTGTCGACGAAATTTTCAGTAGTATGTTTTGACCCAATTAGTGCACGTATCTTGGGGAGAGTCGGGGGATTGGGATTGAAGGCTCATTTTCAGGTTCACTTGGCGCACGCCCAATCAGCTCGCACGCTCTCGTTGCGATGACGGGTCTGGTCCAATACTGACCATCGAAGCCACTTCGTCGTCAATTGACTGACCTTGACCAAGAAAAACCACTAGCCGCCGAATCGGACAAAACCGCCGTCGCCGGCGCAAGCCCGAGGCCGCCGAAACCGAAATTCTCGATGCCGCCGAGGACTTCCTGCGCGAGCATTCCGTTTCGCGATATGACCGTCGACGACATCATGTCGCGCACCGGTCTCTCGCGTCCCTCGTTCTACGAATATTTTCGCGATCGCAGCCATCTCGTGATCAAGCTTAACGAACGTCTGCAACGAACGCGATCGCGCGCGTCAGCGCACGATGGTTCAGTCGGCCAGGATCCGGTCGAGGCTCTGCGGCATTCCGCCCGTGAACTGGTGCGAGACTGTACGCCACCGAAGGCCATCTGATGCGCGCGCTCTCTGATGCGGCCCACGGCGATCCCGAAGGTGGAAGCCACTTATCGCGCAACTTCGTCGCAACGCGATCGATCGATGCCGTCGCGCAACGTATCGCGGGAATATATCGCGCAGCGGCGCGACTTCGCTCGACGGCCTCGATCCAGCAAGAAATCGCGATCCGCGCTGCTCTGGATGAACGAGCGCTACCTGATCGAGAAGTTCGGGCGGCGAGCCCAAGGCTGATCCCAAAGTCGGTCACCGACACCCTGGTCGCGATTTGGATTCGCGTGCTGCACGGCATCTCTCGCTAGCGTCTCGGTCTCGCCCCGCGATATCCTTCGCCTTCGCGAGCCTTCCAGGGACTTGGCGGATATGGCGGACTATTTGTACGACACCATCCGCCGCCTGGTCGCGTTCGACACCGTCAGCGCGAATAGCAATCTCGAAGCGGCGCAGTTTCTCGCCGATCGGCTCGACAGCGCCGGCTTCAAGGCGACCTTGCAAAAAGTCGAAATCTTCGGAGTCCCGCACGCCAACCTCATCGCATGGGCCGGGCCTCCGGTTCCCGATGGCCTGATTATCTCCGGGCACATCGACACCGTGCCCTTCGATGGCCAACCGGGATGGACGCGCGAGCCGCTCAAGGCCGACCTCGAGGGCGACCGGCTCTACGGCCGCGGCACCAGCGACATGAAGGGCTTCATCGCGCAATGCGTCGACGCGGCCGATCGAAGCTCGACCGCAAGTCATTGAAGCGGCCGCTGGTGTTCGTCTTCACCGCCGATGAGGAAGTGGGATGTCGCGGCGCCGAGACTCGTCGGTCCCGAGTTGGCGCGGCCTGCTCGGCGATCTGCCGATGCCGAGTCTGTGTTGGATCGGCGAGCCGACCTCCTATGGTATCTGCCACGCACACAAGAGCATCGGCTCATTCGAGATCAAGGTGCAGGGACGCGGCGGTCATAGCGGCGCGCCCGCCGAAGGCGTCAACGCGATCGCCGTGATGGGCAAGGTGATGGACGTGATCGGCAAGCTGCAGCAGGAGCGCGCATCCTCACGCAGCGCGGCCTTCGCCGAGGCGTTTCCCGAATCGCCCTACGACGTGCTGAACTTCGGCACCATCAGCGGCGGCATCGCGCTCAACATGATCGCCGAGGAGTGCCGGCTACGGATCAGCTATCGCTCGTTGCCCGATGTCGATCCGATGGAGCTGCATCGCGAGATCGAGCGCCGCGTGAGTGAAATCGACACGCGCGATTGGACCGGCGGATCAGCATCGCGCGACGATCAAGATTGGCCGCCCGCAGATTGTGCCGCCGCTGCTGTCGCTCGCGCGGAACTGCGCTCGAACGCGCGCTTGCCGAGGCGACCGGCGCGAAGACCTCGCGCGGGGCGGTATTCGGCACCGACGGCGGCCACTTCGCGCTCTCAGGAATCACTTCACTGATATGCGGCCCCGGCGACCTCGACCAGGCGCATCAGCCGAACGAGAGCATCCGCCGCGAGACCCTTCGAGCGCGGCACCGAAATGATCCTGCGCGTCGTCGATCGCATGTGCGGCTCCGGCATTTCCTAGACCTTGCGCCAGTCGACGCTCTGCTCGTATGCGTGGCCCAGTTGCAGCAGCGTCGCGTCCTCGAAATGGCGCCCGATCAGCATCAGGCCGATCGGCAATCCATCGCACATGCCGCACGGAACGCTCAGCCCCGGATGCCCGGTGATGTCGAAGGGCGCGGTGTTGGTCAGCATCGCGTAGGGCGCGCGCTCGTCGCGGCGATGCGCTTTCATCGGCGTCGAGGGCATCACCAGCGCGTCGAACTTTTGCAACACCGCGTCATACTTGGCGCGCAAACCGGCGCGCAGATTTTGCGCCTTCGCGTAGAGGCGGCCGTGATAGCGCTCGTGCAGATACTCGCCCGCGCTCATCATGAACTTCACTGTGAGCGCCTGCGTGGCCGGCATGCTTGAGCCGCGCGGCGCCGAAGAAATCCGCGAGGCCCGCATCGTAGCGCCCCGAATGATGCCGGCCCTGGAGGTTGCCGCGCGCCAGCGCCGCCATCCCTTCGAGCGCGATGGGCCATAGGAACTGCCACGCATCGCGATGCTCGGGGATCGAGACTTCCTCGATCGTCGCGCCGAGCTTCTGCAATTGCGCGGCGGCCTTGCGCACCGCGGCATTCACATCGTCCTGCGCGCCCGGATGCGTGAAGCCTTCCTTCAAAATTGCCGAGCCTCAACCCGCTGATGCTTCTTGCCGAGCGCCTCGCGATAGGGCTGGACGCGCACTTCCTGCTGGCGAAAGTCGGCGGGATCTTTGCCCGCGATGACTTCGAGTGCGAGCGCGACGTCGCTGACGTTGCGCGCCATCGGGCCGACGTGATCGATCGACGGGTCGATGCTCATCACGCCGGTATAGGGCACCAGTCCGTAGGTCGGCTTGATGCCGACATACGCCCGACCATGAAGATGGCATGCGAATCGAGCCGCCCTGGTCGGTGCCGATCGTGATGTCGATCCAATCGTAGTAGAGCGCCGCGCCCGAGCCGCACGACGATCCGCCGGAGCAATATTCCGGGCGATGCGGATTGTGCGGTGCGCCGTGCGCGCTGGTGGTGCCGTCGCCCGAGAGCGCGAAGTCGTCCATCACCAGGGTCGCGACGATTTCCGCGCCCTCATCGAGCATGCGGCTGACGATGGTCGCGTCGTCGTCGGGAACGAAACCCTCGAGCACGTGCGAGCCGCCGCTGATGGGAATTCCCGCGACCGCGACGCTATCCTTCACTCCGATGCGTTTGCCCTTGAGCTTGCCCGAGGCCGCGCCCTTCACGCTGATTTTGCGCACCACGGCATTGAGCGGATCTTCCTCGCGGGTGGGACGCCGGCCCGCGTCGCGCTCGCGATACTTCTTGACCGAGGGACTCGGCTCGATCGGCGTCTGGTCGATGCGATCGAGGAACGCGATGATCGGCGGCAGCATCCCGCCGATCGCATTCGGCTTCGGAATCGCTCAGCTCGAAATGGCTGCTCTTTCGCGATGCGCTTGAGGTCGTCTTTTTTGGGAGCTTCGATCGGCATGGCCATCACCTCGCGGATTCCCACAAGTAGTGCGAGAAGCCCTGTATTGTCCATCGCGGGCACGTTTTTCATTTGTGAGGCGCTATCGGGTCGCGCTAAGTTTCGCGCGAAATCGCAACCAACGCAGGAGTCATCGTCATGAACCAATGGAATATCGGCGACGTCAAAATCACCCGCATCATCGAGACCGAGGGCTCGTGGCCCGGCACCTGGATTCTGCCCGACGCGACGCCGGAGCGCATCAAGCAGGAGCGGCAGAACAAGGACTGGCTGCCCCCGTCTTCACCGACGACGAAGGCAAGCTCCGGATGAGCATCCACGCGCTGGTGATCGAGTCGAAGGGCAAGCGCATCATCGTCGATACCTGCATCGGCAACGACAAGGTCCGCTCCAACCCCGCATGGAGCAAGCTGCAATTGCCGTTCATGAACGACCTGAAGAACGCGGGCTACACGCCCGAGCAAATCGACAACGTGGTCTGCACGCATCTGCACGTCGATCACGTCGGATGGAATACCAAGATGGTCAACGGCAAATGGGTGCCGACCTTCGACAACGCGCAGTACATCATCGGCGGCACCGAATGGGACTACTGGTCGACCTTCGATGGCGCTGATATGCGCGACCCGGTCGAGGATTCGGTACGGCCGGTCGTCGAGCAGGGCAAGGCGAAGCTGGTCGAATCGACCCACAAAATCACCGATGAGGTGTGGCTGGAGCCGACTCCCGGTCATACTCCGGGGCATCATAGCGTGAGGATTTCATCGAAGGGGCAGGACGCCGTCATCACCGGCGACCTGATGCATCATCCGATTCAGTGCGCGTATCCGGAATGGGACGACGGCTTCGACAGCGACGGCCCGATGGCGAAGAAGACGCGGCGCGCGTTCTGCGAGAGGTACGCCGACAGCAACGTCATCGTGTTCGGGACGCACTTCGCGACGCCCTCATGCGGGAAGATTCAGAAGGAGGGGGATGCGTTCCGGTTCGTGGCGCATTCGTAACCCCATCCCTGGCCCCTTCCCCCTACAGGGGAAGGGGAATCGGAGCTGAAATTATCGACATCATGTCGATAAAGACGGGAATCCCAAAAAATCCAGCTAACTATTGCATTTAGTGGCTTTGTTTTTTCATTTTTGCGATGCCGCAGACCGCTCGAAGTGGGTTTGTTTTGTCACTCGCGCTAGGTCGAATGGGTTTGTTTCGCCGTTCGCGCCATTCGGTCTGTGTCGCCCAACATCCAAATTCGAAAAACCCTTGGATTTGCTGCATTTAATGGGTTTGTTTTTGCGATTTCGCATTTGCGTCGATCGCGTCCCTCCAGAAACGGCGAATGGCGCCTGCTGATGCAGACGCCATCCACGCAACTTAGCACAAATCCATCAGCTCGGCATCAGGAAATCTCGCGTGCTGGTCCTCCAGCTAACGTTTGCGCGACGTTCTCTTTGCCATCCGCGCCGCCTCCCGATACTGCTCGATCAGAAGTGCGGCCAAGAACCCTTCCATTTCGCTAACGTCCAATTGCCCCGCTTCCCACGCCATGTCTGCGGCGTGCAGAGTAGATAGGTATGGACCTCGGTTTTCGCGGATCCGCTCTGGAACGGTTTTATGCCCTCCTAGAATTTTGCCTTCCCTGACGCAGAGCAAGTAATAACAAGTCGCCCGTGCAGTCCGGCCGTTTCCTTCGATGAATGGATGAATCCAATTGAGACGCCAGAGAGCGTAGGCAGCCAACTGGGTCGAGCTCAGCACGAACCAGTTCTCATGAATAAACGAGATGAACTGATCCATGAGGTCCGGCACCTTCTGGAAATGCGGCGGAATATGATTCCCGACGTAAATGGGTTGGTCGCGAAAGCGACCTCCGAATTGTGAGATGCCCGCGACCGCCACGTGATTGAGTGCCCACAGCGCGTATTTGTCCAGCGCGCCAGGACCGTGCTTAAGGCCAATTTCAATGAATGTTGTAAGGAGATCGTACTGTCGAGCGAGATTCTTTTCTTGCAGTCGCTTGAAAAGGCTCGGTTCGTTCTTTTGCAGGACAAGCATTGGAACGAATTCGGGCCTTTCGTTGAGGCGCTATTTCTGCTTGATCAGAATTCGCTGAGAGGCAGTTCGCGCGGATGCTTTGGTAATCCCCGAATCGATCGGCGCATTGCCATAGATAAAGCTGATTCGCTGCTCCGCTAACTCCTCGTCGGTCACCTTCAAGCTTCGCGTTTGTCTGCGTAGCCGATCCAGCTCCGGATGAGAAGGTGGCGGACCTGGAAATGGTTTCCTCGCGGCCATGATTAGAAACCCTCCTCGATGGTGCTGACTGCCTGAGATTCTAGCTGATCTCTTCCGAAAACCGGATGGTGCCCGCGCGCATTCCCTCGACGACCACGTCGACGCCGCCGGAACGGATCATCCACTCGAGGCGATGGTCGCGGTACTGGCGCTTGAATGCTCCCGAGGCGAGCATCTTCGGCAGCTCCTCCATGTTGCCTTGAAAGGCCGCCGTCGCCGCGATCGTCTTCTTGATGCTGTCGCGCTGATTCACGCGATCAAGCCATGCGGCGAGCTTGCTGCCGGGCTTCGGTCCCATGCCCCATACGACCGAGCCGTTCACGTATGGGAACACGCTGAGGTCGCCCCATCCGAAGTCCGCGCCGTTGAAGTATGCGTTGCCGCCCAGCTCGCGCTCGAGGCGCTGATACATGCCGGCGGTCTGCGCCTTCGGCGCGCTTCGGTGATCGCCGATGCCGCATCGCCCTTGATGCGCTTGCCAGGCCTGCACTTCCATCAGGCCCCAGTTGATCGCCTCGTAGTAGGTATCGCAAAGATCCTCGACCATGCGCACGCGGGCGCGGTCGCGCGGCGAGGCCGGCAGCATCGCGGGCTTGGGCCATTTGTCTTCGAGGTATTCGAGGATCACGGTCGAATCGAAAATCGCGAAGCCGTCATCGATCAGCGCCGGCACTTCGAGGCGCGGATTGCTGTTGCCGAAGTCGGTCGGGCCGCCGCTGAAGGCATTGGGAATTTCGGCCTCGAACGGAATGTTCTTTTCGAAGAGCGCAATCTTCACCTTCTGCACGTATGGCGAAAATGGATGCTCATAAAGTTTGATCATGATGTGCGCGACCTCCGCGGAAGTACCTTTAGCTCGGACTTGTAGCCTATGGACCGATATAGGACGAGGCGCGCTTTGTAAATCCGGAATTTGCCGTGCTACTCGTCATCGGATCGGAGGGACTCGCATCGATGGAATTCGGAATCGCGCCTGTTCTCGAATGTGGATGCATGGAAAACCGCCAAGCGCGCCGAGGAGCTCGGCTTCTCGCACGTCTGGTTCTACGATTCGCAGCTCCTCGCGCCGGACATCTTCATCTCGATGGCGCTGGCGGCAGAGCATACCTCGAAGATCAAACTCGCCAGCGGCGTGGTGATCCCGACCAATCGCATCGCGCCGGTATGCGCCGACGCGTTCGCGACGCTGAACAAGCTCGCGCCCGGCCGCATCATCTTCGGGGTCGGCACCGGTTTCACCGGCCGCAACACGATGGGCATGGGACCGATGAAGCTCTCCGCGATGCGCGAGTACATCCGCGTCGTGTATGGCCTGCTCAAAGGCGAGACCATCGAATGGGACTTCGAGGGCGAGCGCAAGAAAATCCGCTTCCTCAATCCCGAGTTCGGCCTGATCAACATCAAGGACAAAATCCCGCTGCACATTTCGGCCTTCGCGCCCAAGGCGCGCAAGATGACCGCGGAGATTGCCGACGGATGGATGACGTTTTCGGCCTCGCCGCGATCGCGCGGCGCATGAGGCCCAGGAACTCGGCAAAACCTGCCAGGAGGTCGGCCGCGATCCGAAGACGTTGTACAAAACCGTTTTCTCGCTCGGATGCGTGTTGAAAGATGGCGAATCGCCGGCGAGCCCGCGCGCCAAGGCCCAGGCCGGCCCGATGGCGGTGGTTACGCTGCACGGGATGGTCGAGAGATCGATCGCAGGAATTCTGCCGCCCTACATCGAAAAGGTCGCGGCGGCATATCGCGAGCAGTATGCGACTTACCAGCCCGCGGATGCGAAATATCTCCAGATGCATGCGCTGCATCTGCTCGGCGTGCGTCCCGAGGAAGACAAGTTCCTCACCGAGGATCTGCTGCGCGAGACCACCTTCACCGCGCCCGAGGGCGAGCTGCGCGAGCGCCTGCAGGAATTCAAACGCGCCGGTTACGATCATTTCGTGGTGCAGCTCATCCCTGGACATGAGGATGCGATCGAGGACTGGGCGCGCTTGTTTGAAAAAGTTTAGCCAGCGAAAATAGCTGACTTCATTCACGCAGAACAAAGGAGCACGAACTTGGACATAGGTTTCATCACCCCGATAACCGCGCAAAGCGGCAACCTGCCGGAACTCGCGCGCACCGTCGAATCTCTCGGCTATGACTCACTGTGGATTCCCGAGCATCCGGTAATTCCGTACGGCCCGAAGACTCAGTATCCCTTCGATGCTGAATTGCCTGAGCATTACGGGCGCTGGGCCGATCCGTTCGTCTCGCTCACGATTGCCTCTACGGTCACCAGCAAGATCAAACTCGGCACCGGCATCTGCCTGCTGCCCGAGCGCGAACCACTCATCACCGCCAAGGTCATCGCGACGCTGGACTATTTTTCCAAGGGCCGCGTCATCCTGGGCGTCGGCGCCGGATGGCTGAAGGAAGAGACCGAGGCGATGGGCGCCAACTTCGGCAAACGCTGGAAGCATACCCGCGAATTCGTCGAGGCGATGAAGCTGGTGTGGACCATCGAGGATCCATCTTACAACGGCGAGATCCTCAAATTCCCGCGCGTTCGTTCGGAACCCAAGCCCGCGCAGAAAGGCGGCCCGTTGTGCATCCTCGGTGCGCACGGCGATGCGGCCCTGACCCGCGTCGCGAAGACCTACGACGGATGGATGCCGATCGTGAAGGACATCGCGGAATTCAAGACCGCGGTCACCTCGCTGAAGAAGCAGGTGAAGGACAACAAGCGCAACCCCGACGCGATCGACATTTCGCCGCTGGTCGATCCCGAGGGGCTGGGCAGCGCCGAGTTGAAAGCCCTTCGCGAGGCGGGCGCGACCCGGCTCATCGTGTTCTCGCAGAAGATCGTCGAGGAGTGCGCCGACGGCAAGGCGATTGAGCTGGCGAAGAAGTTCGCCTCGATCGTCGAGCAGGCCCGCAGCCTATAGATGATGCGCGCGATCGCGTCGGACCTCCGGCGCGATCGCGATTTTCTCCCATCGCCCGCCGCGTCCACGTTTGTTACGCTACTCGCATGCATCGAAGAGTTGTTGCCTCGATTGCGACTGATGCTCGCCCTCGGACTGATGCTCGCCGCGCGCGCGTCGGCCACCGACATCGGCAAACTGCTGGAGAACACGGAAGGCCCGACAACTTCCAGATCATCCATGTCGCCGACCTCGCCAAGCTGATGGCTGATCCCGCGGCAAAGGTGCAGATCTACGATGCCAACCATCCTTCGACGCGCGAGCGTTTCGGCGTCATCCCCGGTGCGCATCTGCTGAGCTCCTCGGGCAACTACGACGTCGCCAAGGAGTTGCCCGCCGACAAAAATGCACGGCTGGTTTTTTACTGCACCGATTCGCATTGAATGGCTTCCCATGCGGCCGCCCGGCGGGCGGTCTCGGCAGGCTATAAGAATGTGGAGGTGATGGGCGACGGCATCGTCGGCTGGTTCGCGCTCCATCAGCCGATTCAGCATCTCGCGACGACCGGCGGATGAGTCTTCGCTAGGCAGGCTTTTTTACAAGCGTCGCTTCCGCCATCTGCACGAACCGCTCGTGCCCGACCGCGATGAAGAGCCCCTCGGCCTCCGCGGTTACGACTCCGTCGGCGGCGACGGTGCCATGGGTGAGGATCTTGCGCCCTTCGATTTTGGTCACGCGCCCCTCGAATACAAGCTCGGTCAGCAGCGGCGTCGGCTTGCGATAGCGAATCGTCAGCGAACCGGTCATGCCGGGATTTCCGGTCAGCGATTGCGTCATCCCGAGCAGCTCATCGAAGGCCGCGGCGAGCAGGCCGCCGTGGACATAGCCGGGCGGTCCTTCGTACGCGACGCCGAAGTTCGCATGCCCTATAACCTTGTCGCCTACCGCGGTAAGACGCATCGGCGGCGCGAGCGGATTCGAGAGCCCCATCAGTGGGCTATGATCGAAGAATGCGTCGGTGTCGCCGGCGTTGGCGCTCTCGGCGAATCCATCGTAGGCGCGCGAGACCGGGTACTGCGCTAAGCGGTCGGCATACTTTTCGAGCGCGTCAGCGGCGGCGCGCAGGCTCTCCTCGGGCGCGGCGACCTGCACCAGATGGTCGATGACGCGGCGCATCGCGGCCGCGATCCGATGGGCCTCGGCGCGGCGTCCGGTCGCGGGCTGCTGATGGCGCAACCAGGCCTCCTCGAAGTTGAAAGTATCGTCAGCCATTGCGATGTTTTTATGGGATTCGGCGATCCGGCGATATGCCCGAACCGCGCGCTCGATCCGACGCGGCGGATTTCATACGATCATTAGTTACATGCGAATCATCCACCTCGCGTCGCATCCTCTTCCTGATCGCTTTGATTGCAACCTCGGCTCGATTGGCATCCGCGCAGGACTGATGCAGGTGCCGCCGCAGCTCTCACCCGCGCCTCGCGCGACGGTCGCGCCGCTTCCGCCCTCGCAATCCGGAGATGCAGATCCCGCAGCAGCCGCGCCAGCAGGCATGGACGCCGGCGCCGACTGCCGTCCCGCCTCCACCGCGCATCACGGTGCCGTTGGTCGCGCCGCAACCGGTGCTGCCGCCGGTCTTTCGCGGATGCTGGCAGGGAACCGTCGACAATGTCGATTCGATCACGCGCGCGCCCGGAGGGCATAAGCTCGGATACTGGACGCCGAAGACTTATCGGCTCTGCTACAAGCAGGTCGGCAATGGTCCGTATCAATTGACCTTCGGCGAGACCGACGTGGTCGCGACCGCGAAGATCAAATACTCGAAGGGCTCGGTGGAGATTAAGCGGACCGATGGCCGCAGTTATGCGCGAGTTGCGCGCGTTTCTGCATTTTGACGAATACCACGCGGGTCGCAATCCGGCGGCTCGCGACTTTCGCCGTCGATGAAGTCACGGTGCTCGAATGCCAAATCGACGGCGACCAGATGCAGCGTCATCGCCGATGTCGATGGACGCCGCGAGGATGTGCCGTGGTTCCATGCGCATTGGCGCACCACCTTTATAAGAGTGCCGATGTAACCACAGCGCACTTGCACATCGCGCGCACCGCTGCCTTAAGACTTCCATCAACAAGGAGATTGCCATGGCCACTCCCCCGCTCGACCCGCAAGTTAAAGCTCTTCTCGACCAAATGGCGGCTGCCGGCCAGCCCGCCGTTTCATGCCGGAATCCCGCCGATGCGCGCAAGGCGATGGCATCGTTGGTCAATGTGTTCGGACCTGGTCCCGAAGTGAGAAGGTCGAGGACCGCGAAAGATTCCGGGGCCGGCGGGCGAAATTCCCGTCCGCATCTACACGCCGTCGGGCAAGCCGAATGGCATCCTGGTTTACTTCCACGGCGGCGGATGGGTGGTCGGCGACCTCGAAAGCCATGACTACGTGTGCCGCGCGTTGACCAACGAGACCGGATGTACAGTGGTGGCGGTCGATTATCGCCTCGCGCCGGAAGCAAAATTTCCTGCCGCGCCCGAGGACTGCTATGCGGCGACGCAATGGGTGGCGAAGAACGCGGCCTCGCTCGGCAGCGACGCGGACCATATCGCGGTCGGCGGCGACAGCGCCGGAGGCAACCTCGCGGCGGCAATCGCGCTGATGGCGCGCGACCGCGGCGGCCCACGCATTCGCCATCAGATGCTGATCTACCCGGTGACCGACGCCGCGATGGATACGCCGTCGCACCAGGAATTCACCGCCGACGGCTTCGTGCTCTCGAAGGCCGACATGGTGTGGTTCTGGGGCCACTACTCTCGAAGGATCGAAGGACGGCGAGAATCCGTACGCGTCGCCGATCCGCGCCAAGGACCTGAAAAATCTGCCTCCCGCGCATATCATCACCGCCTCGCATGATCCGCTTGCGCGATGAGGGCGAGGCATACGCCGAGGCGCTCAAGCAGGCCGGCAACAAAGTCGACGTGAAACGCTACGACGGCGTGGTGCATGGCTTCTTCAGCCTGCAGGCCGCTATCGATCAGGGCAAGACGGCGACCCGCGGATTTGGCCGCAGAGCTGAAGGCGTCGCTGAAATAGATTCAAGGAAGCGCCGGAGGCAGAATCCGGAGCTGAGGTCCCTCTCCGCCCCGTCACAGTTCGTGCTCGCAGCCATCGCATGAACTGCGCCGGAGCACCTCCCCCGATCAACGGGGGAGGAACCGAGCGGGGAGAAACCGCTAACTGATGCCGATACGATCGCGCACTCGCCGCAAGATTGTCGCGAGCCCCGAGTCGTCGCAATCCGCGACTATCATGGGGCTCGACGGAAGCCATCTCAGCGACCTCTACCACTACCTGCTCACGGAGTCGTGGCCGACGCTGCTCGCCGGAATCGTTCTGATCTTCATCGCGATCAACTCCATCTTCGCGGTCGTCTATCTGCTCGATCGAGGCATCGAGAACGCGCGCCCCGGTTCATTTGCCGACGCGTTTTTCTTCAGCGTGCAGACCATGGCCACCATCGGCTACGGCAAAATGGAGCCCGACACGTTCCTCGCCGAAGTGATGATGAGCATCGAGGCGCTCACCGGGTTGATCGGCCTCGCGATGGTGACCGGGTTGGTGTTCGCGAAGTTCTCGCGTCCGAGCGCGCGCGTGCGTTTCAGCAAGGTCGCGATCGTCGCCAACCGCGATGGCATTCCGAGCCTGCAATTTCGCATGGCCAACATGCGCGCCAACCGCATCGTCGATGCGAGCGCGCGCGTGATCTTCGGACGCCAGGAACGAACCCTCGAAGGCGAGGAGATGCGCCGCTTTTACGATTTGAAGCTCCAGCGCGAGCGCAACGCGATGTTCATCTACTCGTGGACCGCAATTCATCCGATAACCGAGGACTCGCCGATCAGCGGACTCACGGTGGAAACGATGGAGGCCTCGCGCGCCGAGGTCATCGTTTCGATGATCGGCCTTGACGAGACCTTTGCGCAGACGGTCCACGCCCGCCACATCTACCAGCCGCGGGACATCCTGTGGGGGCATCGCTTCGTCGATATTCTGCAGCGCGAAGACGACGGCGGGCTCTCGATTGACTACACCCATTTCGACGACGTGGTGCCATTGCCCTAGACACACCCGGCGGCATTGGAACATCAGCACCTCAATTCCAAAGGCGAAATTGACGCGCGTGCCAACCACTACGGCGGCGGGTTGGTCTGCGCTTTCCAGGAATAGATGAACGCTGCGCGGATCAGGATTCATCGGTCCGTTCGCGAACGGCCCCTACGAATCGAAACGGTGTACCGAACCAAAAAACGGGGGCTCTTCCTGCGACGCCGTCGACTGTCTCAAACCTTGGATATCGGCACCTCGCATCGAACCGTAGGGGGCGTTCGCGAACGTCCCGTTGAATCCTCGATGGCTTTGGTCCTCAATTCCACACGCGAAATTGAGGCGTTCCACCGGCGATGGCCATGGATCAATGCGCGCGGTTTCCAAGAACCGTTCCGGCGACGCCATCGACGAGTCAAACCTGCTGCGGTTTACGTCGTCAATCGATCGTTGCTATTCAGATGATGATCGCTAACGCGGGCATCGAAGGCCCGCTACAAAGGCAGTTTTATCCCGATGAGCGCAACCCAAAAATCGAAAACCGATCCCGCCCATCGCATCCAGTTCGCATTTACCGATGAGCAGGAGCAGTTCCGCTCGGCGCATTCGGCGATTTCTCACTGACAAATCGCCCACCACCGAGGTCCGACGCCTGATGGCCACCGCCGAGGGCTACGATCCCGCAGTGTGGCGCCAGATGAGCGAGGAACTCGCGCTCCCCGGCATCCATATTCCGGAGCAATACGGCGGCGCGGGATTCGGCATGGTCGAGCTCGGCATCGTGATGGAGGAGTTCGGCCGCGCGCTGGTTTGTGCGCACCGTATTTTTCCACCTCGGTGCTCGCCGCGAACGCGATCCTGAACGCGGGCACCGAGGCGCAGAAAGCGAGCCTGCTGCCGGACATCGCCAGCGGCGCGCGACTCGCGACGCTCGCGATCACCGAACCGAACGGCAATTGGGATCCGGCGCAGCATCGAGACCGTCGCCACCACTGACGGTCATGGCTTCCGCCTCGACGGAGCCAAGAGCTACGTCGTCGATGGTCACATCGCCGATTTGCTGGTCGTCGCCGCGCGCGTGCCCCGGCGAGCGGTCGCGAGGGCTTCGGGTCTGTTCACCCTCGAGGCGAACGCCGCGGGCGTCGAGCGAAGCCCGCTCGCCGTCGATGGATCCGACGCGCAAGATCGCGCGCATCGATTTCGTGGCGCCCACGCGCATCTGCTCGGCAATCTGCGATGACGGGCGGAACGCGATCCAGTCCGCACGATGGATCAGGCCGCCATCGCGCTCGCCAATGAGATGGTGGGCGGTGCGCAGCGCTGCTCGATTCGGCGGTGATTACTCGAAGCTGCGGGTCCAGTTCGGACGCACGATCGGCTCCTTCCAGGCCATCAAGCATAAGCTCGCCGATATGCTGCTCGATGTGGAGCTCGCGAAGTCCGCCGCCTACTACGCCGCGCAGGCAGCCGCGGTCGATGACCCGGAGTGGCCGGCGCTGGCCAGCCTCGCCAAGGCCATCGGCGTCGGAGACCTATCTGCAGACCGCGATCGAAACCATTCAGCTTCATGGCGGCATCGGCTTCACCTGGGACAACGATACGCATCTGTGGTTCAAGCGCGCCAAGAGTTCCGAGGTTTTCCTCGGCCAACCGAGTTATCATCGCGAGCTGTTGATGCAGCGATGGGGAGTTTGAGCGATGAGTAACGTCAGCCGAAGCCGAAGTGCGCGCCGAAGTTCGCGACATGGCTCGCGGCCAACTGGGATCCCGACATGTCGCTGCTGGAATGGCGCAGCAAGCTTGCCGATTCCGGGATGGGGCGCGCCGCAGTGGCCCAAGGAATGGTACGGGCGTGGGTTGCCGTCATCGCTCGCGCGCGTGGTCGAGGAGGAATTTGCCAACGTCGGCGCAGTGAGCGCCGCGCGGTCGGGCGTGCGCCATCTGGCGGCCGCGACGCTGCTCGAACATGGCAGCGATGCGCAGAAGAAAAAGTTCCTGCGCCGCATCCTGACCGGCGAAGACACCTGGTGCCAGTTCTTCAGCGAGCCCGGCAGCGGCTCCGACCTCGCGGGCGCGACCACCAGCGCGGATTTGAACGGCGATTTCTGGATCGTCAACGGACAGAAAGTCTGGACCACCAGCGCGCATCATGCCGACCACGGCCTGTCTGCTCGCGCGCACCGATTGGGACGCGCCCAAGCATGAGGGGATGTCGTACTTTGTGATCGACGTGAAGCAGCCCGGCGTCGATGTGCAGCCGCTCAAGCAGATGAACGGCCACGCATCGTTCAACCAGGTCTTCTTCACCGATGCGAAAGTGCCGGCGGAAAATCTCGTCGGCAAGGTCGGCGACGGATGGAAGGTCGCGATGACGACGCTCGCGCATGAGCGCCGCGGCGCCGACGGCCTCGCGACTCCATCAAAGCGCGGCATCGCGCCAGGGACACATTCACGCCGAGGAGCGCGCCGAAAACGAAAAGGCCAACGAGCCCTACAGATGGTATCCGCAGCGCGCCGGCGAGTGGACCTCATCCTCGAGCGCGCGAAGGAAACCGGCGCGAACGAGGATCCCGCACATCCGGCAGGAAATCGCCAAGCTGATGATCATGGCGAAGTCGGCCGAATGGACCGCGCGTCGCGCGCGCGCCGCCCAGCAGCAGGGCCGTCCGCAAGGTCCCGAAGGCTCGCTCGGAAAGCTGGCAGCCAGCCACGTCGCGCGGGCCTGCGCCCGAGTGCATACGATGATGACCGGCACCGAGGCGATGCTGACCGGACCGGAGAGCCCGCGCGAGGGCATCATCGCGGAGATCCTCGTATCGGTGCCGGCGGTATCGATCGCGGGCGGCACCGACGAGATTCAGCGCAACATCATCGCGGAGCGGGTGATGGAGTTGCCGAAGGAGCCGCGCTTCGACACCGGCCCCTTCCGCAACGTGCGGAGGAATTAGCTGCTCACTCCCAGTGGGGAGCCGAGTCTAGGATTGCACCTTTGCGGCCCGTTCTTCGACAAAACGAGCCAGCTTTTGGTTCCAGCTCGAAACCGCGGGCCAGAGTTCGGCATATATTTCACCTAGCTCTGCGTAGGTGGCCTTTTCCTTCGGCCTTGGTTCGAAGGTCCGAATCGATATGGCCGGCCATGGCGGCCGATGCTTCGGCGAAACTCCGATACCAACCGCATCCCTTGGCAGCCGCTATTGCGGCACCTAGAGAGGACGCCTCCTTGCTGGTCGAGCGATGAACTTGAACGCCTGTAGCATCGGCTAGAATCTGCATCCACAGATTCGATGCGGTACCGCCGCCCACTGCGACATAGTGTTCGATGGTATGTCCGCATCCGGCTTGCAGGCGCCGCGACGCCAGCGCCTGTTCGAGCACTACGCCCTCCAGCAGCGCGCGATAGAGATCTCCCCGTCGGGTCGATCCCGAGAGTCCGGCGATCACGCCGCGGGCCGCCGCATCCCAATAGGGAGTCATGCACCCTTCCCAATAAGGGACGAGCATCACGCCATTGGCGCCGATTGGTGAAGCGGCGGCTTCGGCCTCGAGGGCTGTCAGCGCCTCGAGACGCCGCTGGGGATCGATTCCAAAGAGCTCGTGCGACATCCAGTCAACCAGGAAGGTGCCGGAGCGCAAGCAGGTCTCGACGATATAGCCTTGGTCGGCGACCGCCGTCTCGGTTCGGAATGAGGCATCGAAGGCATAGCGCTCGGAATAGCTTCCCGAGACGACCGCAGTTCCGAGGTTGATATATGCTCGGCCAGGTCGCATCACCTCGACGCCTGTGCCCGCACACTGTCCGTCGCCGCCGGCTGCGAACACCGGAGTGCCGGTCGGCAGGCCGGTCGCCTGCGCGGCGCCTTCACTGACGCTTCCGATGAAGGCGCCGGGTCGCACCAGCGTCAGCATCTTCTCAATCGGGACTCCCGCCGCGGCGAGGATGTCCTGCGACCAGGTAAGGCGCTCCATGTCGAGGACGCCCAAAGGGTCGGCAGATGCGGTCGAGGTTGTCCAGCTCCCGGTAAGTCGGAAGCAAAGATAGCCATGGACCTCGGCGACATAGGCGGCGCGATCGAGGAGATGCGGTTCATTTTCACGCAGCCATATCATCCGGTAGAGGCACGGCGTGATGTCGACGGGCTTGCCGGAGATCGCGTGGATCTTCTCGGCGCCAAAACTCGCCCCGAAACGGCGCATTTGATCTATCGCGCGCTCGTCGAGCCATACGATGGCGGGACGAATCGTCTCGCCGTGTTCCCCAAAAATGCCGAAGGTTTCACGTTGGTTCGAGATTGCCACGCCCGCGATGCGCGTCGCATCGACCTTTGCCATCACCTCGCGCAACGCCAGAGACGTCGAGCGCCACCAGTCTTCGGGTTCCTGTTCGAAATAGCGCGGCCGAGGTTGCGCGAGTGGGATCGCGGCACGGCCCTCCGCGACGGCCGCGCCGGTCCGGTCCCAGGCAATCGCCTTGGTCGCTGAGGTCGAGGAGTCGATTCCGATGACAAGGTCGCGCGCCATGCAATGGCTCAGCAATCAGAACTAAGGTGTCGCACGAAGCAGGGCATCGTTGAGATGGTCAAAGCACTTGGCATATGCGAACCGATTTATGGCAGCAGCAACCTGTAGGAGCAACAGCTTGCGCCGTAGCGGCTCGCTGAACCTGAGTCTCGCGCTTGACGATACCTGGAACTAGATGATAATTATTATCAGGTAATCGATGGAACTAAAGTTGATCAATGAGGGGCGGCGGGCTGGGTATGCCGCCGGGCGGCTCGCGGAGTTTGCCGAGCGATGCCGCAAGGGCGGCCTCGCGGTGACGCCGCAGCGGCTCGCGATCATCAAGGCTCTGCTGACGTCGGCCGAGCATCCGCGCGCCGATACGGTATGCGAAATCGTACGCCGCGAGCATCCGCATATTTCGCTCGCGACGGTGCATCGCACGCTGGAGACGCTGTGCGAGATTGGCGAGGCGCGCAAGGTCACGACGCTGCATGACAGCGCGCGCTACGACGGCAACCTGACGCCGCATCATCACGTGGTATGCGTCAAGTGCCGGCGGGTGCGCGATATCGAGATCCCCGAGCTGGAGCAGGTGCTGCGCGGGCGCGCGGCGATCGGCGATTTCAAGCTGCTCGGCAGCTCGCTGGAAATCCAGGCGCTCTGTGCCGAATGCGTTGAGAAAAATCGTCCGCGCAGAGCCAAGGCCGCCGCGGGCCATAAGTCGGCTTAGCAACTACATTTTATAACGAGTCCGAACGGCAGGAGGAAGAAATGGCAAGTCTAAAAGGAACCAAAACCCATCAAAATTTGAAGGAAGCGTTTGCCGGCGAGAGCCAGGCCAACCGCCGCTACCTGTACTTCGCAAAGGTCGCCGACGTCGAAGGTCAGCCCGAAATCGCGGGCCTGTTCCGCGACACCGCGGAGGGTGAAACCGGCCATGCCCATGGCCATCTCGATTACCTGAAGCAGGTGGGCGATCCCGCGACCGATCTGCCGATCGGCGATTCGCTGCTCAACCTGAAGGCCGCCGTGCACGGCGAGACCTACGAGTACACCGATATGTATCCCGGCATGGCGAAGACCGCGCGCGAGGAAGGCTTCGCGGAAATCGCGGACTGGTTCGAGACGCTTGCCAAGGCCGAAAAGTCGCATGCGGGACGCTTCGGCAAGGCTGCCGACACCTTGAGGTAATCTGCTACCGAATCGTCGTGTGCGGCCGCGGCCGGCATTTCCCGAATCTGGTCGCCGGGTGCAGAGCAGCATCTCACCCGGCGATGCTTTTCGCATCGCTATCGAAAAGGCTGAATTCCGCATGAGCCGCATTTCGTCGCAGCCGACCGACGGGCTTACCTACAACATCGACTGAACCGAAGTACTGGAGCCGCGAGGGCCTCGACAAGGAAGTCACCCGCGTGTTCGACATCTGCCACGGATGCCGGCTGTGCTTCAATTTGTGCCCTTCGTTCCCGGCGCTGTTCGATGCGGTCGACCGCAACGACGGCGACGTTCGTCAAGCTCACTGCTGATGAGAAACGCAACGTCGTCGACCTCTGCTACCTGTGCAAGATGTGCGAGGTGCGATGTCCGTACACTCCCGGTGATGGTCACGAGTTCCAGCTCGATTTCCCGCGTCTGATGCAGCGCGACAAGGCGGTCACGGCGAAAGAGAAGGGCGTCGAGTTCCGCGACAAGATGCTCTCGAATCCCGATCGCCTCGGGAAGCTCGGCAGCCTGCTGCCGGGGCTCGCGAACTTCGGATGCCGCAACACGCTCAATCGCGCGCTGATGGAGAAGCTGCTCGGGATTCATCGCGACAAGAAGCTTCCCGAGTTTGCCGATCAGACGCTCGACAAATGGCTGCGCGACAACCTGCCGAAGCCGCCCACGAATCCGACCGCGAAGGTCGTGCTATTCCCGACCTGCTTCATCAATTATTACGACACCGCGCCGGGCAAGGCCGCGGTCAAGGTGCTCGAAAAGAATGGATGCGAGATCGCATGCCCGAAGCAGAACTGCTGCGGGATGCCGGCGCTCGACGGCGGCGATGTCGATTTCGCGCAGAAGCAGGCGCGCGCCAACATCGATTCGATGCTGCCGTACGTGCGCCGCGGATTCAAAATCGCGGCGATCAATCCGACCTGCTCGCTGACGATGCGGCGCGAGTATCCGCTGCTGCTTCCCGGCGATGAGGTGAAGGAATTCGCCGCGGCCGTGGTCGATCCGAACGAGCTGCTGTTCCAGCTCAAGCGCGACGGCAAGTTTAATCGCGATTTTCGCACCACGCCGGGCAAGGTCGCCTACCACATCCCATGTCATCTGAAGGCGCAGCAGATTGGCTTTCGCTCGCGCGACATGATGCGCACGATTCCCGGCGCCGAGGTCGTCAGCGTCGATGCGTGCACCGCGCACGACGGCATCTGGGCGATGAAGAAGGAGTACTTCGAGCTCTCGATGAAATGGGGCGCGAAGGCATTCAACGGCATGCGCGACGCCGACGCGAATTTGATGACGACCGATTGCCCGCTCTCGGCGATTCAGATCGAGCAGGCGACGGGAGTGCATCCGGTGCATCCGCTCGAAGTGCTTGCGGCTGCGTACGACGAGGGCGGCTTTCCCGACAAAGTTCCGCCTCCTGAGGCTGCGGAGGAATCCAAATGAAGAAGATCACCAAGAACGAAATCCTCAGCCTCGAGCAATGGCAAAAGGTGCGGCCGGTGCTGCGCCCGCTCTTCATCCATGAGAAGGAACGCCGTCGGCTCGCGGTTGGATCGCATCTGACGTTTCTCTTCGAAAACACCGCGACGCTTTGGTACCAGGTCGAAGAGATGATTCGCTCCGAGCAACTCAAGGATGATGCCGCCATCCAGCATGAGATCGATACCTACAATGAGTTGATCCCCGCGCGAGGCGAGATCTCGGCGACGCTGCTGATTGAGTTCGCCGAAGCCAAGGAGCGCGATGCGGCGTTGCGGCGGCTGGTCGGCGTCGAGAAGCATCTGTCGCTGAAGCTTGGCGATCGCAAAGTTCCACTCAAATTCGACGAGCGGCAGATGTCGCCGGAGCGCGTCAGTTCGGTGCAGTTCGTGCGCTTCGAAGTCGCAATGGACCCTGATGCATTTCTGACCCTTGCGAGGGACGGGAAAATCGCCATTCAGGCCGACCATCCCAACCTCGGCGCCGAGGGTCGCATCGGAGGAGACCTCGCGAAGTCGCTCGCCGAGGACCTGACTCCGGAGAGCGCCTAGATCCTGTTCGGCATCCATAAGCCCGCGCGTATTTGAGAGTTACTCAGACTCATGGGCGCGCACCCGTGGTCCGGCACGATCGAGAAAATTTGCTGCCAGCCGCCCGCGCGTGGTGTTTGAATTCGTCTTCTCTCAAGCTCGAAACCCGCATGGTGACCTGATTTGGCGCCGCGCATGCGCCTAACTGCCCGATTTTACAAGGGCATCGCGCGATGTCTCGTTTCGGGACGCCTGCTTGACAACCTCTTCGGCAAGATGCTACCTAGGCCGCGTTAACGTGCCCGTAATGGAATAGGTGCGACAAACAGTATTGTTCGGGTCGGGGCAAAATAGCTGACCTCCGGAAGAAGCAGTCAGCTTTGGGGAGCATATGGTGAAGAACAAATTGGAATGTTGGTCGCGGTGTGCGCTGGCGAAATCTGTTGATCGCCGCATGCGCCGGGGTCGCGACGCTGTGGACCTCCGCAGCGAACGCAACGATCACACAGGGCGACTTTTCGGTGTTCGGATTCTTTGAAACCCGGGAGTCCGGTCGATGGGGCGAGGGCAGTGCCAAGTCCGGGACCGGAAGTCCTGCGACCTTCACACCGCCGGTACCGGGGGTCGGGATCAATCCAGACCAATCCCGGACGCGCACCGACGGAAACCGGCGGGAGCTTCGATTTCAACCATTGGGACCTGGTGCAGATGCGGCAACTGGCCGACGTCCGGCCCGACTACCACATGGTCAAGAACTACAAGTTCCTCGGCCGCCTCGACACACTGATTCTTAAGGACGCGGATTTCTTTGCGTTCTATCGTCCCTGGTACAACGCGTTGGGGACCCTCAAGCGCGAGGGCGTCGCGCAGACCGCACGCGACTGGAAGGTGTATACGCAGCAGGAGATCCAGGAGGAGTATTTCCGCAACGACCTGCGCGAGTACTACGGGCAGCTAAATTTCAGCGACAACTTTTCCGCCCGTGTCGGCAAGCAGCAGGTCATCTGGTCGGAAGCTGATGCGTTGTCGGGAACTGAAATTACCAACCCGAACGATCTGAGCTTTCATTGGACTCATTTCGAGACCGCGGAAAATCTGCGCAAGAACGTCAGGATGTTGAAGTTCAACTACATCCTGCCGGACTTCCTGAAGACCGCGAACAACGAGGCCGAGGCTTTCGTCATTCCGGGCGATTACCAGGGTGACACTGCGGTCGTTCAGCTAAACGACGCTCGCAACCCGTGGATGGTGCGAGCGCCGGTCGGACCGCTCATTCAATACAACCGCCTTGGGCAGCCCTATCGGCATCAGACCTTCGCGGATCTGGGACAGTTCCCATCGAGTATCACCAACCTCGGAACTGCTGCGGCGCCCACCAATGTCTATACGCAGTTTGATCCCAGTGGTGGTTTAACCGGTGGAGCGGGATATTCGAACACTCCGCGCAACACGCTGGACAAGAGTGAGTTTGGTTTCCGTTATTCGAGTTTGCTGCCGATCGGAAATGGGTTGCAGGCAAGCTTCATCTACCTTTACGAGGCGCGCTATTCGAAAGCGGGTCTATGCTCGTCGTGCCCGACTCCGATCAACCGAAGCGGTGGCGGAACCATTAAGGCCTTTCCGGGCGTATTCCTGCTGCCCGGGCAGTTCGATTTCGGTGCACCGCCTCCGGGAGGCCCGGTGCCGTTCGGAACGATTCGTCCGTACACCAGCGAGAATTTCCGTCGCAACCACTTCTTCGGTTTGACGGGAACCTACTACGACAAAGACCTGACCGACATGGTGTTCCGCTACGACACGCTGTACGCCCCGAAGGTCGGTATCAACGTTTCAGGTCCGCCCACTGGCGGTCCTACGCCGAGTGCGTCTCCGGTCGTGACGCGTAACGTGCGGCTCGGTGAGTCGGCAGCACGGTGGACCGAGTTCGGCCGCTTCATCCTGGCCGGCGACCGTCCGACCTACATTCCATGGATTTCCAAGCAGCACACCTTCCTGGTCGGCCAGTTCGTCGAGACCTGGTACCCCGATCTGCCGGGGCATGCGATTCCGAACATCGCGAATGCATACGGCAAGGTGCGTCGCTTCAGCAACTTCTTCTTCCTTGCGAGCACCAACTGGCTGGTCAATGGACAGTTGACGTCGACCAACGCGTTTGCATGGGACATCGACGACAACACCGGCAACCTGGGCAGCACCAACGTGTTCCGCTATTCGCGTAACATCCTGTTGGGGCTGAATGGGATCTGGTACCTGGGCCGCAGCGGACGCAACACGGATCCGTTCCTGTTCAGCCGCGACCAGCGCATCAGCGAGCTGGAGGCGACCCTCAGTTACGAGATCTAAACTTCCGGTATAATCAGCAAAACCGGGCGGCTGCGACTTTTGCGCAGCCGCCCTTTTCTTTTATGTCGAAAGCGCCGCTTAAGTTGTTGAGGGGAAGGGCAAAGACTGGTCGGCTTCAAGAGCGGTAGAAAAAGCCGATGGGGTGCGCACTTTGCGTGCATCATCCTTTTGCGCAATCTCGATCGGAGGCCTGATATCGAGCGTTTGCCGGCCCCGCAGAACCGCATCCAAATCAACTTCGGAAAGCCCAAAGTCCCTGATGACCGCCAATAGCTCTCGCCTTAGCGATTGGCCGTCTCTGATTCTGTATCTCGTCTCCAAGCGGCGGAGCTCGTGACTCCAGCGCACAAAAAGCGGCTCAAGAAATCGGGAGCAGGTTTCTTCGCGAGGACGCTCCACCATGACGACCTCGGGAAGGTTGTGACCGGGAAAGCGCAAGCATCCGGCATTCGCAAGCACGCCGTTGCGGCGAAGCCGAGACAAAAACTGCGGCAGATGCTTTTCCTCGATCAATTCCGCGTGATCGGCCACGAGCTGCGAGAAGGTAAACGGCTTTCCCTGATAGCGTTCAATATACGGCCATACTCTCGAGAACATCGTAGTAGAAATGTAATTGCGCCGAACGTTGAGAAGTTGACGCTTGTAAAGATGCTTCAAGACGCGCTGGACGCGCGATTCGAAATGCTGGTTAAGACGATCAAGGCGTTCGGAAAAATCATCCGTCGATACCGTATGGATGGACGCACGCTCCGATGAGCCTCCGGTAGCGCGTCCTTGAGCGATTGAAGGCTCCTCGTTAACGGAGGCCTCGTGGACCAGGCGACGGTAGATTTGAGCGGCGCGCTGTCGTGAGAAACCTAGCAAGCTGGCGATCTCGCTTAGCGGATAACCACTTCGCCTCAGTTCCAGCAGGACCAAATCCCTAACTTTATATTCCCTGGAACTTGGCCGATATTTTTGCTGCGCAGATTCCATGTCGAATTCCCCACCCGACATGAGCATTTCTATAAAATAAGCAATACTGAAGCAACTCAGTTGCAAAGCTTATATTAAGTCCGGATCTAATTTAGGTTCGTTCGCCATGGGCGCGATGCGGCTGGATATGCACTGCCAAGCAGGTTTAGGCATTGCTTGGCAGCGAACTTCATCATTTGCGGTGTTATATAGAGCATTTTAGCATCGTTCTTGCCTGTGAGATGCCAAAGGTGTTCTGACTCAGGGTCCTTGAGGTGCGGTCGAGTACAACGATTTCAGCGTCTTTCCAATAGTTTATCTTATGACAGCATTGACACTTAACAATTAGGTATGTTACTGAGGCCCTTAATTTTGGTTAACTCGGGTGGAAACGCAGGCTGGGCCGATTCGGCAAATAGCTGACCTCCGGAAGAAGCAGTCAGCTTTGGGGAGCATATGGTGAAGAACAAGTTGGGTGTTGGTCGCGGTGCGCGCTGGCGAAATCTGTTGATCGCCGCATGCGCCGGGGTCGCGACGCTGTGGACCTCCGCGGCGAACGCAACGATTACGCAAGGCGACTTTTCGGTGTTCGGATTCTTCGAAACCCGGGAGTCCGGTCGATGGGGCGAGGGCAGTGCCAAGTCCGGGACCGGAAGTCCTGCGACCTTCACACCGCCGGTAGCAGGGGTGGGATCAATTCAGACCAATCCCGGACGCGCACCGACGGAAACCGGCGGGAGCTTCGATTTCAACCATTGGGACCTGGTGCAGATGCGGCAACTGGCCGACGTCCGACCCGATTACCATATGGTCAAGAACTACAAGTTCCTCGGCCGCCTCGACACACTGATTCTTAAGGATGCGGATTTCTTTGCATTCTATCGTCCCTGGTACAACGCATTGGGGACCATCAAGCGCGAGGGCGTCGCCCAGACCGCGACGCGACTGGAAGGTGTATACGCAGCAGGAGATCCAGGAGGAGTACTTCCGCAACGACCTGCGCGAGTACTACGGGCAGCTAAATTTCAGCGACAACTTTTCCGCCCGTGTCGGCAAGCAGCAGGTCATCTGGTCGGAAGCTGATGCGTTGTCGGGAACTGAAATTACCAACCCAAACGACCTGACCTTTCACTGGACCCATTTCGAGACCGCAGAAAATCTGCGCAAGAACGTCAGGATGTTGAAGTTCAACTACATCCTGCCGGACTTCCTGAAGACTGCGAACAACGAGGCCGAGGCTTTCGTCATTCCGGGCGACTATCAGGGTGACACTGCGGTCGTTCAGCTAAACGACGCGCGCAACCCGTGGATGGTGCGAGCGCCGGTCGGACCGCTCATTCAATACAACCGCCTTGGGCAGCCCTATCGGCACCAGACCTTCGCGGATCTGGGACAGTTCCCATCGAGTATCACCAACCTCGGAACTGCTGCGGCGCCCACCAATGTCTATACGCAGTTTGATCCGAATGCCGGTCTGACAGGCGGACCCGGCTACTCGAACACCCCGCGTAATACGCTGGACAAGAGCGAGTTTGGTTTCCGTTATTCGAGTTTGCTGCCGATCGGAAATGGGTTGCAGGCAAGCTTCATCTACCTTTACGAGGCGCGCTATTCGAAAGCGGGTCTATGCTCGTCGTGCCCGACTCCGATCAACCGAAGCGGTGGCGGAACCATTAAGGCCTTTCCGGGCGTATTCCTGCTGCCCGGGCAGTTCGATTTCGGTGCACCGCCTCCGGGAGGCCCGGTGCCGTTCGGAACGATTCGTCCGTACACCAGCGAGAATTTCCGTCGCAACCACTTCTTCGGTTTGACGGGAACCTACTACGACAAAGACCTGACCGACATGGTGTTCCGCTACGACACGCTGTACGCCCCGAAGGTCGGTATCGACGTTTCAGGCCCTCCCACTGGTGGTCCTACGCCGAGTGCGTCTCCGGTCGTGACGCGTAACGTGCGGCTCGGTGAGTCGGCAGCACGGTGGACCGAGTTCGGCCGCTTCATCCTGGCCGGCGACCGTCCGACCTACATTCCATGGATTTCCAAGCAGCACACCTTCCTGGTCGGCCAGTTCGTCGAGACCTGGTACCCCGATCTGCCGGGGCATGCGATTCCGAACATCGCGAATGCATACGGCAAGGTGCGTCGCTTCAGCAACTTCTTCTTCCTTGCGAGCACCAACTGGCTGGTCAATGGACAGTTGACGTCGACCAACGCGTTTGCATGGGACATCGACGACAACACCGGCAACCTGGGCAGCACCAACGTGTTCCGCTATTCGCGTAACATCCTGTTGGGGCTGAATGGGATCTGGTACCTGGGCCGCAGCGGACGCAACACGGATCCGTTCCTGTTCAGCCGCGACCAGCGCATCAGCGAGCTGGAGGCGACCCTCAGTTACGAGATCTAAACTTCTGGTATAATCGGCAAACCCGGGCGGCTGCGACTTTTGCGCAGCCGCCCTTTGTTTTGTACGATTGGTTTTGCTTCAACACCGAATCTCAACTAGTTCTGTGCCTCAGAAGGAATCCCGATGTCATTGAAGTCTTCGGATCCGTGGTATTTGGTCCGCACCAAACCCGGCAAGGAGCGATGGGTTCGCGATCAGCTCGCGTGCCGCTTGTCGGAAGTTTTCCTGCCGATGCTGAAGGCGCGGATGCCGCGCTGGG
This sequence comes from uncultured delta proteobacterium, assembly GCA_963848285.1. Lineage (GTDB taxonomy): Bacteria > Desulfobacterota > Binatia > Binatales > Binataceae > DATGKG01. Next base: position 410,228 of record CAWKCZ010000007.1, on the reverse strand, counting down.
GCCGGCTCGCGATGTCTATCGCGCCGCTGTTTCCGTGCTACGTGTTTGCGCGCCTCGATCTGCAAACCAGCTACTTCGAAGTCAAGTACCTCGCCGGGGTTACCGGTTTGGTTTCCGCCGGTTCCGATCCGATTGTGGTGCCCGAAGCTATCGTCGGGGAGATTCGGGCACGCGGTGTCGATGACGTTGTAGAGATAGCCGAGGTTCCTTTCGACAGCGGGCAACCGGTGCGCGTGGTGGAGGGTCCTTTTCGCGGGTTCGAAGCGATCTTCGAGCGCTATCTTTCCGGTGCCGAACGCGTCGCAATTCTGCTCAACACCATCGAGAGTGCAGGCCCCCGGATCGTTTTGCCCGCGACTGCGTTGGCGAAATATTCTTGAGGTAATCGGACCTGCGGTACGCCGCGATGTTTATCCGAGACACGCTTTTGATCAGAAACAACCTTTACAAAAAAATCGTCGCATTGATCTTGTCGCTCGGCGCATCGGGGGCGGTTGCCTGCAGCCTGGTGCCGTCGAATCCGCTCAGCGGCCAATCGCCGCCGAAAGGCCTGAATTCCTTTATGGGAGTTAAATTCGGCGACTCCCGTGACGAGGTCGAGCATCTGTTTCCGATCGGCTTCAATCAAACCAGTCCCTACGGCGCGCCGGCCTTTAAGGTCGAGGACGTCAGTGCCGGCAGCTTCGATTACCAGGACGTGGTGTACGAGTTCACCGACCAATCCGGCATGCAGATGGTTATCGCGCACTTCCCACCCTCAGAAGGCAGCGAGGTGTATCAGCAGCTCGAGAGCGCATTGGGCGCGCCGTCATCCACGGGCACGATCCATGAGGGCGTCGCGAGCCTGGAAGCCTCGTGGAAGCTGCCTAACGGCGGACGGGTGCAATATAGCGGACCGTTTCATCGCGTGGTGCTAATCGGCAAGGAAGGAGCGTCGCTCGAGGTCGACATTCGCTTGCGCGATTTGGATGCTCCGGTGGCCGCGAGGGGATGAGGGGACAATTAACCCTTAGGCGCGACCATCGAACACTTTGAGAGGCTGCCAACCGCGTCCTTGTGAAAAGACGCGGTTTAGCAGCAATTGTGAACGAACCTCAGTGGTTGGCATTTGCGGCGGCAGCTACCGGGTTGGGTACGGCGATCTTCTTACACTTTGCGGCAGTACCATCGACGGGTCCCCCAAAATCCGACGCGCCGTCATCGAAATTGGTGAAGAAGTCAGTCACTTCGCCGGTCGAGAGATCCACCGACATCTGGTCTTCCTCGAAGAACGTGCCCTCTGCAGCAAAGCCGGTCTGCAGCATGATGCTCATTTGGGTCCCATCTGCGGACCGGCAGGCGGTGCCGCTGGTAGGTGAGATCTCGGCGTTAAAATTACTGAATCCAACCCATGATTTACAGGCATTTTTCGCCGGCACAACGAATCCCCGACCGACAAAAACCAGGTTGTCGTCGGGTGTATCAGTGGGAAAAGTCAGGCAATAATCCGCTCTCGCCACCCCCAAGGTGCACAGCAGTCCGACGGTCACAAATCCAAGCAATAGTCCCCTTCTCATATGAACCTCCGCGAATGAATGCTGCATATATTAGCATTCAGTTGCGTTAAGCCTCGAATGCGATAAATAGGCGCGAGATATTGATCTCGGTTTCGCGGAATGATACCGGCGTACCTGAATGTATCTGTCAGAAAAGCAAAGGCGCCGCGAACCAAGAACAAGTCCGCGGCGCCTGAAGCTATACGATCGCTGAGCTTTTACTCAGGTCAGATTCTGTCATTACTCGATCATTTCGTCGGACCCCGTCGGGCAACTGCAGACACCGAAGCCCGAACCATGCTGAACGATGTTCTTACACTGCGCCTGGAGGTCCTGCGCGATGTTGGTCGAGTCGCCCGGCGAATCATCGAACAGTGAATCCTCGGTCAGGCTGGCGACATTACCGATCCGAAAACTGTGGATGATATTCCCTTGCAGTCCCTGCCCCGAGGGGGTGCTCTGAACCAGCACGCCGGGCGTGAACGGGATGGTCGGATCGCATCCGGCATTGCACGACGGGTTGAACGTCGAGCCGTTCGAAGCAGAACCATTGGTGGTGCATGGAGCCAAAGCAGTCGCTCCGACGATCGCGATCACGCCGCTGTCGAGGTCAGCGCCGGCCTCGCGAGGGAGAAACCTGGTGTCGTTGCCCAACGTGACCAGCTCGTTGGCGGTCAGAGGACAACCACAACATGCGTTGAGTTCCTCGTCCTTGTCGAAAATGTAAATGAGGGCGCACATGTCCTGCGCGGTCGTATTGATCAGGCGCACCGCGCTGCCGCCATTCCCGGTGCCATTTTCGCTCGGAGGTTCGTTGGTGTCGAAGTAGCCATACAAGACACTTCCGGGATCGCCACTCGCCGCCGCTGCATTGGCAGCCGAGGCCGAAGTGGCCTTGCGCAGGGTAGCCGCGCCTGCCGGCACTGCCATCGATACGACTGACGCGCCGATAGCTAATGTCATTGCGAACCCGGTCCAGGCGAACCCGGTCCAGCGACTTATCAAAGTCTCATCCTTAGACATAATGGTCTCCACTCTTCATGACATAGGTGCCGATCAAAACTAAGCGCGCTTATATGTCTCTCATCGGCGCGGATCAACTGAATAGTTTAATTTAGGCCGGGCAGGGATATACGAATTGATTTCTGTACGACGTTCCTGCCGATATGGCATGTTAGGAGGCGCAGAATTCAATCGCCAGGCCACAACAATGCTCCAAACTTGGTTGAGTGTTATAGGCCGGGAAATGGAGCGCGAACCGGGAACCTCGTCCAATTGCGCTGATCACTTCGATGCGTCCCCGACGTGCCTGGGCGATTGCTTTCACCGGGCTGAGGCCCAGTCCTAGCCCTCGTTGGGAGCGGCTCTTGTCGCCTCGATAGAGACGATCCCAAATTCGCGAGCGCTCCTCGATGGGAATCCCTGCGCCGGTAAAGCTCGGCCCGCAGCAGGCGCAGCCCTCATCGCCTTACTACGATCATCGGTAGCGATTCTTTCGGTAGCGATTCTTATCGTCCGCGACTACCAGTACGCGCATGTTGCCGACTTCCCGACTTCCCTGTCGTGCGTTTGTAAGTGTCGGCGGGGATGCTAGCCAAGTGTCGACCCCCGCAAGTACAAGCTTTTAAACCTTCGTGCGATTGAAGTATTCGAACACCCCATTCGGAAGCTTGGAGGTTCTTACTAACCAAAGTAAGTGTGAAGTAACTTCAATCGGCAGCCGGTTCCGCAGAAAATGGAAGCGACAAAGGCCTTAGCGAGCGGCCACAGCTCTTCGATGTGGCAATGCGCGGGAGTTCTGCCAGACGCTCATGGCGACTCGCGCCATATCATTCAGCGCCTCCGGTTCCACCGCGGCCTTGTTCAGGACGTTGAGGCCCTGCACGATGCAGAAGAAAAACCGTCCGAGTGCCTTCGCCTCGCGCGGCGAAGCTACCAGGCCCGCGGCTTGTGCCCGGCGCATCACTGCATGGATGGCATCTTCGACCTTGCCGAAGCATTTTTCGATGTGGAGGGAAATTTCATCGCCGCGACTTCGACATCCCAGCGAAGTGTTGGTGATGAGGCATCCGCGCGGCAGTTTCGGGTTGCTGGTGCGATCGATAATAAAAGCGAACATTCGTTCGATGGCGCGGCGCGGATCCGGGTCCGCCAACTCCGCTAACATCGAGTTAGCGACGATTTGAGTGTAGTATTCGAGTACTGCGTTAAAGAGCCCCTGTTTGTCGCCGAAAGTGCCATAGATACTGCCGCGGTTGATGCCGGTGGCTTCGACCACGTCCTCGATCGAGGTCGCATCGTAACCACGGGTCCAGAACAGATTGGTCGCGCGGTCAAGCACTTCGCGATGATCAAATTCTTTGGGACGCGCCATGGTTCGACCAGGCTCAAAGAGTAGCAGCTTCCGATTTTGACGTCATCCGTCGCGGCCGTTTGGCAAGCGGCGGGAATTCTTGACCGCTCGTTCCAGAATCGCTAGGGTCGATTAAACTACCCGCCTTCGAGGAGGTCTTGCGATGAGCTCGCCCACAATCGACCTGTACACCGCCTCAACTCCCAACGGCTGGAAGGTTTCCGTCTATCTGGAAGAAGTCGGGCTGCCCTACAACGTTCATAAAATCGATCTGAGCAAGGGCGAGCAGAAGCAGGCCGAGTTTCTGAAGCTCCGCCCCAATGGCAGAATCCCGGCCATCGTCGATCGCGCTAATGGTGACTTCGCAGTTTTCGAGACCGGCGCGATTTTGCTCTACCTCGCGAAGAAGACCGGCAAGCTCCTGCCCCAGGACGACAAGGGCGAGTCGCGCGTCACCCAATGGCTGATGTTCCAGATGGCCGGCATCGGTCCGATGATGGGCCAGGCCAACGTCTTCTATCGCTACTTTCCCGAAAAGATTCCCGCTGCGATCCAGCGCTACCACAACGAATGCCGACGCCTGTTCGAAGTGCTCGAGAGCCAACTTACAGGTCGCCAGTACCTGTGCGATGAGTACAGCATTGCCGACATCGCCAACTGGTGCTGGGTGCGAATCCATCCGTGGAGCGGCGTCAGCGTTGAAGGGCTCCCCAATCTGCAAGCATGGCTGGCTCGCATGGAGGCGCGGCCGGCCTGTCAGCGCGGGGTTGCGGTGCCGGAGCCATTGGTGCTGAAGGAGCCGACTGCGGAAATGGTGAAGGTCGCGCAGGCCATCGTCACGCGCTAACCGGCAGCTTCAAACAAATCCGGAATTTCAAGGAGACCGGTGATGGAAACTAAAACCAGAGCCTCGATACTTCGCGATATGATTCCTCGCATGGGCGCGGGCGGCGCCGATATCACCACCGATGATTGGCTTGAATTCGTCGCGGCGCAGAATCACGGCTATCAAACCGGTCCCGCGATTGGCGCCAAGGTTCCGGACTTTGCGCTGCCCGACCAGAATGGCCGGATGCTTGCGCTCAAGGATTTGATGGGGTCAAACGGGCTCGCGCTCATCTTCAGCCGCAGCGCCGATTGGTGACCCTACTGCCGCAACCAGCTCGTCGAGCTGCAATACTCGCTCAAGAATCTCAAAGCGCAGGGCATCAATGTCGCGTCGATCACTTATGATTCGCGGGAAATCCTCAAGCGTTTCAGTGACGCCAACCACATCGAGTATCCGCTGCTGTCCGATGTCGGCAGCAAGGTAATCCGCGCATTCGGCATCCTCAACACCAACGTCCCCGAAGACCACAAAATGATGTATGGGATGCCGTGGCCGGGCGATTTCCTCCTCGCGCCCGATGGCACTGTGCTGGATAAGGTATTCCTCGAGAACTACGAGCATCGTCCGTCGGTGACGCAGTTTACGTTGCGCCGGGGCGGGATGGCGGCGGCGCCAAATTCCCTCGAAATCAAAACCGATGTGCTCACCGCGATCATTGGCCTCTCGACCGATCGATGCTTCCCCGGACAGGAGTTGGGCGTCGCGCTGGAGGTTAACCTCCAGCCCGGATGGCATGTCTACGGCACCCCGCTTCCTGATAACTATCAGTCTATTGAGCTGAAATTCGAGGGCCCGCTGGTGGACGAGCAATCGCTGGAGATGCCGGCAGCCAAGCCGGTGCTCCTCAAGGCGCTGGGCGAAACCCTGCCGGTGTATGAAGGAAAAATTAGCGCCCTCGGCAAGCTCGGCATCAAGTGGAGCCCGCCCGCGCCGATAAAATTTATGGAGGCGCTGGGCAAGCGCATTGAGCCGGGGTCATACAAAATCGAAGGTACCCTGCGCTTCCAGGCCTGCAGCGACACCGTATGCGAACCGCCGCAGACCCTGCGCTTTCAGCTTCCACTGACTATCGAGGCGCAGACTAAATAGGAAGTATGGACTCATCGGGCCTCGGTGCAGATACTATTTCCGGGGCAAACTGATGAAGAATCGCGTACGACAGCCGGTTCATATCGAACCCAAAGGATGGGGCCGCGAGGTGTGGCTCGCCAACAACGAGCTCTATTGCGGGAAAATCCTCGAAATCAACAAGGGCAAGCGATGCTCGCTGCACTTTCATAAGCTCAAGACCGAATCATTCTTCCTGCGCGCCGGACGCTTGCGGGTGACCATCAAGGAGTCGGCGGACGCCGAGGAAATCGAGCAGTTCGTCCTCAATCCCGGCGAATGCATGGATATTCCGCCGGGCCTGGTGCATCAGATGGAAGCGCTCGAGGACGCCGAGCTGTACGAGTTTTCCACCCAGCATTTCAACAGCGATTCGCATCGCCTCATGAAAGGCGACTAGGATGGAGCGGGCGGAGGCCGGTGAGCCATTGGCAAAAGTAGCGCTCATAACCGGCGTGACCGGGCAGGATGGGTCGTACCTGGCGGAGTTCCTGCTCCGAAAGGGCTACGAAACCCACGGCATCGTGCGGCGGAGCTCAAGCTTCGCGACCGCGCGCATCGATCATCTGCGGCGCGGCTTCCAGGTCCCGGGCGAGGGCCTCCAGCTTCACTATGGCGACCTCGGCGATGGAACCGGTTTGCGCCGCATCATCGAGCAGGTACGTCCCGACGAAGTCTACAACCTCGCGGCGCAGTCGCACGTCAGGATTTCATTCGATCAGCCGGAATATACCGCCGATGTAGTCGGCCTCGGCACGCTGCGGCTGCTCGAGACCTTGCGCGATCACAACCAGCGCCATGGCCGCGCGGCGCGACTCTACCAGGCGGGCTCATCGGAGATGTTCGGCAAGGTGGTGGAGACGCCGCAGAAGGAGACCACGCCGTTTCATCCGCGCAGCCCGTACGCATGCGCCGAAGGTGTATGCTCACTGGCAGACTGTGAACTATCGCGAGGCGTACGATCTCTTCGCGGTGAATGGAATCCTCTTCAATCACGAATCGCCCCGGCGCGGAGAAAACTTCGTCACCCGCAAGATCACCCGCAGCCTCGGGCGCATCAAGGTGGGACTGCAGAACAAGCTCTCGCTCGGAAACCTCGATGCGAAACGCGATTGGGGCTTCGCGGGCGACTATGTCGAGGCGATGTGGCTGATGCTGCAGCAGGAACATCCCGACGATTACGTCATCGCGACCGGCGAAACGCATTCGGTGCAGGAATTCCTCGAATCCGCGTTCGGATATGTCGAGCTCGACTGGCACAAGTACGTCGACACCGATCCGCGATTCTTCCGCCCCTCGGAAGTTGACCTGCTGATCGGCGATTCGAGCAAGGCGCGCCGCGTCCTCGGATGGCAACCGAAAGTGAAGTTCCCCGAACTGGTCGCGATGATGGTGGATGCCGATCTGGAATTGGCGCAACGCGAGCTGCGCGGCCGTTAACGATCACTCTCCTTCGACGATCCAAATCCGCCATCGCGCACCTCTCGTAGTGAGCGAGAACACCGCTAACGCTTTCCAGTCAGCATTGGTTTGACCGACTGACCATGCAGCCGGTTAGTCGGTCAGAAAGCCCTCCGCACTATTGCCGCTCTTTGCCGCCTCGCCATACTGGATGCTCTGACCTTTCGGTCAATCAACGCTTCGTGGCGGTCGTTGCGGGGGATGTATGAGTCATCTGATGAGAACCCGGATTAGTTCTGAAGCGGGATCAGCTTCGGTTCAGTCAATCGCGGTCTCCAACATTTTGTTCACTATTGCTACTACCGAGCCGATCGAATTCATCGATCTGACCGATCAAATCAACGAACATTTGCGTCGCGAGAACATCCGCGACGGTGCGGTCACAGTGTTTTCGCGGCATACCACCGCAGCGATCAAAATCAACGAGGCCGAGGAACTCCTGCTCGAGGATTTCAAACATTTTCTACATCGCTTGTGCCCGGTCGAGCACGCGTACAACCACAACGACATGAGCCGCCGCAAGCCCCCGATTGCAGTCGACGAACGCGCCAACGGGCATTCGCACCTGATGCATCTGCTGCTGTCCACCAGCGAAACGATTCCGGTCATCGATTCGCGCCTCGCGCTGGGAACCTGGCAGCGCGTGTTCATGGTCGAACTAGATGGTCCTCGCACCCGCGAGGTCGCGGTGCGATGCCAGTCTTACCAACCTGAAACGACGGCCTCCGTGGGCGCCAAGTCCAACCGCGCGAACAAGCGTAGCGCGGGCTCACCTGCGGCGGGGTTCGCCGGCGGCGGTAAATGAGTTGTCCACCGGCGGTGGAATGATCAGCTTTGGTAGCGACGAGTGATGTCGCGCTTCAATGAGTCCTCGAAAGTCAGCCCGAGTAATTGCCGCATTTTTTCGCTCGCGCGCCCCAGCACCTGCGGCGGAGCCTCTGCGATCTTCGGCTCCATCGGCCGAATGATCTTTGCCCCGTAGTTGATCAGCATCGAGACGCGCGGCTCCCCGGTCCGGTTGGGCGAGGTGTTATGCCATAGCAGGCCGTGCGAGACGATCGCGCTCCCTGCGACTCCCGTGATCGGGATCGCCTCGCGTGCAAAGCCTGCCGCATCGGGCGCAACTCCGCGGCGCTGGCTTCCAGGAACGACCAGCGTTGCGCCGTTCTCTTCGGTGAAGTCCTGCATCATCCAAATGACCTGCAGCATCAGCGGTGGGCGCATATTGAAGGGACCGCGCATCGCCCAGTATGGATAGTCGATGTGCGCGCCCATCTCGCGCGCACCCGGCTCCAGGATGCGCGCGGCGTAGGAACTCAGAGTCATGTCATCGCCGAGCAGAGTTTCCGCGACCTCGATGAGCCTCGGATGCTGCACGAGTCGTTCGAAAATCTCACCGCGATGGAGCAGCTTCGCCACGGTGCGTTGCCCTGTCGCCGCATTTCGCCCGGGCAGGCCCTTGACCAGTGCGGTCTCGCTGCATTCGAGAATGATGCGTCGAGCTTCAGCGGTCTCGGCGCGGCCGATCAGATTCGGCAACAGCGCGTAGCCATTTCCATCGATGAGCTCGGCAACGATTTCGGACCCGCTCGGCATGATCATTTCGCCTCAGTTATTCCATCAGGCGGCGGAGGGTTTGCTCGTAATCGCCTTTGGCTGCCGGCGCGAATCGAAGCAGCTCGGCTTCCGGTGCGCCGGCATGAAACCTTTGCGCGATCTCGTCAGGATCCAGGGCCGCGCCCATCAGATTTTTGCCGAGCTCGTTGCGCATCCACTCATGCCATTGCGATTTGGGCATGCTGTCGATCGCTAACTCGACGCCGTTATTATCAGGGTCGCGATAGTAAATTGACATCGTGACTCCATGATGCATCGCGCCGTGCGGCGTGATTCCAGCTGCCTTGAGCCGCTCGTAACTCGCGATCCAGTCGCCGATGGTCGGATAGAAAAATGCGATGTGGTCGAGCCCGGCACTGTGTTGCGTCTTCTCGACGGTGCCGGGAATCGCAAACAGCGCGATCCGATGATGCTCGTCATCGTGGGTCAAAAAAGCCGCGAACTCATTTTGGAACAGGGCCTGCGCCTTCAACACCGTCGTGTACCATTCGATCATCGGCTGGAGCCGCGTGGTCCGCAGAACTACATGCGAAAGCCTCGGAGGATTGATTTTTCCCTTGTTGCCATTGCCGGTTGAATCCGCACTCATATTGCTCCTCCTGCGACAGACAGTTACTAGACTTTCGCGATCGCTTCCAGCGAGACGTCCCACAACCTCTTCGCATGCTCGACGTCGAGCGCATACGGCATCACTCCCGCAAAAGGATTTTCTGCCGTCCACGGTTTCGCGATGCCACAATCTTCGAGATAGTGGCCGCCGTTGCCTTCGAGCTCGGGTGCGACCGCAGCATACATCGAGGTTGCCGCGCCCTGCTCCGGTGACTTGAAACGCGGATTCACGTTGCCGGCTTCGTCAATCCATCCCATCGCGAGTTGCTCCTCGCGCGGAACGAATTTCTGCAGCCCGCTCATGATGCCGCCCGGATGCACAGAGTTTGCAACGATGCCATCGCCCGCCCAGCGCCGATTCGCTTCGACCGCGAACAGCGCATTGGCAGTCTTCGACTGCCCATAGGCGGACCATCGCTCGTAGGCGCGGTTTCGGAAGTTGAGGTCGTCGAAAACCACATCCGAACGCCGGTGGCCGATCGAAGTCAGCTCGACCACCCGCGCCTTGCCGGCTTTCTTCAGCGCCGGATGCAGACCGACAGTGAGCGCAAAATGCCCGATGTGATTGGTGCCGAACTGCGATTCGAATCCTTCTTCGGTGTAGGCCTGCGGGGTGGCCATGATGCCGGCATTGTTGATGAGCAGATGCAGCGGGCGTCCGGTCGCGAGGATTTGTGCGACGAACGCGCGCACCGATTTGAGAGAGCCTAGATCGAGCATCGCGAATTCGATCGCGTCCTTGCCGGTCTCCTTGCGCAACGTCGCAGCGACGCCCTCGCCCTTGGACCGATCGCGGGTGGCGATGACGACGCGCGCGTCTGCTTCGGCAAGGGCTCGCACCGTCTCGATGCCGATGCCCGAGGCGCCACCGGTCACAATCGCCTCACGCCCGCGCAAATCGTGGCCCGAGACGACCTCGCGCGCCGTCGACCTTGCCCCGAATTTCGATGAGGTATTTTTATCGCTCATCTGATCTGTATATCCGTTGCCCGCATCGCGCGCGACTCAAAATCTGGAGGCCGGCATCTGATTGGAATTAACAGCAGGCGTTCCGAATGTTTTCTGTCTGTTGAACCGTGGGATGGCTGAGATAATCACGAGCGCAGCTTGCGCCGGCTGCCCTTCCCCGCCCAACGACACCGAGAAAAGGTGAAGGGAAAAATCGCCGTCTGCTGCGCTTCTTCAATCGAAGAGGCTCGGCGGTAGGTCTAAAATGAATCGAGGAATTTCGATATGCATCGATATCAAAATTTCGCTTCCACGCTCGGAATCGAACACGCCCTCATCCTCGCGCCGATGGCGGGAGGAACCAGCACGCCCGCGCTCGTTGCTGCCGTGTCCAATGCGGGAGGGCTCGGATCGATGGGCGCCGGCTATATGAGGCCCGCGCAAATCGCGGAATCGATCGCGCAGATTCGCGCGCTGACGGCCCGGCCATTCGCGGTCAATCTGTTCGCAGGCGGCTCCGATGGCACCGGCGCCCGCGACCCTCGTCGCATGCTCGAACTGATGATGCCCCATCATGCGCGCCTCGGCCTTCCCGCGCCGACCACTCCCGACGACTTCCTGCCGCGATTCGAGGAGCAGGTGCAGGTGGTCCTCGACGCGAAGGTACCCATCTTCAGCTTCACCTTCGGCATCCCCGCGCCGGACCTCATTGCGAAGCTGAAAGCACGCGGCACCAGGCTGATGGGCACCGCGACCACGGTGGCTGAGGCGCGCGCGCTGCATACGGCCGGGGTCGATGCGATCATCGCGCAGGGCAGCGAAGCCGGCGCGCATCGCGGAACTTTCTTGGCGCCGTCCGAAGACAGCCTCATCGGCACGATGGCGCTGGTGCCGCAAGTCGCCGATGCGACTCCACTGCCGGTCATCGCATCGGGCGGCATCATGGATGGCCGCGGCATCGTCGCAGCGGCTGCCCTCGGTGCGAGCGGTGTGCAGATGGGGACTGCGTTCCTCACGTGCCCGGAAAGCGGCGCATCGCCGGCTTACAAAAATGCGGTGCTGGCGGCGCGCGATGACGCGACACTGCTCACGCGCGCATTCAGCGGACGGATGGCGCGTGGCCTCGCGAATGCCTTCGCCCTCGAGATGAAAGAGCATACGCGCGACCTTCTGTCATATCCCGCGCAGAACAACCTGACCCGCCCGATGCGCACCGCGGCGGCGAAGCTGGGCGATGCAGATCGGTTGTCATTGTGGGCCGGTCAGGCAGCACCACTGGCGCGCGCGATGCCCGCCGCGGATTTGGTCGCGCGGCTGGTGAAGGAGACCGCAGACCTCGCGAAGTTGTTGTGACGTCGACACGAACGGCGATCCAAGTGACGCTGCGCGATCGAGGATTCCGACGGGTCAGGTACAAAGCGCCCCAATCTCGAAAATTCGCTATCGCCCCTCGAACTGTAGGGGGTGGTTCTACCACCCCGTTAGAATCATGGATCGCTTCGCTCCTTTTTTATGGAGCCGGGAGCATCTGCGGCGCGCCCATATTCTTCCCAGGCCGGAAGGCCGAGCCGCTTCGCTTTCCAGCGAAAGTAGACATAAAAAAATGACCCCATTGTTACCGCGATTGATCCGCCAAATAGCGTCGCTCGCCAGAAAAAGTCCGGCAGGCCGGTGAGCCAATAGATCGAGCCCATTGCAACCGCGGCAAGCACGCCCATCAGACAGACGACTTCAACTGATTGTCCGAAAAGTGGCGGTGGTGTTTCGAATCCGAGCGCCCACAGCCATCGGTAGATGGGCGGCGCAATGAGTCCTTGTTTAACGCCCTTCGCCGTGAGTTCCGACGTCAGTAGATCAACTTTCTCACGATGGGTCATTGGTTCGCTATCCGATTGCGATCAACATCGGCGACGCTCAGTCAATCACGATGACCGCTGCGCGATCCAGGATTCCATCGGGTCGGTAGAACCGACCCCTACGGCTGGTCACGCTGGCGGCCGGCTACCAAGGCTCGAAATTTCGTGCGACCTGCCGAACTGTAGAGGGTGGTTCTACCATCCCGTTAGAATCCTTGATCGCTTCGCTCCTTTTTTTGCTCGCCGCTCGCGACGCGTTGACACTCGATGCACCATCGCATGGACTATGATCCCCAATGAAGGCGCGGATTTATTCTTTCGGGCAGCCTGCCAAGCCCCCCGGCAACGAGCGCATCGCCGAGGTCGTCCTGCCGCATCTCGATGCCGCCCATAACTTCGCGCGCTGGCTCTGCCGCAACGATCACGATGCCGATGACATCGCGCAGGAAGCCGTGCTGCGCGCCTTGCGGTACGGCGACAGCTTCAGCGGGCAGAATCCGCGCGCGTGGCTGCTCGCGATCGTGCGCAACACTTTTTTTTCGATGCGCAAGGGGAATATTGCGGCCGAAAGCGCGGTTCCATTCGATGAGGAGATGCATCAGGAGCAGGAACATCCCAGTCCCGAAGCGCAGCTGATTCGTGGCGCCGACGCGCGCATCGTCACCGAGGCGCTCGAGGAGCTCGCGGTCGAATTTCGCGAGGTCATTGTCCTTCGCGAGTTCGAGGATTTATCCTATAAGGAGATTGCGCGGGTGACCGGCGCGCCGGTCGGCACCGTAATGTCGCGGCTGGCTCGCGCGCGCGATCATCTGACCCGCGCCATCACGCGCCGGATGGGATCATCAACGTGACTTGCGACGAAGCTCAAAACCTCCTCGATGCGTGGTATGACGGCGAGCTCGACGCGCCGCGCAGTGCCGCCATGGAGCGTCATCTCGAGGAATGCCCGGGATGCTCCGCCATCTCGGGCGCGCGCTCCGCGCTGAGCGAGGTCCTGGTCAAGGCGCCGCGCCACGCCGCGCCGGCAGCCTTGCGAAAACTGGTCGAGGCGCAACTCACCACCCGTCCTCCGGACTTTCGCCAGGCGCGTCTGCCGCGTCCGATGCCGTGGCGCGGTATCGCGATGGCGGCTTCGCTCACGCTGTTCGTGACCCTGGGATGGAACGCGTGGATGCTGCAGGCGCGGGCCGTCGCCCAATCTCGAAAACGAAATCGTCGCCGACCACGTCCGCTCGCTGATGGCGAATCATCTGTCGGATGTCGCCTCGGAAGATCGGCATACGGTGAAGCCGTGGTTCACCGGCAAGCTCGACTACGCGCCGCCGGTGGACGACCTCGCGAGCGACGGCTTCAAGCTGCTTGGCGGACGCCTCGACTATGCCGCGGGCATGCCGGTGTCCGCGCTCGTGTATCAGCGTCACGCCACATCATCAATGTGTTTGTGTGGCCGACGCGCGAGGATGATGACGCATTGCCGCAGCCGCGGTGGTCCAACGATCATGGCTATCACCTCGCGAACTGGACGCATTCGGGGATGACGTACTGGGCGATCTCCGATGTCGATCCGGCCGAGCTGACGCGCCTCGCCAACCTCCTCGGCGCGAAGTAACCACGCCCTCGTTGTCATTCTGAAGTGAGCCGCTGCGCGGCGCAGCTGAAGAACTTCAACTCGTGGAATGCCATCGCACTCCGAATCGAATGCGACCACGCTCGAACGTCCGCGCCGAGGTCCACGATCGCGGCTCTCCACGTTTCGAGATCCTTCCGCAGCGCGCTTCCGCTCACGTCAGGATGACAAACACCGAACTTCGCTCACGTCAGGATGACATGCGGTGGACAGGTTCAAGCTTAGTGCGGGACGTCCGCTGAACGCCGGCCACCATTACCTTTTCTCTTCTCCCCTTCCCTAAAGGGGAAGGGGCTGGGGGTTAGGTTTCCCGCGTCAGCACCACGTTGTCGATGAGGCGCGTTTTGCCGACCCGCGCCGCGATCGCCATCACCACCGGCACCTCCAACGAGGTCGCGGGCTACAGCGTCTCCGCATCGACCACTTCGACGTACTCGATCGCGATGCCGGGCCGGTCTGAGAACTCTTCGTCGCCAGTCTGCACCAGCTCCTCGGGCTGCCCGCGCACGCGAAATTCTTGCGCACCGCCGCGATCGCGCCACTCAGCGCGAGCGCATCGCAATGCTGCTCCAGCGTCAGATACGCGTTGCGCGACGACATCGCGAGGTGGTCGGCGCTCGCGCACAATCGGCATCGGCACGATCTCGACGTCGAAATTCAAATCCGCCACCATCCGCTGAATCGCGCGCAGTTGCTGAAAATCCTTCTCGCCGAAAAACGCGAGGTGCGGCTTCACGATGTTGAACAGCTTCGCCACCACCGTGGTGACGCCGCGAAAATGCCCCGGCCGTCCCTTGCCACATAGACCGCGAGTCACCTCGGTGACCTCGACCCAGGTCTGCGCGCCCGGCAGATACATGTCGGGAGCTTCGGGCGCGAAGACCACCTCGACCGGCACGGTTTCCATCATCGCGCAGTCGCGCGCGAAGTCGCGTGGATAGCTGCGAGAGGTCCTCGTTGGGCGCGAACTGCGTCGGGATTCACGAAGATCGACGCGACCACCGTGCTCGGTCACGCCGGTGCGCCTCGCGCATCAGGCTCAGATGGCCCTCGTGCAGGTAACCCATGGTGGGCACGAAGCCGATGCGCTCGCCGCGCGCGCGAGCTGCGTCGGCGAAATCCATCATCTCGCGCGGATTCCGAATCACCTTGATGTTGCTCATGAGCGTTTCCCCTTGAGTCCGTATGAATGTTCCGGGCCCGGAAAGGCGTGCTCTTTGACTTCGCGCAGGTAGGCGAGCGGTCGCCGCCGAGGCGTCATTCCACAAGCTGGCGTAGGGTTTGGCGAAGCGCGGCACGAAGTCCCGCCGAGAGCCCGAGCATGTCGTGCATCACCAGCACCTGCCCGTCGCAATCGCGAGCCCGCGCCGATGCCGATGGTCGGCACCGCGAGCATCGCGGTGATCTCGCGCGCGAGCGGCGCCGGAATTCCTTCCAGCACGATCGCGAACGCACCCGCATCCTCCAGCGCCTTCGCATCCTCGATGAGGCGCTGACGGCATCCGGGCGCGCTGCCCTCGCGATTGCCCTGCACCCGATGCCCGCCCATCCGATGGATCGATTGCGGCGTGAGCCCGATGTGCCCCATCACCGGAATGTCGACTTCGCGCTGAGGCGCGCGACGGTCTCGGCCACCGCGACGCCGCCTTCGAGCTTCACCGCCTCGGCGCCGCCCTCCTTGATGAGGCGGCCGGCGTTGCGCAGCGCATCCTCGGCGCTCACCTGGTAGGAGAGAAACGGCATGTCCGCGATGAGCAAAGCGCGCTTGCGCGCCCGCGCGACGATGCGCGTGTGGTAGAGGATTTCCTCGACGGTGACTGGCAGTGTGCTGTCGGCGCCCTGCACCACCATCGCGACGCTGTCGCCGACCAGCAGCGCGTCGACGCCGGCCTCGTCGAAGATGCGCGCGAACGGCGCGTCGTACGCGGTCAGCATCGTGATTGGCGAGCGCGCCGATTTCATCGCGGCGAGATCGGTAATGCGAACTTTCTTGGCTGATCCACGTTCGTGCTCCCTCAAAAAATTCGGGACCGCCGATGCGGACACTGGCGACCCCGGAACAAAGGAGCACACTCTTGCCAAATCAGCGAGCGGAATGGCGATGGGAGAGCGCTCAAGTCTCAGGGTCCCGGTCCCCACTTTCGGATCCAGGCGCGAGCCCAAGCTATTTTTCATCGCGCCGATCGCCGCGCGCGAGATTGTACGATTTCAACTTAGCGATCGGCCGCGCAATTGCAACCCTGGATCCGCTTTCCCGAAAAGATCAAATTTTCCGCGCCGCGACAAACAGCACGAACGCCGCTGTGATGATGCATCATGGTTGAGGAATGTGCATCTCCGGATGCGCCTCGATCAGCTCCTTGCTCGGGCGCGGCTCCTGCGACGCGCTCGATGCGAAATCCGCGCGGCGCACAGTCCATTGATGTAGTCCTCGAGGCGATAGGGAAAATAGAAGATCGTAAACGGCGGCGCGTCGTCGAAGCCCCACTCCTCGCGTGTAGGGCTCGCGTCCCAATAATTGCTAATCCTGCCGGCCGATGCACGCGCCCTTCGCCATCCGTCGCCCAGCCCGATTCGCGCGTCATGAAGCATGGATGAAGCACGCTGAAGTAAAATCCGCCTCCCGGACGGATCACGCGGAGGCCGCCCGCGCGCGACGGCCGGAAAATCCGGCGTATCCATCAGCGCCATAGTCGAGACCGCCGCATCGAAGCTGGTGGTCGGCGAACGAGCGCAGTTCCGCCGAGGACTCGAGCTCGTAGCGGATGCCGAGCGGCGCGCGCGCTTCCTCCTGCCGCGCGAGGTCCAGCATCTGCGGCGAAATATCGACGCCGGTCATGCGCGCGCCGCGCCGCGCGAACGTCGCGCGTATAGCGTCCCTCGCCGCATCCGAGGTCGATCACGCTCAGCCCCGCCAGGTCGGGAAGGAACTCCATGAATCGGGGGCTGGTGAAAAGCTCGTGGCTTGCGGTCGTGGCCGGCGCGCACCTCGGCGGTCCATATCAAGCGCGTTCGCATCCCACGCGTGCGCAACCTCGCGCTCACCGATTTGCTCACCCATCGGAGCCTTAACCTCCTATGTCTGCGATCTGCGTTGAGAAGAACGCGGCAACTCTCACCGCATGCGCCTTAATTCACTCCACCGTGATCGTCATGTTCATGTTGCCGTGACCATACCCGCAGTAGTGATCGCATATCACCTGGTAGGTGCCGGGCGCGGTCGGGGTCACCGTGACGTCGCTCCGCCTTCGAAGGATCGATGTCGGTATCGATGCCGAGCGCGCGCTGGAAAAATCCGTGCACCCGATCCTCGCTCACCAGGTGGAGCGTCACGGTCTCACCCTTCTTGAGGGTGAGCTGATGGGGCGCGAACTCGAACTTCTTCGCTTTGATCTCGATGACTCGCGGTGGTGTATCTGCCGAGACCTGGGGCGAAGGCATCGCCGCTACCGCCATCGCACACGCACTCGCGAGGAAAAATGATTTCAGCTTCATCCTAACACTCCCGCTTGCAAAATTTGCTGGATGCCGGATCGACCGGCGAATTCGCGCACGTTGAGCTCGACGTCATCGACTGCGAGGTTGCCCTGCGCGTTCCCATCGACCATCCGGAGGCCGAGGTTCTTGAATGGATCGCCTTGGTCGAAGGGCATCGGCTTTTTGGCCTTCGCCACTTGCGGATCGGGGAACGCGAAAATCATCGAGCGCGCCGCGTAATGACTCACGGTGGCTTCCTTGTGCACATCGCGCCGATGGATGTGGCCATACAGCACCGTCACGTTTTCGAACGGCGCGAGGATCTTCATCACCTCGGGACCGTCGCTGGTGAACCATTCCCATTCGGGCTTGAGGTCGAACAGCGGCCGATGCGTGAAGACCACTATCGGTGCAGTCTTGGGAAATCGCGTGAGGTCGTTGACCAGCCACGCGCGCTGCTCCGGTCCAACCTCCGGTTTGGCGCGCGAGACATTATCGAGGCCTACAAAATGTACGCCGCGATGATCGAACGAATACCAGCTCGCGCCGAAGAACTCGCGATAAAGCTGCCCGCCGTCGAGGCCCGCGTCGTGCTCGCCCGGCACGAAGTAGAGTTTCGACGCTTTGAGGCGGCCTGCGATTTCCTTGAACTTGCGCATCCGGCTCGCATGCTCATCGCGCTTCTCCGCGTCATGCGTCAGGTCGCCGGTGAAGAGCACCAGCTCGGGCGGCCGCCCCGAGGCGTTGAGCAAATCGACCGCATGCTCAAAGGCCTTGGTGCCGAGCGGGTCGGGTGGCCCGCTGAAACCGACGTGCGCGTCACTCAGTTGGGCGAAGCGAAATGGTGCGGGCGCCTCACCGTTGGCATCGCGCAGCGATTTTGCGACCGCCTGCCCGGCGACGAGTTTGGGTGCGAATTGATAAAGCGCCGCCGCACCCATCGAGATGCCGGCGATGCGCAAAAATGCACGCCGATCGAGTTCTTTTGGCATGATGATGTTTCTTCCTCCGCGGACGCGCTCGTTTGGCGTCCACCCCGTATACCGATCGGCGGCGCAATTTATTCCCGGCCGGCTTCGTCTAATGATTGAAGGGCCGATTTTTCGAGGCTTTGCGGCTCTTGGACCACCGCGCTTCGCGTGGTAGGGAGTGCTAGGCTGGAATTGTACGGTCGTTCAGGAGGTCATGCCGTCAGATGAACGTCACGGTTTATACGATGCATGGCTGCAACGCTTGCAATCACGCCAAAGAGTTTCTGACTCGCAATGGCGTGGACTTTACCGAGCGCAATGTTTCCGAAGATGCGAAGGCGCGCGAGGAACTCCTCGCGATGGGCTATCGCGCCGCGCCGGTAATCAAGGTCGATAACCAGGCGATACTCGGCTTCGATGCCGAGAAGCTGAAGCACTTTCTCGGACTAAAGGGCTAATCAGCCGCAAGCAGCCAACCAAAAAAAAGGCGCTCCCAGGGCGCCTTTTTCATTTCGGGATTTCAATTTTTACGGGTTGAACACGTTCCGCAGCCGCTGCCGCATCCGCCGCCGGATTTTTCCTCGCGCGGACGATAGCCGATCTCGTAGCCCTCGGCCTCGAGCTCCCATGCGGTCAGCCAGCGCAATGACTGGGCGATGGGGCCATCGCAATGCACGCAGCAGCGGACCTCGTCGCCGCGCGCATCGAGGATGACGTAAGTGAGCACCGACTTGGCGCATGACTCGCATCGCGCAGTGGGAAAAGCGGAAGTGGTGGGTACGTCCTCGCGCATGCGACTAAGCTATCACTGTCGCCACGCGCCGGGAACATAGTTGCTCGACGGTTCGGCACCCTGGTTTTTCATGGCCGCCTGCATCTGACGCGTGCGCACGGTCCAGTCGCAAAATCCATCGGGGATGACGGTATCGCCACTTTCGGAGATGGCGGGCGCCCCCAGCATTGGAGCACCTTGCGGACGAGGCGGCGCGGGATTTTCTAGCGCGATTTTTATTTCGCTTTCGACGGTCTGACGATTCTTGCCCGCGTAGAGCCTGCCGCCCGCACATCCGTCGTACTGTTTGGTGCCGTCGCGCGTATTGCGCACCTCGAACAGCCGCGACTGCGAAAGCGGCTCGTCATCAAGTGAGCGGATATCCAACAGGTCCTGATGCTTCCCTAATTCGAGCGTCATGTGTTCGCAGCGATCGAGCAGCGGGCAGTCGGTTTCGCTGTACACGGGACGCAACGAGAACGAACCCTTGGAGGAGGTGAAGACGAATCGATCGATACGCCGATGATCCGTGTCGATATAGATGTCGACCCCGCCGTTGTCGCCCTTCGCTTCAACATAGGCGAATCGGGTATGGCTCGCGGGCACGATGCGCACCTTCGCGGCGTTGGCGGGTGGCGGATAGACAGCTTCGAGTCCGATCCGATGCCGCCAGTTACATACCGGCAGGCGCAGGACCAAAGCGTCGTCGGTAACAAGCTGCTTCGCTACTTCGGGATCGGATTTGGCGCCAGCCGGATTGCTTTCAACTTTGTCGATCACATCCATCAAAGTTTTCAAATCGCCGGCGCTGTAAATGTGGCCGTTGCGGCAGGCCTGATATTTGAGCCCGTCGCTCGAAGCGTTGAAGTCTCCCAGCAGCCATAGTTCCGTATCCATCCAATTGCGTCCGTCGATGGGTCCAACTCCGTAGAAACGGTCCTGGTATTGCACTTCCGGACAATTCGGTGGGTTTTTACAAAGGGCTTCGAAGGCGTTCACACTTCCGTTGTGGACTCCGGACCCGAATCGCGCTGACTGCACTGTCTTTAGAATTGCACCATCGTCGTATTTTACTTCCACACTCGTATCGGTCGGAGGGTCGCTTACTGAACTGAAAGTCCCGCCGGCGAATTTGAACTCCGGTCGCGGATTATTCTCTGCGGATGGCGGTTGGGTCGCGGCGCAGCCGGCGAGCGCGAACACAGCCGCAATCACGATGAGACGTGTAGTCAGTTTGGTCGATGACAACTTCGAGGCCCCCTCATCCATCGATCATCAGGACGAGGCGACTATTTGTCAACTCCGCGTGTACGGGACGCCGAGTGCGCTGGGGTCGCGCGCCTGGCCACCGAAGAACGCCAGCACTACCAGGGTCAGCACGTACGGCAGCGCGAGGAAAAGCTGATATGGAATCGCGGTGCCGAGTGCCTGCAAGCCGAACTGCAGCGCCATCGCGGCGCCGAACAGGATCGAGGCGGCGGCGAGGCCCCACGGATTGCGCCGTCCGAGGATCACCACCGCGAGTGCGACGAAGCCGCGTCCTGCCGAAATGTTCTCCACGAACGTATTCGCATACGCCACGCTGAGAAACGCGCCCGCCAGCCCGGTCAGCACACCCGAGATCATCAGCGCCTGCCATCGGATCGCATAGACGCGAAGTCCCAGCGCGTCGGCCGCTTCGGGACGCTCGCCGGCCGCGCGCAGCCGCAGCCCGTAGCGCGTGCGATGCAACAGCCATGCGAGCATCGGCACCGACACGAATGCGAAATAGACCAGCGGCGTATGGTTAAACAGCATCGGACCGAGGAGCGGAATCTTCGCCAGCGGTCCCAGTGCAATCGTACGCAGCGGCGTGACGATGAAAGCCTTGCCGGTGATGCCGAAAAAGCGGCGATAGAAAACCCCGGTGATGCCGGCGGCGAAAATATCCAGCGCAGTTCCCGCGACCACCTGGTTGACTGCGAGGTTGATCACCAGCGCCCCGAGCATTGCGTTGATAGCGATTGCCGCCGCCATCGCGCATAGCAATCCGACCGCGATGCTGCCGGTGAAGTACACGCCGGACAGCGCGAAGAACGCGCCCGCCAGCATCGCCCCCTCGATGCCTATATTGATGATGCCGCTTTCCTCGACCAGCAATTCACCCAACGCGGCGAGCAGGATCGGCGTCGCCATCGCGATGGTCGAGGTGAGGAATGCCTGCAGCTCGCCTTCAAGCATCGCGGGTCCCGGCGCTTGTGGTGACTGTGCGTGAGCGCGCCAAGGCATCGCGCAAATTGCCCCATGCGCTGGTGTCGAACGCGAGCAGGATGAGAATCACCATCGCCTGGATAACCTGCACCAGCACGGGAGAAACGCCCTCGGTGCGTTGCATCGCCTGCGAGCCGTTGTCGAGCGCACCGAAGAAAATCGCCGTCGCGACGATCGCGAGCGGATTGAGGCGCGCGACCAGCGCGACGGCGATCGCCTCGAAACCCCATCCGGGCGAGACTTTTTCATACAGCCGATGATTGATGGCGGAGATTTGGACCGCGCCGCCCAGCCCCGCGAGCGCGCCCGAAAGAGCCATCGTCCAGATGGTCAGCGAGGCGATCGGGACGCGAAAGAAATTCGCGGCACGCCGATTTTTTCCCATCGCGCGCAACTGGAAACCGATGTCGCTGCGGAACAGAAACAAATACGTCGCGAGCGCGAGGGCCAGCGCCAGCAGCATCCCGAGGTTGAGCCGCGTCGGCGGCAGGAACATGTACATCTCGGCGCTCGGCGCGAGCGGCATGCTTTGCGGATACGCGTGCGAGGCCTCCATCAGCGGTCCGTGCACGGTCCAGCTCAGGATTTGCGCGGCGACGAAGTTCAGCATGATGGTGCTGATGACCTCGTTGGTGTCGCGCCGCGCGCGCAGCCATCCGCAGATACCACTCCACATCGCACCGCCCAGCGCACCGGCGACGAGAACGATCGTGATTGCCAGCGGGCGCGGCCATGCGCCGAGGAAGGGACCCACCGCGCCGGCTGCAATCGCTCCGATGACGAGTTGGCCGTCGGCGCCGATGTTATACAGGGCGGCGGAAAATGCGACCGAAATGGCGAGTCCGGTGAAAACCAGCGGCGTCGCTTTCACCAGCGAATCGGTAAACGCGATCCAATTGCCAAATGCTCCCTGCCCCAACGCCAGGAACACTCCCGCCGGAGAGGCTCCCAGAGCCAACAGCACCAGCGATATCAGTGCGATGGCGAGGGCGACCGCGGCCGCGGGCTTTCCGATCAGCCCGATCCTGGCGAGCATCTCAGTCATTCCAACGTCCGGCCATCAGCAGGCCGAGCTTCTCGGGCGTACGATCGATGGGGTCGGTCGCGCGGATTTTGCCGCGACTGATGACATAGAGTCTGCTCGCGATCGCAAGCAACTCGTCGAGGTCGCTCGCAATCAGCAGCACCGCACCGCCATTCGGCGGCAAAT
Organism: uncultured delta proteobacterium; assembly: GCA_963848285.1. Taxonomy (GTDB): domain Bacteria; phylum Desulfobacterota; class Binatia; order Binatales; family Binataceae; genus DATGKG01. The sequence goes on along the minus strand of CAWKCZ010000007.1, from coordinate 387,546 downwards.
TCGAGCAGGATGCGATGGACCTCGGCGGTCGCGGCGAGGTCCAGTCCGCGCGTCACGTTGTGCGCGACGATCACGCGCGGCCGCTGCGTCATCGCGCGGGCGACCTCAAAGCGCTGGCGATTTCCGCCCGAGAGCGAGGACGCGAGCGCCTCAGGACCGGCCGCGCGAATGCGAAACGTTTGTAGCGCTTCGGTACAGAGCCGCTGCGCGCGGTTCACCTCAAGCCATCGCTTGCGGGTGACCGCGGCGCGAATCGGCGGCGCGAGCAGTAGATTTTCCCACAGCGGCATGTCGAGGATGAGCCCGTCGAGGTCGCGATCTTGCGGAATTACTGCAATCGCGGCGCTGTGGGCGCCGCCGTGAACCCTGATCGTTCCGCGAACTGGAGCCGCGCGCACCGGCGAGGACTTCGGTCAGCTCGGCCTGTCCGTTGCCGTCGACACCCGCAATGCCCACGATCTCGCCGGCCGTGAGCCGCAGAGAAATTCCGTCGAGGATCGTAATGCCGTCGTTTCGAAGCGACAGATTATCGATTTCGAGCAGGGTGTCGGCTTTTGCTACTGGCGGAAGTTGGCTTCGGGAGCGCGACGCGGCAAGCTCACCGATCATCAGACGCGCCAGATCGGCTTCATCGGACTCGGCGGGCGTGGTTTCCGCGACGACGCGGCCGCCGCGCAGCACCGTGATGCGATCGGCGACCGCGCGCGCCTCGGCCAGTTTGTGCGTGATGAGAATGACCATGCGGCCTTCACCGCGCAGCCGTCGCAGAAGATCGAGAAATGCGCGTCAGCTCGTTGGGCGCGAGGACGCCGGTAGGCTCATCGAGAATCAGCACGCGCGGGTCGAAACTCAACGCGCGCAGAACCTCGAGACGGACGCGCTCGGCGACCGATCGCTCCGCGATGATGGCGCGCGGCGGCGGCAACTCGAAGCCGAGATGACGCGCGAGGTCGCGCGCTTTCGCCACGACGCTTTCCAAATCGATTCCGCTCGATCCCAAGACGATTCCGTCGCGTTCGAAGCCGCCGAGCGCGAGGTTTTCCTCCCAGGTGAAACGCTCGAACAGCATCGGGCTCTGATGCACCGCGGCGATGCCGGCGCGCAAAGCGGCTTCGGGCGATGCCCAACGCCAGCGGCGTGCCCTCGAGATTCACCGATCCCCGCATCGGGACGGACGCGACCCGGTGAACACATTCATGAGCGTGGTTTTGCCCGCGCCGTTCTCGCCGAGCAGTGCGTGGATCTCGCCCGCACGCGCGACGAAGTTGACATCGTCGAGCGCGACGCGTGCGCCCAAATCGTCGCGTGATGGATTTCGCTTCGAGCAAGCCGCTCAGTTTCCAGCCGCGGAATAGTGCTGGCGGATGTAGGCGATGGCCGCCTCGCGGTCGGCGAGTGCGCCGTCGAGTTGCAGGTCCTCGAGCTTCCTGCAAAATGTTTTTGAAGGCGGGGCCCGGCTTGAATCCCATCCCGATGAGATCCGTGCCGCTGACGAAGCGCGGCGGGCGCATCTGCGCGGGCGTCATCTCGCGCCATCGCGTGGCGGCAGAAATGGTAATGCCCGAGGTAGGAGCTCGACGCGAGCGCGTCCATCCTGCTCACTTCGAGCAGCTCGTCGAAGCCGTCTTCGGCTGAGCATCCGCTTGAGCGTCGAGGTGCGCATGCGCGGCGCCATCGTGAGCTTTAGATGATTCTTCACCAGGTAGGCGACGCGTTCCTGCACCGCGCGCGAGCGGCGCAGCCGCGCGAGAATGTCGATCGCCATCTCGCGCGCCGATATCGGTGTGGCCGTAGTAGGTCACCTTGCCATTTTGCTCGGCGCGGGTTTGCGGTTTCGCGACGTCGTGAAAAAGAATTCCGAACGCGAGCGTCTCGCGTGCATCCGGGACTCAGCATCGCGACCGCGATCTTGGTGTGCACGTACACGTCGCCCTCGGGATGATAGTTTGCCGGCTGCAGGCATCCGATCATCGGCAGCACTTCGGGCAGCACCTCTTTCATGATGCCGGTCTCGACCATGAGGTCCATGCCGCGCGCGGCGCCACCTTCAGTCATCAGGCGGACGATTTCCTCGCCGATGCGCTCAGCGGAAACCTTCGGCACCATCGGCGCAGTCGCCTTCATCGCGCGCATGCGTCTCGGGCTCGATGGTAAAGTTTAGGCGCGCGGCGAAACGCGCGGCGCGCATGCACGCGGAGATGATCCTCGGCAAAGCGATCGTAGGGATTGCCGATCGCGCGGATGATGCCGGCGCGCAGATCGCGCATCCCCTCGACCGGTATCGATGAGGCGATCCTCGAAGGGATCGTAGTACATTCCACCGATGGTGAAGTCGCGGCGCTTGGCATCCTCCTCGATGGCGCCGAAGCGGACCGACGAAGGGCGGCGGCCATCGATCATAAGGGGCGTCGGCGCGGAAGGTTGCAACCTCGAACGGATCGCCATCGATCGATCACCATGATGACGCCGAACTGCGCGCCGACTGCGACGGTCTTCTCGAACAGGCGCTGCACGACTTCGGGACGCGCATCGGTGGCGATGTCGTAGTCCTTGATGGGAATTCCGAGCAGGCGATCGCGCACACATCCGCCGTTGAAGAGCGCGATGAAGCCGTTGTCGCGCAGGCGGCGCAGGATCGCGAGGGCCTTTTCCTCCTTGGCGGCCATGGTGGGACATTTTAGCAGGAGTGCGAGGGTGGATTCTTCCACTGGAGGTGGCATTCGCAGCACCCTCACCCGGCGGGCACGGTTCTCGCTTCGCAGCCATGGCGAGAGCCGCGCCCGTCGTCCTCATCCCGCGGAAAAATGCGAGAGAGGAGTGCTCGTGGAGATTTATTCGCGGCGGTCGAAGCGGCGCCCAGGGTAATGCCGCCATCGATGGCGATTATCTGGCCAGTAACATTTTGCGCCTGTTCGGAGCATAGCCACGCGACCGTGCGCCCGATGTCCTGCATGGTCTGCTCGCGCCCGAGCGGCACGATGCTTCTCACTGTTTCCTCGAAGGTCGCACGTGCCTTCGCATCGCCACCGCCGAGCGCCGCGCCGAGGTCTTCCCACACCTTGCGTATAGATGAGGCCGGGCGCGACCGCATTGACGCGGATGCCCTTGGGCCCGAGCTGCAGCGCGCAGGTCTTGCTGTAGGAAATTACGCCAGCTTTGGCGGCCGCGTAGGCCGCGAGGAACGGGCTCGCGAGCTGGCCGGCGATCGAGGCGGTGTTGCAAATCGCCGCACCCGCTTTCATTCGCGGCGCGACCTCGCGCGTCACGATATGCACCGAGTTCAGGTTCAGATCGACATAGCGGCGAAAAATTTCGACGGTTTCCCATTCGCCTTCGCGCCCATGCTCGAACCATGCTCGCTCGTCCGCCACCGGCGTTGTTGCATAGCACGGCGGATTCGGTCCGAGCTTCGCGACGATCGCCTCGACCGCCTGATGGACCTGCTTTTCGTCGGTCACATCGGCGGTGAAGCCGTGGACCTTGTTCGCGATCGCGTCGGGCGCCGGCGCGAGGCTGAGATCGATTACCGCGACCTCATCGACGACGTTGTGTTCGAACAGCGCCTTGACGATTCCGAGGCCGAATCCGCGTGCACCGCCGGTGACGATTGCATATGGCATAATAGTTTTGATCCTCTTCGCTGACGCAGAAGCCGCCACAGCGGCGCTGCGCGCCACTTAGAGAGGCGAGCAGAAAATATACGCCGGATACGCCTTGCCGATTCGCTGGCTTCTTGCCCTCGCGTGTCTCTGTGCCTCACGTGGTCTCTGCCTCACACATGCTTCTAAGACTTCAACGCGCGGATGGCGCGCTTGTTGCCGCTCACGCGATCCTCGTTTACCGGATTGACGAACACGATCACGGTGCCGAGGCCCGGGGCGGCCAGCTCCGCGAGGCGATCGCGGATGCGCGATTCGGGTCCGACCAGCAGCGCGGAATCGATCATGTTGTCGCTCACCGCCGCCATCGCTTTCGGTTCGTCGCGGCCGGCCGCGCGGATGCCTTCGATCTCGCTTCTGAAGCCCGCGTTGGCGAGCATGTTGCCGTAAAAGCGCAACGCGCCGTAACGCGAAAGCAGCTTGCGCGCGGGACGCCGCGCCGCTTCGAGGTCATCGGAAATGAACGCGGTCGCGAACAGCGTCGGCTCGATGTCGGCGACGTTGCGATTTGCCTTCTTGCGCGCCTTCGGCCAATTCGCCCAGCGCCTGCTTGACGCGCGCGGGCGGGAAGAAATTGAAGATGACGCCGTCGGCGATTTCGCCGGCGAGTTTCACCATCGGCGGAAACGCCCGCGAGGTAGATGGGCAGCTTCGAGGTGACTTTCGGGCCGGTGCGGCCGCCGTCGATCGCTTTGCGCAAAGTGGCGACGACCTCGCGCATCTTCGCCATCGGCTCGCCCATCTCGATGCCGAGGATGGTGTTCATCTCGCGATGCCCGGTGCCGAGGCCGAGGATGAAGCGGCCGCCGGTAAACTCCTGCACCGCCGCGGCCTCGTTGGCGAGCAGCGCGGGATGCCGCAAGTAGATGTTGGTGATCGCGGTGCCGAGCTTGACGGTCCGGGTATGCGCGCCGACGCCGAGGCAGTAGGCGAGCGAATCGTTGCCGGCCTCGGTCATGAAGACGCCGGCGAAGCCGTTGTCCTCGGCGCTCTTGGAGAGGTCGATGATGGTCTGCGGTGGAGTATCGGGCATCGCCGAGAGTGCCAGCGCAATTTTTGTTTTGCCATGATTCTTCCTTCGTCTTCCGTGGATTCCGTCAAGGATCGGGACCTAGTCTGAAAGCTTTCATCCTCGGCGCTGCGCCGTCAAGCGGGACCCGCCCAGCCTTAGCGAAGGAGCTCGGTACAAGACGGCGTACATCTGTAAGTCAGGCTCGTGCAGTTGCGCTAGCCGCTCGAAGCTGGGCGAACGCGCCGCGAAGAAACCCTTGATGCGCTTGTAGTTGACGCCATGATCGCCGATGCCGTCGCGCGATTTGGAGCGCATCTCGCACCAGGCTGCCAGTCCCCGCACCGGCCCGCACCTCAATGATGAAATCGTCGTCTGAAATGAAACAGACTTCGAGGTCGAGTAGCCTTCGATAGTGCGGGTCGCCGGATCGGTCACCGTGACGGTCCAGGTGGGCATTTGCGCGGCGGTTTGCTGCACCGTCTTGAATGCGTCGTCGGGCGATTCCGGCATCTTAAGCGGCGCGAGCGGACCATAACCGTGCAACTGGCGATCGGCATATTTCGCGCTTGTCGTATTTCATGTCGCGCCCGTGGTTCGATTCATTTCCTAGAGCGTGGGTGAACTCCGGGAGGATTGTCGAAATCAGTGGTGATGTCGTTGATCGCGGGAACTTTGGGGCCGGTGAGCGATGAGCCATACGACCGGCAATGACCATCAGCAGGCCGACCACGGTGCCCACTCTCGCGCGCTGACGGGCGCTCGGATCGCAGCGGACTTGCGGGTGGCGAAGATTCCGATCAGTCCGATTACCAACGCAATGGCCCCCAACAGGAATCCCGAGCAGGAACATCTGGAAGCCGCTGAACGGGGTAAAATATCGCCAATGCGCGCCGAAGATGCCGGCCCCGAGCATCGCAACCGCCATCAGACTATCGAGGAATGCGAGCCACGCTATCGACCATAGTTACTCCTGTCCGATTAGCAGGCATTGTCGCGCAGTTCCATCGACTTTTCTTAACGCCGCGCACCACGAACTGCGGCAACACGAAAAAAAACCTTCCCTCTTCGATCGCGCGCTCGACTCGAGGCGCAGCCATGCGGCGACTTCCGCCTCGGCGACGCGGCCCGAATCGTGCGCATAGCGCGAGAAACTCGCTTTCAACATCGGCAGCGCGCGACCCGCGGTATCCGCGCCCGCCATGATTTCGACTTTGACGTCGGTCAGGCCCGCGTCGCGGAACAGACCGAACAGCATCCGTCCGATGCGCGGTTCCTTGATCGCGATGGATTTCGATGCCGCAAGCACGCGCTCGTTGCGTTCACGGTTGGCCGCGCCGGTTTCGAGCACCATCATGTCCCAGTCGCTGTCCGAGGCAACCACGATGCCTCCGGGCGCCGTTACCCGCGCCATTTCCATCGACCGTATCGGCGGCCGAATCGACATACTCAAGAACATTTTTGCAGAACACGCGGTCGAAGCTCGCGGCGGGAAACGGCAACGGCGGAAATCCGCTATGAGTGAATTCGATCGGAAGCTTCGCCTCGCGGGCGCGCGAGGTCGCTCGCGCAATGAATTCCGCATTGATGTCGACGCCCTCACCTTGCCCGAGGGCGCGACCCGGCGCGCCAGTTCCATGGTGGTATGCGCGGGGCCGGAGCCAACATCGAGCACGCGCAAGCCCGGGTCGCAGCTCCAGGGGCTGAATAATCGGCTCCAGCGCCGGATGATAACCGAGGATCTGGTCGTAAGCGGCGTGGCGTTCGGGTTCGATCTCGATCCAATGTTGCTTGTAATAGGGGTTGGACATGATAAAGCTCCCGCCCTTCGTTATCTCAAGCGCGCGGGTATTAAAAGCCGAGCGAAAAAGGGGCGCGAGCGCCGGCTAAGACGGTGACGGGACCTACTGCGACGCCATCATCTGCGAAGTCGCGCTCAGATGCAGCGTCACCGAGCTACATGAAGGGAATCTTGAGGGTGTAGTTGTAGTTGATCACTACCTTGGCATCCTGTCGCGTCGCGCATGTTGGCATCGGTCACCCAGCTCGAGGTGACGTTGCCGCTGGCACTTGCCGGCTGCGGTGGCGGTCAGATGCAACTGGGGCGCGATGTTGACCGCGACTTGCTCGATGGTGGCCTGCGACTGGCGGGACTCGGACTGTTAGGCCCATAGGCGACCGCATAGCGGACCGCTTCCTCGGCGGCGGATGACATGCTGTTGTATGCCATCACCGCCTCCGCCCATCATCATCACGGCGCTAAGCAATAGCAGGAGGGCGGTCGCGACGAACGCAAACTCCACCGCCGTCTGGCCCGGGGACCAATCCAACGTCACCTGCAGCAGCGGCGCGTCATGGCTCCCTATTCCTGAACCTGCATAATGGCCTGTGCCCGACATGGCGTTCGAATGCGGAACGCCGGGATAGTTGCATCAGGGTTCTGAAGGTCGCGGTGTGCGTCACAGTCACATAGGTCGCCTGCGAATTGGCGCCATTGCAGTATGGTAGTGCGCAAGCGGTCTCTCCGGTCGGAACCGGCGACTGACAGGTGCAGGAGCTGGAGGTGGTGTTGCTGGTCGAACCCGGGAACGTTGGCGGCATTTGCCAGCGCCGCCGCACTTTAGATCCGCTGGTGTCGGCGGCGGTGGCAACGCTCTGGGAGCCATACTGCGCACCGGCCCGCGCGGCCGCGACCACTTCCTGGTTGAAGTAAGAAGGCGCGCCCGAAATCCGCTGTCCCGATCAGCAACAAGCCAAGCACCGGAACCGAGAACGCCAGCTCGGTCGCATGCCTGTCCTCGCCTTGAATTTTCGAACGCCCCTCGCACGGAGTCCCCCCTTATCCCTCTGTCTACTTGAACAGCGCGCTGGTCATGATGGGTCCGATCCCATTCGAGAGCGAGGAATAGTCGCAATGATGAGTCTGCGTGGTATTCCCAGTCAAGGTCACCGAATCGGCGACTACGATGGTATAGCCATGGCTGCTCGAATTCCCAGAGAAAGTGCATTTGGCGTTCGGGAGTGTAACATGCTCCATCGCAGGTCGAGGAGGAGTCGCACTTGATGGTGCAATTTCCGAACCCGGAGTGCCAACCCCATCCGTGCAGTGCTGCCGCCACCGATCGGACCTATCCTGGGTGAACAGCATTCCCTTGCAGGAACCCGAGGTCGGCGCGCTCAGGGTGCAATGAACGCTATCGCCTGAGTTGCCGCCGCAGTTGATGGGGCCGTTGGAGTATCCCTCGCTCGAGGTATCAGCGGTGTTGTGGAAGGTGCATCCGGTGCCGCGACAAGGTGCAATGGCCTGAGACGTTCAGGCCGCCACCACCGCAGACGTAAGTTCCCGGAGCGAAGTTTACCGTAGGGCTATTGCCATTTGAGTCATCGGCGATGGTGATGCCGCCGCAGTAGGTGCCGGGCTGCAGGTTGACGGTGTTGTTCCCGCAGATCGAAACATTGCCGAGGAAGGTATAGGTGCCGGAGCTGAAGTTCGCGGTGCAGCTCGAGGCATTGGGCCCGATTTCGATGCTGGGGGTCACGGTCCCGAAGATCCCCAGACTTTCTCGAAACGCCCGCCCCATTGCATCTGCCGCTGCCGCCGTGCGAACGAAGCCTAACGACGCATTTCCCCAGTCGCCGCCCAATCATCCGGCGCTTCGGCATACATGAAGCCGGAGCGGCGCTGCCCCGAATCCGCCCCAGCCGCCGCGAGTATTCACACATTGATATTGGCCGGGATTGAAGTTGCAGGTCACGTTCTGGCAGGTGGACTGGCCGGAGCCGCCGCAACTGATGTGATTGCCGCAGTTCCCACCCGAAAAGGTTACCGTAATCGGAGTGTAGCTGTGGGTGTGCGAATTGTATGGTGACTGGATGGAATGGCCGCAATCGCTGCTGCCGCCCGAATAGACCGTATTGGAGGGGACGGTGCAGGTGGTCGTTATCGTGTTGGTCCCGCTGTTGTTGGTGCTTTGGCGGGTGCAACTGTGCGGCGATGGCGGAGTCCAGTTGCTGAAGGGATTTTGCACTGGCGCGCACGTGAGTTTTGACGTTGGAAGGCACCGTGCCGCTGGTCCCGCCAACTACCGCGATACTGCCTGCGGTTATCGAGCCGCCATTGTTGACCGTCAGGGACTGAGAGCTGCTGGAATTGCTGATGACGCCGCAGGTCACATTCACCGAAGGCCCATCGATGGTGACGCCGGTCCCGGACCCATTCATCGCGATGATGGTGTTAGGACCGCTGGTATTGCCGGCCAAAGCGCTGACCCCGACGTTAATCGTCCTGTATCCAATCACGCCCAGGAAATAAGGTCTTAACCGGTCCGGTGATCTCGACCTGAACATAAGTCCCCGCGGGGTAGCCGGTGGGAGTATTCTGGCTGGGTAGTCAGCTACGATGTTGTTCTGGCCCGTTGGTGAATCCGTTAAGGCTCGCGACATCGGTCGCCGCCGTCGAGTAATTCGGCCTGGGTGGTTCATGGTCGCATTTACGCCGGCGACCGCGGCGGCATCGGCCGCGGTTTGGGCCTTGCGCTTGATCGCCCACAGAACGCCCACATCGGTGGCCAATCCCATAAACCCGAGCAGATACCGTCACCGAAAGTGCGACGATAACAATGACCTGCCTCCGTCGGCTTGCGAACGAATTTCATTTTCAAAACCTCTAGCAGCGAATAGTGCCCGCCTCTTAAGCAACGACGTGCCGCCACTGACGTTGAAGAGCTTTAATCAGTATACAATGTGCGTTAATGCTACAAAGTGTTGAGTACCAAATCAAGATCGTTTAGTCACGCTATGCAGTCTAAACTGTCTCAGGGGTAGAACGATCGCACATCGCCTGAAGTTTTGCGGAAAGGACTTTCGAGGAATTGCATGCGTCACCGAATGCGCCAATTTGTGAGCGCATCGCGCTACAAGATGTCGCAAATCCCCGATGGTGGATCGCTTCACTCGAAGGCGCCGCTATGAGATCGCCCGATCCTCGGATGGGAGTCCTACCGACCGTAGGGCCCTGCGCGGTCAGCAGCTGCGGACCCCTTCCTCGACCGAGACCTGCGGACGCCATCCCAGGATGCGCGAGGCCTCGGTGGTATCGGCCAGCGTGTTGCGCATGTCGCCCTTGCGCCCTTCCATCGCGCACCCGCTGACCTCCGATGAGGTCCGCGATGCGATTGATGCTGACATTGCGTCCGGCGCCGACGTTGATCGCGCGGCCATCCGCAGTCGGGGCATCCATCGCGAGGATGTTCGCCGCGACGATGTCGCTGACGTGGGTGAAATCGCGGGTCTGCTCGCCGTCGCCATGGATTTGCAGCGGCTCGCCGCGCTTGCCGCGCCGCCATGAAGGCGGAAATGACCGTGACGTAAGCGCCCTCGGACGCCATCCGCGGGCCGTAGACGTTAAAGTAGCGCAGCGTGAGGGTCTCCATCGCGAACAGCCGATGGAACATCCGCGTGTATTGCTCGCCGACGTACTTCTGCAGCGCGTAAGGATTGAGCGGGTTGGGCGTCATCGTCTCGACCAGCGGCATCGACGGTCTGGTCGCCATATACAGATGATGACCCCGAATAGATGACCCGCCGCACCTTGGCATCGCGCGCCGCGATGAGCACATTCAGAGTGCCGACCACATTCGTCATATGCGTCTCGACCGGCTTGGCGATCGAGAGCGGAATTCGCGGCAGCGCGGCGACGTGAAATACGCAATCGACGCCCTCGAAGGCCGCCCGGATCGCCTCGCCGTCGCGGATGTCGGCCTCGATCAGCTCGGCGCGAGGATTGAGGTTCTTGCGGCTGCCGGTCGCGAAGTTATCGATCGACGCGCACCTCGCAGGTCGCGGGCGAGGAGTTCGTCGACCAGGTTGGAGCCGACAAAACCGGCGCCTCCGGTAACCAATACGGTTCGGTTCGCGCTCATGCGCGTGCAGCTTTTGATCGCGAAGATGGCTAAATTGCGAGGGCTGCAGTCACTGGGTTAAACTTCGAGGTTCGTCTTAACCAGATTTCGAGGCTTTGATGCTGACTGACCCTGCTCGAATAAAGCTCCTTCGGGAGTTGCTGGCGCAGCGCATCCTCGTGATCGACGGCGCGTTCGGCACCTATATCCAGGGGCTCAATTTCGGACCCGAGGACTTCGGCGGCCCGCAATACGAGGGCTGCAACGAAAACGTCGTCCTCACCCGCCCCGACGCTATCCGCAAGATGCATCAAAGCTTCCTCGAAGTGGGCGCCGACCTTATCGAAACCGCGACCTTTGGCGCAATCCCCTACGTCCTCGGCGAGTACAGTCTCGCGGACCAAACCCATCGAATCAATCAGCGCGCCGCCGAGCTCGCCCGCGCTCGAAGCCGACGCCTTCAGCACTCCCGACAAACCGCGCTTCGTCATCGGCTCGATGGGCCCCGGCACCAAGACCATTTCCGTCACCGGCGGCATCACCTTCGATCAGGTCGCCGATGCCTATGAAGCGCAGGCGCTCGGCCTCATCGAGGGCGGCGTCGATGTGCTCCTGCTCGAAACCATGCAGGATACCGTCAACGTCAAAGCCATCCTGACCGGCATCGAGCGCGCGATTAAGAAGACCGGCGCGCCGGTCGCGGTTTCGGTGCAGGGCACCGTCGAGACGATGGGCACGCTGCTCGCCGGGCAGGACATCGAGGCGTTTTACGTCTCGCTCGCGCATCGCGATCTCTTGTGGATGGGGCTCAACTGCGCGACCGGCCCGGACTTCATGACCGATCATCTGCGCACGCTCTCGGAGATCTGCCGCTTCGATGTCGCATGCGTCCCCAACGCCGGCCTGCCCGACGAGGAGGGCAAGTACAACGAGACGCCCGAGATGTTCGCGGCCAAGGTCGCGCGCTTCATCGACAACGGATGGGTGAACCTCGTCGGCGGATGCTGCGGGACCACGCCCGAGCACATCAAGCTGCTGGCCGATGCGGTCGCGGGCAAGAAGCCGCGCATGCCCTCGACGCTGCGGCGCTCGGTCGTCTCGGGAATCGAGACGCTGGTGATCGACAACGACACGCGTCCGGTGATCGTCGGCGAGCGCACCAACGTGCTCGGCAGCCGCAAGTTCAAGCGCCTCATCGCGCAGGGCAAGTTCGAGGAAGCCTCGGAAATCGGGCGCGCGCAGGTGCGCAAGGGCGCGCACGTCCTCGACGTATGCCTGCAGGACCCCGATCGCAACGAGATGGCCGACATCACCACCTTCCTCGACATCCTGGTCAAGAAAATCAAAGTTCCGCTGATGATCGATTCGACCGATGCGGCGGTCATCGAGGAATCGCTCAAGCGCTCGCAGGGCAAGGCGATCATCAATTCGATCAACCTCGAAGACGGCGAAGAGCGCTTCAAGAAAGTGGTGCCGATGGCGCGGCGCTTCGGCGCGGCGCTGGTGGTCGGATGTATCGACGAGGACAAGCAGCAGGCGCAGGCGGTCACGCGCGAGCGCAAACTGCAAGTCGCGCAGCGCTCGTTCCAGCTGCTCACCGAAAAGTACGGCGTCGAGCCCGAGGACATCATCTTCGATCCGCTGGTGTTCCCGGTCGGCACCGGCGACAAAAATTACATCGGCTCCGGCGTCGAGACGATCGAAGGCATCCGGCTCATCAAGCAGGCGCTGCCGAATTGCAAAACCGTCCTCGGCGTCTCCAACGTTTCGTTCGGGCTGCCCGAGGCGGGGCGCGAAGTTCTCAACTCGGTGATGCTGTATCACTGCGTGCAGGCCGGGCTCGACCTCGCGATCGTCAACTCGGAGAAGCTCGAACGCTACCCGTCGATTCCGGAAGAAGAGCGCAAGCTCGCCGAGGATCTCATCTGGTGGCGCGGCGAGGATCCGATCGCGGCGTTCGCGGCGCATTTCCGCGAGCGCAAGGGCAAGGAGACCGTCGAGCAGCGCCGCTCGCTGCCGCTCGACGAGCGCCTCGCGCTCTACATTTTGGAGGGTTCCAAGGACGGCCTCTTCGAGGATTTGAACGAGGCGCTGCAGGCGCGCGGCCCGCTCGAAATCATCAACGGCCCGTTGATGAAGGGCATGGATGAGGTCGGGCGGCTGTTCAACGCCAACCAGATGATCGTCGCCGAGGTGCTGCAATCGGCCGAGGCGATGAAGGCCGCGGTCGCGCATCTCGAGCCGCACATGACCAAGAGCGAGAACGTCAGCAAGGGCAAAATCATCCTCGCGACGGTCAAGGGCGACGTTCACGACATCGGCAAAAATCTGGTCGAGATCATCCTCGGCAACAACGGCTACAACGTCGTCAACCTCGGCATCAAGGTGCCGCCCGAGGATCTCATCAAGGCGTTCCGCGAGCATCGCCCCGACGCGATCGGGCTTTCGGGACTGCTGGTCAAGTCGGCGCAGATGATGGTCATCACGGCGCAGGATTTGAAGACCGCGGAAATCGCGTGCCCGATCCTGGTCGGCGGCGCCGCGCTCAGCAATCGCTTCACGCGGATCAAGATCGCGCCCGAGTATGCGGGGCTGGTCGCATACGCCAACGACGCGATGAACGGGCTCGACCTCGCGAATCAGATCATGGATCGCGAGGCGCGCGAGTCGCTCAAGATTCGCCTCGAAGAGGAGACGCAGCGGCTGCAGGCGCATCGCCTCGAAGGTCATCGATGCGCCGACCAAGCCGGCGGTGCGCGCGAGCGTGCGCCGCGACATCGAGATTCCGCGGCCTCCGGACCTGAAGCTGCACGTGCTGCGCGACTACGACCTCGGCGAGATTTTCGACTACATCAATCCCAAGTCGCTGTATGCGAAACATCTCGGCTTCAAGAATTTCGAAGAGGCGCTCGCAAGCGGCGATGCGAAGGCGCGCGAGCTGAACGACGCGGTCGAGGAAGTTGCGCATCTGATGATCGCGCGCAGCCGACATCAGCGCGAACGCGATCTACAAATTTTTCCCCGCGCAGTCCGACGGCGATCGCACCGCTGATGATCCTCAGCCCGACGGCAAGAACGTCCTCGAGACCTTCATCTTCGGGCGCCAGAGCGACGCGCCCGGGCTATGCCTCGCGGACTACATCGCGCCGCGCGATTCCGGACGCCTCGACTACGTGAACTTTTTCATCACCACCATCGGCACCGGCATCCGCGCGCTCGCCGAGGAATGGAAGAACAAGCGGCGACTACCTGCGCTCGCACATCCTGCAGGTGCTCGGGCTCGAAGGCGCCGAGGCATTCGCGGAACTGCTGCACGAAAAAATCCGCGCGATGTGGGGCATCGGCGATCCGGCCGGCACCACGAAAAAGGATCTCTTCCAGGCGCATTATCACGGTAATCGCTTCTCGCCGGGCTATCCGGCGTGCCCGCGGATGGAAGATCAGGAACAGATTTTCCGCCTGCTCGAAGTGGATAAGCAGAATGTCGATGTGCATCTGACCGAGGGCTACATGATGGATCCGGAAGCCTCGGTGAGCGCGATGGTGATCCATCATCCGGACGCAAAATACTTCAGCTTGTCACCCGTCGACATCGAGCGCCTGGAGCGCGAACTCGACACGCCCGCCAAGGAAGCCGCCACCGGCTGACCTTCCCAGCGTCATCCTGAGGTGAGCCTGTTCCGTTGCATGTCATCCTGACGCAAGCGTAGCGTAGCGGAAGGATCTCGATCCTTGGAACATCGCGATCCTCCTGATCGGCTGCCGCCACGGCCTATCGGCAGGGCAGGATGGAAGTCGTCGGCGCATTCGAACGACGAGGCGCATTGTCGCGTTTCGAGATCCTTCTGCTGCGCTCCGCTTGCATCAGGATGACAAGAACGCGTCCCCCGTCCGAACAATTGAACGATGGGTTCGCGGCGCGACGAAACTGCTGGCCCTGCCGTTTGACCCTTACCTCGCACGTAATTGATGCGACTCCTCCGCGTGCGCAAATGATGCGCATACACATCGCATAACCAAGGAGTAGCGTCATGAGCAACCCCAAAGAAACCGTCGAACGTTACATCGCCGCGTGGAACGAGCGCGATCCCGACAAGCGCCGCGCGATGGTCGCCAAGGCCTGGACCGAGGATGCCAACTACACCGACCCGCATCGCAGCGGCGACGGCCACGAGGGCATCAGCGCGATGATCGCGACGGTGCACGAGCGCTTCAACGACGCCTACCAGTTCCGGCTCAAGGACGGCGTCGATGCGTATGGCGATCGGGTGCGCTTCCAATGGGAGGCGGGCGGCACCAAGGACGCGCCGCTACATTTTGTAGGCACCGATTTCGGCACGATTGTCCGCGCGACGGTCGCCTGAAAGCCGTCACCGGTTTCGTCGACGAGGCGCCCGCTGCCGCAGAAGCCACAGAAGTAGGCTACTTATCGCTCCCGATGAGGCCGATGAGAAAGTCGCGTCTCATCGGGAACTTTTCCCAAGGAGGATATCCGATGGATCTTTATTTCTCTCCTCTCGCATGCTCGATGGCCACGCGGATCGCACTTTACGAGGGCGGCATCACAGGCCAACTTCATCGATGTCGACACGCAAGCGAAGAAGCTCGCCGACGGATCGGATTTTCTTGCGGTCAACGCGATGGGTCAGGTGCCGGTGCTGCGCACCGATGCGGGCGAGCTGCTCACCGAAAATCCGGTGGTGCTGCAATATGTCGCCGATCAAAAGCCCGCAGTCAGGCCTCGCTCCGCAAAGCGGCATCGAGCGCTATCGCCTGCAGCAATGGCTGAACTTCATGACCTCGGAACTGCACAAGGTGGTGTTCATCCCGCTGCTCGATCCGACCGCCACCGAGGGCGCCAAACATATGCGCGCGAGAAGGCGGAGCGCCGCCTCGCGCACCTCAACCGCCATCTCGATGGCCGCGAATTTCTGCTCGATCGTTTCACCGTCGCCGATGCATACCTCGTCACGGTGCTTAATTGGGCGCGATTCGTGGGCTTCGATCTGGCGAAATGGCCGGCGGTGGCGAGCTTACTTCGATCGCATGGCGCAGCGACCCAATGTGGCCAAGGCGATGGCCGAGGAAATGGCGCTCTACCAGGAGCAGCAGGCGCGCGCGCGCGCCAAGGCGATGCGAAGCATTACCTCGCGAGGTAATCGCGCGAGGTCCCGCTCGCTGCTAAGGCTATAGGCATGGACATTCATCGCAATGGAACGGCGGTGGAACCCAGCGGCGTCGGGCCGCTTCTGCGTCGATGGCGCGAGGCGCGGCATCTGAGCCAGCTCGACCTCGCGCTCGACGCGGAAGTTTCCGCGCGCCACATCAGCTTCCTCGAAACCGGCCGCGCCGAGCCCAGCCGCGAGATGCTGCTGATGCTCTCGAACGTGCTCGACATCCCGCTGCGCGAGCGAAATTTCCTGCTGCTCGCCGCCGGCTATGCGCCGGTCTATGGCGAAACCAGCCTCGATGATCCGCGCATGACGCAGGTGCGCGCGGCGGTCGAGGTGATGCTCAAGTCGAATGAGCCGCGCAGCGCGCTCGCACACGATCGTCATTGGAACATCGTGATGGCGAATGAGGCCTTCATCCGGTTTCTCACCAGACCCTCGGCAAGGAGCCTGAGGGCCTGACGCCGCTGACGATATTCGAAAGCGCCGCGTATCAACGTGCTGCGCCTGCTGTTCGATCCCAACGGGTTCGCGCAAAGTCATCCTGAACTGGGAGGCGATCGCGAAGTCGCTCCTGAACGAGGCCTATCGCCGGCTGGCATGGGCGCGCGACGACGACTTGCGAGGACCTCATTACGGAGATCCTCGCCTACCCCGGCATTCCGACGCGATGGCGTGAACCCGACCTCGAAGCGCCGCATGATCTGATTCTTCCGATGGAGCTGAAGCTGGATGGGAAAATTGCGCGGATGTTCAGCACCGTCACCACCGTCGCGACCCCGAATGATGTAACGCTGCAGGACCTTCACGTCGAGGTTTTCTATCCGGCCGATGCCGAGACCGAATCGGTGCTGCGGGTGTACGAGGAGCAAGTCCGAAGGGGTTGAGGGGTCAGGTCGCAGCCAGCGTTACGGACTTGGCCTCTGTACACCGGCAGTGAATAGGTAAATACTTTAAGTCTCACCGCGGGAGGCGCGATTTTCCTGATGCCTCCGCCGCGTAGCGTCTCCCTCCCTTCCAACTCACCGATGCGCCCTGGCATTCGTGTCGGCTCATCATTTGGAGACGCTATGCTCGGAGACGCTATGCTCAACCCCAACCCTGCTTCCCCATCACCCAACCTGTCTGTCAGCGAGCGCAAGGCCGCCGCCAATCGCGCCAATGCGCAACGCTCGACCGGCCCGCGCACGCCGGACGGAAAAGCGCGCTCGAGTCTCAATGCGCTCCGCCACGGCATCCTGGCCAAAGCCGCCTACAATGCCATCATCGAGGGCAAGGAGCGGCGCGCCGAGTTCGAGGAAATCGTCGCGGGCCTCGCGCAGGAGTATCAGCCATCGCACCGTGAGTGAGCACATGATGGTGCAGCAACTGGCCGGATGTTACTGGAAGCTCGCCAAGGTCTGGACCTTCGAAACCGAGGCGGCGTGGCGTTCACTCGGTGGCGAACAATCTCGGCTTCGGGGAATTGGGCGCATCTGGAAAAAGCCGGATTCGACGGCCATCTGAACAAGGTGATGGAGGATCAGGCGCGCTGTTTCCACAAGGCCGGCCTCGGACATCCTGACGATTCCGACCGGACCGTCGGCCAGCACCATGCTGCGCTACCAGGGCGCCATCAACTCGATGCTGTTTCGATGCCTCAATTTCCTGGAGCGGCGGCGCAAGGAGCGGATGAAATCGGAAGAGGCCCCCGAGGAGCTGGATTACATGAACGAAGCCACCGATGCAGCCGAGTCGGCAAGCGAGGCATCGGAAGAGGCCTCCGAATCGTCACGGTGCGGAAACGCATAAACGAACCCAAAATGATGCGGCAGATGCTCCGGTTTCCTCGAGCGCCGCGCGGAAAGCGTGAGCGGAAGATCCCGCCTCATGCCACTTCCGCCGCGGATCGCGAAGAAACGGCGTAACTCAGCGGATGGTGCCGGTCTGGCGCAGCGCTTCGTAAACCACGATCGACACCGCATTGGAGAGATTGAGGCTTCGCACGCCTGATTCGAAAATCGGGATGGTATAGGTGCGCTCGATATTCTTCGCGATGAACTCGCGACCCAGTCCCTTGGTCTCGCTGCCGAACACCAGGAAATCGCCGGGCTGATATTGCGCCTGCAAGTAGGATTGCTCGGTGCGCGCGGAAAAGAATTTCATCGACGCATCGGGATGCGCGGCGATGAACTCCTCCCATCCGCATAGGTCTGCAAATCCACCAGCGGCCAGTAATCGAGGCCCGGCGCGCTTGAGGTAACGATCCTCCAGCGAGTAGCCGAGCGGCCCGACTAGATGTAGGCGGATACGTGTCGCGGCGGTCAATGCGCGCAATCGAGCCGGTATTCTGCGGAATCTCGGGGCGCACCAGGACCACGTGGAGGATCGGATCGGCTGACCTAACCCCTAACCCCTTCCCTTGAGGGAAGGGGGACGGACCAGGAGGCGATTTTGTGACTAGCTTTGGAATCGTTGCTGCTCGCGGATTTCAGCGGGTAGCGCTTGCCGCCGATTTGTATGAAAAACCTCCCCGAGGCATCGGCCTCGAAGTTGCTCGCTCAGATGATAGTACGCGGGGCGCAGGAACCGCGCGCGATGCTGCCCGCCCTTCACCCGCGCATACAGGACGTTGTCGGCGCCGACTTCGAGGGTCGCGGGATCCATCGCCTCGCGCGTGTCATCATTGAGGATCAGCGGAATCCGCCGTTGCCATCGTCCTCGATGCCCTTGATGACGTAAGGCGTGTCCTCGACGGTGATGGGCGCGCGCTCCTCGGCGACCTGCAGGAAGTAGCTGACCCGTCGGGGTTTTGCTTGATGCTCTGGGAGAACAGCAGCGCGATGCGCGGATTGTCGATGCGCTCCTCGTCGCTATACCAGTTGCCGTCCCTGCGGAAGGAAATCTTCCCCGACTCGACGGCATAGAATCCCGCGCGCGCCATTTTCTTCCTCTGATCCCCTTCCCTTAAAATTGTCCTCCAACCTTTCGGCCCTCTCCATACTGGAGAGGGTATGACGATTCGCGTCGGGGTCGAGGCAGAGAACGGCTTGGGCTTAGTCCCCCTTCCACTTCAGGGGAAGGGGTTAGGTCTGCTGCTTCCGGCTATCGAGCATGATCGTCACCGGCCCCTCGTTGATCAGCGATACCGCCATCGATCGCGCCGAACTCGCCAGTCTCAACCTTAACACCGTCGTTTCTCACCAGCGAGAGGAACAGCTCGTACAGCCGCTTCGCTTCCTCAGGAGGCGCGGCCCGGATGAACGAGGGACGCCGCCCCGATTCGGTATCCGCCAGCAGCGTGAATTGCGAGATCACCAGCAGCTCGCCGCCGACCTGGCGCAGCGCGAGGTTCATCTTGCCCTCGGCGTCGGCGAAGACCCGCATCGCGAGGGTCTTGTCCGCGATGTAGGCCGCATCCTTCTCGGTGTCATCCTTCGCTACCCCGAGTAGGACGACGAAGCCGCGCCCGATTTTTCCGATGACGTCGTCATTCGACCGCGCACCTCGGCCTGGGAAACCCGCTGCAAAACCGCCCGCATGATCCCTCCTGCTACTCTGCAATGTTAACTTTGCCGCGCAACAGAACCCTTCTGGTCTCCGCCCCCGGACGCGCTATTATAATTTCATCTCGATGATTCCGGTTCTCTTCAAGCTCGGCCCGATTACCGTCTACAGCTACGGGCATGATGATGGCGCTGGGCTTTCTCGCCGCCGACTTCGTCATCAGCTCGGAATGCAAACGGCGCGGGCTCAACACCGATTTCGCCTCCTCGATGGTGGTGTGGGCGGCGATCGCGCGGCATCGCATGCTCGCGGCTGTATTCGGTACATCGACAATTTCCGTCCTACATGCACGACCCGTGGTCGATCATTTTCTCGGGCTCCGGCTTCGTATGGTACGGCGGCCTGATCGGCGGCCTGCTGTCTCCGTATTTCGTCGTCGCGATATTACCAAGTCCCGTTCTGGACCGCTGCCGATATGGCCGGCCCCGCGCTGGTGATTGGCCAGGCGCTGGGGCGCATCGGATGCCATCTGTCGGGCGACGGCGACTGGGGGATGCCGACCACGCTGCCATGGGGCGTGCAGTATCCCAACGCGATCGTGGGATGGAACGGCAACACGGTGCTGAAGCTCGACAGCCATAACCATTTGGTGTCGGCATTTTATCCGGGCGTCCATGTCCATCCGACGCCGATTTACGAGGCCATCCTCTATACGCTGATCTTCCTGTTTCTGTGGTCGCGGCGAAAGGAAACCAAAGTGCCCGGCCAGTTGTTCTATCTATATCTGATGCTCGCCGGCGCGGCGCGCTTCATGGTCGAGTTTCTGCGGGTTAATCCGCGGGTCTTCATGGGTCTCAGCGAGGCGCAGTTGATTGCGATCGTGATGATGATCATCGGCGCGCATTATGTATGTCGTCCCGCACGTGCCGGCGCCGACGAACGCCATCGAGCACTAGCGGCAAGCCGGAAGCAGGAGCCGGAAGCCGGCGGTGACAGGCGTAAATGGAGATCAGCGGAAAGACCCTTGCGCGCATCGGCGCATTCCTCGTGCTCGCCGCGCTGCTGCTGTTTGCGGCGTCAGTATGAGCTCAGCCATCCGCATGCGGTCGCGCTGCTGCCGACGCATCGGGCGAGAGCACGGCGACCAGCGAAGGCGCCGCCCGGTGCCGGCCGGCGACATCGCGAGCGCGACTTCAAGCTCGAGGATGCGCTCACCGGCGAGACCGTTTCGCTCGCGTCGCTCAAGGGCAAGGTGGTTTTCCTCAACGTATGGGCGACCTGGTGCGGGCCCTGCCGCGAGGAAATGCCCTCGATGGAGACGCTGTACGACGAGCTCAAGGGCAACAAGGACTTCGTGATGCTCGCGGTCAGCCAGGACACCAAGGGCAAATCGGCGGTGGTGCCCTACGTCGAGAAGAACGGATACCATTTTAGGATCCTGCTCGATCCGGAAAACAAGGTCGGCGATTCCTACGGCGTCAGCGGGGTGCCCGAGACGTTTATCATCGATCGCAACGGGCGCATCGTCGCGCATCATATGGGCGCCTTCGACTGGTCGCGCGCCGACGTGAAGGAGGCGCTGCAGCAATTGCTGTCGGCCAAGGCGAGTTGATTGCGCGGTGCGTCTATCCAAACGACGCCCGCTTTTGATTAGATTGAATGCTCGAACTCTATAAGTTGATAGGTTTCGGATGTCAGTAATGAAGAAGAATCGATGGGCAATCACGCTCGCGGCCTGCCTGATAGCCTGCTTCGTGGTCCTCGAAGAAGTCGCGGTGCGGCGCGCGCAGGCGCTCCCCAGCGACTCCTACCAGGAGCTCGAAACCTTCGCGAATGTGCTCGCGATCGTGCAGAAGAACTACGTCGAGCCGGTCACCACCAAGCGCCTCATCGACGGCGCGATCACCGGCATGCTCGCCTCGCTCGACCCGCATAGCGCGTACCTGACGCCCGAGCTCTATCGCGACCTCGAAGTCGAGACGCGCGGCAGCTTCGGCGGCCTCGGCATCGAAATCACCATCAAAAATGGCGTGCTGACCATCGTCTCGCCGATCGAGGACACTCCCGCATACAAGGCGGGGCTGAAGGCCGGCGATCAGATCATCAAGATCAATGACGACTTCACCAAGGACATGACGCTGACTGAAGCGGTCAAGCGGATGCGCGGGCCGCGCGGCAGCAAGATCAAGCTGACGATGCATCGTACGGGCGTGGCCGAGCTGTTCAACGTGACGCTCGCGCGCGACGTCATCAAGATTCAATCGGTCAAGGCCAAGACCATGCCAGGACGGCTACGGCTATGTCCGCATCAGCACCTTCCAGGAGAGCACCGACGACGCGGTCGAAAAGGCCGTCGATGATTTCCAGAAGCAGGATCATGGCAAGGTGAAGGGCCTGGTGCTCGACCTGCGCGACAATCCGGGTGGCCTGCTCAATCAGGCGGTCAAGGTTTCCGACGAGTTCCTCGACGGCGGCCTGATCGTTTACACCCAGGGCCGCAACGAGAATCAGCAGCAGAAATACTTCTCGCATAAGAAGACCGGCTTCGAAGACTATCCGATGGTGGTGCTGGTCAATGGCGGCAGCGCCAGCGCGAGCGAGATCGTCGCGGGCGCGCTGCAGGATCAGAAGCGCGCGGTCATCGTCGGCACCCAGACCTTCGGCAAAGGATCGGTGCAAACCATCCTGCCGCTCGATGATCATTCTGCCTTGCGGCTGACCACGGCGCGCTACTTCACGCCCAATGGCCGCTCGATCCAGGCGGTCGGCATCACTCCCGATGTCGATGTCGACAATCCCAAGCCGACGCTCGCATCGCTCGAAGGCGAAGGCGCGCAGCTCGACGAGAACCCCGAGATTCACGAGCGCGATCTGCCCGGACATTTCCAGAACAAGCAGCATCCTGGCGCCGACGCGAAAGCCGACCGGCGATCAGAGCACAAGGAGCGGTCCCGGTGCCGGCCGGCGGCGGATCGCAATCCGCAGCCCGGCAAAGCCTCCGCGACCAAGCCGCCCAAGGAAGAAAAGGACATCCAGCTACAGAAGGCCATCGACATCCTGAATCACTGGGACAGCTTCAAGGTGCAGCTCGCGAAGAACGCCGGCGACGCCGCTCAGTAGGGCTTCACTACAGATTCGTTGAATGACGAACGGCCGGCATCTCGCCGGCCGTTTTCTTTTGAAGGAGCCTATGCCGACGGGCTCGCGACATTGCGGGTGTCGAGGCGAGTCAGCAGCGCACGATGCTGATCCTCGAGGCGGCGCAGAATGTCGAGCATTATTTCGTCCTGCTGCTCGAGATGATGCATCACGCCTTCAGCTCCTCCTCGGCCTTGGTGTTGACGTGATAATCCTCTTCCGCCGCGAGGCGATCTTTTTCCGCCTGCCGATTCTGCGACATCATGATGATCGGCGCAGCATAAGCCGCTTCGAGGCTGAGCGCGAGATTGAGCAGGATGAACGGATACGGATCCCAATGCTCGATGTAGGCCGTGATGTTGAGCGCCACCCACATCTGCAAGGATCGATCGACTGGATGATGATGAACTATCCAACTGCCCATCGTCGCCGCGAACGCATCGGAGGCGCGCTCACCGAATGTCATCGATTGTTCCGCCGCCTCGTTAATGTTCTGCACCGGCGGGTGCTTGTGCGCATGCCGCACCCGCATCCGCTCCCATCTGTCGATGACATTTTTTTCAGCCACGCCCGCCGCGCTCATTGGATCCCTCCGAACGGGAAACCGCCGATCTACTGTTCTGCGCGCCAATCTAGCTGCGCGCGAACCCTTTGCGGAACCCGCCCGCGATGATTGAATCGACCTCGATGGCGCGAGGAATTCTCATCACCGGGACCGATGTGGCGCGTCGGCAAGACGCTGATCGGATGCGCGCTCGCGTTCGCCGCGCATGCACGCGGGATGCGGGTCGGCGTGATGAAGCCGATCGAGACCGGATGCCGCGAGGTCAATGGCATCCTCGAATCCGCCGATGCGCGCGGCCTCGCGTATGCGGCCGCATGCGATCTGCCGATGGAGTTGCATCAGTCCCTATCGCTATCGATCGCCGCGATCGCACCACCAGTCGCGGCGGAAACGGATCGCGCACCGCCCTGATCTTCTGGAAATCGCCGAAGCCTACCGGAAGATCGCCGCGCGCAACGATTTCGCTGATCGTCGAGGGCATTGGTGGCATCGCGACGCCGATTGCTGTGGGGCAAGGATTGCCACCGACCTCGCGCGCATGCTGAATCTCGACATCGCCGTCGTCGCGCGCGCAATCGCGCCGGATGCCTGAGCGCCTCGATGCTGACGCATCGATCGCGCGCGCAGCCGCGGCCTCGGCATTGTCGGCGTGATCCTCAATGATGTGGATGCGGCGCTCTTCGCCAGCCGCCGATACGAATCTGGAATCGCTGCGCAAAATGACCGAGGTCCCGATCCTCGGGCGCGTCCGCTTCAAGCAGCCGGTCACCCGCGAGATCATCGACGCGCTGTCGCGCTAGACCTAACCCCTTCCCTTAAGGGAAGGGGATCAGGAGAAAAGAGAAAGTCAGCGTTTATCGGAATCCTTCTCGGGGGAAGGGGTTAGGGGTTAGGTGGTTACTACCGCCTGCGCGAGGCTTCGAGGTAGCTTCTCCTCATATGGCGGGGCAGCTCGATCTCGCGCTCGGTCCGCCGCGCGCGCAAACCTCGTCGGCGCTGACGGTCAGCCAACTGGTGCGGCTGGTGCGCGACGCGCTCGATGCGCGCTTCGGCGACTGCTGGGTTACCGGCGAGATTTCCAACGCGCGCTTCGCCAACTCGAATCATTTCTACTTCACCCTCAAAGATGCCGACGCGTCGATCAATGTCGTGATGTTTTCCTCGGCCAAGCGCCGCCTGCGCTTCAAGCCCGCCGACGGGATGAAGGTCGTGGTGCGCGGGCGCGTGAATATCTACGAGACCCGCGGCACGCTCCAGTTCTATGCCGAGGAGATGGAGCCGCGCGGCGCGGGCGCGCTCCAGATCGCATTCGAGCAGCTCAAGCAGCGCCTCAATGAGCGAGGGCCTCTTCGATGTCGGGCCGCAAACGCGCGCTGCCGTTTCTGCCGCGCACCGTCGGTATCGTGACCGCGCTCGGCGGCGCCGGCCTGCGCGATATCCTGCGCGTGTTGCTCGATCGCTTCCCGAATCTGCAACGTCATCATCCGGCCGGCGCGGGTGCAGGGCGAAGGCGCGGCGGAGGATATCGCCGACGCGATCGAGGATCTCAATCGCCACGCGCGCGCCGAGGTCATCATCGTCGGACGCGGCGGCGGCTCGCTCGAGGATTTGTGGGCGTTCAACGAAGAAGTCGTCGCGCGCGCGATCTTCCGCTCGCGGATTCCGATCGTCTCGGCGGTCGGCCACGAGATCGATTTCACCATCGCGGATTTCGTCGCCGACAAGCGCGCGCCGACGCCGACCTTCGCCGCGCACGTGGTGGTGCCCTCGCGCGGTCGAGCTGCGCGATGCAGGTTGCCAACCTCGAGCGCACGCTCGCCTCCTCGATGCGCAAGATGCTCGACGACCTTGCCGAGGACGTCGACTACCTCGCCGCGCGCGTGAAGCATCCGCGCGCGCTGATGCGCGAGGCGCATGCGCATGTCGATGACATTTCGGAGGAGCTCGCCGCCGCGATGGAAGCGCGCGTCCTCGATGCGCGCCGCATCATTCGCGAGTATGTCGCGCGGCTGCGGCCGCCGAGCGCGATCGCGCGCGAGGTGCGCATTCGCACCCGCGAACTTTCCCGCATGATGGCGCAGGCGATGACGCTTCGCGCGCATCATCTGCGCGCGGCGGTCGAGCGCGCCTCGGCGTCGTTGATTCGCGAGCGGCACGGTCGTGGTCGAGAAGCATCGCGCGCGGCTCGGCTCGCTGGCGACGCAACTCGATGCGACCTCGCCGCTTGAAGTGCCTGGAGCGCGGCTATGCGGTAGTAACCAATCTTCGCGACGGCCGCGCCGTGATGGACGCGCAAGACGGTTCGAGGTCGGCGACGAATTGGAGATTCGGTTACGGCGAGGGAAGCTGCGAGCGCGAACTGAAAGCCGCGAGTGTAGAGGGGTGAGATGGCCACAGCAGCGAAACCAAAAAAGTTTGAAGAAGAATTGAAAGACCTCGAGGAGATCGTCGGCAAGATCGATTCCGGCGAACTCACGTCTCGAAGATTCCATCGGCGCATTCGAGCGCGGCGTCGGCGCTGGTGCGCTCGCTCAATCAGAAGCTCGACGAGATCGAAAAGAAGGTCGAAGTCCTCAGCCGCAACTCCCGTGGCGATCTGCGCACCGCGCCCTACGAAGGCCTCGACGAAGGAAGCGCCGGCGCCGCCCGCGCGTCGCCGAGACTCCGCGCGTGCCACACATCGCGCCCGTCGAGCCGGCTCGCGCGAAAACGGCGCGCGCCAAGTAACGGCAACGACGACGAAGACGACATTCCATTCTGAGTCTGCGGTGATCGTTCCTACTTCAGCGACGTAGATGCGCACGCGGCTTGACCTCGAAATGACGCGCGCGGGCCTCGCCGAAAGCCGCGAGGGCGCGCAACGCCTCATCATGGCCGGCAAGGTGCGGGTCAATTCGCGGCCCGCGTCGAAGGCCGATCTCAAAGTCGATGCCGACACCGCGATCGAGGTGGTCGGCGCGGCATCCGAGTATGCGAGCCGCGGAGGCTACAAGCTCGCCGCCGCCATCGATCATTTTCATGTCGAGGTCGCCGGGACGCCGCGCACTCGATGTGGGCGCATCCACCGGAGGCTTCACCGATGTGCTGCTGCAGCGCGGCGCCGCGTCGGTCATCGCGCTCGATGTTGGCTACGGCCAGCTCGCCGAGAAGCTGCGGCGCGATCGCGCGCGTCATCGTGATGGATCGCACCAACATCCGAAACGTCACGCCCGCCGATCTGCCGTATGCGCCCGAGCTCGTCGTCATCGATACGAGTTTCATTTCGCTGCGCATCGTGCTGCCGGCGGTCATCGCGCTCGCCGCGCCGAATGCGGAAATCATCGCGCTGGTGAAGCCGCAGTTCGAAGTGGGCAAGGGCAAGGTCGGCAAGGGCGGCGTCGTGCGCGATGACGCGCTGAGGACAGGCAGCGCTCGATGGCATCCTCGCGTTCGCGCGCGAGGCCGGCCTCGAGGTGGTGGGCTCCATCGAATCGCCGATTCGTGGCGCCGCCGGCAACATCGAATACCTCGCGCTGATGCGGAAAGGTTCCGCTTGAAGCGCGACTACGTGGTCGGGCTCGACATGGGCGGGACCAATATTCGCACCGCCGCGGTCTCGCGCGCGGGCGAGGTGCTGCTGATGCTGCGGGCTCCCGCGCGCGCCGAAGGCAGCGCCGTCGAAACGGTCGAGAACATCGCGACGCAGGTGCTCGCGCTGCAGGATGCGGCTCGATCGCGAGGGCCTCGGGCGCGCGCTCGCCATCGGCGTCGCGGTGCCGGGTCCACTCAATGTGCGCACGGGCGTCGTCTATGCCGCGCCGCACGTGAAGGCGTGGCGAAGTTTTCCGCTTGCGGCGTCATCTGGAGCGACGTGCTCGAACGCCCCGTCATCGTCGAGAACGACGCGAATGCGTGGACGCTCGGCGAGTACTGGCGCGGCGCCGCGCGCGGATGCAAAAACGTGGTGCTGCTCACGCTCGGCACCGGCATCGGCGGCGGACTCATCGTCGATGGCAAAATCGTGCACGGTCGCAGCGGGATGGCGGCGGAACTTGGCCACGTCTGCGTCGAGGCCGACGGGATGCCGTGCGATTGCGGCTCGCACGGATGCCTCGAAGCGTATGCATCGGCGTCGGGCTTATGCGGCCTCCTCAAGCAGCGCCTCGGATGTCGAGGAATCGCGACTCCCGGCGAAGTATCTGCGATCGCGGCGGCGAGTTCTCGGCGCGCGGGCTCACCCGCGAGGCGCGACGCGGCGATCCGATCGCGCTCGAGATGTTCGAATTGCCGGGCCGCTACCTCGGCATCGCGCTCGCGTCGTTCATCAACACCTTCAATCCCGAGAAGATCGTGATCGGCGGCGGCGTCGCGGGAGCCTCATCGTTGATGCGCCCCGCGATGATGCGCGAGGTCAAGGCGCGCGCATTTGCGGCGGCAGTCGCGCAGACGCGCTATCGTCAAGGCGGCGCTGGGGCCCGAGGGTGGCGTGGTGGGAGCCGCGTTTGCCGCCCTAACAGGAATAGAAAGGCAGATAGCGAATTTGAGCAGGGCATCGAGGTGCAAGCAGTTACACCAGAAAGCGTGCCAACGTTGGTCCAAAGCAGCACGCTTACCGACTCAATTCGCCTTAAAAAGCGCGGGGACGAGCATCGTTATCGTTCACTCAGCGCTTCGCGAATCGACTACCTTTTATATGGCGGGCGCCGACGCCTACCTCCAATCCGAGTTCGGGCAATGTACTGTTCCGATGTTCATTCCACTCGAAATCCTTCATTGCGTCGCATCTGCGATGATTGTCCGCGCTGCTTGCCGGGCAGCGCGGCGATCCCGGCGTTTGCGCAGAAGCCGCGCCGCCGGTCCCCGCAGCCTCGCGCTTCAGCAAGCGACCGCCTCGCCTCCGCGGAAGCTCGGAAGCCGCCGCCATAAGCCACACAAATTTTTCCCCTACACCGTCGAGTCGGGCGACTCGCTCGGCATCGATCGCGCAGTACTTCGGCATGACGGGCCGCGACCTCGCGCATCTCAATAAACTTCATGAGGATGAAGAGCTCGAGGAAGGCGAGATCCTCAAGATTCCCAATCCGTTCGAGGCTTCGCAGCGCAGCCTCGAAGCGCAAGTCGAGCAGCTCTCCGATCAGAATCGCGCGAGCGCAGCAGAAACATCAACAGACCCAGTCACGAAGTCGGCGACGCTCAGCAATTCCAATTCGGAGCTGACCGCGCAAAATGCGGCGCTTGAAAGATTCGGTGAAAGTGCTGCCGTGGTGGCGCGGGACTGCGCTCGCGGTCGGCGCCGCGGCGCTGCTGATGCTCGGGGTGACCACGCTCACGCTGTTCGAATGGTGGATGCTGCGCCGCCGCTTCCTCGCGCTCAGCGATCTTTCGATTTCGCTCAGCCGCCTCGACGTGAAGTACAAGGAAACCATCGCGAAGGCGGAGTTGCGGATGCAGCAACTCTACGGACGCCGCCGCCCGGCGGGCGCGCCGGAGCATTCTGCTCGGCGGCATGAAGACGCCCGATGAGATCGAAGTCGAACGCCTGAGCCATGAGTTGCGCGAAACGCTGGAGCGCCACCTGGAGCAGCTTGGGGTGCGCGGCCGGCGCGCCATCGGCGCGCGACTGGCGCGAGGCGCTGGCGGCGAGGAAGAGCCTTCGCCGGCGCCGCGTCCCTATCGCCGCTAGCGCCCTCGCACTCGCACCGAATTCTGATCGCTGGCAGGAGCGGCAGTTTTACATTCGCGTCCCACGGTTGGAGATAATCGGACCTTATCCATCGCACCGCCTGGAGGGAAATCATGCGCAAACTCGCAGCTACCAGCCTTGGAATCATCCTGACACTTGCGACCTGCGGTTTGAGTTCGCGCCGAGGGCGGCGCCGAAAAATCGGTCACCGGCAACCTGCGCGACGGTTTCTGCAACACGCTCATGGGATGCGCAGGGACCGAGCCACAAAAAGTGCGCGATGGATGCGCGAAGGCAGGCATTCCGGTGGTGATGGTCGAGAAGGGCACCAACAAGAGCTACATCCTGCATTCCGCCCAAGAACGATGAGCCGCTGCCCAAGGACCGTCATCGATCAGATGGAAGATGACGTCACAGTCACCGGCAAGGTCTACGAGAAAGACGGCACCAATTTCCTGCAGGTCGAATCCGTGAAGTAGCGTGCTCGCGCGCTTTCTTCCGGGCGCTCGAGTCATCTGCAAAACCCGCATCCGCTGGTGGTGCATTTTCCGATCGCGTTTCTGTATGGCGCCACGCTGCTGTACTTCATCGCGTGGCTGACGCGCCGCGATCTCGATCGCATGGACCGCGCTATGGTTCCTGCGCTCGGGCTGCTCGGCGCCGCGGTCGCGGTCGGCACCGGATGGTGGTCGGCGCCGGGCGTGATGCTCGATCCATCGGTCAAAGCACAATGTCCTCGAACCGCACATGCGCCTGATGTTTGCGACCTTGGCGCTGGCGGCGATCCTCACGCTCTGGGCGATCATCAAGCGGCCGATGCCGGCGTCGGCGGCGCGTTATTTCTTTCTGCTCGGCCTGCTCGTCATGATCGCGCTGATGACCAAGGGCGCGGATTACGGCGGCATCATGGTGTACGACTATAACGGCGGCGGAGCTGCATGCCCGCAGCCGATCCCCTACGTGCCGGCCGGCGCCCCGATCCGTTAATTACGGCGGCCCGAACCCCGGGCGGCGGCGCGGCCAATTGACGCCGCTACACAAAGTAGCTAACATCCTCAACTAGTGGTTAGCGGCCAACCCGGCGAAAGTTGCTATCTTCCAGAACGAAAGCGCACCTATCCCATCCAAGCAGTATCAATTCTCAAAGTCCTTGAGGAAGCGAAACGGACGATGACGTGGCTTCGATCTCTCGTCATTGCAGGGCTTGTACTTCTCTTCCTGCCGCGCCTCGCCGATGGAAAGCACACACCATACTTGGGCAATCTGGAGGTCAAAATTCGTTGTCATCCGCCGCTGGTTTATCGAGGAGATGACTTTGTGGTCGAGCTCGACTCGCCACATGATGATTTCGACTTCGGAATATGGCCTGTCGCAGCGCATCGCCAAGGACGGAGCAACCTCTTTCTTCTCACGTTTGGACCCGGCAAGAGCGACCGCATTGCGCCGGTTATTCCGCCGCAGAAGTTCGCGGCGATGAAGCAAATCACCCTTAACCCTGCGACCGCCCGTGGTTCCCTGTCCAACTGGTGGCGCGGAAGGGAAATTCCGCGCGCGCTAAAGCCGCCCGAACTGATCTTCACCGATTCTGGCGCCTACGAAATTCTGCTCGGTGCCGGACTTGGATCCGAAGATGCCAACTATGACGCGTGTTATGTGGACTACGTAAACGAGGAAAAGGTGGCAGGCGCGGTGCTGCCCGACGCGGCGTTGTTTGCGGCGCATGGCGCTTTCGAGACGGGTCCCTGCAACGCGAGGACATTCGAAACCGCGGTCACTTGCCCTGCGACCACCATCCATCGAGGCGAGACACTCGCGCTCGAACTAAAAAGCAAATACCCCGCGCGGCGGATTGGAATTGTCGATCCCGACTGGAACGCTTTTCTGCTGCCGGCAACCAAGGATCCTGCGCATTCATTTCCCGGTGTTCGGATAGTCGCCGGCTCCGAAATCGCCCGCGCCGATGCGTGGGAATCGATTCCATCTTATGGCATACGCTCGCTGCACGTAGAGACCAAAGGCGGCGCGGTGTTTACCAAGAGCGGATGGTACATCGCGATCGCAGTGCCCGGCCCGCAATGCGATATCGAAACCGACGTCGGCGCGTGCTGGATCCATTACATCGACACTTCAGGGATCTCTACGAATGCAGGTGCGGGAGGACGTCGTCGGTGAACGACAGGAACGTCTGATGACTCAAGGGCGCGGCAATCAGGTACTCGAGATGAATCTCCTCGCGCAGCCGCGCGATCTCATCGACGACGCGATCGGGCGAGCCATGAATGACGACGCTGTCGACGTAGCGCTGCAACGGATCGCCCTCGGCGCCGATGGCTTTCGGATTCACATAGGTCCGCAGCAGCCACTTCGCGCCCTCGCGCGCGACGGTCGCGGCCTCGGCATCGGTGGGCGCGATCGCGAGCAGGCGCGCGATGGGAATTTCGCGGCCCTCGATCGAATGTCCATGCGCCTCGAGTTGCGCGCGATACAGATTCCACTGCGCGCCGATTTCGACATGCGTCGGATGCGGGCTCATCAGGATCGAATGCCCCGCCGACGCCGACCATCGCACCGCCTCATCAGTGGAAGCCGCGACCCAGACCGGCGGATGCGGCTGCTGCAGCGGCTTGGGCAACACCTCGATGTCATCGAAGGAAAAATAGCGTCCCCGATAACTCATGCGCTCGGTGCGCCAGGCCGCCAGCACGATCTCGACCGCCTCGTGAAAGCGCGCGTAGGTTTCATCCGGCGCGACGCCGAACGCCTTGAACTCGCGCGGATCGAAGCCACGCCCGGCGCCCCAGTTGACGCGCCCGCCCGAGAGAATATCGAGCAGCGCGATTTCCTCGGCCAGGCGCAGCGGATGGTAGAGCGCGGCGAGCGTGACTGCGGCGCCAATGCGCAACTTTTTGGTGCGCGCCGCGGCATACGCGCCCATTACCGGAATCGAGGGGCACACGCTGTAGTCATTGAAATGATGCTCGGTCAGCCACACCGCGTCGTAGCCCGCGCGATCCATCACCTCGATGCGCTGCAGGGCGCGCTCGTACACGGTCGGCATGGTGACGCGCCGATCCGGCCAGCTGAAAAATTGCAGGATTCCGAACTTCATCTAAATTCCACTCGATCCGATTAATCGCAGAAGTAGCGGCGAGATGGAAACTGGCAGCGAGCGGATTCGGACTTGACAGAAATGGAACCCAAAGGTTACATATTTCTTCCATGGCGACCGAAAAAAGCGCGATGACGATTCGTAAATCGATCCGGGTCGAGCGCGCGCCGGAAATCTCGTTCAAGGTTTTCTGCGAGGAGATCGGCGCATGGTGGCCGGGCGGCTTCGGCGGCAAAGATACACGCCTGGCGATGGAAACCCGCGTCGGCGGACGCTTTTTTGAGAAACGTCCCGATGGCACCGAGTACGAAATCGGCCGGCTGACGGCATATGAGCCGCCGCATGTGGTCGCCTTCACCTGGCGCGCGCCGAGCTGGGATGTCGACGACGCAAGTGGAGATTCGTTTCATTGCGGAAGGCGCGGGCGCCACTCGCATCGAGCTGGAACACAGCGGATGGGAGCAGGACGCGAAGATCCTCGAGACCCAGAAGAACTACAGCAGCGGATGGGGCACGATTCTCGAGCACTACCTGAAGCACTTCGAGGCCACCGCATAAGCCCCATAAGGAGGAGAGCATGAAACTTCACGTGCTGCCGCCGTCGCCGCGCGCGTTCAAAGTCATCGCGATGAAGAACCACCTCGGCCTCGAATGCGAAATCGAAGTGGTGGACCTCGCGCACGACGCGCATCTGACGCCGGCATTCCTCGCGCTCAATCCCAACCGCAAGATGCCGGTCCTCGAGGATGATGGCTTCGTCCTGTGGGAATCCAACGCCATCCTCTTCTACCTGGCATCAAAGAAGCCGGCGCGCGGGATGTGGCCCGCTGATGCGCGAGCCCAGGCCGACGTGATGCGGTGGCTCTCGTGGGAGAGCGCGCATTGGGACGCGCAGGTGGTCGGCCAGATCGGTCACGAGTTCGTTTCCAAAATGGTGCTGCGGCTGGGTCCGCCGAATCTCGATCGCGTCGCCGATGGCAAGCATCATTTCGAGCGCTTCGCACCGGTCCTCGATGATGCGCTGCGTGACCGCAAGTGGCTGACCGGTGATGCGCTGACGATTGCGGATTTCGCGGTCGGTGCCTGGATGCCGTCGATTAAGCGGATCGAGCTGCCAATCGCGAAGTACCCCAACATCCTGCGCTGGTACGATGGCCTCGCAGCGCTGCCGGCATGGCAGGCCGCGACAGCCTCAGCAAATGCATTTATGAAAACCATGGAGGTCTCCAAATGAAGCTCTACTATTTCCCTTCGCCCAATCCACAGAAGGTCAAGTTTGCGATGCTCGAGATCGGCCTCGATTGCGAGATGGTGCCGGTTGACTTGACCAAGCGTGAGCAGAAGAGCCCGGAATTTCTCGCCATCAATCCATTCGGCCGGGTGCCCGCGCTGGTCGATGGCGACGCGAAAATCTGGGAGTCGCACGCGATCATTGCGTATCTCGGCGACAAGACCGGCAAGAAATGGCCGACCACCGCAGCCGGCCGCGCCGAGGCGCTTCAATGGCTCTTCTTCCTCTCGACGCACATTTCGCCGCCCGCCACCGAGCTCGCCTTCAATCGCATCGCGGTCAAGCTGTCCGGCGGTCAGGGCGACGAGGGCGCCATCGCGCGCGGCGAAAAGGCGCTGCCCGATGTCATCGCCATCGTCGAGGGTCAGCTTGCGAAGGGTAAATGGATGACGGGCGACGAATTCACCCTCGTGGATTGCGCGTACGGAGCGGTGCTGAACGTCGTCGAAAAGGCGCGGCTTCAGTTTCGAGGCGTATCCGAAGGTAAAAGCATATTTGAGTGCGATTCGGGAGCGGCCGGCATGGAAGGAGACGCCCAAGCTGCCGATGCTTTAGGAGTGAATTAAAAAACATTCTGGCACGTCTGTTTGTTTGTAGCAAACGGACGCGCGTAATTTTTGCAGACTCTACGTCTGGTCTCTGGAGTCATTATGCGCTTTAATAAGCAGACTTATCTAATTCGGGGTGATGGGATATTTCTACGTCGTTTCATAGTAGAACGTATGTTGTGCAACGAGCCGTTGCGCTGTTGCTACTTTCTGTATTGTTCTATGCCTTGATTGGTACTCGTACAGTCACGCTTTTCGCCCAATCCGCCAACCCCATCCAAATCGAAAATC
The DNA here is from genome assembly GCA_963848285.1 of uncultured delta proteobacterium. Taxonomy (GTDB): domain Bacteria; phylum Desulfobacterota; class Binatia; order Binatales; family Binataceae; genus DATGKG01. Next base: position 353,717 of record CAWKCZ010000007.1, on the reverse strand, counting down.
AGAACCCTGGTACCAGCGCCTGGTACCCGACCAATGCCGCCAACAATAGCGAGATCGAGGGGTACGCATCCCTGACCAGCGTCAATGCCGGCGGCTCGATCAACTTTTTCGTCAACACGGCCGACCCGCAGTACACGCTGACCATTTATCGGCTCGGCTATTACCAGGGCACCGGCGGACGCCAAATGACTTCGCCGGTTACCTTGACCGGCGTCGCGCAGCCAATCCCGACTCCCGACCCGACGACCGGCCTGGTCGAATGCCAGTGGACGAGTCCCTATACCTTGAACGTGCCGGCGAGCTGGATCAGCGGCATGTACGTCGCCAAGCTGACCGGGCTCGCCTCGGGCAAGCAGCACCTGATCGGATTCGTGGTTCGCAACGACGGCCGCCAATCCGACCTGATGTTCCAAAGCTCGGTCACCACCGCGCAGGCCTATAACGGATGGGGCGGGAAGGCGCTGTACGAATTCATGAGCGCCGACGGCATCCGCGCCTCGCGGGTTTCGTTCAATCGCCCCTACGATGACTCGCTGGGCTTGGGCGAGTTCCTCAGTTGGGAAATGAACATGACGGCCTTCCTCGAAAAGGAAGGTTACGATGTCGTCTACTCGACCAACCTCGATACCCATGAGCGTCCGGCCGAGCTGTTGCTACACAAAGGCTTCCTGTCCGTCGGTCACGATGAGTATTGGTCGTGGGAGATGCGTCAAAATGTCCAGGCGGCGCGCGATGCGGGCGTCAACCTTGGATTCTTCTCGGCCAACACCTCGTACTGGCAGATTCGCTTCGAGCCCAGTGCTGTTACCGGCGACAACGATCGCACGGTCGTTTGTTACAAAGCCCTGAGCGATCCGATGGCCTCGAATCCGGCGACCTATTACCTGGTGACGGTGGCATGGCGCGATCCGCACGTGACCCTGCCGGCGACGCCCGAGGACGGCCTCATCGGGATCATGTCGAATCCCAACGAGCCGGTCGATGGCGACATAACCATCGCGGATGCGTCGCATTGGGTGTTTGCTAACACCGGGCTATCAAATGGCGATATCCTGCCGGGTCTGCTCGGCTACGAAGTCGACGAGATTTACAACGACAGCAGCACCCCGGCCAACCTCATCGACCTGGCGCACTCGACTTACCTCTTCAACGGCACCACCCAGACCTCCGACATGAGCATCTACACCGCCGACAGCGGCGCGACGATTTTCGCCGGCGGCAGCATCCAGTGGGCATTCGGGCTCAGCGACGTAAGTCCATGGAGCAAGAGTCCCTCGCGCGTGAATCCGGCCGCGCAGCAGATCACGCGCAACGTGCTGGGGCGCTTCATCAATCCGCTGGCGACGCCGACCGCAACGTTTACGACGACCCCGACTGCCACAACTGTCGTCGCGACCCCGACGCCGACCCCCGCGCCGGTGCAAATCACCGCGCCGCTCAATGGCGCATCGGTGTCCGGAACCAACGTCAGCATCACGGTGACGAAGGCGGCCTCGGTCAGTTGGGTCAATGTCTACATCGACGGCGAGTATTACGCCTCGACACCGCCATCCACCTTCAGTTGGGATTCCACCACCGTCGCCGGCGGAAGCCATACCATCTCGGCCAACGGATTCAATGGTTCGGGCGTTAACGTTGGCAGTGCGGCGATCCAGGTAAGCGTCCAGGCCGCCACCGCGACGGCTACCTCGACGCGCACCGCAACACCTTCTCGCACCGCGACTTCGACTGCGACGGCGACCGCGACTACCACGCCAACGGCGACGGTAACCTCGACCGGCACCGCGACGGCCACTCCAAGCGCAACCACTACAGCGACCGCAACCGCCAGTGCTACGGCGACCGCAACCGACACGGTCACCGCGACCGCGACTCAGACTGCGAGTCAAACGGCGACGGCAACCACCACCGCCTCGGTTACCCCGACCACCACCGCTACCGCATCGGGTACACCCACGGCGACCGACACGACCAGCGCGACGCCCACCGCGACCGAAAGCGCGACTGCCACTTCGAGCTCAACTCCCACGGCGACCGACACCGTGAGCGCCACTCCAACCGCGACGCTTAGTACGACGCCGACCACGACTCAGAGCGCGACGCCGTCCGCGAGCGCGACCGTAACTGCCACCGACACGACGACCTCAACTCCTACTGCGACGGTTACCTTGACCGCGACGCCGACCGCGACCGTCAGCTCGACTCAGACTCAAACCGTGACGCCGACGTCCACCATCAGCGCGACCATCACCTCGACGCCGACGCTTAGCGCGACCTCAACCGTCACTCCTACGGCGACCTTGACCGTCACCAAAACTCCGACGATTACCCGGACGCCAACCATAACCGCGACCAAAACCGCGACTGCGACGCGAACCCCAACTGCGACGAGGACGCCCACTACCACCGCGACGCCCACTCTCGCCGCGACCAGGACGGCGACCGCTACCAAAACTTCCATCGCGACCAAGACCGCAACCGCTTCGCCGACGCCGACCCCGGCTTTGCAGATAACCGCACCCGGCGACGCAACGACGATCTCGGGAACCGTGAGTATTACCGTGGCTAAGGCGACCTCGCTCTCATGGGCCAATGTCTACATCGATGGCGAGTACTTTGCCTCGACGCCGCCGAGCACCTTTAGCTGGAATTCCGCGACGGTTGCCAACGGCCTGCACACGATTTCCTCGCTCGGATACAACGGCAGCGGTACCCAGGTGGCGACGGCCTCGGTTACAGTCACCGTAGCGAATTGAAGCAGCGGCTAGACGCTCAGTCACCATAGCGAAGGGATCAGCCGATATTTGACCATGCGGCAGTAGTCGGCGTAGCCGGGCAAGCTGGATGACAGGTAGCGTTCCTCATCAAGGAGACGAACGACTATCACCGCGATGAGAGCGGATGCGATCAGCAGTCCCCACCATGAGGCGAGTGCGACCGGCGTCGCGAGCAAAGCAATCGACGCACCGGCGTACATCGGATGACGAACGAATCGGTAAGGCCCGGTCGAAATTACGCGTTGCTCAGTGTCCACCTTGATGGTGCTGGCGGCGAAACTATTCTCTTTGAAGACGCGAAAAACGATCACGAAGCCGATCGCGACAAGCACGTCCGCAATCAGCACCATCGCCGCCGATACCGACGCTCCATGAAAATGGTAGTCGAGCGCAGGAACCACAATCAGCGCGATCGCGAGGGTTCCCGCCATCGCCTGGATGATCTTCTGATTCCTTTGTTGCTCCGCCCCCGGGCCGGCCTTCATCCGTCCTTCGATGAGATGCGGATCATGATTGAGAAAGTAGAGCGTGATCCACAGCACCAGGGCGGAAAATACGACCCAGAAAAGCCATCCTTGCCAGTAGCGCAATGACCATGCGGGTAAGAAGATGAGCAGCGCGACGACCAGGAGAAATCTTGTCAGGCCCTGGATGGCCTCACGTCGCAGGTCCGGCGACGCGCCGCGGGGATCGATATCTGAACTCATAACCCGAGGTCCTCTTACCGGCCTCGATAGCCGCTTCGCGAGCGAGGCTGATTCGACCGCAAGGATGTGCTATGGTGATAGCCGCTCGCCTCAACCGGGGAAAGCGAGCCGCAAACCCGCCACCATGAGTGAGCATTCCGCGACCGCCATACCAACGTCAGCAATCCGCAACCAAGGCCCTCGGACCCGACAGCCCTTCAAAATCAAACTCATCGCCTGTGAAGATTCGAAATCCTAGTTCCTTTGCACGAAGCGGTGCGGTCGGATGCGCTCTGCTCATCAGCTTATCGTGGACTTCCGGCTGCTCGATGTTCAAGAAGAATCCGGCCGTCGTCGGCGCCATCACAGTGGAAGATCAGACGCCGCTGCCCGATTCTCCCACCTCGGTCCAGATCAGCTATGCGAAGCCCGACGACACCTTGCGCTCGGTGGTGGTGAGTCAGTTCACCGGCGCGAATGTCCTGCGCACGCTTAGCAGGGGCGACAATGAAGCGTCGGTGGTTCGCTTCGATGGCGGCGTACCGATTTGGAAATTCCACGCCAACCGAAGCCTACTCAATCCGCTCAGCGAAATCCAAAAGACCCCATATCATGTCGCGAGCATCGAGTACGGGAAACTGCCGTCCGGATTCGCGCAGGATTCTCCCGAAGAAGGCCCACCGCCGCCGCTGGTTCCCGGAGGCTACTACATCTTCGCGATTGAACGCGCTTCGGGAGCGACCAGCTACCAGGCGGTGCGGGTGAAATCGGACTTCTCGCTCCAGGCCTACGACGCCGAGCCACGCGCCGGCACCAGCTACCTGCTTTGCTGCGGAGTGAGTTCTGATTTTGCCGAGCCAACCCCTTCCGACGACGACGAGCCAGCCGACCTTTCCGCCTCCCCGGGTTCTGAACAGCAACCCTAAGTAGCCGATTTAACGGGCTTTTACGATGAGTTCGTATGCGCTTCCATATAACTGAATCATAAATTCAGTTATGATGTTAGTATCGATATTGACTCGTCATTCATAACCGACTAGCTTGTCATTTCTGATGACAGCTTCGGCCCGCCAAATCCACGAAAACCCCAATCGCTTCGACCGGCGCCGCGAGAAAACCCGCCTCGATCTGCTGGAGGCTGCCGAACGCGTCATTGCCGCCAAGGGTTACCATCAGACCCGCATTGCCGACATCGCGACCGAAGCCGATGTCGGCCTCGGCACCTTCTACCTTCATTTCAAAACCAAGAACGAAATCTTCATCGAACTGATCGAGACCGGCGCGGCCGAGCTGCGCGCGGAGATCAACGCCGCGAAAGCCGGAGTCGAAACCGTCGAGGACAAACTGCGCATCACCATCGGCACCATCCTCGATGCGGCCGCGGAGCATCCCGAGCAGTTTCGGATCGTGTTCGGGCACGGACCCGCGTTCCTGGACCTGATGGTGCGGGTGCACGAGATGTTCATCGAGGATTTGCGCCGCGATCTGGAGCCGACTCTGGGTGAGCGCGCCAACGCGATCGCCAACCTCACCATCGGGATGCTTTCGCAGGCGGTGTCATGGCTGTTGGAGCGCACCGAACTGCCGCTGGCGGAGATCAAACAACTTACGGTCAATTTTGCCTTGGGCGGCCTGGGGCGCGCCGCGCAGGGCAATTAGTCGACAACATTCTTTCACGGAGGCCCCTCGCGCAATGATCAACAACGTTCGCACCGAAGTTCACACCCCGCTCGACAGCATTTTCCATTGGAACTATGACGTCCAGCTTCCGCATGATCGATCGGCTCTACGAGAACGCCAAGCGCGATCAATGGAACGCGACGACCCAGCTCGACTGGAACAAGCCCATCGAGCGCGAAGTCCTCGACATGTCGCAGATGCCGATGTTTCAGACCGAGCTCTACAAGTCGCTCAGCGCCGACAAGAAGGAAGAGCTGGCGCGCAAGTTCGCAGCGTGGCGGCTTTCGCAGTTCCTGCACGGCGAGCAGGGCGCACTGATGGTATGCGGACAGCTGGTCGACGCGGTGCCGGACTTAGACTCAAAGATGTGCGCGGCAGCCCAGGTCATGGACGAAGCCCGCCACGTCGAGGTGTTCCGCAAGTACATCCAGAAGCTCGACAAGATTTATCCCATCGATCCGACTCTCGCGCGCCTGCTCACCGGCATCATGGAGCAGGATAACTGGGAGTCTAAGTATGTCGGCATGCAGCTGATCGCCGAGGGCCTCGCGATCGCGGCGTTCCGCTTCATGCAGCATGAGTCGAAGGACGCGCTGCTGAAGGAGATGCTCGAGTACGTCATCAAGGATGAATCGCGCCACGTCGGCTTCGGCGTGCTGGCGCTGCGCGACGGCATCAAGAAGCTGGCTCCCAGAGAACGCATCGAGCTCGAAGACTTCTGCTTTACCGCCTGCGACATGATGGTGACCAAGGTCGAAGACGGCGTGCCTCGCGACGGGTTCCTTTCGGGCATGTCGGTGTTCGACGAGGTCGGCATTTCACCGAGCGACCTGCACGAAGAAATGACTCGCAATCCGGCGTGGGCGGAGGCGGAAGCGGACATGGAAAAGAAGTTCAACTCGTTCCTGTTCGTGGACACCATCATTCCGAATCTGAAGGGCCTGGGACTGATGAACGAGCGCACCGAGCCTCGTTATCGCGAGCTTGGCGTGCTGGAGATGTACGCGGGATAGCTGCGGCGCCGCGCCTCGATCTAGACCAACAGTCGCGGCGAGCATTTACATAGGGCGGGCGCGCATCGCGCGCCCGCTTTCTTTTCGGCATCCTTGACAGCCAGTCAACGACCTTGTTTTCTCTATCCTTCATGCTGAGGAAGTCGAGTGTTCTGATTGGTGCCATCTGGTATGCGATTGCGGTCCTGATTTTCGCCGGTTGCGGCTACCCGCCCATTGCCGTTACCGTTTTGCTGCCGTCGTCGCCGAATCCGGCGCCGGTGCCGGTGAGCTATGCCTCGGCAGTGTCTGCACCTAAGCCATGTGCACAACCCAATGTGGCGCCGGCGGATCTGCTTTCCACACCGGGATATCGCCAGTTCGAAGCCTACGATCTGGATGCGTCAGGATCGCCAGTCGCGGGTCTCCGGCAATCAGACTTTGCCATCAAGGATGGCTCGACGACCGTTCCGATCGCGTACTTTCACCAAAACGGAACTGAGACACCCGCCTCGGTGGTCATCGTGATCGATGCTTCAGAGAGCATGGCTACCAAAATCAATCCGCGCTCCGACGATGTTGCTGACAAGCTACGCAAGGCGTTGGCGAAGAGTATCGGGGGGTTCGGACGCTGCGACGAGATTGGACTCGTAGTGAGCGGCGGTAAATACGGCTCGGGGTTGCGCCCCAAGGATCTCGGGCTCCCAGACTCTTTGTCGGATGTGACCTTGCTGACGGGATTTACCACCGATCATTCCGTGCCTTTGACGGCGTTGGACAACATCGTTGCGGCCGGGCCCGGTAATCTGAACGAGGCAATACATATCGGAATCCGGCAATTTGTCGGCGCGTACTATCCCAACCGTGTGATGGTGATCGTAACCGATGGACTCGACTCCAGAGCGCTCAGTGGGAGCCAGCGATATTTCCAGCTTGCGAAGCTCTCTGGAGTCACTACCAAAGTCATCGCGATTGGACATGAACAAATCGGCGCAAGTGCGTTTCCTGCTTCGCTCAAGAGAACCGAAGCTCTCGATATCGGCGCGGTATCCGATTTTGCGTCCACGATTCACGCAGCCGTGATGCTTGCGAAGCCGGTCAATGACGATGACGGCGCCTCGCTGGCGCAGGCGCTCGACACGATCGGCAAACAAATCGGGGATGGCTACTCCGTTGGTGTGATCGCTCCCGCTGCGGGCGCCCTCACCCTTTCGAGGATCAACTCCAGCGATAACGTGGTCTACGCGAACCCAGTCCCGATGACTATCCCTGCGGGGGAAAGCTCGGCACCTGAAGCGAGCAAGACCTCGCCGGCGCAATGCGCTCCACGTGCGCCGACTCCTTCGTCAATCACAGCAAAGCCGGGCTACACCCAGTTGCGGGTTTCGGTAGTCGATTCGAAGGGCAATCCAGTGAATGGACTCACGCAATCGGATTTCGTCATCGCTTCGGACTCCAAGCCACTCTCGGTCATCTATTCGCGGGAAGACAAAGATGGGATTCCGACTTCGGTGCTGGTCGCCGTCGATGTCTCCGCCAGCATGAATGAGAAATTGGAAACCGCCTATCCGGAGATCGCCAATATTATCCTCGGACTGAACTCATGCGATGAGGTCGGACTGCTCGCCTTCAGCAAGAGCGCCACTTTAGTTCAGCCCTTCACCACCGACCACTATCTCGTTGCGCGGCGTCTGGCATCGCTAAAGGCAACAGGAGCTACCGGGCTCTACGATACTCTTAACGCCAGCGCGGAGATCCTCGCCAAGGGCAAATATCCCAATCGCGCCATCATTCTAGTTACTGATGGAATCGACAATGTCAGCCGCGCCTCGATGTCCGATGTGCTGAAGACGCTTGCGGACCATGACGTGCAGGTCAACGTGATCGGAATTGGAAACCCGCTCTCGCCGCTGGGGATTAAGCTTCTGCCGCTGGGAGTTCTCTTTTTGGGCGACGCCAATCCCAACGTGATTAGTGGATTGGCCGTCCAGACCGGCGGAGTGGATTACCTCGCGCCAAGCGGATACCGGAATCGAAAACTGGTATCCACTGCGGCTTCCCAAGTGCTGGCAGCCCTGGGCCCCGGCTATGATGTGGGATTCACGGCTCCTCCGGGTAAGCTCGAGGAACTGAAGATCTCGATCGCGAACCATCCCGAATATGTGGTCGGTATAATTTCCGTCCCCACCGCGTCCAGCCTGATTCATCTTCACGCGCCGGCCGCCGAAACATTGAATGAGGTAGTCGATCTTTGGCCGATTATCGTTGCCTCTCATTAGGACGATCGAACTGCAGCAGGAAAGCGGGGTACATCGCGAGCGAGGTCCAGTCGAGCATGTAGATGTGCAGGATCGATTGCAGGACCAGATGGAACGTGACCCCCAGGATCGCGACCGGCCAGCGCAGGCGCCGAAACCAGAATCCGATCGCGAGCAAGTATTCGGCCGCCACACTCAGAGTGGCCGCCAGCATCACTGGAAGCGCGAGGGGGCCGATATGAAGGACGCCGTCGACGATGGTTCCACTGAAGTTGGGCAGCATCCGGGCGAAGCCGATCAGGATGTCGCCGCTCAAATACGCGGGCGTGGTCTTTGCCAGCGCGTTGATTCCATAGACCAGCGAAAGCTGGATCTGGATGAGGCGAATCGGCCACATCGGTCCTGCGAGGTCGTCCTCACGCCCACGCGACGCCCTCAATGCTAACCGCAAGTCACTGCGCAGGAACGAGAAAGCGAACAGCGCGAAGATCAGCATCTGGCGGCTCTGCTGTCCGAGGGCGAGGAAATCGAGCGACGTCAGCATCGCGGCAAGGGTGAAGCCAACCAGGCGCGGTCGGATACCGAGCGCGAACAGTGCGATCAGCAGCAGGCACATCCAATGATACGGTCGCGTCAGAAAAATTGTGTGGTAGAAGGCGCGCATCAACGCATGCGTTTCGATCGCGCGGGTCGCATCGCCAGCGATGCGGAAGTTGGCCGCGAGTGCAATCGCGAGGATGATGCGAAAGACGGCGACCCTCGTCGCATCCGCGGGCGCGAAAAGAAAACGCTCGAGGCGTGCCTCGTTCATCGAGGCGTTGCGGGAAGCGTCAAAACCCGCTCGCGATCGAGGCGGCTGGAATCGTACGAGTAGCGAACCCTCCACTCGATATGCGCCGTCGACGCCTCGTGCTCAGTGAAGCGCCGCATACGGAAGGTCAATTCGTTCGCGCAATCCACCGGCGCGAAGGTCGCGGAAAGGCCACGCGCAAAGTTCTGCGGCAGCTCGATCGGATGGCGCGTTCCATCGGCCTCGATGCGGGTGGCGCTGACCTCGGCTACGTTCACGCGAAAATAAACCCGCATCCGCCAGCTCCCGATGATCGCGACGATCGCCAGTAACGCAAACATCGCGAGGTCGATCCTTCGTGAGCCACTGACAGTCAATGAGGTCGTCACACCCGCAAGGGCTTCAGCGTCAGCGCCCAGTTGGGTTCCTTGAACATCGGATCGGTTTCGCCGGTCGGCTCGAAGCCGAGGCTCCGATAGAGCGCGGCCGCCGTTGTCGTTGCCGCGAAAGCAGGTCAGCCGGATGACGCGGCATTTCGAATAGCGCTTCTGCATCAGCTCGAGGACCGCCTTCATCGCCGCGCGTCCGTAGCCGCGACCCTGGTAGATGCCATCGATGACGATGTCGTCGATCCAGTAATCGTCGAAGCTCGTCGGATCGCAGACCAGCGTGACGTACCCGACGATGATGTCGCCGTCGCTAATCACCATCGGTGAGTATTCGTACTGGTCGCCATACTTGCGCACGTAGCATCCCGCGAGCGACCACGCCGGCGTGGCTCACGAAATGCTCCTGACCCGGACGCGTGCTGAGCCGCACCATCGCACGCCAGTTGTCGCGATCGACCGGTTTCAATTGGACCTGGAGTGCCATCGGAAATCCAGAACACAGGCTAAAGCCTGTGCTACCGGGAGGCTACTGCCCCTGCACCTTCAAAAAAATGTCGCGGGTGCCCTCGGCGCTGAGCTGCTTGATCGAAGTGATGCGATCGCTGAACTGCGCGAGCGTCGACATCTCGCTGGAGCCGACGTCGACCAGCACCGCGAAAATCGAAAAATCCAGCTCGTCCTTGCGCTCCTTCAGATGCGCGAGCCATTGCGGACTCACCTGGCATTCACCGTCAGTTATCACGACGATGTCGGCGCGCTTGAGCTGCTTTTCCTCGATGAGCGCCATCGCGGCGTCGATGGGCGCCTCGAAGTCGGTGCCTCCGCCGGGAAAATATTCGGCCAGCTCCATCACCTTGCTCATCTCAGGCTGATAGCGCCGCTCGCGATTGAGGTCGAGCACCTTCACCACGTTGCTCGAGGAAAACATCACCGCGCGAAAGAGCCGCCGCTGCCGGCGCGCGATATCCATCAGCGTGAGGCTGACGGCCTTCGACCACAGCTCCTTTTGCCCTTCCATCGAGGAGCTCACGTCGACGCATACCACCATCGGACCCTTGTTCTTCTGCTCGTCGTCCTGAAGGCGGTACTGAAGGATGGAGCCTTCCAGTAACCGGCGATGGAAATCGTGGCGCAGTATCGGATGATGCATCGCGACCAGCTCCGACGGGATCATCCGGCCCAAATCGGAGCCGCGCTCGACGTCGTAGGCCTCGGCGACGCCGCGCTCCAGCGTGCGCTTGCGAATCGCGCGCGCATCCTGCTTGAAGCGCCCGACCATCCGCGCCAGCTCGCCGAGCTTCTTGTTGCGCGCGAGACGGCGGCCGAGTTCGAGGCGCTCGCCGGCCGGCATCCTGCCTCCCTGCCCGAACTCGCGGCTGAATGCGTGACTGTCCTCGGTCGCCTGATCGATTTCGCCCGCGAGCTCGGCCGCGCGAAGCTCCATCCGCTTGAGCTGGGTCAGGTCGCCATTCTTGATGTCGTTCTCCACCTGGCGCGCCTTCTGATTGAGGCGCGCCTCGGAAACCTTGGCGGCGTTCTCGGCGGCCTCGGCGAGCTTGGCGATTTTCTCCTTGAGCTCGGCGTCGGCTTCGCGGCTCGCCGTCCCTCGGCGGCGCCTCCGCGTCCTCCTTCATTTGCTCGACGTTCTTGAGCGCGTCGGCGCGCTCCTTGAGGTCGTCCTCCTGATGCGCGAGGTCCCACAAATCGAGCATGTCCTTGCGATTGACGATGCGCTCGCTGCGCACCATTTCGAGCACCTGCTCGCCGAGCACGATCGCCGCGATGGCGGCTTTATCTTCTTCGAGTAGGGTGCGGTTCTTGAGCGCCTCGAAGGTTTGCGAAGGAACCAGTTGGTCGAGAATCGTGCGATTGAGAACCGCGGAGCGCCGGACCGCGTCGGGCTTTTGAAAAATCAGGTTGTATTTGAAGAGCGAGAAGAAGAGGTCCTGCAGCAGCGCATCGAAATGTGGAATCAGCTCGCCGCCCGAATCGGCCAGCGTCGCGAGCGAGGGCGCGGTCGAGCGAATCTCGTTCCAGGCGCGGCGATCGTAGCTGTCGCTTTCGAGCCACGAGATCGCATCGGGGACGTTGGGGATGTAAAGCCTGCGCGGCTTTACGGCTTTGGTTTTGCGCGCCACGGGATCATCAGCTTAGCGGATTGGAGGGCGACAGTCGCCAGCGGGGAAGAATCAGACAAAACACCAAGACACCAAGAAGAGGAAGAGTGGCGTTCGTTGGTCAGGTGCGGGATCAAGGGGTCGCGGCCAGAAAAAGCCAGACAGCAGATGCGGGCCGCAGCGGCCCGCATCTGCTGTCTTATCTTCGCGCCACGACCCCTTGATCCCGCGCCTGACCAACGAACGCCGCTCTTCCTCTTCTTGGTGTCTTGGTGTTTTGCCTGGATGCTGCAAGGCAATAACAGATGTCTATACCTTGGCGATGATGTCGCGCTGGATCTTTTCGAGGCCGCTGCGCAGGGCGTCCGGTTCGAAGGCTGGAGGGCCGATCGTTACGCGCGAGACGCCTTCGTCCTGCAGGCGCCTGATGACGTCGAGGTCGGCGGGACCGATCACAGAAATTTCCATTTTGGAATAATTGCGGCCGACCTTGTCGCATTCGGTTTTGAGCGATTTCAGAAGTTCGCGTAAACGTGCGAAGGCGGCTGCATCGATCTCCCACGAGAGGCCTTTGAGCTCGCCGACTGCGGGGAAAAATCCATCGCCGAATTTCGCCGCGCGCCGCACTGCTGCCGGCGAATGGCCACCTACGAGGATCGGCACGCCGCCCGCCTGGACCGGCTTGGGGAAGCTTCGCACCGCCGTGAAGTTGAAATATTTGCCGTTGAAGCTGGAGAGATCGTCGCGCCAGAGGGCGCGCAAGGATTGGATGGCTTCGTCAGTCATCAGGCCGCGCTTTTTCCAGTCCAGTTGCAATGCGCCGAATTCCTCGGCCAGCCATCCGCTGCCGATCCCGAGCAGCATCCGGCCACCCGACAGGCGATCGAGGCTGGCGACTTCCTTGGCCACATAGAGTGGACTGCGTTGCGGCAGGATCATCACCGCGGTGCCGAACTTGATGCGAGTGGTGATCGAAGCCGCATAAGCCAAATGGAGCAGCGGATCGGCCAACGAAACGTCGCCCGCGAGATCCAACTTGCCGCTGGAAGTATATGGATACGAGCTCTTGAAGCCGTTGGGGATGACGACGTGCTCGACGCTCCAGATGGACTCGAAGCCATTGGCCTCGGCGCCCAGCGCGAGTTGCTTGAACGTCGCGGGCTCGGTGAACGGCCCCGCATTGACGAATATCAGTCCGACTTTCATGTGGCAGTTCTCCCGCGAACTCTTTCGGGCAATCCTACTTCATGGCGAAGCCGGTGACGAATTGATCATGCGACGAAAGAAGGCGGAGAAGGATCAGACAAAACACCAAGACACCAAGAAGAGGAAGAGTGGCGTTCGTTGGTCAGGCGCGGGATCAAGGGGTCGTGGTGAGAAAAAAAGCCAGACAGCAGATGTCTTATCTTTCGCGCCACGACCCCTTGATCCTGCGCCTACACACCGGACACCACTCGTCCCAACTTGGTGTCTTGGTGTTTTGTCTGGATTTCCTTCCGCTTCCTACCTCACCGCGAAGCCGGTGACGAATTGATCGAAGCCGCCCGCTTCGAGGACGAAATTGCCCGCGCCGATTTTGCCCGAGGTCACAAACGTCGTGATGTTTCCTTTGCCGTTGCCATTGTCATCGGTCGCGATCGCCAGGGTGGTGTCCTGATCACCGCTCGAGTCGCTGTTGAGCGGGCGGAAGAATACCTGGTAGGTCGTGCTCGGCGCGGCACCGCTAAGATTTACCACCAGCTTGCCCATCGAATTGATGGTCGCACTGCCCGAGGCCAACGGATCCGTTCCGCAATTATCGAGCGCGCCGGGGAAGTTGACGTCGAAGCATCGCACCAATCCCGCCGAGGAGGCCGGTTTGGGCTTGGGCTTTTCAGTCACATCGAAACCGCCCAGCGCCTGATCCGCGCCACTGCGGGTGAGCACGAAGACCCCTGACGCGGTGGTTCCCGGCGGGCTTAGAGCGTTGCTCGCATGCAAGCTTCCGACGCCTTTGCTGTTGGTGCCGACGGTTCCGAATGAGGTCTCGCCACCGTCGATGGCGCGCAACACCAGCGCATAAGAGGTGTTGGCCGAGGCGCCTGCGACACTCAGGTTGAGATCGCCATCCTGCGAATCGATACTGACCGAGCCGTTTTTGATCGGATCGCTGCCGCAGCTTGCCGCCGCGCCGGGCGTGTCGATATCGCCGCAACGGTCGAGCCGCGCACGGTAGTCAGGTCCGGCCGGCCCCTGGCTGGCGGCCACATGGATGCCGCTCAGGTACTGATTGGCGCCCCCGCGTTTCAGGACGATGGTCCCGGCGCCTTCCTTGCCGAGTGCGAACTCGACCTTTTTCTGGAATTCGCGGTTGCCCTTCGCATCGGTGGTGAGGTTGTTGGTGATGTTGAAGGCCTGGTTTCCGTCGATGGAAAAATAGTTCACCTGGTAGGTTTCATTGGCGCCCGCGCCGACCAGGACCAAATCGAGGTCACCCTGGTCGTCGATGCTAACCACGCCGCGAGTGAGCGGATCGGAGCCGCAATTGATAACGGTGGAGGGGACCGTGACCTGCGCGCACTGCACGAGGGGCGCGTTGAAGCCGGCGAAGGCAGGGATAGCCGACATCGCAATCGTTATCGTAGCGGCGATCAGTGCGATTTCACCGAAGAACTTTGGTACGGCAGTAAAACTCATTTGACGGAAACTACCGGCCCGGTATGGGCCAGGAAAGTTATTTTTCGTTCGCCTGCGCCGAGGCAGGAACGCCAAGGCCATCAATGCCGCGCGACCGCAATCTAAAGGCCTCCCTCATAGTTGAATGGAAGCATCTTTGAGGAGCGACACGCATTGGTTGGAATGTTTCGTCCTCGCTGTCACCCACCTCGATTCGTGCGTCGAACTGCGCGGAAAATATAACTTCGTCCTGTGTACCGATGCCGACATCGCATCATTTGTATTCGCCGCTGGTCTCGCGCTGTCGTGCAGCTCGCGTACGTTGCAAGCCGATGGCTGACCCCCGCGCGATTCGACCTGATCTCCGACGCGCTGATCGGTCTGGGGTATTGGTCGATTGCGGGCGCGCTCTTCTATGTGGTCCGGCGCGATCGCAGCGATCGGTTTCGCCGCATCTATGGATTTTTCGCAGCCTTCATTTTCGTGGGCGGCCTCAGTCATCTGGTGGAAGTCTGGACGGCGTGGAATCCTCATGCCTGGCTGGCTGCCGCGCTCACCGGGACGGCAGCCGTGCTCTCCATCATTGCCGCGGCCGAGTTGATGGCGATGATTCCGGCGGGCCTCGCGATGCGCACGCCGGAGGAACTCGAGCGGCTTAACCTGCGGCTGGGCGGCAGGTGCAGCCGCGACGCGTCGCGCTCGCCGCGATCGGCGTCGCAATTGGTGAGCTGGCGCACGCACTGACCCAGGCGCGAGCAATTGCCGGCGCGCGCGACGCCGCGGTGGCGACGCCGGCGGAACTGGCGCAGGCGCGCGACGCCGCGCTCGAAATTGTCCGCCTCAAGTCCGAGTTCCTGGCCAACGTGAGCCATGAGATTCGCACCCCGTCTCAGCGGCATCATCGGGATCAGTGGAGCTCTGCGCGAGAGCACGCTGACGCCCGAGCAGCGCGAGTTCGCGGAGACTCATCGGCAACAGCGCCGACTCGCTGCTCATCATCGTCAACGACATTCTGGACTTCTCCAAGCTTTCGGTCGGGAAGCTGGTTTTCGAGGAAATCGATTTCGAGTTGACGCCCAGGGTGGAGGCGGTGCTCAATCTGCTCAGCGAAACGATCCATGCAAAGGTATCGAGCTGATCCTCTCGATCGAGCCCGAGATTCCGAGTTAATTCGCGGCGATCCGTACCGGCTGCGGCAGGTGCTGGCCAACCTGTTCGGCAATGCTATCAAGTTCACCGACCATGGCGAGGTGGTCGTGGTCGATAAGGCTGCTCAGCGCGACCCGGCGCGAGGTCATCCTGCAGTTCAAAATCGCCGATACCGGCATCGGCATCAACCCCGACGCACAGAGCAAATTGTTCCAGCCCTTCCATCAGGCCGACGGCTCGACCACCCGCAAATACGGTGGCACCGGACTTGGGACTGGCGATTTCCGCACAATTGGTCGAGCGGATGGGCGGGAAAATCGAGCTCCAGAGCGAGTTGGGCAAAGGCTCGACCTTTACTTTCAGTGCACATTTCGGCCGCTCCCGTCCCGGCCGCTGCGGACATGGTCTAGAAGCAAGAGACCTTCGGGCGCTGCGCGTGCTGGTGGTCGGGGACAATCCCGACCATCGCCGAATCGTCGAGCATCAGGTCGCGAACTGGGGCATAACCAGCGCCTCGGCCGACAGCGGAGCCGAGGCGCTCGCGCTGCTGCGCGAGCACGCTGACCAGGCGCCCTTCGACGCTGCGATCCTCGACTTTGGCTTGCCGGAGATGGACGGGTTGATGCTTGCGCAACAAATCAAGGCCGATCCGGCAATCGCGAAGACCCGCCTCTTGCTGATGTCCCCGGCCGGAGGCCGCGGAGCAGGTGGGGGCCAGACTCCACTCCCATCGAAGCCTGGCTTACCAAGCCGGTGAAGCAGTCGCAGCTCTACGATTCGCTGGCGGCGCTGATCGCCACCCAGCCTCGCAGTGGTCGGAGCCAGATGCCGCGCCATCGCCGCCGGAAGATCCGATGCCCGAGCTACGCGAGCGGTTTCGGATCCTGGTCGCGGAAGACAATTCCGTCAACCAGGAGGTCGCTCAAGTCATCAACTGCGCAAACTGGGCTACCAGGCCGAGGTGGTTGGAAGCGGCGCCGAGGCCCTCGCAGGCGCTCGCCGCCAAACAATATCCGCTGGTCCTGATGGACTGCATGATGCCGGGATGGACGGTTTCACGGCGACCGCCGAATTGCGCCGGCGCGAAGCTCGGCAGCCGACGCGGCACACGATCGTAGTCGCGATGACTGCCAATGCGCTGGAGGGCGATCGCGAGAAATGCCTCGCGGCCGGGATGGATGACTATGTCGGCAAGCCGGTGAAACTCCGACGAACTGGCCACGATGCTCGACCGGTGGCTGATTTCGGGAACCGCCGCGACGCCGACCGCAGGCGACGGCCCTCCTACGCACACGCCTGGTTAAGCTGGCCGCTCCTCTCGGCGGTACAGCATTGGTGCGCCCCACGCCGATCGAATGTGGAAACGCATTAGCCATGGCGCTTGAATAAGCTCGTTGTAAGGAGAGAAGATTATTAGATCATAGTCGGATAGACCACCTACGATCGAGATGACGGCAGAAAATACCCTCACCGGACGGCGGCATTCGCTGCTAATTGCGGCGGTGTCGGAGTTTATCGCCACGGCAGAACCGGTCGGGTCCAACCAAATCGCCTCGCGTCATCACCTCGGCATCAAATCGGCGATGGTTCGCAACATGATGTCGGAATTGGAGGATGCCGGGTTCCTTTCTCAGCCGCATACCTCGGCAGGCCGCGTTCCTACCGACAAGGCGTTTCGCTACTACGTCGACCATCTCGCCGGCGGCGCGCATCGGATTCGAAGATCGCTCGCAAATCGAGCTTCATTACTCCGGGCGCGGGCGCGATATTGCCATGCTGATGCGCGACACGCCCAAGCTGCTATCGATACTCACCGGCCAGGCCGCGATGGTGATGGCCCCGCGCATCGAGTCGGTGCGAACTCGAAAGAGTCAACTTCATCCGCATTCGCGACCAGCGAAGTGCTGGCGGTATTCGTCTCGACCGGTGGCGCCGTGCAAAATCGGCTCGTGATGACCGACATCGACCATGACGCAGGGCGAGCTCGACCGGATGGCCAGCTACCTCAACGAATCGCTCGGCGGACGGACCCTCGATCAGGCGCGCGAATGGATCGAGTCGCAGCTGAAGCTGGAGCGCGCCCGCTACGATCGCTTCATGCGCGATGCGCTGGTGCTTGGCGAGGCCATCGCGGGACGTCCCGATGTCATCGAGGTTTATGTCGACGGCAGTGTGCAGGCGCTCGACCAGCCGGAATTCTCTGACCTCGGAAAGGTGCGGGAACTGCTGCGCGCCCTTGATGACAAGACCGCGCTGCTGGAGCTCCTCGAAAGGAGCATCAAGGAGCAGGGCGTGATGGTATCGATTGGCTCCGAGAATCCGCGTCTGGCCGGATTCGCGGTGGTCGCTGCCCCATATGTCGGCGGCTCGAAGCCGCTTGGGCAGCCTCGCCATCGTAGGTCCGGTGCGGATGGATTATGACCGTGTGATCCCTCTGGTCGAATACACGGCGCGCGCGCTATCGAAGATCTTGGAGCACTAACCCTACGCTTTTCTAGAACATCGTTCCCGATTTTCGAAAAATTCGGCTCGCTGCCTAGCCAACTTTCGATCCGTGCTTATGTTCTCTACGAAGCAATCAGGTACGCCTTCGTTGAGAAATGAGCAAAAGATTTAAGGACGATTCGCGATCCGATAATCCTCACCCCCGATTCGGCGGTGCATGCGCATCCGCACGATCCGAGCTACCAGGGGCGTGGCGATGTCACGGGTCCCACTCCGCTTTCGGTCGAGGAAACCGTCGAGGTCCTCGGCGAGCTCGACAAGCTCAATGCCCGCGTCCAGGAGCTTACTACGGAGCTCGAAGTGAAAGACCGAGAGCTCGCTGAAATTCAGGGCTCAGCGCGCGGCCGATGCGGGTGCTCCCCAGACCGGCCAGGCGGTGTCCGCTTGAGGAAGGCAGCGACGCGAAAGACAAGGAAATCGCGGAGCTGAAAGACAAATACCTCCGCGCTCTGGCCGAGCATGAAAACTCCCGCCGCCGCATCCGCCAGCAGAGCGAGGATTCCGTAAGGCATCCAGAAGGAAAACCTTCTGCGCGACCTGCTCCCGATCGTCGACAATCTCGAGCGCGCCGTGGATGCCGCCAAGGGTAGTGCCGACGGGAAATCCATTGTCGAAGGCGTCCGAATGGTGCTGGCCTCGCTGATGGACTTCCTCAAGACCAACGGGGTCCGTCCGATGAGTTCGGTCGGTGAGCAGTTCGACCCCAATCGGCACGAGGCGGGCGACCAGGTCGCCCATCGCGACGCATCCGCCGAATACCGTGGTTGACGAGTTCCATCGCGGATATCTGATTAATGACAAGGTGCTGCGTCCGGCGCGGGTGGTCGTTTCCAAGGGCGATGGCAACGGCAAGCGGACATAAGCCGCGAAATCGACAGCATTTCACCATTGAAAATTAAAGCAAGCGTGCTTATTTCTTAAACACAGAGGTCCGGGTTAATGGCAAAAGTAATTGGAATCGATTTAGGAACTACCAACAGCTGCGTAGCTGTCATGGAGGGCGGCGACCCGGTCGTAATCGCCAACTCCGAAGGTAGCCGCACCACCCCCTCGGTGGTGGCATTCACGGAATCGGCGGAGCGCCTGACTGGCCAAATCGCGCGTCGGCAAGCGATCACCAATCCCGAGAATACGATATTTGCGATCAAACGCCTGATGGGCCGGCGCTTCGAAGACGGCGAAGTCCAGAAGGCGATGAAAATTTCCCCCTTCAAAATCATCAAGAATGATGACGGCGCGGCATGGGTCGAGGTCCGCGGCAAGAAGTACAGCCCGCCGGAGATCTCGGCCTTCATCCTGCAAAAGATGAAGCAGACCGCCGAGGACTACCTCGGTGAGAAAGTCACCGAAGCCGTCGTCACCGTGCCGGCTTACTTCAACGACAGTCAGCGTCAGGCCACCAAGGATGCCGGCCGCATCGCGGGTCTGAATGTCCTGCGAATCATAAACGAACCCACCGCGGCATCGCTTGGCGTACGGCCTCGATAAGAAGAAGGACGAGAAGATCGCCGTCTTCGATCTCGGGCGGAGGCACCTTCGACGTTTCGATGCTCGAAATCGGCGACGGCGTCTTCGAGGTCAAATCGACTAACGGCGACACCTTCCTCGGTGGTGAGGATTTCGACCAGAAGGTCATCGATTATCTGGCCGACGAGTTCCGCAAGGATCAGGGCATCGATCTCCGCAAGGATCGGATGGCGTTGCAGCGTCTCAAGGAAGCCGCGGAAAAAGCCAAGATGGAGCTTTCCACAGTCACCGAGACCGACGTCAACCTGCCCTTCATCACCGCCGATGCTTCGGGCCCCAAGCATCTGAACATCAAGCTGACTCGCGCGAAGCTCGAGTCGCTATGCTCCGATCTGCTCGAGCGGCTCGATCCGCCCTGCATCACCGCGTTGAAAGATGCGGGCATGAAGGCCTCGGACATCAACGAGGTCGTGCTGGTCGGCGGAATGACTCGTATGCCTGCGGTGCAGGAGCGCGTGAAGCGCCTGTTCGGCAAGGAAGGGCATAAGGGCGTCAATCCTGATGAGGTCGTCGCCATCGGCGCGGCGATCCAGGCCGCGGTGCTCAAGGGCGAAGTCAAGGATGTTCTCCTCCTCGACGTGACCCCGCTGTCGCTCGGTATCGAGACTCTGGGCGGCGTGTTCACCAAGCTCATCGAGAAGAACACCACCATCCCGACCAAGAAGAGCCAGGTCTTCTCGACGGCGCAGGATGGTCAGACGGCGGTTACGATTCGCGTCTTCCAGGGCGAACGCGAGATGGCGGCGGACAACAAGCTGCTCGGTCAGTTCGATCTGATCGGCATCCCGCCGGCGCCGCGAGGAATGCCGCAAGTCGAGGTCACCTTCGACATCGACGCCAACGGCATCGTGAACGTCCATGCGAAAGACCTCGGCACCAACAAGGAGCAGTCGATCAAGATCACCGCTTCGTCGGGTCTCAATGAAGAGGAGATCAAGCGGATGGTGCGTGAGGCCGAGGCGCATGCCGACGAGGACAAGAAGCGTCGCGCGCTGGCGGAGTCGCGCAACAAGCTCGACAACCTGATCTATACGACCGAGAAGACGCTGAAGGATTACGGTGCGCAGCTCGATGAGGCCGGTCGCAAGGCTATCGAAGATGCGATGACTGCGGCGAAGGCGAAGCTCGAATCGAAAGAGCCTGCCGAGATGGATGCGGCGGCGGAGGCGCTCTCAAAGGCTTCGCATAAGCTGGCCGAGGCGATGTACAGCAAGACTCGCGACGCAGCAGGGCGGGATGCGCGGTCCGCAGCCGGGAGCCGATGGCGCAGGCGGCCCGCAGGACGGGCCCACGGCAGCGGCCGAGCAGCCTGGCGGCGCCAAGGAAGACGTGGTCGATGCGGACTTCAAGGAAGTTAAGGATTCGTAAGACATACAGTGTGGTGGCGCGGGATGTACATGAGTTACTCAATGGCGTCCCGCGTCGCCTTGGTTTATGATGGCTCCTGCATGCCGGCTGAAAAAAAACGCGACTACTACGAATTGTTAGGCGTCACGCGGGGGGCTACCGACGAAGAGCTTAAAAAAGCCTACCGCAAACTCGCCATCCAGTACCATCCCGACCGCAATCCCGGCAACAAAGAAGCCGAAGAAAACTTCAAGCTATCAACGAGGCCTACCAGGTCCTCTCCGATCCCGAGAAGCGCGCGCAATATGATCGCTTCGGTCATGCGGCGTTCCAGGGCGCGGCGGGGGACCGGGCGGCTTCGGCGGCTTCGATTTCAGCCAGGGCTTCGAGGAAGTTTTCTCCGACATCTTCGGCGATTTCTTCGGCACCGGCCGCGGCCGTACGCGCTCCCGCACCCGCCGTGGCGACGATCTCCGCTACGACCTCGAGATCGATTTCGAGGAAGCCGCGAAGGGCACCGAAAAATCGGTCAAGTTTCAGCGCCTGACCCAGTGCGACGAATGCCACGGGAGCGCGCTCCAAGGGCGGCGCCGCCAGCGTGCAGCACCTGCCCCAACTGCCGCGGCACCGGCCAGGTCCGCACCCAGCAGGGCTTTTTCTCGATCGCGACGACCTGCGGCAATTGCCGCGGCGAAGGCTCGATCATCACCGATCCATGCGCGAAGTGTCAGGGCCAAGGCCGCATCCGCAAGCGGAGTCGCTCTCGGTGCGGATTCCCGCGGGCGTCGACAATGGCTCGCGCCTGAAGCTGCGCAGCGAGGGCGAGGCCGGCTTCGCGGGCGGACCGGCGGGCGATTTGTATGTCGTCATCCACGTCAAGGAACATCCGCTATTCGTGCGCCAGGAAAACGACATCATCATCGAGGTGCCGATCAGCTTCCCGCAAGCAGCGTTCAGCGCCGAAGTCGAAGTTCCGACCTTGGAAGGCAAGGTTAAGTTGAAAATTCCCGCCGGCACGCAATCGGGAAAGGTCCTGCGCCTCAAGGGCAAGGGCATCGTCGATCTGCATGGCTATGGGCGTGGCGACCAGCTCGTGAAAATTGTGGTCGAGACTCCCAAACGGCTGACCGCGCGCCAGCGCGAGCTGCTCGAGGAGTTCGCTAAAGCCTCCGGGCGAGGATGTGAACCATCCGCTCTCGAAGGGCTTCGTCGACAAGCTCAAAGAGATGTTCGGCTAATAATGTCACTATTTCCTGCTCGCGTCTATTGCCGGCGGTTTGCGTTGCGCAAACGTGTGCATCTTGTTTCCAGCTTTGCGCCCAGACGATCGCGAGCCGTTTCAATCTCATAGTCGGCTTGCAGACCAATCCACAATTCAGGTGTGGCATCGATAGTAGTGTGCCGAGGCGCACGGCAGTATCGCCCGTGATTCCGCGCGTCCGCGCACGATCTCGGAGATTCGTTCGCCGCACACGAGCGCCTTAGCTAGTGCGTTCTGCGAATTCGCAGCGGCTTAAGCTGTCCTCGAGGAGATCTCTCCACGGTGAATCGGCTTCATCTTCAGTTTGCGCATAATTTTACTCGACGAGCTTTCTTCAATGATAGTCCACGATCTCGACATCGAATGCGTCGCCGCTTTGCCAGTTGAAACAGAGGCGCCATTGCTGGTTGATGCGGACACTGTATTGTCCCTCCCGATCGCCACGAAGCTTTTCCAGCCGATTGCCGGGATTGACCAGGTCGCGCAGTTCTTTGGCGCGGCTAAGGAACCGAAGCTTGCGGAGTGCGACGCGTTGAATGTCCTCC
Source organism: uncultured delta proteobacterium (assembly GCA_963848285.1). Taxonomy (GTDB): domain Bacteria; phylum Desulfobacterota; class Binatia; order Binatales; family Binataceae; genus DATGKG01. The sequence continues at coordinate 331,039 of CAWKCZ010000007.1, read as the reverse complement.
GGTAACTTTGCGGACCTGATGCGATTAAAAACCGCCTCAGTGTCTGCGTCGGCAAAACTGCGAATCACTTGTGCTAAGTGTGATGCACACAACTGAAACATGTCAAACATTAAGGCTCGCGTATTTTCTGTGTCACTGAATGCGGCCAAGCCGCTCCAGGAGCGCGCGGCGCATCACGCCTGCGGGTGGCGCGACCTGATTGAACAACTCGAAGGCCAGCTCGCCTTGATTTATCAGCATCCCCGCGCCGTCCGCATGAGGGCGGCCAAGCGCGATCGCCTCGCGGAGAAAGGGCGTCGACTCGGCGCGATAGATGGCGTCGTAGAAGAAACATTCGACGAGGTCGCGGCGTAGTCGAGCGGCGCGAAGCTGCCGGTGGTAAGTCCCATCGAGGTCGCGTTCAGCACCAGCGCGGCGTCGGCCAGCAGCGAGGCATCGGTGCAGCGCATCGAGGCCGCGCGCGTTCAGCTCGACGCGCGAGGAGTGGAAATGAAACGCCGCGCGAGGGTCACCGCTCGCGAGCGGGTGCGATTCGCGATCACGATGCGCGCGGCGCCCATTCGCGAGCAGGCGAGAATCGCCGATGCGGCCGCGCCCTCCCGCGCCAATCACGATTGCGAGTCGCGAGCGGAGATCGACCCCGAGCGCGCGCAGATCCGCCTCGAGGCCGCGCGCATCGGTGTTGTCGCCGCGCAACTTGCCCGCGATCGTTGATCACGCAATTAACCGCGCGCAGCAGCTTGGCCTCGGCGCTGAGATTCTTGAGCATCCGCGCCGCGGCTTCCTTATGCGGAACCGTGAGATTCACGCCCGAGGATGCCGAGCGCGAGTATCGCGTGCAGTCGCGGCGCGGAGATTTTCCGGCGTCACGTGAAATGCAAGATAGACGCGATCCATGCCGAGCGCCGCGTATGCCGCGTTGTGCATCGTTGGCGACATCGAATGCTCGACCGGATCGCCGAACAGCCGCGGTGACCCCGGTCCGCCCGCGATCGAAATGGGAGCGCCGGGAATTTTCGGCGCGCCCACCGCTGCGAGTCTTTCGACGCCATCTACTTCAGGCTTTTGGCGGCCGCACGAACCTCCTCGGCGGTGAAGACCCATCGATATTGCAGGCCGGCTTTCGCGAACGCTTCGGCCGCGCCCTCGCCGCGCTCGACGATGGTGAGCACATGCGTGACGTCGCCGCCGGCCTCGCGCACCGACGCGAGCGCCTGCAACGTCGAGCCGCCGGTGGTGATGGTATCGTCGATCATCGCGGTCTTGACGCCCTTGCGGAACGCGCCCTCGACGAGTTGCTGAAGGCCGTGCGCCTTGGTTTCCTTGCGCACGAAAAATCCGCGCAGGTCGACGCCATGACGATAGGCGGCCGCGATCGCCGCATCGGTTACCGGCAGCGCTCCTGCCGCCATCCCGCCGAGCTGCGCGACGCCGGCCTGCCTGCGCCAGTTCGAGGATCGCCTCGCCGGCGAGATATGCGCCGAGCGGAAGATAGAGGGTGCGCTTGCAATCGATGTAGTAGTTGGAGGCGCGGCCCGAAGCGAGGGTCAGCTCGCGCTCGAAATAAGACTCGCGCGCAAGCAGATTTAGCAAGTTCGGTCCGTTCCGAAGACTTCATAGATCGTGAAATCTTATCGGAACAGGCCGTCATTATGTAAAGATGGCGACATCGCTTGTTCACAGCGCCGGAACTCCGCGCCTCCCGTGGAAGGTTAACCTCATGCTAGATGCAACTCGCACCACATGTAAGCGGAGTCGGGACCGCCCTTCCCGAAAATTACGTTTCGCAAGAAGAGCTCACCGCGCGCGCTGCGCCAACTGTGGATGCAGCGCTATGGCGATGTCTCCCGCTTCGATCGGCTGCAGGGCGCGCTCGGCATCCAGGGCCGCTACCTCGCGCTCCCGATGCTCGATTACTATCCGCTCGATTCCTTCGCCAAGGGCAATGATGCGTGGCTGCGCGTCGCGCCGGAACTCGCCGAGAGAGCATCGCGCACTGCGCTTGAACGCGCGGGCCTGGAGCCGCGCGACATCGATCACATTTTCTTCGTGACAGTTACCGGCATCGCGACACCCACCATCGATGTGGCGTTGTCGAATCGCCTCGGGATGCGGCGCGACTTGAAGCGCACGCCCATCTTCGGCCTGGGATGTGGCGCGGGCGCGGCGGGCCTCGCGCGGACGGCGGATTACGTGCGCGGATTTTTCGCGCGACACCGCGATGCTGGTATCGGTGGAGTTGTGCTCGCTGACGCTGCAGACGCGACGATCTCTCGGCCGCCAATATCATCGCGTCGGGATTGTTTGGCGATGGCGCCGCGGCGGTGATCGTGTCGGGCGCCGATCGTGTCGAGCGACGCTGCAACGGCCGACGCAGTCCTCGCGACGCGATCGATTCTCTATCCCGACACCCAGCGCATCATTGGATGGGACGTGGTCGACGGCGGATTCAAAATCGTGCTCTCAGCCGCATCTCACGGATTTGGTACGCAAGAACATCGCGGCATGAGGTCGACGAATTTCTCGCCACGAACAATCTCGAAGCGCGCCGACATCGCGCATTGGATCGCGCACACCGGCGGCCCCAAAGTGCTGCGCATCCTCGAGGAGGAACTGCAGCTGCCCGACGATGCGCTCGCGCGCTCCTGGCGCTCGCTCAAGAGCACCGGCAATCTTTCCTCGGCCTCGGTGCTGTTCATGCTTGAGGACATCCTCCAGAGCGACGACGCGAAGCCCGGCGACTATGGCGTCATGATCGCGATGGGCCCCGGCTTCTCGGTCGAGCTGGTTCTCTTCGAATGGTAATTTCCGAGCGCGCGTACCTGACTGCTGCTCGCGCTGATGGCGGCTGAACGGGTATTCGAACTTTTCATCTCGCGGCGCAATGCACGCCGTGCCCTCGCGCATGGCGCGATCGAAGTTGGCCGCGATCACTACCGCGTGATGGTGGCGATGCACACGCTATTCCTCGTCTCATGCGCGGCGGAATCGCTGCTCCTCGCGCACGCAATTTCGCCGATTCGTCTCGATGATCGCGCTCGTCGGCGTCATCATCGCGCAGTTTCTTCGCTATGCCGCGGTGATGACCCTCGGTGAGCGCTGGAACACGCGCATCATCGTGATGCCGGACGCCGCGCCGGTCACGCGCGGACTGTATCGATGGATGCGGCATCCGAACTATGTCGCCGTGGTGATCGAAATCGCCGCGCTGCCGATGATTCGCGGATGCTGGATCACCGCGGGCGTTTTCACGATCGCCAATGCGCTGATGCTCGCGGTCAGGATTCCCGCCGAAGAGCGCGCGCTCGGCGCGAACTATTCCGCGGCTTTCGGCGACGTGGGCAGATTCTTTCCGCGACTTCCGCATCCGGCGACAGTAGATTCGCGCATCGCGAGCGCGATGCGCGATTGCTATCATCGCGCGATGGTTTTCGCGCCCTTCCTGGTCTTCTACGCGCTGATTTTCATCGGCGTGCTGTTTCTGTGGCTGATGTTCGTCTGGGTCGGCGTCATCAGCAACGTTTTCCAGGCGCTCGGGCTGCCGCCCAATCTCGCGTTCATCGCGCTGCTGATGAGCTTCCTCGGCAGCTACATCAACATTCCCGCTCACCGAGGTTGAAAGCGGGAACGCGCAACTGCCCGAGCGTCGATTCGGCACTTTCGGTGTGCGCTATCGAATTCCGATGCGCTACCAGACCGGCAAAACTACCATCGCGATCAATGTCGGCGGCGCGATCGTGCCGACGCTCATCTCGCTGTACGTGCTGAGCCATTTTCCCGAGGTGACGTTTCCGGCGCTGCTCGGAGTCGCGATCGTCGCGATGGTGGTGAATCGTTTCGCGCGGCCGGTGCCGGGACTCGGCATCGCGACGCCGATGTTTATTCCACCGATCGTGGCGGCGATTTGCGGATGGTGGCTCGGCAGTCACTATGGCGCGCATCATGCCGATGCGGTCGCATACGTCAGCGGCGTGATGGGCACGCTGATTGGCGCGGACCTGATGAACCTGCGCAAGATCGGCGGCCTCGGCGCGCCGGTCGCATCGATCGGCGGCGCGGGCACCTTCGACGGAATCTTCCTGACCGGAATCGTCGCCGTGCTGCTCGCGTGACGTGAACCCTCGGATCGCGCGAGATTCTTCGGTAGGAACCGCCCCTAAGGCACTGGAATTGCAGACCGATTCCACTACGCTGGTTTAAACTTCACCAGCGTGTGATCCTTCGTCACGTCGTCGAAGACCACCGTCACCGGCATGCCGACCTTGAGCTGATCCTGCGGCACCGTCATGTTGGTCGTCATCCGCGGACCCTCGTCGAGCTCCACGATCGCGAGCACGTACGGCTCGTCGGCAAACGATCGCGTCGAGGCGCGATACACGGTGGTGTAGCTGTAGAGCTTGCCGCGCCCGCTGACGCGCTCCCATTTGAGCTGATCGGAAAAGCAATTCGGGCATCGCTCGCGCGGATAATAGATGAACTGGCTGCACGCGCCGCACTTCTGCAATTTCAGCTCGTGCTTTTTCGCGGCCTCCCAGAATGGGCGGCTCGCTGGGCGTCGGCTTGGGAAGTGGTTTGAAATATTCGCTCATGACCGTCGCTCCAGAATCAGGCTGGCCTGTTCACTCATGATGCCGCCGTTGCCGTTGACGTAGGCGAGGCTCGCGTTTTTCACCTGGCGCGCGCCGCCGCGTCCCATCATTTGCCGGATACCTTCGGTAACGTGGCTCATCCCGCCCGCCAGTCCCGGCTGTCCGAATGAAAGCTGGCCACCGTGAGTGTTGCAGGGAAAATCGCCGGCGTAGGTGAGGTCGTGCTCGGCGACGAATGGGCCGCCCTGGCCCTTTTTGCAGAAGCCCGCGTCCTCGAGCGAGACGATCACCGTGATGGTGTAGCAATCGTACGGACACACGAGGTGCATGTCTTTCGGCTTCAGCCCCGCCATCTTGAATGCGTTCGCGGCGGCGACCTCAATCGGCGAGGTCGTGATCGATGGCGCATAGGTAATCGACGAATGATTGGCGAACTCGCCCGCGCCGAGCAGCCACACGGGCGGATTTTTCGACCGCTTGGCAACCTCGGGCGAGGCCACGATGATCGCCGCGCCGCCGCTGGTCGGGCTGACGATTTCGAACAGGTGCAGCGGGTCGCAAATCATGCGCGAATTCAGCACGTCATCGATGGTGAGTTCCTTGTCGTTGAAGGTCGCGAGCGGATTCTTCATCGCGTTCTTGCGCTGATCGACGGCGACCTTCGCCATCTGCTGCGGCGTGGTTCCGTACTCCGACATATGGCGGCGCGCGATGAGCGCGTATCCGCAGTTGGCGCCGATCATTCCGTAGGGCGCCTCGAACTCGCGCTGCATCGAGACCACCGGCACGCGCTGATCGCCGGTGCGATTGAGATCCGCGACGAGGCACAGCACCGCATTGCACATCCCGCATCGATCGCGGCGGCGGCGCGCCAGATCATTCCGGCGCCGCTCGCGCCGCCGATATCGACGACGTTGAGCATCGCGGGTCTGGAGCCCAAGTCGTTCCGCCGCCGCCGCAGGATAGATCATGCCGGGATCCGCGAATGGCATGCCGACCAGGAATCCGTCGATGTCCTTTTTTTCGAGGCCGGCGTCGGCGATCGCTTCGGCCGAGACTTTCGCCATCAGGCTGAACGGCGTTTCGTCGCCGGGATCCTTGAGCGGTTTGAGTTCGCCGATTCCGATAGCCGCGGCTTTTCCTTTGAGGCTCATGATGTTGTCACTCCCTGCGCGTTGCGCAAGGCTTACCACAAAATGCGACCGAGGCGTCAAAGGCAGAATCGCCGCGGTCGCGGCGGCTGACATCGACGCGCCGCTTCGTATAGCGTGTAGGGTTTCAGACCAAGGAGAAATTTCGCACATGGCATTCATCGTTTGCGATGACCACAACCTGAGCGTCGAGGCCGACGACGTTGACGCCGCCGCCGCACGGCAACTAATGTTCGCCGAGAGCAAGCCGGGCGCGACCAAGGACGAGCTGGAGATCATCGAGTTCGGCAAGAAGCATCGCGAGTGCAACATCAGAATTATGGCGGGATGAATCCCGCCGAGCGCATCATGGCCGGCTGACGACATCGCAATCCGCGCCGTAGTTGGGCGCATTCCAACCAGCGGGGAGGGAAAATGCGTAAAGGAACAATTGCGGTCGGGCTCGCGGTCGCGACTTTCACGGCGATGTTGGCGCTTGCCAATGTGGCGCGCGCCGACGACAAAGCCGACATCGCAGCGCTGGAAAAGCGGGTCGCCGCCGGCATCGAGGCCAAAGACGCCGATGCGGTCATGGCCAACTACATCCCGGGTGATTCGCTGGTGGTCTTCGATCTCGTACCGCCGCGCCAATACACCGGCAACGATGCGTACAAGAAGGACTGGGCCGGCGTGTTCGCTGGATGCGCCGATTCACCGAAGATGGAAATCAGCGACCTCGACATCACCAGCGGACGGCAAGCTCGCGTTCAGCCACAGCATCCAGCATTTCGCATGCACCGATGCCAAGGGCAACAAGCTGGATATGACGATGCGCGCGACCGACGCCTATCGCAAAGTCAAAGGCAAATGGCTGATCGTGCACGAGCATTTTTCGGCGCCGATCGATCTCGCGAGCGGCAAGGCGGACCTGACTTCCAAGCCATAAGCGCTCGTCCCAGCTAAACGCAGAAAACCGCGATCTGATGCGGACTTTCGCATCCATCGTATTGAAAGCGTGCGGCGCGGCAGTTAGTATTCCGACGCGGGGTGGAGCAGTCTGGTAGCTCGCCGGGCTCATAACCCGGAGGTCGAAGGTTCAAATCCTTCCCCCGCAACCAGTAAACCTCGCTCCTACCGTACGTCCGGCCGCGCCAATCCTCGTATGTGATCGTTCAAGACGCTATAGACTCGGCTTTCGATGCGTTTTGCGATCGACCGCGCCGTTCGTAAGTTGGTCAGGAATCCAGCGGCGAGAGCCTTGCTCGCCGCCCTCTTGATTGCCGCAGCCGCGCGCGTCGTCCTCCATCAGCCATCGACCGTCATTCGAGACACGCATGACTACCTGTTACTTGCGCATTGCTTCCGGGCCTTGCGATTCACCGGCTACGATGGCTCTCGCACGCCGATCTATTCGTTGTTCATGCTGCTTGCCGGGATGAATTTCCGCGCGCTCTACGTTCTTCAGAGTATTCTCGGCCTCGCTACCGCGGCGATGTTGTTTACTATGGTTTACTCCCGCACTCGAAGCTGGCCGTTCGCGCTCATGGCGGGCATTGCCTACGGTCTGGATCTGAGTCCCTTGCCCTTCGAACATTTCATAATGTCGGAGACGCTATGCACCTTTTTGTTGACGCTAACCGTGTTGCTGTTTCAGTTGATGGTGCTGAAGGAGCGGTTCGGTTGGCGCGAGCAAGCGGTACTCGGGATCCTCATCGCAATCACGGGGCTCACGCGTCCACTCTATGTTTCCCTTGCGCCGCTCTTTTTCGTGATGCTGGCGACCGCCCCGGTTGGTAGAACGGAGCGATTTCAGCGAATGATCTCATTCGCCGCTCCGGTCGCAACGCTCTTGATTGGCTGGTGCCTCTTCAATTGGTTGACGATCGGTTATTTCGGGTTCACTACGCTGATCGGATTTAACCTGACGAATCACAGCGGAGCTTTCATCGAACTCGCACCGGACAAATATGCGAGCATCCGCGATCCGTATCTGAAGGCGCGCGAGGAGCAGATCAAAGAGACCGGGACCTACGCGATGACGATCTTCCAGGCCGCGAATGAGATCGACAAGAAGACCGGATACGACCGCGTACAATTGACGCGTGAGCTTACCAGGATGTCTCTGGAATTATTCGTGGCGCATCCGATTCGGTACGCGGCGGGGGTTTTACGTGCATGGGTAATGTTCTGGCAGCCGCCGCTGTATTGGCGTTCGTCGGCATGTTTTGGTGAGTTCCGGCGACGGCCACTTTTTCGCGCGCTGGCGGCGACAGAACTCGCAGCTCTCGCCATCGTAAACCTGGTGTTTCTCCTAAGCGCGGCGAACTTCCTGCGGCTCTTCCTGATGCGAAAAGCACGATGGGGATTCGACGCATGTGTGATGACGATGGTGCTTACGGTCTCGGTCGTTCAGGCGCTGCTGGAGTTCGGTGATAACTCGCGTTACTCGCTGCCGACCGCTCCGCTGGTCCTCTATATCGCGGTGGTGGCGATCTGGAATTTTCAGCGCGGCAACTTCAGCACCGCGGCACCCAGTTCAATGTCGACGATCTCATGACTGCGCCGTCGCTTCCTTGGCGCATCGAAGCCAGCCACTCATCGAAAGATCTTGAAACTGTGCGATTGCCGCATCCAGAAGCCCGCGGCCGCGCTGCGAATCTCCAGCTTCTGCTCGCCGCAGATACATCAGGCCTTCGTCATGGTCGACGATGGCGCGGAGCGGCAGGTGGCCCGCCTCATCGAGGACGGCGCGCGCCCGGGTGAACCACATTTGCGCCTCATCATATTGTTTGCGCAGCGCGCACAGGCGGCCGAGCGCCAACCGCGCATCGCGCATCGGCCAGCGGAAATCGGGCACCAAAACTTTTTCCCGAAGGTTGCGCTCGAAGACCTCGAGGTGTTCGGTGCTGTTCGCATACCAAAGAACGGCGGCGCGCATCGCAAGCCACCGCACCATAGGATGGTTCCCATGGCGCGCCCAGTTCGAGCGCGCGCGGAAGTATGCCGAGCAATTGAAGGGCGAGGTCGTGGCGATTCATCCGAACCGAAAGATAAGCGCCGTTGGAGCTGGTGATGGCAAACGCCCAGTTCTGCTCCGGCTTGGGTTCGAAGAACAAGTCGCTGGTGCCGTCCTCGAATGCTGACTCCCAACCTTCATCGAGCGCGATCCGCAGATCATGGCGCGCGCCCATCAAATCGATATTTACAAATCCGGAAGAAAGCCCCGCCGCTCGCTTGCCGAGCGCGAGGGCGCGGTCGATCGACGCCCGTGCCTGCACGAAGTCTCCCAAGGGTATCTGGCAAACGGCGGTACTAGCCCAAACGCGGGCCGCCCGCGCGATGCGCCCGGTCCGCTCCGCATCAGTCGCCCGATCGCGCCACATCGGCAAGCTGCGTTTACATGCCGCCGCGAGGTAGAGCAGCGCGACCGGCGTGGCCAGCGGATCGGCAAGGATCGCTTCGCGCGATTCATAGGGGGGCGGGAAATCGCGAGTCCGGATTTGCTCGGAGGTAAGCGTGCGCAGGAAGCTACGCAGTTCGCGCTGGCCCGGCGTATCGGTACGGATGCCCGGGTTGTTAGCGTTCTCGGCTTCTTCGCGCATGAGATCCAGATCGCGAAGACTGGCCCATACCACGTCACGCCGCTCGCCAATCATCCGCAGCCCGGCCTTCGCAACCTCCCACGCGGGAAGGCTCAGCCCGGCGCTATACATCGCGAAGGCGGCGCTTTCCAGATAGTCCGCGGCGGCTTGCTCACTCTCGGACATGGCCACCAGATCCCCGGCTTCAAGGACGGCCTTCGCGGCGTCGTCGCGTTCGGCGGTCCAGATCAATGCGGTTCCTAAACGCGCGGAAATGCGGGCGCGGCGGCCGTCGTTTGCGGGCAACAACTCGAGTGCGATGCGCAGGAAGGCTACTACTTCCTCATAGGCGTAAGCAGCTTCGGCATTGTCCGCGGCGGCGAGCGCGTACTCGACCCCGCGATCGGTGCCGGAGGCGGTTCCAGCGCGCCAGAACTGATAGGCGACTTCCGCGGCGTGTTCGGAGGCGCGCTCGCCCCACGTCCCTTCCATGGCTTCCGCGATCTTGCGATGCATCCGGAGGCGGCGCGCCGGGTTAAGTCCGGCATAAAGGGTGTGCTGAATTATCGCGTGAGTGAACTCGAGATTTTCCGGATCGTTGCCGGGCCGCAGCAGTTGCGCGTCGATAGCTTCGTCGAGGGCACTGAGGGCCGCAGCTTCGTCAAGATCCGCAACCATCGCCGCTACCGAGAATACGCATCCACTCTTGAACGCACTGCTCACCACCAGCAGGCGATTGGCCTGGTCTGACAATCGCGCGAGCCGCTGCGCAATCAACTCCTTGATACCTTCGGGAATTCCGAGTTCTGCGACGCTGAACCTGGTGAGCCAGCCCTTTCCTTCGCTCAGAATCTTGCCGTTCTCCTGCAGGTAAAGCAGCAGCTCGCGAATGAAAAAGGGATTACCGTCGGTCTCGCTTCCGACCGCATGCACGAGCTGTTCGGGGGCTGCTTCGGATCCGATGGTCTCCAAAAGTTCTTTGATGCTGGCGGCCGTGAGCCCCTGGAGCGGAATGAGCTCGCTCGCCGGCAGTCGTCTGATCGAGGCGATAACCGGCGCGAGCGGATGTTTGCGATCGATTTCCGAATCGCGGTAAGCGCCTACCAGCAGGATCGGGTTGGAACTGACCAGGCGCACCACATGATTGAGGATCCCGACCGTCCCGCGATCGGCCCAATGCAGATCATCGAGGACCAGCACCACCGGCGCGTGTGCCGCGACGACGATCAGAAATTGCGCCATCGCATCGAGCATCCGGGCACGCTCCTCGTTCATGTCGAGGACTCGCGGTTCCGCGACGCTATCCACGAAGGCGCTCAGCCCCGGCGCCATCCGGAGCAATGAGGGCGCGGTCGCGCTGATCGCAGCATTGAAATCGTCGCGTCCCACGCGTCGCGCGTAGCCCATCAGCACTTCCGCGAACGGGCAGTAGGGAGCCTGCCACTCGCCGCCATAGCAGTTGCCGCGCAAAATCTGCGCGCCCTGGTGCTGGGCCAAATCCAGGAACTCCTCGATGAGGCGGGTCTTGCCGATTCCCGCCTCTCCGACGAGCATCGCCACCGAGCCCTGCCCTTTGAGGGCGCCATCGAGTTTCGCCATCAGCCGGTCGAGTTGATTGGTGCGACCGACGAAGGGGGTGCGCTTGAGCAGCGCGGCCGGATCCTTGCGTTGGTAAACGACTTCGCAGACCTCGACCGGCAGCCGGAATACCTTTCAAATCGAATTTTCCGAGCTCGCGAAAATTGAATGCGTGACGCGAGGCGAGCAACTCCGCGATGATCCGGCTGCACAGTATCTGCCCGGAATCGCCCTTGTCGCAGATGCGCCGCGCGATGACCAGCGGGGTTCCGAAATATCCGCTTTCCCGGCGCATCGCTTCGCCGGAGTGGATCCCGATCCGGATTTCCAATGACACTCCGCTCAAGGGGCGGCTGGTCGCCTGCTGCATTTCGATCGCACAGCGGAGGGCATCTGCCGCCGAAGCGAACGCTGCCAGCATACCGTCACCGAGCCACTGCAAGTTCTTCGCCTCCGCAAGTAGAGACGGCGTCACTCAACATTTTGTGATGAGCGCGGAACACTCGCTGACCGGCCTCGTCCCCCAACCTTCCGAGGTGTTGGGTGGAATTGACAATGTCGGTGAATAAAAAGGTTACGGTGCTCGATTGCGCCATGCGGTTCCCCCGAACGGCTCCATGCAGACAGGCGAGTGGACCGGTTCCGCCAGAGCCCGAACCATTCTATGACACGACTGATAATCCTACTTCCAGTAGGCCAACGGAGACGGCGGCCGGGAAAGGAAGAGCCGCCGGATGGCGATGCTGCTTGCGAGCATCAGAACTGAAGGCGGACCACCTCGAGAGGCCAACGATGGAACGATATGCGGCGATTATTTCGGGGTGACGTAAATGGTGGCCGCGGCATCGATATAGTAGCCACGATATCCGGCCTCACCCTGCTGAGTGAAATGATCGGACATCTTACGCCGGGTGGCGATATCGACCCCGGACCGTTTCGCCGGCTCTTCGTCGCCGGCCTGGATCTCGCCGCTGTCGAGGAGGCTGTTGGTGGTTTGCGAGGATTGCTGGATTACGAGCAGAGCATCGGCGCCGGTTTCGCAAGCCTTCTGTTTGAGCGCGGCAAGAAGTTCGGCCTGCTGATCGATGCTTCCCGCCCATCCTTCGACGATCGCAATCTTCCGGTACTTGGTCTTTGGTTCCTCGTACAAAACCGGCATTGTGCAATCAGGCTCTTTGGCCGGGCGAGTGAAAGATTCGAGCTGGGTGATAGAAACCTGCGGGGGGCGATAGCCGTGAGTCGCACAGGCGCCAAGCAGGGTGGCGATTGCGAACCCACCGATGAAAAGAGTTGAGCGCAGATATTGGTCGCGTGACATCGAAAAAACTCTAACTCCGAGCGTTCACGAGTGCGAGCCATCGCGCCGAATATCGGACCGAAGCTTTCCTTTGCGGATGGCGTGATTTAGCTTTCCCGCTATACAAGCATCGTTTGATGCAGGAATCGAAAGAGGTGACTTTGGCAACATCGAAATCAGGAACTCAACGACTGGCGGGACGAGTCGCAATCGTGACCGGTGCTGGACGCGGAATTGGACGCGCGGAAGCGCTGCTGTTGGCCCAGGAAGGCGCCAAGGTCGTAGTGAACGATCTGGGAGGCAATACTGACGGCGCCGGCGGCGACCAAAGCGTGGCGCAGGGCGTGGTCGACGAGATCCGGGCGGCCGGCGGAGCTGCAGTCGCAAATCACGACAGCGTGGCGACCATGCAGGGCGGGGCGAACATCGTGAAGACGGCGATCGATTCGTTCGGCCGCCTCGACATTCTGATCAACAACGCGGGCAATGTCCGGCCGCGCATCATCTATAATATGAGCGAGGACGACTTCGACGCGGTCATCGCGGTCCATCTGAAAGGATGCTTTACGACCACGCGCCACGCGTCGGTGATTTTTCGCGAGCAGAAAAGCGGCGTCATCCTCAACACCGCTTCAGAATCCGGGCTCGGACATCTCGGGCAGTCGAACTATTCGGCGGCGAAAGAAGGCATCGTCGGCTTCACCCGCACCATCGCGCAGGACCTCGGACGGTACGGGGTTCGATGCAATGCGATTCGGCCGCGCGCGGCGACCCGCCTTGGAACACCGGAAGCGGTCGAGGCGATGTTGCGCATCCAGGATACCTACAAGCAGGGCGCGCTCGGCGGCCATCGCGTCGATCAGAGCTTCCTCGAGAACAAGCCCGAGCAGGTCGCGGCGCTGGCCGTATGGCTCTGCACCGATGCGGCGTCGAACGTCAATGGCCGCACCTTCCAGGTCGGCGGTGACGAAGTCGGGTTGTATCGGGAGCCCGAAGTAAGCCGCTCGCTTTGCCACGAAGGCGGATGGAGCCTCGACACGCTCGATCAATACGCGACCTCGCAACTGATCGGAGACGTGCAGAATCCGTTCGCGCCGTTCAAGAAGTAACAAAAGTGGGATCCGGACAGGGAGTATCGTCGATGAGCGCACCAACCATGCTGACGGGAAAATTCGATTATCCGGTGATGCGTCGCGTCCGATTCGGACCGGGCACCTTCGCCTCGCTCGCGGCCGACGTGAAGGAATTCGGCGGCACGCGCGTGCTGCTGATAGCCAGCAGTCATCTTGCGCATGAAACGAAGCTGGTGGCGGAGGCCGAAAAGATCCTCGGCGCCGCCCACGTTGCGACGTATACCGGAACCGCGCAGCATGGCCCGCGCGCCGGCATCATCGAGGCGGCGAAAATCGCCCGCGACAAAAAAGCTGACTTCATCGTCAGCTTCGGCGGCGGTTCTCCGATCGATGCGGCGAAAATGGTTTCGTTGTGCCTCGCCGAGGGAATCGAGACCGACGCGCAGATGGATCGGTACGTGGTGAAGTTCGAATACCCGGACAAGTTTCACATTCCGGCGCTGAACAACCGCGAGGTTCCGATCATCGCGATTTCGACCACGCTTTCGGCGGGCGAGTTTACCGCATACGCGGGGGCGCTCAACGAAAAGAACTCGCACAAGGAACTCTATTTCGGGACCAAGATGATGGCGAAGGAGGTCATCCTCGATCCCGAGGTGACGGTCAATACGCCGACCTGGCTATGGGGTGCGTCGGGCATGCGCGCCATCGATCATGCGGTCGAGACGCTGCTTTCGACCCAGCACATGCCGCTTTCCGATGCGACCGCGACGGAAGCGCTAACGCGGCTTTCGCGCAATTTGCTCGACTCGGCACGCAACCCACGCGATCTCGAAAGGCGGCAATCGTGTCAGCTCGGCGCGTGGCTCTCGCTCATGTCGCTGGGCAACGTGAGCATGGGGCTGAGCCACGCCATCGGCCATCAGCTCGGCGGGTTGTACAACATTACGCACGGCGTGACCTCGGCGATCATGTTGCCGCCGGTGATGGAGTACAACCTGAGCGCGACGTTGGATCGCCAGCAACGGATCGCCTCGGCGATTGGCATCGAGGGCGCGTCGTCGGAAGAGGCGGCAGGCAACGCATCCATCGTGGCGCTGCGCAAGCTGGTCAAGGACCTCGAACTGCCGTCGCGGCTGCGCGAGGTCAAGGTGCCGCGCGAGGACTTCGGGCGCATCGTGACGGACACCATGGAGGACGCACTGGTAGTGAGCAATCCGCGCCCGGTAAAACGCGAAGACGTTTTCGGCATCCTCGAAAGCGCGTATTGACGCCGTCAGTCGCGGACGCCGAGTTGCTTCAGCAGCGGCTGAATTTCGTGCTCGAAGCGGATCGTGTCTTCGAGGTAATCGAAGAAGCACATCAGCACGGCGTCGACGCCGGTGCGATGGAGCAGCGCGAGCTTTTCGGCAACCTGTTCTTTGGTGCCGACGATCGGAATCGCGCCCGCGCCGAATGCGAACATCTCCATCGTGAAGCGATCGAATGATCCGCTGTTGAGCGCCAGTCCGCTCGACCAGTTCTCGATCGCGACCGGATCGGCATGCTCGACGATGCGTTTGCGCTCGGCTTCGGCCTCGCGTTCGGTCTCGCGCCACAAGACATAGGGATAGCAGGCGCAGCGGACTTTGCGACCGCGTTTCTGCGCGCGACCCTTGATGTCGCTAGTGACCTCGCTCGCGGACTCGATCGAGCGCAAACTCATGAACGACCAGTCGCAAAGTTCGGCGACCATGTCCTTGGCTTCCTCGGACACGCCGGCATTGGCAATCGGTGGCTGATGCAATGGCTGCGGACTCAGGTAGCCGTTTTTGATCTGATACCATGGAGACTCATAGTTGAAGGTGCCCGGTTTCTCGCGCCACAGCCCGCGCAGGATTTCCAAATAGGCGCGGGTGCGCTGGTAGCGTTCGGTATGCGGCAGGATGTCGATGCCCATCATGCCGAATTCTTCCTTGCTCCATCCGCTGACGACGTTCAAACCCCATCGCCCCTTGCCGATGTGATCGAGCGTGGCGCCCATCTTCGCGGTCACGAGCGGATGAAAAACCGGGACGTGTACCGTCGAGTAAACCGCGATGCGTTGGGTTTCCGCCAGCAGAGCGGCCGCCCACGTCATGGTTTCGAGCGAAGTGCCGAGGTAGTTGGTCTCGCCGCCGAACCCGCGCCAGCGGCTGATGGGGAATAAAAGATCGAAGCCGGCTTTTTCGGCGGCCTGAGCGATCGCTTTATTTGAGTCGTAGGTCCAATCATCCGGCACCGCCTTGTAGGTGCTGATTGAAACCGAGTTGCTGCAGTTGGGCATGAACAGGCCCAGTTGGAGCTGTTCGGAGGGCTGAGAGTTGGCAGTCAGATTCGACATTGAGCAATCCGTAAGTAGTAGCGTCTTTGACGCGACAGTTAAGTTGGTTTCGAGCCTATTCGTTTGACGACAGGGCCGCGTTTGGTTTCATATTAGATCCCGTCACGTCGGAGCGAGACTCAGGCCATGCCGGAATGTCTCGCGTAGCCGCCTGTCACCGCGATTGAAATTGGAACGAGGAGAAAGTTTATCATGCCATCGCGTTGTGTGATCACGCGCACGGCCCAGGTTTGTTTGTTGGGTTTGATTTTTCTGTTGACGATAGCCGCCCCCTCTCATGCGCAGGATACCAAGAGCTATACGCGCGAGACCCTGGACGCCTGGATCGCGAAGCCACAGCCGTCGACTCCCGATATCAAGCCAGGCGAGGTTCTCACGGCCAAGGACATGGAGCGCTTGCGCGAGTACCTGCCGCCTGGTTTCGTCGAGCAGCTCAACTTCCCGGAGTTCCGCGCGGAGATCATCCCGAGCAAAAGCCATCAGCCGCGCAAGGACTATCGCGATTGCACCGAGAAATACCAGCCGCAGGTCAAGCTGAACGCCGATGGCAGCATGAGCAATCACGTTTGCGGGCAGCCATTCTCCAATGCCGCCATTACCGCCGGCGATCCGCTTTCGGGCGTCAAGGCGGCGTGGAATTTCGAGTATCGATGGCAAAACTTCGGGCAGTTTTCGCTGAACTTCCTCTACATCTTCGATCGCTTTGAAGGTGGGCACGTAGGGCAGGCGCCCAAAGTGATCGAAGGCCCACCGAATGCGTGGAGCAGCGGAGTTCCGGTGACCAGCACGCTTCCGACCGATGCGGATCAATTTTACGGCGGCGGAGGCACCTTCGACAAAATCATTTCCAGCTTTTACCAGCGGGTCTACTTGACCGCGCTGGCGCCGATGGCTGCCAATGGCGGAGTCTTCGATGCGCCTGACGCGAAAGATTATTTCTGGAAAGAGTTCGCGGGGTTCTTCTCACCTTACGACATGCGCGGCCAGGTGTTTATCACCTTTCGCTACGCCGACCCGCATCGCGCCGATGACGCCTGGGCGTACGATCCGAAATTGCGCCGCGTTCGCCGTATTTCGGTCGAAGTAAAATCTGATTCGCTGGTGGGAACCGACCAGACGCAGGAGGACTTCTACAGCTTCTCGGGACGGCCGCTGCAATGGAACTGGCGCTTCATCGGATGGAAGGACCTTCTGTGCATCATGGATTCGAAGTACGACTATTCGCACCTGTACGGGCCGTATGGCGATATCCCGAATGATGCGTGGTCAATTCGCCGCTTTGCGGTAATGGAACGAACTCCCAAGGAACCGCATCATCCCTATAGTTCGGTGGTGATGTTCTGGGACGCCGAAAACTGGCATCCGTGGATGTCGCTGTCGTTCAATCGGGAAAAGAAGCTCTGGAAGATTTGGGCTTTCCAGAACAAGTGGACCGAGGATTTCAAAAGTTTCGCCGAGATTAATCACGGCGTCGAGGCGACGATTTTACAGGGTGAAACCGTGATCGACGTGCAGGCTAATCGCGGCACCATCTTCAGCGGCTACGGTAACGGCTATCCAACCGCTACCGCAGCCCATGTCGCCAACTTGTACGACATCAACAAGCTCGAAGAGGTGCATCGCTAGGCGTCAGGGGCCGCGATTGCCACTTGGATCGGTAGCGCCGACGTTGGGATTTTTCGATTCCGCGCCGGCGCCGCCGGTTGGATCGGCGCTCCGGCCGCCGACGCTGGTGCGCAGATCGCTGTGCGGAAGAGCTGCGCGTGCCTGTTCGAACAGGACCTGGGCCTGGCGTGCGTCGCCCTGCGCCAGCAGTTCGTCGCCCTTCTTCTCGTTGCGCTCCGCCTCGGCGACATCGGCGCCGGTGGCCCTTGCGCGATTGATTTCTTGCTGCAGGTCACTGCGCATATTGGTGATTTGCGCCGCGGTCACTTCGGTTCCGGCGGGCGCAGTTTGCGCAGCAGCGACACCGCACGGGTAAATGCCGCCGAGGATGATACCGCCAGTCATCAAGCATGATGCGGCGGCTCCCAGAATTAAATCAGTCAGTTTCAACACTTTAAAAGCTCCTCAGGTTGAAGTTTGTTAGGACCAGGTCTCCGAGCTTCCAGTGTTTTGGACGAGCGGATTCGAGCAGGATTCACATTGGCATCGAACGCGTTGTCCGATGCCAATGCGGCAGGATTTGCTAACGGAAGGCGGGCATGATCAATTCTGCGAAGTCGCGGAACACCTTGCGTTCGAAGTCCATCGGCGGCCATATGACGACTTCTTGCATGCCGCCTTTTTCCATGGTGCGGATTTGCGCGATGATCTCCTCAGGCGTGCCGACGATGCAGCTTGAGCGAATCGCCTCGGGCGTCACGAAGCGGCGCTCCTCGGGCTGGAGGTAAACCAGGTGACCGTCGTGAATCTGACGGAAGCGCGCATTCTCCGGCAGGCTGAAACTTTTGACCCGCTTCAGATAATCGCTCCAGATATTTTTAAAATGTGGTGGGACCAGTTCATCCTTCTCGCCGAGGTCTTTCCAGATTTCATAGAAGAAGTGCAGCTCGCACATGACGAACGCTCCGGTCTCGTCGATGACGCGCTGATCGGTCAGCTTTTCGCCGGGCCGCAGCACGCAGCTGCTGGTGATGAACGAGGTGTGGAAATTCTTCAGGTCGCGGCCTGTGTCCTGCGCGCCTTTGCGGATCATTTCGAGCTTGGGCTTTGCGACCTCGGGCTGTCCACCGACAGTTACCCAGCCGTCGCCGTATGCGCCCGCAGCCTGCAAGGCCTTGGGGCCGTTGGCGGCGACATAGATCGGAATGTGGTTATCGAGGTTGACGAAATGTCGATCGCGATGCATGAAGGTGATCTCGCGAGTCTTGCCGCGGTAGGTATAATCCACCGCCTTGCCCTCGAGGAGCGCGCGCACCACGCGCAGGTATTCGCGGAACTCGCTGGTTTTGATGGGATCCATGCCCATCGCGCGCATCGCCGTGTGACCGGTGCCGACCCCGAGGAAAATCCGTCCCGGCGCGATCTCATTGATGCTCGCGATCGAATGCGCGGTGACCGGCGCGAGCCGGGTACCCGCAATCGAGACCCCGGTGCCGATTTTGATGCGCGAGGTATGTTCGGCTGCCAGCGCCATGGTGGCGTAGCAATCCGACCAGATCATCTGTGAGTCGCCGACCCATACGCGGTCGTAGCCGAGTTCTTCGAGGTAGCGAATGATGTCCCATCTGCCGATGTGGGTGCTGATGCCAATGCCGAATTCCACTGAATTTCTCCTGACTTAGGTGGTTACGAAAAAAACCGGATGAAACTCGGCTAGCATGCCTCGCGCGAAATTGCCATTTATGGATGCTCAACTTTATGAGGTTACAAATTGTATGGCTTCCAAAGGTTCCGATTCTGCCGATCAACGCGTCCTAGGTGAAATTGCAAAATTTCCGCTGCTCGACGCCCTGTTTGGCCGCCGCGCGCGACGCTTCGGGCTTGGGATGGCGATTCCCGACGGCCCGCTTGCCTACCAGTCGAAACACCCGGCCGTTCCCCTCAATGACCTCGAGCGTACTGTTCTGATTCTATGCGGCACCGGCATCAGCGGATGGAATACCGGCATGGAGCATACTTCGGCGGGCGAAGCCGACACCGGATGTAACTATCCAGTGCGCTTCCTCGGCCGCACCTATCCGAGCGGTGCCGGAATATACGCCTCGGAACTGATTTTCACCGATGATAGCGGAACCTATCTTACGAAGTTCCGTGACCTCGACCCGGAGGCGCTCGCGCGCCCACTCCAGGAGGGGCCGAGCGAACTCATCGCGCGCGTCAAGGAGCATTGCGTGAAGCTCGCCGACGAGCGTGCGACGGTGCCGGCGAAGATCCCGCATACCAGCGCCCATAATCATTGGAATGCCAATAAGCCCGGCAGCACCTTGTTTGCGCCGCTAATCGATCTCTCGGAGCAGATGTTCGACCTCTTAGCGGTGTACCTCGGGATGGGCTTTACGCCCTTCGATCCCAAAAACAACCGGATATGCGGGGATTTGGAGCCCTACGCGAAGAAGGGGATGCTCGATTTGGCCAAGCGTTTTTCGATGGCCGATTTCGACCAATATTGCCTCGCGACCGGCGCGATGGAACTTGCCATCGTGTGCCACAACATGGTCTTAGCGCTGCAGGCGATGGGACTCGGCGGATGGATGTTTACCGGCATCAATCCGCCCAGCCTAATGGGCGCGTTTGCCCCCGACGGCATTACCGGATTGAACTTCCGCTTCTCGCGCGATCCACGCCACGGTGCGCCTAATCCGGTCGGAATCGACAAGCATTTCGAAGGGCTATGCCCGCCCTACTACCAGGACATGCGGGAGGCGGCGCGGCGTTTTGAGCAGATAAAGTTCGGGCCCGGCGGCACCTTCGATCCGGCACGAAAAGGACCGTTCAAGGAAAATCGCAACGTCAAAGAGCGGGTTGAGCGGTATACGCCGGAGTTTGTCGCGATGCTGGGTGAAGTCGCCCAGTATATTTTTGATACTTATGGGCGCTTTCCGGCCAGCGTCCCTACCTTCTATATGCGGCCCTACACTCAGGCGCATCATCTAGACATGGAGTTTTACGACAAATTCTACGGCCCGGAGTTCTACCTCGACAGCCATCGCCAGCACATGCACAACTGGCATGAGGGAGAGCGCTAAAGCTGACGCTTTTAAGGCTGGGGGGTGGACGACTGCGCGTTCGCCTGCCCAGCAGGCGGGTCGGGCGTCTTGTGGCGGCAGAATGAGCATGGCGAGGTGATCCGCAATGCCTCGCCGGTGGCGGTTACCTTGGTGCCGTCATCGTTAATGTCGCTGTGGGCGTCCTGGATCGCGTCCACCTCGTCACCGAACCGCTCAATGGCCATGGCCCGGAGCTTGTTGTTGATCTTCTCAGTATCGATGGCGTCGGGGGAAAACGGTTCGCTATATTCCAGCTTTCCGAGCACCCGATGAGGGTACGAAATATCGCTGTTGGAAACGAAAATCTGGGTGCGATTCATCGATATTTCGGCCGCGTTGAGTTCCGCCTCTTTTTGGCGTTGAGCATCGAGACTGCCGCAACCCGCGACTGCGAAGATCGCTAGCAGGCTGACCGCAAAACGCAGACGAAACCTTTTGGGTAGGCCCGACCGGCGGCCCGCAAAGAAAGTTCGGATGGTCATAGTTCCTCGTTTAGAGTAGCGGGTCAGTTTTCAAAAACAAAACCTGCTTGGACCCACCATGATAGGTTATCTGAGCCCGAATCGAGCGTCATCGTCCGCGTTGAACGCCTTAGAGCAGGGCAATCCCCGCCAAAAACAAAAAGACACGATAAAAGCACCATCTTCCCGAGCTTTGTTCCCGGTCGTGGATGAAAAGAACTGTCAGCGGCGAGTAGTGGAATTTTTCCTCGGACGCGAGGCAAAGTTCCGAACGGTCGCTGGCGGTCGTCAAGTTCGGAAGTCGCTTTCGAGTCATTTCGCGACGAAAAAGTGATCCTGCGTGTAGGAAATTGCGCCGGTGCTTTTTGAGTAGCAAAAGCGAAGCATCGAGACTGCGCGCTAAACCAACTTACCGACCGTTCGATTGGTCGTTTAAGCAGTCGCTCTTGACATTTGAAACTGAACTGTTAATTCACAGCCGAACGAGAGTTCACGTTTCGAGGTGGAAAGTGCTTGGACTAAGTTTTCGCGGAGAGATGTTTAAGGCGCTATGCAGATAGCCTGCTAAACCTGATTTCATCGGTTAGAAACGTGACAGTCCAACATCGGAGACCTTCAATTCCCGCAATTGTTAGCTGCTACCTCATCACGCGACCGGCTCCGCGGGTGACAACCGGCTTCACGCTGTCAGAAAGGCGCTGAAGGCCGGTGCGGCACATCGAAATCCAGATCAACACTTGAGCAGTAAGGAAAACCAGTTGGAAGGGTAATGTCGTCATTTTCATACAAATATAACGGTAAGGTTGCGCCGAAGATTATTCCGCTATTGCTTGGCATGGCGTTGCTCCTCGGCGCCGGATGCGAGGGCCGGGAACAACTCGAAGCGATCCATCAGCGACTGGGAAGTTCCGCCGAGGGACGGATCCTGCCGGATCGCGAAGATTTTTACGGCGCCAGCGTGCCGAGCAAAGATCGCGCATGGGTGGTGGGAAGCTACGGAACCATCCTGGCGATCGACGACGGGGCCACCAAAGTCACGCTGCAAAAAAGTGGAACGCATAAGTCCCTGTTCTGCGTCAGCGCAAATGGTTCCTCCAATGCCGTTATCGGCGGAGAACGCGGGCTCCTGCTCCGGACCACCGATGGTGGCGCGACCTGGGCGCAGGTCCAGCCGCCCGCCGGGGTAAAGCAAAACATCTCCGGATTTGCCCGCGGCAAGGACCCGAAACAAGTCTGGGCGGTCGGACCCGAGGGCACCATTCTTCATTCGGCCGACGATGGCGCGACATGGGAAGATCTCGGACTCAAGAAGGACCTAACTCTCAATTCCGCTACCTTCCTGGACGACAAGGAAGGATGGATCGTGGGAGAGTTTGGAAGCATCCTGCACACTGCAGATGGCGGACATACGTGGCAAGAGCGGACCAAAGTTTCCGGTCTGCCCAAGTACGTTGAGGACGTGACCGACGAAGAGGCACGCCATCGCGGTATTCCTAGTCTCGAGGAACAGGACCTCTACCTGTTTCAGGCCGGATTCCTCAGCCCGCAGGAAGGGTACATCGTGGGAGCCGGCGGTTTCGCGTTGCATACCACCGACGCCGGTATGAACTGGCAAGCGACCCATGCAGACACTCGCAACACGCTATTTAGCCTCGGGCTTCCGGCGGGGAGCATGCCGGTTGCCAGCGGCATCCTGGGAACCCTGACCGAGAAACAGGCGGACGGCTGGAAACTTAATACCGAGACTTCGAGCACGGTCTTCACCTGGTTGCGCACCGTATCATTTGCCCCCGACGGTTCGCTGGGAATCGTAACCGGAGGAAAAGGAACCCTTCTCATTTCAACCGACGGTGGCAAAAACTGGGCCCCCTTCAATCGAGAACTGCTGGTAGCGGCGGGCGGGGTTTGAGGAAGCGGTCGGTCATTCAGACAAGCCGGATCAGTAAGTCACTCCAGATAAAAGGCGCAAAGTCGCAGTTTCGAGGTTTCAATGCAGCTTCATGAACAAGAACTACCTGTCGCGGAGCGGATGGTACATGCCATCGCCGACTTCACGCTGCGGTACCGTTGGTTTTCTCTGACCTGGTTGCTGCTGGCGACGGTGTTTTTTGGTTACCACGCCTTCTCGGTTCAGATGTACAGTCAGTTTGCGGACCTGATTCCCCAGGCTCACCCCTACATCAAGGCGTACAATCATTTCCGTCCGACCTTCGGCGGAGCCAACATCGTCAGCTTAAGTCTCGAAGTCAAAGACGGCGACATCTTCACTCCCGAAACGCTCAAGAAGATCCGTTACATTACGGAAGAAGTAGACAAGATCGACGGCGTCAACCATTACCAGGTCGCGTCGCTGGCGCACGTCAAAATCCGCAACATCGTTACTACCTCTGGCGGTCTGATCGTCGCCAAGCCGGTGTTGCCCGAAGAGATTCCGACCGACCCCGCCGCACTCAAGAAGCTTAAAGAGTCGATGTTCAATAATGACATCGTGTACGGAAAGTTCGTTTCCACCGATGGCAAGTCGGCCCTGATCCTGGCTGGGTTCAACGAAGAGCGCTTGGACTACGGAAACATCCATAAACAGATCATGGCCATCAAGAAGGCGGTGGAGGATAGCAACACCACCCTCTTCGTCGCCGGCGAGCCGATGCTCAAAGGATGGGTCTGGTTCTATACCGGTGAGTTAGCAAAAATCTTCACCGTCACGTTCCTGTTCATTTTCGGCACCCTGATATTCTATTTTCGCCGCCTCTACGGCGTGTTGCTGCCGGTCATCGGCGGATTCGCACAGGCGGTTTGGGGCTTGGGCTTCCTTGGCATCCTGGGTTACAACCTCGATCCCCTGGTTCTGGTTATTCCCCTACTGGTGTCCGCCCGCGCCACTAGTCATGGCGTGCAGATGACGGAGCGCTATTTCGAGGAGCTCGAGACCTCCGGCGATAAGCATAAGGCCGTACTGGCCTCGATGAGAGAGCTGCTGCTGCCGGGTGGCATCGGGGTTCTGGCCGATGCGGCGGGCATCCTGGTGCTCGCGGTTGCAACCATCCCTTTGATTCGCAAGCTGGCCTTCTTCGCGAGCTTCTGGGGATTGTCGAACATCTTCACCATTCTATTTTTCATTCCTGTGTTGCTTGACATTCTGCCCGCGCCCCGCACCAAGGCGCACTATGTCCCACACTGGATGGCGAAATTGCTGAAGGATGTCGGCGAGTTCTGCACCAGCCCCCGCGGCCGCTGGGTAGTGTTCGGATTGACTGCGGTGATTGTAGCAGCGGGCGCCTTCGAGGCTGGCCGTATCCCGGTCGGCGAGACCGAGGCGGGATCTCCCTTGCTGTTTTTCAATTCGGATTTCAACAAGTCGGCCCGCGCCATCAATGCGAAGTTTGCGGGTTCCAACCAACTCGTGATCTATCTGCAAGGCGAGAAGGCCGACGCGCTCAAGGACCCGGAAGTATTAGCAACCCTCGACGAATTCCGGCACTACATGCTCGAGCAAAAGGAAGCGGGCGGTACTCGCGACTTGCCAACGCTGGTTCGGAGTGTCAATCGGCTCTATCACTACGACGATCCGAAGTGGGCGGTGGTTCCACCTGATGCTGCGGGTGTAGGAAACATGACCTTCATGTACGAAGCTAACGCTCCGGTGCCCGGGGTCATCCTTGAGTATATGGACTTCCAGGCCAAAGATGGTCAATTCGTCATCTTCTACAAGGATGCGAAGGGCTCGACCATCGAAGAGGCAATGGAGCGGGCGAAAATATTCTCCGCCGCACATCCACTGAAAGGCGTGAAATATGTGTTCGCGGGCGGCACCATCGGCACCACCGCGGCCTTGAACGAAGAAGTAGCTTACTCGGATAAAGTTAGCACCATCCTCATAACGCTCGTGGTGTTCCTGCTGGTAAGCTTTAGTTACATGTCCTTTGTAGCCGGCTCGATGGTGCTGGTAACTCTGGTAGCAGCCGGTGTCGTGAGCTTCCTGTACATAGGTCTGAAGGGTATAGGAATGAACATCAACACCCTGCCTGTTACCGCAGTAGGCATGGGAATCGGGGTCGACTACATCTTGTATGTCGTGGATCGGATCAAGCGGGAGTATACGCGCTTGCTCGACCACGATGCCGCGATCAAACGCGCGATCTCGACCTCGGGTATGGCGGTCACCTTTACCGCGACTACCCTGGTCGGAGGCATCATACCTTGGGTGTGGATGTCGAGTCTGCGGTTCTCTGCGGAAATGGCGATGCTGTTGGGCTTGCTGATGCTGACGCACTGGCTGGCAGCTATCACGCTGGTTCCGTCAATCTTTGCGATCGTAAGGCCGAAGTTCGTCGAGCGCGATGCCGAACCGACTCCTCAGGTTAAGGAGCGGGAGGTTCGAGTACGTGCTACTGCGAACCCGGCCTTAAGGACTGACTAGGGGTTTAATGTGGTGGGTCGCGGCGTAGGAGTTTAGCGCTGGCGTCCTGGCGTAATCTATCGGTGGGAGGAGAAACTATGTCCAGGTTGGACAAAACTCGCCAGTGCTTGTGGCTTAGCGGAGTGTGTCTGCTAGGTCTACTCTCGGCACTGATTGTGGTCCCCAAGGCGCAGGCTCAGGAGCAGGCCCCGGCGCAAACGCAAACGCAAACCGGCGGAATGTTCGATGAATTAAAGAACACCAGCCAGATCCACGGATACCTTGAGAATCAGGAGATCATTCGAAGCGAAAACTACGTCAAGGATTACAACGTCGCGTCGATTCGTAACCGCATCGACCTTCAGCCTACTGGGACCTTTTTCACGGGGGCTAATTTTGGTCCGGTAGCGCAAAACGCCTCGCTCGAATACTTCATGGAACTGCGCGGTGGCTACGAGGCCGCGTATTCGTTGATCGCGGACCGCTTCGGTGACCATACCACAGGATATTCCGGTATTGGTCATTCGCCGTTTGACCACTTGATTCTCGGCGGCTCCGGCTACAACCTTCTCAACGCTTTCGGTTACAATCCGAAGCGCTTCAAGTTCATCGGAGCCAGGAACTTCGCCTTCCCAGATCCGATCGATCCCGCAACGAAATTCCTGAAACCATGCAGTGGTTGCGTGGAGACCCAGCTCTCGAAAGAGAACCTGGCTTTCGAGCGCGACGACAGCAACATGATTTACTACCCCATCCGGGAAGCCTACGTAGACTTCCGGTGGGACTTCCTCGGGCAGAACTGGCTGCGCCTCGGCAAACAGCAGACGGTGTGGGGCAAAGCTGACTTCTTCCGCTTGCAGGATATCGTCAACCCGGTTGACTACGCACAGCACTTCTTCATCGAGCCTTTCGAGGACATTCGAATTCCGCAGCTGTCGGCTAACCTTCAGCATCGCTTCGGCGATATCGGTTTTTTCCGCGACGTAGCGGCCAACCTGGTTTGGAACTTCGACCAGTTCATTCCGGTCGGACTCGGACAGTCGGGTCAGCCGTGGGCGGTCGCGTTCGGCGACGAAAAGCGCGCCTTTGCTTTCAACAACGGTCTGTTCACTGATGGTCTATGCGCGGGAAGTCCCACCCCTGGATGTCTGCACAAGACCAACTTTGCGCTGACCAACGAACGCACTCCGGCATGGAGCATTAGGAACACCGGAGTCGGCGCCAAGATTGACTGGGAAGTTCCCGATCCTCAGATTCGCTTCTCGCTGACGGACTACCTGGGAAATCGCGACACGCCGACTTTTGCATTGACCAAGCTTAACTATGCACCGGCACTCAATCCCGCGTGCGCTAACATGGCTACTGTGTCAGGAGGCGTACCGGTAACTCTCGGTCCTGGGGCGGGTGGATTGCCTATCGTTGTGGTGCCTTCCAACCACGTCCATCTGAAGGGCTCGGTTAGACCGGATACCTTCATTGATGACTGCACGTTCGGGGCGGAAGCGCAGATCGTTTACCACAAGGTGAACACGCTCGGCCTCTCGGCTGACTATTACGAAAATACCAGCGGACTGGTCTTCCGTGTCGAATCGTCGTGGACGCACAACGCCCGCTTGAACAACACCAACTCGCTCGACTGGACGTCAAACAACGACATCCTTGCCTACGTCATCGGTGCGGATCTGCAGCATTTCATCAAGTTCCTCAATCCCGAGCGTACCTTCTTCACCAGCTTCCAGGTTTTCGAGACCTACTATCCTGGGGCTAGCAGCGCGCAAGGCGGAAAGCGTGGCATCGTCACTGGTGTGAATGATTTCATTTTCACCGGTTTCACCCAGACGCACTACTATCGCGACCAAATAATTCCGACGACGTTCTTCGCGTTCGGTTCTGAAGGAACTGATGCCACTATCGGTGGTGACGTAGAGTACCTGTTGAGCGATCACTGGTCCGCACGTCTCGGCGCGGATGCGTTCCTTGGCAAGGAAAACAAGCATGACGTCGGACCTTTCACGGCCTTCCAGGGCGGACATCCATTTTCAGAAACCGTTTTTGGATACGCGCATGAGCAGGCTGGCGGCGCGCAGCGTAACAAAGACGACGAATTCTGGGTTCGTGTCCGGTATCGGTTCTAGGTAAAACGAGGCTCAATTGCTGAGGTAAAGAGGATCTACTAAGGCCAAAATTTCGTATTTACACCGACGATCTTTGGGCATAAGCGGTAGTTCAAGTGGATAAACGAAAGTACAAATTGGCTGATCAACTTAAATCGGTCTTCCTCGCAGGGATGCTTATCGCGGTGGCCGGATGCCGTGGCTCATCAATGTCTTCGGTTGAGAAGATGATCGCGAGCGGAGATGTGTCCGGCGCCGCGCACGAGGTTAGTCGCGACGGCTACAAGGATCCGGCTAACCTGAAGAGCCTGCAACGATTCTCCATACTGGTCCTTCGCCAGGGGCTCAAGGAAAAGGATCCCTACGAGCGATGCTACGCGGCGGCGGCGTTGGCGGAGGGCGGCGAGCCAACCGGCATTCCGGTTCTGAAGGCGGCCTTCGACGCTCCGGAGACTACATTGAGGATGGCCGCGATCGATGGATTGAGCGAAATCAACGATCCGGCCTCGAAAGCACTGCTCAAGAAGCTCTACGGCTCCGCCACCGTCGTTGACAAGCGAGTGCTGCTGGATGCGCTTGGCCGAAATGGCGATCCCGAAATGACGGGGTTACTGATCGAAGCGGCCGGGAGCAACGATCAAGTGACCCGGCTCACTGCAGTCAGGGCATTAGGGAAGTCTCACGACCGCAATGTCGGCGCCAAGATGCACGAGCTGCTCGCCGAAAACCACGATCCATTGGAAGCCGCGGAAATTTCTCGCGCCATGTTTCAGCAAGGCGACAGCACGGCGATGGATGAAACGAAGTACCTGGCGCGTTATCCGTCGCGCCCCGAGGTACGCGCCATTGCCGCGCTCGCGTTCGGCGAGGCGCGCGATCGCAGCGTCGTTCCCGACCTTACTAAGATGATGGCGGACCCGGATGCCGATGTGCGTCTCGCAACCGCGGTAGCCCTGACTCATTACGCCGATCGGGGAGCGGTGAAGTATCTCGTCACCTCGATTAACAGCGACGACGCACTGACCCGTCAACATCTCGGCCAGTTGCTCGAGATAGTGAGCTTCGATAACGGTCGCGAAGTCTTTCTGGCTGCGCTCGCCTCTCCCGATGAGAACCTCCAAATCTGGGCTACCCGCGCGATCGGATTGCAGGGCGGGGAAAGTGAAGTGGCGGTGCTCCAGGAGAGTCTACGCAACATCAAGGATCCCATGATGCGTGCGGGCGTAGCGTGGGCGTTTGGCAGGATCGGACGTCCCGCTTGCATTCCTGTGTTGATGGCGATGATACCCGAGGCTGACCCGGCGGTTCGTTATACGGCGGCTGATGCGTTGGGGAGAACGGCTAGTGGGCTACTGGGAAAACATCCAGTAGAGAAGGATATTTAATTGTGCTTTTAGATCTGGAAGGAGAGAACAACATGACACCAGCGAAACGGTGGATGCTGGCTCGACCTGGTGCGACAAGGCGTTGGAGCCGTGCCGCAGCCGGAGTCGCGCTCGCGGCCTTGGTAGGTTTAGTTGCATCGTCGGCGATGGCGCAGGACGTGAAAAGCTACACTCGGCAGACCTTTGACGAATGGTTTCAGAAGAACGCCAACGCCAAGCCGGATTTCAAACCTGGCGATGTTCTGACGGCCAAAGACATTGAGCGCATGCGTCCGTTCATGCCGCCCGGTTACCTCGAGCAGCTGACGTTCCCCGAATTCAAGATGGCGATCATCGCGCCAACCGATCATACTCCGCGCAAGGACTACCAGGACTGCAGCGCGAAGCATCAGAACCAGACCAAGCTGAAAGCGGACGGGTCGCTGGAAAATTACGTCTGCGGTCAGCCCTTCCTTAACTCAGATCTCAATCCTTCCGACCCAACTTCTGGAATGAAGGCGGCGTGGAACTTTGATCATCGCTGGCAGAACTACGGCTTCCTGATGTCAGGCGGCTATGCCACCTGGGATCGTTTCGACGGTGGTACCCATCAGCCGGTGCAATACGAGCAGCCGCCCCAGGAGTGGACCGCCGCGGCGAACCTGACCGCGCCTGTTGGGCCGACCAACACCGCCGATTTATATGGTGGTGGCGGCAGCTTCCAGCGCAGCCTGGGTTCCTTCTATTCGCGCGTCTATTACACCAACCTCGCCCAGTTACAGAACCAGGGCGGCTTGCTGGGGATCGCCGACGCAAAGGACTTCTTCTGGAAGGAGTTCACCGGATTCTTCTCCCCGTTCGATATTCGCGGAACCGTGTTTATCGTCTATCGCTACGCCGACCCGACTCGCGCGGACGATGCGTGGGCGTATATCCCCAACCTCCGACGCGTGCGTCGTATCTCGGCAGAAGTCAAATCTGACTCGCTGCTGGGCACCGACCACACCATCGAAGATTTCTATAGCTTCTCGGGTCGTCCCCTCGAATGGAACTGGAAGTTCCTCGGATGGCGCGACGTTCTCGGAGTGGTCGATTCGAAGTACGATTACACTCATCTGTATGGACCCAAGGGCATCATTCCTGACGACGTGTGGTCAGTTCGCCGTTACGCTGTAGTCGAGCGCACGCCTAAGGACCCTCGCCATCCGTACAGCAGCGTGGTCATGTTGTGGGACGCGCAGAACTACGATGCTTGGTTGTCCTTCGCATGGGATCGCAAGGGCAAGCTCTGGAAGGCGTGGGAATTCCAGAAGAAGTGGAGCGAGACCTATGAGCTCCCGGCCTTGGCGGCGATCAACAAAGGCACCGACACCACCAACTTCCAATCGGTCCAGGTGCTCGACCTGCAGAACGATCGCGGAACCATCTGGGAATGCCCGGGAGGATATCCGACGGTTGATCCGAAGAAGGTCGCCAGCCTCTACGACATTAACAAGCTGGAACAGATCCATCGCTAGTTAAAAGGACTGTGGACGGCCGGCGCCATAGTGCGCCGGCCGTTCTTCCGCTTCTAGAGCATCAATTCGCTTCGCTTCGGAGATTTACCTATGGCAGACAAGCCCGCAGATTTTCGCGAAATGCTCAAGGACGCGCCCAAGAACTGGGGTCGATGGGGCGCAAACGACGAACTCGGCGCACTCAACTTCCTCAACAACAAGGAAGTCCTCGACGGCGTCAAATCGGTGAAAAGCGGCAAGGTCTTCACCCTCGGCGTTCCCTTAGCGAGACCGCAGGGAGACCCGCTCTATCCGTCGCGGTCGCAACCCATTCGTACCATGGCGATGGATAAAGGCTCCTACCTCAACGGGCGAGCCACGCCGATGGCGGGTGGCCTCGAGTATGCCGACGACGTCATCGTGATGTATCTGCAGGGCACCACTCAGTATGATGCCTTGGGGCATGTCTGGTACGGCGATCAGATCTACAATGGCTATGATGCGAAGACCACTATTGGTGGACTTCAAAAATGCTCCGTACAAGCACTTGCTGAGCACGGCATCGTCGGACGCGGAATCCTCCTTGATATCGCACGGCTAAAGGGCAAGGACAGTCTGGATCCCGGCGAGGGAGTAACTGTGGCCGACCTCGAAGCCGCAGCCAAGAAGCAGGGTACCAAGATCGAAAAGCACGATATCCTGCTCATCCGCACCGGATGGCTCAAGCGCTTCTACGATCAGGGTTTTCCGGGCATCTTCCCCAATGGCGCCTTCAACGAGCCGGGCCTGGCCTATAGCCCGGAGCTTGTGAAGTGGTTCTATGACATGGAGATTCCCTCGATCGGCAGCGACACCATCGGCAGCGAGCAGACCTTGAACAACGAAAGCGGCACCATGCTCGTTCTGCATATGGCGCTGCTCTGTCATCAAGGCGTCGTTTTCAATGAAATTGACTGGCTCGAAGACCTTGCCGAGGACTGCGCCAAGGATGGACAATATACCTTCCTGTTCGTGGGCGCTCCTTTGAAGGTTGTCAATGGCGCGGGTTCTCCGGTCAATCCGATAGCTATCAAATAGAGGAGCAACCGCCACTTGGAGTCCGCGGGAGTTTGAAGTTATGGCGCAGCAATCCAATGCCGAAGGCGCGAAGGCCGGCGGCCTTCTTGCGGGTCTGAAGGTTATCGAATGCGGTGAAGGAGTTTCCGCCGCATTCGCCGCCAAGATGCTGGCTGATCTCGGGGCCGACGTCATCAAGATCGAATCACCCGGTGGCGATAAGACTCGGAGCCGCGGGCCATTTCGCGACAATAAGCCCGATCGAGAAAACAGCGGGCTATTTGTCTACCTGAATGGCAACAAGAAAAGCCTCACACTCGATTTGACCAACAGTCAATCGCGTGAAGTATTCAAGAAACTACTCGGCAAGGCCGATGTCCTCATTCACAATGTGCCGCCGCCGGCGCGCGCGAGCTATGGCCTCGAAAGCCCGGCTCTATGCGCGGCTTTCCCGTCGCTGATCGTGACCTCGATCTCACCCTTCGGTGACAGCGGTCCTCGCAAGGACTGGCGCGCCTACGATTTAAACGTGATGAACGCCGGAGGCTTTGCGTTTCTCAGCCCGGGCGCATCGCAGTATCCTGATCTTCCACCCTTGAAACCATTCGGGGATCAAGGCGATTTTCAGGGCGGGATTCATGCAGCGTATGCCACCATGGCGGCCTACTACGGAAAGCTGGTCTCAGGTGTGGGCCAGGCGATCGATGTGTCCGAGCAGGAATGTATCGCCGCGATGCTGGAAATGAACTTCATGCATTACACCTATGCGAATCGGGAAACTTCGCGTCTAGGTGTTCGCATGATTGGCCCTTGGACCATGCTCGACTGCTCCGATGGCAAGGTCCTCGTCGTATGCGTCGAAGAAGAACAATGGCAGCGGATGGTCGAATTGATGGGCAACCCGGAGTGGGCAAAGGAAGAGCTCTTCAAGGATCGTGTCTCCCGGGGTCAGAATGCCGACGCATTGATCGCTCTCATGAGCGAATGGGCGAGCACCTGGAAAGCGCAGGATCTCTACAACGAAGGCCAGAAACGTCGCATCGCATTCGCCCCGGTAAACACAATGGCCGACCTTTATAACAGCGAGCACCTACAGGCGCGCGAATACTATGTCCCTTTCGGCGACCCCGCCCAGAAGATGAAGATGCCGGGGGCACCTTCGAAGTATTCATCTCATGGTGCATGGAGCATGCGCTCTCCCGCACCCCGATTAGGTCAGCATAACGAAGAAATCTTGTGCGGCGAGCTGGGACTGTCACCTACGCAAGCCGCCGAAGTAACGAGAGGCTAGACCCATGGCTAACCTACCACTTGCCGGAGTCCGCGTTCTGGATTTCACCTGGGCATGGGCAGGACCGTTCTGCACCATGCAACTGGCGCATATGGGGGCGGACGTAATCCGGGTCGAGACGAGCCAGCGACCGTGTGTCACTCGCGCTATCCCGCCCTTTGCAGACGACGTTCCCGGTCCCAATCGGGCGGGCTACTTCAACCAGTACAACCAGGGTAAACGCAGCATCACGCTCAACCTGCGCGACCCGAAAGCGGTCGAGATCGCGCTCCAGCTCGCCAAGCGTAGCGACGTTGTAACCGAAAACTTCGCGGCCGGCGTGATGGATCGGATGGGCCTCGGATATGCCAAGCTACGCGAACGGCGCCCCGACATCGTAATGATCTCGATGTCCGGTTATGGTCAGACCGGTCCCTACAAGGGCTATATCGGATACGGGCCTCCGGCGGCGGCATTGGCCGGCTTCTGCTCACTCACCGGCTATGAAGGCATGGGGCCCAGCGAAATCGGAGTATCGTTTGCCGATCCCAATGCGGGAATTTTCGGATCCTTCGCGATAGTGGCGGCGTTGGTCCACCGAAAGAAAACGGGGGAAGGTCAGTACATAGATCAATCGCAATTCGAAACCGCAGTTTCGCTGGTGCCGGAAGGGTTGATGGAATTTGCGCTAAATCATAGATCGCCGGAGCGCTCCGGAAATCATGATCGATGGATGTCCCCGCACAACTGCTACAAAGCCAAAGGCGATCACTCTCAGTGGGTGAGTATCGCGGTAGGAAACGAGGCCGAATGGAAGGCTCTCTGTGGCGTCATCGGTAAGCCCGAGTTGGCGAGCGATTCACGCTTCCGGACTCCCGAACTCCGCAAAAAGAATGAAACCGCGCTCGACGATTTGATCACCGCGTGGACCACTGAGCGCGATCGCTGGGAGATTACCCAAGCCCTTCAAAAGGCGGGAGTCGCCGCGTTTCCTTCGATGAGTAACAAAGACCTGGCACACGATGAGCATCTGCGGGCTCGCGGTTACCTGGTGCAGAAAGACCATCCTGAGGTTGGCCGTCGCCTTCACGCGGGCATCCCATGGACAATGTCCGGGACTCCGAGCCAGGTACGACAGGCCGCGCCGATTAGAGGTGCAGATACGAAGGCGGTGCTTTCCGAACTGCTGGGCTACACCGATGCGCAAATCGAGCAGCTAAAGTCAGAGAACGTACTAAGCTAGAGGAGGTTCCCGTCATGGCTGTATTCGACGGTAACTGGGTACGAAGCTGGCAAACCCTCGTCAATCGAGACAGTGTCTACAAATTGTTAGGCCGTCATTTCGAGGCCAACGTGATGCTCGAGTTCGGAGAGAAGCCGTATGTGGTTACTTTCCGCGAAGGGCAGTTGGCGAAGGTCGCCGACGAGGTGGGCCCCGAAACCACCTACCAGTTTGCGCTGCGTGCGCCGGCGGAAACCTGGGACAAATTTATCCAGCCGATCCCGCCTCCGATGTATAACGATATCATTGCCTTGTCACATCGGCTTCACGGCCGCCTGAAGATCGAGGGCGACGTGAAAGTAATGTGGCAAAATCTCCGGGCGCTAACCTGGGCGCTCGATCTCATGCGTAGCGTGAAGTAACGGGAGATCATCGTCATGGCAAATATCGAGTCCATCGTTGGCCGATACGTTCACGTTCCCTACGAAGGTGTTGATTACCGGGTTTTCTTCGAAGAGTCCGGTAAGGGTATCCCGCTGGTGTGTTTGCATACTGCGGGGACCGACTCACGCGAGTGGCGTCATCAGCTCACCGATCCGGAAATCAACGAGCGCTTCCGGGTTATCGCGCTCGATCTGCCGAGGCATGGCAAATCGATTCCTCCCAAGGAATGGTGGAAGGAGGAATATAAGCTCACTGCCAAGTTCTATTCGGAATTCCTGGTTGCCTTCTGCAAGGAGCTGGGTCTTGAGAAGCCGGTCATTATGGGAAGCTCGATGGGCGGCAACATTTGCCTGCATCTCGCCGCGAACTTTGGCGAGCACGTGCGGGCATTGATAGCGATCGAGGCGTGCGAGTATTCGCCGGGATGGTGGTTAGACTGGCTGTGGCATCCGCATATCCATGGAGGCGAAGCATCGGCTACCGCGATCAATGGACTGATGGCGCCGCAGAGTCCATTCGAGTATAGGCAGGAAACCTGGTGGTACTACGCTCAAGGCGGGCCAGGCATCTTCAAAGGCGACCTATACTTCTACAGTATCGACCATGACTTTCGCGGTAAGCTAGACAAGATCTCTGGCAAGACCCCGATGTACTTCATGACCGGGGAATATGATTTCGCGTGCACTCCGGAAATGACCGAACAAACCGCCAAAGATATCAAGAACGCAGAAACAATTATCATGAAGGAGATCGGTCACTTTCCGATGAGCGAGAACCCAGTGACCTTCAAGAAATACCTGATGCCGGTGCTGGCGAAGATTAAGTAAAGCATCACGGAATCCATGCTCCGAGGACCGCGTGAGCGGATTGCCGTGAGCTATTTCGTGACCGGATTGTTCCCTTCGGCGTCGGCACGATGGGTTCGCCACAGTCCGTGGTCGACCAGGAAACCTTGGCTATAGCACGAGTACTGACCTTCTTCGGAGAAGAAATTAGGTTGGAAGACGCACCAACTGGAATCTTCGAGGGTGATTTGGAAGCTGGGACTGTCGGTTCTGGCCCTTAGAGTGCCGGTGTTTACGTTGTTTCTGCAATTAATCGTTATTGGCGTGCAGGTATAGTTTCCGCTTAGTTCGGTTCCGGCTTTGTTCACCTGGAAGGTAATGCCAAAGACCCCTGCGGTAACATCGCTGGTGCAGCGTCCTTTCCATGTACCGACATAGCTTTTGGGCTCGCTTGAAGACGGGGTAGCGTTCATCGTCGAAGCGCCTTGCGGTTGCTGTCCTGAACAGCCCCAAGACATAAGAACAAAAACGAACAGGAAAAGATTTCGCGGACGGCGAAGCTCCGATAGATAAGAACGCATGGCCTGAGTGTATGACTCTAAGGGCTTCGGGAAAAGAGAGAAGTTGATAAAATTGTGAGCTTCAGGTTTAAGCGTACTCGGCGACCTGAGAAACGAAGCCCGCGTTCTTTCGCGTGCATGGAAACCGCGCTATTTTGGCCAAGGCAAGATCGAAAAGGAGAGCCCAATGCTATTCATGTTAAAGGTATATATTGACAAGCCGGAGGCGTTGTCCAACAAAGACTTCTATACCGTATGGCGGAAGGAGTCAGAGGCCGCCCTGGGTGCCGTCAAGGCAGGGTTGATTAAGGGAATCTGGAAGGTTGCCGGTAAACCGGTCATCATTGCGATTATGGATGTACCAGGCGCAGACGATTTGGATCACGCCCTCCAGGAACTACCGATCTGGAAATTAGGCTACTCGCACATCGCGAAGGATCTGCAATTCGAGGTTCTTCGCCCATATGAAAATTGGGCGGAAGATTTAAAGAAGCTGTCTGAATAGACGGAAGCTACCGAGGAAATGGAATTCGACTACCGAACGATCTCGGTAATAGCCGCCGTCACTCTGGCCTTCGTGGTCAGATGGCTGATCCTGCGATTTGGCCATCAGCAGGCTCAACTGCGCGCCCAAAGAGCAGCTAACAACTTGAAGAAAAAATCAGCTGGTACCTCGAGGCGAATCGGCCGCAAGGGTCGTTAATTGAATGACAATTCCCAAAACCAGCCTGGAATCGAACGCTAAGGTCCTCCTATGATAAAGTTCGGCTTGCTATTCCCATTCCGAAATCCTGCTTTTGCGCGGGTACCCTTCACCGACTTGTATCGCGATCAACTCAAGCTGACGCAAGAAGCCGAAAGGCTGGGTTTCGATTCCATCTGGCTTACCGAGCATCATTTCGTGGACGATGGCTATTCCCCGTCCCTTCTGCCCATCGCAGCGGCCATCGCAGCGCGAACCCGCAAGATACGCATCGGTACCTTCGTGCTCCTACTGCCGCTCCACAACGCACTAAGAGTGGCCGAGGATGCCGCGACGGTCGATATCATTTCCAATGGCCGCCTCGATCTAGGTCTCGGTCAGGGGTACCGAGTGCCGGAATTCACCGGCTTCGGTATTCCACGCAAGGAACGCGGTTCGCGACTGGAGGAAGGCGCCGAAGTTATTCGAAGGGCGTGGACTGAGCGGGATCTTTCCTTCGATGGGAAATATAACAAATATAAAAACGTCACGATCATTCCGGGAGTAGTTCAAACGCCTTGTCCACCGATATGGCTCGCTGCCCGAGGACCCAAATCGATCGCGCGCGCTGCAAAAAACGGTTATCACCTGATGGGCACGGGTGGCGCGGATCAACAGCAGATGTACGATGCTGCGCTGAAAGAGAATGGAAAGCGCCCAGAGGATTTTCACATCGCCCAATTGCGAACACTGTTCGTCGCCAAGAAGGCGAATAAAGCCTGGGATGACGCGGAGGCCGGCGTACATCACATGCTGAAATGTTACGGTGAATGGTTTTCAGAGGCGAGCGATCTTCCCGGCGACGAGAACTATGGCGCCAACCTTCCGGCGGTGGGTCATTTGCGTCACACCGAAACTGCCAAGGCATTCGGTGAGCCCTTGATTATCGGCACTCCCGACGAAGCCATAGCTATGATCGAAGACTATCAAAGGCGCACACGCTTAACCCATCTGGTGATGGCGATGCCCTTGCCGGGCGTACCTGCGAAGAAGGTCCTCAAGAGCATGGAGTTGTTTGCCGAGAAAGTAGCGCCGCACTTTCGCCGCAAGAAATCAAAAAAGTAAAGCAGAAAGATTCTTTAGCGGAGGATACAGGGAGGATCGCACCTTTCATGCGATCCTTCCCAGTAGATGATCAGGCCTGCGGCCTTATCGATGCACTTCCTCGAGCTTGTTTACGTCGAAGATCTTCGCGACGTGCTGCGCGGTAATGCTCGGGTAACAGAATCCGAATCCCATCAAGATGGTTCCCCGATCATTCTGAACGTCAAAGACCTGGTTAGACTGAAAGACACTGGCGTGGACGCCCCGGTTATCCGGCGCCCAGTCCCCATCATAGCTTTCACTCCATTTCCAATTGAACTGCTGCAATCTCCAGAGTTTCCCATCCCGATTGAACGCGAATGAATAGAGTGGATACCAATCCTCGACGTCCCAAAACATGACGGCACTCGAGTACGGCTGCTTGGTATCCTTAGGCGTACGCTCAAGCACCGCCACTCGCCGAATTGACCACGCGTCATTAGGCACCATTCCCAGTGGGCCGTATAGATGCGAGTAAAGATATTTGGAATCCGCGACGGCTAACACATCCCGATAGCCGAGGAATTTCCAGTTCCAGTCAACCGGCCGCCCGGAAAATGTGTAGAAGTCGTCCAGAGTTTGATCGGTGCCCAACACAGAATCCGACCGGACCTCGGCGGTAAGTCGCCGGACGCGGCGTAAGGTTGGAATGTAACCCCATGCATCGTCGGCCCGGAACGGATCGGCATATCGATAGACGATAAAGGCGTATCCGCGAAAATCGAAAGGTTCGAAAAATTCGATAAAGTCCTTGAATTCAAATTCCTTGGCGTCGGGTACCGGTAAGAGGCCATGCTTATCGGACTCCTGCGCCAGATGAGTAAAGTAAACTCGTTGATAAGTAGACTGCAAGTTGCGGGGAAATGAGCCGCCGCCGCCATATATCTCCGAAGTATCGGTCGGAAGCTTGCCCGTCGCAGCGATCGTCATCATCGACGTCGGAGGCATTTCCGGAATCGGTCCGACGTGAGTGCCACCGAAGCGCGCAAGAGTCCAGGTAATATTCAGTGCAGCGGTTCCATAGTTTTGCCATCTCCAATTGAAGTCCCACGCGGCCTTGAGGCCGGAGAGGGGATCGTCGCTACTCAAGCCCTGGCTGGGAAATGGCTGCCCGCACTCGTAATTCTCCATTGAGCCGTCGGCTTTCAGGCTTACCTGATTCTGATGTTTTTCAGTGCAGTCCGTATAGTCATGGCGCGGGGTGTGATCCTGAGTCGCAATAATCTCTGCTTTGAACTCCGGGAAGTCGAGAAACTCAACGTAACCCGGCGGCAGAAAAGGTCGCAGACGAGCGAGGTCTTTGGAAGCGATGACATCGCCAGGCTTGAAATCCGGCTTGGCATCGACATTCTTACGCAGCCATTCATCGATGTTGGCACGTGTGTAGGTCTTAACGGCGGCCAGTCCTTGGGCATCGGCCACCGTGACGACACCGAATGACGCGACGATCCCAAAGATTAGCGCGATTAGGTTCACAGTATTCAGCCTCGAACAGCCCCCAACCAAGCGCATGCTTGAAATCTTCTCGCTATGACTTTGCATATATCTCCATCGAACCGCCTCCTCCGAAAGCCGGGAAAGCGTTTTCATCACGATACGAGGTTCCGCATCACGAGTTAAACCGTTGCATGGGGCGGTTGCGAACACGCTAGACTTGACGAACCCCATGAACCTGTAGCACAAAAGAGCATTATGGACGATGAACAACTGAAAGAAGACGAGGAATTGATCGTTGATCATTCCGAGCGATCCACCAGCAACATTGCGACCCAGGTAATTCTCGGGATTCTATTCGCAACGACGCTCTGCTTTCTGCTTCAGGAAGCGGTCAAGCACGCGCCCTGACGGTCCCGAGCATCGAGTCGGCCAACCACGGCGGGCGCTACAAGACGCCCGCCGTATCTTCCTCGAAGCATACCCCGCCGCATGGGTCTATCGAGCCGAATCAGTTGCCGGCCGGCCACGCGGGCTAATCACGCAAACAAGCCAGCCTTATGCGAAATCGACTAAAATGCTGTCCATCCACCGTCGATCGTGATGACACTGCCGGTCATGAAAGATGATTCGTCACTAGCCAGATAGACGGCCAGACCAATTACCTCATCAGGGCGACCAAGACGCTTCATCATGTGGCGGTCCGCCAACCCTTTCATGATGTTTTCCTTGTCTGGAAGATTCTCGACAAAGTTGCGAGGCATCGGAGTATCGATCACCCCGGGACAGATGGCATTTGCGCGTATTCCTGCGTCGCGCAAATCCAACGCCATACAGCGCGTCAACATCGCCAAACCGCCTTTTGCGGCGCCATAGGCGGACATGTTTTCCAAGGCAACCAATCCACCTATGGATGAGACATTTATTATGGAAGCACCCGGGGGCATGGACTTCACCACGCGCTGAGTTAGAAAATAGACGCTCTTCAGGTCGACATTGTGGATTCGATCCCACTCCTCCGGAGTGGTTTCCATAAAGGGCTTCCCCAGGATCACTCCGTGGTTGTTATAAAGGATGTCGGTCTTACCAAAAAGCTTTGCCGCCCCTTCGGCAATGGCGGCGATACCCTCTGGCTTTGATACGTCGGCAGCGAGATAGGTTATCTTGCCCTGCGCCAATCCCTCGATCTCGCGACCCGGTCCTGGATCGAGGTCGGTGGCAAAGACCTGCGCGCCTTCCTGGGCGAAGATGCGGCAAGCAACTCGGCCTTGACCTCCTGCCGCGCCTGTAATGATGGCGGATTTCCCAGCCAAACGACTCATCAGTGATTCTCCTATTGTACTAAATGCGATGTGGTCAGCGGCGAAGGCCAGCCTTCTTCAACAGCGGCATCACCTTACGGTCAAAATAAGCGAGCTCTTCGTAGTAGTCGAGGAATCCGAAAATCACACCTTGCAATCCAATCTCGTGTAACCTTCCTAACTCTGCTACTACCTGCTCAGGAGTTCCGACTAAGGGATATCCGCCCCATCCGGCGATGAAGCGCTCCTTAAAACTGTTGATCTGGTTTTCGAACGAACCGCTTTCGATGCCAAGCACCTTCATTATATTGGCGGCACCTTCCCAATCGCCGTGCTTCACAATTTCCTGGTAGGCGGCGCGTGCCTCTTCCTCGGTGTCTCTGCACACCATCATTGCGTAGGTCATCACTCCCACTTCTCGTCCGTAGCCGCGCGCGCGCCGCTTGAGCTCTCCGATCATTTCACGGCCATGCTCAATCGTATCGAGCGTGATGAAGTTGAAATCGACTTCTCTCGCCGAGAACTCGATCCCTGCCGGCGAATTGCCCGCGTTGACCAGCACGGGATAGGGCTTCTGAATCGGCTTGGGATGCGCCTGCGCCTGGTGCACCTTGAAATACTTGCCTTCGAAGTCGAACGGTTCTTCGTCTGTCCACAGGCGCTTGACGATCGATAGCCACTCGGCACCATGAGCGTAACGTTCAGCATGGTCGCGCTGCGGAGCTCCAAACATTTCCATTTCCGGCGTGAACCAACCCATCACAATGTTAAGCCCAAAACGACCCGGAGCAATATGGTCAATAGTTACGCATTCCTTGGCCGCCACTATCGGATGCATCGTCGGCACGTGAGAGGTAGAAAAGACCATGATCTTCCGGGTAAGTGCCGCCAGCCCGGCGGCCCAGGTGTAGGTTTCGAAATTGACGCCGTTGAAATCCGTCGAACCACCAAATCCTCGCCAGCGCGCGATTGGGACCAACATTTCGAATCCCAACGCGTCCGCGCGCTGCGCGATTGCGAGCGTATGCTCCCAGGTAGCGCGATAGGTAGTGGCAGCATTTGAGATGGTCACGCCAAAGCTGCAATTGGTTCCGAACAACCCCAACTTGAGCGGCTGATCATTGAACAGTGGACAATTTAAACGCGCCGTGCCACTCATGTTTAGCCTCATTGAAAGAACTTCGAATGGTGAGACATACAACAATAGACGGAGACTTGAAAGAATCGCCGACAATTCGTTTTGGTTTTCAAGTGTGAGCGGTACGGGCTAAACTCCCAATCGCCAAAGTATCGTACAAATACCTGGGCTTAACTCTATCCGGAGAGAAACTAATGCTATCAGTCGGATATTTACCTTGTACTCAAGACCCTCCGAATGGGCGCAACATGGGACGGGTTATTGAGGAGATAGTTGCTGAAGCTCGTATGTGCGAAGCCAGCGGATGGGACGGATGCTATATCACCGAACACCATCAGCAACCTGACGGCTATATCCCCAATCCACTCATGATGGCCGGCCTGATAGGAATGCAGACCAAGCGGATTCGCGTTGGGACGTGCGTGCTCCTTCTTCCGCTTCATCAACCGGTGCAGGTTGCCGAGGATTGCTCCATCGTCGACCTTGCGACTCATGGCCGCCTGACCTTGAGCGTGGGTGTCGGCT
This sequence comes from uncultured delta proteobacterium, assembly GCA_963848285.1. Taxonomy (GTDB): domain Bacteria; phylum Desulfobacterota; class Binatia; order Binatales; family Binataceae; genus DATGKG01. The sequence continues at coordinate 289,323 of CAWKCZ010000007.1, read as the reverse complement.
ATCAGCAGATCGATTTCGATGCTTTTGGAATTCCCATTGCAGAACGAGGAACGCGAACCGACGAAGGTATTGAAATCCTACGTCAAGCCTGGAAGGGCGAGCCCTTTTCCTTTCACGGAAAACATTTCACGCTGAAGGACGCACTGGTTTCCCCCGCGCCTCACCAAAAAAATGGCCCGCCGATATGGATCGCGGCATGGACTCCGCCGGGCTTGCGCCGCGCCGGACGCATCGGCGATGGGTGGATTGCGGATCCGATCCAATCTTTGCCGGTCGTCAAGGACTTCGCTTCACGCTATCGGGAGGCAGCATCCAAATCCGGCAGAAAGCCCTATATCTGCCTGATGCGCGACGCCGTGATCGCCTCGAGCATGAAGGAAGCTGAACGCGAAAGCGCGCCCACCATGGTAACTCACAGGTTTTATTTCGAGCACGGCGGTTATGTTCCGGATAAATACATCGAAGGAATCAAGACCGCCGATCAATTGAACTTTGCAACGCTGACCAAGGACCGACTGATCGTAGGATCACCCGGCGATTGCCTCGATCAACTCACGATGTGGAAGGAAGAAATCAAACCCGATTATCTGATCGTACGTTTCCGGCAGCCCGGTGGTCCTCCGCACGAGCGTGCCTTGGAGATGATCCGCCAATTCGGCGAGCAGGTTATTCCAAAGCTATAACTGAACAGTTTGGAGATTTATCGATGTCATTCTTAAAGGAAGAAGCGTTTCAGAAGAGGTTTGTCGAAGCGCTCAACTCGAATCCGGATTTCAAGGAACAGGCCCAATGGTTCGATGGTGCCATACAGCTTGAAGTTGGCCCGGACCTGTTGTGGTTGAAGATTTATAAAGGCGAAGTCATCGACTGCCAGGCGAGCACGCCTCCCTTTGGGTACACCTTCAAATTCTGCGGAAGCGAAGCTTCCTGGAGGCTCTTAACCAGCGGAGAACGCCGCTGGGCCGACCTAACCTTCCCCGGAAAGCGTTACTTTGACGACGACCCCGATCTTCGCACCGCAGGCTCGATGCAGGTGGAGATTCGCACCGAAGGCAATTTGCTGGAGGCGGGACGGATGACGGAAGCGATGTTTCTGCTCGCTTACACTCTCAAGGATTCTGTCAGGAGCTAGAGCCGATGCTAACCCCAGAAGATATTTCCGGTCACTATATCAAGGTGAATGGGACACGAACGTTCTACGATGAAATCGGGAACGGATATCCGATTGTTTTTGTCCACACCGCCGGCGCCTCGTCGCTGGAGTACACCTACATCCTGCCACTAATGGCGGAACGAGGTTTCCATGCTTATGCGCTCGACCTTCCAGGTCATAGCCGCTCCTATCCCGTAAAATGGAAGCAGCATCGCTCCATTCATGAGCATGCGGAATTCGTTCACGCTTTCGTCAATGCGCTGAGCCTCGTGAAGCCCGTGATTGTGGGATGCTCGATAGGTGGCGATATAACACTTGATTACGCCGCACATCATTGGCGCGAAATGGCGGTCGGAGTTCCGATGGAAGGACTTGCGCGCTCGCAGACCTTTCCATCGCCTTCGGGTTTGATCCATCCCGCCTGGGCACCAGGATGGCAGGATCAAATGGAGCGTGCTGCGCTGGAATCTCTAGGACGCAACTGCTCCAAAGAGAAAATCTCGGAATTAAGATGGCAACATCGCAACGCGCAGGTAAGCGCGGTCGGCGATCTGGAAGGGTGGTCCAGCCACAACGTTAAGGAGATGCTTCCGGCGGTCAAATGTCCGATGCTCGTAATCAAGGGCGAGGACGATTTCTGGGTGCCTAAGCCCCTAGTTGAGGAGACCGTCCGCTTGCTGCCTCAGGGTGAGGCGAAGTATCTGGAAAACATCGGTCACTATCCGATGTTTGAAGACCCTGAACTGATAGCGCAGATAATTACGGATTTCTGTCGCAAGCATTCGGTCGTGAAATAGGCTCGATTTGGAAGCATGCGGAGGCTTTCCGAGGACGGCCTCCGCATGCGGGTTTATCCCCAAAGCTCTCTCGATGCGATCTTTGCACCTTCGGACAGCGCTTTGAACTTAGCCCACACGATGCTCTCGGGAACCATTTCCCACGCGGCGAAGGTGCCAAACCCGCAGTCGCATCCTGCTATGACCCGGCTGCGATCGCCTACTGCTTCAACGGCATTGCGAATCCTGTCCGCCACGATTTCCGGGTGCTCGATGTAAGTTGTAGTCGAGTCGATGACGCCGGGTATGAGAAGCATCGAGTCGGGTAGATGATGCTTCTTGAAAACCTTCCATTCGTGCTGATGGCGCGGGTTTCCCATTTCAATCGAAAGCGCCCCGACCTTTGCCTTGAATAAAATGTCAACGATGTCTTCCAGGGGAACATCGTGATTGTGCGGGCCATCATAGTTGCCCCAGCACACATGGAGCCGCACGCTATCCGCAGGGATATTCTTTATTCCATGATTGATCGCCGCGATGTGCAACTCGACAACTTTGCGGAACTCGCTAAGGCTAAGGTCCTGAAAATGCCAAGGACGTTCCATGGCAAGGTCCGGCGCATCGAGCTGGAGCAGAAACCCGTACGAGTGAATTAGTTCGTACTCCTTGCGCATCTGTTCCGCGACGGCCATCACGTATTTCTCATGCGAGCCGTAGAAGCCGTTCAGCATCGTAGTCGTGATGATCCCGGGCGTAGCGGCAGTCATAAAGCGCTCGGCGAACTGTAGCGAACCTTCGTTCATACAACGATTAGCAAGCTCACATTCCTTTTTCGCGGCGGAGAAATCTTCGTACGAGAGCTCAGCGACCGCCTGTGGAGCATTGAAGACCTTCGAGCGCGTCATCTGGCGCGCTTCCACGATCTTCGCGTATTCCGGAAAGTCCACGAGATCGAGCGGGGTGCGTCGCTTGCTTTCGCCGCCGAATCCCTTCATCCGCTGCGGCACATAGGTTTGGAAGCCGACGCGCGGTTGTTCACCATCGTTGCCGATATCGATCCCACACTCTAGCTGACGCTGGATTACGTGCTTGACCGCCGCCTCACTCTCTCGCTCGAGAGCCGCGGTATCGATATTTTTGCCTTGCTGCTCATCGATAAGTAGATCGGTGAGTTTCGGGTTGCGAGGCAAGCTGCCGACGTGAGTTGTCAGAATGCGCGAGGTACTCTTTTTCATTTCGATTCCTTGTGAACTTCACAACGTCATCAGATCAATGAGAAAAGCCGGGCATGACTTCTTTCACAAACAAATCGTACGACTCCTCAGAAGATGGAACTATTATGTGATAGCTCATGGCGAAGTCTTTTAGTCGTGATGTGATCTCGTCTTTGACCTGCTGAGGAGTCCCGGTCAGCAATACCGGAGCAATACGGGCCTGGTGCGGATCAGTGAAGCCCATACTTTCAGCGGTTTCACGCATTGCTTTGTCTTCGGGGTTTCTCGACATACTTACCAATACCAAGGATCCGATCTCGATTTGCGCGGGATCCCGTCCAGCCTCCCTGGCGAATCTGTGCAGCATCTGAATCCGTCGAGCGAGATCGGCGCGATCGAACTTGATGGCAGCGGCAGGATCATTGACGAAATCCTTGCCATTAAAGATAGGTGGAATGAGATTGATGATATCGGCGTATTTACCAGCGAGTTTCAAAAGCTTACTACCCGAGCCACCGAGCATTATCGGCGGATGAGGTTTCTGAACTGGGCGGGGATAGTTATAAGCCTTGTCGATAGCGAAGTGTCGACCCTTGTATGAAGGTTCGTCCTGGGTCCACATCGCCTTGAGAACCTCGAGGGCTTCGCCGAGTTGCTCTACCCTTTCAGCGTTCGACGGATATCGATACCCATGAGCGTCGTATTCCTCGCGTTTCCACCCTGCTCCAAGACCGAGGATCAGACGTCCATTGCTTACCTGGTCCAAAGTCGATGCGATTTTGGCGAGCAGCGGCGGGGAGCGAAACGATGCGGCCGCCACGCTGGGTCCAATACGAACCTTCTTTGTCTCGGCGGCAATCGCGGTAAGTGTAGTGAAACATTCTAATTGCGGGGTGTTAGGCGGACCGAAGGGTGTGAAGAAATGATCGTTGATCGAAACCGAATAGAAGCCGTCGGCCTCGGCACGAAGCGCGACCTGACGCGTTTGTGAATAGTCACCGGTAGGCAAAAACAATCCGAACTTTATCTGACGCATGCTTTCTACTCGCTGGCTCCTTGGTCCGCCTCTGAAAATACTTACCTAACGGAAAGCCGGGAAGATCTGAGTTGCGAAGTCGCGATAAACGTCGGTAGCGAAGTCCGCTGCCGGCAATAGGTTGATCTCCTTGATCCCGTTCTTTTCTAACGTGCGAATGTCACTTACGATCTCTTCAGGAGTTCCTACCATGCAGGTCGCCTTGATCGCCTCGGGAGTGACGAATTGACGCTCGTCCTTCTGCATGTAGGTGCAGTGTCCGTCATGGATTTGCCGGAAACGCGCGTTTTCCGGAAGGCTGTAGTTCTTTACCCGATCGAGATACTGATCCCACATATTTGCGAAATGCGGAGGAATAAGGGCATCGTTGCGGCCCTGTTGCTCCCATATTTCCCAGAAGAAGTGCAGCTCGCAGGTTACCCATGAACCGGTCTGATTGACCACTCGCTCACTGGTCAAGCGTTCGCCGGGTCGAAGCACGCATCCACCAATAAGGAGCGAGGTGTGAAAATCCGGACCTAGAGTTCTGCCGGAGGCTTGCGCACCCGCTTTGATCAGGTCCATTCGTTCTTTGATCTCGGACGCCGACCGTCCAATGGTAATCCATCCGTCGCCATACGCGCCGGTGGCTGCCAGGGCCTTCGGACCATTGGCCGCGACATAGATAGGAATGTGGTTGTCGAGGTTCAGATAGTGACGATCACGATGAATGAATTGAATTTCGCGAGTTTGGCCGCGATAAGTGTAGTCGACCGCCTTTCCATCCAGCAGCGCCCTGACTACACGCAGGTACTCGCGAAATTCCTTCACCGGCATGGGATCCTGTCCCATTACGCGCATCGCGGTATGACCGGTTCCAATTCCGAGGAAGGTTCGACCGGGAGCTAGCTGATTGATACTTCCAATCGAGTGAGCTGTGACCGGCGCGATACGAGTTCCCGGGATGGCGACCCCAGTACCAATCTGGATCTTTTTGGTATTAACCGCGGCAAGCGCAAGGGTCGCATAACAGTCCGACCAAATCATTTGCGAATCGGGAACCCACGCGCGATCATAGCCAAGCTCTTCGGCCTGCTTAATCAGTTCCCATTTGTTGACGTGAGTATCGATGGTTACTCCGAATTGCATATTTCGTCTCCTTCAGGATTTTGGTGTTATATCAAGATCAGGTCTAAAAACAGACTCAAATATCCTAAGTCACTTTCAGCCTTGCGCCTGTCGCGGACTGGCCGGATTTGGCTGCCTGCGCCATCTTGGTGCCGTTGTCATAGTAGCGACGAGCCCATATTCCCGAGTATGGCTCATCCTCACCCGGCATCCGCCAGGTCGTGATCTTAGCTTTATTACGATCCAGACCAATCAGCGCACGCGGCTGATCCTTAGTCTCGGTTAGGTAAAAGTCTGCCGAAGTTTCATCGACATAGCGACAGGCGATACGCCGATAGATATCGTCCCACTTCCTGTCTTCGCCTACCTCATAAAGCACTTCCGCTTTTCCTTCGAAGAGTACTTTTCGATAGTGGCCGATGTCTTCATCGATCGTGACCGCAACTCGAGGCTCGTGTTTGATGTTTTGGTAGAAGGCCGAGTGCTTTCGGGGTGTGATGAGGATCTTGCCGTTCTCGAACACAAACCACACCGGGACAACACTAGGTGCCCCGTCGCTACCAACGGTGGCTATTCGAGCCAGATGGCCTCGTTCGGCGAGAAAAGCCATCTGCTCCTGCTCGGTAAGTTTAGGCATTACTGGTACCTCCTGATGATAGTGTTCCGAGACAAGCGAAAATTAAATGAGAGTTAATTCTCTCCACGTTTGAGAACTCCGCGGCTGGTCAGATTTTGAATCTGTTCGGCGGTGTAACCTAGCCGCCCGCTTAGAATTTCCATGTTTTGCTCGCCGAGGAAGGGCGCTTCGAGTTCTAACTCGGAAGGAAAATCGGAGAATCGCAACGGGAATCCCGGAATGTCGTACTCGCCCAGTTTGCGGTCCTTGATTTTACGTACCGTGCGCCGCTGTCTGAAATGGGGATGGTTGACGACCTGCTCGATCGAAAGCACCGGCGCATGAGGGACGCGCGCTTCCTCCAGTGCTTTTAACGACGCTTCGTCGCTCGGCATCGAGGCCAGCCAACCCTCGATTGTAGCGATGAGCTCTTTCAGATGTTTCATGCGTCCCGGATTGTTGACGAACCTTTCGTCCTGAGCGAGTTCGGGCTTTCCCATCGCTTTGCAGAGCGCGACAAATTGGTGGTCGATGGGCGCCATGATGACGATGTAGTCGTCCTTCGCTTTGAACAGACCTAGCGGAGCAATCGAAGGATGCTGTCTGCCCGCGCGCTTGGGCTTAATCGTCCCACCACTGCTGCTGTAAATCTGAACGTTCATTTCGTGGCAGTGGAAGTAAGCGTCGATCAAAGAAATATCGAGATATTGTCCACGTCCAGTCTTACCTCGATGGAGAAGGGCGCAGGCTATCGCTGCGAGCGCGTGCACCCCGGTGGAAACATCTCCCAAACCTAAAGCGGGAAGGTAAGGCGAGCCATCCGCTTCGCCGATCATGTAGGTGACTCCAGAGAACGCCTGCGCGACGTTGTCATAACCAGGTCGATTGGAAAGCGGCCCGGTTTGCCCGAAGGCAGAGATCGAACACATGATTATTTTCGGATTAAGCTCCGAGACGGTTTTATAGTCTAGCCCCATACGGCCGATGGTCCCAGGCGAATAGTTTTCCACCAGCACGTCGGTCTGCGGAATGAGCTTTTTGATAATCTCGAGGCCTTCGGGTTGCTTAACATCGACGCAGAGGCTTTTCTTGCCGCGGTTCTGCTGTACATAGTACGCGCTGCGGCCGTCCTTCATGAAAGGTAAGGCGCGCGAGAAGTCACCGAGGGGCGGGATCTCTACTTTTATGATATCGGCGCCCATTTCTGCCATCAGGCGAGTGGTGGTGGGACCAGCCAGTGCTTGAGTGAAATCAAGAATCTTGTATCCATCCAGGACGTGTTGCGGCTGCGGCATCTAAAGCTCCAGTCAAATGAATTCTCCGTCCAGATCAGAGCAACCTGAGTTTAGGAAAGAGGATTTTTGGACCATAGCGAAATTTTTGGAAATCTGCGAACTGAAATTGATCCGGAAGAGTTGACGAGCGGGACCAAAAGGTAAGATCATCGTCCCGATCCGATAGTGAGGGTCTCTTATACGCCGGCGCCGAACGCTTCTTCACCGACTCCTTTGAGGTTTTGCCGATGCTTAACGCTACCAAGGACAAAAAGCTTGCGACCGCGATGGTGGGATCATTCCCGCGCCCTTCATGGTACACGACCAGCCTGCACGGGCGGCCCTTCAAAGCGGCGATGGGCGATTCTCTTTATCGCGAGCAATATACCGATGCGGTGGCCTGTTACATTACCGAACAGCAACGGGCGGGACTGGACATCGTTACCGATGGCGACGCACGATTCGATCTCGACGTTGGTGGACGTTCGTGGTTCTTCTACACCATCGAACGTCTCGGCGGCGTCGAGGAGAGCTTTTCAGGGACTTCGCATTTTCTCGACTATGGAATTAAGCCGGGACAGATACTGTACGAGGTCCAGGAGGCCTACCACGCTCCGGCAGTAACCGGTCGAATCACCCGAGGCCCGCTACATTTCGCGGCGGTATGGAAGACCGCGCAGAAGCTGACACCTAAACCAGTCAAATTCGGCGCGATTTGTGCGACCTGCCTGCCTTTGATGCTTTGGAATCGCCACTATAAGGACGATTTCGAAATGGCGATGGATATCGCCGCAGTAATGAATGAGGAGTTGCGCGAAGTTGCTGACGCCGGGTGCCCCGTAATTCAGATAGAGGAACCTGCGCATCACTTCTACTGCAACTCGGATCAGCCGCCGAGCGACAAGGATCTGGAAAGGTTGACCGCCGCATTCAACCGGCAAGTGGAGGGAGTCAATACCGAGATTTGGGCGCACACCTGTTGGGGAAATCCCAATCAGCAAAGCTTCTTCTGGGAGCGGCCCTCTTATGAACGAGCCTTGCCTCATTTGATGTCGCTCAAGGCCGATGCATTGATGCTCGAATCTGCGAGCAATGAAGGACGCGACCTGCCGCTCCTCAAGCATTACAAACTAGACAAGAAGATTGCGATCGGCGTGGTCAATCATACCATCACAACTGTGGAGCCACCCGAAAGAATTGCTAATCTCATACGTAAGGCTTTGGAATACATCCCTCCTGAGAAATTGATCGTCACATCCGATTGTGGTTTTGGACGCGAGGGACTTTCGCGACGGATCGCATTCTACAAATGCGTCGCGCTAGTGCAGGGAGCTAACATCGTTCGTAAGGAACTGGGTCTAGAACCCGCCTACATCCAGGCAGAGGATGCCCGCTATACCTTCAAGGGCGAGGGGAGCTGAGCGACTTCGATCCTACTGACCTAGCAGGTCCTGATGGTCGAAGAATTCGAGCGAGCGCGCAATCGAGGCAAGCATCGCATTATATTCGTTCCGCAGGACGATCGCCTGATCGATATTTACCTCGCGCAGTCTAACCCGGGCTCCGGGCGCTAACTGTGCGACTCGATCGAGATCGCGCTGGATAACAGTGCAGATGGTCGCATAGCCGCCGCCAGTTACCGCATCGCGCATCAGCAGAATAGCCTCGAGACCGCCGGGAACCTGGATCGAGCCGACGGGATATCCGACATCAACCACATTCGAGGGGTTCGAGCCGGCCCCAAATGGCGGTTCGCGGTCAACGAACTTGAGGGTTGGCCCTCGAAGTCTGTAACCAACGCGATCCGCCTCAGTCGATACGCGCCACTCGGTGTTGAAGATATCCTGCAGGCTTTCGGATGTGAGACGATAACTGCACAGGCCCACTACCACCCGAAGCTCCGCCTGATTCGTCATAGGTGGTAGAAGGCGTGGATCAAATCGCCGACCTACCATTGCAGGCGCCCTCGACGACGCATCGCCAGTCGCTAACTCGTCCCCAGAGACGAGTCGCCGTCCATCCAAGCCCCCAAAGCTGGCAAGCAGGTAAGTCGAGCGACTGCCCAGCAACGGCTTCACATCAAAGCCGCCCGCGACACATACGTAGGAGCGGACTCCTTGATGCGCTTCGCCACATGACAGGCGGTCTCCTCGCCCAGCTCGATTCGCCACTGACATTGGAATCGAGATGCCATTAAGCCGCAGATCGAAGCGTGCTCCGGTGGCCGCGAAGATGGTATCCCGATCGAACTCCAGATCGGGTCCGATGAAGGTGGTCTCCAGAGCACAAGCTTCCGGAGGATTCCCAACCAGCAGATTGCCGACGCGCAAGGAGAACTGGTCCATCGCGCCGGAAGGTGGCATTCCGATCTTGTACCAGCCGAAACGCCCAAGGTCCTGAGTGGTCGTTTGGAGACCGGGGTGTATGATTCTAATCACGCGGCCGCTTGACGTTGCAGGGCTTTGAGATATTTGTCCTGATCCCGCCGGTAACGTTCAGGCTCGAATTCTTGCTCGATGATTCGGTAGCGATAGGTTCCGGCTTCCACTTCCTTGCGAATGGCCTCGAACTCATCCATATCGATAGGCCTTAGCTTCCAACGATCACCGGCCTCCGCAAGGATGTACCGTTCGGCAAGGTCAACCAGCTTGCGTTGGGGATCGTAGACCGGAACCGGAGTGATTCCTAACAACTGATAGCCACCCGGGCCGCGCACTGGATAGATCGCCATAAAGACGCCGCCATGAGAAACGGTACGTTCGGGAGTATCGGTGCGAGGACTTACATACTTCGGCGCCTGGAGCGCATGTTCCTTGTCGACCATCTGGTAGCCCCATGCGGTCCCGGGCACGAAACCAATCATGGATATCCAGTAAGGCTTACCCGAATGAGCTGCGATGAATTCCTCGACCGAGGAAAGGTTGTTGATCCGGGTTATGTACTCGAGATTAGTCACCGACGGATCCTGGTGGCGATCGGCGAAATGGGCCGCGCATTCCTTGGTCCATGGGTCATTGTAGAGGACCGGAATGTCGACCAGCCGTGAGCGTAGGGCTTTCAGCTCGCTGGATTTTCGCTCAACCTCTTTCAAGGTTGCGACCAGAGTCTTAGGAGCTATCTCTTCCGGCCGGTAGTGGATTAGGTACGAGCTATTGGCCGGACATACCTCAATGACCCCGGGAATCTGCTGGCGCTCGATCTCCTGGCATACTGCGAGAACCTTGAAATTGATCTCAAGGCTCATCTCGATGTCGAGGTCGGCGAAGAGGTACTCGTCGCCACCGAAAGTGTAGCGCGTTTCCATCCGAGGTCGAGCTAACTCATGCCGCTTTGCCGCGAAGCTCACTGTTGGCGGAATTGTCACGAAGCGCGCTGCGTGTTTCCACCCCTTCGCGCGCGAGGGCTTCCCGCAATCCCTTTACTACTTCGGGGGCGTTAATAACGTCCCCGTGAACGCACACGCTGTCGGCTTCCAGCGGAATTGCCTTTCCGTTGGCGCTCATAACGCTGCCGTGCCGAACGAAGTGCATGACGAAGTCGACGATCTCTTCGACCTTCTCTTCGCCGTAGTGACGTTTGACGGTGATCGATCCGGCGTCGCTGTAAACCAGGCCCGGATAAATTTCCTTTATCACGCGAAATCCCATCTTCTCCGCGGTTTCGATCATCGGAGAATAAGGAAGCGCGGGAAGATAGACTGTAAGGTTGGGATCTACATCATGAAACCCTTCCAGAATCGCGCGCGCATGCTCCTCACTCTGCTGGCCCCACGAATAGAATGCGCCATGAGGCTTGGCCGCTTCCAACTTCACACCAGCTGATTCCGCAAAGGCTTTTAGAGCACCTGCTTGATAGACGACGTAGTCGCGTCCTTCCTGGAGGGTGATATTCATCATCCGGCGGCCAAATCCCATCAGGTCAGGAAACCCCGGATGCGCACCCAGTGTGACGCCATACTTCTTTGCCCACTCCACCGTTCGTCGCATCCAGACCGGATCACCGGCGTGATATCCGCACGCGACGTTGGCGTGATTGATGAGCTTCATCACTTCTTCAGGACGCCCGAGGGAGTAATTGCCGAAAGACTCTCCCATGTCGCTATTAATGTCGATCCATTTGCGCATCGGACTTACCTCCGGGAGCGGACTGTGACTAAAAGCCGCTACTTCTTGAAGTGCGGCATAACCTCTTCGGCAAGCAGACGCATGGACTTTCGGGTCAGCGCCGGATCCATCCCCGGAAAATCCATCCAACCGATCAGGTAATCCATACCTAACTCGCGCTGATAGCGCTCGACATCTTTGATGATGTCGTCGGGTGAGCCAACCATGAATCTCTGTTTGTGGGTATCCCAGGTGGTCGAAGCTTCACCGCCAGTCACCGGGCGGCCTTGATCGTCGGTAAGCGGCCGCACATCGGAATACTTACCGTACATGCCGGCGTGGATGTACATGATAGCGTCGCGCGCTTCGGCCTCAGCCTTGGCCTTGGTCTCGGCGACGTAAATCTCTCGGATCACCGCGAAGTGTTCCGGCTGCTTGTTCATTTCCTTCAGGTAGCTTCGATATAAGTCGAAGTGCTCGCGAATCTCACTAAGCGAATGTCGCGGCGAGGCAACGATTGAACTTGCCCACCTCGCAGTTCTGCGACATCCAGCCTTAGTGGATGCTCCCATCCAAATCGGAGGATGCGGTTTCTGCGCGGGCTTCGGAGTTACCGACATTTCCGGAATTTTGTAGTTAGGACCATCGTGCGAAAAGGAGTCGCGCGTCCATGCCTTGAGCATGATTTCGATCTGTTCTTCCATCCGCTTTTCGCGGCCCGAGCGTTCCTCTCCGCGACCGGCAAATTCGCTCGGACGGTAGCCCGTCGCGACACCGAGGATCACGCGACCGCCCGAGATGTTGTCGAGCACTGCTACATCCTCGGCTACGGTCACCGGCCGATAGAGCGGAAGCAGCAACATCGAGGTGCCGACCTTTATTCTGCTGGTGCGCGCAGCCATTGCGGTAGCAGTAATCAGCAGTGACGGGCAAATTCCATCTTCCTGGAAATGATGCTCTGCGAGCCATGCCGATTCGAAGCCCAGCTCCTCGGCCAGCTTCACCGTATCGAGCATTTCGGCATAGAGATCGGCGTGCGTCTTTGGCGAGCCGGGAGGCAACTGCATGGTGAAGGGGCCAATACCAAAGTGAATCATTCTTGCGGTCCTCTATGCTTACTCAGCGTGAGCGATGGCCAGATAGAGTGTCTCATGCGTCAGTTCAGCCAGGCCTCGGTCTTCAGCAGGGCGCTCTTAAGCTTGGTGAGCATCAGATCCAGCTCCTCTGCCGTAATCGTGAGCGGGGGCGACATGCATATCGAATCGCCGATAGCACGGATCAGTAGTCCTTCCTCACGTGCGGCGTCGCGGAAAAATGTTCCCACGCCCTTTTCGACCGGGAACGCTTCGCGCGTAGCTTTGTTCTTGACTAACTCGACAGCCGCCATAAGTCCCTGGCCGCGCACCTCGCCTACGATCGGCGATGAAGCGAGCTGATTGAGTCCCTCATGTAACCGCTTACCCATGCGCTCGGCATTTTCGACTACATGCTCGCGCTCGATGATTTCAAGCGACTTAACCCCTGCGATACAGCACGCGGGATTGCCGCTGTTGGTATAGCCGTGCCATACCGCGGTTCCGACCGGGGAATTTAATAGCGTGTCGTAGATGCGATCATGGATCAGTACCGCTCCCAAAGGCAGGTATCCGGCGCTGATGCCTTTGGCGCATGAGATGATATCGGGACGAACGTCCCAGTGTTCGCAACCGAACATTTTTCCGGTTCTTCCAAATCCCGTAATGACTTCGTCGGCGACCAGCAGTACATCGTACTTGTCACAGATTTCACGAATTCGGGTGAAGTATTCTTTCGGCGCCGGAATGACTCCGCCTGCGCCCATCACCGGTTCCGCGATGAAGAACGCCACCGTGTCGGGACCTTCCTCAAGAATGACCTTTTCCAACTCATCCGCGCATGCGACCGCGCACGAGGGATAGGTCTTTCCGAGCGGGCAGCGATAACAATAGGGCGGATCGATGTGGCGAACCTTCTCTAGCATCGGTTCAAAATAATGCCGGAAATGATCGATGCCGGTCAGGCTCGCTGCGCCGCACGATGAGCCGTGATAGCCACGCAGCCGCGCGATGGCGGTGGTCTTGTTGGCGTAACCTTTCAACTTGAAATAGAGACGCGCCAGGCGAATCACCGATTCGTTGGACTCAGAGCCACCGCTGGTGAGCATCGCGCGATTGAGTCCCGGTGGCGCGATGGCCGCCAGTTTAGCGCATAGCTCGATCATCGCGGGATTCGAGTAGTCGAGCAGCCCGGTATGATAAGAGAGGACTTCCAGCTGCTCTCTAACCGCGTCGGCGATCTCGGTTCGCCCGAAGCCCAGGTTGACGTTCCAAATCGCTGCGCTGCCGTCGAGGTAGCGCTTGCCGTTGGCATCCCATACGAAGACGCCTTTGCCGCGCACGAAGATCACCGAGCCCGAGTCGGCGTGTCCGCGCACCGAGGTAAAGCTCGGCAGGCGATGCTTGCGATCGAGTTCCTTAAGCCGATTGACGTTCAGTTCGAACGCAACGCTGTTGTCGGTGCGAGTATCTGCTGTTGAAGCCAAATCTGCCTCTTTGCACGCCTTGCTCAGGATCGTGTCGATGAGATTTTGATCGACGCCGAAAACAAAATATCCACCCGCTTCGAGCGCAATGTCAATTCGAAGCGCGCTCGCGAGCCGGCTGCCGTCGCGCGGATTGCAAATCTTGCTTTGCGGAGCGGACCGGCGTAGCAGGATGACCGGCAGCCAACAGGAGAACAAAATAATGGACTTCGGATTTGTATTTTTCTCGACCCCGCAAACTCACAAGGACGCCGCACTTGCCGAGCGCCTGGGGTTCTCGCATGCGTGGCTCTATGACTCCCAGATGATCTGCAGCGATGTGTACGCGTCATTGGCGCTATGCGCGGTGAGCACCAAAAAGATTTTCCTCGGCCCCGGCGTGACCAACCCAGCCTCGCGGATCGCCCCGGTCACCGCCTGTGGAATGGCGACCATCAATGCACTGGCGCCGGGACGCGCCATCTTGGGAATCGGGACCGGCAACACCGCCCGGCGAACCCTCGGCATGCCGGCGGCTCGGCTTAGCCAGATGCGCGAGCACATCGAGGTATGCCGCGGTCTGCTGGAAGGTAAGACGGTCCCTTACCATGAAGGGGAACGGCAGCGGATGATCGCCTTCCTCAACCAGAAAAGCGGCTGGATCAACATCAAGAAAAAAGTTCCGATTTATGTCGCTGCGAGCGGGACCAAGAGCCTCGAGATGGCGGGCGAGATTGCCGATGGAGTTATCTTTTTCGGAGCGGTGAGCAAGAGCCTGATCGAATTCGTCATGAATCGGCTCATCGCGGGCGCGGAGAAAGCCGGCCGCGATCCGCGCAAGATCTACACGCTATGTATGACCGCGTTTCATCTGACCAAGCCCGGCCAGAAGCTGGAAAGCAGCGCGGTGCGCCAGGCGGTTGGTCCGTTCGTTTCGTCGTCGAGCAATATCTTTGCACTCGCGGCGCAAAACCCCGCGGATCTTCCTGCCGACCTGCGCGATGACATCATGCGTTTCGCCGCGGCATACAAAGAGCCGGACGAGGCGGTCGAGTCGCGCCACTTGAAGCTTTACCAGGGCTACTTGAAAGGATTCCGCAAGGAGCACGAACCGCTGGTGACTGAGAAGATGATTCGTGCGACCACGCTTACCGGCACTCGCGAGGAAATCATCGATTCGATTCAGACGATGAAGAAAGCGGGCATCAAACAGGTTGCGATTCAGCCGATCATCGGCGTGGCCGAAACGCTCCAATCCTTTTCGAAGGAGATCATGCGCAAGATGCGCTGAGGGCGTGGCCATCGGGCTATCGTCGCGATTGCCGAGAACATCAGACCGCGCTAGGTTTCACACGCGCAGAATACCGACATCAACCAACCCGGAGGACACAAAAATGGATAGCTGGAAAATCGGCGACGTCAAAGTCACGCGCCTGCAGGAACAGGAACCGGTCTGGCCGGGCACTATGATCGTACGAGAGGCGGTCGCGGACAACGTCAAACGCGAAGGCGCATGGCTGGATCCCTTTTGCAAAGATGGCGGATTCAAACTAAGCATCCATGCCTTACTGGTCGAGAGCGACGGCAAGCGCATCATCGTCGATACCTGCGTCGGCAACGATAAGAATCGCCCCGGCTTCAAGGAATGGAGCAATCTGCATCTTCCGTTTCTACAGAACCTCGAAAAGGCCGGCGTTCCGCGCGAGTCCATCGATACCGTTTTGTGCACTCACCTTCACCTTGATCATGTCGGCTGGAACACGATGCTGGAAAACGGCAAATGGGTGCCGACCTTCCCCAAGGCGAAGTATCTGATGGTCAAGCGCGAGTGGGATCATTGGAACAAGTACGACGACATGCCCGATTTCAAATTGTCAATCGATGATTCAGTGCGCCCCATCATTGCGGCCGGCGTTGCAGAATTGGTTGACGATGGCACTCGCCTGACCGGCGACGTAACTTTGGAATCGACGCCGGGACATACCCCCGGTCATACCAGTGTGCATATCTCTTCACGGGGCGAGAATGCCGTGATCACCGGCGACATGATTCATCATCCGATCCAGATCGCGCATCCGGATTGGATCTGCGAATTCGACAACGACCCCACGATGGGCTGTGCGACGCGCAAGGCTTTCGTCGAACGCTATTGCGACAAGCCGGTGAGCGTCATCGGGACGCACTTCGCCGGGCCAACTGCGGGCCATATCGTGCGGCGCAACGGAGCGTTTCGCTTCGAGGCTTAGGCTTCGAGGTAGATTGATTTGCGCGCGGGCCTACCCGGCGATCCTGCCGAGGTAGGCCTGCAATGCTTCTCGAATCGGCAGCAGATTTTTGTAGCTTCGCATCTGCGGCGGAAGCTTATCGATCGCTTGCGACAAGCCGTGCGCCACCGTGGGCATACGTTCAAGAATTGAAAGCGGCCGAATGTAGGTGCGAATCGTAAACAGCACATCTCCCGAAGTCGGAAGCCTTCTTAAGGTTTGCCGCTCCGAACGAATCCATAACTTCTGGCCCGCGTTCTCCGATGTGACCGTGTTGTCCGACTGCTGCTTGTGGCGCTTCTGCTTGAGGTAGAGGTCGGGGCTATCGACGATACTCCAGTTGCATCGCCATGACGGCTTATGCGTCTTGAGCCCCACCATGTAGCGATCGGCGGGCGCGGCTAGCTTGTCGTCGTAGTCGGGCACCGGATGATGAATTCCGGCCATCGGAAGTCCCATCTTGTCGGTCAATTCCCATCGTAGCGGAAAGCATACCGAGCCCGCGGTCAGCACGTAGGTGCCTTTGCCATCGGGAGTCATCACGCACAGGTCTTCCTGGACCAGGCGCGCCGCGAGATCGAGGGGAGCCTTGGCGAAGTCAGCGATGCGCCAGTGCTCGCCGATGAGGAGATTTTCGATGTTGCCGTCCGAATCGGATCGATCCGAAACGCGAAAGTAATGCGGATAGTAGGTGATGAGATGGTCGAGTAGCAGGTTCAGCGTCTCGCGCTGGCCGGGTTCGCTGCCCGGCTGCGCGCTAAATGCCATGTTGTAGTCGTCACGCAGGCGCCGGGCCTTTTCGCGCATCTCGATGACGTAGTCGTCATCGATATCGAGGAAGGTTTCCTCGCGCATCGGCACCAGCCCGAGGCCGAAACTGTAGCTGCCGCCGGCAAACGGATAGCCCATATGCTTTCCAAGCAGCGGTTCGCCGGAAGTCGTCTTGTCTTGAAGCTGACTCAACTCGATTAGCCCATCAGTTTGATTCGAATTTGAGATAGTACATGTTTCTCTAATCTACGACATCGAGACGCCATTCATTTGCGATACTTTCCATACCTGCATTATCATGCGCGGATGGCTTGGCGTATTGGTATCGACGTAGGTGGAACTTTCACCGATTTGTTTGCCGTCAATGAAGACAACGGGGAAACCCGCACCGCGAAAATCCTCGGAACCAAACATCGACTCGTCGAGAGCGTTCTCGGCGCCCTGAGACAAACGGCCATAGAGCCGAATGACGTTAGCGAAATAGTGCATGGCAGTACGACGGCCACCAATGCGCTCATCGAAAGAACTTTCCCGGATGCCGCGCTGATCACCACCGAAGGCTTTCGCGATACCATCGAGATCGGCCGCCAACGGCGCGAGCGACTCTACGATCCATACCAGGTCAAGGAGCGTCCGCTGATTCCGCGCCGCCATCGCCTGACCATCAATGAACGTATGTCCGCGCAAGGCGAGGTGGTAAGGCCGCTGGACGAGGCCGAGGCCCGCCGCGTCATCGGTGAAGCGCTGGCAATGGGTGTGCAGACCATCGCGGTATGCTTCATCAACGCCTACGCCGAAGGGCGGCACGAACGACGCGTCCGCGATCTCATCAACGAAATGGCTCCCAAAGTACGGGTCGCAATTTCGAGCGAGACGCGCCCGCAATTCCGCGAACTCGGCCGCTTCATGACTACCGTCGTGCGCGCGGTGTTGTTGCCGGTGATGGCTGACTATCTCCAGGATCTGGAGAGCGAACTCACGAAGTGGGGCTTCAAGGGCTCACTCCTCATCATCAAGTCCAATGGCGGCGTGATGGGTGTCGCGTCGGCGATCGAACGTCCCGAGGAGTTGATCGAATCCGGCCCTGCCGGTGGCGTCGCCTATGCCAGCGCGCTGTCGTACTCGATGTCGAACCTCACCAAAGTCATCCACACTGACATGGGCGGCACCTCCTTCGATGTCGCCGTGGTGGAGGAGGGCGAGGGCCTCGTCACCAGCTCCTATGAGCTGCGCTGGGAGATGCCGATCATTACTCCGATGCTCGATATTCGCAGCATCGGGGCCGGCGGCGGATCGATAGCGTGGATCGACGAGGGAGGCTCGCTCCGAGTCGGGCCACGCAGTGCGGGTTCCGATCCGGGTCCCGCCTGTTACGGCAAAAACGCGCAGCAGGCTACCGTGACCGATGCGAACCTGCTGATCGGGCGCCTTGAGCCGACCTTGGGCGGCAAGATGAAACTCGATCGCGACGCGGCCCATCGAGTTATCGCGGAAATCGGCAAGCAGGTCGGCCTCGATCCGATCGCCGCTGCCGAGGGCATCGTTTCTATCTGCACGGAGAATATGGCGCAGGCGATTCGGCTCGCGCTCGCCGAGCGCGGCCGCGATCCGCGCGACTTTGCGGTTGCCAGCGCGGGCGGCGCCGGTGGTATGCATGCCTGCTGGATTGCGCGCTCGTTGGGCATTCCTACCGTTATCGTCCCTGCCTATGCGGGAGTTGCTTCGGCATACGGCGCGACGCGAATGGACCTGCGCCACGACCTGGAGCGGTTCTTCTACTCGCCGGTCAAGGACACCGATCCGCAGCAGGTTGAACAGCGCTATGCCGCCCTGGAAGAGGAAGCGCGTGCGCTGCTTTCACGGGAAGGACTCGAACTTGCCGCCATCAGGCTCAAGCGTACCGCGCAAATGCGTTACGTCGGCCAGAGCTACGAGGTTCTGACGCCAATTCCCGATCAGATTGGTGCGACGCTCGACCAGGTGCGGACCAACTTTCATAAGTCCCATCTGCGCGAGTACGGTGTATCATCGGATGAGTTCGAGCCGGCTTTCGTAAGTCTCGGGGTCACCGCGCTGGGCGTGGTGGTGAGGCATGATGCGAGCAATGGTCATCCTAAGAAAGCCGAGCGGCGCGATCCCATCAAGGGCGAACGCGAGGTCATTTTCGATGGTAAGCCGATCACGTCAAAGCTTTACGATGCCGCGGCCTTGCGCCCTGGCTACCAGGTCAAAGGTCCGGCAATAATCGAGCATCAACATTCCTGCACAGTACTGCCGCCGGCGAGCACCGCTGCGGTCGATGTGGAAGGTAACCTGTCCATCACGGTATGAAAGAGGAACCTGAGAGCATGACAACCGAAAACGGCAAGCGGCTTGATCCCGTCACCTTCGAGGTTCTGCGTAGTTCCTTCGATTACGTGTGCGGCCGGATGAGTACCGTGCTGCAGAAGGCGAGCTTTTCTCCGATCATTTACGACATGGTCGACTTCTCGAATGCGATCTACAACGAACGCCTCGAGCTGGTCGGTCAGACCGCGAATTGCCCGGTGCACATCGCGGCGATGCACTTCTCGGCGCAGGCGTCGGTCAAGCATTTCGGCTTCGAGAGCCTGCGTTCCGGCGACATTTTCGTACTCAATGATCCTTACACCGGCGGCACGCATCTGAACGACATGACGTTCACGATGCCGATCTTTTTCAAAGACGACATCCTTGGCTTCGCGGTGTCACGTGGGCATTGGACTGATGTCGGCGGCGGCGCGGCCGGCGGGCAGGCCTTCGGAACTCACATTGCGGGTGAGGGGCTGCGGTTGCCGCCGCTGCGGATGTACGAGAACTATCGCATCAACGATGACCTGCTCCGCATCATCCTGAGCAACACCCGAACTCCGCAATACATCAAGGGCGACTTGCAGGCGCATCTCGCGGCGCTGCGCGTGGCCGAGGCCGAACTGCAACGGATCGCGGAACGTTACGGCCTCGAGACCGTGCGCGAAGGCATGCGCGAGGTGCTCGACTATACCGAGCGGTTGACGCGCAAGGCGATTCGCGAGATTCCCAACGGTTCGTATGGCGCGGTGGACTACGCCGACACCGATGGTATCAGCGACGATCCGGTGCGCGTCGAGGTGACGCTGAAGGTTGAGGACGACAAGATTGTGGTCGACTTCGAAGGCAGCGATCCTCCGGTCGCGGGTGGCATTAATTCGCCGATGGCGAACACATACTCGGCGGTGTACTACTCGCTGAAGTTTTTCCTCTCGCCCGACGCGCCTGCCAACGCGGGCAGTTTCCGCCCGATCGAAGTCCGGTTGCCGGAGCGGAGTTGGCTCAATGCCAAATGGCCGTCGCCAACCATCGGATGCACCACGCTGACCTCCTCGAAGATCACGGCGGCCATCTGGAAGGCAATCTCCGCCGCGATTCCGCAGCGCGCGGTCGCGCCGACCTTCGCTGAATGCAACTGGTTCGTGTGTTCGGTTAAGGATCCTCAGACCGATGAGAACTTCGTCTTCTCGGATCTCCCGGCCGGCGGATGGGGTGGTACGCCGCATCACGACGGCATGAGTGTTACCCAGGACCCGCTCGGCAACTGCGCCAATCTGTCCGCTGAAGTCGCGGAACTGCTCTTCCCGATTCGCTACGAGGCGTTCGATTTGCGCTCCGATTCAGCCGGTGCCGGACGCCATCGCGGCGGACTCGGCTCGCGGCTGGTTATTGCGATGCTCGGGCCTTCGGAAGTGTCGATCGAAACCTCGCGAACCCGCAGTGGAAGCCCGGGAGTGGCCGGTGGCTCTGAGAGCGTCACGCAACGAGTGGCGCGCCTCACTGCGGATGGCGATCTCGACGTCATCGGTGGCAATTCGCCCGATGGTGCATGGCACAATCCATTGCGGGGCAAACGGCTCGAAACCGGGGACAGCTTCGAAGTGCTTACCACCGGTGGCGGCGGATGGGGTGATCCGTTGGAGCGCGATGTCGAAGAAGTGCTGACCGACTATCTCGATCAGTACATTTCGATGGAACACGTTCGTTCCGATTATGGTGTGGTCATCGATCCTGCGTCGAAAACCATCGATCGGGATGCGACCACCCGCGAGCGTGAGAAACTTCGTACAACGCGGGGACTGGAACAGCTCGCTGCCGCCGGAAAGTAAAACTTTGCGCGATTAGCGTGCGGACTAGCGAGCCGCGACCCGGCGTGGCGCAGGACGCCGCACGCTCGCGGTGCGGCCGAGTCGCTCGCGCATTTCTTCGCCGTCGCGGCTGTGCAACAGGCCCTGAAAGAAGAGCCGGAAAGTTTCCCGCAACGCCTGCGCCCAGGTCATCGTCGATTCCGCGAGAAACTGCGGATCGGTAACCCGCATCGCCGCGGCTTGCAGGGCCGCCGCCACCAGATGCGGATCGACCTTGCGAAACGCGCCGAGCCGCACGCCGCGAGCGATGCATTCCTCGGTGAGGCGCAGCCGTTGCTGTTCGGTCCGCTTCAAAACGCGCAAGCCGCCCGGGAAACTTTTCAGGTCGTGGTTGAAGCGGCTGCTCTCATGTCCGAATGAAGCGATCACGGTCTCCATCGGCGCGCACAAGGCCGCGATGCAGTTCGGCGCGGCATTGGCGGCGGCGATCATTTCGCGATTCATCCGCGACAGATGCCGCTCCAGGATCAGCTCGAAGAACTTTTCCCGAGTCGGCGCGATCGAATACAGCGCCCGCTTCGAGCAGCGCAGCCGGCTCGCCAGCTCCATGGTGCTGAAGTGAAGGAAGCCCTCTTCAACAAACAGGGACTCCGCTTCCTCGATGACGCGGTCCAACCGCTTGGGCAGCGCCCGTGCTTTGACGGTCCCCATCGATTTCGCTCTCTCCCCTATCAAAATCCCCGCCTCACCCTTACACCCAGACTGGGTCTCTCGCCTAGCGGTACCAACGGTACTGATATCGGGCATTAGTACGGCTGACTAAAATCGAACTCTCCGTCTATTGGTACTGGAAGCGGCTCTCTGGTACCATTGGTCCGTAGCTGGGGGTTCGAGGTTTTAACGCTCACGATCTTAAGGCTTGTTCTGAGCTGAACGGACGGGAAGCGAACTGTGAGAGAAAAATGCCCACACTGTGGTACCCATGCGTTGCAGCGGCACGTCGGGCCGAAGCAATGGGTGTCGATGCAGATCGGTCACTACAACGCGTCATGCACTCGCTGCGGCGCGTCGTTCTGGCGTCACGAAGATGTCACCAATCCCAAGGTGCCAACCCCATGGCAGCGCGATCGCAGACCCTGCGGATGTAACGGTCAGCCCGATATGATTTGATCCGCGACCTCGCTTTTGTCGCGCAGCCTGGGCGCGTTGCTGGGATTGATGGCGAACTACCCGATGCTGGTTCCCCATCCGTCCAGGTATGCGAGATCGCGAACCGGACGGCGGATGAGCGGGCCGTGGCCGCGCCCCACCGGATAGCCAATCGGAATCGCCGCGGCCGTTCCCCATCCGTCGGGTATCGCGAGCAGCTCTTTCACCTGCGGCTCGGCCTCGCACAGCAGCGTGGTCAGAACGCATCCGAGGCCTTCGGCACGGCATGCGATGAGAAGATTTTCCACCGAGGGATAGACCGAGCCGCCGCCGACTACTGAAGGACGATTCTGCTTCGCATCGGTGATCGCCATCTGGGTCGGATTGAAGCAGAAAATCGCGATGACCGGAGATTCGCCGAAATGCTGCGCCGAGATAATCTGCCGCCGCGAGGGTGCGCGCCATCCGCTTGCGCGCATCCTCGGGCATGTCGGCATTGAGTCGCTGCGCGATAAATCTTCGAAAATGCGCGCCAGCGTTCGGCGTACCATTCGCCGAGGCGCTGGCGTTCTTCTCGCGATCCTTCACCGCGATGATGCGCCAGGGCTGCTGATTGCCGCCGGTCGGCGCCCAGGTCGCGGCTTCGAGCACGCGATGCAGCACGTCGTCGGGAATCGGATCGGGTTTGAGCCGGCGTACCGCTTGAGGGTGCGCATCGCTTCGTAGACGCCCATTTCGGCCATCGCCGATTTCTCCTTTGCGCGTGGCGTTCAGAGAAAAACGATTCTGCGTCGACATTCCGAGGAGCAACTTTCCGGCGGTTTCGAAAACGTTGCGATTGACCATTCGATGCTGCGTGACGACGTGCACGTCGCGAAAGCAGCGCTGAATCGGATGGCTGGCATGCACTACTGAGCCGCCGCCCATCGCATATACCGCATCGACGACCTTCGCACATTGCCAGGCAACGTTCGCCGCGGCGAGTCGCAGATCGCGGCGGACTTCAAGGGAAGGCCGGTCGCCGCAATGCCACTGAATTCCACGCGAGGTCAATCGTCTCGAACAGGAAGGCGCGGGAGGATCGTTGCGTCGCTTCGGCCTCGGCCAGATTTTCCTGGATGCGCGCTGAATGCGCGAGCGTTTTCCGTTCCCAGGTCGGAACCTTGCCTTCTGCCAGCGCGAGGAACTCCTCGATGCGCGCGGCGCGCGATTCCGAGAGACACGGCGCATACTCCGATCGCGAGCAAGCCGAAAAACGGAAATCGATAGAGCGGGGTTTTGACGACCGGCGGGCGTAACCCGATCGCGAAGGCGCGGTCATCGGGCACGAAGACATTTTTCACCTGGAAATCGTGGCTGCCGGTGCCGCGCAATCCCGAACGAATCCCAGGTGTCGAGGATCTCGACCTCCTTGGCAGGGAAAATCATCAAGCGAAACTCGGGTTCGCCGTTCGGCAGCGCGCGAAGTTTGTCGCCCTCGAGAATCAGCGCGCCTCCGGTGATCCATTGGCAGTTCTGGGTTCCACTTCCCCAGCGCCAACGTCCATTAACTATGTAACCGCCCTCGACCCGAGTCGCCTTTCGCGGTTGGTGCCACTGCGCCACCGGTGATGACTAGCGGATTCGAGCCATAAATCTCTTGCGCAACGGCGACGCGACAAGTAACCCGACAGCAGCGCCGTTGAGCCGCCGATCATCACGCACCATCCGACCGAGCCGTCCGCGCGCGAGACTTCCTCGATGACGCGGATCAAGTCGCGGGGATGGCGCTCGGAGCCGCCATACTCGCGGGCGACCATAAGACGAAATATGCCGGCCTCGGCGAGTTTGCGCGCGAGATCGGCAGGCAGCCTGCGAGCGTTTTCGATTTCGCGTACACGCGATCGGATTTCAGGCGCGAGTACCGCGGCGGCCTCCAATTCAGGAAAGGTTTCCATGCGAAGCGACGATAAGGCGAAAAGCCGATTTTCGCAAAGTGAAGCTCTAACCAGACACGGCGTCAAATTTGTGATGATAAACAGTCGGCATAGCATATATACCCCTTGACGCATTTCTCTACTTCAGGGAGTATACCTCGCATGTGGGCACGTCGGGCCGCGGCGGCAAGCTGCTCCCCCAGCTGCCAATGCTGCGCTAAACGCTTCCCCAGGCGTGAAAGCCCGACGTGCCCGCCACGATTTCCATCCATCGTTCGAGATCGCGCGACTATCGAGCAAGAATGTTAGGGTTGAAGTCGCTCTCGGAAATGCCACCGGTGTTGATTTTCTGCGTGAACGAGGAATGCGCAGGCACCACCGAGCGGAACAGCCCGGATGATCGTCGGGGAAATAGAAGCTCCCCGCGAGGTCGAAAAGATTCCCGCCCTCCGGCGAAGGATGCGTTCGCCATAGCGGAATCGCAGTCGCGACGCGCTCGCCCGGATTCGTAAAATTCCGCCGCCAGCCAGACGTAGATCTCGCTGTCGATGAAGATCAGCGTGCGCTCCTCGAGGTTCTTTTGGAGCGGCGACATCTCGAGGATGTAGGCGCGCCGCAGTTCGAACGGTTCCTGGGTCAGGGTGTAGCCGGATTCCCCTGCCGCGATTCCCGCCGGCTCATCCTTCGCCGCCACGCACGCCAGAATCGGAGCGGTGCCGAGTAGCCGATAGTCGGTAGATCTCGGTTTTCGGCAGCGCGTATGCCCAGTACGGCTGATGACATCGGCGGCAGACCTGGTTCGGGATACGCCATCCGGATGCCCATCCGTCGCAGCCGCCGCGAATGCTCGTCGAAGCCGTAAAAATCGTCGTTGCTGCGCGGGTTCGAATAGCGAATCCAGATTCCCGCGCCCTCGCCATGTCGCCGCCCATGCTGATGCGTCGTCCATTGGTTGCAGCGCGCTTTCCATTCGACGCCGAGCGCGTTCGATCCCATCGTCGGACGCGGTTCGACTTCGGTGCGATGCGCATAGCGCAGGAAATCGAACTGTTCGCATGCATTGTCCGAGATCGTTGGAGGCGTGAATCTCGGTCGGATCGTGCGCGTCCGCCAGGTAGCCGTTCACGCTCCATGGCGCGAGCGAAAAATCGTCGGGCAGCACCGGACCGAAGTGCCAGTTGTAGGCGATCTTCACCGCCGCTTTCGGATCGTTGGTATCGATCAAGGGAAACGGCATCCCGGCGATGTAGTTGGTGATGTAGTCGTCCTTGTCGAGGCCGACCTGCGGCGAATATTTTTCGGTCGCGATCTGGAAACCCTTTCGACCACTGCATGCGATGCGTCGGCTGCCACCTCGAGCCGCAATCCATGCTGGATCGCGAGCATCGTCGCGGCCGGAATGAAGTTCGCATACTGCTGCGCATTCTCCGCTTTGATGATGGTCCCGGCGCGAGCCCTGCGGAGCGTGGTTGCCGCGGAGGTCGCGAGTCGGATGAGCGGCAATGGCGGCCGTGCAGGCAGAGGCATGCGCGGGCAGTCGCGCGCCGATGCTGCCAGCATCGCCAGAGCGCCACGCAGAGCCATAGTTCCGCATCATCGCAAGTCAGTATCCATCGCGCCAATCGGCATCCGCAACCGGTGAATGTTCCCTTTGCCCTGCGACGGGCGTTCTTCTATAGCTCTGAGTGCAACGAGACTCTTCTGCGCAGCTCCGGAGGGGACGCGATGGCGACCGCATCACGATCGAAGTCGGCCGAAATTACGCGCGCGCTTGAATCATCCGATCATCGATTCCGATGGCCATACCGTCGAAGTCGGGCCGCTGTTTTTCGATTACCTGAAAGCGGTCGGCGGCGCGAAAGTCGCCGAGCGCTATCAGACCGCGATGCTCGACACCTTCAGCGACCCGCTGTGGCGCACGCGCACGATGGACGAGCGGCGCGAGCGGCGCACGCTGCGCCCGACCTGGTGGGCGGTTCCGCGCGCAAGCATACCGAGGACCTCGCCACCGCGCTGTTCCCGCGCCTGATGTATGAGCGGCTCGGAGGAAATGGGCCTCGACTATTCCGTCGTCTATCCCACGATCGGTCTCATCACGATGGAGATGCCGGATGACGAGGTGCGCCGCGCATCGTGCCGCGCGCTCAATCGGATGAAGGCGGACACCTTCGCCGGGCCTGGAAAAGCGGATGACGCCGGCCGCGGTGATCCCGATGCATACGCCGCAGGAGGCGGTCGACGAGCTCGAATACGTCGTCCGCCAACTTGGCTTGAAAGCCGTCATGATGGCGAGTTACGTCAAGCGCCCGATTCCCTATGTCGCGAAGCATCATCCGGAGGCCGCGAAATACACCTACTGGATGGATACCTTCGGCATCGACAGCGAATACGACTATGACCCGGTGTGGGCGAAATGCCGCGAGCTGGGCATCGCGCCGACCTTTCATTCGGTCGGCTACGGATGGGGCGCGCGCCGCTCGATCAGCAACTACGTTTACAATCACATCGGCAACTTCGCGGCGAGCGCCGAGGCGGTGTGCAAATCGCTGTTTCTCGGCGGCGTGCCGAAGCGATTTCCCGAGGTCAAATTCGCCTTCCTCGAAGGCGGCATGGCGTGGGCGCGCTCGCTCTATTCGGAGCTGATCGGCCACTTCGAAAAACGCAATCGCGAGGCGGTGCGAGAGCTTCAATCCCGCCGCGCATCGATGCGGCCGCGCTGCGCGAATTATGCGGTTCGCTACGGCGGCAAAGGCGCCGAGGGCCGCGAGGATCAAATCGTCGAGGCGATGGTGAACGGACTTTCCGGCGGTATCGATCCTTCGATGGTAGATGAATGGGCGCATAGCGGCGTGCACTCGATCGCCGACATCCGCGACGTCTTCATCAGCCAGTTCTACTTCGGATGCGAGGGCGACGACCCGCTCAACGCGCTCGCATTCGATCCGATGGGCACGGCCTTCGATGCGAAGCTACTCGCGCTTTATGGCTCCGACATCGGCCATTGGGACGTGCCCGACATGCGCGAATGCGCCGAGGAGGCCTACGAACTCGTCGAGCACGGGATGCTAAAGCTGGAGGAGTTGCGCGAATTTCTGTTCGTGAATCCGGTGAAGTTCTGGACCGCGACGAATCCCGAACTTCTTCAAAGGCACTGCGGTCGAGCATGAGGCCCGCAAGGTCGCGACGCACTGACGCGCGCCGCCATCTTCGAAAACAAAAGCGCCGCGGCATCGATGCCACGGCGCTTTTTGCATTCGGAAATAGATCGCTCAGTCGAGCAGTGCTTTGCGCGACGCTCTCCCGATGCACCGGGGCGTTGCCCAAATTCGCCTCGCCCGCGAGCGCGCGGCGATGGAACAGGTGCATGTCATGCTCCCAGGTGAAGCCGATGCCGCCATGGACCTGGATCGCCTCGGAGGTAACATTTTTCGCCATGTCGGAGGCATACGCCTTCGCCATCGGAACCGCAGTCGCCGCTTCGGCATTTTTCTCGTCGACGGTCCAGCACGCGTAGTAGGTCAGCGAGCGCGCGTTCTCGACCGCGACCATCATATCGACGCACTTATGCTTGACCGCCTGGAACGAGCCGATCGGTTTGCCGAACTGCACGCGAGTTTTCGCGTACTCGACCGACATGTCGAGCGCCTTCTGCGCGGTGCCGACCATCTCGGCCGAGAGCGCGGCGGTCGCGATGTTCGAGGACGTGGCGCAGAATCGGCCATCCTTCGCCTTCCTTGCCGAGCATGCCGCTGGCTTTCACATTATCGAACTTCACGTGGCACAGGCGCCGCGTCATATCGACGGTCTTGAGCTGCGTGATGGTGACGCCCGTTCGCGTTGGTCGGCACGATCAGCAAGCGTGATGCCTTTCTCGCCGCTGCCGCCGGTGCGGACGGCGACCGCCATGCCATTGGCAACGTGCGCATCGGGCACGAAGAACTTCTCGCCGCTGATGGTGTAGTCGTTACCGCTCTTGGTTGCCTTGAGCTGCACGCCTTCCGCGTCGAAACGGCCCGAGGCCTCAGCCAGCGCGAGGGTGCCGATGAACTCGCCCTTCGCCATTCGCGGGAGAATTTCTTTCTTCTGCTCTTCGGAGCCGCCGTTCGATGACGAGCGGCGCGCCGAGCAATGCCGAGGTGAAAAATGGTCCGGGCACCAGCGCCTTGCCCGCCTCTTCGGCGATCACGGTCATGTCGAGGAAGCTGCCGCCCTGACCGCCGTACTCTTCCGGAATCAGCAGCGACGGGCCATCCGAGGTCGACCAGCTTTTTCCAAAATTCTTTGTCATGCGCGGTCGGGTCCGCCATCATTTTGCGCACGTAAGTGGTTGGGCAATTGTCGGCCAGAAAGCGCTTGGCCGCATCGCGCAACATTTCCTGTTCTTCTGAGAACCCGAAATCCAACTTGGTATTCCTCCGTTATTTCCGAGGCTGGAATCCTGCCGAGCGAGCCCCGGCTCGAACCCATGATTGAGCTACCACTATCGGCCAAAAGCGCGCAAGCGCCGCGAGCACGCGAAGGCGGGATTCTCGGCGCTTGATGGCGTCCGCGCCGCCGCATCACAATGACCACCTCGAAAAAGGAGTTTTGCCATGGCTTCCGCAGGCTGACGCCCATCCGCACAGCACAAGGATTTGGTTCGCGAGGAGTTCACCCGGCAGGCGAATGAGTATGCCGCCGCGCCGATGATCCGCGATATCGACCACATCGAAAAGCTCGTCGAGCGTCGTAGCGCCGCAGTCCCGATGCGCGCGTGCTCGAAGTCGCCACCGGACCGGGCCACGTCGCGATGGCATTTGCGAAGGTTGCGCGCGAAGTTATCGGCGTCGACCTCACCGAAGCGCCGCTGAAAATCGCCGAGCGGATGCGCGCCGAGCGCGGTCTGCATAATGTCAGCTTCCGGCAGGCCGACGTCGAGGCGCGGCTGCCATTTGACGACAACGAATTCGATGTGGTGGTATGCCGCTTCGCGGTTCATCATTTCGAAAATCCCGCGGTCGTCATCGGCGAGATGGCGCGCGTATGCCGCGTCGATGGCACCGTCGCGATCGAGGATCTCATTTCGAGCGAGCATCCGGTGCGCGCCGAGTACTACAACCGCTTCGAGACGCCTGCGCGATACCTCGCATACGCGCGCGCTGCCGCTAAGCGAGTTGGTGAAGACGATGGCGTCGGCGGGACTGGAAATCATGCGCTTCGAATCCGCGGCACTGAAAAATCCGGTCGATCGATGGTTCGTCTCGGGCGCATACCACGCCCGATCGCGAAGCCGAAGCGCGCGCGATGATCGAGCGCGACCTCGTCGAGGATTTGAGCGGCGCGCGTCCTTCGCGCATCGATGGCGAGCTGTTCTTCACGCATCGCCTCGCGATCGTAACCGCGCGCAAGTTGAAGGCGTCGCGATAGCCTACGACAGCCAGGGTCCCTTCTTTTCGGAAATCAGCGCGAGGACGCCGGAGTACTGCAGCAATCCGGTCGCGTCGGCGAGCGGACCGATCTCGAAGCCGGTAAAAAATCCCGCGACCGGAATCGGGCCCAGATATTGCTGGATGTACGCGGTGTCGTGGCCGGGCATGCTGTACAGCCCCGAGCCGCGCGAGACGCAATCGAAATAGAGCCCGAACGCCGCCGGCTGCGATCGCCTTGCTGACCATCTGCTTCGAGGGTCGCCTTTAAATCCTCGCGCGCGCGTTCGGCATTGCGCAGCACCAGCCCGATCGCATCGCCGACTTGCGGATGATGCGCGACGGCAATCACGCCATGCTCCTCGCTCGCGCCGATGATGTTGCGGATCAGAAAACGTCCGCGTTCGAGTCGCGAGGCATTGTCGTCGAGCGGAATGCCGACGAACACGAATGCGAGCGCGCGGCGAAGATCGTCCGCGAGCGGTCCGGCGGCTTCGGCGAAGACCTCGTAGGCGGGGCGCCCATCGAGCGTGATGATGACGTTGTCGCGCGACCTCGGTCACGCGATGCATGCGGGCCAATCTGCGTGCAGGCGAGCGACGCGCCGATGTTCAAATCGAAATCGCCGGAAATCAGCATCGCGGAGACCGAATTGGAGCTGACCGTGTCGCCGCAAAATTGGAAGGTCTCGCCGATGGAACCATCCTCGCTCGCGCCGCCGCCGACGATCGCGACGCCCGGAAGCTCGGCTTCCAGCGCGGCGAGAAACGGATCGGCGTTCATGTTGTAGGTGTCGGCGAACATGCACAGCAGGTTGCTGCGCGCCGAGCGCAGGCTTTACCGCCGCGGCGAGTTCGAGCGCGACCTCGCGCGCGCGACCGCGCAGCGACGGCACGAACAACCGTTTCGCGTTGATATCGTCGCCGCCGAACACCAGCACCGAAAGCGCGGGGCCGCTTTCGACTTCCGATTCGGATGCGATCACGCCGACGGTCGAGCATCCCGCGACCTCGGGCGTTTTGGTTTCCTCGCCGATGGTGCGCAGGATCAGCGGAAACGCGCCGCCATGCGCGGTGGTGGCGAAGAAAATCGCGCCGGTCGCCTGCGCGAGGCCGGCCTGCGTCATCGCGGCTGGCACAGCCTCGATCGCGGCGGTGCGCGGATTGTGCGAAACGGAAATTCCTGCTCCCGCACGCAACATATTATTTTTCCTCGGTTATTTTTCCTTGCCGCCGAAAATTTCCAGCAGCTTCACCATGCGCTGGATTGCCTGCCCCATCGGCTTGATTTCGCAGGTGCTCGTCGATGCCGTGGACGCCAATGGACTTCGCCGGGCGTGAAC
Organism: uncultured delta proteobacterium; assembly: GCA_963848285.1. GTDB lineage: Bacteria > Desulfobacterota > Binatia > Binatales > Binataceae > DATGKG01. The sequence goes on along the minus strand of CAWKCZ010000007.1, from coordinate 258,522 downwards.
TCGAGTCGGCGTGAAGCTGTAAGTCGACCAGGTTCTGCGCGCGGAAAAATCGGCTGTCGGTGAATCCTCCCGACATCGCCGGCACTACCGGGCGCCTGGTCCTCTTTGCGCGCGAGCTCTTCGATCGCCGTCATCAGCCCCGACTTCGAAGGCGAGCGTGGCCGACGGCGACTGCAGCAACACTTCGACTTTCACATCCTTGTCGTTGATCAGCTTTTTGATGTTGGCGAGGAACTGCTTCTGATTCTCGCCGGGCAACAGGCGGCAATCGATCTCCGCAGTGGCGATCTGCGGCAGGACATTGGTCTTGAAGCCCGCGGCCAGCACGGTCGGCGCGATGGTGTCGCGCACCGCAGCGTTTTGCGAGGGTCCAGCGAGAAATTCGCGCGCATAGGTCGCGATCGCGCATCGATGCCGCGAGATCGAGGAACTGCTCGCGGGCCGTGCTCCAGCTCCGCGATGGCACGGAACTGGTCCTGCACCGGGACGAGCACGCGAATCTGCGGATGATAGTCGATGATTCTGGCGAGCGCGCCGAATCAGCCGCGTCACCGCGGTCTGCTGCGGCGGCGCCGAAGCGTGCCCCTCGGTCCGGTGGTCGTCAGCCGCAGCCAGAGCGGGGTCTTTTCGGTGACATCGACACTGTAGAATTTCTTGCCATCGGGTAGGTTCGACGATGCCGCCGCGTCCAGTTGAGGACGTAGCCCGCATCGGAATAGATGTCCTTCTCGTGCTCGGTGAACCATTCGGCGCCGATTCGGCCGCCGACTTCCTCGTCGCCGGTCGCGACGAAAATGATATCGCGATCGAGCAGGATGCCGGCGCGCTTGATCGCGAGCATCGCCATCATCGCGATCACGCCGGGCCCCTTGTCGTCGGCGGCGCCGCGACCCCAAACCGCGCCGTCCTTAACCTCGCCGGAGAACGGCGGCACCTTCCATTCCGACGGCGTTGGCCGGCACCACGTCCATGTGCGCTCTGGACGATCAGCGCCTTCTTCTTCTCGCCGATGCCGCGCAGGCGCGCCGCGATAATTCCGCGTCCGGGCTCCGGCTCCCAGGTGTTCGCGGGAATTCCCTCGGAGAGAAATTTCTCCTTGAGAAATTTCGCCGCCTCCATTTCGTTCCCGGGCGGATTGGTGGTGTTGATGCGGATGTACTTCGAGAGGAAGTCCGTCGCCTCCTGGGTCAGCTTATCGTAGTCGATTTCTTTGGGCGGCAGGCGCTTTAACGACCTGCGAATCGTCCGCGGCATGCGCAGTCGGACGCGAAACGCGAATGAGAAACGAATATCAGCGCCGCGACAAAAGCAACGCGCAACGAGGAAACGCTGCCGCACTCTCATCGCTCGCCGTAGTTGAACAAGTCGATGACGGTTTGCAGGAACAGCGCGGCGGGCGCGCCGTCAATCACGCGATGGTCGAAGGTCAGCGACAGCATCATCATCGAGCGCCGGGTAATTTCGCCGCGATAAATCGCGGGCTTTTCGACGATCCTGCCGATGCCGAGGATTCCGGTCTCGCCGGAATGCAGAATCGGCGTGAACGCATCGATGCCGTAGGTGCCGAGGTTGGTGATGGTGAAAGCGCCGCCGCTGATGTCTTCGAGTTTCAACTTGCCCGCGCGCGCTTTCTCGACCGGCCAGCTTGGTTGAGCGTCGCGATCTCGCGCAGGCTTTTGCTCGCCACATCGTGGATGACGGGAACCATCAGGCCTTCGTCGAGTGAAACCGCTAGCCCGATGTTAGCCTCGCTCAGAGTTAACGATGTGACTTCCCTCGAGGCGCGCATTCATCCGCGGATGCTTCAGCAAGCGCGCGCCCCGCGGCCTGGATCAGCAAATCGGTGTAGGTGAAATCGAACTCGCGCTTGAGCCGCTCGCGCAGTTCGGTCGCCGGCGTCACATCCGCCTCGGAGGTGATCGTCAACTGCGCGGTGTCGCGCAAGCTCTGATGCATCCGCTCCGCGATCGTCTTGCGCATCCCGCGCAGGGGAATGTGCGGTCTGCACTGAGCGGCTGCTGCAACGGCGGAGGCGGCGATTTCGCGGCGCGCTCGACATCCTCGCGCGTGATTCTTCCGCCGGGTCCGCTGCCCGTCACGCGATCGAGATTCACGCCCGAGTTCCGCGGCGAGCTTGCGCGCGACCGGACTGACGGGACGCCGCTCGCCCGAAGTGCTTTTCGCCTCGATAGCAGTCAGGGGTTGGCGCTTTGACGCGCTTTCACCTCGCCATTCGAGGAAGCGGCGGGCGCGCTCGCCATATTTCGCTCGAACGACGGCGGGATCGTCGCCCGCCTCGGCGATCACCGCGACCGCGACGCCGCATTCAACCGTCGCACCTTCCTCGAACAGTGCGACCGCGAAGACGCCGCTCGCGGGCGACTCGACTTCGTAGAGAACCTTTTCGGTCTCGACCTCGTAGAGAGGATCGCCCGCGCTGATGCTTTCGCCGACCGCCTTGAAGAAGCGCTGGATGGTGCCCTCGTGCATCGTGAGCCCGAACTTGGGCATCGTGACTTCGACGGCCATCAGTGCGTTAGCGTCCAGCCTTGGCCGCCTCGGCCTTAGCTGCGGCTTCTGCTTTCACTTTGGCCCAGCCCTCTTTGAGCGGCACCGAATGATGGAACGAGACCTTGCGCTCGGCGAAGCGCCACTTGCCGTTGACCCGGCGATACTTGTCGTTGTACCAGCCCGCGCCGAGGATGCTTTCGCCCTTGCGCGTGAAGCGCGCGTCGATGGTGCAGGTGCCGTGCGCGTCGTTGTCGCCGTCGAATTCGATGATGTGGTTATGGATGAATGGCACCGGCGATTCGGCCGGAGTTATCGCGCCGTAAAACTTCAGCAGCGCCTCCATACCGCGCACCGGCTTGTTGCCGGGTCGCCTCGAGCACGCCATCTTCGGTGAACAGGCGTGCGATTTTCTCGCCCTCCGAATGCTGGACGTGCCAGCAATACTTCGCGGTGAGTTCCTTGATTTCCTCGCGATCGGGGAGTTCCTGAACCTTCTGTTCCAGCGACTTGGCCATAGGATGCTCCTGAATTTCCTTTATTGCGCGACGACGCCGCCGTCGACGACGAAGGTGGCGCCGGTTACGAACGTTGATTCGTCGGAGGCGAGGTAGAGCGCGCAGTTCGCGATGTCCTCGGGGGTGCCCATCCGGCGAATCGGCGAGTGCAGCAGCAATTGCCCCGAGTCGCGAATCGGATCGACCACCGGCGCGATCATCGGCGTGTCGATGGCGCCCGGGCAAATCATGTTGACGCGAATGTTCTTGGGCCCGAACTCGACCGCGAGCGCGCGCCCGAGCGCAACCATCCCGCCCTTCGAGGCCGTATATGCATGCGCCGATGCGCCGCCTATCAGCGCCGCGATCGATGCGGTATTAACGATCGATCCACCGCCGGTCTTGATCATCTCGGGAATCGCGTACTTGCACATCAGGAACATGCTCTTGAGGTTGATCGCGAGCACGCGGTCCCAATCTTCTTCGGGCGTGTTGAGGATGTCGCCCATCGAGAGCGGCGAGGAAAATCCCACGCCCGGCGTTGTTATAGAGGATGTCGATGCGGCCGTAGGTGTTCATCGCGGTGCGCACCACGTTCTCGCAATCCTTCGCGCTCGACACGTCGGCCTGCGCAAACACCATCGCGCCGCCGGCCTGCTTCACCATGCTGGTGGTGATTTCGCCGTCCTCGCGCTTCCAGTCGCATCCGAGGAGCTTGGCGCCCTCGCGCGAGAATATCGTTGCGGCGCCGCGGCCTTGTCCGGAACCGACGCCGGTGATGATCGCAACTTTATTTTTGAGGCGCATGCGAATTCTCGTGTTATTTCGCCTCGGCGCTCATCATTTCGGTGGCGCGAGTCAGGATCTTGCGCATCGTGTCCTCGCTCTGCGCGCCCACCAGCGGATAGTTGCCGATGAAAAACGTCGGCACCCCGCTGACGCCATGCTGATGCGCGACCAGTGTGTTGTTCTTCAGTTTCAACTGCATTTGCGGCGACTCGACCGCTTCCGCAACCTGCGCCGGATCGAGGCCGACCTCGCTCGCCGAGGGTCTTCAGCACTTCGACGTCGCCGATGTTCGAGCCATCGTAAGAAATAAGCGCGATAGACGCCGCTCCTCGAATTCGTCGCCCTTGTCGCCGGCGATCGCGTATTCGCATGCGGCGAGCGCGTTGTAGGAGTTGGTCAGCATCGAGGGCGGCCGCATCTCGAGGCCGATATCAGTGGCCATCGCCGAGATGCGCTCCCATGCGGCCTTGCGCGAATCGGAACCCTGCGCGCCGTAAACTTTCTCGGCAGGGATTCCGGTCGCGGGCCAGTCGGGATGAATCTGAAAGCCGCGCCAAGCGACATCGAGCTCGAACTCGCGCTTCATTTTTTGCAGAGTGCGGAAACCGATGTAACAGAACGGGCAGATGAAATCCGAAAACAGGGTGACCTTTAGTGCCATGGTTCTGATCCTCGCACGGACTATAAGACGCGACCGCCGATGCCGTCAAAGTGGAGTGGTGAGATGCGGTTCCGTTCTGGCAGAGGCTACCTCGCGAACCGCGGCCGCAGCGATTTGCGAAGCACCCGAGAATTTTCCGCGCGACGAACGTCAACACACGTGGCTTGCAGTCGGGATTCATCGCCGTTGCGATGTCCGGATCGAATTGCCCAGCCGTGGGCCGTCAGAATGCCGCCGACAGTCTGTCAAAGATTTATCGCTCCAATCGACCATGTTCATCAATGTGACCGCTCCAACATGCCGCCAACCGGTCGATAAAACGAAGCCACTATGAGTTTGAGTCCGGGCAGTCCGAAGACTAACACCAACCTCCGGCGATTCCCGTAGAGACGGCTCGTGCCCCCCTACCATCGAGGCGTATGTTGACGTATGTTACGATTCTGATCTCTGGAAATTTGCAGAACGTTAGGAAAAACCAATGATTCTCGACAGCCTCAGCCTCGATGGGAAAGTCGCGATTATTACCGGCGCCAGCCAGGGACTTGGCCATGCGATGGCGCTCAAGTTTGCCGAATCCGGCGCCGATATCGTCGCGGCCTCGCGCACCAGGGAGAAACTCGAACAAACCGCCGAGGAAATCAAAAAGCTCGGCCGCAAATGCCTCGTGGTGCCCGCCGATGTCACTCAATCGGCGCAGGTCAATGCGGTCATCGGCCGCCGCGGTGAAGGAATTCGGCCGCATCGACGTGCTGGTGAATAATGCCGGCGGCGGCGATGAGATGCTCGGGGCGCGGCTGGAAGAGATTACCGATGAGATGTGGCGTCAACGGCATCGATACCAACCTGAGCAGCCAGTTCTACGGATGCCGCGCCGTCATCCCGCAGATGCTCAAGCAGAATCGCGGCAAGATCATCAACGTCGCATCCGGGTACGGCCTGCGCGGCGGTAAACATAACTATATGTATGCATGCTCGAAGGGCGGCGTGATCCAGCTCACCCGCTCGATGGCGCTGACCTACGCGCAGAACAACATCCAGACCAATTGCATCGTGCCGGGCATCTTTCCGCATAACGAAGAGATGATGCGGTTTTTCAAGGGCGGCAAATTTATTCCGATTGGGCGCGGCGGCGAGGATATCGAAATTGGCCCGCTCGCGGTGTTCCTCGCCTCCGATGCTTCCAATCATATCAATGGCGAACTGGTCGCCATCGACGGCGGCGGACTGGCCGGCGGCCTGATTCCGACCGGCGTCGCTCCGCAAATGCGGAGCTGACTTCGCGAAGATTATCGAAGACTATCAAGTTTCCATGGCACTCAAGGAATTCTCGCTCGAAGGAAAAGCGGCGGTCGTGATCGGCGTCGAGCATGCGGTCGGACGCGCGGCTGCGATCGCGCTGGCGGAGGCGGGCGCAAAGGTGCTGCTCGCATCGCAGGATCCGGGCACCGAGAAGCAGCTAAAGGATGCGGCGAAGGCGATCGGCGCGCACGGGCACGAAAGTCTCGACGCGCGTGCAGAGCGCATCGATTCGAGGGGACTTGAGTTCGACCGCAGAGCTCGCGGTGAAGGAACTCGGCGGGCTCGATATCCTCGTCAACGCGCTCGATGCGCCGCTGTATGCTCCGGCCGATGCTGCCGACGATTCGGCCTTCGACAAGGTGATCGAGGGCAACCTCAAGACGGTGTGGATGGCGTGCCAGGAGGGCGGCCGCGTGATGCTGCGGCGCGGTGGCGGCGTCATCGTGAACATCACCTCGGTGCTGGCGGATCGCGGCGCGCCGAATGCCTCGCTTTACTGCGCGGCGCAGGCGGGCGTGCTCAACCTGACGCGCGCGCTCGCGCTCGAATGGGCGCGCAAGGGCGTACGCGTCAACGCCATTAAGGCCGGATGGCTTGAGGACGGAGCGCAGCCCGGCCACTGCCGGCGACGAGATTCTCGAAAAACCTGATGAAGTATCTGCCCGACAATCGCCTCATCAAACCCGAGGAGCTTGGCGGCGCGCTGCTCTACCTGGTTTCGCCGGCGGCGGCGTTCGTGACGGGCGAATCCATCGCGGTTGACGGCGGCCTGCTCTGTCGCGTCTGATCCAACTTTCGATCTTCAACGTCGATTCGAAAGGCATAGCCCGGTCATGTCCAAGCCAACCGAAGAAGTAATCGACTTATTCCAATTTCTCCTCGATCATGACCGGCGAGGGCGACTGGCTGCCGGCCGGATTTCCCGCAAGCCGACGGCAGTTTCTGGCAGTACCAGGAGCCCAATGCGGTGGTGATAATCCAGGACGGATTTCTGCGGGTCGCCGCGGTGCCCTATACGCGCCATAACGACAAACAGCAGATTCTCGACAACGCGAAGCATATGTACTTCAGCGCGCGGCAGTTCGCGCCGCCGCCCGGAGGGTCGATCACGTTCTCGATCGATTTCGGCGCGACCATCGTGGGCGGCGCGCCGGGCGATCTCTACGATGGGTTCGTTTCGTTCAATGTGCTGGATTTCTCGACGGGCGCCGCGCTGGATTTCTTCGTCGGCAATGACACTATCGCGACGGTCTATGGCAAATTGCCGTTTCCCGGGGTTCCCGATGTAACGCCGGAGCGCGGCCCGCGCTACTTTTGCCTCTTCGAGGAGATGCGCAAGGCGACCTCGCACGGGCCGGATGCGCCATTTCGAAATCACTTACGACGGAGCGAAGGACGAAGTGGCGTTTTCGGTCGATGGTGCGGAAGTTCGCCGCTATTCCAATGTTCCCTTCAAGCTGGGGCCATGCACGCTTGCGATTGGGTCTGATGACGGAGAAAGACCTCGATCCGGCCAAGGGCAGCGTCTCATGTCACGGGCAAGGCGCGATCGGAAAATGGGGTAAGATCCGCATCATCAGGCGGTCCAGCTGAGCTTTTATGCTTCGTCAGAAAGCCGTTAGCGTAAGACACGAGCAGCGCAGCGTAAATTTCGCGTACGTTAAGCACAGATTAGAGCGTAAACCGCGTAGATTCCGTTGTCAAATGGTTGCAAAACACCACTGTTGTTTTAAGATACCGTCTTGACTGCATGATTCCTTCTACTTCCCCGGACGGAGGATCCAGACTATGGCCGCGGCTTGCAAGTATTTTGACCGCTAAAGAAGTCGCTGATTACCTCCGCTGTCACATCAGTACCGTCTATCGCCTCGCCAAGACCGGCAAGCTGCCGGGTTTCCGGCTCGGCGCCGACTGGCGCTTTCGCGAAGATGCGCTGCAAAACTGGCTCGACGTTGAACTGAAATCCGGCAACCCAGCGAGCTGCAGGAACTGGGCATCCAGCCGCCAGACCACGCACTCGCGATCGCCTGAGCCGATTTCGGACGCCGCAAAAGCAGATGCCAAAGACCCAATGAACCGGCATCCTTTCGCCTTTCGATTCGCCGCTCATGGCGCGAGCGGGAAGCCCAAGTCAGTCCGCCATCCACCATGATGGTTTGTCGCGGTGAGGTAGCTCGCCTCCGGCATGCATAGAGGCAGACTACCGCGGCAATTTCCTCGAGCGTCGGCAGCCGCTTCAGCGCGCATCGCGAGGACGACCGTTGCGTCATCGTTTCGAACTCGGCGCCGAAGTAAAACCGCGACGAATCCGTATCCATGTAGCCGACGTTGACGCCGTTGACGGTGATTTCGCGCGGGCCCAGCTCGAACGCCAGGTCGCGCACCATGCTCTCCAGCGCGGCCTTGGCCGCGCCGAGCACGCCATGCCCGGGTAACATCCGCACCGAATCGATGCCCGAAATCATGATGATGCGGCCGTCCTTGCCCATATGCTTCACGATTCCTGGACCATGGCGAGAAAGCCGCCGACGCTGAGGTCGAAGGTGCGCGCGACGTTATGCGGCTTGACCTCGAGCAGCGGCTTGAAGGCGGTCGCGGCGGCGTTCGCGATCAGCAGATCGATTTTTCCGAAGCGTCGCGCCACTTCTGCCACCATCGCGCGCACCGAGGCGTCTTCGGCCAGGTCGGCTTTGGCGAGCATCGCATTGAGGGGCGATTGCGCGAATCTCCTCGAGCGCGGCCTTGGCGCTGTCATCATCACGTCGATAGTTGAGCGCGACTGATACGCCATTTTTCGCGAGCACCCTCGCGATCGCCTTGCCGAGGCCGCGGGTTGCCGCCGGTAATGAGAGCTGTTTTGCCGCTGAGGTCGAACATCTTTTTTCATGCGCGCCTCGTGCGCGCTGGCCGCGAGATTAGCATGGCCTGCGGGTGACGTTAGAATCCTCGCGCAATGAATCACTGCCAAAGGATCGTCTGATTGTGACCGGAGCCAGCCGCGGAATCGGCGCCGCGATCGCGAAGCTGATGGCGCGCGACGGCCTCGCCGTCGCGGTTAATTACTCACGCGATAAAGCCGGTGCCGACGCAAGTGGTCGATGCGATCGCGCGCGAGGGCGGCCGCGCGGTCGCGATCCAAGCCGATGTTTCCCGCGAAGAGGACGTGATGCGGCTCTTTGAAACCTCGGTGCGGGAGCTCGGACCGCATCGCGGATTGGTCAACAACGCGGGAATCGACCGGAGAGCTCGCGCGCCTGGAAGCGCTGAAGGCGGAGACGCTCGCCGAAGTCCTGGCCATCAATGTCGCGGGCGCCTTCATCTGCGCGCGCGAAGCTATTCGCCGCATGTCCACCCGCCATGGCGGCAGCGGCGGCGCGATCGTCAATGTTTCCTCGCTCGCGGCGCGGCTCGGAGGCGCTGGCGAATGGGTTCACTATGCGGCCTCGAAAGGCGCGATCAACAGCTTCACCGTCGGCCTCGCACGCGAGGTTGCGGGTGAGGGCATCCGCGTCAACGCGGTCGCGCCCGGACTCATCGATACTGAGATGCATGCGACGGCGGGCGCACCCGAACGCCTCGCGCGCCTGGCGCCGACCACCCCGATGCAACGCATCGGCACCGCGATGGAAGTGGCCGAAGCCGTCGCATGGCTGCTATCGCCGGCATCGTCGTACGTTACCGGCACCATCATCGAAGTCGGCGGCGGCCGCTAGAAGAAATAGTTCAGGGCGGCGCGCAGCAGCATGAACCATAGCGCGAGGGTCGAGGCCGCGTAGACGTAGAAGCGCACCATCACGATGTTGATGGTGCAATGGACCGCGCTGTGCGCCACGCGCAGGAGCGACGAAGATCCAGGCCATATCGACGTAAATCGCATCGACACGGCTGGTGACAAAGAGATATAGCGCCAGCGCATAGAAGAGCACCGGCATTTCGAAAAGATTCTTGAGATTGTCGGACGGATTCGAGACACTTGGCGGCGAAAGTTCCGCCAGCTTGCCGGGCACCGCGAGGTCCTGCGAATTGATTCCACTCGCGGTGATGAACGCGATGCGCCGGATGTACATGTAGACCCATACCACCAGGGTCAGAAACATCATCGCGAAAAAGGGACCGAAGATTGCCGCTTGCGAGGTCATTCGCGCCTCATCTTTTCTCCGCCGAAGTCGCCGGCTGCTGAATTTCCAGCCGCGCGGCGACGCTCCGCCAACACCATCGCGACCATGCGTGCGTAGCGCGAATTGTCGTTAGCCACCGCGAGTCGCATCCGCTCCTGCTTCTTCAGCGCATCTTCGATCGAGTCCGCATCGACATGCATCGCGCTGCGCGCGACGATTTCCGGCATCGCGCCGCAGGTTTCAAGCGGCTGTTCGAAGAGAATCCTGAGGATCGTTTCGCCGACCGCGCTCTTGAAGTGCAGCAGATGCATGAACATCCCGTCAGACTGCGCGATTTCGTTGTAGCCGGAAAAATCCACATAGGGCCCGATTGTCGTCAGCTTCCGCTTCCAATTCTGAAAGTCATCCCAGTGGCCACTGAGGCGGATCATTTCGAGCTCATACTGATTCATCGGAGGAACGAAAAGAATGACACGGAGATCGTGCGAACGCGCGAGGTTTAGGGTGTCCCGGAACAGGTCGAAAAATTCTTGCGAGAATTCGAAACGCGCATAGTTGGGAACGTCGTCGGTGAGCTGATGCTGAATCGACAGTGGACCGCTGTGCGCCAACCCCGCGTTATGGCGCGCCTCGAACTCGTCGCAGATGAGCGCGGGCGGCCACGGTATGCTCGCAGTCGCAATCGGCGGCAGCTTCGCGCGCCCTCGCATCGCGCGCTTCACGCAATCGAGGCTATCGTCGAAGGCCGAGCCGGAGATGACGGCATCTTCGAGCTTCTGCGCGAAGCGATTTTCCATCCTGCGATCGAAGAGTGGATCGTCCTTGTTCCAGTTTTTGTTGAAGGTGAAAAAATCCACTCCCCAGATGATCTGCCGGAGGTCCGGATTTTCGAGAGCGCGCCGCAGTAGCGCGCACAGTTGCTTCATCGTGCTGGCCGACAGGGCCGCATTCATCACGCCGTCGCGCATGCCTTGAGGAATTGGCATTCCCATCAGCACACGCGAACTGCCGACCAACACGGTGTGTGGCTGCGCGGTTCGGATTCGATAGGGAGTCGCGAGGCGCTCCTGCTGGATTTTGCGGAAAATCGGATCGACTAACTGGCCGCGGAAAGCCCCGTAAGGATTCACGAGGCAGTTCACCGTCGCGACGATCGCCGCAAAGACCGCGGCGGCGGCGAACATCAGCGCAAGTCGGCGTCTCACAACCGGCGCTCACCTAAAACTGGAAGTAAATGAATGGCGGAGGATTCGCCATACTCATGATGCCGATGACGGCAACGATTCCAAATGCGAGTGCGTAGCCAAAGTCGCTTTTCCATTCGATTGCCATCAACTGTTGGCGGTTGGGACAAAAAAGCACGATCGCCAGCCCGAGCGCGATACGGCGGATCTCATCGCCACCGATCGATTTTCGGGTCGCGCGCCATGCAAATCCGGACAGCCCCGCCATCGCGCGAAGCATCATCGCGGCGTGCGAGAAATCGATCGCGCGAAAAAATACCCACGCAACGGTTACCAGGAAGAACGTCAGAGCCCATCCGACGCCGCGCGGCAATGCGCGATTGGATTTGTTCCATAGATGATTCACCGCGAGGAAAACTCCGTGCAACGTGCCCCAGATCACAAAGGTCCAGTTCGCTCCGTGCCACAAGCCGCCCAGCACCATGGTGATGAAAAGATTGAGATGGCGGCGCAGCTCGCCGCGCCGATTTCCGCCTAGCGGTATGTAGAGATAATCGCGCAGGAAAAATGACAGCGTGATATGCCATTTGCGCCAGAACTGGATCACGTCGCGCGCCTGGTAGGGCGAGTCGAAGTTTTCCGGAAAGCGAACCCCGAACATCCGTGCGAGGCCGATTGCCATGTCGGAGTATCCCGAAAAGTCGAAATAGATTTGCAGCGAAAACGCGAGCGCCGCGCCCCACGCATCGGGAAACGACAGGCTCGACATCCGGTCAAACAGCGGATTGACGATGCCGCGATAGTAATCCGCGATGATCACCTTTTTGAAAAGCCCGATCGCGAAGATCATCAGCCCTTCGGAAAGGTTCGCGGCCGTGAGCGCAAGCTGGTGTTGCGATTGAGCTGCGGATAAATCTCGTTGTAACGCACGATCGGGCCGGCGATCAGATGCGGGAAAAACGTGATGAACAGGCAGTAGCTCAGAAAATCGCGGGTGCCCTCGCCACCTTCGTAGGCGGCCTTCAGGTAGGTGATCTGCTCGAAGGTGAAAAACGAAATTGCGAGCGGCAGTATCAATGGCGGAAGCTCCAGTTAAATCCGGCCGCGACGCCGACGCTCTCCGCGACGAAGTTTCGATACTTGAAAAATCCCAACAGCGCGAGGTTAACGGCGATTCCGATTCCGAGCCGCACCCGTCGCGCGCGCAGCGAAGTCGAAGCATCATTTTCGCCGGGCGCGAGGAGTCCCGCCCACAGGTAGTTGAACGCGATCGAGAATCCGAACAAAAGGAGGTAGTGCCAGTTCCAGTACGCGTAAAAGACGAACGACGCGAGGATCAAAAACACGCCGGCCGCTCGTTGCAGATTCGCACCCGCCAACAATCCGAATGCGATCAAGACGACCGGCAGAAATCCGAACGTGAACTCGTAGGAGTTGAAGAGCACGGACTATATCGCGTCACGCATACAACAGCTTGCGAAGGTCGCCGTGAAGCGGTGCGCCATCGACGCCGACCTTCCGATGGTTGAAGTCCGGATGCTCCACTTCGAGCACGAAATCCTCGTCGCGAAGATTGGCCGGCGTCGCGAACGCCGCGATGCCCATCGCTGAGGTGGTCGCCTCGCCGAGAATCGCGCCCGCGCGATCGAGCAGCTTCACCTTGAGCGCCCTCGAGGGCCGGCCGTTCGCCGTCGATTGCGAAGTCGTTGTCGAACACCGTCACGCGTAGCGTCCGTCGATCGTTCGCGCGTACGCATTCGAGGTGCATATCGCGCAGGTAAATCATCGGCTCCGCGAACACTCCCTTGATGCCCGCCTTGACCGGCTCCACTGTCGGATTGGCCTTGAGCGCGATGTCCTGCGCCGCCATACCGTGATCCGAGGTTACGACGAACAGTGTTGAGTCGAGCATTCCGCGCGCGGCGAGCAGTTCCAGCACCTTGCCGATGCGCGCGTCGGTGCGATACAGCGCCTCGCGCAGCCCCTCATGATGTGGGCCATAGTCGTGACCCGCGCCGTCGGTCAGCACGAACTCATGCGCGATAAACTTAGGCATGTTCTCCGGCGCAAGTCTCGCCGCAGTGTTCGAGCAGGTTGATGAGCTGCGCCATGCCGCGGATGTCGACGACCTCCTCGCGATGCATCGCGGGCTTCTCATCCGCCATCCAGCGCGGACTGATCTCGCTCATCATCGAGATGGTGAGGTCCTTGAGCCGAATCTTGTCGCCGATACGCGCTTCTCGAAGACGTTGTGATCCGCGCCGCGTCCCTGTGGCTCGTGAATCGAGGCGGTGATGGTGTCATCGCCGAACACCCGCTTGAACGCCTCATACAAGGTTTCGACCTCGGGGTTAAGGAAGCGCTCGGTGTCGAAAATCATTCCCTGAACCGGCACCGTCTCGTGGCGCGCGCGATCGTGATAGGCCGGATTGACGATGTCGTGATGGCCGCACCAGGTGCCGGTCATGATCGTCGAATGACTCGGCCACGTGATGCTCGGGAAGTTGACGATCGAGCCATGCGACAGCATCGCGCCCGCGTCGATCAGGTGCGCGAGGTTGGGAATGGCCGCGCGATTATTTTCGAGCTGATGCACCAGCTCCGAATGCGAGAGGCCATCGAGTAGGATCATGTAGACTTTCTGTGGTCGCTCGGCAGAATCGGCATCGAACATCTCGTGCAACACACGGCCGTCCTGGCGCTTGAGGTAACCGCCGTTAATTTCGGGAAAGCCCATCGCATGCGCGATCGACGGCGCGATATCGACATGGCGCGCCGCAACGCGATGGCGGCCAGGCTTCACGCCCGGTCCCGAAAAAATCAGCGGCGCGCGCGATTGCACCACATCCAGCGCGCCATGCATCCCAGGCTGGGTGCCGTAGGTATAGGCCTTCGGACTCACCACGATATCGGGAGCGCGCGGGCTGTCGAACAACTGCGCAATGCGCTCGTATGCATACGGATGCGTCACGACGTGCGGCTCGAGAAACGCGCGATTGGAATCATCGGTCGAATGTCCACTCGCGGCGGACGCCTGCAACTCTTCCTCGATCGTGGAGATTGCGAACGGATCCTGGTTGGCGACCGGATTTTCGCCGACCTGCTCAATGATTTCGAACTGAAGGGCGCCGGCATCATCGATGAAGCGCTTGAAGCGAATCATCCCGCGCCGCGGCCCAAACCTCATATGCACCACCGCGCCAGGTCGCAACCAAATCGACGTGCTCGCGGGCAGGCGCCTCGGCGAGCAAGGCCGCAATCGTGCGATCGCCGGATTCATATTGATTGGGGTCGAGCCCCTGTCCCGCCAGCCGCTCAGGGCCATATTCTCGTCGCATGTTGATGCTCGTCCGCCTCAGAGCGTCATCTTGACCCACGTGTTGCTGGCGCGCAAAGGATCGGTCATCGCTATGGCAGAGGTCAAAATCGCGCCGCTGAGCTCGTCTCCCCATGTTCGTGAGATGCTCAGCGAGATCATCATCGAGGTGGTGGCTAACGGCGGTTCGGTCAGCTTCATGCATCCGCTGGCACCCGAAGTCGCGGACGCTTTCTGGAAGGATTCGCTCGCGGCGGCCGAACGCGGCGAGCGGGTCGTCCTTGGCGCATTGGTCGACGACCGCCTGGTCGGCACCGTGACGTTGCTGCTCGATTGCCCGCCGAACCAGCCGCATCGCGCCGAAATCGCCAAGCTGATGACGCGCCTCAGCCATCGCGGTCGCGGCATCGCGAAAGCGCTGATGCAGGCTGCGGAGCGCATCGCCGTCGAGCGCTCGCGAACGTTGCTGGTGCTCGACACCGCCGTCGAGGGCGGCGCATCCGAACTTTACGAAGGCCTTGGGTACACAGCGGCGGGAGTGATTCCTGACTATGCGCTGAAGCCTCACGGAGGCCTGACCGGCACCCGGATCTATTGGAAACGCATAGGAGGTGACTGATTCCCTCAAACCAATCGAACAGGACCGCTCTCCTGACTTGGTGCCTCTGTGCCTTTGTGGTTTTGTCTGAATTCTGACTCTTCTTCCCCCTCTTCCGGTGAGCAACCGTCTTGACCCACGGCTCGCGGACGCGCAAAGGTTCTTTTGCTGCTTTTCCCGAATTTAATCTGCCGGGAACGTGCGCGGCGGCGGGGGAGGGGACGAGGAAGGAATTTATGGCTATCAATGGCGATACTGCTTTCGAATCGCGAATCGGCAAGGGCACCAAGATTTCCGGCAAGCTGTTCTTCAAGGCGCCGACCCGCATCGAAGGCGAGGTGGATGGAGAAATCAGCGGCGACGATATCGTGATCGCGGCGGGCGCCGTGGTCACCGCGCGCATCACCGCCTCGAGCATCTCGATCGCGGGCACCGTCAGCGGCGAAATCGTCGCGCGCGAGCGGGTCGAGCTGTTGCCGACCGCGCGGGTCCGATGCGCTATCAGCACCCCGAGCCTGATGCTCGCCGAGGGCGCCAAGTTCGACGGCGACTGCAAGATGCCGCGCGAGCGCATCGCCGCGTAGCGCTCCTCGCATCGCGAGAGCTATCGAAATAGCGCTACCGTCGCAGAGCGAGGGGTTTCGTACTTGATCGGCGAGCACGGCGTCTCGGCGACTTCCAGCGCCAGGCGCACAAGGTCCATTTCCGGATAGTCGTCCAAAATCCAGCGAGCTTGAAAGATTAACTCGGTGAGCGAACCCAGCACGCTGCGATTGATGGTCGAACCGATTTCGTAGCGATTCATTTCAAATATCTCATGCGCGCTTAGCTCGGGCAAAACTCCCAAGGCTGACAGGATTGGGCTGAGGGAGGTTTGCAATCGAGATACGAGTGCCGAAGGATTTTTCGCCGGCACAAAGACCGGTAGCAACGAGCGTTCGCTCACATAGAGGATCAGCCGTCGACGCTTCGTGAACATCAGGTTCGCGTACCAATCGCCGAGGCGGGTGGTGGAAGCATCCGGCCTCTCCGGGGCGACCTCCGCCTTGAGATACTTGCGCAACTTGCGCGTACAACGGACGGTCATCATGCGGATTTACTTTGTTGGCGGCTCGCAGAACCGGATGCGATTGCTGAAGGGATCGGTCACCGTCATCACGGCGCCCCATGGCAGGTCCTCGATGCCGGGTTTCAGGTAGGTGTAGTCCTTCGCGCTCAGCTCCTTTTGAAAATCCCGCACACCCCGCATCGTGACGAACACTGTGGACCCGGGGCTGGCATCGTCGTGATGTTCGCTCAGATGGAGCGTTAGACCGGCACGAGACACTTGCGCATAGAGTGGGAAATTGTCGCCGAAGCGGTGTTCCCAATCGAGGGTGAAGCCGAGAAATCCCAGATAAAATTCCCTGGCTTTGCGTTCCTCAAAGATACGGAGAATCGGCACGGTCTTTTCGAAACTTACCGGCGCAGTACCGCCGGAGCCGGCGATCTTCGCGGATAGAACGTTCCAGCTCTCGAAGCCGAATTCCATCGCTACAAGTTCAAGGGCTTGACTATGGGAGATAGTGACTCGTTGTTGCCCAAGTGCGGTTCTGAGGGCCTTCGCCATGGTCTTGGCGTCTAGAAAAGTTCGCATCGATCCAATCCTCCGTTGCGGCGAAGTCACCGGTCAGAGCTCGCATTGCTGACTACTTCGCCATTTAAGGGATTGGGCGAAACTTGGTCTTCGATACATTCGCCATACCCGGAAGGGCGCGAGCAGCAGGCTGTATCGCGCCGAAAACGACTTTAGCCAAACCGACTGATGGTGAGCAACTGAAGGAATTGGTGAGGAAGAAGTTTTGCAAAAGTAACTATGCGGCGGTGAAACCTTTCAGCGTGATGCGATGACCAGTGTTATCGACGATGGAGACGATCTTTCCCGCTTCGTCGAGTTCGATTTCTTCCGCGTCGCCCATTCGTGGTTCGTAGATGAAGATGCGCGCCTGCCCATCTTTTTGCCGAAGCGTTTTCTTATGCGTCTGGGCTGTCAACGTGCTCGGATCGATGGTCGCGACGCGGCTGGTCCATCGGGTCTGGCCGCGTGCCCGGGTGTGCGCGATCATCAGCGCTCGGAACAACACCAGCCCGCAATCGATTTCGCGATAGCGACCCAGCTTCGCGGTCTCGACTACGCGGCTGCCCATCGCGCTGACGGTCCCGCGCAGAAAATCGGAGTTGGCTTCATAGGTGGCGGCGCGTGAAAAGGGTCCGCGGCTGTATCGCGCAGTCACGCGGGCAACCATCCCGGAGTCATCCAGAGTGGCAATCGCTTCGAAGGAATCGGAGCTCCCGGCGAATCGACGGTGGCCACTCAATTCAATTCCGGCAAAATGATCTTCCTCGATTGCTATGAAATCGCTGCCGCGTCGGATCTCATACTGATATGCGCCCGCCGGAATCATCGACTGATGGCGAGCTTTACATAACCGAACCCGAACGTGGAAGGCAGCAGAAGTTTTGGGACGAAGGTCGCGAAGCGGTAAGTATGGAGAGCGACCGTGTGGATCGCTCTCCATAATATCACTTACCTATTGGCTTCAGAGATTGGCGATTTACCACCAGGCTTCGTGATGGCGATGCTGCCATTCCCACTTGTTGTGGTTATGCGCATAGTCCTCGCCGTTCATGCCTTCCCAACGCCAGTTTTGGTTTTCACGATTCCAGCGTCCCTGGCGGCCGTTGTACCACTGATTGTAGTACTGCTGCGGATACTGGCCATTGTGATGTTCGGCGAATGCCGCGCGAGCGTCGCGACAGGCCTTGCTGTTGTTTCCAGCACAGCCTCCGGCAAAGCTGGTTCCGGCCAAGCCGGCAGTGAGAGCTCCGAGCGCCAATGCAAACAGGAATTTCTTCATTGTGAGACCTCCAGTGACAGGATAGGGCTTAGGTTAGGTTTCCGGTTGGATGCCCAACTCACCGGGGATCCCTGAAGTGGGACCCTAAGTAAGAGACGATGCTCACCCGTACGCGTATTCATTCTCTCGATAGCAGCTATTTCGCAGCGGAGGACTAAAGCGCGTTTTTGAGCAGCTTGCGGAGTCGAAACGCGCGCTCAGGAGCTAACACTTCGTGCTTGAAGTAGATGAAAATCTCGTCGCAGTCTTCCGCCAGGACTCGGATTCGGTCGGCCCATCGCTGCATTTCTCCAGGGTCATATTCCTCGTTTCGTAGCCGCAGATAGACGAAGGGCGCCGTGCGCTCGATGGGACTTGCGATAGTTTCGCTCTCCGCGATGCATAGGGCGGCGCCACCCTCGCGCAATGTTTGCAGAACGGAATCGTCGAACCATGATTGGTCCCGAAACTCGAAGGCCGGGCGGAGGCGTCCGTGCAGCATTGCGAGGAAATCGCGCAGCAGTGCAACATCGCGGGGGAAATTGGGCGGAAGTTGAAAAAGCGTGGGGCCGAGCCGTGCACCCATTGACGAGGCAACTTCGGCAAAATGCGCGACGATATTATCAACCTCTTTCAGTTTCGCGAAATGCGTGATGCGCTGGGGCGCCTTCAGCGCGAAACGAAAATGTTCAGGGGTCTGCGCGGTCCACTTCTCGAGCATCTCCCGCTTGGGCATCGCGCGAAAGGTGTAATTGATTTCGACCGTCGGTAGCCGCTGCGCGTAGTGCGCGAGCATCTTCGGGCCGGCGAGTTTTTCGGGATAGAAGCCGCCGAGCCATTCCTTGTAGCTGAAGCCCGAGGTGCCGATGCGGATGGTCGCGCTCATCTATGTTTGGACGGTAATCGGCGCAATATGGATGGACAAGCTCTCGGTGGCTCGACACTGGGGCGAATCTCCGCAAGTTTTCCTACCCGAGCTCAGCGTGAGGCTGTGAAGGAGGGGTACAACTAAAGTTATAGCGAGACAAAGCCAATCCATCAGGGTTTTGGAGGACGTGGCGTGTGCGCAGAGATGATCAAGGCGGTACCCAAGAATAGGCTTCGGCACTGGATAGCAATCGATCCGTGACGCGCGTTTAGCGTTGGTTTGATAGGCCAAATCAACTTCCAGATAATCGCGGGCGCCAATCGGAGCGTGGTACCGAAATCAGTATTGGAGTACCGGCGAGCCAATGGCGTCACATCCCCGCAATGATCCCACGCTTCGAAGGCGCCTTCGCCGGAAAACCTCCCTTAACAATAAGCGGGCGCACTGATAACAGTTCCGTGGCATTTTGCCAACATCCCCAATCGACGAATACGGCGTCCGGAATGAACCTGAAACTCATTCAAGTCATCGCGCAGAATTGCGTTCGGAAGCGAAAGCATCTGTTCGGATAAGGCTGGAATAAGCCTAAAAGATACTTCATGCTAGCTATGGCAACGATTGTCTCATTATGGTACACATATGCAGACCTAGACGCTGTTGGGGAGAGGCGTGCGGCGGCGGTGCTGCGGACGGTGCGGGGGTCGATAACGTATCGGGTCTTTAATTGCTGGGGAACAGCGGTTGAATACCAAAAGGAACCATCGAATATGGCCGCCGCGCCCAAAGTACTAACCGTTAATGAATTCGCGGATTATCTCCGCGTCCATCGCTCCACCATCTATCGCCTCCTGAAGAAGGGCCAGTTGCCCGGTTTCAAAATCGGCAGCGACTGGCGCTTCAATGTCGAGGTCATCGACGAATGGCGCCTGAAGCAGGGCGCCGGCTTGCTCGAGGAAGCGGTCGCGGTTGAAGAGGTCGCTCCTCCCACGCACCATGCGAGGCGATAGGCTCTGAGCGAGCCGATCCTCGATTGCCTGCACAACCGGTGAACGAGTTGGCGCGCGCCTCGATCGGCGACATAAACTGGCGCGGCGATGCCGACCGATGTTTCGCATAAGACCCGGTTCTTCACCGAATCAGTAATCCGCGAAATGACCCGCCGGGCGCTGCGGGTCGGCGCGGTCAACCTTGCCCAGGGTTTCCCGACTTCCCCGCGCCGACACGAGCTTAAGGAAGCCGCCAAGCGCGCCATCGACGAGGACTACAACCAGTACGCCATCACGCACGGCTCGCCCAACTTCCGAGCCGCCATCGCCGCCAAGGTTCGCAGCTACAACAAAATTGAGTGCGACGCCGACAAGAACGTCACCGTAACCTGCGGCGCCACCGAGGCGATGATCGCCACGCTGCTGGGGGTCATCAATCCCGGCGACGAAGTCATCATCTTCGAGCCGTTCTATGAGAACTACGGGCCCGATGTGACCCTCTCAGGCGCGGCGGCCCGCTACGTCACGCTGCGCGACCCCGACTTCTCCATCGATCGCAAGGAACTCGAGGCCGCGTTTACCCGCCGCACCAAGGCCATCATCATCAACACGCCGCACAACCCGACCGGCAAGGTTTTCTCCAAGGCCGAACTGGAGATGATCGCCGAGCTATGCCAGCGCCACGACACTCTCGGCCATTACCGACGAGATTTACGAACACATCATCTATGGAGGCGCGCAGCACTCTCGATCGCGAGCCTGCCCGGGATGGCGGATCGCACGGTCACCATCAGCGGGTCTCTCGAAGACCTACTCCATCACCGGATGGCGCCTCGCGTATACCGTCGCATGCGAGCGGCTGACCTCGGCGATTCGCAAGGTCCACGATTTCCTGACCGTCGGCGCGCCGCATCCGCTGCAGGAGGCAGGGGCCGCTGCGCTCAAGCTGCCGCCGAAGTTCTATGCCGACCTCGCCACGATGTACGAGCGCAAGCGCGCGACGCTTCTCAATGCGCTCACCGACGCGGGCCTCAAATGCCGCTCGCCGCAGGGCGCGTACTACATCATCGCGGACATCGGTCATCTGGGATTTAGCGATGATTTCGCGGCGGCGGATTTCCTCCTCGATCAGGTGGGCGTCGCCGCGGTGCCGGGGTCGAGTTTCTATCGGCATCCGGAATTGGGGAAGCGCAAGATCCGCTTCACGTTTTCGAAGAGTGATGAAACCCTGGCGGCCGCTGCCGAAACGCTTAGCGAAGCTGAATGAGCTGAGGCGTGGACGCCGCGCGATATCGGCGCAGTCCTGACGAATTGTCCAATCCGTACATGTCATCCTGAGGCAAGCTTGCGCCGCCGAAGGATCTCGAAACGTCGAGTGTTACCGACTATGTTCGAGCATTCGAGCCACTGACGCATCGAATAGGGCGTGGCATCTGATCGTTTCGAGATCCTTCCGCTTCGCAAGCTCGCGTCAGGATGACATGGTGAGGCTTAGTGCGGTGTTGTTAGATCAGGACGCCTTGCCGCCGCGAATCGCGCGAATCTTCGGCCTTTCGATTCCGCCTGAAATGTAGACCAGCACCGTCCAGATGCTGCGCGAGAACGGATAAAAGATCAGGATGCTGGCGACCGCGATTGCGCCGACGATCGCCACCTGCACCGGATCGGACAGATTGGTAGTGAAGTCGAGAATCAGCCATGCGATCAGTAACGCGACCGTCGCGACCGCGTAATCGACGTACATCGCGCCAAGCGACTCGCCCGGATCCTTCCAGAACACCACGTGGCAATCGGGCAACTGCGATTCATGTGAAAATGCGTCGCGAAGATGGCGCCTCGTCCGCAGACCGGGCATTTGCGCGCTCAGCGCCCTGCGAAACAGGATCGCATTGGAGGAAGCAGTCGGCATTGAGGGCACTCTATCGCGGCGCATCGGTTACAGAATTCCTGTTTTCAATTTAAGCATCGCGCTCAGTTGACGCGATACTCGCGCACCATGCCGATAATCAAAGATCGTGTAGGCTGGCGATCCGCCAACTCAGTGTGAGGCGGCGGGTTCGCAGGGGTGGGGCCGGGGTCCCCGGCTGCGAGGCAAAATGCTCCGGCAAATCGTGCACCGGCGTGATTTTGATCACCACGTTCATTGCCCTTGTCGTATTTTTCCTGGCTCGGCTTGAAGAGACCCACCCGCGCCGTCAGGTACTTCTCCGGATAGTCGGTGATGATGCGCGCCTGCAGGGCGGGATCGCTGGTGATTTCTGCTTTGCCGATAAACGCGGGACCGTCTTCCGAGCCAATCCAGATCATCGCCGGGCTGCCGCGCTTGATGCGCTTCGCCTTCCATGAGTCGGGCCGGGTGTTGATGAGCAGGACGTGATCGGGCGTGGTGGTGAACCATACCGGCGCGGCTTTGCTCTGATTGCCGTCTTTGCGCACGGTCGCGATGTAGACCAGGCTCGCTTTCGCAAACGCATCGATGTCGCGCTGGGTCGCCTGGGCAAATACGCTGCTGCATGCCGCGAAAATCGCTCGAGGCGAGCAATGAGCATCGCGCAAAAACCGAGTAGCCGAAATCGTCGCGGCATGAATTTCCCCATTGTCAGACAGTCAAGTCAGTCTCCGAGAAAACGCCGCCGACGAATACTTCGCCGAGGAACAGCATGATCGCAAGCGGCAGCAGCAGATGGCTCCGCGCTGCGATGCACCGTGACCATCGCGCCGCTCGGCTTCAGGATTTCCGCCGCGGACGCATCGAGTGCGCCGCCGGTCGCCATCGCGATGTTCTTCAGCAAGGTTACATTGCGCGGGCGCAGGCGCACTTCGTCGGCGTCGGCGGCGGCCGTTCCGGTCGAAGCGAACTCGCGCTGCATGATGACTCGCTCGGTGTCGCCGCCCTTGATCATCAGCACCGCGGTATATTTTCCGCGCGGCAACTGGCCGAGGTCGCCGCGATACAGCGACGCGTCGGTCTGCGTCATCGGCACGTCCATCGCGTGGCCGGTGCCGGTCAACGCGCAGCACCAGGTTCGAGACCGGGCTGTTGTCGGCCTTCTCAGCTTCGATCCGCACGCGCGCCATCGGATGCGGTTTCCACCCGCATCGAGAACGGACCGGCGTCGCCCGGGCGCATCGCCCAGTTGACCAACTGTGACCAGAACTCCGCGTACCGGTTCCATCGAATCCAGCTCAGAGTCGCGAGCGAATCGGGATCCGCGGTAAAGACCACCGCGCGTCCGAGGCCATACTGCCATGCGGCGAGCAGCGGCGACGGAACTATCATGCCGCGTGATTTTGAGCGGAACCTGCGCGCCATCCTTGGGCTGCGTGGTGGCGTAATAATCGATCGGCGGCATGCTCCTTGACGTCGATGCCGGTGAGAATCGCGCTCGGCCCGCCCGCTTCCAGTTCGGAGCGGCCCTGCTTGCGCCGATTCATCGCCTCGCGGGTGAGGCCGACCAGCAGCAGCGGCAGCTTCTCGATGTCCTGCACGCGATAGAAAGTGCCGCCGGTCGCCTGCGCGAAATCCTGCAACAGGCGCAGGTTGGCGAGGTCCGGGCCGATGCGAATCGTCGAGACCGGGAATATGCTGCGCGGCAAAATCCGCGATCAGCGCATCATGATCATGATACTGGCGATTGGTGTCGCCATCGGTGAGCAGGAAGATCTGGCGCACCGCGATCTTGCTGTCGAGGATTTCGCGCTGCGCGATTTCCAGCGCGTCTTTGAAATCGGTACCGCCGCCGGGCTCAAGCCGCTCGATGCGATTCTCCAGCTCCGCGCGATCCTCGCCGAGCGGCGCCAGATGGCCGAGCACGTAGGGCTGCGAATCGAATGCGATGACGCCCGCGAAGATCGGTGTCGTCGAGCTGGCGCATCAGCGCGATCGCGGCGGTCTTCGCGTAGCGGATGCGCTCGCCGTCGCGCACCGCGGGATAGCGCGAGTCGTAACTCATCGAGTTGCTGCGATCGATGCATAAAAACACCGCGATCGGCTCGCGCGAGGGTGGCGGCGGCTGCGGCTGAAACTTCACCGGCAGAGTTTTTTCCAGCGGCGTCCCGGCAAAGCGCTCATCGCGCAAGGTCTCGCCGGTCGCGATCAGCCCGCCGCCGAAATCCGAGACGTAGCGATTGAGCGCGGTGGCCGACGCGTCACTGAGGGTTGCTGCGGTGGCATCGGAAAGAACCACCGCCTGGTAGGGCAGGTAGTTTTCCGGATGAGTCGGCAGGCTGCGTGGCGAGGTCACGGTGACGTTGTACTGGCGCAGCTTGAGCGCGTTGAGCAGGCTCTCGGGCGGCGCGCTTCCGGCGACCAGGATTTGCGGCGGACGTGATCACCGTCAGTGCGGTCTCCGCCTGCGAGTTCAGCGCGACCATCGAGGCGGGAGTGCGCAGCCGCGCGCCCATCATATAGGCGCCGGGCTGATCGATTCGGTAGGGCAAGCTCGAAGCGGTTGAGGCCCGGCTTCAACTCGACCGTCTGGCCGCCGACCGGGTCCTTGTCATCGAGCAGTTCGAGGTTGATTTTGACCGGCTGCGCGGCTTCGCTTTCGATCGCGATATGAAAGGTGAAGCGCTGGTTGGCCCGCACCGCGCCAGGCGCCTGCGAAGCCGGTCAGCGCGATCCGCTGGGTGGCGGAAATCGGAGGCGCGGCCGAAAAAACGCGAACGTTATTTTCCACCAGCGCGGGAACTTCGGCTGCCGCGTCGCCGAGCGGTCTGGTTGCCGTCGCTCAGAAGCAAAATCCGCTTGTCGGCTTCGGGTGAAAACAGGCTGTCGGCGGCGGTCAGCGCCTCGCCGATATCGGTGGCGCCCGAGTCCGGCCGAAATCGGCGGCATGCGCGATGAGGCGCGGATCGCCCATCGGCGAGAGCATCCGCACGTCGCGTCCGAAGCCGAGGATCGCCAGTTGATCGTCGGGGCCGCTGGCGCGCGCAAGGTCGCGAACCTTCTGACGCATCCAGGCTTCCTGATCGGGCGCGATCGAGCGCGACTGATCGATGAGCGCCACCGTCTCGACCTGGCGCGATGCGCTGCGAGTCGGAATCCCGAATCCGCTCAGCGCGAACACCAGCGCTACAAACGCAGAGCACGCGCAGCAAGGCCGCGCAAAGGCCCGCCGCGACTCTGCCCCGCAGCACCGCCATCAAGCGCAGGCATCGCGACGAGCGGCGTCGCGAGCAGCAGCCACAGAAGGAGTGGACGCTCAAACATGCCGCATCCCCCATCGATTGGCGGTTCGCAGCAGCAGCGCAGATTCGAGCACGATCGCAACAAGCGCGAGGATGATCAGAATCGCTGACAGTGGTCTGCACCTGCTTGAGCGAGGAAATCGAATCGGCGGCCTCCGGAGCATTGCTTGCCACGGCGGGCGCCGACCGTCGCACTCCCGGTCAAATCGGACTCGGAGGCATCGTAGTAGTTCGCATACACATCGGTCTTTCCAGCCCGCTGACTCGATCGAATAATTGCCCGGCTGGACGGGACGCATGCGCAGCCGTCCCCATTGGTCGCGCGAGGCAGCCGCTGTACTTCCGTCGGGCGTGCTTATCTTTGCATCGGCAGGCGCCGGCATCGCGAGGAAAGTTCCGGTCGAAACGATGCGCAATTGCGCTGGGCGCGATGAGTTCGCGCACCAGATCGACCGTCGCAACCAGCGCATCGAGCCGATCGGGATCGAGCAACAGATGACCGGCGGACGTCGAACGCGACCAATCCCGAATTGCCCGGAGGGCAGCGAGCCGCTTGCCGCCAGCGGCACTATCTCATGCGCGCCCGCGGCAGTGCCGGATGCCTTGACGGTCATCCATTCGGGAATCGTCAGCGTGCGGGTCGCGGCTAACGTGGTCGGCGCGGCATTCGCATCGATGCGACCCTCGTTGGTCATCAGCGCGGCCGGCAAAGTTCCTGCTACCTTCAAGCCCGGAATTTTGTCGCCGCTACTGGCAGGAGGAAATACCATCAGGATGGATTGCGCCTTGATGCCGGGAACGTAGCAATCATGCATCACCGCGAGCGCGTAGTTGCTGATCGTTGTGGAATTGAGCCGGGTCCGCGGTCGCGATGATGAAGTTGCTGTTCACCGCGAGCAGTAGCGCGCGCGAGATCGTCGCGCACCTCGGCATCGGGCGACAACACCAGTACATGCGCGGGGCTGTCGACCGGCGGCGTAGGCATAGCGATCGTTGTCGGCCTCGAGCGCATCGCGCGTGAGTATTCGCGCATGGACCAGGCCGCCGGTCGTGAGCGGTCCGAAGGCAACAGCCGATTTGCTCGCGCGGCGCGAGGATCAAAGTCTGATGGAAAACTTCCTTGCTGCCGGCCTCGACCGCCAGTTCGCAGGTCTGCGGCCTGGCGCCGAAATTTTTCAGCACCGCGCGGCCCTTCGAGCTGTTGGGAACTCCGGGATCGAGCGAAACCAGCGCGAGGTTGTCGGCGGGCGCTCCGCTCTGATGAAAATGAAATCCCGAACTCAATCCCGCATCGCCGATTGCCGAGCCGGAGGTCTCCGGTCGGCGAAAAATTCCACCTCGCCGGCCGCGCGCGCTCGCATCAGCGCCGCGGTCTGCGCGGCGCGGCGTCTTGGCACCGCCATCGCTCGCAAGCCGTCGATCGCATGATGAATCGCGTCGCGATTCGCGGTCTCGGGATGAATCAAGTCCGCTTCGATAGCGCATATCCGATGACGCTGAAGCGATCGCGGCCGGAGCGCCCGTCGACGATCGCGAGGCGCCCGCTTCTTGGCCACATCCAGTCGCGTTCCCGCGCCCTCGCGCGCGCCCATCCCCGCCGCGAGGTCGAACACCAGCGCGCGATTTCTGCCCTGCAGCGCGGCGGGAGACGCTACGAACGTACAGGCCCGCCAGCGCAAGCGTGATCGCTGCCAGGACCGCCATTTCCAGCCAGAACAAAGGATCGATGCGCAGATGCCTGACGCGCGCGGTGGGCGCCGCGGCTTCATCGAAGAGCAACAGGCTCGAAACTTCGAGCGTCGGACGCGAGCGCGAGCGAAGATAGATCGCGAGCAGAATCGCGATGCTGATGGCCCATAGCAGGCGATTGGGATTGAGCAAGCCCACCTAGCGAATCACCCCCATCACCGGCAGCTCGCGCTCGAGGATCGCCTCGAGGTGGCGCGCGCCGAACGCCTGCGCATAGATGATCGCGTGGCTCGACGCAGAAATCATGGATGCGCTCGGAAATCGCGGCGACGCGGTTGCGACATGCCGCCGCCAATTCGGGACCGAAAGCCACTTCGCGCAACTCGCCGCTCTCGCTGTCGCGCACGCGATAAAGCCCGGGCGGATAGGAGCCCTCGGACTCCATCTCTCCCATCACGTGCACCAGCTTGACTTCCTGACGCGTGCCGAGCAGATGCAGCATCGCCTCTTCGAAGTCGGTCTGATTGACGAGGAAATCGGAAATCAGGATCACCACCCCGGCCGGACGGCGTTGCAGCAGCAATTCGGCCGACCGCGGCGGAAAGCCGCGTCTCGCCGCGCGCACTGCAATCTGTCGAGGAATGGCTTGAACGCCTGATACTGCTCGCGACGGCGATAGAACGGCGTTGGCTGAAGCTTAATTCCGTCGCGGCGTCGCCGAGCCGCCGATCCGAACGACACGATCCGCACCGCATCGTTCTCGGCCATCCCGATGTAGGCGAAAGTCGCGGCGAGCGCGCGCGCGAGGCCGAATTTGTCGTCGCGTTCCGGCATCGCCATCGAGGCGCTCGCATCGAGCATCACCGTGATCTCGACCTGGCGCTCCGCGCGATAGGTGCGGATGAGCAAATCGTCGAGGCGCGCGAAGGCGTTCCAATCGAGGAAGCGCAGATCGTCGCCCTCGGCGTACTCCTTGAAATTCTCCGGCTCGATGCCGAGTCCCTGCACGCGTCCGATGGTGCGCTGGCCGGCGCGGACCGTGCGCGCCCGCCTGACGCCGAGGACCAGCCGATCGAGGCGACGCAAAAAGTCCGGCTCGAATGCGCGCGCTTCGAGCATCGTCGGTTACGCGGGCCGCGCCGAATGAATCGATCGCACCACGCGCTCGACGATGTGGCGCGCCGTCGATGCCGTCGGAGTGCGCCGCGTAGTTGAGCATGATGCGATGGGACAGCGCCGAGGGCGCGATCGCCTCGATATCCTCGCGCGCGACGTTGGCGCGTCCGTCGAGCAGCGCGCGCACCTTGCCGCCGAGGATCAGCGCCTGCGCGCCGCGCGGACTGGAGCCGAACATCACGTAGCGATTGACGGTTTCCTCGTGGACCGCCTTGCGGCGAATCGGACACGAACTTCGAGTTAGCAGGCTGCGTCGCGCGCACCATCCGCGCGGCATACTGCTCGATGGCCGGGGCGGCGATGACGTTGCGCACCAGCTTCTTGAGCGCCTCGATGCGCGAGCGCGGCGTCCTCGCGAGAGAACGCGGCCTCGATGCCGGCCTCCTCGGGACCGGTGGTGGTCGAGATGATGCGGATCAACTGCTCCTCGTCGGGATAGTTCAGCTTGACCTTGAACAGGAAGCGATCGAGCTGCGCCTCGGGCAGCGGATAAGTGCCTTCCATCTCGATTGGATTGAGCGTCGCCATCACGAAGAACGGCGGCTCGAGCGGATAGGTCTTCGCGGCGACGGTGACCTGCAGCTCCGCCATCGCTTCGAGCAGCGCCGATTGCGTCTTCGGCGTCGCGCGATTGATCTCGTCGCCGAGCAGGATGTTGCAAAACACCGGCCCGCGCTGGAATTGAAAATCGCGCCGCCCGTCCTCGCTGCTCAGGATGACGCGGGTGCCGGTGATGTCGGCGGGCATCAGATCGACGGTGAACTGGATGCGATTGAAGCTCAGGTTGAGCGCGAGTCCCAGAGTCTTCACCAGCGTGGTCTTGCCGGTGCCGGGCACGCCCTCGATGAGGACGTGGCCGCCGGCGAAGAGCGCCATCAGCAGTTCCTCGACCGCCTGCTCGTGGCCGACGATGACCTTGTGAATCTCCGACTGGATGCGCCGGAAGACGCGGGCGAAATCGCCCACCGTCGGCATCTCGACGCCGCTTACTTCGCTCATCGTTCGAAAACCTTCTTTATCGCGGCGCGATCCTCTTCCGGCACCGAGGCGCGCGCGATCGGTTCGTCGGGATGCTGCGTGGCGTTGAGCGGGGTGCGGACCTTGGGCGGCAGATAGGCATGCCCGGCGGCCTTCGGACCCTTGGTCTCGGAGCGCGCATCGATGGAGATCTCGAATCCCTGGCCGCCCATTTTGGGATCGGCGGTGGCGCCGAAAAGCGTATCAGGATCGGCGCCGATGCCGTGCGCCGAGCCGCCGTTGCTGCTGGAATCGCTGCTCACCTGGTCGGCGGATTTGTCGGTCGAATTATCGCGTGCGGTTTTGCGCTGCTGCCGGCGTGCTGGTCTCGTCGCCGCCGCCACCAGCTGACTTTCGTTTTGCTGTCGGGGTGCTTTGGGACTGGCAGTTGTTCGGCAATGGTCGAGGATCGTTGCCGGTTTTCTCATGCTCGAAGTGCGCGTCGGCATCTTCGCCCTTGCGATGCGGATTGAGCTTGGGCGGAGTCGCGTTTTTCGAGCGAATTCAGCGTCTTGCGAATTGTCCGCGAGCTTCAAGGTGAGGCGCGGACGCTGGGTGGCGCGTCCGGTCAGCTTGTCCTGCAGACGTCCCGCGAGGTTCTTGGCGTGGTTCATCATCTTGTCCATCGGGGTGTCCGATGACTTGCCGTTTCCCGCCGCTCCTTCGGCCGCGAGCTTGTCCTCCAGCCGGCGCATGGTGCTGGGCGTCGGCGTGAACCTCGACCCCGTCGTCGGAATCGGAATCGGCGGCGCGCAAATGCAAATCGTTGAGGTCCAGCGGTCATCTCATCCTGATTGGCCGGCAATCGGAATCGGCCTGCCATGCAGGCGCGCGATCAATGGAAGCACCGTCAGCGCGAGCACCAGCGCGCCCGAGAAAGCCATAAATCGAGCGCGAGACGCGGCGCGCCTCGATGCGCGCGGGCGCAAACTCCTCCTGGCGGCTGAGGGTATCCTCGATGAGATAGGACCAGAGCAGCAGATGCTCGGGGGAATGCCTCAGCTCGCACGATCTTCTGCCGCTGGCCCATCTCGATGATGGTTTCGAGCCGGCCCTTCAATCGGCGCGGCGATCCGCAATCGAGGCGGCGTCGCTGCGATTGACGTGCATCCGCCATCCGGCGCGGATACTGTTGCTTACCCCCGCGATCGCGAGAAGCGCGAGGATCGGCGCGACGACGAGAAACATCAGGGGCTGCAGGTAAAATGCCGCCAGGACGATGATCGCGCCGATCGCGATGGTCCAGCCGAGCGCGCCGAATGCGGCCCGTTGCCATGCCAGCGAGTTCAGCCGGGTGCGAATCGAGCGGATGCGGCCGAAAATCAGGCCGAGTTTTTCTTCGGCTTTGCGCACCTGATGGGGGGAAGACATTTGAACTTCAGGCAAGTAAGATCGAGGATAGTTTAACCCCCGATTATGCGCAACTTACTTTCTGCGTGGCGTTTTTCAGGCCGTTGATCAGGCCTCAGAACGTCCATCCAATGATGGTTTTCACGAAAGTTCCGTTGCTCGCGCGGGTCATCCCGATGCCGACGCCGATGTTCATTTCCAACTGCGGAAGAAAATCGAAGTTCAGCGCCGGCACGATGAAATGCTGCTGATGCTGCACGCCCTGGAGCTGGCCGAATCGCGCCCATATCGCCATAGTACTCGACCGCCGGGCGACAGCCATGGAAAGAGTTCCTCGTATTCGATCTCGCCTTGCGGCGAAATGCGCGACGCCCTTATGCGTGCCGGGGCCCGAAAAAGGTTTCTCGAACGGCAAATTGCACGATCAATCGTGCCACTTGCCGGATATGCGTCTCGGCGATCGGGCGCATCTCCAGGCGTGAGCGGCTGATCCTCGGCGGCGCGGCGCATGTAGTCCAGCTCGATGTTGCCGCCGAACGACACCGGCCAATCCATCGTTTGCGGAATTCCGAAATGCATCTTGGTGCGCGAGCCCGCGTATTCGTAGTGGCCGTTGTCGAGCTTCGCGGTGCAGAAGTACTGGCCGACTTCGACATGCGGCAGGACTCCATAGGTCGCCTCCAGCGTTTCATGAATCTGATACGGATCGATTTGGTTCTTTGGCCTCGTGACCGGCCGCGGTCGTCAGTGCTATTGGAATGAAGCTCCAGGTGCAGATGATACTGCGGATCGGTTTCGGTCGGATAAATCTGGATCTCGTAGAAATCGATCGCGCAAGCATTGCCCGCGATCGCAACAGATCGCGACCGCGGCAGCAGCGACGGCGAATCGTCTTCGCAGCGCGAACGCATCGACGCGCGACTACTTGGGTCGGCGCAAGCCGGCATCGTCGCGCGCGACCGAGCGCGAATCCGGACCAATCCATCTCGTCGCGGCCCTTGGCGATACTCGCGAGGAAGCGGTCGCGCAAGATCGCCGCCACCGGCATCGGCGCGCGCACCTCGCCCCCCGTCTTCAGCACCAGCTCGATATCCTTGAGGCCCAGCGGCAAGCGAAATCCCACCGGCGTATGGCGCATCTCCGCGATCGCTTTTCCGTATCCCTGATAGACCGGGCACGCGAACAGCGTCGAGCTCAGCATCTCGATCGCCGCGACGCGATCGATGTTGCTCTTTTCCAGCATCGCGAGCGCCTCGGCCATCGATTCCATCGCCGCCGCGATCAGGAAATTGCCCGACAGCTTCACCGCATTCGCCGCGCCGGGATCCTCGCCGAAGTCGAAGGTCTTCTGCCCCATCGCATCGAGAATCGGCCGCGACCTTATGCTTCGCGTGCGTGCGCTCCCGAGGTGCAAATCCATAGCCGTTTCGCGTGCGCGGCCTCGGGCCGTCCGAACACCGGCGCCGCAACGTAAGTGCTTCCGTTCTCCGCATGATACTGCGCCAGCTTGCGCGAGGTCGCGGGCGCGATGGTGCTCATCGAGATGTGGATGCCGCCGGGCGCGAGGCGATGCGCGATGGTATCGACGCCGACCACCACGCGCCTCGAGCGCGGCGTCATCGGCGAGCATCGTGATGACGACGCCACCCGGCGGATGCGACCGCCGCGCTATTGCGACATCAGCTCGGCGCCGCGCTTGATGAGCGGATCGGCTTTCGAGGCGGTGCGGTTGTACACGCGCAAGCTTGTGACCGGCGGCGAGCAGGTTGGTCGCCATCGGAAGTCCCATCGAGCCGAGACCGATAAATCCGATATCCATGCGCAGAGATTCCTCCTGAAGCTGAGCAATGCGCGAGCTAGCGTGAATGCACGACGCCGATCTTCGGGCATTGCGCTCTCGATCGGGCATCGCGAGCACCATGGCGACACCGGCTGGCATAGCGTCTGTCCGAACGCGACGAGAATCGTATTGTAGTCGATCCAATGACGACGCGGCAGGACCTCGCGCAGCGCCAGCTCGGTTTTGTCGGGCGTCTTGGCTCGCGACCAGCCCCCATCGATTCGAGATGCGATGCACATGGGTATCGACGCAGATGCCGGGCTTGCGAAACGCCTGGGTGACGACGAGATTGGCGGTCTTGCGGCCTACGCCACTCAGCGTCAGCAGATCATCGATGTTGTCGGGAACTTCGCCGCCGAACTTCTCGATGAGGTCAGTGCAGATGCCGCGAATCACGCGCGCCTTGGTGCGATAGAACCCGACCGGATAGATGAGCTTCTCCAGCGTCTTCGGCGCCATGCGCGAGCATCGCCTCGGGCGTGCGCGCCTGCGCGAACAGCCGCTCGCATGCGACCGCGGTCATCTGATCCTTGGTGCGCAGACTCAGGATGCATCCGATGAGGGTGAGGAACGGGCTCTGATTCTGCTGCGCGGCGAGCGCGACGATCGGGGCATTCCACTTCGGCGCCTCCTTTTCGAGGACGCGCAACAGCTTCGCCACCGACTTCCCGGTGATCCCGGGAACGACTGGGCGTCGCTCCCGTCGCACTTTGGTAACGTTCGTCGCAAAGACGTTCATTGGGGACTGAACTCCAGCACGCTGAGCGCCGGTCACGGCGTCCGAAGGCGCTCCGCGACCTTGCTTCCAAACTGCTCGAAATGTCGGCGGTTCCATGTGTAAATCGTGTCCACGCTTGCCTTCAGCGCGCAGCGCGCGATGAGCGCATCGTAGGTTGTTCCGCCGACAACATGTGCCGCGGCCGCATCGCGGATGGTAGCGGTGTATTCATCGGCGGTTAGTGCGACCAGCGTGAGTCGCTCGCGAATGTTGTCGAGAAAGAGCAGAACCTGTTCGCCGCTCAGACGATGGCGTCCGGGCAGCCGCGTCATGGTCGCGTAGACTTCGGCAAGACTGTGGGCGGCGCAGTAATCACGTCCTTTGTGCGCGTCGGCAAAAACATCCCAGCTTTTTTCGTGATGCTCGTGGTCTTCGAGGAAGACCGGGATCAGCACCGAGGTATCGAAGAATGAGCTCATCGGATTTTCCCAAGATTGCTGGCGTCGCGTTCGCCACGGACTCGCTCGAGGGATTCCCGGACGGTGTCGGCGGTCAGCGGCTCACCGACGCGGTAGACCCAGATCCCACGTTTCTTCCTTAGCTGCGCGGTCCCGCGCGAAGGACGTAACACAATCCGGTCTTCGTCACTCTCCATCGTGAGTTGATCGCCGGCCGTGAGTTGGAGCTTGTCCCGTATGGGTTTTGGCAAAACGATGCGGCCTGCCTTGTCGATTGTGACATCCATGGTGCCATTATGGTCATGGATTTACCATATAACAATGGCATCATAGGAACCATTCGCGACTCTCCGTTGACCTGCGATTCATCATTTGACGGAGGCGAGGCTTCGGGACTAGCGTTCCGCGTCATCGGCGCCACTTTGCGGGAGGCTAGCCATCATGGATGTCGGCAAGGACAAACTGCTCGAGATGTATCGCTCGATGCAGCGTATCCGTCAGTTCGAAACCAAAACGCGCGACCTCGCGCTCGCCAACGAGCTGCCCGGCTTCGTCCACGTCTCGATTGGCGAGGAAGCCTCCGCGACCGGGGTATGCGCGGCGCTGCGCAAAACCGATCGCATCACCTCGACCCATCGCGGCCACGGCCATCTGCTCGCCAAGGGCGGCCAGCTCAACCGCATGATGGCGGAGCTGTTACGGCAAGCGCACCGGCTACTGCAAAGGCAAGGGCGGCTCGATGCATATCGTCGACTACGCGCTCGGCATCCTCGGCGCCAACGGCATCGTCGGCGGAGGGCTTGCCGATCGCGACCGGCTCGGCGCTCGCCGCGGTGATCGCGGGCAAGGACGACGTGACCGCGTGCTTCTTCGGCGACGGCGCATCCAATGAGGGCACCTTCCACGAATCGCTCAACCTCGCGGCGGTATGGAAACTGCCGGTGGTCTTCGTATGCGAGAATAACGGCTACGGCGAGTTCACCCCGATGCAGACCGTGACCTCGGTCCGCGACATCGCACAGCGCGCGCAGGGCTACAACATCCCGGGGCATATCGTCGACGGCAACGACGTGATGGAAGTTTTCGCGCTACGCCAGCGAGGCGGTAGCGCGGGCGCGCGCCGGCGAAGGTCCCACGCTGCTCGAATGCAAAACCTACCGATGGGAAGGGCACGTGGTCGGCGAGGCGGCGTTCCTCGGCGAGGGCGCCTATCGTCCCACCGCCGAAGTCGAGGAATGGAAGCGCAAATGCCCCATCATCCGCTATCAGCAGTTCCTACTCAGTGGCGGGAAAATCGCCAAGGCGGAGCTCGATCGCATCGATAGCGAAACCACCGCCGAGCTCGAGGACGCGATCAAATTCGCGCGCGAGAGCGAGCTGCCCGACGTTTCCGAAGTCACCGACGACGTTTACGCCGAATAACATCGCAAGTAGCGAGGGCACTACCGATGCCGCTTATCAATTTCGTTCAGGCAATCAACTACGGCGCTCGTCGAAGAGATGGAGCGCGATCCGCTGACCTTCGTGATGGGCGAGGACGTGGTGCTGAGCGCATTCGGCGCGACCAAGGGCCTGATCGACAAGTTCGGCCCCAAGCGCGTGCGCAACACACCGATTTCGGAGGCGGGTTTCGTCGGCGCGGCGGTGGGCGCCGCGATGGCCGGCACGCGGCCCATCTGCGAGGTCGAGTTCGCGAGCTTTTTCTATTGCGCATTCGACCAGGTCTGCAACCAGGCCGCCAAGCTTCGCTACATGTCGGGCGGCCAGGCGACGATGCCGATCACATTCCGCGCGGTCTATGGCGCGATGGGCGGCGCGGCGGCGCAACATTCCGAAACTGTCTACGCGCAGTTCCTCAGCGTGCCCGGATTGAAGCTGGTGGTGCCGTCGGGTCCCTCCGACATGAAGGGCCTGCTCAAGAGCGCGATTCGCGACAACAACCCGACCATCGTGTTCGAGCATGGCGGCCTCGGGCGCTTGAAGGAGAATGTTCCCGACGGCGATCATCTGGTGCCGCTGGGCAAGGCCGCGGTGAAACGCGAGGGCAAGCAGCTCACCGTCGTCGCGATCGGCGCGATGGTTTCGAAGACGATGAAAGTCGCCGACAAGCTCGCGAAAGAAGGCATCTCGGTCGAAATCGTCGATCCTCGCACTCTGATCCCGCTCGACGAGGACACGATTCTCGCATCAGTCGAAAAAACCAATCGCGTAGTGATCGTCGACGAGGGCCATCTGCGCGGCGGCGCGGCCGCCGACATCGCGGCGATCATCGCGGACAAGGGTTTCGATTTCCTCGACGCTCCGGTGAAGCGCGTGACCGCGCTCGATGTGCCGATCCCCTTCAGCCCGCCGCTGGAGAAGGTGGCCGTCCCCGACGAGGCGCGGATCGAGAAGGGCATCCGCGAACTGGTGGGCCGCTAGAAATCCTACCGGAATCGCGTCAGGCCGCTGACTTGCGGAGATAGGCGATACTGCCGGGCAGATCGCGTATCAGTCGCAGCAGGACGTCCATCGCGGCGGTTTGAACATTTCTTCCGGATTCCCATCGAGAGACGGTATTTGCGCCTGGCCGTAGCAATGGGGCCAGGTCGGCTTGAGTGAGATCAAAGTGTTCGCGAATCGCGCGAATCTGGTCGGCAGAAAGTAGCTGGTGTTTTTTGCGATAGAGCGCAATCGCATCCTCGTGGAGGCGCTTGGCTTGTTGAAATCCGAGGCGAATTTCGCCGCATTTCGGACACCCGAAATGTGATACTGAAGGGACTGAGATCTCTTCGCCGTTGACCGGCAGTCGAAGCGTACTCCGCTTTTCGATCATGGTAGTTCCGCAATTCGGACACGCATCATCGCGCAGCGCGGCGCGGTGACGGAAACGGCCCGGCGCCAGCTTGGGATTACGAATCTTCGCTCTTCATCCTCATGAACCGAAATCACGATGCAATCAAATCGCTACAACGGTTGATCACTCTTCGGGTAGTTATGCATATGGTGAATCAGCTCGCCAAGGTTCATGTCGGGGTTTTCTGACCCATGCGATGCAGCTTGATGGCGTGCTCGGGGCAGACCGACACGCACAGGCCGCAGGCGTGGCAGTCGGAGGCGCGGATGGCGAAAGCTTGCCAGTTGCCATGCAGCATCGCTTTGACGCGCGGGACCAATGGCAGCGCGCGTTTGTCCTCGGCGCTGAGCTTGCGCATCTCGAAGACTTCGTAGGGGCAGACCTGGACGCAGTCCTCTTTGCCCTCGCATCGAGTGCGATCGATGACCGGTGCGAAGACGCCCGGGTCCTGCTTGCATTCAACTTTAGTTGCGGTTGACATGAAGCTGCGAGTGAGCAACCCTCGTGCCGCCGCCAAAAGCCGATTTATCGAGGAAACCATTTCCGATGCAGTCCACGAGGCGCAGCAGGCATCATGCGCCGACGCTATTCGGCGATCGGGGCGAAGACTTCCTGCGGTTCCTTCACCCCGCGCAGGTGATGCTTGCCGAGGCTCTCGAATGCTCCGCCGGCCGCGGCCGTGAAGCTCGCCGAGGTCACCACATGCCGTCCGAGTTCCGAGGCGAATTTTTCCAGCCGTGCAGCATGGTTCACCGCCGGCCCGATGACCGTGAAATCGAGGCGGTTGGGCGCGCCGATGTTGCCGTAGTTCACCTCGCCCAGATGCAGCGCGAGGCCGAACTTTATTTCCGGCTCCTCCGCCGCAAGCCGCTCGAGGTTGCGTGCCGTAATTTTTTCGGTCGCGACTTTCGCCGCACGCAGCGCCGCCGCGCATCGCATCGAAGGCTCCTCGTTCTCGCTCAATTCGAAAATCGCCAACATCGCGTCGCCCATAAACTTGAGCGCCTCCCCGCCTTCCTCGACGACCGAGGTCACCACGGCTTCGAAATAGTCGTTGAGCAGTGCGATGAGCCGGTCGCGCGGCAATGAATCGGCG
The DNA here is from genome assembly GCA_963848285.1 of uncultured delta proteobacterium. Taxonomy (GTDB): domain Bacteria; phylum Desulfobacterota; class Binatia; order Binatales; family Binataceae; genus DATGKG01. The sequence goes on along the minus strand of CAWKCZ010000007.1, from coordinate 221,452 downwards.
AGCGCGGTGAATCCACGCAAATCGCAAAACCAGATCACGGCGTGAATCGTCTGCGCGGTGCCGCGTGTGATCTCGCCCGACAACACCCGCTCGCCTGTGCGATGCCCGACGTAGGTATCCATCAGATGGCGCGCGATGCGCCGGGTCGATTGCAGCTCGACGATGATCGCGAGCGCCTCGGCAACCTCGGTCAGGCCGCCGACTTCCGCATCGGTAAAGCCGTCCGCGCGGTCGGTTGACCAGGTGATGCAGTTAATTTCGCCGCTGGAGTATTTCAGCGGCATCGCGAGGTAGTCGGTGCCGCCCCCATTCCTGAATTCCGCGAGCACTGGAAAATCCATCGGGCAGTCCGGGTCGCATAGCTTCCGGCGAATCGGAATACCGGAATCTTGCACCGCCACAATGGGACTGCTGGCAATGTCGTCGCGTCGCTCGAAGCCGTGAGTCGCGGTAATGCGAGTGGCGCCCTGCTGGTCGCGCCGCCATACGTACGCGGTTCCGTAGATCTCCGGATGTAGCGTCCGGGTCGAGCAGAATGCGCGCCACAGCGGGATGCCGCCGGCGACGATTCGGCGGCACATCTCGTCGCCGAACTCGCGCATATGAGTGGAATGGCGTCCGTCCCGCATCATCCAAGTAACGACTTGCGCGGCGCCCTCATGCACTCCAGTCATGCGAGCATTAATAGGTGAGCGGCCGATGTGTTACCATAAGCGTCGGCGGTCGAAGCCAGGGATTCGATGCTTTGTGAACTCGAGAAGGCCGTTCAGAAAATGCAAAAACAAACCCACTTAACCGGCAGTGGATTACACAAACGAACCCATCAGGAGCTGATGCTCGATCGATGAAACGCGAAAACAAACCCACTTCGCGATGAGCCAAATACATAAACGAACCCACCGATCACTGGTGCCGAACCCGGGAAAGCGCAAAAACAAAGCCACTTATGCCTTGATTTCATTGCGCCTTCGTATTTCTTTCGCCTGACTCGCTGTGAGCAGTCAAAATCTGCAATTGGACCTGCGCGGCGTCAAATGTCCCCTCAACTGGGCGCATGCCAAGGTCCGCCTCGAACAGATGACGCGCGGTCAAGTCCTTGAACTGGTGCTCGACGATCCCCGCGGGTATCGTGACATCCCGCGCGCCGCAGAGGGCGAAGGTTTCGCGATCCTCGCCGCGGAGGCACGCGATGACGGCACCTTCTTTCTCAAAATCGAAAAGTAGGAGCGTCCGATGAGCACCCCAACGACTACCCATGATGTCGTCATCCGCGACGCTTCGATCGTCGATGGCACCGGCGCGCCGGCGTTCGAGGGCAGCATCGGGATTCGCGGCGATCGCATCGCGACCGTAGGCGCTATTGCGGAGAAGGGTGCGGTTGAAATCGACGCGCGAGGTCTCACCATCGCGCCCGGCTTCATCGATGTGCACAGCCATGACGATTGGTCTGTCTTCATCACGCCCGAGATGGATTTCAAGGTGATGCAGGGCGTCACCACCGATGTGGTCGGTAACTGCGGGATGGGAGCCGCGCCGAATCCCGCCGCGGCAGTCATCTTTCGCGCGCTGCACGGCTCCGATGCGAAGGTGCCTGCGTGGACCGACTATGCGGGATATCTTCGCGCCGTCGATGACAATCCTCCGAGCCTCAATGTCGCGGTGCTCGCGGGGCATGGCAGTCTGCGCCTCGCCGCGATGGGCAACGCGAAACGCGAGCCGACCGCCGTGGAGATGGCTGCGATGCGCGGATGCCTGCGCGACGCTATCGATGCGGGCGCGGTCGGCCTTTCGACGGGGCTCATCTACGAGCCGGGCCGCTACGCTCGCACCGAGGAGATCATCGAGCTCGCGCGCGTGATGACTGGGAGTGGCGCGCTCTATGCCAGCCACATGCGCAACGAGGCGGATCGGCTGCTCGATTCGATTCGCGAAACCATTCGTATCGGCGAAGAGGCGGGCGTTGCGGTGCAGATCTCGCATCACAAGGCTTCGGGCGTCGAGAACTGGGGCATGGTGCGGGAGTCGCTCCAGCTCATCGAAGGGGCGCGCGCCCGCGGCGTCGATGTTACCGCCGACCAGTATCCTTATACGTCAGGAAGTACGGTGCTGGCCGCGGTGATCCAGAATGGCGGTCTCGACGAGAGCGGCGCGCGCGGCGGGATCGGATTGGTCGCGCCCGAGCGCATCCTGATTGCCTCGATGCCGTCGCATCCCGAATGGGAAGGACGCCGCCTCGATGCGATCGCGGCGGACCTCGACCTCGGCGCGCTCGAAGCCGCGCGCAAAATCGTCGCGCGAGGATCCCGGGACCGTGGTGGTGCTCGATCTCGATGAACGAGGACGACGTGCGCACCGTCATGGCGCATCCGAGCACCATGATCGGCTCCGACGGCCTCGCGATGGGTGGCAAACCGCATCCGCGATTGTACGGAACCTTTCCGCGCGTCATCGGGCACTACGCGCGCGAGGGCGGGTTGATGAGCCTCGAGCAGGCAATGCATCGCATGACCGGGATGGCGGCGGAGAAATTCCATCTGCGCGATCGCGGCGTGATTCGTGAGGGAGCGTACGCCGACCTGGTCGATTTTCGATGCGAAGGAAATCCTCGACACCGGGACCTACTCAGATCCGCGGCGATACCCGACCGGTATCAGCCACGTGTTCGTGAACGGCAGCGCGGTAGTTCGCGAGGGTGCTCACATCGGAGCGCGGCCGGGCCGCGCGCTGCGGAGACCTAACCCCTAGCCCCTTCCCCTGAAGTGGAAGGGGAACCGGAAAGATGGACAATATTATCTTTTAGTCAACATCTGGCTGACCGTTTGTCATCCTGACGTGAGCTTGCGAAGCGGAAGGATCTCGAAACGTTCGTACGCCACGCCGTATTCGATGCGTCAGTGGCTCGAACGCTCGAACATAGTCGATGAAATTCCGCGCTTCGAGATCCTTCCGCTGCGCTGCGCTTGCGTCAGGATGACAAACCCTTGCATGCCGCTTGCTTCAGGATGACAAACCCTTGCATGCCGCTTGCGTCAGGATGACATTGGGCGACTTAGCTATCGGCCCGCACAACGATCACAGTTTCATCCGGATCTTGTCCTTCAGCCGCTTGAAGAAGCCCGCGGCCGGCACCGCCGATTCCGCCACTACCGGGATCGAGGCGATCTCCTTGCCATCCTGCAACACGGAAAGGCTGCCGACCGGCGCGCCCTTTGCCACCGGCGCGACCAGGTATTTTGCGTTGCCAAGATAACCGGCGTCACCTGGTTTTCCTTGCCGCGAATGCACGTCACGTAGGTCTCGGTGGCGGGCGCGATCTCCACTTTCTCCGCGACCCCCTGGTAGACCGGCAGCGACGCCGGCACCGTCTTATGCCAGTCCGGATGCACGGTGTTGAAGGTGCGGAAGCCCCAATCGAAAAGTTGCTTGGTCTCGACCCGCCGCTTCTCCATGCTCATGGTGCCCATCACCGCCGACAACAGCCGCATGTCGCCGGAATGCCCCGATCCGACCAGATGATAGCCGGCCGCATCGACATGGCCGGTCTTGATGCCGTCGGCGTGCGAGTCATAGAAGAGCAGCGTGTCGAAGTTGCGCTGGGTGATTTTCTCCATTCGCCCTTGCGGACCCACCGCTTGCCAGGTGTAGTCCTTCGCCGAGGTAAAGGTGATCGAATCCGGGAAGCGGCGTTGCAGATCGCGCCCCAGCTTCACCATGTCGGAGGCGGTGGTGTATTCGTCGTCGGCGGGCAGACCGTCGGGATTGGTGAAGTGGGTCTCCGTCATCCCGAGCTGCGCGGCCTTGTCGTTCATCTGCTGCGCGAAGCCTTCGCTGCTACCGCCAAGATATTCGGCGAGCGCGACCGCGGCGTCGTTACCCGAGGACACCATCAGGCCATACAAAAGGTCGCGAACCGCTACTTTCTGGCCGACCTGGAGGAACATCCGCGAGACCGTATCGTTGAGCGACAGCCGCCATGCTGCCTCGCTGATGTTTACCTGGGTGTCGAGGGCGATGCGTTTTTGATGAATCGCCTCCAAGGTCAGGTAGAACGTCATGATCTTGGCGAGGCTGGCCGGCTGCATCTTTTCGTGCTCGTTGAAGGCGTAGAGCTCGGTGCCGGTGCGCTCATCGATCATCAGCGCGGATTTCGCTTCGAGGCTGAACGGCGCGGGCATCCCGCCGAAGGCATGGATTTGCGAGAGCGGCACGATCGGCGGCGCAGTTTCCATCTTGGCCGAGCGCACCCGATGCGGCGGGGGCTTGGCGTGCGCGGCGCGCGCTTGGAGCGGAACAGCGACCAGAGCGGCGACGGCGGTACCGGCGAGCACCGGCACCATGAAGCGAAAAACTAGCCTCATCCTCACACAACCTCGTATCCAAAAGGTACGGTCCCGTCACGATCACGGCAAGCGCCGGGCGCTAAACTTGCGCAGCTATATTTCCTCGCGACCCGATTTCATCATAAACACTTTGCAGGGGACTTAATGGATATCAGCGTCGTTTTGCCGACCGTGAACGAATGCGAAAATGTCGGCCTGCTGCTGCCGCGGCTCCAAGCGATTTTCGCGCGCGAGAAACTCACTTACGAGATTCTCGTCGTCGACGGCAATTCGACCGACGGCACTCGCGAGATGGCGGAGTCGCTCGGCGCGCGCGTCCTTGCCGAGCGCAAGCGCGGATACGCCGGCGCGCTGACCACCGGCCTGGCCGAGGCGCAGGGCGACTATGTCCTGACCCTCGATGCCGACATGTCGCATGAGCCCGAGTTCGTCACCAAGATGTGGCGGGCGCGCAGCCGCGGCGACATCGTGATCGCTTCGCGCTACGCGCGCGGCGGAGTCGCGTATACCGGTTTCTTTCGCAAGAAGCTCAGTGACTTCCTGAATTTCGCGCTGCGCCGCGCGCTCTCGATGCCGGTGGGTGATGTGTCGAGCGGCTTTCGGCTCTATCGGCGCGAGGCGGCGCAGCAGGACTCATCTGCTCGATTCGCAAAACTTCGAGATCCAGGAAGAAATCCTCGTCAAGGCGTATGCGCGAGGCTTTAGCATCACCGAGGTGCCGTTCGTGTATTTCCCGCGCGGCAGCGGCGAGTCGCACGCCCACGTACTGCGTTCGGCATCGACCTGTTCAAGTCCGCGATCAAGCTGTGGAAGATCCGCAACTCGCTCGATTCCGCGGACTACGACGAGCGCGCGTTTTACAGCATCATTCCGATCCAGCGCTACTGGCAGCGCCGCCGCCACGCATCGTGCTGCTATGGGCGCGCGGCCACGAGCGCATGCTCGACGCCGGATGCGGTTCCAGCGTCATCATCCAGAGCCTCAACAATGCGATCGGGATGGACTTTCTGTTTCCGAAGCTGCGCTTCCTGCGCCGCTATTCGATCCCGGTCGCGCAGGCCTCGGCATTCGCGCTGCCGTTCAAGGATCACAGCTTCGATTGCCTCATCAGCTCGGAAGTCATCGAGCACATCCCCTTCGACGACGTGCTGTTCACCGAGATGCGCCGCGTGCTGCAGCGATGACGGGACGCTGATCCTCGGAACCCCGGACTACGCGACGCTCGGATGGCGCATCATCGAGCCGGTCTATGGATTCCTGATTCCGGGCGGCTACCACGACGAGCACATCACGCATTACACTCAGGTAACACTTTCCGACATTTTGAAGCGGCACGGATTCGAGGTCGAAGCGACCGCCTACGTGGGCGGCAGCGAAATGATCATGAAGTGCCGTAAAAAGCAGTTAGCAAAACCCCTCGCCGATGATGTAGAATTCCCCCGCGCATCCAGCGCGGCCTGACTTTCAGTCAGGGGAGAGGGGGTTCGATGTTTGACAGAATGTCCGCAGTCGCGGGCGCTATGCTGATCGCGCTTGGGATCACCTTCGCCGGATGCGGAGCGCATGATGCGAGCGATCCCGAATATGGGGCCATGTTTAAAAAGACCACCCACGATCGCGTCCAGGGCACCGAGTTCTGGGGCTCCAGCACTCAGAAGGATTGTACGCCCGGCGCGGGCGGCGGCGAGGTCTGCACGCCTCACCAGGTTTCCGATTCGTCGAACTAACGCAACATCACATACGCTCCAGTCTGCGATGGCGTCTTTCCCCGCGTCGCCATTTACAACTCGCGTGGCGAGGGCGCAGACTAGCGGCAGTCCGCATTGAAGGAGTTGCTGCGATGCCGCAGGCCAAAGTTCGTGACCTCAATCTGCATTACGATGAGTATGGGCGCGGCGATCCGCTTTTGATGATCATGGGCCTCGGCGCCAGCTCCGCGGCGTGGGATCCGGAGCTGGTTGCGGACCTCGCCAAATCGTTTCGCGTCATCACTTTCGACAATCGCGGCACCGGCCAGAGCGACAAGCCTGACATTCCCTACTCGATCGAAATGTTCGCCGATGACGCGGCCGGAATGCTCGAACATCTACAGATTCCCACCGCGCACATCTTTGGCGTCTCGATGGGCGGGATGATCGCGCAGGAGTTCGCGCTCCGTCATGCACCGCTGACCCATACGCTGACTCTCGGATGCACCACTGCGGGTGGAAAGCAATCGGTGCCGCCGCCGCCCGAGTCGCTCAAGGTGCTCACCGCGCCGCGCGAGGGCGTCTCGCCCGAGGACATCATTCGCCGCGGATGGCCGCTCGGCTATACGCCGGAATACATCGCCGCGCATCGCGCGGAACTGGAGGCCTCGATCCCGCGGCTGCTCAAGCATCCGACGCCGCCGTTCGCATTCCAGCGCCAACTCGAAGGGACCTACACGCTGCAGACCTGGGATCGTCTGCCGCAGATCAAGGCGCCGACGCTGGTCATCACCGGCGCCAAGGACGTACTGATCCCGGCGAAAAATTCCGAGCTGCTCGCGGCGCGCATTCCGGGCGCGAAGCTGCATCTGATTCCGAATGCCGGCCACGCCTTCATGAGCGAAGGCCGCGAGGAATTTGCGCGCGTGTTTGTGCCCTTCGCCAAGGCGCATCCGATCGGGAACTGATTCAGTATTTTTGCTTCAGTTCCTGAAAGCGGGGCGAATCCCTGATTAGGCCTTCCTTCGGAGGCAAGGTCGCGATCAGATCCTCGATGGGCTTGGCGCGCTTCGCCTCTTCAGGATGCGATGACCGGTAGTCAGGCCGGCCGTGGCGCGACATCACACCAAACTTATGGAAGCGCTCGAGTAACTCCACCATCCCGTTCGGATCCCACCCTGCGGCGTACATGAGGCGTGCCCCGGTTTCGTCCGCGGCGGCCTCGAGCTTGACCGACTGTTCCAGCGCACCGCCAGGACCGTCGACGTCGGTGTCGTGTTTGTAGGCATACCAGAACACCATGAAGTCGTTGTGCAATTCGTGGGCGATTTCGTGGGCGATGACCGAAACCAGTTGCGCTTCGGTATCGGCGGTGTCGAACATTTTCTCGTAGAACACGATCTGCCCGCCCGGCAGGGCGTGTGCATTGACGACCGGAAAAGAGGAAACGTGAATCTTGATCGGAAAGAGCGGTTTTTGCTCGGAGGCGGCGATCAGCTTGGCAGCGATATCATTGAAGTAGTCAAAGACCTCGCGATTCGAGTCCAACCCGTGGTCGGTTCCTCGTGCGTAGCTCACCTGTTTGCGTCCCGCGGCGATCTGCTGCGCGATGGTGGGATTCTCAGGCAAGTCCGCGATATCCGATCCGAGATACATCCGGCCCAGGTAAACAGGACCGCTCGCGGCGCTCGACGAGACTCTCGACCACCCCACTATCGCAATCAGCATCGCAATTGCGAAAGTCATCTTCCGGAACTGTCTCATGGCGAAGGTGCGATATTCTGCAAACCCTGCTCGACGCGGCCGGCCTGCTGGCATGCGAAGAGCTCACGACGTGCTATGGAATAGACGATTCGTCCAGGTGGGGGAAGGTTCTTATGCGGACGGCCTGTCAAATCGTCATGCTTGTCGGTCTGCTAGCGGTGCTGGCTGCATCCGCGTTCGCCCAGACCTCGGCAAGCAAGGATTACCTTCAGGACTGCGCCGAATGTCATGGAGCTGACGGCAAAGGAGCCCAGCCCGAAAAGCGCGCCGTACGCGGCTATGTCTCTACCGACCTGACGCAAATCAGCAAGCGCAATGGCGGGGAATTTCCGCGCCAGAAGGTCTATGACGCCATCGACGGCCGCACCCGTATCGCGGCGCACTTCCGTGGTGACATGCCGCGATGGGGCGCGCGCTACCGCATTGATGAAAACGATCATTCCAAAACCGAGCAGGAAGTGCGCGACCGGATTTCCCGTCTGGTGGATTTCATCGAGTCGATGCAGGAGAAATGACCACCGGCGAGAAGAATCCCGCGCCGCCTGATTCATCGTCGCTGCCGGCGATGGTGCGAGCGATGCTGCGGCCGGACTTTTATCCCGAGCCTCCCGCAACCGTAGAACTGGTCCAGACTCACATTTCGTATGTCTTTCTCGCGGGCAACTTTGTCTACAAATTGAAGAAAGCGGTGCGCTTCGCGTTCATCGATTGCACCGACGCCGCCCAGCGCCGCCATCTGTGCGCCGAGGAAATCCGCCTCAACCGCAGGCTCGCTCCCGACGTGTACCTGGGCATGTTTCCCATCCTTCACGACGGTTCCGAATGGAAGCTTGGCGAGCATCCCGGCGAACATCCCTCGGCGGCGGATTACGTCGTGAAGATGCGCCGTCTGCCCGCCGATCGAACGCTTGATCGGATGCTGCCGCGCGGCGAAGTGGACGTCGCCACGATTCGCGCAATCGCCGGCGTCGTCGCCGAGTTTTATCGGGGCGCGCTATCGGCGAACGCGACGAAGTATGCCTCGGCCTCGAGGATTTGGGATCTGGTGATGGGAGAACTCCAGCAGGCCGAGGCGCTGATCGGCGCGACCCTCGAGGCCGCGCAGTATGCCGCCATCGAAAAGTTCTGCCGCGGATTTATCACTTCGCATTGGACGATGCTCAACGCGCGCGCCGAGGCCGGCCGCGTCCGCGAGCTGCATGGCGACCTGCGCTGCGAGCACATCTGCCTCGAGGGCGAGCAAGATCTCGATTTTCGATTGCGTCGAGTTCAGCGAGCGGCTGCGCACCTGCGACATCGCATCCGAGGTGGCTTTCCTGGCGATGGACCTCGACCGTTTCGGCAGGCCGGACTTTGCCGATGAGCTGGTCGGCGCCATCGCGACGTTGCTCGATGACGACGAACTTCCGCGCCTGATCCCTTTTTACAAATGCTTCCGGGCCATCATCCGCGGCGTCGTGGAAACCTTGCGCAGCCGGCAAAAGGAAATCGCCGATGCGCAGCGTGAATCCGCGCTCGCACTCGCGAGGCAATACTTCTCCCTCGCGCAAAGTTACGCGCGCGACGGCGCCCGGCAGTCATCGTCGTATGCGGCCTCTCGGGCACTGGCAAATCGACCTTCGCGCGCGCACTGCATCATCGATTCGGTTTCCCTATCATCAGCTCTGACTTGACGCGCAAGGAGCTCGCGTCGATACCCATCGAGCGCCACGCCGCCGACGCCTACAAGGCTGGCATCTATGCCGACGAGGTCACGGCGTCGACCTACGCCACGATGCTCGAGGAGGCGCGCGCATCGCTGGGCGAAGGAACCGGGGTCATCCTCGATGGGACTTACCAGGACCCCGCGCATCGCAAGGCTGTGCTCGAAGTGGCCGCACAGGCGAAGGTGCCGATCCTGTTCATCGAATGCCGCGCCGCCGATACGGAAATCCGCCGCCGCCTGATCGAACGCGAGAAAAAGGGCGACAACCCCTCCGATGCGACGGTCGCGGTGTATCTTCGGCAGCGTGCAGAATTCGCGGAATTGACGGAAATCCCGTCCTCGAATCATCTTATTGTTGACACTGGCCGCCCGCTCGATGAGCTAGTGAGCGAGGCTAAAAGTGTCATGGCGAAACTACCTGACCAAGCCTAGGCAGAACAGCGCGATTTCTTCGCCAGGCCGTTTACTCATGCGGACAATCCACGTATAAAGTTGTTGAAACCGCTCGGACGCATCCCCTCACCTAAGCGCCGGAATTTCTCCCCGCTTTTCTGTTCGCGAGCTTCCCAGCACTAAAGTAAGGAGGCCCCTAAGTGGCCAAAAAGTTGTATGTAGGCAATCTTGCCTACTCTGTCACCAATGAGGATCTGAAAGACCTCTTCTCACAGTCCGGCACCGTCGAGAGCGTCGCGGTTGTCTCCGACAAGTTCTCCGGCCAGTCCAAGGGCTTCGGCTTCGTCGAAATGGCGGATGCCGGTGAGGCTGCCGCGGCGATTCAGTCGCTCGACGGCACCGAGTTCAAGGGCCGCAACATCAAGGTCAACGAGGCCAAGCCCCGTGAAGCGGGCGGCGGCGGTGGACCTCGTGGTGGTGGTGGCGGCGGCGGGGGTCGCGGTGGAGATCGCGACCGTGGCGGTCGCGGCGGAAACCGCTGGTAATCGACAGCAATAAACTAAGGGCGAACCGCAGGGTTCGCCCTTAAACTTTGTGGCGGGATGTAGACCTCGGTCTCTTCCCGCCCAAGTTTTTCAGGATGCTTCCGCCAGCGCCGCCTCGGCGTGGCGGAGCCATCCGCTCATCTCAAGCGCGCGGAACTGCGGTAGCGCCGCCTCGAAATAGCGCTTCGCCAGCGCGAGGTCGCCTTCCCCGCTGCGACGCCGATACATAAGCCCTTCTTCGAAGTCAGTGATAGCTCGCAGTGGACGCGCGCCTTGCTCGTCGAGTGCGACGCGGGCCGTTGCGAACCACTTCGACGCTTCATCATAACGGCGCTGCACCGCACATAGACGCGCCATCGAGAGCCGCGCATCGCGCATCGGATAGCGAAAGTCGCGTGGCAGCACCTTGGTGAAGATGCAATGCTCTACGACGGAAGCTGCTTCATCATCGTCGATCATCCATAGCGCCGCCGCCGCGTCGCATACCACCGCGCTGTAGGTTGGCTCCCATGGCGCTCCCATTTCAAAGGCCTTTCGCAGGCTGCGAACCCAATGGAGAGCCATTTCTTTCTGATTAATCCGCGCGAAGAGGTACGCCCCGCATCCACGAATCATCGCAAACGCCCAGTTATTTTCGGGTGCCGGCTGGTTAAGGACGGTCAGGCTGGCGGAATCCTGTCCCAGCTCCTGCCATCCGTCGTCGGTGGCGATGCGCAATTCGTGCTCCGCACTCAACAGGTTCAGATTGACCCCGGGAGCGGTGGGCGAAGTGCTCACTCGTGCGGCGAGCGCAACTCCTCGAGCCAACGCTGCACGCGCGGCGCCGAATTCCCCCAGCGCAATGTGGGAACTGGCAACGTTGGCCAGCGCCGTAACGGCCCAGCTGAGCCGCCCGCGGCTTTCCGACTCGCCGGCTTCCTTGTGCCAGATGGGAAGGGCTCGTTTGTAATCGCCGGCCATCAGCAGGACGGATGCCGGATTGGGATTCTGGTCGTTGATGATGTCCTGGCGCGATTCATAGCGGGTGTCGGCGCCGTGGACTTTAACCACTTCGCGCGGCAACTGACGCAGCAGGGTTCGCCATTCGCGCTGCCCTTCGGAATCGACCCGGATACCCGGATTGTCGGGATCCTCGGCCTCCTCACGGGCCAGGTCGATCTCGCGCAGCCGCGCCCAAATCATGTCGCGATGATCGCCGACGTAGCGCAGCGCCTCTCCGACGATGGTCCATGCCTCGCGTGAGAGATTTGCGGCATACAATTCCTGGACGATCTGCTCGAGGTAGACGGCCGCGGCGTAGTCGCCGTCGGCGGCGGCAATGAGCGCGCTCGCCTCCCGCGCGATCTTACACGCCCCGTCGCCGTCCAGGGTCCATGCCAGCGCGACTCCCAGCCGCGCGAGCAGCGCCTTTCTGCGCGCATCGCTGGGTTTCATGAGCTCCAGCGCGATGCGGACGAACGCAACCACCTCGTCATACGCACAGGCGGCTTCAGCCTGATCGGCGGCAGCGACCGAATAATCGACGCCGCGATTCTCCCGGTCCGAAGAGCTGGCGCCGCGCCAGAACTGGTATGCGACCTCGGCCGCATGATGCGACGCCTGCTCGCCCCACGCCTGCTCCATCGCTTCGGCGATCTTTCGATGCATCCGCACGCGCCGCGGCGGATTGATGCCCGCATACAGCGTGTGCCGGATGATGGCGTGGGTGAAGTCGAAACAGTCGGCCTCGGTTGCAGGACGTAACAGTTGCGCTTCGGTAGCTTCGTCGATAGCGGACAGCGCTGCGTCTTCATCGAGGCCCGCGGCGGAAGCGGCGATCCCAAACGCGAATGCTCCCTTAAACGCGGAGGCGACGGTGAGCAGTTGCTTCGCATCTTCCGAAAGTCTTTGCAGGCGGCTGTCGATGACCTGGCGAACGCCCTCGGGAATTCCCAACTCTTCGACGCTGAACCGCGAAATCCAGCCCTGGCCCTCGCGGAGGATTTTGCCACCCTCAACCAGGTGCAAGAGTAACTCTCGGATAAACAGCGGGTTGCCGTCGGTCGCATCTTCCAGCGCCTGGATCAGCGCGCCCGGAGCATCCTGATCGCCGATGGTCTCGAGCAAATCGGCCAGATCGTTGGTCTTCAGACCCGCCAGCGAAAGCGTTTCGAAATTCGGCAGGCGGCTGATCCCCGCCAGGACGGTGGCCAGCGCATGGCGGCGATCGACCTCGGCGTCGCGATAGGCGCCGATCAGCAGGATTGGATTTTCCGTGACCGAATGCGCGACGTGCCGCAGCATTGCCGCAACGCCGCGATCAGCCCAGTGCAAATCATCGAGGATGAGAACCAGCGGTGCGGTGCGTGCCAGGGTGACGAGCAATTGCGTAACCGCATCGAATAGCTGAAACCGCTCCTCGTCTTTCGCCAGTGGTTCTGCCTCAGCCTTTTCTCCCATCGAAGTGCGCAACGAGGGCACCATCCGCGCGAGGATCGAGACATTTTTGCCCAGCGCAGCAACCCCGCCGCTGCGAGCGTGTTCGGCGATAGCGCCTGCGAAGGGGCTGTAGGGGGGCTGAAATTCCCCGTCGTAGCAGGCCCCATGCATCACCGTCGCGCCGTGCTCTATCGCGTGGTTGGCAAACTCCTCGAGGATGCGCGTCTTACCGATCCCCGCCTCGCCGCGAACCATCACGATCGATCCGCGCCCGTTGCTCGCCTCGGCCAGCTTGGCGGAGAGACGCTCCAACTGAGATGCGCGTCCGACGAAAGGCGTGCGGCTCAGCATTGCCGCCGGATCGTGATGCTCGTAAACGATCTCGCACACCGCCATCGGCGTGGCGAGGCCTTTCAACTCGAACCGGCCAAGGTCGTGGAAGTTGAACGACTGTCGGGAAGACAGCATATCGGCAACTAATCGGCTAGACAGAATCTGCCCGCTCGATGCGCGATCGCACAGGCGTCGCGCGACTACCAGCGGCGTACCGAAGTAGCCGCCCTCGCGCTGGAGCACTTCGCCGACGTGAATCCCGATCCGGACCTCCATGCGCGTGCCATCCTGCGGTCGGCGCGCACCCTGCTGGATGCTGATGGCGCAGCGCACCGCATCCGCAGACGAACCGAACGAGGCCAGCACGCCGTCGCCGAGCCATTGCAACTCCTCGCCGCCCGCCGCCGCAATCGCATTGGAGAGCAGCTTATGATGGGCCTGGAAGAGACGCGCGCCGGCCTCATCACCGGCTTCCTGGAGATGGACAGTCGAATTGACGAGATCCGTGAAGAGGATCGTGACAGTCCCTGACCGCGCCATTGCGATCTAATTTCCCCCGCCTGTCGAGTCATCGCTGACTGGACAGCATCATGCGACATTATCGCTTATTTGTTTAATTTCAAGACAAAAGGTAGGGAAATGTCCAACTCGAGGCAAAGGCCCCGAAAGCTCCCGATTCCGCCGCGACCTTCGGCGGCATCAGATTTGTGGGGTTGGAAGCGCAAGCGCGGATGAAGTCTGGGTCCCTGGAAGGATACGTTTATCGGACCTGGGCGGTTTTGAAATTGGGGTGTGTGCCCTTACACCGCTTTTCCGATCGGTGCTTGATCCACTCGGATGCCGGCAGCCTTCGATTCTCCCACGCGATTCCCGCGTTCGATCAGGAGGCTGCACCAAAGGCATTGCGACGCTCGACGTTTGCCGTCTTGTAAGCTCTGTGTTATCAGCGTCGACCAAATGAACAGATGCATGACCTTCTGCTCACTGATGGTCTGGTTGTCAGGATGCGCTGGTAGCCATCCGCCGGCTCACCTGAGTAATACCTGGGTGGTCGAAGCCGGACCTGGACGGATGGGAATCGCGCCATCGCCGCACAACGCCCAGCCACTGTTGGTAAGCGAACCCGATCGATGCATCCCGTCGAACACCTTCGACCAGCAATTCGGTAAAGAGTGCGACCACGAGACGGAAGGGGGCGGCTCGCCCGACATGGGCGGTGCTCTTACGCCCGGTCCCCAGCCCACTCAAAACGAAGTGCGCTGGTACTGCCAGGGACGGACCGTGATGCGGTTGGTAATTCAGCGCTGTGCTGACACCGACAACTTTCGCATCGTCGACGTAGTGATATCGCTCTCGGGAGGCTCGGTTTGATGCCCGTGCATCGCATACACGTTGCGCCCGATCCAGAAGCCGAGACGAAACAACGCCGGTTGGCTGCTACGCCGCCCTGAGAGCGAGCGCAAAAAGCCCGCGTCATGATTGCCAATTACATGGGGCAGCCCGATCTGGGCATCGAGATCCAAAATACTGTGATATACCGCCGCGTTCTCGATCGACACATAGGTCATGTCATTCGGATCGGCACCATAGACACGCCACATATCAAACCAATCACCAAGTTGGATTGCGTAAGATGAGAGCGGATGCTGGTTCAGGTAGGCGGCAATTGTCTTTAGGACCGGAGCTGGCGTCGCAGCCTGGCTGCGCGACTCGGTGCTGGGCATCCGAAAGGATCCGGAGTGGCCGCCTCGTGCGCCCGACTGGGGCAAGCCACCAACCAATGTGCGCGAAGGCAAGTTCGTGGTACGCGAGAACCTTGACGTCTTCGCGAGCATCATAAAAAAAGTCTCGGCGTTGCCGCAATCAGGAGAACGGGTGGCAGACGTACTGATCGTCGGACACAGCCATCAGCCTTGCGTCTCGTGGACAGAGACTAACGGTCGCCCAATCTTCGTCGTTGATGCAGGATGCTGGGTTTACGGACAGGCGAATCTGCTTGTCGCCGCCGGCGATACGATTGCGGTCTTCGACGTAGTCTGAGGCGATAACGGTGCAAGGTGCGCGCTACCCGGAGCACCTCGAGCGCATGACCAACCTCTAAAATGGATGGTGCGCCGGCGGCCTCAGCCGCCGGTGGTGAAGCTCGCGTACAGCATCATGCCGCCGTCGACGTAGAGCGTCGTGCCCTGCACGTAATCCGAATCATCGGATGCGAGCCATACCGCGACGCGCCCGATGTCATCGGGCTGCCGACGCGTCCGGTCGGGAATCAGCGTCAGCAGATCCTTGAGCGTCTCGGGCGTCGACCACGCTTTGCGATTGATGGCGGTCTGGATTGCGCCGGGGGCGATCGCGTTGACGCGGATGTTATGCGGTGCGAGCTCCTGCGCGATGGTCTTCATCAGCATCGTCGATGCCGCCCTTGCTTGACGCATAGTTAACGTGGCCGGCCCACGGGATTTCCTGATGCACCGAGCTCATGCAGATTATTTTCCCGGCGGCGCGCGAGATTTCGGGCCGCACCCCGCGGCGGATAAATTCGCCGAGCCGCTTCGCGCGCACACAAAAACTGTCCGGTGAGGTTGATACCGATCACGCGATTCCATTGCTCCAGCGACATCTCGACGAACGGCGCATCATCCTGGATGCCGGCATTGGCGCATAAAATGTCGATGGTGCCGAAGGCCTTGAACATCTCGGCATACATCGTTTTCACTTCGCCCTCATTCGCAACATCTGCGCGCAGGGCGATTGCTTCACCGCCCGCCTTGCGAATGTCGTCGACGATTTTCTCCGCTGCCTCGGGGTGGGTGACGTAGTTGATGGCGACGCGCGCGCCCGCCGCGGCAAAACTTCGCGCGACGCACTCGCCGATTCCGGAGTTCGCTCCGGTGACTAGCGCGGCCTGTCCCTTAAGCGCATCGGTCCGCATTTCGAGTACCCCTCTGAAAATTGATGGCGCGTAGGATCAGTTCGCGCGGGTTTTCGCCGGTCCTTTCGAGAGCGTCAGATTGTGCGCCGTGTTGATCAGCGACACATGTGAAAACGCCTGCGGAAAATTTCCCACCTGGCGCTTGCCGCCGGTGTCGTATTCCTCGGCCAGCAATCCGACGTCGTTGCGCAGCGAGAGCAACCGCTCGAAGACCTCCCGCGCCTCCTCGTGCCGCCCCATCAGCGCGAGGTTGTCGGCATACCAGAAGGTGCACGCGAGGAAGGTGCCCTCGCCCGGCGGCAGACCGTCGACTTCGGGACGCGTCTGGTAGCGCTTCACCAAACCGTCGCTAAGGAGGTCGTGCTCGATCGCCGCCACCGTGCTCATCACGCGCGGATCGGTCGCGGGAAGAAATCCGATCAGCGGCATCATCAGTAGCGACGCATCGAGGAGTTCGGAGCCGTAGTCCTGCACGAAGGCGTTGCGGCGCGGATTGAAGCCGCGCGCCAGCACGTCGGCGCGAATCTCATCGCGCAGCTTCTTCCATCGATCGACGGGGCCGGAATTGCCGAATTTTTCGATCAGCTTGACCGCACGATCGGCCGCCACCCACGCCATCATCTTGGAATGCGTGAATTGGCGGCGCGGTCCGCGCACCTCCCAGATTCCTTCGTCCGGCTCCTTCCACGCGGTTTCGAGAAATTCCATCAGCGCGCGTCTCGACGCGCCTCAGTTTCCGGCTCGGGATCGAGGTCCTGCTTGCGCGCGGCGTAAAATGAATCCATCACTTCGCCGTAAACGTCGAGCTGAAACTGCTCGTGCGCGGCATTGCCGATACGGACCGGCGCGCTGCTTTCGTAGCCCGCCAGCCATGGCACTTCGAATTCCGTCAGGCGCCGCTCGCCGCGCAGCCCGTACATGATTTGCATTTTGGCGGGCTCGCCCGCGATGGCGCGCAGCAGCCATTGACGCCACGCCTTGGCTTCCTCGTGGTAGCCCGCGATCGAAAGCGCATAGAGGGTAAACGTCGAATCGCGCAGCCAGCAGATGCGATAATCCCAGTTGCGCTCGCCGCCGATTTTTTCCGGCAGCGAGGTGGTGGGCGCCGCAACGATTCCGCCGGTAAGACCGAAAGTTAGCGCCTTCAAAGTGATCAGCGAGCGCATCATCGGCTCGCGCCATGGTTCCATGACCGTGCAGCGCCCGGCCCATTCGCGCCACCAACTCTCGGTCTCGGTCAGCATGTGATACGGATGCTTCTCGCCCGGCTCCGGCTCGTGCGACGGGTAGTAGGTCAGCGTGAACGGGATGCGCTGGCCCTCGGCGACGGTGAAATCGGCCTTGGTGGCAAAGTCCTCGCCACGCATCGGCACCGAGGTGCGCAGCTTGATTGCGTCGGGGCCCGCGATCGCGCGCAGGCTGTTCGCTTTCGAGGTCACCCACGGAATCACATGGCCATAGTCGAAGCGGAAGATCGCCTCCATATGCATCGCGACGTGGCCCTTGCGTCCCTCGACGATGCGGACCAGCTCAACCTTTTTGTAACGCTCGCGAATCGGCATGAAATCGACGATCGCGACGACGCCGTCGGAGGTTTCGAACTCGGTCTCGAGGACCAGCGTATCGCCGCGATATTGGCGTTGCGTGCGCCTCACCTCGCCCTTGGGCGCGATAAGCCAGCGGCCATTTCTCTCGGTGCCGAGCAGCGCGGCGAAGCAGGCCGGCGAATCGAAGCGCGGCACGCATAGCCAATCGATCGAGCCGTTGTTGCCGACCAGCGCGACGGTGCAGGTGTTTCCGATGATGGCGTAGTCTTCGATCCTGAGGCTCATGAAGGCGCTCCTGGTGTCGAGAAAAGATCAATTTTATCTCGTCGCGCGGCCAGCGCATTCAGAATTCCGACTACCGCAGTTGTGCAAGTTTCGCGACATTGCGGTATGGGTTGGCGGAAATCCTCCTGCGGAGCGATGCCATGCGCAAAATCAAAGTTGGCTATCAATTCGACTTCCGCAATCCGCCCAATTCGGGACGCAGCTTCAAGGACCTCTATGCCGAAATGCTCGCCCAGGCCGAGGTCGGCCGACGCCGCGGGCTTCGATTCGATCTGGCTCACCGAGCATCATTTTACCGACGACGGCTATCTTCCCGCGATGATGCCGGCCGCCGCCGCGATCGCGGCGCGCACCAAGCGCGTCGAGATCGGAACCTTCGTGCTGCTCGCGCCATTTCAGCATCCGCTGAAACTCGCCGAGGATGTTGCGGTCGTCGATGTGATCTCGGGCGGACGCATCCGCCTCGGCATCGGGCAGGGCTATCGGCAGGAGGAGTTCGACGGCTTCGGCGTCCCGCGTGAGCAGCGCCTCGGGCCGCACGCTCGAAACCGTCGAGATTCTGAAACTCGCGTGGAAGGGCGAGCGCTTCGACTTCCACGGCAAGTATTTCCATTTTCATGATGTGCGCGTGTTGCCCGCGCCCGTCAGCCAGCCGCATCCCGAGCTGCTATGGGGCGTCGGCGCGCCGAAAGCGATCCAGCGCGCGGCGCGAAGCTCGACATGTCATTCGCATGCGTCGGCGGGCGCAAGGAAATCGGCATCTATACCGATGCGCTCAAGGCGGCCGGCAAGGATCCCGCGCGCTACAGCATCGTGAACAGTCGCGCGCTGTACGTCGCCGATTCGGAGGAGCAGGCCTGGGCCGACACTCGCGACGCGCTGATGTATCAGGCGGAGCTGTACGGCAAATGGCTCAAGACCGCGCAGGTCGCAGGATGGCGGCAAGGGCGAGGTGCTCATCCGTCCCGATGAGGAACGGCTGCGGCGCACGACGGTGCTGGGCTCGCCGGCGCAGGTTCGCGCAGCGGCTCGAGGAGATCGTCGAGGCGGCGCCCGATCACGGAGTTGGTCATCGCGATGCAGCTTCCCGGCCTCGATCCGAAGAAAGACGCGCCGCTCGCTGGAGCGCT
Source organism: uncultured delta proteobacterium (assembly GCA_963848285.1). Classification (GTDB taxonomy): domain Bacteria; phylum Desulfobacterota; class Binatia; order Binatales; family Binataceae; genus DATGKG01. The sequence continues at coordinate 202,372 of CAWKCZ010000007.1, read as the reverse complement.
TCAGCGCGGACGTGCTGCCGGCGCTGCACGGGGAGTAGCGAACGCTTTTCCTTTCATCACGTAAGGTGTAGGAGAGACTTATGGCAGTCGAATACATACCCCGCACGCGCGATCTATATAGCGATTTCAAACCCTATCAGTGGGTCGTCAACGAGACGGTGCCGTGGACGCCGCTGACGCAAGCCGATCGCGCGAAGCGAAAATCGCGCTGATGAGTTCCGGCGGTATCATGTATCGCGACCAGCCGCGCTTCCATCGCGAGGATGCGACCTATCGTTGCATTCCGAAAAACGCCGCGCGCGAGGACCTCTACGTGTGGCATTTCGGCTACCCGACCGCCGACGCGGAGGAGGATCCCAACTGCGTGTTTCCCCTCGAACGGATGCGCGAGCTCGAGGCCGAGCACGTCATCGGCGAGCTCTCCGATCCCGCGTTCACCTTCATGGGCGGGATCTATTCGGCACGCAAGGTGCGCGATGAGCTCGCGCCGAAAATCGTCGAGGAACTTAAGCGCGCCCACGTCGATGCGTTCTACCTGGTGCCTGCCTGACCCGTTTGCCATCAGTCCGTTGGACTGATTGCGCGAGTGGTCGAAGAGGCGGGAATCCCTACTTTGTGCATGACCTCGGCGCTGGACATCACGCAAGTCGGTGAAGGCGCCGCGCGCGGTATTCGTCAATTTTCCCCTCGGCCATCAGACCGGACGCCCCAATGACGTCGCGATCAGCGCGCCATCGTGCGCGATGCGATGCGCGCGTTCGAAACCATCAGCACGCCCGGCGAAATCGTTCAGCTTCCTTACGTATGGGATCCCAACGACCGCACCTGGGAGACGCGCGATTATACCAAGGGATGGATGCCCGAGCGGCCGGATCGCAAAGATGCCGACCTGCTCGAGGCCGAGCGCATCGCGCGCTACGCGAAATAGCGACCTCCGTCGCGGGTTTACCCAGCGTCATCGGAGCGGCTAAAGTCTCAGATTCCGAAGATACGTTTCCTTCGAAATCAAACAGGAGATTTTTTCCCATGGCGGAAGAACGCAAAGGCGCCGTTACGATGCGCGGTAATCCGATGACGCTGGTTGGTCCCGAAGTCAAAGCGGGCCAGAAAGCGCCCGAGTTCCATTCGGTGGACAAGGCGATGCAGCCGATCGGGCTCGATAAATTTCCCGGCAAGGTCAAGGTCATCAGCGTGATTCCTTCGATCGACACGCCGGTCTGCGACGCGCAAACGCGCCGCTTCAACGAGGAAGCCGCGAAGCTCGGCGACGTGCAGATCCTCACCGTCTCGATGGACCTGCCGTTCGCGCAGGCGCGCTGGTGCGGCGCGGCCGGCGTCGACAAGGTTACGATGGTCAGCGACTTCCGCGATCCGCACGACTTCGGCAACAAGTATGGCGTGATGATCAAGGAGCTCGGACTGCTCGCGCGCGCGGTGTTCGTGGTCGACAAAAACGACAACGTGACGCATGCGGAGTACGTCAAGGAAATCGCCAGTCATCCGGACTACGACGCAACGTTGGCGGCCGCGAAGAAAGCGGCGGCGGCGTAGCCGAATCTTTTCGATGAGGGGTCGGCACGCGGCCGGCCCCTCGTTCATTTTTTGAATCCCGTTGCACGAGGTGCCGCATCGATGGCGAAGGACAATCCGCATGCGTTTTCGCCCCAGATGCGACGCGGCCTGTACGAGGCGATCTTTCGCCGTCGCGATATGCGCGAGTTTCTCCCCGACTCCGTTCCCAACGAGGTCCTCGCGCGCGTGCTCGTCGCCGCGCATCATGCGGCCAGCGTCGGCTTCACCCAGCCATGGGAGTTCGTCATCGTGCGCGACCTCGAGCGTCGCCGCGAAGTGAAGCGCGTCTTCGAAGAGGAGCGTGCCAAAAATGCGCTTCAGTTCGAGGGAACGCGCCGCGAGAAATTCCTCTCGCTGAAGCTGGAGGGAATCCTCGACGCGCCGCTGAATCTCCTTGTGACCTGCGAGCCGGAGCGTTTCGGCCCCGGCGTGCTCGGCAAGGTCAGCCAGCGCGAGGTCGAGGTTTACTCGACTTGTCTGGCAGTGGAAAACCTGTGGCTCGCCGCGCGTGCGGAGGGTCTCGGCGTCGGATGGGTAAGCATTTTGCGCAACGAGGATCTGTCGCGCATCTTCGAGATTCCACCCAATGTCATTCCGCTCGCGTATCTATGTATCGGCTATGTCGCGGAATTTCCCGAGCGGCCGGTGCTCGAAAGCGCGCAGTGGGCGCAGCGCCTGCCGCCGCGGAGTCTGCTGCATTTCGATGCGTGGAATGATCGCGCGGGTGCCGACAATCAACTCGCCGATGCGATTGAGCGCGCCCAAATCTGGCGCGAAATTTTCCCCGAGCACGAGGGCCTTAAGACTTCGGATTGAAGTGCGAATACTCGTGGAAGATCGTACGCAGCGGAAAGCCGCCGTCGCGGTCCACCACTTCTTCGATGTCGAAGCCGATCACTCGCTCCGCGCCCGGAAACGAGTCGGCATGGTCGGGACTCCAATCGATCGAGGCTTTTCCTGCCAACTGTAGCGTTCGGCCGCTGGCAAAATCGATGAACAGCAGGCCCGCGCGCGGATTGATCGCGAGATTGCCCAGCGTGTTGAACATCCGATTGCCGGCGTAGTCCGGGAATTCGATGCGTTGCCCATCGAGCACGATCACGAATCCGGGGTTGCCCCCACGATGCGAAATATCGGCGCCCTGCTCCGCATGATCGGTCGCAATGACGAAGGTGTCAGCGGTGCTTATGATGTGGCGCTCATCGATTAGCAGCTCGGGTGAGCGTGCCGCTTCGGCCGCGGTCTTCGCGATGGTTTCGCCGGTGACGGTTCGCCCCTGGATGTACTTCGGGCAGTTGCCGTAGACCTGGCGCATAGCGATGTGGATGACGCCGGAGGAAAGCGAGCCGATCCCGTTGAGCCTGATCCTGCGGCGGGTCGCGAACTCGATCGCGAGCAGCGCGACGTGACCCTCGCGCGCGAGCGTACGCTGGATCGGATCGTCGGGCGCGAGCGACGCTGCGATGGCGACATTATGCGGATCGATCGCGTGGATGAATCCAGGCGCGCCGGTCACAACTGAAGCCCACGGCTGTCCGGCTTCATCGACGGTCGCGAGAAAGACCGCACGTTGGGATTCGAGAAAGGTTTTCGCAGCGGACGGAATAGAATCGTGAATCCCCGCGCCGACCTGCTCCGCGTTCTTGCGGACGCCGGCCCTGCTTTGGATCTCGATTTCACCGGGATGAAATTTCATCGCCACATTTTTGCACGGTCGTTTGCGTTTTGGCTAAGGAGACTTAATCGCGATTGCGATGGTCGCCCATCCACCGGTGTTCATCGAGCCGATGTCGGCGGGGACGGCGCCCGCCGCGAACAGCGCTTTATTGGCGGCGGCGACGCCGAAGTGCGAACCGCTGAGATAATCATTAAAGATCAGCGGCGACAGATCCGTGGGCAATACCAGATGGGTATTCTCCGTCGAATACCATCCCACGTATACATCGTTCGCGTGTGCGGTCGAGAACGCGCACAAAGTCGGCGCGGTGCTGCGTCCCTGCGCGGTGCAGAAACCATCTTCAAATGATGCAGCGACTCCGCGATAGGCCAGCATCCCTCCCGCCGCATAGGGAGTCGATCCGCCAAAGGACCAGGTAAACGTCGAGCCGGCAGGATTGCCGTTGGCGAAGCGATACCACACGGTCTCCACCCCGCTGCCGGATGCGGCCGCGCTATGCAGCAGGGTCCATCCGCTGGGCGCCGTCGCGGTGGCAAACGAATAGTAGGAATAAAATGCCAGCAGTAGGTCGCCGTTCTGGACGGTGGCCGGGATCATCTGCGTGGTCGTCGTGGTCCCGGTGAATCCCACCAAGGTGATCGCGCCTGAGGGCGGCGTGGGCGTTGCGGATGGTGTTAAGGTCGCGGTCGGTGATGGGGTCGACCGCGCGGTTGCGGTGGCGGTCGGCTGGCCGGATGCCTTCAGCGCAATCGCGACGCTCGCCCAACCGCCGCTGCTCATCGCAGCCACGTCGGCTGGGATCAAGCCTGCCGCGCCGAGCTGCTTGCTGCCGGTCGCAACGCCAAAGTGGGAACCGTTGACATATTGATTTACCACCAATCCGGTCAGATCGGCGGGCAGCACGAGATTGATGTTCTCGGTGGCAAAAAAACCGAGATAAGTATCGCCGGCCTGAGTCGTCGAAAGCGCACACAATGTGGGCGCCGCACTGCGTCCTTGCGAGGTGCAGAAGCCGTCTTCAAATGACGCGGCCACACCTCGGTAGGCCAACATCCCACCGGCCGCGTAGGGCGTCGAGCCGCTGAAGGTCCAAGTGTAGGTCGATCCCGGAACCTCGGCGTTTGCGAACCGATACCAGATCGCCTCGACGCCGCTGTTGGCGGCGGTCGCGCTGTGTAACAAAGTCCATCCCGAGGGGGCCGTCGCAGTGGCGAACGAGTAATAGGAGTAAAACGCCAGCAGTAGGTCGCCATTCTGCACGCCGGCCGGAACGGTCACCTTCGGGTTGGTGGTGCTGGTCGATCCGATCCATGTGATGGAGCCGGGCGCGGGAGTTGGCGCGGGAGTTGGTGTTGGAGTTGCGGTCAGGGTTGCGGTGGCGAAGGCGCTGGGCGTCGCGGTGATGGTTGCGGTTCGATTCGACGTGGGAGTCGAGGTTGCGGTCCGCGAGATGGTCGCGGTCGGTGTTGTCGTGAAAGTTGGAGTCGGAGTCGGCCCGGCGGGCTTCAGTGCGAACGCGATGGTGGCCCATCCGCCAGTGTCCATGGCACCGCTGTCATCGGGCAGAACTCCCGCAAGACCAAGCGTCTTTGCGGCGGCTCCGATGCCGAAATGCGAGCCCGCCGCATACTGATTGATCAGCTGCCCATTGAGATCGGGCGGGAGCTGGAGGTTGGCGTTTTCGGTCGCGAAGAAGCCGATATAAAGATCATTGTTGTTCGCGGTCGTGAAGCCGCATAGCGTCGGCGCGCCGCTACGTCCCTGGGTGGTGCAGAAGCCGTCCTCGAATGATGATGACGCCACTCCGCGATAGGCCACCATTGCGCCCGCGGGGTAGGGTCCTGGTCCATTGAAGCTCCAGTTGTAAATTGACCCGGGTGCGTCGCCGCTGGCGAATCGATACCACACTCGCTCGGTCGCGCTGCCGCTCAACGAGGCAGTATGGAGAAGGGTCCATCCTGCGGGAGCGGTACCGGCGGCGTAGGACCAGTACGAATACGCGGCCAGCAGCAGGTCGCCATCCTGCACCGCGGACGGAACCGTCAATGCGGTACTGGTCGAGGAGGTTGCCCCGACCAGGCTGATCGGACCCGGCCCCAGTGTCGGGGTCGCGGTCGGCGTAGCGGTGCGTGTGGCAGTCGCGGTGAGGGTAGCGGTCGCGGTGGCGGTAAGCGTCGCAGTCACGGTTGCCGTCGGGGTTGCGGTCAAGGTGACGGTCGGGGTCAGCACTGCGGTCGCGGTGACGGTTTGAGTATCGGTCGGCGTGGCGGTGACCGTGACGGTCGGGGTCGCGGTTATGGTTGGAGTGACAGTGTCGGTGGCGGTTGCCGTGACGGTGTTGGTAGCGGTCGCGGTAAAGGTGACGGTCGCGGATGCGGAAGGCGTTGGCGTGCAACTCGCGGTGGTAGTGGTGCTTGGCGAGGCCGACTCGGTGCCGGTCGGCGTCGCATCGGAGGTGGCAGTGGCGGATGGCGTCGCCATCGAAGAATCGGTCGGCGAGGGGGAGGCGGTGGCAGTCGGAGTCGGCGTCGCGTCGTCGGCGGGCTTGAGGGCCAACTGCAGCGCCTGGTAGGGCATATCGTCGCTGGCCACGGTTTCCACGCTTTGGGTTCCGGTCGGATCACCACTACTGAGCAGCTGATTGGCAATTCCGAGCATAAACGGGAAGCCATTAATCTGGTCAACGAATGATCCTGTGGTCAGATTCACATAGGCGTCGAAGACGGAAGGGCGCCCTGCCCACACCATGATCAGCATGTCCTGCGCGGTCGTCGGAGTAAGACCGAGGTTGTCGCAGGTCACCATACTGCCGCAGGTGCTGACGCCGCCGACCGGCTCGCCATTGACAATTACGGGGGTGGTATCGGCACCGCGCCAGGCCGCTGAATCAACCAGCCAATCGACGGTGCCGTTCCATTCGAAAGTCGTCGCGAAATCGCCGGTGTGGAAGATGTCGTAGAGGCAGGTTAGCCGGTCCCCGGAAAGGGAATTGACGACCGTTGCGATTTCGGTGAATTCGGGACCGGCCACCGATGAAACTGTGAGCCCGCCCGGCAGATCGAAACAGACCACGCGGAGGTCGCCTTCCTGGCAATGGCCGCTGCACCAGTCGAGGGCGATGCCGGCGCCATTGCCCTGATCGCTGAGCTGACTGTCGGGCACCAGTGTGAGGGTGGAGTAGGCATCGACGGTTGAGATCGAGCCGAAGAAGCCGAGAAGGAATGCCGCCAGCATCGGAGCGGCCCGAAGCCAACAGATTTGGGCGCGCTGGGACATTCGCCCACTATCGAGTTTTTAACCGTCTATAACAATCTTATAATTTCTTGCCGGCGATCGAGATTACAAAACAGTGTGCTGAAATGGGCCTTGGCAATAGGCGATGGTTTCGGCATAACCTCGACGCGCATGGATGACCCTCAGCGCTGAATTCGGACGGAGGCGACTACTGTGAACCTCAAAAAGATCGTCGAGCTCACCGATCGCGTCTTCGATCGGCTATGGGAGCAGTCGTGGATTCCCGCGCTCCTGACCCGCCTGTTTGTAGGATACTTCTTCTTTACCAGCGGCTGGGCGAAGTCGCACAATCTGGCGACCTTCACCAAGAACTTCGCCGAATGGGGCATTCCATTTCCGGCCTTCAATGCAGCGCTGTCCGCCTATACCGAAATGATCGGCGGCGCGCTGACGATGGTTGGCCTCGCGATGCGCTTGGTGTCGATTCCGATGATCATCAACATGGCGGTCGCCATCATTTCGGTGAAGATGAAAGATGTTCATTCGCTGGCTGACTTCGCCAATCTCGACGAACCTTTGTATGCGCTCGTATACGTATGGCTGTTCTTTTCGGGTGCGGGCTGGGCCAGCCTCGACTTCATCGTGAAACATAGCCTCGCGATTGTGCTACGGCGCGACCGTGCGCGGATTGGCGGCGCGCCCCTGGTAGAATCCCCACGATAAGACACCGGCTGAAGCCTGTCCCACCAGACGACGATGGCGGATTTCATCGAAACCATTCCTGTGACCCGGCTGCGCCCCGGCAAGAGCATGGTGGTCCGCGTCGCCGGCATCGAGGTCGCGCTCTTCAATGTCGATGGGACGATATACGCAACCAGCGATGCATGCGCGCACGCCGGAGCGTCGTTGGGGTCGAGCAAATTGCGTGGCAACATCGTGATCTGCCGCGCGCATGGTTTTCGCTACGACGTTACCAGCGGTCAGTGCGTGAATATCAGCGGCCTGCGCGTGGCGTCGTTCCCGACCAAGGTAGTCGACGGAAGAATCCTGGTATCGATCGGTGAGTGAGTCCTGTTTCAGTGGCCATCGCTTCGGCTATGTTCATGATCGAGGACGTAGCGATGGCGAACGACGCTGGCACCTACGAAGATCGGCTGACGACCCTCCAAGAGGAAATCCTGGAGATCCTGCGCACCTTCGAATTCCTCCAGGAACACCTCAAGCACGGCGCGATCGGTGAAAGCCAGGCGCGTCTGGTCAGCGCCGTTGGCGATACTTTTCGACGCTTCGAGGCGGACTTCGTTCCGACGACGCCGCCTGCCGCGATGACCGAGGTGCATCAGCCACTGGTCTCCGCGGTCGGCGAGTTGAGCAAGGCGTTTGATTTGTTCATGAGCCGGCCCGGTCCGGAATGGACGCTGGCCTTTCTGCATAGTCGCGGCGCGTTCTGCCGAGCGCTCTACCAGCTCTACCAATCGCGCGATCGATTGCCGATCGTCGCCACACATTTCCTGATGGAAGGGAGCAGCGCGCCTGTACCGAACAAGTCATCGGGCGCGCCGACCGGCTTCATTCAACATAAGCGCAACGATGAGCGCTCCGACTACACGCTCTACGTCCCTGAAGACTACTCAAACGAAAAGCCACTGCCACTGATCGTCGCGCTGCACGGCGGCTATGGCCAGGGTTCCGAGTATGTATGGACGTGGCTAAGGCCGGCGCGCAGCCGCGGCTATGCCATCCTCGCGCCGAAGTCGTTGGGCGTCACGTGGGACATGAGCGTGCCCAGTAGCGATACGCGTTCAATCCTGCGAATGCTCGACGAAGTCACCGCCGAATATTCCATCGACGCATCGCAGGTGTATCTCACCGGTCTCTCTGACGGCGGCATCTTCACCTACATTATGGGGCTGGAACAGAGCCAACTCTTTCGCGGGCTCGCGCCGATCGCGGGTGCCCTGCATCCGGTAGTGGACCAGATGTTGCGGCAGGGACGAGGCAAAGACACGCCGCTGTTCGTCGTTCACGGATTCCATGACTTCATTTTTCCCGTCGCATTTACCCGCCAGACCTGCAACTTGCTCAAGAGCATTGGCTACAATCTGACATATACGGAGCTTCCGGAATGGGGACATGCATATCCCTACTCGATTAATGAACGATTAGTGTTACCTTGGTTCGAGTCTTTGCAGTCGCGAAAGGGTTCGGTGTGAAGGGATTGAGGTTTGGTACTGCTGCTGCGCTGGTCGCCTTGGGATGGGCTCTCATATTACCGTCGCGAGTTCCCGAGTATGGAGAAGCAAATGCGGCCTCGCCTACCATAACGATCTGGAATATCTACCCCACCAGGGAAAAGTGCGAAGCCGATCGGCAACTCTACTCGAATGACCCAGTTATTGGCGCCCGGATGCGTGCCGGCGCATGCACCGAATCGGTTACTGAAACTCCCACCCCGAAACCAAATTGAGCAACCTGCGTACCTCGGGCGAAGAGGTATCGTGGCAGGCGGCATACACGTCGAGGTGCGACAACGACAAAATTGCTCGCCCCCGCGCCACTGAACCTCGGGGAGGCGCCGATGGCGACGGTGATAAGCGTGATGGACCGCGATGCGTGGGATGCCCGAACCGACATTATCGTGGTGGTCGATCCGCGCAAGTGGCGGCTGGTGTGGATTCCTCGCGACGTGTGGTGTGAGAAGCTCGGCGACCGCATCAACCGAGCGTTTTCGATAGGTGGCCATCAGGCGCTTATCGATGGCCTTGCACAATTGGGATTTCGCGTTGATCACAGCCTGTGCCTCCGCCGACAGGCGACTGAACGGGCCTTGGCGGATGTTACGGTCAGCGTCAGGGTGAAAAAACCACAGCAGTTCTGGTACCCGTTGTCGCCGACTGAAGCGATCGAGGACGGCAGAAAACCGGTGGACTTCGTTCCGCCCTTCGAGGCTCTCAGCGGTGAGCGGCTGCATCAATGGATCGGCGCTCGCTATCGACGCGACGCGTCCGATTCGACTGATTTCGAGCGAATCCGCCGTCAGCAGATACTGCTTCGGGCATTGCTCAAGATCGGTTTCGCCTTCGATTTGGTGCTGAAGGATCCTTCGCTAGTCGCGATGTCGAGTGAGCGGGCGCTTGCAGATTTACGCCGGGTCCGCCGATGGTGGCGCTTCGGGCGCCTGCGTCGGCTGTCAGACCGCGAAATTGACGGGATGCAGGTCCTGGTTCGAGGTCACTATCTTAGCCTCCGGGTTCTTCCACGTCGTCATTGATGATATCGACCCTCCAAGCGAAATGAGCGATCGCGAGGGCAAAAAGGAGCGCATAGCGAAGTTCCTGGCTCGCGCCGGGGTGGCTTCGCGACGTGACTCCGAGCGCCTGATCGAGGCCGGTCGCGTCATGCTCAACGGCGCGAAGGTCGTCCATCCCGCCACCCTGGTCAATGCCGCTGATATCCTCACGGTTGATGGCAAACCGGTCGTCGCTCCTGCGGAGACCCGGCTTTGGCGGTATCACAAGCCGGCCGGATTGGTGACCACCGCGCGCGACCCCGAAGGGCGTCCGACAGTTTTTTCGAGGATACCCGAGGCCATCGGTCGGGTGATCTCGGTCGGCCGCCTCGACATCAACACCGAGGGCCTGCTGCTGCTGACCAACGACGGCGAGTTGGCACGCTACCTGGAACATCCGGCGCAGGCGATATCTCGTACCTATCGAATTCGCGCCCATGGCATCGCCACTCCGGCGGCGCTGGCACGTCTCGCCCGGGGCATAACGATCGATGGGGTCGAATATCGTCCGGTCCGAACCATGGTTGATCGCCAACAGGGAACCAACTGTTGGCTCACAATGACTCTTAAGGAAGGAAAGAACCGGGAGATCAAGCGGCTGCTGGAAGAGATCGGTCTCCAGGTGACCCGGCTGATCCGCACCAGCTACGGCCCGTTCGAGCTCGGCAACCTCGAGCCAAATACGGTTGACGAGGTAGCGCCTCGCTCCCTGCGCGGACTGATATCGGACTACTTTCGGACTGCTACATCGAGCTCGTGAACCTTCGCATGAGGTCCGCTGAGGGGAAGTGGAAGCCGGTAATCCGGCTAGACGACATCAATGGTCACCTTTGACACATTCGGGCACGATTTATTTCCTTGCAGTAAAAGGTCGTAGTTGCTACAAAGTTTCATCTCCAACCTGCGTGGTTTATCAGGCAGAACCGCGTTTTTGTATCCTCAATGCGACGACTACAACCGATTGGAGATGTCTGGCGGCGACTGCCCCTTTTTGACGATTCCAGATTGTAAACATCGTCAGAAAAGTCGTACAAAACCTTGCTCGCTGAATGATTTATCGCACTTTGATGGAGGTGTGTCTTGGGGGCAGCGAAGCGCTTTTTCTCTGGTCGGGCGCAACTAAGATTTCTTGCCGCGCTCGTCGGTTTAATAAGCTTTTCTTTACTCTGGATAATCGAATCCAGCACTATCGCGCAAAACAGCGATATCCCGATTTCCGCATCCGACGTGGCAGTTTCCTCCGCAACCTCGCTGCGGTCGAATCATAACATCGAACTCGATCAGTTTTTGGCCTCGCGCCATGGCGTCCAGTTTGGCGTACCGGAGCACGCGGTATCCCGCGCTATCTCAAAGATGCATGCGATGGAGAACGCGATGCGCCACGGCCGCCGCAGCGTGAGCGCGGCCGATGTTCGCGCCGCTTCCACCGCGACCGAATTCTCAGGCGCGCTCGCCGCATTTCCAGGTTTTGCGACTCAGTGGACTTACCTAGGTCCTCAGCCTATCACCGAAAAAGCTAACTTTACCGGGACCCCCTACGGAAGCGCGGTCGCAATGACCGGACGCGTCACCGCCGTTGCCACCGATGGCAATGGCCTTATCGCCGTGGGTACCGCCTCAGGCGGCGTATGGCTAAGCACCAACAACGGCACCAGCTTTAGTTCCATTTTCGAAAGTGGCCCAACGCAGGCTATCGGCGCTATCGCGCTTTCCGCCAGCCCGACCACCATCTACATCGCGACCGGCGAAGGGAACAGTTCGTTGGATTCGCTTTATGGTCAGGGCATCTTCAAATCGACCAATCTCGGTCAGACCTGGTCCGCGTTGGGGGCTGGGACATTCGACCACGTCTCGTTTACCAGTATCGCGGTCGATGCCACCAACCCATTGCGCATCTTCGCCGGCGCGACCAATGGACTGAGCGCCAGCCGGGCGGATGCGGCGATCTTTGAATCGGATGCGACCAAAGCAGGCCTCTGGCGCAGTACGGATGGCGGCAACACCTGGTTTCATTATGCCGAACAGATTTTCGGCGGATGCGATATCGTAGGCGTCCCGGGTGCCGCGCCCTGCGGAGCTGATGACGTAAAAATCGATCCCGGTAACCACAACATCATGTATGTCGCGATCGACGGCAGTAACATTTACTACTCGTCGAATGGCGGCACTTCGTGGAATCCTGCGGGGTTGATCGGGGTCACCGCCGGTTGTGCACCAAACTGCCCTAAGGTCGGTCGCGAGAGCATCGCTATCGGTCCCCCGGCAGGATTCGGACAAGCTGGCACCGCCTATGGGATGATCGGCGACGGTCAAGGTGTGGCCTACCTCGGCATGTTCATGTCGACCAGCAGCGGTACCACGTGGAATTTTCGTCCGGTGCCATCGTTTTTTTCCGCACAAGATAACCTGACCATCGATGGTACCAGCACCGGTGCCAATACCTTTTCGCAGTCGTTCTACGACCAAACCTTCCTGGCCGCTCCGGCGACGGCGGGTACGATATATTTCGGCGGCGTTGGTCTTTATAAATCGACCAACTTCGGCAGTGCATGGACCTACCTGCCTACCAACGGCGGGGTCCATGCCGACTTCCACGCGACCGCGTTCAATGCCCTCAATGGTCAAATTCTGGTCGGAACCGACGGCGGCCTCTTCAGCTTCAATCCAGCGCAAAATCCGCCCACCTTCACTTCGCTCAACCAGAACATCAACGCCGCACAGATTCAGGGTATCGGGCCCCATCCGACCGATCCCAACAAGTTGATCGCAGGCTTTCAGAGCAGTGGCACCCAACTATTCAGCGGTCAGATCAATACCTGGTTCGGACCGGACAGCGAGAGCGGCGACGGCGGCTTTGCGTTTTACGATCCAAACGATCCGCTCTCCCTCTACCATGACTTTTCGTTCAACGATCCCAACCGTCTGATTTCTGCGTCTAAGGACGGTGGCACCACCTGGTGTCATGCCCCGGCAGCGAGTCCGGCCGCATGCAATGTCGGCGATAGCGAATGGTCGCCCGCCCTGGCCGCCCAAGAAGCCTCGTTAGGGGATCCAGGGCCGGCTTTCTATCCACCGCTCGCGGTCGATCCATCGGTACCGCACCGCGTGTTTTTCGGCGCGCATGCGGTGTACGTCTCAACCGATGGCATGGCGCATTGGAATTTTCAGACCGACTTCGATCTGACCAGTAGTGGTGCTTTCGGTGGCGATGCCTGTGCCGATCAAACCTGCTCACTGGTTGACCTCGAGTTCGCGCCCTCGGACCATCGACGCGCGTGGGCGCTGGCGGAAAGCAGCCTCGATGGCACCATCGCGTTTGCAGTAAACAACACCACTGATGCCGATGTGAACGGAATCGATCCCACGCATCCGGACGGTGGCGACTGGTTCGATAAGACCGGCAGTCTTAATGCGGTTTTCCCCGTTATCAATACCCAGGCGACCTCGATCGGGGTGGATCCCTTCAACGCACAGGTGGCATACATCGCCTTGTCGGGCTTTACCGCAGATACCGGAGTCGGACATCTCTACAAGACCGTCAATTTTGGCAGCACCTGGACCGAAGCCGATGGCTGGACCGGCAACGGCGTAACTCCTGGACCGTCCCCACTTCCCGACGTTCCGGTGCTCAAGGTAATGGTCGACAACCAGGATAGCAGTGGTATGTGCGGCTCTCCCGCGCACACTTGCAGCAACAGTGTTTTTGTGGGAACCGACATCGGCGTCTTCCATAGCTCCGATGGTGGATCGACCTGGCAGCCCTACAACCTCGGAACCATTCCATCGGTCCCGGTCTACGATCTCGCGCAAGGTCCCACCGGTATTGTATTCGCCGGAACCCATGGCCGTGGCGCCTTCGTGCTCAACCTGCTGACCACTACGCCAACTCCCACTTTGACGGCGACCGCAACTACGACCGCGACCGCGACCCTCACCCAGACCGCGACGCCGACCCTTACCCCGACGCCGACCTTGACCGGCACGGTCACCATGACGGCGACCCCGACTATCACTGCAACGCCGTCGGTGACGGCCACCGTTACTCGGACTGCCACCCTGACGCCGACCGCGACCCCGAGCACGGCGATCAGCCTGATCGGTTCCACCACCACCACGAGCAACAAACAGACGGTCCCGGCCGGAGTTCAGAATGGCGATCTGATGCTCGCCTATTACTCCTACTATTCGTTTGCGACGGCGACCGCCCCAGCCGGATGGACGCTCCTGCACAGCGCGACCTCGAGCGGCAGCGGGGTGGAAACCGTATGGTATCGCTTCGCCAACGGCGACACGCCGGGAGCACAATTCACCTGGACCTTCGGCGGCTCAGGCCCCTTCGCGGCAGGCGGGATGCTGGCCTATCGCGGCGTGGCATCCGGTTCGTTCGAAGACGGCTTCTGCACCAACCAGGGTAGTAGCGGAACTCCAACCCTGTGTGCCTTCTCGACTACGCAGGCCAATGATCTTTACCTGGGCTTCTTTGCCACCGAGAACACCAACCTGGTTCTCCCCGCGGATCTGACCGGGCTGGCAATCAATCAATACGTTAGCGGGTCGCATTTTGGTGCCGCCGCGGGCAGCAAAGCACTCGCCGCCCCCGGACAGCAGCCGGCCGATTTTGCTTCAATGAACAGCGGTGGATGGGCCACGGTCGCGTTCGCGATCAAGCCCTCCTCGGGAAGCCCCACGCCGACCGCCACCTCGACGGTCACCCGCACGGCGACCCCGACCATCACCTCGACGCCGAGCAACGCTCCGACGCCCACTATCACCTTGACCGCTACCGGTGGCGCGACTCCGACGACGACTACCACGCCTACCATCACGGCGACGGTGACCAGGACCGCAACCCTCACGCCGACCGCAACCCCGGTCAGCGCAATAACGCTCGTGGGTTCGACCACGACCGTGAACAGCACGCAGACGGTGCCGGCTGGAGTTCAGAACGGCGACCTGATGCTGGCGTATTACTCCTACTATTCCTTCGCGACGGCGAACGCTCCGGCGGGATGGACCCTTCTGCACAGCGCGAGCTCGAGCGGCAGCGGCGTAGAGACGGTCTGGTACCGCTTCGCCAATGGCGATACGCCCGGTTCCCAGTTCACCTGGACCTTCGGCGGCTCGGGCCCGTATGCCGCGGGCGGAATGCTCGCCTATCGCGGGGCGGCTTCGGGATCGTTTGAAGACGGATTCTGCACCAACCAGGGAAAGAGCGGGCTGCCGACCCTATGCGCCTTCTCGACGACTCAGGCTGGTGACCTGTATCTGGGCTTCTTCGCTACCGAGAATACCAACTTGGTGCTTCCCGCCGACCTCAATCTATTGGCGCTTAACCAATATGTGAACGGCTCGCACTTTGGCGTCGGCGCCGGCAGCAAGGTGCTGGTGTCTTCCGGTCAACAGCCGGCCGACATCGGCTCGATGAACAGCGGCGGATGGGCCACGGTGGCCTTCGCAATCAAGGCTTCCAACGGAAGTCCGACACCCACCGCAACTTTGACCGCGACCCGGACGGCAACTCCGACTATCACCTCAACTCCGACCAATGCCCCGACGCCCACTTTGACGGCGACCGGCGGTCCGACTCCGAGCATTACGAAGACGGCCACTACCACTACGACGGCGACTGTCACCGTGACCTCGACCCTGACGCCGACCATTACCGCGACGGCAACTCCGCTGCCGGGTCCGATCACATTGGTCGGAACCACCAGCACCGTGAGTACTACGCAGACGGTACCGGCCAACGTGCAGAACGGCGACCTCCTGCTGGCGTTCTATTCGTACTGGTCGCTTGGAACCGCAACCGCTCCGGCGGGCTGGACCCTGCTCCAGAGCTCAGCCGCGAGCAACAGCGGCGCCGTCACCGTCTGGTATCGTTTTGCCAATGGCGATGCGCCCGGGTCGCAATTCACCTGGACCTTCTCCGGACCTGGACCTTATGCGGGGGGAGCAATGTTAGCCTACCGCGGAGTGGACACGGGAACCCCTCAAGACGGCTCCTGTACCACCTCGGGCCATAGCGCGCTCCCGACGCTGTGCGCATTCACCACGACGAGCAACAGCGACACCTACGTCGGGTTTTTCTCCACTGAGAACACCGGCCTCGTAATGCCGGCGGATCTGACCACGCTGATCCTCGGTCAGTACGCCGTCAACTCGCACTTTGGACTAGCGGCCGGCAACAAGCAGCTGGGGACGGCAGGAAACGTTCCGGCCGACTTTGCCTCGATGAACAGCGGCGGATGGGCCAGCATCGCCATAGCTCTAAGGCCTACCGGCTCGGGTCCGACCCCGACTGCAACCTCAACGGCAACCTCAACCGTAACTCGGACCGCGACCATCACCGCGACCCCGACCGGAGGTGCGACTCCGACGACGACGCCTACGGTGACGCGCACGGCGACTGTGACAACGACTCCGACCACCAGTCTGTCGCCAACCGCAACGCCTACGGTAACCAGGACTGCAACCGTGACCCTGACGACGACGCCGACCAGGACCGCGACGGTGACCACCACGGCAACCGCGACCGTCACTACGACGGCGACAGTCACGCAAACTGCAACCGTGACTTCGACGCCGACTCCCACTCCGGCACCGGGGACGATCACTCTGGTTGGGACCACCACCACTTTCTCTAACAAGCTGACGGTCCCCGCTAATGTGATAAATGGCGATCTGATGCTCGCCTTTTTCACCTACTATCCGGGCGCTTCGGCGAATACGCCGGCCGGATGGACGCTGCTCCACACCATCACTTCGCCCAATAACGTGGTGCAGGCGGTTTGGTATCGCTTCGCGGCCTTCGATGCTCCAGGGTCGCAGTTTACCTGGACCTTTACCGGTACCACGCCTTTCGAAGCGGGCGGCATCCTGGCTTACCGCGGGACAGCTACTGCCTTCGAAGATGGGTCTTGTACCTTCCAGGGAACCAACACGACGCCCGGTACTTGTGGGTTTACGACGACGCATGCCAACGACGTCTACCTCGGCTTCTATGGGGTTGCGGCCGCCAATTTGGTGATGCCTGCTGACCTCACCCTGGTGGGACTCACTCAATACACCCCGAACTCGCACCTCGGAGTAGGGATCGGAACCAAGGCGATACCCACCGCGACGCAGGTTCCCGGTGACAACGCGTCAATGAATAACGGAGGATGGGCAACTGTCGCGTTCGCGTTGAGGGCGCCCTAAGCAACGTACTACGGCGCGCCCCTGAAAGGATGCATGACTAACGTTCTGAACCTGAGGGTTCGTCGCGATGCGATGAGCCCTCAGTCGTTTTTTTCGATTCCACCCGAGGCTTTCCTGTGGATGGCGCTGCTGTTGACGCTCGCGACGCTGACCGGTGCGACCGCCAGCATCGCGTTAGCCGATGCCACAACATTTCGCTCGCCCGAAGTCCTCAACTCTCGAGTAGTTTTCTCTAAGCCGTGCGCCAAGATCATCTATTCGTCGAATCGAAACGGGTTGGTCCGGCCGTTCGTGGTCGACATGAAGAATCCCGCCCAGCCCGAGGTTTCGGAAATCGCCCTTACGGAGCCCGAGGACTTCGTAGCTCAGGCGCTCAGCCCGGATTGCAAAACCCTCGCGCTGGTTGCAGACCATCGCGGCGATACGGTCTTCGACATCTATCTCTATGACCTTGAGAATCACAGCCTGCGCAACATCACCAACATCCCCGGGATCGATAACGGAAAGCCGGCGTTCGCACCCCATCGTCACATCGTGGCCTACCTCACTAATGGACGCCTCGCTTTATATGACTATGCGCAGGACCAGCGGCTGGCGGTCGGGCCCACCTTCAGTCGCTCGCAGTCTATTCTATGGTCGGAGGACGGAGAGAGTATTTACCTGGATAGCGATTCCAGCGGCATCCGGCAGTATGATCTGAAGACCTGGCGCGTGCACAAGGTATGGGCGCCGCCTACGCCGGGATATTCGTCGCATCTACTCGCCGAGCGCAATGGCCGTCTGCTATTCGTATCGAGCCATGAAGCCGAGACCCGGCAAATCTACATACTTGATTCGCGCGACGGCTCGGTGAAGCGTCTCTATCCCTCGAACAATGATCAGTTTTCGCCACTCGAAGTGAGCAAGGAACGCTACGCGTTTCGCACCAACATCGATGGCAGCTTCATCGCGGCACAACTGCGCGATGGTAAGTATTCGACCTTGTCGCCGCCCACCGGGGTGGTATACGACTTCACGCTCGACTTCGGACCGCCGCTGCTTTTGTACTCGAACGATCAGTTACCGATCGGTTTTTATTGGTTCAAGGATGGTCATCTGCGCCCGCTCCTGCCGGCCGACTTCGTCTCTCATCAGCCCAAGGCGATCCTGATCAAAAACGCTGATGGGATGACGAACTTTCTCTATCTTCCATCGAGCAGACCGCGAGCATGGCTCATCTGGTTGCATGGGGGACCCAACGAGCAAGTGTCGCCCCGCTACAATCTCTACTTCGACTTCCTCGCGCGCGAGAACATCGCGGTCTACGCGCTTAACTATCCCGGATCGACCGGAATAGGTAAGACCTACGAGCTACGATCACAGCAAGGAGACGATAAATTCGCTACCGAACTGGCAGCCATCGATAGAGATCTCGCTCAGCTTCGACAACTTTATCCCGAAGCGTCACCGTCCATGTTAGTGGGGGTTTCTTATGGCGCCATACTAGGCCATCGGATGCTTCCTCAGCATGCCGAACTGACCCGCTTCATTGATTTCTCCGGGGTCGCGACCACCCGGTTGGTCGCAGACCCGGGCCCGGAATTCAAGTACCCATCCATACTATTCATATACGGCGACGATGACCCTAACTTACGGGACCCACTGCGGCGAGACCTGATGTCGCGCTGTGAAAAGCGTGCCAAGGTATCCCGGCTGATAGTTCCCAACGAAGGCCACTACATCCAGCGGCGTGACAACGTCGATCGCATTCTGGCTGCGGTGGATCGTTTTCTTGGACCGCAACCGCATGCTACAGAGTCGGCCAAGCCTCAGTGACGCTCTCGCTAACTGTGGGGATCAATCGCAACCGGGCTTCATTCCGGGCCAGACTCCACTTGCTCTCAGATGCCACACGACCTGGGTATGATACCAGCGGGGATCGAAAGCAATTACCGATGCAAGATGGCGATCATCGGCTCCGGATCGCGCAATCAATTGCGCCCCATAAATCTCGTCGATGGTGTAGATTGACAGAACGCCGGACAACAATAGACATCCAATCGCGCTCGCCACACGACTGGCTCTCCTAAGCGGCAACTCAATAACACCTCGATGCGGGCTCAGCGCGCCTAGCGCCAGAAACGAAAGGTAAGCAGGCGCCGGCAGCTGCACCACGGAATCGAAGCTCCCAGCTACCTCGAGCGCGATTAGGACCCCCAGCATCGCGAGCATTTCCAACTTCGATCGCGGTTGCTCGCCCGGAGTTTCAGATCTGAGTAGGCAATTCACCGCTGGTATCGCCATCGCTATCAGCGCAGCTAACCAAAAGATACCGGCGGGAATACCTCGTTCAGCGATAATTGCGATCCAATCACTGTTAGGCCGCGTCGGCACGGACCATACGGCGCCCGGCGAGAAAGGTCCAAATTTGGCGAAGAGACTTGGATAGCGGCGCGATTTTCGATTGCTGTGCGGCGAGTTTTGGTAAACCACCTTCCAGTTTCCGGGACCTACTCCCAAGCCGGGATGGTCAGCCGCCATCGCAAGGGATTTGCGATATTGAATCACTCTGCCCAAGCCGCTGCCGCGATCGTACGCCGCGATATCTTTGGCCGTGGCGAGGTAAGGGTTCGGCCCGGTCCAATCTAGCCGCGTCGGCGCATATACCCCGAGGATGACTCCAGCGACCATCGCGCCTAGCATTAGGGCCGCCGCCGAACGGGAACCGCCGAACCGACGAACCGCGACCAAGACTACCAGTGGAATAAATGTTCCGAACGCGACTGCAAGCCAGGCTGCGCGCGATCGTGTCACAATCAAAGCTACGGTTACTAAAACGACGGCCAACAACTCGATAGCTCGGCATTTGACATGCTGAGTTCTCAACGAGAGAAATACGATCAGCGGCATTCCGAGTGCGATAAGATGAGCCGCCCAGTTCCGGTTGCCCTGGGTTCCACCCGGTTTCGCGTGGGCTAGATCGCCGAGAAGGCCGAAGGCGTCCAGTAACACTCCAGCCATTACGACGACCACTGCGAGTGTGACGGCTCTCAGTAAACGCTGGCGCTCCCCGACGCTCGCAAGATGCCGGGCACTCCAGAAGACCGCAGCGGCGGAAATGGAAAGTCCTACCGCACGCAGAGACTCCCATCGGTCGGTTGCCGCGAAAATTCCCGAGAGGACGCTCAGCAGGAGAAAGGCGCAAAAACAAATGTCGGTGTATCCGACTGAGAGCTTCCGGATCGAGAACAAGCACAGGGCTGCGGCGCCCAGTCCAGTTAGATGAAGAATCAACTCCTTGGGCGCGTTGCACATACAGGTGCCGAAAAGCGACCGCGGAACTATTGCCAGCATTGCGAAGATGACTCCGAGCCGCAGCAGGAGCGAAGCGTAGTGCTCGGTGCAAGTAAGCTGCTCACCGCTCGATGAGACGGTCACCTTCATGGACTGCGAGGCCGCTGACCAGGTCCACCGCTAGCGATCGAATTCGAAGACACCATGCGTCGCACCAGAACATAGAAAACCGGCACGAAGGGAATGGCCAACAGCGTCGAAGCTACCATCCCTCCAAATACCACCGTGCCGAGAGATTGCTGACTTGCCGATCCTGCACCGGTGGCTGTCATCAGGGGGACCACGCCTAGGATGAAGGCGATCGACGTCATCAGGATTGGGCGGAACCTTCGTTGGGTCGCCTCGATAACGGCCTCGGTCGGATTCATTCCATCAGCACATAGTTCGCGGGCGAATTCGACGATAAGAATCGCGTTTTTCGCGGCGAGAGCTATCATAAGGATGAGGCCGATTTGGGTATAGAGATCGTCGGGAAAGCGTCTGACCAGCAGCGCAACGACGATCCCCAGCAAAGCCATCGGGACAGTCAATATGATTGCAATAGGATCGGACCAGCTTTCGTATTGCGCGGCGAGCACCAGGAACACCAGCGACATCGACAACGCGAACAGAAAGTAAGCCTGATTTCCGACCAGCGTTTCCTGATACGAAAGGCCACTCCACTCTGAGTCCATTCCGAGCGGTAGCGTATTCGAGGCAATGTTCTTCATGACTCCCATCGCCTGGCTCGAACTGAATTTTGGCATCGCTATGCCTATGATGGTTGCCGCGGGATATAGGTTGTAGCGGGTTATAAGTTCGGAACCCAGCACGCGACGAATGTCGACCACCGCACCCAGCGGAACCATCTGGCCGACGCGATTTGCAACATACAGGTCGGATATATCGGTCAGTTGCCGGCGATAGTCAGCTCCCGCTTGCACTCTGACTTGAAAGCTCTGATTGAATTTGTTGAATAGATTGATATAGGTCGACCCCAGGTTGGTCTGCAAAGCCTTTGAGATGTCATTGATGTCCACTCCCAGCGATCGCGCCATGGTACGGTTGATATCGAGATAGAGCTGGGGGCTCTTTGCGCTGAAAGTGGTAAAGCCGATGCGGAGAAAACCTTGGCGTTTCTGGGCGCCACGTACTATCTCTTGCACCATCTTTTGAAGTTCGCCGAGCCCGGCTCCGCCGCGGTCTTCGACCACCATCTGGAAACCGAAAGCGTTGCCGAGCCCCGGAATTGGAGACGGTGGTAATACACCGATTTGCGCGGTGCGCAATGCCAAGGAGCGTTGAAGTTCGGCAAGTATCTTGGCTTGAGAAAATCCCTTGGGCCGCTTGCTCCATTGATCGAAGATCACAAATTCCGTCAGGACGGTAGAAAGCTTTGCTGAATCGAGGGCGGAGTAACCACCAATAGTCACCCAGCCTCTAATGCCGGGGACCTTCTTGAGGATGGCGTCGATCTCACTTGCGACTTCTTGAACGCGTGGCTGTGAAGATCCGGCCGGAAGCTGTGCTACCACGATACAGTAACCCTGGTCCTCGAGTGGCACCAGCGTGCTGGGATAAATTGCGAACCCTACCATCGCCGTTCCGACGACCGTGAAAAACACCGCGGCCATAGTTATGGGGCGACGCACCATCCATGTAACAATCGCGATATAGCGATTTTCGAGCGCACTGAAACCTCGATTGAAAGTCCTATAGAACCAGTTAACCTTGTGATCCTTGGCCACCGGACGAAGATAGAGCGCGCACTGCGTAGGCTTCAGGGTCAGCGCGTTGATGGCGCTGATGATTGCCGTCGCGGCGATCACCAGTGCGAATTGCCGAAACATCTGGCCTGTAATTCCAGGTAGAAATGAAGCGGGAATAAATACCGAAGTGAGCACCAACGTGATGCCCAATACCGGGCCGGTGAGTTCCTCCATCGCCTTGATGGCGGCATCTTTAGGCGAGAGTCCCTGTTCAATATAGTGCGACGCGTTCTCTACGATCACTATGGCATCATCGACAACGATCCCGATCGCGAGGATCAACGCGAACAGTGTCATCAGGTTAACCGTGAAGCCTAACAGGGACATGGCCGCGAATGCGCCGACAATCGTTACCGGCACCGTAGTTGCCGGCACCAACATCGCGCGGAAGTTCTGCAGAAAGATCAAAATAACGACCAACACCAGGATTCCCGCCTCAAATAACGCCATGTAGACGCCATGAATCGAGTCCTGGATGAATTCCGTGGTGTCGTAGAGGCAGGTGTATTTAAGTTTTAGGGGAAACCGCCTGCTCATCTCCGCAACGACTGCCCGAGTTTCGGCTGCGACTGCTAGTGCGTTCGCATCAGGAAGCGCAAAGACCGCGATGTGAGCGGTCTTCTTACCACTCAGCCTTGAAAAAATGGTGTACTGCTGCTGGCTCAGCTCCACTCTTCCTATGTCTCGTATCCGAACCACCGCCGCAGTCTGCCCGGCACGGCTGCCGGGTTTCATCTTCGCAGTCGATACTGGGACTGTCTTAACGACAACGTTCTCGAATTCATCGGTGGTAGACAAGCGGCCGAGTATATTAACCGTGAATTGGAAAACCTGACCTGCTGCGGCAGGAGGGCCTCCTATCTGGCCCGAGGCGACCTGCATATTCTGATTCTCGACCGCGTTCTCTACGTCGCTGACAGTAAGACCATAAGTCTGCAACTTGTCGGGATCGAGCCATACCCGCATGCTGTAAGGACCAGCGCCAAAGATTGTAACCTGTCCTACGCCCGGCAACCTGGCAATCGGGTTCTGTAAATTGATGATTGCGTAGTTGCTCAAGAATGTCTCGTCGAAAGAGTCGTCGTCCGAGTAAAGGCTTTCGATCAATAGTATGTTGGTGCTGACTTTCCGGACGTTGACGCCTTGCGCTCTGACTTGTTGCGGCAGTTGGGGAAGCGCGGTGTTAACCGCGTTCTGCACCAATGCCAGTGATGTATTCAGATTGGTGCCTACTGCGAAGGTGATCGTAAGCGTGTAACTACCATCACTTCCGCTGGTGGATTGCATGTAGATCGAGCTTTCAACGCCATTGACCGCTTGCTCGATAGGTATCCCGACGCTGCTGGCAAGAGTCTCTGCGCTTGCCCCGGCATAGTTGGTGGTTACTTGAATGGTCGGGGGTACGATTTGAGGATATTGCGCGACCGGCAATGTATAGAGACAGACGGCTCCTAACAGCAACGTGATGATAGCTATTACGTTGGCAAGGACCGGGCGTTCGATGAAGAACTTGGACATACTAGTCGGAAGGCCGTTTCAGAGTATTCGCGCCAAGACTAAGAACGCGGATCGCATCGTTCAGGCGGAGGTCCATTCAATCCGCCGCTTTGACGACATTGCCCAGCGCGGCTGGCTGCACGCTCTTTCGACGGAGGCGCCAATGATTGAAACTTTCCACGATCACGAAAAACACCCCGACGAATGGTATCGCCAGCGTGGTAGATGCCAGCATTCCGCCGAACACCACAGTGCCTAGCGATTGTTGGCTCGCCGCGCCAGCGCCACTCGCGGTCAATAACGGTACTACCCCGAGGATGAAGGCTATTGAGGTCATGACGATCGGGCGGAATCGGCGGCGAGTCGCTTCGATGGCTGCGTCGGCAGGGCTGAGGCCTTCAGCACTTAGTTCGCGTGCAAATTCGACGATTAGAATCGCATTCTTGGCAGCCAACGCAATCATCAAGACCAAGCCGATTTGCGTATAGAGATCAGTGGCGAAGCTGCGAACCATCAATGCAGCCAAAACACCGACCAACGCTACGGGAACCGTGACCACGACCGCAGCCGGGTCGGTCCAGCTCTCGTACTGAGCCGCTAGCACGAGGAATACCAATACGATGGACAATGCGAAGATGAAGTAGGCTTGGTTGCCGATCAACTTTTCCTGGTAAGACAGGCCGGTCCAGTTGTACCCCATTCCGAGAGGAAGGTTCGCGCTGGTCAGATTTTCCATCGTACCGAGCGCCTGGCCGGAACTGAAACCCGCAGCAGGACGACCGATTATTGGAGCGGCAGGATAGAGATTGAAGCGGGTGATGAGTTCGGTTCCTAAGGTCCGGTGGACATTCATCACCGCGCCGAGCGGGACCATCTGGCCGGAGCGATTGGCGACGTAGAGATTAGAGATGTCGTCGAGTTCACGCCGATAGTCCGCACCGGCCTGTACTCTAACCTGAAAACTCTGATTGAACTTATTGAACAGGTTGACATAGCTGGAACCTAGATAGGTTTCGAGGGTCTCGAAGGTATCTTTGATAGTAACACCGAGAGACTCGGCCATAGTCCGGTTCAGTTCCAGTTGAAGTTGTGGGCTGCGAGCGTTGAAGGTGGTAGTTGTATCGCGAAGCTCGAGTTTGCGATCGGCCTCTAAAATCACGTGCTGGGAAACCTTCTCGAGCTCACGCAAACCCACTCCGGTACGATCCTCGAGCATCATCTGGAAACCGCCCGCGCCTCCCAGGCCGGGGATCGGAGGTGGAACCAGGACATCGAACTCGGCCTTGCGTATGCCTTGGAGGCGCCGGCGAAGGTCGCCAATGATTCTGGTCTGCGTCAGATCGTCGGAGCGCTTATCCCAGTCCTCATACATTACGTATTCGGTGATGACGTTTGATAGATTGGCTGAATCAGGATCGGAAAAGCCTCCACTGGTAACCCATCCCTTTACCCCGGGAACATTCTTTAACAGTGCATCGATCTCGCCGGCGACACTCCGCAATCGCGGCTGGGAAGAACCTGCGGGAAGCTGCGCGACTACGATGCAGTAGCCCTGATCTTCGGTTGGCAAAAATGCGGTCGGGTGCCGCGCGAATAACAAAGCGGTGAGACCGACAACCCCGAAGAATACCGCAGCCATCTTACCTGGACGATGCACCATCCAGGCGACCGCAGCGACATAGCGGCTCTCCAGGGCCCCATAGCCCTGATTGAAAGCGCGATAGAGGGCATTGACCTTCCGATCTTTGGGCACCGGACGCAAGTACAAGGCACACTGAGTCGGTTTGAGAGTTAATGCATTGATGGCGCTGATTATCGCTGTAGCGGCGATCACCAGAGCGAACTGCCTAAACATCTGTCCAGTGATTCCGGGTAGAAATGATGCGGGGAGGAAGACCGAGGTGAGAACCAGTGTGATACCTAGCACCGGTCCGGTTAGCTCTTCCATCGCTTTGATCGCGGCGTCCTTGGGCGTCAAACCTGTTTCGATATAGTGCGAGGCGTTCTCGACGATCACGATGGCGTCATCGACAACGATCCCAATCGCGAGGATCAATGCAAACAGGGTCATCAGGTTGACGGTAAAGCCCAGCAACGACATCGCTGCAAAAGCACCTATGATGGTTACCGGTACTGTTGTGGCAGGCACCAGCATCGCGCGGAAGTTCTGCAGGAAGAGCATGATGACGACCAGTACTAATATTCCCGCCTCGAACAGCGCCATGTATACGCCGTGGATCGAATCGCGGATGAAGGTGGAGCTGTCGAGCATCGCGGTATACTTCATCCCGGTCGGGAACTTCTCGGCTCATCTGATCCATGAGTTGGCGAACTTCGGCTGCCACTTTCAGCGCATTGGCCCCCGGCAAGGTATAGACATTTATCTGGGCGGCTTTCTTGCCACTCAGGCCTGAGAATGTCGTAAAGGCCTGTTGACTAAGTTCGACCTTGCCGATGTCTTTGACGCGTACCACTGCGGCAGCCTGATTTGCCTCGCCCTGTCCGCCAGATTGCGGGCTATTCGCCGAAGGGGTGGCGACCTTAACGATGATGTTTTCGAATTCCGCGACACTCGAGAGTCGTCCTAGCGTATTAACGGTGAATTGAAAGATCTGATCCTTCGGAACAGGAGGACCGCCCGAGTTGCCCGGACGCTACTTGCACGTTCTGATTCTGGATAGCCTGTTGAACATCGAGAACCGTCAAGCCATAAGCATTCAGCTTGACCGGATCGAGCCATACCCGCATTCCATACGGTCCGGCGCCAAGCACCTGGACCTGTCCTACACCCGGTAGCCGTGCAATTGGATTTTCCAGATTGATAATTGCGTAGTTGCTCAGGAAGGTTTCATCGAATCGATTGTCATCAGAATAGAGGCTGCCAATCAGGAGAATGTTGGTGCTGACCTTCTGAATGCTTACACCCTGGGTCTGCACCGCATCAGGCAACTGCGAGAGCGCGCTGTTGACTGCGTTCTGGACCAATGCGATCGCGGCGTTAAGATTGGTACCGACGGCAAAGGTGATGGTCAAAATATAGCTCCCATCGCTACCACTCGTGGACTGCATATAGATCGAGCCTTCGACGCCGTTCACGCCTTGCTCGATAGGTATCGCAACGGTATTTGCTACAACTTCCGCGCTAGCGCCCGGATAGTTGGTGCTGACTCGGATGGTAGGCGGAACGATCTCCGGATACTCGGCTACCGGCAGCCTCAGGAGGCAGACCAATCCCAATACCATCGTTACGATGGCAATCACGTTGGATAGGATCGGCCGTTCGATGAAAAATTTGGACACTTATAACTCTCGATCAGTTACCCGGAAGTGTTCAACGCCTTCGGATCGTGTTTTTGAGGCGAAACCAGCCTGCCAGGAATTGCTTGCAGAATGCCTTCAACGATCACCCAGTCATTGGGCTTTAGACCTTGTTCGATAGCCTGCAGACTGCCGACCTGGGGGCCGAGAGTTACACTTCGACGTTCAACCATGTTCTTATCGTCAACCACAAGGAGATATTCCCCCTGCTGATCGAAGTTTACCGCATCGCCCGGAACCATCAGCGCGTTCTTCAGCTCCGCGGCCGGCACACGAACCCGAACAAACAGTCCGGGCAGCATACTGAGATCATGATTCGGGAAAATGCCGCGCAACTGCAGAGTTCCGGTGGTAGAAGAAACCGCAATCGAGGCAAAGTCGAGCAGACCCTTATGCGGATAGTCTTTTTCATTCGAAAGCTGAAATTCGACCGGTATCTGCCGGTCCGCCAGCGGCCTACTGTTAATGTCTCGATTTTTGGAAACTATGCGCAGGAGATCGCGCTCGTTGATCGTGAAGTAAACATAGATCGGGTCGATGCTATCGATCTGAGCCAACTCGTTCGGCTGCCCTACCGATCCAACCAGGTTTCCCGGATTTACCAGATGCCTCCCGATCCGGCCATCGAAGGGCGCCTTAATTGTGGTATAGTCGAGGTTCAACTTCGCGAGCACCACCTGGGCTTGCGCGGATAGCAAGGAAGCAGTCGCATTGTCCTTTTCATACTGCCAGTGATCGACTTCGGTCTGAGTGGCAGCATCTTCCTTCAGCAGACCGGTATAACGCGCGAGCTCCCGCTGAGCATGCCAAAGGGCAGCCTTTTGCGCCGCAACTTGAGCCTCGGCCTGCTGCAACTGCGCCTTGTATTGCTCCTGCTGTATGATGAAAAGAAGGGCGCCCTTCTTGACCCTGGATCCGTCGACAAAGTGAATTGAGTCAAGAAAACCTTCGACGCGCGCGACCAGACTAACCGAATCGGTAGCCGCGGTATTGCCGGTGAACTCAATGTAGTCAGTAACGGTCTGGACGGTCGGCTTGGCGACCGTGACTTCGGGTGGTGGGGGAGCCGTTTCGGAGCTATTACAACCGGTGATCATGACGATCAGGCAAATCATCAAGATCGGTACCTGAACTCTAACTCTACTTTGCGACAGACCTCGCATCACTAGAACTCCGGAGGGCGTACCAATGGCTTTTGTTCGTCTGCTGAGGAAGGAAGTCCCGGGGCTTTGGGCCGTAACAATTGCGGCGTCAGCAGAGTTCCCCAGTTCGTCCGATTTTGCATTTCGTGTTGCGTCTGCGGTGGAATGAAGTCATGACCCTCGCGAAGCTCCCATCCGCCACCGAGCGCCCGGTAGGTTGAAATCAACCCGAGAGCTATGCTGCCGGTCGCGAGTGCAAGGTTGTTTTGCGCTTGAAAGAGGTTTTGCTCGGCGGTCAGGACCGTGGTGAAGTCCGCGATTCCCTGACGGTACTGAATCACGGAGATTTTCAAAGCCCCCTCGGCGGCGGTCACACTGGCCTTGAGAAATTCGACCTGACGTCGCGATTGTATGAAGGTATTAAGTCCGTCTTCGACTTCCTTTTGCGCATTGAGGACTGCGTTCTGATAACTGAGTAGGGCTTCCTGAAACTTTGCATCCTGGACGCGGACGTTATTGGTGATCTGTCCGTAGTTGAGGATATTCCACTGCACCGCCGGTCCTAGACCGAAGCCCAGGGTGCTATGAGTGAAAACGTCGCTGAGGCTAGCTCTTCCAATGTCGCTGGAGAACGTTCCTACATTTCCGGTCAGACTAAAAGCGGGCAAGAGGTCGGCTTTGGCAAATCCAATCTGTGCGCACTGTGCTGCAGCCGTGAGCTCCGCCTGACGAACGTCCGGCCGTCGCCGCAAAAGATCGGCCGGTACCCCGGCTGAAAGGTTAGCATTGGTGCCGGGGATGCCCGACGAATTAGTGAGCATTTCCTTAGAGGTTCCGGGCGGCCCACCGAGCAACAGGCTTAGAGCATCCTGGGCCTCGGCCAGTTGAATGCGCAATTGCGGGATGCTCGCCTGAGTAGCGCCCAGCACATCTTCCGCCTGGTAGACATCGCGCTTGGTCGCGGTGCCGTATTTGAACTTCGCCTGCGCGATCTTCAGCGCTTTCTGCTGCCGTTCGACGTTCTCATTGGCAATCGTGATCTGAGTCTCGATCGTACGAATTTGAACATAAGACGTCGCGATGTCTGCAGTCAGACTTACCAGCGCATTGTCATAATTGGCGACCGATGCGAGGAACGCATCATCGGCCGACTCTATGGCGCGGCGTAGTTTGCCCCAAAAATCTATCTCCCACGCTGCTTGCGCACCGAAGGAGTCGGCCCAGTAGGTGTTCTCATTAATGATGTACGGCAGCGAGAGCGGGATGCGATTGTAGGATAGCGAAGCGCTGGCGACCTGTTGTTGCGGATAGAATTCACCGATTGCTACTCCGAGCTGCGCCCGCGCTTCAAGGACTCGGACCCCCGCCGCGCGCAGCGACAGGTTGCTGCTATAGCCTATCTCAACGAGGCGCGTCAGATCGGCATCGTTGAAAATAGTCCACCAGTCGCGATAGTCCGCCGGTTGAGCGTTGATGTCGGCGTCATCGGCTGCGGTCCACTTGGAGGCGACGAGCGTAGGAGGTCGCTTGAAATCCGGGCCGATGAGTGTGCAGCCGGCCAAGGCAATCGACAGGAATAGCGCTAATCGTCGAGCGAGCGGCTTCCGGGATGGACTCATCCACCGTTCCCATTGCGGCTCTCTTCCTTGAGATGCTGGAAGAACGCGGCTGGATCCTGCTTGATTTTATCCTTCGCGCCGGGATGCTTCTCGAGGTAGCTCGCTAACCGCGGGTGGGCCGCAAGATACTTCGGATCGTCGAGCACTTTGGGATTCTTTTTGACGTCGGCAGTGACTTCATCGATTTTGGCCTCCTGCAGCTTACGCATCCGCTCAGCGAGAAAACCTTCCTCAGCTACCTGTTGAGGGGCGTTCGACGAGACGATTGGATAACCCGTAGGACGGCCACCGTCGAGGACACCGGACCAAGCTGCGGTCGGTCCAGCCACCAGCGCCATCGCGATCGCCATGACCGACGACATTCGAATCCTGAGCTTGCGAGTCCTGAGCTTGCGAGTCCTGAGCTTGCGGACACACCGCTTCATATCGATCCCCCCCCGTACCTCTAGGCGCAAAAACCTATTGCCCTGTCACCCAGCCAAATGATCCTCATTTTCCGCATGCGTACCACGTCGTGGCTGACAACGGCAATATATTGATCGGTCGCGAGCCGCGAGGCCAGCTTCGCACAGGCTTGCTCTACTTCGCTAAGGATTGCCTTTCCCGGATGCCGCTGGTCATGTTTACATCCCAAGCATCGGAGGGATCCATGGCCAACGTCACGGTCGTATCGAAAATCCGGTTCCTTGCGGGCCTCACCGCCGTAATCCTGCTGATCGTAAGTCCGCTCGTGGCGCTCGCATTCCTCCAGTTCGGAAATATTCCCGCTGATCTCAAGCGATGAGCAAGTATCCGCGGTCAAATATGCGGAAAGACCCGACGTCGCGCTGTACAAAATGGAATGGGGTCGTTTTCAGCCCGATGGCGTCCAGATCATCGTCGACCAGCAACGCCGATTCGCCGACTATCTCGACTCCGCCGCGCATCATCTTTACACCGACGAGCAGCGCGCAAAGCTGGAGGCACTCGCGCAGGAGGCCAAACCCACGCTCGATGCTTTTCGCCATGCCGACCCGCATGACGATGTCGATGAACGCCAAGATGCGCGATCTGCACGTCATGGTGAGCGATCTGGAAAATGCCGATGATGCCGCACTTGAGCATATTCCGACGCGGCGAGGAACCGCGCACGTCAACTGATAGTGGTCGTCATTGTCGCGGGTGTTGTGCTTCCGCTGATCTGCTTCGCGCTGATATGGCGGCTACCCAAAGCATGCGCATGGAACTGCGCACGATCCGAACCGAGGTGGAAATATGCCACGGACGCTCCGGGCGCGAAGGAATTCCCGTCCTCGCCCGGATGATCGGGGCGATCGATCAGGCGCTGACGCGGCTGGGATTTCCGAAACCCAACCCGATGCTGGCTGACGAATGAAGTAGCGGCGCGACTCGATCAGTCGGCAGCGCGCAACTCCACGGTGTTGCCGTCGGGATCGAGGATCCATAATTGGCGGCCCGCCATGTTGCTCGGCGCCTCGAGGAAATCGATGCCCATGTCCTTCAAGCCGCGCTTGGTCTCTTCGAAATCCTCGACTTCGAGCGCGACGTGGGGTCCGAGCGGATTGATCACGCCCTCGCGCTTTTCGGCCGAAATCAGATGAATCTGATTGTTGCCGACACCGAGCCACGCGCCGCCGAAGCCGAAGTTGGGCCGGCTGCTCAGCGGCTTCAGGCCGAGGACTTTGTCGTAAAAGGAAATCGCACGATCGGCGTCGGTGATGCGAAGTGCGGAATGAGCGAGGCCGCGAATCTTGATCATCGGTAAATCTCCCTCGATGCCGTCCAGGCATTGCCGAAGTTGCGGGCCTGGCCGCAAAGTCACGATCAACTTCGCTATTTAGCACGCGGCGCCGGCTGCGGGAAAATGATCGATGGGCTCAGGTCGGAACCATTCGGGGCGACCACCGGTTAATCAAGCGACGATTCCCGGAAATCACGGCGAATCTTCGATTTGAAGATCGGGAATGTATTCGCGGCGCGGCTTAGGATTTCCGTGCCATTGCACGACCGCGAACCATCCACCGGAGCTGACCACAGTGCCTCGCTTGCGGCCGACAAGGCCAGCATCTCTGCGGATAACCCGATCGCCGGTTTCGATTTTGGGAGGGGTGAACATCTGTTCTAAAAGTGATTCAGCCATGACAAGCCTCGAAATGACGACTCACAAGACGCTTTAACATCTAGTATAGCGCTATAGAGGCCAATTACAACACACGTTTGCCCATTAAGGGAGGAGCTATGCAGAGACATACGATGCTAATGCTGCTTGGGGTCGCCTTATTGGCTAGTGGATGCGCGGCTGGCACCAATAGCCCGCCGACGGCAGCATCGAGCGCGACCGCATCGAGCAGTCAGTCGACGATGCAGACCGGTAATTCGCAGGACCGCGATGCTCGCATCAAGGAGAGTGATGCGGTGCGGCGATCGATGGGTTATTGACGAGCGCTTTCAGTCGAATGCGTTTTCGTTGGTAATGTCGCGTCCGAGGATCAGCGTCTGCACGTCATAAGTGCCCTCGTAGGTGTTGACGGTCTCCAGGTTCAGCATGTGGCGGATGATCGGGTATTCGTTGACAATGCCGTTGGCACCTAGAATGTCTCGCGCGACGCGCGCAATCTCCAGCGCCATGTTCACGTTGTTCCGCTTGGCGAAAGAAACGTGCTCCGGCCGCATCGTGCCGGAATCCTTGAGCTGACCGAGCCGCAAGCACACCATCTGCGCCTTGGTGATTTCCGTCATCATGTCGACCAGCTTGCGCTGCACCATCTGATAGCCCGCCAGCACGCGCTTGAATTGCTTGCGCGACTTCGTATAGTCGAGCGCCGTGTTGTAGCAACTGCGAGCGGATCCGATTGCGCCCCACGCGATTCCATAGCGCGCCTGGGTGAGACAGCTGAGTGGTGCGCGAAGTCCTCGCGCTTCGGGAAGCTGATTGGCCGCCGGAATGCGCACATCTTCGAGGATCAGCTCCGAGGTGATCGAAGCGCGCATTGAAAACTTCCCGTGGATGTCGCGCGTGCTGAACCCGGGCGTGCCCTTCTCCACTAGAAATCCTGCAATTCCTTCATTGATGCGCGCCCAGACGATCGCGACGTCCGCAATCGAGCCGTTGGTGATCCATCGCTTGGTGCCGTTGAGGATCCATTTGTCGCCCTCGCGTCGCGCGCGCGTTTCCATCCCGCCGGGGTCGGAGCCGTGGTCGGGTTCGGTCAGCCCGAAACATCCGATGAGTTTGCCATTGGCCATTTCGGGCAAGTAGCGGCGCTTCTGTTCCTCGGTCCCGTGAGCATAAATTGCGTACATCGAGAGTGCACTTTGCACTGATGCGAACGAGCGCAATCCAGAGTCGCCGGCTTCCAGTTCCTGCATGATGAGGCCGTAGGCGATATTGCCCATCCCGGCGCATCCGTAACCTTTAAGGTTAGCGCCGAAGAATCCCAGCTCCGCCATCTGAGGGATTATTTCGCGTGGGAAGGTCTCATTTGCGAAATGCTGTTCGATATTTGGCAAGGATTTCGCGTTGGACAAACTGCTTGACGGTATTGCGCGTCATCTTCTCCTCAGAGGTGAGGAAAGTCATCAAGATCGAAGTAATCCAGGTCCTTCAAAAGCTCAGCCATGACGCGCTCCGTTCCACAATTCGTAGATTTATGAACGATGGTTGGTAACCGGGCCCTCGGCGCAGCGTAATTGATCGGATGCCAGCGTGGGCCTTCTGACCGGACTCATTCCAGTCTATTGACGCAACTTTCGCTATGCTTCAAGCTCATATCATACCGGCGCGAACTTCAATCCTTCTACTGATTGCTTCAACTCCGTGCATCAAATAGGCTTATACGAAAGAGCAGAATTCATGCATATCGAAACGCTAAAAGTCTTCTGCGACATCATTGAAAGCGGAAGCTTTTCTTATGCCGCATCGCAAAATTTTGTCACTCAATCGGCGGTCAGTCAGCAGGTCCGCAGCCTCGAAGAGAAATATGATTGCCGATTGATAGAACGCGGCAGAGCGGGAGTCAAACCGACCGCCGCCGGACAAATTCTTTACACTTCGAGCAAAGAAATCGTCCGCAAGTTCCTGGAGCTCGAAAACCGTCTCCGCGAAATCGGCTCGGTGATCGCCGGCTCGATTCGGGTCGGAACTGTCTACAGCGTCGGGCTGCATGAATTGCCGCCATATCTGACGGAATTCCTGCGCAACTATCCCGCAGTTAACGTGCATTTGGAATACCTGCGCTCCAACAAGATTTATGAAGACCTGATCGAAGGCAAAATCGACCTCGGAGTGGTTGCCTATCCGGCCAAGCGCAGCCAGATCGTCACCATCCCGTTTCGTCACGATGAGTTAGTGCTTGTCGTTCCGCCTGACCATACGCTGGCCAAGCACAACAAGGTCAGCGTCAGTGCACTAGTGGGTCAGAACTTCGTCGGCTACGAGCGCGACATCTCGACCCGCAAGGCGTCCGATCGCATCCTGCGCGACTATGGGGTCAAACCGCTGTACACGATGGAGTTCGACAACATCGAGACCATCAAGCGCGCAGTCGAGATCGGGCTCGGATGCGCGATCGTCCCGCGCCTGACGGTCGAAAACGAGATGACGCGCGGATCGCTGAAGATGATCGAGTTCCAGGAGGGACCGTTCACGCGCCCGCTCGCGATCATCTACAAGCGTGGCCGCGAGCTGTCGCCGGCAGCGCGCAAGTTCATCGAGGTGCTGACGACCAGCAACCTGACTCCTCACGCGCAGGGCCATAGCGAAAAGGCGACCCGTGATCGGGATCGGGCCGAGCGCGAGCGCGGCGATCATCGTGGCGAGCGTAGCGAGCGCGCGGAAAAGAGCGCCTAGCACGAGTTCCATTCACGATGCACCAAAAGCGGCCGGCCTTGTCGGCCGCTTTTTTTTTCGGAGACATCACAGAGCCTCGCCCTCGCGTGATGAGGTAACGCTCGCGGGTATCCACCATAGCACCGGCACGATGAGCGCCGTCGCCAACGTCGTGATTGCAACCGCCGAAGCGAACCCGCCGGTCGAGTAAATCCAGCTTCCCAGCAGGTTGCCAGAATTGGATGCCACCGCGCTCGAGGTCGTCACCGCCAGCATCATGCCGGTCCCTTCGAGGCCCTTGGGGCACGATCTCATTGATGAGGTCGACGTATGCCGCAGTGGGAAATCCTCCGAGCAGTCCGTACAACACCGCGACGGTGATCGCGCTCGCGGGCCCTCGCGCGAGGAACATGATGGGACCTTGGAGGATCGCGACCAGTGTCCCCCACCATAGTAATGAGGACAGCGAAAACCGGCGGCACAATGGGGCGTACAAGATTGCGCTAGGAATGAAAAATAGCCATTGCAACGCGGTGAAGGTGCCGAAAAGCTGGCTCGAGAGTTTTACTGTCTCGGTGAGATAGTAGAACATCGGCGTGCCCCAGCCCGGTCCGAAGTTCCACAGGAAGAAAATGATGGTGGCGGGCCAGATCGGTCCGATGACGCATCAGGCGCAACGCGGCGGCGATGCCACCGTCGGTGCGATGTCCGGCTTCCTCGAATTCGATGACTGCGCCGAGCCGCCAGAATGATTGCGCCGCGATCACCGCCGTCATGCATGCGGCGATGATGAAGGTCATCCGCGGCGCCAGGTGCGCCACCATCCATCCGCCCAGAAATGCCGAGATGACCGCAGGAAAGTAGGTTCCAACTCCCGCGATTACGCTCAAACGACCCGTCATCAGCTCCGCCCGCGCCACCCCGGTCATGATCGCCTGCGCGCCCGCGAGGATGAAAAGGTAGGCGATGCCTGCGATCAGGGTGGCATAGAGCAGCCGCGTGTAATCGAGTGCCGCGGTCCCGAGGTAGGGTACGCGGCGATCGCTACCAGCGCGCCTGCGAGCAGGTAGAAGCGATCGCCCATCGCGCGTGGACGAAATCGATCGCGCGCGAACCCCGGCAAAAACGCAACATAGCCGGGCAAACCGGTAATCGCGACGAACAGCGCCAGGTTTACCGCCGAGAGATGCAAATTGTCTTTAAGGAAATAGCCAATCGGAATCGCCGCGATGCCGGTCGGAGCGCCGAGACCTCCAGCGAGGCATAGGATCAGGAAGTAGCCGAAGATGGAGTCATGCGCGCCGGCGCTCGCGGGGGGGTCCTCGGCCAGGGTGTTTGGTTCGGACAGCATTTCGGTTGCGGCATATCTATAGGTATTGGCCGCGTACGCCAATCTCCCCGCTTCTGTCGATGCATCGACATGGCGCCGCACCGAGCACCGTAACTACAAGCAAGCTTTTTTGTTGGCAATCTGCTGACGAATCGACCTCGCAGAGGCGCCACTTGTAGTCGCATCTAGTCCGTGAGATGCTCTAGCGCTCACCGCTAGTGGC
Organism: uncultured delta proteobacterium; assembly: GCA_963848285.1. GTDB lineage: Bacteria > Desulfobacterota > Binatia > Binatales > Binataceae > DATGKG01. The sequence goes on along the minus strand of CAWKCZ010000007.1, from coordinate 166,364 downwards.
CTCGGGGAGGGGGTTAGTCATGGCGAAATCGCTATTGGCATGGACATTCGGGTTTTACTTAATGATTCTTTCGGGCTGCGCGACGATGCTGAAGGGGACTACCGATCAGATCACCGTGATCTCCGATCCTCCCGGGGCGCAGGTCACCTCAAATAGCTCGCCTGTAGGTGTTACTCCGGTCTCGTTCACGGTTCCCTCGAAGGATGATTTGAATCTCCAGGTGAGCAAGCCGGGCTACCAGTCAGCCACGATGCAAAACGAGGCTAACTTCCGGTGGGGCTACGAGATATGGGCGTTCCTCGTTTACATCATCCCCGGCGTGGTCGACTGTGCCGATGGTGCGGCGTGGGGGCACGACAACCTCGTCATGACCACGCATCTGGAACCGGTCGCCGCAGCCGCCGCGCCACCCGCAACCGCACCTGTCACTTCCGCAGCGCCGGCGCCCATCGCATCGGTTGCGGCGGCGAATGTTCCGGCCGCGCGCCGCTCCGGTCGCTCCTGCTCCAGCCGCGCCTGTGAATGCGCCCTCCGCGGCTGCCTCCGATAAGCCCTGACGACGCGAAGTCTTTCGCTCGCTCCTCAAATCCGTTTCAATCATCAGAGGGCGGCAGCAGTGCCGCCTTCTTCACATTTTCCATTGTGCGAGGAGCTTTTGATGTCCGGACGTCTCGGAGCTTTCATCCTGGGAATTTTCGCCGCGATCGTGCTTCTGTTCGTCGGCGGTTACTTCTTCATCACCAATGGCGGCGCCCCGATGGAAACCACCGCGCGACCGCTCCCGCTCGAAGCGACCGTCGCCGGCCTCGCGATTAGGCCAGCCTGCGCGGCGCGGCGGATGTCAAAGATCCGCTCTCCCTCAATGACGACAATCTGACGGCGGGTGCGAAAACCTACAAGGAGAATTGCGCGCCATGCCACGGTGCGCCGGGAAATCCCGCAGGCCCGATCGCGAAGGGCATGTTTCCGCCTCCGCCGCAGCTATTCGAGCATGACGAAATGGTGACCGATGATCCCGAGGGCGTGCCGTTCTGGATCATCACCCATGGAATCCGGCTTTCGGGGATGCCGGGATTCGCGAGCGCCCTGACCGACGAACAACGCTGGCAACTCGCGATGCTGCTTACCCATGCCGACAAGCTTCCATCGGCGGTGCAGTCGGTGCTGAGCGCGCACTAACGATCAGGCGCGCTAGGCGCCGAACTTGTAGCTGAGCTTCATCGCGTCGCGGACTTCGGCCATCGTGTTCGGCGGCGACCGCGCGGCCTTTGCGCGTTCCTTCCATGATGATCTCGTTCACCAGCTTGCGGCTGCGCGGCGAATCGATTGCGGCGCTCGCGAATCGGACCGAGAAATTTCTCCAGCGCGTCGAAGAGCTTCTGCTTCACCTCGACGTCGCCGACCGTGCCCTTGCGATAGCGATCCTTCAAATCCTCGATTTCGTCCTTATTCGGATTGAAGACGTCGTGATAGGTGAAGACCGGATTGCCCTCGACGTGGCCGGGATCGGTCGGATGAATCCGCGTCGGGTCGGTGAACATCGACATCACGCGCTTGCGCACCACCTCGGTCGGATCGCCGAGCTGGATGGTGTTGCCGAGTGACTTCGACATTTTCGCGCCGCCATCGGTGCCGGGCAGCCGCGCCATCTGGCCGAGCATCGCCTTCGGCTCGATGAGCACCTTGCGATAGAGCCGGTTGAAGCGCCGCACGATTTCGCGCGCCTGCTCGATCATCGGAAGCTGATCCTCGCCGACCGGCACCAGCTCGGCCTTGAAGATGGTGATGTCGGCGGCCTGGGAGATCGGATAGGTATAAAATCCTACCGGAACGCCTTTCACAAAATTGCGCTGCTTGATTTCTTCCTTGACGGTAGGATTTCGCTCGAGCGTCGCGACCGTCACGAGGTTCATCAGGTAGATCGTCAGCTCGGGCAGCTCGGGCACCATCGACTGGACGACGAACTTGGCCTTCTCGGGATCGAGGCCGACCGCGAGGTAATCGCAGCGCGACCTCGAAAATGTTGGCCTCGAGCTTTTCCGGATGCTCGAAGTTGTCGGTCAGCGCCTGCACATCGGCGATGAGGACGTAGGTGTCGTACTCGTCCTGCAGCCGCACGCGATTGGCGAGCGAGCCGACATAATGACCGAGATGGAGCGGGCCGGTCGGGCGATCGCCGGTGAGAATTCGTTTCTGCATCGACGTAGACTAGAGCAGCCCTTGAGCGTCACGAGGTCGGCGGCGATGTCCTTCATCTCGGGGCCCGGCTCGGTTTCGAGGCACATCGGAATGCCGAAGAATCGCTTATCATGCAGCAGGCGCTCGAAAGCCCCGGTGCCGATGTGACCCTTGCCGATGTGCTCATGGCGATCGACGCGCGAGTTGAGCGGCTTCATCGAATCGTTCAGATGAAACGCGACGATGCGCTTGATGCCGATGTGCTCATCGAGCTCGGCAAAAGTGCGCTGATAGCCCTCCGCATTCGAAATGTCGTAGCCCGAGGCGAAGGCGTGCTCGGTGTCGAAGCATAGCCGCAGGCGGTCGTTCTCCTTCACCGCGTTGAAGATGCGCGCCATCTGCGGAAACGAGCAGCCGAGATTGCTGCCCTGGCCCGCGGTGATTTCCAGCGCGACCTTCACGGTGATATCCGGGACACGCCTTATGCGCCTCGTCGATGGATTTCGCGATCGTCGCGATGCCGGCGTCCTCGCCCGAGCCGACGTGCGATCCTGGATGCGCGACCAGCCACGGCACCCCGAGCGCCTCGCAGCGTTCGATCTCGTCGATAAATCCCGCGATCGATTTTTTGCGCAGCGCTTCGTCGGGCGCGCCGAGGTTGACGAGGTAGGAATCGTGCGCGACCACGCATCCGATCTCGCTTTCGCGCAGATTGCGCCTGAAAGCGGCAATTTCCTCCTCGGTGTAGGGCTTGGATTTCCATTGCCGCGACGACTTGGTGAAAATCTGGATGCAGTCGCATCCGATCGAGGTGCCGCGCGCGATCGATTCCGCGACGCCGCCCGCAATCGAAACGTGCGCGCCGAGCAGCGGCCGTGAGGGTGAAGATTTGTTTGCCATTTTCTAGGTGTCCGCCGCGATCTTATACGATGCGGCGGCGAAATCGAGAATGCTCGATCGATGACTCGGAAGCTTGCCGCACGATCTCCGCGCGCCGCTATTCATTTTGCGTGCTCCAATTTTGCCGCATAACCATCGCGCCTCGTCGATGTGGCCATGCTCGCCGCCTGCACCAAGGTCGCGCTGCCTCCACAAATCACCATGTCCGAAGTCGAGCCGTCGGGCCGGCCGCCAAGCCGCCCGATTGCAACCTGCCGGTGCTGCGCAGCCGCGCCGCTGACGGAATATCGCGAGGTCGCGATCATCGAGGGCCTTGGCAATCGCTTCGTCGAGGAAAAGGATGTGCTTGCCGCTGGTGATCGCGAAGGCGATGCGAAACCGGCGCCGACGCGATCGTCATCAACGACAGCCGCGCGCAGACCAGCGAAAACATGACCGGCTACTACATCAATGCGATCGCGATCATCTATGGAAAAAAGCATCCCACCGTCGAGCAGCGCACGCGCTAGGCGCGCGCTCGGTCGCGCTTCATCGCCGGGTCGTGATAAGTGCCTGAACGCCGTGCCCAAGCGTCCAATCAGAGCAGTCGGAATCGTGGTCAAGCGCGACCGTGCGGAAGCGCTCGAACATCGGCGACCACCTTGACCGGATGGCTGCGCGAGCGGCGCAAGAAAGTGCTTGCCGAGACCGGCAGTGGCGGAAGTCATTGGCGCAGAGCCGGTCTCGCGCGATGAGCTGGTGCGTCGCGCCGACCTTATCGTGGTGCTCGGCGGCGACGGCACCCTACTCGGCATCGCGCGCAAGGTCGGCAAGCGCGAGACCCCGATTCTCGGCATCAACCTCGGCGGGCTCGGATTTCTTACCGAGGCGAGCACCAGCGAAGCGAAGCAGGCGCTCGAGCGCGTGCTGGCGGGCGACTACGAAACCGATCGCCGCATCACCCTGGAAGCGGAAATATGTCGCGGCTCGGGACGCAGCGCCGAAGTCGTGCAGCGCTTCCTCGCGCTCAACGATGTGGTCTTCAACAAGGGCCCGCTCGGCAGGATGATGCAGCTCGAAGTTACTGCCGAGGGCGAGCGCTTTTGCGAGTATCGCGCCGACGGCCTGATCATCTCGACGCCGACCGGCTCGACCGCATACGCGCTCAGCGCGGGCGGCCCAATCGTTTATCCGAGCCTGGGGGTGCTGGTTCTCGCGCCGATTTGTCCGCATACTTTGAGCAATCGGCCGGTGGTGTTGCCCGATTCATTTGAGATTGAAGTGCGGGTGAAAAGTGCCGATCACGATTCGACCTTGATCATCGATGGCCAGGAGCCGGCCCAGCTGGGCGCCACCGATTACGTGAAAATTCGCCGCGGACGCTACGCAGTCGTGCTGATCCGATCGGCGCATCCTTACTTCGAGATTTGGCGCGACAAACTGCGCTGGGGTTGAACTCGCGATGCTGGCCGAACTGAGAATCCGCAACTTCGCGATCATCGAGGAAGCGGCCCTCGAGTTCTGCCCCGGCCTGAACATTCTGTCCGGCGAAACCGGCGCCGGAAAAACCATCATCTTGAGCGCGCTCGGACTGCTGCTCGGCGGCCGCGCCTCGCCCGAGGTCGTCAGGACCGATGCGAAAGAAGCGGTCGTCGAGGCGCTCTTCGAACTGGAAGGCGAACTCGCGCTCGAGGGACTTGCAGCGCGTCCCCGGACCAGCGCGAGCTGGTGATTCGCCGCATCATCGCCGAGGGCGGCCGCTCGCGCGTGCTGATCGACCATGAGCTGGCGACCGTGCAAACGCTCTCGCGCGTCGGGCCCGCGCTGGTGCAGGTCTATGGGCAGCATGAGGCGCAATCGCTGCTGCGCGCCGAGAGCCACGAAGCGATGCTCGATCGCTTCGCCGGCGTGGAAAATCTTCTCGCGCAATATCGCGAGCTGCATCAGCAGGCGCTCGAGTGCAAGGCCCATCTCGATGATCTGACGCGGCGTGAGCGGGAACGCGCCGACCTCCTCGATCTCGCGCGCTTTCGCGTCAACGAGTTGGAAAAGGCCGAGCTGATTCCCGGCGAGGATGCAGGACCTCCAGAAGGAGCGCATCGTGCTCGCCAACGCAGCGAAACTCTCCGCCGCTGCGCATGAATCCGAGGAGATGCTCTACGGCGCAGGAGGGTGCGGCGCTCGATATCATCGCGAAGGCGGAGGCGCGCCTCGCCGAGGCCGCCGAACTCGATGCCGCGCTGGCGCAGCCGCTGGAAACGCTGCGCGCCGCGCGCGCCAACCTCGAGGAGACGGCGCATTCGATGCGCGCCTACGCCGATCGCATCGAGGCCGACCCGGCGCGCCTCGAAGACATCGACGCGCGCCTGCAGGAACTGACGCGCCTCAAGCGCAAATATGGCGGCTCGCTCGACGAAGCGATCGCGACGCTGGAAAAATCCCGCGCTGAAATCGCGGAGCTGGAAAACGTCGAGGTCTCGAGGCATCAGGCCGAGGCGGAACTCGAGCGCGCGCTCGATGATCTCCTCGCGGCGGCCAAGAAACTCAGCGCCGAGCGCAAACGCGGCGCCGCCGATCTCAAGCGCAAGATGGAAGCGGAGCTCAAGACCCTCGGGATGCGCGCGCCGGTGTTCGAGGCGCGCCTCGATAGCGTCGCATCGGGCGAAGGCGCGCTGATGCGCGACGGCATCGCGATGGGGCCGAGCGGCATCGACATGGTTGAGTTCCATCTGTCGCCCAATCTCGGGCAGCCGCCGATGGCGCTGGCGCGAATCGCCTCGGGCGGCGAGCTTTCGCGCGTGATGCTCGCGCTCAAACGGCTGGAGGCGCAACGGCGCGGCGTCGCGACGATGATCTTCGACGAGGTTGACGCCGGCATCGGCGGCGAGATCGCGCAAGTCGTCGGGCGCAAGCTGAAGGAGCTCGCGAAGTATCATCAGATATTGTGCGTCACGCATCTGCCGCAGATCGCGGCATTCGCCGATCGCCATTTTCATGTCGAGAAGGAGGAGCGTCGCGGCGCCACGCGCAGCGGGTTCGTCAGCTCGAGCAAAGCGAACGCACCGACGAAATCGCACGGATGCTCGGCGGCGCCGAGGTCTCCGATAAGTTCCGCCGCGCCGCCAAAGAACTGCTGGACCGGGCGTCATAGCTAAAGAAGTCCGCGCAGTACCGAATGCTTGCCGGGCGCGCCTTCGATGCGAACCTCGCGCGCGATGAGTTTTTCGCGCTCCAGCTTGCGCGCCGCGCCATCAACCAGGGCTGGATCGATTTGAAGAGTGCGCGCCAGCGCGCGTTCGTTGCCGAAACCCGCGACCTCGAAGTAGCGCCGGATGATGAGGTACGCCGCCGCAGACTTGGACAGCGAGCGACTTTCCTTCAATGCGTCGGGCCAGCGATGCTCCATCGTGTCCCAAACATAAGTGAACGGCTCGTAGCGCTCTTCGACTTTGAGCGCGAGGAATTTTCCCTGCAGATCCTTCATCGCGCGATCGAACTCGGCGCGCCGATTCGGTTGCGAGTATCCGCTCGCAAGCTTCAGCGCCATGGTTTCCGAAGCGCCGCGTTTCGTCAGCGCATCCATGATTCCCTTGGCGCAATGCCCCAACAACCCGCGTGCGTAGAGCTTCGCATAGCCGCCGGGCTCGATGCGCAAGCGGAGGAACGCGCCGAGCAAGTCCCGCGCGATGAAACTCGGCCGCCCCGCAATCACCTTGCCATAGTACACCAGGCGCTTCGCAGGCAGCGTGTCTTTAATGCCCCAGGTCATCCCGATCGCATAGTCGTGTTGGAGATGCTCGGGAATTTTCGGCTCGCGCTCGCCCGCGATCGCCTCGCGCAGGCACGGCACACCCAGACCCGCGGTGAAGCCGGTGCAGAAGCCGACTTCATTGATGAACGCCAACGCGCTCTTCTCGCCGGCGACGCGCCGCTTCGAAGTCCTCCGAAAATGATGATCGCGATGGCCTTCGAGCGAATCGAGATGGACCGTGGTAGCCGCGCCCTTCACGCCAGGATCTATTTTCGCAGCGCTCGTTCGACGCATCGCTCGAAGATGCTCCGGTAATCGTCCTTCACGCCCAGCCGCATCATGATGCCTTCGAGACCGACCAGCGCGCGCAGCAGGAACACGCTGTGGTCGGGAGATTTGTACAGCTTGTTCTCCAGCGCCAGCTCGCCGACCTGTTGGGCCTTCTTGACCGTGTCGTAGGTCGTCGGATCGAACTCGCCACGCGTATACATCGGCTCGAACAGGATGCGAATGACTTTCAGCATCGGCGCGGGATCCTGCGTGCGATCGAGATAACCGAGCTTCACCAGTCCCGCCGCTAGCGATTTGTCATCGTCGTCGAGGATCGCTTTGGCAACTTGCAGATAGCCCTTCCGTACCGGCTCCGCGAAGCGCCGCACCGATCCGAAATCCAGCACGCCAAGCTTCGGATGATACGTCACCAGGTAGTTCCCGGGGTGAAAATCGGTATGCAGCGCGCCCAACTCGAGGACCTGGCGCCACGCAAATTCGGAACATTTGCGCGCGACCCAGCGCCGCAAATCCTCTTCCACCACGGTGCCGAGGACGTCCATCAGTGGATAGCCGTCGATGAAAGTCATCGTCAGCACGCGCCGCGAGCTCAAATCCTTGACCACCTGTGGAACTATGATGTCCGGGATCGTCGCCGAAGAATTTGCCGTATTCGGTCATGTTGCGCGCTTCGAGGTAGTAATCGAGCTCCTCTTTGAGGCGCGCTTCCAGTTCGCCATAGATGATGTTGACGTCGACCTTCTGGCGCATCACGTCGCGCGCAATCGAGCCGAGCGTCTTGAGCAGGATTTTCAGATTCTTGAGATCCTGATCGACGGTGCCCTCGACGCCGGGATACTGCACCTTCACCGCGACGTCGCGGCCGTCCTTCAGCTTTCCGCGATGCACCTGGCCGAGCGAGGCCGCCGCGAACGCGGTCTGATCGAAGGTGCGAAAAAGCTGCTCCGGCCGACCGCCCAGCTCTTTGCGAATCTGATCCGAGATCATCGGATAGCTCATCGGGGGCACGTTCGATTGGGTCGCCTTGAGCACGTCAAGCGCTTCGCCGGGCAGCAGGTCGTGACGCATCGAGAGCATCTGGATCAGCTTCAGAAACGCGCCGCGAAGTTGCGCGGATCCCTCGACGATGCGCTGCGCGTTCTTGATGTGGGTTTCGAGGAGCTCGCGATCGCGCGCCGGGGCATTGAGGAAGGGGCGTCGAATCGACGTCCACAGATAGCTATATCCGACCTGCGAGGCGAGCTCGCCCATCTTCATCGCGCGTCGCGCGCGCCCGGTGGTGAGGTCGCGTTTCGCCATCAGCCGAGCTGCTTCAATCCCACGCGATTGATCAGGGTGGCCGCGAACGCCGCGCCGAAGCCGTTGTCGATGTTCACCACCGTCACGCCGCTGGAGCAGGTGTTCAGCATTCCGAGGAGCGCCGCGATGCCGCCGAACGCCGCGCCATAGCCGACGCTGGTCGGTACTGCCACCACCGGCTTGTCGAGCAGGCCCGCCACCACCGAAGGCAGCGCGCCTTCCATCCCCGCGACGACGATGAGCACACTCGCGGTCTTGATCGATTCGAGGTTGGCCGTGAGGCGATGAAGTCCCGCCACGCCGACGTCGTAGAGCCGCGCGACACGATTACCGAACAACTCGGCGCAAATCGCAGCTTCCTCGGCAACCGGGATATCGGAGGTTCCCGCGCTGATGACCATGATCGATCCATGGCCGGAAATCTTCGGAGCTTCCACGATCGCGGTAGCGATGCGCGGATCGGGCAGATACTTCAAGCGCGGCATTTTGCGCTTCAGCGCGCGCGCTTTGTCGGCCGCCAGTCGCGTGACGATCAGGTTGGTCCCGCTTTTCACGACACGCATGCCGATCGCTGCGATCTGATCGACGGTTTTATTTTCGCCGAAGACGACTTCAGGGATGCCGCGCCGCATCGTGCGATGCGAATCGAGCTTGGCAAATCCCAAGTCTTCGAAGGGGAGATCCTTAAGACCTCGAATGCCGCATTGACGCCGACCTTGCCGGACGCTACGGAAGCGAGAATTTCGCGGATTCTTTTTTCGGTCATTCCCGGCGCGTGTATTCGGAGCGGAGCGGCCGCGCAAGATGCAACATCACTTCGCGCACCGCGCGCGCATCGCTGCGCAGCACCGTCAGAGTGAGGTCGCCTGCCTTGAGCTGCTCGCCGGGCTTCGGAATATGACCCAGCCGCTCGACCACAAGCCCACCGATGGTAGCATACTCATCCGCTTCCGGGAGTTTTAAGCCGAAGCGTTCATTCAATTCGGTGACCGTGCGCGCGCGCCATCACGCGTAGCGTGCGATTGTTGACGATGCGGGTCAGACGCTCGGCGGCGTCGTATTCGTCCTCGATGTCACCGACGATTTCCTCGAGTAGATCCTCGACGGTCAGAATTCCCGACGCGCCGCCATATTCGTCGACGACCACCGACAGATGCTCGCGGGTGCGCTGGAGTGCAAGCAGTACTTCGTCCAGCGGCATCGATTCCGGAAAATAGCTGACCGGACGCATCACCTCGCTGACCGGTGCGCTGAGGTCCGGCGCCTCGAGGAGATCGAAGACGTGCACGACGCCGACTAGATCGGTAATCCGGCGTCGAAACACCGGGATGCGGCTATGACCCTCGCGTCGCACCAACTCGATCGCGGCATCAAGGCGCGTGTCCTCCGGTATCGCAACCACCTGCACCAGCGGCACCATCGCCTTGCGCGCCTCGGCGTTGGCGAATTTGAAGATGCGGCTGATCATGCGGCGTTCCAGTGGCAGGATCGCATCGGTTTGCGGCGATGCGGCCCGCGGCATTCGGCGCTCCAACAACAGCTGGAGATCCTCGCGGCTCAGAAACACGCTCTCAACTTCCGACGGCACCCCGACGATCCAACGCAGGAGCCCGCTCAGCGCGGTTTCCGCCGCCAACAATGGCCACAGGATCGTCGCGAGCATCGAGAGCGGACGCGCGGCGAGCGCGCAAAATCCACCGAGCGTCGCAGCGCGAGCATTTTTGGAATCGCCTCGCCGACGACCAGCGTCAAGGGTGCGAGGATGAAGGGCGCCCACAGCGCATAATGCGGGCGGATGCCATGTAGAAAACTGGTCAACAGCGCGGCCGCGATGACGGTAGCGAGGTTGTTGGTGGTCAACACCAGCGCCAGCAGATCGATCGCGATTTTGCAAAACCTTGCCGAGCACCGCCGCGAGACGGCCCCCGCTTTCGGTCTCGGCCTGCATCTTGGCTTCGTCGGCCGAAACCAGCGCGATCTCGCTGGCGGCCGACAGCGCCTGCACCGCGATGCATGCGATGTACGGCGAGCGCGACACTGAGGATGGAAACAATCATCGGCGCAACCTCACCTGCTCGATGGTCGCGCCGCGCACGCGTTCCGCGACCGCGTCGAAGTCGCCGATCTTTACCGATTCGCCGGCGCGCGGCACCCGCCGCAGGGTCCGCAGGATCAGGCTGCTCAAGGTGCGCGCGCCTCCGCGATTTGCGAAAGCCGTCGCCGAACTCATCGCGCAGCCGCTTGATGTCGATGCCTCCGGACACCAGCCATTCGCGTTCGCCAACCTTGGTGAGCTCCGGACCTTCGAGGTCGAACTCGTCGCGAATCTCGCCGAAAAGTTCTTCGAGCACGTCTTCCAGCGTCACCAGGCCGAGCAGCTTGCCGAACTCGTCGACCACCAGTGCCATCCACACGCGTTCGCGCCGAATCTCGTCGAACAATCTCTCCCAACGGCTTGCCGGGCGGAACGAACAGCGCGCGGCCTGATGATGCGATCGATGCGTGGCGGGGTGGCTTCGAGGCGCCGGCCGACCAGATCCTTTGCATTCAGCACGCCTGACGATATTGTCGGGATTGCCGCGATAAACCGGCACTCGCGAGAAGTGGCCGTGGATGACCTGCGCAAAAATTTCGTCGGGCGGCGTGTTGATGTCGAGCATGAAAATGCGATCGCGCGGCGTCATGATGTCGCTCACGCGGCGCGCTGCGAACTCGAACACCCGATGGATCATCGCGCGCTCGGAAGGTTCGACCTCGCCAAGATTTTCGCCTAGCCGCAGCAGCGCTTTGAATTCCGATTCCGAGACTGGCTCCGGGACGTGGCGCTTCTTCGGAAGCGATGAAGCGGCTGGTTATCGGATGAACAATTTGCACCAACGCCGCGAGCAGCCGGGCAGTGATGGTCGCGATGCCGCCTGGAAAACCGAGCGCGAAAGTTTTTGGCGTGATGTCGCAGAACAGCAGCACCAGGATGAACATCACCGGGACCGCGACATACCCGCCAAGCGGTCCCAGCCAGGTGAGAAAGAAAATCGTCCCGAGGCATTCGGCGAACACGTTCGAAGCCTCGTTCAATCCGATCGCGACGATGAGCGACTCCAATGGACGCCGCATCAGTCGATCCAGCGCTTCGCGCACCGGCGCCGGAGAGCTGCTCGCGCGTATGCTCCATGCGGGTGAGGGCGAAGAGCGCGGTTTCTGACGCGGCGAGTAGCGCGCTGACTAACAGCAATCCGGCGACGAGCGATGGGAAGCAGCAGCATCAACGAAGAAGCCTCATGCGAGCGAGCGCAACTGATCCCAGCCGCGCAGCTCCGGCATCATCGCGCCATCGGGCGTCGCGAACGATGGTTCGGCTTCCGTTCACAATTCGTCCGATGCGACGCACGGGCACTCCGAGAGCCTTCGTCAGCGATTTTTCAGACGAACCGGGCGCGCTACAAAATAGCAGCTCGTAGTCCTCTCCGCCGCCGAGCGCGAGCGTCAAATTGTCGCCCATCACGGCGCGATACTGCGGAGAGATGCGGGATCAATGCCGCATCGATTTCGGCGCCGACGCTGCTCCGTTCGAGGATATGCCCGAGATCCTGCAATAGGCCATCGCTGATGTCGATCGCTGCCGGCGTCGAGTGCAGCTTCACCAGCGCGAGCCCGGCCTCTATGCGTGGGGTCGGATTCAGGTGGCGCTCGATAAGAAACTTTCTCGCGGCGCCGCGAGCCGCGAGTTTGTCCGATAAAATCGCCAGTCCCGCCGCCGAATCGCCGACCGTGCCGGTTACGAAAATATCGTCGCCGCCGCGCGCGAGGTCGCGGCGCGTCACTGCCGCGCGAGGTTTCACCGAGAAGCGCGACTGTGATCGCCAGGCGATCGGCTGCGCGTCACGTTTCCGCCCACCACATCGACGTCATAGCGCTGCGCCACTTCACGAAGACCGGCATACAGGCGATCGAAGAAGCGCGCCTCCAGTCCTCGACGAATCGCGAGGTTGATCACGCATGCGGTCGGCTTTCCACCCATTGCGGCGATGTCGCTCAGGTTCACCGAAAGCGCTTTTGCGCCGAGCTTTTCCGGCGGCCCCCAATCGAGGCGAAAATGCACCCCCTCGAGCATCGAGTCGATGGTGAACAGTTGCGGGCGCTTGGATGGTGCCAGAATCGCGCAATCGTCGCCCGGTCCGAGCATGGTTCGGCGTGTAGTGCGGAGGCCCTTCACCAACCGCTCGATAAGCTCGAACTCGCCGGGAAATTTGGTTTTCGAAGGCATCGAATCAGGAGGGTTGCGGCGCAAGCTTGGAATCGATTCGCGCGGAAGGAACTTCCGCGATCAGTCTGATCCGATCTTCCCCGGGCCGGGTAAGCTTCACATCGCCGCCCGAGGTCTCGGCGAGCGCGCGTGCGACATAGAGGCCGAGCACTGTTTTGGCCGGTCGGCTGCCATGATTTCCGCTTCGATCGCGCAGCGACGCAAGTTCTTCCTCGGTAGGCGCAGGGCCGTCGTCTTCGACTTCGATTGCGATCCCGCCGGCAGTGGAAAATGTGCGCAGGCGAATCTCGCCCTCCGAGAGCCGCGCAATCGAGTACGCAAGCAGGTTGCGCGCGATGCGTTCGAGATGCCGCGGGTCGAAATCGCCGCGCGCCACCTCGCCATATGAGACAGTGAGTCTCAGTCCTTTGTGGATTGCCTGCGAGGCGCAATTCGATGCCGCATCGGCGACAATCCGATTGGGGTCTACACGCATTGGTGAGGCCGACGATGCTTCCCCCGGCTAGCTGGTAGAGATCGAGCACGTTGCTGACGGTAAGATCCATCGACCAGGCAGTAGTGCCGATGCGAGTCAGAATGGCCTTGCGATCGTCTTCGTCGAGGTCCTCATCTTCCAGTAGATCGGTGAAACCTGCTATCGCGGCAACCGGGCTGCGAATGTCATGGGCCATGGTGGCGATCTGAGCTTCGCGAAAAGCCGCCGCCTGTTTCATCTGGTCGATCTGCGCTTCGACTCGCTGCCGATAGACACCCATAAAGAATGAGATGCACTCGCGCCAACGTGACCGCCGCCAGCAGTCCGAACCATCGATATATCGAATCGCCGGTTAGCGGAATGAATAGTTGCGCGAGCCCATACAAGGCGAGGCAGGTGAGACCTGATAGCGCCTGCCACCGCCAGTCCCAATCGACAAAAGCCGCGCTGGCTAGCGGATAGAGAAGTATGGCGATGTATCTGGAATCAGCATCCTTCGTCTGCCGGCTGATCATTATGAAGAGCGAAATCAGCGTGACAGAGAATAGCAGATTCCACAGTTTCCAGTGCCGACGAAAGCCACCAGTGAAGCTGGCGCCGAGGAATCCAACCGTCGCAAAAATGGCGATCCAGTGGAAGACGGCGCCGGATAAACCTTCGCCGGGCCGCAACCAAAGATCGTACGTCAGGTAGATAATCAGAAACACGATGGCGATCGAGGTGCCGACCCGCAAAACCTGGAGCGAGGCTTCCTCGCCGTTCATTCCGGCGCCGTGCTCGGCCGAGGCAGAAAATGTCCCGACCCAGTCGATCCACGCGTCCGCGCCCCGCGCCGCTGTTAGCCTCCGAAGCCATCCCCCATCAAGGTTCACTTAGAGCCACGACTAACTCAAGCCTCGCGCCGGAGAGATTCGAGCGCATTGCCCATCGCGTTGATGGCGAAATCAACCTCAGCGGGTTGAATGTTGAGCGGTGGCGCGAGCCGCACCACCTTCTCCGCGTTGAGGGTCCAGTTGATGACCATTCCTTCGGCGAGTGTAGCCGCTACGAAGCGATGCGCGATGGCGGCCTGCTGAAATTCGATTCCGATCAGCAATCCGATCCCGCGTACCGCGGCAACCTCAGGCGCCGCAAAACCCTCGATGCGAGCGACTATTTCGCTTCCCACCACACCTGCGCACTCGGAAAGACCCTCGCTTGCGATAACTTCCAGACTCGCGAGGCCGGTCGCACACGACAGCGGATGACCTCCGAAAGTGGTGATGTGCCCCAGCGGCGGATCGTGGGAGAACTCCGCGATCAACTCGTCGCGCCCGCACAGCGCGCCCAATGGCAAACCCCCGCCGAGCGCCTTGGCCAGTACGATGATGTCGGGCACCACGCCGAAATGTTCGAGCGCGAAAAGCTTCCCGGTGCGGCCGAAGCCAGTGAGCACCTCGTCGAAGATCAGCAGCACCCCGGCTTCATCGCATCGTTGGCGCAAGGCCTTGATAAATTGGGTGCTCGGAATGCGCACTCCGCCTTCAGCCTGGACCGGCTCGATGACGACAGCCGCGATCGTCGAATCGATCGCATCGAGGGCGGCGACATCATCGTAAGGAAGATGGCGAACCGGGCCCGGCAGCGGCTCGAATGGCGCGCGGAAGGTTGGATTTCCCATCAGCGCGAGCGCCGCCATCGTGTCGCCATGGTAAGCGCCATTGAACGCGACCAAGCCTGCGCGGCGGGTATGCTTCTTGCGCCAGTTTCAGGGCGGCCTCGATTGACTCGGCGCCACTATTGGTGAAATAGGCGCGCGACAATTCGCGCGGCAGCAACTCGCTAAGCCTGCGTCGCCAGTTTCACTTGCGACTCGATCAGATACTCGCCGTATACCATCACATGCAGATGTCGCCGCGCTTGCTCCTCCAGGGCGCGCAAAATCGCGGGATGCCCGTGACCGAGCGCGGAGACGCCAATCCCCGCAATGAAATCGAGATAGCGGCGTCCGTCGCGGCAATACAGCCACGACCCATGTGCGCGCGAAATTTCCAGCCCGATCGGCGAGCCCGACGTCTGCGCGACATGGTCGAAGAAGAGCTGTCGTAAATTACTCATCGCGAAGCTATGAAATCGAGAAATCGCGCCGCCGCCATGGGGCCAGTTGAGTGGCGGCGATTGCATCTTCCCCGGGTCGCATACGTAGGTCACACCGGCGCCCGCGAGCACATCGAGGAATCTTGCGCGTGCGCTCGCCGCGGCCGCAAGCGCAAATGCTTCGAGGCGACCGGAGACGGGCGCCAGCCGCGATGCGAGCTCGTCAGCATCGCGAATCGCGGAAACGGTCACAGTTCGATACCCAGGCGATATCGCTAAATCGCGCCGCGGGATCGAAGACCACCGTCCAGGACATCGCGCGCTCCCTCGAAAAGCTGGACGGATTGCCCGCCGATACTGCGCCATCGGGCGTGCTCGCGGAGTCGCCGGATGGCCGCCGCCTGATGCAACGAAAGCTTCGCGGGCGGCAGCGTGTCGGCGAATACGGTAAGAGCTTCGGCCAGCGCGTGCGCAAAGTCGCGTGCAGTTGCGCCGTCGCCCTCCTCGACGAATACGTGATGAGGCGAGAGACAGCCCTGTTGTTCGAAGAGCGTAACATCGCGCGCGACGGCGCTCGCGAGGCGCGGTGAGATTGGCGGGTGTCGCAAGCGAGACCAGTGCGCCGCTGGCGCGGCTGCCAAATCCGAACAAGCGGGCGGCGCCCCCGAGATGCGCGAGGCTGGCGTCATCGCCGAGGGCCACGAGGAAATCGCATTGTTCGTATAGCAGACGCGTCAGATCCCCGCGGTCGCGTCCGAAGGTAGTTACCTCAAGCATGGATCGCGACGGCAGGATCGATCTCGCGAAGTGTTCGGGCAAAAGCATGAAAGAACACCGCCTCGCGATTGGAGGTCTTCACGATCGCGGCCGCACCCGACAGCAGCGCGATCGCGAGCTCATGCATCCCGGCGCCCGGAACGTTGCCGGGCATGATGAATCCGCCGAGCCGCTTGCACGGCACAACTCCAGAAGCAAACGACATCAACGCATCACGCGAAAACGGTGCGAGGAGCGCATCGATCGATTCGTCGAGCAGCTGGGTCAACCACTGTGAACTAGCGGCCATCTTTGCGACGGCGGCGCGACGTTCGGGAAACTCGCGTGAATGCCAACGATCGAAAGTCGCAGCCAAGGCGGTAGCTATACGTGCCGGTCCGGGAACCTCTTCTAGCGCATGCCGCAGTCGTTCAAGACTTATGCTGACCGCCGCCGGCTCTGAGCGATCGCGGCTTCCCAACGCGTCGTTCATTGCGCCTCTTGATTCTCGACGGCTTCGAATTCCGCGATCGCCAACGCGCATCCACGAGGCTCAGCAAGGCCGGCGCGACCGAGCAGCCGAACCCGGTCGCCGCGCTCATTCACGATGCCGAGATCCTCGGTGAGAATCATCGATACCGAACCAACATTGGCGAGGTCGAAAAATCGCAACATCCCGATTTCGCCTGGCGCGACCGCCTTCAGGCTTACCGGGTCGACCGCGGCGGCCCGCATCCACGGCGGGGCGATCTTCATCCGCTGGCCGGGGGCTGAGTCGTCTTCGGAATTGAAGCTGGTCGCATCATAGAGCTGCGAGCATAACTCGGTCATGCCATATTCGTTGATGACCAACGGTGGCGGGACGCTGAGCAGCTCCGTTGCGCGAGCGCATATTTCGACGGCATCCAGGGGAATTGTCTGTCCCTTGGCGCCGCCGGTATCCATGATTCGCGATCGGGGCGCTAGCGCGAGCCGCGTAGTGGTGCGCTCAAGATGAGAAAACAAGGCTCCCAAGGAAGCTGTCGTTCCAAGGATGCATACCGGCGCAACCTCCCGAGCTGCCCTCTCGAGGAAGTCCATCGCGGCGATGGCGTCAAAACCGTTGCGATCGGCCACGCATCCCCAGCAAGCCGTCGCATACTCTTCGATGCACCAGCTAATCATTTGCGACAACGAGGATTCGGGCATCCGGTCGGCGGTCGGATGCATGGCGAGGATGCGCATTTTGCGATGGTCGGGGAACATCATCCTTGCGAGATGAGCGAGCGCCGACGCGCGATAAACCTCGGGATGCGAAACAACATGGGTGCCGCGCTGCGAACGTCCAACCGTGGTCCCGCTCGTCAGAAAAGTTTTTCGTGCGGGAGCGCCTTCATCATCGGCGAGACGGGTATATTTGAACGCAAGCGTACTTACAGGAGGAATGTCATCGAGACGGTTGATGAGGTTCGGCCCCAGCGCATTACAATGTTGCCGATAGGCGGCAACATGAGTGACCTGGTAGCGGAAGACCTTCAATGCCAGCGCCGCGAACTTCGCGGGCTCGGGCGCGGCTATGAAGCCTGAAACCTCGTCGTAGATTGACATCGGGACCGCGATTTTACTTGGCCTCCAACATTTGGCCAATGGTTTCTCGCGCGCCGTCTCGCTATGTTCTCAACGTCTTTTTTCGCATGAACGCAACAACAGTCAGCGTAGTCATCCCATCTGCCGGTCACGCGGAGTCGGTCCGGCGATGCCTCGATAGCCTGAGGCTCCAAGCCATTGAAGACAGTATCGAGGTCATCGTAGTACTCGACGGAGCCGTCGCGGCGCGTGCCGAGGGGATCCGGCAGCTTCGTGGACAGACGGACTGGCCCTGGCCGCTGCGCTGGATTGAGATTGAAGGTCCGCGCGGTCCCGCCGCGGCGCGCAATCGAGGGATGACCGAGGCTGGCGGTCGTTACCTCATTTTCATCGACGACGACATGGTGGTTGCACCGGACTTCGTTGCTGAGCACTTGAAGATATTGATGGAGAGTCCCGATACCGCGATCATCGGCGCGATCAAAACTCGTCTCATCGGCTATGGCGGCGCCTATCGCCGATGGATCGAAGACTACTGGGTAGAACGGCATGAGCGCCTGACCCAGACGCCGGTCACGAATTTCTACGAATGTTTCAGCGGCAACCTCGCGCTCGCAAGCGCGGATGCTCGCCGCGTCGGCGGTTTCGATGAATCCATAACGACCTGCGAGGATGTCGAGTTCGGCTTGCGCCTGCAACGTCATGGCGTCCGACTGCAATATGGGGCTCGCGCCCTCGCTATCCAGCAGTTTCGCAAGAGTCCTGCTCAAACTATGCGCGATGGAGTACTGCGAGGCGCTGCCACCGCGATATTGTGGCGCAATTATCCCGAGTCGCGCCGCATACTCACCTTCGCAGTGCCGCAACAGGGGGCGTTCGGCACGCGATGGCTTCGTCGCCGGGCGCTCGCGTCGCGGTGGCGATGGGAGACGATTGGGACGGCGCTGCCGTGGCTGCCGGACATCAATCATACGCAGTTGCTGGGAGGCTTCCTTTACAACCTTGCGGCGGCGCGCGGTGCGCGCGGCGAATTTTCCGATGAAGCGCACTGGGCGGCCCTCTGCGAGGGAACCGTAGTGCTTTGCTATCGCGACCTTCGCGTGGCAGGCGCGAAACGACCATGGTATGCGATCGCGAAGCAACGCCTCGCCCGCCAGTTGGAGGTGCTGGTTGCCGCCGGCTACCGCTTCGTGACGTTGCGCGATTTGATCGAGGCGCGCGAGCGCGACGAAGTTCTTAGCGGCCATACCGCGATCGTCACTTTCGACGACCCGAGCCAGGACCTGGTGGATTACGCGGCCCCGGTGCTCCGCGGAATGCAGGTTCCGGGCGTCCTCAACATCGCGCGCGAGTCAGTCGGGAGGCCGGGCTACCTCACCTCGGATCAACTCAGTAAGCTCGTCGGCGAGGGATGGGAGATTTCCTTCAAGCCACCGTTCCTGACCCAGTCAGACCTGAGCGACGACGCGTCCCAGCCATTTATTTACTCCGGACCGGATAGAGGGTGCATCGCCGCAATTGGCAATCGCACCGGATATGTGCACCTCCATTCGCCATCGCTGAACCTGCCGCGCTTCCTCATCGATGGACGCTGGCCGCTGTGGCTGTTCAAGTTGAAGGTCCTGCATGGATTCATCCGTGGCAGTTCGACCTCAGAGTGAACGAAGTGAGTGGGATGGTGGACGCACCGGGATTTGAACCTGGGACCCCTTGCATGTGAGGCAAGTGCTCTAACCGGGCTGAGCTATGCGTCCACCGGAAGCCGAATTATGCTTCCCCGCGCGGCGCGCTGCAAGGCCACAACCATTTGACGGCGCGGAGTGACTGCGCGAGGAATATCCGCGTCAAACCAGTAGGAGAACATCGATGCCGCGACTTAAGCAGGTGAGCAAGGCGGAAGCCTCGCCCGAAATCCAGGAACTCTACAAACAGTTTTTCGGCGATCGGGATCCGGTTGCGCAGCCCGGTACCGCAACCGGCACTCCCGGCGATTACTGGACGACTTTCGCACTGGTCCCCGATCTTCTCGCGAATGCGCGCACCAGCTTGAGCCTGCTACTTTCACCGGGCCGCATTCTGCCGGCCAAGTTGCGTGAGCTTGCGATTATCCGCACCGGAATCGTCGGTGATTCGCGCTTCGAATATTCGCAGCATCTGAAAGTTGCACGGATGGTGCAGGTTCCCGAGGACAAGCTCGACGCCGTCAAAGCATGGACGACCAGCGACAAATTTAATCCCGTCGAGCGGGCGGTAATGGCTGCCACCGATGAGTTGGTCGGGCGCAACCTGGTCGAGGATGAAACTTTTGCGGAATTGAAAAAACATCTTTCTGATCCGCAAATTATGGAGCTTTTTTACGTCATCGGGTTGTGGCGGATGCACGGGATGATCGTACGGGCGTTGCACCTCGAATACGATAATGACACCACTGCGCGGATGAAGGAGATCCCTGCGCCGCCGCTCAAGAGTTGAGCAGGCGGATCACCTCGGCGCGGCCCCATTCGATTTCGGCGCGATGACGATTGGCCATGTCGCGCAGAAATTCGTGGACGGGCCCTTCGCCCGGAGCGATCGCGAGCGCCTCCTCGGCCTTGCGTGCGACCCACTCCTGGCCATGTGACATCAAGGCGAGGCGCTCGCGTACGGTGGTCAGTCCAGCGACTTTCGCCGCGAACGGTCCAACGTCCTTCGACGGCGCGCCTCCGCCATCGCGTATCAACGCTTCTAGGCCCTGGACATTGCGCTGTTCCTCGGCGCGCTCACCGAGGAGAAATTGCCGCAGCTCCTCCTGTTCAACCTGCGCCGCCAAATAATCCAGTGCCGCAACGCCGGCGCGTTCCGATTCGAGCAGCAGATTGAGCATCTGTTCCAGAGCCTGATCCACGCGCCGAATCTAGTAAGCACTCGCGGCCGGAGCAAGCCGACGGACGTCAACCTCTAACGAGGCGCAACCGCTCCTGCTCCATCGCGAGAGGACGCGGCGCGGTGACCCCGCCATTTTGCATCGACGCGCGCACGGGCAGGATGACCAGGCTGAGTCCGCGCAGTTGCAGTCTCTTCAGCAGATCGAGCGCAGTGTGATTGTGAAGGAAGCGGCTGAAGAAGCCATCCATGTCTTCATTGAAGACGAGTTGCCCCGCGAAGAAGACCGAATTTGCGAAGACCTTCGAAACCTCGAAGCACAGCAAGTCGAGTTCCGAGACGGCATCGGCCCCGAGTCCGGTGCGAAACTCCGCGTGAAATCCCAAATCTGACGCAAGGCGGCAATATTCGAGCATATCGTCGGCGAGTTGCTGCTCCAGTTGCTGGATGTCTTCGGGACCTTTCATCGAAGACGCATCGACTTCGCCTGCGCTCACAAAAACGACGTTGTGGAACTGGCCATTGAAGAGCCTCGGAAGCTTCATCAGCGTCGCGAGGCCCAATCCGTTGAATCCATTCACCATTACGACTGCGGTGGATGCATCGGTGTCGCGTTGGTGAGGTGTCTTCGACCCGCTGGAGAAAACCTGTGGAAGAATGTCAGCTTCGAGCTGTTGGATTACTTTAGACACAGAGTCGTAGTGCGAGCGCACCAAGTAGCAGGCGAAGATGACCCCGCCGGTGATTGCGATGGTGATCCAGCCGCCGTCATCGAACTTCAGCGTCACGGTCAGGCACAGGATGAGCGCGGTGAAGACGCATCCGGTCCCGTTGACCAGCAGCTTTCGCCGCCATTGCGGGTTACTTTTGCGCTCGCGCCACCACAGGACACTCATCCCGAGCTGCGACAGTGTAAAAGTCACGAACACGTTGATGGCGTATAGGATCACCAGCACGCCAACGCTGGCATGAGTACCGATTAGAATCAGAATCGCCGCGGTGCCCATCGCAACCACACCGTCCTGGGTCACCAGTCGTTCGCTCAAGTTGGAGAAGCGGCGCGGCACCCAGCGATTGAGCGCCATCGTGGACAGGACCTGCGGACCGCCGACGAAACCGGTTTGCGCGGCGACAAAGAGCAGCGCGCCCTCGGTCACCAGGGTGAAGGTCACGATCGGCAAGCCGATGTGGAAGCCTCCCAAGGTCCAGTTCTGGCTAAGTCGTTCGAACAGCACCGCGTTGAGGGTCCTGCCCTTGATCGGTTCCACTTCGGCCAGCAGGTATGCGACCAGAATGCCGCCCGCAATGAAGGCCAACGAACATGCCATGTAAAGCATAGTGCGTTTGCCGGTTACAGTTCGCGGCTCGCGCAGGATCGGCAACCCATTGCTAACCGCCTCGATACCGGTGTAAGTGCCGGCGCCCATGCTGTAGGCGCGGAAAAAGATTATCGCGAGACCCATCAGTCCGAGGGCATCCATGCCGGAGTGGGCCTGTTGCACCGCGTCGCGAAGGATGATCGGCAACTCGTTGGCCCGGCTCATGAACGCATACACGATGAGAAAGGAATGCAGGACAACGAACGCAAGAAAGATCGGCACCAGTGCGAGTACCGATTCCTTTACCCCGCGCAGGTTCATCGCAACCATCAAGACCACGACCGCGATAGCCACCAGGAACTTGTAGGGAAGCCATGACACCGGCAGGAAACTGAAAATCGCGTCGGCGCCGCTAGCGATCGAGATCGAGATGGTCAGCACATAGTCGACGATCAGCGCGCATCCTGAGACGAGGCCCGGATACTTACCGAGCAGCTTGGTAGCTACCAGATAGCCGCCACCGCCGGTGGGAAACTGGTCGATAGTCTGGGAGTAGGAGGCCGAGATAATGAAGACGGTCAGCGCCATCAGCATCGCAAGAAACACCGCGAGGTACTGATGACTCCCGAGCGCGAGGAAGGCCTCTTCGGGACCGTAGCACGAAGAGCTAAGACCATCGGAGCCGAGTCCTACCCACGCAAGGAAGGCTACCAGCGACAGGCTATGAAAGATTTGCGGGTCGCGGACATCGCGCGGCGGACCGATGAAGAGACTGGTGAGAGTGCGTCGTTCTCTGGGAGCGGTTGCCCGCGGCGATACTGATGACATCGATAGTACTGCATGCGATGGCGTATGACCTCTGTAAGTCCGGATGAGAGGCGCCCCGCAACCAGTGTTCCGCTTATGCCCGAAGCGGCTGGACGATGTCTATTCATCCTCCGAAGGATAGAACGTACCACTAAAGTGGTATTTGACTGAGAGTTAGCGATTCCGATGGTGCGGGTTCACCAATCCAGCGCGGATGGCATAAAGCGCGACCTCGACCCGGTCGCGAATATCGAGCTTCTGAAAAATATTGTTGAGATGCTTTTTGACCGTGCCTTCGGTAATGGTGAGTTTAGTGGCGACTTCGGCATTGCGCATTCCCATCGCGACGTAGCGAACGATCTCGCGCTCACGCGAAGTCAGCTGGTTCTCAGTCCGCTCCCAATTGGTGGCCAACTCGGCTTGTAACTCCGGCGGCATCCAGACCAATCCGTCTTTCGCCGCGCGGATCGCTTCCATCAAGGTCTCGACCGCGAAGCGTTTCTGAACCACCGCGCGCGCGCCCATCCTGATCGCGCCCACCGCGTCGGTGTTGCGCTCGCTGGCAGTGAGCACTACCACCGTCGCCATCCTTGAAAGACGCTGAATGTCATCGGTCATCCATCGTTCCATCTGCAAATCGAGCAGCAGGATGTCGCAAGGAGTGGCAGCCAGCACGCTTTCGAGGTCACCGGCGCGTCCGACCTCGGCCACCACGTCGACCTCGTTCTGAAAGCGCAGGATGGACTTAAGTCCCTGGCGGAAGATCGCGTGATCGTCTGCAATAATTAATCGAATGGGCATGGTTTACGCGGCTCGCATTTCGATTTCCATATGAGCGCCCGATCGATTCTGTCCGACCATGCGCAGTTGTCCGCCGAATTCCGCCACTCGCGAAGCAATCGCCCACGGCGGATCCGATTGCTGAAATCCCACTCCATCATCATCGATAGTTATTCGTACCAGATCGCCATCGACATTGGCTTTGACTCTCACGTCGTGCGCCTGGGCGTGACGACGCGCATTTCGCGCGCCTTCCAGCATGATCAGCAGAATATGCTCGACCAGCAGGCCGCTCGCGGTAAAGGTGGCATCGACATGGAAGTGTGTCTTGTTCGAGGGCGAGGTATTTTCGGCAATCTTGCGGTCAAGATTAACCAGCGAACGAATATAGCCACGCACCTCGTCATACTCGCGGGTAATCCCGATTTGCAAATCGCGGACCTCATCGAGGGCCTCGCCGGTGCGGCCGCGCTGCAATAGTTCGCGCAAACCCTCGAAGCGAAGATTCAATCCTGCCAGAACCTGCACGTACCCATCGTGCAGGGCTCGCGCGATCTCCTCGCGTTCCGCGAGAGTCTCGAGCTCGCGCATGCGGATTTCGAAGTTGGCGCGTTGTTGGCCGAGGAAGCCGATTACGCACCCGGTAATCGCTAGATAAGCGGGCCGCATCAAATAGAGCGACTTCACTCCTTCGGGTGACAGCCCGATAAGCAATAGGTACAGCATCACGCTTACAAAGGTGACCCACAAGGTCGCGCGCAGACCGGTGCGGCATCCTACCGCGATGATCGCGAAGGTGAAGAAGACATAGGAAGGACTGGTAGGGCCTTCGGTGAAGAAGGCGACCGCGGTAGCGAAGACGATATCGAGCGCGGTAGTGGCGGCAAAGACCTGGTCCGGTGCGACGCGCCGGCGGATCAGAGAGTAGGCCGTGAGACCGTAAGCGAAATGCAGCGCCAGGGTCGCGAGGGCATAACTATCGATCGTGAAGATTCCGCGCCCGGTCGTAGGATCGATATAGATGGAGACCAGTGCGACCAGCGACAGCGCGATGCGCGCGCGCGAAACGTTAAGGTCCAGATCGGCAAAATCGAGCGCCTTCATGAATCCTCACTGCGGAGGTCTGATCGGAGTTCCACGAAGCCTCCGTGCGTACCTCATCGGTCTTGAGATTGTGCCACATTTGCAAAGTCGCGGCTGGTGTTCTGATCCGCCTGGGCGAATATGCGCGGGGGACCGAATGACTGCTTCAATATCGACGCGACGGGCCGTCGAATCGTTCGACGGCCCCTTTGTTTTGCGTAGCAGAGAGGTGCGTGCCCACGGCGCCGCTCTATTCAACACGAGCGGTCAATCAAATCGAGAGATTGTAGACGCGTCGGACATTGTCGCCCAGGACATCGCGTCGACGTTGCGGATCGCTAATCTTGTTGCCGAACTCTTCCAGCTCTTCGATATAGTTTCCGGTGTGATCGGGATGGGGAAAGTCGGTGGCCCAGAAGAAGCGATCGCTGCCACACAAATCGACCATCGCAGGCAGGGACTTCTCGTCGGGGTCGGCGGAAACCCACACATTGCGGCGAAAATAGAAACTGGGCTTTTCTTTGAGTGGTACGCCGCGCCCCATCACGCTGTCGTAGACTGCATCCATCCGATCGAGCCAGTACTGAATCCATCCCGCACCCACTTCGAGGATGACGATCTTAAGCTTGGGGAATTTGTCGAAAGTTCCGTATGCCATGAAACTCGCGAGCGCATGCCGAATCGCGTCGGATGCCGTCACGTTGAGGAACCAGGTCTGCTTGCGGACGTAGTCCTTGTCGTACCGCCCGGGCCAGCACCATTGCGGTTCCAGCGAGACATGGATGCCTAGTGGCACGTCGAGTTCCTGTGCCTTGGCAAAGAGAACATCGTGATCGTCATGTCCATGAGGCTTGCGGGTCGTGGTGAACTGGACCACCCATCCGCCTTTGTGCCCGGCCTTGACCGCGCGTTCGAGTTCGATGGCAGCGGCAGCAGGATCGCTCAGCGAAAGATGCGCCACCGGAATCAGACGGCCGCCGCTATCCGCGGCCCAATCGCTGACCCAGCGATTGTACGCCCGGCACATCGCTTGGGAGTACTCGGGATCATCGGTGTCGGTCTCCCAGGTCAGATCAAGGCTCGGATATATAATCGCGGCGTCGAGGCCTTCCTTGTCGAGTCGCGTGACGCGATCCTTCGCATCGCACGCACCCAGCGGAACTCGATCGCCATATTTGATTCGAGGATCGAAGTGCCCGGAATTGCGCGTAACCTGGCCCATCTGCGCGACCGCGCCGAAGTTGCCGCCTCGATTGACCCGCGACGGCACGCCGTTGACTTCGAGATATTCGAGGCCATCCTTATCCTCTTTCATCCGGATGGCCCGGTCCCGATATTTGGCCTCGCAATACTGCTCCCAGCAGTTGGCCGATTCCAGAATGTGGCCGTCAGCGTCGACTGCGCCGGGGTACTTGAGCTTATGGATCTGTTGGTCTGGGTGCGCCATCTGTATCGCCTCGATTCATTTTTGAATTAGCAACCGGGCCAGCACACTTCCTGTCCTACCAAAGAATTCTCACGAAGTCCCGCTTGACATCCAGGCCGAGCGGCCATGGCATCGTCGGCATTTTTGATTCGCTAGCTGACCAGCGAGACGACGTGGGCCAGAGCGGCATCGAGCTTCGAGGGATCCTTGCCGCCCGCCTGCGCGAAGTCGGGACGGCCGCCGCCTGAGCCGCCCACCATCGGCGCGATCGCCTTGATGATGTCGCCCGCCTTGTGCTTGGTCGCAAGGTCGGGAGTCACCGCAACCACCAGCGCAACCTTGTCGCCCAAGTCCGAGCCGATCACCACGATCGATGAACCGTGCTGCTCGCGCAGCTTGTCGGCGAGACCGCGCAGCGACGCCGCCTCGATGCCCTCGACCTTGCGCGTCACGACTTTCACGCCATGTGCGACGACGACGTTTTCACCTGAGCCACTGCCAGCGGCGCCCGATGCGAGTTTCTGTTCCATCGCGCGGAGCTTTTTCTCCAGCTCCTTTTCGCGCGCGACCAGCTTTTCGAGGCGCTCGAGCGCCTGCGCATCGCGCGCGCCGAGGTAATGCCCGATGTCCTCGAGAATCTTTTCGCGCTTGCGCACCGCATCCAGCGCGCCCGCGCCGGTCAGCGCCTCGACGCGCCGCACGCCCGCCGCGACTCCAGACTCAGCCTCGAGCTTGAACATGCCGATCTGGCCGGTTGCGTTGACGTGGGTGCCGCCGCATAGCTCGACCGAAAAGTCGCCCATGCGGATGACGCGAACGACGTCGCCGTACTTGTCGCCGAAGAATGCGAGCGCGCCTGCCTTGATGGCGTCGTCGTAAGCCATCTCGTCGAAGCGCACCGGCGCATTCTCGCGGATGCGCGCGTTGATCTCCTCCTCGATGGTTTGCAGGTCGCCCTCGGAAATCGCTCCCTGATGATGGAAGTCGAACCGCAGCCGGTTGGGATCGACCAGCGAGCCCGCCTGATGGACTTTGTCGCCGAGCACGTCGCGCAGCGCGTAGTGGAGGATGTGGGTCGCCGAATGATTGCGCATCGAGGCGTCGCGGCGTTCTCTGTCCACTTTGAGATGCACGCGCCGACCCTTTTCGAACTCGCCGATTTCGCCGCGCAGCAGCCGCCCGATGTGGACGATGGAGCCGTCGGCCTTGCGCGTATCGGACACTTCGAGCAGGGCACCGGACGCGGCCTCGATAACGCCGCGATCACCCACCTGTCCGCCGCCCTCGGGATAGAAGGGAGTTTCGGCGACGACCACCGCAATCGATTCGCCGTCTTTGCCGCTCGCCGCGAGGATTTCCGCGTCGCGCTCGTATTCGTGGTAACCGACGAAGCGCGAGGAGGTACCTGCCGCGAGTTGGATTTCCGGCGCCGCCATGTCGTCCTTGCGAGCGGCGCGCGCCTTTCTCGCGCTGCTCGTCCATCAGCCGCTCGAAGCCCGCCACGTCGACCTCGATGTTCTGACTGCGCAGGATGTCCTGGGTCAGGTCCAGCGGGAACCCGAAGGTATCGTACAATTTGAAGGCAATTTCAGCTGGCAAAATGAGGTGGTGGCCATCTTCTAAAGCCTTATAGGCCTGGCCTTGATGCAATCTCTCAGCGGGTCCGGTGGGCCGACCGGGGATCCTCGGGTTAATGAAGTCCATTTTCAGCCGTCCGGCCTCAGTCTCCAGAAGGGCGAGGCCGCGGTCGAGGGTTTCGCCGAAGCGAACCTCCTCGCTGGTGATGACCTCGGCGATTTTCGCCGCCTCCGCGCGCAGTTCCGGATACGCATCGCCCATCGCATCGATGACGCCCTTTTGCACCTGCGCGAGAAACGCACTGTGAATGCCGAGATAGCGCCCGTGGCGCGCAGCACGCCGGATGATGCGGCGCATCACGTACTCGCGATCGCTGTTGCCGGGCGTCAGCCCCTCCGCCGCGAGGAAACTCATCGTGCGCGCATGGTCCGCGATCGCGCGAAACGAAATGTCGAATTCCCCGTTCTGTCCGTAGCGCGCTCCGTTACCGATCTCGCCCGTCACGCGCTCGATGCGCTTGAATGATGGTCTGGAACAAATCGATGTCGTAGTTGCCCAGCAGCTTGCCGCTTTCGAGGCTCTGGATTGCCGCCGCAATCCGCTCCAGGCCACTGCCGGTGTCGACATGCTTCATCGGTAGCGGGGTCAGCTTGCCCGAGGCGTCGCGGTTGTACTGGATGAAAACCAGGTTGCCGAGCTCGACGAAACGCTCGCATCCCTCGACGTTGACCGCGCACTTCACCCCCGGATGCGGGGTGGTCGCGCATGCGCCGTCGCCGCGATCGAAGTGAATCTCGGAGCACGGACCGCAGGGCCCGGTATCGCCCATCTCCCAGAAATTTTCCTTCTCGAAGCGCAGGATACGGCCCGGCAGCAGGTCGGGAATCTTCTTCCAAACGCCCTCGGCCTCGTCATCGTCGGTGTAAATCGTCGCCCACAGGCGCTCGGCCGGAATCTTCCAAACCTTGGTGATGAGCTCCCAATGCCACGGGATGGCCGCCTCTTTGTAGTAATCCCCGAACGACCAGTTACCCAGCATCTCGAAAAAAGTGTGATGGTAAGTGTCGCGCCCGACCGCTTCGAGGTCGTTGTGCTTGCCCGAAATGCGCAGGCATTTCTGGCTATCCGCCACCCGCTTCGAGGCGGGAGTGCGGATGCCGAGGAAGTAGTCCTTGAACGGCACCATCCCGGCGTTGGTGAAGAGCAGGGTGGCGTCGCCGCGCGGAATTATCGAGGCCGATGGCACGATCTCATGCCCCCGCTCTTTGAAGAAATCCAGAAAAGATTGCCGTATTTTCGCGGTCGTCCACTGCATAGAGGGATTTATTCTAACTTAGTCACGTTGCCGGTTCCCAGCCGCAGTCGGACTTCGGCAGCGATGCCTACGCGGGCCGTTTCAGCTATAATAGATGATCGTGGAAGCGAGTCATCCGGATCCTGCCACCAGCGCTGACACGCCCAACGCGAAGCCGAAATTTCCCGAATCGGCGTCTGCATCCGCAATGGCCATGTGACGCCGGTCGTCGAGGCCGCGCCGTCGGGACTCAAGCATTTCCTCTTCACGCATAAGGGCGGCGTGACGCTGGCCTTTTCGGCGCTCGTGTACGTCGTCGCCTGGGCGTCGCTGCGCTTCACGCCCTGGCATACGCCAGCCGAGCTGGTGGTCGCGATCGCGGAGGCGGCGCTGATCGGCGGGCTCTGCGATTACATCGCGCTCGAGATGATCTTCGAGCGCAAATGGTACCTGCCCGGCTCGGGCGTGCTGCCGCGCAATCGCGAGAAGCTCATCAACGGCATTTCCGCGACTATCGAGAAGGAATGGCTGACGCCCGCGATGATCGGCGAGCGGCTCAACCGGATGAACCTGGTAGGGCAAGCTCGGCACCGCGCTGGAGGAGGTGGACCTCGCGGAGTTCCTCGCGCAGCCGGCCTTCGATCGCCTGCTCAATCGCGCCGCGACGTACTTCGAGGCGCCCGAGGTCGTCGATCGCCTGGAGACGTTCCTGCGCAAGGCGCTGCCGAACTCGTATCGGCGCATCTATGCCGCGCTGAACCGCATCGGGGTGAAATCGATCAGCTCGCAGGTCGCGCTCGAATCTGCGTATCCGGCTGCCGCAACTTCGCAACGATCCCGAGTTGATGGCGACGCTGGAAAGCGCGGTGCATGAAATCGGCCAGCAGCTTCACGACCCCGAAAGCTCCGCGCATGAGCTGGCGAGCCGCGTCATCGATACGTTCGTGGAGCGGGCGGTGGCGACCAGCCGCGGGCAAATCACCGAGATGGTCAAGGAAAACCTGATGAAGCTCGACGACGAGAAAATCAGGTACCAGATCGAATCGAAGACCCGCCAGCATCTGGACTGGATTCGGGTCAATGGCGGCATTTTCGGCGCGATTTTCGGCCTGATGTTCGCGCTGTCGCGCATCGTCGCGCAATCACGGCACCGAGATCCTCGCAGCGCCTGCACCTTGGATTCTAGAGTTTTCGGGCCATTTCCATGCCCCTGCAGCATTGCCGGAAATGGTTATGTTTGCTCATTACGATGAAAGCCACAGTACGTCGCATACTTAATGATGATTATCCGGGCCCATCGGCGCCCGCCGCGCCCGGTTTCTTCGCAACCTTCCGATGCGCAACTGCTCGACGCTTACTCGACGGCGGTTTCCGGCGCGGCTGAAAAAGTCAGCCCCAGCGTCGTCCATGTCGAAGTCGCACATGCGAAGAGCTCGGAGGGGCCGCACGGAGGCTCGGGCTCCGGGTTCGTCTTCACCCCCGATGGGTTTGTTTTGACCAATAGCCATGTCGTCAATCGCGCGGCGACGCATCAATGTCACCTTGCTCGATGGGCGGCAGGTTCGCGGCGAATCTGGTCGGCGACGATCCCGATTCCGATCTCGCGGTGCTGCGCATTGGCGGACCGGATTTGATCGGCGGCCGAGTTGGGAGATTCCTCGGCGCTGAAAGTCGGCCAGGTCGCGATCGCGATCGGAAGTCCTTATGGATTTCAGTACAGCGTGACGGCCGGCGTCGTCAGCGCGATGGGCCGCTCGCTGCGCGCGGCATCGGGCAGGATGATCGACAACGTCATCCAGACCGATGCGGCGCTGAATCCCGGCAACTCGGGCGGGCCGCTGGTGAACTCGCGCGGCCAGGTGATCGGCGTCAACACGGCGGTCATTCTGCCTGCGCAGGGACTCTGTTTCGCGATCGCGGTGAACACGGCGAAGTTCGTGGCGGCGCGCCTGATGCGCGACGGCCGTATCATCCGCGCGCACCTCGGAATCGCAGGGATGAACGTGCCGATTCCAGCGCAAAGTGGTGCGCTTCCATCGCCTGCGCGGCTGAGCGCGGCGTGATGGTGTCCTCGGTCGAGCCGGGCGGCGCGGCGGACAAGGCCGGGATCCGCCCCAACGACATCGTGATCGCATTCGGGGAGCATCCGGTGACGAGCATCGATGTGCTGCACAAGCTGCTTAGCGACGAGCACGCCGACGTGAAAACCGCCGGTCACGATTTTGCGCGGAACGGAAAAGCTCGCGATCGAGGTGACGCCCGAATACCCGCGTTGAGGCATCTCGAGGCGCCGGTTGCGAGGCTGGGCTGGAATCTGCGGCGGGTCTCTGTTTAATGGTGATCCCGGTCGGCATCCGAATCCTGTGACCTGTATTCCTGGAAGGACCTGTGCGGGAACCAAAAACTCCGAAGCCGAAGACCCCGCTCGCCGCGCGCGCTAACGCTAGGGGCACGCTCGCTTCGAAGAAGCCTGGCGCGGCCAAGCGCGCGCGACGCTCGCCGAGCGACCTGCTCGCGCGGGCCGGACAGGAACTCGTCCACCTCGCTCGACTATCAGGCGACTCTGAAAAACGTCACCAACCTGATCGTTCCGGCGCTCGCCGACGATTGCCTCATTTTTCTGAGAGACGAACATGGCGATCCGCAGCTGGTCGCCAGCGCGCATACAGATGCCGAGCGCGGGGCGAGCTCATCTGTTCGATTTCTTGACGCGGCTCAATCCGCGCGAGCATCCGAAGATGCCGCTGTTCGAGGTGCTGGCGACCGGGGCAGCCGCAGCTCGATCCAGGATCCGGAAATGGAGCTCGATCGCCCGAACCCGCGCCCGACGAAGAGATTCTTCGCCTGGTCCTGAAGCTGGGAATTCGCTCGCGCATCGTCGTGCCGCTCAAGGCGCGCGGCGAGATCATCGGCGCGATGAACTGGATCAACGTCGATGCGCGAACGGCTCTTACACCGATGACGATCTGCAAATCGCGGAGGAAATCGCGCTGCGCGCCGCTTACGCCATCGACAATGCGCGTCTGTACGAAGCCGAGAAGATTCGCCAATCAGCGGCTCAACGATCTGCTCAACGGCCTGCAGGCCTCGGTCTGGGAAGGTCGCG
Source organism: uncultured delta proteobacterium (assembly GCA_963848285.1). Lineage (GTDB taxonomy): Bacteria > Desulfobacterota > Binatia > Binatales > Binataceae > DATGKG01. The sequence goes on along the minus strand of CAWKCZ010000007.1, from coordinate 134,574 downwards.
GCGAACCGATCGACGAAGTCAGCTTACGTCAATCAAGCCGCGGAAGGCCTGTTCGGATATCCGACCGAATTTCGCTGCAAGGAACCGAATGCCTCGCGCAGAATTATTCTTAGCGAAGATCACGATCGGGTGATGGCGCAGTATGCGGCCGGAATCCGAAGTGGGCGCGATTTCGAGGTCGAGTACCGCGCGCGCCGCGCCGACGGCCGAATTATCTGGATTAGAGACGCCGCCCGGGTAAGCACCGCACCGGACGGGCGGCCGATGATTCGCGCGGTCGCCACCGACATCACCAAGCACAAGCAGGCCGAGGAGCGGCTGCAGAATTCTGGCCGAGGCCGGCAAGACCCTGGATAGCTCGCTGGACTACGAAATCGACGCTTGGCCAATGTCACTGGCATCATCGTTCCGGCGCTCGCCGACGATTGCATCATTTTCCTTGAATCTGATCGCGGAAAGCTCGAGACTGGTGACCAGCGCGCATAGCGATCCCGCGCGCGCCGGAGCCGCGCGTGAATTTTTTCGCAGCTATCCGCTGCTCGAGACGGCCTGACCAGCCGCTGCAGGTCGATCCATCGCACCGGACAGTCGGTTCTGATGCCCGATGCGATGAGCGACCCTCGACCTCGGAGCTCGCGCTGAGCCGCGAACAATATGAGGCGATCGATCGGAACGCACGTAAGCGCAGGTCTGGCGGTGCCGCTCCGATCGCGCGGACAAATCCTGGGCGTGATGGTGTGGATGTGCGTCGAGTCGGGCCGCCATTATGGGCGAGGACGATTTGAACCTGGCCGAAGAGATCGCGAACCGGGCCGCCATTGCGGTCGACAACGCGCGATTGTTCAAGACCGCGCAGGATGGCGTCGCGGCACGCGATCGCTTCCTCGCGATGCTGGGGCATGAGCTGCGCAATCCGCTCAACTCGATCAGCATCGTCGCCAAGATGCTGGAGCGCGAAAGCCTCGAGCGACGAACGCCTCACCAAGCTTCGCACGATGATCGGACGCGAGACCCGCCAGCTTTCGACCCTGGTCGATGATCTGCTCGATGTCTCGCGGGTGCTGGCCGGCAAAATGAGCCTCGCGTTAGAGCCGATCGATCTTACCGCACTGGTGCGGCGAGAGCGCGCAGTCGTTCGAGGAGACGGCGCGTCAGCGCGAGGCTGAAGCTGGTAGTCACGATTCCCGACGCAGTCCGATCATCATCATGGGCGACACGGTCCGGATGCATCAGGTGATCGCAAACCTGCTGACCAACGCGATCAAATTCACCGAACCGCCGGGTCGCGTCGAAGTGACGTTGCGCGCGGATGCAGGCTATGCGCTGATCACGGTTCGCGATACCGGCATCGGAATCGCGCCGTGAGATGCTGGAGCGCATTTTCGAGCCATTCGCGCAGGCGGCGTTGCTTCCGCCGCATGGGCTGGGATTGGGGCTATCGGTGGTGAAGCAGGTGACCGAACTTCATGGCGGCAAGGTCACCGCATCGAGCGACGGGATCGGGAAGGGTTCGGAGTTCACTGTCCGTCTTGCCGCTCGCGCACGAGCACTGACGAGTGCCGTCTTCGGGAAAATCGGATCCTACTGCGCTGGCGCGACCGGGCCGATCGGACCGGTGCCGACCGAAAATGGATTGGTTGCGTGCGAGTGGCACCAATTCTCGATGCGGACCCAAGTGCCGGCGGGCGCTTTCCGATGCGGGACCCTCGACACGAATCTCGCCGCCGCCCGGAATCGGCACAGCGACCAGTGCTGCCATCGTCCTGCAGACAGTCGCGGCAGGGTCCGGGATTTGCTCGGGCGGCGGAGGCAGAATCCGGCGCGACGTATGTCTCCCGGGCATCGGAACCATAACGTCCTGTGCGCGCGCCGCCGATGACGCAACATCGACCAAGCGAAGACGATCGCGAGGCTAGGCAAGAAGAATATCGCGGATCTCATCGAGTCAAGATGCCTTGATTACTCTTCGCCGAATTTTTCATTGAACAGCGCCTGGACCGCCTTCAGCGCTTCGTCGGCGTCGGCACCCTCGGCCTTGACCGTGAGCTTGGTGCCGATGCCCGCACCCAGCGTCATCAGGGCGATAACGCTGCGGGCGCTCGCGCGATCCTTGCCGCGGGTTAGTGTGATCGCCGAGGAGAACTTGCCGGCAGTCTTCACCAGCATCGTCGCGGCCCGCAGATGCAAGCCCCAACTTGTTTTTGATTTCGACTGTCCCCTCCGCCACGCTCACGATTACTACATCCGACGGTTGAGCGACGATCCATCGAGCAATCTTTCAAGATGTGCCGGAGCGCGGCGCCGCAGGACGGCCATCGGGCTCCTCGCCCGCTTCGGCCAATTCCGCGATGAAGAGTTCGCGCAGGCGCGCCTCGATGGGCGTGTCGCGAGTGGTTCCCTCCCGGGTTCGCCACGCGCGCAAGCGGAATCACCGCCTTGGCCATATCGCGATGACCGCCGCCGCTGCCGATGTCGCCGACCAGCCCCTTCGCCACTTCGCCCGCGGGCTGACGCGTGTTGCCATGATTGCGCAACGCGACAACCAGGTTGGGTCCGAGCTTGCCCGCCACCGCGACCCATTGCACGCCTTCGAATTGGAGACAGAAATCCGCCATCTGCACGATGAGATCGTCGCGCGCAACCCGGCCAAGGTTGAGCACCACCAGCCCATCTTTCACTTCGAGGCGGCGCATCGCGCGCGAAAGGATCTTCGCGAACTGGAGCGGCAACTCCGGACGTTCGAACTGCCGCAGCAGACTGTAGTTTGCGATCGGATAGAGATGCGTGAACGCCAGCACATCGTCGTCGGTGACGCGCCGCGACAGCATCACGGTGTCGGTGCGAATGCCATACAGCAGCGCGGTCGCGAGGCGCTCGCTGATGTGCTCGTCGGCGTTGATCATGTACTCGGTCATGATGGTCGAGGTCGCACCGTACTTGGGCCGCAAATCCTGAAACGCCGAGCCATGCGGCCCATAACCCGGATGATGATCGATGACGATATCGGCGGCTTTTGATTTTGTCGCCGAAGTAGGGCGGCTGCACATCGAGCATCGCAATTTTGTCGAACTCGGCGAGCGCCTCGGGCGTCGCGGGCTGAATCTCGATTTCGAGCAGATGCACCATGGTGCGATTTTCCGGCCGCGTCACCGGCGCGAAAGTGAAGATCGGGCGTCGTCTGTTTGTTGCGCCCGAGCAGCGCGCGCAGCGCCATCGCACTCGCCATCGCATCGGGGTCGGGATCGTCCTGCAACACAATCGCCAATGCGATCGGTCTCGGCGACCATCGCGCGAAGTTCCTTGATCTTTTGTCTGGTGAATTCCTTGTCCATCTATAACTGAAGGCCGTCCGGCGCTCGCTCGACTGAATGAGCGTAACTGCGTCGTCAGCCGCGCTTGGCAGCGCGTTGCGAAAGAGCGCAGGGAAACTCGAGGGTCACGGAAAGCCCCGGAGCGGGCGCGCCTGGGTCGGGTTCGATGGGAGTATTGAAGTTGCCACGGCCTTCGATGCCCAACAAATCTATAGGAGCGGGCGGCGTAAAACAAAACGCTCGACGAGCGAACATCCACCTCGCGACCAACAATAGTATACAATAACGCGCTCTATGCCTCAGGGAGATCCACATTCCGACTCGCCGCCTCCGTGCGTCATCTGCCGCCGTCCCGCCGCCGAATGGATTTTGAAGCTGACGGTCGAAGACGCCGGCGGCTTTCGGCATGAGGGCCTGGTGTGCCCGAACTGCGGCGTGAAGTTGCGGCTCTCCTCGGAAAAAATTCGCGAGCTGCAAATCGATCCCTGGGTGCATGAGGCGGTCGCGCTGATTCTGCGCGGCAAACAACCGGACGAGGAGTAGCTCGCACCATGGCGCCCGAAGCGAAGACGCAATCCGACCTTTATCTATGGCCCTACGAGGAGGCCAAAAAGGTCGCCGAGCGGGTCTCGCGCTATGAGCCCGGCCGCGCCGCGATTTTCCAGAGCGGCTTCGGACCCTCGGGCCGGCCGCATCTCGGCACCATGGCCGAGGTTCTGCGGCCCTCGTACGTGCGCAAAGCCTTCGAGCAGTTGAAGCGTTCCGGCGCTATACCGGCTGATCGGGAAACCCGCCTGATTGTTTTCATCGACGACATGGACGGCCTGCGCAAGGTGCCCGAGGATATCCCCAATCGCGAAGGGCACCAGCTTCCATCTCGGCGAGCCGGTCTCGCGCATTCCGGATCCCTACGGCGATTGTCATCCGTCGTTTTCGGAACACATGCTGAGCCTGCTCGGCAAGTTCCTCGCGCCGGTCGAGATCGAATACGAGCTGATCAAGTCGACCGAGATGTACGGCAGCGGCGCCTTCGATGAGGCGCTGAAGCTGATCCTCGCTGCGCCATCAGCAGATCATCGAGATCATCGCGCCGACGCTGCGCGAAGAGAATCGCGTCGGATGGTCGCCCATCATGCCGGTGTGTCCGCAATGCGGGCAAATCAACTCGACGCTGGTCACCGCGTATCATCCGGAGCGCGCGACGGTGGAATTTTCCTGCGAGCGCAGTGCCGGTGGGGCGAAGCCATGCGGCTTCAAGGGCGAGCAATCGGTGCTCGGCGGCAAGGCCAAAGTCGGATGGAAGGTCGATTGGGCGCTTGCGATGGTATGCGCTCAAGGTTGACTACGAGCTTTATGGCAAGGACCTCATCGATTCGGCGCGGCTCTCGGGACAGATCCTCAAGGTGCTCGGCGGCAAGCCTCCGATTGGATTTCCCTTCGAGATGTTCCTCGACGAGGAGGGGCATAAGGTTTCGAAGTCGGTCGGGCGCGGCGTCACCGTGGATCAATGGATCCGCTACGCGCCGATCGAGGTGCTCAAGTATTTCCTGCTGCTCAATCCGCGCCGCGCGCGCAAGTTGTTCCTCGAAGCGATTCCACAGTATGTGGACGACTACCTCGATGCGCTGCGCGCCTATGCCGCCGCGCCCGAAGACCGATCGCGCCAGTCATCCGATCGACCTGGTGATCCAGAGCACGCACGCCGCGCCGCTTCGATTCGGAACTGAGCTTCGGCATGATCATGAATCTGGTGTCGGCGCTCGGCACTTCGGATCGCGAGCTGATCTGGAACTATCTGACCGGCTACGATCCGAAGATCGCGAGCAATCCCGAAACCGAGCGGATGGGCAAGGTTCTGATGGAGTCGCGCGCTGAACTTTTACGCGGACTTCATCGAACCGAACAAGCAGCGCTATATGCCGCAGGCGGCCGAGCGCGATCAGCTGCGCGCGCTGGTGGAGTTCCTCGCGGCGAACATGCGGCGCCTCGGCGGAGGAAATCGAGAAGAAGATCTACGACCTCGGGCGCGAGAACTACGACAAGCCGGGCAAGATTTTTCCGCTGCTGTATCGCGTGCTGCTCGGCCAGGAACGCGGCCCGCGCCTCGGCGCATTCATCAAGCTTGCGACGCCGCAGCGGATGGTGGAGATCCTCAGCGCATCGATCGACGAGGCTGACTAGAGGAATTCCGCGAACACCGAATCGGCGAGTTCGAGGCCGCGATCAGTCAAGCGGATGCGTCCCTGACGATTCTCCAGCAAGCCGCCCTCGAACAGACGCGCCGTCCGCGAGCCGAAAATCTCCTCGAAGCTCGGCGTCGAATCGCGCGCTGAAATCCGCCAGCGCAAAGCCCTCGCGCAAGCGCAGATTCAGGAACACGAACTCGCCCATCGCCATGCGCGGCTCGACGCGTCTCGCTTCCGGTCTCCGCGATGCCGGTCTCCGTCGCGATTGCGATGTAACGTGCGGGGTTGCGCTCATTCCACCATCGCCGGCCACCTCCGCCGTCGCGCGCGAAATTATGCGCACCCGCACCGATGCCGAGATAAGTTTCGTTGTGCCAGTAAGTCAGGTTGTGGCGGCATTCGCGGCCCGGGATGCGCGTAGTTGGAAATTTCGTACATCGCATAACCGCGGCGCGGAAGCTCCTCGCGCACCGCGGCATACATCTCGGCCTGCTCGTCGCTTTCGAGCGGGCGAATCTTGCCATGCCGCATCTCGGTGAAGAAAACCGTCCCTTCTTCGAAGGTCAGGTTGTAGGCGGAAATATGATCGGGCTCGAGCGCGGCGGCCTCCGCGATATCGTGCAACACATCGGCGCGGGTCTGACCGGGCACCGCGAAAATCAAATCGAGGTTGAGGCGCTCGAAGCCCGCGCGATGCGCCATCTTCGCCGCCTCGCGGGTCTCGTCCGCGCTGTGGATGCGTCCCGAGGAACTTCAGCGTCGCATCATTGAATGATTGCGCGCCGAAGCTCAGCCGATTGACGCCTGCCGCTCGAAAGCCGCGTGAGCTTTTCCTGATCGACGGTGCCCGGATTCGCCTCCAGCGTGATTTCCGCATCGCGCTCGATGCCGAATGTCTGCTGCGCCGCGTCGAGAATTTTCCCGATCGAGGCGGGCTGGAATAGTGAGGGAGTTCCGCCGCCGAAGAAAATCGTCGAGATGGAATTGCCCTTGAACGGCGCTCCTGCTCCGCCGATGCGCATCTCCGCGATCAGCGCACGCAGTGTAGTCCTCCTCGGGCCACGCGCTCGCCGCATGCGAATTGAAATCGCAGTACGGGCATTTCGCCTGGCAGTAGGGGATGTGGGCGTAAAGGGAAAATCCCATGGATCTATTGTAGCATAGCCGACCATCGCGAATCTCCACGATCGCCGCTATCCTTTCATCCGAAGGCGAATCTTCTATGAAAACTGTCGGTATGTCCGAAGCACGCGCTCATGGTCGAAATGTGATCGGGTTGCAAGGGTGAAGAGATCACTATCACTCGCCATGGTATCCGGTCGCTAAATTGTGCCGGCAATGGTCGACCAAAGCACGTTCCGAAGCCATCACGAACTTCGGAGTTCGCGCAAACATCAAGCTTCGAGGGCTGACCATCAGACAAATGATCGAGGAAGGTCGCCGCTTTTGAGTGATCTCGTTCTCGATGCCTCGGTGCTGGCGTGGTGCTTCGCGACGAAGCGAAGCCTATGCCGACGCGGTGATGGGTTTTTCAAGGATCACACGCGGCCGTCCAGCCCTTTGGTTTTCGAATCGCAACGCGATCAGTGGCGAGGCGTGGACGATTCGGCGCGGAAATTGCGCGGGTGTGGATCTCATTTCATCGGTACATAACGAGATCGATCACGTGAGCCGGATGATGGTGTCTTTGCGCGCAAATAGCTTTCCGCCTACGATGCAACTTATCTCGATCTCGCAATCCGTCTGGGACTTCCGTTGCGACACTGATCGAGCGCTTCGTCGCGCGGCGTCAAGTGATGTCGTATTCTCGCCGCGTCGTAAGACTCGCACCTACAAGCGCGCGCTGCGGTCGCTATACTCAGCGATCTGCTTGGAGTTGCCGCCGTAGCCATCAATCTGAAAAACGTCGCTCGATGCTTCCGAGGTCGCTGCGCCGCAAGGCCGATGCCGAGCCGCAGCCAAGCCCATCGCGGCCGGAGGCGCGGGCCTGGTCGCGTCGGGAATTCTGCTGTCGCGCATCGCGGGCGTGATTCGCGAGAGCGTCTTCGCGCATTACCTCGGCAACTCCGCCGCCGCCGACGCCTTCAAGGCCGGCTTCCGGATTCCCAACATCCTGCAAAATCTGCTCGGCGAAGGGGTACTCTCCGCGTCGTTCATTCCGGTCTACAGCCGCCTGCTCGGCGAAGGCGAAGAGGAGATGGCCGACCTGCTCGCGTGGGGCGTCGGCGCGATGCTCGCCTTGATCGTCAGCCCTGCTGGTGCTGGTCGGAATGCTGGCCACGCCGTATCTGATCGACGGTCATCGCGCCGGGCTTCGAGGGCGAGCGGCGCGAGCTGACGATCTCGATCGTGCGGGTCCTGTTCCCATGCACCGGGTTGCTGGTGATGTCGGCATGGTGCCTCGGCGTGCTCAACAGCCATCGCAAATTCTTCATGTCGTATGCGGCGCCGGTCGGCATTCAACGTCGCGATGATCGCGACGTTGCTTTTTTACGGGCCGCGCCGCTCGCAGGATGCGCTCGCGATCGACCTGGCGTGGGGATGCGTGGCGGGCGCGGCGCTCCAGATCGTCGCGCAACTGCCGCAAACGCTGGCCCTGCTGCGAAGATTGCGGATCGATTTCGCGCAAGGTCGCGTCCTCGCTTGCGGGCGGTGTTCAACAACCTGGTTCCGGTTGTCGCCTCGCGCGGAGTCGGCCAAATCAGCAGCTACATCGACAACTTGCTCGCGAGCCTGTTGCCGATCGGCGCGGTCGCCGCGTTCAACTATGGGCAGATTTTTTACATGCTGCCGGTAAGCCTGTTCGGAATTCTCGATTGCGGCGGCGGAATTGCCGACGATGTCGCGGGCGACTGCGCTGGACGGATGATGTCGAGGCCACGCTGCGGCGGCGGCTCAATTTCGGGCTGCGCCAGATCGCGTTTCTGGTGGTCCCCTCGGCGGCGGCATTTTTCGCGATCGGCGACGTGATCGTGGCGCTGGTATTTCAATCGGGCCATTTCACCCATAACGACGCGGTTTATGTGTGGGCGGTGCTGGCCGGCTCCGGCGTCGGGCATGCTCGCGAACACGATGGGGCGGCTTTACAACTCGGCGTTCTATGCGTTGTGGGATACGCGGACGCCGCTGAAATTCGCGTTCGTGCGGGTGACACTCTCGTTCATTCTTGGATATCTCTTTGCGATTCCATTGCCGGCATCTGATCGGCATCGAATCAGCGATGGGGCGTGGCGGGCCTCACCGCGTCGGCCGGGACTGGCGGCGTGGGTCGAGTTCACGCTGCTGCGCCGCAGCCTCAATCAGCGCGTCGGATGGACCGGGCTCGATCGCAAATTCCTCGCGCAGCTTTGGGGCATGGCGTTTCTCGCCGGCGCGATCGCATTCGCGATCAAATTCGCGACGCCGCACGCGGGTCCGCGCATCGCAAGCGCTGATGGTGATTCCGGCGTTCGGCGCAATTTATCTCGGCCTCGCCTATGCGCTGGGTCTGCCGGAGTTTCGCGGATTCGTCGGGATCGTCAGGCGCCGTTTTGGGGTGCGCGCATCTGCTTGATGGTGCCCGAGGTGCTCTTGCCCGCCAGCAGTGGCGCGAGCGCGACGCTTCCGCCGTACGACTCGACGAACTTCTGGCCGTCGACGATTTGCCCGCGATAGTCCTCGCCCTTGACCAGCACGTCGGGTCGCACCACCCGCACGATTTTCTCGGCGCGCGTATCATCGAAGATGACGACGTAATCGACCGGCTCCATCGCGGCGAGAATGCGCGCGCGCTCCGAGGCCGGATGAATCGGGCGATCCTCGCCCTTGAGCATCCGCACGCTGCGATCGCTGTTGAGCCCGACCACCAGCTTGTCGCCTTGCGAGCGCGCGAAATTGAGCAGTTGCAGATGCCCGGCGTGAATCAGATCGAAGCATCCATTGGTGAAGACGATGGTCTTGCCGGCGCGCCGATCGCGCGCGAGCGCGGAGCGGATTTCCTCATGCGATAGAATCTTGCGCTCCGAATGCTCGTTCTCCGGCGTCATCGCGCGCGAGAGATCCTCGCGCGAGATCACATCGGTGCCGAGCCGCGTCACTTCGAGGCTCGCCGCGAGATTCGCCATCCGCGCCGCCGAGGAGAAGCCCAGTCCGCCGATCGCAAACAGCCCGAAGGTGCTGAGCACCACGTCGCCCGCGCCGGTCACGTCGTAAACCTCGCGCGGCGCAGTAGCGATGTAGGTTGACGCGGCCGCCGCGCTCGACCAGGTACATCCCCTCGCGATCGAGCGTGATGAGGCAGGCCTCGAGGCCGAGCTTCTTGATGAGCATTTCGCCGGCCGTCCGCCACGCATCGCGATCGGTCATCTTGATGCCGGTGGCGGTCTCGGTCTCGAAGCGATTGGGCGTAATCGCGGTCGCGCCGCTGATAGATCGAAAAATCCTCGGTCACGCGCGGATCGACGATCACCGGAATTTTTCTTTTGCGCGCGCCATCGATGATCGCGCGCAGCAGATTCGGCGTCAGCAGCCCCTTGTTGATGTCCGAGATCAGCACGCCATGAACGCGCGGCAGCTCGCGCTTCGATCCGCGCGATGAGTTCGCGCTCGAGCGCGGGCGCGAGCGGCAGGCTGTCTTCCTCATCGACGCGCAAGAGTTGCTGCGTCGCGCGATTGGCGCTTTGCACCGAGCCGAGCAGGCGCGACTTGACGGTGGTGGGCCGGCCCGGATCGGTCAGCATCGCGCGCATGCCGATGCCGAGGCCGCCGAAAATGTCGCGCAGCAGCTGCCCATCGCGATCGCCGCCGACGACGCTCGCCGCGCTGACCTCGGCGCCGAGCGCGCGCAGATTCGCCATCACGAAGCCGGCGTTGCCGGGTTTTTCCTCGCGCCGCGTCACCCGCAAAATCGGAATCGGCGCTTCGGGCGAGATGCGCGAGACGTCGCCATGCAGATAGCGATCGAGGATCACCTCGCCGACCACCAGCACGCGCACCGGCCCGAGTTCGGGCATCGCGAGATTGCCCGCATGCGGACCATGCTCGCTCGTGCGATCGCGAATGATTCAAGTTGACTGCGACGCTTCTTCGCCATGCTGCTAGCGTTACGCGGATCGGCGAAGCCGCCGTCGACGTACACCACTTCGCCGGTCACGAAGTTCGAGGCATCCGAGGCGAGGAAAATTGCCGCGCCCGCCATTTCCTCCGGCCTCGCCGAATCTGCCGGCCGGCGTGCGCGTGATGATTTCGTCGTAAAACGGCGTGCCCTTCACCCCGATCGTCATGTCGGTCCAGATCCATCCGGGGACCAGCGCGTTGACCTGGATGTTGTTGCGCGCCAGTTCGATCGCCATCGATTTGGTGAGCTGCACGACGCCGCCCTTCGCGGCCGAATACGACGGCACCGCGCCCGAGCCGAAGCGCGAGTACTCGCTCGCGATGTTGATGATCTTGCCGCGCTTGCGCTTGACCATCGATTGCGCGGCGATTTGCGAAAGCAGGAACACCGAATTGAGGTTGGTCTCGATGACGCTATCCCACGCCTCGGCCTCGAGCTTGAGGGTTCCGCGCTGAACCGAGATGCCGGCATTGTTGACGAGGATGTCGATGGGACCGAGTTTGGCCTCGACCTCATCCATCGCGGGGCGCAGAGTCGCGCGCTTCGTGACATCGAGTGGACCGCGATCACCGGAACGTTGTGCTGCTTGATTTCCTCGACGACGGCGCTGACTCTTTTCCTCATTGCGCGCGAGGATCGCGATCGATGCGCCCGCCTGGCCAGGCCCAGCGCGATGCCGCGGCCGATTCCGCCGTTGCCGCCGGTGACCACCGCGACCCTGCCCTGCAGGTCGAACATTTTCGGACTCGCCATGTTTGTCTCCGTCGCGCTTTGCTCCGCGCCGCCATGCGGCCGCGTCGATGGACATCGAACGCGGCGCGCCCCTATATTGGCGTGTCGCGCTCGGCCAAGTCGAGTCTCCGTGAGCCGCGAAGCCAATTTCATCCGAAGGGATCTATAACTATGGGACTTAAGACGCCTGAACAATATCAAAAGCTCGCTGCGCGACGGGCGCACGGTTTTCTATCGCGGCGAAAAGGTGCCCGATGTCACCGCGCATCCGGTGATCGGCCTCGCGGTGCAAGCACGCGTCGCTCGATTACCACATGGCCGAGGACCCGAAGTATCGCGACCTCGCGGTGGTGAAGGAGGGCGGCGACGAATACAGCCGCTACTACCTGCTTCCGCGCAATGCCGAGGATTTGCGCAAGCGCAGCGATCTCATCGCGGCGGCAACGCGCGAGGGCGAGACGCTGGTCGTGCTCATCAAGGAGATCGGCACCGACGCGCTCTATGCGCTCACGATGACGGCGGATCGGATGGCGAAGGCGGGCAAGACGGAATACAAGGACCGCGTCGCGAAGTTTTACAAGCATTGTCGCGACAACGACCTCGCGGTGTGCGTCGCGCAGACCGACGTGAAGGGCGATCGCTCGCTCGGACCCACGCAGCAGGATCATCCGGACTACTACGTGCGCATCGTCGAGGAGCGTCCCGACGGCATCGTGGTGAGCGGCGCGAAGGTGCATACTTCGGTCGCGCCCAACAGCCACGAGATCATCGTGCTGCCGACGCGCGCGATGAAGGCCGAGGACAAAGCCTACGCGGTCGCGTTCGCGATCCCGGTCAACACGCCGGGCGTGAAACTGATCGCGAGCCCGCACGGCGGCAACAAGAACAACGAGTTCGAGCATCCGATCACCGCGCGCCACAAGATGATGGAGACGCTGACGGTGTTCGACAACGTCTTCGTGCCGAAGGAGCGCGTGTTCCTGCAGGGCGAGATCGATTTCGCGGGGCTGCTCGCGCTGACCTTCGTGCGCTTCCATCGCTTCACCGCGGTGTCGTACAAGCTGCCGCTGCTCGAGATGCTGGCGGGCGCGGGATTCGCGGCGGCCGAGGCCAACGGCATCTCGAAGGCGGCGCACGTGCGCGACAAGCTCACGCATCTGGCGGCGTATCACACGACGGTGCGCGGACTCATCGAGCATGCGGCGGCGACCTGCACCATCGAGGAAGGCGTCGCGGTGCCGAACACGCTCATCACCAACGTCGCGAAGTATCACTTCGCGCACAACTACCATCAGGCGGTGCAGATTGTGCAGGACCTCGCCGGAGGTCTGCTGGTCACGGCGCCGGCGTACGAGGACCTCACCAGCGAGGCGACGCGCGGCTATGTGCATGAAGTACATGGGCGGCGCGAAAGGCTTCGACGCGGAAAAGCGGCTGCGGCTGCTCAATCTGGTCAGCGACCTGACGTCGTCGGATTACGGCGGGTACCAGGAAGTCCTCGCGGTGCATGCCGAGGGCGGCTTCGAAGCGGAAAAGCTGCAGGCCTACCGCGAGTATGATTTCAAAACTGTTTCGGCATACGCGAAGAAGGTCGCTGGCGTCTACTAGCCCGGTAAACCTGCGGTTTTGGGTAACGTTGTAGAAGCGGATGAGAATATTCGGCGTTCGGGCTGACGACAGAACGCGCCGGCTAGTCGTCTTAGACAAGAGCTTCCTTCAGGGCGTTCAAGATGTAGAACTCGAGTACTACACGCAGCAGGGTTGGGTTTTCGTCATCGCCGACGTCTTTTGGTACGAGCATCTCCGCAAATGGGACAGAGGGCGGTTCTCGAATTTAGTTAAACTGAAAGGCATCGAAAACAAGATCTTGCTACTTCCCGGGATCGGGGAAATGTTTCGCGCAGAGTCTTCGTCTAAGAAGCCTGCCTCGCAAGTGCTTCACTTTCGAAAACTAACTCTGACAGAAAAGGTTAAAAAGGGAAGCCGATTTTTTGAAATCGACGAAGATACGAGAAGCATCTCGGCTGAAAGAACGCTTGAACTGAAAGACCGGCTCGACGCTATAACCGAGATCTGGCTGGACTTCAAGAAAATACCGGAATTTGCGAATGCAAGGTCAGAAGATATGCCTGCCATAGTTCATGCGAAGTCAATTCAGATCCGTGACGATCCTGACGATATGCGGGGCTTTTACGATAGACATCGTCACCGACTTCACCCCCCGGGTGATCTCATTGACGAGCAGTGGGCTTTCTTTCGATGGATTCAGGTTCAGCTACTAGCCGGTTTAGACTTTTTCGCTGGCCATGGGTTGGGTGCGCCTTTCAACAGAGAGCGCATTTTTCATGAACTACTCGACCTCGACTATTTGATTCCTTCCCTCATAGTTGGCGGTCTGGCCACGCGTGAAAAAAAGATGGCGGATCGTTTCAAATTTCTACGGTCGAACGGCGTGGTTTTGCGCTAGCCGATCGTTTCCTGCCCTGACCGTCGGGAACGAGCGTTTCGTCATCTCGCCGAACGTTCTGCGGACCGAAACCGCTCTCCTGGCCGACCTGCTTAGCAGTGCGAAGTCGTGAGCGCGCACTTAGCTTCACGAATCAGGGCGCCGATTTCGACGCGATTGTTTAACCGTCAATTGTCAACATCGGCTCCAGCGCATCGAGGGTGGCGGCCCCCGCGTATTTCATTGCGATCAAACCTTGGTGGCCGGATAGATTCGAAAACCCGAAAACGCGCGATGCGGAAATGACCGATAGAATTGGTCTCCTTCGTCAGTCGAAATCAGGTCGATACGGCTTGCACCACAGCGCTGGAAAGCTTCCTCGATCAGATCGCGCGCGATGCCGCGCCGTCGATGAGAAGGCAGCACCGCGATCATCGAAAGATGCGCCTGGATCTCGCCGTCGCTTTGCAAGTAGGCAAAGCCTACGACATGGTTGCCGTCGAGCGCGACCACCGCGCTCACTCCCGGTGCGCGGAGTACCCGCCACGTGCGCTCCGGGTCGGTGTAGAATGACGGCCAGTCTTCGTGCCGGCAGATCTCGACGATGCCCTCGAGATATGATCGCGCGATCGCGCTGTAGGTCACCGATTCGCGACCCACGTTTCTATCATCCGCCCGCAGTGGCGCTTTCGGTTTCCGACGCGCGAATGAGGACACCCTCGGCATAGAGCTTCGCGATTTGATCCGATGACATCCCGAGCATCTCACTGAGCACCGCGTCGTTGTCGGCGCCCAGCTTCGAGGCCTTAAGATCCGTCCGGTCAGGCCACGCGGAAAATTTCACCGGCATCCCTGGAATCTCCAATTCGCCGAGGCGAGGATCGCTCACCTGGCGCACGGTCTTGCGCCCGCGCATGTGCGGATGCTCCATCGCCTCGGCCAGCTTGTAGACCGGCGCGCAGGGGACGCGAACTTTGTCGAGCTCCGCGACCGCCGAGTCGCGATCGGGAAACGTCGCGAGCCAGGTCTCGATGAGTTCGCGAAGCGCGTCATTGTTCTTCATCCGATCGCGATTGGTCCGGAAGCGCGCGTCGGTCGCCAGCTCGGGCCGCTTCATCGCCTGCCACAGGCGTCCGATCTCATGCTGCTGGATCACGATGAAGACGTGACCTTCCTTCGCCTTGAACACGCCGCACGGCGAGCCGGTCGGATGCAGCGCGCCGGTGCGCCGCGGAACCCATTTGCCCTTGCGCATCGAAACCAGCGGCACGTTCAGTTCATGCATATGGAAGTAGGTGTCGAGCAGCGACGCATCGATGTACTGGCCCTCGCCGCTGCGCTCGCGATGGAGCAGCGCGAAGCCGACCGCCATCGCCGCCGAGACGCCGGTGGAAATATCGCCGATCGCCATCGGCGTCGTCACCGGAGTGTGCTCGGGTTCGCCGATTTGCTCGGTGATGCCGGCGAGCGACTGCCCGAGGTAATCGTAACCGGGTTTGCTGCTGAGCGGGCCGGTCTGACCAGCGACCGAGACCGACACCATGATGATTTTTGGATTGATTTTCTTGAGCGCCTCGTAACCGAAGCCCATCCCCGCGATGACGCCGGGCGCGAAATTCTCCACCACCACATCGATCTTCGGAATCATCTTCAGGAGGAGTTCCTTCGCCTCGGGCTTCTGGAAATCGAGCGCGATGCTGCGCTTGGAGTGATTGTGCTGGAAGTAGTAGGAGCTCATGCCGTCCTTGATCAGGCCGAGCAGGCGGACGTGGTCGCCCTGTTTGGAGCGCTCGACCTTGATTACGTCGGCGCCCATCTCGCCGAGGATGCGGGTGCAGGTCGGACCCGCGACGAAGTGGGTGAAGTCGAGCACGCGATAGCCTTCCAGCATGCGCGGGGTTGCTGCCATTTGAAGTAAGCCCTCCGATATCAGTGGCACAGGCTTCAGCCTGTGGTTGCGTCTGCATCCTAGAACCGAATCGCGAGGCTGTCCAAGGCATCACACGCGATTTCACGAAGTGGGTGGGGTGGGGTTATACCTTTCGACGATGACGGGACGAACCAAGCTGCCCACGATTCCGCTTCCGTTCGAGGAAGCGATGCGCCGCCACGACCGCGAGATCATGCGCTTCCTGATGCGTATGACCCATGATCGCGACGATGCGCTGGATCTTTTCCAGGAGACGTTCCTGCGCGCATACCGCGCATACCCGGATCTCGATTCGGAAGCGGCGCTGCGGCCGTGGCTCTTCAAGATCGCTGCGAACCTATGCCGCAACCGCGCGCGCGACAACGCGAGGCATTCGCGGGTCATCGCACCTGGCGCCGATGCCGACGCGCTCGAGGCGATTTCGCATCATTCAAATCACGCGAATCATTCCGCTCCGGACGGCGCCCTCGACATGCGGCGTGCGATCGCGAAATTGCCCGGCAAGCAGGGGCAGGCGTTCGTAATGCGAAAAATCGTCGGCCTCGACTATTCGGAAATCGGCGCGGCGCTCGGATGCTCCGAGGAATCTGCGCGCGCCGGGGTTTACCAGGCGCTTTTGAAGCTTAAGGAACTGAGGTGACCGCGATGGGTATCGATCCTGATGCTGAAAAGATGTTGTTGGAACTCGATCGCGAGGCTGACGACGATCGCGGCCTCGACACGATCCTCGCCGAAGGCCGACGCCTTTTTGAAAAGGCCGTCGCGCGCGAGCGGCGGCCGATTGCGCGGGTCGGCCTCATCGATTCGCCGGTGGGAGAACTGTTCATCGCGGACGGACCGCGCGGCATCCTCGCGATTCGCTTTATGGATGGGCGCGGGCTCGATCCGCTGCGCGCGATGCGCGGCAAGTACGACATCGTCGAGGATCAGGCGGCGGCCGAACGCATCGGCGAGGAGATTCGCGACTTCATTGCGGGAGACCACAACGCGCTCACGCATAACGTCGATTTCTCCTTGGTGGAGAGCGACTTCAAGCGTCGCGCCCTGATGAAGCTATGCAAGGTGCCGCTCGGCTCGGTCACGACGTACCAGGCGCTCGCAGCGGCCATCGGTGCACCCGACGGGCAGCGTGCAGTCGGCAACGCGATGGGCTCGAATCCGATTCCCATCTACGTCCCGTGTCATCGCGTGATCAAATCCGATCTTTCGATCGGCAACTATGGCGGCGGGGTTGACCGCAAGTTGAAGCTGCTGCGCGCGGAAGGATTCACGGTGGGAAAGGATATGCGGGTTCCGACCAATGCCGTGATGGGCCATCAGGGGACGCACATCTATTGTCGTCCGCAATGCTCGGCGGCGAAGCGGGTGACCTCGGGCAAGTTTTACATCTATGCGGATTCGGATCGGGCGCGCACCGCGGGGCTGCGCGCGTGCAAGCTTTGTCATCCGGCGTAGGGTCGGCCGCTCTGTCATTCCGAAGTGAAACACGGAGCGCGAAGCTGAAGAACCTCGACACTGGAACGCCATCGCACTCCGAGTCGATTGCAACCACATCCGAACGGTCGCGGCGCTGTCCACTGTGAGTGGCGATTGGAAGTTTCGAGATCCTTCCGCTGGGCGCTCCGCGCTCACCTCAGGATGACAAACGACGCGGCGGAAAAAACGAAGGGCACGGCGCACCCCATGATGCGTGTCCCCTCAAACAATCCCGGAGCCGAATGCTATTCGGTTTCCTGATTCTGCTGCATCTGCTGGATCTGTCGGCGCTGCTGCTCGATCTGCTGCTGTTGCGACTGCACCTGTTGCTGGGTCTGCGCGTTGGCGTTCTCGTTGTTCTGCATCGAGTTGCCGACCGCATAGCCGGTCACGCCGCCGAGACCTGCGCCGATTGCCGCGCCCGCGCCGGGCGCGCCCACCGCGGCTCCGACGATAGCACCGCCGACTGCGCCGATACCTGCGCCGCCCAGCGTGCCTTTTTCACGGGTGGAGAGAGGTTGTCCGCTGCAGCTCGCGAGCGCGATGGAAGCGGCCAACATGAAAGCCGGGACAAGTGCCCAAGGTTTAACCATACGAATGTTTCTCCCGCAGAAAAAAGCGGTGTTTACTCCGTCTCCTGCGAACTCTGAAGTTGTTGGATCTGACGACGCTGTTGTTCGATTTGCTGTTGCTGCGATTGGATCTGCTGCTGAGTCTGCTGGTTGGCGGTGTCCTGGTTCTGCATCTCATTGCCAACCGCATATCCAGTCACACCGCCCAAGGCACCGCCGATAGCCGCACCCGCTCCGGGGGCGCCGACCGCCGCACCGATGATCGCGCCGGCGCCCGCGCCGATTGCCGCGCCGCCCAAGGTGCCTTTTTCACGGGTCGAAAGCGGCTGCCCACTGCATCCCGCGCCGAGGACTATGGCGATCAAGGCCATGGCGAGAATTGCTGCGTTGCGACTACGCCGACTAAGCATGGTCCCTCCCAGCGGGATGAGTTCAATTCTATTCGGTTTCCTGCTGGCTCTGAAGCTGCTGGATTTGCCGCCGCTGCTGCTCAATCTGCTGCTGCTGCGATTGGATCTGCTGTTGGGTCTGCTGGTTGGCAGTCTCGGTGTTTTGCATCTGATTGCCGACCGCGTATCCGGTCACGCCACCGAGTGCGCCGCCGATGGCTGCGCCGGCGCCTGGAGCTCCTACGGCCGCGCCGATGATCGCACCTGCCGCGGCGCCGATTCCGGCTCCGCCCAAGGTGCCCTTCTCGCGTGTCGAGAGCGGTTGTCCTGAGCATCCCGCAACGGCGAGAAGCGCTATCAGTGCCAGAGCCGCTGTTACGATGGAGTTGCGCCGCATGAGTCTCTCCCTCCGCTAATACGTCAAAATGTTGGATTTCGATTCAGCCGACCTGACATTTAGCGCAGCAGAGGAAACCAAGTCGAGCACAAGTCATGCCCCGTCGAGCTTCATCTTTTGAAAGCGTAAGCCTCTTCAGGCGTCGCCGAACCATGAGTTTCCCGACTTCATGGTTTCCAATCAACCCCAAAAAGGATGCCGCACCGTCACGATGGGAACAAAATGCTCACGCTTTCCCGATTGTGAATGCGCCGGATCGCCTCCCCAAACAAGGGCGCAACCGAAACGACCTCGACCTTCGAGGAGAACGCGACCGGCTGGGTTTCGATCGAATCTGTAATCAGCAGCCGCTCGATGGGGCTGCGGTCGAGACGTTCCATCGAGCCTGCGCTGAAGACGCCGTGCGATACCGCCGCGTACACCGCCTTCGCGCCGCGCTCGATGAGCTTCGTTGCGGCGTCGGCAAGAGTGCCCGCCGAAATCGTAAAATCATCAACGATGAGCGCGGTCTTCCCCGCGACCTCGCCGATGATTTCGAGCACCTCGGCGCGCTCGTTGTGCGCTTTGCGCTGCTTGTCGCCAATCGCGATGGAGGTACCGAGGAACGAGGCGTATTTGCGGGCCTGCTTCGCGAAGCCGACATCGGGCGAGACGACTACCAGGTCGGGCAGATGCTTGCGGACGATTTCCTCGCACAACACCGGCAGCGCGTAGAGGTCGTCCACCGGAATGCGGAAGAAGCCCTGGATCTGTGGTGCATGCAAGTCGAGCATCACGACGCGGTCGGCACCCGCCACTTCGATCGCATCGGCGCAGACGCGCGCGCGAATCGAAACCCGCGGCTCGTCCTTCTTGTCGCCCTTGGCATAGCTGAAATAGGGAATAACGACGGTGACCGATTCGGCACTGGCGCGCTTGAGCGCATCGATCCAGAAGAGCAACTCCATAAAGTTGTCGTTGGCGGGAAACACCGTCGCCTGCACGATGTAGACGTTGCGGCCCCGGACGTTTTCCTTTACCCGTACGAAGAGATTGCCGTCGGAGAAGCGCAGCACCTCGCCCGCTCCCGGCTGAACCTTCAAGTACTCGCAAATCTTGCGGGTTAGCTTGGGACTTCCGCTGCCGCCGAAGATCAGGATGTCGTCATTCACGGTGGTCGCCATCTTACGGTAGCAAGGCAAAAGCGCGCGTGGGGCCGCCGGTGCCCTTACCGAGTTTGATCGGGATAAGGAAAATCGTCGCGCCCTTAGGCGGTAGTTTGTCGGCATTGGCAATGTTTTCGAACCCCGGCTTGTTGGTTCCGAGCCAGATTTGATGAACCTTGAAATCCTTCGACACCCCGGGATCCATACTCGCGGTATCGATGGCGATGGCGGCGACGGTACGCTTCTTCGCCAGCCACTCAGCGGCCTCGGGCGAATAGCCGGGGAAATGTAAATTGGCGACATCGCCTGGCTTATCGGTGCCGAGGTAAGTCTTTTTGTCAGGCCAGAACTTGCCCCATCCAGAGCGCGCGACGACGATTGCCCCACTAGGAATCGCTCCGTACTGGTCCTCATATGCCTTGATATCGTCAACCGTCAGCAGCGCGTCGGGATCCTTGGCGGCGCGCGCGGAGAAATCGATCACCACTGCGGGGCCGATGCAATTCGCGAGCGGGACCTGATCGGCATAGATGCCGTTTTTGTTGAAGTGAATCGGAGCATCGAGATGCGTGCCGCCATGCTCGGGTGCGGCAATTTTGCCGGAGGAATAGAAGTAGCCACCGTCAGTCATGCCGAACTTTTCGAACTCGTGTTGCAGCGGCTTTTCGGTCGGCCAGTAAATGGTGTCGCCATCGAAGCTGTAGGTCAGGTCAACGATCTTCGAAGTATCGACGGCGCCGGAGTTTTGCGCGGAAGCGATTCCAGTCACCATCAGCACCATCCCCGCTGCGAGTAATGTTTTCATCATACGCATAAGCTCCCCCCAAATAATAAAGAAGACAGTAAACGAAGATAGTAAAAGAGTTTATGGCAGCCGATTTCAAAGTGGATTCGACAATATCGCATGCGATGGCGGCAGGGCATACTTTGCCCGCGCGATGGTACACCGACCCGGCCGTTTTGCAGGCGGAGAAGGAGCGCATCTTTCATCGCTCATGGCAGTACGTCGGGCATAGTGGCCAACTCGCGAGAGCGGGTGACTTCATCACGACGCGGCTCGGCGATATGCCCACGGTCATCGCGCGCGACGTTGACGGCAGCCTTCGCGCATTCGCCAACGTATGCCGTCATCGCGGGAGCGAGGTGGTCCTCGAATGCGCCGGGAATCGCAAAACGCTGCAATGCCACTATCACGGCTGGACCTACAACCTCGACGGGACGTTGCGCAACGCGCCGCGCGCCAATGAGCAGGCGTCGTTTGTAAAGGAGAATCTCTCGCTGATTCCCTTCGCCGTCGAGGAGTGGGGTCCGATGATCTTCGTCAATCCTGATCCGATCAGCGGAACCACTGCGCAAGGTGATCGGCGATTTGCCGGCGATGTTTGAGCGGGCGGGCGTCGATCTCATCGCGCCTCAAGATGTATCGGCAGGACGTTTACGACCTCGCGTCGAACTGGAAAATCATCATCGAGAATTTCAACGAGTGCTATCACTGCCCGATCGCGCATCCGGCGTTTTCGGAAGTCATCGACACCGATAGCTACAGCGCCGACATCAGCCACGAATACTATTCGACCTACCACGGGCCGCTCCGTAATGCGCCACAGTACAGCGTCAACTATGCGACCTTGTGGCCGACCGCGATGATCGCGCTCTCGACGCATCCGATGGCGATGCAGGTGCTATGCACGTATCCCATCGATGCGGGCCATACGCGCGAAACCATCGACTACTACTTCGCCGAGGATGCGACTGACGAACAGATTCACAATACAAGGAGTTCAGCGACCTGGTGCAGCGCGAGGATGTCATCCTATGCGAATCGGTGCAGCGCGGCCTCGCGTCGGGAGTCATCGAGCATGGCACGCTGATGTTATCCCGCGAGCAGGGCATCCAGCACTTCCAGCGGCTGGTGCATCGATTCTTGAATGAGGGTCCCTAACTTCGGACCCGCGGCTACTTCTCGATGGCGTCGACGGGGGCGGTGATTTGTGCCGCCAGCAGCGCGGTCAGCACTGCGGTGTTCGGGGGCGCTTCCTCATCCTGGACCACGGCCGAGGCTTCCACAGGCGGTGCCTGCGCGGCCGTCTGGGTCGGAGGCGCGGGAGGATTGTTGCGCGCGCATCGGGTCTGAATCTGGATCAGGTAGAGCGCGCATTGCTCGTAGATATGTTGGTTGCGCCGGAAGTTATCGAGCTTGTCGTCATCGTTGGCGATTTTTTTCGAGGGATTTACCGCCGCGACGCCGCCCAGCAAACCGCCGGCGGCTTGCGCGTCGCCAAGCGCGTCGGGCGGTGCACAATTCGGCAACGCTCGCGATCAGTTCGTCGTCGGTTTTGCTCAACGCGACGGCATTAAGACGTTGCTGCTGGCCGATAATTGCCTTTTCGGTAATCTGCAGCCCGGTCGGATCCTTCGCAGCGGTCGGGCTCTGGATCAGAATGGTGGAGGCGACCCCGAGCACGGCCGCGACCGCGCCCATCTGCGCGCGAACTTTCTCCGGCGCGCCGAGGTCGCTGGTCAGCCGCGCAAGCTGCTCATGCTGGGCGACCTGCGCCGGCGACGGGCCGACCACTGGTTGTGGAATCACCTGCGGTGCGCACGCATACAGCAGTACCCCCACCGCCGAAGCGACGGCACATCTTGCCGACGCCTTCATTGCCGGATTCCCGCAATCATCGAATTCCCACAATCATGGTCTTTGGCACGTCCGAAGGTTTAACCGATCCCAATTCGTCAGCCAAGTCCGCCACCGACCCGACCAACGGGAGCGAGTACCGTAAGCCCCCCCTCGCCGGAGGCGCCCCGACGGCATGGAATGCCGCGCTACCAGCCGATCGTCGCCGCCGGCATCGAGGGCACCTGCTGGCCGCGCGGATCGCATCCGCCGCTGAGCAAGCCGCGCGCGCGATCGAGTTGCACCGCGAGGACGTGGCCTTCCGACCACTGCGGACGCACCTCGATGATGTGCCCGCGCGAGGCGAGCTGCGCGCGCACCTTCTCGTCGATGCGTTCCTCGATGCGCAGGACACCCGGGCGCGTGCCATGCGGATAGAACGTCGACGGGAAATGCGCGCTTGAAAACTTGGGCGCCTCGATCGCGTGCTGCAACGGCATCGCGAAATCGACCGTGTTGAGGAAAAATTGCAGCGTCCACTGATCCTGCTGATCGCCGCCGGGGGTGCCGAAGGCCAGGTACGGCTCGCCGCCGCGCATCGCGAGCGAGGGCGATAGCGTGGTGCGCGGACGCTTGCCCGGCCGCAGCGCGTTCGGATGATTCTCATCGAGGAAAAAAGTCTGCATCCGCGAGCCCAGCGGAAAGCCGAGCGCCTCGATCACCGGCGAGCGACGGAATCCATCCGCCACTCGCAGTCACCGCGATCATATTACCCTCGCGATCGCACGCGGTGACGTGGATGGTGCCTGCGCCCCACGCACGCGCCTCGCCGCCGCCTTCGCGCAGCGGGCGCATCGCGACTCGGATCGCCGGGCCGCTGCTCCATCGAGGCATGCCGCGCATCGATGAGGGTGCGCCGGAGGTCGCCATATTCCTTCGACACCAGCGCCTTCATTGGCACGTCGACGAATTCCGGATCGGCGTAGTAGGCCTCGCGATCGGCGAATGCGAGCTTCGCGCTCTCGATGACGGTGTGGATGTAGTCCGTCGAGTTATGCCCCATCGTGGCGAGGTCGAAGCCTTCGAGGATTTTGAGCTGCTGCAAAAACACCGGCCCCTGCGACCACGGCCCGCATTTGTAAACCGTCAGCGCCGCGATACTCGGCGCTGACCGGCGTTTCGATACGCGTCTTGAACGCTGCGAGGTCGGCGGCCTGGAGCACTCCGCCATTGGCATCCGAATGCGCGACGATGTCGACCGCGATGTCGCCGCGATAAAAGCGATCCGAAGCCGCGCGCAGCGCCGCCTCGCGACCGCGATTCTTAGTGGACGCTTCCGCATCGAGGAGGCGGGTGAAAAATTTCGCCAGCGACGGATTCTTGATGATGGTGCCGAGCTCCGGAACCTCGCCATCGGGAAGGTAGATGCGCGCCGTCGAGGGCCAGTCGACCAGAAATTTTTTCCCATACACCCGCAGCGACGCGCCCGCTCCGGCATTCTGCGGATCGATATGCTCGGGTTTCTCGCCCGCCAAACCGACGTGCATCGGAAATCCCTCCTGTCGCCAGCGCAAGCGCCGGTTCGAGGACCTCGGCCAGCGACATCGTGCCGAATTCGGACAGCGCCGTGATGAGCGCATCGAAGGCGGCCGGAACTCCCGCCGCGAGCAGCCCCGAGTGCGGCACCAGGGTCAGACCCAGCGAGCGGTAATGCTCAATAGTAGCGCGGGCAGGCGCGATCATGTTGCCGTTGATGGCGACCGTGCGGCGTGCATGTGCCGAGTAGATGAGCATCGGCGCCTCGCCCCCGATGGTGTGCATGTGCGGATTCACGACGCCCTCGACGAACGTAGCGGCGACGGCGGCATCGATGGCATTGCCGCCGCGCGCGAACATCCGCGCGCCCGCCGACGCCGAGAGGTAATGCTCGGTGGAGATCATCGCCTCGCGTCCCATGACCATCGGATAGAATGTCAGCATCTGCGAATACCTCTGCGAAATGAGCGGTTTTTCGCGCGAATGCGAAGAATAGGAGATGTAGCAAAGCGGTGAAGAAAG
Source organism: uncultured delta proteobacterium (assembly GCA_963848285.1). GTDB lineage: Bacteria > Desulfobacterota > Binatia > Binatales > Binataceae > DATGKG01. Next base: position 110,220 of record CAWKCZ010000007.1, on the reverse strand, counting down.
CGCACGAAAAATGCGCCTAGGTGGGACAGCGCAGAAACAAAATACCGTTTTGTTATTGCATCAAGATTCCCTTTATGGTGTAATGCTGCGCGTCTTCGTGTTACGGGGACGTTATGTGGCTTGGGGGCGGCGAATCAACGACACCAGTATTTCGTCTCTAAGATCAGGCGCGCAGCTTGCTTAGTGTAGCGTCCGAGGTCGCGGCGGATGAGGCGGCCGGGCGGGACCGGCCGGAAGAGGTGGTAAAATGATGAGCCAAAGTGAAATTTCAGAAGTGGCGGGCCGACATTGCAGATTGCTTAGACCGGTGCGCGACCACGAAGGTCGCACCCGGTTTGGTGAGCAGCCGACCATCCTGCGGCAAATTCGCAATCTCGATCGGTCGATGTACCTGGTGCAGTTTGCCGACGGCGCAACGACCTTCCTGTTCCCGGACGAAGTAGCTATCGAATAGCACTTCTTCGTTCGGACGCGCCGAGCTGACGGGGGAAGTTCGGCGTTATCTCCCAGCACATGACCCTGCCCATAGCGCCGAGGATCCGTCCAGGATTAGGCAGACCGTCTGCGTTGAGATGCGGCGACAGGACACGGCGCTTCCGAGGCTGCTTGTCGATGAACACGGAGTTGTCGCTGCCATCGGCATCGTAGGGTTTCACGGTCTCGAATTCTCACAAAGGTTGCATCGGTACGAGGTCGGGAGAGAATCCCGACCTAGACGCTTCATCCTCCTCCCCATCGCGAGCGAGGATGAGGAATTGTCAGAATCGTTTCAAGATGGAAGGCAAAAGCGAACTGAACTGCTGGTCTTTAATTGATCGTGCTGAAATGACCCTAGTGGCTCGACTTTCAGTGGACGACCTTAGGGACTTCAGGCGCTGGCTTTGATTTTTTGCAGCTCTTCGCGCAGGACGGAGCGCACCTGTTTGCCGACCTGCTCCGCGAGGCCTGGCTGCTGAATGTGCTCGCGCAGAGCATCGTTGATCAGCGTCTGGTAGTTGCCGCGATGCGCTTTGCGAACCCGGTCGCGAAAGTGATCGACGACTTCGCGGTCGAGCCGAATCGTGATACGTACCTTCTCCGGAAGGATCGGGACGACCGGACCCCGTTTGCCTTTGCTCAAATCGTACTGACGTTTCAAATGCGTCTATCCTCGTATTGAGCGCGCTCGCGGCGAGTTGCTTTCCGCGCTGAAATAATCCGAATGGTATAGCCACGCATCGCGTAGGAAACTCCGAGCACCCGCCCGTAGCCGTCTAGACCGAAAGTCACGTATCGATCCTCAATTGGATAGTCGTCGCTGAGGGTAATGGACCGATCGTCGTCGAACACCGCCGTTGCATCAACGAATTCGACGCCGTGTTTGTGGAGATTGCGCTCGGCCTTCTTCGGGTCCCATTCGAATTCCAACTACCGACCCTCGCCATATGTACGATGTACACCGCCACATCATCGGATCAACTGACGAACGATGAAATAGCTATCGGGCTTTCGATGCCGCGACCAGCGCTTCCGCGATCATCAAATCGGACTTGGTTGTAATCTTCAGGTTTAGCGCCGAGGCTTCGACGATCTCGACGGTGCCGCCGATTTGCTCGACCAGGTCGGCATCGTCGGTCGCGAGGATGTGCTCGCGGGTCGCGCGCTCGTGCGCCGTCACCAGCAGCCGGCGCTGGAAGGCCTGCGGCGTCTGCGCCTGGTAGAGCCCGGCGCGCTTGAGGGTCGCGTGGATGGCGCCATCGGCAACGCGCTTGAGGGTGTCGGCAACCGGGATGGCGGCAATCGCGGCGCCGCGCGCGGCCGCCGCCTCGAGGCATCGGCGGAACAGCGCCGCGTCGGCGAGGGGGCGCGCGGCATCGTGGATGACGATGACCTCGGCCTCGGCGCTGGTGAGCGCGAGGGCGAGGCGCACGCTGTCCTGGCGCTCATGGCCACCGGCGGTGATTTTGACCGGGACCTCGAGGCTGCGCGCGGGCGACTTCGTCGCGGGTGCGCTTCTCGAAGCCGGTGGGAATCGCGATGACGATTTCCGAGATCAGAGGGAAGTTTGGCGAGCGTCGCGAGGGAGTAGTGGAGCATCGGATGGCCGTGGAGCTTGACGAAGGCCTTGGGCTCTCCGACGCCGAGTCGGATGCCGCTCCCCGCTGCAACTATGATGGCCGACGCGTTCATCGATGCGCGGATACCTAATCACATCGCGAAGTCTGTCGCGACTCGCGGTTCAACGTCCGAAAGAAAAAGGCCGGATGCGCGAACATCCGACCCTTCAAAAGTAGGAAGAACCGCCTAGTTGGCGAAGATGGTCCTCAGCTCTTCCATGATCTTTTCCTCAGGATGAGCCTTGGCGATGGAGAGCTCCTTGACCAGCAGGCTGCGCGCGGTGTCGAGCATCTTGCGCTCGCCGAATGAAATTCCTTGTCGCCCTTGAGGACGAGCAGATCGCGCAACACCTTCGCTATCTCGAGCGGCGAGCCGGTCTTGATCTTTTCCGTATACTCGCGATAGCGCCGATTCCAGGTCTGAGTGTCGACCTCGACCTTGCGCTGGCGCAGGATGCGATAAATCTTGTCGACCATGTCCTTGCCGATGACGCGACGCAGATCCGACCGAGTCGACATTCTCGGTGGGAATCATGATGGTCATTTTTTCCGTTCCGAGGATCTTCAGCACGTAAAAGCGCCGCTCGGTTCCGGAAATGACCTTGACCTGGATGTCTTCGATAACCGCCACGCCATGCGCGGGGTAGACGACCTTTTCGCCTTTTTTGAATTGCAGAGTCATTGATTAGGCACCGCCAACCATTTCGGAATTCAATGAGGTTGATGATCCCGCCAAAATCCGGGATTCACCACTGGACTGACCGATCTGGAGATTTGATTGAATGATTATGGCACACTTTATGTAAACTGTCACCCTATCAGTTTTCATAATGGGACAGCTTAAGAAAGTATTAGAACATTGTTGCGAAGATCGTTCAGCTTGGCGGCAGGGGCAAAGCCAATTCCATCACGATGGCGTCCTCGCCAGGGCCATAGTAATGCTTTCTCAAACGCCGTTCTTCAAATCCCAACTTACGATAGAGTTGTCTCGCGGCGACGTTAGCTCGACGTACCTCTAATGTGACGCATTCGGCCTGCTTTGAGACAGCTTCGGCGATGGTAGTATCGCATCATGTGAATACCGACGCCATGTCGGCGATACTCCGGATCCACCGCAACGTTCAGGATGTGGCATTCGTCGGCCACCAGCCATCGGCATAGGAAGCCAACCAAAGGAGCCCGCTCCGCCTCATCTTTTTGGGTTCGTTTATGTATTTCGTCATCCGCAATGCTGGCGACGAAGATTTTCGAGAACGGCAGGGTGAGCTCGCGCTCAAACGACTTGAGGCTCCACGGCGTCGAATATGACGTCGCGCTCGATGTCGTAGATTCGAGCCAAGTCCCGCGCGATGGCGTCTCGTAGTTCCACTACCATCGCGGATCATCATAGCAGATACGGGGCTTCCGGCGCACCGCAGCTTCGGGGTGGGTTTGGTTTCTACGACTAGGCGGCGGCACGCACCTCGCCGAGGTCGCCCTTCATCACGATGACATCGAGCAGCTTGTTCTTCAGGCGATGCTTGAAGGTCGTGACTGGCTTCGCGAATTCGATGCGCGTGGTGAAGTCCGCTGGATACGATGCGGATACGTGGCATAGCCGGCGCAAGGCCTCGCCGCGCACGCTCGCGCTGATAGGGTCAGGACGCCATCGAGGAGCGAGATGTTGTAGTCATAGTCCGGCATCTCGTCGGGAAGGTTCCACAGCCGCTTGAGCGAGGACGGCGGGCATTCGCGCGGCATCTCGATGCGCACCAGGTAGGCATTCGCGTGCTCGGAAACCGTATAGACGGTGCCATAGCGCCGATCGCGCTCGGTTTTTCGTCGTAGAGGTCCGACATGAACCCTTCGAATGCTACTTTGCGCTCGCTGCTGCGAAGCTTGCTGCCGCCGGCGAGGATGCGCCCAGCGGCGCGATCGCCAGACCATAGATGGCCGCGCGATAGGTGATCTCGTTGGCGGGTTTGCCGTGCAGAATGCCTTCGCGCATCCGCCAGGTGGCCTCGCCCACGCCGATCAGCACGCCGAGCAGAATCCATCCGCCGGTTCCCTGCGAAAACACCGCATCGCCCATTACGACGATGCCGAAGATGAACAGGATGGCGGGATAGAGGATTGCATTAACCAGGGCATTGAGCGCGCTCGATGCGCACGCGCGAGAATGCGCCCGGATCGCCGACCGCAAACTCGAAATTGCGCTTGGCCGCATCCGGCATCGCGCCGAGGATCGGTTCGAGCAGCTTGAGCAGCGACCCTCATGCCGAGCGGAACTTTCTTGACGGTCGAAAGATCGACCGCAGCCAGCACCGCGTCGAAGTCCTCCTCCAGCTTCGCCGGCGAAATGCTTCTCGCCGATGGGACCCGGCATCGCGCCGATGTCCTTGGGAAGATTCATCATCGCGGGCGGCGCGGCGACCATCGCCTGAGGCGCGGCGCGGAGCCGGTTTCGCCGGGGCTGCTGCCGGAGCGGGTGCTGCGGCGACCGATGCGACAGCGGGAGCGGCGACGCCATTGGCAGCGGCACCATTTGCTGCTGCCGGAGCAGCCGCAGGTGCGGCAGCGCCGCCTTCCTTCAAAAAGCGTGAGGGTGCGTCATCCGGAATCGTCAGCTCAGGATGCAGCGCACGAGCGCGTTGCAGCAGCACATCCTGGGTCTCCGGGATGGCTGGATCGGGCACGCAGCAGTCCACCGGGCATACGCCTGCGCATGCCTCATGGTCATGAAATCCTACACACTCGGTACATTTCGACGGGACGATGTAATAGATGTCCTGCGCGATCGCGGGACTGGATTGTCCGTTCAAATCCCATGCAACGCCGCCCGCATAAATTGCGGTGTTGGGACATTCCGGTTCGCAGGCACCGCAGTTGATGCAATCGCTGGTAATGACTGTCGCCATCTAAAGTTCCCGACCTCAGAGAGATTTAGCCGAAAGATGTATGATCGGCCCCGCGATGAGAACTTCGTCCCATGCGCGCGCCGAAAAACTGACTGATTCCATTGACCATAACTGGTGCAGGATTTTGATGTCAACGCCGCCCCGTCTCATCGAGCGGTTCGCCGCCGATCACCTCGAAGCGTCCGCGGTCTTCTTGATCCCGCGCCTAGCCACACCGCTTGCCACTCGTCCTGACTTGGTGCCTTGGTGTTTTGTCCGTTTCCTCGTCCTATCCGCGCTATCTGCTTGTGCAATCTCGGGAGGGACCGCAAAATAATTTCGCCATCCGCTGCCATGGCCACATGAGAACCTAAGTCCGTGCCCTATCGGAAATTCAGACGGAATCTTACCGTCAGCTATTTAAGCCCCTTTGTTATCGCGCTGGCACTGCTGGCCGCGATCGTGTTGTGGCGGGTGCAGAACCAGGCCTCGATCGCCAGATGGGTCGAGCACAGCGACCAGGTACTGCTGCATGCGAAAGATGCCGAGCTCGAACTGCGCAATATGCAGGTTGCCTATCGCGGCTATTTGGTCGCGCCCTCGGAGCAGCATCTCACCGAACTGACCGAGGCGCGGACCAGGCTGAGCAGGAATCTCAGCGATATCGCCGCGCTGGTCGCGGACAATACCGAGCAGGAGCAAGCGCTGGTACGGGGTCACCGAGCTGAAGGAAAAATGGACCGACGCCGTCGAACGCCTGCTTCGGGAGCGCGATAAAGGCCCGGTCGGCCAGGACCATCTGGACCAGATCCGTCCGCAGGCACAAAAGCTCTTCCTTGCCATCGAGGATCTCGTGGCCTCCGAACGCCATCTTCGATTGCAACGGGTCGCGCAGCAACAGGCGGAATATCAAGTGCTTTTCCTCCTGGTGCCGCTCCTTTCGATCCTGGTCATGGCCGCGCTGAGTTATTGGGGATGGCGGCAGATTCAGCTTGCCACCGAGCAGTTTCACCAAGCCCTGGACGACGCGGAACGATCCAACGCCGAAGCCGAAAAAGCCCGGACCATCGCGGAGAAGGCCAACCGCGCTAAAGACAACTTTCTCGGCACCGTCTCGCATGAACTGCGAAATCCGCTCAACTCGATCCTGCTATGGTCGACCGCGCTGCTGCGCGATCAAATCGCTGTCAGAAAATTCCCGGCGCGGCGTTAATGCCATCGAGCGGGCGGTCCGAGTGCAGAGCCAGCTAATCGAGGACCTCCTCGACATTTCGCGCATCGAAAGCGGACGGCTGCGGCTTGATGTCCAGACCGTCGATCTCGCCGAAGTGGTGAAGGCGGGGGTCGAGAGCATGCGCGCGGCGGCGGAAGCCAAATCCATCACGTTGCAGGAGATCCTCGATCCTCGCGTCGACACCGTGGCAGGCGACCCGGGCGCCTGCAGCAAGTGGTCTGGAACCTGGTTTCCAACGCGGTCAAGTTCACGCCCAAAGGCGGCAAGATTCAGGTGCGCCTGCGAGCGCATCAATTCGCATGTCGAGATCATCGTCGCCGATAGCGGGCAGGGCATCGAAGCCGGCTCGCTCGGTTCGGTGTTCGAGCGCTTCTGGCAGGGCGCAGATTCCGAGCAGAGCAAACACGGAGTCGGCCTCGGCCTGTCGATTGTCAAAGAGCTGGTAGGTCTGCACGGCGGCACCGTGGCGGCGCATAGCGAGGGTGCGGGCAAGGGCAGCACCTTCACGGTGCGGCTTGCCGCTGCCGGCCAGCGCGCCGCCTTCACGGGAGGCGCCGCCGCCATCCGACCGGGATGCTGATCAGCAACTGCCGCCAGTGCGCCACGACTCGACGGCTTGCGATTCTCGTCGTCGACGATGATCCGCGATACCTGCGACGCGCTGAAAAATCTGCTCGGCGCGCTGGGCGCGAACGTGATGCGACGGCGACTTCGGCGCGAGCGGCGTTGGTGATGCTCGATGAAGCGCGTCCCGACGCGGTCGTCTCGGACATCGGGATGCCGGTCGAGGACGGCTATTTTCTGGCGCGGGAACTGCGCAAGCGCGAACGCGAGGCGGGCACCGATGAGCAGGACGCCGCTGATCGCGCTGACTGCCTATGGACGGGTCGAGGATAAGGTGCAGATCCTGACCGCGGGTTTCGATAGCCATGCCATCAAGCCGGTGGATCCGGTCGAGCTCTCGACGATTTTGCGAACCTGTATTGACCTCGCGCAGCGCGACGCGTTCAGAGGCGCGGATGGCGTGGCGTTTGATGCGAGCAAGTGAGCGGCGAATTCTGAGGCGAGTTCTGGATTAAGCGACCGCGAAGCTTCGCGTTGCGAGCACCTTGCGTAGCCTAAATCGATTTGTAACTATGAGCGAGTTTTACGGAGACAGCGGCCTTGCTGTATTTGGCCGGCATCCACGGACGATCACTAGACGACAAGAACTGGGTTTTGCATCCGGTAATACCAGGAGGTGAGTTAGGATGAAGACGTTAGCAAGTCTGCTTGGGGCACTTACGATCGCGGCAATGATTGCCGGCTGCGGTCCCGACATGAAGACCATCAACGGCGGCAGGCGACAAGGCCGAAGCGGACGCGACCAAGGCGGAAGCCTCGGCAACGGCAGCGGAACAGTCGGCCGGACAGGCGGATGCGGCCGCGAAGCAGGCTGAAGAAGCGGCTTCCGGCGCTGAAGATGCGGTGCGCCGCGCCAATGACGCAGTATCGCGTCTCGAGGCGGCCTTCTCGACCTCGGTCACGAAGTAAACTTTTCGTAGCGAGTTTGAAATGTGGCGGGAGGAGCAATCCTCCCGCTTTAGTTTCTGCCGGGTCCTGCGGCTTAGGTCTACCGGAGTTTGTCGTTAGTCCGAGTGCTGGCCCGGCTGCTGCGCTTGCCGCTGGCCGAGGCCTTGAGCGCATCGAGCACGCGCTGATGCACGACCGGATTGCGCTCGATTTTGTCTTCAAGCGTGCGGAACTCTTCGACCGTCAGCCCCTGCTTGGAGGCGGCCTGCTCGACGCTGAGGCTATGGTTCTTCTGCATCGCGGAATACACCGCGATGTATTTGTCCACCTGATCGGTGGGAACCGCGTCTTCATCGGCACGCTGTCGTCATCCTGCGCCAATATCAGCGCTGGATGCCGAGGGTGGACGACCGATTCGACCGCGGTACGGGCGCATGCGAACGAGATAGCGAGCAGGCAACAGTAGTACGCACGGCGACGGCGGAACACTATTGCCAGACGCGAGAAACATCATCAGATTTTTTGCTTCTATCCACCCGAAATCCAGACCTCCGGCGCATACGATGATGCAAGAAACCCATAGTGGCATTTGGCCGACCGCCTCTGAAAGGCCCGTCGATGGCAGTCGTCGCGCGAGGCCCTTGCAAATTCGTGCGGCATGCTTAAGTTGTCGGCTATTCTTGTGGCACTCTGGTGTGCCGCGAGTGCCAGGAATTCCTGGAATCTCACAGTTGTATAACTAACAAGTCAAAATTGCTGAGGCGGGCTCGCGGTCGGCCGAAGCGAATCTAACGGAGACGAAAATCAATGTCAGCCAAAGTGGTTGAGCTTCACGAGAAAGCCCGCGTCGGCATCGTTCGCGGCGCCAACCTGGTCGCCAAAGCCGCGCAAGTTACCCTCGGCCCCAAGGGCCGCAACGTTCTGATCCAGCGCTCCTTCGGCGCGCCGCTGGTTACCAAGGACGGCGTCACGGTGGTCAAGGAAATCGAACTCGAAGATCGCTTCGAGAACATGGGCGCGATGATCATTCGCGAGGTCGCGCAGAAAACCGGCGATGTCGCCGGCGACGGCACCACCACCGCCACCGTGCTCGCGAAAGAGATGGTGACCGAGGGCATCAAGCTGCTCGCGGCCGGCCTCGCACCGATGGAGATCAAGCGCGGAATGGACCTCGCGCTGGCGGCGGCTCGCGAAGCCATCAAGGAGATGGCGAAGCCGATCAAGGATCGCGAGCGGATGGAGCAGGTCGCCACCATCGCGGCCAATGACGATTCGATCATCGGCAAGCTCATCGCCGATGCGATGCAGAAAGTCGGCAAGGAAGGCGTCATCACGGTCGAAGAAGGACGCGCCCTCGAGACCACCCTCGACCTGGTCGAGGGCATGGTTTTCGATCGCGGCTATCTGTCGCCATATTTCGTGACCAATCCCGATCGCCTGACCGTCGAGCTCGACGAGCCGGTGATCCTGCTGCACGAAAAGAAAATTTCCAACCTGCGCGAAATGATCCCGCTGCTGGAGCAAATCGTGCAGTCGGGACGCCAACTGCTCATCATCGCGGAAGATGTCGAGGGCGAGGCGCTGGCGGCATTGGTCGTCAACAAGCTGCGCGGCGCGCTCAAGGTCGCGGCGGTCAAGGCGCCCGGCTTCGGCGATCGGCGCAAGGAGATGCTCGAAGACATCGCCATCCTGACCGGCGGTGAAGTTATCGCCGAGGAACTGGGCCTCAAGCTGGAGAACGTGAAGCATGACCCAGCTCGGCAAGGCGCGCAAGGTCGTCATCGACAAGGACAACACCACCATCATCGGCGGCGCCGGCAAGAAGGGCGATATCCAGGGCCGCATCGAGCAGATTCGCCGCCAGATCGCGGACACCACTTCCGACTACGACAAGGAAAAACTTCAGGAGCGCCTCGCGAAGCTGACTGGCGGCGTCGCGGTGCTTAAAGTCGGCGCGGCCACCGAAGTTGAAATGAAAGAGAAGAAGGCGCGCGTCGATGATGCGGTGCATGCGCTGCGCGCGGCCGTCGAAGAGGGCGTCGTGCCCGGCGGCGGGGTCGCATTGGTTCGCGCGATGAAGGCTGTGCTCGAGTCTGAAACTTCCGCGACGAGCGCAAAGCCGGCGCGGAAATCGTCGCGCGCGCGATGGGCGAACCGCTGCGCCAGATTGCGGCGAACGCCGGCCACGAACCCGAAGTCGTTTTCAACGCGGTGCGTCGAAGGAAAAGACGACTACGGTTTCAACGCTCGCACCGACACTTTTGAGAAATTGAACGAGACCGGCGTCATCGATCCCGCCAAGGTGGTTCGCTCAGCGCTGGAAAATGCGGTTAGCGCGGCGTCGCTACTCATCACCACCGAAGCGGCCATCGCCGAGAAGCCTCGCAAGGCCGCGCCGATGGGAATGCCTCCGGGGATGGGTGGAATGGGAGGCATGGGCGGTATGGGAGGCATGGGTGGAATGGGCGGCATGGGCGGCATGGGAGGCATGGGCGGCATGGGTGGAATGGACGATATGGGTGGTGACTTCTAGCCTGGAAACGCAGCGAGTGAGATGTCGTCATAGCAGGTTTAGCAGGCCATTAGTCAATTATGGTCAGCAGGAGAACCACTTTTAGCGATAGCGTCACACATGCAATCGGCTAATGCTGAAAGTTTCTTCGCAGTAGAATCTCGTATCCAGATAGCTTGCATGCTCGACATGGTTATGAGACAAAAGTTAGAGTTCGTGCGCGGTTGCTTAATGACACTGGGCTACCGCGCAGTTTTATTTAGGAGGACAGAATGGAAGGGTTAATGAAGAAAACTTCTAAACTTGTCGGGCTGGCTGCCGGGGCTGCGTTAGCCCTTTCGTTTGCGGCAGGATGCTCTTCGGGTCAGCCGGATCCCGCGCAGCGCGCCGTAAACGCGGCGAATCGCGCGGACCAGGCTGCCTCGCGCGCCGAAGCTGCGGCGACCAAGTCGCAGCAGTCGGCCGCGCAGGCTCAGGCTGCTGCAAGCCGCGTCGAGCAGGCTGCCAGCGATGCGAAGGCTGCGGCCGATCGCGCTGAGGCGATTGCGGCCAAGACGATGTCCGGCGCGCCAAGCATCACATGGCGGATGCATCATCGCCACCACAAGAAGGCGGCTGCAAGCCGCTCCTGACAGGTAGGCGCCGCGGCTGCCGGCTCCCGCCGAAGGTGGCGCTGCTGCCCGGCTCCCGCAACTCCGTAACGACTGCCAGTTAGTTTGAAAGTGGGGGTGCTCGCGAAAGCGAGCGCCCCTTTTGTTTCGCGGAGAGGACAGCGCTCTCTTAGTCGAAGGTCACGATGACTTTGAGCGATTCGGGCTTCTGCGCGGTCGCGTACGCATCGGAAATTTTCGCAGCGGAAAATGATGCGTCACCAGCTCGCGCGCGCTGATTACTCCGCGCTCGACCAGGTCCAAGGCGATCCGCGTGTCATCGGGACCGCATGAGTAACTCGGCACCAGCTTCGTTTCATTGAAGTACAAATCGTGCGGATGAACGATTAGCTCATCGTCGGGCGGCGTCGCGGTGAACTGCACCACCGTCGCGCCTTTTCCCGCCGCCGCGATGCCGCTCGCGATCGCTTTGCTGCTCCCCGGCCCGACGATCACCACGTCGGCCATCGCGCCGTTGGTCACCTCGCGCACCTGCTCGACGAGGTTGTCGCCCGCCACGACGATCGCGCGATCGGCGCCCAACTCCAGCGCGCGATTGGCGCGCTGCGCGAAGAGATCCGCGCCGATGATGGTACCCGCGCCGAGATGACGCGCCATCTTCACGTGCATCATGCCCATGATGCCGAGTCCGATGATCAGGATCGATTCGCCGGGCTTGAGCGCCGCGCGCTTGAGCGATTTCACCACGCATGCGGCGGGCTCGACCAGCACGCCGTCGGCGTCGCTGACATCGCGTCGGGCAGATTCAGCGTGTCGCGCTGATTGGTGGGGCTGACGAGAAAATATTCCGACATCCCGCCGGGATCGATCTTGGTCGCGCGCCAGGTTGCGCATTGCACGTACTCGCCGCGCCGGCACGCCGCGCACGAAAAGCATGGCGCATGATGATGCACGAAGACGCGATCGCCGGGCTTGAATCGCATGCGCCGCGGACCCCGCTTCCTCGACGACGCCGACCGGTTCGTGGCCCAGCACCGCGCCAGCCTTACGCCGGATGTACCACGGCATGATGTCGCCGGAGCAGATTCCGCATGCGCGAGCGCGCACCAGGATGTCGCCAGGACCGACCTCGGGGCGGGCGGTTTCTTCGACGCGGATGTCACCAAAATCGTATAAGCCGTGCGACCTGCATAGTCGCATCGACTTTGTTGGCGCGCGGCCCGCGATGTCAACCGCGCTGCGCGCCAAATGCTAGACTTGAGGCATGCCGCGCCCAGTATGTCCTCCCATCGCCGCCGACATGATTACCGAAATCGGCGACCGAGATTGTGCTTATCGAGCGCAAGAATTTTCCCGAAGGCTGGGCGATTCCCGGCGGCTTCGTCGATTTCGGCGAAACAGTCGAGCACGCCGCGATCCGCGAGGCGAAGGAAGAAATCTCTCTGGATGTGGAATTGCGCGCGCTGTTGGGAATCTATTCGCGGCCCGATCGCGACCCGCGCGGCCAGACCATCACCGCGGTGTACATTGCGCGCGCGAAGGGAACGCCGGTCGCGGCCGACGACGCGAAGAACTGCGCGCTCTTCGATCCGCGCAAGCCGCCGACGCCATTGGCATTCGATCATGCGGAGATTCTGCGCGACTATGTGCACTTCCTCGACACCGGCGAATATCCGGCGCCCTGGAAAAGATAGACGTCGTCTCAGACACCGCTGCGCGCATGACCGGTGCAGTCGCACGGCGTGATCAGTCCGTTGCCCATATGCCGATGCCACGCGTGGCCGAGCCGGCAACTATGATGGGTGAACGCCTTCTCTATCGCCACCTTCGCGCATGATGAATCGGCGGCTCCTCCTTACCGATCAATTCTTCGGTACATGTTTTGCCGTTTTCGATGTTCCCTGGTCATTTATCCATCGCTCTAACTCCTTCTCATGAGTTAGACGACATGCGAGCGCGGCAGATGATCAAATGCGTTAACAGCGGAATTTATTTCTGCAGTTTTTTGATCGCCGCTGTGATGCGATCGAACGCGCCATTAATCTTGTCCGTCGACGTCGCATACGACATCCGGATGTGCTCGGGCGCGCCGAAATCGTTACCACCGACAGTCGAGACCTTCGCCTCTTCGAGGAGAAAAGCTGCGAACCCGTCGCCATCGGTGATCTTCTTGCCGTTGTAGGTCGAACCGAACAGTGCCGAGACGTTCGGGAAGACATAAAATGCGCCGCTCGGAACATTGGGCAGACCGAAGCCGGGGACCGCGCGCACCCGCTCGACGATGAGCTGGCGGCGCTTGCGAAACTCCTCGGCCATCACCTTGACGTCATCCTGCGGGCCATTGAGCGCCTCGACCGCGGCGGCCTGCGCGATGGAATTTGGATTGCCGCTGTTCTGGCTCTGCAGACGTCCCGCCGCGCCGATGACTTCCTTGGGCCCGCGGCAAATCCGACGCGCCATCCGGTCATCGCATAGGTCTTCGAGAGCGAGTTGAACAATGATGCCGCGACTTTTCAGGCGCGGCTCGATCTGGAAAATATGCGGCGCCGGGCCGTCATACGCGATGTGCTCGTAGGTATCATCCGATAGCACCCAGATATCCGGATTGGCCTGGATCACCGCGGCGAGTTCGGCGAGCGGACCCGCGCTGTATCACGGTTCCGGTCGGATTCGAGGGCGAATTGATCAGCACCGCGCGGGTGCGAGGCGTGATGGCTTTGCTCAGCGCGTCGGGCGTGAGCTGGAAGTTGCGGTCCTCGCGCGCGCGCACCAGGCACTGGCTTGGCGCCCGAGAGATCCACCATCGCGGAAAAGCTCACCCACGCCGGAGTGGGAATGATGACCTCGTCGCCTTCATCGAACATCGCGGCGATGACATTGGCGAGCGCCTGCTTGCATCCGGCCGACGCGATGATCTCGGCGGGCTCGTAATCGAGATGATTGTCGCGCTTGAGCTTCGCGCGAATCGCTTCCTTCAGCTCGGGAACTCCCGCGACCGCGGTGTACTTGGTTTTGCCGGCGGCGAGCGCCTTGCGCGCGGCGTCCTTGATTCGCTCGGGAGTGTCGAAGTCGGGCTCGCCGGCATCGAGTGAGATGACATCGATACCCGCGGCGCGCATTTCTTTGGCGCGCTGGTCGGCGGCGAGCGTAGCGGATGGCCGCAGTGCGGCGACTCGGCGATTGAGTTTGAGCATGTTCTTTCCCGGGAGACAAATTGTGCGGCGAAAATCTCGCCGCGGCGCAATCTTAGCGTGCGCAATGATGCGTGAAAACCCGCCAACCACAAGCGTAACTGGGGACTTCTTTCGACTGGCAAAATGCCCTATAATGAAGGGCAAATGCCGATGCGAAGACAGAGGGTACGATGAGTTCAAGAGGTATCGCCGCGCTTTTGGGCGGCGAAAAAGTGCTCGGGCGTGGCGTGCGAAGCGACCTCGAACTCGAAGAATGCGTACGGCGCGGCCTTCCCATCGAAGTGCTGGATGCGCTGCTTAGCCGCTCGATTGTTGATTCCCGGGAGCTCTACGGGTGGATAATTCCGCGCCGCACCCTCGCGCATCGGGTCAAGCAGAAGCAACGCCTCAGCCTCGAAGAATCCAATCGTATTTCCAGGGTAGCAAGGATTTATGCGCTCGCGGTGGACACCTTCGGCGACGACCAAAAGGCGCGTCGCTGGCTCCGCAGCCGTTGCGACCGCTAGGGGGACGTACGGCAATGGATATGATGGAGACCGAGCTCGGAGCACATCAGGTCGAAACCCTCCTCGGTCGAATTGCACACGGCATCGCGGCGTGAGAGTCGTGGCGGCTTGCGCGCCGTCCTTTCGTTGCGATTGATGGCGAGCGGCGCTCGGATTTACGGCGGGCGCTGGAATCGAACCGGTCTCGCGATGGTTTACTGCGTCGGATCAATCTATCGTTGGCGGTGCTCGAAATACTGGTGCATCTCGATGTCGAGTCCCTGAGGAATTTCCCCTCGGACTTCGTCAAAATTTCGATTGAATGCCACGAGTCGCTCAAACTAGCCCGACTGGACCGTTTCCCGGAGGACCTGGTGCGCGATACCATCGCAAGCGGCTCTCGAGTGGTTTCCGCGGCTGCTAAAACCGTCGGTCTGCTGGTTCCCTCAGTCGTGATTCCAGAGGAACGCAACCTTCTGCTCAATCCGATCGCACCGCGATTTTGCCGCGATTGCAGATCCTCGATACGCGTATCCATTCCGATTTGATCCGCGGCTCAGTCCACCTTGAGCTTCGCGCGCAGCCGATTCATCACGAACTCCGGGCACCAGCTCGGGGACCCGCTGGCCATAGCTCGCAACTTCCTTGATCAGCCGCGAGGCGCTGAAGAACAGCTTCGGATTCGCGAACAGAAAAACCGTCTCGACGTTGGGGCGCATCTGCTTGTTCATCGCGGCCATCTGCAGCTCGTAGTCGAAGTCGGTTACCGCGCGCAGACTGCGGATGATGACCTTCGCGCCGATGCGTTCGGCGTAGTCCACCGACAGTCCGCTGAATTTGTCGACTCGCGCCTTGGGCTCGAGGTCGTGCAGCGCCTCGCGAATCATGTCGACCCGCTCATCGGGAGAAAACAGCGCATGGTCCTTGTCCGGATTGTGCGCGACCGCGACGATCACCTCGTCGAAGAGCTGCACGCTGCGCCGCACCACGTCGATGTGGCCGTTGTGAATCGGATCGAAAGTTCCGGGATAGACCGCGAGTGACGTCCTCG
The DNA here is from genome assembly GCA_963848285.1 of uncultured delta proteobacterium. Classification (GTDB taxonomy): domain Bacteria; phylum Desulfobacterota; class Binatia; order Binatales; family Binataceae; genus DATGKG01. The sequence goes on along the minus strand of CAWKCZ010000007.1, from coordinate 94,649 downwards.
ATTCCTTGCCCTTGGTTGTCATCTGCTGTCATCCGCTTGCTGTCTCGGCGCCCGCGAGAGGTCGCCGGTAATAGGCGATACGATGATCGCCGATAGTTGCCACTTTGAATTGCTCGAAGCCATTCGGCGCCGAGGGAGGTTCGGGCGCGCGCTTGAATTGCCGAATCACCACCCATCCGCCATCGCGCGACGAGGTGCAACTCCGCCAGCATCTGCATCACCTGATTGCTGATGTCGTCGCCGAAGGGCGCATCGATGAAAGCCAGCCCGAAGGATTTTCCTTCGCTGCGACAGTTCCGGGAGCGCGCGACGCAAATCGATTGCTGATGATGCGTGCGCGATCGCCGAGCCCGAGCGTCTCGAGGTTTTCGCGGATGACAGCGGTCGCCGCTTTCGAGGAATCGATGAAGGTCGCGTGCGCGGCGCCGCGCGAGAGCGCCTCGATGCCGAGGGAGCCGCTGCCGGCGAAAATATCGAGCACCGCAAGCCGTCGAAATCGAGCCGCACCAGCAGCCGGGAGAAAATCGATTCGCGAATTCGCGCGGTCGCGGGACGGGTGGTCAGCCCGCGCGGCGCCTTGAGCTTTCGGCCGCGCGCATGTCCCGCGATGATCTTCATTTTAGAAATCGCTTGCACTCTCCAACCGTCTTTACGAACCATTGTCAGCGCGATAGATAACCCGTCTATCGCAAGGCTGCAAGTTCGCTCATGCGGATCGCTTGCGCTTCTGAAATAATTAGGGAATCTTAGGAACCTGTCATTAGAATTCCACACACGGAACCATCTGACTCCGTAAGGTTGAGTAATAGAGCCGCGCATGTCCGACGGCGCTGAGATAAAGTTCTCCGAAGCCGCGCTCGCAGAGTATCGCGAGCTGCTAACCCATTATCCGACGCGCCAGGCGGCGCTGCTGCCGACATTGTGGATCGCGCAGCGCGAGTTCGGATGGCTCAGCGGCGACGCCCAACTTTACGTCGCGAAGCTGATGGAACTCCCGCCGGCGCATGTTCGTGCCGTGGTGACCTTCTACACGATGTTCTATCAGCATCCGGTCGGGAAGTGGCACCTCGAAGTATGCACCAATCTGTCCTGCCGGCTGCGCGGCGCCGACCAAATCGTCGAGACGATCAGCGAAAGCTCGGCATCAAGGTCGGCGAGACCACTGCCGGATAACAAATTTACCCTCGGCCGCGCCGAATGCCTCGCGTCATGCGGCACCGCGCCGATGCTCCAGCTCAACCACGATCGCTTCTACGAAAACCTCACCCCCGAATCCACCCTCAAACTGATCGAAGAGCTTTCCAGCCGTGGCGATTGACCTGCTAATTGGCGCTATCAAAGCGATTGTGATCCTGCTGCTGGTGCTGCAACCTGTCGGCCGTGCTGCTATGGTTCGAGCGCAAGGGCAGCGCGCTGATTCAGGATCGCGTCGGCGCCAACCGCGCCGCATATCTTCGGCATCGGCAAGCGGCTCGGGATTGCCGAACCTCGGCCTCCAGAACACCCTGATGGCGGATCCGCTGAAGCTCTTCACCAAGGAAGACTTCGTGCCCGAGGGCGCCGATAAATTCCTCCATGCGCTGGGCCCGTTTCTCGCGCTGTTTCCGGTTCTGGTGCGTTTGCGGTGGTGCCGTTCGGCGATTCTTCCAGCTCGGGGGCCATACCGTCGAACTTCAGCGCCGCGAGCATCAACGCCGGCGCGCTGTATATCCTCGCGACCATCGGCATCGGCGTGTATGGCGTCGCGCTCGGCGGATGGGCCTCGAACAATCGATGGTCGCTGCTGGGCGCGCGTGCGCGCGACCGCGCAGATGATTTCCTACGAAATCGCGATGGGCCTCGCGATTATTTCGCATCGTCATCACGTTCGGCACGCTCGATTTGCAGGACATCGTGCGCCAGCAAGGCGGCGTCTGGTTCGGATTTCTGCCGCGATGGGGGATTTTCCTACAGCCGGTAGCATTCATGATGCTGATTGACGGCGGGGATGGCGGAATCCAAGCGCGTGCCATTCGATTTGCCCGAAGGCGAATCGGAACTCATCGCGGGATATTTCACCGAATACTCGGGCGGCAAGCAGGCGGCCTTCATGCTCACCGACTTCGCCGAGGTGGTGCTGGTCGCGGTGCTGCTGACGCTGTTCTTCTTTGGCGGATGGCAGGTGCCGTGGCTGTATCCCGACGGCTTTCACCTCGGCTCGCATCAGCTGCTGTTGCCGCGCGCTGGTGGTGGTGACTTGGCGTCCTCGCGTTCTGGATCAAAGTCGTATCTGTTCTGCTGGCTGCAAATCCTCATCCGATGGACGCTGCCGCGCTTCCGCTATGACCAGTTGATGGCCTCGGATGGAAGGGCCTGGTGCCGCTCGGCCTGCTCAATGTTCTGGTCACCGCATTCGTAGTGGTGCTCGCAACGGGAGCGGTGCACTGATGCCGGTCGCACTCTTCATATTTCTGGGGATGGTGTCGATCCTTTCCGCGCTCGGGCGTGGTGGTGCAGAAAAATCCCGTCCACTGCCTGCTAGCGCTGATCCTGACCCTGGTCGCGATTGGCGCGCTATTCGTGGCGCTCGATGCGGTCACGGTCGGCTTTCTGCAAATCATCGTTTATGTCGGCGCCATCATGGTGCTGTTCCTGTTCGTGATCTGGCTGCTGAATTTGCAGGCCGAGCCGGTTCCGTGTCGGCCATCTCGGATTGAAATTCTTCGCGACTATCGCGGTCGCGGCGATGGCGGCGGAACTGTTCGCTATTCTTCTCGAAAGCGCAGGATCACCCTCGGCGAGAGCCAGACGTCGCCGCCCGGCTATGGCTCGATCGATAGCCTGGCGCAAACGCTGTTTGGCCAGTACCTGATGGCATTCGAGACCACCTCGATCCTGCTGCTGGTCGCGGTCATCGGAGCGGTCGCGATCGCGCGCCGCGCGCTGCCGGATCGCGCCCGCAGCGCGCCAACGCAGGGAACGCCGACATGATGGTTTCATACAGCTGGCTGATGGCGCTCAGCGCCGCGATCTTCGCGATCGGCGTTGCCGGCGTGCTGCTGCGCCGCAACATCCTGGTCATGTTCATGTCGATCGAGCTGATGCTGAATGCGGTCAACCTCGCATTCGTGACGCTGGCGCGCCGGATGGGCTCGATGGACGGCCAGGTGATCGTGTTTTTCGTGATGACGGTCGCGGCAGCCGAAGCCGCAGTCGGACTCGCGATCATCATTTCGATTTTCCGCAATCGCGAAACCGTCAACGCCGACGAACTCAACCTGATGCGATGGTGACCCGGAGGTAACATGACGGCGCATTTTCCCTGCATTGGGTTTGATCCTGCTGTTCCCGCTGCTCGGGTTCCTGTTCAACCTCTTCCTTGGTGCGACGATGGGGCCGCGGCGCCGTCAACATCGTCGGCCCCGGAGTCATCTTCGCCGCGTTCGCGGTCGCGGTGATGGCTTTCCTCAGACTGCACTGCGATGCCCGCGGGCAGCGTCCTCAGCAGTCACGCTGTGGCCGTGGATTCATGCCGGACAGTTTCCACGTCGATTTCGCGCTGCAGATGGACGCGCTCTCCGGCGCTGATGACGCTGATCGTCACCGGCGTCGGCGCGCTCATCCATCTCTATTCCGTCGGCTACATGGCGCATGACGAAGACGTCGCGCGCTTCTTCGCCTACCTGAATCTGTTCGAGCTCTCGATGCTCATCCTGGTGCTCGCCAACAACCTCGCTCCTGATGTTCATGGGATGGGAGGGCGTCGGGCTGTGCTCCTATCTGCTGATTTCGTTCTGGTACACCGACCCAATACGCCTATGCGGGACGCAAGGCCTTCGTCGTCAATCGCATCGGCGACGCGGGATTCCTGCTCGGCATGTTCACGATCGTCGCGGCGCTGGTGCTCGCATGGGATCTGGACGCTCGACTTTGCGACGCTGCGCGATCACGTCAGAACCTGTGCACGCCCGCGACGGCGACTCATCGCCGCGCTCCTTCTCTTCGTCGGCGCGACCGGCAAATCCGCGCAGATTCCACTCTATGTCTGGCTGCCCGATGCGATGGCGGGTCCCACTCCGGTCAGCGCGCTGATCCATGCCGCCACGATGGTGACCGCCGGCGTGTACATGGTCGCGCGGATGCACTTCCTCTACATGCTTGTCGCCGATCGCGATGGAGCTGGTCGCCACTATCGGCGCGCTTACCGCGATCTATGCCGCCTCGATCGCGCTGGTGCAGCCCGACATCAAGAAGGTGCTCGCGTACTCGACCATCAGCCAGCTCGGCTACATGTTCCTCGGCGTCGGCGTGGGCGCGTTTTCCGCCGGGCATCTTCCATGTGATGACGCATGCGTTCTTCAAGGCGCTGCTCTTCCTGTGCGCCGGCTCCGTGATTCATTCGCTCGACGGCGAGCAGGACATGAACAAGATGGGCGGGCTGCGCAAGCATCTGCCGATCACCTACGCGACGATGCTGATTGCGACGCTATGCGATCTCGGCGATTCCGCCGTTCGCGGGATTTTTCTCCAAGGACGACATCCTCGACTCCGCCTACAACTCGGGCCATCACGTGGCTGTGGCTTCTCGGCATCATCACCGCCGCGATGACCTCCTTCTATATGTTCCGCCTCATCTTCATGACCTTCCACGGCGATTCGCGCGTCGATGCGGAGAAAGCGCATCACATCCACGAATCGCCGCCGGTGATGACGATCCCGCTGATGGTGCTCGCGCTGCTCGCGATCATCGGCGGATGGGTCGGGCTGCCCGAAGGGTTTCTGTGGGGCGACAAAATCAGCGAGTTTCCTCGACGCCCTCGGTCGGCGACTACGCCCCGATCCTGCACGGCAGCTTTCGTGATGCTGACCGAGCGCCTCGCTCGGGCTGGCGGGCCTCGGCATCCTGCTGGCGTGGTACTTCTACATCAAGGCGCCGGGCATGCCGTATCTCGATCGCGTACCAGGCGCAGTCCGCCGTATGAACTCCTGCTCAACAAGTATTACGTCGACGAGTTTCTACAACACGATCGTGATCGCGCCCGCTGTTCTGGGTCTCCACTTTCGTGCTTGGCGCGTGATCGATTCGTTCATGATCGACGGCATCGGTCAATGGCGCGGGCCTGACGGTCGAAACCGGCGGGCAACTTTCGCGGCGGATGGAAACCGGCAACGTCCAGCAATACGCGTTTGTGTATGTGCTGCGGCGTGCTCGGGATCATCGCCTACTACCTCTACCTGGTGACGCACTGATGGGCAGCGGAATCCTCACGCTGCTGATTTTCACGCCGCTGATCGGCGCGTTTTTCGTGCTGCTCCAGAGCGAGGAGCGCTCGATCTGGAATTCCGCGTTCATTTTTTCGCTGCTGCCGCTCGCGATCAGTTTCTACCTGTTCCGCGCGTTCGATCCCTTCGCAGCCCGGCTATCAATTCGTCGAGCAATATGCGTGGATTCCGCAATTCGGAATTTCCTACCACCTCGGCATCGATGGCATCAGCCTGGTGCTGGTGGTGCTGACGACGATCCTCATCTCGCTGTCGCTGCTGTATTCCGGCGGCGGCGATATCGACCATCGCCCGCGCGAGTTCTGCTTCTTCATGCTCGCGCTTGAGACCGGCCTGCTCGGCACGCTGCTCGCTGTCGACCTTTTCCTCTTCTATGTCTTTTGGGAGCTGATGCTGTTCCCGATGTATTTCCTCATCGGCATCTGGGGACACGGCCGGCCGATCTACGCGGCGGTCAAGTTCGTGCTCTACACGATGATCGGCTCGTTCCTGATGCTGGCCGCGATCATCTATCTGGTCATGACTTATCGCGCGCACAGCGGCGGCATCACCTTCGATCTGCCGACGCTGTACAACACGCCGATGACGCCGACCGAGGCGCGCTGGATGTTCGCGGCGTTCGCGCTCGCCTTCGCGATCAAGGTTCCGATGTGGCCGGTGCATACCTGGCTGCCCGACGCGCATACCAACGCGCCGACCGCGGGCTCCGTGATCCTCGCGGGCGTGATGCTGAAGATGGGGACTTACGGATTCCTGCGTTTCGCGATCCCGCTGTTTCCCGCGGTCGCGATCGAAGCGACGCCGTTGTTCATGGCGCTCGCGGTCATCGGCATCATTTATGGTGCGCTGGTCGCGATGGTGCAGCCCGATATGAAAAGGCTGATCGCGTACTCCTCGGTGAGCCATCTCGGGTTCGTGATGCTGGGGATTTTCGCGTTCAACCTCGGAAGGCATCGACGGCGCGGTCTACCAGATGCTGAATCATGGCATTTCGACCGGCGCGCTGTTCCTGCTGGTGGGCATGATTTACCTGCGCCGCCACACGCGCGAAATTTCCGAGTATGGCGGCCTGTGGCATAGCGTGCCGATCTACGCGGCGATCTTCATGTTCGCGATGCTGTCGTCGATCGGCCTGCCAGGGCTCAACGGTTTCGTCGGCGAATTTCTCATCATGCTCGGCAGCTACGTGCAGTCGTGGACCGCGGTCGCATTCGCGGTCACCGGCGTGATCCTCGGCGCGCTGTACATGTTGTGGACCTACGAGCGCGTGATGTTCGGTCCCATCACCAAAAAAATTAACGAGACCATCCGCGACCTTAACGCGCGCGAAATCGCGACCATGGTTCCGCTGATGGTGTTGATGGTGGTCATGGGGCTGTACCCGAAGTTCATCATCGATCGAGATGGAACCCTCGATCGCGCAGGTGGTGTCGCGAGTCCACGCGGCGCAGGCGCAGGATCGATGAGGAACGGAACGCTGCGACTGCGGACCTCTCCCCCAACCCCTCTCCCTTCAGGAGAGGGGAGTCACGGAGAAGAGCGCAAACCACATCGCACTGGCTGCGAACGGTGGCGATGCGATGACCCCATTCAGCCTCAACGCGATCGACTTCCAGTGGCTGCCGTTCTGCCGCTCATGACCATCGCGATCGCCGCGATCGTGGTGCTGCTGGTGGGAGTGCGGGTCGACGATGACGAAAGCGACGGCCTCGGATGGCTGAGCGATCGCGTCGATCGCGATCGCATTCGTGCTGACCCTGGCGATGTCGGGGCAGCAACGACCACGGCCTTCTCGGGCTCGATCGCGATCGATGACTTTGCGGTGTTCTTCCAGCTCGCGATTCTGTTTGTGGCCGGCGATGGTCGTGCTGATGTCGCTCAGCTACGCCGACGAAGCCCGTCTGCCCGGCGCGGAATACTACTCGCTGATACTGTTCGCCGCCCTGGGCATGATGCTGATGGCGGCGGCCGGCGACCTCATCATGATCTTCATCGGCCTCGAAACGATGTCGATCGCGATCTACGTCCTCGCCGGCTTGAAACGCACCGACCCGCGCTCGGGCGAGGCCGCTATCAAGTATTTCCTGCTCGGCGCATTTTCCACGGGCTTCCTGCTCTACGGAATCGCGCTGCTTTATGGCGCTACCGGCACCATCAAGCTGGAACCGATCCGCGTGGCCCTCGCGCACGGCGTCGGCCTCGGCAGCCCGCTGCTGCTGCTCGGCATCGCGATGATGCTGATTGGGTTCGGCTTCAAAATCGCCGCGGTGCCGTTTCATATGTGGACGCCCGACGCCTACGAGGGCGCGCCGACTCCGATCACCGCGTACATGGCGACCGGCGTGAAGCTCGCGGCTTTCGCGGGATTCCTGCGCGTCTTCCCGCTGCATCTCGGCGCGGTCAGCGCGGACTGGTCGTGGGTGCTATGGGTCATTGCCGCGCTCACGATGACGGTCGGAAACGTCGTCGCGCTGGTGCAAACCAACATCAAGCGGATGCTCGCCTACTCGGCCATCGCGCACGCCGGATATCTGCTGGTCGCGATGGCGGCGGTGGTGCCGCAGGCGGGCGCTGCGATGCTCTACTACCTGATCGGGTACGTGGTCGCGAACCTCGGCGCATTCGGCGTGGTGACGGCGCTGGAGCGGCGCGGCGAATCCAACGACCTGATCGAGGATTATCGCGGCCTTGCGCAGCGCGAGCCTGCGCTCGCGGCCGCGATGGCGATTTTCCTGTTCTCGTTCACCGGCGTGCCGCCGCTGGTCGGCTTCATCGGCAAGTTCTACATCTTCTCGGGCGCGCTGCAGGCCGGCCTCGTCGGGCTGGTGGTGATCGCGGTGCTGAACAGCGTGATCGCCGCCTACTACTATGTGTACGTCATCGTCGCGATGTACATGCAGGAAGGCGGCGTGGAAGTTGCGAGCATGAAGCTGCGGCCAGGTCTGGTCGCGACAATTGCCATCGCCCTGATTGCGACGATTCTGATCGGAATCTATCCCGCGCCCTACATGACCGCGGCGACGACGGCGTTCAATTCCGCGCTCGGCCTGGGCCCGATCCACGCGGCCTCGTTGCTTCCTTAAGCGCGTTGACTCCAAATTCCGCGGGATTCGATCCCGCCGGTGATCTTCGGCCCGCCTGACAGCGAGTGTAGAAGAAACTCTTAGTCTCCATGTAAAATAAGCTCTGCTGAAAAACTGATTACGCCAGGGGGGTCGAATGCGCATCACCGGAGGACTGTCTTACAGTCTGGTCGCTGCTGGTATAGCTATAGCCACGGGCTTGGCTCTTACCGTAACCGCACACGCGACAGAGTACACCGTCGATACGCTCGCCGATTCCAGCGGTGGCGGAAGCTGCAGCCTTCGCGATGCGATCAACGCTGCCAATGGCCAACCAACTTCGGGCGCGAGCTGCAACACAGCCGGCACCGGTGGAGACGAGATCGACTTTGGCCTGACGGGCAGCATCAATCTTACCCAGCCGCTACCGCCCGTCACGGATTCGGGTCTGTCGATTAACGGCCCCCAGAATTCGCCCGGAATCACGATTGATGGTCAGGGCACATCGCAACTCTTCAAGGTGAGCCAGCAGGCGAGCCTTTCGATCGAGTTTCTCACTCTGACCGGCGGGAGCGCTGCCGAGGGCGGCGCGATTGAGAATCGGGGAACCACGGCGGTCAGTTACGGTACGCTGTTTGGCAACCAAGCCACCGACTCGGGCGGAGCGATCTGGAACCGAGGCACCCTCATGCTGACCAACAGCACCCTGAGCAGCAATGAAACGATTTCGCCGCAACAGCGGCTGACATTCGGCGGAGCGCTCTTCAATGAGGACGACGGCGTCTCCCGGATCACAAATGTCACCTTCAGCGGTAACAAAGCCGATGTCGGTGACAGAGGCTTCGATGTGAGCTCGGGCGCGATCTACGCCAAGGGTAAGGTCTACATCAAGGGCACGATCTTCGCCGGCAATCAGAAATCGAACTGTATTCAGCGTCGCCAGACCACCATTTTCGATAGCGGCTACAACATCGCCGATGACGATACTTGCAATTTCGTAAAGGGCACCAACAGTGTCGTGGTCCAGTCGGTGGGTCTCGACCCCAATGGGCTCCAGAACCATGGCGGCGCGACGCAGACGATTGCCCTCATCGATGGAAGTCCGGCGATCCATGCGATGCCGATTGCGGTATGCACCGACCAGAGCACGCCCTCCAAATCAATCCACTTCGATCAGCGCGGCTTCGCACGCGGAGTTTCCGGCAACCCGCCCTCGTGCGATCTTGGCGCGTTCGAAAACGGCGGACTGCTGCCGGCTCAGCCGCAATGCAGTGACGCCGCGGCGAGCGAGCCGGACCTCGCGCGAAAGGTCGCACCCAATTCGCCATCGAGACGGTCGTCGGTGTGGTCAATCCCAACGGACCCTATACCATCAATTTCACTTCCGCATCACAGGACGAGCCGATCACCTCGACCATTGGCCGATGCGAGAACGCCTTCCTGCATGGTTCCCAAGCAGAGGTGCAGGACTTTAGCGGTTCGCCGGACGGTGGACGCACCTATCGGCTGGGCTTCACGGCAACCGACAACCTGACGCAGGGAACCTGCACTGGAGCCGTCGACGTATGTGTCAATCGCAAGCGCGAATTGGGCCGATGCGTGGATAACGGTCGCTTTTACGATTCGACGGTATGCCCGCTAAATCAGTAGCGGATGTTGAATCGCCAGCGAGCTAGCTCACTGCGGGTGGACTTCGAAGGCGCCGTTGTTCACCTTCAGGATGCCTATAGTCTGAAGCATCCGGCCCACCATCATGATGGGCGCGGCGTACCAGTATTTCCGCTGCACCAGGCTCATCACGCGATCGCGCTCGCGGCGTCGCGTGATCTCGCTGACGGTCGCGATGAAGTTCTCGTCGCCGGCTTTGATGACGACGTTCGGCTTCACCATGATATTGCGGACCCAGTTGCGGCTCTTGTTCGCGGTGCCGAGATACATCCGCTCACCCTCGACCACGAACCAGATGATGACGTCGTACGGCTTGCCGGATTTGCGCCCGTAGTGGGTGAGCGTGATGGTGTGGAGCGGCGCGATTTTCGCCAGCCGCTGTGCGGTCGATGGATCCATGCGCTCCTCGCTACTGCGTGAGGACTGCATCACCTGGCCACTTTGCGCATCGACGAGGTCGACCTGACCGGGCCGCTGATGTGATTGGCAGCCTTGGCGGAATCGATGCCGGCCTTCAAATCGCCGAGGAATTTGTCCTTCGCAAACGGCGGCATCTGATCCATCGGGAAATGATCCATCATCACAGTCGCCTTCTGTTTCTCGGGCCAATTGACCGCGCTGACTTTGGGACCCGCGAACGGAATGTTGCGGATCATCTCTTCAAATGACGAATGGAAACCGCCGCCACCCGAAGGCTTCGAGGCCGCGGCGACTTGCGGCTTGGAGTCGTCTTCATCGTCGTCGGCGTCCGCTTTCGGAGCCGCCGCCGAGGCCACTGCGGGTGGAGCCTTCTTCGGCTGCGGCAGCGTCGCTGCGATCTTGTCGGCCTGCTCCGCCGACATGCCGGTGTACTTGGTGAATGCCTGTTTCGCCTGGTTCCTGCGGTCGTCGTCGGGGGCGAGCGAAATCGCCTTGGTGAATGCGATCGCGGAGTCGCCCTGGTTGCGCTGCTCGCCGTATGCGACGCCGAGGTTATAATAGGGCTGGAACATGTCGGGCTTGATCGCGATCGCCTTCTTGTATTGCACCACCGCCTGGTCGGGATTGTTGGTGTAGAGGTACATCGTGCCGAGATCGGTGATGACCTCGGGATCCTTGGGCCGATGCTTCAGGTAATGCTCGTATGCGGCCGCGGCCTCATCGTAATGCTGCTGGTCGTAGTCGATGTCGCCGATTCCGCGCAGCGCATCGAGGTTTTCCGGATCCAGCTTCAGCACGTGCGCGTACGCCTCGGAGGCCTTCTTGTAGTAGGAATTATCGAACAAAGCGGCGCGCATGGTGACGGTGCCGATTTCACCCATGCGCCGACGTCATCGGGCCTATCGTTCGCGTTCTTCTCGACCTTGTCGATGAAAGTGCGCGCCTCGGTCGGCAGCTCCATCTTCGGATGCCCCGGCGGCAACGACGCATCGCTGGCGAACCGGCGCCGCGGCCGGCGCCTGGCTTGCGGTTCTGGTCGGCAGCGGACGGCGACGCTCGCCTTCGGCGATACCGACATCGGCCGCAGATAGAGGTACGCCGCGGCGGCGAAGCCGAGAATCGTAATGCCCATGAACACCACGATGAAGGCGGTCGTGAGCTGGACGGTGGTACGTCGATGGGAGTTTCGGCGGCGCTGGTTTTGGCGTGGGCGCAGTCGCGGCAGGAGTCGCCGGCGCGCCATCGCTCGACCGCCTTGCCGCATTCGACACAGAATTTTGCGCCTGCCATCAGCGGCGCCCCGCAGTGCGGGCAAAATCGCATATCAAATTCCTACATACGCATGGCGACATAAGCAACACGGTCGCCCGATCCCGGCGCATTTCGCGGTTAGGCGCATCGGCAAAAGCTGTTGTATATTTCGACTCGCCCGCGGCTTGCGGGGACAAGAGAGGATCTCATGCAACTATATGATTCGTTTGGACCCAATCCGCGCGCGATGCGCATGTTCCTGGCCGAGAAAGGGAATCGACATTCCGCGCAAGGACGTCGATCTGATGAAGGCGCGAAAACCGCAAGGCGCCGTATACCGATCGCAATCCGGGCGGACAGCTTCCCGCGCTCGAACTCGACAACGGCAAGTGCATCGGCGAGACGGTCGCGATTTGGGAATACCTCGAAGAGAAGCATCCGACTCCGCCGCTGATCGGCAGCAATGCCGAGGAGCGCGCCGAAGCCCGCATGTGGCAGCGTCGCATCGAGTTGAAGATCACCGAGTTCCTGTACAACGGATTTCGCTTCGCGGAAGGCCAGCAGCTTTTCAATGGCCGCATGCGCCTGATTCCCGGAAGGCTGCCGCCGGCATGAAGGCCACCGTGCAGGACAACCTGAAGTGGCTCGACGGCCTGCTCGAGGGCAACGATTACATCGTCGGCAATCGCTTCACCATCGCGGACATCATCCTGTACGACGCGCTCGATTTCGGCGCCGGCGTCGGACAGAAAATCGATCCCTCGCTGAAGAACGTCAACGCATGGTTCAAGCGGGTCGATCGCGTCCCGAGCGCGAAGGCGAGTCTGCATCCTGCCCACGCCCAGGTTGGTATGAAGGGCTGAGGAATGCCGGCCAGCATCGAAGAGATAACTCGTCAGGCGACCACGATGGTGCGCGCGAAAACCGGTGACCCCGGCGCGCGCATCAGCGAGGTCACGCCGCTCCCGGGCCACGCGGGATTCGGCTACAGCTTCATCCTCGAGCGCACCACTGCCGGTGGACCATCGGGCAAGCTGGTGCTGCGCGTCGCGCCCGAGGGCGTGCGGATTGCGGGGCCTGCCGATGTGGTGCGCCAGGCGCGCATCATGAAGTCGCTCGCGGACACTGACGTCCCGGTGCCTCCGATCCTGTGGTATGGCGACGAGGCGGAATTTTTCGGGCGTCCATACTTCGTCGACGGCTTCGTCGATGGGTTCAAGCTGGCCGACGTCGCGCTGCCTGCCTGAAGAGGCGCAGCGCCTACGCGCGCGCCGGGCGTCGAAAGCTTGCCGCGCTCCATCGGGTGCCATGGGAGCCGCGCCGCGACGCATGGGGCAGCGTCACCGAGTTGAGCGAGGAGATGAAGCGCCTCGATCATCTGCTCGATCGCGACACGCTCGATCCCAAGGTCGTTGCGCGCGCGACCCGAGCTGCGCGAGAAGCTCCGCTCGTCGCTGCCGAAAAGCCCGCGCGTCGGCATCGTGCATGGTGACTTCCAGTTTTCAAACATCCTGTTCAAGGACCACAAGGTCAGCGCGCTTATCGATTGGGAGATTTCGATGATCGGCCCGACGCTGCTCGACCTCGGATGGATTTGCTTCTTTGCCGATCGGGCGAGCTTCGTGGAGAACGGCACCGTACAGACCGCGACGCCGCTGAAGCCCGGAGGAGATCATCGAGACCTATTCGAAGAGCGCGGGCGTTCCGATCTCGATGGAAGAGGTGCGATGGTTTCGCGCGTTCGCGGGATTCCGTTTCGGCGTCATCACCTGCTTCAACGTGATGCTGCATCGGCGCGGCAAGCGCGACGATCCGCATTGGGAAGACATCGCGCTGTCAGCGCCGACGATGTTCTCGCACGGGCTGGAGTTGTTGGCGATCTAGGGTTTTGTTACAAGGGGAGGCTGCTCATGGCTGCGGCTCCAAAATTGAACATTCATGAGCCGGTCATCGACGAGCATCCGGCGATCAATTCGATCCTCGGCGCCAATCCGTTCATCGATCTGCAACCCAAGCAGCTGCTCGGGATGGTCGCTGAGTTGGGACGCTTCCTCGCCTCGCGTCCCGATTCCGTCATGTCGCGGATGGGGCAGCTCGCCATCGATCTGGTGCAGATCGGGCATGGGCAATTCGGAAATCGCTGCCCGCCGCGAACGACAAGCGCTTCGCCGATCCGGCTTTCGCGCAAAATCCCGATCTACAAGCGCGTGATGCAGACCTACCTCGCATGGCGCGGCTCGCTGCTCGACCTCGTGCAGGAGGACCAGAGCATCCACTGGCAGGATGCCGAGCAACTGCGCTTCGCGACGATGCTGATTACCGAGGCGCTCGCGCCGACCAACACGCTGCTCGGCAATCCCGGCGCGCTCAAGCACGTGTTCGACACCGCCGGGATGAGCCTGGTGCGCGGGATTCGCAACTTCTTCGGCGACGTCGTCAACAACGGCGCGATGCCGTCGCAGGTCGACAAGCGTCCGTTCGAGGTCGGCAAAGAATCTCGGCGTCACGCCGGGCTCGGTGATTTATCGCGGCGACCTGTGCGAGGTGATCCAGTACGAGCCGCGCGCGGCAGAAGGTTTTCGCGCGCCCGCTGCTGATGATTCCGCCGCAGATCAACAAGTTCTACATCATGGACCTCGCGCCGAAGCGCAGCTTCATCGAGTACGCGCTCGACCACGGCGTCCAGGTCTTCACCATCAGCTGGCGCAATCCGACCGCGGCGCTGCGCGACAAGAGCCTCGATGACTATGTCGAGGCGTGCCAGAAGGCGATGGCGGTGGCGTGCGAGGTCAGCGGCAGTCCCGACTGCAACGTGCTCGGGATTTGCGCGGGCGGCATCACCACCTCGCTAACTCTGGGTCATCTCGCGGCGATGGCGACAAGCGCGTCAACGCGGCGACGCTGCTGGTCACGATGCTCGATACCAGCCTGCCCTCGATGACCGGGATGTTCGCGACCGAGGAAATCGTCACCGACGCCATCGAGCGCTCGAAGCAGAAAGGCGTCCTCGCGGGCGAGGATATGGCGCGCGTGTTCGCGTGGCTGCGTCCCAATGACCTGGTGTGGAATTACTGGGTCAACAATTACCTGATGGGCGAGCAGCCGCCGGCATTCGACATCCTCTATTGGAACGGCGACTCGACCAATCTTGCCGGCCAAGCTGCACGAAGGCTTTCTGAAACTGTTCCTCGACAACCCGCTCGCAAAACCCGGCTGCGATTGAGATTCTCGATACCCCGATCGATCTGCGCAAAATCAAATCCGACATGTATCTGCTGGCCGGTCAGACCGACCACATCTGCACCTGGCATTCATGCTATCGGGCGACGCCGCTGTTCGGCGGCAAGGTCGAGTTCGTACTCAATTCGAGCGGGCACGTGCAAAGCCTGGTTAGCCCGCCGGGAAATCTGAAATCGCACTACTTCACGAATTCGCGCCTGCCCGACGATGCCGATCTATGGCTGCGCGGCGCGACCGACAATCGCGGAAGCTGGTGGGATCACTGGCTGAAGTGGCTGGGCTCGCGCGTCCGGCGAGGAGCGTCCCGCGCCGACCAAGGTGGGCAATTCGCGCCTATCCGGCGCTCGGCCCGGCGCCCGGCTCCTACGTCCACGAGCACCACTGAAAACTTTGTTAATGTTGTTCGATCGCGAGTCAGGCGGTCGATGGCGCGGCGGGCGTGGATGCGGGCCGCATCGCCGTGAATCTCGACCAGCGGGCCGTCGGGAATCTCCGTCAGCCGCTCCTGCTGCGCTTCGAGGACCGCCTTGTCCTGCTCGAAGGTCCGCGCGATTTCGTCGAAGAGTTGTTCTGTCGCGGTCGGATCGTCCTGATGATAGCCATTCGCCGACGACCAGAAATAGTAACTGCTGGTGTCGGTCTCGGGCGTGATGCCGTGGAAGAGGCGGAACGAGAAGCAATTTTCGCGCGGCTTATCGTAACTCCAATCGCGCAGCTCGCCGGTCCCGCATCGATGGCGCCGTTCCACTGAATGACTGAGTTGGGCGCGACGAATTCGAGCTCCTGCCATCGATCGACGTTGCCCTTGAAGCCGACCGTCTTTGACGTAGGTCGGGGGCGGCACCGAATTCGAGCATCCAGCGCTCGAACCTGACTCCGTTGGGCGTGCGCACGGTGCGCATTTTCGCTTCGACGTGAGTGTTGGCGTCGCCGCCGACGGTGCCCTTTGTGCACGTAGCCGAGATGCGAAAGGTCCATCAGGTTGTCGAGGACCAGCAGATAGTCGGCGCGCAGATGCATCATGGTGTGGCGATGCGGCCAGTTGGCGGAATCGTTGTGATACGGATAGCGCGTGATTTGCGCGCGATCCGCTCGTGTCTGCGTCGCCCATCCAGACCCACACGAACGCGTCGCGCTCGACGAGCCGGATAAGTTGCGGACCTGCGCGCCCGGCGGCACGCTGATGATCGCCGGGCACCAGCACGCATTTCCCTGTCGAGTCGAAGACCAGCCCGTGGTAGCCGCATTGGATGCCGCGCGGAACGACCTCGCCGAGCGAGAGCGGCGCGCCGCGATGGCAGCATCGATCCTGCAGCGCGGCGACCGTGCCTGCGGAATCGCGAAACAGGACGATCGGCTCGCCGAGGATGCGGCGCGCGAGCGGACGCTCGGCGATTTCATCGGACCATGCCGCGATGTACCACGCATTGCGGACGAACATTGTGATTCTCTCCGAGCTTAGCGCGCGCGAGGATCTGCGCGAGGTGGCGAGACTTCGATTTGTCGCCCGCGCGATGCAGCCCGCCGCCAATCTGCATCAGGCATCCGCAATCGTTCGAGACCAGCACCTCCGCGCCGCTCTCGCGGATGCGCACCATTTTGTCGTCGAGCATCGCGCCCGAGATGTGCGGGAACTTGACCGAGAACAATCCGCCGAAGCCGCAACATTCCTCGCGATCGCGAATCTCGACGATGCGGATTCCGTTGACCGCCGAGAGCAGCGCGCGCGGCTGTTCGCGCACCCCGAGTTCGCGCATCAGATGGCACGACGGATGATAAGCGACGGTGTCGCTCGAAGCGCGCGCCGACGTATTTCACCTTCATCACGTCGACCAGGAATTGCGAGAACTCGAAGATCCACGGGCGGATCGCGTCGGCTTTGGCGAGTAATTCAGGATCATCGGCGAGCAGGTCGCGATAGAAAATTTTGACCATGCTGGTGCACGAGCCCGAGGGGATCACGATCGGCGTGCCGGGCTCGCATGATTCGAGGAAGCGGCGCGCGAGCTTTTTTGCTTCGGCGCGAAAGCCCTCGTTGAAGGCGGCCTGTCCGCAGCAGAACGCGCGCGGCATCGTGCGCACCTTCACTCGCAGCCGCTCGAGCACGGCCGCGGCGGCGTCGCGCGCCTCGGGAAAAAATTCCTCCGCGAGGCAGGTCGGGAACAGCACTACTTCATTCATTCTGGCGGCCAGATTATCGCGCCGTAAAGCATTTTGGGACCGTGCACGCCCATCACGATGCGCTTCTCGATATCGGCGGTGCGGCTCGGCCCGGTGATGAACGACATCGCGATTGGTCGACATCGCATCTACGCCGAAGCCCGCGATCGCGGCGGCGAGGTTGGGCACCACGCGATCGATATTCACGATGATGACGCTGATCGGCGGCAGCAGCGTGAGCGAACTCGGCCGCGCCTCGGCGGTCATCACCGCGAAGGTTCCCGGTCGATGCGATCGCGTAGTGCGCCTCGGCGATGCCGATATCGCAGTTGGCGAACTGCTCGATCATCGCGGCGCGATCGGCTTCGTGGCCCTTGTCGATGCCGCGCGGCTTCATCAGCGCGCATCCCGCGGCTTCGAGCGCGGCGCTGAAGAGCGACATCTTCGTGACCACGCCCTCGCCGATCGCGGCGCTCTTGGCGGCGTTGTCGCGCGCGAGGCTCGGCGACGCTGGCGGCAGCCTGCTCCGCGCTCAGGCTGCCGAGGAAGCGTCCGCTGACGGCTTCGCAGCTCGCGCGCGAAGCTCGACGACGAGTTCGGCGCGCTGCGCGATCGACGCGACCGGCACCGGCGGCGCGGCGACGTGATTCTCATGCGCGGCGCGGCGCCTGCGGTTTTTCCAGCGCGCCCTTCAGCCGCGCGAGCAGTTTGTGGAACTCAGCCACGATTGTCGCTAGCGCGGCGTGTCCGGCGGATTTGCGCAGTGCGATGCGGATGCGGGCCGCGGAAAATCGCGAATCTTGGTCCATGCGTTGAACGGCGGCGGCATCCAGCTTGATCCATCCGTCGCGCGAGAGCGGCCGCAGCATCCACGAGCCGATTCTTCCCAGCGCCCGAATCATCCGCGGATGGCGCGCGAGCTTTGCAAATCGCCGCGCGCCTTTGCGCACGCGCTGCGCCGCGCGCGGCCACTTGAGGTCGCTCTGCCCTTCGGTCTCCTTCCAGCGCAGATGCAGCAGGATGCGCGGGATGTCGATGCGCACCGGACAGATATCGCGGCACGCGCCACATAGAGTGGACGCGAACGGCAGATGACCCGCCGCGCTGCCGAACAGATTCGGGCTGATGATCGATCCGATCGGCCCCGGATAGGTCGAGTTGTAGGCATGCCCGCCGACGCGCCGGTAAATCGGGCATACGTTGAGGCACGCGCCGCATCGGATGCAGTAGAGCGCCTCGCGCATCACCGGATCGGCGAGCATCGCGCTGCGCCCGTTATCGAGAATGACGACGTGAACCTCGCGCGGACCGTCGATTTCGGCCTTGCGCCGCGGCCCGTTGATGAAGTTGGTGTAGGTCGTCAGCTTCTGACCGGTCGCGGTGCGCGCGAGGACTTCGAGGAAGTGGCTGACGTCCTCGAGCTTCGGAATCACCTTCTCGATGCCCATCACGCCGATGAAAATTTCCGGCAGCGTGCTCGACAGGCGTCCGTTGCCCTCGTTCTCGATCACCACCAGCGTGCCGGTCTCCGCGATCGCGAAGTTGACGCCCGGTGATGCCCATCTCGGCGGCGAGGAAAATCGAGCGCAGCTTTGTCGCGCGCCTGCGCCGTCAGCTCCTCCGGCTCCGCGGTATATGGCGTATGCAGCTTGTCGGCGAACAGCTGCCCGATGTCTTCCTTCGAAAGATGAATCGCCGGCGTGATGATGTGCGAGGGCGGCTCGTGGCGCAGTTGCACGATGTACTCGCCGAGGTCGGTCTCGGTGACCTCGATGCCGGTGCGCATCAGCGAGTTGTTGAGCCCGATTTCCTCGGTGGTCATCGACTTGCCTTTGACCACCCGCTTCACTTTGTTCTTTTTTGCTACATCGAGGATGTACTCGCGCGCCTGCGCGGCATCGGCGGCGAAAAACACGATGCATCCGTTGGCTTCGAGCTTGGCCTTGAGCGCGATCAGGTACTCGTCGAGATGCTCGATGGTGTCTTCCTTGATGGCGCGGGCGCGATCGCGCTCGGCCTCGAAGGGCGGAAACTCGGCGCGCATCTCGGCGACGTGCTCGAGATGGCGTCCGCTGGCGTTTTCCAGCTTGCGGCGCAGCTCGAGGTCGGCGACTCCCGCGCGGCTCGTCTCGAAGAAGTCGGCTTTGTTGAGGAACTTCCGCCACCTGCGATTACGGTTCAGTTGATGCGCGATCAGTTGATACGATCGACCTGGCGCGACAGCCGCAGCACGGCCTCGCGCGCGGTTTCCGAGGCGGTATGCTCGGGCGCCTGCGAGAGAAAGCTCTGGAAGTCGTCGAGCGCGGCCTTGAAGCATTCGAGGCTCTCGTAGAGCGCGCCGCGTTCCATCAGCTCTTCGAGCGAGCGCGGGTCGAGCAGCAGGATGCGATCGAGCGCCGAGAGCGCGCGCGTCGAGTCGGAACCCTTGAGATAGACCGCCTTCAGATTGCGCAGCATCCGCACCAGGATATGCCGCGTGCCGACCGGCTTCAGATGCGCGGGCGAAACCTCGACCGGCTGACCATAGACCTGGGTGAGGCGCGCGCGAATCTCCTCGAGCGTCAGAATCGTGCCGTCATAAAATGGATCGATGATGAGCTCGCCGCGCTCGTCGACCGCCTTGACCAGGAAATGCGTAGGGAAGCCGACACCATAGAGATTGAGGCCGAGGCGGCGGCCGACTTCGAGATAGAGCACCGAAAGCGTGATCGGAATGCCGCGGCGGCGATCGATGACCTCATTCAAAAACGAATTGCGCGGGTCGGCGTATTCCTCGCGATTGCCCTCGAAGCCCTTCTGCTCGAACAGAAAATGCGACAGGAGCTGGATCTTCTCGATGGTGTCGTTGCCGATCTTGACGACCAGCTCGGCCTCGCGCGCGAGCGTCGCGATTTTGTCGAGATAATTGTCGACTTCGAGATGCGGGTATTCCTCCTGCGCGATGAGCAGGGCTCCGCGCGCGAGTGGAATCGGCTCGCGCGCGGCGAGCGATCGCAAAATCGCGGCGGATGTCGGCGATATCGGGCATCGAAATCAGTGTTCATTTATGCGCGCGTTTGACAAGTGCGCGGATGCGGAAGTTGCCGGGTCCCGGTCACCCGAGACACGCCGCTTGGCAAGAAACCTCGCTGGATGCGATTTGTGCCCGACCTCGGCACGGTGTGGCCGGATCCTTCACGCCTCATCAGTGAGAACGGTCGGTGACAAATTCAGCCAGAGTTCAGGCGCGGTTCAGGCCGAAACTATAGGGCGAAAACTTCGACCGTCCTATCGTTGATGCCAACCAAGAAAGTTTCCAAAAAGGAATTCCATGCGGACATCGCTCATCCGGGGTCTGAAGTTGCACTGGTCGCGGACCCCAATCGTCACGGTCATGCTCGCCGCAATCGGCTTGGCGCAGCCGCGTGCCGCGCAGGCGTCGGTGATCTTCGTCACTACCACTAGCCACCTGATCGGCGGTTCGTTCGGGTGCTCGCTGCCGGAGGCTATCTACTCGGCCAACCTGGACAACAATGTCGCGGTTGATTCGCTTAACTCCGACGGGAGCGACCATTTTGTCACCACCGGATGTGTCCCCGGGAGCGGCGACGACACCATCGTGCTCCCGAGCCGAGGCGATCTCGTATTAACCGATTTTGTTGAGGCCGATTCGCATAATCCCTACGGTCCGACGGCGACCCCGCTCATCACTTCCAATGTCACCATCGAGGCCAATGGGGCGACCCTCGAGCGCGCGGGCACAGCGAACTTCCGCGCCTTCGCGATCGGCATGACCGGGAGCCTGACCCTCCGCAATGCGCACATTAAAGGATTCACGGTGCACGGCGGTAACGGCAGCAGCGGCGGTGGCGGCGGCATGGGTGCCGGCGGCGCGATCTTCCTCGAGACGGGCGCGCTTACCGTCGAGAACTGTACCTTCGAAGGAAATCGAGCGATCGGTGGCGATGGAGGTCATTACGAGAACGGCGCGGGAGGCGGTGGCGGTGGGTTGTCAGGCGACGGCGGCGCATCGCCAAACCTGCAGATTCAGGTGTTGCAAAGTGGCGGCGGTGGCGGCGGTTCCCGCGGCAACGGCGGCGCCGGATTCAACAACGGCCCCGGTGGCGGTGGAGGGACTGTCACCGACGGCTTTTCACCTAGCGTCAGCAATAGTCTGAAAGACGGCGGTTTTGCCTGCGGCGGTGAGGGAGGCGGCGGCGATGCCGGTGACGGCCACCGAGGAGGCGCTAACGATGGCCATGCCGGCACCTGTCCGGGCGGCGGCGGTGGTGGCGGGGTAAATACTGACGACATAACCGGTCTGGGAGAACCGGGTAGCGGTGGCAAGGGCAACTACGGCGGTGGTGGCGGTGGCGGTGGCTACTATTCCGGCGATGGCGGCGACGGCGGCTTCGGCGGCGGTGGTGGCGGCGGTTCGGTCGGCTTCAGCATCGCCGGGAACGGCGGCAACGGCGGCTTCGGTGGAGGTGGCGGCGGCGGCACCGGCGGACCCATCCTTGGCGGGCCGGGCAGCGGCGGAATGTTTGCCGGTCACGGAGATTCCTACGATGGCGGCGGGGGCGCGGCGCTCGGCGGCGCAATTTTCAACGATGATGGCGTCGTCATCATCCGGAACAGTACCTTCACCCTCAACTTCGTCGATCATGGGATGAGCAGCGGAGGCCAAGCCGATCCTGGGGCGGACGCCGGCGGCGCGATCTTTTCACTCAACGGCCAGTTGACCCTGGTCGATACCACTATCAGTGGAAACCAGAGCACCGGCTACGGCGGCGGGGTGGTCTTGATCCAGACGCCCGGAAACGCTTTCAGTCCGCCCCCGCCCGCGTCGTTCTTTATGGACAACACTATCATCGCAAATAACGGCATGGAGGAATGTTCCATCCGAGGCTTTGCGGTCAGCGGCAATGGCGGGGGCAATCTGATCCAGAACAACGATGGATGCATCGGGGTAACCAGCAGCGCCGATCCGCAACTTGGCCCGCTGCAGGACAATGGCGGCTTCACTCCAACGATGGCGATTGGCAAAAACTCCCCGGCCTGGAACGCTGCCGATGCCGCCACCTCGCTCGCCCTCGATCAGCGTGGTCAGGCTCGCCCGGCGTTGAATGGGTTCGATATCGGCGCGTTCGAGTTGTGCGAGGACCGTTTCGGCATGCCCTGCCTCATCCTGGCCGGTAACGAGCAAACCGAGCCATTAACCATTCAAGTCTCTCCGACCTCCGGCGGAACTACCACGCCCGGCGCGGGTACGATGAATGAGCCCCTCGGCTCCGTGCAAAACCTCATTGCGAAGCCCAATCCCAGTTATAGCTTCGATAGCTGGACTGGAAATGTTGCGGACCCATCGAGCGCAACCACCACCATCGTGATGGACAACCCGCAGTCCGTCACTGCCAACTTCAGGCAAGGCCCTCCGCCTCCCACCTCGATCCTGACGCCACGACCGACTGCGACACCAATCGCGACACGAACGGCCACTGCCAACCCCGACCCCGATCGTGCTCCCGTCCAAAGGTGGAAGCATTGCTCTATCTCACAAAGTGATCGATTTCGGGACCGTCGGGATCGGGGTCTCGCCCCCGCATCAGGCGATTACCATCACGAATGTGGGCAAAGGTGAGTTGGACGGTGCGGTGGGTACCCTGCGCTCCGCCATTCACTCTACTGTCCGCAACCGGCAACTCCTTGCTCTTCGCGCTGCAGCGGCAGAACAAAGACACGTTTTCCATCGAATTCACGCCGATGACAGTGGGTCCAATCAGCGCCAACTTGTTGTTGGTGAGCAACGATTCGAAGCATCAGTTCATTGCGGTTCTGATCAAAGGCATCGGAGCGGGCGGCAAGCTATCGGCGCCGAAGGTTTTCAGCCTCCCCACTACCAGGCTCAACGCCACCGCTAGCAAAACCTTCATGCTCAAGAATGCCGGACCTGGAGTCTTAAGCGGAAGCATCGGATCGCTCATGTCGCCTTTCATGGTGACCTCTTCGACCAGTTTCAATCTTAGCCCCGGCCAGAGCTTTCCCGTAACCGTAAGTTTCCAGCCGAGTGCGAAGGGTCAGGTCGAACAGACGCTCGCGATAACCACCGATGCCCCCAGCGCGGGCATGCTCGATGTGATCGTGCAGGGAAAGGGCAAATGAGCGCGAACTCCGGCGGAGCACACATTGAAGCCTGTACCGCCATGTTCAGGTCCAGCGGAAAGCGAAGAGGTCGACAACCTCGATGACCGGTGCATCACCCGTTGGCTGCTGCTCCGGCCTCACCTGAGGCCGTGCGAAATGATATAATGTGCGCGGCTGGGGAGCCGCGCCGAATCGAGATGCGCGTCCACTTCGAGATGCAGAAACAAACCCACCTCAACCACGCAAGAGCGTTCGACCCGAGCGCGCTATGAAAGGTGGAAAAACAAACCCACTGCAGGGTGCGGAATCGGCGAAAACAAAGCCAATTTCGTCAGCAAAGATATGGGCTTTTACAGAAGAGCAATAGTTCAGGCATTGATCTTCACTTCCGCTCCACCGCCTGTTGCGGATAGTGGCAAAAACAAACCCATTGCGAGAGCGCTAGCGACCTAACGAAATTACCAAACGAAGCCAAATAATGCTTTGAATCCAGTCATATTTCGCTAAATCTTCGTCTTGACGGCAGATCGAGAGCAGATGCTACTTCCGACATCGTCGGAATCGGCCTCCCGCCTGCGCGCTCGCTCCAGAGCACGCCTCGCACTGGACCGCCCAGCACGCCAAGCGCCCATGCCGCATGCGAGCGCACCAGGGCTCGGGCTCATGTTCCATCGTGCGCGCGAGGATCGGCACGGCGTCGCGATTGCCGCTGTTGCCGAGGGCGACGGCGACGTTGCGCAGAAGGCCGCGGCGCTTGGCGCGCTTGATGGCGCTTTTGGTGAAGCGGCGGCTGAAGGCGGCGTCGTCGAGCGCCATCAGGTCGGGCATGAACGGCATCAGCTCGGGCGCGATGGTTTCGTTGAACGGCTCATTCCACGGACAGACTTCCTGGCAGATGTCGCATCCGAAAATCCAGTTGCCGAGCTTCGGGCGCAGCTCGCGCGGAATCGGCCCGCGATTTTCGATGGTCAGGTACGAGATGCACAGGCGCGGCTCCATCAGGTAACCGTCGGTGAGCGCGGCGGTCGGGCACAAATCGAGGCATCGGGTGCAGGTGCCGCAATGCTCGCGATAGCGGGCCGCGCGTCGGCTCCAGTTCGAGGTCGGTGAAAATCTCGGCGAGGAAAAAATAGGAGCCGTGCTCGCGATTGAGCGTGGTGGTGTTTTTGCCGAACCAACCGAGGCGCGCCTCGGCCGCCCATTCGCGCTCGAAGACGGGACCGGTATCGACGTATGCGCGAGCGACGGCGCCCTCGCGAAGTTTCCCGATCGCATCGGCGACGGTGCGCGCCTTCTTGAGGACCACATCGTGATAATCGGGACCGAGCGCGTAGGCGGCGATGCGCCCGCGCAACTCGGCGCGCCAATCGAGCTTGGGCGGCGCCGGTGAATGATACGGATACGCGAGGCTGATGACGCTTCGCAATCGCGAATCGAGGGCGCGCGGATCGAAGCGGCGCTCGGGCTCGCGCGCGAGGTAGCCCATCGCGCCATGGCGGCCGTCATCGAGCCATTGACGATAGAACTCGCGGCGCTCATCGAGCGGGCCGGATAGCGGCGAACCCGACCATCGCGAAACCTTGCTCATGCGCCGTCGCGGTTATGATTTGTTCAGGTTCGGCACGAATTCATTAGAATACACCAGTGGGAAAAGCGGACCTCATTAAGTCCACCTTGACTGTGGAATCGGTGGGCATTAGCTTTGAAGCATGTCCGAAGAAATGCACGATCAGATCACGCATGAAGTTCCGACGCCAGGAGCGCCGAGCCGAGGAAAATGCCGCGCTGCCCGACGTCGTGCTGACGCCCAAAGCCGTCGAAATGGTGCGCAAGATGCGCGCGAAAGAGGGCCTCGGCGCCGAGCAGGGCCTTCGCATCGCGGTCACCGGCGGCGGATGTTCCGGCTTTCAGTATCAGCTCAATTTCGATGCCGAGAAGGAAGGCGATCGCGTCGCGCAGTTTCGAGGATGTGCGCGTCTTCGTCGATGAGATTTCGTTCCCGTACATCGCGGGCGTGACGCTTGGACTTCGTCGAGGGACTGCATGGCGCGGGCTTCAAGTTCGACAATCCTCGCGCGTCGCGCACCTGCGGATGCGGATCATCCTTCAGCGCGTGACGCATCGCATAAAGCTCGATTGCGAAGGCCGCTCGGTAGGCGGCCTTTTCGTTTTTGTGCGATCCTCGATGCGATGCTCTCCGGGCTCATCTACTGGCTGTCACCGCGACGGCGCCGCTTCATGCGGACGCTCGGGCGGCCCGCGCTGGCGTCGCTAGAGGCGCGGGTCTAGCACGGCAGGGTCTCCCGCGGCGCGTATCATTTCTGTACGATTTTGCTCCATGGCGAACGCCGAATTCCTCGACCTTCGCGATTTCTTCGCCCGATGGCGCGCTCGCACGGTTCGCCTCTAGCGCGACGCCCGCGCAGGTCGAGGCGTGCCTTGCCGCGATGCTCATCTACTCGGCGGCGCAGTTCGCGCGCGAGGAGATGCGACGCGACGACGGCGAAATCATTCCGCTGCTCGCGCATGTCACCGGCCTCGAGGTGACGCAGGTGATGCTGCGGCGCGACCAACTTCGCAAGGCGCCGCGCTCCGAAGAATGGATGCTCTACACCTGGCTCGTCGCGGCGCTGGGCGGCGAGCGGCCCGCGTACGATGCGCAGCTTGAGCGCGCCTTCTCATACGGCTACCTATCGTACATTGGGCAGTACCGGCCGGCGCTGGAACGCGCGCTCGCAGCAACTGGAATCCTGAGTCGACGATCAGTAGCGAAATGGAGACAAGATGAAGGATCTTGAGGGCAGGGGAATTATCGTCACCGGCGCCACCCGCGGCATCGGGCGCGCGATCGCGCTGGAAGCGGCGCGGCGCGGCGCGAACATCGCGTTCAACTACCTCAAGAGCGAGGAGCAGGCGGCCGCGCTCAAATCGGAGCTCGAAGCGCTGGGCGTCAAGGCGCTGCCCTTCAAGACCGACGTCGGGCGATTTGAAATCGGTGCGCGAGATGGTCAACGCGGTCAAAAAAGAATTCGGCTCCATCGATGGCGTCGTCAACAATGCCGGCCTCACTCGCGACAAGCTGCTGGTGATGATGACCGAGGACGAATGGGCCGATGTCATCCGCACCAATCTGACCGGCGCGTTCAACTTCGCGCGCGCCGCCGCATTCATGATGATGAAGGCGAAGCGCGGCTCCATCCTCAATATCACTTCGGTCAGCGGCCTGGTCGGGATGGCGGGGCAGGCGAACTATTCGGCCTCCAAGGCGGGCCTCATCGGATTGACCAAGGCGCTGGCGAAGGAACTCGGGCGTCTCAACGTGCGGGTCAATGCGCTCGCGCTCGGCTTCATCGAGACCGACATGACGGCGTCGCTGCCGGAGGAGAATCGCACGCAGGCGCTGAACATGATTCCGCTGGGGCGCTTCGGCAAGGTGGAGGAGATCGCGCCGGTCGCGGCGTTCCTGCTTTCGGATGCGGCATCATACATCACGGGTGCGGTCATCCAGGTCGACGGCGGCCTCGCGATGTAGACCTCACCCGGCGCAGGCGCCACCCTCTCCCTGCTGGAGAGGGAAAAAGTTGAGGCGCGCGGTGCGCATCATCCACAAACGCGCCCCGATGCGCGTCATGGTTCTCGCAAACCCAGGAGCGAGAACCACGCCGCGCCCCCGCCCTTCGCCTTAGGCCTTCAAACTTCGGTATGATTCGTGTTGAGGAAGTAGAATGAAATGGGAAGTGCAGCAATATACGCTCTGTGATGGCTGGACCAACACTTGGTTTACCGTCGATGAGCGCACCGGCCAGGAAAAACCCCTGATCTTCGAGACTGAGCAAGATGCACAGCGCGATCGCGAGTTCCTCGGCGATATCGAGGATGGTATTAAAGACCGGCGATCGCGGCGAGGACGAGGGTTACGGTCAAGACCAGTTTCGCATAGTCAAAGTAACATCATGAGGCATCTTAACTCGCCTCGTGCCATCCGACGCTAGACTGCCACCCGCCGGATCTCTTCTGTCATCAACGTGACAGCGTCGCCGATAACACGCGTCGAAAGCGGAAAAGCGACTAGGATCAGTTCGACCCGTCTGTCAGCCATCGGCAGCGATGCTCGGTGGACAAGGAGTCTGCGAGCGCGCAGGGACAGCCACCGTTCTTCGTGGCAGGGATAGGCCAGGCAAACCAGAACCTTGCGGGTACGCGCGATCGTGGAATAGGCCCAGACTTGCAGCAGGTCTGCGCGATGGCGCTCGCGAAGTTCGTCTTCCAGATCCGTTCACCGTCGCTCCTGCATCTCTTCCCAGTGCTCTTTGTACTTCGCGTCGACAATTATTGTAGTATCTTCTTTGTCGATCACGAGGTCGGGAATTAGAGACTTCTGAGAGCCTAGATAGGCGGATCCCAATTGATCGGAAACAACCGTTTGGTGCTCTCGACCACTTCGCACAATCCCCCGATCTGACGCGCGACGCGCGCCATAATAGTCTCTACCCAAGCCTCAAAGAACTCCTCCATCAACATACCCGAGGAATACCTTGGAGGTCGCTGAGGCCGGCAAGTCCCCGCTCTTCGGCGGTCCATTCAATTGCCTCTACTCCGCGACGAAAGACGTCGGTGCGTAGTGTGCCACGCTGCCAGACTTCAAAGGCTGTCGGTGACGGGTTCACGGGGAACGATGTCGCAACGCCAAATCGATCAATCTCGGCATATCTCGATCATTTGAAAACAAACGAACCAGCCGTGCGTTGTGATTGAAGAGAGCCGAATTGCCGCTTTAAGGCGAAACGGATCGCGGAACGCAAGTCTCGATCCTTTTGAAGCTCCGGAAATCGGCAGGGGACATCAAGGAATTTCGCGCGGCTGATTTGGCGCTGGAGATATCGAGCCCAGTCGATGCTGCCTCGCGGCGACGAGCGCTCTTCGCTACTCATCTCAAATCTACGTTGCACTTGAGCGAGAAGCGCCTTAAGTCTGAACAACACGATCGTCGAAAGCACCCATGGTGGGACACAGGATGTTCGGAGCGCGGCAGCGTCGGCATCGAAAGCGGCGCTGGAACCACTCGCCATCCCGTTGCACCGAGAATGGACCGATTCCCGGCCAGTCGAAACGAGGTCGAACGACCAAGCCGTAGTTATAGCGTCCAGTGGTTGAGAAATCATTGGAATTGCTGCCGATGCGCGTGCCCGCATACACATCGAGCTCGATGTTCGAGTTCCGGTAGCGAGGTTCAATGACTAAATCGAGATGGCGGAACGCACTTCGATTCGCCGCGACAAATTGTTCGGCAAGTCGCGCTACTTGCGACGAAGGGTCGCGCGAAGGTTGACCTTGGAGCAAGAAGCGGGCTGAAACTGCAGTAACGGCGGAGTCCTTCGCTTCGAAGCACCGTTGCTCGAGCTGGGTCGCTGGTTGTGGGCGAGAGTAGGCACGAGGGCTTGATTGCCTAAGGGCTTTCTTCACGCAGACCCTCGTAGTGAATCAATCCACTGCAAGTACGAGCGCACCGCCTCGCCGAAGGAGGAAACGTACCCCTGTGACAGATAATCCTCGAGCAGAGGCTTGAGCGTGGTTTGGAGTCGTCTTTGCGCCTTCTCCTCGTTCGCCTCGAGAAAATACGAATGTCCGGGAACGAGGTCCATCGCATCTTCGTTCGCGTGATCGACGAAAATTCCTAGAAGGCGTCGGAACGCTTCCTTCATCAGTTCGCAGCCCTCGCTTTCCACGACCGCCATCTGTGGCCAAAGTTTTGTGAATGCGAAGCGACGTCGAATGGCGATATCGACGATCGCAAAGCTCCGGTCCGAAGTATTCATCGTGCCAAGGATCTGCAGATTCTCGGGCAGCGATAGTCGGTTTTTGGTCGGCGGCTCAAATTCGTACGGCAATTCTATCGTCCGATCGGACAAATCGTCAGGTTCAAGCAGATAGATTGCCTCGCCGAGAACCTTCGACAAATCAGCGCGGTTGATCTCGTCGATGTGAAGTAGATATTTTCCGTTGCACTGGCTCGCCTCTTCAGCCGCCTGGGTTAAGAAGCCCTTTTGAGGAGCAAACTGAAATCCTAGGCTATCGGATGAAACTCTTGGCGCGAGGCCGCCGACAAAATTCTCATAGGTCGTATTCGCGTGAAACTGAATAGTACGACCCCGTCCCTGGAACTCTGTTCTTAACAATTCGCGCGCCATGTGGGTCTTACCCGTGCCGGGCGGCCCTTGCAAAATCACGTAGTGTCGTTCGTTTAACAGGTTGATAACTTCTTGATTCGAGACAGCCGGCATCAGGAAATGAAACCATCGGGCTTGGATATTCTGAGCCTCCCGCGAGAACCGCGCGAGCGGCCGGACACCGCGTTCTTCGAACATCAGATCCAAAAATGCGGTCAGAGCCTGCAGCGTTTCTTGACCGTCTGAGCCTGGCGCGTAAATGGCATAAAGGACAGGGCCATACTTGCTCATCGCCCCGGAGTACTTCTCGAATTCTTTGGACACTTCATCGGGAATGCGCTGATCCAAGCGCGTAGGATCATGCTTTGCCCACGCCACCAATTTTCCCTTGTCATGATTCAACCACGCACAAACGGCCGCTGCTTTCCGTGCATGCCCGGGTCGCCCCAAAATCGCTTCGTCGGGAGCGAGACCGTTGGTTCCTACGACCAAGGAAATTAGACAAGGTCCGTCATCTCCGGGAAATACGGCGAGCGAGGTTCCCCCATAACCTCCGGAACTCGGATTGCTCGGATGTATAATCGCTGCGAACGGTACACTTCCCTCGGTTTCCTCCGGTAGAGCAGGCGCTCGAACGGTCACTGCGCGTTTTGCGCTTTCCGGATAGCGTCCGCTCTCGCTGCCGAAGAGATCTTCGAACGCCGATTTGAACCTCCCCGACCAGTCGTTTGTATATCGTTTCTCTACGATCACACTAAGCAGTTTGTCGGCCCACATCTGGCACGCTTCCCCCAGAACGGTGTGATCTTTCAGCTACTACGTTCTGACCTGCACGGCTAGCTATTGGTAGCAGCACTTTCGGGAACCTAAACAACTCGATGACAAAAATGGTTTCTCTGCTTTCGAGAGGGTGTCGCCGCTGTGCAGGCAAATCGCTTCGCGGAGATCCTTCGACTTCGGCAGCCTCTGCTCAGGATGACAAGAGAAGAAAGGCCGGGTCGCCGGAGCAGAAAGCGGAATCTAATTTTCTAAATGACCCTCACCCGGTTGCTCGATGACTCGCAACCGTCCTCTCCCATCGGGAGAGAGGAAGGAATCAATCCGGCGTCGCTGATTCACGCGTGCGAGGGCGTGGAGTCCAGGTGGCCGTTCAGCTCGGGGCCGGTTAGCGCATCGTGGTAGACCTTGGGCGCTCGCTTTACGCCGACCGCTCGCATCACCGGATGGTCGAGAACGTGCAGGACGTAGATCTGATCGATCCATGCCGCATTCTTGAAGATGCGCTCGCCGCGCAGGAAACGATGCCGATCGATCTTGCGCATCGGATGCGATGCGTTGAACTCATCGACGGCAAGCAACTCGCCGGTGAAGCGGCTGTTGCTGATGTTGTTGATGTCATCGAGATATAGCAGCGTCGTCGGCAGATACTTTCTTGACTCGGAGTGTTCGAAGAGCGACAGCGCCTCGACCGTCGACGAGTAATAGTCGACATCGATGGCGGCGAAGCCTAGCGGCGAATGCGAACCGAGCTCGCGCGCGAAGGCGGGGACAGTGTTACGCATTTCGCCCAGCAGAAGCTTCGCGTTGGCTGGCATCCGCGACCTCAGCCGGTCGACATTCATCGGGAAATCGCCGGCTTGGTACAAATCCGGATGATCGCGATAGTCGCGCGGCGGCGGCATCCCACGACCGCTATCGAAGCCGACCACCTTGATGTCGATGCCGGTCAGCGGAGCAACGTGGCGGGCGATGTCGCAAAGGTTGAGCAGCCCGTCGCCGCCCGCGACGCCGAACTCCGCGACCGTGACCGATTCGCATCCGGCCTCCCGCGCGAGGTCCGCGGCGAGCAGGGTGCAGTACGCATAGTGACGGCGCCGGACCACATCGAACGCGATTTTGCTGCGATATGAGCCGAACAGCGCGACCAGCGCGGATGCGAAATTGAGATGAACTGGCTCGGCGAGCCGTTCACAAAAGCGATCGAGCCAGCCGCGGCGACGAATCAGGGTTAAATCTGGAGCGTGGGATTCTCGCATGGAAAAACCTCGATGGGAGGGAGGTCTGGTTTTTTAGCGAGCCGAACGAGCGACGGGAATTTAGACGAACGGGCTTGTAGGATATTCGGAGATTGCGGGTAGGAAAATAGAGTCAAAGAGTCATCGTGATGTAAATGCATCACGATGACTCTCGCTATCCAGGCTGGGCGCAAAAGCACTAACTAGTCGTGCTTCTTTTCGTATTTGTTTTCGCGGTTTATGGTCCCGGCCGGATTCTTTTTCAGCTCCTCATGCACGTACGGATGGCTCTTGAGGAAAGTTTGATAATCCGAGTGGCTCTTGATGTAGTTCGGATCGTTTGCGAGTTGTGGATTGCCGCGCAGATCGGATTGGATGCCTGGATGAGCATCGAGGAACGCATCGAAGTTCTTCAGCGCACTTCCCGAATGGATTTCTCCCTCGCCCTTGTTCTTCTGGCGCTCCTCGTGGCGTTCTTCGTGCCGCTCCTCGCGCTTTTCCTTGTGCGTCATCGCAGGAGTCGGCTCAGGCATTGCCGCGCCCTCACCAGGGGTGCCTCCTGGAGGATGATGTCGCTTGAGCTTTGCCGCTTTCGGACCGCCGACAGCTGGCGCAGCCGATGGGGCGGCCGCGGGCTGGTTGGCAGTCTGAGCGACGGCCACGCTCGCTGTCGAGATGGCGAACGCCGAAGCCATAATTGTGATCGCGAATCGGTTCATGCTCCCTCCCTCCTCGGCAACCGGCGTCAAAGCCTTTCCACCGGCGAACAAGCCCGGGCGCCTGTCGCGTATAGTCATTAAGAATCACAATTAGCCGCAGAGAACAAAGACAAATTAGTGCCCCGAGGGAGCAGTTATCAGTGGTCGGAGCCCCATTCGGAGGCGCAACTCAGGATGTCGATTTGCTTGCCATTATGAACGGCCTGGTACTTTTCCCAGAAAGCATTGTCGATGTGGCGTAGTGACTTGGCCTCCTTGGTGCGCCATCGACGATAGGAGCTGGGGCCCCCGTTGTAGGCAGCATAAATCGAGCGCGCGAGCTCGTCGGGATTCGAGGCGCTGAACGCGCCGTGTTTGTCCTGGATGCTGCCGAGCAGACGCGCGAGGATTTCCATTCCGGCGCTCGCGTTGTAGAGCACGTCCCATTCGAGGCGCTGGATATTATAGAAACCGCGCCACACGTACTTGTTCACCTGCATCACGCCGAGGTCGTGGGTGGAAGATTCAAGAAAAGTGACGCGGTTGCCATCGATGACGAACTGTCGCCAGCAGCTTTCCTGCCACGCCGCGCTTTTGACCAGGCGCAGGTAGATGGGACGGAATCGAGGATCGATATTTTCGTCGTCGATTTCGTGCTGCGCGCCGTACTTCAGCAGCTGCATCGTAGTTGCCGCGATACTCGCTTGCGTTGTTGGGGCTGACCACAACGCGTTTCAGCTTCTTCGCAAGTTCCTGCAGCTTCGCGATGACGTCAATCTTCGCGGGCTTGGGCTCTGCCGCATCGGCATCGTTGGGAGTCACCAGCCAAAGCGGAATTTGCCATAGCGAGATCGGGCGCCGGCGTCGGCGTGACTTCCATCGATGGCTCCGAGGTTGGCGCCAACGGAGTCTCGGAGTTAGCAGGCGCCGGCGAAGGAGTTGCGGAAGGACCCGCCGTTTCGCGACTCACTCGGCATCGGCAGAAGCCTGACGGCGACGCGCTCGCAGTCGGCGTCTCGACGATGTTGCTCTCGGTATCGAGTGGCCCTTCCGAAGAGAGCGGCTCCTTGGACGTTGAACATTTTCGCAGTGCGGGATCCTCGTCAAAGTTGAACTGCGAGCGGATCGGCAGTTGAATTCGCGGCGATCATTTTCGCGAGGCGGCGCAGGTCATCGGAGGAAATCCGCACCCCGAGGGCGGGCGCGGCCTGATCGAGTGCGAACAGCGCATCGCCGGCCGACATGAAGGAGAGGAACTGGAGCGCCTGGCTACCGAGCGTCCCGCGCTGCGCCGCCTCGCGGATGATTTGCCCGAGCCGCTGCCATTCGTCGAGGAACAGGATGCGAATCGGATCGGGACCGGCGGATGGCGGATGAGCGAGCGCATCGATCAGGCGATAGTCGGCTATCGAGCAGCACCGCCAGCAGGTCGTCGCGCAATTGCACGTCCTTACTGACGTCACCCATCTGCTTGATGGCGAACACCAAGAACGAATCCCATTGATCGAGTTTTTGCTCGAATGCAGCGAGCTCCTGCGGCGTCAATTGTACAGGCGCTGACGGCGTCGGAATCGGCTCGAACGGCGGCATCGTGAGATCGATGACGGCGCGGATTCCACTGTCCTCGGCATGCAGCTCGGGCTCGACCTTCAAGCGTCGCGAGGGTCTGGGCGACTCGCTCGGTGACCTCGGGTGGAGCACCGGCTTTCACCAGCTCCTGGAATTGGTCGAAAGCCGGGACTCAGATCGAAGGTGAAGGTTTCCAGGAACGGGATGTAGTACTGACTTAATGAGATCGAACCCTTTGCCGACCAGCAGGGTCTTCTGATGATGCACATCGTAGAGGTTGATGTCGCTGACGTGAAACTTGAGTTGCGTCTGCGGCGCGACATACGGCGCGGTGTCGACCTCGATGATGCCTTTCCATTGAATCGGGCTGACGCATTGCTGCCGACCAGCAGGCCGATCATCAGGGTGCCCTCGGTCTCGAGCTTGAGGTTGTTGCCGGCGCGCGCGAAGCGAGGATTCTCGGCATAGAAGTACTGGCATCGATCGCTTCCGTTCCAGATTGGCGCGCGCCCGTTATCGGTATAGAGCTGCTGGCGCAATGCGGCGCTGAGCGCGAGGTAATCGATGGTCAGCGGGATGCGCAATGCACGGACTACGGCCATCGGCGGAGGCGCGATAGTCGCCGCGATCGAGGAAGCAATAGCCGTAGTGCCCGGCGAAGGCGCGTCGGTTTGCGCAACCGCAGTGCCGGCGAGTGCAAGCAGCAGCACGAGCATCGATCTACACAGGTGAAGGACCGGCGTTTCGGCGGCATCAGGTGAGGGCAGGAAGCGCAGGTGCATAATCGATTTTTGATTAGTGGCATACGATTTGAAATAGCGGCGCGAAAATTCGGGACGAAGCGGTCTCGCTTGATGCAAGCAGATGTATGAACAGCCGCGCCTTGCAACAAATTGCAAAGCGAGCAGAATAATCTTCTTGGGTGGCGTCCATGAATGCGGACAGACAGACCAGTTTCTATGAGGCGGAAATCCCGCAGGCGTCGCGCGAGCTGAGAGAGTTCAGAACCTCGCCCGCCTACGAGCCGCCGTTCGAAATTATCCGGCGGCGCATCATTGACGATTTCTTCGAAGGCAAATTGACCATCGATGCGACTATCGTGATCCGTGTCGGCGAACTCGAAGAGACCGAGGCGGCGCGCGGCGTGGGCGTCGTCAATGCGCTGGATACCGCGTTGCGCAAGGCGCTGCTGAAATATTTCCCATCGGTCTCGACCATCAAAGTCACCGAGACCTATACCCATGGCAGCGGCGAATCGACCGAAGCCGAAGTTATTTCGGTGAAGAAATTTTCCGACGGCGCGCAGGCGTGGACCACGATGGCGAAGTCGTCGGACGCGGTCGAGGCGAGCTGGAAGTCGCTGGTTGACGGCTACGAATGGCGCATCTACGTCGAGACGCGCAAGGCGCGCCGCGCCGCCGAAAATCCACGCCTGTCGCGGCGCTAGCTTTTCTGGCGTAAACTCACCTGTGGATGCGAGCAGGCGCATCGATCTCAGCAACGCATGGCGTCGGCAAGGCCTCGCGCGGCATGCTCGCGATCCTCTACGACGGCGGATGCGAGATGTGCCGCACCAGCCTGCAGGCCATCGAGCGTTTCGATTCTCGGGCAAGCTGGAGCCGATCGATCTTCACGATCCGAGGCGCGCGCGAAATTTCCCACGCTCGAGATGAAGGATCTGCTCGAAGAGCTCCACGCGGTCGACGACCAGGGCAATGTCTATCGCGGCGCGCGCGCCATCAATGAGATCCTTCGCCTCCAGCCCGGCATCAGGGGATGGCTCGCGTATGCGTGGTATATTCCTGGCTATGCGTGGCTCGCCGATTGGCAATACCAGCGCATCGCGAGCGAGCCGCTACCAGCGCGACGGGTCGGGCCGCATCTGCGAGCTTCCCGAGCATCATTAGCCTGTATGCGAACGCTGATGATGTTGTTCCTCGCGGGCTGCGCCGTTCAGCGCGCCGTCTCCCGCCGCGCCGCAAATCGCCGCATCGCGATGGAACCGCGCGCCCGCTCTCCATATGCGCACGCTCCTCAGGGCCCTCGTCGAGGGCGATCCGACCGAGCTTCCACCGGCGCTCGCGAGTTCGCTCTCGAACGATGCGCCGCTGACGTTCACCTATCGCGAGGAACTGACCCACGACGAATATCCATATCCCGATGATCAAGCTCGGCATTCGATCCTGTGACCTATGCCGGATCGCCGCTTGGCGATTATGGCGTCACGCGCGTTCGCCACGCTGACGATCTTCGAAGGCAACAAGGTCGTCGCCGATTACACCGCCAAAGCGCATGTTTCGAAATCCTACAATCTGTACTCCGAGCCGAAGCATTCGGAAGCTGGAGCGCGCCGCGCGTGACGGCGGTCCGCGACCGCATCGATCAGAAGCTCTATGCCGATGCCGATCGCGTCGCGCATGCAGGCGTCACCGAATGAAACGTCGGTCCCTTCATTTCGCGTGCGCTTTGTCGCTGTTGGCGGGCGGATGCGCTGCACAAGGCGCGCAATTCGAAAAATCGCCGCTCGCGCAGGACCAACGGGTGGTCTACGTCTATCGTCCGTACAGCTTTTTCGGATCGCTCATTCACCCGGCGGTGACCTGCGGCGATGAAACCGCGAGTATCGGTCCCGGCGGATATCATGCGTTCGTGGGGCCGCCGGGCAAAACGACTTGCAGCGTCGAAACCGAAACCGCCGATGAAGTCGATATTCCCGCCGACCCGCGCGTGCATTATCTGCGCGAGGAAATCGGATGGGGTGCGCTGGTCGGCCATCCGCATCTGAATCCGATCGACCACGACCTCGCCCAATCGGAAATCCAAAGTTGCTGCGTCGAGCAGCCCTGATAAATCGATGAAACATACAGCTTCAAGATTCTCCCCATCGAGACTGGCGCCGGTTTTTCTTGTAGTCGCCGTGCTGACGAGCGGAGCCGCCTTCGCCGCCAGACGGAAAGAAATCGGAAGCACGAATATTGTCTCCGGCGATGAGCAACTCGGCGCCACCCTGGTGACCGTCGCGCCCAACACCATCTATGGTGGTGACGAGAGCAGGGTGGAAATTCGCGACAGTAATGGGAACCTGCTCGCCCGCAAGGATTTTACCTCCAACGACAGCAGTCATGGCGGGCAAGTGGGAGATTTTGGCTGGACCCCGGATTCGCAATTCTTTGTGTTTTCGATTGTCTCCTCGGGCGGTTATCAGCCTTGGCGATCGCGGGTCTGGTTTTATTCCAGAGAGCGGCGCGAATTTGACGAGATAGATGACCTGTTGGGTGGCAGGCCGGTGCTGCAACTCGATGGGACTCCTTTCCAAATCATCGCCCCGCATATGGTTCGCGTTACGACCTGGACCAAACCGCCGCTGGTGCGTGAGAACGAGGAGACCGTGGTAGTCGACCTTGCCCAGCCCGTGCCGATGGCGGCCGCAACTCCTGTTCAATGACGAATCCGGACTCCAGTGCGTGATGAAGTGGCGGCTGAGCTTTCTCCATCGGTCAAGCTGGTATCTTCGTCTGGTGAAGCCGTTCCACATCTTCAATACGCTGAGCCGCACCGTCGAGGAGTTTCATCCGCAGCATCCGCCCGAGGTGAGCATGTACTCATGCGGCCCGACTGTGTATCTGCCGCCGCACCTGGGCAACATGCGCGCCTATCTGTTCGTCGATACGCTCAAGCGCGCGCTCAAATTCAACGGCTATCGCGTCAAGCACGTGATGAATGTCACCGACGTCGGCCATATGACCGATGACGCCGACGCGGGCGAGGACAAAATCGAGAAGACTGCGCGCGCCCAGCAAAAATCGCCGCGCGAAATCGCCGACCATTACCTCGGGCTGTTCCTGCGCGACATGGACCTGCTCAAGATTCAGCGCCCCGATGTCGTCAGCCGCGCGACCGATCACATCGCCGAGATGATCGCGCTCACCGAGCGCATCATCGCGCACGGCTATGCCTATGTGACTCCCAGTGGCGTTTACTTCGACGTCGAAAAATGGCGCGGCCCGGGCGGGATGGGACGCCTCTCGCGCCAGAGCCTCGATGAGCAGGCCTCGGGGCAGCGCCTCGAGCATTCGTCGGACAAGAAGAGTCCGCACGACTTCGCGCTATGGGTGACCGGCAAGCCCGGCCATCTGATGCAATGGGACAGTCCGTGGGGACGCGGCTATCCCGGATGGCATATCGAGTGCTCCGCGATGTCGATGAAGTACCTCGGCGAGACCCTCGACATTCATACCGGCGGCACCGATCACATCCCGGTGCATCATGAGAACGAGATCGCGCAATCGGAAAGCGCGACCGGGCATCCGTTTGTGAGTACTTCGTCCACAATGCGTTTCTGGTCGAGCGCGCCGGCACCAAGATCAGCAAGAGCTCGGGCAAGTTCCCGGTGCTCGATGACATCATCGGCGCGGGGATGAATCCGCTCGCGTTTCGGCTGCTATGCTTCGGCGCCAAGTATCGTTCCGAGGTAGTGCTGAGCGACAGCATCCAGTCGGCGCAGAAGAATTACGACTACATCGCGGAGCTTCGTGCGCGGCGTGCCTGATGACGTCGCGAAAGCTGCTGAAGATAGCGGGTGGACGAGTGAGTATCGCGAGCGCTTCAACGACGCGATCAACAACGACCTCAACACGGCGCAGGCACTGGCGGTCTACCTCGATCTGATCGGCGAAGCGTTTCGGCGCGGAGACCATCGCATCTGGAACACGCTGCGCGCGATGGATTCGGTGGTCGGCCTCGATGTCGATTCGCGATGCGCGAGGCCTCGCACAAGACGGAGTTCCCTGCCGAGATCGCAAAGCTCATCGAGGATCGGGCGGCGGCGCGGCGCGACAAGAACTTCAAGCGCTCCGACGAGCTTCGCAAAGAAATCGAGGAGCGCGGCTACGAGGTCAAGGACTCGCGCGAGGGCTCCAGCTACCTCCCGCGCGCGAGCTAGGACTTCCAGACGCTTGCGCTGGTTGGCGAACCGCAACGCGCTTGCGTGGCAGGGGGCAGGGCGGTCTAATGGGCTTGATGCGCTTTGAAGAATACATCACGGTCACGCCGAAGATTCGCGGCGGCAAGCCACACATCAAAGGCACCCGGATCACCGTGGCCGACGTGCTTGAGTACCTTGCGGGCGGCATGACGGAGGCGCAGATTCTGGTCGATTTCCCCGCGCTTAAACCCGAACATATTCGAGCGTGCCTCGCCTTCGCGGCCGCGCGCGAACGTCGCATTGCGAGTCCCTCCATCGTGTGAATCTGCTTCCCGACGAGAATCTCAGCTTTCGCCCAATTGTACCGCCCGGATAGAATCCTGATCCGCGCAGCGGTCCTATTCTGATAACTCTCCGCCGCCGAGACCTTGGCGATCTCGTTTGCATCCGCGGAGCCATCGTCCGCCGTTTCTGCTATTGCTCGTATCGAGGAAACCCGCGATGGAAATGAAAGTCAAAGACGCGATGACCAAGGAAGTCACGACGCTTAAACGAAATGAGGCCCTCACCCTGGCCGATGATTTGATGAACCTCGGGCGGATCCGGCATCTCCCGGTGCTGGACGACGACGGCGAGCAGTTGATGGGGATCATCACCCAACGCGATCTGTTTCGCGGTGCGCTGGCGCAGGCGATCGGTTACGGCCAGCATGCGCGGCGCAAGTTGCTCGATACCCTCGTCGTTAAAGAAGTGATGACCACCGACCCGATCACGACGACGCCCGACACCTCGCTCGCGGATGCGGCGCGCATACTGATGGAGAAAAAACTCGGATGTCTTCCGGTTGTCGAAAACGGCCGCCTGGTCGGCATTCTGACCGAGGGGGACTTCGTCGCGCTGTATGCGCGCACCGGCGGAAAATCGAACTGAGGCCGGCGGGCACGAATGCCAACCGGCCTCATCATTTACAGGTAAACTGGCAGCTAGCGGCCGGCAGCGGCGCTGTGTTGACTCGGTGTGGTGCCGCGCTGGATATGCGGCATGACCTCGGTCGCGAACAGCTTCATGCTGCGCTGCGCGACCTCGAGCGGCATCGCGCCAAACTTGAAGGTCGCTACGAACTCCTCAGCATCCATCGTTTCGGCGATGGTGCGCAGCGCCGCCACACATTGTTCGGGCGTGCCGTAGACCTGGGTTTTGGTGAACATCTCGCGGAATGAAGCCGTGCTCGCCTTGGTCGCATCGGCCATTTTGGCATGGAACTCGTAGCCCTTGGCGCCGCGAAAATGTTCCGGCTCATCGTATTCGTAATGGCTGATGGCGGTCTCGGCGTAGTTGCCGATCCATTTCTCGGCGCCCGCGAGGGCTTCTTTCTCGGTCTCGCCAACATAGATGAAGGTCGAGACGATGGGGCGCTTCGCCGTATGGCCGAACTTCGCGCATGAGTCCTTGAAGTGGTCGTAGTCCTTTTTATGCTCGGCCCACGGCTTCTGCGGAATCACCAGCATCCCCATGCCCTGCTGCGCCATGATGTCGCCGGTCTCGGGCGAGATGATCGCACCATAGAATTTCTCGTGGAGGTTGCGACGCTTCGGCTGCGGCCGGATGCTCATCTCGGGAATCTGGAAGTATTTTCCTTTGTATGAAAACCGCTCCTGGGACAGGCCGAGGCGCACGATTTCGGCGGCCTCGCTGAAGCGCTCGCGCGATTCGCTCATCGGCACCCGGAAGCCGTCGTACTCGATGCGTCCGGCCCCGCGCCCGAAGCCGAGCGTCAGATCGCGGTCCGCGCAGTAAAGTTCCAACATCGCGATCTGCTCCGCGACGCGAACCGGATCGTGCCATGGGAGCACGACCACCATCGAACCGAAGCCGATCCGCTTGGTGCGTCCCGCCATGAAGGTGAGGAACTGCAAAACGTCGGGAATCATCGTGTAGGGCGAAAAATGATGCTCGACGCCCCAAATCGAATCGAAGCCGAGCGGCTCGACCATTTCGGCGAGCGCGAGGTCCTCGCGATAGATTTCCCAATCCGGTTTTTGCGCGCGGAAATAGTTCTGGAAAAAGAAAGATGCCCCTACTTTCATTGGTAATCCTCCATCGGGCGGGTCGTTGGTCGATTGATCCTGACCGTTAATGGAATCCAGCCAGGATTACAAACGACGGGATGATTTTCCTGCTTTTCTAATGGAAAAACGGAAGCCGATGGTGGACCTTGACGCGACTGTCCCTATTCTCTATTGAATCAGTAGCCAATGTCTTGCATCGCGACGATTTCGAGATTATATACTAACCAGACTACTTAAGTAACTTATTCAGGCAGAACCGATGCTTAGTCTTGGAACCGGCGGAATAGTTCTCTTCGTAATCGCGCTGTTTGCGGCGACTGTCAATGGCGCGATCGGCTATGGATTCTCCTCGCTGACGGTCCCCGTCGCGCTGCTATTTTTCCCCAATAAGATGCTGAGTCCGGCGCTGGTGCTGGTCGAACTCGCCATCAACACCTGGGTCGTCATCCTCAATCGCGGTAGCCTGGCGGCGGTGCGCAGGCGCGCGCTCCCGATCGTCATCGGACTCGTCCCCGGCATCATTATCGGAAGCTTCCTGCTGAAGACCGCCAACCCTGGGATGCTGAAGTTTGGTACCTACGTCGTCCTGCTCCCGATCATCCTGATGCAGGCGGCGGGTTTTCGGCGACCGATTCACTCCGAGCATCTGGCGGGACTGCCGCTCGGCTTGGGCGTCGGCACGCTCTACGCGACGACGACCATCTCGGGACCTCCGCTGGCGATGATGTTCAATAACCAGGGCCTCGACAAGGAGGAGTTCCGCGCCGCGCTCGGGACGGTGCGAGTCGTCGAGACGACGCTTACCGACGATCGCATATCTCTGCCTCGGGTTGTTCAGCACCACCAGCCTTCGCCTCGCCGCGCCGATCGCGCCCGCAGTTCTCTCGGACTGCCGCTGGGCGCGTACCTGATTCGCTACATGAAGGGCGAGACGTTCCGCCGCATATGCATGAGCTTCGATGCGTGGATCGTCGGATTCGGCCTCGCGCGCAGCATCATCGACTTGAAGCTGCTGTCGGCGGCGGGCGCCTACAGCGTATGGGGCGTGGTGATTCTCCTCGATTGCTACCTGCTCTATCATTACTTCGCAGGCGGCCGCATCCGCGCGCGCCACGAGCGCGTGAGCTATTCGGCAGAAGCGGCAACTTCCGGCGGTAGCCGTTAAAGACATTATTTCGAGCGCCTTCGAACCGATATCCCGCGCGCATCGAACCCTGATATCCTCGTTGCGACGCGCACTGTAGCGAAATTCAGCTTGAACATTAGGGCCATGCTCTCTTAGAATCGCGCTGGCGCGATGCTCTAACGCAGCAGGTTTGAAATGGCGATTGAACTGAAGAAATTCGATACGCGTTCACAGACCACCGAAGGGCCCGAGGTAAAGCATCTCGACCCGCATCATGCGCCGTATTACCTGCCGATCCTCGATGAAGTCGAAATCTTCGAGGCCGCTTACAAGGCGCGCCTCCCGATTCTGCTCAAGGGCCCGACCGGATGCGGCAAGACCCGCTTCGTCGAGCACATGGCGCATCGGCTGTCGGTCGCTCGAAAACGGCCCCAACGAGCTCATCACCGTCGCATGCCATGAGGACCTCACCGGCAGTGACCTGGTCGGACGCTTCCTGATCCAGGCCGACGAGACGGTGTGGGTCGATGGCCCGCTGACGCAGGCGGTGCGGCGCGGCGCGCTCTGCTACCTCGATGAGATCGTCGAGGCGCGCAAGGACACCACGGTGCTCATCCATCCGCTGTCGGACCATCGGCGGCTGCTGCCGATCGAAAAGCGCGGCGAGACGCTCGAGGCGCATCCGGGGTTTTTGCTGGTGATTTCCTACAATCCCGGCTATCAGAGCATCCAGAAGAACCTGAAGCATTCGACTCGGCAGCGCTTCGTGACGATCGAGTTCAACTATCCGCCCGCGGACAAGGAAGTCGAGATCATCGCGCATGAGGCTGGGGTCGATCGCGGACATGGCGATGCAGCTGGCGGTACTGGGCGAGAAGGTGCGTCATCTGAAGGCCTCGGGGCTGGAAGAGGGCGTGTCGACGCGCTTGCTGATATACGCAGGCGAATTGATTCAGCAGGGTATCACGCCGCGGCGCGCGGCAACCGTCGCGGTGACCTGGTCACTGACCGATGAGAACGACAGCAAGCGCGCGATCGATGAAATCGTCAAGGCGATTTTTGCTTCCTGAGATAAGGCATAACCAACAACCACGATCCGACGAGTTCGCGATAGCGCGAGGGGGCAGGATGTCCAAGAGCACTCAAAGTTTGGGGCGATTTGGGGACGGTTCTCGCGGGATGCGCAATCGCGATCGTCACGGCGATGCCGGCCTCTTCGTGGGCGCAAGCGCCAGGAGAACAAAAGTTCACGGTGGACCGCGTCTCGATTTTCCGGCCGGCCTCGCGACTGATGGTAGCGCGGTGTACGTCGCCAACAGCCGCAACAATACCATCGACAAAATCGATCTCGACCTCGCATCAGATTGTCGTTGCTCGCCGGCCAGCTCTTCAAAGAAGGCACTGCCGATGGCATCGGAGGAGCCGCGCTGTTTACCAGCCCCAGCGGTCTCGCGATCGTTGGAACCAACCTCTATGTGAGCGATACCAACAACTCGACGATTCGCAAGATCACCCTTCCGGGAGGAACCGTCTCTACGGTTGCCGGAGGCGGTGAATATCCCCGGCACCGACGACGGCAAAGGCGAGGCCGCGCACTTCAACCTGCCGACTCAGATCGCGGCCGATCCCAATGGCAGCCGGTTGTTTGTGACCGACACTAACAACAGCATCATCCGGATGATCCAGGTTCCCGACATGATGGTGAAGACCATCGCGGGGCAGTCGCAGGTCGAAGGCAAGGTCGACGGGCCGCGCGAGCAAATCGTCCTTCAACCGGCCGCGCGGAATCGCGACCGACGGCAAATTCGTCTACATCTCGGATACCGGCAACAACATCATCCGCAAAATCGATCTTTCGAACATGACCACCTCGACCCTGGCCGGTACCGGCGAAGAGGGTGACAAGGACGGCGCCCGACCGAGGCGCAGTTCAACAATCCGGGCGCGATGGCGACCGACGGGACCAGATCTTACGTCCTGGACGCGGACAATCACGCGGTGCGCAAAATCGACGTCGCAACCGGCGACGTGAGCAAGGTGACGCTGGTCAATGGCCACATCGGGTCTGGATGCGCGCTGAGCAAGGACGGCAAGATTCTGTATTTCTCCGATACCACGGAGAACTCGGTGCAGCAGGTCGACCCAGCAATGGAAACGTCGTGCCCACGTATCCCTTGCAGCAGTAAACGCCGCGCTGATTCGCGGTTTGAGTTTTGATTGATCTTCGCAGTGACACGGTAACTTTGCCGACGCCCGAGATGCGCGAGGCGATCGCGCGCGCCGAGCTTGGCGACGATGTCTACGGCGAAGACCCCACCGTCAATCGTCTCGAACAGACGGCCGCCGCGCTGATGGGCAAGGAGGCGGGGCTGCTCGTCTCCAGCGGCACGATGGGCAACCTCATCGCGCTGCTCACGCATTGCCGCGCGGCACCAAGGCGATCGTCGGCAACCAGTCGCATACGTACTGCTACGAGGCGGGCGGCGCGTCGGCGCTCGGCGGCATCATGCTCGCGCCGATCACCAATCGCGACAACGGCGAACTCGAGCTCGATGAGCTCAAGGCCGAGGTTCTTCACCGCCGACGATGCTCACTTTGCGATGCCGTCGCTGGTGGTGCTCGAGAACACGCACAATCGATGCGGCGGATCGCCGGTCAAGCTTTCGCATCTCGCCGAAGTGCGCGAGCTCGCGAAGCGGCGGTCGCTTGCCGATACATCTGGATGGCGCGCGCATCTTCAATGCGGCGATCGCGCTGGAGACTTCGGCGAAAGAAATCGCATCATACTTCGATACCGTGACGTTTTGCCTGTCGAAGGGTCTCGCGTGTCCGGTCGGCTCAGTATTGTGCGGCAGCAAGGATTTCATCGGCGCGCGCATCGGATCCGCAAGCTGCTGGGTGGCGGGATGCGCCAGGCAGGCATCATCGCGGCGGCTGGCTTGGTCGCTCTCGAAACGATGATCGATCGGCTTGCCGAGGATCATCAGAATGCGCGCGCTCTCGCGCAGGGGCTTACCCTGGTCGCGGGCATCAACGTGAGACCGGTCGCGCAGCGGACCAACATGGTTCA
Source organism: uncultured delta proteobacterium (assembly GCA_963848285.1). Classification (GTDB taxonomy): domain Bacteria; phylum Desulfobacterota; class Binatia; order Binatales; family Binataceae; genus DATGKG01. The sequence continues at coordinate 49,825 of CAWKCZ010000007.1, read as the reverse complement.
CTTCGAGATCGATGGCGATGACGCCGGCGCAGTCCGCTTCGCGACGGCGATGAAGGAACGCGGGGTGCTGGTCTCGGCGCGCGAGAGCACCTCGTTCCGCGCGGTCACGCATTACGGCATCAGCCGCGCTGATATCGATCGAACCGTCTCGGCCGCTTCGGAAGCCGCCGCGGAAGTTTTCGGCGATTAACAAAAATGGATTCTCTGGAATTGTTGTTTGGATTGAGAGGCCACATCGGCCTGGTGACGGGGCCTCATCGGGACTCGGCGTCGAATGCGCGCACGCGCTCGCGCTGGCGGGCGCCGATGTGGCTCTGGTCGCGCGCCGCGCCGATCGATGCGAGAAGCTCGCCGCATGAGCTGGAAAAAAAATATGACGTCCGCGCGATCGGCATCGGTGCCGACGTCGCGATCGAGGCCGATATAGATCGCGTGATGGAAACCGCGCGGGAGAAACTCGGCGACGTCGATATCCTCATCAACAATGCAGGAGTATCGCCGACCGGGCGCGCGGAAAATTTCAAGCGTGAAACTCTGGGACAATGCGATCGCGGTGAATCTGACCGCGCCGATGTTGCTCTCGCAGCGCGTCGCGCGCCGCCTGATCGATACCAACAAGCCCGGGCGCATCATCAATATGGTTTCGATTTATGCAGGCGTGGCGAGCTCGGTCTACCGGCTGTCGGCATATTGCGCCACCAAGGCGGGGCTCGCGAATCTCACGCGCCAGCTCGCGGTCGAATGGGCGCCGCATAACATCCTGGTCAATGCGATCGCGCCCGGATGGATTCCCGACCGAAGCGACCGAAGGCGGCATCGCGAAGAGCGAGCAACAAAGAGCGGATGGAAATGTTCACGCCGCTCGGCAAACTGGGACAGCCGCAAGATGTGCGCGGCGCGGTGATTTTCCTCTCCAGTCGCGGCATCGGCTATGTCACCGGCACCGTTCTATCCGTGGATGGTGGTTATCATTCCTGGTAGCCGCAAGTTTCCGTTCGCAAAATTGAGGGGGCGGAGTGGGGATGAATCGCAGTTCGCTCAGGACACAACTGTTCCGCCGCAAGCCGGCCGCGACCCTGAGGGCCGATGCGGAGACGCATGCGGGCGGACTGAAGCGCGCGCTCGGCGCGCTCGACCTGACGCTGCTTGGAATCGGCGCGATCGTCGGCGCGGGAATTTTCGTGATGACCGGGGTTGGCGCGCGCCAGGCCGGCCCGGGACTCATCGCATCGTTCATACTGGCGGGCACGGCATGCACGATGGCGGCGCTATGCTATGCCGAATTCGCCGCGATGATCCCCGTCGCAGGCAGCGCGTATTCGTACTCGTACGCGACCATGGGCGAGCTGGTCGCATGGATCATCGGGTGGGATCTGGTCCTTGAGTATGCGGTCGGCGCCGCGGCGGTCGCGGTCGGATGGTCGGGATACTTTCCGCGTCATCCTCGAAGGGCTGGGGATTCATTTGCCGGTCGCGTTCACGCATGCTCCCGGCAGCGTGCCCGGCGCGATTATCGATCTGCCCGCGTTGATCATCGTGTTGCTGATTACCGCGGTCCTGTATGTCGGAATTTCCGAAAGCGCGCGGCTCAACTCGATCATCGTTGCAATCAAGCTCGCCGCGGTCGCGGTCGTCATCGGAGTCGGCGTCTTTTATGTCCATCCTTTCCACTGGGTGCCGTTCGCGCCTTATGGGATGGGCGGAATCAGCAGCGCCGCAGCTTACATCTTTTTCGCGTACATCGGCTTCGATGCGGTTTCGACTGCCGCCGAGGAGGTCAAGGATCCGGCGCGCGATTTGCCGCGCGGCATCCTTGGGTCACTCTTCATCTGCACGCTGCTCTATATCGCAGTCGCCGCAGTGCTCACCGGCATGGTGCCGTTTCGCGAGATCGATCCGACCGCGCCGCTCGCATCGGCATTTGTCGCGCGAGGGCTGAACGTCGTCGCGGGCATTATCTCAGCAGGCGCGGTGGCGGGTCTGACCTCGGTACTGTTGGTTCTGCTGCTAGGGCAATCGCGAATCTTTTTCGCGGTCTCGCGCGATGGCCTGTTACCTCCGGCCTTCAGCAAAATCCATCCGCGCTATCGCACTCCGTACATCCCGACGACGCTGACCGGCTTTGCGGTAGGAATCACGGCGGCGCTGCTTCCCATCGAGGAAATCGCGGAGTTGACCAACATCGGAACGCTGTTCGCGTTCGTGCTCGTATGCCTGGGCGTGTGATTCTGCGGCGCATCGATCCCAAGCAGCATCGTCCGTTCCGTACTCCGTGGGTGCCGTTCGTCCCTCTCCTCGGGGTCGGATTTTGCGTCTTCCTGATGGCGCGGCTTCCGTGGGTTACCTGGATCAGATTTTTCTTATGGCTCGGGATCGGGCTGGTGATCTACTTCACCTATGGACGCTTCCACAGCCGCGTCGATCGCGACGCGACAGGTGCTCTGCGATCTGGAACGGCTCGATAAGAAATCGCCGATCGACAAACCAAGCGTCGCGCCGCCAGCTACTTTCCGGCGCCGAGCGTCCTCATATTGTGGGACTGCGCCCCAAGGGCGAGGGCCCGATCATGAGTCGCCATCGAAAGCTCTTCGCCAGTACGCTCTCGCCAGAGCAGCGCGGTGGACAGATGAATAGCGTCGAGGGTGCCCAGTTCGGTCGGCATCGGCTGAGCCGCGCGCTCCAGCACCGCCGCATCAATTTCGACAAGTTCAAACGACTCGATTAGGGCGAGGATTGCTTGGCGCCGCTCCGCAACTTCTGCGTCAGAGAGCCGTTCGCGCAGCCGAAGGCGGTCGAGAGTGCGGAGACTTTCGGTGACGAGCAAGGCGCTTGAGATGCCGCGATCAATTTGCGACCACTGCGGAAGTGCGTTCGGCTGGCCCAGCACGACGCGCAAGAGGACTGATGCGTCGACGTAGGCGGTCATCGGTGGTTCTGCCGCTCCTCCAACAAAAGATCCACGATATCGAGTTTGATTTTCAAAGGCTTCGGCAATCGAACGCGGTTCAGCTTGGGTGCGCCTGGCAACGGCTTTCGAATCTTGAGGCCTGGCGCTGCTGCGATCGGAACGATGTGCGCGACCGGAGTGTCGCGGTCCAGCACTGCGATAGTTTGCCCGTCCCGAACCGCGCGCAGGTACTGGCTAAGGTGGGACTTAAGCTCTGCGATACGGACTTGCTTCATGACCTGATGATGACCATATCTGGCCTCATCGGCAAGAACTATCGGCAGCTATTGTTTGAGAGCTACATTGCGACAATCAGCGAGAAGCTACTGCGTGGTGCCGAACTTCTTCTCGATGGCGTCGGCGAGCGCCTTCTTCTTCTGCTGCTGTTCCTTGTACTTCTCGACGATCGCCTTGTTGTGATCGCCGATCTTCTGATGCTCCGGTCATCTGGGTTGCGGCCTTCTTGCCGAGGTCCTGGCTCTCCCATTTCGGCTTCGCGATCGGAGATCCACTTGCTGCCCTGCCGCGTGTAGCTGAAGACCAGGTATTTGAGTTTGCCGGTGGCCTTACCTTTGGTCGTCGATTTGTCGGTGGGATCGTATTCGGCGCCGCCGAGCTTGACGCTCACGGTTGAGAGCTGGCCGTTGGGACCATAGTTCGGAAGGTACTCGAACTTCGGCACGAAGTCGGTGTATGGCTTGCCGCCCATCTTTTTCTGGTCTTCCTTGTCGAGGTAAGGAGCGGCATCTTCCGAGACCTTATCGTCGAGCGACTTGCGCAGCGATTCGGGAATGTCCTTTGGCTGGCGCACCCGGCGCATCGTGTAGGTCTGCGCCGATGCGTCGGAAGCGCCGAAAGTGCGGGCCGAGAAAGAAAAGCGCGGCCGCGAAGGCGACCGCGCTTAGTTATACAATCTCGTTTCATCATGGTCTCCTCCTCCATCACATTTTGACGGAGTCGTTGACCTTCTATTCTACGGAGCTCGGTGCTGCTCGCGGTAATACCACGACCGAATGCGGCGACCTGGCTCTGCCATTGCTCGCCGAAGGCCAGCACCAGCACTTGCTGGTTGATGTGGCTAGTCCTTGCTCAAGCTGCGCATCGCGCCGCCGCCCGCATTGGCGAGAACCTTAAACGCCGCGCGGGTCTGCTGATAGAACTCCGGCAGCGGCGAGATCTTGGGCGGCTCCTCGCGATGCACCTTGAGCCAGAACTCGCGCTCAAACCGCTCGTGCTCTTCCGCCGCGACATCGACGGTATTGAAGGTTCCGTTGTTCGCCTTGAACTGATGAATCTCGGCGATCAGCGGCTGGAAGTCGTCTTTCTTCGGCGGTGAATCGCCGACCAGTACGATGACCTTCTTGGCGTAGGGCTTCCAATCCATTTGATGGATCGCAGTATTGACGCCGCCGGCCAAATCTTCTTCCCATTCGTCGCCGCCCTCGGCGTGGACGCTACCAAGGAAGTCGATCAGCTTTTGCGGATTCAGGGTAAGCGGCTGGATCCCCATCTTCTGACCTTTGCCGCCGAACACCACCATTCCGACGCGCGCGATCGGCACCAGGCGATGGATCGCATGAACCAACTGACCCATCTTCGCTTTCACGTCGTCGATGATGAGCTGCATCGAGCCGGTACCGTCGATACGATGACCACGTCGAGACCCTTGCGGCGCAGTTCGCCGATGAAGCCGCCGAACCCGGAGCCGATGCCTTGACCATAGCCCGAGCCGACGCCACCTCCACGACCGATTCCGATACCGCCGCCGCCGGCAGCGCGAACGTAGTCGTTGGCGAGGCCGACCGCCTGCGAGGTATCAACCGCGGTGGGCTGATCCATCTGCTGCGGCGCGGTGTCCGGCATCGGGACTTCCGGCATGTCGAGATCGTTCATCTCGCTGCCGCCGCCTCCGCCGCCACCGGCTTCGAGGTTGACCATGATCAGTTCGCGGCCGCGCTGTTCATGGACGGTGATAATCAGGAACAGCAGCAGACCTACGTGGAGAAGGACCGACAGCGGGAAGGGACCCGCGATCAGCCGGAGGTAGTCCCTCCAGGTCTGCAGCCGCTCAGCATCGGCCTCGTCATCGTCGCGAGCGAGTTCCGCGGCGGCCTCTTTGCGGCCCATCACGCGGTACAGCACGGCGGCGACGACCACGGTCGAGATGACCAAAATTATTACGCCTATTACAAGCATATCGAGATTGCTTTCCCACCTCGTCGGCGGAGCCGACGTAGGTTGGGATCTCCGTTCGCCTCGCTTTGTTACTCCTAGAAACTTAATCATTCGCTTGAACCGCAGATCTGCCCATGTCGACGTTACATTCCGCCCGGAGCGCCACCGCCGCCACCGCCACCCGCCAGAAGGCAGCTGTGAAACTGCGATTGCGATAGCTTCCGCGCCTGCGCTCTTGGCGATATCGAGGATGTGGACCATGTCGCCAAGGATGACTTTGGGGTCACCCTGGAAAATCACGATCTTGTCGGCCGACTTGTCCAACGCATCGTGAATCGAGCCCTGCAATTGCGGAAGCGTGACGCTGGTCTGAGTTCACCATGATCTGATGATCGCGCAGTGTAGGTGACGATGACTCCCTTGGGTTTCTCGTCGGGATTCGCCGCGGCCTCCGCCTTGGGAAGATCGACGTGCGCCGCCGACTCGATGGTCACGGCAGTGGTCACCATGAAGATGATCAGCAGAACGAGAAAGATATCGGTCAGCGGCGTGATGTTGATGTCGGCGAAAACGCCGCCGCTACCGCTTTTGGGTCCGCTAACAGCCATGGCTCAACCTCCCGACGCGTTGTGCTCGATCTGTCCGCTGGTCGCGCGCTTGGCCCCGATCGCGATAGTAGCTGCCCCCGCCGCCTTCGCGGTGTTCAGGATCCGCACCATGTCGCCCGAGCAGAACCTTGCGATCGCCCTGGAAGACCACCATCTTGGGGTCGACCTTCGCCAGCGCCTCGCGCAGACTGGAGACCAGCTCGCGCTCGGGAACGTCCTTCGAGTTGACGAACAGTTCGTGTTGCGACGTGTAGGTCACGATCACGCCCTTGTTCTCGGGCGAGGTGTTTTCCGCGAGCGGCAGGTCCACGTGGGCCGCCGATTCCACGGTGACCGAAGTGGTCACCATGAAGATGATCAGCAGGACCAGGAAGATATCGGTCAGCGGCGTTATATTGATGTCCGCGAAGACACCACCGCCACCTTTCGGTCCGCTAACGGCCACCGGCCTGTCTCCCCTGCAGGGCGGCGTCGATCAGGCGATCGCCATTGATCTGCAAAAGCGCATTGATGTTCTGGATCTTGACCGAGAAGTAGTTGAAGAAGATAACCGCGACGATCGCGACCGCCAGTCCGAGCGCCGTCGAGATCAGTGCTTCCGAGATACCGGCGGCGACGACCGAGAATCCGCCGGTGCCCATGATTGCCATCGACTGGAAGGCGACCAGGATGCCGACCACGGTGCCGAACAGACCGATGAACGGCGCCGAGGCTCCCGAAGTCGCGAGCACCCAGACGTAGCGGTTGAGCTCGATGGTCTCCTGGAAGCGGCGTTCCTCATCGAGCTCGACCAGGTGATCGCGATCGAGGGTCTGCGCCGCAGTGACGAGCGTGTGATAGATGCGCTCCGCTGCGTTGGCGCGGGCCTGGGTGGCCGCGAGCGCTTCATTGAACTTGCCCTGCCGCAGAGACGGCACCAGCGAGTCGGCGAGTTTCGCGGCCTTGCTCTGAGATGCCCATCAGCGCCCAGACGCGCTCGAAGATGATCGCCAGGCACACCACCGAGATGAACAGCAGCGGATAGGTCGCGTAGTAGCCCTGCTGAATCATCGCCAAAATACTGAACTGACTGCCCATTGTTATCCTTTCACCTGTCCCGAGATTTGAGCGGCGCTTAATTGAAGGTCCCGCTCGCAACCTTGATTAACTGCGAAGCTGTCGAGATTCAGTACCAATTCATGCCTCTTGCGTCGACCCGGCCGCTTCGCGCACTCTAACCGAATCGACTGTTCTAGCCCCTGTCGCAACGGTCGCAGGCACGATTAGGTGCTGCGGACTGTGTAAATGCGACAAAGGGGGAATTTTGTCAAGAGCGGTCGCCGGTACGGATGCTCGATGCTGCACGGGTTTGCGAGATTGCCGCGATGAAGGAAGGGAGTGGATGTCGCGCAAAGTCGATTTATAATCGCGCATCCAGTAGCCATCCTGCGCAAGCTGATTCTTGATGCGCGAGAATTTCTGCCATTGCCATGAGCCCGAAAATTGCCCCAAGTCTCTCCCGTTCAATCGTGGCTGCGACGCCATATACTTAAGACGCCGATCGCCTTGACTTCTTGCGCACCCAAGTCTAATCCAGAGTCTGACCGCTCGGCGGTTTCTTTTTTTCAAGCGACCGCTGGTTCCCAAATAAGGTGCTATTCCCCAAACAGTATATGACGGTGACGAAAGCCGTGCTTCTCAAATCGGCTGCCGATGATGCTGGCGGTCGCCGATCGATTTCGCTGGCCGCGTGCCGGCGGAGGCCAACAGACCGCAGCCGGACCCCAGCTGCGCGCCGACCGCGAAAGTCCACGACGAAGCATCCAAAGAACTTCCGGCCGACCTCTATAAATCGGATGCCGATCTATCCGGGCGCGCAGATCGTCCACATGTCCGCAAGCCCAAGGGCGCCATGCGCGAGATCGTCTTCGAGCTGAAGAATTCGCCGTCGCTGGATCAGATGGTGAACTTTTACAAAGACGGCCTGAAGGAGGGCGACTTCAGGATCACCTCGTCGCTCATCATGCGCGCACGCAAGACGTGGTCATGCGATTTTCATAAGGATGGCCGTCCCGGCAGCGTGATGCTCTACCCCGCCGACAACGACAAAAGCTCCACCACTATCGATCTTGATTTATGAGGTCGCCGAGCAACATCGATCCCAGCCTGCTCGAACCGAAAGAGGAATTCGACGTAATAGGACCTGGCCAGCCGGGCGAGGTAGCGCCGGTGGCCAAGAACGATTCGCAAGACAAAGCGAAGCCAAAACGAAAAGGCAAAGAGGAACTAAGAAAATGGCATTACTGGATGGCAAGGTTGCGGTGATCACCGGCGCGGGCCGTGGTATCGGACGCGAGGAAGCATTGCTGATGGCCAGGCACGGCGCGAAAGTCGTCGTCAATGACCTCGGCGGACATTTTGACGGCACCGGGCAGTCCCGCTCACCGGCCGAAGACGTGGTGAAGGAAATCCGCTCCGCAGGCGGTGAGGCGGTCGCCAACTTCGAAAGCGTTACCGATTTCAAGGCCGCTAAGCGCATCATCGAATGTGCGATCGATAATTTCGGCAAGCTCAACATCATCGTGAACAATGCCGGGATCCTGCGCGACCGCATGATCTTCAACATGAGCGAGGAAGATTGGGACGCCGTCGTCACCGTGCATTTGAAGGGCAGCTTCAACGTCGCCCGCCACGCCTGCGCGTACTGGCGCGAACAGCATAAGGCCGGCAACATGCTCAACGGACGCCTCATCAACACCAGCTCCGACTCCGGCATCCTTGGTAACGCGGGGCAGAGCAACTACGGCGCCGCCAAGGCCGCGGTGGCCGCGATGGCGATCATCGTCGACCGCGAGATGCAGCGTTATGGCGTCACCGCCAACGCGATCGCACCGGTCGCGCGCACTCGCCTTACCGTCGATGCGACCCCGCAGACCGCCGCCGGAATGCCTGCGGCGAAGGCTGGCGAGTTCGACACCTTCGGTCCCGCCAACGTCGCACCACTGGTCGCATGGCTCGGCAGCGACGACGCCAAGGATGTCCACGGCGAAGTCTTCCGCGTCGGGATGGGCTCGGTGTGGTTGATGCAGGGATGGCATTCGGCCGGGCGCATGCAGAAGAAAGCGGTCTGGGATCCCAACGAACTCGGCGCCAAGGTTAAGGAAGAGCTCGCGAAGGGCGCGACCAAGAAAGAAAGCATGGGACAAGTGATGGCCGGTGGCGTCTAAACACGAATCCAAACCCAAGCAGTATGGGGAGAGCGCGGCCCGCAAAGGGCCGCGCTTTCGTTCCGTACTGATCATCTGCGCCGCCAACACCGCACGCAGCGTAATGGCGGAGCATATGCTTCGCCGCGAGCTGCGCGAACGCGGCATCGAGAGCCACGTCCAGGTGGTGTCGGCCGGTATCGCGCCCTATGCGCGCGATGGCGCCCTTGTCTCGCTCGATACCCGCCTCGCACTGCGCGACGACAACATCCACCTTGGCGAGGAAGCGACCTCGACCGACCTCAAGCGCCATCCGGAGTTGCTCGAACGAGCTGATGTGGTCATCGCGATGACCGATCAACAGAAGGTCGATCTGCTCAAGCTGTTCCCGGGCGCGGACGGAAAACCGGTGCATACGCTGCGGGAGTTCGCCGAAGAAGTCGGCGACATCGAGGATCCGTACGAGAAAGGCGACGAGAAGTTCACCGAAGTGCGGGTCGAGATCAAGCGGCTGATTCCGGCGGTAGCGGATCGCATCCTCGGCGCGGACTGGTCGCTCGACGACTGATTGACTAATTTCATTTAATGGAATTCCAAAATCCTTCCGATTCCGAAATTCGCGAGATTCTCTCCCATCCCACCACCGTCGCCGTGGTCGGATGCTCCGATAGTCCGGCGCGCGACAGCTACACCATCGCGAAGCTGCTGAAGGCGCATGGCTTTCGCGTGATTCCGGTCAACCCGGTGCTGCCGACGGATGCGCTGCTGAAGGACCTCGGCGAGAAGTGCTATCCCGACCTCGCCTCGATTCCCGATTCGGTGGAGATCGTCGATGTGTTTCGGCGCTCGGAATTTCTCCCTGAAGTTGCCGAGGATGCGATCGCCAAGGGCGCGCGCATTCTGTGGTGCCAGCTCGGCGTGATTCATCTGCAGGCGGCGGCGCGTGCGCAAAAGGCCGGTCTGACCGTCATCATGGATCGATGCCCCGCGATCGAATATCGCCGGCTGTTCTGATTTTCGCTGATCGGAGAACCTCTTGAGAATTCGCAAATGGCTCACCGTCGAGACGCGTACGGTTTACTGCACGCCGATTTTCGATTTGCATCGCCGCCGCTCCTCGCATCCGCAGCGCGGACAGAAGGACTTCTTCATCCTCGAGGCGCCCAACTGGGTCAACATCATTGCGCTGACTGACAAGGAAGAAGTGGTGATGGTGCGGCAGTTTCGCCATGGCATCGAGGGCTTCACCGTCGAGCTGCCGGGCGGCATGGTCGACCCAGACGATCCCGATCCGAAAGATGCCGCGCGGCGCGAGATGATCGAAGAGAGCGGCTACGACTCCGACAACATCATCGAGCTGGGCCGGGTGCATCCGAATCCCGCGATCCAGCCGAATTACTGTTACTCATACCTCGCGCGCGACGTGCACAAGGTGATGAAGCCGATTTCGCATGGCGCCGAGGAAACGCAGGTGGTGCTGATTCCGCTGCGCGAAATTCCGAAGATGATCGCATCGGAAAAAATTCTCCATGCGCTGACGATCTCGGCGTTCTCGTTCTTCCACGTCTACAATCCGCCCAAGGAAGCGTGGGCAGCGCAGGCGCGCCGCCGGCATAAGGATCCGCGCGGGCAAAACGCGCCCCGTCCCCAAGGTCATCAAGTGAGAGCGCGTGCTAAAATGGCTGTCGTCACGGAGGCTTGTGGGATGACGACTAAGCAGATCGAGGCTGCCGCAATCAAACTGCCGAAACGCGATCGCGCCCGCCTCGCGCAGCGGTTGTTCGAGACTCTGCAGACCAAGCAGGATCGCGAGATTCTCGATTCATGGATCGTTGAGGCCGAGCGGCGTAATGAGGAGTTCGACAGCGGCAAGGTAGTGGGGATTCCCGCTGCGGAGGTGTTCAAGCGCGTCCGAGCGTCGCTTCGCCGGTGAGAGGAGTCACCTTCCATCCCGAGGCTGAAGAAGAATTTCAGCAATCCGCTCAATTCTACGCCGCACAGTCGCAAAAGGTCGGTGACGATTTCACAGCCGAGATTGAACGTGCTGTGGAAAGCATTCAGCAAAATCCTCGGGCCGGAACGATATTAAGCGGCGGAGCGAGAAGGCGATTGTGCAGACGCTTTCCCTTCGGAATCATTTACCGTCTATCGACTTCTGAAATTCGCATACTCTCTGTCATGCAACTACATCGAAGACCGGACTACTGGACAACGCGCCGCTAACGAGGCCCCTCGCCACAGCACGCGCCCCCCGACGGTGATCAAGTGAGAAGTTGTGCTAAAGGTGGCTGTCGCTACGGAGGCTCGGGCGATGACCACCAAGCAGATTGAAGCTGCGGCAATCAAACTGCCCAAGCGAGATCGCGCCCGTCTCGCAAATAAATTGCTTGTCTCACTTCACAGCAAACGCGAGCAAAGGCTTCTCGATGAGTGGTTGGAGGAAGTCCAACGGCGCGAGAAGGATCTGGATGAAGGGAGAGAGGTGGAGCTTCCGTTCGAAGAGGCAATGGCGGAACTCCGAGCATCATATCGTCGGTGAGGCGGGTTCTCGACTCTGAACGCGAGGCACTACTTTCCCGAATGCGCGGTCGATGGTTTGCGCTGCCAAAGGATGAAGTCATCGGTTTGGAAAAGTTGGACGGAATCCGACTGTCGAGCAGCAGCTTGGGAAAATCCGCGGGAAGCAACACCGGCGGAAGCACCAGCGGCAGTAACTGAATCGGCGAGTCGGGAACTATCGCGTTCAGCTTTCCATCCTGAATCGATTTGATGATCGGGTCGCGCCAGAAGTGCGCGGTCGTCGACGATCAACTTGAAGAAATTCTCGCTGTCCAAGATGAGCGCGCGCCGCGCGCGAACCCATCGCGCTCGATACTCCAGTTCCGCCTCGCGCAAGACGCCGTAGGTTTCGGGAAATCGGATCATCTCGCGCCGATTTGCCTGGAAAGCAGATGAATGCCGGTGCGAGGACGTTCTCGTCGGGGCGGCTCGCATCGTGGAGCGCGCTGCCGATACGCGAAACCTCTTCGCGCGGAACGAACCCAAATCCATAGACCGAACCCTGCATCCAGTTTTCGATTCTTTAAGCGGCGCGATCCAGAGAATCGAGATGAGGATGAAAACCGCCCATCCGGCCAGCCGCAGTACGAGCGCTTGCGAATCGCTTCGATGCGGATTTTCGCTTGAGCGATCATCCAATCGACGCCGATTCCGCCGATGATCGTGATGAACGGCAGCATCTCGAGATAGTTGTGCGCCCATGAGGTCGGGCTGAGCACGCCGAAAACAGGTACTCCGCGGCCGACCATCGCGAGCACCAACATCAAGCCGGAATTGGTGCGAACCTCGCGCCTCACCGCGATACATCCGATTACGAACAGTGGAAGCTGGATGTCGAGGATCGCGCAGCGGATACGCCATCACCGAATAGCAAATCGGTGCGGCCCTTCATGAAATGGAAAATGAAAGTTTGGAACAGGAACTCGCGACCGTACATCGCGTAGCAAAATCCCGTCGCGAGGATCATCGCGGTGCCAATCGCGATCGCGAGGATGATCTGCGTCGCGCCATCGACGCCGAACTCAATGCCGATAAACGCGACGATCACCGCGACCCCGACGAACGCCGTCAGCTTGATGAGGCATGCGGCCGCTGAGCGCGAGCGCCAGCCATCCGATGCGCCGATTCCAGAACGCCACGCCCCGTCTCATCGAGGGCGAGGATCGCGGCGCACGAGCACCAGCGGCGCGACGAAACATTCGCGCTCGTAGACGTGATAGCGAAAGACAAGCGAGCTGGTTGCGTATAGAATCGCCGCGCCTGTCGCCGCGCGCGCGAGTTTGTCACGCGGGCGGCGAGCTTGAATGTCAGCAGGCTGGTGGCGTAAATCGCCGTCTCGTTGAGGATTTCGATCGAGAAATGACTGGCGCCGAAAATTTTCAGATATCCCGCGCTGAGATATTCGAGCAGCGGAAAGTGCGGATGCACGAAGTCGAGGTATGGGCGCATCCCCACGCTCACCAGCCACGCGGCCTCGAGGTAGAAATCGTCCTCGACCCAAATCGCCGGATAGAGCAGGCGCACGATGCGCGGAATCGCCAGGATGACCAGCAGCAGCGCGCCGAACTCGTGACGCGGCGGCGAGTTTTGCGGGAGCCGCTTTTGAAGAAGCCCGCGCCATCTACAATCGATCTCCACGCGCGAGGTCGCATCACTTCAGCACGGCCTGCGACCGCTCGACGGCGCTTTGGTCGCGATGCTCCTCACGCTTCGCGCTCTTCATGATGTCGCGCAGTGGATTTCGGCGCGGGATGGAGCTGATGCCGTGGCCCGACGGCCTCGAATATGCGGCCGCGGCAGTCAACCTCGATCGCGGGTTGGGTCCGGTGCTCCATTTCGGAGGCTATTCATATCCTTCGCGCTACACCGAAGGCTACCCGCTGATTCTCGCCGCCGCTTATCCGATCCTCGGCCATCATGTCGAGCTGCTATGCCTCGTGACGGTGGCGATGGGTCTGGTCGCGCTCGTCGCACTCTATCTTCTCACCTTTCAAATGTTTGGCCGGTCGAGCGCCGTGATCGCAGGCGCATTGCTTGCCCTGTCTCCCGTCTTCATCACCTACTCGACGCTGGTGCTGAGCGACGTTCCGACCATGACGCTGACGATTCTGGCCGCGCTCGCGTTTTTTCTATTCGAGCGAGGCAGAAGATGTCCGCGCGGATCACGGCAATCTCGTGGATTGTTCCGCCGGCCGCTGTGTCGGCCTGCTCGCGGGATTCACGGTGATGATCCGACCGACCAACGCACTGTGCTGATTGGCATCGCGATCGCGATGTTGTCGTTCGTTCGCGCCGCGCGCTCGCAGAGATTGTTTCCGGTCGCGATCGCATTCGGGTTCGCGTTCGCGATTTTCCCGCTCTGGCAGGCGTGGACGAACTATCGCTATCTCGGCGGCCTGGCTAACAGTGGCTATGTGTTCTGGGTTCCCGAGGTTTACGGCTCCTTCAGCAAAACCTTCAACCCGCGATTTCTGTTCGGCGCGACGATGCCGGGCAATCCCTACGGCAACGTGCTTTCCTACGTGCTGACGCTTACCGGCCTCGACGGGATGCTCGGCGATCCCGGCGATCCTCGCTACCTGATGTATCCGTTTGCGGCGGCGGTTTTCGCGATTATCGGAATCGTCACCGCGCTGCAATCGCCGATCGCGGATGGTCCTGCGCGTGATGTGGTTCGGGCTGGCGTTTCTCGCGGCGCTCTTCGCGCTGTACCTGTTTTACTTTTTTACCGAGATCGCGTTCATCCTCCCCGCGACGTTCGTTCTGTTCGCCGCCGCCGGCTATGGGATCGTCGCAGGCAACCGCGCGATGCTCGCGGCGCATGCGCGCGAACGCGCAAGACCTCGCGCGACAATGCCGTCATCGCGGGCGTGATCGCGCTCGACCTGATGCTCGCTGTTTCGATCCTTGCGGAGACCGCCGGTCGCATTTCCGCCACGCCGCCGCAATCGAAAATGGTGCCGACGCTGCTCGCGATCCGTCCGCAACTACCATCCGATGCGATCATCGATCAGCAACATCTCGCTGCAGTTTCTGGAACTCTACGCGGCAACGCCGAAAACCGAATTGGTCGGCCTCAATTCGCTTCGATCCCGGCGGGCAATTTACCGATTACCATCTCGCGCGGCTCTACGCGAAAAAGGCCGCGGGATGGACCGGCCCGGTGCCGCCGGTTCTCTTCGCGGGCCCGCATCTCGATGATGCCGAGGCCAAAGCGCTCGCCGACACGATCCGCTCCGGCCGTCCGGCCTATCTTCTGGTGACGCGGCCGGAGCGGCAGGACTACGCCGATCTGCTGAAGGACGAACTCGTCGCAATTGAGCGGCGTCGTTCAATCTCGATTCGGTTGCGCGAATCCGATCTGGTCGATCTCTATCGCGTCACGCGCTCGATAGCCGCGATCTCTGGGCCCGCCCCATCGCGCGCGCGCGAATGCGTAGGCGGGAAAAACAGTCACTCCGAGCGCAATCGCGATCAGAAAATCGATGTGCGCGCCGCCTTGCGAGATGGCGAGGCCGAAAGTCGCCGCCCAGGTGAGCAGCGGCAGCACCGTCACCAGACACAGCCCGACCTTGCCGCCGCCGATCACGAACAGGCCGTCGCGATCGGGCCGCAGCCGCCGCAGCTTCAGCAGCGCGATCATCTCGAGCACCAGCGCCGCCATGTAGAAGAAGACATCGAGGACGACCAGCGCCAGAAATCCGAGCGGTACGAGCAGGGTGAAGACGACGCAGCACAGCACGATCGCTTTCCATGGCGTCGCGGTCGATTCGAGGATGTCGCCGAATGCGCGCGGCAGGTAAGACTCGCGCGCGAGCACGAACGGCATCCGCGAGACCCACAGCATCGCGGCCTCGAACACCGCGAACGACATCACCGCGCCGCCGAGCGCCGAGCGCGCCGCCGAGCAACGGCCCGCCGATGCGATAACCCTTCGTGTGAGAACCATCCCATCTGCCAATCGGTGGTGCTCTTCGCGCCGGAAAGCGACACCAGCAAGGGCAGAACATAGCCCGCGACGACCATCGGAAGCGCGACCGCGATCGCGCGGATGTAGTTGCGCTTGGGATCCTCCAGTTCGCCGGACACGACGCTGAGGTTTTCCCATCCGCCGAAATTCCAGATGACCACCGTCAGTCCCGCGCCGAGCGCGCCAAGGAATCCGGGGCCATAGAGCGGCTGCGTCGGCGGGACGAAATGGATGAGACGCGGCGACCCTACGATGACCAGCGCCGCAAATGGCGAGAGCAGTAGCGCGGCCAGCACGATGGAGCTGAACCCCACCGGACGGATGCCCGAGCAGATTGATTCCGCCGGCGAGCCAGATCAGCGCGATCGCGAGCACGCCCTGCATCGCGGGGCCGATGGGAATCAGGAAGGAGAGATACGCGGCGAACAGCCCCGGATATATCGCCATGTCAACCGCGGTGTATAGGATCGTCATGTACGCCTCGGCGAAACCCGGCGAACGGTCCGAGCGCCTCCTTGACCCAGAAATAGAAGCCGCCCTCGATCGGCATCAGGGCGGTCAGCTCGGCGGCCATCAGCGCGGTCGGGAGGCTCAGCGTCAGCGGCACGATGAGGCATAGCGCGATGGTGAGGCGCGGGCCCGCCAGCCGCACCGCATCTTCGAGGCCGTAGGCGCCGCCGCTGACTACCAGGTACATCACGCATACCAGCGGCATCAGGGCCAGGCGTGCGCTTCGCGGCCGCTTCATCGATGACGGCGGCGATGTGCGGTCGATGGTTGTGGGATCGCGCTCAAATCGGTGGCGAACTCCTGGCCTCGCGGCTTCGTGTATGGGAGCAGGGCCATGACACGCAATCGCGCGAAGACTTGTCTGTAACCGGATTGAGCGGGTCGCGTCAAAGAGGGAAAACCATAATAATGTTGATCAGTGAGGCAGATATGGCTCCGGAACGAGCGATACGTTGACGGTCTGATCGCAGTGTCATGTTAGCTGTGACTGAAGGTCGCTCGCGAGATTCCCGTTTCATGAGCAAAGTTCGCTCCACGTCCGCGTTGTCGCTTCTGGCCGTGGTCTCCACGGCTTTCCTCGGATGCAGCCCGATTCAGCGCCCGCATCATAGCCTACCTGCAAACTGTCAGCACCGACGGCGTCAATCCATTCGGCGGCGCTCCTGCGGTCGAAATCCCCGACGACGCCAAGGCGATGAGCGCCTTTCTCAAGGCCGAATACGCGCATGAATGAAGGCGATCGCACCGAGGCGCTGACCCAGTACGAGCAGGCCGTCAAGTACGATCCCAACAGCGCCGACCTGCGCGTCCAACTCGCCACCATGTATGTCCGCTCGGGCCGGCTGAAGGAAGCGCTGGAACAGGTCAATCACGCCATCGCGCGAAAAGCCTAACGACCCCGATGCGCTGCTGCTGGCGGCCGGAATCAATTCCGCATTGGGCAACGATGCCGACGCGGAGCAGGATTACAAAGCGGTCCTGCGCGCCGACCCGAAAAATCAGGAAGCCTATCTTTACCTCGGCACGCTGTACGCAAAGCGCGAGGACTACACCAACGCCGAGGCGACCTTCAAAAAGCTTGATCGACGGCCGATCCCGATTCGTTCCTCGGCTACTACTATGCCGGCCGCGTGATGGTCGCGGCGAAGAATTATCCGGCCGCCGAGGATTACTACGCCAAGGCGCTCGAACCTGAATCCTCAGTCGGAGCTGGTGCTGCTCGACATGGCGATGCTGCGCGAGATCGAGGGCAAGCCGAAGCAAGCCGAGGAGTATTACAACAAGGTCATCCAGGTTAATCCGAACAATCAGCAGGCGCTCAAGCTGCTGGCGCAGCTTCACGTCGGGCAGAAGAACTTCGAGAGCGCGCTAGACCGATCTGAAGAAGCTCGAAGGGGTCGAGACCAACCCCGCCGACACGCGCATGAAGATCGGCCTGCTCTACCTTGAGCGCGGCGACTACGACCGCGCCGCCACCGAGTTCAACCTGGTGCTCGGTTCGGAGCCGAACAACTATCGCGTCCACTACTATCTCGGCACGACCTACACCGAGCTCGGCGAGAGCGACAAAGCGATCGCCGAATACAACAAGATTCCCGAATCGAGCGACCACTATCGTCGAATCGCGGCTGCAGCTCGCCTATCTGTATGACAAGGCGAACAAGTACGACGATGCGATCGCCGCGCTGAACGCAGGCGCTGCAAGCAGAAGCCCGATGACACCGAAATCATGGGCTTCATCGTCGGCGTCTATCAGGAAAAGAAGGACTATCCGACCGCGATCGACATGACGCGCAAGATGATCGCGATCGATCCCAAGAGCGACAAATTCCATTTCACGCTCGGCGCCCTGCTCGACGAAACCAAGCAGAAGCAGGCCGGCGTGATCGAAATGAAGAAGGCTATCGAGCTCAATCCGAAGAACGCGCAGGCGCTCAACTACCTCGGCTACACCTATGCGGAATCGGGCCAGAATCTTGACGAGGCCGAAAGCCTCATCAAGCGCGCGCTGATGGTCGAGCCCGAGGACGGCTTCTACGTCGATAGCCTCGGCTGGGTTTACTATCAGAAGGGCGAGTACAAAAAGGCGGTCGAGGAACTCGAGCGCGCGGTCAACATCACCAACAACGACCCCACCATCACCGAGCATCTCGGCGACGCCTACCGCAAGATGGGCAAGCTCAAGGAAGCCAGCCGCCAGTATGACGACGCGCTCAAGAAGTCGCAGGAGACCGATCAGCAATCGCGCCTTAAGGACAAGATTCAGGATCTGCGCACCGCGATGGGCGGTGGAGCGGCGTCGGCTGGGCACTGAGGATTCGTCAATCCCTCCCGTGACCTATGCCGCGATGAGCGTCGCGCGTCGGCTCTCGATTCTCGGCTTTGCTGTCTGATGCTGCTCGGCATGCGCGGCGACTGTTCTCGCGAAGCTGAAACGTCCCCGCCGCAGTCGGCAAGATCGACGTCTCGTCGCTGACGACCGCGATGGCTGCAGCGCGATCGCGCGCTGGAATCGCTCCAGACCGCCGCGGTGATGGAGTACACCAACGGCGCCGACCACGTTAAGGCGCGCGAGGAGATCGTCGTGCGGCGGCCGGACAGCCTGCGCGTCGAGGCGATGTCGCCTTTCGGCGTTGCGCTCATCGTCGCCGCGCAGGATTCGCGTCTGCAGATTTTCGAGCCCTCGAAGAACACGCTGATGCGCGGCACCGCTGATGCTGCCACGCTGGCGCGCTTCGCACGCATTCCGATGGCGCCGCGCGATGCGGTCGGCCTGCTGATGGGCATCGTGCCGGAGGCGCAAACGCACCTCGCCGCCGGACTCCGTCACCAGCGAAGGCGACATGACCGTTTTGGCCTATGTGAGCGCCGATGATCTGGCGGCGCGAATTGGGATTTCAAGATGAGTCAACTCGCGATGGTGCGCAAGCGCACGCCCGACGGGCGCGATCAGATTTCGAGATTCGCTATGCCGATTATCATGATATCGGTGGCGTGATGTTCGCCTACAAAGTCGACGCCGATTTTCCGCTCGCGCAAACCACGCAGTGAGCTTCGTCTACAAGCGTCCTATCGTAAACGCGAAAATCGCCGATTCGGTTTTTATTCTGACGCCCGGTCCGGATGCGAAGCAGCTCGACCTCGGCATGACGAACCGGAGGGTCTCGCGCGATGGTTAGGCAGTGGCGTCATTCCGTCGTGGACCGGCTCGCGATGCTGCTCGCGTGCGGATGCCGCGTCCAGCATGCGAGCGACAACCACGCCAAGCAACAAATTTTCTATCAGGCCTCGCTCGGCGATCCGCGCACTTTCAATCCGATTCTGGTCGACCGATGGCAGTTCCGAGTGAAGCCATTAGCGATGTCTTCGACTCGATCGTGCGAACCAACGAGCTGACGACGTTGCCGGAGCCCGGACTCGCCGAAAGCTGGGAGATCGCGCCCGATCAGAAATCGATCACCTTTCATCTTCGCCACGGCGTCAAATGGTCCGATGGCGCGCCGTTCACCTCGCACGACGTGGCCTTCACGATGCAGGTGATGTACGACAAGCGCGTCCCCAACTCGACGCGCTCGATTGCTTACCATCGACGGCAAGCCGATCGAGGTCGAGACGCCCGACGACTATACCGTCGTGATGCGGCTGCCGCGGCCGTTCGCGCCGCTGCTGTATTCGATCGGTGTGCCGATCATCCCCGCGCACATTCTTGAACCGATATACAAGGCCGGGCCATTTCAACCAGGCGTGGAACATCAACACGCCGCCGCGCGATCTGATCGGTCTCGGCGCCTATTTGTCATGACGCGCTACGTGCAGAGCCAGCTTCTACAGTATGCGGCGAATCCCAACTTCTGGATGCGCGACGAAAGCGGCGGCCGCGCTTCCGCGTCTGCGGGGGCAGAACGACCCTGATCGTTTCCGACCTCAATGCCGCGTATCTGAAATTCCTCGCCGGTCAGCTCGACGTCTACACTCCGCGACCCGAAGAAGTCGTGTCGCTGAAAGAGAACGCGAAGCAACTCAACATCACGGTGGCCGAGAACCGGAGTCGATACCGGCGAGCTGTTCTTCTCCTTCAACCGCAATCCGAATCACTACGTCGTCAATGGGCATCGCGATCCGAAGCTCGACTGGTTCACCGATATCAATTTTCTGCGCGCGATGGCGCATGCGATCGACAAGCAGGGCATGATCGATCTCTGCTTTCACGGGCTCGCGGTGCCCGCTTATGGAACCATCTCGCCGGCCAACAAGCTTTTCTACGATCCGCATCTCACCGACTATGACTACGATCTGAAAGAATCGGCCGAGCTGCTGGAAGCCGCCGGATATCACATGGCTGAACGGCGTGCGCGTCGATCCGCACGGCAATCCGCTCGTGTTCAACCTGATGACCAACACCGGCGTGACGGTGCGCGATCAGATGTGCGCGATGTTCAAGCAGGACCTCGCGACCGCTCGGGATTAAAGTGAATTATCGACCGCTCGAATTCACCACTCTGGTCGAGAAGCTCGACAGCAACTTCGATTGGGACTGCGTGCTGATCGGTTTCGGCGGCGGAGGCGTGGAACCCAACAACGGCGCCAACTTCCTCCGCTCTTCCGGCGACCTGCACATCTGGTATCCCGATCAGAAAACTCCCGCGACGCCGTGGGAAGCCGAAATCGACAAGCTGCTGGAGCAAGGGCACCGCGGAAATGGATATGCAGAAGCGCGTGCCTTACTACTGGCGCATCCAGGAAATCCTTCACGATCAGCTGCCGGTCATCGAAACGGTGCGCCAGATTCGCTTCGTCGCCTATCGCAACACGCTCAGGAATTTTCAGCCCACCGTCTGGGGTGTGTATCGGCGCGAATATATCGAGTTCACTCCCGACTGATTTGACCGGGCAAGACAGATGGCGCGCTTTCTCATCAAGACGCATCCTCAACATGATTCCGCTGCTCCTCGGAATCACATTTCTTTCGTTTCTGGTCATGTCGCTGGTGCCGGGAAACTTCCTTTCCAACCTGAAGATGAATCCCGCGATCTCGCCGCAGCTCATCAAGGAGATGGAGGCGCAGTTCGGGCTCAATCAGCCGCTGCTGGTGCGCTATGGAAAATGGCTGTGGGCGGTGCTGCATCTCAACCTCGGCACCTCGCTCGCCTTTAACGTCAGCGTGACCAGCCTAATCGGATCGCGCGCGGTCAACACCATCATCCTGTCGGCGGCGAGCATGCTGTTCGCGTGGATGATCGCGATTCCGATCGGAATCGTCGTCGCGGTGAATCAGAACTCGATTTGGGATCGGATCCTGTCGTTCCTCGCATTTTTCGGCATGTCGGTGCCGAACTTTTTTCTCGCTTTCCTCGTGATGTATTTCGCGATGAAGGTCAACTTCGCCCTATCTGTCCCGTCGGTGGCACTTATTCGGTCGACTATGCGCAGCTCGATTGGATGTCGAAAATCGGCGACCGCATCAATCATCTGATCCTGCCGGTGTTCGTGCTCGGCATCGCGGGGATGGCCTCGCTGATGCGCCTGATGCGCTCGCAAATCCTCGAAATCAAGAATTCCGATTTCGTTCGCACCGCGCGCGCCAAGGGCCTTTCCGAGCGCGTCGTGATTTACAAGCACGTCCTGCGCAACGCGCTGAATCCCTTCGTCACGATGGCGGGCTACGGGCTCGCCGACCTGCTCGGCGGCGCCGCACTGGTCGAAGCGGTGATGAATCTGCAGGGCCTCGGGCTGCTGCTGCTCAATGCGGTGCGCTCGCTCGATATCTACCTCGTGATGGGTTCGGTGCTGATGGGCGCCGTCCTACTTGCTAGCTCGGCAACCTGCTCGCCGATATTGCGCTGGTCGCGGTCGATCCGCGCGTCGACTTTTCCTCGATGGATTCGCAATGAGCGCGCGCGCCGCAACTCATTTCCGTCGTTGCAGGATCGCCGCACCGATGCCTCGTACGGCGGCATTATCTCCGGCGTGCGACGCGAATGGCGTCTCGCCTCGTGGCCGGTGCGATTTCTCCGCGCTTTGCCTGCTGCTGTTCTATCTGCTCGCGATCGCGTCGCCGGTGATCGCGCCCTACGATCCGACCTACCAAAATCGGCGCTTGCCCGATTGCCCGCCGATGGCGCTGCACCTCAGTCGCGCCCTCGGAATGGTCGCACGCGTTCCTCTACGCGTATCCGATGAAGATGGTCGACCCGGAGGCGCGCACGTTCGCCGAAGATCGCAGCACTCGAAAACCTACGTCCATCTGCTCTCCTATGGGCATCTGTTCACCACCGAACCGGGCGCGCCGCCATTTTTCCTGATGGGAGCGAGGGACTCGGGCGCGATCTGTTTTCGCGCATCGTGTACGGCTCGCGCGTCTCGATGTTCGTCGGACTGATCGGCGTGACGATCAGCTTCGGTCTCGGCATCACGATTGGCGCGCTCTCCGGCTACGTCGGCGGACTGCTCGACAATCTCATCATGCGATGGTCGGAAATCGAAATGTCGCTGCCGTCGTTTTATTTCCTGCTCGCGCTGGCCGCGATCATTCCCGTCGGGCATGAGCGCGGTCGAGACTTTTTTCATGATCGTCGCGATCATGAGCTTCATCAGTTGGGCGGGCTTCGCGCGTATCATCCGCGGCATGGCGGCGTCGGTGCGCTCGGTTCCATTCGTCGAAGCGGCGCGCGCGCTCGGCGGCTCGCGATGGCGCATGCTCACGCGCCACGTTATGCCCTCGGTGCTCGGCTATGCGATCGTCGCCGCGACGCTCTCGATTCCCGGCTTCATCCTCGGCGAGAGCGCGCTGTCGCTGCTCGGCCTCGGCATTCAGGAGCCGGCGTCGAGTTGGGGCAATCTGCTGGCGCAGGCCGAGGACGTGCAGAACCTCGCGCGCTATCCGTGGATTCTGATCCCCGGCGTGTTCATTTTCCTCGCCGTGATGTCGTTCAACTTCCTCGGCGACCACCTCCGCGACCGCCTCGATCCTTCGAGTCGGCGGTAGTGCATATGGACCTTCCGCGGGATGATAATTTAGGTTGCAAGTGGCGCTGCTCGAAGTAAAGTCCCTTCGCACTTCATTTTTCACCGATGACGGCGAGGTCCGCGCGGTCGATGGCGTCAGCTTTTCCGTCGAACCCGGCAAGCTGATGGGAATCGTCGGCGAATCGGGCTCCGGCAAAACCGCGTCGGTGCTGTCGATCATGCGGCTGCTGCCGGAGAGCGCGAAGATCGTCGGCGGCGCAGATTCTCTTCGAAGGCCGCGATCTCGACGAAGCTGCCGGAACCCGAGATGCGCGCGATTCGCGGCGCGAAGATCGCGATGATCTTTCAGGAGCCGATGACCTCGCTCAATCCGGTTTTCACCATCGGGAGCCAAATTGCCGAGGCAGTGCGGCTGCATCAGAAAACCTCGCGCGAGCGAGGCACGCGAGCGCGCGATCGAGGCGCTCAAGCTGGTCGGAATCGCCGACCCGCAGCGGCGCGTCGATGACTACCCGCATCAGCTTTCCGGCGGCATGCGCCAGCGCGTGATGATCGCGATGGCGCTGTCGTGCAATCCGCAGTTGCTGATCGCCGATGAGCCTACGACTGCGCTCGATGTCACGATCCAGGCGCAAATCCTCGACCTCATTCGCGAGCTGCAGTCGCGCCTTAAACTCGCGGTGATTCTGGTGACGCACGATCTCGGCATCGTCGCCGAGTATGCCGACGCGGTAACGATCCTGTATGCCGCGCGCGTGATGGAGCAGGCGCCGTGTGTCGACGCTTTTCAAGGAGCCGCTGAATCCGTACACGAAGGGCCTGCTCGAGTCGATTCCGGGCGTCGACGGCACGCGGCATCATCGCTTGCAGGCGATTCCGGGTACCATTCCGAGCGCGCTCAATCCGCCGTCTGGATGCCGCTTTCATCCGCGCTGCCCGATGGCGATACCCAACTGCGCTACGATAGATCCTCCGCTGGAGGAGAAGAGGCCGAACCATTATGTCGCCTGCATCCGTGTCTAGCGCGCTGCAGAATTCCGCCAGTGGCGGCATCGAGCGCGCTCGTGCGCACCGAGAGCGTGTCCAAGGAATTTGCCGCGGGCTCGACGGGCGTGCTGGGCGGCACCAAGCTCACCGTGAAGGCAGTCACGGCGGTCAACCTCGAAATCGTCGGCGGGCGAAACGCTGGGATTGGTGGGCGAATCAGGCTCGGGAAAATCCACCCTCGGACGCCTCATCCTGCGCTTGATCGAACCGACCTCCGGAAAAGTTTTTTTCGAGGGCCGCGATCTTTCGACGCTCGCTCGACCGGAGTTGCGTCATCTTGCGCCGCGACATGCAACTGGTTTTTCAGGATCCCTATGCGTCGCTGAATCCGCGCATGCGCGTGCGAGCGATTGTCGGCGAGGGCATCGAGATTCATCGCCTCGCGCGCGGCAAGGAAAAGCTCGATCGCATCGCCGAGCTGCTCAAGATGGTCGGGATGTCGCCGGACGCGATGACGCGCTATCCGCACGAATTTTCCGGCGGCCAGCGCCAGCGTATCGGCATCGCGCGGGCACTGGCGGTCAAGCCGCGTTTCCTGGTGCTCGACGAGCCGGTTTCGGCGCTCGATGTTTCCATCCAGGCGCAAATCATCAACCTGCTGCAGGACCTGCAGGAGCAACTGAAGCTGACCTATCTTTTCATCGCGCACGATCTGCGCGTGGTCGAGCACATCAGCAATCGCGTCGCGATTATGTACCTCGGCAAGATCGTCGAGATCGCCGGTCGCGATGAGATTTATGCGAACCCCCGTCATCCGTACACGCGCGCGCTGCTGTCGGCGATTCCGTCGGTTAGCCCCTGCGCGAAGCCCGAACGCGTCAAACTTCCCGGCGAAGTGCCGAGTCCGGTCAATCCGCCGAGCGGATGCAGCCTTCCATCCGCGCTGTGCATATGCGAAGGATATCTGCCGGACCATGGAGCCGCCGCTGGAGACAGGGCCGCGCCGGGCATGCGGTCGCG
Source organism: uncultured delta proteobacterium (assembly GCA_963848285.1). Classification (GTDB taxonomy): domain Bacteria; phylum Desulfobacterota; class Binatia; order Binatales; family Binataceae; genus DATGKG01. Next base: position 24,898 of record CAWKCZ010000007.1, on the reverse strand, counting down.
TGTCATGTTTTTCCCGCGACCTGAGGGTTGGTGAATGGCTGCGCAAAATGATCGACCGGGGCTGCTGAGAGTTGGAGGCCGCGCTGGCAGAAAATCCGTCGCGCGCCGATTCGCGATCAAAGCTCGACCCGCACGAGCGCCGAAGCGTCGCCGCCAGCGCAATGGGTTCAGGAACGAACCCGAGTCGCGGTCGGGCAGGGCGTCAACGTATCGGGGCGGCTCATCTTCAACGAACCGGTGCGAATCGAGGGAACCTTCCGCGGCGAAGTGACGTCGTCGTCATTGGTGGTGATCGCCGAAACCGGCACCGTCGAAGGAAAAATGAAGGCGAGCAAGCTGGTGGTGCTGGGCGAGATGCGCGGAGACATCGTGGATGCGACCCGCGCCTACCTCGGTTCACATGCACGCGTCTATGGCGACATTATGGCGGAAAATCTTACAGTTTGTGAAGGCGCTTACTTCAGCGGCAACGTCAAGATGACTTCGCGCCGCGCCGCCGAATCCTCCCCGCAGGCGTAAGCGGAAAACTTCAAATGACAAGCGCCCTCCGATGCGAGGGCGCTGTGAGATCATCGATATCGTCGATCAGCCAGTGATGTCGAGGCGAGCGGCCTTGCCGGACAATCCGCGCAGGTAGTAAAGCTTCGCGCGACGAACTTTGCTGCGCGAGAGAACCTGCAGTTTGTCGATGCGCGGCGAATGCATCGGGAAGATTCTCTCGACGCCGACGCCGTAGGAAATCTTGCGCACTGTGAAGGCCGCGCGATTGCTGCCGCGATTGATCTTGATCACGACGCCCTCGAACGCCTGGACGCGCTCTTTCTCGCCTTCGCGAACCTTTACGTGGACGCGGACGCTGTCGCCGACGCGAAACTCGGGGAGGTCGCTTCGAAGACCACGGTCTTCGACCTTCTGAATGATGCTATTCATGGGAAAATGCCCTCGGTAGAGCAGACCAATTTAACCGAAGCGCGACGCCGACTCAACCTCGTGATGTGTGCGATTTAGTCCCGTTCGGAACAAAGTCGTCATCGAGAATCTGCTCAGCGCTCCATGGGCACTGCGGCGGGAAAGTTCTTCGCCACAGCGGCTTCTCCAGTTTCATTTGGGTGCCGGCGATCCTGGTTGACGACTCGTAGACCTTTTCGAGAAGTTCCGGGAGGCGTCTGTGGAGACTCGGACTTTGTTCCAGAAGTTGTCGAAGCTGAATGCGCTGTTCTAACAAAGTCACTTTGCACGAAGTCGATCTTTTCAGCGGCTGAAACTTCCACTTCAAGAGATGGACCAGAACCACTCGCAATCTATTTCGGATTTCGCGTGGAAGGCTCCGAGCCAAATCCTCGACCTCCTCGATCAGATTCTCCAGATCGAGATCATTGAAGCGCCGTTCCTTCAGCGCGGTAACCTCGCAAAGCAACCAGGCGTGGAAATCCCGCTCGTAATTCGATTTGCGAGTGTTCTCGCGAACGCCGTTCTTGCTGATAGCGGTCGCGGACTTCATTAGTTTCAGTGTGCCGCGCCCACCAGCGTCGCGCAAATCGCTTACCGGCCGCGCAGCCGATCGAGGATGATGCTGACTGCCGCGCGCACCGACAGATGGTTGTATTCGCCCGGACCCAGGATCGCATGGAGCACGATGTCCGCGCGCTCGAGGACGGAGGGCGCCATTCCGAACCCGGTGCCGAAGAGAATCATCATCGCAGGAGCGCCGGATGCTTCCATCTTCGCGCGCAGCTCGGCGGTCGTCGTGCCGCCGGAAGTACGCGCCGAGGTATGGACGATCAGTGGACGAGTTCCGGCGAGCTCCGCAGCGTCGCCGATTGCGTCGTCGAGAGTATCGACAATCTTGACGATCTCGAGCGCCTCGCGGCGACGCCCATCGAATGCGCGTCCAAAATCGAAGCGCCAATGATCAATTACCGTTGCGGCAAATTCGCGCTGCTCCGGAATCGGGTGCACGATGTACGCACGCTTCACGCCATAGGTGTGCGCCGAGCGCGCGATGTCGTGCAGATCGAGGCTGGTGATCATGGAAGTGACGATGCGGCCATTGCGGTCGAGCACCGGATGATGAATCAGCGCGAGAAACAGGTCCGACATCTACTTACCGCGCCTGAGCAGGTCGGGACGGCGCTCCTCGGTACGTCGCCGCGCCTGCGCCTCGCGCCATGCGCGGATCTTTCCATGGTCGCCGCTCAACAGGATCTCCGGGACCCGCGCGCCACGAAACTCCTCGGGCCGTGTGTACTGCGGATATTCCAGGAGGTCGACGCTAAAAGATTCTTCCTCGATGGAATCGGGATTTCCCAGCACCCCAGGTTGCAGCCGCGCGACCGCCTCGATGAGCACCATTGCGGGAAGCTCACCGCCCGATAGCACATAGTCTCCGATCGAGATTTCCTCATCGATCATCGCGCGCACGCGTTCGTCGACGCCTTCGTAGCGCCCCGCGAGGAGCAACAGCCCTGGCTTGCGCGCGGCGAGTTCGCGGACCTTTGCCTGCGTCAGCGGAATGCCTTGCGGCGTCATCAGGATGCGCCACAGCTCCGGATGCTCCCCCGTCACCGCGTCGATGGCGGCCGCGATCGGCTCGGGCCGCATCACCATCCCGCTGCCGCCCCCATAGGGTTGGTCATCGACCTGTTTGTAGTTGCCCAAACCGAATGGACGAAGAGGATGCGGCTTAACGACGATGATTCCCTGCTCGATGGCGCGGCCGGTCATGCCGCCGCGAAACGGCGACTCGAACATTTCGGGGAACAGAGTTATGATGTGAAATTCCATCGCGATACCGACCACTCTATAGGCGCGGCTCCTGCCGGATCGAGAGATGCTGACTTCTGAACAACAAGATGAGTTCCGTCGCAGCGGCATTTTGCGGATTCCGGGTGCGGTGCCATCGCATGATGCCGAAGCGATGTGCGATTTCGTATGGCACATCCTTCATCGGAACCATCAAATCGAACGTGCCGATCCCAAAACCTGGGCGGCGCAACGAGTGATGGGGACGCACGACCTTCCGAACTCGACGGCTTTCGAGCAGATCGCAAGCCCCACCGTATGTGGAATTCTGGATGACCTGCTGGGGCCCGCGAATTGGCAACACCCCGATCGATGGGGCTCGCTGCTGGTCTCGTTTCCTAATTCGCGAGAACTCTGGAATGTGCCGCATCAGGGCTGGCATCTGGACGCACCGGTGGTGCGATCGCTCATCGGCCTATACGCGGTTCGTTTGTTCACCTGCCTGGCGCCCTTGCAGCACGGTGGTGGTGCGACGCTGGCCGTAGCGGGCTCGGCGCGGCTCGCGGAAGATCTTGGCCGTCATGGCGGGGCTGAAAAAATCCGCTCGGCTGAAATACGAAAGGCGTTGACTCAGCGTCATCGATGGCTCCGGAGCCTCTGCTCATACGACGGCAAGACAGATCGGATTCAAACCTTCATGGATACAAGTTCAAAGCTGGGAGATGTCGAATTGCGCGTAGTGGAGATGGTCGGCGAACCGGGTGATGTAATCCTGATGCATCCGCTAATGTTGCACGCGGCATCGCCTAACTGCTCCGATGTTCCGCGCATGGTGCTGTCCAGTGTAGTCAATCAACGCGGCGTGGACTGGAGCGTTCTGTATACCGATAACGCAGCGGCCGCTCGATAGTCAGGCGAAGCGCGCGGCGGGCTGCGCGTTCGGAAATTTCTTCACATACTGAAAAAACATTGCGAGCGCGCGATCCGCATCGATGAGCAGGCCCTCGCGAAAACGGATCGTGCTCATGATCGGCGTGTCTTCCTCGATCAGCCGCTGAAAGAACGCCTGCCCGATCTGGATTCGCTGCGCGCGCGCCTCGTCGTCGCCTTCCGCCAGCGGCGTCGCCGTCACCGACCATCCGTGCGTACGGCCGTCGGGAGTGGGTGTGCCGGTCGCCATTGAGAGCACGCTCATTCCATTAAGCTTGCCCGCCAGCGCGATGGTGTTGGTGCCGCTGACGCGAATCGATTGATCGAAGATGCCGAGATTCGGATCCTCGAAGCGCACGTCGTATTCGATCTTGTAAGGGCCGACGTGGATCTGATCGGGGTTGCATTCGATCTTGAGGCCGTGCAACACGCGCAGATGCTGAAAGTCCATCGAGTTGGTGAACGGCACCCATGGCTCGACCGGAAGATCGAAAGCCTCGGCGGTGCGGAAGTCCAGATCAGCAGCGTCGTAGCCGGGAAAATCAGGGACGTCGATAGAGCGGAGTCGGTGCCATTGAATGCCCAGATGAGGCCCCACTTTTCCGCGGTAGGAAATCTGAACAGTTTGGCGGCTTTGGGAATTTTATCGGAGGCGGGAATTTTGGTGCAGGCGCCATCGGGGCCGTACTGCCAATGATGAAACGCGCATCGCACATCGTCGCCGATCACTTTGCCGAGGCTCATGTCGGCGCCGAGGTGCCGGCACCATGCGCTCATCACCGCAGGCGTGCCGCTCTCGCCGCGATACACGATGGCGCGGCCTTCGAGAAAATCGCGACCGATGATCTGGCCCGCCGCGACTTCCTCGGAGCGCGCGATCGCGTACCAGCATTGATGGAAACGGCCGGCGGCTGTTCTTGCCACTCGCGGATTTGCGAAGTCGTGTAGCGGTCGCCGCTGCTGCCATATTGTTCTCCCCCTAGCGAAGTCAGTTGAATGTGGGCAGCCGAATCAGGAAGAACTCGACATCTTCGAGGACCTCGAACTTCGTTCCCTGATCGCGCGCATCGACGTACCAGGCCGAATGCTTATCGAGTTTCTGGCTCGGCTGAGTCTCTACCGCGAACGCGCCCTTGGTCACCAGCGCCAGTTCGGGCGAGGGTAGCGCGCCCAGCGTATGCGTCGCGCCGCGCGGTCCGCGAATGAAGCCGACTTCGAGCCCGCGCTCGCCGAACGAGCCGAGATGTTTGAATTCGAAGCCGCCGCCAATCGCGCGCCATCCGAAGTTCTCCGGATGCATCACGATCGGCTCTTCAAATCGAGGCGCGGGATACTCGACTTCGCGCTTGTTAACGTACTCCCAGATCGCCTCGTAGCCGTCCTTGCGCTGCGAGCGGCCGTCGGTCGAGGTGCGGGTGAAAACACCTTTATCGAAATTGCCGAGATCGGAAAGCCGCTGGTATCCGTCGTTGAGTTGCCGATAGCTCATGAATCCGTAACCGGCGGCGCCGCCCATCTGCAGCAGCAGTACCATCGGAGCCGACGGTGTCCTGCTGCGGTCCGTAGTAGGTGCCCTCAGGAAAATATCCGACCGTCCCGGCCGCGAGATTCTTGCCCGGCGCGTAGTTCATCGAGCCTTCGAGGCAGAAGCGCATCTGATCGAAGTTGTGGCGATGACGCGGAGTGTAGTAGTCACCCGCCGTGCGTACGAAGCTGTACTCGAAGTTATCGGGCGCGCCATCGTCGCCCTGGATGAGGCGTTTGAAATCGATGCCCCCCGAACGATGGCCTGAGACCGGACCCCATTCGGTCGTCGCGGCGTGCGCGGTTTTCATGGTCGGGCATTAGCGCGCCGCCCCTGACAACGTCAAGCGAGCTAAAGCCCCGGCCCGAGACCCCAGGTGTGGGCCTGTTACTTCGAGGCCGTGTTGAAGCAGGGTGCAGTCGCGAAGCTCTGGGTTTCGACCTGCTGGGTTCGGTAGCTTTCGCAGGCCGCCTGGCTTGCGAATGGTCCGATCTGTGCGGGACTGCTGCCGCCGTGCAGAATCACGAAGTACCAGACAAAAACCGCCGGTATGATCTTCTTCATAGATCGATCTAAATGCGAAGCCATCGTTGAAGCAACTAAGAAGTGGAAGCTGACGGACCACCTCTCATCTGGTGCAATGGATTGGGGGTTCTTTTCCCGATCGGCATCCTGTCGCTGTCTTGCAGCGGTCGATTGCGCGATGCTACTTACGGCTAACTTCAACGACGACAGGATGGGGCAACATGCGACAGATTCTGAGCAGGCTCGGCATTGGAGCTTTGACTTTGGCATTGGGGGCGATGGCTTCGACCTACGCATTCGCACAAGCGAGCGCAGCGCCTTCCGGCGATCAGGCTGCGATACAGGACGCTGCCAAGAAGGCCTACCAGGCGATCGCCGACAGCAAGATCGATGACCTGTGGACCTTGGTCCAAAGCAAATACGATCGCAAGTTGCGCCCCGAAGAGCTGCGTCCCGGTCAGACCGGACCCAAGCTCAGCGTCGCCTTCGATGGTAATGTAAAGGTTCTGCGGACCGGCAAGGACTACGCCGTGGTCGGCGCGAATTTCTTCAAGCCCGACTCATCGGATATCCCGGCTTCCGAGGTCAGCCGCCTCGATCTCTTCATGGTCAATGACCATGGCAGTTGGAAAATTGGCGCGCCGGACAAAAAGGAAGCCGCCTTCGATGGCGACAAGGGCGGATGGTATCACTCCGGCTCCTTCACGTTTTGCCCCAACAAGAAGGGCATCGTGTTTCTGCCCAATCATTTCAGCAGCAAGACCGAGTGCGACGCGACCGCAGTATGCAAGTGGTAGGAGATTCGCGCCGAAGCTGATAGTGCTCGCAGCACCCTCACCCGGTCGGCACGATGGTCGCGCAGATTTGAAGAGCGGCCATCGCGCCGACCGACCTCTCCCACGAAAAAATGTGGGAGAGGAGGATTTCAATCCAGCAGCCCCGGAATGGCCTCGATGACGATGCGACGCGCGTCGACGTCGATTTCCTTCACCACATCCTCTATCGATGGCACCAGCACTTCCTTATCGCCGTCACGCACGACGAAGACCTCGTTCGCGCCGGTCGCGATTATGTCCTCGACGACACCGATGCGTGTGCCATCGGTGAGGAACACTTCGCATCCGATGACATCGCGGAAGTAGAACTCATTTTCGCCGGGCGGCGGAAGGTCGTCCTCGTCGGCGAAGACGTTCTTGCCCTTGAGCGCTTCTGCGAGGTTGGCATCGGCGATGCCTTCGAGCATCAGGCGCACAGTCCCGCGCCCCAGTTGCGCGATATCCATGAGGCGGTATTCGCGGGCGTCGTCGATGCGGTCACCGTCGGCGAGGAAGATGCGCTCGACAGCATCGATCGATTCTGAAGCGGGATCATCGGGTCGAAAGCGCAGCCCTCCGCGCAGCCCATGGATTCCGACGATCCGGCCGATGCGAATCAGTGATGGCTGAGCTGCGGGCGATTGCTTGGCGATGAGTCTGCGCCTGGGATGATCGTCAAGAACTATCGATTACGGAATCGGCTACTTGTCCTCGATGATTTCCAGCACCACTTTGCGGTTGGTGCGTGAGGCGACCGCGTTGAGGATGGTGCGGATCGACTTCGCCGTGCGGCCCTGCTTGCCGATCACGCGCCCGAGGTCTTCCTTGGCGACGCGCAGTTCCAGCACCGATGCGGTATCGCCCTGGGTTTCCTTGACCTCAACCGCGGCTGGATTGTTAACCAACTGCTCCGCGAGGAACTTCACTAGCTCCTTCATAGTCGGCTCCGTTCAGGCAGAACTTGCGAGGTTGTAGTATGAGCCATCGTCGCTTACCAGTGTTATGCGCTGGCGGAAGCTTGCGCGATCAACTTACCGACGGTCTCGGAAGGTTTCGCGCCAACTTTGATCCAGTGCTCCGCCTGTTCCTTCTTCAAGGTCACCTTGGCGGGTTTGAAGGCCGGATCATAGGTGCCGATTTGCTCGACGAAACGGCCGTCGCGCGGTGAGCGCGAATCCGCCACCACGATCCGGAAAAATGGTTTCTTGCGGCTGCCATGCCGGCGCAGTCGAATCACTAGTGCCATGCGTTATCTAATGCTCCCGTTCTGATTTTGTCACCCGAGGCCCATCCCGCGCATCATCGTGCGGCCGGCGCCCATCCGGGTCAGCTTTTTCATTACCTTGCGGGTCTGCTCGAATTGCTTGAGGAAGCGGTTCACATCCTGAACGCTCGTTCCACTTCCGCTCGCAACCCGCGCGCGCCGCTTACCGTTTAGAATCAGATGATTCTCGCGCTCCTGGATGGTCATCGAATCGATGATCGCCTGGATGCGCACCAGCTCACGCTTGGATTCTTCCGAATCAACCTGGCCCGCGACTTTTTTCAATCCCGGAATCATGCCGACCAAATCGCCCAGCGAACCCATCTTCTTAATGGCCTTCATCTGCTCGGCGAAATCGGTCAGCGTGAATTCATTCTTCTTGAACTTGCGCTCGAGTTCCTTGGCCTTCTTGTGATCGTAATTGGCCTGCGTCTTCTCGATCAGCGTGAGCACATCGCCCATGCCGAGGATGCGGGTCGCCAGCCGATCCGGATGGAAGATGTCGAACGCGTCGAGCTTCTCGCCGGTCGCCGCGAACAATATCGGAGCGCCGGTGATGGCGCGAACCGAAAGTGCAGCGCCGCCACGGGCATCGCTGTCGAGCTTGGTCAGGATGACGCCCGAGACCTGCAACCGCTGATGAAATCCCTCCGCGACGTTGGCGGCTTCCTGGCCAGTCATCGCGTCGGCGACGAATACAATATGATGTGGCCGGACGGCAGCCTTCAGCCGCTCCAGCTCCTCCATCAAATCTTCGTCGATTTGGAGACGGCCCGCGGTGTCGATGAGGACGGCATCGTTGCCGCCAATCTCGGCGCGCGCCATCGCACGCGTGGCGATTTCGATCGGATCCTCGTTCGGATTGCTATCGACCACCGGCACGCCTGCCTGCGAGCCGAGTACCCGAAGCTGCTCCATCGCCGCGGGACGGCGTACGTCGGTCGAGACCAGCAGTGGATGGCGCTTGCGGGTGTCCTTCAGCCATAGCGCGAGCTTCGCGAGCGAGGTCGTCTTACCGGAGCCCTGCAGCCCGACGACCATGATTTTGACCGGAGGCTTAACCTTCAGGTCGAGCTCGCGTGCCTGGTCGCCCATCACATGGCGAAGCTCATCGGCGACGAACTTCAGGATATGCTGTTCGGGCGTGAGCGAGCGCAGGACTTCCTGGCCGAGCGCCTTTTTCTTGACGTGCTCGACGAAGTCGCGAACCACCTTGATGTTGACGTCGGCCTCGAGGAGGGCGAGCCGAACTTCGCGCAGCGCCTCATCGATGTTGGATTCGGAAATCCTGCCGTGGCCTCTGAGCTTCTTGAAAACTCCGTCGAGGCGATCGCTCAGTGTGTCAAACATTGGAGGGGACTAGATCCGTGAAGGTTGAAGAATTCCAGTTATATCGGTTTCGGCTGCGGTCGAAGCAAGCAGGCTAAGTTACGCCATTCAGGCTGTCAAATCCATATCAGGCGGCGTCGAAAAAGCGATCTACTAAAGATTCAACCCGACGCCTGGTTATCGTCCAAAGATGCGAGGTCGGCGGAAGCACCCCACTTCCGCCGACCTATTGATTGTCCCGCCGATAGGCTTGTTGGTCAACCCCATTTCAGCCGCTTCAATCCCAAATGCCCTTCCACCACGCCCGCTGGCCCGGGACGTCGGTCAGCCCGACATTCTTCCGAATGCCGCCCAAGTCCCATCCGGTCAGGTCGGCGAGGGTTTGCGCCTCCTGATTCTCGCGCTCGCGCACCTGCTGGAAGTAGCTAGCCGCCGCCGGGCAGGCGTCGGGCGCGCCCTTCCACGGATGCTGAAGGACATAGCGCGCCTGGTAATTTTCCTGGTCGTTGGTTTCCTGAAACGCGAGGTCCTCGGGAAAGCTGTCGGATGAGTAGCGTACGTGGAGCCGGGTGAGAGTCACCGGCATCGCACCGCCGGCAACCAGCGGACCGCGAAAGAGTTGGGCATTCGATGCGGAAGTTGGCGCATCGAGCCAGAACACTCCGAGGCTGCGGAGCTCCTCGCGCGAGAGCGGCGGCCCGGCGCACGGATCGCACCATCCCATGTTCCATACATATTCGGTGAAGACCGCGCGCATCGCATTGTCGTCGACCTGCTTGGCGAACATCGCCTTGTAGAAGTCCTGGAACTTCGGCTGGATGTACTCGGGCAGGTTCTCGCCGGTCGGCACCTTCTCGGTGCGATAGTTAGTCGCCTCGACGCGACCATTTTGCGCGAGGGCATAGACGATGAGGTCCTGCGGGCCCTGCGCGTTTATCATCCCGAGGCGAATCGGCAGCATGAACTTGGGCGACTCGAAGGCGAACTGAATCGGCCGCAGATAGCTGAGCCCGCTCGCCCGATGCTCCTTGAGGTTCACCTTCGCGACGAAGAACTTCATATTCTGGCGGACGTAGGGTTCGAGCGCGCGATGCGCCCCGAGCGGAATCTTGTAACCATTTTCCTGCAGCCAGGTTTCCAGCCCGTCGGACTGCTTGGCCGAAAGAATCACGATGTCATATTCGCCGACGGTGTATTGCGCCTCGATGGTGACGCCGAGTGAGCGCTTCTCGAATCCCGGCACCGACTCCGCGCGCCATCCCGATCGCCGCGGGCGCCGACATCGCTTCCCCCATTGGACGCATGATTTCGCAAGGATCGGGATCGAAATATTCCACCAGGCGGGGCGAACTGTACTCATCGAGCTTCTTGAAGATCTCGCGATTGCCGATGTGAATCTGCTCCTTCTGCAATACCTGAGGCACCGGAATTACCAGCGCGAAGTCTGCCGGCTCGCCCTGGTAATCGTTCATCAGGCTGAGCACGCTCTTGTCGCCATGACGCACCATCACGACCTGTGACGCATGGTTGAAGAGATTGCTGTCCGCCTTGCCGACGTAAAATCCGCAGAACGCGCGCGCCTCAGGCGGCCGCGCGATCGCGCACAGCGACGCAGCATCGCGAGCGGCAACGACAGTTTCAGTTTGTTCATGATTGCCTCCTAATTGTTTCCATTGAAATTTCGATGCGGGCAGTATCACGTCCCACAGCGGGACCAGCGGCGCGCAAAGGAACAGCGCCCACAACATTCCGTTGCGGCCGTAAGAATTCGAACTGCCAGGTGAATGCGATCGCGGCGACGATCGCGGCATGCAGCGCGCGCGCCCGCGGATGATTCGGCGTCGTCATCGGATCGGAAATCATGAAGAAAGCGAACAGCAGCAGCGCGCCGTTCATCAGCTGATGGTCGAGGACGGCCCAACGCTGGCCGAGATACAAAACGCGCACCGCCATCGCGCCGACGTAGCAGGCAAGGAAACTCCAGCTGATATCAGCACGATGTGCACGCGTCGCGACGAAAGCGCCGAGCGCGATCATCCATCCTGCAATCGCGACATCCTGCCCCCACTGGCCGGGCGAAACCCACGCGCCGGGAAGCATCAGCATCGCGAAGATGACGCCGAAGTTGGCGGGATTGAAAAGATGCTTCCCTCGGATGCGAATGATCGGCTTCGAGAGAATCGCCATCGATGCCGCGGCGGGGTGCACCCACAGGTTATCGGCGCGCAGCAGCAGGGTGAGACTGAACGCGGTGATGATGGCGCTGCGATACGACCTCGGCGCATCGGGCCGCATCGCGAACGAGAGATGTTGCGCCGCAAGCGCGGCGACGAAGGTGAGAATTATCTGCGCAGTCGAGAGGCTGAAATCGCGCAGCCACGCGCCCGCGGCCAGCAGGACGCCTAGAAAGAGGATTTGGAAAATCCTCGGATCGGCGAACGCGCCGGCAACCTTCCAGTTACAAAGACGCTCGAAGGCGGGAATTCTTGCGCGCATCGACATCGTTCAAAACGGCCTCCGGCCTGATGGCCTCTCGACCTATGAACGCCGCACGCATTTTTTCTTGCAGCTTATTTTCTTCCTCTCCCGCATTTTTTCGCGGGAGAGGTCGCCAGGCTCGATTGTCGCTCTTTGACTGCGCGACAATCGTGACTGGCGGGTGAGGGTGCTGCGAGTGGCACGATCGCGCGTCGCCAGCCACCGCTAGCTACTCCCCCCGAGTCGCTCCACCCTCGCGAATCGGCGGATCGAATGCGCTGACCGGGGGTGGCTCGCCGAGGAACTTCTCAATCTGCACCAGCGTGGTTTGCGCGCTTGGTCCCTGCGCCAGGCTTCGAGGTTCCCTTGTCCAGCGTCAGCACATTCGGATTGCCGTGCTTGTCGAGGCTGCCGATAACTCCAGGATGCTCGGGGTCGTACCACGCGCCGGTCGCCATCTGCACCACGCCGCGGCCGAATCTCGTCGCTGACCGACGGCGCCCGCGAGGATCGCGCCGCGACGCGTTGAACACCCGCACGATGTCGCCGCTGCTGATCCCTCGCGCCGCCGCATCGTCGCGATTGATGCGAATCGGTTCGCGTCCCGCGACTTTGGTCGCCTGGCTGACGCGTCCCATGTCCATCTGGCCGTGCAGTCGCGTGCTCGGCTGCGTCGTTATCATGTGCAGCGGATATTCTTCGCAGTTAGCGGGCTGCCGAGCCATTCGGCGGGCTCCAGCCAGGCCGGATGTCCGAGGCAATCGTCGTAGCCGAAGCCCGCAATCTTCTCGGAAAATATCTCGATGCGTCCGGACGGCGTCGAAAGCTTGTTGCGATTCGGATTGTTGCGAAACTTCTCGAACAGGATGATCGGCTTCGGCGATGCGCGGCATTTCGAAGTAGCCGCGCTCCCAGAATTCATCGAACGCGATCCACGGTCTGCCCGCCTTCGCGATCTGCTCACTTGCGGTCTCGTACAGATAGCGTACCCATTCCATTTCATCGCGCAGCTCGGTGAACAGCTCGCGCAGCTCGAAGCGCTCGGCGAGATCCGCAAACGTATCGAAGTCGTTGCGCGCGAGGCCCACCGGCGCGATCGCCTGCTTCATCGCGATGATGAAACCGATCGCGTGACGCCGCGCCGATGTCGTTGCGCTCGAGGCTGGTGGTCGCCGGCAGCACGATATCCGAATGACGCGCGGTCGCGGTCCAGAACGCCTCGTTGACGATCATCGTGTCGGGCCTGCGCCATGCGCGAATCAGCCGGTTGAGATCCTGATGATGATGAAATGGATTGCCGCCGCTCCAATACACCAGCTTAATATCCGGATAAATGTGATCCTGGCCGTCGTACTGAAAACGGCGCGCCGGGATTCAGCAGCAGATCGGCGATGCGCGCGACCGGAATGAAATCGCGCACCGGGTTGTGGCCCATCGGCAGCGACGGCGTCGGCGCGTCCTGCCGCAGACCCGCGATGCCCTCCATGCTGCCATAGCCGAAGCCGAAACCGCCGCCGGGAAGGCCAATCTGGCCGACCATCGCGGCGAGGGCGATTGCCGCCCAGAACGGCTGCTCGCCGTGATCGGCGCGCTGCAGCGACCAGTTCACCGTGATGAAGCTGCGCTCGCGCGCCATCCGCCGTGCGAGGTCGCGAATCGTGTCGGCGGGAATCTCGCTGATGCGCGCCGCCCAATCCGCATCCTTTGCGATGCCGTCGTCGCGCCCCGTCAGATAGTCGCGAAAGCGCTCGAAGCCCACGCAGTAGCGCGCGAGGAATTCGGCTGTTGTGCAGTTCCTCAGCGACCAGCGTATGCGTCGATCGCGAGCATGATCGCGGTGTCGCTATGCGGGCGCGGCGCGAGCCATTCGGCCTCCAGAAAGGCCGCCGCGTCATCGCGCATCGGGCTGAGATTGACGAACTTCACGCCCGCGTCTTTTACGCGATGCAGCCACTCGCGCGTATGATGCTCGACCGCGCCACCGGGAGTCACCTGCATGTTGCGCAGCGGCAGCCCGCCGAACATCACCACCAGCTTGGTGTTCTCCGCGATACTCTGCCAACTGGTGCCGGGCCCGTTGACCGCGTTCATCGAGCCGAGCACGTTGCGCACCAGCACCGCGCCGGCCGCATTGCTGTAGGTCTCCTTGCGAGTTGGTGAATCCGCCGATAGTCGCGAGGAAGCGGCGCAACTGGTACTGCGCATGATGAAAGCGGCCCGCGCTCGCCCATCCGTAGGAGCCGCCGAAAATCGCGCGATTGCCGTGCTCGCGAATGACGCGCTTGAGCTCGTCGGCCACCAGATCGATCGCGCGATCCCACGACACCTCGACGAAACGATCGCCGCCGCGTCCTTCGTTCGCCGCGCCGGGGCCGTGCTTCAGCCAGCCCTCGCGAATCGCAGGCTTCGCCACGCGGCTATGATGATGGACCGCGTCGGGAATCGAGCGCAGCATCGGCGACGGATCGGGATCGTGCGCGAACGGGCCGCAATCGACGAGCCGTCCGTCCTCGACGACGGCGTTGAAGGCGCCCCAGTGCGAACTGCCAGGCGTGATGCGGAAATGATCCGATCTCGATGCCATGAAGGCGTAGCCAATCCGACCTTATCAGAAGACGCTAGGAGAAGACCAGGTCACGCCGCCGTCGCGGGTTAAGTAACTCTCGCCACTCGCGGTGGAGACGATGGCGTTGTTGCTGTCGCTCGCCGTGATCGAAATGAAGTCGGCATTCTTCGGCGGCCGGACGATCTGCCATGTCGCGCCGCCATCGCGGGTGCGCACGATAGTGCCGGATTTGCCGACTATCCAGCGACGTCATTCGAGGGCGCCGAGGCCGCGAGGATGTCTGCGGTCGCGCCGGTGTGCATCGGGAGCCATGGACGCGAATTGCCGAGCGCATGACTTACGCCGCGTGCACCGAATTGCCACATCACGCTGCCATCAGGCGAGGAAATCTGGTTCGGCGGGGGCTCGGTGGCCAGCAACTTCGCCGCGCCTGCGCCGGCCGGTGCAGCGATCGCGCGCGCCGACTCGACGGTCGCATTTTGCCCCGCAACGGATGACGATTTCGCTGACGAGTCTTGAGCACTCTCGGACTTACGAAAATCGCCCATCGGCTGTGCAATCGGAGCCTCTGCGGGCTGTGGCGCGACCTGGGGAGCCGGCGCCGCGGCGTCCTCCGATTTCGCGGAGCTGTTAGGCGAATCGAGGGCGACCACTTCGAGTGGACGGCTGCGATTTCGTATGCCGATCGCAAATGCGATCACGACGGCGACTATCGCGACCGGCGCGAGCAGCCGCGTAACCCACGCGAGACGCCGAACCGGTTGCGGCACCGTGGCAGGCGTGTCATCGGCCAGCGCGATCGACGCCATCATCGATTGGCAGCGCGCGCACGACGCTCAGATGCGCATCGACGCGAGCGCGCTCGGTTCGCGACAGCGAGCGATCGTAGTACGCCGCGAGAACTTCGGGAGCGGGGCAGTCCGCGGCATTCGAGGTGGCGCGCGCTCGCAGTTCGCGCTTGAGCGCCGCCTCGAAGGCGTCGGCTGATTTTTTTTCGCTCGCCAAAGTCTCTCCTCGATCCTCAGAACGAAGTGCCTTCCTTCTTTTGCGCCGCGACTGTCTCGCGCCCGAATCTGAACGGCGCGTCGCTCGCCGCATGCTCGAAGCAAAGCTGAATCTGCTCGGTGCTCATCCGATGCGTTCGGCGCAGCTCGCGCTCGACACTCTTGCGCAACTCGCGGCGCGTGCGGTCGAGATTTCGCGATACCGTTGATTCATGCTCACCTATCGCGCGCGCGATCTCACGCAGCGTCAGCTCGTCGCGATAATAGTAGCCCAGGCGCAGGCGATCCTTGCCCTCGAGCGCCGCGATCGCCGCGCTCAATACCGCCGCGAAAATCTCCATCATTCGCGCGTGACCGGGCTCCGCGCGGATCGGCTGCTTCATGCGGACGCATGCGCGCGGCGCATCCTCGAGCGGTTCGAAACGCCGCGCGCCGCGAATGCTATCGATGTGGCGCTGCGCGAGGATCGCGCGCAGCCAGGTCGCGAGCGAGCTGCGCCCGTGAAAATAGTCGAGCAGCGAGCGGCGCTGCGCACCTTTCGCATCGACGCCATATAGCTCGGCCCACATCGAATCGGCGATCTCGCGCGCCGCGCTCTCCTCGCGGCAGATCGCGCGCGCCGAGGCATACAGGATCGGCCGATACTTCTCGATGAAGGCTATCCCATGCGGTCGCGACGCCCGCGCGGCATGCGATCGCGAGCGCGAGGTCTTCCGCGCGCAGCGATTCGAGATAATCCTCGACCGATTCGCCGCGCTCGAGGCCGCCCCATGACGCGACGCTGCGCGCGAGTGTTTCGCGCACCAAGGCCTCATCGATTTCCCATTGCGCGCCGAACCGGACGATGCGGGCGGCCGCGCAGCGCATAGAGCTTTTGAAGTTCGGATGACGGCCAGACCGCCATCCTTAAGCTTTCGCGATCGCCCAGGTCGAGCTCGCGGTCACTGCGACTTCGCCGCGCTCATTTGCGATCGAGGCTTCCATGAAGGCGAGCGCGCGAGTGCGGCGAATCACGCGCGCATCGCCGCTTAGCGGTCCCGGACGCAGCGCGCGAAGGTAGCGTGAGCTTGACCTCGGCGGTGACGGCCCATTCGCCCGCTTCGAGCACCGAGGCGATCGCGGTCGAAAGCATCTCATCGATGAACATCGCGAGATAGCCGCCCTGCACGGTGCCGAACGGATTCAGCGCCGACGGCGGCTGCGACTCCCACGACCATCGCGAGGCGCCGGCGGCAAATTCCAGTGGGCGCATTCCGAGGGCGAGATTGGGCGACGAGAAATCGCCGATGCGATTCTCGCGAATCAGCTGATTGATGGAATCCACCGGGGCCAGCTTGCTCTCAGACACGACGCCTCCGCGACGCTGGGATTGGGCGATTGGCAACAATCATAGGCGTCGCGCATCGGCCTCGCGAGAGACAAGTCCATCCGTCTCGATTCCGCGAGCGGAACCGACCAGACGGAATCGGCGGTTCTGAAAATCCGGCGGAGGCTGCGCCGCCGATTGGTAGTCTAACCCGCCATTCCGTTCAGCATGCCGGCCAGATAGAGGGCGCCGAGGGTTACCGCAGATGCCAATCCGACAAAGATGATCATCTTGCCCATAGCACTGTCTCC
Organism: uncultured delta proteobacterium; assembly: GCA_963848285.1. Lineage (GTDB taxonomy): Bacteria > Desulfobacterota > Binatia > Binatales > Binataceae > DATGKG01. The sequence continues at coordinate 8,103 of CAWKCZ010000007.1, read as the reverse complement.
CTCGTCGAAGGCGTATTTTCACCCACGCCTTCGGCGTTATACGACCATTCGAGGGGCTTATCTGAGGAGACAAATACGCTTATGCCAGAGCGGTCAACAAATTCCGACATACAGCTATTGCGGCGTGCGATCGAGCGAGCGGTACTGGATTGCCTCGCTGATGTGATGCGCCTCGATCCGCTCCGAGGCGTCGAGGTCGGCGACCGTCCGCGCCACCTTGAGGATGCGCGTGTATGCGCGGGCGCTCAGCCCCAGCCGATTGATCGCGAGTTCGAGCAGGCGCTCGCCGGCGGCTTCGATCTGGCAATGCGCGCGCAATTCGCGCGAGCCCATCTGCGCATTGCAGAAGAAACTCATCCCGGCAAAGCGCTTGAGCTGAATCGCGCGCGCCCGATCGACGCGCTCGCGAATTCTCTCGGACGATTCGCCGTCGGACTTTTCGGTCAGCTCCTTGTAGCGCACCGCCGGCACCTCGATGTGAATGTCGATGCGATCGAGCAGCGGCCCGGAGATGCGCGAGCGATAGCGCTGGATGACTATCGGTGAGCAGGAGCATTCGTGGGTCGCGTCGCCGAAGAAGCCGCACGGGCAGGGATTCATCGCGGCAACCAGCATCACGGAGGCGGGAAACGTCAGCGTGCCCATCACGCGCGAGATGGTGATGCGCGCATCCTCGAGCGGCTGGCGCAGCACTTCGAGGACGTTCTTGCGAAACTCCGGCAGCTCATCGAGGAACAGCACGCCATGATGCGCGAGGCTGACCTCACCCGGGCGCGGAACCGGACCGCCGCCGATCAGACCCGCGTCGGAAATCGTGTGATGCGGCGATCTGAAAGGTCGCGTCGAGATCAGCGCGCGCCCATCGAGGAGACCCATCACCGAATGCACCTTGGTCGCCTCGATCGCTTCCTCGAAAGTCATCGCGGGCAGGATGGTCGGCAGGCGCTTGGCGAGCATCGTCTTGCCGGAGCCGGGCGGCCCGATCATCAGCACGTTATGCCCGCCGGCGGCCGCGACCTCGAGCGCGCGCTTGGCCTGCTCCTGCCCCTTCACATCGCTGAAGTCGACCTCGTACTGGCTATGCGCCTGGAACATCGCGGCGACGTCGCTAACTGTCGGCGTCAGCTCGCGCTGGCCTTCGAAGAACTCCAGCGTCTCGCGCAGCGTGTCGACCGGCAGGATCGCGACGCCGTCGCCGACCACCGCGGCCTCCATCGCGTTCTCGCGCGGCAGCACCAGGCCGTCATACTTCGCGGCGCGCGCATGCAAGCGCGGTCGGCAGCGCACCCTTGATGCCTCGCACGCGGCCGTCGAGCGCGAGTTCGCCGATCACCAGATATCGTTGCAACCGCTCGCGGCTGGTGAGGCGTCCGGTCGCGCCGAGCAGCGACAGCGCGATGGGAAGGTCGAAGGTCGGACCCATCCTTGCGCATATCGGCGGGCGCGAGATTGATGGTGATGGTGCGATTGGGGAACGTAGAAGCCGGAATTGGTGACCGCGGGCTTGACCCGATCCTGCGATTCCTTGACCGCGCCCGCCGCCAAGCCGACGGTCTTGAGCGTTGGGCTGAGTGCCGTTGCCGATGTGGACCTCGACCTCGACGCCGAACGCATCGACGCCCTGAAGTGCCGCCGAGAGTACACTTGCTATCAATGAGTTAACCCATCGGTGAGTATTACCTCAGGGCGGCGATTGGTCAAAGGATGCGCGGGGTGATTTTGCCCTAACGCGATGTCGGATAATACCGAATAAGCCAACATCGGTGCGCCGCTTCGATGTTTATTCTCCTGAACTGCAAGTGGGTTTGTTTTTGCATTTCGAGATCGTGACGTTCTGCGCCGAGTGGCTTTGTTTTCGCGTTTTCGATCCTCATCGGTCGAGGCCCTTCGAAGACTCAGGGCCACTTCTCGCGATCCTCGAAGTGGGTTTGTTTCTGCACTTTCGAGATCGTGCCCATCGAGGCCTTCGCGTAGCGGTCAGGACACGGTCGAGACCACCGGCGGTGGCTTCGTTGTGGAAGCCAAAACGAAAACCCCTTTATTTTCAAGGACTTGGTGGGTTCGTTTATGTAATCCAGCCACTTCGCGGGTCTCCTGAAAACGACGACGGCGCCCATCGGGCGCCGGAACCACAATCATAGCAGGACTTTCGAGGTCAGTCTGCGGGGAACGGATTCAAACCAGGCGCAGGCCGGCATGGCGCGCAAAATGGCGAAAATCGCGATCGCGGGTAATCAACGCGACATCATGATCGAGGCACGATTGGGCGATTAAAGCGTCTGCGAATTTGGCCTTCAATCCGCGACGGCGCAATCCCGCACGAAGTTCTCCCGCGCGTTCCCAATAGCCCTCGAGAATCGTGAGCTGGGGGACCGAGAGCACAATCTTCGCCGCTCGACCGTGGACTTCCTGGCCGCTGAGAAGCTCAGTTACGACCGCTGGAGGGAACGCTCCTTGCTCGCTTTCCAAGGCCCCATCCACTGCATTTACATCCTCACCTTCGTCGCCGGCCAGATACGCAAGGATGGAACTGGTATCCAGTGCTACCACTCCCGGTCTTCCCTCAGCTCGTCCAAATCGATGGAGACCTTAAGTTTACCGCGCAGCTTTCTAAGCTCGGCAAATGCCTGTTTCGCGGAGAGCAACTCGAGTCCCTTTCGGACAGTATCGCTGATCCCGGCTTTGGAAGCCTTTTGTGCTCGAGCCAGCAAATCGCGATCCACGAACACAGTGATCTTTTGCTCCGCGAGTTTCATCTTTGCAGGATACAGCATTTGATGCCGTAATAGAATACGGCATCAGGTAAGCGCGAATAGTAGTCACGGCCAGACCGCGCCCGAGGCGATCAGGGCGTCGCGCTCTGCGCGCGAGAGACCGAGCAGCTCGCCGAGGACATAGTCGGTGTTCTCGCCCACATCCGGCGCGATGGCGCGGACCGAGGCCGGTGTCGAGGACAGCTTGAAGGGGATGCCGGTGACCTGCGAAAGTTCGCCATCGGCGCGTTTCACGCCGGGCCAGAAGCCGCGCTCCTTGAACTGTGGATCGCGCGAACACATGTCAGCGCCATTCGCGACGATGCCGGCCGGAATTTTCGCGCGCTGGAGGAGCATCATCGCATCCTCGGCGCTGCGCTCGCGGGTCCATCGCGAGAGATGCGCATCGAGCTCGGCGCGATTTTTCATGCGCAAATAGAGCGTGCGGAACTTCGCGTCCGAGGTCCACGCTGGCGCGCCGATCGCGTGGACGAGGCGCTCCCATTCGCCTTGCGAGCGAACTGAAAGCGCTAGCCATCGGTCATCATCGTCGCCGAGCGGCGCGCATCGATAGATGCCGTGCGGCGCGGCGGGGCCTTCCTGCGAGTTGTACATCGGCGGTTGCTGCTCGCGTTCGTTCGCGGAGATATCGAGCAGCGACGGCCCGACGACGCTCACAACTGCCTCGAACTGCGAGAGATCGACGAACTGTCCCTGCCCCGTGCGCCGCTTGTGGTAGAGCGCAATCAGCGCCGCGAGTGCGCCGGTGTAGCCTCCCGACATGTCGGCATACGAGTAGCCGTATCCCGCGGGTTCGCCATTCTCTTCGGCCATCAGCCGGGTATAGCCGCCGAGGGCCTGCAACGTCGGACCGTAGCTGACGTAGCTCGAGCGCGGCCCGGTGTGTCCGAGCCCCGACATACTTATACAGATGATGTCGGGCTTCACTTTGACCAGGCTCGCGTAGTCCATCCCCCACGCCTTCATGACGCGCGCGGAAAAATTGTCCATCACCAGGTCGCTGTTAGCCGCGAGTTTGCGCGCGAGTGCGAGGCCGTCAGGATGCGCCATGTTGAGCGCGACCGAAATTTTGTCGCGATGGAGATCGCATTGCAGGCCGCGCTTACGATCGCCGATCAGCGGCGGCACCTTGCGCTCGATCTTCACCACCTCGGCGCCCTGGTCCGCGAGGATGCGGGTCGCGACCGGGCCCGCGACGACCCAGGTGAAATCGAGCACGCGCACCCCCGCGAGCGGCAGTTTGGTCGCCATCAGATGATGCCCTCCGCGCGCAGCGCCGCCATTTCCTCGGGATCGATTTGCAACTCGTCGCGCAAAATCTCGCCGGTATGCTCGCCGAGAAGCGGAGGACGCCGATAGACGCGCCACGGCGTGCCATTAAAAAGATAGGGCGCGCCCGGATACATAAAGCTGCGGCCGAGCTCCGGATGCTCGACTTCGGCGAAAAAACCACGCGCGTCGAGTTGCTCGTCTTCGAGCAGCGCCTCGGGCCGGCGCACGATCGCATAGGGCTGACGCAGCAGTTGCGCGCGCTCCAGCAGGTCGTCGCGATTGTAATCCTTGACCCATTCGTCGAGGACGTCGAAGAGATGCTCGGCGTGGACAGAGCGATACGTCACGTCGTTCCACTGCGGGTCAACTAAATCCTGCGCCTTGCCGTCGCCATTGACCCATTCGAGGAGCGAAGTCCAGTCGCCGAGCGTGCAATGCATGATGTAGCCGTCGCGACATTTGCCGACCCGAAAAAATCGGCTCCAATGAAGCGTGCCGCGACGCGGCTCGATCTGCGCGCGCTCGAACCAGCTTCCCGCGACGTGCTCGACGGCTGAGGCGGTCGCCTCCTGCATGCTGAGGTCGATCCATTGACCTTCGCCGGTCCCGTCGCGTCCGAGCAGCGCCGTCAGCGCGGCGATGGCGCCGTAGTATGCCGACGAATGATACGCCTGCAGTCCCAGCGGGCGCACCGGAGGCTTGCCGGGTGAGCCGTTGACGTACAGCATCCCACCCATCGCGGTGATGATGGTGTCGTCGGCGGCGAAATCGCTATACGGCCCGGTCTGTCCGAACGGCGCGATCGATAAAAGGATCAGCGCGGGATTCGCGCGATGCAGCGCATCCCATCCGAGGCCCATCTTGTCGATTTCGCCGGGCGCGAAGCTCTCGATGACGACATCGGCAGAGCGCGCCAGACTGAGAGTCAACTCGCATCCGCGTGGATGCGCCAGGTCGAGCGTCAGCGATCGTTTGTTGAGATTGTAGAACCAGAAAAAGAGGCTTCGATCGTGATGCGGCAGGTCATTGTAGAAGGGACCGATGCGGCGTCCGTCGTCACCGGCGGGCGGCTCGACTTTGATGACATCGGCGCCCATGTCGGCCAGCAACCGTCCACATAGATGCGCGCGATGCGTGCTCAAATCGAGCACGCGCAATCCGGCGAGCGCGCTGGGAGTCGTCATCTGGATGGCTTATCTCGTCGATGGCTTATCTCGCGACTCCGCAGAACCGTCGCATCACTTCTTCGGCGGGGGTGCGTTCTTGTCGAGGCTGCGCATCGCGAAGGCGGTCAAGTCGAGGGTCGGGTCGACCTCCTGCAACACCTCGCCATGCGGGCCGGTGCGCGCGCCGCCGCGAACGCGGATGGTCTCGAAGGTATCGGGATTGACCCAGCGCACGCCGTAGACATTGGGCTTGGCCTGGTCGTCATCGGTCTCGGGGGTATAGAGCGCCCCGGGCTTATCGAAGTAGATAACTTTTTTGAGTGCCATGGCTCTTGAGCCTCGAATGATATGGCCGACCACCTCGCTTTTCAATTGCGCGAGAGGCGCCGATATGGGAAACGGCGTTAAGCATGTGGGACGATCTCGAGCTTCTGCGCATCGATTTGGAGACGACCTTTGTGTTGTCTCGCACGGGTCGCCTGGAACGTCAGAACGACCCCGGTGGTTCCACCGCCCCGAACCTCCTCTTTATCGGATGCCCCCCAGGGCAACCTCATACGAGTGCGCCACGATGTTGATGAACCGATGGCGGAGCAGTTGTTGGCCATCAGCGCGACTGAACCTCCGTGACGCGATCCATGGGTGCTGCCTGGATGTATTGGAAAACTCCTCGATGTTTTTTCCAACAATCCGCCGTTCGCGACCGGCCCTGCTTCGAGGGTTCCTCTGCAAGTCCGGAGCGGAATCATCTACGAGCTTCCCAACCAAACGAAATTCGAACACGCGGCCACCATCGTGCGAGGCGACTCGGACGAGGGTACACGGATGCTGGCGCGATTCGCGGCCGATGGAATGTCGCAGCCGATGATCGATTCAGGCTTCATCAGCGTCGCCGATTTATGGGAGCCTTGGTGCATTGCCACCGACGGTGACCAAATCGCGGCAATTGCGTCTGCAGCGCGCCTCGGCAAGGGGGGCGCTGAAATCGGCGTCTACACCTTTCCAGAATTCCGCGCGCGAGGATTCGCGGCAGCGGTGACAGCGGGTTGGTCCTCGCTGGCGGTCCTCGACGGCCGCGCACTCTTCTACAGCACTTCGCGGACGAATCGATCCTCGCAGCGCGTCGCCGCGCGCCTCGGCCTCCGCATGATCGGCGCGAGCTTCACCATCGCATGAAGCTGATTCGGGCACTCACCATTCACTACTTCTGGCGCGTGACGACTATTTGGGTGGCATCGAACGAGCCGGTCCAGGGGAACCCCATCCACACTCGGATGGCGCCGAACTGATGCGCCATCGGGATGAACGGCGGCAGGATGTTGTAGTCCGCCTGCCCTGATGCGCCGGCGCCGGACGGCACCACATCCGTGGTTTGTACGCCGGCGTAGGTCCGTACTGCGGATGCGCAGTGCTCCGTCGCCAGACCCGGGTAGCGCGTCAGGCAGCGGAGCCATACTCCTGCGCGTGGCGAAGCCATCCGGTCATGCCGTTGGCGCGAAACTGCCGTAGTGCTGACGCGAGCAACGGCTCCGCTCGGGCGGCGTCACCGGATGCGTCGCGGCGCAGGTACATGAGGGCTTCATCATAGTCGGCGATCGCGCGCAGCGGCTTGGCGCCTTGCTGGTCCAGCACTTCACGCGCTTTCGCGAACCAGGTCGAGGCTTCGTCATGGCGGGCCTGAAGGGCGCACAGACGGGCAAGCGACAAACGTCCATCGCTCATTGGAGAACGAAAATCCGGGCGCAGGACTTTCTCGCGGATGCTGCGTTCAATAACTTCCGCGTGCTCGGTGCGATTGAGGACCCATAGCGTCGCCGCCGCGATACATGCGGTGGGGCAATAGGTCCTGGCCCAGGGAGCGCCGCGCTCGAGAGCAGCAGGCAGGAGGCTTACGCGCTGCATGGCCAACGCCGGCTGATTAATCTGGGCGAGCAGGTAAGACACATAGGCATTGATCATTGCCGAGGCCCATCTGCTCTCCGGCCGCGCCTCCTGAATGAATGCGCCGGCGGCGGCGTCGGCCATCAGCGACTGCCAGTCATCATCGATGGCGTAAAGCAGCTCGCCCTTGGCGGCGACCAAACTGAGCAGCGCGAGGGCAGGGGGCGTCATCATTCGCGCGGACAAGGAACCGGCACGATCGAGCGCCGCACGGCCCTCGGTAAATTCTCCCAGCGCGTTGTGGCATCGCGCAGCGTCGGCCCATGCTCTGACGGCGCGCGCGATGGCGCCGGTTTTTTCGTTCTCGATGGCTTCCGCCTGGAGCAGCGGCAGGCTGCGCCGGTAGTCGCCGGCCAGCATGTACAGCGCGGTCGCGGGAGGCGCGGGGTCCTGTTGGATCTCTCCCAGCGATTCAAAGGGCGGATCGAAATTTCGGGTCTGAAGTTGCTCGCGCGGAAGCCGTTTGAGTGCGGCGTACAGCTCCCGGCTTTCCGCGGAATCGATACGAATCCCAGGGTTATTCGCATCTTCCGCTTCCTGGCGATTGATATCGATTTCGGTAAGGCTCGCCCACGTGATGTCGCGCCGGTCGCCGATCAATCGCAAACCCTCTTGAGCCAGTACCCATGCGCCCCGAGTGAGTCCCGCATGCAGCATCGTACGCGCGGTTTGATCGTAGTAGTCGATCGCGGCGAGATCGCCCTCGGACGCCGCGACCAGCTCCGCCGCTTCGCGTGCGACCTTAAGCGCCTCATCGGCATTCAGCGTCCAGCTCAGCGCCAGTGCGAAGCGCCCCAGCAAACGCGGCCGTCGGGAATCGTCAACCGCCAGCAGTTCGAGCGCGATGCGAAGGAATGCGGCGGCCTCGTCATGCGCGCAAGCCGCTTGGGCATTGTTGGCGGCTGCAATGGCATAGTCGGCGCCACGGACCGCGCCGACGGCGATTGGTA
>CAWKCZ010000006.1:0-579186 GCA_963848285.1 uncultured delta proteobacterium | reverse complement strand
TCATATAGTTCGGTGGTGCTGAGGGTCGAACTTCCGTTTTGGTCAGAGTGAAGGCCTCCGGCGATCAGTATTTTTCCCGCATTCTGACCAATGGTGATTGTGGTTACTGTCGCGCTGCTGCGACCGGTGTTCATTGAAGCGGTCTGATCCGGCGGCGCGAAGGTATTGGTCGTAGGATCGTAGATTTCAGTAGAGGCCAGAGAATCGACCAGCGCCGCGCCACCAACGATTAGAATTTTGCCCGCATTGGGACCAGTCGTCAGCAGGCTCGCAGTGGCCGCGTGACGAGCCACGTTCGTCGACGGAGTCTGATTCGAGGGCTAGCCATGGTACCACCCACGAACAGGATTCTCCCTCCCGGATTGAAAAATGTCATTCTGAGCCGCATTGGTCTTGAAGTGGATGAGTAGGACGGTTGTCGGAGCGAGAAGCGCGAGCATCAGGAAGATGAACCTTAATGAGGTTCGAGCCTCCGAGGCGCTTCTGATCCCCATAGTCCCGAATGAAGAGGTTCCCTGATTTCGGGTCTTCCTCTTAGATATCGAATTGATGATCGACACGAATCCCCCCAAAGACCCCCGCACTGAGTGCGCAATGTTAACCGCCTGACACGCGTAGCGGCAATCGCGGCGAGTTGCCCTTGGCGAACAACCAGACTGGAACGTCCAAAAACATTTCGGCGGATACGCTATCCGTAGATCACGTATCCGCCGAAGGTCAAGACGATCCTAGTCTATTACTGGCCGCGATTCTGAAGCGTTTCCGGCCGCATGTCGGCGTTGGTCAGCGCTCCCATCGAGATGTACCAGCATTCCTTCTCAGGCGCGTGCGGGGAAGGCAGGTAGCACATGCTGGTCTGCCCGGACTGCACGTCGGTCGAGGCCGCGCCGACCACGAACGCGCGCTTGAACGGATAGATGGCGACGCGCGCATCGGGAACCGGGCGATCGCGATAGGCGAGGAAGTACACGTAGTTTTCCCATAGCAGGCCCTTGCGATCGTAGTTGTCGATCATCGGCATCCACCACACTTCGCCGTCCATATACATGATGGTCTTGGAGTGCAGCGCGTTGCCGGACAGCCCGGCGCGCGGAGTCGCCTCGACCACATACAGATGGCGAATCTCCCAGTTCTCGGGCATGCACTCGCACCACCATCGGTCGCGCAGGGGGCCTCAGGCGAATGGGCCGCATGCATCGGGGCGAGCATGTTTTTTTCGCCGAGGAATTTGTAATTGTACTGTTCCGGTTTGGCTACGAAGCCGGAATAGTGATCGGGATTCCACGGGAACGGGAAGGTCGACATACTCTCGAAGGCATCGTTGAAACGACGAATACGGCGCGAACCCGGGACCCATCCCCAGAACGCATCGGGCTTGTTCGGATCGGCAAAGCGCAGACGCAATCCGCCGATTCCGCGATGCTGCTGAGGTGCCAGCACTGGACCCGACAGCCATCCCCACAGCACGCCTTCTTGCTTGAACACCGGATCGACCGGGATCGGCTCGACCTCGGTCCGGTTGACGAAAGAGTAGCCCGAGTAGTGGCCGACCGTGATGTCGTAAATCACATCATATTTTTTGTTGAGGCCGCCATAGACGGTTTCGCAATCGAAGTAGCGCAGATCGTAGTCGTCGCCGAGCAACGGACGATACTGGTTGTTCCACGCGATCTTGATCCCGACGTCCGGATCATTCGGATCGATGAGCGGGAACGGTTGCCCCGCCACATAACCGAGGAGGCTGCGATGGTCGCTGGAGAGGCGGCACTGGCCGGAATATTTTTCGGTCGCTTCCTTGAAGGGGGGCGGCCAATCCATGCGCTCGGTCGGCACAATCTTCATGCTCATGCCGTTGCGGAGTTTGTACATGGTTCCCGGCGAGATCAGATCTTTAACCTTTTCCCCCTGGTCCGGAGTGATCAGGTCGCCGGGTTTGACCTGGGCTCGGGCCATGCCCACGAAGCTGAGCCCCAGCACCGCGGTCGCGAGCGTTATTACGGAGATCGCGAGAAATCGAAGCACCTTCATTTCGAACCTCCTGGAAAGCCCCAAAATTTACAATCGCGAAGCAGTTCGCACGCCGCCCTCAGACTTATGTTCCGGTCAGCGTTTCATCCCGTAGATTAGTTTTAGCACCAATTTCAATTACTATTACTAATGAACAGGTTAAGTCATAAGCATAAGCTGAGGTTAGACGTCAAGATACTTTCTCTAATGAACTGGAGAAGCTCCGCGAACCCCTCGAAATTTCGCAAAATTTCGCGAAAGTTCGCGCTAAAGTTCGCGAGAAATTCCGATGATGAGCCGATGATGTTTGCCCTCGACGGCGTCCAACGGCGGCCCTCTCTTGAGGATCGCGCGCCATGATGTGATATTCGCGAGAGATGGGGGCGCGGGCTAAAGCCTGCGCCATCCTCGGAGGTTTCTATGCGCGCCGCCATAATGCGAAACAAAAAACTCGTCGTCGATGAGATGCCGGTTCCTCAGCTCGGCCCCGGCGAAGTTCTCGTCAAGACGCTGGCCTGTGGAATCTGCGGCTCCGACCTTCATGCTCTGAAGTTCGCCGACAAAATGGTCGACGCCGTCAAACGCTCGGGCGGCGGCGCCTTCGGCATGGATCTGAGTCGCGACATCGTGATGGGCCATGAGTTCTGCGCCGAGGTTGTCGAGTTCGGACCCGGCACTCAAAAGACTCTCAAAGCGGGCGCGCGTGTCTGCTCCTTCCCCATCCTGCTGCGCGGCGGTGGCGTCGAGGCGGTCGGCTATTCGAACGACAACCCGGGCGGCTATGCCGAATTCATGCGGCTGACCGAGGGCCTGCTGCTGCCGGTGCCCAACGGCCTCTCGACCGAACACGCCGCGCTCACCGAGCCGATGGCGGTGGGATATCACGCGGTGCAGATGGCGCGGATCGACAAGCGCGACGTGCCGCTGGTCATCGGATGCGGTCCGGTGGGCCTCGCGGTGATCGCGGCGCTCAAGCTCAAGGGCGCGGGACCAATCATCGCGGCGGATTTCTCGCCTCGCAGGCGCGAGCTGGCGGTCAAGATGGGCGCCGACATCGTGGTCGATCCGAAAGAGAAATCGCCCTACGAAACCTGGACCGAGATGGCGAAGGATCCCAATTCCGCGGCGCGCCGCGCCGGGCTTCATGGCCGGACTCGCGCTCAAGCCGGCGGTCATCTTCGAAGCCGTCGGAGTGCCCGGCGTTATCGAGCAGATCATGATGAAGGCGCCGCGCGCGGCGCGCATCGTGGTGGTCGGCGTATGCATGGAACCGGACCACTTCGAGCCGTTCTTCGGCATCAACAAGGAACTCAACCTGCAGTTCGTGCTCGGCTACACCCCGGAAGAATTCGCGACCACGCTGCACAACATCGGCGAGGGCAAGGTTCCGGTCGAGCCGCTGGTGACCGGCAAGGTCGGCGTCGAGGGCGTCGCGCAGGCGTTCCAGGACCTCGCCTCACCGGAGAAGCATGCGAAAATCCTGGTCGAGCCGTGGCATAGCTAGGTAACGATTTGGCTGAGAGTGAAGCGGGCGAGACATCGATTCTCGCCCTTCATTTGATCCGAGGTTCTGCCTGCCGGCTGTAGCGCTCGACGAATTGAGCAATGCCCGCGCCTCCTTCTCGACTCGAGTGCCGTCGAAGAATTTCGGATTCCCCTCGCCGAAGAAGCGCACCGGATTGGTGAACATGAAATCGCGGAAGTCGTCGCTGTGATGAGTTCGTCTTCCACCAGCTCGAATGCCTCCGGCACCACATCCTTCATGTTCTGCACGTCGAAATGCCCGATGTCGGAGCCGAACAACACGTTCAGTTTTGCGCCATATGGATTCGCCTTGCGATTGAACGCGTAGGAGTTCAATGGATCGTCCGCCTCGCAGCCGAAATAGAAATTGTTCACGAACAAATCGCGGATGTCCTCGGGGCGCTTGATACTGCAGGCCGCAAAGTCATCCAGCTCCTTGATGCCGCCAAAATTCGGCGTCAGATCGGGCTGGACAATCGCCTCGATGTTGTCGCGCCATTGCTCGACCCATCTGCCGCCATGCTGCGCGATCAGCTTCGCCAGCTTCGTCGTATCGAGGTTGGCGGGATTGACGTCCTCGAGCGCCTCGCGATTGCGCTTCTTCCAATGCCCGATGAGATCGGAGTAGAGCCCGCATGCCCAGCCCACGCCGCCCTCGAGGAATCCCATCTTCAAGGTCGGAAAGCGCCGCGTCACGCCACCGAGGAAAATGGCTTTGCAGACCGCCTCGCACGCGGCGGCGAAATGGCCGATGTGGTTGTAGACGAAATTCGTCGGCGAAACGCGCAATCCGATGCCGCGCGAACCCGCATGAAAAGTCGGCGCGACACCGAGCTCGACGCATTTCGCCCACACCGGGTCATAGTCGTACTCGCTGTCGAGTCCGAGCATGTCGAACCATCGCACCGGCGCGCCGACGGTGGATTGCTCGGCGGGATTTCGCCGCCGCACCATGCTCGCCATCATGATGACTTTGAGGCCGAGTTTTTTGACGACATGCTCCAGCTCCGCGATCGCTTCCTCCGGCGTGTGCATCGGGATGACCGCCGCGGGGGTCATCCGATCGGAAAACTCGCCGAAATAATCCGCGATAAAGGTATTGAAGGCCGCGCAGGTGATGCGCCGCGTGCTGTCATCGGGATGAAACGGCACGCCCAGCGCCGAGGTCGGGTAGAGCACCGTGAAATCGATACCGAACTCGTCGAGCCGCTCGTAGAGCAGCCGCGGCAGCAATTCGGTCGCGCGATCGAGGGTATTGCGCGTCGGCACCGCCCAGAACGCCTCCTGCGCGCGCCGCATCGACTTGCGCTGCTCGGGTGTTGCAGCGAGCGCTTTCGCCACCCCCTTGTTGAAGGAAAAAAATCCGCTCACCGCGATATCGCCGCCGATTTTCCTCAATTGCTCGGAAATAACCGGCGGAAATTCCAGCCAGTGGCCGTCGGCGTCGACAATCGGATGCTTAAGCGACGCGCGAATTTTCTGTGCTTCGGATTGGTTGCTAACGGACATGGCTCACGCCTCCACACATTTCGATCTCATGACGAAAGCGTAGTAGCGAAGCTCCGCGACTTGCCAAGCGATATCGTGATCGCACTGGGTCTAAAAAAGTCGCTGCCCGAAGAACACCGCGTTGATGTCGCGCTTGGAACTTGCGATGGCTTCGGCCGGCTTCGCCGCCATCGCTTGCGCGCAGTTCGCTGCGCCGCCGGCATCAACTCCTCGGGTTTCACGATGCGATTGATGACGCCGAGCGCGAGCAGTTCGGCGGCCTTGTAATGGCGACACATCAGGATCGCTTCCTTGGCGCGCCACGGTCCGAGCCGCGCAGCGAGGACCATCGCCGGCGCACCGCGATAAGGAACGTGCATGTCGACCTCGGGAACCCAGAACTCGGCAGCCTCCACCGCGAGGCAGAAGTCGAAGGCGAGCGCCCACGACCATCCGCCGCCGACCGCGTAGCCGTTGATCGCACCGATGGTGACGATATCGAGGTTCGCGAGCACGTCGAATACGCGCCCGATCATTCGCGGCATCCGCTTGCCGGCCTGCCTGGAGAATACCTTCGGCTGATCCGCTCCTTCGGTCGCTTTTCAATCCGGACAGATCCGCGCCGGCGCAGAACGCAGTGCCGGTCCCTGTAACGATCAGCGCGCGGGTCTCGCGATCGTCGCGCACTTCGTGCAGCAGGTTCTCGAACTCACTGATCACTTCGAGATTGATGCAGTTGCGCCGCTCCGGACGATTGAAGGTGATGGTGCTGATCGCTTCGTGTTTTTCGAAAAGGAAGTTGTTCGGCATGCGTCACGCTCGGCGGCGATTCACTCAGGCACTGTGCCAGTTGCTCTCGCACCCCGGAGTAACGTTCAATCCGGCGCGAAATTCCAGCCTCGAGAATGTCCCGCGCACCGACGACCACCACCGACTTTCGCGCGCGGCTCACCGCCGTATAGAGAATCTCGCGGCTTAGAATCGGAAGATCTTTTTCGGACAGGATCACCGCGACCGAATCGAATTCAGATCCCTGCGCTTTGTGCACGGTCATCGCGTAGCACAGTTCGAGATGCTCCCGGAGCGCGTCAAGGGGGAACGCCGCGAAATTGTCGCCGCGCGCAAACACCGCCATCAGCGCTGCCTCGCCACCAGCGCGCTGCACTCGCAGCACGACACCCTGATCGCCGTTGAAGAGCATTCGGTCGTAATCATTGCGCAGCATCATCACCGGTTCCCCCGCGATAAAGCGATGGCGCTCCGGTGCGACCTCGCGCGCATGCGCCAAACGGCGATGCATTGCCCGATTGAGACGCTCCGACCCGGACTCCAACACTCGCGTGAGGCACAACATTCGTGACTTGGAGACTCGGTCGAATACGCGTCGGAGAGATGCGCATTCGGAAGGCGTGAAATCGTTCTCGCCTGCGACGAATACGCGCTCGTCGACGTCGTCGCGAGCGGAACCAATCTGTTCGAGGAACCATCGTTCCAGAAAAGTCGCGCTCAACCCGGTTTCCTCGAGCCACTCAGCGCCCTCGAATGCGAGCTGCTCAGCCGAGTCGCGGCGCGCAGGAGTCGTGCCGTCATCACGCTCGAACAGTTTTCCCGAATTGATCGCGCGCGCGAGGTTCAAGATGGCCTTACCCGCAACACCTTCGACATCCACCCGGTAGCTCCGGCTGAGTCGCATACAATGCCCGGCAAGCGCGGCCTCGGCGTCGTCCGGCGAAGGGACCAAGTCGCGAAAGACCGCGCCAGCCGACACCGAAGGAAGCTGATCGGCATCGCCAAGGATCACGAGTCGCGCGTTCGGTCGCAACGCATCCAGCAGATGCGACATCAGTTCGAGGTCGAGCATCGAACCTTCGTCGATGATGATAACCTCCGCGCCGAGGGGATTGCCGCGATGATATCGAAAGCGGCGGCGCGCCGGTGAGTATCCCAGCATTCGATGAACGGTGGCGGGTACAGGATAGGCGTCGAGGCCCGACGTATCGCCAATACCGGTAAACCCGGTCCGAATCGACTCGCCAATTCGATAGGCCGCCTTGCCGGTGGGCGCGGCCACCGCGATAGCCTCCGGATCGATGCCGGCCTCCATCAGAACTTTCAAAAGGGAAACGACGAGCGAAGTTTTGCCGGTCCCAGGGCCTCCGGAGATGATCGTCAAACGTGTGGTTAGCACTCGTTCGATCGCGGCAATCTGCTCCCTTGATAATCTATACTTCTCGTCATCCGTCTTCGAATGAGTAGTCATTTTCAATAGCAAGTCACGATCTGCCAGAGGTTTCGGCCGGGTATTAATGAGATCGGCCAATCGACGCGAGATCGCGATTTCAGCCGCCAAGCTCCGATGCTGATAGATGAATGGCGACAGGAATATCAACGGTTTGTAGTCGTCTGGACTGGTTCCCACCACCGCCGAAGCAGTATTCGAAGTGACTATCCGCTGGATACCGCTGCGGATGCTTTCGACGCCGTCGGCGCCAAACGATACTCCGCACAAGGGGCGTAGCAGGCGCCGCATTGGCTCGACCGATTGCGGGCCTGCGACCGGAAAGCGCGTACTGCCTTCTTCCGTCGCGGCAAGTGTCGCCACGATCAAGAGAATCAACTCGATCCGTTGCCGGTCATCGAGGCCCGGTTCAAAGTCCCCAATTTCCACAGCCAGATGAACGATTTCAGGACTTAAATTGAGCGCCGCTGCTCCGCTTTCAATCTCATGTAGCTGACGTTCGAACTTGCTTTGCGAACCCAAACCCGCCGTTTGCGCATGTCGATGCATATCTGGCGGGGCCGCCGTCTCGCCGCGTGGTCTCATGATAAGATATCCAGCACCGGCAGCGATTGAATTAATTCTCGCTCGTAATCGGCAATCTCATTCCACTCGGGACGCTGAAAGTATACTCCGTCACGACCAGCACCACTGCGCGTCATCCCTCGAATGAACAGGTAAAGGAGACCCCCAAATCGACTATCGTATTCGGTCTTACTGCGGATCCCCAATAAACGAACTATACCTACTGAGTATATTCGAGCTTGCAGACTATAATGTTCCTTCACGTGGGGACCGAGTGAGGTTTGATCGTAGGATGCAAGCGAATCGCTCTTCCAGTCGGCGAAGTAATGCAGACCGCCATCCTCAAAAACGAAATCTACAAACCCTTTGAGATAACCTCGTTCGACGGTCCACTTACCCTCGGACGCGGACTCGAGCAGCGGATGCGAATGCTCGGGAATCGGGTAAACGAACTCAAGCTCTCGCACGTTCGGACATTTATACAAGGGCCCGACGAAGTTACCCGAACGCGTCGCGATGCGCGTGGTCAGCGCATTGAACACGATTTCGCTCCCGCGCTCGAACCATCGCGAATCATTCACCTGATGACGCCGCATCGCCGCCAGAAAGGTTTGCCGCACATCGTCCCGCTCCCGCCAGGAGCCAGGCTCCGGCGCCTTCGCAAAGGATGTCAGATCCAGCTTCTCGATAACTTCGTGAAGGAAGATTCCGATCCGACGGCCACCCTTCAAATCGCCTACCTCAACTGCCGGGTCGAGATCGTACTTGAACTCCTCGAGCTCGATTTGATTCGCGAGCTGACGTTCCACGGCCCGCTGCTGGAGTGAGGTATAGGATCGCGTCTGCATCGCTCGCGATGTGACTCTGAGCTTATCGAAGAATTGCTCCGGCCGTAATTTTCCTGGACCGTGCTGCAGCGATACCGGCGGCGACCAGCTCTCCAACTTGCCGGCCAGGCTCGCCGATACAGCCTCCGCGTCGTAGGCTGTCTGCGAGATCTCAACAGTCTCGAACCATTTGGCGAATGCGGAATCGCGTTCGAGGTCTTCGCCCACGCACTGCAGTCGTCCATTCAGCGGTGCATAGTATCCATTCACCGGGGTTTTTGTCGTGCCGTCCGGGTACAGAGGCAAATACACTTTGGCGCGGGCTCGGGTCAGCGCTACATATACCAGTCGCTCGTTCTCTTCGCGCAGCTCGCGCCGCAGGTAGCCCTTGACCGCAGCTCTGGCGGCCTTGCCGAGAGCGAGCCGACGCTGATTGTTTTCGTCATGATAAACGCTCGCTCGCGGAGGCATGGTAGGTTGCACTATGCCGCCGAAAAGAAAGACCACGTCGGCCTGCAAACCCTTGCTCATGTGAACGCTCATGATTTGGACGGCGCTGCGTTCGCTTTCAATCCGCTGAATGTTGCTCTCGAGGCCGGCCGGCAGCGCGGTCTCCGCGATGAATGCTTCAAGTCTGCCGATGAGTTCTCGGAGCGACAGGCTTTCTTTGGACCTTTCCTCGAGTAGGATTTCGGATATATGCAGATAGTTAGTCAGTTCGCGTTCGCTGTTGGAAAGAAATAGTTCGCGACTGACTAATCCAGTCCGATGCGCCAGCTGATCGAATAAGGTTCCGAAGCGCTCCTGATCGGCTAATGCTTTCCATTCGTAGAGGCGCTGATTTAGCGGATGGTCTTCTGCAACCTCGCCGCGACCGAACAACTCCCGGTATGGTAAGGCGAAGAACGGCGATATCCACGCCTTTAGACGTTTTGACTGTGAGTTAGGTTCGTCGATCGCTTTGAGTACGTCGAGGACGTCGCCTGCCTCCGAGGTCTGGAACAATCCGTCCTTCTTGTAGAATGCGAATGGCACTCCTCGCTCACGCAGATATCCCCCAACCTCAATCGCCTCGGTACCGGTTCGGGTGAGAATGTAGATATCCTTCGCTTCAACCTTTCGCGACTGATTGTCGTTGTGGACCAGGATCGAGCCGGCAGGTTCGTTCAGGATCTTGCGAATCTCGGAGGCAATGCGGCGTCCTACGCTCGCGCGTATGCGCGCCACCGAAGCAGCCGTGGTACCGGAATGATATTTAAAGATCGTGACGGGAACGACGCGCCTTCCATCAACGTCGCAGGCGCGCAGGTTCGGAAGTCCACACCGGACCGGATTGTCATACTTGATTTCGCCGCTGAACACCGAAGGCGAGGCCTGCTGGTCGAGAATGATATTCAGCGCGCCAATCAGATCGCTGGTCGAGCGAAAGTTTTCAACCAATTTTATCGAGACCCCTCCGGCCTCGGCAATTTCTGTGCGCGCATCGAGATAGGTAAATACATCGGCGCCACGGAAAGCATAGATCGCCTGCTTGGGATCGCCCACTACGTAAAGGATGTTGGTTCCAGCGCTGTCGAGAAAAACTTTGCGGAAGATTTTCCACTGCAAGTCGTCGGTGTCCTGAAATTCATCGACCAGCCCGTAGCGAAAACGCCTGCGCAGGAGCGCCAGCAAGGTCTTTCCGCGTTCGCCTTCGAGCGCCTCCCAGACCCATTCGAGCATGTCGCCGTAGTCCACCTCGCTATGCTGGCGCTTCTCGCTGCGGAGCCTCTCTTCAACCAGCGGCAGGAAGGTGTCGCTTACTCTTGCATCGATGGAACACGCCGCGCGACCCGCGAGAATACGACCGAGCAGAAGCCTTTCATTCAGATCCAGCTTTCTGTCCGCGAGATCTGACAAATAGTCATCTTTGAAACTCTTGAAGGCTTCGCTCAACCGCTTGGCAGTCGACGCGCCACCACCGATGACCGCGGCCAGGCCCTCGATCGCTCGCTGGACATCGGATGGTGCTTTACGGTTTCGGTTGCAGAGCTTCTTCAACAGCGGAGCATCAAATCCCTCCACCAGTTGTTCAATCGCGCGCAGATTGAACCCGGAAGTCCCACTCTGCGAATAACGGTTGAAGTGCGCCTCGCGTAAAAGATCCTCCAGTGACTCGACGAGATTCGGACGCCGTGCGGTCTCGCCGTCGGTCATCCACTCGTCGAGCAGCGCGCGGGCCGCAGCATCTACCGCGAGAACCTCGCGCAGGGTGCTGCGAAATGCGCGATGAAACAGCCGATGCGCGTCGGCCACTTCGAGACCGAAAGCGGCACCGGTCTCGAAGGCCAGATCGGTGAGGATGCGGCGGCAGAACGCGTGAATGGTAGAGATCGAGGCGCGCTCGAATGAAAACAAAGCGGCCTCCAGTTTGCGCCGGCCTTCATCATCGATCGCGACGAAGTCGTCGTTGGTGTGGTTTTGAGAATCGCCTTTTTTTCCGGTCGCTCCCGAAAGTACATCTTCGAGCAAGGTGCGGATTCGCCCACGCAGCTCCGCAGTCGCCTTCTCGGTAAAGGTGACCACCAAAATCTCCTCGATGCTGGCGCTGGTGCGAAGCAGCAGATCAAGGACGAGGTACTCGATCGCGTGAGTCTTGCCGGTGCCGGCGCTAGCTTCGATCACGGTGTGACGATCGTGCGCAATCTGCGCGAGAATTGCCGGTCTGCGGTAGCCGAGCAGCGACACTCAGTCCTTCTCCTTGCCGAAGATCGCGCGGATCAATTCGAAGCGGCGCTTCATCAGGCGCCGCAGTGCGGTCGAGCTCGGCGGCTCGAATCGGCGCGCGTCGCGAATCGGACCATAGTCGGAGCTGCAGGGTTTTTGGTCGGCCTCGCGAATCTCGTAAACGAGTTCCTGCAGGTCGCTCTCACGCTTCGCGGCGATTTCCTTGTCGAGTTTCTCGACCGCCTCGAGGGGAAGGAAATAGTGATTTTTATCGAACAGCAGATCACTCAGCAGATCAGATAGATACGCGCGCGCCTGCTCCGGAGTCGGGCACGCCAACGAGCGTGAGGTGTGGCGGGATTTTTTCTTTCCCGCAGCAATCACGATTGAGTCAAATCTTGCGCTGCTCAACTCACCCGCCGCGCTGAGCACTATCGCGGTCAGAAACGGCGCAAGAAAATCCTTGGGCCTGGCGTCGTCGCGCAGGACCAGACGGAGCGCGGCATTGCGCGCAGGCGGAACAAATCCCAGGCTTCCGCGAATCTTGACCACCAGTCGCTCGGTCGCCGCTCCTTGCTTGACTTCGAGTGGAATCGCAAGCTCGTCGATGAGGTCGTCCGCTTTGGTTGCTTCATCGCCGGACCCCATCCTGATTTCGCGCCACAGATCAAGGCTCCCGCATCCGGCTTCCTGCGCCTGCGCGATCCACTCAGTGAGGCTTTTCCGATCCGCGCGTTCGGCGGCCTCTGCAAAAGGGCCGGCAGGAGCTTCGCCACGAAGTAACGCGAGCTTGAAAGCGCGCGCGTATTCGTCAAGCAGGATTTCCCGATCGCCGCGCGCTTTCCAAAACACCCCGCGCAGCAGGTTCGAACGGTCGAGGACGGACTGCGCAACCGGCTCATCCTGCCACTGCTCGACGCCTTCACCATCGTCGTCGAAGATTCCCAGCGCGTATTGGGCCGCGCCCTGGAGCGGGCATTCGAGGAACTTGCGCAAAGCGGAAATCGAAAGCGAGATTTCCGACACAGCGCCGATTCGCGCCTCGGTCCGGGAGATCTCCACCATTCGCAGCGCCGACCGAACGCGCGCCTGCGCTTCGACTGACAGCTGCTCGAAAACCGGTTCATCCCGGCCGGGCAGCGGCGTTCCACCGCAGTGTCCGGCCAGGTCTTCCCGCAGCATTGCCATGGCCGCGCCGTGCTGCGCCTCCGAATCATAGCTGACGAGCGAATGAGTAGTTGTCAAATCCTTCGAATGACTGTCGGAGAAATAGTCAGAATCGTAGCGGCTCAGCGGATGCTGAATAGTCAGATCCTCCAGCGATTGACTATCCAGATAGCCACGCAGAATGAACTGCAATTCCTGCAGAACGGAAGCTGGATCGAGCCGATCACCGGTTTTGGCGTCGCGCGCGACATAAGAAAAACAAATCCGTTGCCGCGCGGCCAGGAGCGTCTCCAGGAACAGGTAGCGATCGCGCTCGAGGGGGCTTACGTCCCCTGCTCTTCGATATAGCGAGCGCAGATCCATCGGATCGCGGCGATCGCGCTCGGGGAATTGGCCCTCGTTCAGTCCCATCAGAAAGCACGCTCGAAACGGGATCGATCGCAGCGCCGACAGAGGTCCGATGACTACTCCGTGTTCGGCAAAGTGGGCGAGCTGCGACTCTACTTCGGCGATCCGCGCCGCTACTAGTTCATAGGCAATCTGGTATCCGACCGCCGAGGATCTGAGTTCCGCGCCCGCTATCGATTCGATAGCGGAGAGACATCTTTCGAAGATGCGTTCCTCGGCCGGGCTATCGACCTGGATATGGTTGCTCACCAGGTCGCTCAGTCGCCCCGCCCACTGCGCGAGCGTAAGCCTGCTCGATTTGATTTCGATCGCATCGGACAACAGACTTCGAGCATTTCCAATGAAAGCGGCGACTGCTGGAACTTCGTCCTGGGCGACCGCGCAGGGCAGGTAGTCGAGCGCGTCCGCCGCGCGATAAAAGCACGGCTCGCCATCGCTCTCGGCGGCCATGAAAACTCCCAGCGCCAACCGCCGAATGCCCTGTGCCCAGTGATACGCGTCGCGAGGAATGTAGGTGTCGGCGAGGTCGTGCGCATCGGCGCCGAAAAAAATTCCCACCTCTTCACACCAGCGCGCAGCCTGTTCCGTGTCGACCTCCGGGCCGTCGCCGCGAACCGCCGGATGATTAAGCAGGTGCAGCATCTCATCGCGCGAGAAGCGTCCCAGCGCAAGCCGCAGCAGCAATCCGATCGCCTCGCGCACGGGACTTTCACCACGTTCGCCGCGATTAACAATGTTGGTCGGAAGCTGATGAAGGCGTCGGAAGGCATTTTCGATATGCGGCAGATAGTCCTGGTAGAGCGCGTCCGGCACCATCACGCCGATCTGATGAAAGCGCAGCGGATCACGTTGCGGTCGGTCGGAATCCAGCATCGACCAGATTTCGTTGGCGACGATCTCAGCTTCACGCGCAATACCCGGACACGCGAGAAAGAGGATGCTTTCTTTATCCAGCAGGGCGCTCTGCGCGCGGACGGATTCGCCGGGCTCACGCGCGGGTGCGCGATTCAGGATATCTTCCTGGAGATTTGCGAGGAGTGAAAATTCCTGCGCCGTAGATAGATGCGTGAAATGAGCATCGAAGTCGCACTCCGTCAGCTCATTGAGCATCCGGATATATTCGCGGCCCGGCCGACCCCAAAGTCGCAGCGCCGGAGTGTCGCGGGCCGCGGCAAGGCCGAACGGATCGTCGGACCGCTCCAGATCGGCGTCGCCGACTTTGCCGTGACGGCGCGCCCATGACGCGCGCTCGACACCGCGAACATGTTCCACGTCTTCCCAAAATTCCAGACACGGATTCAGCGCGTACAGGTTAACCTCGGTCAGCTTTCCCAGTTGGGCAAATATCCTGAGATAAGCGGGCCCCGCGTAGGCGAGAGCAAAAACGTGCACCGCGTCCGGAAGCGCAGCTTTAAGTGCGGAGGCTGAAACTGCTTCGAATGCATCGGGAAGTAGTAGCCAATTATAGTCGGGATTGTATTTCCATTCGGCGCGCAAATAGCCATTCGCATCGAAAGTGGATATCCATAGTTGACGCTGCCATCGCTCGGTCTCGCTATACACTGCGAGGTCGTTGCCATCGTCGCGAAGCCACTTCTGCAACATCGGACGACGCGCAATCGAGTAATCGCGAAAGAGCCGCGCCAACTGCCGCGCCAGCCGGAAGACTCTGATTTCTTTTTCGTCCGCGGTCGCGCGGCCCGCCTCGACGTATCCTCGTGGCGCCTGAAACTCCGGCGCCGCGCTGTCGAGGGCGTTGCGCAGGCTCTCGAACAGGACTTGCTCGAGTTCCTCTATATCGAGGATGCGGATCTTCGGATCGGCAGTCGCAAGGGTCGAGGCCAGAAAATTGCGTAGAAACGGAAACTCCAGGTTGGCGGCGATCCCGAGCGCCTCGGCCACCCGATGCTTGAGGTAGTCTTCCATCGCGCGGCCAGGAACCACGATGGTTACACGCTCGAGGGGCTGCGCACGCTGCTGGGCCGCAATCGCATCCGCCAGCGGCGCGATCAGATTCTCCAGCCGGTTTGCATAGTGGAGGCGAATCATTTGCGAATCGAGATAGCAACAATTTATCAGACCGCAATCGCGATGTGGCCCCGAGGGTGACCGGTTATCCCCCGCGGGTCCGGAGGGGGGCTTTCCTTGGGACGTGCAGGAGGAAATACTGGAGGGTTTGCAGGGTGCCGAGGGGCGCCTGTGAGGGGGAGACGACAAGCTGCGAAATCTAAAAATGCAAAAACAAACCCATTCGAGGGAAACTCAATGAGGGTGCCTCGCGGTAGCAGTCAGCGTCAGTGAAGACGCGAAAACAAAGCCACTTTGTTCAATGATTCCGGGGCATTCTCAATACGCGGGCGACCTTCAGACAGCTTCGGGAGGGTGTCCGCGCGGATGCTAAAGCGCAAAAACAAACCCACTTCATGGGCTTATCGACGTAACGTCGGTAGTGGCTGATTAACGCGCCGCCCCGGTCACCACCACATTGGTTGTCGCGGGCGGAGGCTGCGTGTCGATCGCGAGATTCGCGACCGCCTTGCCGGCGCTGGCGCCGCTAAAGTTGATCGTTACCGGCAGTTTCTCTCCCGGCGCCAGGGTAAAGCTAATCGGCGCGCCGACCAGTTCGAATGACGAGCCCGCGGGAAACTGCTCGACGGTTCCCGAGATCATGCCGCGGCCGACGTTTTTCAGATTGACGGTTTTGCTCGCGCTGGTGCCAGCCCTGGTGGCAAAGGTGACTCGGTGTGGCGCGCTGAGTCTGCCCGCCAGCACCTTGCTCTTGACCGCGACACTCGCCTGCGGATGCTTCGGATCGCCGCTCACGATGGGCAGCGCGCTGGTGACCACCCCAACCGCGGACGGATCGAGATCGATCATCACCGTGATATTGGAGCCCGGACCAATCGAGTAATGCCCCGCGCCCTCGACGGTGTACGGCGCGCCGAGGTTTCCCACGTCCACACTGAGAGCAGTGGTCTTGCTTCGATTCCTGATGATCAACGGTCGCGCGACACCGGGCAATCCGACTCCGGTGGCCGGGAAGTGCACCATCGCGGGAACGGCGAGGACTCCGCCGGTCGGTTCGGCCGAGGGCGTAGGAGTCGGCGTCGGGGCGATGGTGGTAGTCCCAGTTGCGGAAGTGATGACGGTGGGCGTCGCCGTAGGCGGAGTAGATGGGGTCGGCGCCGAGGTCGGCGTCAACGACGGAGTGGTAGATGCTCCAGGAGTAGGCGTCGTCGTCAGCGTCGCGGTTGGCGTCAGCGTGACGGTAGCGGTTCGAGTGATGGTTGGCGTCGCAGTCGTCGTGAGCGTCACGGTGGCTGTCGTCGTCGAGGTGACGGTTGCGGTTGGAGTGAGGGTGGCGGTCACGGTCCGGGTCGCAGTGATAGTAGCCGTCGGCGTGATAGTCGCGGTGCGCGTGGTGGTTGGCGTCGTAGTGGGGGTGGCCGTCACGGTGATCGTCGGGGTCGCGGTTGCAGTCGGCGTGGCCCCCGAGGTCGACGTCGGATGGCTTGCTATCCAGCTGGTGGCAGCGGTTGCGAACTTGTCGAAGTCGACTGTGCCCCATCCCGTGGACTGGTCGTACCCGGCGCCGGCGGGAAACCCCGCGACGCCGTTTTCACTATTTTCGCCTGAGCTGACATCGCGAATGCCGAGGAAGTTGAAGGTGCTCTGCTGGTTGGCGAGGTCGTAGATCATCGGATTCAGATTGCCTAGCCGCCGATTCCCACTGAGCTGCGCGATGACCCGCGAATATGCGGCCCATAGCGGAGCCGAGAGGCTGGTGCCGCCGATACAACAGATGACCTGCGCTCCGCCGCTGGTCTGGTCCGCCCAAAAAACCCCCGGAGAGTTGGGACTCGCGATCAGCGAAATATCCGGCACGTCGCGCGCGAAATCGTTGGGCACCCCCGCACCGGTTTGATAGCTGGGCTTGGGAAAGAACTGACTGGCGCCGCCGCCGGTCGCACCGCTGGCATCGTCCCATGCTTCTTCTGGGACGTTGCCGACATTGTTGCCGCTAAGGATGCGCGGGGTGAATTCCGTTCCACCCACCGAGGTCACATTGGGATCGGCGGACATCTCGTTGACCGAGCGCACGAAGCTGTCGATGCAGACATCGTTACTGGCAGCCAGACCCGCCGAACCGTCGTCGCCGGACGAGACGAATACGCTCTGTCCTTGGGCCGCGGCCTGAAGGAATATCGAGTGAAGCGTACCGGTGACCAGCGCCTGGCTTGGACCGCATAGCGCGAAGCTAATGTTGATGGCGCCGCATGCGTTGTCGCTCACCGCGTGGCTGATGCTGTCCACGAGGTCGCTTCCGTAGTGGTAGACCAGCGCCGCGCCGGGTGCAGCCGCGTGCGCCCACTGGATATCGAGCTCGGCCTCGATTTTATCAGTGGGGTCGATGCCGGGATTGGCCCCATGCAGCGCACGCGTAAGGGTGACCGGGGGAAGACCGAAGGTGCTGATGAAGGCGCCGGTGGTCGCGTCGGAAAACTCCGACGTCCCAATGATCGCGATGCAGTCGTTGTTGATGGTGCCGTCGCGCCCTCCGGCCACCGTTTGATCGTAGAAACTGCGCACGTCGCCGGGACCGAAAGCCGTCACTCCGCCGATGATTGTTTGGGGAGCCGTCGTCAAGCCATTGGTTCCCGACCGAATCGAAGATGAGGACGATGGATTGCTCGTCGCACCGCGCAGTCTCGACCGGTACTGCGGCACCGCCCGCGTCATGTTGTCCATCCCCGAGATGGCGCCGATGACGCCTGCCAAATTGCGCGGTACCACCGGGTCGGAGGTGTTGGCGTACCTGGTGCCGTCGCCGAAGCGCGCGATGCGGACCTCGAAGGCGTGCTGCGCCTGCGCGACGCTACCGCTGAACCCGAGGTAACTCGGGGCGCGGGTGGTGATGGTGAAGCCGTTGGACTTCAGCCACTGCTCCGCGGCCTTAACCTCGGCCGTCGAAGGTCCGAAGCGGTGCCCGAACTCCCCGGTCTTGAGCCATTTGTGGAAGTGCTTCGAGGTCGGATTCTGCTGGTCGGCGATGAGCTGTTCGAGGGCGGCCTGATTGTGTAGCGCGAAGCGGAGCTGCATGTGTAGGGGAGCGTCGGGAGCGGCGTCGCCCAGAGGCGTGAAAACCTCCGCTTGCGCGGAATGGTTGCCGGGAAGGCGCACGCTATCCTCGGCGAAGCCGGACGCAGGATTGCGTCCAACCTTGAGAAGACTCAGAAGGCACAGCGCGGCAGTCAGGATGAGAATCCTGCCGGTTCGTACAAACATTCGGACCCGATTCCCCCTTAAACCGTACGCATGCTACAGCAGCATAAAATATCACGGATGTACGAATAAAGTGAAAAGTAGCGGAAGGAATCGAAAGACGCGCGAAACTCATCGAGCGTCGCCGCGCATCACGAGAATGCGCGAAGATGCTATGGAATGTTCGACGCTTTGAGCTTTGGCCTAGCTGCGCGCTGCAGAATGCGACGCTACCTGGCCGAGCCCATTACTTCGATGGAAGCTGCGCCCGCCGGTTCCACCATCGCGATGGCGAGGCTGCCCTCGACCCTTCCGACGTTCGCCGGATGGAACTGGATCGTCACCGGCTGCGACTGACCCGGGGCAAGCCAGAACGTAACCGGACCGCCAAGCAAGGTGAATGGCGAACTGGGATCGAACGCTTGCGCGCTACCCGAAAGCATCCCGACGCCCGAATTCTTGAGCATCACGGTTTTGGTCACGACGGCGCCCGCGAGCGGCGCGGTCATAGCAACTTTGGCCGGCGCTTTAAGCTTGCCGCCCTGGACCTTGGCAATCACCGTAACCATCACCGCCGGATGCTTCGGATCGCCGCTGGTGATCTGCAAGGACTGCTGGACCGTCTCGCATTTGGTTGGACTGAAGAGAATCGGAATCGAAACACTCGAGGCCGGCGCGATGGTGTAATGGCTCGGACCCGATAATGCAAACGGCGCTGCCAGCGTGCCGATCTCGACGTCGAGTGGCGCGGTGCGGCTCAGGTTGCGCACCAGCAGAGGCTTCATCGAGCCGGGCTTGCCGGTCGCGGTGGAGGGGAAGTTTACCTTTGCCGGGACGTTGAGCATGCCGCCGCTCGGAGTCAGGGTGGCGGTTGGCGACGGGGTGGGCGTCGCGGTCGGAGCCGGCGTCGGCGTGGGTGTCGCTTCCGGATTGAGCATAAGCCGCGCAGCCTCGGCGAACGCATCGAAATCGACGCTTCCCCATCCAGTCGCGAGGTCATATTCCGGGCCCGCGTTGAAGCCCGGCAGATTGTTGTACCCGTTGTTACCGTTCGTGACGTCGTGAAACCCGGCAGCCTCGTACCCCTGGTTGGCGAGCTTGTAGATGATGGTGTTGAAGTTGCCCAGTCGCTGCTGTCCGACGATCTCGGCGACTACGCGCGAGAATGCACCCCACAGCGGGGCCGACAGGCTGGTGCCGCCGATGCAGCAGACCACTTGCCCGGTACCGTTTACATCATGCCCAAAAAATGCGCCGGGAGCGTTGGGACTCGCCATCAGCGATACATCGGGAACGTCGCGCGCGCCGTCGTTGGGAACCCCCGCGCCGGTCTGATAGTCAGGCTTGGCGAAGATTTGACTGGCGCCCCCGCCGCTCGCGCCGCTTCCATCATTCCATGCGCTCTCGACGGCATATCCCTGGTCGCTGCCGGATGCGAATTTCGGCGCGAACTGGGTACCGCCAACCGAGGTGGCATTGGGGTCCGCCGACATCTCATTTACCGAAGGAGAGTTTCCCACGACGCATGAGTTGGTGAACGGATCGTATCCGAGGCCGGCCACGCCCTGATCGCCGGATGACACGAAGACACTTTGCCCTTGTGCGGCCGCCTGCTGGAATAGCGGATGGATGATGGTGTTGATGAAGTCGGCCGAAGGTCCGCAAAATCCGTAGCTGATACTGATCGCGCCACATTGGTTGTCGTTCACCGCGCCGGTGATGTCGTCGACGAGGTTTCCGCCGAAATGATACGCGATCGAGGCTCCAGGCGCGGCGGCGTGTGCCCATTGCAGATCGAGTTCCGCCTCGACCTCGGCGCCGTTAATCCCCGGATTCGAGCCGTGCACCACGCGGGTGTAGTTTATCGGCGGCAGCCCGAACTGATCGGTAAAGGCGCTCATCGACGAGTCCAGGAAATCCGACATGCCGACGATCGCGATGCAGTCGCCAT
Source organism: uncultured delta proteobacterium (assembly GCA_963848285.1). GTDB lineage: Bacteria > Desulfobacterota > Binatia > Binatales > Binataceae > DATGKG01. The sequence goes on along the minus strand of CAWKCZ010000006.1, from coordinate 559,043 downwards.
CACCATCTTTACCGGGCGCCGGACTCTCATCGTAGAAGGTGCGAAAGTCGTTGGGCCCGAATGCCTGGCTGCCGCTGATGATCGCCTGCGGATCGAAGCTTCCACTGTTGGTCGGTTGGCTCACCGGCGCCGCATGGATCATGTTGTCCATTCCGGTGACCGCACCGATGACGTAAGCGAATCGCGCCGGGATAAATGGATCGGCGAGATTCGCATAAGCATTGCCATTGCCGAAGCGCGCGATGGTCACCGCGAAAGTGCGCTGCGCCTGTGCCGCAGTGCCGCTAAATGAGAGATGGCCGGCGGAAACCTCGGTAACCTTGAATCCTTCGTCAGAAAGCCATTCGCTGAGCGCCTTGACCTCGGATTTGGTCGGGCCGAAGCGCTGAAAGAACTCCTCGGTCTTGAGCCATTTGTGATAGTTCGGCGATTTGGGATCGTGCTGCTCAGCGAGCAGCCTATCGAGCTCCGCTTTGTTCCGCAGCGCCAAGCGAATTTGCATTTCGAGGGGGACATCGGCAGCGAGACTGCCAACACTGCGAGTGAGCAGCGCGGCGGCTGGATGATTGCCTGCTAGCTCGGTGCGATCATCGCAATAGCTGAGGCCGAGGAAATAACTAAGTCCGAGGAATCCGATCAGGAAGAATGCGACGACGATCGCAAGTAGCTTTCCCAGCCTTGGCAGCGGACGAGTAGACACGGGCCCCCCTGTGTCGCGCACGGGCGCAGGCCACTCGTCGAATCGGGAGCCTCTTACATTCCGGCTTCCGCGGGCGGCCTCTACTTAACAAGCTTCGGGCCGGACGACGCGGAGCGCCTTGAAATTGTGAGACAGGAAAACCCTTTTCCCAACTCGCTAATCGAACAGAGATAGATCGCTGGCTGGTGTCCCGCCTCTGAAACAGGGACGGCGCGGAAACGCTTTCAGGTGTGTGTCACATTGAGGTGTAGTCGAAGCGGGCTTCCACACTCGCGAGCGATCTTAAAAAATGCGGTGCAACCTTGTCCTTTGGAATGAGACATCGAGGTTGCATCCTGATACATTCGACTCAGGTGAAATCCCATGACGCTTAAGCATCTGGCCGCGACCGCATCGCCCGACGAAGCCGCGGCGATCCTCAAAGAAGACGGCGCGGTTGTTATCGATCAGCTCATCAGCGCCGAGGCGATGGACAACGTCGCCAACGAATTGAAACCCTTCATCGATGCGACTCGCTTCGGTCCCGATAACTTCGCGGGACGTCGCACCAAGCGCACCGGAGGCTTGATCGGGCGCTCACGGGCCTGCCGCGATTTGGTGATGAATCCGACCATCCTCGCGACGACGAAAAAGGTCCTCGCGCATGCGATGAGCTTCCAGCTTCATCTCACCCAGGTCATCGCGATCGGAGCCGGCGAGCCCGCGCAGCCGATCCATCGCGACCAGTGGGCATTCGATTTCTTCCCGTTCCCCAAAGGCTATGAGGTCCAGTGCAACACCCTGTGGGCGATGACGGATTTCACCGAGCAGAACGGCGCGACTCGCGTCGTCCCCGGCAGCAACCTCTTCGACGACAAACTTCAGTTCACCGAAAAAGACAGCGTCCCCGCCGAAATGACCAAGGGTTCCGTCCTTCTATATACGGGTGCCGTCTATCACGGCGGCGGCGCGAATCGCTCGGATGCGACCCGGGTCGGTATCAACATCACCTACAATGTTTCGTGGCTGCGGCAGGAAGAAAATCAGTATCTGTCGGTGCCGCTCGAAATCGCGAAGACCTTGCCGGTCGACTTGCTCCGTCTGATGGGGTATGCGCGCGGCGCCTACGCCCTCGGCTATGTCGATGATCTCCGCGATCCGATTGAGGTGGTGCGGCCCGACCTTCGCCATGCGGGCCTCGGCGACGAGGAAACCAAAAAGCGGATGCGCGAGCAGGCCGCCGAGTTTTCCCTCGGCCAGGTGAAGTAGCGGCTCACTTCGTGGCGGACGGCAGGAGTCGTCCACCACGAGTCTCCTCGACTATCGCGTCCAGCGCTTTTCGAAGATCGGCTTTCCGTCCATCGTAACTTCCCCGTTCAGCATCATGCCACTTTGAGTCACCCAGCTTTGGGTATGCACCTTGATGACGCCGACGTTGTGCAAATCGATCGTCATCGTGGTGTCACCGTGAACCGCAGCACTGTCGGGACGCGCCTCACTGACCCGCGCGACGACGCTGTGATCAATGTTCATCCGGCCGCCCTGCGGCAGCGGAATGCTGTTGGTCATTCCGGTGGTAACGCTTACCGCGTTGGCGACGAGGTCCTTCTCGATTTTCCAAATCGGACGCATCGCCGACGGAGCGGGCGGCGCAGCGGGCGGACGAATCTCCATTCCAGCGAGCGAATCCTTCGAGGCCGGGATGGCCGGCAGCGAAATGCTCGAGGCGCGCTTGCCGCCGAAGAACACACGGATTTCAGGCTTCTTCGGGTCCGGCCACAGATGCGGAAAATCGGAGCACGAAACGCTCAGTCGAACCTGATGCCCCTTCGGCACTCGATACGCCGTGCTCCATAGTGGAATCTTGAATTCATAGGCCTCGTTGGTGCGCAGTTTCTCGGGCCGCGCGTGCGAGTTGCGATGGCTCGCCTTCAGCCATCCGGTGGTGATGAGCGCGGAGCCGCCGTTGGGATCGACGTCGCACAACTTCGCGACCAGGTTCGCATCCTCGCCCTTCGTGATGGCCGCATGAATCACGGCCTCCGGGGCGCCGCTGATCTCGAGGTCCTCGGTGAGCCGGCCGCTCGTGAACGCGAGTGACTTCATGTCATCTTCAGTCTGGTCCTGCGGCAGGCCCACTCCGAGCGCCATCGGATCCCACAGCCCTGCCGCCGCGCCGATAGTCGGGTTGGCGAGGTAGTTCTCGCCCTGCTCCTCGCGATCCGCCGATGCTTGCAGCACGCCGCCGGCGCCGAGGAAAAGCGTATGCGCATTGGCGCGCGCGATCGGCCATTCGCGCTCATGCCGCCACGCATTGCCGTTGGCCGAGTTCTGCACGTGAATCGTCACCGGCGAATCTTTCTCGATGCCGTTCTTCTCACCATGCAAATAGTGATCGAACCATCGTTTCATCTCGGGAAGAAATTCGATCGCGTCGTATGGCGAGCCGTCGGGCAGCCCATGCATCCACGGACCCATCAGCAATTTCTTCGGGCCCTTGAGATGCGGATACAGCGCCGGCATCCCCTCGGGAAAAATGTCGCGCCATCCACCGATGATGAAGGTGGGAATCGTAATCGTCGCAGGATCGACCGCCTTGGTGCTCCAGTGCTCGTCGTAGTCGGGGTGCTCGAACCACGGCAGCAGATACGGCACGCTCTTTTCGACGCGATCCATCCAGACCCGATGCCACCGGCCTTCGGCGTCAGTGTTGGTCGGCGGCATCAGGTTCATCGCGAGCATGAACGAACCCCATGCGCCGTATGAGCCGAGCAGACTGCGGCATCCGCCGGGCGCGATGTAATCAGCATAGATATTCGCCGAGCCCTGGATGGGCACGATCGCTTTCAGATGCGGTGGATTTTCCGCCGCCACTTTGAGTGAGCTGATGCCGCCGTACGACAGCCCCCACATCCCGACGTTGCCGTCACACCACGGCTGCTTCGCGATCCACTCGCACGCCTGCGCGCCATCGACGCCTTCGTTGCGATGCATCGCGTCCCACACCACCCCGTCGGAGCCGCCGAGCCCGCGAAAATCGATCAGCAGACACGCATAGCCACGCTCGGCAAACCATCGCCGCGAAACCTCGAACGACGCGCCGATCATGTCGTCCTTGTGATACGGGTAAAAACTCATCAGCGCCGGAAATGGACCCTTGCCCGCGGGCCGATAAAGATCGGCAGAGAGCGAGGCTCCATCCTTCAGCGGGATCAGAATGTTCCGTTCGATAACGATTTCGTTGCGCGCGCCGTCAGCCATGATCGCATCCTCCAGAATGAGAAATTCTTAGCGCAACTTCGGCGCGAGCGGTTAGCCTCGCGTGCGTTTGGCATCGGCAACGTATGTGGCTAGATTCCGGATTATAAATGGTGAAAGGGAGAGTCATCGGATGAAGACTTCGGCGAATATCGAGGCGGTCCGTAAGCTGTGCGAGCGCTGGGCGTGGCTGTCAGCAGAGGAATTCGCAGAACTGATCGCGCAGGACTGCATCTACTATGACGTGCCCTTTCCTCGTGCGAAAGCGATTGGCCCGCAGGCTGCGCACGCAAAACTAAGTCCGATGCAGAAGGATTGGGAGATCCGACTGGATGTGGTCTCGATCGTCGGTGACGAGAACATCGTCATGGCGGAACGACTCGAGCACTTTAAGAACAAGACCAATGCCGTCGAGCCGTGTGAGCTGCCGGTTACCGGAGTCTTCGAGATGGCCGAGGGCAAAATCAAGGCGTGGCGGGACTACTGGGACAAGGCCGCTGCCGAACCCCTGCTGAAATTCGCAGCGATGAATCGTGGACAGAAGGCGACCTGACTATGCCAAGACAACGCGTCGGCGATATCGAAATCTATTACGAGGTCCACGGCAACGGTCCGCGCACGCTGGTGATGATCCGTGGACTCGGCTCCAACCTGCTCTCATGGTACGAGCAAATCGAAGAGTTCTCGCGCCATTACAAATGCGTCGTGTTCGACAATCGCGGCGCCGGGCGCACCGACAAACCCGATGCTCCCTACTCCATCAAGCAGATGGCCGATGACACCGCGGGCCTGATGGACGCGCTCGGCATCGGACGCGCGGCGCTGCTCGGCATCTCGATGGGCGGGATGATCGCGCAGGAGTTCGCGCTGCATCATCAGGAAAAGCTCAGTTGCCTGATCCTCGGATGTACGCACTTCGGCGGCGCGGACGTGGTGCAGGCACCGGCGGAAATCGTCGCCGCGGTGATGGCGGGAATCAACGCGACTCCAGCGCAGCAGAGGCAACAGCTACAGGCAGTGTTCTGCGACGACACCATCGAGCGGCGGCCGGAAGTCGTCGAGAAACACAATCGCATCCGCGCACAATATGCGATTCCGCCGTTCGCATTCGCGCGCCAGATCCAGGCAATCGGCGCCTTCGATGCGAGCGCGCGCCTCAGCGCGATTCATGTTCCCACGATGGTGATTACCGGGACGCAGGATCGGCTAGTCGCACCACAAAATTCAAAACTGATTGCCGATCGGATTCCCGGCGCAATGCTCAAGGAACTGCCGGGCGGTCATCTGTTCATGGCGGAGTATCCGGAGCAGTTCAATCGCGCAGTTACGGAATTCGTAGAAGCGCATCTTTAAATCTGGAAGTCACCCTTCTTGGGACGCGGCACCTGATGCGCCGCGCGATCGGCGTCGCGCTCGAGCTCGGCCAGCTCATCCCGCACCTTGCCGAGGCGCTCGTGAAAATGCGCCGCCTCGATACGCACGCCAACCTTGCATCCGACGCATACGAAATGCGTTTCCGCATGCTCCTCGAACTCGTGCACGAGGATCGAATTCAAGTGCCCGCACTTGGGGCATGCCACATCAAGGGTTTCGTCTTCGAACATTGAATCTCTCCAGTGCGAGTCTGAAGATGAGCGTAAGCGATCGTCGCATCAATGTCACGGCGGCGCGGGTGGACGACGAAAACCCGAGCGCGTAGATATAGCTGATGCCACTTCCGTCTTCATTTGTTGGAACTGCTTCCGAGCCGCGCATCGCCGAGATCGACGCGCGTTGGACGATGGCCTATGCCGCCGCGCTCGACGATCTCGCGCCATGCTACATGGACACGCGCGACGCGCGGCATTTTCAGGCGCATCCGATGTTTCCGGTCTGTTACGATTGGCCGGTCGTAGTCGCACTCGGCCATCAGCTCCAGGGGATGGGCATGAGCGCCGACGAGTTCCGGCGCGGCGTGCATGCCACCCACGATGTCACCCTGCATCGGCCGATCAGTCCGCCGGAAAAACTCACCACGCGCGCGACCGTGGTTTCGGTCGAGCGGCGCAAACCCGGCGCGTACCAGGTGACGCGCCTCGACACCGCCGACGAATCCGGCGCGCCGCTCTCGACCTCGATGTATGGCAGCATCTATCGCGGCGTCGAGGTTAGCGGCGACGATCGCCCTCTCACCTCGCATCGCGAATTGCCGCGTCCGCAAAATGCCCCGAAGAATCCGCGCTCGGAGGCGAAAGTCCACGTCTCCGGCGGCCTCGCGCACACCTACACCGAGTGCGCGCAAATCTGGAATCCGATTCACACCGACATCAAGGTCGCGCGCGAGGCGGGCCTGCCTGAGCTGATCCTCCACGGCACCGCGACGCTGGCACTGGCCGTTTCACGCATCGTGCAGGCCGAGGCGGATGGCGATCCGTCGCGCGTCGCACGCATTGCGGGCCGTTTCAGCGGCATGGTGCTGATGCCCTCGGACATCACCGTCCGGAGCCTCGCGCGCGAGCCGTATGAAGGCGGCGACCTCGTCCATTTCGATGTGCTGACGCAGAGTGGAGAGCCCGCGATATCGAGCGGCGCGATCCTGCTGCGTCGATAATGAAAGGAACCGACATTCGATGAAAGTCAGGGCTGCAATCGCGAATAAGGCCGGCGCGCCACTCGAAGTCACCACCGTCGACCTCGAAGGACCTCGCGCGGGCGAGGTGCTGGTCGAAATCAAGGCGACCGGCGTATGTCACACCGACGCGTTCACGCTTTCCGGCGCCGACCCGGAGGGACTGTTTCCCGCGATCCTCGGGCACGAGGGCGCTGGCATCGTCGTCGAGACCGGCCCCGGCGTGACCTCCTTAAAAAAAGGCGACCACGTCATCCCGCTCTATATTCCCGAATGCCGAAATTGCCCGAGCTGCCTGTCCGGCAAGACCAATCTGTGCACCGCGATTCGCGAAACCCAGGGGCGCGGCGTGATGCCCGACGGCACCAGCCGTTTCTCCCGCGGCGGCGCGATGATCCATCACTACATGGGCACCTCGACCTTCGCGAACTTCACGGTACTGCCGGAAATCGCGCTCGCCAAAATCCGCGAGGACGCGCCGTTCGACAAGGTGTGTTACATCGGATGCGGCGTGACCACCGGCATCGGCGCGGTCATTAACACCGCGAAAGTGCAGCCGGGCGATCGCGTGGTAGTGTTCGGCCTCGGCGGCATTGGATTGAACGTCGTGCAAGGTGCGCGGCTGGCGGGCGCGGGTAGGATCATCGGCGTCGATGTGAATCCAGCGCGGGTCCCGATAGCGGTCAAATTCGGCATGACCGATTTCGTGAACCCGAAAGAAGTCGAAGGCGACCTGGTTCCACATCTGGTCAATCTCACCGGTGGCGGCGCGGACTTTTCCTTCGAATGCGTCGGCAACGTGACGCTGATGCGCCAGGCACTCGAATGCTGCCACCGCGGGTGGGGCACTTCAGTTATCATCGGCGTTGCCGGCGCGGGTCAGGAAATCTCGACACGGCCGTTTCAACTTGTGACCGGGCGCACCTGGAAAGGCACCGCATTCGGAGGCGCGAAGAGCCGCCGCGACGTTCCCAAAATCGTCGAATGGTACATGGACAAGAAAATCAACATCGACGATCTCATCACGCATACGATGCCGCTGGAAAAAATCAACGATGCGTTCACCCTGATGCACGAGGGCAAATCGATCCGCGCCGTCGTGCAATATTGATGTGACGCTGCGATCCTCAGCGCTGCTGCTGGCGTTCGCGCTCTCGGCTTCCGGATGCTTCCTGTTCCATAAAAAATCGCCGCAGCAGGAATATACCGAGGCTTTGATGCGCGGGAACTCGATGCAGGCGAGCCAGATGTGGCTCAACATGAGTCCCGAGGATCGCATGAAATTCGCGCGCGGCGAGGGCTTCGCGCCCGACCAGGCCGAGCAGAAAAAAGACGTTCAGCAGATGCTGATGAACCATTACCAGAATCAATCGGAAGGCGGCGAACAAACCCAGGAACAGATGCCGACACCACTCGGCGCGAGCTTGAAGGACCTCCCCGGAGCTACCGAATCAACGCCACCCACTAACCAGGAGCCGTAATGGACTTCGGACTTACATCGGAGCAGCAGCTCCTCCATTCGACGCTGCGCGACTTCTGCAAGCGCGAGCTCGAACCTCATTATATGACGCGCGATCGCGACGCCGACCTGCCGCCCGAATTGGTTCGCAAGCTCGGCGAGCTGGGCATCCTCGCGCCGATGGTCGATCCGCGCTTCGGCGGTTCCGGGCTTGACTATGTGTCACTCGGCATCGCGCACGAGGAAGTGGGCCGCGCAGATTTCAACGCCGCCTATGTTTTGCTGATCGCGGCGCTGGTCGGAGCCATCGTCGCGCGCAACGGCGACGACCAACAGCGCGCGCAGTTCCTGCCGCCGATATGTCGCGGCGATTTCATTACCGCGCTTGCGGTGACCGAGCCGAGCGGCGGTTCCGATGCTGCCCACATCAAGATGCAGGCGCGCCGCGACGGCGACACCTACATCCTAAATGGCGAGAAAACCTCCATTTCGTTCGCCAGCTCCGCCGGTACCGCGCTGGTGATGGCGCGCACCGGCACCCTCGAGCAGGGCGCGCGCGGAGTCAGCGCGTTTTACGTCGACCTCAATTCCCCCGGAATTAACCGCACCCGTTTTCGCGACCTGGGCTCGCGCGCGGTCGGACGCGGAAGCATCTTCTTCGATTCAGTGCGGGTGGCCGCCGACGCGCGGATCGGCGCCGAGGGTGCGGGCTTCGTCCAGGTGATGCAGGGCTTCGACTTCAGCCGCGCTGTGATTGGGTTGATGTGCGTCGGCGCCGCGCAGCAAAGCGTCGACGAAACCTGCGCCTACGTCGCCGAGCGGCAGGCATTCGGCGGAAGCCTCGCGCGCTTCGAGGGCGTTTCGTTTCCGCTCGCCGAGGCCGCGGTGAAACTTCGGGCGGCGCGCCTGCTCTGTTACGAAGCGCTATGGCTCAAGGACCAGGGCAAGCCGCACGGATGGGTATCCGCGGGTGCGAAGTGGTGGGCGCCCGAGTTCGCCGCGCAGGTTCTCCATCAATGCCTTCTGCTCCACGGTCATCTGGGATTTTCGCTCGACCTACCGCATCAGCAGCGCATGCGCGATGTGATCGGGCTCGAAATCGGCGACGGCACCGCACAGATCATGAAGTCGCTGGTGGCGCGCGAGATCATCGGTAAAGACGCGCGTCCCTACTAGCGAGTCAAATAAACTGCCGCGGACTCACTTGATGCTGTCGCGAAGCATTCTCATGCTTACCTGACTGACTTCGATTATTCCGCGGCGGGGACGATCGAGATCGACAATCACCAGGATCACGAGGCTGATAAGCGCGGAAATCGTCGCAGTGCGAACGAAGTTACGCGGTCCACCGAGTCCGCATCCATAGCCGACCAGCTCCATGGTTCCGACCGCCACACAGAACAGAAGCCACAGGACGATCTCCGGGACATGATTCTGGCGCGCGGCGTCGCGTCTGGCGCGGACATCAAACACCTCGTTGAGCGAGCTGACGAACAACCCGGTTGGAACCGGCGCCGGATTCTTATCGACAGCGGCGATTGCCTGCGACCAGAGCTGACCCTGCAGCAGATCGGATTTCCGGTTGGCCTCGATAATACTCGCTTCTTCGATCCCCGCGCGGCCATACTCGAGCCGCGCATCCACGTACAAACGCAGCGACGCTTCGATTTGTGTTTTGAAAGGATCCGGAAGCATTTGCGAACGCAGGTAAGCCGTTCCGATCGCATTGGACTCATCCACTACCAGGCTGCGCCGGGTTTCGAAGCGCGACTCGGCCATCGCGAAGGTGAAGGCCAGCAGCAGCGCCAGCAATCCGACCGTCGCGGTCTGTAAGTTGGAGACCTGGGCCGGACCGTCGCCCCGCGCAGTTCTTTGCCGGTATCCTCGGCGAAACCCGGCCTCAGTGGCAATCAGCAGCGCAAGGAAGATACCGGCCGTCACCAGCGCTTCGTTTTGCGCGTAGAGAAAATCGCCCGCATTCATGCTTCTGCGAAACTCCGTCTAATTCGAGTCATTTCAGTACAGTTTGTTTTGGGAGGGTGCTTCGATGCAGGGATCAACGCCCGAGCAACCGAAGCCGCATTTCTGCAAATGCCTTCGGCTTCGCGCCGCCAGCCAGCGCACCTTTAATCTCGACGGCGCACTGATTTGGGTCATGGCCGGTGGTGTCGATGCTGAGATCGTAGGTCGCATCGTGATGCGCGTAGCGCGCAGCGCCACGATCCCATCCAGCATGCCGATCGCCGCGCACAGTTTCGCGTCGCGCACCCTCTGCATCGGAGACCAACACCCCGACGAAATAGACCCGATAACTCTCGAAGATGCGCAGCGCGTCGAGCAGCCATGCGCGTTTCCAGATCACGTCGTCGGCAACCACATTGCCGCGCGAGGTCCAACTGCCCCAAGGGAACTCTCATCATACTCAACGGCGGCTCCAGCGCGGGCAAGACCACGCTCGCGAAGGCGCTGCACCATATCATGGCTGACAGTGATTGCTGTGCTTATAAGAGTGCCTCGCGGATAAACGCAATGGCGAAGAATTCTACCGAATGTTCCCTAAGATGGAACGCGAAGATCGCGCCTCGGGAAAAATGCGGTAACCGGCCGTCGCGATTTTCTATGGCTTCCGATGAACGAGATGACGCTCGCTCAGCGAGCTAAAATTCGGCTACCGGTCATCGCGTATGTGAGTTCCTGGCGAGGAGAAAGAAAGGCGAAGCATCGCCACCTTCGTTGACAACGATCATTAGGGTGATTACCTAATCCTTAGCGATATCTAGTCCGCTGCGCAGTGAAAACGTTTTCCTATGCCGATTTACGAATACAAATGTGACAAATGCGGCACCGTCGAGGTGATGCAAGGCATCAAAGAAAAGCCGCTCAAGAAGTGTCCGAATTGCAAAAGCAAAGTCGAACGGATGATCTCCTCGACCTCGTTCGTCCTCAAGGGCAGCGGATGGTACGCGACCGACTACGCCAAAAAGAGCGCCCCCCCCGCTGATACTTCCAGTACGGCAAATGGTACCAACGGGAGTGCCTCGTCCGGCGACGGGGCGAAACCGGCCGCCGACAAGAGCGCCTCGAGTACCGGAACCTCGGACAGCAAGCCTTCCGCGTCGACCGAAAAAGCCGCGCCCGCGGCGAAGGCGGCCTCGAGCGCGAAATCCGACTAAGCTGATTGCCATCGCGATTTGAAAGCCGCGGGGTAGTTGCCTCGCGGTTTTTTTGTTTCAATGCGACTTCAATTCCATGCGTGCGATGATCATCGACAATGGAGTCGCGCTGCGCCGCGACTATCGCGAGCCGGAGAGCATTCCGGGCGAAAGCATCGTGCGCGTGCGCATGGCCGGCATTTGCGCCACCGACCTCGAACTCGCCAAGGGCTATATGAACTACCGCGGCGTCCCCGGCCATGAGTTTGTCGGGGAAGTGCTCAATACCGAAGACCCGACGCTGCGAGGGCGGCGCGTAGTCGGCGAAATCAACGCGGGATGCGGAAAGTGTCGCGCCTGTGCCGAGGGCCTGGGGCGCCACTGCCCCAGTCGCACGGTGCTGGGAATCCTCGGACGCGATGGCGCATTCGCCGACTACCTGCGGCTTCCCGATCGCAATTTGATTCCACTGCCCGATTCGATTTCGGATGAGCTCGCGGTCTTCGTCGAGCCGCTCGCGGCTGCCTACGAGATTTTCGAGCAGACGCGGATTCCAAAAAACCATCGCGTGCTGATTCTTGGTGATGGACGCCTGGGTGCGCTCATCGCGATGGCGCTCAAGTCGGCGGTTACGATCTTATCGTCGGTGGACATCATCTTGATCGCATGCGGGACCTTGCATTGCTGCCGTCCACGAGAGGGATTTGCACGATCGTATGATGTAGTCGTCGATTGCACCGGCGCCGCGCAGGATTCTCGCGCGCGCTCGAGCTGGTGCGGCCGCGAGGAACGCTCGTTCTCAAGAGTACCGCCGCGGCCGCGGCGGCGCTGAACCTTGCTCCCGTCGTCATTAACGAAATCACGGTGCTCGGCTCGCGCTGCGGCCGGTTCGCGCCGGCGATCAATGCGTTGGCGTCCGGCAAAATCGATCCTCGACCGCTCGTCTCGATGACGTTTTCGCTTGACGATGGCATTCATGCGCTCGACGAGGCCGCCAAATGTTCCAATCTCAAAGTCCTGCTGAAGGTTTCGTGAAGCGCCCGCGACCAGACTCCCCACCATCGTCGCGGGAGTCGACACTGGCGGAACCTTTACCGATCTCGTCGCGCTAGTCGACGGCGAACTCGTGGTCCACAAAACGCTTTCCACGCCCGATGACCCGGCGCGCGCGGTTGTCGAAGGCCTCGCACAGATTCTCGCCGGGCGCCAAGCCGCGGGCGTCACCTATAGTTCGACGGTCGCAACCAACGCGCTGCTGGAGCAGAAGGGTGCGCGCGTCGCGCTGTTCATCAACGCGCGCTTCGAGGATCTCATCGAGATCGGCCGGCAAAATCGTCCCGAGTTGTATGCGCTGGTGCCTTCGCGGCCGGAACCGCTGGTGGCGCGCGCGATGCGCTTCGGCGTCGCGGAGCGCACGCTGCTTCGACGGCACTATCGCGACTCCACTGACTGCCAGGGAGCTGGCGCGCATAACACAAATCGCGCGCGCAAGCAGGGCCGAGGCCTTCGCGGTGTGCCTGCTGCATTCGTATGCGAATCCCAAGAGTGAAGACGCCATTGCCGCGGCGCTCAAACCGCTCGGGCGTCCAGTCTCCATCTCGCATCGGATTCTCGCCGGAGTATCGCGAGTTCGAGCGGCTCTCGACCACGGTGGTGAACGCCTATGTCGCGCCGCGGATGTCTTCGCATCTAAGTAACCTCGCAGCGGCGGCTGGAAGGTCAGTGGGCTGCGCGTGATGCAGTCGAACGGCAGCGCCATCGGGGTCGAGCTCGCGCGCGAGGAGCCGGTGCGCACGATTCTTTCCGGCCCGGCGGCGGGCGTCGTCGGTGCGGGTGAGCTGGCGCGCGCCATCGGCACCGATCGCTTCATCACCTTCGACATGGGCGGCACCTCGACCGACGTGTCGATGTTCGATTGGCGCGCGCACATCCGCACTCTCAGTTATCAAAATGGTTATGCCGTGCGGACTCCTGTCATCGACATTCACACCGTCGGCGCGGGCGGCGGCTCGATAGCGCGCATCGATGCGGGAGGTGCGCTGCGGGTCGGCCCGGAAAGCGCCGGCGCAAATCCCGGGCCCGGCCTGCTATGGACGCGGCGATCTTCCGACCGTCACCGACGCGGACCTCGTCGCGGGACGTATCGTCGCGGAGAATTTTCTCGGCGGCGCGGATGCAGATTTTTCCCGACCGCGCGGCGCACGCGATCGGAAGCTCTCGCAGCGCGATGCGCACCACCCCGACGCTGGCCGCGCGCGGCGTGATTCGTGTCGTCAACGCCAACATGGAGCGCGCGATTCGTGTCATCACGGTCGAGCGCGGTTACGATCCGCGCGATTTCGCGCTGCTCGCGTTCGGCGGCGCGGGCCCGATGCATGCCTGCGAACTCGCGCTCGATTTGGGCATCCGCCACATCATTCTGCCGCGCAATCCGGGGCTGTTGTGCGCATGGGGTGCTTTGGGCGCGCCGCTCGGACGCGAATATTCGATGACGATTCGCGACGCCTCGCCTGAATATCGCAAGCTGGTTGCTGCGCGCCGCGCCGATGACGAAGCGGGCGATGTCGTGAGCTCGCGAGCGAAGGAGTTTCGCGCAGACAAATCCGACATGCGCTGTTCGCCGACATGCGGTATCGCGGACAATCGTATGAACTCGAGGTCGCGCTCACGCCGAGCTTTATCGACGAATTTCATGCCTCGCATCAGCAAACCTTTGGACATTCGTCGCCTGAGGCTCGCCATCGAAGTTGTGAATCTGCGCCTGCGATCCAACGCTCGAGGCATCGGTCGCTCCGCGCAAAATTTCGAAGCAGCGCGAAACCGCCTGCGCCGTCGCGCATCGAAATACACTGGTCGGCGATAAAATCCGACCGCGTTCCGATCTATTCGCGAGATGATCTCGGCGCCGCGGCGCGAAGCTTTCATGGGCCATTGGTGGTCGTCGAGCTGAGCTCCACCTCTTATGTCGCGCCGGAATTTGCGCTGCGCGTCGACGACTTCGGCAACCTGCACCTGGAGATGCGCGCATGAAGCTTGACGCGGTCACGCTCGCAGTCATGAACAATCGCCTCGCCGCGATCGCCGAGGAGATGGGCGTGGTGCTCGGGATGACCGGCTTCTCGCCCAACATCAAGGAGCGTCACGATTTTTCGTGCGCGCTCTTTGACGGGCGCGGCGAGCTGGTGGCGCAGGCCGCGCACATCCCGGTGCATCTTGGATCGACGCCGCTGTCGGTGCGCGCCGCGATCGAGCGGCTCGAACTTTTCCCCGGCGACATCGCCGCGCTCAACGATCCGTTCGCGGGCGGCACGCATCTGCCCGACCTGACGCTGGTCGCGCCGATTTTTCTCGGCGACGAAAAGCGTCCGTTCGCATTCGCGGCGAATCGGGCGCATCACGCCGATATCGGCGGAATGGCGCCGGGTTCGATGGCGCTCGCGACCGAGATTTACCAGGAAGGTTTCAGGCTCCCGCCGGTGAAAATCGTCGAGGCGGGAAAAATCTCGCGCGATGTGCTCGACGTTGTTCCTCGCCAACACGCGGGTCCATGAAGAGCGCGAGGGCGATTTGCGCGCGCAGATTGCCGCGCTCTCGATCGGCTCGGATCGCTTTCGCGCGCTGGTTGATTCCGTCGGGACGCGCAACGATTACCGCGGCGATGGATGCGCTCAAGACCTATTCGGCGCGCCTGATGGAAGCGGAGTTGCGCAAGATCAAACCCGGGACCTATGCCGCGCGAAGATTTCCTCGACGATGACGGCTTCGGCACTCGAGCACATTCCGATTCGGGTTAAGATTCGTATCGGCAATGGCAAAGCGCATCGTGGATTTCGCGGGCTCCGCGCCGCAGGTGCGCGGCAACGTGAATGCGAACTATGCGATAACTCTTTCGGCGACATTCTATGTGATGAAATGCATCGCGACCGAAGATGTTCCGGCCAACGAGGGACTCATGCGTCCCGATTAAGGTCCTCGCGCCGGCGGGCTCGATCGTGAATGCCAATCCGCCTGCGGCAGTCGCCGGCGGCAACGTAGAAACCTCGCAGCGCATCGTCGATGTGCTTTTTAAAGCGCTGGCGCCTGCCGCGCGCGATCGCATCGCGCCGCCAGTTCCGGCTCGATGTCGAATCTCGACCATCGGTGGATTCGATCGCTTTCGAAATCGGCATTTCTCCTACTACGAAACGATCGCAGGAGGCGCGGGCGCATCGCGCGAGCATCCGGGAGCATCGGGAATTCATACGCATATGACCAACACGCTGAATACGCCGATCGAGGCGCTGGAGACCTACTATCCGATGCGCATCACGGAATACCGGATGCGCCGAGGTTCGGGAGGCCGCGGCTCCTCGCGCGGAGGCGACGGCCTGGTTCGCGAACTCGAATGCCTGGTGGATTCGAGCGTCAGCCTGCTCACTGATCGTCGCATCACGCGGCCATGGGGCCTCGAAGGCGGTGGCGAAGGCGCGGCGGGCGCGAACTACCTGGTGCATGGCGGCAAGCGCACCAAGCTTCCGGGCAAAACCAACGTGCGGCTGATGCCGGGCGATCGGATTCGCATCGAGACTCCCGGCGGCGGCGCCTGGGGCCGATCCGCTTCAAAGCCGGCTACGATAACTTTCTTTTCGCGCAGGTGTGAGCGCGTCGTCTTGTCCATTCCCAACTCATCGAGCAACTCGTCGGTATGCGCTCCGAACGCGGGCGCCGGAGTGCGGACGCGAGTCGGGGTGCGCGAAAATTTCGCCGCCGGTCCCACCATCGGAACCACCGTGCCATCGACCTGCCGACGTGCTGCATCATGTCGCGCGCGAGGACGTGGGGATCGCGCGCCGCCTCGGCGTACGAGCGAATCGGTGCGCATGCGATGGCATTGGCGGCGCATTCGGCAACCGCCTCTGCCACGGTGCGATTCGCGCACCATCCGGCGAACAACGCGTTGCATTCGTCGCGATGTTTCGCGCGCAACGCCGCGGTCGCGAAATCGGGATTGTCCGCGAGGTCTGGCCGTCCCGCGAGTCGCGCGAACACCTTCCAATGGCTGTCCAGCAGCGTGCCGGCAATGATGCGTCCGTCGCGGCATTGGTAGATGTTCGCAGGAATCGAGAAATCCGAATTCGTTGCCCCAGCGCGGCATCGGGACGCCCATCGCACCGAGCGTGGGATAACCGTTGGACTGAAACAGCATCGCATCGAGGAGCGAGACATCGACATGCTGACCCTCGCCGGTCTGATCGCGATGGCGCAACGCCGCGATCGCGCCGATCGCACCATGCAGTCCCGCGAGGTCGTCGCATAGAAACGTCGGCGCCTTGACCGGCGGCCCATTCACCTCGCCGTTGAGAGAGATGAAGCCTCCGGCGGCCTGCGCCATCGGATCGTAACCGACGCGATCGTGATCGGGACCCCATTGCCCCCATCCGCTGATAGATACGTACACGATGTCGGGCTTCACCTTGCGCACGTCGTCATAGCCGAGGCCCCATTTCACGAGCGTGCCGGGACGGAAATTCTGCACGATGATATCGGTGGTTTTCGCGAGCTTCAGAAAAATGTCGCGGCCTTCGGGCACGCGCATATCGAGAGTGAAGTCGCGCTTGTTGCGATTGACCGTGGCATGCGCAAAACCGATGGGCGGATTTGTGCCCGGTAAGTAGGGAGTGATGCGGCGCGCGACCTCGCCGTCGGGCGCCTCGATTTTGATCACATCGGCGCCGAGGTCCGCCAGCAGCACGCGCACATCGGGCCGGCCCAGCTGGTGGTGACGTCCATCACGCGCACGCCCTGCAGCGGTCCGGTCAGGTCCCTTCGCGCCTCGCGATAAAATTCCGACTTTTCCATGTCTCTCCCCAATACTTCGAGATGCGCCGAGATGCGCCGCGATGCGCGGAAATCCTACTTCGATGCCGGTCACTTCCTCAAACGCGATAGCGACCTGGCGCCGCGCTCAACTAGCCTGATTGCGATGGCGGAAGATCAGTTTTGGGTCGGAGTTCATGGCGTTATCGCGCGCGGCGGGAAGCTGCTGGTGCTGAAGCGCGCGCCCTCGATGGCGTACAAACCGGGCACGTGGGATTTGCCGGGCGGCCATCTTGCGTCGGTGAGTCATTCGAAGAATGCCTCGCGCGCGAAATCGAGGAGGAAACCGGCCTCGCGATTACGACCCCGCGCCTGCTCGGAGTTCACAACAGCGTCGGGCCCTACCTCCAGATGATTTTCGCCTGCGCGATCGCGAGTCGCACGCATGAAATTCGGTTGCGCCCTCATGAGCATGTCGAGGCGCGATGGGTTGCGCCCTCGGAACTCGGCAGCTTGATTTGATTCCTTATCTCGAAGGCATCATGCGACGCGGGATGCTGGATTTCCTTGCCTGACGGGCTACTTCACCTTGCTCGGCGGAAGCCAGGGTTTTTTAAGCACCCGATACACCATCGGGTCGAAGGTGCTGATGGGCTCATTGGGATATGCCGGGTCGAATGAAACCTCGTCATATTTTGCGCAGAAATCCACCGTCGCCTGATACCACGACTCATTCCGGAACTTCTCGCGCGCGTTAGGATCGAGGCCCAGATGCCGCGCGTAAAAGTAGGTCTGAAAGAGCGGATGGTATTTGAGCAGGTGGTAACGGTCATCGGAAATGAAGGGACGCAGGATGGCGGCCGCTACCTCGCCATGATTCATCGGTCCGAGCGATTCGCCGATATCGTGAAGCAGCGCCACGACGATCAATTCCTCATCGGCGCCATCGCGCAGGGCGCGCGTGGCGGCTTGCAAGCTGTGTCCGCAGCGATTGAGGTTGTAGGCCTCGTCCGCGGAGAGGTCCGTAACCATCGCCATCAAACGATCCGGCAGCTCGACGAGATTGCTCTCATGGACCCGCTTGAGGATTTGGAAATCCTCGTCGCTGCCTTGATCCATCCGAGTGAAGTGCATTTTTTCCACGAAAAGTTCTGCCCCCCTTTAATGCGTGGCGACATAGCGGAGTAGTCATCAATAATGGCTCATCTCGTCGCCGCCGTCGTAACGATGGTCGCCGTCATCGACACTCAAAACCTCGAAGCAGCGTTGTGCCGAAGTATACATTCCGGAAATCGTCACCGTCGCGCCGGGTTTGACTCGCGCGAACTGCTCCGAGTCGATGCCCTCGGCATAGAGGTTGGGCGTGGACTGTCGCGCCTGCTCCCAGATGCTGGGCCAAAGGACATAGGTGTGATTGGTGTAAGCGTCCTGGAGAATGAATTTGTAGGTGGATTTACCGACGCCGACGGTTATCAGGAGGCGGCCCTCGAAACCTTTGCCAGGCGCCGGCTTGGTCAACACGATGGTCGTGGGAATCGGGAGGCCCATGGCATCCTGGGGCATTTGTGCGTCAGCGAGTCCGCCGCCGCATGCGAGCACCGACATCAGCACGGCTATGGAGAAGAAATTGGTTTGCTTCATCATCAACCGAGTAATTCGGGAGCACCGAGTTGCGGCTACTCCCCAATTACTCCGATGAAGTTGATAGCGCGAGAGATTTTCTTGTCCACCTGAGGACATTTGCACGGACATCCATTGACATCGGACCAAAAAAAACGACGGCCGCGTAATCACCATTGAAGGTGCCGATTGACGCGGCCGCCAGGGAAGGGCGAATTGGCCGATGCTAGTCGCCGTTGTCCTCGCCGTCGGCAGGGTAAACCACATTGCAAACCGGATAGCCGGTCGCATTGGGAGGAGTGAGAACGAGGTCCAGACCACACGACACCATCGTCGCATGAGCGCTACAGGTATCCGGAGCGGTGGCGGTGTAGGTGTCATACAGAATGGTGGAAGTTCCCGCCAGGATCTGCGTGCCCCACGCGGTGACGCATACCGGCGGGGGGTTGTTCACGCAGGTGCAGGTGGTGTGGTAGCCACCGCCGCGCCCACTGCCGCCATGACAGACTTGATGCTGCCCGGTCGGGCAAGTGATGGCCCGCGCGGACCCTCCAAGCGACAAGATTACGAGACCTAGCATCAGGGAAAAGACATTACGTCTCATGGCAACCCTCCTTTGGGCTGTCAGTGCTGATGCCCATTACAAGCTTGGGCAAGGTTAAGTTGCGGCGAAACCTACAATATGGCGGATTATTAATCGAATCGGGATCTTTTTGAAAGTGAGGAATTTTAAACCCGACCGGTTCGTCGCTGTGCGAGGCGACCCCTCCAGTACCCTACGAAATTCGCGCATTCGAGGAGATGGCAGAGCGCTTCTTCGCGATCATTGCGTAGTGCGGCACCTGTCATGCGCACCAGGTTCTTCACCAGCTTGTCGAAATGGTTGTGACTTTTACCGCCCGCGACCGCGCTGCCGAATCCGAATGCATAGCTCTTGCGCAGCAGGTACTCGGGACTCATTCGCTCCCGCGGAATCTGATGATGCACGATGGCGTCGGGTACGAATCCCATCTTGCCGCCCTTTGCGATGATGCGCGCGAACAACTCAGTATCTTCCCCCGACATCGGATTCTTGCCGACCACGCCGAGGTCCTCGCGAAAGCGGCCGAAGCGTTCGAAGGCCGAGCGGCGAAACCCCACGTTGGCGCTGAAATAGTTCTGCAGCGCTTCTACTTCACTCAAAGGAGCCAACCGGATGGCATCCTGATCGTGCACCGCCAGCTTGACCCATAGTCTAGGTCCGAGCCATGCCGGCGGAGGCGCACTCCAGCGCGGCAGCACCATCCCGCAGGCGGCATCCAGACCGCGAGTCTCAAGCGCGGAAAGCATCGCGGTCAGCCACTGCGGATCGGCGATCGCATCGTCATCGAGGAAGAGAATGAAATCGCCCGCGGCCTCATGGACGGCTCGATTGCGCGCATAGCTGGAGCCCTGCCGAGGCTCAAACACGCGACGAACCGGAAACGGCGGCGCGGCATTTCTGACGACTTCGACCACCCGCGCGGTGTCATCGGTCGAAGCGTTGTCGATCACCACGCATTCGAGGGCGACATCGGAAGGAACTACGACTTCCCTGATGCTCGCGAGCGTCTCACCCAAGGTGCGCGCGCGATTGTGGGTCGGAATCGCGATGCTCACCGATCTTTTCGATGCTGCGGACAAACTATGCGGCTACGCCTCCCCTCGATGCATCTACAAAACAGAATCGCGAAGGGGGTTGGCCTTCGCGATTCCATTATTCAACTTCCTTCGACCGGCGCGATCAATGTGCCGGTGGTGGTGGCGGAGGAGGGGGCGGTGGTGGTGGCGGTGGCGCCGCGGCTCCGGCTGCGGGAGAAGCTCCGGGCGCCGGGGTTGGCGTCGGGGCCGGCGGCGCCTTCGGCAATGGTGCCTTGGACTGCGTGAACACGACGCCGCTCACTTCGAGGTCGGGAGTCGCTTTCTTCTGCACATCGGCCGGCGCGGTCAACTTGAAGCCGAAGCTGCGCGTCTCGCCCGGCACGAACGGAAGCACCGGCTTGGAGAAGTTGAGGAACGCGATCGGCGTGCTGATAACCGAATGTTCCTCGGAATAGACCTGCTTCTTCTTGGCGCCCTTGCCCTCGGAGTAGGTGACGGTGACTACGATCTCATCGATGGCTTTGTCGCCGTTGTTGGTGATCTTGCCGAAGATGCCCGGCACCCCCGAGGACGCCATCTTCATATCGACGTCGCTCAGCGCCAGCTTGGGAACATAAGCCTGGCCGTCGGGGATCTGCGCCTTGACCGCATTGATGTCATCGAGTTCCCGCTGAAGCTGAAACTTGATGCCGGCATTGCCGGTGGCTTCTTCCTTATCGCACTCGGCGATCGCGGCCTGGTAGGCGGCAATCGCTTTGTCGTAGTCGTGCTTGTGGTAGGCGTCGATTCCTTCTTTATGCTTCTTTTCGATCGAATCCTTGGCGCCGTAGTCGTAGAAAATCTTCCAGTCGCTGCCTTCCTTCACCGCGACGATGTCGTCGTCGTATGTAACCTTGGGAAAGCTTTTTTCGGTAAGGCTTTTTTGCGCCGCCTGCTCGGGCCCCGAATTAGGATCCACGGTGGCGTCGATGGTGCGCTCCCATAGCGGCAGGTCCGGACGAGTTATCTTGACTGTAACTACCGCCTTCGCGTCGCCTTCCTGCTTGACCTCGCCCACCGTGTATTCCTGCGCGCCCAGCACGCCTTTGAACCAGTCACGACTGACATTGGGAGCGAGCGGTATCTCGGTCAGGAACTGATCCAGCGTCCTGTCGACTTGATCCTGATGCGACAAGGACTGGTAGAGGGCCGGATAGTTGAACAGCCTCAGGCCATCGACGTAGTTCTGCGCGGTTTTCCCCGGACCTCCGCCCGAACATCCCGTCAGCGCAAACGATACGGTGAGCGCAGCCACGGTAAGCAATGGCCGCAGGATTCGAAGGTTGGATTTTGTCATCGGGAGAGATTCTAGTGTGGGCGCGCTCAAAAACAAGCGCCGCCGCTTACAAAGGAACCGGCGCCGCCAAGCCCGGACCAAGCCGCCGGACGCGGTTCCAAGTCATTGCGGCATCTGCTTCAGCTCGATGACGTTGCCTTCCGGGTCGTGAATGTAGATCGAAAGTCCCGTCCCATGGGCTCCGTAGCGCGGCACTGGACCTTCGATAAAATCCACTCCGCACTCCTTCAGATGACGTGCGATCGCATCCATGTCGTCGGCGCGAATGCCGAGGCATACGTGGTCGACGTTGCGGGATTTTTCCACGATCGGGCCGTCGTTAGGCACCAAATCGATCATACCGCTGCCCGCACGAAGCTGAATGAGGCCGATCTGCTCCAGGCGCCGCTCCTCGGCGAGTCCCATCAGCCGCGTGTAGAAATCGAGCATCTTGTCCTGATCGCGGCAGCGGAAAACTACGTGATCGATCTCGGCAATCTTGATCGGCGACTCCATCGGCGATTCCTCCTGACTCGGCGCTTATGACATACGACTTGATCGCGTGAGGCTCAATCGCGATCATTTCACGAGGTCGCTTCTTCCTCCAACCTGATGACCCACACTGCCGCCGCGCTAACCATTTTCGTCCTCACCTACTCGGTCATCGCGATCGGGAAATTCCCAGGGCTCAGGCTCGATCGCGCGGGCGCCGCATTCGTGGGCGCGGTGGCGATGGTGCTGAGCGGCGCACTCTCCGAAGACGCGGCCCGCCACGTCATCGACTATCGCACCCTTGCGCTGCTGTTCGGCATGATGATCGTGGTGGCGAATCTGCGCCTCTCGGGCGCCTTCACCGCATTCGCGCGCGCGCTTCTGCTCAACGCTCGCTCGGGCTATGGATTCCTCGCGATGACGGTGGCGGCCTCGGGCATCCTGGCCGCGTTCTTCATCAACGACGTCGTTTGCATCGCGTTGACGCCGCTTTTGATCGACACTTGTGAGGCGCTCGCGCTTGACGCCCTGCCCTTTCTGATCGCGCTCGCGACCGCCAGCAATATCGGCAGCGCCGCGACCATCACCGGCAATCCGCAGAACATGATCGTCGCCGGCTTCGCGAGTCTTCACTATGCGCGATTCGCCATCCGCCTCGCGCCGGTCGCAATCGCGGGACTGGTCATCGACTACTTCGTCATCGCTTATGTCTATCGCGCAGAGCTCTCGCGCGAGCGAATCGCGGTGGCCCAACCTGCGCGCGGGCGGCGCACCATCCCCGCGCTGATGGCAAAGTCATCGCTGGTCGCGGTCGCTGCCCTAATTTGTTTCGCGCTTGGATTCCCCACCCACCTCGTCGCATTGGGCGCAGGAGCGGTTCTGCTCTTCACGCGCCGGCTCAAGCCGGACCGCGTTTTCAGGATGGTCGACTGGACCACGCTTCTGATGTTCGCGGGCCTGTTCGTGGTCATCGGCGGACTCGAGGCGACCGGCCTCGATCGGGCGGTGGTTAGCAGGATTGGAATCGAGCGGCTAGCCAATCCGGTGACGCTCACCGTGGTGGTCACGCTGCTCTCCAATTTGGTCAGCAACGTTCCCGCGGTCCTGCTGTTCCGTCCGATCTTTCCGGCACTCGGCGGCACCGAAAAGATCGCGCTCCTCATCTCAGCCGTCAGCACGCTGGCGGGCAATCTGACGGTGGTCGGATCGATCGCCAATCTCATCGTCATCGAGCAGGCGCGAAAGCGCGGCGTGAGCATAACCTTTCGGGAATACCTCAAGGTTGGAATTCCGGTGACGATCCTTACGATCGTCGGCGCACTGGTCATTCTCGATGTGGTATACTGAGAAGGGTACAAAGAGTGAGGGTCGCAGCGTCAACGGAAACGCAAAAACAAACCCACTTCGAACCATCCGGGCTGAATGCTTAAAGGCAAAAACAAACCCATTCAATCGAAGTTGGCAAGAAAGTGAAAATTACCAAACGAAGCCAAATAAGCCTTGCGGCTCAAGGCTCTTCGCTTTTTCTTCGCTACAGAAAGTAGGGCTCGCCGCTAGCGCCGGGTGCCTCGGGAGCGCGCCTGCTCCTGCGCCCGCAGCGCCTCCGCCGGGGTCATAATGAGCCGTGGCTCCTCGCGCCGATGCTCCACTTCCTGCGCCATCAGCGCGCCTAGCTGGGTCTGCACCAGCGACCGGAAGAAGGCGACCTTGGCGAGGTCGGCGCCATCACGAATTTTCGCCGCCGCGGCCGCCGCCCAGCCAGCCTGCTGACGGCGACCCGTGCGCGCGAGGTAAAGCCCGATATCCTCGAGGCGGCGGCGCAGACGCATCGCGCGGTCGCCGCTGAGCAGCTCGCCGATCGCTTTCTCGACCGCCGCCATGATGCGGTCCTCCTGCGACGAGCGGCTGACCACCAGCACGCTCTCCTGCGCGCGATTGACCTCCTCGAGGTAGGGCTCGAGTTCCTTGGTGGGAATGCGAAACGCCTGGATCTCCGGTTCCTTCAAGAGCTCGATCGAGGGTTCTTCGGCGGCCTGCTTCGCGAACTCCGCGTAGATCGGATGCGCCAATTCGGTGGGCAGCGGGGCGCCGGTAACCTCGGTGCGCAACATGTAGAAGTTGCCTACATTCGGGCGAGCTGCCTCGGGCGTGCGCCGATACGCATCGCACAGGATAAAGTCCGCGAGGCGCGGATCGATATCCACCAGCTTCACTCCCGCCTGTTGCTCCAACTCCTCTTGCTGCTCCTTCAGCTCGCGCCGCGACAGCGCATGATTCTGGACCCCCGCCAGCCCGAGCGTGTCCGAAACTAGACCCCAGAGCCGGACCAGGCCGCCGCGCGCACGGGCCTTGAGCATCCAGACGATCTGCGCGCCCTCGGGATCGATGGGCGACATCAACGCAGACAAGCCGATCTCACTCGGAGCAACGGCCGCTTTGGTTTTGGACTCGGGCTCGTGCACCTCGATGCCGTGCTGGCGCAATTTGTAGATGGCGCGGCGGATTTCGCGTCGCAGCGCACCGGTCGCATTCGCTTCCATTTCCACCAGCGTCGCGCCCGCGCCCGACTCATTGGCATCGCCAAGCAATCGCGCGATCGCGAGATCGGTGGTAGATCCTTTGCCGCGCAGTTCGCCGAGTTTCTCCACACGTTGGGCAGCCGTCGCATCGGGATCGAATCCCATCGCGCGAAGTTGCGTCAGATCAGAATCGAGGTCTTTCTTTGGATTCGCCACTATTTCTGTCCCGGGTCAGGTTGGTTTGAAGCATCGAACCTATTCACCGGTTTGTTAGACTGTCAAGGTGAAGCGGCATCGATTCACTGACCCGCCAGCGCGACCCAGCTTATGTCCACTACCAGCAACACCAGTCACCTCGAGCTGACGCCGCCGTGCGTGGTGATCATCGGCGCGGGCTTCGGCGGCCTCAATGCGGCATGGGCGCTGCGCCGCGCGAAAGTGCAAGTGACGATTGTCGACCGTCGCAACCATCATCTCTTCCAACCGCTGCTCTACCAGGTCGCCACTGCGGGTCTGTCGCCTGCGAACATCGCGTACCCGATCCGTTCCATCGTGCGGCACAGCGCGAATACCAGGGTGATGTTGGAAGAGGCGCGGTCCATCGACCTCGGGCGGCGCTGTGTGACGACCAGCGAAGGCGACCTCAAGTATGACTTTCTGATTCTCGCGGCGGGCGCCGGAAATTCCTACTTCGGCCACGATGAATGGGCTCGCTACGCACCCGGGCTCAAGAGCCTCGAAGACGCGATCGAAATTCGCCGGCAAATCCTGCTCGCATTCGAGCTTGCGGAACGCGAGCGCGACGAGGCAGCGCGCCGGGTGTTGCTGACCTTCGTAGTGATCGGCGGAGGGCCCACCGGAGTCGAGCTTGCCGGCGCGATCGCGGAGATCTCGCGGCAGGTGATCGTCAGCGATTTTCGCCGCATCGATCCGCGCGAGGCCCGAGTCGTTTTGGTCGAGGCAGGCCCGCGCATTCTTCCCACCTTCGATGAAACGCTCGCAGCCAAAGCCGCCGATGCACTGCGCCGGCGCGGCGTCGAGGTAATGACGGCGACTCCCGCGCAGTCCATCGCGCACGAATTGATCCGGCTGAAGGACGCTGAGATCCGCGCGCATACCATCATATGGGCGGCCGGTGTCGCCCCATCGCCGCTGGCCAAGACGCTTGGAGTCGAACTGGATCGCGGCGGACGAGTGAAGGTGCGCAGCGACCTCAGCATCGAGGGGCATCCGGAAGTGTTCGCGATTGGCGACATCGCCGCGTGCGTCGATGCTAAAGGCCGAACGCTGCCGGGCCTCGCACCGGTCGCGATTCAGCAGGGCCGTTGGGTTGCGCACAACATCGAGCGGACAATTGCCGGCCAACCGTACGAAGCCTTCAGGTACGTCGACAAGGGCGTGCTGGCGACCGTCGGTCGCGCGTTCGCGATCCTGCAAATCGGCAAGTTGAAACTCAGCGGCTTGCTGGCATGGTTGATTTGGTCCCTCGTCCACATCGCGTATCTGATCGGATTTCGCAATCGCATCATCGTGATGTTCGAATGGGCGTGGGCGTATGCTACCTATCAACGCGGAGCGCGATTGATCACAGGCGACATCGAAGAACCAACTCACCCCTCGGATGCGAAACCTCGAAGCGAAGTTCAAACTGCCCGACCTTGAGCAGGCTCGCGGCCGTGCCGAAGCGATCGGCTATCGATTCAAAGCGGCGCTCGCGCAATGCGATACCTTCTTTCGCGTCGGCGCCGGAAAGTTGAAGCTTCGCGAAGAGGAGTCGGGAGCCTGCTTGATTTACTATGGCCGCGAGGATCGCGAGCATCTCAAGCTCAGCACATATGAAATTGTCGCCATCGCGGACCCGGAAAAGTTTCGCACGATGATGACACAGGCGCTCGGCACTATCGCCACCGTGCGCAAGACCCGCAACCTGATGATGCGCGATAGCGTTCGCCTCCATTTGGATCGCGTGGAAGGGTTGGGAGAATACGGTGAGATCGAAGCGGTACTCGCCGAGAATGAAGAGGCCGAACGCAGCCGTTCGGTGGTCGACGAACTCCTGGGCGCGCTCGGAATCAGCCCCGCCAATCTGATCGAGGAATCCTACTTTGAGATGCTGTTGGCTCGCAGTTAGCGCAGCTCAAATCGAGCCGGCAAAAATCGCCTCACACCCGGTTCCTGCAAGGCATCGATCGACGAAACTTCGATCGCCCTCGGCCAACGATTGGTAAGCCTCCCGCAGCCACATCAGACATTTCCGCTGGTATGGGAATGGTTGCTGCACCCATGGGTGTCCGTCGATCTCAGCGCGCACCTCCAATGCTTTCGCATTCAACGCGCGCGCGTTAGCGAGCAGAAATGGCGCATACACGCGGCCGATCTCCTCGAATAGAGGCCGCAAGCCCGAACCGGCGAGATCGCGCGGCATCCAACCGTCATCGGTGACCTCGACAGAGCTGAGATCCTCCATTCTGTTCACCCAGGAGTAGATGCGCGGCGCATGCTCGGCCGCGATCGCGCTCGGCGTCGGATCGAAATGCGTCAGCTGACTCAACTGTCCGAACAACCCGAAGTCACCAACTCCGGGGCGATTGCCCATCAGGAACAGGGAACCGCCGGCGACGTGGCGATCGAGGATCGACAGCAGCCGCGCATAGCTATCTTCGATTACTTCGCGCGTGGTTGGATTGGAGCCCACCACAGTAAGGCGCGAAATTTGGCGTTCGGCGATCGTTTTAGAGGCGCGCTCGAGCCGTTCGTCGTCGAGATGCGGCATGCGATCCAGAATCAGAACGTGCGAGGCCTTGTGAATGTCGGCCGGATAATTCCACCGATAGTGGAACATCGCTTTGGTGAGCCATTCGTCGGCATAGTCCTCGATCAGAGCCTGAAGGAAGGCGAGCGCGGGATCGGATGGAATCAGCGAACGCTCCTTCTGCATCCGCTCGAGACGAATGATCTGAAAGGTCGAATCGATCGTCGCCTCGTCGGCCGTGCCATTTTCGCCAGGAAAGACCAAAACCGGAATCAACGCGACGGGCACCGGCGGAATGTCAACGTCCTCTCCCGAGCCGCGCATGACCCATCGAAAGGGAATGCGCCGATAGCGGAGGACCGCGCGCATTTTCCGTGAGTAAGGCGATCCATAGCCGCCGACAATCGTGAGGGGCTTCATCTTGATCTTACGCAGCAGCTTCGACCGGAAGCTGCGGGTCGCGCGCGGGCGGGAGATTGTCATAGAGGTCGGCTATCAGATCGGATTTCAGCTTCGCGAAGCCGGCGTCGTTCCACAAATTGCGCCATTGCAGCGGATCTTCGCGAAGATTGTATAGTTCGCCCTCGGTGCCGTCGTACCTGATATCGGGCATCGGAAGATCGGGACCTCCGAGTGGTCCACGAATTACTGAACCGAGATCGAAGCCGATGTCGCGAGTACTTTTTTCATAAACAGTGCAAACGTAGCCGTCGCGATAAATAGACTTCATGTGCATACCGATTTGGGCGAACTGACTATCCCATTCGGTGATCACCCGTTGGCGACCGGAGCCCGGAGCAACTGGAAGTGGCTTCCCGTCCATCCACGCAGGAACCGGAACGCCGGCGATTTCGCAAAAAGTCGGCGCGAGGTCGAGTTGCCCGACCGGCTCGGCGATTTGCGCCGCGCTCACGTTAGAGATCGGCGCCGGCCGCCAGATCATCGGAATTCGCATCAAGGCATCGACGTGATACGGCCCTTTGTAAACCAGGCCGAAGTCGCCCTGCAGCTCGCCGTGATCGGTGGTGAAAAGCACATCGGTGCGCTCGTCCCATTTGCGTTCGGCGATGCGCCGAAGGACACGGCCACAGGCCTCATCGATGAGTTCGTTTTCGACGTGCGTCATCGCGTTGATCTCGCGGACCTGGTCGTGCGTCATCTGTGCCGGTATGAACCGGGTTGGCCCGCCCTCGAAATTGCGGAAGCGGCCCTCATACCAATCGAGCCAATGACGCGGCTTCTGACGCAGGATGGCTTCGATTTTTTCGCGCGAGCCGGGATGTCCGGGCGGCAGGTCGAGATCGCGCCAGTTGACTCTTCGCGCCTCCGATTCGGGCGGATCCCACGGATGATGCGGGTCGGGGAAACTCATCCATACAAACCAATTCTCATTCGGATCGAGTGAGTCGAGAAATGCAATCGTGCGATCGGCGACCCAGTCGGTATGGTAGTGTTCTCGAGGTATCGGATTGTACTTTACTTCCGGTGCGCCGGTATCTCCGCCGCCCATTGCACTGAGTAATGGCGCAAATCCTCCAAGCTCGTTCGGATAGTTATTTTGCAGCCATACTGAGTAATGCCATCCGCCCAAGGGAACGTGCATCGCGAGTTCCATCCGCTCGAAGCCACGCCACGGCCCGGTGCTTCCTTTGCGACCCATCGTGTTCTCGGGCCAGCGTCCGGTGAAGTCGAGGGCGGGTTCGAAATGCGCCTTCCCCAGCAGCGCAGTTCGATATCCCGCCTTCTCATGAAGGTACGACGCGATACTCGGGGCATCCGGCGGTAGCGCGACGCCATTGGCAAATACACCGTGCGTCCGCACATACTGCCCACTGATCATAGTGGCGCGCGCGGGCATGCAGACCACATTCTGATTATGCGCGCGATGATAATTGATTCCGTTCGCCGCGAGTTTATCGATCACCGGAGTCTTAGCGATTTTGCCGCCATTGCAGCCCAGCGAATCGTAGCGCTGCTGATCGGTGGTAATGAAAAGAATGTTGCGTCCCATCGCGCGCGCCTCCTAGAGACCCGGCATCGGATTGATCGCGTAGAGTTCGGTGCGTTCGAGGCCTTCATCACGAAAATGATGAATCGCCTGGTACTCGGCACTCATGCCCATTTCGAGGAAAACTTTTCGCGACGGATACTCGACGATCGCGATCATGTCCCAATCGCCGTCCACACCAACCACCGACTGCGCAACCTGCCCCGCAAAAATTATGCGCGCGCCGATCTTATCGAGGATCTTCGAAACGTGGCGTCCATACTCTGCGTATGACGCCGCTCCATTGCCCGGCTTGAATTTGAGCAAGTTGAGCATGACCACCTTGCCGGTCTCAGGTGCTTGCGCGAGTTTCTGAAGGGCCTCCGCCGACGGCGTTATCGAACTCATGTTTCAAAATCTCCCCTGACCAATGGTCAGCTAACGACGTTGAGTGTTGAGCAAAGCTGAAATTGTTCGCGTGACCACACGCCGCGCGCTTTCGACCGAAAGCCCCTGGTGGCCGCGAAGCGTTTCCCAGGTCTGCCATGCCGAGGCGGCGTCGAGCGCGCTTAGGATTTCGCCCCGGTCGGGTTGCGTGAATCTTTGGATCTCGCGGCGGAAAACGGCGGCCGTTTCCTTGCGCGCGAGGGCCCGCGCCTCCGCCAGCCGACGCGCGATTTCCTTCGAAAACGGTTCGTATAACAGCGACGCCCGACGCACTGGCGCGACGCGTTCCCACATTCGGGCCCGCTGGCGCAGAAATAGTTCGAGGCGCTCCTCGAACGGACCGTCATCCGGAATCGGCTTCAAAAGAGGACGCAAGCGCTCCCACTGCCGATCGGCCGCGACTGCATACAACGATTCGAGGTCCGCGAAATGATGAAAGACCAGCCGCAGCGACACGCCCGCGCGTTCGGCAACGCGCTCGGCGGTAGGTTTCAGGTCACCTTCCTGCAAAAGATCGAGGATCGCATCGACCACCGTGGTGCGGGCGCGTTCCCCTCGCGCGCGACGGCCGTCGATTTTCTCCGAAACAACGGATTCCATCGAACAGGAATATAATTACATTGTGAGTGCAAATACAAGCGGAGAAAAACCCGCCCCGACCTTCGCCCAGGAAAATACTTTCCCGAAACCTTACCGCGGATGCGGAATTCCCATGATGTCGAGCAGATTTTCCGTGATGCGCAGGGTGAGGCCCCAGATGATCTGGCCCGCATAAAAAATCGCCGGGAAAATTCGACGAGGCGCGATCCTTGTCGCGCTTCCATTCGTAAACGCCGCGGTAGGCCTTGTCGGCGAGCGCCCGCAGCGGCACCTCAAACACCTCGGCAACTTCGACTTCCTGGATCCGATAATCGACCTGACGCTTCAACACCCCGACGAAAGGCGCGACCCGAATCCCGCTCGACACCGTACTCATAGTAGAGAAACCACCCAGAACGTCGACCAGGTGCGGCTCGATCCCTACCTCTTCGTGCGCTTCGCGCAGCGCGGTGTGGAGCAGCGTCGCATCGGTCGGGTCGACACGGCCGCCAGGGAATGCGACCTGCCCGCGATGGCTTTCGACCGAGTCGGAGCGGCGAATGAAAACCAGGTTCAAATCGTCGTCGCGATGTACGATCGGGACCAGGACCGCAGCGGCGCGAGTCACCGCGTCGTCGGCCTGGCGATCGGTCGGATCGCTCTGATGCAAGGCGCGCCGCAACGTCTCGATGCGCTTATGCCGCTCGGCGATTGTGGATTCGGTCGCCGCCGCGAGGGCGGCATTGCTTTTCGACTTCGACATGCTGGCTCCGATTGCCGGATAGCATATCATGAAGCGCCGCTTTCTTATCACGGCGAAATCGAAGATGCGTTACCTCATCGGCAGATATCACGAAGTCGCTCTCAAAGGCGGCAATCGATGGCGCTTCGTCGATCAGATCAAGAACAACCTGCGTAAGATCTTCGGCGACTACGACCTCGGGCGCGCTCATTCGCTGGGCTCGCGCCTGATGATCGAACTTCCCGACAGCATTGCCGATGAGGTAGTCCGCGAGCGTGCGGCGCTGATTTTCGGACTGCAGAATTTCTCCATCAGCTACCCGGCGCCCCTCGAAATCGAGGGCATTACGCGCGAAGCGATTGCGCGCGCACGCGGTATCGAGGCGAAAACTTTTCGCGTCAGCACTTCGCGCGATAACAAGCGCTTCCCGCTCAATTCGATGGAGATCGATCGCGAGGTCGGCGGCGCGGTTGCCGATGAGTTCGGTTTCAAAGTCGATCTGGAAAATCCTGAGCTGACGATCTCGATCGAAATCCTGCCCGATGGCGCCTTCGTATCGGCGGGCAAGCTCCCGGGCGCGGGCGGACTGCCGGTCGGGATCACCGGGCGCGGGCTGACGCTGCTGTCGGGCGGAATCGATTCTCCGGTCGCGGCGCATCGCATGATGAAACGCGGACTGCACGCCGACTTCGTTCATTTTCACGGGCATCCGCTGGTGACCACCGCGAGCCGCGACAAGGCGCTGGAGCTTGGCGACTCATCTGACGCGCTTCGAGGGGCGTGCGACGCTGATGCTGGTGCCGTTCGGAATTTTGCAGCGCGAGATCGTGGCGAAGAGTCTGCGTCCACTCCGCGTCGTGATGTATCGGCGCTTCATGATGCGCATCGCGGCCGCGCTGGCGGCCAAGGTTGGTGCTACCGTGCTGGTCAGCGGTGAAAGCCTCGGCCAGGTCGCCTCGCAAACGTTGGAGAACATGATGGTGATTCAAACCGCCACCGCCGATGCCGATCCTGCGGCCGCTGGTCGGAATGGACAAGAACGAGATCATCGTCGAGGCGCGCAAACTCGGGACCTTCGAGACCTCGATACTTCCTGACGAAGATTGCTGCACCTTGTTTACCCCGCCGCATCCGGAGACCCACGCGCGCCAGAAGGAAGTCGACGAATCCGAAGCGCGCCTCGACGTCGATCGGATGGTGAATGACGCGATCGCGCAGACCGAGGTGGTCCGGCTGAGTTTCCCGCAAAAATTCGTCTTGCCGCTAAAGAAAAGGGCCGCCCCGAATGGAGCGGCCCTTGGAATCGTCGCGCGGGTTCAGGCGCTTGCGCGCTGCTCCCGATACTTCATCAGTTTCTCGACGTCGAACTTCCATAGCTTGGCGGCGTTGAGGCCGAGGATCTTCGCGCGCTGCTCCTCGTTGAGATCCTTCATCTGACGCTCGACCGCGGGCGCCGAATGCGGCCACGAGCCCTCGTGATGCGGGTAGTCGTTGGCCCACAGGAAGTTATCCACCAGGCCGTACTTCACCGCGAGGTCGAGGCCGACCGGGTCTTCCTGGAACGAGGCGTAGCCGTTGGAATGAAAATACTCGCTCGGCTTCCGCTTCATCTTCGGAAACGCCCACATGTGATGCTTGACGTAGGCCTCGTCCATCGCCTCCAGCGCCCACGCGACCCATCCGATGCCGGATTCGATCGCCGCAAACCGGATGCGCGGGAAGCGCTCGATCACGCCCGACGCGCACAGATGCGCAACCGGCTCGATGGTCGGCACCAGCGAATGCGACACGTAGTTGATGACCGCGCCGCCGTCCTTGCGCGCCGCGCGCGGGTCGCGTCCGGTCGAGACGTGAAAGGTGATGGGGATGTCGGCTTCCTGGATCACGGCCCACATCGGGTCGTACATCCCGAGGTTGTAGTTCGGATGACGCGAGTCATGCGCACCGAAAATCGGCTTGCACGGCAGCGTGAGGCCGCGGAACCCCAGCTTCGCGACGCGCTGAATTTCCGCGGTCGCGGCGGCGATGTCGGCAGTCGCGATGCACGCCATCGGTGACATGCGGTCGTTGTACTTGCCGAAGGTCTCCCACGCCCAGTCGTTCCAGATTTTGCACTGCGCGGTGGCGAACTCGGGGTCCGAGGTCGCCCACATCGTCAGGCCCTTGTTGGGGAAAATGATTTCGGCATCGATGCCGTCGCGCACGTGATCGCGCAGCCGCTCCTCCGGATCATAGCCGCGGCTGTTGCGAAAGAGGTCCTCGCCGGTGAGCGAGCTGTCGAGCAGGCGCGACTTCGCCCATCCCTCGGAGATGCTCCACTTGACGCCGTTCTCGTCGGTTTCGACGCGCGGCAAGCGAGGCAGATATTTCTTGTCGATGCGCTCGGCCCACAGGTTGGAGGGTTCCTGCGCATGGCAATCCGCCGAGATCATCAGGAAGCGGCCGGATCGTCTGGATTGACGGTGCGCTTCCATCCTTGATGACCGGGAGTCTCCAGACGCCATTTATTGTTCGGGTCGATTGCTTCAGTTCCGATATTTGCACCCATGAGATTTCTCCTTGGCAGCTCGCCCGCCGCGGCTGGGTTGCTGCTGATGCGCTTGGGCGAAGCGTAACTCAAACGCCGCCGCTACTCCAAACCTAACGAATAGCCAAAGTGGGTCCGGGTCCAGCCCAAACGTTCGTAGAATTTGTGCGCGCGCGGACGCGCGATGTTGCTGGTCAGCGCCAGCTTGTAGCATCCGCGGCGGCGCGCGAGGTCGGTCGCAGCCGCCATCAGATGTTGCCCGATGCCGGACGAGCGCGCGTCCGCATCGACGACGACATTCTCGACGATCGCAAACGGCTTCAGCGCATGACCCAGATGCGGCACGACGATCACATGGCAGGTGCCGACGACTTCGCCGGCGGCCTCGGCGACGAGGATGGTGTGATCGCGGTCGCGCGCCAGCCGATCGAATGCCGCCGCGAGCCGCGCGCGTGGAACCCGCAAGCTCAAGTAATTCTTTAGATGAAGCTGATCGTAGAGTTGCTGCAGCCGCGGCAGGTCGATCCTTGCGGGCGCGCCGGACTCGAATCGCGGAAGCATCGCGCGCGGAATTTGATCGGGCCATATGGTCAGGTACGATGGAGGCCACGACGTTCCAGATCGTCAAGTCCATCACGTCAGATTCGAAATTACCTCGAAAGTAAAAAATGAATTCACATGATTGAACAAAAACCTCTCGCCGGAATCCGCGTCATCGATCTGACCCGCGTCCTGGCCGGACCGTTCTGCACCGATGAATCTGGCCGACCTCGGCGCCGAGGTCATCAAGATTGAAGTGCCCGGGCGCGGCGACGATTCGCGCAGCTTCGCACCGATCCTTCCGGGCGGCGACTCCGGCTACTTCTATAGTGTCAATCGCGGCAAGAAGAGCGTCACCATCGATTTGCGGACCAAAGAAGGCGCGGAGCTCCTCATCCAGCTTGCGGATAAATCTGATGTGGTGGTTGAGAATTTCTCGCCCGGCACCATGGAGCGTTTCGGCGTCGGATACAAGCATCTGAGCGCATCGAACCCGAAGATCATCCTGTGCTCGATTTCGGGATTCGGGCAGAGCGGTCCGATGTCGTCGGCGCCCGCCTATGACATCGTGGCGCAGGCGCTCGGCGGCACCATGAGCATCACGGATATCCGGGCGGCGACCCGCTGCGATGCGGCGTGTCGATCGGCGATTTGTCGGGCGCGCTCTACGGCATCATCGGAATCCTCGTCGCGCTGCGCGCCCGCGACGCGACCGGCAAGGGCCAGCACGTCGACATCGCGATGCTCGACTGCCAGGTGGCGATGCTCGAGGACGCCATCGCGCGGTTCTCGGTCACGCGCAAAGTGCCGCGGCCGCTCGGCACGCGGCATCCGTCGATTACGCCCTTCCAGCAGTTTCGCGCGACCGATGGCTTCTTCGTCGCGGGCGCCGGCAACCAGGCGATTTGGGAGCGCATGTGCGATGCGATCGGAATGCCGGAGCTGAAAGACGACCCGCGCTTCAAGGTGCAATGCCGACCGCACCGCGCATCATGCGGAACTGGAAAAAATTCTCGTCGCGCATTTCGCGACTCGCACCCGCGCCTTCTGGCTGGAGAAGCTCGAGAATGCCGCGGTTCCGTGCGCGCCGATCGCGAATGTCGAGGAGGTCACGCAGAACTCGCATCTAAAGGATCATCGGATGATCCTGCACGCGGACCATCCGAGCTACGAAGACCTCATCGTACCGGGCACTCCGCTGCGCAACCCCGACTCCACCGCCACGCCCGACACGCGCGCGCCGAAACTCGGTGAGCATACTGATGAGGTGCTGGCAACCCTGCTGGGATTGGACAAGACTCATCTCGCCGATTTGCGCGCGCGTAAAATCGTGTAGTAGCGAATCCTCTTCATCGCGAATCTGCCGCATTGGCTTTTGGTTAGTTCGCCATCACGGTAAACTGCCAATTCCTCAGTGGCAAAATTGCCAGCAAGATTTTTCTAGTTCGCAGGAGTTCGAATGATCACGGACTGTTTTTCCCGGGTCGCTCGTCCGTCCGGTGGCCGCGGATTTCGCGCGCCCCTGGCCATCGCGCTGATCAGTCTGATGATTGGTCTCAGCGCCATCGACGCCGCCGCAAAGTCACCGATAGTGCATGACGAAGTATCCAAGGCTGCCGCACAAGATACGCTCATTGTATGGGCGGGCGACCAGGCGCACGTCGCTCCCGACTTCCTTGCCGTGGTCGACTTCGATGAGAAATCGGCTACCTATGGCAAGGTGCTCAGTACCGTGCCGCTCCCGGCTTTCCTCGGTGCAGGCGCGATTGGCAACGAGCCTCATCACCTCGGGGTTTCAGCGGACGGCAAAACGCTCGCCCTCGGAGGTCTGCTCAGCGTCTTGCGCGGACAGGATCAGGTTTTTTTCTTTGATGTAAGCGAACCTCGCAATCCGCAGTTCATTCGATCCGATAATCCACCCGGCGCTTCGATTACCGACGAATTCGATTCCTTGAAAAATGGCGGGTTCCTCGGAACCTTCATGGGCTCCCCGGACGGCGCCAACCCCGGGCGTTTGGTCGAATACGATGCGAATCAGCACTTCGTGCAGGCATGGCCGCTGAATCCTCCGAGTGATGGCTTCGATCCCCATGGTCTCGCGATCGACCAGGCGCACAATCTTATCCTCACGAGCGACTACATCTGTCCGCTTCACTCGCTGAACATTCCGGGCGGAGGCGCAGTGCTCCTGCGCGGGAGCATCCGGGTGTGGAATTTCAAAAAGCGCTCGATAATTCGGAAGATCACTGTCGGCGATCCCAACAACCCGCCCGGCACCATGGACGTAAAGTTAATCCCGCATGATCCTCGGCTTCGCGCATTCACCGCGGGCATGTTGGACAACAAGCTTTACCTGGTGGACCCAAAAGCCGGCTCGGCGACCGCGGTCTACGACCTCTCAGCCTTCGCGGTACCCAATGCCTCAATATGGCCGCAACTGATTTGGATCACTCGCGATGGTGCGCGAATGTTCGTCACCCTGAACTATGCGGGCAAGGCGGGAAAGATAGTGCAGCTTAACATCGCCAGTCCGAAGCATCCGAAATTGCTGGACGTGGTCGACCTCGGCGCAGGCTCGGGGCCTCACTACCTCACGATGACCAAGGACGAGAAGCGGCTGGTGGTATCGGACTACTTCCTGGTCGAAGATCTCGCGCCGGGCGGCGTGGTCCAGGCCGACGGCGATCACAAGGTTCATGTGATCAATGTTAGCCGCAACCATATGACGCTCGATCCGCGCTTCGATTTGGACTTCAATCGCGATATCGGCACTGGCCCCGCGCGCCCCCACGGACTTGCCGTTCTTCGCGCTCGCGCCAGTCGCGACTAAATCGACACCGATGACGATCTCGGTGCGCCCTTTGTCCTCCCGCAATCCGATCTAGCTGAAAAGCGCACTCGGAGTATCATATGAGTTCGCGGTGCGAGCGAATTCGGTTCCGAGGGAGATAGCATCATGCGCGAGGTTGTAATCGTTGACGGAGTGCGGACGCCGATCGGGAAGGCCGGTCGCGACAAGGGCTACTATAAAGATGTCCGCGCCGATGACCTCGCGGTTTACTGCATCAAGCGGCTGTTGGAAAAAAATCCCAAGCTCGATCCGAAAGAGATCGAAGACGTGGTATGGGGATGCGCCAATCAGACTGGCGAGCAGGGCCTCAATGTCGGCCGCATGATCGGATTGCTCGCGGGCCTGCCGGTCGAGGTCGCCGGCACCACCATCGATCGGCAATGCGGATCGAGCCTGCAAGCGATCAACTCGGCCACCCAGGCCATCATGACCGGATGTGGCGACATCGCGATTGCGGGCGGCGTCGAGAGCATGACCCATGTGACGATGGGTTCCGGCATCTCGCCCAACCCGAAGCTGATGGACATGTTTCCGCAGGATATGTTTTTCATGGGACTTACGGCAGAACGACTCGCCGCGATGTACCACATCACGCGCGAGCAGTCGGATGCCTTCGCGATGCAATCGAATCAGCGCGCGGTTGCGGCACGCGAGCGCTTCAAGGAAGAAATCGTCCCGATCAAATTGCCCGACGGCATGACGGTCGATGTCGACCAGGGGCCGCGCGCCGAGACCTCGATGGAGAAGCTCGCGACCCTCAAGCCGTCATTCAAACCCGACGGCCAGGTGACGGCGGGCAATTCCTCGCAACTCAGCGACGGCGCCGCGGCGGTTCTGCTGATGACGGCCGAGCGCGCGAAGTCATTGGGGCTCAAACCGATGGCGAAAATCCGTGCGATGGCAGTGGCGGGCGTGCGGCCGGAAATCATGGGATGGGGTCCGGTGCCCTCGACCCACAAAGCGCTGCAGCGCGCGGGACTCACGCATCAAGGACATCGATCTTTTCGAAATCAACGAGGCCTTTGGCGCACAAGTCCTTGCGTGTAACACCGACCTGAAAATTCCCGAGGACAGACTCAATGTGAACGGCGGCGCGATTGCGCTAGGCCATCCGCTGGGATGTTCGGGCGCGCGACTGATGGTCACCTTGACGCATGAGATGCGCCGGCGCGGAGTGAGGCTCGGGGTCGCGACGATGTGCATCGGAATCGGCCAGGGCATCGCAACCGTCGTCGAGCAGGTCTGAAATTTAGATGATCCGCAAATCAAAAATACTGCTGATGGCATTCGTGGGCGTCGCTCTCCTGCTCGGAACCGTCATGCCGCAATCCACTCGCGCATCGGACAAGGTGATCGACTTCACGCTGCGCGACCTTCAGGGCCATGAAGTCCGCCTCAGCCAGTACCGAGGGCATCCGGTGGTGATCGATTTCTGGGCGACCTGGTGCGCGCCCTG
The DNA here is from genome assembly GCA_963848285.1 of uncultured delta proteobacterium. Lineage (GTDB taxonomy): Bacteria > Desulfobacterota > Binatia > Binatales > Binataceae > DATGKG01. The sequence continues at coordinate 520,644 of CAWKCZ010000006.1, read as the reverse complement.
CCGCCATCAGATTCCCGAGTTAAAGAAACTCTACACGAAGTATCATAAATCCAAGGGCCTCGAGGTCCTCGGCATCTCGTGCGACACGGTGCAGGGCGAGGGCGTCAAAGTCATCCGTCCGTTCGTACGCGAGTTCGACATCAACTATCCGATACTTCTTGCGGAGCCGCCGGTACTCGATAGCTTCGGCGTCGAGGCGCTGCCGACGACACTGTTCCTCGCGCCCGACGGATCGATCGCGGGACGGATGCTCGGTTCGGGCGGGGCCGGCGAACTCACCGAGGGCGTGAATTCTCTGCTGGCAGGAAAATCGAAATCCGCCAAGAAGATGACTCCCGATGAGCAGAAGAAGGAGAATCGCTACGACATCGAGTATCGGCAGTAATCGGGAGCTAGTTTCTTTTTGCAACTGTGGTTAGAATGAACGGGAGTGAGATTCGATGGACGCGAGTGAAATCGAGCAGATGATCGCCGGCGGCATTCCGGGCGCGCAGGTCGAAGTGCGTGACTACACCGGTGGTGGCGACCATTTCGAGGCGGTCGTGATAAGCGAAAGCTTCGAGGGCAAGTCGCTCGTCGAACGGCATCAGGCAGTCTACAATGCACTCGGCGATGCGATGCGCGCGCGCGTCCACGCCCTCACGCTAAAAACATTGACACCGGCGCAGCACGCGAATCGGAGGTAAGGGAAATGGCTGACGTAGCTGAAAAGATCCAGTCGACCATCAACAGCAACAAGATCGTGCTCTTCATGAAGGGCAACCGCAGCTTTCCGCAATGCGGATTTTCGGCCGCCACCGTGGAAATCTTCGAGTCGCTCGGCGCGCCGTTTGAGACCGTCGATGTGCTTCAGGACATGGAGATTCGCGAGGGCATCAAGCGCTACAGCAACTGGCCGACCATCCCGCAGGTCTACATCAACGGCAAGTTCGTCGGCGGATGCGACATCGTGCGCGAGTTGTACGAGAGCGGTGAGCTCGAACCGATGGTGAAGCAGGCCGCGAGCGCCGGCGCCGCCAAGTAGCAACATCCTACATCTTGTAAGGAAGCGCGTCGCGGCGATGCCGAGGCGCGCTTTTCCGTTTTGGAAGGCGAGCTACCAGAAGCGGAGGCGGCCGGTGTCGACGTGCACGAAACCGGTGCGCGGATAGTAGCCCACGCCGCCCCCGAACATCGACATCGCAGCGCGCTTGACGTTCTTCAGCGAGCGTCCTTCGACACAGATGTCGATCGCCTTGCCGTCGAGATGGAGGCTATGGACCGCGACGCCCTCGGTAGCGAAGTGCAACATCGCGTTGGTCTTCGGCGTGCGATAGCCCGAAATGATCTGGAACGGCTGCTTGGTATCGAGGCGTCGATGAATCCCCACCAGCAAGTCCAGCAGCGCGGGATCGATGGGCTTCACCTCGTCCTGGCGCCAGTCGCGCAGGATGTGATTGATCTCGCGCAACGCGCCGGGAATGTATTCGCCCTTCGCAAAGTATGTGGTCTTGAGGCTCTCGCCGGTGTGCAAATTGTAAAATGAAAGTGAGCGCGAGCGTTTCGGGATCACCCGATAGGCCGCCAGCGCCGCGCTCGGTACCAATGCTGGAACGGCAGCCATCAGCCCCATCTTCAGCCCGGTCTTGAGAAGGTTGCGGCGACTGACCAAGGTCGTCACGCCATCAGCTTCTTTCCAATCCAAGTCCCCGTCCCCCGATCATTTCTTCGCGGTCACCTCGTGCGCGATGCCGTCATGCGCCTCGACGATTACCGCTACCGGCCCCCAATCAATCAAATCCGCGATCTTCTCACTATCGGCGACATGCTTGACGTCGTCGAGGGTCGCCCCACCCTGCTCGTATATATCACGATCGACCTCGAGGAAAATCCTTCCGTCGTCGAGTTTCGCGAACAGCACCGGCTCGTAGACGATCATCCCCGGCTCGCCCTTTGACACCTTGTGGAACAGCTCCTTGATGGTATCCGGGTCGAGCCGCACGCATCCGTGGGTATGGTAGCTGTAGATGCTCGCCGGCGCGTTGGTCGCATGGATGCCAATGCCCCTGATGCTGGTGCCGATCCAGTAATTCCCGAGCGGATTGCCGGGGCCGGGCTCGACCTTGGTCAGCACCTCCTTGCCCTCGTCTTCCATCTCCTCGCGAATTTCCCGCGGCACGATCCACGCCGGATTCTTATGCTTGCTGATGACCGAGAAACTCCCGGTCGGGGTGTCCCAGTCGGGTTTCCCTACCGCGACGGGATACGAGGAGTCGAGTTTTCCATCCTTATAGTAGAAGAGCATCCGCTGCGGCAGATTGATGAGAATGCCGTTGGTGATGTCGCACGGCGCGATGTGCTGATCGTCGATATGCACGCTGCTGCCCGGCTCGACCACCGAAAACCGCGAGATGTGATTGGCCTTCGCGATCAGCTTGGAATCCTCGCCGAGCTTGGCCGAGATCAGATGCACCTCCTCCTTTTTCTCGGGCGAGTAGTCGAACTCCTTGCCCACCAGCGTGTTGCTGAGGCAGGGAAAATTCCGTTCCGTGTATGGAATCGGCGTGGCGGTCGCGGTTGCGGTGGTGGTCGGTGTCGCGGTTGGAGCGAGGGTTTCTTTCGCGCTGGGCGAGGCGGACGCGCGGGGCGCAGGCGCGGGTTGACTGCCGGTCTTGTTGCAACCGGAAACCAGCATCACCAGCATTAGCAGGAACGCGGCAACCGCCGTCATCGTAAGCTCCGAATCCAGCGGCGTCGCTCGCAAGCACCGAACAGCGCGGGAATCGCCATCAATGATATAGGCGTTGCGCGCCCGAGTCAGCGCATCGTCCTTGTCAGCTTCACGACTCTACCGAACGGTCGGTTAGAGCTTCTTGAGCGCCTGGTCGACCCCCGGCATCCGGCTCGGCAGCTCGCGCTCCTGCAGCAGGCCGCCCGCCGCCAGCACCATGTGATGAGCGTGGGCGTTCTTGATGGCGCTGCGAAAACCCATTTCGTCCTGCGTATTGTTGATGGCGATTTTCAGCATCCGCAGCGTGAACCGATCGGTCTCTGCGATGCGCTCGGCCAGCGCCGTCGCCTCCGCTTCGAGCCGCTCGCGCGGCACCACCATATTGACGAAGCCGAGGCGCTCCGCCTCCTCCGCCTTCACGAAGCGGCTCTGGTAAAGGATCTCCTTCGCCTTGCGCACCCCGACATCCCACGGAATCGAAAAGTACTGCAGCAACGAGGGCAGGAACATCGCGTCGTCGGAGGCGACCACCAGATCCATCGCGGCCGCGAACATCCAGCCGCCGAAGATGCAGAAGCCGTGCACCTGCGCGATGGTCGGCTTGGTCAGGTCGCGCCAGCGCAGCGTCGCGTCGATGTACAAATCCCACGAGCGCTTATGCTGCCCGCGCATCCCCTTCGGATACGGACGCTGCGCGGTATCCTCCTTATCCTCGGGGGTGCCGAGGTCGTGGCCCGAGGAAAAGTGCTCGCCCTCGCCCTTGAGAATTACCACCCGGACATCATCGTCATGGTTGGCGGTGTTGAAGGCGTCGTCCATCTCCTCGATCATCAGGCGCGACTGGGCGTTTTTGTAGCGCGGGCGATTGAGCACCACCCTCGCGATGCGATCGGATTTTTCATAGCGGATGTGCTTGTACGACACGGCCTGGCCACCTCGCGGTGAAGATATCTGCCGCTAACCCGCGCGGGCTGCGCTTGTCAATCGGCCTGCAGCAGGCGGATCCAACCAAATGGAGGAATTTCTACCCTACAGAAAGGCGGATTGCTTCCCTAATAGTAGACCGATAGGCTCGGCGCAGGGGGAGGCGTATCGACTCACGCGAACATAGCCGCGCGACGTTCGATGGTTCGCGCCGTCCCGTGGCCTTGCGCGACGGGACCGCGGCGTTTCTGATCTATCTCGCGCTCGCGCTGATTTTTTTCGGGCGCGGCCTGATCGGCCATTTCTCCGACTACTACATCGGCCGCGAAGCTGACCCCTCGCAGATGATGTGGCTGATGAATGGTGGCCCTACGCTCTGAGTCATCATCTCAATCCCTTTCTGACCGACTACGTATGGGCGCCGGTCGGCTTCAACTTCGCCTGGATGACCTCGATTCCGCTGCCGGCGCTGCTCGCGGCGCCGCTGACCGAGACCATCGGGTTGATCGCGAGCTACAACGTGCTGGCGCTGCTGAGCGCGCCCACTGCTGCGCTTTGTGCCTACGCGCTGTGCCGCCGGCTTGCGGGTTCGTTCTGGCCCTCAATGCTGGGTGGATTCGTATTCGGCTTTTCGTCTTTCATGATCGGCCAGACGCTCGGACATCTATGCCTGATCCTGTCGTTCCCGATTCCACTCGCCGTCTATCTCATCGCCCGCGACTCGAGGCTCCCTCGCGACAGGCTGGTTCATCGCAATGATGGCGACGGTTCTGGTCGGCGAATTTCTCATCGACCTCGAAATGTTTGCGACCGCGACCGTCGGTGGCCGCGCTGTCATTGGGACTCGGTTACCGCTTTTCTTCGGAACGAAGTCAGGAACGGCTTGCGAAGCTGGTTCCCGAACTTGGCGGCGCGTTCGCAATCACGACGCTTTTTGTAAGTCCCTACCTCTACTATTTCCTGGCTTCGAGAGGCTGCATCAACCGCTCTGGCCATCCGAGAAATTCTCTACGGATCTGCTGAACTTCATCATTCCGAGCCCGGCAACGCTGGCTGGCATGTTTCCATTGTTCGAAACGTGGTCGAGCAGATTTGTGGGCACTGTAATGGAACGCGATGGTTTCATCGCTCTTCCATTACTTGCGATCGCATTTGTTTGGGGGCGGCGTCATTGGAAAGAACCGCTCTGCAAGGTTCTGATCGTATCCATCGGCCTTGTTTGCATTTGTGCGCTCGGACCCTATCTGCAGGTTGGCGGGATCGCGCTGCTTTCCGATGCCGTGGCTTGCGATCTCTCATCTACCACTTCTACAGCAGGCCCTTCCTTCGCGGCTGATGATTTTTCCCCCACTCGCGCTGGCGATGATCGTTTCGCTCTGGCTGGTCGATCCGGAAAGCCGCCGGGAAACGAAATTCCTCGCGGCTGCGGCGACGATTCTACTGATGTTGCCGAATCCATCGACGAAGTTCTGGGCGACTCCGATGGGAACACCGCAATTCTTTACCGATGGATCAGCGCAATATCGTCTGTCGCGCAAAGACGTGGTCATGACCCTGCCGTGGGAAGGCGATGGTCGCAGCATGGATTGGCAAGCGGAATGCGATCTGTGCTTTCGCAATGTCTCGGGATGGACCGGCACCGAGCGTTTCGAGGTCAGGCGCTGGCCGATCGCCAACTATCTGGGGGGTTCCAAAGACCTTCCGGAGCCGGAACTCCAGCTCGCTGCATTCCTCGCGAATAATCAAGTTACTGCAATAATTGTCGATGACTCAGATCCTCGTGCCGATGAATGGAATCGCCTAATCGCCACAACCGGTCTAACTCGCAAGGCGATTTCGGGCGTCTCCCTGTATGAAGTCGAGCCCCATGCACTGAAGGACTTCAAGGGCCTGACCGGTCTTGCGATGGAGCGCCGCGCTACTGAGCTTCGCTTCGCCACCCTGCTGTCGGCGGCCGACGAATATCTCGCGGCCGGCCATCCGCCCGAAGAAATCAGCCCGGCGCGATTGGTCGACCTTGGATTTCTTCCGGCCACCTGGAAACGGCAAGTCAACGGCTTTTACGACCTCCTGGTTTTGCCGTGGTCGAACGGCAGCATCGTGGTTGGAGAACTAGGCTCGCCCGATGCACTCACACCACTTATCGAGCGCTATCGCGACACTGCCAGCGAAATATATCTTCCGTTCCCTCGAACTATCGGACCTGGTTCCGGCTCTTTTACGCGCCGGCTGCACAACGCCCTGCTTCCTCCCGCCGCAATGCCAATCGATGGACCGTCGATGGAATTCGTAGGATTGGCATTCGATCGTGAACAACTGCGCGATCTGGCAGCGCGAGATGCTAGACCCGCCTTAGCTGCCGCCGCTGCAGAAAGCGGGAAGCCCTAATGCGTTCTGGAAAGCGTCCCGGCTTTCTGGTGGGCGCCGCTATTTTCGCCCTGACCTTCATCCTGTTTTCTTTCGCGCCGGTTGTCGATAATGCGGACTCCCGATACTCGATGGCACTGAGCGAAAGCCTGCTTCATTCGCACACCAGCCATCTGAATGGAATTTCGTTCCCGGCGCCAATCGCAACTCTAACCAGCAGCGCCCCGCCTATCGACGATCCGGGCTATCCAGACACCTACCAACTGGGAAAAGTAAACGGAAATGTCGTGTACCTTTACCCCGGTGGTAGTTCCATTCTTTCTATCCCGTTCGTGGGGTTGATGAATGCTCTGGGAATTTCCGCTACTACGCCAGACCATCGATACAATGTGGGCGGCGAGATACTGATCCAAAAAGTTCTGGCTGCGCTCCTCATGGCTTCGCTGGCGTCGATAGTTTTTGCGACGGCTTCACTTTTTCTGAAAGTTCCCGCCAGCGTAGTGATAGCCCTTGGATTGGCGATCGGCACCCAGGTGTTCAGTACCGCTACTCGTGCTCTCTGGTCGCACAGCTGGTTCATCTTGCTGGGCGGATTGGTAGTGTATCAACTGGCATCGGTTGAGGTTGCTGTTCGCCGCATTCGTCCGATCGTGCTCGCAACTATCCTTTCCTGGATGTACTTCACGCGTCCGACTGGCGCGATTGCGATTGTGTGTGTGAGCGTTTATCTCTTCGCGTACTACCGCGAGGCTTTTCTCCCTTACGCCGTGACCGGGGCATTGTGGTTCGGCGGCTTCGTCGTTTATTCCTGGTCTACCTATGGCGGTTTGATTCCGGGATATTATCGATCGCGTTTTGACTTACATCATTTCCTTATCGGAATTTATGCGAATCTTCTCAGTCCTTCACGGGGACTCCTGGTCTATGTACCAACACTGCTACTTGTGACTTACCTCTTAGGTCGCTACTGGCGCGAAGTACCGGCGCGCCGCCTCGCGATTGTTTCGATCTCGGCTATCACGATGACCTTGGTAGCTATCGCATGCTATCCATGCTGGTGGGGCGGAGGATCTTATGGTCCGCGACTAATGACGGACACGCTGCCATGGCTGGCGCTACTAGCTATTCTGGGTTGCGCTGCCGCGGCTACGAAACGCAGCTATGTCTTGAGTGGACCAGAATTCGCCGCTGCGACGATACTGTTGGCGCTCTCGGTCGCCATCAATGCTCGCGGCGCATTCTCCGTCTATGCTCACCATGTGTGGAATCTCGAGATGGCGATCGACCATCATCCGGAACGCGCGTTCGACTGGTCCTATCCGCAATTCGCAGCCGGGCTCATCAAGCCGCCGGCCTACGTGACCTGGCGATTTCCCGCCCAACCAGCAGCGGCTAAAACATCCAGCGACTTGGCTCTAAGTAATGGGCACTCGTCGCTCAATCCTGCAACTGCTCGGCGCGCAGCTTCTCGCTGATCGTCATCGCGTTGAGCGCCGCGGTCAGGCGCACCGGATAGACTGCGGGACTGGTCAGCGAACGCTGCCGCGCACCGAGCATCGCAAACTCACTCATGAAATGATCGCGCGATTGATTCAGCGTCGGCGGCGCGGCGCCGAGCCGTCGCCCGTGCTCCATCACCGGCTGCAGCAACGGCACTATTCGCGACGGCGCGGGTTTGAACTCACGCGCCACACTGGCCGCCGTCTCATCCATCAGCCCGATCAGGTCCTGGGTGAAATGCCCGCTCGCGTCGAGGCCGCGGAAAACCTGCTTGCGCCCCGGCACCGTGGCCTTGCCCGCGGACGTCTTGAGCCGCGGACGCCCCATGTAATCCGCCAGTTTGTAGGTATAGTCGGCGCTTGGTGCGTCATCACTCACGGTTAGCGCAGTGCCGAGGCCGAACGCGTCGATTGGCGCGCCCGCACGAATCAGCTCGGCGATCCGATACTCATCGAGGTTGCCGCTGGCGAAAATTGCGATATCTGCGAGGCCGTGCTGATCGAGGATCGCACGTGCCTGCCGGCTCATCTGGTAGAGATCGCCGCTGTCGATGCGCACCGCCTGAATCTTGATGTCATCCTTGGCCAGGCGCTCCGCTAACTCTGCGACATTCCTGACGCCCTGCGCGGTGTCGTAAGTGTCGACCAGCAGCGTGTTGAGCTTGGGAAAGGTGCGCGCAAAATCCTCCAGCGCCTGGCGCTCGCTGTCGTGCGCCATGATGAAGCTATGACTCATGGTGCCGAACACCGGCATCCCGTACCGCTTACCCGCCAGGATGTTGGAGGTCCCGCTGAATCCCGCGAGGTAACTGGAGCGCGCGGCAATCAGCGTCGCATCGGCGCCCTGCCCGCGACGCAGGCCGAACTCGATGAGGCGCCGTCCCGCCGCAACGCTGAAGCATCGCGCGGCCTTGGTCGCCGTCAGCGAGGCGAATCCGAGCTGGTTCAGTACCAGCGGCTCCAGGAGCTGGGCCTCGATGAGCGGGCCGCGCACCTCGAGCACCGGCTGGCCGGGAAAGAAGATGCTGCCGTCAGCGATGGCGCGCACCGAACCGGTGAAGCGCAGCTTCGCGAGGAAGTCGAGAAATTCGGCTTTGAACAAATGCAGCGATTCGAGATGCGCGATCGCCGACGCTTCGAAATGGAAGTCCTCGAGGATTTCCAGCACGCGTGCGAGCCCGGCCGCGATCATGTAGCCGCGGCTTGCTGGGAAGCGGCGCACCATCACCTCGAACGCGGCGTCGCCGTTCATCGCGCGCTCGAAGAACGCGGCCGTCACGGTGAATTCGTAAAGATCGTTGAGGATCGGAACCTCGTCGGAGTCGAGGCGCAAGTCAATCGGCATCGCGCCAGACTCTAGCCGAAATCCTCGTCGCGCGGGAACCTGCGAATCGTCAACGCGGCGGCTCGGGAGGCTCCGGAGGTTTAGGCGCGGGCGGCGTGGGAGGATTGTCGTGCACGATGCGCGTCTCGCGATCGCCTCGGTCGCGCAGGGTGTTAGCGATGCGCTGGAGACGCTGATCGACGAGGTAATTGATCGTCCCCGGCTCTTCGAGGCTGCCCGCGCGCACCCCGGTGAGGATCTCGATGCCGTGATCTATTTTGTCGACCGGGTAGATGTGAAAGACCCCGCGCGCGACTGCATCGACGATTTCGGGATCGAGCATCAGGTTGGCGACATTGGCGCGCGGCACCAGCACGCCCTGCGAGCCGTTAAGACCGACCGCCTTGCACACACGGTAGTAGCCCTCGATTTTTTCATTCGCGCCGCCAATCGCCTGCACATCGCCATACTGATCGACCGAGCCGGTGACTGCGAGATTCTGTCGAATCGGGCACCCCGCTGAGCGCCGACAGCAGCGCGTAAATCTCGGTCGAGCTGGCGCTGTCGCCGTCGATGCCGGAATACGATTGCTCGAAGCAGATGCTCGCGCTCATCGCCATCGGATGCTTCTGGCCGAAGCGATTGCGCAAAAATCCGCTCAGGATCGCCATCCCCTTGTCATGCGTGGAGCCGGACAGACGCGCCTCGCGCTCGATGTTGATGAGGCCGGCCTGGCCCAACGCCACCGTCGCCGTAATGCGCGAGGGGCGCCCGAACGCATAGCCGCCAACATCGATCACGGCGAGGCCGTTGATCTGCCCGACCGACGCGCCCTCGAGATGCACGATCAGCGTGCCATTGGCGATGAGGCGGCGAATTTCCTCCTCGATGTAGTTGAGCCGCAGCATCCGCTCGCGCAGCGCGCGCTCGACGTGCGCGGCGCCGACGGTCTTGGCGCCCTCGCTAAGCGCGAAATAGGCCGACTCGCGCGCGAGGTCGTCGATGGGCTCCATCACGGCAAGCATCCGCGCACGATCGCCAGCCAGGCGCATGCCGAACTGCACGATCCGCGCGAGCGCGTCGCCCTCGAAGGGCGGAAGATTTTCGCGTCGCACCAGCTCGCCGACCCGGGCCGCATACCTGGCGGCGGCGGTCTGGTCCGCATTTACGATGGAGCGGATCTCGGCCTTGACCTTGAACAGCTCGGGGAAATCGGGGTCATAGAAATATAACGCGTTGTAGAGATATGCGCCGCCGAGTACGAGGACCTTGTTGCGCACCTCGATCGACTCGGGACGCAGGCCGCTCACCGCGAAAAATGGAAACGGTTCGAAGGTCTCGACGGTTACGCGCCCGGATTTGAGGCTGCGCTTGAGCGCCTTCCACACCCCGGGCTCGATGACCGCATCCTCCATGTCGATGACGAGGAAACCGCCGTGCGACTTGATGTAGGAGCCGCTGATGATGCGGGTGAAGTTGGTGCCCGAGCGCCCCAGCGGATCGACCCATCGCTCGATGGTGCCGAACAGGTTGCGGTAGGTCGGCGCATCCTCGTTGATGACCGGCGCGCCCTTAGTCTCCGAGTTATCAACCATCACGTTGACCTGGTACTCGAACCAGTTGCGCCCATCCTCGGGACCTTGCGGCATGCCGGGGACGCCGGGTTGCTGCTGGCGCGCTTCGCTGTCGCGGAAGCGATCGAGGTTATCGAGGATGTGCTCGCCGACCCGATCGAGGTATCCCGCAACCGCGGCATTGTCGAACTGCGCCTTGATTTCCGCGATGAGTGGATTGACCAGCCGCGCGGCGAACGAGCGCTCTATGGTGCGGATGTCCTCGATCAGCTCGCGCATCAGCTCCTGCTGCTTCAGCACGACGCTGCCGAATTCCTCCTGCAACGTGACCTGCGCCTTGGTGAGCACTTCGCGCTGCTCGTCGGTCTTTTCCTGCATCGCCTTGTTAAGCGCCTCGGGCGACTCCGGCATCTTGCCCTCGATGAGCGGGATGAAAATCACCTGCCCATTGGGCGTAGTCTGAATGGCGAAGCCGCGCTCGCGCGCCTTTTGCTCGAGGCCTCCAAAGAGCTCCTGCGCGCGCTTGTTGTACTTCTCGCGCAAGCCCGAACGCTCCTGGTCGAAGTCCTCGCGCCGAAACGCTTTCGGAAGTTGCTCGATGATCGAGGCGACCAGCTCGCTCATCTTCTCGCGCAGCTTGCGCCCTTCGCCGGTCTTCAGATAGAGCGCGCACGGCGCCTCGGGCGTGTGAAAGTTGTGGACGTAAACCCAGTCCCCGGGAGTGGGCATCGCGGCGGCCTTCTCCCGCAGCAGCTTCATGACCGACTCGCGCTCTTCGCGGGAGCGCGCGCCCGATACGAAGACGTTGTAGCCGGGACCGCCGATGCCGATAGCCATGCGGATCGCATTGAAGGCGCGGCCCTGGCCGAGGAGTTCCTCGCCGCCGGCGCCGTTCTTCGACGCCGCGAGCAACTCCTCTGACGTCAGCGGAGGCGCGCCGCGCAACTCCGCGGGCGGAAGTTCGACAGCGGGCGGAGCGGGCAGGTTTTCGACTTGCTTCGCTTCGGGCGGATTGCGCAAGTCTCCATCGGTTTTGTCAGGCATAGGAGGATCTCACTCGAGGGTGAAGGGGCGCGCGCTCGTTAGTTGTCGACTTTTATTCGTTTGGGTTTCTGCTTGGGTACGATGACGATCAGCGTGTGGTCGGACCAGCGGGCCTGGACCCCTTCAGCCTCGATGGGCACTGCAAACGAGTACGCGGTTTCGAAGGTTCCCTCGGAGCCGGAGGGCGCGCGCACGCTGAGGCGCTGACCGGCGACGTCGATCTCGATCTGCTGGGGATCGACATGCGGTACCGCAACCCGCACTTCATAGCGATCCGGATGATCGAGAACCTGCGCTTTTTCGAATTCATCGCGCTCGGTAACGCGACGCCACGGCGAGATCAATATCTCGTCAAAAAACTCGTCGAATACGCGCTCGAAATCCTCGAGACTGATTCCCGGCCGCCTGGCCATCGGCAAAAGACCTCGCGCCAATTCTAATGCGTGAGGCATGCGGTGGTCGAGTCTGGGGCGCTCGATTCCTCATTCATCCACCACACGAAGTTCCGCTTGCCTCAATTGATGCGGCGGGGCTATCGTCGCGACGTGGCCAACTTCACGAAGATCCTTTCCGCAACCGACTTTTCCGAAGACTCCAACCTTGCGATCGGTTATGCCGAGGAGCTCGCGCGTCGCTTCGGCGCCGAGATCATCCTGCTCCACGTCGACCAGGCGCTGCCGCCGGTAATGGTGTCGCCGGAAATCGGCCCCGTGATGGATGTCGGCGCAATGACGCGGATCGGCGAAGAGCAGCGGATGCTGGCGCAAAAGGAACTCGACAAGATCACCAATCGGATGCGCGAATCCGGCCTCAAGGCGCGTTCGCTACTGAAAGTAGGCTCGCCCTTCCTCGAGGTGATTCACGCCGCGCAGGCCGAGGGCGCCGATCTCATCGTGATGGGAACTCACGGCCGCACCGGGATTGCGCACGTCCTGATGGGCAGCGTTGCCGAGCGCGTGGTGCAGAAGGCGCATTGCCCGGTGCTCACCATTCGTCATCCCGATCGCAAGTTCAAACATCCACTCGACAAGTAACTCCTATTTTCCTTTGAACTGAGGCGCACGCTTCTCGATGAAGGCCTTTACGCCTTCCGCGAAATCCTGCGAACGCGTCATCATCTGCATCGAGGCGTCGTCCTCCTTAATCGCGGTGGCGAGGTCGGTGAACAGATGGTCCCAGATCATCTTCTTCGCCTGCGCGACGCCGAGTGGAGAGCATTTGGTGGCGATCTGACCTGCCACTTCGCGCGCGGTCTCCATCAGCTTGTCATGCGGCACCACTCGATTGACCAGGCCGATCGCGAGCGCCTCCTGCGCGTCGATTAGCCGTCCGGTCACCGCCATCTCCATCGCGCGCGTGACTCCGATGATGTGCGGCAGCATCCAGCTCGAGCCGTGTTCGATCGCGAGCCCGCGTTGCACGAAGATCAGGCCCATCCGCGCCTTGTCCGATGCGATGCGGATGTCCTGGTAAAGGCTGTAGGTAAATCCGAGCCCTACGCATGCGCCATTGATCGCGCCGATGACCGGCTTCTTCAGCGACAGCATCCAGGAATACGGAGTCCGATAGTCAGGCCTTGCATCCTTCGGCAGATCGTCCTGCGGCGCGGCGACCGAGGCGCCTGCAGTCGCGCGTCCTTGCGAAATCTCGCTCAGCCCGGTCATGTCGGCGCCAGCGCAATAGGCGCGTCCTGCACCGGTCAGAATGATCGCGCCGATGTTGTCGTCGCGGTCGGCGTCAAGCATCGCTTGACGCATTTCGGCGCCCATCCGCGGCGTCCACGCATTCATCTTGTCGGGCCGATTCATCGTCACCGTCGCGATGCGATCTGCTTTGTCATAAATGATGTCGCTGAAATCCATCTTGCCTCCGGTACCTGGCGATATTTCAATCAGGGTGACCGATCAAAGCATCACCGGATGCGCGTGCCAAACGGAAAAATGCCACAGCGGAGTATGCTTCCCCTTGCTGCGTTCGGCTGTTAGGTACAGACGGTGACCGAAATTCCGCCGCTTCCCATCGAGGGTCGAACCTTGCCCATGCGCGCGCTTTTCAACCGAACGATACCAATCCTCGTCGCAATTTTCCTCATCACCGCGCACTGCGCGCAGGCCGAACAGGCGCACAAAGCGATGGTCGTCTCCGAGAGCGCGTTGGCCGCTGAAGCCGGCCTCGCAATTCTCAAGCAGGGCGGCAACGCCATCGATGCTGCCACCGCGACCGCGCTGGCGGTCGGCGTGACCAATCCCGCGTCCTGCGGAATCGGCGGCGGCGGCTTCATGCTGGTCTATATTGCGAAGGAAGGAAAATTTTACGCGCTCGACTATCGCGAGACCGCACCGCACGCGGCGAGCGCCGACATGTACTATCGCGACGGCAAACCAAACGAGGAACTGGCCAAGGTTGGTCCACTGGCAGTGGCGGTTCCGGGCGAGATCGCGGGTATCGATACTGCCCTGAAGCGTTTCGGCACCATGAAATTTCAGCAGGTCGCCGCGCCTGCCATCAAACTCGCACGCGATGGTTTTCCGGTCAGCGAGCACCTCGCGGGCGAAATCAAATCCAACGTTTCGATCCTCGCGATGGATCCCGGCCTCAAAGAAGTCTTCCTCAAGGAAGATGGAACCGCGCCGGCTGCCGGCGACAAGATTTTTGAAAAGCGACTCGCGGATACCATGCAGCGGCTGGGCAACTCCCCCGCAGAAAAATTCTACGAGGGCGCCATCGGCAAGGAGTTGGTTTCGTATCTCGAGGCCCATGGCGGCATCATTACCGAGGATGACCTCGAAGATTACGAGCCGCTCTGGCGCGACCCGCTCCATCGCGCCTACCACGGGATGGTCGTCTACACGATGCCACCGCCCTCGTCCGGCGGCGTGGTGTTGCAGATGCTCGGGATGCTCGAACCCGGACATCTGCCCGGTCTGGGCATCAACTCGCCGCCCTACCTCGCACGTCTCATCGAGGTGATGCGGCAGGGATTCCAGGATCGCGCGCTGTATGCCGACCCGGTTTACGTGCACGTGCCGCTGGATATTCTGCTCTCGCCCACGCACATCAACGAAGCGCGGGAGCGCGCGATGCATCAGAAGAGTCCCGACGCGATGGCGGCGGAGGCGCACGATCATGGCACCTCGAACCTGTGCGTAGTGGATGAGGCCGGCAACGTCGTCGCGATTACGACCACCATCAACACGGTCTTCGGCGCGAAGATGACGGTGCCGAAACTCGGCATCATCCTGAATGACGAGATGGACGATTTTTCGACCTCACCGGGCATTCCCAACGCATACAAACTGGTTGGCGCAGATGCGAATTCGATCGCGCCCGGAAAGCGTCCGCTCTCGAGCATGGCGCCCATCATCGTGGTGAAGCAGGACAAGCCGGTGCTGGTCGCGGGCGGCTCCGGCGGGCCGACGATCATAACCGGCGTGCTGCAAGTGGCGCTCGGCGTGCTCGATTTCCATAGCAGCGCGGAGGACGCGGTCAGCAATCCGCGGCTCCATGAACAAGGAACGCCCGACGTGGTTATCATCGAGGACAAGGTGCCGCAGAGCACGCGCGATGCGCTGCAGCAGATGAGTTACAAACTGCGCGTGGTTCCTAACCTGGGAGCAGTCAACGCGATCACGATCGCGCCCGACAATCTTCATGGCGCGTTCGATCCTCGAAAGGGCGGCGGCGCCGCCGGCTACTAGCGCAGTCTACTGGGGAGCTTCGGCGCCCTTCACTTCGAAAAATCGCATCCACCCAGGATGGATGATGGCAGCCGCTCCTCCACGCGGAGGTTAGGAAGCGCGCCGCTTTCGCCGCTCCGCGTGGACAGAACTGTTTCGGAGGGGCCTAGGCTTTCTTTTTCGCGGCGACGCGCGGACGCCATTGCGAATACGAGCGCAAGTCGACCTGGAAGCTCCACGAATCCTTGGGCTGATGGATCAGATGCACGATCTCGTCGCAGATGCGCTTGGGCGATACGAACCACGACGGATCGACATCCGGCATCGACTCGCGCACGCGCTCGCTGTCGACGGCGCCGTCCACATCGAGCGCCGCGGTATGCACGCCCAGATGGCCGAACTCATATGCCAGCGATTCCGCGATCGCGCGCTGCGCCAGCTTCGATCCGGTGTAGGCCGAATATCTGCGCGGGGCCGCCGCGCGTCTCGGAGCCGAGCACGAAGATGATGGTGCCGTCGTGGCGCTCGGCCATCTTGCCGACCACCGCCTGTGAGCAGAAGAACGGCCCGTAGCAATTCACCTTGAACTGGAAATCGAATTCGTCTTCGGCGATTTCGGTGAACTTCTTTTTCATGTAGGCGCCGGCGTTGTTGATCAGCACCGAGATCGGGCCGAGCTCGCGCTCGACGGTTTCGACCGCCGCCAGCACCGCCGCGCGATTGGCGATACATCAGTGGGCGTGACGACCGCCTTGCCGCCGGCCTTGCGAATCAGCTCTGCGGTTTCTTCGAGCTGCGACTTGGTGCGCGCGATGAGTCCGCACGCGTATCCATCTTTGGCGAGGGCCTGGGCGATATCGCGGCCGATGCCGCGGCCCGCGCCGGTAATGAGAGCAACTTTGGTGTCCGACATGGCGCTGGAATCTTAGCGATATCCGGCGACGCTGCAAACCCGCATACGTCTTCAATCCGCTCTCATGTGCGAGACGGGTTTGCACTCAAATGTCCAGCAGGGTGATAGCCTAGACCTTTGAAGGCTGTCATGAATTGTTTTTCGCAGTCCGCATGGAAGCTGATGCTCGCCTCGCAATCCTTCATCGCGACGCTCGCAGTCGCTTCCAGAGCCATCGCGGATGATATCAATCCTGACGCCGATATTCCCGATTCCAGCACTATCGCTGATTCGACGCCGGCCAACCCGGTCCTCGAAATTCCGCAGCAATGCGATCAGGACTCGGTCGCCGTGCTATGCGATCAGTCCTCGAGCGACGGATCATCCTCCGCGGATGCGGATGCCACCTCCAGCCCTGAGGGCGGCGCCAATGTCGCGATCAATCCGTCGAACGATCTTCCGGCCAATGCTGAGGTGCGGTTCGCTCACGATTACGCCAACCAGAACATCACCAACGAGTGCCCGGCGCGGGGCACGATGAACGTGCCGGTCGGGTTCAACGTGCCTGGCGGGTACTGCGTTCCACCCGTATCCGGCGTGGCGCCCGCGCCGGCCTACGTGGCGCCCGGACCCGGCGGCTATCAGCAATGGGCCAGCGGCCCTGGCACGTATCAGCAATGGGCGCGCGGGCCCGGGCATCTTATCGACCGATGGTGCCTGGACCGGGCTACATCCCGCCGATGCCGCTGGGATATCATCCGTTTCGGCGGCTTCGGCGGCATGCTTCGGATGCGATGAGGCTGGGCGGGGGCCACTTCGGCCACCGATAATCATCATGCTGGTCGCCATCGACGTCAGTAACCATCAGACCGTGTTCGGGATTTATGCGGGCGAGCGGCTGACCCATCATTGGCGTATCTCCACCAACCTCGAACGCACCACCGACGAGCATGGCGCGATCCTCAGCACCCTGATGCATTCGGCGGGACTCGAAGTCCCGATTCGTCCCGAGGGCGTGGCGATTTCATGCTCGGTGCCGCCGCTCAACCAGGTGATGGAGCAACTTGTCGGTTCGCTACTTCAACTGCGCGCCGCTGATCGTCGGCCCCGGCATCAAAACCGGGATGCCGATTCTGTATGAGAATCCCAAAGAGGTCGGCGCCGATCGGATCGTCAATGCGGTCGCGGCCTACGATCATTTCGCCAGCGCATGCATCGTGGTGGACTTCGGCACCGCGACTACGCTTGACTACATCACCGGGCGCGGCGAGTATGCGGGCGGTGCGATTGCGCCAGGCCTCGGCGTCTCGATGGATGCGCTGATCCAGCATGCCGCCAAGCTCTACCATGTCGAACTGGCGCGCCCGAAGGAAACCGTCGGCCGAACCACCATCGCGGCCATCCAATCCGGGCTGGTTTTTGGCTATACCTGCCTGGTAGATGGATTGGTGGCGCGGATTCGCAAAGAGCGCGGCGAGAATCTTCCATGTGATCGCGACCGGCGGGCTGGCGGGACTGATCGCGCCGGAGTCCGACACGATCGAGGAAGTGGACGAGTTCCTGACCCTGAAAGGATTGCGACTGATCTTCGAGCGCAACCATCGATTAAGACTTGTTCGGGAGAGCCTAGATGGAAAAGCAGCCGGGGCGGATCGTTACCGATTCCATGATCGGAATGAAGCTGCCCGACTTCGCACGTCATTCCGGAGCGCGTCGCGACGGTGCTCGGCCACAATCCGTCGCCGTTCACCGGGCCCGGCACCAACACCTGGCTTATCGGCACCGGGCGATCGTCCGATCCTGCTCGATACCGGGCAGGGCGTGCCGATCTGGATCGACCTCCTCGATACGCGCACTTAAGGAGTTATTCCACGGCGACAGACATCGATCGCATCGTGCTGACCCATGCGCATGTCGATCACATCGGCGGCGTGAAACAGGTGCGCGAGAAGTACGGCGAACGCCAGGTGCTCAAGATGCCGTGGCCCGAGCATGACGCTCCTGCCGGCGGCACTCTCGTCGCCATCGATGGCGATGCGGTGGTCGAGCGCCGACGGCGTCACGCTGCGCGCGATTCATACTCCCGGTCACGCGCCCGATCATCTTTGCTATTACCTCGAGGAAGAAAAGGCGCTCTTCACCGGCGATGTGGTCCTCGGCGCCGGCACCACGGTGATTCCCGACGACACCGGCGACCTCGCGCAGTATATGGATTCGCTGCAGCGGCTACTCCAGCTCGACCTCGAAACCATCTACCCTGCGCATGGCCCGGTGATTCGCAAGCCCAAGGAAAAGATCCGCGAGTACATCGCGCATCGCGAGCTGCGCGAGCGCCAGGTGCTCGACGCGCTTTCCGATCGCGAGCCGCGCGAGGTCATGGCGATGGTCAAAAAGATTTACGCCGATATCCCGAGTATCTGCATCGCGGCGGCGGCCAGCTCGGTCCGCTCGCATCTGAAGAAGCTGCGCAAAGAGGGACGTGTCGTTGAACACGACAAGAAATGGAGCCTCGCCTGACGCCCGATCTTTGAGGCGTCGCGCATATGTGGCGATAGCGTCGCTGACCGCATCGGCAATGCTGATGCTGCCGGCTACGTTCGGTTCCGTCACCCATGCCGACGACGATGCGCCCATCACCGCTGCCGAGCTCGGCTCGATGGCCAGCGCATCTTCGAGTAGCGCTCCCGCGATGGAAAGTGCGCCACCCGCAGTGAAGGCAGCAGCGCCGGCCGCTCCGGTGGCGTCGACCCCGCCTGCCGCTGCGCGCGCCGGTGATGCGGAAGTTTCGAGCAGACCAACCTTCGCGCGTCCCATTGTGCCGCCAATGGGCGGTGCCGGTGACAACGAAATGTTCATCACCCCATCTGGAACGCAGGAGATTCCCCAAGCTGCGCCGGAAGAAACACCCGTCGCGATGGTGCCGCCGGGCGTAGTTCCTACCTCGAGGGACCTGACCAATTACCTCAACGATGATTCGGACTTGGCGACCGGAGTGGGGAGCGTGCGCGATTTCGTTGCCGAGGGCGAAGAAACTTCTCCAATCGGGATCGAGGTGCGCGAAACTCATCACAGGCTGCGCAGCGGCGAGGAAGCCAGCGGCCTGCTCATCATCAAGGTCCAAAAGGACAGCCCCGCCGGTAAGGCGGGACTGCACGCTTACAAACGCGCCGCGCATAACGTGCTGGAAGGAGTCGCGATCGGTGCGGCCGTGATGTTTCCGCCGGCCATTCTCGCGATTCCTTTGATTGACTACACCGAGGTTGGCGAATCCTACGACATGATCATCGGCATCGATGGAGCGCGGGTGACCAATTTCGTCGATTTCGAAGAGCAGATGCGCAATGTGCAGGCGGGCGAGCTGGTGTACTTCAGCGTGGTTCGCAATGGGCGTCGGATGCAGATTGCGGTCCCGGTGCCCGCGCTCACCACGACTTCGGCATCGAACTAATTTCCCGCTTCCCCATGCCCCTACGGCTTGATCTCGCCCGGACCGGCCTTGCCGCCGGGACCTTCCGGTTTTTTCAAATTGAACTTGTCGAGGCGGTACTGCAGCGTCCGATAGCTCATGCCTAACATCTTGGAGGCTTTTGCTATCACCCAGTCGGATTTTTCCATCGCCTGGAGAATCAGGTCGCGCTCGAAGGTCTCGAAGTTGATGCCTTCGTTGGGAATCTCGAAATGGTCGCCGCGCGCCGCCGCACTCCGATCGCCTGGCTTGATGGGAACCTTGCGCGAGAGCACTTCCGACGGCAGATCCTTGGGCATGATCTTGTCGCCGTCGCACAGCAGGATCGCGCGCTCGACGGCTGATTCGAGCTGCCGCACGTTGCCCGGCCATGGGTAGTCGAGCAGGATTTCCATGGTGTCGCGATCGATTTCCTTGGCATGCCCGTCGGCCAGATGCGCGAACTTTTTCATCGCGTGGGCCGCTAACAGTGGGATATCGCCGCGCCGGTCGCGCAGCGGCGGCAGCGTGATGGTCACCACGTTGACGCGATAGTAGAGGTCCTCGCGGAAGTTTCCTTCCGCGACTTCATCGGCGAGGTTCTTGTTGGTCGCCGCGAGCAGGCGCACGTCGACGTGAAAGGAATCATTGCCGCCGACGCGCCGAACTTCCCTTTCCTGGAGCACGCGGAGCATCTTCGCCTGCAAGGGAGGTGGCAGATCCGCGATCTCATCGAGGAACAAGGTCGATTTGTCCGCCGCCTCGACCAGTCCGATCTTGCGCTCGTTGGCGCCGGTGAACGCGCCCTTCTCATGTCCGAAGAGCTCATTCTCCATCAGCGTTTCGGGAATCGCCGAACAGTTGATGGCGACAAAGGGCCGCGCCGCGCGCGGCGACAATCGATGTATCCCGCGTGCGATGACTTCCTTGCCGGTACCGCTTTCGCCCTGGATCAGCACGGTGGAATTCGAGGGCGAAATTTTCCGCACGATTCGAATGATGTCCTGCACCGCCGCATCAACGCCGACGATTCCTTCGACCGTCAGCCCGCCTTCGAGCTTGCTCTTCAGCAGCGCATTTTCCTGTTTGAGGTTGGCGACTTCGGCGGCTTTCGAAATCGTCATCACCAGCGTCTCGCGGTCGGTCGGCTTGGTGAGGTAATAGAACGCGCCGTTTTTCATCGCGAGCACGGCATTCTCGATAGTGCCGTGGGCGGTAAGCAAAACCACCTGGGTGCCCGGATATACAGGGCGCACCTTGGTGAGCAGCTCGTCGCCGGACATGCCGGGCATCATCAGGTCGGTGAGTACCACGTCGAACTCTCCGAGCCCGAGGCATTCGAGCGCGCGCTTGCCGGTGGCGGCCTCCTCGACGTGGAAACCTTCTTCGCGCAGCGTGTCGGCAGTGATTTGACGTTCGAGGTCGTTGTCTTCGACGACCAGTACGGAGGATCGGGTCATGATGGCTTATCTCTGTATGGTTCCCAGCGGTCCCGCGCCGAGCGGGAAGGTGAAGGTGACGATGGTGCCGTGCTCGGTCTCCAGCGGCGCGATGCTGATGGTGCCGCCGTGGCGCTCCACGATCGAGCGCGACAAAAACAGGCCGAGTCCAATGCCCTCGCGCTTGGTGGTGAAGAACGGTTCGAACACGCGCCTGGCGACGTCGGGATCGATGCCGGCGCCATTGTCCTGAAAGGTTATCACGAGGCGGTCGCCTTGCTGATGGAATGCGATGCGCAACACGCCGCCGTCGGGCATCGCCTGGATCGCGTTGGCGATCACATTGACGAAACACATGCGGATTTTTTCCGCGTCGACGTTGAGCATGGTCGGCACGCCGTTGACTTCCTCGACCAGTTCGACGCCCTGCGCGCGCATCTTCGATTCCGAAATCTGCAGCACGCTGTCAACGAGTCCGCGCACATCGGCGGGCGATGGATGAATCTCGATCGGCTTGCCGTAATTGAGGAAGCTCTGCACCAGCTCGGACAAGCGGCGAATCTCGTCCTTCATCAGCGCAATCTGATGCACATAGGTATCGGTATCCGGGCTGAGGCGGCGCGCGTACTTGGTGCGCATCTGATCGAGGGCGAGGCTGATGAAGTTGAGCGGATTTTTTATTTCATGTGCCAACCCTCCGGCGAGCTGGCCGAGTGCGGTGAATCGTTCGAGGCGATTGAGCTCGGCTTCGCGCTCGCGCGCGCGCCGCAACTGCCCGACCATCTCGTTGAAGCTATGAGTGAGCAAGCCGATCTCGTCGCGCCGCTTGCCCTCGGGCACCGGCTCCAACCCGCGCGCCATAATGTTCTGCGCAGCCGAAGCGACCGCATGAATCGGCTCGACGTACCGCTCGGCGAGGAAATACGCGAACATTAGTCCGGCCGCGAAGATCACCACCGCCAGGGTCAACTCGCGCAAGCGGCTCTGCGCCAAGGGTTTCGCGAAGTCGCCGAAGTTCGCCACCACCCGCACGTAGCCGAGCAGATGGTCCTCGACCTGGATCGGAATCAGGTACACGGTCTGGTCGGAGCCGCGCAGCTTGACCGGCGGCACATCGCCATTGTTGAGGCTCGCGTCCAGCGGCGGCGCCAGCGAGGTCTTCTGCAACGCCTCGCCGATGATTTTCGGATTGGAACTGTTGATGATGAGGTTTTGCGTCGAGGCAATCGAAACCTCGAGGCCCTTGCTGCGCAGCCCCGCGATGTAGTTCTTCAGCCGCTCCGGATCGGTCGGCCGCACCGAAGTCAGCTCCTGCACGCTGATCTGAATCGCGCGGGTCAGGTCGCTGACTTTTTCCTGGGTGCTTTCGACGATCGCTTCCTGAGTGCCGAGACTCACGATGACCTGCGCGCCCAGCGTCAACGCGAGCAGACCCACCATCAGGAAGATCAGCTTGGCCTTGAGATTCAGCGCTGGGAATCTATATGCCATCGCGAGTACGCGCCTCGCCGCCTATTTGATTGCAAATCCGCCGCTCTGCAAAGGGGCGCGAAGCTACCACAGAGTGGGAGATCAGGTTTTGGCTCCGCTCGCCGACAGCCGCATCACCGCCATCCGGGTCAGGTAAATGAGTGCGCACAGTCCGAGCACGATCCACAGCACTTTCTGGAAGCCGCCGATGTAGTGGATGATGTGCTCGAGTTGCTCGCCGAAGACGTAGCCGAGGGTGACAACGATCGGCACCGAGATCGCCGCACCGGCGAGGTCATACAGAAAGAACCGGCCCGGCGGCACCCCGAGCGATCCGGCCGAGAGGTAAACCAGCGCGCGAAAGCCGGCAAAGAAGCGCGCGTAGAAAATCGCCAGATGGCCGTGGCGATGCATAAACGTGTGCAGCCGGTCGACCTTACTTTCCGGATCGTCGGTGGGAGTTTCAGATTTCTTCAGGCCGAAGTACGCCATCAGATTGGCGCCCACCCCGCGTCCGATGAAGTACAGCGAGTTGTCGCCCGCGATCACGCCGAGCAGCGACACCACCAGCGTGATCGGATAGCGCGTGACGCCCTTATGCGCGAGGAAGCCACCGGCCAGCAGTGCCACGTCCTCGGGCATCGGCAGGCCGAGCCCGCACAGCATCAGAATCACGAACAAACCCGCGTAGGTGAAGTGTTCGATGTACGCGGAAATCAGGCCAACCAAAAATCATTCTCCGTTGGCGAAGCGATCGCGCAATGCGTCGCGGATTTTTTCCACCGACATCCCCTGCGAGGCGAGCTTTTCGGCCTCGATCGCTTCGCCGGTGCAAATCGCGCAGTGCGCGCCATGGTTATCGCGATAGCAATCGAGCAGATTCTGATGCCCGTCGGTGCGGTCGCATCCGCACCAGCAGTGCAACTGGGCGAGCAGCGCCGGATCGTGCTGCGCAATCTGGTAAGCCTGCTTGACCTCGCCGACGAACTGATTGGGATCGAGCGTCTGACGGAGGTTTTGGCCTGCCTGCGCGACATTCATCGCAGCGGCGGAATCGCCGGCGCGCGAACGATACAAGCTTACCCCGGCATATACGGCAACGGCGGCGACAATCGCAATGGCGATGGATACAAGGTAGTCCGGCCGGCTCGATTTTTTCGGGGCGCCCATAAATGCGTCTTCACTATAGCATTTCGATGGTTTGCAAGCTGTGCTGCGCGAAGCTGTAAAGCGACGCGGGGCGATGCGCGCCGCGCCGGATGCCGCGGCCTTTTTTGAGAATCCCCATCGCCATGATACGGCGGCGAAAGTTGCGTCGATCGATGGGACGGCCCAGGATCACCGCGTAAAGTTCCTCCAGCTCCGCGAAAGTAAACTCCTCAGGCAGCAGGCTGTATGCGATGTTGGTGTATTCGAGCTTGGCCTTCAGACGCTTGAGCGCGTACTCCGCCATCAAGGAATGATCGTATGCGAGCGGGGGCAGCGCGGAAACCTCGAACCATTTTCCCGCGGGCTCATCGGCATTGGAATGGATCGCGCCGGCATCGGGAATAAGTGCCATATATGCGACAGAGACGACATGCGAATTGGGATCGCGCGAGGGATCGCCGAAGGTGAAGAGCTGTTCGAGATAAGCCTCGTCGATGCCGGTGAATTCATTGAGCTTGCGCTTCGCGGCGTCATCGATGCCCTCGCCAACCCGCACCAGGCCGCCTGGAAATGCCCATCGCCCCGTCAGCGGACCGCCCTTGATGGGAATGAGATAGCTGCGCACGCCGCCGTCGCTGCGCGCGAACAGCACGGTATCGACGGCGACCTTGGGCCGCGCATGGCGAGGGGTCTGATGATGGGAGCTCTGGGACATCCTCACTCATCACCACTTCGCAAATCGGATTCGCCAGGGCCTAGAGATGGCCGATGCGCTCTCGATACCATTCGATGGTTTTCATCAGCCCCACGCGGAAATCGGTGGCGGCGCGAAAGCCGAATTCCTGCTCGGCCCGCGAGACATCGAGGCAGCGCCGCGGCTGACCATCGGGCTTGCTCGAGTCCCAGCGGATCTCGCCGCGAAAGCCGCTGTATTCGCTGATGAGATGCACCAGCTCGCGAATGCCGACCTCGCGGCCGGTGCCGATGTTGACCGGATCGGGTTTGTCGTAGTGCTGCGCCGCGAGCAGGATCGCCCGCGCGCAATCCTCGACGTAAAGAAATTCGCGGCTGGCAGCGCCGGTACCCCACACCTCGATGTGGTCCGCGCCGACGCGCAGCGCATCGAAGCATTTTTTGATCAGGGCCGGCACCACGTGCGACTTGTCCGGATCGAGCGAGTCGCGAGGACCGTACAGATTGACCGGGAGCAGGTAGATGGTGTTGAGGCCGTACTGCTGCCGATAGGCCTGCGCCTGCACCAGCAGCATCTTCTTCGCCATCCCGTAGGGAGCGTTGGTCTCCTCCGGGTAGCCGTCCCAGAGATTTTCCTCGCGAAACGGCACCGGGGTTATTTTCGGATAGGCACAGACCGAACCGAACGCGACCACCTTTTCCACCTGATGCAGACGCGCCTGCTCGATGACCTCGATTCCCATCTTCATGTTGTCGTAGAAGAACCGGCCGGGATTTTGCCGGTTGGCGCCAATGCCGCCCACTACCGCAGCCAGATGAATCACCACTTGCGGTCGCGCCTCGGCAAACAGCCGCGCCGTCTCGGTCGCGATGCGAAGGTCGCATTGGTTGGAACGAAACAGAAACAGTTGCTTGCAGCCGAGAGTCTTGAGGGCGTCGGTGACATGGCTGCCGAGAAAACCATGGCCTCCGGTAATCAGAATCCTCTTATTAACCAGCGCTTCCATATTGTTCCCAGACTTCACCCCGAGTCGCGATAACCTGCGGAATCACGAGTGATCGTGCTTCCATTCTTTCAACCGCTCGACCAGCTGATCGGAAGGAAGGTTGCCGTTGATGTCCGAGGTCAACCATTCCTTGAGCGGATGATGCCAGAACGGAAAGTAGATGATGATCCCGCGGCTGAAAAGTGCGGCGAAGTAGCTGAACGAGGATCGGCTGATGATCAGCGCATCCGCGGTCGCCATGCCCCTCAATGCTTCGATGGGGTCGGTATTTATCTCCTTGTGCAAATTAGGAATCACATCGAATTCCTCGATGTGGCTCATCTTGGGGTCGACCAGCACCGGCTTCGAAATTTGCCCCTGCAGGCCGTGTTGCTGCGGGGTAACCAAAAACGCCTTGGTTGGCAGCTCGGTATACAGTTCGCACACAAACGGGATGTCGAGCTGCTTGAGCGCGTCGACCATCTTCATGGTCGCAGCGATGTAGTAGGAATTCGGCAACATGCGCGAAGATTCGATTACGAATTCGTCGCCGCGCCGGACATGGATCGCGATCCTGAAAACCTTGGAGGGCTCCGGCTTGAAGGGCGAAACGTCTTTGAGCGGGCGATAAATCTCGGTGTTCTTCTCGGTGATGTCGTAGGGATACAACATTCTAACCAGGTAAAACTGGTGCTTTTTCTCGGCCTCAGCCTTGAGCCGATCGAGGTCCTCGAGTTTGGGCGACAGGACATAGATCGAGACCGCGTCGTCGGGCAACTCAATGTCGGACGGCAACCTGAAGACCTGGTTCCATCGGTCCTGTGCATGCGAAGAGATGGAATTTTTTTCCAGCGCGGTCAGCCCCTGGTAGCCGAGCTCTTTAAGCGGGGAGTGGACGTATGGCAAATGCAGATACTTTGCCACCGCGTAAATTCCGTAGATGCGTTGCAACTGCGCCCCGGCCCCGTCGGTCTGTTTGTCGTTGGCGTAGGTCAGCGCAATTCCGGGTTTGACGGTGTCGTTGCGGTTTCGGCATCCTGCGCATGGAAGCAGCGCCAGCAGCATCGCCAGGTAGACAATTTGTCTCATTGGAGGGAAAGCTCCGCTTCGCGCGCCAGTGTGCGATGCGCCCACGCCACGCCGCCAATCACCAGCATCACCCGCACCAGCGAGCCGGCGATGAAAAACCCTCGGAACGCCGAACCATGGATATGCAGCGCCGGACTGGCCTGGAATAGCTTGACCAGAAATCCTCCGGCGAAGGTGCCGAGCGCGCCCAAAGCTCCGGTGACTGCTTCATAGACGCAGAAGTAGATCGCATTCCTGCCCTCCGGCGTCACGCTCCAGAGCAGACTCAGGATGGCCACTTTGAGGCCGCTGTTGGCGATGCCGTTCACGAAATGCTCCGGGGGGGCGATCCACAGGATGCTGGCTCGCGCCGGCAGTACATAGACCAGCGGCTGAACCGAGAGCAGCAGTCCGGTCCATAGGATCACCTGCAGCGAATTGCCGGTGCGATCGATCCGCGCCCCGAGGAACCCCACGGTCATCAGCGAACCTACGTTGCCGAGCAGGATCCAGATCGCGATGCGACTCATCGGCACCCCGATCTCGTGGGTGAAGAAGTATGGAAAAAATGGCCCCATGAGCTGCAGGCTCGCATTCAACAATGGCCATAGCACCAGCACCACGCGAAAGCGCCGGTCGCGAAGCGGGGTTAGAAAATCAGTCTTACGGAAGCTTGCGGCGGTCGAACTGGGCGAGGGCGGCACGAACGCCAGCAGCGTGAGCGAAATCCATCCGGCAAAAACTCCGAGGGTCGCGAGCAGCCCGTAGCCGAGGTAGGAGCCTCCGCGCCGCCATCCGACCAGCACCGAGCCGAGCAGATTCGCCGCGATGATGCCGGCCATCCAGAAACTCTGCCGCACCCCGAAGAACAGTCCGCGCGAGCCAATCGGCACCACCCCATGCATCCAGGCTTGCAGTGCGACCGAGCCCGAACTCGAGCACACGCTCGCGACGCATGCGATCGCGACGGTCCAGCCCATCCACTGCGCCTTGGTGATGCCGGGGACCAGCGCGAGCAGGACCGCGAGGAACCATACGCTGCGACCGATCGCCAGCGCCGTCCACGCATAGCGCTTGGCCGAGGCGGCTCGACTTAGCCATGAGGCGCTGAGGAGTTGCCCGAACGATCCGATCCACGGCAGTCCGGTTAGCAACGTGACGATGGCGACCGAGACACCGAGTTCACCCGCCAGCCCGCTTAAGTAGGCGCGGCTGAACCAGGTCTCGTAGAGCATCGCGAACACGACCTCCCAGTAGAGCAGCGGAAGCCATGCGGGGGTGCCGGATTGGACGGAGCTGTCCGATGGGGAAGGTTCGTCTCGGGCTACGCTCGGCATTGCGGCTGCACAGTAGCAAAAAACCGTGCCGATTGAAGAGGAGTAGGTTGCCTACGCGCTCAGCTCGAGCATCTTCTCGAGCGCGCGCTTGGCGCCCTCGCGCACGTCGTCATCGAGGGTGATCTCGTAGCGCAGGTTCTCCAGCGCATCGAGGACGCCATCGAGGGTGATCATCTTCATGAAGCGGCACAGCTTGCACGCCTTGTAGAAATGCTTTTCGGGAATCTCCATCAGCAGGCGATCCGAGAGTCCACATTCAGTCACGATGAGAAACTTGTCGGCCGGGCTGTCCTTGGCATACTTCATCATCGCGGAAGTCGAAAGCGTGGCGTCGGCGAGCGCGATGACATCCTTGCGGCATTCGGGATGCGCGATCACGACGATGCCGGGAATCGAGCGCTTCACCCGCAAAACTTCCTCGGGCGTGATCTGATGATGCACGTAGCAGTTGCCGTCCCATGAGATGATGTTTTTCTTCGTGTGGCTCTGCACGTAGTTGGCGAGGTTCTCATCGGGCACGAACAGGATGTTGTCCGAATCGATGGCCTCGACGATCTGGGTCGCGTTGGCCGAGGTGCAGCATGCGTCGGACTCCGCCTTCACATCGGCGGTGCAGTTCACGTAGGACACGACCTTGAGGTCGGGATAAATCTTGCGCAGCTCGGCCTTGCGATCCGCCAGCGCCTCGGCGGTGATGCTCTCTGCCAGTGAGCATCCGGCCTTCAAATCGGGAATCAGCACCTTGCGCTCGGGGTTGAAGACTTTGGCGGTCTCGGCCATGAAATGCACGCCGCAAAACACGATGACTTCGGCGTCCTTGACCTCGCGAGCCTTGCGCGCGAGCTCCAGCGAATCGCCGATAAAATCCGCGACCTCGAAAATCTCGGGACGCTGATAGTTATGCGCGAGGATGACCGCTTTCCGTTCGCGCTTGAGCTTCATGATCCGCGCGATAACGTCGGCATAGCGCTCGCACGCCGGCATATCGTAGGTGGCTTCCTGGTTGAGCGCCGCCAGCTTGGCATGCAGCGCGCTTGCGCTGATGGTGGATGCGAAGGAAGTGTCGATTGAAGTTCCCATGCTACTGCTCATACTTTGCGTCGATTTGACACTTACTATAGCAGTTAATGTATCCGCAACACAACTGCAAAATCGCTGAACGATCTCCGTATTCTCTCCCGGTGGGAGAGGCCGGCCGCGAGTCCGCGAGCGGTCAGGCGAGGGACCTTATTCAGCGCGTCCGCGCGCGATTATGGAATTCTGCTTCTTCTCTGCGCGACGAAACGTTTCGCATTCGCGCGAGACCAGAATTCCTAAATCGCGCGCAGACGCGCTGAGTAAGGTCCCACTCCAGGTTCCTCGCGGACTCGGAACCTACCTCGCCCATCGGGCGAGGGTGCAGCGAAGGAACCGCCCGCCGATAGAGTCACCACGCTACGGTGCAATAGGAACCCTCGCGAGGGCGCGCTAAGTTCCATCGAATGTCGCGATTTTTTCGAGGTTTCCTTCTGCTCGCGGTCGTCGCTGTGGCGCTCGTCGGGATCGGCTGGTGGATGATTCATCTGCCTGGCGTACAGGATGCGGTCTTCCGCCGCGTCATCGCGCGCACGCTCGCCGACACGCGCAACGATCTCCTCGACCCCGATGCATTGCGAGTGGTGCTCTGTGGCACCGGCAATCCGCTGCCGGATCGCAAGCGCGCCGACGCCTGCACGGCGATCTTCGCGGGCGGCAACATCTATATTGTCGATACCGGCAACGGCTCGTGGAAAAACCTCGCGCTATGGCACATTCCCGCCGCGCACGTCGCCGCGGTCTTCTTCACCCATTTTCATTCCGATCACATCGGCGACCTCGGCGAGGTCAACATGCAGACCTGGGCGCAGGGCCGCGAGCATCCACTACGAGTCTATGGTCCCCCGGGCGTCGAGCAGGTGGTCGCCGGATTCGCGCAGGCGTACGCGCTCGATGAAGGCTATCGCATCGCGCATCACGGTGCGGAGCTGATGCCGTCTGCTAACTGGCAGATGATTCCGGAAGCGGTGCAAATCGATACTCCGAAGGGCGTGTCGCCCTGCGCGGGCGGTTTTGCGACGGTGCTGGAGGAAAACGGCCTCAAGGTCACCGCGTTTAAGGTTGACCATTCGCCGGTCGCGCCCGCCTACGGCTATCGATTCGATTACCATGGCCGCTCGGTGGTCATCAGCGGCGATACCGTACCGTGCGGCAATCTCATCGCGGCCTCCGCCGGCGCCGATGTGCTGATCGCGGAAGCGCAATCTGCGCACCTGGTGAAACTCATCCAGGAAGCCGCGCAAGCGCGGGGCAACGCGCGCATCGCCCGCATCATGTCGGACATCCAGCGCTACCACACGACCCCGGTCGAGGCCGCCGCCGAAGCGAATCAGGCGGGCGTCGAGTTGCTGGTGCTGAGCCACATCGGCCCGCCGACGACCAACGCGCTGGCAAGATTGGCGTTCATGCGCGGGGTCTCCGACATCCGTCCGCATGGCGTAGTCCTCGGCGCCGATGGAATGCTGTTCACGCTGCCCGCGAATTCGAGAGAGATCGAAACCTCGACGGTGCAGTAGTCGGCGCCGTCGATCGCAGTGCGTCATCGCGTACAATGGCTTGAGACGAACTTTCGTTTCGCGTAGCTCAAGAGGGCGCATTTACAAGGTTGAGGAATTTTCAGATGGAAGAATTCGCAGATAAAGATGTAGTCGCCGCGGTCAGACAGTTCGTCGAGCGCGACGTGATCCCGACCGCATCGGAACTCGAACATGCTGACGAGTATCCGCATGCGCTGGTCGCCACCATGAAGGAACTCGGGCTCTTCGGCGCGACCATTCCGGTCGAGCACGGAGGCCTCGGTCTCAGCTTCCTTAGCTATGCGCGCGTGATGGAGGAACTCTCGCGCGGCTGGATGAGCCTGGCAGGCGTAATTAATAGCCATCTGATTATGGCGTTCATCATCACCCATCATGGGACCGCCGAGCAGAAGAAATATTTCCTGCCCGCGATGGCGCGCGGCGAAAAGCGCGGCGGCCTCGCGCTCACCGAGCCGCACGCGGGCTCCGACGTGCAATCGATCAAGACGGTGGCGAAGCGGCGCGGCGACGATTACATCGTGACCGGCAGTAAGATGTTCATCACCAATGCGCGCCACGGAACGATGCTCGCCGTCGCGGCCAAGACCGATCCCAAGGCGCACCCCGCGTATGCCGGCATCAGCATGTTCGCGGTCGAGAAGGGCGAGGCGGGCCCGAACGTGAGTCGCAATCTGAAGAAGCTCGGCTACAAGGGCATCGACACTTGCGAGGTGCTGTTCGAGGACGTGCCGGTCCCGGCCGGACATCTGATTGGCGGCGCCGAGGGGCTGGGCTTCAAGCAAGTGATGAGCGCGCTCGAAGTCGGGCGCATCAATGTGGCGGCGCGCGCGGTCGGCGTCGGGCAGGCCGCGTTCGAAAACGCGATTCGCTACTCGCAGCAGCGGACCGCGTTCGGCAAGCCCATCTGCCAGCATCAGGCGGTGCAGCTGCTGCTGGCCGACATGGCCACCAACGTCGAGGCGGCGCGCCTGATGGTGCATAACGCGGCGCGCAAGAAGGACGCGGGCGAGCGCTGCGACGTCGAGGCG
Source organism: uncultured delta proteobacterium (assembly GCA_963848285.1). GTDB lineage: Bacteria > Desulfobacterota > Binatia > Binatales > Binataceae > DATGKG01. The sequence continues at coordinate 489,406 of CAWKCZ010000006.1, read as the reverse complement.
GGGATGGCGAAGCTGTTCGCCTCGGAGGCATGCGCGAAGGCCTCGCTCGATGCGCTGCGGGTGCTGGGCGGTTACGGCTTCATGGCAGAATTTCCGGTCGAGCGATTTTACCGCGACGCGCCGCTGATGATGATTGGCGAGGGGACCAACGAAATCCAGAAGACCGTCATCGCGCGCGGACTGTTGGGGCGCTACCCGGTATAGCAGCTATGAATCGCATCACATCATGGCAAGAAAGAGATTTGTGAGCAGAATTACGACCGGTGGCGAAGAGTCCCCATGGCAATCATGATCATTGAACAACTCGAGGCCCGTTCGATTTGCTGGTTTTCCTGCACGGCGTACCCTGGTCTTCGAGGGCTTATACAATTCTCAGTCATTCGATCCGCTTGTTTTACCTCGCGGCGGAAGGCGATCCCGAGAAGCGCCGCAAGGAAGTACGAGAACTGCAGGGGAGTCTATCGGCCAAAGAAGCGGAGGATCTTCGCCGTCGGGTCGCCAAGATCCACAAATTCTGGCGATGATTATCGCGGATACTGACGTGCTGATCGATTACTTGGCAGCAAAGATTCCCGCCGCGGCGCGAGTGGCGGTGCTGATAGAGAATCGAGAGCTATTTACCACTGCGATCACGCGTTACGAAATCGCGTCGGGGATCCACTCTTCTCACCAAATTGCTAGCGTCGAGAGGCTTTTTAAGCTTGTCCCGACCTTGGTGTTGGATGCGGAGAGTGCTGAACGCGGAGCGCAGGTGCGCCGGGATTTGGGAAGGAAAGGGATGGATATCGGGATGGCTGACAGCCTGATTGCCGGAGTGGCGTTGATTACCCGGTGTCCACTGCTCTCACGCAATCGTCGCCATTTCGAACGTGTCGAAGGACTGATCCTCGCGCCGCTTCTTCCCTGAAGGCGCCTGAACTATCGATGTCTTGGTAGCTCGTCGGGCAGGCGAGGCGCGTTCTAATGACGGCGGCGGTCAATTCGCGCGGTGCCGAATCGTTCGACTTTGAATTTCAGCGATGATGCGGCATCCGCCAGAACCCGGTCCGCGGTTGCGATGGTATCGGCTTCGATTGAAGTCGCAATCGAGAGGTGAAGCGCATCGAGGGTGCGCAACGGGATCGTGGCGAGTTGAATCAGGAGATGATGGGCGCCAATCGCGTGACGATCTTCGAGGGGATGCAACTCGAAAAAACCCCGAGTGAGGTCCTCTTCGAAGGCCGCCAGTGAGCGCCGTTCGATGGCGGGATCGATTTCATGATTGCGGCGCCGACGCGCGAGCAGGCAGCGCAACTCGACCATCGTGAGCCGGCTGATTGCGACGGAATTCGTGGTATTTAGAAGGCTATCGACGTCGTCCGATCCTACTTCCGGAAGATAGCGCTTCGCCAGGGCGCTGGTATCGACATACACCATCAGCGCTAACGCGCGTCGCGGTCCTCTCGTATCAAAACTTCACTCGGCACCTTCAGTTTAGGGCCCATCGAGGCCCGCAGCGCGGCGCGTGAGGGGATGGTGCGTTGCGAGCGCAGCGGCACGATTCGCGCGAAAGGACGCCCTCGGCGCGTCAGGACCACTTCACCCTGCTTTGCGACCAACTCTTCCAAATGAGGAAGCGCGGTGCGCATTTCGCGAACACTGAGAGTCTTCATCTTGTCACCTCCACCAATGTGACACTTCGTCGTGCAATGTGTCACATTAGCCCGAAGGCGAGGCGGACTCCATCATTCGGGCGCTTGCTTCTTCACCAGCGGGTCGGCGTGGCGATGCACCATGTGCCATCCGTCGGGTTCGCGCCGGAACACCTGCGTCACGCGCAGCTCGAGGACGGTCGGCTCCGCCTTGCCCGCGATGTTCACCTGGTTGCGCTCGATAGTCACGGTGCATGCGAGGTCGCTTCCGACTACCACACTGACTTCCTTCTGCTCGAAGGTGCCATTGCGAAATTGAGCGGCGGCCCAATCGAGTCGCGGACCGACTTCCTGCCATCCGTTCTCGAACCCGCCGAAACCGCCCAGCACCGTGATGTCCTCGCGATGCGAGTAGATTCGCTTGAGCGGCTCCGCGTCACCCTGCACCATCGCGGTATTGGCATGCTTCACCGCTGCCCAAAACTCTTGCCATGAATGCATGGACACCTCCTCAGGCGGGGGCCGGATTGCCGCTACTTCGGATGAACGAATCCAGAATGTCGATCTCAATTGGCTTCGCGAGATGACGCTCGAAACCTAACTCCAGCGACTGCGCCCGATCGGAATCCTGGCCGTATCCGGTAAGCGCGAAGAGGCGCGCTGAGCGCAGCTCGGGAATCTGTCGAATCCGATGCGCCAATTCGTAACCGTCCATCACCGGCAGCCCGATGTCGAGCAGGATGACATCGGGCCGGAAATCGCCTACCAGCTTCAACGCCGACGGCGGGTCGAATGCGGTCTGAGTCACGTGACCCTTGTCCGCCAGCGCCTCGGATAACAGCATCGCCGCGTCTTCGTTGTCGTCGACGATGAAGACTCGCAGTCCAGTGCGCGAATCAGCCACGCGGGAGGTTTGCGGCTCTGCAGCCGGTTCGGCTCGATGCTCACCTTCGACCGCGGCGAGACGAATGACGAACTCGCTGCCCTTGCCGACCCCGTCGCTGAGCGCTTCGACGCTCCCGCCGTGCAAAAGCACGAGACTACGAACGATCGCGAGACCTATCCCGAGCCCTCCCTGCGAGCGGTCGCTGCGCTGAGTTCCCTGGTAAAACAAATCGAACACGTGCCCGGTAAGGTCGGCGCTCATCCCGATGCCGTTGTCGCGAACCCGCAGCTCGACCTGGTTTCCGCGCCGGCCTCCGGTCACCCAGATTCGCCCCCTTGGTTCGGTGTACTTCGCCGCGTTGGTGAGGAGGTTCGAGACCGCCTGGACCAATCTTGCGGAATCGCCATTGACCATCAGTCCGGTGCTCGGCAGCGATACCGACAGATAGTGCATCCGCTCCTCGATCAGTGGGCTGGCCATCTCGATCGCTTTCGCGACCACGGTTGACAGCTCGACGTCCTCGCGTTTAAGGCGGATGTTGCCGCGCGTGATCCGGGAAATATCCAGCAAATCGTCGACCAGCCGGGTGAGATGGTAGACCTGGCGCTCGATGATGGTTCGCTCACGCTCAGTGGATTCACCCTTGCGCAGTTGCATCAACTGGAGCGCGGTCAGAATCGGCGCGAGAGGATTGCGCAGCTCATGCCCCAGCATCGCGAGGAACTCATCTTTCGAGCGATTGGCGGCCTCGGCTTCACGCCGAGCTTCCTTCTCGCGCGCCAGCAATTGCTCGCGCTCGTGCGTCACCTGCGCGCGCAGCCGATGCAGTTCGAGTTGCGAGCGGACCCGTCCAATCAATTCGCGCGCGCTGAACGGCTTGATCAGGTAGTCGTCGGCGCCGCGTTCGAGGCCTTCGAGGCGAGCCTCTTCGCCGGCCCGCGCGGAAAGCATTATCACCGGGATGGTTTTGGTTGGCGGATTGGCGCGCAAAGCGGCCAGCAATCCAAACCCATCGAGGGTTGGCATCATGACGTCGGTCAGCACCAGGTCGGGAGGATGGGCGCGCGCGGCCTCGAGCGCCTCCAGTCCATCGGCGGCAATTTGGACCTCATACTCCGCTCCCAACAGGCGCACGATGTAGTCGCGCATATCGGCGTTGTCGTCCGCCAACAGGATCCGCGCGCCATGGCCCGCGAGGCTGAGATCGATGGCGTCGTCGAGCAGCGCAGGCGCGACACTCGAGGCATGGGGGGCACGGCCATCGGATGCGCCACCCCATCGCTGCGCCTCTTCGACATACAACGCGGCGGTGGTAGCCCTGGAAACCTGCGGGCGCGGCGCTCCGATCCGATCCTGTGGTAAGTGCGTCCGACCGACGGGAATCGCCACGCTGAAGGTGCTCCCACGCCCAGTCTGACTGTCAACCTTGACCTCGCCCCCATGCATGCTGACCAGCTCGTCAACCAGGGCCAGGCCGATGCCGGAACCTTCATAAGTGCGCGAACGGGTTCCTTCGATGCGATGGAAACGATCGAAGATTTTTGGCAGCTCCTCGGCGGGAATCCCGACCCCAGTGTCGGAGACAGCCAGCTCGATGCGGTCATCCACTTCGTGCAAGCGAACCTTGATGCCGCCCTGGAAGGTGAATTTGAAGGCATTGGAGATGAGATTGAGAACGATCTTTTCCCACATCTCGCGATCGACATAGGCGGGCTGACTGACAGACTCGCAGTCAACCTCGAATGATAGCCCGGCGCCTTCGATCAAGGAGCGAAACGGCGACGCGAGATCCATGGTCAATGCCGCAAGGTCGGTGGCCTCGTAGCTGGCCTGAACCCTTCCCGCTTCGATGCGCGAAAAATCGAGTAGCGTGTTGACCAGCTTCAGCAGCCGCAAACAGTTGCGATGCGCGATGACCAGCTTAGCCCGATGATCCTCTCTAAGTTCGTTGGCCTCGACCAGCAGGTCCTGAACCGGCCCCTGGATTAGAGTGAGCGGGGTCCGAAACTCGTGGCTCACGTTGGTAAAGAAGATGGTCTTGGCGCGATCGATCTTGGCCAGCGCCTCCGCGCGATCGCTGGCTTCTTGATAGGCACGCGAATTCGCGAGGCCCGCCGCAATCTGCCCGACGTACAGACCGACGAAGGTGCGATAGGCCTCGTCCACCGGTCGAAAAGGATTTACTCCCGCGATCATCACTCCGAATGGCGAGGCCTCGGACTGCTTGATGGGTGCCACAAAGACCTGGGTGATCTGCCGGCCCCAGGAACCCCAACTGGCGGGCGGGTGAGCCTCGATGATGCTTAAACCCTCGAGGCCGTCGCGCATTGGCGCTGCCCAGATTTTCTCCAGCTCCTCGATTGTGACCGCAGCGGGCGCATCGCCCTGCACCGGCCCAACGTTGCTTCGCGACACCAAATCGGCGCGGCCGCCGTCGAAGCGATAAATCAACGCAAAAGGGAGATCACGCGAATCGATAGCGAGGCATTTTTCCGCGGCGCGAAAAGTATCGTCGATGCGGTTGGTCGTCGCGAGCTGGGAAGCCAACTCCTTGAGCACCGCGACCCGGCGATTGCCGATGACCCGTTCGGTGTCTTCGATAACCACGCAGAAATGCCCGCGGATCACGCCTTCGTCATCGGAAATCGGACTGTACGAAAAGGTATGATAAGTCTCCTCCTGGTAGCCGCTGCGCTCGAGGAACAGCATCAGCGCCTCATCCCAGGTGGCCTCGCCGGTGCGCAGGACCTTATCGATGCGGGGGCCGATTTCCGCCCAGATTTCCGACCATACTTCGCGGGACGGCCGCCCCAGCGCCCATGGATGCTTGGCACCCAGCGTCATCGCGGCATACGCGTCGTTGTACAGAAACGTCAATTGCGGCCCCCATCCCATCCACATCGCATAGCGCGAGGTCAGCATCAGGCGGACGATCGAGCGCAGCGATTGTGGCCACGTTTCCGCGGGACCGAGCGAGGTACCCGACCAATCCATCGCGCGCATCAGGGCGCTGAGCTCGCTATGGCCGGGAAACAGCCGATCTGGAAAGGTCGAATTTGCTGGCGTTTCAGCTTTAGCCATATCGAGGTTACAGAAGACGCGCTCGATTTGTTGTCCGACGCGGGAGATCGCTACTACGCGGGTAATGACATCGGTGGGCCGTGATCATTCGGTTCCAGTGTTACAGGTTGAGGTAATTGGGCGATTGATTCCTAGGACTAACACAAGTTTTGAGCTATCAGCAATTGTTTTGTCCTCCGATGCCCTCGCGGACACTCGGCAAGGATTAGTAGACAAACCGCGGCCTTGGCTTTGGTACGGAGTGTTGTGGCTGACGACATTCGCCAAAGACCCGCGATTGCCCTAATATCGCCGCATGCCGCAAAGTGTCGCGCGATCGCCGCTGGAACTCATTGGGCATACGCCCGTCGTCCGCCTCAATCGCATCCCCGGTGCCAACGACGCTGAAATCTGGGCCAAACTCGAGAACTACAACCCGGGCGGCTCGGTCAAGGATCGGATCTGCCTCGCGATGATCGAGGGCGCCGAAAAATCCGGCCGCATCAAACCTGGCGATACGATTGTCGAGCCGACCTCGGGCAATACCGGCATCGGTCTCGCGCTGGTATGCGCGGTGAAGGGCTACAAGCTCATCCTCACCATGCCCGATACCATGAGCGAGGAGCGCCGCTCACTGCTGGTCGCATATGGCGCGAAGCTGGTGCTGACGCCGGACACCCGCGGCATGCACGGCGCGATCACCAAGGCCGAAGAACTGGTGCATGACAATCCGCATTACTTCATGCCGCAGCAGTTCAACAATGACGCCAACCCCGAGATGCATTATCGCACCACCGGCCCCGAGCTGGTCGAGCAGCTTCCGCAAATCGATGCATTCGTGGCAGGAGTCGGCACCGGCGGGACCATCACCGGCGTCGGACGCTATCTGCATGAGCATCTGAAGAATCGGGTGACCATCGTCGCGGTCGAGCCGAAAAATTCTCCGGTGCTATCCGGCGGTGAACCCGGCTTCCACAAGATCCAGGGCATCGGGGCGGGCTTCGTGCCGAAGACCCTCGACACCCGCGTCTACGATGAGGTGCTGCCGGTCGCCGACGAAGACGCGACGCTCTTCACCCGTCGCCTCGCGCGCGAGGAGGGCCTGCTGGTGGGAATCTCTTCGGGCGCGAATTGCTGCGCAGCGGCGCAGATCGCCAAACGCCTCGGCACGGGGAAAGTGGTAGTCGTCGTGTTCCCCGATACCGGCGAGCGCTACCTGACGACGGACCTCTTCCAGGCCGAGGGGATCTAGCAGGACGTCGAGAAAGAATGAAGTGGCACAAAGAGAAATGTGAAAAATTGTTTTCAACAGCCTGCTAGACAATCTGTCTACCTCATGGCGTCCCGCATAGCGTTCCGTTGATGTCGCATTGCGGCTTGATGCTGCGGTCGCGCTGCTGCTGATTCAGCACGGCGATCTCGGCATTGGTCGTCGCGTCAGGGTTGCATCCGCAGAGCTGGCTGGCGCAGCAACTGCACGATGCGGCGGTCTCGGCTTTGATGACTTCCGTTATGTCGCATCCCGACAGCCCCCCGCATGCGGGCTTCAGCAGGTCGCGATCGTTGCATTCGTCGGTACACAGAGTCGCGTCGCAGGTATAGCCCGCCTGCACGCCACTCCCGGACTGCTTGCAACTGTCGTATTCATCGCAAACCTTGGCGCAATCGACGCCGCTGCCGGGCGGAATCATCGTCATTCCCGGGACATACAGAGGACATCCTACCGCGCCGGGCGCATCCGGCAGGCAGGTCGGCGGATTCGGGATCAATCCCGCAGCGATGGATGATGCCGCGTCCTGTTGGCTCAGCGCCGCGGTCGGCATCGCCGTCGGCGACGGAGGCGTGTACGCAGCCGACCACACCAGGTCGCTTCCCAGCGAACACTGCTGATCGTTCTGGCCAACCTGGTAAGGACCGTTGTAGACCGGGCACGAGCACTGCACGATGCCTTCCGTCGCCGTCGCGAAACAGGGCGCCGTCATACATCCGGCATAGGGCGCGTGGCCACATTCAGTCGAACCTAGACCGTTAGTGGGCACGCAATCGAAGCTGAAAGTGGAATAGATCGTCGAGCCGGGAATCAGCGTTCCACTGTTGACTTGCTGGCAGACCGGGGCCGAGTTGATGGTCCCGCATCCGCTGCCATCCGGGCCGCACTTCGCGACTGTATCTTGATATACCTGATGATTGAGAATCGCGTTGATGTCGACGAAATAGACGCCGTACGGAATGTCATAACACTGGCAGTTGGCATACTTGCCGTTCGAGGTCAGCACGCACGACAGATCCTGCGGACCGCTGCTCGGTCCCGAGTAGTAGCAGAGCGCGTACGGCCCCCCTCGGCATGGCACGAAATTGCTTCCGGTCAGCAGAATGTCGGCGTAGGCAGGGCCGAAGCTGGTGGTCCAGTTCTTTTCCTTGGCCCAGAATGAATGCGAATTGGGAACGAAATGAACGATGCCCTTGGTCTGCGTTCCACCGCCGCTGTCACCGTTGCAACCCGCGCCCAGCAGCATGAGGCAGCCTAGCAGCACCCCAGCACCGGCTTAATCCGTCGCCATCCACATCCACGTGTCTCCACGTTCCCCTCCTCGCGCAATGCCGCCACGGCCCGAACGCCGCAGCTCCTTGAGGATGCGTAGTGGAGCGGCGACATCCAGTCAAGTCTGGCGTTCTTGGGGCAAGTCTCATCGAATCATCGCGATGATATAAGTGATAAGATGTCGGGATCACCTTGGGCTGATACGCGAGGCTGAAGGGAGGCGCTCGATGAGCACGAAAAATCCAGGGTTGGCGCTGCTCGAAAAAACAGTCGATGAACGCGGTCTTCGCCATGAAGTTGCAGATGAGATCCGTCGGATTCTCATCGCGCACAAGATTGCGACCTTACGAAAACGTCGTGGCCTCAGCCAGGCCGACCTTGCGAAACGTTCGGGCGTCAGCCAACCGATGATCGCGCAGATCGAATCCGGCAAGCTCAACAACCTGACCCTACGAACGCTGGCGCGAACCGCCGCCGCCCTCGATGCAAGTCTGAGGATCGAGTTAGTTCCACGCGCGGCGTCGAAAAGGAGCGGTGAGGCGACGGGCAAAGGCCGCAATCGTCGCGCTTTGCGGAAAGCCTCGGCATCATAGGCCGGATACAAGCCGCAGCGGTCAAGAGATTCACCACAAAGGCACAGAGGCACGAAGTCAGAAGCCCGGGATTGTTCGTACCTCTAGGCGACGGATAAATTTTCCTGGCCCGAGCCGGCTTCCCAAACTTAGTGTCTGTGCACCTTTGTAGAGCCTCGGCGCGCGTTTCAGTCCGGCTTCCGGATGCTGCGCGAATCCTGCACCGCATGATGGCAAATCTGAAGCGCCGCGAAGGCTGTGATTGCGATTAGCTCTGCGGATAAGTTCGCATAGTGTAAGAAGAAATTTTCGATCATCTGATCGCAATGCAATGCGCTGTTGAACACCGGTGATTTAGATTTCTAAACGGATAAACCGTGACGTGATTAGACGGGCAGTCTAATGTTTTCGCTCTCCGTGACAGCGTTTGTATTTCTTCCCGCTTTGGCAGCGGCAAGGCTCATTCGGCCTCTGTCTTGGCCCGACCATAGGAGGAGTTCTCGTCGGATCAAGAGGTGCCAGTTGAAAATCTCGAGAGATGACTCCAGGGCAAGCTTTCGTCATTACTAACGAATTGGGTATGTAATATGTGTGCTTGGGAGTGGCGCTATCGTATTCGAATAGAATTGGCGAGTTGAAATCTGCTGGTACCACTACCGACATCAGTTGTTTACCGATCAAACCAGCGCTAGCTGGACGCTCCGCGATCGACCGGATTAGCTTGAAAGCCTTATGGGCAATAGCGTCAGCGGGTTTCTTCTGTTGGGCGAACCACTGCAAAGTCACGAGATCGTCGCCGTCGAACTCCGGCCACATTCCAATCCGTTGAACTGACCAGAAACTCTCTCGAGACGTCGGACCCTCCCCGTAAAAGGTGGCGTGGAAGCGATCCCAAGCTATAGGGCTGTCTGCACCGACACTGTAGTCCTGAAAATTTGTAACCATTGCATAGGAGGCACGAGGAGCTCCGTCACGTCGCAAAAATCCACTGAAGAGAAAAGTGACCCGTCTGTCTCGTTTTGAAAGATTTCGTAGAAAACCATTTCGCGAGAACTCATTCGTTGCCGCCTCCGCAAAGCCCTGGATTGTCTCGTATGCCATAAAGGTGGGCTTGGCACATTTCCGCAGCGCTTCAAGAAGCCAGTTCGCGGTCTTGAAACTGCCCGAATACGCTAAACCGGCAAAGCCGACCGCGAATCTGCCATCCTCACATTGGAAGGTTGCCGCTTTGTTGCCTTCGTCCGTTACGATGCCATTCACGGACGTGAGCCTACGATCGGAAATTTGGATCGCTTGCTCTTCGTTTATCGCATGCACGACGAGTGTCATAGAATTGCCACCCAAAGATTAGTCGAAATGACCATGGCATTCACCACGAAATTGGAAACCCTCCGAGGCATATTCAGGATGATGACGACCATCATCGGTGCGTCCTCCCGGCGGCGTCGACTCGACCTTCGTTCTGAAAGTCGCAGGACGCGATTGTCGAGAGCGTGATGGCGCTCACTATCACCTCGCCTACGATGCCGCATCAGGATCAGCAATCGAACGTAGGGATCGCAAGGTTGGTCTAATCCCCGAGGGCGCGGGTGACGGCGGCGGGCTCGCGCTCGATAACCTTCAATAAGATGCGCGCGGTGCGGTCCGGCGTCCTGCGATGCTGCTCCCAGTCCTGCACCGCATCGATCGCGAATCCAAACCGCCGCGAAAACTGCGCTTGCGAGTAACCCAGCCGTTTGCGCAAGGCCTTTACGTCGATGTCGTCGGGCACATGCGCGATGAAGCCTTCGCGAACCTCACCTCTCGCATAGGCTCGCGCCTGCTTCGCGGAGTCGATCAGTCGCCTTCCAATCTTAGACATAGCGTCTTGGTCCTCGTCTGTACGTATGAACGATGTCCGCCAGAATGCCTTTCAATTCGTTGCGCTCGGCCTTACTGAGATTCGCCTTCTCGCCTTTCGAGTAGAGCGTCAATAGAAAGACCGGAACGTCATCGCCTGAATAGAAAATAATCACTCGATATCCACCGCTTTTTCCCTTGCCTCTACCGACGACCCGCAGCTTCCGAGCCCCGCCGGTTCCTGTCATCTCATCGCCCGCGCGTGGGTTGGTGGCAACCAACTCGATTATCGCCTCGCGTTCGGCTTCGGTGAGTCGAGCCGCTCTTACATCAGCCAGGTACGCGGGCGTTTCGACGACGGTATGCACATTATCAAAGAGTACGGCATTGCCGTAGAGAGGTCAAATCTGGCGCGCTTCCCTGCGTATGGTTCCCCGCCTCTCAACGAGGGTCGCGACCATCCCTTCGAGGGTGTTCGAATCAATTGATCCGTCCGGTGTCGAGATCAACCAGTCAGTTAGCGGGCGATAGTAGTTAAATGGGGTGTAGATCTTGAGGCCATCCGAGAGGATGCCCGCCGCGTATGAAAGTGAGCTTTTCGCCATCACCAGGATGTCAGCCGCGATCATTGCATCGATGCTCTGAAAGATGTCCTCGTTCAGATGCAGAGTGACGCGCGGTCCAAAAGCCGCGAAGTTTTCTGGTGTGCCTTCGGAATAGAGGTGGACTTCATGTTCGATGTCGCGCAGCGCATTTCTATCTGGCTGAGTTGATGAACGATGACGGCGTTGCTGGTAAATCGCTCGGGGTAATGGGTTTGGTCTACATCGCCACGGCGTACGTGTACCGCGACGGTAAGACGATCATTGCGCGGACGAGGGAGATCGATGCGGCTGCGATATTTCCGGACCAGCCTGGGCCGGATGAGTTCGTAAATTCCCGGGCGGTTGGCCGCGTACCAATGACAATGATGCGCAACCAGGAGTGTAGGGGCTGACGAACGTAGCCGCATCAATCGCGTATCTCTGGTAAGGCGCAGGACCCGCAGGCCGGGCGAGCTGAGTTCGCCGACGCCGAGTTCATCGCGTCCTAGCGCGAAGGCTCGTTCCCATTTTTCCAGCCAGTTTGGATCGTCGTTATAGTTGTGACTGATCCGCTTGAATGGAGTGTGAACGTAGGTGATACCGGTGCCGCGGGCATACGCCATCACCGAGAAGACCGCATGCACCTGGGCGCCTCCGCCGTCGGTCTTCCCGGTGCAGGTGACGTAGTACTTTCCGAACACACCACATAACTACAACGTAATGAGAAACGCAGAAAGCGAGCACCTTTTGCGATCGGATCGGCGGCGTTTCAGCGACGAATGATCGCACAGCCGGATATTCGCTAAACCTCGGCGATTGTTTTAAAGTGTCGAAGACCTCGCCGGGCTGGCGGTGCCTTGTACAAGATGGAAAACGTTACCTCAAAACTGGAAGCGCTGAAAAAGATTTTCGCGCCGATGCCGAGCGTCATCGTGGCGTTTTCCGGCGGCGTCGATTCGACCTTCGTGCTGAAAGTCGCGCAGGATGCGATCGGCGACCGCGTGCTCGCGCTCACCACCACCTCGCCCACCATGCCCGATCAGGATCGGCAATCGGCCATCGAGATGGCGCGGCTCATCGGCGCGCGCCACGTGCTTATCGAGTCCAACGAGCTCGAGGTCGATGGCTACGCGCAGAATCCGCTCAATCGATGCTACCTGTGCAAGAGCAACCTGTTCACGGTGTGCGAGGCGAAGGCGCGCGAACTCGGCATCGCGGAGATTGTTGACGGCGTCAACCTGGACGACCTGCACGACTACCGGCCGGGGATTCAGGCGGCCGAGCAGCGCCGCGTGCGTCATCCGCTGGTTGAGGCCGGGATGACCAAGGCGGAGATTCGCGAGGCCTCGCGCGCGCTGGGGCTGCCGACCTGGGACCGGCCCGCATCGCCATGCCTGTCGTCGCGGTTTCCCTACGGCACGCAGATCACGCTCGACGGCCTACAAAAAGTAGAGCGCGGCGAGACGCTGTTGCATGCGATGGGATTTCGGGTTGCGCGGGTGCGCTATCATGGCGACGTGGCGCGACTGGAAGTGGAGACCTCGGAGCTGGCGCGGCTGCTGGATGATTCGACGCGAGAGACCATCGAGCGCGAGTTCAAAAAGATCGGGTTCCGCTTCGTCGCGGTAGACCTGAAGGGGTTCCGCTCGGGCTCGCTGAACGAGGGCATCATCGAAACGAAGGCCTCCTAGCGGATACGGGGAGGAAGCCCTGGCAGCATCCGCCGAACCACCTAGAAGCGCTCCAAAGCAATTTTCGCCTAAGACTTCTCGAAGTTGTCCATCGACAACAAGTTGATGCTCATTTGCCTGGCGGGCGCAATTCAGCTTGCCATTAGAATCCACATCGTACTATCAAGGTGTCTCACAAAAGTACCTATCTGTTGAGCGAAGTCATACGGAGCACGAGGGGCAAAACTCCCGAGGATGATATCCTCGGGATGGCGGACGCATGCCCGAAGCCATAAAAGTGGCTTCTGTAAACTACAGTGGTAGTTGACAACTGTAAACAAATCCGTAATAACGAGTACCAGCGATGCGATGTTGGAAGAGTCGTTCCTCTTCCGCGTCCTTCAGGCTCTGTCATACCGCGCACGCGCTGTGAGATGACCCACCCCATCCGGCCTGCGATTACTCGCACGATTCGGGAGCTGCCTCCCGTCCCGACTCGCGCCGTCGATGGTTGCACATCCTATGATGAATCTCCTTCGCGTGTCCGCGGCCTTTTCGATCGTCTCACTATCCGTGCTGGTATGCAGGCCGGTGCTCGCACAGCAGAATCTTCCTCCGCCAGGCGCCTACCAGCTGATTCCGGATTTCACCGGCAACAACGCGGGGCTGTCTTTTCGTAGCGCGATTAACGATCGCTTTTCCGGAGTCCAACCAATCTCACCGCGCATCACCAATCAGAACTTCTCGAGCCTGCCCGCCGAAAAAGACGGCTTGTTGATTTTTTGCAAAGACTGCCAACAGACCATCCCATGCGCGAGCGGAGGTTCCGGAGCGTGGGCATTCGGACAGAATGGTGTATGGACCTGCACCGCGCCCAACACCGCCGGCAATGTTCTCTTCCAGGGCCAGACGGGAGCGCTGCTCAATGACCTCGGGGCCAGCCTCAACGGCACCTTCAACCTCAAGAGCACGCCGTTCAGCGCGACGCCCGACGCCCAAATCGCCTCCGACGGCGCGATGACCTCGGGCTCCGCGGTTCTCACCAGCGCGTCAGGTCCCTTCAAAGTTTCCGACTTGGGCAAGGCTATCATCGTGGGAGGCGCGGGAGCTTCCGGAGCGGTGCTGCAGAGCACGATCGTCACGTTTACCGGACCTTCACAAGTATCGCTCGGGACCTCTGCGGGCACCACGACCTCCGGCGCCGGGTTGCTGTGGGGCACCGACAATCGCGCCGCGATTCAAGCCGCTATCTCAAATTCCAACGGTGAAACTGTCGACTGGGCCGCACCCGGCAAGTACATGGTGACCTGCCCCGGCAGCGGAAATCCTGCCGTCAATCTGTTTACCTTCGGAGCTACGCTGATGGGCGCCAGCGGGCATGGCGGTACCGACGTCGGCCAGATGCCTGGAGTGCAAATCCTCGGTTCCGGATGCCCCATCGTGCAGGTGGATGCGAATGGCGTGGGACTTCAAGGCGTCTTGATTCGTGATCCGATTGGAAACGCCTCCACCGTCGGACTGCAAATCGGACCGGCCAACAATCCGACACCGTTTTCGACCTTCACCATCGCGAACAGTTCGATCATCTGCCAGAAGTCCAACGGGACGAAATGCTACGTCGGGACCGGCGTCAGCACTCATTTCGCGTTGCGCGGGATGTTCTCCGACAACGCGGTCGAAGACTGGGGCACCGGCATCAGCCTCGGCTCGGGCAACACTCCCGGACTTAGTGAATCCAACGCCATAGTTTTCATCGGCAACAAGATTCGCGAGAATGTTACGGGTTTCAAGGTTCCCACCGGTGCGGCGCCCGACGTTTTCTCCTATGGCAACACCTTTGAGGGTAACCTGCTTGGCGTCGACCTCGAAGGCAACGCCATCTTCAAGGACTTCGGCAGCCATTTCGAAAATGGCAATCCCAACATCCCGGTCAGCGCGCCCTCGGTATGCGGCGGGGCGACGCCCGCACCGGTCGAGATCGTCAACTGCGGTTCCAATGTCGAAACCCTGACCACCGGGTTCTATGGCCAGGTAAGTGGAAATCCCATCACCTCCTACTATGGAACCAGTAGTTTGCCCTCCAAGCTCGAAGGCGGTCCGGTCGGCGGCGTCATCACCGGCGCCGGGCAACTGGTGCTGCAAGACCTCACCGCCGGTCCTTCGAGCACTGCGCCGATCGGCAGCAATATTGGAATTGTGGTGATGGAAAGCGGCGTCCAGACTACGATGCTGCAAGGCGGCAGTGTCTACCAGTTCCGCGGCTTCCCCTATCTCGACTTCACCAGCCAGGATGCGCGCTTCAAAACCGTCATCGCGGCACTCAATGGCAACGACCCCAACAACGGCACCCTATGCTTCGGGCTGAACTGCGCACATTACCTTGCCGAGCAAAGCGCCAGCCACATCACCGCCAGCGATCCGCTGTTCGCGAACTTCGCCCCGGCCTTCGCAGGCGAGGTGAACGTCGAGGGCCAATGCCTCGGATGCGCCTCGCCGGCCAGGGTCAGCGCGACCCAGTTGCAGGCGCTCACTTCGGTACAACAGGGAGGCGGATGGAAGCATCAGAATGTTTCGACCGGCTCGATAGCATCGAGCGGGGGCGCCGATGTGACGCTGACGTGGACCGCGGCCTTCGCCGACGCGAGTTACGATCCGGTCTGCTCGGTGGTCGGCTCGCAAGCCTCGAATGCTGACTTGCACTTGCACCATATCGAATCGATCAGTGCGACCAGCTTGGTGGCGCGAGTCATCAATGACGATACCTCCAACGCACATTCCGGCACCCTGGTCTGCACCGCGCTGCATCAGTGATTGCGCAATTTTTGCGCCCGCACCACCCGTCGGATAGAAATCTCCCGCGCTGGCTCAAGCCGCTTTTAGCGTCAACGACTAGGAATGGTCGTCGATGTTATGAAAACTCTGCTGAACTTTCAAAGAGCATCCGGCCAATGCGGCTTCAGTAAACAAAAAGAACTGACTCGTCGCAGAAGAAATCAGACGTGCCGGCGATAGTCGTGGTCGGATTCATAACGGAAGCTGATCGACTTCAACATTTCGAAGACCACGCGCAGGGAGACAGCGACGAATTCAATGGGCGCTTTCAGACACCGAAAGAATAAGAGAATGGCGGCGTCGCATTTCTGCATCGGCCAATTGTTGGTAATTTGACAGAACAGTCGAGAACTAAGGACGGATGGCGGTTGCGAATGGACCTTGATACCGATGAATTCGCGATTTGTGATAGGGCGGGGTTCCTGAGAACCTATTACAAACCGAATCCCTTCGAGCACGATAAGGGCGATAACCTAAAATACTTCCGAAAGAGGTATTCGCGATGAACTATTCTTGTCCGATTTGCGGATATCGATCCTTGCCGCGCCGCGCTCAAGACGATCTTATATGTCCTTCTTGCGGAACCCAGTTCGGTTATACGGACTGTTCGATGTCGCATCGAGCCTTGCGCAATGATTGGATTGGACGAGGTGCCAAATGGCACAGTCGCCATATCAAAGCGCCGACCGGATGGAATGGCATAATACAGCTGCTGAATGCCGGACTCATCAAAGTAACCAACGTCACTTACGGTGACACTGAAAGCAAGGATGTCACTGAACCGCCTCCCATCAGACTCGCTACAAGCGCAGCGGATACCAGTTTTTCGCTTTAGTTCTTATGCCTCGACTTCTTGTATTTGCAGCTTGCGAAAAAGCCATCGTTGACCACAACAACTTGCTCTCACTGATTTCTCTGATGCAGGAAGTAAATATTCAAATTCCGCCAGATGCCACTGTGCCGACGGAGGCCCAGGTTGCCGCGCCTATGGCTTGGGCGATTGTCTCGGTCTGGGGGCGATTGCCGTCGGATCAGGGCAAAACATTTGAGCAAAGAATTGCCATGTCCCATTCAGAAGGGACGTTGGTTTTTGAAGTGCCGCCTTCCACAATTGATTTCAAACCCACAGCGCCGGGAACGGCCTTGAGGGATCAGCATCGGACGATCGGCAACATTACAATAATACCGATCCAGGCTGGGACTTATTCCATAAAAACGTGGCTACGGGAAAAGGGTCAACCGGATTTGGGCGCCGAATTGAACAGTTACTCCTTAAAAGTAGATCGAATCAATCCGTCTAACTAATGACTTCGACCTTCTAGTGGGCGTATTTCTCCGCTTTGCTCGAGGAACGTGGTCACTCGACGCTCCTGGAAAGCGCGTTCAGCTCCCTTCCGCCGATCGTTCCGTTACACACCACCGATGCCCGATAGCGGCGAACAACGATTTCGCGCGCGCACCACCGCGCGCGTGAGCACTGTATCGTCTGCGGCTTCCGATCTGGCGGCCGCGCGACTGCTCGCCGAGCCCGGCTATGCCGATGACCTCCGCGACTACCTCACGCCGCTACTGCGCAGTTGGAAGCTGCTCGCGATAATTACCGTCGTGGCCACCATCGCGGCATTCGCCTTTAGCAAATACAAACTCATGAGATGGTACCAGGCGATCGCGATCATCAAGCCGATGACGCCGCAACAGACGGCCGGCCATCTGCGCGGGCTGCTAGGCGGCGCCAACCTCGGGATGCTGGGCGACATCGTCGGCGGTCAGTACAATTCCGATGCCGCGCAGGAATACATCACCATCCTCAGCAGCTTCAGTTTCGTAACCTCGCTCATCGAGCGCCATCATCTGGAGGCCGAGATTATTCCGTCCAATCAGTCCTACCCCGATCCCGACGCGCGGCAATGGGCGCTGTACCGCATCATGCTCGGGCGTCTGCACTGCGACTATTCGGTCAAGAACAGCAGCATCGCACTCAGCTTCCAGGATCCCAATCGTGAGCGCGCGCGCCTCATCCTCGGCTATGAGATCGATGATTTACGCGAGCGGCTGCGCTCGCGCGAGGTTCGAAATGCCGCCGATGCCATCGCCTCGCTCAACGAGCAGGTTAAGAAAATTTCCGATACTTTCCTGGTCCGCGAAATCTATGAGCTGATCGCGACTCAGATTCAGCGTCAGCAGCTCGCCGAGATCGAGGCCGACTTCGCATTCACGGTTCTGCAGCCGCCGGTATCGCCGGATCTGCCAGTCTGGCCACGCGCGACCACTAACGCGATCGGGGCTGGTTTCGTTGCGTTGTTATTCTCCTCGATTTTCATCTTGATGCTCGAGGCTTGGAACGAAGTGCGACGCGAAAAACCGCTTCCAAAGGAAGCCGTCTCGCGAAGAACGGTCTTCTGAATCTTCCTGCCCCGCACGATGCGACTCGCAGTCCTGGCCGGCAGGGACACGCGCTTGCGTTTGCTAACGCCGCCGCTCGGATCGATCTGATCGCGGATCGCATCGAATCTGAAACCACCAGATGGCTCATCCTCGGGAGTGTCGCCTGTCTGTACCTGCCCCTGATCTTCATGGGGCCTGGTTCCGATCCCGACTCGATTCGGGAACTGCGCTCCGGCGCGACCTTGCTATGGCAACATCGTTACGTGCTCTCTCGTCCGCCCGGCTATTTTCCCTACGAAGCGATATGCGGAATTCTCTACCCGCTGGGCGCCACCCTCGCCACCAACTTGGCCACCGTCGCGATGTCGCTGGTCGCGCTCGATTCATTCCTCGCAATTTGCCGGCACTTTCAAATTCCGCATCGGTATCTGCTGGCTCTCGCGATGGCGATTCATCCGGTGTATTGGGCCAGCTCCACCAGCACTATCGATTTCGTATGGGCGCTCGGATGTTTCCTCGTGGGCTTTCGAATGTTGCTGGGCGGTCGTTGTTGGCCCGCCGCCGCGATGAGCGGGCTCTCGATCGGCATTCGGCTCTCGTCGATCCTTCTCGTCATTCCGCTCCTGGTATCCGAACTCATCGAGAGGCCTCGCCAGGCTAGACTCTGGGCGTCCGGCGCGCTGACAATGGTGATTGGGGCGTCGCTCTACGTTCCGGAATTTTTAGCCTCCGGCAACTCGCTGCGATTTCTCACCTACTATTTTGGCGATTGGGACCTGACCGATCAGGTCGGGCGCTTCATTTATAAGAATGTCTATTTTTGGGGAATACCCGCCGCGATTTTTCTTATCATCTTCGCACCGGTCCTGATCCGCCAACTAACTGAAGATCGCAGATGGACGGGAATCGTCGCATTGGCAGGATCCATTGCACTCAGCTTCGAGGCGCTTTTCTTCAAGCTTCCAGTGCAGCGCGCCTACCTGCTCCCGATGCTACCGTTCGCGTTGATCCTGATTGGAATCGGACTGCGCGATCGCAAGCGGCTGCTGTACGCGTTTGTCGCTTTGGTGTTTTCCCAGAACTTCATAAGTCTGAATCTGGCGCGGCCCGACGTTCCGGATCGCGCCACCCGCGCAATTTTTGAGATCGCCGTCGAGCCCGGATATCTCCTTACCGACGTCGCGGCGCGCCGAACAACTATGCGCGCGATGCCTTAAGACACGAATGTTCGAAAATCCTGCGCTCCTGAACGATGACGCGACTCGTGAGCACCGAAGCCTCGCGGCTAACTTGATGTGGAACCTGGGGGGCGAGTCGATGCCGGTACTCGCAGCCATCTTCGCAATCCCGCTGCTGCTGCACCGCCTCGGCTCCGAGCGTTTCGGAGTGCTGATGTTGTCATGGATGATCGCCGGATATTTCGGGCTGTTCGATTTCGGCCTCGGACGCGCGTTGACCAAGGCGATGGCGCAGGAGTTCAGCATCGAGGGCGGCGCGAAGGCAGCGGCATTCTTCTGGACCTCGCTCCTGACCATGCTCGCATTCGGAGCGCTGGCGGCGATCGTCCTCGCGTTATTCGCTCCGTGGCTTACGACCCGAGCTCTGCGGATTCCGGTCGCACTGCAAGGCGAAACGCTTGCGGGTCTATATTTCATCGCGCTTGGCCTCCCGATGCTCGTCAGCAGCTCGGCCTTGCGCGCGGCGCTGGCGGCGGCCGATCGCTTCGATTTGCTAAATCTCATCCGCACTCCGAGCGGCATCCTGTCGTTTGCCGCCCCGGTCCTGCTGCTGCCGTTTACCCATCGGCTCGGATGGTTGATCGCGGCGTTGATGGCGAATCGGGTGCTGACGTGGGGGTGCTACGCAGTGGCGATTGGGGGCGCGCTTCCGGAGTTTCAACGCCGTCCTCGCATCGAATCCGCATGCCTCATCCCACTGCTCCGCTTCGGCGCGTGGATAACGGTGTCAAATATCATTACCCCGATAATGGTGTACCTCGATCGATTTGTGATCGGCGCAGCGCTTTCGATGGCGGCGCTCACCGCTTATTCGGTTCCGATGGAAATCGTCAGCAAGAGTTTCGTCCTTCCGGCGGCGGTATCGGGCGTAATGTTTCCGGCCTTCGCGCGGTCATTCGTTGTCGCGCCTGACGCCGTGACCGCGCTGTTTGAACGCGCGCTGAAGCTGGTCGTTCTCCTTCTGTGTCCGGCCTGTGCGATGGGGGTGGCTTTCGCGCCACAAATCATTTCGTTTTGGATCGGTCGTCAATACGCCGCACAGAGCGCCATGGTGATGCAGATTCTGGCGGTCGGCGCCTTCGTGACCGGACTCTCATGGATACCGCTAGCGCTGTTGCACGGCGCGCATCGGCCCGACCTCGCGGCAAAAATTCACCTGGTGGATTTTCCATTCTACGCGCTCGCGATGTGGATTCTGGTCGGTCGCTTCGGCTTGGCCGGAGCTGCGGTCACCTGGAGCGGACGGCTGGTACTCGAGAACGTGGTGCTGTTTGCACTCACGTTGCCATTCATCGAGGTCTCGCGCCGCGAAGCCGTCGGAGCGAGTGCGATGCTGATCGGAATCGTCGCTCTGATCGCGGCTGGCGCATTCATCCCAAACCTGCGCGGCAAGTTCATCTTCGTAGGCAGCATTTGCGTGGCGGCGGCGGTCGCCGGATGGTGTGTCGTTCTGGATAACAGGAAGCGGTCGCTCGCGGTAGGGTTCCTTCCGTCGATACTGCGGCCACCATCCGGGCGGCTCGCGAACTAGTCTCATGCCGGGTTTCGCAGCATATTTGGTGACTCGGCGGATGATGCCATTCGCTCCAAAGCCTGCCCCGACTGCGTAATCTGCGGCCGCCAGGGTATCGCGCTTTACGCCGATTTGGGTGACAGATTTTTTGGCGCGCCTGGCCGTTGGGAATTTTCACGCTGCGCCGCGCCGGATTGCGCGATGCTGTGGCTGAATCCGATGCCGCTGGAAAGCGACCTTTGGAAAGCCTATCGCAACTACTATACCCACCAAGACTGTAGTGAAGGAGACTGCGAGTCAGCACGCGCACTGATCGGCAGAACAATGCAAACGATCAAGCACGCGTATGTAGAAGCCGACCTACGGTACCGCGAACATGAAATCGGCTGGCGCAAACGGATGCTCGGCAGGTTGGCATATCTCGATCCGACGCGACGCGCAGACACCGACTTTCCGTTGAAATACCTGCCCATCGAACATCGCGGTCGGCTACTCGACCTCGGATGCGGCGGCGGCGATCTGCTCGGACGAATGCTCTCGCTCGGGTGGCAGGCCGAAGGAGTGGACAACGATCCCGCGGCCGTCGAGGCATCTTGCCGTAAAGGCTTCGCGGTCCGATTGGGCTCGCTACACGAACAGCGGTTCCCTGATGCGAGTTTCGATGCCGTCGTGATGAGCCACGTCATCGAGCACGTTCATCATCCAGCCGACCTGCTGAAGGAAGTACGCCGTATCCTCAAGCCCGGACGCCGCCTAGTGATGGCGACCCCTAACGCGCAGAGCCTCGGCCATCGAATGTTCGGAGCGCGATGGCCGTTTCTGGATCCTCCGCGCCATCTTCAGCTTTTCACCCCTGGTGCGCTGGAGACCCTGGCGCGCCGAGCCGACTTTGCCGAAGTGAAAGTGAGCACCGAGGTTCGAACCGCCGCGGCGATGTGTCAGCTGCTTGGAAGAAGCAGCAGCGTCGGACGGTTTTTGGTGTGCGCAGAAAATCTCGCGCTACATTGGATTCGCGATGCAGGGGAAGAAATTGCACTGGTCGCCATCAGATGATCCAAGCTCTTGATGTCACGTATGGATTCAAATCGGAATTGCGCCGCCTCGCGCCGGCAAAGTTATGGTTGCTAATTCGCGAAGCCCGTTCGAATGCGCGCCTTCTCAAGTATCGCGCGATAGGACGGCCGGCGCGCGCGGGCGAAACTGCGAAGGCGCACGCGCGTCGCATGCGCGAGGGCTTTTTCGAACGTTACTGCATCGGTCGCGGTCTCGACATCGGCTACGGCGGCGATCTGCTCGCCACCAACTGCATCGGATGGGACCGCGAACATGGTGACGCACAGTCACTGGCTGGAGTTGATGACGATAGTTTCGACTTCGTATACTCGTCGCACACGCTGGAGCATGTCGTCGATGCATCCGAGGCGCTGCGCAACTGGTATCGCGTCGTGAAGCCCGGCGGCCACCTGATTCTGTTAGTTCCCGACCGGGACCTCTACGAGAAAAAGCTCGAGCTGCCTTCGCGATGGAACCCCGACCACAGACGCTTCTTTGTTCTCGACCGCGATGAGCCTCCGCATACCATCGGATTGCTTTCGTTAATAAGCCAATCGATTCGCTCTGCGGCGGTCGTTGCAGCTCGTCGATGCGCGGAGGGCCACACCATCGTCGATCCGGCCCTGCACAGCGACGGCGAATATTCGATCGAAGTGATTCTCCGTAAACCGACGATATGAGCACCATACAAAATGTAGTTGGAAACCTCGATCCATGGATGGAGCGCGAGCTGGTCTGCCCACGCGACAAGGGCGATCTGCGTTGCGATGGCGAGCTGTTGGTGTGCGAGCAGTCCCATCGCTATCCGATAGTCGACGGGGTTCCGATCATGCTGATCGACGACGTTGCGCAGACCGCGCCCGACGTCACGCGGCGTTCGCTCGCGGCAGCCACTTCGAACGTGACCTACGTCCCGCGTCGCACTGCCAATGGGACGGTGGATTCCTACGTGCAACACGCGATCGTCGGGACCAACGGCAACCTCTATGGCCGCGTCGCTGGACGGCTGTCGCGGTATCCGATCCCGGAACTGCGTCTCCCGACGGCGCGCGAGGGCGCGCGCGACCTCCTCGACATCGGATGCAATTGGGGCCGCTGGTCCCTCGCGGCGGCATATAAAGGATACCTCCCAATCGGGATGGACCCGGGCCTCGAGTCGATATTCCCGGCGCGCCGAATTGCGCGGCAACTCGGCGTCGAGGCGCGTTTCATCGTGGGGGACGCGCGCTATATCCCGTTTCGCGATGGCCGCTTCGACATCGTTTACTCGTACGGCGTGTTACAGCATTTCTCGCCCGTCGATGCGAAGCTTGCGATCGCCGAGGCCTCCCGCGTGGTCGCGTCCAACGGCACGGTGCTCATCCAGATGGCCGCGCGTTTCGGTCTGCTTTCGATGCTGCAGCAGGCGCGCCGAGGGTTTCGGGCTCCGCGTGGCTTCGAGGTGCGTTACTGGAAGCCGTCCGAGATTGCCGATACGTTTCGCAGTCTCATCGGGCCCACCAGGCTCTCGGTCGACGGATATCTTACTCTTAACCCGCAGCCCAGCGACCTCGATTTGTTGCCATTCGCGTTCCGCCAAATCGTACGCGGTTCTGAAATGTTACGCACTCTCAGTCATCGAATTCCGGTGCTGCTGGAAATAGCGGACAGTATTTACGCGACTTCAGTAAAGCTACCGCGAGCCGAAGCGAGGCATCGAGAGTCTGCCTGATGCGAATCACGCGGCTATCGAAATTCGCCATCTGGTCCCGCGTATACGCTGCGAGTGTCGTGAGGCTGCTCGGCAACGCTTTTCTCGCAATGTTGCGAATCTTGCTGTGGCCGCGCCGACGGCCGCTTGATGCCGAACGCGTTTGCGTATATCGGATCGGCGCGATCGGCGACCTCATATGTTCAACGCCGGCCATTTACGCAATTCGCCGTACCTATCCGAATGCGCATTTGACGCTGCTCACCACGCCTGGCAAATACAGCCGTTCGCGGCACGCCGAGGAACTCCTCGCGGGCGCCGGATGGCTCGACGAGGTCATGACTTACGATCTCGAGGAGATCCGACGCTTCAAGGATCGACTTGCGTTCGGAAAAAAGTTGCGCGCGCGCAAATTCGACGCATGGTTTGACCTGACGCTCGATCGCGCGAAATTTCTGCGGATGCTTCGTGACATTCTCATGGCGCGGCTGCTCGGCACGCGATGGGCCATCGGGTGGCGCCTCGAGCACGTCGGCTTCGCGGCCAGAGCTGAAGCTGAAGTGCGCGAATTTCCCGATGAGGTGGAGCGACTCGCCTTGATGCTGCGTTCTTGTGGCATCGAGGGCGACGCGACCATCTTTCCACCTTTCGTGGATGAACCGCGAATTAGCGGACTCGCTGAGATCCAAACTTGCGCGCGTCCGCTCGTCGCGATCGCGCCGGGCGCTCGTCGGCCGTGCAATCTGTGGCCTAACGAACGATTTACCGCGGTATGCGAAAAGCTCATGGAAGTAGGTGCGACAGTAATTCTGCTCGGGGCACCGAACGACCAGGCAGCGTGCCTCGAGATAGCTGCGGGCGCCGGCGGTCAACCGATTAACCTGGTTGGCAAACTGTCCTTGCGCGAATCGCGTGCGCTGCTGCGCCGATGCGATTTGCTGATCTGCGTAGACTCCGGTCCGCAGCACCTCGCGGCCTCGGTCGGCACGCGATGCGTCGCGATTTTTTCGCAACGCAATCAACGCCGGCGTTGGTACCCGCACGGCCGTCAGCATGTTGTGCTCGAGGGCTCGGTGCCATGCCACACCTGTCTGCTCGATGTGTGTCCTAACCACAATCTTTGCATCAACCAAATTACGGTCGAGCAGGTCATTGCCGCGGCGCGTTGCGTTTTGCCGAGGGCAAGCCGGCCTCGAACCGGGCGGGCAAATCTCTCTCGCCAATCGGTCGCGCAGTGAAAGAAGTGCCCTCGGTATCCGTCATCGTGGCTGTCTTCAATCGCGCGGCCACTTTGCAAAGCTGCCTCGACAGCATCTTCGCGCAGAGCGTACAGCCGCTCGAGACCATCGTATGCGATGGTGGATCGACCGACGGTTCGCGCGAAATCCTCGCCGCCAACGATGGCCGCCTTACCTACTGGCATTCGCAGCGCGATCGAGGCGTGCCGCATGCGTGGAATATGGCGCTGACCCGCGCGACCGGCGAATGGGTATGTTTCCTCGGCGCCGATGATCGGTTCGCAAAAAGCACCAGTGTCGCCACGCTGCTCGATGCCTTAACCGATCCCGCCGACAACTACGTTTCCGGGCAAGCGGTGTTGGTCGACGATGGCGGACGCGCCCGCCGCGTCGTCGGCACTCGCTGGGACTGGGAGCAGATGAAGAACTACCAGAACATCGCGCACCCGGGGTCGCTGCATCGACGGGACCTCTTCGCACAGTATGGAAACTTCAGCGAAGCGTATCCGATTGCATTCGACTATGACTTCCTGTTGCGCGTCGGACGCGCAATCAAGGCGGAGTTCGTCGCCGAACCGGTGACGCTGATGGGAATGTCGGGGCAGAGCAATACACAAGCATGGCGCGCGTTTCGCGAGAACCGGCGCATCCAAACGCAGCATCCGGAGATCGGACCAGCGGCCGCCGCGATCAATCATGCGATCGCCGCCGCCAAACAAATCGCACGTACCGCGCTGAAGCGCCTCTAGTCAAATCGAAATGGCAGTGCTGCTGGCCGCTTTGTTTCTCACCTTGCCGTTGGACGCCTTCGGACGGGTGGTCGGGGGAAGTCTGCTGACGCCCGCGGACCTGGTCGCCTTGGCGATCGCGATCCTGACCGTCGAACGCCTCGCGACCGGACGTTATCGTCTACATGCGAGTTTCGATCAGCCGGTTCTGGTGTTTGCGATTTTCCTGTTCGTGGGCGCTGCCTCGATAGTCTTCTCACCTGACTCTGCGCAAATTGCCGGCAAAGGTTTCGTGCAGGTGGGCGGCATATCGATCATGCTGCTTGCCTGCGTCGCGACGATCAACGAAGTACAACGCCGGCCAGCCCTTTTCGCCGGTTACATCAGGCTGTGTACGATCGTGCTGGCGGTCGTTTCATCAATCGGCGTCGCGCAGTTCGTGTGCGCGAATCTGCTCGGGCATCCGGAGATGCTCGACTTCAGTTTTCTCAATCAATGGTCGGGCGGCAATGTCTGGTACAACCGCGGCACGCTTGACGGAATCATTCGGGCGAACTCAGTAATGCAGGAACCTTCGGCACTCGGAATGGTGCTCGGCGTCGGCGCGGGAGTGGCTTTAATCCGCACCGGCATCCGCGGACCTGCTCAGCGCGACGCGCTGGCAGGCGTAGTGCCGGCCTGGGCCGCGATGCTGATCCTGAGCGGATTTCTCGTCACTGTCTCGTTGATCGACTTTTTCCTGCTGCTGCTCATCGTGGCCTCGCTCTGGATGGTCTCCCGGACCATCAGCCCAGGCGCGATTGGCGCCGTGCTTGCGAGCATCGTGGTAGTCCTCGGGATTGGTTATTTGGCAATTGCGTCGGCGCTTCCCAACCTGGCCGAAAAGCTTGCCTCGATGGGATCGATCACCTCCGACGACCTCGAGATCAAGCGGACCGAGGATCTCTCAGCCATCGCGCTCGCCGTGAACGTCGCCGTGATGCGGTCGAATCTTTTGAACAGCCCGCTGCTGGGAGCGGGCCTGGGCGCCCATCCGGTCACTTACGATCGTGAGAATCCGGGGCTAGGCCGTCTCCCGGCTGAAATCGTGACACTGGGACTTAACAAGGAAGACGCCGCCAGTCTATTCATCCGGTTGTTGTCGGAATCGGGAATCCTCGGAACGACGATTTTCATGGTTGGATGGATAGCGTCGGTGGTGCGGTCGCGCCGTTTCATCCTCGCTAACCTTCGCGCGCAAGCCGCGCCCGACGCTTTTTCGGCGCTTGCGATAGGCATCACCGCCTCGATGGTAGGCATCGGAGTCGCTTGTATGGCACGTGCTCCGCAATACTACGCGCCATGGTTTTGGCTGCCGATGGCTCTCACCGCCAGTGTGCCCGAAGTCGTGCAGCGCGTCAGCCGAGAAACACGGCATCCTGGAAATGCACTGCCAGTCTCGTAAGCCGGTGGTGCTAACCACGGTTCCTTACTATCTCCCCGGCTTCAGGGGCGGCGGGAAGATGGTTACCGTCCGCAACCTCGTCGCCGGATTGAGCCGGCGATTTCACTTCAAAGTGCTGACCGCAAATCACGACCTTGGGGATATCGCTCCGTATCCCGGAATTCAGCCCAATCGATGGAGCGCGACAGAGAGCGGTGAAACTTCATACATTTCTGCAGATTGGAATTGGTCTTTAACGATCGCTCGGCAACTGAGCGGGACCGATTTTGACCTCCTGCACCTGAACACGATTTTTTCCCGGCCTTTCGGCATTGCTCCTCTCCTGCTCCGGAGATTCGGTGCGATTCCACGCCGACCTGTTATCGTCGCGCCTCGCGGGGAACTTGCGGCGGGAGCACTTGCGATCAAGTTCGCTCGCAAAAGAAGCTTCCTCAGGCTGGCCCGCGAGTGCGGAATTTTCAATGACGTTTGGTGGCAGGCCACCTGCGAGGACGAAGCGGAGGACATTCGGGCCCACTTCGGAGCGGAGGCGAAGATCGGGATCGCCCCAGATCTTCTTAGCGCTGACTATCAGAATTGGGAGACCTCGCGCTATCGCAAATGTAAGGGACAAATCGACATTATATTTCTCGGGCGGATCAGTCCAAAAAAGAACCTTCATTTAGCGCTCGAAGCATTACGCGGGCTTGAAGGTCAAATTACCTTTCGAATTGTCGGTCCTATCGATGACTCACGTTACTGGGAGAGTTGCCGAAGGCTAATAGCAACTCTCGATACTAACATCCGTACTGAGTATTTGGGTCCGGTCGCTGGTTCGGAAGTCAATACAGTCTTCGCGAATCACGGACTACTACTGCTTCCAACCGCGAACGAGAATTTCGGCTTTGTCATTCTCGAAGCTCTGCTCGCGGGATGTCCCGTTCTTATCAGCGACCAAACTCCGTGGCGCGATCTCCAAAACCAGGGGGCCGGTTGGGACGTGCCGCTTTCCCGGTTCGATCTGATGCGCAGCATCCTACAGGACTGCATTGCGATGGACGCCGCAACGCATCGCGAACTATCGGTTCGTGCTCGCGAATGCGCTCTCGACTACTTGGCGCGCGACAACTCTGCCGATCGAAATGCCGGCCTGTTCAATTCTGTTCTCGCCAGTGATCAAAAGCTCGCAGCCATCGGCTGAAAATGCACAAAGTCTGGATTTCGAAAATCGGCGAGCAGATCGATCGCGAAATGCTCACGGCCTTGGAGTGGCTCGATTGGGAATCCATCGTCGCCAAAGACGCCCGAGTTTCCATCAAGCCGAACCTTACCTTCCCGATTCATAAGCCCGGAGTCACCACTAGCCCCTTGGTACTCGAAGCCTTGCTCCGGCTGCTTTCGTCGCGTACATCGCACATTCGCGTTGTTGAATCTGATGGTGGATCGAGTGCCTGGTCAGCCGAAAATGCTTTTGCGGGTCACGGCATTATCGAAATGTGCCGCCGCTACGGCGCCATCGCGGTCAATATGAGCAACTATCCGCGGGAGATCATCGAAACGAAAATAGCAGGGAAAAGTGTCGCGGTGGAGCTCTCACAACTTCTCACGCGCGAGAGCGAGGTCTTCATCACCATGCCGGTGCCCAAGCTGCATGCGATGACCGGGGTCAGTCTCGGCTTCAAGAATCAGTGGGGATGTCTACCCGACGTGAAGCGGCTTCGCCATCACGCAGACTTCGCGCGCAAGATCCTGGCGATCAACAAGATCCTCGAACCGAAACTGGCCATTTTCGATGGTACCTGGTTTCTCGATCGCGGTGGTCCGCTCGACGGTGATCCGATACGCAAGGATTTGTTGATCGCCTCAAGCGATGTTGGAGCAGCCTCATTGGTCTGCTGCGAACTCATGGGAGTCGATCCGCGTACCATCGCGCATCTCCACCTCGCGGTCTCGGAAGGAATGATGCCCACGGCGACGGACCACGTGTTTACGAATGTCGTGCTCGATAAATTCATCGGGCCGGCGTTTCGCTTGCAACGAAGCTGGCGTCAATGGCTATCCCTGGTCGCCTTCCATAATCGCCTCGCGACCATCGTCCTCTATGATTCGGTACTGGCGAGACCAGCGCACGAACTATTGTATCTTCTATCGGGGCAACCCACAGGCTTCAGCCCGAAGTGGTAGTGATCCAATAGCCAATTTGTTCGCAGATCGAATCGTTTAAGTAGCACGTTCGTGCAAAGTATAGTCGGAATCAACGCCTACCACGGCGACGCTAGTGCCGCCTTCATTGTGGATGGTCGGCTTGTGGCGGCTGCGGAAGAAGAGCGTTTCAATCGCATCAAGCATGCCGCTGGATTTCCAACTGAGGCTTTGCGCTATGTCTTTAGAGCGGTTGGCGCGCGCCCTCGCGACGTTACGACATTTGCGGTGGCACGCGATCCGTGGGCGCGTTTCTTTCACAAGGCGTGGAGCGGCTTGCGGATGCCGTCGAATACCGCGAGGAGAGTGCGCGCGCAAGGAAGCTTCGCGACCATCGACAAGGCAATCGCCGGCGCGCTTGGCGTGGAGCGACAGTCGATCACGTCGCATCGTGTAGAGCATCACCGAGCACATCTCGCAAGCTCTTTTTTTACATCGCCCTTCGACGAGGCGGCCCTCTTCTCAGTGGATGGACTCGGGGACTTCGCCAGCACCATGTGGGGCGTCGGACGTGGCAATCGCATCGAAGTGACTGGCGCAGTGGCTTTCCCGCATTCCCTCGGGCTCGCCTATACGGCCCTGACGCAGTACCTTGGCTTCCCAAAATACGGCGATGAATACAAAGTCATGGGCCTCGCGTCATACGGGGAGCCTGAATATCTGGAGTTGATGCGCGAAGTGGTGAGATCCCCGAGCCACCATGGAATCGGATTTCAGCTGTCGCGCGATTATTTCGAGCATCACCGCAATGGAGTTAAAACCAACTGGGAGTCCGGCGAGCCGGTGGTCGGTCGACTTTATTCGGACGGATTGATCGCCCGGCTCGGGCAACCCCGCGAGCCTGAGGATTCAATCACGTCGCGCCATCACAACATCGCGTCGTCGATGCAGGCTCGTCTCGACGAGGTTGTGCTGGGCTGCCTGCGCGATCTACATCGCACCACTGGTCTACGAAAGCTCTGTCTCGCCGGCGGAGTGGCTTTTAATTGTGTAACTAACGGAAAGATAATCAAAGAAACTGGGTTCGACAAAGTATATATTCAATCCGCCGCCGGCGACGCTGGACTGGCTATTGGCGCGGCCAAATATATATGGCACCAGGTACTCGACCACCCGCGCGACTTTGTCATGGAGCATTCGTATTGGGGGCTTGAGTTCGACGCAACCGAAATTCGAACGGCGATTGCTCGACGCGCGACCGAGTTGAATCAAGCGGCTTGTCACGTCTGCGAGATCGTGGACGAAGAAACACTCTGCCGCACAACCGCTGCGGAAATTGCCAAAGGAAAAGTAGTTGGGTGGTTTCAGGGACGAATGGAATGGGGACCACGCGCGCTCGGCAACCGCAGTATCCTGTGCGATCCGCGCCGTGCAGAGATGCGAGAGATCCTAAACCGCAAGATAAAAAGGCGCGAAATGTTCCGTCCCTTCGCGCCGTCAATTCTGGAAGAGGCGGTCGGCGATTACTTCATACAATCGCAACCATCGCCTTTCATGCTGATGGCGTATGCGGTGCGGCCCGAAAAGCGCTGCTATATTCCTGCCACCACCCATGTCGATGGCACCGGAAGGGTCCAGACCGTCAGTGAGCATCAGAATTCACGCTTCTACCGTCTGATTCGCGAATTCGAACACCTGACGCGAGTTCCGGTCCTGCTCAATACCTCGTTCAACGAAAACGAGCCCATCGTTTGCCATCCGGATCAGGCGCTCGATTGTTTCCTTCGCACCAAAATGGATCTACTCGTGATGGGCAATTGTATGATCCGCCGTCAACCCAGTCCCTCAGTTATTGAGCACTAAGCTTCCCCGACATCGCGAACACGAGGACCTATCGATGGCGACAATGTTAGTGACCGGTTCGTCCGGACTGATCGGCTCGGAGGTGGTCAGTTACTTTTCCCCACTCGGATGGTCAGTTCATGGCGCCGACAATAACATGCGCGCGGATTTATTTGGCCCTGAGGGCGATACTAGCTGGAATCGACGCCGGCTACTCGCGCAATTCCCCGGCTTCGTTCATCACGAGATTGATATCCGCGATCGTGCACGATGCAGTGAACTGCTCGTCGCCTTGAAGCCCGACGTGGTGGTGCATGCGGCGGCGCAACCGAGTCACGATCTCGCCGCGGCGCGCCCCTTCGATGACTTCGAAATAAACGCCGGCGGCACCCTCAACCTGCTTGAGTCGTATCGGCGTGCGCGCGACGGCGGGATCTTCGTGCACATGAGTACCAACAAGGTATATGGCGACGCGCCCAACAACATTCCGATGCGCGAGCTCGACAAGCGCTGGGACTACGCGGACGAGCGATTCGCCAACGGCATTTCCGAGACGATGCCGATCGATCACAGCGTGCATTCGCTGTTCGGCGCCTCAAAGCTTGCGGCTGATATCTACGTCCAGGAATACGGTCGCTATCACGATATGTACACGATGTGTCTGCGCGGCGGATGTTTGACCGGGCCGCATCATTCGGGAGTCGAGCAACACGGATTTCTAAGCTACCTGGTGCGCTGCAACCTGGAACGGAAGACTTATCGGATCTATGGCTACAAAGGGAAACAGGTCCGCGACAATATCCATTCAGTCGATGTGGTGCGTGCGATCCGTGCATTCATCGAAAGTCCGCGCCGCGCCGCCGTATACAACATCGGCGGGGGCCGCACAAATAGCTGTTCGATTCATGAAGCCATCGACATGATCGAGCAGGCGAGTGGAATCAAATCGCAATGTGAATACATAGATCAAAATAGAGTCGGCGATCATATGTGTTACATCTCGGATCTCAGTCGATTGAAAAGTCAACTGAAAGGATGGGACCTCTCGGTAGCGCTTCCAGAAATCATTGAACAGATAGTGACTATCTGGCGAGAGCGAGTGAATACTCATTCAAATAGTCAGTAAGAAGACCAAGATGGCCAAACTAGTTTTTCTCAATAGGGTGTTCGGCCCTGACAGCGAAGCAACCGGGCTTCTCTTGAGCCAGCTTGTCGAGGATTTGGCCTTTGAGAACGAGGTAACGGTAATTTGTGCGCGGCCGAAGTCCCCCGGCTGCCGCCGATGGCCGCTTCTACAGCGCGAAAATCATGGTACGGTAAAGATCGTGCGAACTTTCGCGCTGAACATTTCCAAGCGACACGCTTACCTGCGATACCTCGATTTCCTCGTCTATTTTGTTTTTGCCTCGATTGCAGTGTTTCGCGAAACGGCTGAGATCATCGTGACCGAGACCGATCCTCCGGTATTGGGACTGCTGGGCGGAATAACCTCCCTAATCAAAGGATGCCGCTTTGTTTACTATTGTCAGGATGTCTATCCCGAGGTCGCGGAGGCAACTGGGGGACTCAAGAATCGAATGCTGCTCGCTCTTCTTCGTTTCGCCAACCAGCTGGCTCTTCGTCGCGCGGATACTGTGATAGCGCTGGCGGCGGATATGGCGGGACTACTCAGACGCAAGGGCCTGCCCGCTGCGCGGATTAGGATCGTTCCCAACTGGATCGACTGCGCGAAGATAATGCCGCAGCCGCCGCTTCCTACATTGCGCCAGAAATATCGAGATAAGTTCCTGGTCCTGTACGCGGGAAACTTAGGATGGACGCAGAACCTCGATACGGTGCTCGAAGCGGCACGGCTGCTGCGCCACGAAGCTAGGGTCCAGTTCGCTCTGGTCGGCGATGGCGCGCGTCGAATTCATCTTCGACGCGAGGCAAAGCTCATGGAGCTCAACAATGTTGAGTTTGTTGACCATGTAGACCCCGGCGCGATGGGCCCGGTTCTGGCGGCAGGCGATCTACACCTGATTCCGCTCGGCGCAGGTGTCGCGGGTTGTATGGTGCCGAGCAAGGTCTATGGGATCCTGGCTGCCGGCAAGCCGTTCGTCGCGATGATGGAGAAATATGCGGAGGTCGCACGAATGGCGCGCGATTCCGAAGTCGGATTCGTGGTCCCGCCCAATGATTCCGCCGCCCTGGCGCGGACCATCATCGAAAGCATGGAGAACCGAACGCTGCTCGCCGAGATGGGAGTTCGCGCCCGCGCGCTCGCTGAGCGCAGTTACGATCGGATCGCGATGACCCGCCGGTTCGCGGATTGCCTCCATGAGGTGCTTTCCGGCAGACCCACGCGGAGCGAGGACCTCGAGGATCCCGCCGAGAAAATTGGGGAACTCTCGAGGATTCCGGCCGACTGATCGGTGACAAGAGCATCCGATGCGAGGGCTGGATTTGATCCGGCTCTTTTTTTTGCGCCAATCACGAATGTCCGCTTTTGTTACCGCACCATGAAGGATGCCGGCGCCGGCTTCGGCTCTTCTCGCAATGAAGTTCAGTATCATTTACAAATGTGGGTTGTGATCGGCGAACGCACGAAACCGACACCAACGAGTTCGAGGTAACTAGATGGGGCCAACAGGCAAGGCGATCTTTCTCACTAAGGGCGTCGGCAAGCATCGCGAAAAGCTGACCTCGTTCGAGTTGGCGCTGCGCGATGCGCGTATCGCGGAGTTCAACCTGGTACGCGTGAGCTCGATCTTTCCACCGAATTGCCGCGTGGTCTCGATCCAGGACGGCCTCAAGACGCTCAGCCCGGGCCAAATCGTTTTCGCCGTAATGTACGACAACGCGACCAACGAGCCGCATCGCCTGGTTGCCACCTCGGTTGGCCTTGCGATCCCGGCCGACAAGAACTCCTACGGCTATCTTTCCGAGCACAAAAGCTTCGGACAGACCGACCAGAAGGCGGGCGACTATGCCGAAGATCTCGCGGCGACGATGCTTGCGACTTCGCTCGGGGTCGACTTCGATCCCAACGTCAGCTACGACGAACGCAAGGATATCTGGAAGCTGTCGGACAAGATCGTGCAGACACGCAACATCACGCAGTCAGCGATCGGCGACCGCGACGGCCTGTGGACGACCGTCGTGGCTGCCGCGGTGTTTTGCGATCTGCCGACCAACGGCAAGTAGTCGGCAGACGCGATAGTAGCTATTTCTTCTTGCCGTCGGCCTGATCGAAAACTTCGCGCGCGATGCGCAGACCGTTAACGCCGACCGGCCATCCGCCGTAATGCGCGAGATGAATCATGATCTCCGTGATCTTTTCGCGGCTGATGCCGGCATTGAGCGCTCCACGCAAATGGGTCTTCAGCTCGCGCTCGCGGGCGAGCACGGTCAGCGCAGCGACGGTGATCATCGAACGTTCGCGCAGCTCGAGTCCCGGCCGATTCCAGATATCGCCGAACAGGTTCTCGACTGTGATATTGAGGAAGTCCTCCTGCATCATGCCGGGTTGTGGCTCGGCGCCGAACAGTTCCTTCATTTTGGCGGCGCCCTTTTGATAACGTTCTGACTTGGCCATTGGCTCTATCTCCTTACGATGAGTTGGGGTGAATGCTCGCAGTCATCCCGAAGGCCATTGTGTCATAGCCTCTCCGATCTGCAATTGCGCGATGCTCGATATCGAGGTGAACCTGCAGGCGTCACTTGCGCCGGCGCGCGGCGCGTATATAGCTCTATCGGCGTGATTAGAAAGATCGCTTCTCTGTTGTTGACCGTATTGCTGCTCGGTTCAAGCGTGTGGGCCGGCGATGTTCCGATGGCGTCCTCGCTTCCGATTCAGCGCATTGTGCTGATGACTGCGACTCCCTCGAGCAGTCCCAGGATTCCATTCATTGGCGACGGCACCGCGCATCTCGCCTACGAACTTTATGTTTCGAATTTCGGTAAAGCGCCGGCGCGGCTCGTCGCCTTACGCGTCCATGGAACTGGAAGCCCGGCTTTCGAATCAACCATCGGGGGCGATGCCCTCAAGGGATCCTTCATCGTGATTAGTTCGAAGGATCATATGAAGCCGCACGATCCGGTTCTGACGCCCGGCGAGGAAGGGATTGTCTTTGTCTTTCTCAATTTCGGATCGCGCGAAACGCCCGCCGAAATTGCGAACTCGCTGGTGGTCGAGCCGGATGGCAGTCCTTCCGATGCGCAAGTTATTGCGCTTGCGTCGCTTCCCATAGAAAAACCGGCGATGGCACCCAACGTCAGTGCGCCGTTCTCAGGTGACCGCTGGCAAGCGGCGAATGGCCCGTCGAACACTTCGACCCATCGCCGCAGCGTAATCGTGCTTGGTGGCCAGGCGCGATCGCCGGAGCGCTATGCGATCGATTGGATCAAACTCGGCGAGGACGGTAATACGTTCAGCGGTGACGAATTTCAAAATTCCAGCTATCACGCCTACGATACGCCGGTCACCGCAGTGTCCGACGGTCGAGCGATTACGGTGGTCGACGGGATTCCAGAGAACGTTCCGCATCGCAATAAGCTGGCGGTTGAGCTGTCGCTCGCTAACATCGCGGGAAACAATGTCGTCGAGGACATCGGCGACGGCCACTATGTTGGGTATGCGCATTTTCGTCCCGGTACCATCACGGTGAAAACTGGCGACGCCATCAAACGCGGGCAAGTCATCGGCAAGCTCGGCAACTCCGGCAACTCGAGCGAGCCCCATCTGCACATCCAGATCTGCGACGGGCCTTCATTCCTCATATGCAACGGCGTTCCGATGCGGTACCGCGACATGATGATGAGCAAGTACAGCATCGAGAAGCAGGGCGAAAAGCCGATCCGTCTGACGATCGATGGCGCGCCGCACACGGTGACCGATCAGGAGCCGATGGAAGACGAATTGGTTACCTTTCCCGGCCAGTAGAAAAGCGCGGTTTGAACACCCCAAGTATGTTGGATACAGTTGGCTTCGAGATTAGCTTGAGCGCCTTGCGAACCTCGGAGGGCCCTTATGGCAGCCGCATTCGATATCCAGCCCATCGACGCCACTTTCGGAGCCGTCGTCACCAACCTAAAACTTCGCAACCTCGACGATGCAGTTTGGAACGACCTCCATACCGCGTGGCTTAAATATGCTCTGCTGATATTTCCCGATCAGTTTCTCAAGCGCGACGAGCAGATTGCTTTCGCCAAACGCTTCGGTGCACTCGAGTTCGAGATGGCCGCCATCAGCAACGTCAAGGATGACGGCACTCTCATCGACGATAACAGTGACGTGATGAAAGTTCTCAAGGGGAATATGGGTTGGCATTGTGACAGCACCTATATGCCGGTGCAGGCCAAGGGCGCGGTCTTCAGCGCCGAGGTAGTCACTAAGTCAGGTGGCCGCACCGGATGGGCTGACATGCGTGCCGCTTATGACGCTCTCGATGATGCCACCCGCACCAAGGTGGAAGGTCGCGCCGCCTATCATTCGCTCTACTATAGCCAGGCCAAGCTAGGGCATGTCCCGAAGAAGAAAGGCAGCGAGTACAATGGCTATGGCTTCCATGACGGCCCGGTACCCTTGCGACCGCTGGTCAAGGTGCATCCCGAGACCGGGCGCAAGTCGCTGCTAATCGGTCGGCATGCCCATGATATTCCCGGAATGGACAAGGACGAGTCCGCGCGCTTCCTGCAGGAGCTGGTCGATTTCGCATGCCAGGCACCCCGCGTCTATCACCACGACTGGAAGGCCGGCGACGCGGTAATTTGGGATAACCGGTGCTTGCTGCATCAGGCGACACCATGGGATATGCGCGAGCCGCGCATCATGTGGCATAGCCGGATAGCTGGCGACCCTGCGAGCGAGGCTGCCCTCCCTTCCAACTAAAGCTACTTCGAGCTGAAGAGCTGCAGGCGAGCCTCGACGACCTTCTGAACCGCCGCCACAACCGGCACTAGAATTTTGTAGGGCACCACGCTCTGGTCGGCTGCCAGCGAAGCCTCCATCGCGCGACGCCACGCGAGCCGGATTTCGGTATTGACGTGGACGATAGTCATGCCGGCATGGATCGCGCGGGTGAAATCCTCATCCTTGGTCCCTGAGCCGCCATGCAAAGTCATGAAGATACCCGTCGCTTCCCGCAGCGCGGCAATCCGCTCGATATCGAGACGCTTCTGGACCTCGCCGCTAACCATGCTCTGAAGAAGGCCATGCATGTTGCCAACTGCCGGCGCAAGAACATCGATGCCGGTGGCGGTAACGAACTGCTTGGCCTCCTCGGGCGTGGTCATGGCGCCGAGCCCCTCGGGCACCTTGTCGACTACGTCGGAGGAGCTACCGATGTAGCCAATCTCTCCCTCAACCATACAGCTCGGATTGATTGATTTGATCAGCTCGACCGCTTTTTTGGTTTGCGCAACATTTTCCTCGAACGGAAGCGATGATCCGTCGAAGATGATCTCGTCGAAGCCGGCGCGAGCGGCCTGCTCGGCCTTTTCCAATGAGTGGGTATGGTCGGCATTGAGGAAGATCGGATACGGGGATTCCTCGCGATAGCAGCGAACCAGAGCGGCAATCTGGCTTACGCCGGTGAATCCACGTTCGCCTTCCGAAACACCGATCATGACCGGTAGTTTCAATGCGCGGGCGGCCGCAACGATAGCCTTCAAAGCGGCCAGTTCCGAGACATTGAAGTGTCCTACTGCGACACCGTCGCGGCGAGCTTTGGTTAGGATCTCGCGCAGGGTTTCCATGATACAGCTCCTGTCGGTCGGGGATTGAGCGCCGTTATGCTGACAAAATATGCCATGTCGAGTTCGGAAGAAGTCTGCAAATCGTTAATTGGCATCTCAGATGTGAATTCAAGCATAGCTTGGTAAGGTTTCAGGAAGAGAGTTTTTTAGCGCATTTGAAAAAAAAGTTTTGCGTCGCTATGTGCACGGCTGCTATATCGCGGGCCAAGCAAGTTGCCAGTTCGCACTTCTGCTTGTTCGAGTCCCGGATTTGGTAGGCCGACGTTCGCTATGAGAGTGGGGCGAATGCCGACTATCTGTAGATAAATTGTACTTCCGGGAGTTCCAGGACAACCCTCCTGCTGGCGTGCAACTTGCTGCTAACTCCTTAGCCGGTTGCCATTTTGCTACATGACGCCGGGTATTCAGTGGGGGTGTCCTTTGCGCTCTGTAGTATTAGTAGTCCTTTTCGCCAGCCTGCTATGTGCTTCTGCAGCTTTCGCCGCCACCGGAGTTAGCATCACACAACCGGTCAATGGAACCCGTGTCGCAGGACGAGTCTCGGTGGTCTTGCAAAACAGTTCTGGAACGGTCTTTTCCCGTTTCTACGTCGATGGCCAACTGCTCGCAACCACCCCGCCCTACAGCGTAACCTGGGACTCGACCAAGGTCGCCAATGGGAGCCATACGCTTTCCGCGACCGCGTACTCCTCGAATCGTTTTGTAATCGGCACCCAGACCATCGCGGTCACAGTTCAGAATCAGATACTACCAACCGCGACCCCGACTCCGACGCCAGCGCCCACATCGTCGCTGAAGCTCAGCTCGCCGATTTCCGGAGCGCAGGTTTCAGGCAACATCACGATAGCGGCCAATCAGCCTTCCAACGTGTCATGGGAAAATTTCTACGTCGACGGTAACTGGATCCAATCATCGCCACCCTTTTCTTTCAGCTGGAGTACCGGTCAGATCGCGAATGGTGCGCATACCATCTCGGTCATTGGATATAGCAGCAGCGGCAGCGCGGTTGGCGCAGACAGTCGCAGTATAACGGTCGCCAATGCCGGCACCTCACCGCAAGGCAGCACTCTACCGACGCCGACCATCGTCCCCACTGTGGCACCGACCAAAGTACCGACCATCGCACCTACGGTGGTTCCCACGATCGCCCCAACCTCGGTTCCTACCATCGCACCGACCAGAATTCCGACAGTGGTTCCAACCGTGGTCCCAACTAGTGTTCCAACGGCCGTTCCCACGGTGGCTCCGACGAAAGTCCCAACAATTGTTCCTACCGCGGTGCCGACCCTCGCGCCGACCACGACGGCCACCACTGCGCCCACGGCGGCACCAACCAACTCGCCGAGCGCTACTCCAACTCCTGCAACGACGGCCGACTTCTTCGTGTCGCCCAGCGGTAACGACGGCAACAATGGCAGCTCGCCGTCGCTGGCGTGGCTGACGATTCAGCATGCCGTTAATACAATGCACTCGGGCGACGTCGTGAGCGTCGCGCAAGGCACTTACAACGAGCGTGTCAACATCTCTCGCGACGGGATAACGATCGAGGCCGATCCCAACGCGACGGCGAAACCGATAGTAGCGCAAGGCTTTGAGATCCAGGCCGATAACGTTGTGGTAAACGGTTTCGAGATCAGCTTCCGCAACAAGAGCGATCCGGCCGGGACTGGCGTCTACATCCATGACGCATCCAATGTGACGCTGGAAAACAGCTACATCCATGACCTCTGTCATGCGGGCGTGATGATGGAGTCCACCGTCGGTAACGTGCAGGTGCTGAACAACCTGATCGTTCACGCGCAGGAAGTCGGCATTAACATCGACGGCAACGGCGACCTGGTCGAAGGCAACGAGATCTGGGGAACCTATCAGCATCCGGGTGTGCTCGGTGGAATCTTCGCGACCTGCACCAACGACGGCAGCGGACCCGACGCCGACATCATCCGCTTCTTCGGCACCAACCACGTGATCCGCGGCAACTATGGGCACGACATCGAATTCGACTTCGGAAACAGCGCGCTGCCCAACCCCGATCCACACACGGACTGTTTCCAGACCTGGGGCGCCTCGGGTGAAAACACTTCAAACATTCTGATCGACGGAAACTGGTGCGTATGGCCCAGCAACGGCAGCAAAGGCACCCAGGACGAGGTTTCATCGATCGAGGCGCTGGATGGCCCGGTCAGCAACATCACCTTCCAGAACAATATCTTCCAGGACATGCTGCGAGGTGTTAATGCGACCCGCGACGGCGGGCTGGTTATCGGACAACTTAACTTTTACAACAACACTTTCGATCACCTGGTACAGGAAGCCATCGTCGTCGATGGTGGTGCGCGCAACGACAACATCTGGAACAACATCTTCTACGACTTCGTCGGCGGTGACGGCTTCATCTCCTATGGTAGTGGCGAAAGCTTCATCGACAACGTTTTCTACAATCGCGCTGGAAAGCCCTCGAGCGGCGTCTGGTGGGGTGGCGCAGCGGCACCGCCATATACCGCAGTCGATCCGCATTTCGTAAACTATGGCAATACAACCGGCGTAGGAGCCGACTACCATCTATGCGTCGCAGGTCAGAACGGATGCACAGTGACCTCGACGATTGGGCATTCAGGCGCGACGATCGCTACGGTGCCTACTGACTTCGATGGCAATTCGCGAACCGGCGGTTATTCGATCGGCGCCGAACAAATGACGCCGTAAGCTGGACCTGAAGGGGAGCAGAACCAGGTAGAAAATGAGGCAGGCAACTTCACGATGGGTATGATCGATCGGAAGGGCTCAACAATAACGCAGGTTGGTGGCGGGCAGTAACGGTTCCTCAGCACCGGCGTGGCTAACTCGAGAGGGCCGGGCAGCAATGCTCGGCCCTACTTTTTCGCCTGCCGTGGCAACACCCGCAGTACGGCCATCATCCCGTTATCCTCGTGATCCAGAATGTGGCAGTGGTAGAGGAAATCTCCCGTCAGCGGACCGCGAAAGTCCATCCGAACGGACACCGTAGGAAAAGGCCCAGTTCCTTTGTAGTAGGGAATCATAACGGTATCCAGATATTGCTGCTGCTCGTGCGGTACCGGAACTCCGTCCCTCGCCATAAAGAGAAAATGAATTTGATGGATGTGGAATTCGTGGACCTCGGGCGCGCGATTCTCGATGGTCCAATCCTCGACCACCCCCTGCGTGGTAACGATGGAGGGGGGACTAGCGGGATCGTACGCAGTCGGTATCTCACCATCAACCGTGATGAAGAAGGTCTGCGAATCATCGCCTTGACCAGGACCAGGCGAAGTTTCGCTGAAAAACAGAGTGCGATGCGCACTCGGCGTCATCTTTTCCAGATCATCGAAATATACCCGCTGCGCCGGCGAAACCCGTGCCGGGGGCTTATCTTCCCCGCCCCGCGAACGCACGATGCGGCTTCCGCTCAGCTTCACCATTGCCATCCGATGCGGCGGAGTAACGTCGCCATTGGGTCCGGTATCGGCTCCAAGGGTCATGAGAGTTGCTTCCTTCACAGCCGCCGAGGGAGGCGTGACGATAAATTCCGCGCGCGACGCAGGACCCAGGTAGACGTGCGTCACGTTTATCATCGAGCCATGATGAGCGCCGTTGTGCGAACTCAATGGCACGCCATCGAGGGCCACCAGTCGCAGCGTCTGCGGACTACCATCGTACTGAAGTTGTAAATCGACGATCGCATCAGCGGACGCATTGAGAACTCGCCATAGCTGCTGCTGGCCCGGAGCCATCTGAATGATCGGCGGTGGATAGTCAGGATAGGGGACTGGCACGTAGTTCAGCGACAAATCCCACGATGGCTGATTGGAATCATTCCAATCCACCGCGCGACCCAGCGTCTGATCGCGAACAATAAGGAGTTGCTCCGGCAATCTCGCAGTCGCCGGCTCGGCGCGATGGATTCCATCCACAATGATCGCGCCGCTGGCGCCGCCGAGCAGGGCGGCATCCGAAAGACCATGAATGTGCGGATGATACCAGTAGAGGCCGGGCGGCTGGTCTGCTGGTATTTTGACCTCATATTTGAAACTTGCGCCCGCATTCACCAGCGTATGAATGACCTCGTCGGAGTGGCAGGTCGGCATAACGTTGGTCCCATGAAAGTGCAGATTCACAGACCACAAAGTCATAAAGGAGTCGCCACACACGCCGATGGTGGTCTCAGGCATCCGCATCGGAATCACACCGGTGGGGTTGGGCAGGTTGTTCTTAAGATTGATGATCAGACGGTCGCCGGGACGAACGTGCAAGGTAGGGGATTCTTTTCCGTCGGGTGTCGCAAAACAGTAAAGCGCCCGGCCCAGCGCATCGGTGGAGGTGTAGTAGATCAAGGCGACCCGCAACACACCGTTACGGCTGTATAAGGCAGGCGGATCCGCGACAATACTGCTTTGCGGCGGACGCGGGCATGGGTTACTTTCCGCGCGTACCACGCGAGGGAAAAGGCATCCGATAAAAAGCAGCAACCAAAGCCTGTATACAAGTTTGTTCACGGGATATTCAGACCTACAACTCGAGCGCGCATTCTTGAAAACCCCTTTTCACTATCCAGCTATAGAAACTTGTGCAATCCCATTTCCACGTCGTGCCCTGCGTCTCCTCCGCATTCCGCTTTTCTCCTCAAGCGCCACCGCGTTGCAGTGTACGCGCGGGGCTGCGTCTAAGACCATCGC
Organism: uncultured delta proteobacterium; assembly: GCA_963848285.1. Taxonomy (GTDB): domain Bacteria; phylum Desulfobacterota; class Binatia; order Binatales; family Binataceae; genus DATGKG01. Next base: position 447,106 of record CAWKCZ010000006.1, on the reverse strand, counting down.
CAAGTGGCTGCGGCACAGTGACTAGCAGCTAAGTTGCCGATACGCGATAAAATGCTCGATCTCAGCGGTTAAACCAGCGTTCATAGTTCCGCAGCGGACCATTCACCGTAAGTTCTAGGAGGCGACACTAAGGACTAATCACGGGTTCACCTTCGCGCACCATACTCTGGCGACTTAACCCTAATGATCAGAGATAGGAGCAAGGAGGATCACGATGTATTTGGGCAAGCTGCTCGGCCGCCTGTCAGGCGCACTGGCGGTAACTATATTTGCAGGAGGAACGGTGCTGGCGGCGCCGTCCGCGATGACTCCCATCGAGCACGTGGTAGTGATTTTTCAGGAGAATGTTTCTTTCGATCACTACTTCGCAACTTATCCCAACGCCGCCAACACCGATGGCAATAAATTCACTCCCGCGGCTGATACTCCCTCAGTCAACGGTCTTACGCCCGCTCTCATGGGGCACAACAACCCGAACTGGAGTGGGACCTTTGGCGCTCCCTTCCGTCTCTCTTTTTCTCAAGCCGCCACTTGCGACATGGACCACGACTACATGCCGGAGCAGCAGGCCTTCGACAGCGGCCTGATGGACATGTTTCCGGAATTTGTGAACGAAGATTGCGCAGCTTCCGCAATTAATCACGCAGTTCTGGATGCGGGCCATCCCAACGACATCGTTATGGGATACTACGACGGCAACACTGTTACCGGGCTGTGGAACTACGCGCAGCACTTTGCGATGAACGACAACTCCTATGGTACAAACTTCGGACCGTCTTCAGTCGGGGCGATCAACCTGATTTCCGGTTACACCGGCATGGCTACCCAGGTCAGCGGAACCGGGGACGTAAGCTCGGGGGCGATTACCGCCGACCCCCAACCTGCGGGCGACGTGTGCGATTCCCGTGACAGCGCCAGCCTCGCTGGTAAGAACATCGGAAACCTGCTTAATGACGCCGGGCTGACCTGGGGATGGTTCGAAGGCGGTTTCAACCTTTCGGTTCACAATGCGAATGGGACGACCGGGTGCGCGCGCACAACTTCTTCGCAGACCGGCGCGTTTTCTCCCAAGGTCGACTACATCCCGCATCATTCAGGTTTCCAGTACTACGCCAGCACCGCAAATCCGACCCATGCGCGGCCTACGGCGCAGATCGGAACGACCGACGCCGCCAATCATAACTACGACACGATCGACTTTTTCGATGCTTTGCAGAAGGGCGTATTCCCGAGTGTGGTATTCCTGAAAGCACCCGGTTATCAGGATGGTCATCCGGACTATTCATCGCCGGTCGATGAGCAGACCTGGATTGTCGATGTAATAAACACCCTCGAAGAAAGTAAGTTCTGGAGCAACACTGCGGTCTTTATCCTGTGGGACGATTCAGACGGATGGTACGATCACCAGATGAGCCCCACCATTTTTCATTCGCAGACTGACGGCGGCGGAGCAGGCGTGAATTCGGCGGACGCGCTGACGGGCCCGAATATGTGCGGCGGTTCTTCTACTGCCCTTCAAGCGCAAGGGCGATGCGGCTACGGCCCACGGCTTCCGTTCATGGTCGTTTCGCCATGGGCGAAGACCAATTTCGTCGATCATACTGTCACCGATCAGAGCTCGGTCATCGCATTCATTGAGAAGAACTGGGGCCTGCCGTTCGTTATGCCGGAAACGGATAGCGACCCCGGCTCTGCAGATCAATATGCGGGAACGGTAGAGAACATGTTTGACTTCAGCCAGAAGAAAGCCGCGGTCAAAAATCATCTCGTGTATGTGGATCCGACCACCGGCGAGGTCATCAAGAAGAAGCCCAAGCTACCCGGCGATAATTTCTAAGGCCTCATCCCTTATTTGAGATCGGCGCGCGAGTGACACCTCGCGCGCCGATTCTTTTCCAGCGCACAATCAGGTTGCGATCTTCCTGCCACCTCGCTAGGCAAAAGGTTCAGAGGTACCGCGTGAGTTCCAATCAACCTGACGTCGTTCTCGAAGTGAAAGATTCGGTCGCCATCGTGCGGCTAAACCGCCCACCGCGTCTGAACGCGTTCACGTTTAAGATGGCAGCGGAGATCCGCCAGGCGGTCGATCGCGCTGCTGCAGATGAGAAAGCGGTAGGTATCGTGATAACTGGTGCGGGACGCGGCTTTTGCGCCGGCCTCGATGCGGTTGACCTCGCGCGATCGGCCTCGGGCAGCGCGCAAAGCGATCTCGAAACATCGACGCCGAGCGACGACCTGCCCGCCCTCTTCGTCTATCTACTGCGTGTTTCCAAGCCGGTGATTGCCGCTGTCAACGGCGTCGCCGCGGGAGGCGGGTTCGTCCTCGCCATGATGTCCGACCTGCGCTTCGCGGCCGAGAGCGCCAGCTTCACTACAGTCTTTTCCAAACGCGGACTCATCGCGGAGCACGGCACCAGCTATCTCCTGCCGCGCCTCATCGGCACCAGCCGCGCACTCGATTTGCTCTGGAGTTCGCGCCGTTTCGATGCCGCCGAGGCCCTGCGCATCGGTTTTGTGGATCGTGTGTTCCCCGACGATCGCCTCCTCGACGAAGCGTGCACATACATCCGCGACCTGGCGGCAAACGTCTCTCCGCGTTCACTGGCGGTGATCAAGGCGGAGGTCTATGGTCATCTTTCCCTCGGCATGGAAGCGGCGATTCGGCACGCCGACAAAGTGATGAACGAGGCCTTGGCACATCCCGATGCGACCGAAGGCGTCGAATCATTCGTCGAGCGGCGGCCGCCGCGCTTCCAGCCCTGGAAAGGAGAAAAACTATGAGCGGGCAAAAATTCGAGACGATTCTCTATGAAAAGAATGGCACGGTCGCGACGCTGACTATCAATCGGCCCGACCGCCTCAACGGCATGACCAAAAAAATGTTGCGCGAGGCGCGCGAATGCCTAACCACCGCCGCCGAGGATCGCGAAGTGCGCGTGCTGGTGCTGACCGGCGCCGGCAAGACGTTTTGTCCCGGTGCCGATTTGCAGATGGTCGCCTCCGACAGCGACGACGAACCCTCGAGCACCGACGATTTTCGCGTGCCGGTACTGCTCCACACGATGCCCGCGGTCACCATCGCGGCGATCAATGGCGCGTGTGCCGGAGCCGGACTCGGGTGGGCGTGCGGATGTGACATTCGCTATGCTGCAACCTCGGCGCGCTTTAACACCGCCTTTCTCGATGTCGGCGTCGCAGGCGACATGGGTGGCCCGTGGTCATTGCCGCGCATCGTCGGCGCGGCGAAAGCGCGCGAGCTTTACTTCATGCCGGACAAGTTCGACGCCGAGGAAGCCTCCCGCATCGGCCTGGTATCTAAGGTTTTTACCGACCAAAGCTTTCGCGAGGAAGTCGGCGCGATCGTCCAGCGCATTTCGGAAGCGGCGCCGATCGCGCTGCGCACCATGAAGGCGCATTTCGTCGAAGCCGAGCGGATGGACTTCGCAAGCTACGTGGAACTCGAATCGGCACATCACCTGCCGATGTTCCTCACCCATGACACCCGCGAAGCGTTCGCGGCCAAAGTCGAAAAACGCAAGCCCCGTTTCATCGGGCGTTAAGGAGAATCCATATGTGGCTTCGTGTACGGCAGATCGCGATGGTAGCGAACAAGCTGGCTCCGGTGGTCGAGGATTTCAAAAACGTTCTCGGCCTCGAAGTCTGTTACCGCGATCCAGGCGTGAAAGTTTTCGGCCTCGAAAACGCGCTGTTCCCGGTCGGCAGCCAATTCCTTGAAGTCGTTTCGCCCATTCAGGAGAACACTGCCGGTGGACGCTACTTACAACGGCGCAAGGGCGACGGCGGCTACATGTGCATCATGCAGTGTGAGGATCATGCGCCAGTGAAGGAACGCGTCGCCAAACTCGGCGTCCGTAAGGTCATCGATCACGACACCGCGCACTTCCACAATATGCAGCTTCATCCGCGCGATACCGGCGGCACCTTTCTCGAGATCGATCATCAGCCGGGCGAGGAAGCTCCCGATGGGCCGTGGGAGCCGGCAGGCAAAGATTGGAAACCGTTCGTGCGTACCAACGTCGTGCGCGCAATCAAAGGCGTCGAAATTCAATCGCCCGATCCCGATGCGCTCGCCAGGCGATGGGCTGAGATCCTCGATCTGCCACTGGAGGGCGACGCGGTCGCTGTTCAGAATGCAACCATTCGCTTCGTCAAGGAAACCGACGGACGCGGTGAAGGCCTCAGCGGACTCGACCTGCTGTCGAATGATCGCAAGCATGCGCTCGACGCCGCCGAAAAGCAGGGCCGGCGCGTCAATGACGACACGGTAATGGTTTGCGGCGTGCGTTTCAGGTTGGTGTAAGCGATGGCGAAAAAGAAAATACTGATTGCAGGTGCCTCGGGGCTGGTTGGATTTGGCGCGGTGCGACATTTTGCGAAGTTGCCGGATTGGGAAGTCGTCGCGATCTCGCGGCGCGCTCCGCGCGAGATTCCCGGCGTGAAGTTCGTGTCGGCGGATCTTTTCGACGCGCAAAAGTCGCGCGACGTGTTCAGCCACATGACCGATGTCACCCATCTCGCGTACGCCGCGCTCAGCGAGAAGCCCGGCATCTTCGAAGGATGGGTCGATCGCGAGCAGATGCAGGTCAACCTGACGATGTTGCGCAACCTGTTCGAGCCGCTTGAAGCGGCCGCGAAGAATCTCCAGCACGTCTCGCTGCTGCAGGGCACCAAGGCCTATGGCGCGCATATCAAGCAGATTCCGATTCCCGCGCGGGAGCGCTCAGCACGCGACCCTCACGAGAATTTTTACTGGCTGCAGGAGGACTATCTGCGCGGCAAGCAGGCGAGCAAGAAGTGGAGTTTTACCCTTCTGCGTCCACAGATTGTCATCGGCGAAGCGGTCGGAGGAAACCTCAGCCTCATCCCACCGCTGGGAGTATACGCGGCACTGCTGCGGGAGAAGGGCGAACCGCTCTACTTCCCCGGCGGCAACCCCTCGGTCTTCGAGTTGGTTGACTCTGAGTTGCTCGCGCGCTCGATGGAATGGTCAGCGGAAAGCGAAAAGGCGCGCAACGAAATCTTCAACGTCACTAATGGCGATGTTGCAACCTGGCAGGATCTGTGGCCGGTGGTGGCCGACGCGTTTGGCATGAAGCCGGGGCCGAATCGGTCGATGTGCCTCGCCGAGGAAATGCCGCAACACCAGGCCGAGTGGGCCGCGATCGTGAAAAAGTACAACCTTGCCGCGCCCGCCGACTTGAAGGCATACGTCGGCGAGTCATTCTTCTTTGCGGACTCGTGTTTCGCTTACAGCAAGGAAGGCACCGCGGATTTGGTCGGCCATCCGATGCTGGTCAGCACCGTCAAGGGACGCCTTGCCGGATTTCACGACTGCATCGATTCCGCCGACATGATGCGCAAGTGGATTCGGGAATTCCAGCAGCTTCGGCTGCTGCCCCCGCTCAACTAGCGGTGGATTTGACGGCGCCCGCAGCAGAGGTTCCGGCGATCTTGCCGAACACCGCGCCCGACATCAGGCCGGTGCCGCCCGGATAGTTGAAGTAGAAAATGCCGCCGACGAGCTCGCCGGCGGCATAAAGCCCCGGCATCGGACGGCCGTCACTGTCGATCACCTGCGCGTCGCGGGTAATGCGCAAGCCACCGAAGGTGAACGTAATGCCCGCGGTCACCGCAAACGCTAGGAACGGCGGCGTATCGATGGTATTGGCCCAGTTGCTCTTCGGCACCGCGAGGCCTTTGATATTCCGCCCGTCCTTAATGTTGGGATTGAACGTTACAGACGTATTTACCGCCTCGTTGTAGCGATGGATTTCCGCCAGTGCCGCCGGCCCATTGACGTCATCGAGCTTGCTCACCAACTCTTCCAGCGAGTTCGCAACCGCGCGCGTCACCTGTTTGATGCGGTACTCGTCGCGCAGCAGATGCTTCACCTTGTCATCGAAAATCTGCCATGCGAACTGCCCGGGTTGCTCGAGGATCACGCGCCCGTACTTCGCATAGGTGTAGTTGCGAAAATCGGCGCCCTCATCGACAAAGCGCTGCCCGCGCGCATTGAGCATGATTCCGAACGGGTAACTGTGCTTCTGAAATCCGTCGCCCACCGCAAGGTCGCCGAACTCCGGCGCGTTACGATCCCAGCCGACCGCATGACATCCCGACCAGTTGCCGTATGCCATCGCGCCAGCATCAAGCGCCATCCGAATGCCGTCGCCAGTGTTGAAGCGCGTGCCGCGCACTTTCGCGAGGTCCCAATTCGGCCCGAGATAGCGCGTGCGCCATTCAGCGTTGGCCTGAAAGCCACCGGCCGCGAGGATCACCGCTTTCGCCTGAATCTCGCGCGTGCGCCCTTCGATACGAACCTTCGCGCCGTGCACTCCGTCATCGTCGCTGATGAGCGCCATCGCGCGCGCGTTATAAATGATCTTCACGCCTTCGCGCTGTGCGATCGTATGTAGTCCCTCGATGAGTCCGGGTCCTCCGCCCCACGCCTCGATCGTCAGCCCACCCCAGAATTTGAACTTGCCGTCAACCTTGAATGCCTGCCGCCCGTAGATCGGCGCAAAGCGAATTCCCTTGGCGCGCAGCCACTTGAGTGTCGGATGGCTGCGGCGCACCAGCAGCTCGACCATGTCCGGATCGGTGTGGTACTGCGTGACGCGGCCCATGTCCTCGAAAAATTGATCTTCGCTGTAGATGCCGAAATCGGTGTTGGCTTTCTCCTCTTCGGAAAGATCCGACAGCAGTTCGAGGAGATCGTCGAGCGTGTTGTATGCAACTCGAATCGCGCCGGCAGTAAAGGTCGAGTTACCGCCGCGCTCCGCGATTGACGCGCGCTCCAGCACTATAACCTCGGCGCCGTTTTCACGCGCCGCCAGCGCCGCGCACATCGCGGCATTGCCTGCGCCTACGATCAGGACATCGCATTCCATGAGAACGAATCTTACTCGATCAGGCTGTTGGCGATAGCGCTATGCGCGACCGGTCAGCCGCGCGCGCTCCAGCACGCCCTCGAAGATTCGCACCGCGACCGCATCGACCAGCATTCCTCCGGCACCCGCCGCACCTGCGCCATCCCGCGTCGCCGCCTGGTAGGCCTCGGACATTTTGCGCGCGCTTTCGATCTCATGGGGCGTTGGCGCGAACACATCGTTGGCGAGCTCGATCTGGCTCGGATGAATCGCCCACTTGCCGACCGCGCCCATCGTGGCCGCCCACGTTGCGTCGCGGCGATAACCTTCCGGATCCTTAAAATTACCGAAGGGCCCGTCGATCGCATCGATGCCGTTAGCACGACACGCGGTTATCATGCGTCCGCGCGCGTGATGCCAAATGTCGCCGGGATAGCGATCCGCGGGATCCGTCGCAGCGCCGAAGCGCATACCCTGGCTCGCCGACAGATCGCCGAAGCCGAGGATGAGAGCTTCCAGCCGCGGGCAGCACGATGCGATCGCCTCAACATTCGCGAGCGCCGCACTCTCCTCGATCAGAGCCTCGAGGCCGATTTTTTTCTTGAGATGCAGTTTCGTTTCGAGCTGGGTGAGCAGCGTATCGAAGAACCAGATGTCACGCGGTGCTTTCGGTTTCGGCACGATGATGATGTCGAGAAACTCGCCCGCGCCCTCGACCATCTCTATGATGTCGTCGTGCGCCCAATGCGTATCGGCGCCATTGACCCGGATCGCACGCACTTTCTTTCCCCAATCGCCACCCCGCAGAGCATCGATCGCGTTTTTGCGTGCGCCCTCTTTCTGCGCGGGCGCGACCGCATCTTCAAGATCGAGGAAAACCAGGTCCGCCTCGCTGGCGATCGCCTTCTCCATCATCTTGGTACTCGAGGCCGGCACCGACAGCTCTGAACGTCTAAGTCGAAGAGTCATCATCGCTCCTTTGAATTCGTAGTAATGCCGATCTCGGCGAGAATTTCCTGCGTATGCTCGCCGAGCAACGGTGGCCGCGCATAAATGCCGGGCGGCGTGACAGTCATCTTGATGGGGCTTCCCGCGATAACCAGCGGTGGATTATTGCCGGGCTGCTCGACCTCGACCAGCATGTTGCGCGCCCTCGGATGCGGATCCTCGAAAATTTCCTTCGCAGTGTTTACAGGACCGCACGGCACTTTTCCGCCCAGCGCCGCAAGGACTTCGCGTGTCGAATGCACCTTGGTCCAGTCGCCGACCACGCCTCGCACGAATCCCGCATTGGCGACGCGACGAGTATTGGTTCGGCAGCGGTCGTCGTTGATGAGCTCCGGATGCCCGATTGCCTCGCACAACAAGCCCCAGTGGTTTTCACCCGCCGCAGCGATCGCGACCGCGCCGTCGTTAGTTGACAAAATGTCGAAGGGGCAAAGAACCGGGGTTCCGTTACCGGCCGGCTCGCGCACGACACCGCCGCGCGCGTAGGTGTAAACGATCGTTTCGCACAGCGCGAGGATCGCATCGTACATCGCGACATCGAGGAACTGGCCGACGCCGTCGCGCCGCGCCGCATGAATCGCAGAAACCACGCCGAGCGCGGCAAGCGTCCCCGGATAGATGTCACCCACGCCAACACCAACTTTGGATCCCTGGCTACCGATCGGACCGGTCACCGCGACAAGGCCGCCCATGCTCTGCGCGACGACGTCGAATGCCGGCCACTCGGCATAGGGACTGCGCCCGGTGCGAGGATCGCCAAAGCCGCGCACCGCTGCGTACACCAGCTTCGGATTGCGCTCGCGCAACACCTCGTAGCCGACGCCCATCCGATCCATCACTCCAGCTTTGGCATTCTCGACGATCGCGTCCGCGGTCTTGACCAATTTGAACAGCGCGTCGCGGCCACTCTCAGTCTTCAGGTCGAGCACGATACTGCGCTTGTTGCGATTGACGCTGGCGAAGTACCCGCCATAATCACAGCCTTCGCGATCGCGCGGCGGCGGTCCCATCGGACGGCTCATGTCTCCCGTCGGCGGCTCGATCTTGATCACATCGGCGCCGAGGTCAGCCAGCAGCATCGTGCAGTACGGGCCCGCGAGCGCCTGCGTGAGATCGAGGACGCGAACATCGGAGAGCGGGCCACTGCGCGTCGCCATCATCATCGAGAACCCCAGTGACTGCGCCGCTTGATTAACACCGTGCGTTCGCCCTCGAACACCACGGTGCCGTCCTGCTTGGTGCCCCAATGCTTGAAGCGCACGATGCCGGCATCGTCGCGATCGGCGTCGCGCTTTTCGAGCACTTCGGTGTACGCGTACAACGTGTCGCCGTGAAACACCGGCGAGGTGAAGCGGATGCCGGTCATGCTCAGCTCGGCGAGTGCGTTCTCGGCGGTGTCCTGCGTCGCAAGTCCTATACACACCGAGCCGGTGACGAGGCCGAATACCAGGCGCTGGCCAAAGTTGGTACCGCGCATGCGATGCTCATTGTAGTGGCCGTCGGCGGTGTTGAGGACCAGCTTGGTGAGCATCTGGTTTTCGATTTCGCCGATAGTGCTGCCGCGCGCATGTCGCATCTTTGTGCCGACTTCGAAATCCTCGAAGTAATTTTTTGTGCCAGTGAGTTTTGAAACTGCGCTGCTCATGCTTTGGGCCTCGGCAGCAGGCGATCGGAAATGATTCGCATCTGGATTTCGGAAGTTCCCTCGAAAATTTTCGTCAGCCGCGCATCGCGCCAGTAGCGTTCGAGGGGGAAATCCTTGGTGTAGCCGTAGCCGCCATGGATTTGCAGCGCCTCGCTGGTGACGCGCTCCGCCATTTCCGATGCGAACAACTTGGCCATCGAGGCTTCCTTGTCGCAGCGCCGATGCGAATCGATTTCGTCGGACACGAAATACGTCAATTGCCTGGCGGCTTCGATTTCAGTTGCCATGTTGGCAATTTTGAAACGGATCGCCTGGAAGTCTCCGATCGGATGCCCGAACGCCGTCCGGCGTTGCGCATAAGCGATCGAGTCCTCGAGGCCTCCGCGCGCGAGTCCGATGGCGCGCGCCGCAGTATGAACGCGTGCGGTTTCGAGTCCACTCACCGTCGCCTGAAATGCGCTGCCCTCGCCGCCGCCCTCGCGCTCGCGCCCGAGCATCGCGTCACCGGGAAGGCGTAGGTTGTCGAAGTGTAGTTCCCAGGTCTTCCATCCGAAGTAGCCGATTTTGCGAATCGGCGATCCGCTGAGCCCCGGCGGAAATTTCCCGCGCTCCTTGAGCACCAGAAACTGGCTGATGCCTTCATGACGACGGCGCGGATCAGAGGGCTGTTTGGTTCGCGCGAGCACCGAAATGAAATCCGCGCCGTCAGCGAAGGTACACCAGGTCTTGGTGCCGTTGAGGACCCACGAATCGCCATCGCGCGTCGCCTTGCACGAGACATTCGCGAGGTCGGAGCCGGCGTCGGGTTCCGATAGCGCCGCCGCGCCGAGGAATTCGCCGCGCGCCATTCTGGGGAGATACTCTTTGCGCTGCTCCGCGGTAAATCCGCCGCCCAGCCCGTTGCCGCGTGCGATGATACTCGCGACGCTCATCCACGCGCGCGCGAGCTCCTCGGTAATCAGCACGTACTCGAACGCGCCCATCCCGAGCCCGCCGTATTCCTCGGGAATCACGATGCCGAAGTAGCCCATCTCCGCGAGCTTGTCGCGCAGCGACATCGGGATGTCGCCTTGCTCGGGGTCGAGCTGGTTGGCGAGCGGCAGCACCTCGTTCATCGCGAACTCGCGCGCCGATTGCTGAATCATCCGGCGCTCATCGGTCATGTAACTCACAGTGGTGCTCCTCTGTTCTTCGCGACCAGGTTGGTGCGTTGATACTTGATGACGATTTCGTCGCGTTGATTGCGCGCCTCGGTGCGCCAGGTGACGATGCCGAAATTGCCGCGGCTAGCCGATTCGCGCGTCGACACCACCGTGCTGCGCGCGGTCAGCGTGTCGCCGGGATAGACGGGCCGCACAAACTCCATGTCGTTGATGCCGAGAAACGGGCCGCCCGCTTCGCTGAGGTCCTCCACCGAAATGCCGACGATGGTGCATGCCACCAGCAGTGGATTGACGACGACGTCCGGATGCCCATGCGCGCGCGCATACTCGGCGTTGAAGTACATCGGGTTGTGCGCCAGCGTCGCCGTGGAGAATAGCGAATTGTCGCCCGCGTTGATGGTGCGTCCCCAATGATGCTCGAAGACCTGCCCTTCCTTGAAGTCCTCGAAGGAGTGGCCCTTCAGCATCAATTTGAAATCACTGAAATCGGGTTGGTCGGCCATGAACCATGCTCCTAGCAAAGCTTTTACCGATTCGTCTATGTTGCCGATCGAGGTTGAGCGTATGAGCACCTCGGACGCGATCGAGAATTTTCCCGTCACGCGCGGTTTGGTTCGCGCGGTCCGCGGCATCCGATGGGACCAAACTCCCGAGGGTGCGCGTGAGGTGGCCCGTCATTGCCTGCTGGATTTCCTGGGCGTCGCAATCGCCGGTTCGCGCGAACCGCTCACACACATCCTTGTAAATGAGATCGCAAAGAGTGAACGATCGACCGAGGCGAGCCTTATCGGGCGCGCTGAAAAAGCGTCGCGCCTGACAGCCGCGCTCATCAATGGCGCCGCAGGCCACGCGCTCGATTTCGACGACACGCACATGGCGATGGGTGGGCATCCGTCGGTGCCCATCATTCCCGCGATCCTTGCGCTGGCCGAAACCACCGGCGCGAGTGGGCGCGACGTGCTGGAAGCAATCGTCGTCGGCATCGAGTTGGAATGCCGGCTCGGGGCGCTCATCGGACCGCAACACTACGTTGGTGGTTTTCATTCGACCGGAACGCTCGGAACCTTCGGAGCGGCGGCCGCGTGCGCGCATATGCTCAACCTCGACGAAGCGGGATGGCTGCATGCGATGGGATTGGCGGGCACTCAAGCGGCCGGCCTCAAATCGGGATTCGGCACCATGGCAAAGCCGCTGCATGCGGGGCGGGCGGCGTCCAATGGGTTGTTCAGCGCGCTCACAGCGCGCGGCGGTTACACTTCGAATCCCGCAATCTTGGAAACCGAGGCGGGATTCTTCGCGACGCATGCAGGCGCAAAGCCGACGCCCAATGACCTCGAGCGATTCGTCGGAAAATTCCTGATTCGCGACACGCTCTTCAAGTACCACGCCTCCTGCTACCTGACGCATGCGCCGATCAACGCCGCGCAACTCATCCTCGGCGAACATCGAGTCGATCCGCGAACCATCGATGCGGTCGAAGTTCGCGTGCATCCGTCGCTGTTCAGCATCTGCAATATCGAAGCGCCGAAGACCGGGCTCGAAGGAAAATTTAGCTTGCGTGCGACCACCGCGATGGCGCTGCTGGGCGATGATACCAGCGACCTCGCGACTTTCAGCGACGCGAGAGTTGGCGCACCCGAAGTGGTTGCGCTGCGCGATCGAGTGAACGTCGTCGCGGCGGGCAAAACCCGCCAGACGCAGGCGACCGTGCGCGTCCACTTAAGTGGCGACATCTTCGAGGCGCAGTCCGATTCCGGAAAGCCGGCCGCTGATCTTGAACTGCAGCGCGATAACCTGATGCGCAAATTCATTGCGCTGGCAGCACCGATGCTCGGTCGCGCCAACGCTGAGGCTTGTGCGCACGCGGCGCTCGACGCCGAAAGAATCACCTCGGCAGCTGAATTGCTTCGTCTCGCACGAACGAGTTGAGGATCCACTATGCCCCTATTCGATCCGAACGCGATTGCATCTGCCGCGAATGCCGACGGCGAATTCCAGCTCGCCGCACGCCTGTGGAACGCCGACATCCGCCTCGAGGTAGGCTCCGACGCCTACCTGTTACAGATGCGCGATGGACGGATCCGCGATTTCGCGAAATCAGACGCCTCGAAGTGGGACGCGCAAATCTCCGCCCCCGAGAGTGATTGGAAGGAACTTCTACAGCCGGTGCCGAAGCCGTTCTACCAGGACCTCATGGCGGCGATGACGCGGCAGGATTTCAAAGTCGAGGGCGATCTGCTCGGCTTTAATCCGTACTACCGCGCGATGGGCCGGCTCTTCGAACTGATGCGCAAATCCGCATAGGCGAGGTTTCCCACGATGGCTCGATTCGATTCAGCAACCGGCCGCTACATCTATATAGGCATCGACGGCGTCGAATATCGCGTCTACTTCGAGGAAGCGGGGCGCGGAATTCCGATGCTGCTGCAACATACCGCAGGGGCCGACGGCCGGCAGTGGCGGCATCTGCTGGAGGACGCGGAGTTGCAGCGCGACTTCCGCATGATCGCGTACGACCTGCCCTACCACGCGAAATCAGTGCCGCCGACCGGCATCGAATGGTGGCGCAACGAATACAAGCTGACCAAAGACTTTCTGCTGAAGTTCGTAACGACGCTCGCCAACGAACTCGATCTCGATCGTCCGATATACATGGGCAGTTCGATCGGCGGGCACCTCGCCACTGATCTCGCGATGCATCACGCGGACAAGTTTCGCGCGATCATCGGGTTGGAGGCCGCGATCCTCACGCCCGGCGGATTCGACGATCAGTGGAATCATCCGCGAGTGAGCAATGAATACAAGGCGAGCGCGATGTACGGCCTCATGTCGCCGACCAGTCCCGAAGCGTACCGGCGCGAAACCGCGTGGTGCTACAGCCAGGGCGCGCCGCCGGTGTTCAAGGGCGACCTTTACTACTACTCGATCGATCATGACCTGACGCAGACCGCCGAGAAAATCGATACCTCGCGCACACCGCTCTACCTGCTGACGGGTGAATACGATTGGGCGAGCACGCCGGAAATGTCGGAGGAGCTCGCGAAGCGCATCAAGGGCGCGAAATACACCACGATGAAGGGCCTCGGGCATTTTCCGATGAGCGAGGATCCGGCGCACTTTCGCGAGTACATCCTGCCGGTGCTGCGCGAGATCAAATCGCGCTAGGGACGCAATATCATGGCGATCACAATTTATCCGATCACGCCCAATTTCGCCGCGGAAGTCGGCGTCGATCTTTCGCAACCACTCAGCGCCGGCGATGTCGCGGATATCAAACAGGCCTTCTGGCAATTTGCGGTGCTGATTTTTCCCGATCAAAGTCTGACGGTGGAGCAGCATCTCGAATTCGCACGTCATATTGGGCCGATCGAACCGTCGATTGGCGCTTACCGACCCGACGCGAAACTGCGGCTGCGTCCGGAGATGGTCGACGTCTCGAACCTGACGTATCGCGGTGAGATTTGGGCCGAGAGCAGCAAGGTGCGCGGCCTCAATCTTGGTAACCGCCTGTGGCATACCGACAGCTCATTCAAGTATTTGCCGGCGCGCGCCTCGCTACTCTATGCACGCAGCATCGCTCCCATCGGAGGCCACACTGAGTTTGCAGATATGCGCGCCGCCTATGATGCGCTGCCCGATGACCTCAAGCGCCGGCTCGAAGGTCTGGTCGCGGAGCATGCGCTGGCGTATTCGCGCGCCAAAACCGGATTCACGAACTTCTCGGAATCGGAGCGACAGGAACTTCCGCCGGTGCCGCAAGTCATGGTCCGAACGCTCCCTGAGAACGGGCGCAGGTCACTCTACATCGCATCGCACATCGGACACATTCTCGGCATGTCTGACGAGGAAGCGAACGCGCTGGTCGCGCGGCTCATCGCGCATGCGACGCAGCGACAGTTTGTCTACACCCACCGATGGCGGCTGCACGACCTGGTGATGTGGGATGACCGCTGCACGATGCATCGCGGCACGGAGTTCGACGATCTGCGCTACGAACGCGACATGCATCGCGCCACGGTTTCAGACATCGCGAATACCTGCGAACAGGCAGGAATAGCGATTCCGCAGGCGCGGGTGTAGGCGGCGTCAGCCGCGGGTTCGCGATCCTATCAAAGCGCCGGGCGCGAGGGTGCGAGGATCGCGCAGCGACCATTTGCCGCGCTCGACCGCGCCGAAGAACTCCTGCACCGCGCGATTGAAGGCGTCGGGCTCCTCGAGGTTCACCGCGTGTCCCGTGCGCGGCACCATCCAGAGGCCAGCGCTCGGAATGGTGCGCTTGAGGAAAATGTTCGCGTCGAGGCATGGTTCGTCCTCGTCGCCGCACACCAGCAGCAGCGGCACCGTCACTTTGGCAAGCTGATCCTCCAAATCGTAGAGCGAGGGACGCAGCGCCTGGTAGTTGCGCAGCGTCAGCGCGGAGCCCTTCGGATGATGCTCGCCCAGATGCTGCACGAACTCCTCCCATCCGCGTGGATCCTTGTTCTGAAGCTGCACCCGCGTGGGTCCGAGACCGAGAGCGCGCGCGAGCCGCGCCGATCCTTCGTTGAGGAACCGCTCCGCGGTCGCGTCGCATTGTTTTTTGAAAAGCTCCCGTTCCGTTTTCGGCGCGCCCGAGCCGCACCCCGCGACCACCAGCGCGCTCGCCATGTGCGGATAGCGCATGCCGAAATGCAGCGTCGCGAACGCGCCCATGCTGAGCCCCACGATGTGAGCTTTTGGAATCGCCAGATGCTTCAGAACGGCAGCGATGTCATCGGTGGCATGATCCTGACCATACAACGCATCGTCCTCAGGAACCTCGGATGGCGGATAGCCGCGCGCGTTGAAGGTGATGCATCGATAGTGGCGCGAGAACCACCTGACCTGGGTTTCCCATTCGCGATGGTCGGCGCCGAACTCGTGGACGAAAATAATCGGATGTCCGCTGCCGGTCTCCGTGAAGTAGAGTTTTGCTCCAGCCGATTGCGCGTGAGGCATCGTCGCGTCTCCCCAAGGAATGCTTCTAGATAGTATGATCGCGCGATATGAAAAAGGTCCTGATGGTCTGTACGGGCAACAAGGATCGGAGCCCGACGGCCGCGATGCTGATTGCCGAAATGTGCGCGCCGATGTGGGTGACTTCGGCCGGCACCGAGCCGTGGGCGAAGAATCCCATCAATCGCGAGCTTATTGAGGAGTCGGACGTCATTTGCGTGATGGAAGAGGCACATCGGCGCGTCATCATCGAGCGTTTCGGTGATGCGCACGCGGAAAAAGTGGTGGTGCTCGACATCCCCGATAACTTCATCTGCTGGGAGGCATCGCTGGTGCAGCTACTCAAACCAAAGCTACGCGCCGCCCTCGGCATCGCAAGCCCGCACATTCATCCTGCTCACCGAGCGTCTTAGCTGAGCATCTCGTCGAGGAGCTTTAGCGCGGCCTCCGCGAAGGCGCTCATGTTCGCGACGCGATCCGCGCTTCCGGTACGAATGATGGCGGCACGCTCGCGCGGTCCCACCACCGCGATCGCCGTGGTACCGGCCGCATCGCCGTAGCGACTTCCAGTCGGTCCGGCCGCGCCGATTTCCGAAACACCCCAGGTCGCGCCGAGGCGATCGCGCGCGCCTCGCGCAAGGGCCAGGGCGGTCGGCTCCGTCAGCCCGCGCATCTCCTTGAATGATTCCTCATTGAGGCCGAGCAGTTCCTGCATCGATTTGCGCGTGTAGGTGACAGCGCCTCCCAGGAAGTAGGTTGATGCGCCCGCGACGCCGAGCAGCGCCGCCGCGATCAAACCTCCGGAGGATGACTCACCGACTGCGACGGTTTCCTTGCGTTGTTTGAGAACGGCGCCGATTTTTTCCGCGAGCGGCTGCAGGTCTTTCATCTATTGCTTCCTCGATAGGGCTCGATAGGCGATGCGCAAAACTACTCAGAGCTTCGCCATCGCCGCAAGCGGATGCTGCTTCTACTTCGCAGTGGGTGAGGACGCCGCGGCCGGTGTCGGGGTTGCGGTTTCGACCGCTTCGAGGGGGGCGGGAATGTATTCGGGCGGGAAAATTTCACGTCGCCAGCTAAGCAGCAGCAGGGTCAAATCGCGCGCCTGCTCAGGCGCGAAGTTGAACGTCGGCATCACAGTGTGCGGTGAAATTTTGTCCGGCTCGAGCAGATGCTGATAATTCCAGTTGAACAGCGTGCGGCGACCAGTGACATGACTGAAATCCATCAGCTCCGGATCCTTGTCGCCGAAGTAGGTAATTTCCGGCGCGGTCGCGCCGCCTCGTCCTTCGACGTTGTGGCATACGATGCACTTCTTCGCCTTGAACAGTTTCTTCGCGAGGTTGATCTGGTCCATCCCTGGGGTCGCGACGTCGTGGCGATGGCAGTAGTTGCATCGCATCTGCATCAGCTCACCGCGCGTGAGGTCGTAGCGCTTCGCGATCTGAGTCGAGAGCATCGGATCGTTCCACCCCTGGTCGCCGTGCGCGGCATCTGCGGTCGTCGCCCATCCTTGTCCGCCATGACACGGAGTGCACCCAAACTGCTGAAACGGATGCTTGTCCATGTAGGAGAGATTCGGATGCGGCGTCAGCGGAGCCCCGAGACTTGCAGGAAGTACGGCACCCCAGTCATAGCCGAGATGGCAGGTGACGCATCGATCGACGACGTGGATTTTGGGAATCCAGATTTGCTTGATACCGCTCTGGAAGGCGTCGGCTTTCTGAACGCCCGCATATTTTTGGAGCGCGTTGCGGAAATTCCGCTGTACCGGACGCCACGACGGCAATGCCTCACGCCACAAGGCATAACCGACCAGCGCGAGGAACACGAACGACATCGCTACCAGCCATCCGTAGTCGATCGCCTCGTAGGATTGTTCCTGCTTCTCCATCGCGCGTCAGAACACCTTGGGCATTTCGGGCCGTGGGGTGCCGGGCAGATAGATTTTCCAATACGGCCCGCGCAAATAAACGCCGACGAAAATCAGGATGACGATCGCGACGATTGCCGCTCCGAACACGCGATTCTGACTGCGGCGGCTATTTGGAAACCATCGGCCCTCGGCATTTCGCGGCGAGCGATCCAGCCATGGCCACAGCGCAAGGACGGCGATCAAAAATCCCGGCAGTATGATGCCGCCGAGGAATCCTCCACTGAGAGTGAGCGGCCCCAGATGGACGGTGGTCGAGGCGACGAGCTCCTGAAGCCATACGAAGTACCATGGCGCCTTGGCAGGATTGGGGGTGACGGCGGGATTGGCAGCTTCTTCGAGCGGCGCATTGAAGAGGATCGCTGCAAGTAAAGTCGCATTGAGGATCGCGAGGAACACCAGCATCATGCGCCGGGTCAGGTTCGGCGACGACGCGACCAGGTCCTGCTCCTCGAGGTCGGTGGAGCTCATCACCTGCACCGAGGTCCCCGGCGTCAGCCCGAATAGCGAGTAACTCTTGGTGGACGGCACTTCCTTCGGCCGCATGGTGCGCTCGGCGCGTATCGCTTCGAGCGCCGCGAGGCCGCCGTCTTTGCGCACCCGCCACATGTGGTAAGCGAACAGAATCCATAGCAACGCGGGCAGAAAGAAAACGTGCAGCACGTAAAATCGCAGCAGCGTTTGCTGATCGATTTGATTGCCGCCCAGCAACAGGAAGCTGATGGTCCCGCCGACGACCGGCGCCTCGCGCGCGATGTTGGTGCCGACGGTCACCGCCCAGAACGCAAGCTGGTCCCACGGGAGCAAATACCCGGTGAAGGAAAGCAGCAGCGTCAATATGAAAAGGACAACGCCGATGAGCCAGTTGGCTGCGCGGGTGCCACGATATGCGCCAGTGAAAAACACGCGCGCCATATGCAGGAAGACTACCGCGACCATGCCCTCTGCAGCCCATCGATGCTGGTTGCGCAGGATGCGTCCAAAGCTCACCGCGTACTCGAGGTCTTTGATGCTGCCGTACGCGCGCTCGGTCGACGGCACGTAGAAGAACATCAGCATGACCCCGGTGACAGTGAGGATGAGGAACAACGAGGCGGATGCGGTGCCGAGCCACATCGAGTAATTCCAGCTCATCGCGGCGCGGGTGATTTTCGCGGGGAACCAATGCAGCCACAGGTTGTGGACGATCGCCTCCGACGATTCGCGTTCGCTTTCCGGCGACCACGACCAGGTTACCGCGCGCCATAGCTTTGCCAGCTGCTCGCGCATCTACGATTTTCCTCGTAGCGCGGCGAGCCGGAAGCCGGGCTTCACATCGACGGCGCTGTCGACTTCGAGAAAGCCATCGGGCGAAAGCTCGGTGTTGAACCATCGCAGCGGGCGCGGCGCCGGCCCGCCAATCACCGCGCCCTCGGGAGTGAAGCGGCTGCCATGACATGGGCAATCGAATTCCGCGCCGTGCCACTGCACGGTACAGCCGAGATGCGTGCAGATTGCCGAGATTACATGGAAATCTTCCTTGTCGCGGATTACGAAGAGGCGATGCGCGGAATCGAAGGTGAACCCGGGCGGATACTCCTCGGGACGTTTGAGTTTGAAGCGCGAGGGCGGCTCGTAAAGGATGTTGGGGTAAAATGCGCGTCCTGCCGCGCCGAGTTGCGCGACGAATGCCGCGAGCACCGACCCCTTGCCGAGCAAACGCAGAATGCGCCGGCGCTCCGGGTCAGCCTCGGGCTTTTTCATGTGCCGCGGATCGCTCACCTCGTCTCGCCCTCCTCGAATTGGAAGCGCTCCATTGTGATCGCGGAGGTCGGGCATCGAATGGCGCACAGACCGCAGCGGATGCATTTCGCCTCGTCATAGAGGAACACGCTCGCGATACCATCGGCGCCGACTATGGGAGTCACCGGGACTTGATCGGCGATGCGGTCGGCCGCGGTGAAATGGAGGCAATGCTCGGGACAGATGTCCACACATCGATTGCACAGGATGCACTTCGCGCCGTTGTAAATCGGATGCACGTGACAGTAGAGGCATCGGCTCGCCTGCTCGCGTGCGTCCTCGGGCGAAAACGACGGCTCGACCTCGGTGATTCCGCTACGACGCTCCAACGGCACGATCGGAATGAAGCGATCGATTTGCTCATAGCGCGGCGTCATCGTGTAGGTGTCGGTCGGCAGCTCTTCGACGATGACGCGCATCTGGCGTGGCGCGAGGGCCTCCTTATGCAGGTAGGCGTCGATCGATTGCGCGGCGAGTTTGCCATGCTGCGCGACGGTGATGAGCAACGACGGTGGAAAGGCGGCATCGCCGCCGGCGAATACACCGGCAATGCTGGTCGCGAGGGTTAAGGGATCGATCTTGAGCGATCCGGCGGGAGTGGTCTCGACGCCATCTGCCGGTTTGAGGAAGGAAAGGTCGGGTGCCTGCCCGATCGCGAGGATGATGGTGTCGGCCTCGAGGCGCCGTCGTTGCGAATCATCGAACTCGGGTTTGAAGCGGCCGGCATCGTCGAACACACGGACACATCGGACCAGATCGATTCCCACCGCCTTGCCGTCGCGAACCACGATGCGCTTCGGTCCCCACGACGGCAGGAAGCTCACGCTCTCTTCACGCGCGACTTCGAGTTCCTCGCGGCCCTGCTCCGACTTCATCGCGGGCATCTCGCGCTCCGATTCGAGGCTGACCACGTTGACTTCGAGGGCGCCGCGGCGGACCGCCTCGCGCGCGACGTCCAGCGCAACGCGCATGGTATTGCCCTCGACGGCTTCTTCGTCTTCGGTGGAGATAGCCAGGCCGGGCACCATCGCACGCACGGCCGTTCGCGCCGCATCGATCGCGACCAAACCTCCGCCGACCACGACGACTTTTTTGCCGAGCGGAATGTTGTATCCGCGGTTGATATTGAGGAGGTACTCGATCGCTTTGATGACGCCGTCGGCATCGGCGTTTTCGATCGGAACGCTGCGCCCCGTAGAGGCACCCACAGCCAAAAACACCGCACCAAAGCCGTCGGCCAGCAGTTCGCGCACGCCGAAGGTCGGCGTCAATGGAGTGCTGTAACGGAAGCGCACGCCCATCGATTCGATTTCCGCGGCCTGCCGATCGATGACCTCGCGCGCGAGACGGTAAGCCGGAATTCCGTAGCGCATCATGCCACCCGGTTGCGGCATCGCTTCGAAAACCGTCACCCGATAGCCCATCAGCGCAAGGTCGTGCGCACACGCGAGGCCCGCCGGGCCCGCGCCGATCACCGCGACCGGCGGCGCATCCTTGCCGCGGTCCCTGCGACGCAGGAGTTCGCTGCCGTGCAACGGAGCGACGCTGCCGCCCCCTCGCGCGCCGGCGAAAACCTGTTCGAGGGGAACTGCGGAGAGCGACTCGGGCCCAAATTGTTCGGCGACAAATCGCTTCAGCGCGCGGATGGTGACGGGCGTATCGATCTTGCCGCGCCGGCACGCATCTTCGCACGGTGCGCCGCACGCGCGACCACAGATCGAGGCAATCGGATTGGAGTTGCGCGCGACGCGATAGGCTTCGGCAAAACGTCCCTCCGCAATCAACTGGACGTAGCGCCCCGCGTCGGTTTTGACCGGGCACGCATCGAGGCACGGGACATTCTTGCGAAACCACCAGAGGTCACGCGGCTTCGCATCGACAGTAGTCGCCATCGACGATTCCCTCGCGCGGTTACTTTTTGCAAAAGGTCCGGATGTAGGCGACGAGGTCCTTGATCTCGGGATCCTCGAAGGCGTTGTTCCAGGCCTGCATGTCGGCGCTGAAGCCATTGGCCTTGCCGCCGTTCTTGATGACCTTGAAGAGCGTCTCGTCGGATTCCTTGGCCATTCGGGCGCAATCGGTAAAGTCGCGCGGCTTGGTCGCGAGGGTCGCGGCGCCGCTGCCATTACCCTTGCCGCCGTCACCATGACACTTGGCGCAGAAAGTTTGATAGTTAGTCTTGGCGTCGTCCGCATGCGCGGCCGGCACGACACCGGCCAGCGCGAGGAAGGATAGAATACTCCACCACACGATCATCGGAGTTCGCATTGCAGTCTCCCTGACGTAGTGGTGTAAACTCGTAGCTTATTTTCGGAGTTGCAGCCAGCCCGGATGGAGAATTTTTCCGACGCTCGACGGCGAAGGAAATCAGCGCGCGAAAGGCGAAGCGCTAAAAACCTACTGCTGAACTGTTTTGATGGGTTTGAGGAACTTCAGCGTCATGCGATCGCTCTCGCCAATCGCGAGATACTTGTCGCGATCGACATCCTTCATCGCAAGGCTCGGTGGCAGGGTCCACACGCCCTTGGGATAGTCTTTGGTGTCTTTAGGATTCGCATTGATATCGGATTTGCCCGCAAGGATGAATCCGGCTTCTTCAGCCATCTTGATGACTTCATCCTCACGTACGTATCCCGAGGCTGCCTTGGGATCCTGGGGCTTGGACGGATCCCCGCGATGCTCGACGACGCCGAGCACCCCGCCCGGTTTGAGCGCAGCGTACATCGCCTTGAACACGGCCTCGCCATTGCCGCCCCGCATCCAGTTGTGGACGTTGCGGAAAGTCACCACCATGTCGGCGGTGCCGGCGGGCGCGATCTTCATATGATCGGGAGGATCGAGCTGAGTGACGACGACCTTGCCGAAGCGCGCGGGATCGGAAGCCAGCTTCTTTTTGTATGCGTCGGCATTCTCGCCCGCGCTCGCGGCCGCGTACAGCTTGCCGTTATCGTGGAGATAGGGCGCGAGGATTTCGGTGTACCATCCACTGCCGGGCCAAATCTCGACCACCGTCATATTGGGCTTGATCCCGAAAAAGGTCAGCGTCTCAATCGGATGGCGGTATTTATCGCGGGCCGTATCCTTGGAATTTCGCGATGGCGAGTCGACTGCCGCCTTCAATGCCGCAGCATTGCTATCCTGCGCCCATCCGCGGTGAGGATTGAAGGCTAAGAAGGCGAGGGTGAGGCCAAGCAGCAGCGCAAGTTTGGATGTCATGACATCGATTCTTATGGAAATGCTGCCGATCCGCCAGCCGGAAAAGCCTAACCGCCATTCAAGGCCGCGTGACTCGATAGATACGGAAGACGCCGTCAGCATCTCGATGATGATAGTAGAGCGACTTGCCGTCGGGCGAGATGGATGGGCCTTCAGCGAAGTCCGTAATCGCATCGACCTTGCGTGGCTTGCCGAATGGCATCGAAGTGTCAACGCGTGAGGTCATATAGATTGCAGTGCCACCAGGGCTGGCGCGATTGAAAAACAGTTCCAGCTCAGAGGCGGAGATATCGGGCGCATACTGGAGGCGGCCGGAGTTGATCCGTGCCATCAGCTTCGCGCTGCGCGCATCGCGCACGAATGTGTTTCCATTTTTGTGGGCGATTTCGATTTTCGCGTTGCTGGGTTGATTATTCCGAAACACACTATCGACGAAGTAGAGCGTGTTGCCGTCGGCGCTGATCTCGGCGTCGAAGTTCACCCGCCCTGCCCTTCGTCGCGAAATGCCCATCACCAGCGCGACCGACGCGACTTCGCCATTGGCAAAAGTCCCGGCATAGATGGTGGCGAAATCCGGCGCGACATAATTGCGCGGTGAGATGAAATAGAAAACGTTGTTGAGATCCATCGAGGGGACGCCCTCGAGGGCCCCGACGGTATCGACGCCTGAGATTGGACCTTGATACTGAAATGTCAGGTCATCGACCCTGGTCGCCCAAAAAATATCGGTATTGGGATTCCTCGCAGGATCGTTGGAGTTGTCAAAAAACAAAATGTTGCCGTCGCGCGAGATGAAGGGCTCCTCGGCGTCCTGAGTATAGCCGTTGATAGTAACCAATTGTGGATTGGAAAAAGGCGCGGGAGTCGGAGCGGGCGTCGGCTTGCGCGCGGCATCCTCGAATCCCTGCGCGGCGGCCGTAGCACGCGTTCCCGCTGCGACCAGCACTAGCGATGCAATCGCGGCTATCGTTCGACCGGCAGTTGCGCGTCCTTCCATTCGATCATGCCGCCCTTGAGGTTCCATACGTGCTCGAAGCCAAGACCGGTGAGAATCGCGGCGGCGGTGGCGCTGCGCACGCCGACCCGGCAAATCGCCACGATGTCGCCGCCCTTGGCATCTCCGAGCTCGCCGGTACGCTCCGGCAACTCCTTCAATGGAATCAGGCGCGCGCCAGCGATATGCCCCAGCTCGCCGTGGTACTCGGCATCCTCGCGCACGTCGACCAACATCGGTGCGTTGGCGCTCGCAAGCCGATCGCGCAACTCGGCAGCCGTCACCTGGCGGACCTGATTGAGCTGGGCGAGGGTCGGGAACTTGAGCGCCCCCGCCTCGACGTCGGATTGATTCGGCTGCAGTGCCTCCTGGATTCCGTCGGGCAGCGGAAGGCCCAGGTTGTTCATCAGGTTGATGTAGTCGTCGCGAGTCTTGCCGGCGAGGCGCGGGTTGGAGCGTTTCTCCTCGCCGATAGTTGACTGAGTGTGGCCACGATAATCGTGGCCGGGAAAGACCAGGGTCGGATCCGGGAGGGTGAAGAGCTTGCGCATTATGGAATCGTATTGGGCGCCGGCATCGCCACCCGCGAAGTCTGCGCGTCCGGTGCCATGGATGAACAACACATCGCCGGTCAAAACGCGATCCTTCGCACGCAGGCTGATGGAATCCGGCGTATGCCCCGGGGTGTACAAGACGGTCAGCTCCTCGTCGCCCACCTTCAGCGGCTGGCCATCCTCGACGTGGATGCTGACGTGCGGGGCGGGCGCTAGCCGATGCATCGCGACCGGCGCTCCGGCAAGCTCGCCCAGCTCCATCGCGCCGCTGCGATGATCCGCGTGCGTGTGGGTGTCGATGATCACCTCGAGATGCCATCCGTGGTATGCAAGGACCGCCAGGTAGCGTTCGATTTTGTCGCGCAAGGGATCGACGATCGCAGCCTTTCGGCTAACCTCACAAATCGCCAGATAGGTCTTGCATTTGCCCCGATTGAGTTCGCGAAAGATCATTGCGCCTACCCCCAAGTCCGCCCACAAGCGTATCGAAAACCCGTCCGTACGAATAGAGACATGGGCGGGACGATCGGTCCCCGACGCCGGATTTTTGCGCCAGGCCCTTATTTGACATCAAGTCAAATTGTGCAGTAGGCCTAACGCATAGTGATCGCTCGCAGCGTGAAATGGACGGTGCACTATGCCTGAGGAGCCGGCGGCAGAGGCTCTGCCCGAGGAAGTTCAAATCCTTCATCTGTCCGATGTGCATGCCGGACGCGGATTCGTAACCAATCGCTGGAACGAATTGCTCAATTTGCTGGAGACCGAACTGAAGCCCAGGCTGGTTATCGTTTCGGGCGATTTGGTGAACAGCCCTACCCGCAATGAATTCAAGCGAGCCAAACAGCACATCGATGAGTTACGGGAGAAGTGCGCATGGGGCACCGAATTCGTGGTGCTGCCCGGCAATCATGACACGCGCATCTTCGGCATCGTCTCGGTCTCGCGGCTACGCTTGTATACCGCGATCATCCTGGGATTGCTGCTCCTCGCGACCTGGATATGGTGGCCAACCCGAGTGGCGCTTTGGTGGAACGGGCCGACGCTTCCGCTCTGGCCGCTCGCGGTGGTTTGCGATGTCATCGCGACCGCGGTGCTGATTGTATCATTTGCCTACTATGTGGAATTTCAGGCGTGGTTTCCGCGGCCCAAGCCGATCATCCAATTCAAGGAGTTGGGTGTCGATCTCCTGATTTTTGATTCGGCCAGCGATATCGGCGCCCATTGGGCCGAGGGCGTGGTCACCGAGCCCAACTTCGTCGAGGTCCGGAAGCTGACCGGCGAAACCCCTTCGCGCAACTTCCGGATTGCGGTTCTGCATCATCACGCGCTGCCGATTCCTTACGAGCATGGCGCCGAGCCGATGATGGTGTTGCGCAATGCGGGTGCGTTTCTCAGTGAAATAAGCCGGCTCAAGGTCGCCCTGGTTTTGCACGGCCATCGCCATCGTTTTAGCTTTTCGCGGGTCACCGTCAATGCGGACGAGAAGCAGCCCTTTCAAATCGGAGTTCTCTCGACCGGCTCGGTAAGCTCGGGCGATCGCGATGCCCATCGCCTGGGCCACAATTTCAGCGTGGTGGCGGTCAACCGATGGGGCAACGCGCGGATCACGCGGTATCAATCGCAAAGTGGGTCCACCTTCAGAGCGCATGACCCTTTTCTGGCCCGCAGCATTGGGTTGGCTACGCGCGAGTACTTCTTGCAGAATGCCCTCGTCAACGGATGCCGCTGCGAGTCGATGCGGATTAACATTCGCATTACGACCGACGGCGATGCTCATCGCACCATCGAGTATCGCGACTTTGCCGTCACCCGCGAGACGGATCGCCTGCCGGGAACCTTGCGCGCGAATGTCACCACCGGTCAGATCGAGCGAGTCCGGCTGGGCCGGCACAACTTTCCGGCCGGCTTTTCGCCCAGCCTGCGCGGCACCCGCACCAGCAATTCGTGGAGTGGGGAACTCACTTTCGGCGCCAACCTGAAACCGGTGCATCTGCCGATCACCTTCAGTTGGCATCGTGACCTCGTCAATGCCTTTGCGATGTCTGCCGAACAATATCGGCTGATGTACAAATCCACGGAAGCGTCACCGGTGGAATCGACTATTTTCAAACTACGTCACGTGCCTGCCGCCGAGCTGCTGCTGACGATAGAATTTCCTGACGGTTTCATGCCCGATGGCACTCCGGCGCTCGGGGTCCTCAAGGGAAAAAACCCGGAGTTCGAGTTGACTCACGAGTATCAGAGCGGCCTCGCCTATGACCGGCGGCACAACCTGGTCTTCGCCCGCATCCCGTATCCGCCCCTGGACTTTGACTACCTGCTCGAATGGCGCCTGCGCCGTACCTCGCGCACGCAGTTGAACCTTCCTCCCAGTGAGCAGGGAAAGCTGCGCGAGGCGGTAAAAAAGATGCTGCGTCTGGCCAGCACCGATCCCGGAAAGAGCCCCTTAAATCGCCTATGCGCCGGGGTCAAGCTGGCTGCAGCCGATGCGCTGAAACTGGGCAAGGATGAAGAATTCCGTTGCAGCATCACTGCGTTCGACGACGCCATCAATGCGCTGCGGGTGGTCGCCGCGGATTTCGATCCCGCCGACCATCGATGGAACATGCGGCTGAATTACGGAGACGGAATTGCCGGACGGGCCTACAAAATGGGCCGGGGGCGGGTCTTCGTCAAGCAGCGCGCGATTGCCGAAGGCACTCCGTTCTACTATGTGACCGCAGACGGAAACCCGGTTTCCGACGATGGTCACGAGATCCCCGACGAGGTCGTCGTTTCACTTCCGCTTTACTCCAGCGGGAGCGGCAGCTCGGTGCTTGCGATTCTCAGCCTCAACTCCGAATCGGCAGGCTCGAAGCTGGCCGACCTGGACGAGCGGCGACTCGATGATACTCGCGATTTCGTCGAGAGCGTTGGCAATGGTTGTCTGGCCATCCTCGACGATTTAGAATGAGAGGTCCTTGACGAGGAAATCGAGCGGGGTTGAATCGATGCTGAAAATCTCCGAATCACTCTTTGATATCCCGATGGCGCAACAGTCGCGTCCCGAAAACGTCAAGCGGCTGACGCAGATCATCCTGCAAAACTATCGCGCTCAAAAGGCCAGCGCCGAGGCATCCAGCAAGGCTGAGAGCGACGCCGCCAACGAAAAGATCGAGGCTGAAAACAGCTAGTCCGCTCAAGCTCGCTGCTTCGAAGCCTGTCCAGTTCGCTAGATCGTATCCGACACCCCCGGAACAAATAGCGGCTCCATCGCAAACTTCGCGACGTCGGCCTCCATCGCCGACGGCGAAGGCACTTGTGCGGGCTCGCTCGCCGCTTCAAGGATGGTCCGCATGATGGTGGTATCGCTGGAGCTGTTGAGGAACAGCCCTGGCCTGCTCAGCACAAAGTGCGCGGCGCGCCGGATCGCGTCGCCATCGCGTAGCGGTTGATACCAACTGAACTTCTTCTCGTTGTCGTCCTTCCAGCGACGGCGCGCGGCCGACTTGATGGTCTGGGTGGCGACGCCACGCTCATGGCAAATTTTGATCAGCGCTTCGACATCGGCGCGATACTGCGGAATTCGCGAGCATCGTGAAGTTGTAGGGAAACAATACGGAGTCGAACGCAAAGCGCTCGAGACTGCGCCGATGCATCGCGGCGACCTGCGAGCCATGTCCCGTCACGCCGATGAATCGCACCAATCCTTTGGCGCGCGCATCGATGAGCGCCTCCAGCGCGCCATGCGGACCGAGCGCAGTTTGCCATTCTTTTTCATCGACCAGGTTGTGCAGCTGGATCGAGATCGATCCGATCCACTTGCATGCGCTCGAGCGATCGATGGAGGCTGTCGCGCGCACCTTCATAGGTGCGATCTCCCGTCTTGGTGGCGAGAAAAAAGTTCTTGCGCTGCGTGTGCATCCAGGGAGCGATGCGCAATTCGGAATCCCCATACGCGGCGGCGGTATCGATGTGATTGATGCCGAACTCGAGCAGAAGATCGAGTACCTGGTCGGCCTTCTCCTGCTTCATCGCGCCGAGCGCAGCGGCGCCGAAAATCACCCGTGTGCTCAGATGACCGGTTTTTCCGAACGGAATTTTCTCGATCATATGCCACCTTGCCGAAAGATGTCCGCTCGCTGAATCTAATATCGCATTGGCACGACTACCCCAATGCATCGCTAACCCGCCGGCAAGACGATCGTCTTAGCGGCTCACCAAATGATTTCCACGTCATACCTTGCAATTTGAGCATCGGCGGTCACTATCGGAAGGTTCTCGACCTGCGCCTGCGCGACCAGCATTCGATCAAAAGGATCTCGATGATGCAGCGGCAGGTGATAAAAGCGAGTTAGATGAGCAACTTGCAAATCCAGCAGCGAAATATCGTATCGGTGGATTCGGACCTGAACAAAATCGGCCACGTCACCCGGAATCGGCAACCGACCCGTACGCGCCTTCAATAGCACTTCCCACGCACTGATGATGCTGAACACCAGATCATTGTCCGGATCGCGAATAAAATCCGCCGCACGCGAAGAGAGTTGGGGATCGTCGATCGACCACCAAAGGAACACGTGGGTATCCAGCAGTGCCCTCAATCACCTTCGCCTTCGAAGTATTTCTGGATTTCCGGCGGCAATGGATCATTGAAATCGTCTGGCACCGTAAAAAGGCCCTTTGCATCCCCGGGGACGCGCTCTTTGCGCGCGGGCTTGATCGGCGACAACCGCGCCACCGGATGGCCGGCCCGCGCGATGACCACCTCCTCGCCGCGTGCGACCCTTCGCAACAGCTTCGAGAAATGGGTCTTGGCCTCGTGAATATTGACCGTTTTGGGTTCCGGCATGCTTCGAGGTTAGGCTTAGTCCACCCCTTAGTCTAGCTCGCTCCGGGCGTCGTCGGGCGGTCTGAAAATTCTCCAATAGATAACGCCCCTAAACGTTGCCGACCCATTCTAAATGCTTATTTTTATACGCGAGGCTTAGAAGATTTAATGGACCCCAACCGCTACACCGATAAATTGCAGGAGGCGCTTGGCCGCGCCCAATCGACGGCGGTTAGCCGCCATCACCAGGGCGTCGATGTCGAGCATTTGCTTGCCGCTCTGCTCGAAGATGAACAGGGATTGGCCTCTTCGATTCTGAAGTTGGCGGGCGCTGATCGCGCACGGTCCGCAGAAGCTCGACGCCGAACTCAAGAATTCCCGGCGGTATCAGGCGGAGGCGCCGATTCCGGCCAAGTCTTTATCACCCAGCGGCTGGGACGTGTGCTGTCGTCGCGCGGAGCAGGAAGCCGGCAAGCTCAAGGATGAGTATGTCTCCATCGAGCATCCTGATGGCTGCGCTTGATGAGCCCGGCGCTGTGTCCAAAATTCTGCGCGAAGCCGGCCTGACCAACGACAAACTGATGGACGTGCTGAAAAAAGTCCGAGGCAACCAGCGCGTGACGTCGGCCAATCCAGAAGCGACCTATCAGGCCCTGGAAAAATATGGCCGCGACCTGACCAAGGCTCGCGACCTCCGGCAAACTCGATCCGGTCATCGGGCGCGACGAAGAAATCCGCCGCGTCATCCAGGTGCTCTCGCGACGGACCAAGAACAATCCGGTGCTCATCGGCGAGCCCGGCGTGGGCAAGACCGCGATTGTCGAGGGCCTGGCCCAGCGCATCGTTCGCGGCGACGTTCCCGAGGGCCTCAAGAACCGCAAAGTCGTCGCGCTCGATATGGGCGCGCTGATCGCGGGCGCGAAGTTTCGCGGCGAGTTTGAAGAGCGCCTCAAGGCGGTGCTGAAGGAAGTCCAGGAGGCCGAAGGCGAAATCATCCTGTTTATCGACGAACTCCATACCGTCGTTGGCGCGGGCGCGGCCGAAGGCGCGATGGACGCCTCCAACCTGCTCAAGCCGATGCTGGCGCGCGGCGAGTTGCATTGCATCGGCGCGACCACGCTGGACGAATACCGCAAGCACATCGAAAAGGACGCCGCGCTCGAGCGCCGCTTCCAGCCGGTGCTGGTTGACGAGCCGAGTGTCGAGGAGACCATCTCGATTCTGCGCGGTCTCAAGGAGCGCTACGAGGTGCACCACGGGATCCGCATCAAGGATGCCGCGCTGGTCACCGCGGCGATGCTGTCCAAGCGCTACATCACCGATCGATTCCTGCCGGACAAGGCGATCGACCTGATCGACGAAGCGGCGGCGAAGCTGCGTACCGAAAAAGAGTCGATGCCGGCCGAGCTCGACGAGGTCAACCGCCGCGTCATGCAGCTCGAAATCGAGCGCGAGGCGCTCAAGCGCGAGACCGATCCGGCCTCCAAGGACCGCCTGGAGAAGCTCGAAAAGGAATTGGCCGAGGCCAGCGAGAGGCGCGAGCACCTCGAGGCGCAATGGGAAGGAGAAGGGCGGTCTCGAAGCTCTCCAAGATCAAGGCCGAGATCGAGCAGACCAGCGTCGAAATCGAAAAGGCCAGGCGCGAGTACGACCTCAACAGGCTCGCCGAGCTTCAGTACGGCAAACTGGCCGGCCTGGAAAAACAGCTCGCCGAGGAAGAAAAGGCGCTGCTCAAGAAGGGCGGCGGCGAGCGCCTGATCAAGGAAGAGGTCGACGAGGAAGATATCGCGGAAATCGTCGCGCGATGGACCGGCGTGCCGGTCGTCGCGCCTGATGGAAGGCGAGGTGCAGAAGCTCTCCCATCTCGAAGAGCATCTGCACAAACGCGTCATCGGGCAGGATGAGGCGGTCTCGGCGGTGGCCGACGCGGTGATCCGCGCGCGCGCGGGACTGAAGGATCCCGAATCGTCCGATTGGGTCGTTCATTTTTCTCGGACCGACCGGCGTCGGCAAAACCGAGCTGGCGCGGGCGCTGGCGGAATTTCTGTTCGACGACGAGAACGCGATGATGCGCATCGACATGTCCGAGTACATGGAGAAGCACACGGTGTCGCGGCTGATCGGCGCGCCTCCGGGCTACGTCGGCTACGATGAGGGCGGGCAGCTCACCGAAGCGGTGCGGCGCAAGCCCTACTCGGTCATCCTGTTCGACGAGATCGAGAAGGCGCATCACGATGTGTTCAACGTCCTGCTGCAGTTGCTCGACGACGGCCGCTTGACTGACGGTCAAGGCCGCACGGTGGACTTCAACAACAGCGTCGTCATCATGACCTCGAACATCGCGAGCCAGTTGATCCTCGCCTTCAAGGGCCAGGATTACGAGCGGATGAAGAACCAGTGCCTGGACGTGTTGCGCCAGAATTTCCGGCCCGAGTTCCTCAACCGCGTCGATGAGATCGTGGTCTTCCATCCGCTGGCCAAGGACCAGTTGCGCAAGATCGTGGATATCCAGATCGAAGGCTGCGCAAACGGCTGGCGGAGCGCAAGATCGAGCTCGACCTGACCGACGCGGCGCGCGACTTCTTCGCCGAACACGGCTACGACCCGTTTTACGGCGCGCGTCCGTTGCGGCGGATGATCCAGCGCGAGCTGGAGACCGCGCTGGGCCGCAAGCTGATTGCGGGCGAAGTGCGCGACGGCCAGAAGGTCATCGTCGATGCGACCGCGAAGGGCCTGGAGTTCAAGCCCCAGCCGCTGAAGCAAGCCGCGTAAGGATCATCACATCACGAAAACCGCCGCCGGATGGCCTCGCCGTCCGGCGGCTTTTGTTTGACAATCAGTTGAACCGCGGCGGAATCTGGGAGGTGCGAACCTGGACGGCCGAAGATCTGCCAGGTCACGATTGGGCGCCACCCATCAACCGTGCGGACGCTCTTTGACTCTACGATATCATCAAGGAGTCGAACATCAGCTGCGTAGCGTGGTTGACCGTGGCGGCGAGGTCGTCGATGCCGGCGCCGACGAACCATAGCAGCGTCAGGCCTTCGAACATCGCCTCGACAGAAATCGCGGTCTTGCGCGGGTCGGTCGGGCGGCATTCGCCGCGCTCGATAGCTTGCGCGATCATCGTCTCCAAAAGCGCGATGAATTTCGCGATGTAGTCGCGCACCCGGGCACGTACCTTTTCGTCGCGCGCGGCCAGCGCATAGTACTCCAGCACCACGCTCCGGACCCGGCTCACCTCGCGGATATCCTCGGCAAACGCCTGCGTGATAACCGCCAGATGCTCCTTGAATGACTGCTCGACCTGCAGCGAAGCACTTAAATTTGCGATCGCGCGCGCGAACACCCGCTCGATGAACGCGGCGATGAGGTCGTCCTTGCTCTTGAAGTACCAGTACAGCGCGCCCTTGCTGAGGTCGGCCTCCGCGACGATATCGTCCATGCGCGACTCGCGCACTCCGAGGCGCGCAAATACGGCCGCCGCCGCATCGAGGATCTGCCCGCGCCGCTCTTCGCTAACATCCGGTCTAGGCATCGCTCAGTTACCGCGACGCTCCAGCGTCACCTTCACGCCATAGCGCGGACGCAGTGTGACCAGAGGATGCAGCTCGACACGATGCCCCGGTACCAGGCGCAATCGATAACGCTGGGCCACCGATGCCAGCACCAGTTGTGCCTCAGTCAATGCGAAGATATTGCCGATACACATTCGCGGCCCGCCGCCGAAGGGGAAGAACGCATAGCGAGGTCGACCGGCAGCGCGCGCGGGCGAGAAGCGTTCGGGATCGAAGCGCTCGGGGTTTTCCCAGAACTGCGGATGCCGATGCGCATAGTATTGGCTCAGCATCAGGTTGCTGCCCTTGGGAATTCGATAGCCCATGATCTCATCGTCATCGATTGCGGCGCGTCCGACTGCCCATACCGGCGGGAAGATCCGCATCGCCTCGTCGACCACCATGCCGGTGTAGTTAAGATTCGCGCAGGTCGGCCGTCGTCGGCGCGCGTCCGCCGAGCACCTCGTCGAGTTCGGCATGCAACTTTGCCTCGACCTCCGGATGCTGCGAGAGCAGGTACCAGATCCACGAAAGCGAGGTGGCAGTGGTCTCGTGCCCAGCCAGAATTAACGTCAGCACCTCGTCGCGAAGCTGCTCGTTATTCATGCCCTCGCCGGTTTCCTCGTCGCGTACCGCCAGCAGCATCGACAGGAGATCGCCATAGTCGCGTCCCTCAGCGCGCCGCTTCGCGATGATATCCAGCACCAGGCTGCGCAACTCGCTCACCGCGCGCTTGAATCGAATGTTCGCGGGCGTCGGCAGCCATGGCAGCAACGTCCCGAGGTCGAACTCGGCGAAACGCTCGTTGGCAATCGTCATGTCGCGTCCGATGCGATCGGCGTGGGTGGTGAGGTCCATCGTCAAAAGCGCGCGTCCGACAATTTGTAGTGTAAGCCGCATCATCTCGGCGGTCGCGTCGAAGGCCTCTCCGCTTTTGGCGCGCGGCTCCCATCGCTCGAGCATTTCCGCGCTGCACTCGGCCATCATCGCGCCGAATGCCGCGATCTTCTGCTTGTGAAACATCGGCTGCATCAGCCGGCGCTGGCGCAGCCATAACTCGCCCTCGCTGGTGACGAGCCCATTGCCGAGCAGGCGCGCGAGGATCTGGTAATCGAACGACTTGGTATAGTTGCGATGGTTCTCCTGCAGTGCGTGCTTGATACCGTCGGGATGTGCGATCGCATAGACGTGCATCTTGAAGAAACGCAGATGCACGATATCGCCGTACTGGCGGAAAATCTTGTCCATGAATACCAGCGGATCGCGCATCAGCCCCAACGAGCTGATAGGCCCGCGGGGACCGGGCGCATTTTGGGCACCCGCCACCGATGGCGACGCTTGCGAGGTTGGGGATTCATCGAATGCAGTAGAAATCTGGGAAGGTGTCTGAATTGAAGCCATCGAAAGAACCTTTTTCGTATTGTATCGTATTTAGACCGACTAGTCGGTCGGTTATTCTAATCGCCTCGGGTCGGATGGAGCAAGGCCACGGTCGCGCCCACCACTTGGAATGGTGGCAAGCTCACCGCTGAAGATAACTGAGTAGAGACGGACGTTTCGAACCGATCCGCCCCACCAAACGGCGTTGAAACTCGATCGGCCTCGCGCAAGGCATTTTCCTTGTGCGGGGCCGGGATTTATAGCCTTATCAGATTCGCGGCTCGCGTCGTTCTAAAAAGAGAAGCTACAAATTTACGGAGAAATCATGGCGAAATACGTCTTCCTGGTGATGACCAATCCGACTTCGCCCGCTCAAGAAGCGGAGTACAACCGGTGGTACGGCACTGACCATTATAGGGACGTACTCGGCGTCCCCGGCTTCGTGGCAGCCCAGCGCTTCAAGCTCGCCCCGGTGCAATACGATAAAAGTGGACCGACCCGTTCCCAGGAGGCGGGCGACGTCGGTAAACATCCACACCGATATCTATCGCTATACGAGATAGAAACCGACGATCTGGCGAGCGTCTTAAAGGAATTGAAAAAGCGCGAGGCGGAGGCGTGGGTGATAAGTGACACTCTCGACTTGAAGGATTTCGGCACCTGGGTGTTTGAAGTCATAGGCGAGAAGGTAGCAGCCCCAAAACACTGAGAGCTCTCGCTTGCCCTTGCTCTATTGGTTTGCAGTGGCCGTCGCTCCAAAACCGGAATAACCCGCAAACCGAGAATGGCTGATTGATGCGCCATTTGGAAGGCAGAAACGGCACCAGCAGCCTCGGCTTTCCGATTCTGCTAAGATGACAGCACGCCATCGTTCGGGCTTTGCTCGGGCGATGGCGTTGCGGATCTTGAGGCGGCCTTCGATCATGCGGGATTACCAAACGAAGCCAAATAACCCTTATGAATGCTGGATTCCTCAAAAATCAGGGTTGCATTTACCGTCCAAACGGCTCGCAGCGGTTTTGCCGCAGGCCGAACTCTCATCACGAAAAATGCCAAAACAAACCCATTAAATGCGCGCCAATGCTCGGTTTTCCGAAAATCGCCTCTCCAGAACGTTCCGTAACCGCGCAGGGGCTTGCGTCAGCCGTGGGAATCCTTAAAGTAGTATCAGATGAACAAATAAGTCGAGTGATGCCACATTAGCATTACTCATGTTCATCAGCTCGGATGCTGATACGCTTTCGAGTTTTAAGTACCTGATTATTAAGGAAATATGTCCACAACAATCAGCTCTAACCAACCCACCCCCAGCTTTGGAACGCTTCGCGTTATCGTAATCGCGGCGGTCGTCGCGTTCGCCTTGGGAGGTCTCAGCGCCTTCGTCCACAAGGCGGTGTCGAATGGCGCACCCAGCCCGGTCGCCGTCTCCGGTTCGCATAACGCTACGATGTAGGTGTCCGCCCAGCGGCGTTTTATATGACTCGGCGCAGGCGAGGCAGCCACCGCGGAACGCGCGCACAATATTGCTCGTAGGCCGCGCCGAAGCGCGTCCGCAGCATCGGCTCCTCGTAAGCGATCACGAAGATGTGGAATGCGATCGCCAAGGTAAGCGCATAGAGGATGACGCCGATGCTGCCGAACAGCAGGGCCTCGCCGACAACCATAGCCACTACGCTGATGTAGCCGGGATTGCGCACCCGCTGAAACGAACCGCCGGTCACCAGGCGCTCGGTTGGCGCAATCGGCGCGGGCGTTCCGCGACCTTCGACTACGAAGCGCTTCTCGAACGCGATGAAAAATGGGAGCGCGCCGACGATCAGAAGGACGCCGAGCACCGGTACGATTGGAAAACCGGCGTGCGATGAACTTATCGCACCAGCGTGCTGACCTCGCCGTTTAGTCGCCGCAGCATTCCCGAGACGTGCCGGAGGATGTTCTCGAGGAGGATGGCTTTGAGTTTCGGATCGGATTTTCCAAGCCGATCGAACTCCGGTACCGGCAGCGCGTAACAAGCTACCTCCGAGTCCGCCCGCACGTCGGCGGATCGCGGCTGGCGATCGATCGCCGCCATTTCGCCGAATACCATGCCTGGTGAGAGCGTCGACACCCGGATCGGGTTGCCTGGATCGCCGACCGTGACAGTCACCTCACCCATCACGAGGAAGTAGATGTAATCGCCGGGGTCGCCTTGGTGCACCACGGTTTCACCCTCGCGAAAGGTCATGCGGATCAACTTGCTGCGCAGGCGTTGGAATTCTTCCGCGGTCAAGCCTTTGCACATCTCATGCTCGACCAGCGGCACCTCCTGTTCCGACGCGGCCCGCTTCCTCAGATTGAGGAGAATCCTGTTTTCGCACCATTCCAGGGCGCTATCGAGATTGTCCATCGAAACCACCCACGCACGACTATCAGTGGGCAAGGCTTCCAATCGCCCCAGCAAGCGCGCTTGATTCGCGGCATTCGCGAAGAGGGTACAGATGTGCTGCTGCTCAAGGCTGCGGCCGACCCCGACGAGCATGTTGCTCGCCGGGTCGTCCATGCTGACGACGCGTTTGAAATCGAGGATGACGAAGTCGATCGACTTTGCGTGCGCCGATGATTTCGCGCACCACCAGTTCGGCGCCGGAAAAATTTAGCGCACCTTGGAGCTCATAGACGGCGACTCGCGCCCCATGGTCCTTCAACGCCGCGGAGTCATCATGGCTGCGCAACCGCCGCGAGGTGATTTGGCTTCCGCTGGCGCGTGACCTGATGACGGATCGGGTTGCGCGATGGGTGTTGAAAAGATGAAGCTCGAGGTCGCGGGACATCGCGCGGCAGGCCGCAATTCCACGGACGCTGTTGCCATGCGCATCCAGTGCCGGCGAGAAAACTCCGATGCCCAGGTGGCCCGGCAGCACCGCCAGGATACCGCCGCCGACGCCGCTTTTGGCCGGGATGCCGACCCGATAGATCCATTCGCCCGCGTAGTCGTACATCCCGCAGGTGGCCATGATGCTCAGAATCCTTACGATATTGTCAGCGGGGGCCGCGCGATTTCCCGTAATCGGATTCACCCCTCCATTGGCGAGGGTCGCGCCCATCATCGCGAGGTCGCGGCAATTTATCGAGATCGAACACTGCCGAAAATACAGATCCAGGACCGGTTCCGGCTCGTCGCTGATGACCTCAAAGTTGCGCAGCATATGCCCGATGGCGCGGTTGCGATGGCCGGTCGCACTTTCGGACTGATAGACCGCTTCGTCGATCGTAAGTTCGCGCCCGGCATAGCATGAAAAGGTCTGCATAATGCGCTCGAGCTTCTCTTGCGAGGTCCGCCCGGAAACCAGCCCGGCCGAGGCAATAGCGCCGGCGTTGATCATGGGGTTGAGCGGACGACCCGATTGGGGGTCGAGACTTATCGAATTGAATGCGTCCCCGGTCGGTTCGACGCCGACCCGGTTCAGGACCGCATCTTCGCCATGGTCGGCGAGCGCGATTCCATAGACCAATGGTTTTGAGATCGACTGGATCGTGAAGGCTTGCCGGGTATCGCCAACTTCATAGACCTGCCCGTCGCTGGTGGCGATACAGATCCCGAACCAATTCGGGTCGGCGAGAGCCAGTTCGGGAATATAAGTAGCGACTTTGCCTTCCTTGAGCGCAAAACATTCGCTGTGGAGGCGCTGCAAGTATTCGTGGATGGGAGATGTGAGGGGCACTTGGAGTTATTTGCTCGGATCGGAAGCAATAGCCATTCCCAAGCCGGTCAAAAGCGACGAGGGTTCAGTTGAAGACGAATTTATCATTCGTAGCCTTGATGGACTAAATTGCCGCAGATTTAGGCGGCGCTTGGCGCAGAAAAAAGCAACCTGCGGCAATCGTTCGAATGCCTGAAGTTGTTCGAATCCTTTGAATCGGCCTTTTTTCCTTCATCGCGGCTACATCGTAGCGTTATGCGAACCGGAGACGGCGATCGGGTTGGGTGCCCGTTCGACACTGAAGGC
This sequence comes from uncultured delta proteobacterium, assembly GCA_963848285.1. GTDB lineage: Bacteria > Desulfobacterota > Binatia > Binatales > Binataceae > DATGKG01. The sequence continues at coordinate 409,214 of CAWKCZ010000006.1, read as the reverse complement.
TGGCCCCGCTTACTTTCATTGCGTCCCGGAGGTATAAGGGATCGTCAGGTCCGCTAACCTCAACCCGTCGCGGAGGCGCTCGATGAGATTCCGCTTTGCCACCGCCCTGCTTGCTGCAACTTCGATGATGGCCATCTCGTCGGTCGCCTTCGCGTTCCCATGGGACATCGACATGTATCGCGGCGCGACGGTCCGCCCTTTGACCGAGGCGCCGCGCGTGATGCCCGAAGGAACCCTGCCTGTTACGGGTGGCGAGCTACCAATGACGCGCGCCCAGATGACCGCCAGCGAGCACAACCCCCTCGAGGCCACCCCTGAGAACCTCGCGGCCGGCAAGAGCCTGTATGCCACCAACTGCGCGCCCTGCCATGGTGAGGGCGGCCACGGCGACGGCACTGTTGTCCACCTGCTGAAGACCAAGCCCAAAGACCTCATCAGCGGGACCTCCAAAGACCTGCCCGACGGCTACCTCTACGGCACCATCCGCGACGGTGGCGTCGCGATGCCGTCGTACGCCGACGCGCTATCGGTCCATGAGCGATGGCAGGTGGTGACCTTCGTCCGTTCGCTGCAGCACCCCGGCGTCGCGAGCAAGTAGCCGCCCCTCGTATCCATCCGGCTGAAATCGCGTATTATCCAGCGCCGATGCTTAAAGTGTCGGTAATCAGTCCGGTATAGGCTATCCTTGCCGTGGCTCATAAGATGAGACGCCATCGGATGATGAAGCGGGGCGGGGACATAATCGTAATCATGGCGTTGATGGCTATTGCGATGGCGATCCCGATCGCGTCGGAAGCGTCCGCCGACGCCGGACTGACCGCGCCACAACTCGTCGAGCTCGCGATCGAAGCGAATCCGGAAGTCAAGGCGGCGCGCGCGCGATGGGACGCCGCGCAGCATCAGATTTTGCAGAACTATGCGCCCGCCGATCCGGTTTTCACTTTCGCAAATGTCGACAGCCCGCGAGGCATCGGCAATGCGCCGCTGAAGTCGTACCAGGTCTCGCAGGCATTACAGTTTCCAGGCAAGGCGCTGCTGCAAGCCGATCAGGCGAAGCGCGAGGCCCAGGTTGCGCGGCTCTCATTCGACGCGACCCTCCGCGATGTTCGTGCCGCGGTCGAAAGCGGCTTCTATCAGGTTTTACTCGACGAATCGGTGCTGGGAGTTAACCGCGAGAACATCGCGGCGCTGAAGCAGGTGCTGCAAGTTACCCAGGTCGCATACTCAGCCAACCAGGTGACGCAGGCCGACTTCATCACCTCGGAGTTCGATCTCGCGCAGGCCGAGCAGCAGCAACGTTCTTATGAAACCGCGCGGGCGAATGACCTGGTGATGCTGAATCAGTTGCTGCATCGCGCACCCAACGCGCCGCTCGAACTCGACCGCTCGATGCGGCTCGAACCGGTGAAACTGCCGCTGGATACGCTGGTCGACATGGCAACGCGCATCCGCCAGGAGATCCTGCAGACCGCGCTGACCGAGCGCAATTCGAACACCGCGCTGGAACTGGCGAAGATGGAATATCTGCCGGATTTCACCCTCGGGTATAACTTCGATCATTACTTGCAGGCGAGCGCCGGACCGTCAGTTAACAACTTGCAAGCCCACACCATTACCATCGGATTCAACCTGCCGATTTTTTTCTGGATCAAGCAACGCGAGGATGTGACCAGCGCCGAGTTCGCGCTCAAAGCCGCGCGCGAGGATTTGCGCTCGATTCGGAGTCAGACCGAAGCCACCGTCACTCAGCTTTTTCGCTCCGCGCAGTTGGCATACGAGACTTCGCAGCTTTACAGCAAGTCGCTGATTCCGCTGGCGCAGCAGGATTTTCGCGTCGCGCTGACCGCGTATCAGTCGAACAAACTGCAATTTGTCGCACTTTCGGGGACCCTGCAGCGCAGCTACGCGGCCAATGTGAACTACCTCCAGGCCGCCAACCAGTTTATCGCCAACCGGGTCGCGCTCGAGCAGGCGATCGGGGCGCCCTTGCCGCAATGAAACCTCGAAGCATCGTCGCGCTCGCTTCCCTGCTGATGTTCGCCGCCGTCCTTACCGGATGCCGTGGCGCTTCCAGCGAGACGGCCGCGCCGGAGCCAACTGCCCAGGCGGTGGGACAATTGGTCCAGGAAGGCGGGCACGAGTATCTGTTAGTCAAACCGAGCGAGCTTCCGGGAATGAGCTATGCCACGGTCAAGGACGTTGCGCTGCCCGGCATCCTGGAAACCACCGGTCAGGTCAGCTTCGACGACCAACGCGTCTCGACCATCGTTTCGCGGGTGCAGGGACGCATCGAGGATATCCGCGTCTCGCTTTGGGATAACGTCAGGCGCGGCGAGCCCATCGTGAAGCTCTACAGTCCCGACTTCATGACCGCGGAAGCCGAGTACCTGCAGGCGCTCACCACTTCGAAGGTGAGCAAGGGTGTCGCGATCGATGGGATGCCCGACTTGGCGTCCTCGCTTGCGGCCGCCGCGAAGCGCAAGCTGCAACTGCTCGGGATGGAAGAGGTCGACATCGACGCGCTGAAAGAGCCGTCCCCCAGCATCTGGATGCGTGCGCCCATCAGCGGCACCGTGGTGAAGAACCAGGCGCTGCGCGGCGCCGCCATCAATCCCGGGGACGTGCTGTATATGCTGGGAACGCTCGATCCGGTTTGGATCACCGCCGACCTTTTTGAAGTTGATCTGGCGCGGGTGCAGGTCGGCCAGGAACTGGAAGCGGTGACCACCGCGTTTCCCGATGAAACCTTCAAGGGCGCGATCGCGCGCATCAGTCCCAATGTCGATCCCGCGACGCATACGCTGCAAATCCGCTGTGCGGTAAACAATCCCGGCCTCAAGCTCAAACCGCAGATGCTGGCGCGGATCAAGATCGTCACTCGCGCGGGCGATGCGCTGGTAGTTCCGCAAGATGCGCTCATCTTCGAGGTCGACTCCTACTACGCGTACGTCGATGCGGGAGGCGGCCGGCTCGAGCGGCGTAAGGTCGCGATCGCCTCGTGGGCGGATCGTGGTTCGGCTCGCGTGATTTCAGGGCTCACCTCCGGCGAGCGCGTGGTGATTGGAGAAACTCTTCAGGTTAACGCGCTGTGGCACGAAGCCCATGGCGAGAGCTCCTAAGGCGCCCATGATCACCGCATTGATGGCGCTGGCGCTGCGCGAGCGACTGGTAGTTATCGGCCTGGCCCTGCTGCTGGTCCTCGCGGGCGGCTATTCCTTCGCGCAACTCGACATCGAAGCGTATCCCGATCCGGTTCAGCCGATGGTCGAAGTGCTGACGTTGCCGACCGGTTTGTCTTCCGAGGAAGTTGAGAAGCTGGTCACGGTGCCGACGGAATACGGCCTGAGCGGGATGCGCGACCTCGAATCGATGCGCTCGATTTCGCTGTTCGGGCTGTCGGACATCCGCTGCTATTTTTCGTGGGACAGCGATTACTACTGGGACCGCGTCGAAACCATCAACCGGCTGAGCTTCGTGACGCTGCCGGCTGGAATCGTCCCTGGGATTTCACCGGAGAATCCGATCGGCGAAATCTATCGCTACACCGTGCAAGGACCCGATCACGACCTGATCCATGAAAAGGAAATCGAGGACTGGGTAATCGAGAAGCAACTGCGCACGGTCGACGGCGTGCTCGATGTCTCCGGTTTCGGCGGACTCACCAAGGAGTACCACGTCGACGTCGATCCGCAGCGGCTGTCCTACTACGCGATTCCGCTTTCGACCCTGATTAGCGCGATCGGCAATTCCAACAACAGCGCCGGCGGCAACTACCTGAGCGTCGGTGAGCAGGCTTTCAATGTTCGCGGGATCGGATTCATCCACTCCCTCGATGACATCCGCAACATCGTGCTGCAAACCGTCAACTCAACGCCGATTCGGATCTCCAATGTCGCCAACGTCGACATCGGCTATGCGCCGCGCCTCGGCATCGTGGGCAAGGATCAGAACGACGAGGTCGTCACCGGCATCGTGCTGATGCGGAAATACGGCAACACGCTGAAAACCTTGAAGGGGGTCGAGGCGAAGGTCAACGACCTGAACCATTCCGGAATTTTGCCCGCCGGTTACACCATCAAGCCGTACTACGATCGCACCACGCTGGTCGATACCACCCTCCATACGGTGCTGGAAAACCTCACCATCGGAATGGCGCTGGTGTTCCTGGTGCTGATTTTTTTCCTCGGCAATCTGCGTGCCGCGATCATCGCCGCGATCAATATCCCGCTGGCGCTATGCGGCGCGTTCACCCTGATGCATTTCCAGGGCACGCCCGCCAACTTGATTTCGCTGGGCGCGATCGATTTCGGAATCATCATCGATACCACCGTCATCGTGATGGAAAACATTCATCGCGAGCTGATCGAGGGCGATACCCCCCATGCGCCGGTGCATCTGAAGATCCTGCGGGCGGCGCAGGAAGTCGGCGGCCCGATGTTCTTTTCGACCATCATCTTCGTGATCGCGTTCCTGCCGCTCTTCACGATGCGCGGGGTCGAGGGCGCGATCTTCTCGCCGATGTCGCATACCTACGCGTTCGCGCTGGGCGCCGCGATCCTGCTCGCGGTCACCCTGACCCCGGCGCTCAGCACCTACTTCTTCGCGCACGGGATGTACGAGCTTCCCAACCCGGTGTGGAAGCTGATCAGCGCGTTCTATCATCGGGTGTTCGAGCTGGTGCTGCGAATTCCGCGTCTCACCGTCACCACCGTGTGCATCTTACTGGTCGGGGTCTTCAGCCTGTTCCCGCTGCTGGGCGGACAATTTCTGCCCAAGCTCGAGGAAGGCAACATCTGGGCGACGGCGACCATGCCGCTGACGATTTCGCTTGAACATGGCGCGAAGCTGTCCAACGCGATGCGCCGCACATTTTTGGCCTTCCCCGAAGTTCGCACCGTGGTCTCGCAGTTAGGCCGGCCCGACAGCGGGACCGAGACCACCGGATTCTTCGGCGCCGAATTCAGCATCGAGCTTAAGCCCGACGCGCAGTGGCCGCGCCACCTCAGCAAGAACGCCCTCCTGAAGGAAATCGACTCCCGGCTTACTCACGATTTTCCGGGCGTGAACTTCGACTACTCGCAGAATATCGAAGCCAACGTGAACGAAGCGGTTTCCGGAGTGAAGGGTTCCAACTCGATTAAGGTCTTCGGACCCGATCTCGCCACCGATGAGCATCTGGCCAATGAGATCAAACGCACCATCGACTCGGTGCCGGGCATCGTCAACACCGACGTCTATCGATCGCTCGGGCAGCCCAATCTGATCGTCAGGCCCGAGCGCGAAAACTGCGCCCGCTACGGCCTCAACGTCGGCGACGTGACCGCGGTGGTGCAGGCCGCCATCGGGGGGCAGGCCGCGACCCAGGTCCTGGAGGGCGATCGGCGTTTCGATCTGATGGTGCGATGGCTTCCGCAATATCGCCAGAGCCTCGACGCGATCAGAAATATACGCGTGAACGCGCCGACGGGCGGGCAGGTACCGCTGGCGCAGATTGCCGAGATTAAAACCGCCGAGGGTGCATCGCTCATCTATCGGGAAGGTTTCGAGCGCTATGTGCCGGTTCGCTTTGCCACTCGCGGTCGCGATCTCCAGAGCGCCGTCGTCGATGCCAAAAAAGCGGTCGCGCGCTCGGTCAAGCTGCCCGAGGGCGTTCACCTCGCATGGGCCGGCGAATATGGCGAACTACAAAAGGCCAACCGGCGCCTCATGATCGTGGTACCGTTCGCCCTGCTCCTGATTGCGGGAGTTCTTTACGGCGCGACGACTTCGCTGGTCGACACCTTCGTCATCATGGCGCAGATTCCGGTCGCGTGCCTGGGCGGCATCCTCGGCCTGATCCTCACCGGAACACCTTTCAGCGTGTCGGCGGCGGTCGGCTTCATCTCGATTTTCGGCATCGCGGTGATGGACGGTATCCTGCTCAGCTTCTATATCCGCGAGTTGTGGGAAGAGGGCCATCCGTTTCAGGAAGCCATCATCATGGGATCCGACCGGCGCCTGCGCGCCACCATGATGACCGACCTGGTAGACGCGCTGGGATTGTTGCCGGCAGCGCTTTCGACTCGCATCGGCGCGCAAACCCAACGCCCGCTTGCGATCGTGGTCATCGGAGGCGCGCTGGCCATCATGCTGCTGACCCGCGTGCTGCAACCGGCGCTCATCTACCTGTGCCATCGAGGACTGCGGCTGGCCGACCAGCGCAATCCGCCGACGCCGCCAGGTGGGAGTCCGGGTCCGTCGACCCTGCCGCCTCCGCCGCCCGGGACGCATCTGTCGCCGGCGAATCCGTTTTCGACCTAAAGGCAGTCTGGCGGGTTTGGACAGCCGGATGAGTGCGGGGGCGTCGGCTAGGCGATGCGACGGACGCGGGCGCGGCCTTTCTTCGCCGAAACTCGTTCCTGTGCGCGGCGCGCGATGGTTTCGAGATAGCGGGACTTGGTCCCCAACCAGCGCGGCAACAATTCCTCGGTTTCGGCGTCGATCTGCCGCACGATGTCGATGAAGGCCTGCGCTTCGGACGAGAGGGTTCGGCCACGCCAGGTAACGATCGAATACGCGGTTTCAAAGCCCGGAATGACCAGTGCGATGGGCGCCAGCTCGCCATCGCGAATTTCCCGCCAGATCATCGACAAGGTTGCGGCGCCGATACAGTTGCTGGCGGCGACAATCTGCTTGGTGGCCGGCATCGAATAGCATTCGACTTTCGGAACCATATCGCCCGTCGCCGGATCGACGAAGCCGAACCGGCCTTTGGGTTCTGCCATATGGGCAAACTCTGCGGATAATTTGAAACCGACAAACGGGTAATCGGCCACCTCGGTGAGCGAGGGCGACTGGTTCTGAAGCAAAGGATGGCCGGAACGGCAAAAGAGGAAGCCCGGCCGTCGCTTGAGCGTAAATCGGACCAAATCGGGCTCGTCCTTTCGCAACTCGGGTTCGCCGACAATGACCTCGATTCTGCCGCTCTTGATCGAATCTACCATCTCGTCGGTCGAGGGAAACGACACCCGTAACTTGACTCTAGGATGCTCGGTTTGGAAACGGGCGATAGTGTGGCCGCCCAGCGTCTCGGCGGGGAGCGGACCGAAGCCAACATGGAGAGTACCGCTCTCGCCACCTTTGAATTGTTCAATCTCGCGACTCAGTTGATTGTGCGAGGAAACCAGCAGTTGAACCCGTTCCAGTACGAATCTCCCGAAACCGGTCAGCGCCACTCCGTTGCGACGACGCTCGAACAGCGAGCCTCCGATTTCACGTTCCAGGACTTGCACGCTTCGAGTTAGCGCAGGCTGGGTAATATGAAGATCTCCGGCCGCGTGTAAAAAGCTGCCACGTCGCGCGACCGCCTCAAAGTGACGAAGCCTGTCAAAATTCATCGCCCGCAGCTTACCACCGTCTCAAACGGGAGCCTATCGCTAATGCTCTCTATGCATACCCACGATGCTTATTATGCATTTCTCTCAAATCGCTCGGATCGCTACAGTTCGCGCAATTCAAGCCCTGCGTGGCTTGAGCTGAATGGCCGTTTGTCCCTCGAAGCAACTCTTACAACCGCTAAAAACTGGGAAGAGAACGATGAATGACCAGACGCCCGATAGATCCGCGAACCTCAATCTCGCGAAGATCGAGACCACGCGAACCACCGTTTCCATCGTGGAAGATGACCGCAGCTTCCGTGAGGCCCTCACCTTCCAGCTCGCCACCGCCGGCGTTGAGGTGGCGGCCTTCCCGTCCGCCGAGTGTTTCCTGGAGTCGCCCCTTAAAGAGTGGGACTGCATCATCGCGGATATCTACCTGCCGGGCATGAACGGATTGCAGCTACTGCGAAAGATGAAGGAGTCGCAACGGTGCTCACAACTGGTCTTCATCACCGGCTGCGGCGACATTTCATGCGGCGTCCAGGCGATGCGCGAGGGCGCGGTCGATTGCCTGGAAAAACCGACCGACGAGCGACGCCTGCTCGATGCCGTCGCGCGTGCGACGGAGCTTTCCCGCGCCAGGCGAGCGGAGCAGTCGAAGCGGACCGAATTGCGGCGTCGCGAGAAGACCCTCACTCGCCGCGAGCGCGAGGTGTTTGCTTTGGTAACCGCTGGTCTATTGAACAAACAGGTCGGCGCAACCCTGGGCGCCACCGAGCACACCATCAAGACCCATCGGGGACGCGTGATGGACAAGATGCACGCCGGTTCGCTGGCCGAGCTGGTTCGGATGGCCGAGCTGCTGCTGGTCGGGAGTGATACCAAGGTCGCATTTTTCTAGACCCCACATTCGATCAGAATTCATCGCGCGTGACAGCAATGGACTCTTCAAGCGAGGGATGACGAACATGTCCAGTCGTAGAACAATGAGAATTGCCCTGGCGATCTCGGTAACAATGGGTCTCTTCAACCTGTTCGTACTGAGAGCGGCGCAAGCCCAGGAAAAGAAGCCGAACATCCTTTTCATCATGGGCGACGATATCGGCTGGATGCAGCCGAGCATTTACCATCGCGGCCTGATGGTCGGAGAAACCCCCAACATCGATCGGATTGGCAAAGAAGGCGCGATCTTCATGACCTACTATGCCGAGCAAAGCTGCACCGCCGGGCGCAACGCCTTCTTCACCGGCATGCATCCGTTGCGCACCGGCATGATCCCGCCGCAGTTGCCCGGCAGCCCCTCGTATCTGCGGCCCGGCACGCCGGCGCTGGCGAAATTTCTGCACGACCTCGGCTACACCACCGGCGAGTTCGGCAAAAACCACCTCGGCGATCATACGCAGGCGCTGCCTACCGCCCATGGCTTCCAGGAATTCTGGGGCTATCTCTATCACCTCGATGCGATGCAGGGGGTCAGCTTCCCCGACATCAACAAGACTCCCACCGTGCAGGGCATCGTGCCGGCGTGCAAGAATACGCCGATTCGCGGGCTGCCCGAGGTTCCGGGCGCCGTCGATCCACGTACGACTGTCTGTCTGACTCCGCCGCGTCCCGTCATCTGGTGTCATTCGTCCGACGGCACCGAAGCGAACCAGTCATGCCAGGATCAAGGTCCGCTGACTCTCGAACGCTCAAAAACGGTCGATGAAGAGATCTCGGCGAAGGTAGTGGACTTCCTCGATCGCAACGATCCCAGGAAGACCAACAAGCCCTTCTTCGTCTGGTACAACCCGGCCCGCATGCACATCACGACCATGCTGTCCGACAAGTACATGGCAATGGTGGGCGAGCCGGGCGGAAAGGATTGGGGCGTCAACGAAGCCGGCATGAAGCAACTGGATGACAACATCGGCGCGGTGCTGGGCAAGCTCGAACAGATGGGCCAACTGGACAACACCGTCGTGGTTTTCACCACCGACAACGGCGCCGAAGTGATTACCTACCCCGACGGCGGCAACACTCCCTTCAAAGGCGGCAAACTCACTACCTGGGAAGGCGGCATGCGCGCCCCGTGCGTCATTCGATGGCCCGGCCACATCAAGCCGGGAACCGTCCTAGACCAGATGTTTGCTTCTTTGGATTGGATGCCAACCCTGGTTGATATCGCGGGCGGAGCCAAGGGTGATGAACTAAAAAAGAAGATCGAGGGCGGCAACTATCCCGGCATCGTAAGGACGACCCTCGATGGAGTTGACCAGCGCGACTACCTCGAAGGCAAATCCAACAAATCGGCGCGCGACACCTTCTTTTACTACACGGGCCCCGTTCCCTCGGCGGTGCGCTACAAAAACTGGAAGCTCTACTTCTCGATGGCAGGTGCGTGTGCAAGTTGCGGGCTCTCGGGGGTGGAGACCTACAAATGGCCGTTGGTGGACAACCTCAAGCGCGACCCCTTCGAAGGTTCGGTCGGCGATGAAATGAAAACCCTACTGGGACAGGGCGGAGCCCTTGGCGGGCCGGTCACAGCCTACATCTACGACTGGAATGTCATCCCGCTCGGGCAGATCCTCTGGCTGAAAGAGCTCGAAAGCTATCAAAAATACCCTCCGCTTCAGAGTCCCGAGTCCTACAACCTGACTCAGGTCTACCAGGAGATGAAGAAGCAGCGCGGGATTAGCCACGCCGGCGACTAGAGAGCAGATGTTTCAACTTTCGGATGAGTGAAGTCGCAGACGCGAAACATCCGGGCGCGTATAACCTGGAGATGGGTTGCTGCGATCGCGTTCAATCCGGGTTTCTGGAGGACGTTGAGAATATCGGTGAGCGGCAACATGGGTTGGCGGAACCTTCGGCATTTTAGAGAGTTTCAGACAACTGTTGTGTAGCTGAAAATCGATCCTAACCATCTGTAGACAGCGAGCTGGCGGAGAAAGATATGCCAAAACCAGGCAAGCCAAACATTCTGATATTGCAAGGTGACGACATCGGCTGGTGGAACATCAGTTACAATAGCCGCGGTCAAATGGGCTACCGCACGCCCAACATCGATCGGGTTGCCAACGAAGGAATCGCTTTCACCGACTACTATGCTCAACAGAGCTGCACCGCTGGCCGGGCCGCGTTTATCACCGGTCAGAATCCGATTCGTACCGGCCTGACTAAGGTTGGTATGCCGGGGGCCGATGTAGGTTTGAGCGCGGATGATCCGACGATCGCCGAGTTACTGAAGCCGCTTGGCTATACACTCGGCCAATTCGGCAAGAATCATCTGGGTGACAAGGATGAGTTTCTCCCGACGGTGCATGGCTTCGACGAATTCTTCGGCAACCTCTATCATCTCAATGCTGAAGAGGAACCGGAGGATCCGGACTATCCGAAAAATCCAGAGTTCAAGAAGCGTTTTGGACCCAGGGGTGTGCTCCATTGCTGGGCCGACGGAAAGGGTGGCCAAAAGGTCGAGGACACCGGACCGCTGACCAAGAAGCGCATGGAAACTATCGACGACGAAATTACAGAGCACGCTTTGCGTTTCATCGGCGACACCCACAAGGCAGATAAGCCGTTCTTCCTCTGGTACAACACCACGGCGATGCATTTCCGAACCCATCCTGCTGAGAGGCACAAGGGAAAGAGTGGTCAGGGAGACTACAACGATGTCATGGTCGCGCATGACGAAGACATCGGCAGAATGCTCGACAAACTCGACGAGCTAGGCATCGCCAACGATACGATAGTGATGTACACCACCGACAATGGGCCGCACTACAACAGCTGGCCCGATGCCGGAATAACTCCGTTCCGATCGGAAAAGAACACCAACTGGGAAGGCGGTTGGCGGGTGCCGGCCTTTGTTCGTTGGCCTGGCAGGTTCAAAGCAGGGTCAGTGATGAACGGCATTGTCACTCACCAGGACTGGCTACCGACCTTCCTCGCCGCGGTTGGAGAACCGGACATCAAAGACAAGCTCGTCAATGGCTACAAGGTTGGTGATAAGACCTACAAGGTCCACTTGGATGGTTTCAACATGTTGCCCTATTTGACGGGCGAAGTTAAGGACAGTCCACGCGAGTCCTTTTTCTACATCAGCGATGACGGCGACATTCTGGCGATTCGCATGCGCGACTGGAAAGTGGTGTTGATGGAGCAGCGTGCCAAGCAGTTGCAATGCTGGCTAGAGCCGTTTGTTCATCTGCGGGCTCCCAAAGTTTTCCATTTGCGCAGAGATCCATTTGAGCGGGCCGATGAGAATTCGAATACCTATTATGATTGGTTGATCTCGCATGTTTACATCATCTACGCGATGCAAGCGATTGTGGCACAACAGGTAGAGGATTTTCAGAAGTTTCCGCCCCGCCAGAAGCCGGCATCTTTCAACCTCGACGCGGTAATGCGGAAATTGGTAGATGCGAGCGGTGGTGGCAGCCACTAAACTATCGGCCATCATTCCGGTGATGCATCGATAGCTCGGGCCTTCAATGGAGTTTGCCTGCCGCAACAACAGGGGGCGCAGCGGTTGTGACATTCAGTCCCGCAGGCCTCGGCAGATCGTTCGCAGGCATTCGGTGAACCATGGTAAACGAGGTCCTGGAGGGTCAGCATCATGGAATTTACCACTTTGGCCTCGGGTTTCGGGCTCCTCGAAGCCCCGCGCGTCGATGAGCAGGATCGCCTCTACTTCAGCGACGTCCCCAATGGCGGCGTCTATCGGCTGAACACCAATGGCAAGGTGGACACCGTGGTGCCGAAGCGGCGCGGCGTCGGCGGCATGATGTTCAACGAAGGCGGCGGCATCGTGATGACCGGGCGCGGCCTGATTCTGTTCGATGACAAAACCGGCACCAGCCGCGGCATCTTCACCGAATGGGAAGGCAAGCCGTGCAGCTTCAATGACCTCACCACCAACGACAACGGCAGCGTGTATACCGGGCAGATCAACTTCGATCCATTGAGCAACAATAAGCCAATCCCCGGCAGCCTGTTTCGCATCGACCCGCCGGGAAACGTGACCAAGCTATGGGACGGCATCGAGGTCACCAACGGCCTCGGCCTCAGCCCGGACCGCAAGCATCTGTTTCATTCGGATTCGCCGACCGGCGCGGTCTGGGCCTACGACGTTAAGCCCGACGGCGGAGTGAAGGATCGCCGCATCTTTGCGAAGCTGCCCGAGGGCTGGCCCGATGGCATGGCGGTCGACGTCGAGGGCGGGATCTGGGTCGCGGCCGTGCGCTCGGGCGAGGTGGTGCACTTCGACAAGAGCGGGACGCTGAAGAAACGCATCAAACTGCCCGCCACGATGGTGACCAGCCTGGTGTTCGGAGGCCGCGACATGCAGGACCTCTACATCGTGACCGCGGACAATACCGATGATGCGGACAAGAAGGGCACGGTGTTCAAGACTCGAATCGGATGTGCCGGGATTGAAGGTGCCGAAAGCGAAGTTCTAGGAACTTCCAAAGCCCCAAAAATCAAGACGGCGGCGAGTCCCCCCGGGCTCGCCGCCATTCCCGAATACCCCCCCTCTCGGTCGGTCCCCCTTTTCCCCCCGTCCGTGGCACGAGCTCCGGTTAAGCACTCGCACCATGGTTTTCGCTAACGAACCTTCCGCCAGGTGTTTCCTGTATATAGAGCCAAAACCGTGCCGCCTCCAAAATCTTCAAAGATCGAGATTCTTCCTCGATTGTGTTGGAGAGCTGCAACCTAAAAGTGACTAATGGGCGTATCAGATTGGTGCCGCCAGAAACATTTTCGATACAGCAGCGGCCTCGGCCGTTCAGAGAGGATTCAGGAAACGAGGCCGGCGTCTTTGAGCACCACCGATGCACCCTCGGCCCGTTCCTCTTCCGCTACCGCCAATGTCGTGCTTGCTGCGATAGTCAGGAGGAAGGCGGCAATCCGCATGGTTGCGGCGATGGGGTCGGCCGGCAGTCGCTCGCCGAAAGCCAACATTCCGCCGGCGATCGGCACCAGGTTCGACAGCGCCCCGGAGAGCGGCATGGTGATGATGCCGCGCGCCTGGTGGAATGAGTTCTGGAGCATGACCATGCCGCTCACGTTCGCTGCGATCATGGCGTAGGGCCATGGATTCATGACCACGCGCATCGCGAATCCGGCGCTACTCGCCTCGAACGAATCAGTCATGGCCTTGGTGAAGAGTCCGGCCAGGCCAAATGCCAGGCCGGAGCCAATCGCCTGCGCGGTTCCACTACGCGCCAGGCGCGGCTGCATGAAGGCTGCGGCCGCGACGATTACGAGGACGACCGCGAGTGTCACCACGATTCGCGCATTCGCGGCGCCTTGCGAGGCACCCGCCGATAACGACATCGAGAGCAGGAGCATTCCGATCACGATCGCGACAATGCCGGCCCATTCCGCAGGGCGTGCGCGCTCACCAAGGGCGAGCACCGAGAAGAGTACGAACAATGCGATGCCCCCCTGCATCATCACCGCGACCATGGAAACCGGCGCGTGCGCGACCGCGATGATGTAGAACCCCCATCCGGCAACTTGCACGGCAAGCCCGCCGGTCCAGCGTGGATCGCGCAACCAGGCAAGAACGCTGGTAATGGTGCGCAGCCCGCGCGCAATGGGAAGCGCTTGGGCGCGGCTCTTCATGACCAACAGGCCGAGCGCCATTAGAGTGCTCGCGAGAACTGCCAGCACGAGGTAAATGAGCATGAGATGTGACTCTGGAAGCGCGAAGAAGTCAGGCGAGTTCGCGCATCACGCCGCCCGCCATCAATTGGAATCTGCGCCCGCCCCATTGGACGGTCTTGCCGGTCAGGCTCGCGAAATAAATCGCCGTCATCACCAGGTCTTTGAATGGGATCAGAAGAACATCGGTCAATGATTGCGGCCGTCGCAGCACTTTGCCGATCATCACCGTCGCCATCAGCATCCGCAGACCGAGGACTAACCCGAGCGCGTCGAACGAATGTAACGAGAAGCGGTTGGCGAGGATGAACAGCAGCGCCCAAAAGGGACCATGGATAAAGATCGTCGCCAGGCTGAGCGGACGCACGTGGCGATAAGTCCGGGCCCATCGTAACTGATGATTCCAGAAATTTTTGAAGTCGTGATCCTCGCACGAGACCGTGACGATTGAACTCGACAGCTCGATTTTGTAGCCGGCTTCCGAAACCTTGGCGCCGAGATGAAAGTCGTCGGCGAGCAAATCCTTGAGCGCGCGGAACCCCCCGATGGCGTCGAGCGCCTTGCGTTTCACCGCGATGGTCGCCCCGAGCGCATAATGCATCGGCTCGAGCGCCTCGGCCAAAATCACCTGGGGCGCGAAATCGGTGTTGATGAAAAGGGCTTCCATCCGTGAGGCGAAACTTTCGTGCGCCTTCCCACGATAGATGCAGGTGACGATCCCGATCTTATCGTCCTCGCTGAGTTCCGAAACGACCCGCTTAAGGTGATCCGGCTCAACTGAAATATCTGCGTCGCTGAGCACGAAGATGTCGGTTTTCTCATCCGCGCGCGAGGCCATCTTGATCAGCTTCGCGACTTTGCGATTGGCGCACCCCGGTTCATCGCCAACGGTCACCGTCATGTTCGCAAACTGGTACGGCGCGCGCAGCGAAACCGGAATGTCGATGGCGCGATCCTCGTAGCTGTCGACCCCGAAGATGTACTCGACGCGCGCGTACGCGATCTCGAGGAAGCTGACGATGTTCTCGCGCAGATGCTCGCTGACCCCGCGCAACGGCTTCAGGATGGCCACCCGCGGTGGAATCTTCGGCAGTGGCTTCGGTTCGGTGTTGCTGCGATGCGCAAAAAGCAGCCCCGCAACAATCGCCGCCATGTAATAAATGGTCGAGACGATGATTCCGAGGGTCGAGATGAAGAGGAGCAGTTTCATCTTTGCGCGAGCGCTTCCGTTATTCTCCTAGCAGGCTGTTGAAAGAAACTTTCACAGCCTGCTTCCCTCACTGTAATCTCTCCCAAGGGGAGAGAGCTAAAGGAACGCAGCCATCTTTTAGCAGGGTGTTGAGAATCGCGTTTACTGGACACAGTTCACAACCTTCCTCAACACCTGCTAAGCGGACGCCTGCGCGGTTGGATGGTCGCGCAGTTGATGGCGCCGCTGCCGCATCGTGGAAAGAAATTGCGCGCCTTCCTTGAGCAGCCGTTTGGTTTCCTCGGCCGAGGTCGCCATTTTGCGAAGCGACTTGAAGATGTACTTCGGGCGGAAGTAGAAGCTGCGATAGAACTTCTCCACCGCGCCGTAAATCTCGTCATTGTTGAGACCGGGATACGTTACGGTACACTTCTGATAGCCGTCCTGATCGAGCAACGGATTTACCGCGAGATAACCGTTTTTCTCGACATAGTCATAGAGCTCGGTACCCGGATACGGCGATGCAAGCGACACCTGGATGGTCTCGCAATCCATCTCGCGTGCGAAGCGCATCGATTCCTGAATGGTATCGCTGGTCTCGCCCGGCAGCCCGAGAATGAACGTCCCATGGATGAGGATGCCGACGTCGTGGCAGTCCTTGGTGAAGCGGCGCGCACGATCGAGGCCTACGCCCTTTTTAATGTTCTTGAGAATCTGCGCATTGCCGGTTTCGTAGCCGACCACGAACAGACGCAGGCCGCCGTCCTTGAGGATCTTCAGGGTTTCGTAGTCGACATTGGCGCGCGAGTTGGTCGACCACGTGATGCCGAGTGGCTTGAGCAACTGCGCGATCTTGCGCGCCCGCGCCGGGTCGGCGGTGAAGGTGTCATCGTCGAAGAAGAGTTCCTTCATCTTGGGGAACTTCGCCTTCATCTGCGACACTTCTTCGAAGACGCTCTCGGCGCTGCGCGTGCGATAGCTATGGCCCTGGGTCACCTGCGGCCACAGGCAGAAGGTGCACTTCGCAGGGCATCCACGCCCCGTGTACATCGAAACGTAGGGATACTGACAGTAGGGGCTGTTGTACTTCAGATAGTCGAGGTTTTTTTCGTAGACCTCGGTCACGAAGGGCAGCGCATCGAGCTCCTCGCCGGTCAGGATCGGACGATCGGGGTTATGATGGATTTTGCCGTCGCGCTGATAGGTGATGCCGCCGATCTTCGCCCAATCCATCCCCTTGGAAACTTCCACCATCGAATGGTCGAATTCCTTGCGTCCGGCGATGTCGATGGCGCTGGAAATCTTCAGCACTTCCTCGGGGCGCGCGGTCGGATGTCCTCCGACGAACGCGATGATGCAATTCGGATTGGCGGCCTTGATAGATTCCGCGGTGCGCGCATCCATTCGCAACGATGGGGTCGAGGTATGGATCACCACGAGGTCGTAGTTCTTCGCCTCATCGACGGTCTGCTGCACGGTGTAGTTATGCGGAGGCGCATCGAGCAGGCGCGCGCCCGGAATCATTCCGGCAGGATAAGCGAGCCACGTGGGGTACCAAAACGACCAGACCTCGCGGGTGGCCTGATATCGGGAGCCTGCACCTCCGTCGAAATCATCGTAGGAGGGCGGGTTGAGAAACATGGTCTTCATGAAGTCCATATAATTTCAGCTATTCTCCGGCATCCCAGAGGTGCCTGTCCGATTGGTTAGGCCACAATATACAAACCGCTTGAAGCATCCGCAATATTAACACGGTTCCAATCTATAATTGTTTGGTTTAGCCGATTTGATACCCGAAGGTCCGCATTTACCCCCGATCTCGCGCCTGGACCCAATCTTTACTGCGGTTACAAATCTGTCATGCCGTCGGAGCCGCCTCGGATTCAACCTGGACATGACCCTTTGGGACCTCGGTGGTGACGAAGGCGATCGCGCCGAACATGCCGGCTAGCATCGAGGCGAGGAAAAAGAGCAATCCCAGTGCTATCGCATCGTCGCGCGCCATGCCCGACATCCCGAATAGATACAGATATGCGGCTTCTCGCAAACCCAGCCCATTGAGGGTGAGCGGCAGACTCGCCAGAACGCCGGAAATCGGAACCACCAGCATGAAAATCGAGAGCGCCAGATGAAGTCCCAAACCGAGAGCGAGCACGTATTGGCATAGTGCGAGCAAAACCTGCAGCAGCATCGACAAGATGATGGCTGGTAGCACGGCGGCGGGTTTTTGCAAGTAGGGCGCGATAATTCCCAGCCCGCGTCTAATCGGCCGCGGTGTGAGATGAATCAATCGTCCGATGATCGGCGACGCGAGGTAGCCGATAAACCCCGCCATGCCAACCATAGTGATCGGTCTGATGACCTTGGGGTCCAGCCTTCCGTGATTCATCGTCACTGCGATAATGGCTGCGAACCAACACAGACCGAGCAGCCCATACGCGCGATCAGCCACCGTCGTCGCGACCGCTTCGCCGATTTTTCCATGGCGCCGGCCGAGGTAAAACGCGCGCGCCGCATCGCCTCCGATGAGTCCCGGAACGAATCGATTGGTGAACAACCCAATAAAACCGTAACGGACAAACTCGCGGAACGTACCATTTATGTTGAGCGCGGCGGCAAGCAGTTGCCATCGCCAAAAACATAAGAACTGACCAGCAAGAAAAATCGCGATCGCAGCCCCGAAGTAAGTCGCGCGCTCGCGCGCGAGGAGGTGCAGCACAGGACGCGCATCGAAGCGCCAGAGCAGGAATCCGACGATCGCGAATCCCAATCCGAGGCGGACTGCGAACGCGCGATATGACGTCGTGGATGGTGCCGATCGTTCCGGCATGTCGTGCAGTTGCGCCTCAGTCGCGAGCAAGTTGTTCACCATGGTTCACAATCGCGCGTTTTGTATGTTCGACCGCGATCAAGGTGAAGTTGCCGAGCCGATCCTTCAGGCGCGCGAGGTCGCCGGCATCGAGGACGAGCACGGTCTCCCCCGGCTGACGCCATAGCCGGAACAGATCACTGTCAGTGGTGAAGAAGTAGTCTTTCGCATCGCTCGCGTGCTCGGCGCCGAAGCGCAGCTCGCTCAGCGGTCCCACCAGTGTTACGCGACGGCGCGTATAAAATGGCAATCCCTGCACGTAGCGATGGTAGCAAATGATCTTCGCATGCGGCGCGCGCTCCGCCACTTCTCTGCTCAAAGTCGCATAAGAGCGCAGCGGTTCCGCGGCGAGTCGCGCCCAGGTCCCAGCGCATAGCGCGCCCGCCAGCGTAATTACGATGAGCGACAAGCCTGCGCCGGTCAGCCGCGCGGAAAACGCGACGGTGGTCATCGCGCCGCCAAACACCAGGATCGCGCCGATCGCATAGAGCTCGGGCTGCACTAAGAGTGGATATGGGGTGCGAAACGATGCGGCCTCGATCGCGGCTATAATCACGCCTGCGCCGAGCAGTCCCAGCAGCGGCCCCGATTCCATCAGGATGCGCGAGTCGGGCGAGCGCAAGCTTCGCGGCTCATCGGGCCATGCGCACGAAATGATTCCATCGCCGAGCAACACTGCCAGTGGAGGAAATGCGGGAATGATGTAGGGAATCAACTTGCCGCTCGAGGCCGAAAACGCGCCGATAATCACCATCGCCGCGATCAGGCAATACCGTCGCGCCGGATTCGGCAGCATTCGGCGCCAGGTTAAAAACGGCATCAGCAGCGACCATGGCAGCAATCCCGCAAGAACCACGGGGATGTAAAAATAGAATGGCTCGCCATGACTGAATGACGAATCGAAAATTCGTCGCACGTGCTCGCCGATGAAATAAAAATCCACGAAGCCGGGTTCCCGAATGCTGATCGCCACGAACCATGGCGCGACAATCGCCAACATCAGCAAGCCGCCCGCGATTGCGTGGAAACGCCGGATCGAGCCTTTGAGCGCGCGCTCCCACCACAGGAAAACCAACATCGTCATCGTGGGCAGTGCGATACCGACCGGGCCTTTGGTCAGCGTCGCCAGCGCCATCGCAACATATGCGATCCAGCACCAGATTCCGCCTTCCTTGAAATGCAGGAACAGCGCGAACAGCACGATCGTCATCAGTGCCGACAGCAGCATGTCGGTGGTCAGAACTTGCGCCATCACTGCGTAGAGCGGCGCAGTCGCGAGGATCGCAGTTGCCATGATGGCGCGGCGTCGGCCCATCGCGCGATCGGTAAAGATGAATGTTGCGAGGAGCCCGACCAATGCTGACGCCGCGGGAATCAGCCGCGCGGCAAATTCGTTGATCCCGAAGATGCGAAACGACAGCGCGGTGAGCCAATACAACAGCGGCGGCTTCTCGACATATGCGACGTAGTTGAGATGGGGCGCGATGTAGTCGCGCAGCGCCAGCATCTCGCGCGCGATTTCGCCGTAGCGCGCCTCGTCGGGCTCCCAGAAGCCATATGCGCCGAGGTGAAAGAAAAAGATCACGCCGGCGATAAGGAAAACCATCGGCACCGCGATCGTCTCGACGCCTATGGTTCGCGCCGCGGATCGTGTCGCATCGATGCGCGCGCGATGTGTAGCTCGCGCCGCCTTCGCTCCCTCCTCGCCCACGATGTTCAACTGTAGCTGCCGCGGCCCCCGCGCGAAATCTCCGCACCACCACACTCCGCACTCCCTCACGCTGCGTGAGGGTCTGGGCGGCGTGAGCCGTTGCGATGGCTTCGAACAAAGCCAGTGACGCGCGGAGTAGGACCCCGCGCCGGATTTCACAGAGATTAATTCTCCTCGCCGACCCTTTCCGCACTTTTTATTAGGGTTTAGCCTTAAGCATCCGGGTTCACCCGCGCACCTGCGACCAGTAGGCGGAGCCCAACCTCAATCAAGGAGATTCTTGCGATGCCAACTTCTGCGCGCGCTATCCCCGTCACCCATCATCGCACCGCCAGCATCGATGGAGTGAACATCTTTTATCGCGAGGCCGGCCCTGCCGACGCGCCGGTCGTCCTGCTGTTGCACGGCTTCCCGACCTCGTCGCATATGTTCCGCAACCTGATTCCCGCGCTGGCCGATCTCTATCATGTGATTGCGCCGGACTATCCGGGATTCGGGCAGAGCGACATGCCGGACCACAGCAAATTTTCCTACACCTTCGATCGCTTCGCCGAACTCGTCGACGGCCTTCTCGATAGACTCAATGTCAAGCGCTTCGCCATGTATGTGATGGACTACGGTGCTCCGGTCGGATGGCGATTGGCGCTGAAACACCCCGATCGCATCTCGGGGCTCATCGTGCAGAACGGCAATGCCTACGAAGAAGGATTGACGGACTTCTGGAATCCGATCAGGGCGTACTGGGCCGATCATTCTGACGCGCATCGCAAGGCGCTGAATGGCCTGGTCGCCCTCGAGACCACGAAGTTCCAATACACCGACGGAGTGGCCGACCTGAGTCGTATCTCACCGGACAATTGGGTTCACGATCAGGCGCTGCTCGATCGCCCGGGCAATGCCGACATTCAGATGGACCTGTTCTATGACTACCGGACCAACCTGCCGCTGTATCCCGCGGTGCAGGCGTTCTTCCGCGAGCGCAAACCGCCGACGCTCATCGTATGGGGCCAGAACGACAAGGTCTTCCCAGCCGCCGGAGCGCATCCGTACAAGCGCGACCTTCCTGAAGTGGAATTTTACCTGCTCGATACCGGCCACTTCGCCCTCGAAGACAAGGCCGACGAAATGATTCCCCTGATCCGGGATTTCCTCGGCCGCAAGGTCGCAAAACCATGAACATCGCCAGGAATGACACCGCGGTCGTTTTTATCGATCCGCAAAATGAGGTCCTAAGCGAGAAAGGCCTCGGATGGCCGCTGGTTCATGAAAGCCTCGCGGAAAACCACACCATCGAGAACATGGAGCGCATCTTCAAGGCCGCCAAGACGCACGGCTTCGAGGTCTTCATCTCGCCGCACTATTTCTATCCGAGCGACAAAGGGTGGATGTTCAACGGCGCACTCGAAACCGACGAAGCAACCTCGGGCATGTTCGCGCGCAAGGGAGTGCTGAATCTCGAAGGCCTCATCGGATCCGGCGCCGACTGGCTGGAGCGCTTCAAGCCGTACATCGAGGACGGGAAAACCATCGTGGTCGCGCCGCATCGCGTATGGGGGCCGGAGACCAACGACCTGGTGCTGCAACTGCGCAAACGCCGCATCAGCAAAATCATTCTCGGCGGGATGCTGGCCAACATGTGCGTCGAATCGCATTTGCGCGAGTTGATCGAGCAGGGCTTCGAGGTTGCGGTGGTGAAGGACGCGACCGCGGGGCCGAAGCATCCCGAATGGGGCTACGGCTACACGGCGGCGCTAATCAACTATGCCTTCCTCGCGCACGCAGTCTGGACCACCGACACCGCCGTCAACGCGATGGTAACCGCCGGCTAGCAGCCGGGCTCCTACAGCTCCATCGGATTGCGGAAGCATTCGCGGAAAATTTTGTCGCGATGCTCGAAGAGAATCGGATCCATCGCGGCGCGCACCACTGGATCGCTCGCGGTGAAACCAACGCGATAGCTGTCGGGCATCGGGCATAGCTCTTTCGGCAGCGGCTCGAGCATGTTCGAGAAAACCACCCAGTAGATGTCGAGCGCACTGAGCGCATCGCCGGCGAAGTACTTGACGCCGCGGGCATACTGCGAGTTCAGTTGCGCACTGAGCGCGCGCAGCGAATTCGCGGTGCGCTCGCCGGCGGCCTTGGCGTCGCCTTCGTTGAAGCCATACTTGCTGCCCATCCGCACGAAGCCGGCGGGCGCTTTCCCGGACGTCAACGCGGGTGCGAAGAGTTGCAGACGCCGATTCCATCCGATGCCCATCTCGCCGCAGATTTCATGCGAGAGCCCGATCATCAGCGCGCGCTGGGTGCCGTCAGCCGGAAGCATCGCGGGCGTAGGCGCGAGCCGCTCCGCCAGATACAGGATGTCGATCCATCGATGGATCGGTTTTTCATTGGCCCATGCGACGATCGGCGCGCTCGCCTCACCGCCCCATGCGACGATCTCGGCGTTCTCTTCGCCGGCCATCCACGGCGCGACGACATAATCGAGCTTCTTGATTTCGAAGATGGTCTTGGCGGCTTGTCCCCACGGACTCGCGAGTCCCTTCACCAACACGATGCGCAAGCCCGGGTGATCGACGATTTCCTTGAAGCTGCGAAATTCGAGCATGACGTTCTCCTGCGGTGTTTGTAGCCTCAAAACCGCAGCCGGTTCAATCGCAGCGAGTCGCGCGAGGAAACGGGCATGCGAGGTATTGCTTTGCCCGCGATGCGACTATAATCAACGGTTCGCGGTCGGGGCGTGGCGCAGACTGGTAGCGCACTTGCTTGGGGTGCAAGGGGTCGCGAGTTCAAATCTCGCCGTCCCGACCAATTTCCTTACCGAGTCGGTTATCCTTCCGACACTTCTCGCCCACACTTCTCGCCGCAACTTCTCGCCGACACTTCCCGCCGAAACTTCCTCGACACCTCGATCAACTTCGAAGCAGCCGGGCCATTAGCCTGGATGGGACTGGTCCTGAGGAAGGCGGGCAACCGACCGTTTGACATGGGTATTTCTTGATACCGTTCGAACTTGCAAGCGGTAAGCCTCCCTGACGCTGGGTCGTAAGGTTACGAGGCCGCTCGCGAGACAAGACGCCAGAAAAGGCGTCTACCAGAAAAGGCTTCTATAGGATGTCGGCGATCACGTGGAATGGCCATTCCACCACCGATACCACACCACTGCCGACCGACCCGACGGCGCTGCCGGTATCATTGCCGACTGCGTCGGTTTTGTTGGCGGCGGTAGCGCATGCGCCGACCGTCATCGAGGCACATAGGGCAAGGAGCGGTATGAGTCGAAGTTTCGTCATGATGAGGTTCTCCTGGTTCGAGGTATCGTCCGACTGACCTATCAGACGAAATTGGTAGCCATTCGATGGAGACCTGTTAGCGCATTTGCCCAGAATGCGATGGGTTGTGGGTAGAATCCTGCCGAACGGACTCCAAACACCGATCGCTTTCTAAACCTGACCGGCAGTGATCGATCAACGAAGCTTTTCTCACCCAATGCTATGTCGATTGCGATGGGATAGCGGTTTATGCGCTCTATCTCACAAACGGCTTATTTTCGGCATTTATCGGCCATTTGATGTCCTGTAGCATGCTTTGATATCCTATCCTCGCTCGATAGGCCGCATGACGCTCATGAATTGAAGTGGATAGGGGGGTCGGCCCGCAAGGCCGGCCAATTCAGTTCGAATGGATTTATCACCGCAACACCAAACCACCATCGAGGAGTTCGACCTCGAGAAATATCTGCGCGTGTCGGTCGGCACCCGCCCCGAATCTTTCGATTGGTCCGAACCGGGTCCACGCCTCGACGATGAATCGCTGTTCTGCCTCGCCTACATGCTGGACGTCGAGGCGAATACTATTGTCGACATGCGCCAGTTGCTGGCCACCACGATCGCTGATGACCCGGGCATTTCCGCGTTCCTCTCGTGCTGGCTGTACGAAGAATTTTCTCATTCGCGTACTCTCACCAAGCTGCTCGAAACCCAGGGCGTTCGGGTTGATGACAGCCACACTATCGAACTCCGTCGGCGCACTTCCGGCGATCTCCTCGCGCTTAAATCCGCCAGGGTTGTGTCGCGGTGGACCAATCATTTTCCCGCGGTCCATATGGCGTGGGGCGCCATCAATGAATTGACCGCGGTTTTCGCCTACCAGTCCCTCATGGAACGAGCGTCGCATCCGATGGTCACCAGGGTGCTCTCTCAGATCGTTAAAGACGAGCGGCGACACTTTTCGTTCTACTTCAACCAGGCGCGGATCCGCCTGCAGGCGCGAGCGGGGCGGTTCTGGGCCAACCTGGCCTTACGCACTTTTTGGGAGCCGGTGGGCGCTACCCTGCGAGGCGATCCCGACACGCGCCGGATACACCGCCATCTGTTCGCGGAACAGACCGGACCGCGCAGTCTCGCCGCACTGGACGCGACTATCGCGCGGCTCCCGGGCCTCGAATGGTTCAACCTGCTGTCGCGCTACGGCGATCAGGTGATGGCGGAGCAAGTGCGCCCTCGACAGGTCGCAACGGCGAGCGTTGCGCGTGACTAACCCCGCCTCAAGGCTCCTCGGTCGTGAAGGTCGCTGAAGATTGTTCCTGTAATGGCAGCTCGGCGCGGACGGCAGGTATCGGCGGGTTGGCCGGACATTTGGTAACCGTGACTGCGAATGCCAGGCACTTCGCGCCCGCGGTACATTCGTTCCCCGATCCGGTCCCTTTGGCGGTCAACCACGCGCCGACCAAAGAGTCCGGTTGCCCATTGTGTTGTGTGAAGGTGTTGAAAATCACCGTGCTGCCATCGGAGCTTTTGCAGATGTCGCCCGCGAGCAGAAGACCGGCATTGCTTGGACCCCGATAAAAGCCGTTGAACGATGCGCAGGTCCCCTTGACGGGAATAGTCAGCCCGCTCGCAACAACTTGAGCTGAACCAAGCGTAAGACAGAAGTTGGCCGCATGCGACGACGATGCAGCGAGAAGCATTGCGGCTACGATTAAACTGGCGCAGCGCGATTTCATTGACATAGCGAATCCCCTTCTAAAAAAGACACTGAAGCGTGAAGGCACGTAGTACAAAGGCGACGATGACGCTGCGCGGACCGGAATTCTATCGCGGCGGTGCAAGCGCCCCAATGGGTCGTTCGAATGTGCCATTTCAACGCGGAACGCGTCGTCCGACGGTTGCTCATCAACGAAGGTCGTCGTTGCAGAGTGTTCGCGGCTAGTTCAGATGCGCCATCACGGCGCCCATCTGCGAGGTGTCGTAGCGCGCAGAGCTGTGCGATTTCGCGCGCGAGGCTGCGCGAATTCAACGCATCGAGCATCGCCTTGACCGGCGGCGCCTCGAGATCGCGCTTGAGGATGACGAGGTCGTAACGCTCCTCGCGAATCGGCACGAACCCAAGGCCATAAACATCCGCGGCGACTCGGATCGTCACGCCGAAGTCCGCCTGTCCCGCCGCGATCGCGGCCGCGACTTCAAGATGCCCCGCAAACTCGCGCGAGTAACCCTCGATCGCGGATTGGCGCAACCCGAGTCTCGCCGATCGCATCGTCCAGCGCAGCGCGCGCACCCGAACCGACTCACGATTAGCGATGCCCAGGAGCGAGGCCGCTCCAGATCGGCAAAGCCCGCCAACTTGAGAGGATTTCCAGGCGCGGTGGCGATGCCGAGTTCCCAACGCGCGAAATTCACCAGCATCGCAGGTTGGCGCTTGATGCCACGCACCGCGGCACCGGAGTTGAAGTCGCCGCTTTTCGGATCTCGCAGATGCACACCTGCGACATGCGCGCGCCCGCCGAGCAGATCCTCCAGCGCCTTGCCGCTCGAACAGCCGAGCGCTACCAGCGAAACGGGCGAGCGCCGCCGCGAAAGACATTCGATCAGTAGTGCCGCGGCCGGATCGCATCCCGCGATCAGCACGGTCGCGTCGATTTCATCTTCGGTGCGAATGCTCGCCACCTCGGCGCCGCCGCGCCCGGCCTGCTCGACAATACCCGCGACTGACGCAAGCGCCAGATGCACCGGAGCCTGCGGATGCGCGATGAGCTTGCCACCTATGCGGCCGAGTGCGACCCGCGTCGACGCTCCCGCGACGGTCGCCTCATTAGGATGACACCGCGCGTGGACGTGTCGCACCATCGTCGCGTTCCTCGCCGAACAGCGCCTCGACGGTAGTGCCCAACTCGCGCGCGAGCGCGAGCGCCACAGATACACTCGGGAGATAGGTCGCGGCCTCGATGGCGCCGAGCGCCTGGCGCGAGATGCCCGCGCGATGCGCGAGGTCGGCCTGGCTCAAACCACGCTCGACCCGCGCGGCGCGGACGGGATGTTTCTCTTCAGCCACGATGCTTGTCTTGGTTGCAACTACCATGGCATATGTCATCGCGGCTTGCGAGCCAGTCAATGCGATGCCTCGAAACATCCGGCGGCAGATGAACTGGGGCGCGCTCTTTCTGTCGCTCAAGCTCGCCACGCTGGTATGCATCATTCTGCTGCTGGTCGGACTTCCGATTGCCTACTGGATCACGTTTTCGCGCCGGCGTTGGAAGTTCATCGTCGAATCGATTGTCGCGCTGCCGCTGGTGTTGCCGCCGACCGTGCTGGGCTTTTATGTGCTGGTCGCCACCGGCCAGCAAAGCCCGATCGGACGACTCTATCGATCGTGGTCCGGCCATCTGCTGCCGTTCAGCTTCGAAGGCCTCGCGCTCGCCTCGGTGCTCTACAGCCTGCCGTTCGCGGTGCAACCGATGGTGGCGGCGTTCAGCCTGGTGGATCGCAACCTGCTCAACGCGTCGGCGATCCTCGGCGCGTCGCCGCTGCGTACTTTTTTTCGCATCGTATTCCCGCTTTCGATCGTCGGCGTGATCACCGGCATGGTGCTCAGCTTCGCGCATACGCTGGGCGAGTTCGGCGTGGTGCTGATGGTAGGCGGCAATATCCCGGGCGTGACCGAAACGATTTCCATCGCGATCTACGACGATGTGCAGGCGCTCGACTATGCGAGCGCGAATCATTCGGCGCTGGTGCTGCTGATTTTTTCCTTCCTGGTGCTGTCGATCACCTACTCGCTCAATCGCAAGATTTGGACGCTCGGCGCGCTGCATCATCACACTTCCGCGCCCGACGCGAAATGACGGATTGTGATGCTCGCGGTTGACATTCGGACCGGGCTCTCGGCGGGCTTCATGCTCGAGGCGACTTTCGATGCGCCCGCGGGCATCACGATTCTCTTCGGGCGCTCAGGCTCCGGCAAAACCACGCTGCTCAATTCGATCGCGGGGCTGATGCGTCCCGATGCCGGCCGCATCGCGCTCGATTAGCGTGTGCTGCTCGATACCGCCGCGAACATCAATCTGACGCCGGCGCAGCGATCGGTGGGATTCCTCTTTCAGGATCTCGCGCTGTTCCCGCATCTGACCGCGCAGCAAAATGTCGAGTACGGCCTCGCGAAGCTGCCCGCGAGTGAGCGGCGCGAGCGCTCCGCCGCGATGCTGGCGGCGATGCGAGTCGGCAGCCTCGGCGCGCGCAAGCCCGCGGAAATTTCCGGCGGCGAGCGCCAACGCGTCGCCCTCGCGAGGTCGCTGGTCACCGACCCCGCGATGCTGCTGCTCGATGAGCCGCTGGCCGCGCTCGACGCGATCACCAAATCAGCGATCCTTGAGGATCTGCGCGAATGGAACGCCGCGCACGGCATCCCGATCATCTATGTCACGCATTCGATCGAAGAGGCATTCGCGGTCGGCGAGAACGTCATCGTGCTGGAGACCGGCAAGATCATCGCGCGCGGGCATCCGCTGGAAGTCCTCGATGCACCGCGCCAGGAGATCATCGCGCAACTGGCGGGCTTCGAAAATCTGTTCGACGCGACGCATAACGGCGGTGCACGAGGAGCGCGGCACGATGATGTGCGCGCTGTCGGCAGCGCACTGGAGCTGGAAGTACCCATCACTCAAACCGCAGCCCGGCGCGCCACTGCGAGTGGCGATTCGCGCGGGCGACATCATGATCGCGACCACTCATCCCGATGACATCAGCGCGCGCAATGTCTTTCGAGGAACTATCGCGGCGCTTCGCACCGAGGGGCATAGTGCGATCGCGCGGGTCGAGGCGGGTCGGACGTTCCAGGTGCGGGTAACCGAGGGATCGCGCGCGGA
Source organism: uncultured delta proteobacterium (assembly GCA_963848285.1). Lineage (GTDB taxonomy): Bacteria > Desulfobacterota > Binatia > Binatales > Binataceae > DATGKG01. The sequence continues at coordinate 381,293 of CAWKCZ010000006.1, read as the reverse complement.
TCTGAAGCTTCAGGCGGGCGACGCGGTGTGGCTCGTCATCAAGACCTACTCATGTCACCTCGTCGCGCGCTAGCCGGCCACGAACGCCAGAAAATCCGGATGGCCTTCGAAGTGAGGCGCGAAGCGGGCGAAGCCGCCGCGCAGTGGCTCCGAGGGCGGAGCGCAGCGTAGTCCCGAGGAAATCTCTAAGGTCGCGAGCGGTAGGTCTCGAACAGCAGCACGATCGCGCCCGAGAGCACCGCGAAGCCATTGAGCGCGATGGCCGGATCGATCTCGAAGATCGACGATTCCGAGCTTTGCGCATGGGCAATTCCGCCTACGCTAAGCACGAATACACCGGCAAGTAGCAACCGTCGGAGGCGACGAAAGGGCGACATGGGGCGCATCCTCCTTGGATGTCACGAGTCTTCGGTCTGTTTCTCTTTGCAACTTTCGGAAACGGATCGAGAGAACTATGCCGCAGGTAATCCTATAATGTCAAATGAGGATACGGCACGCTCCTTTAGGCCTCATTCGTCAATCCATTTTCATCAGCGCGGGTCGAAATCGGATGAACGCTGCCATGCCCACCGGCGTCTGCGAGTGGTAGGTGTTCTCCAGCCGGCCGTCGATGATGTTGGTGGTAACCATCAGTCCAGGCGCGACGATAAACGCGTTCCACAGCTTGAAATTGCGCAGGTAGCCGAAACTGATCGCGCCGACGTTGTAAACTCCGCTTGACGGTGAGACATCGAGGTCCTCGCCGGTCTTGCGCACATATTCGGCGCGCCCGAAAAACACATTCGCGCCGTCGAGATCGAGGTTGCTCTCGAGCAGCAGCGCATCGGTGGGTTTGCCGGTTGACGGAATGTTGCGGCCCCATCCCGCGGTGGTCGCCCAGTTGCCCCCCGATGCGAGCGCGCAGGTTGTAGGTCGCCGAGCTGGTGATGCGATTGACGCTGACGTCGGGCTCCAGTTGCTCGGGACTTTTCAGATATCCCCATGACGTCTGAAGGCTGAGATCGCGCGTCGGGTTGTAGCTGAGGCGCGTCGAGTAGGAATCCATCCGGCGGAAATCGAAATTCGAGCGATTCGAATCGGGCTCGCGGCCGTTGAACCATGACGCTTCGAGTTTGACGTTATGCGTAAAAATCCCGGCGGTGACGACGCCGAAAGTGACATGCGTCGAGTCCATCCAATGATGCCCGAGCGGCGCGAACGGATCGGCGGCGGCCGACTCGCGATGCGGCGCGGCGACCGGCCCCAGCGCGGGCTCGCCGACCGGGCCGCCATACAACTGGAAGCCGAGGTCCTTGGTTATCGAATGCGTGTAGGTCGCGGCCATCTCCATGAAGAGATCGTGCGGATGCTGGCGGTCGTGATTGGGCACGCCGTGGAAAGTCTCGCCCGATTGCAGCAGCAGCGGATAGCCGCGGCCACCGTCGGTGAACTCCTCGCCGCTCATCATGAGGCGGGCGCCGAATTCGCCGCCGAGGAAATCGTGCTGCGCCATCAGCATCGCCCAGTTGGTGCTGAAGACCTGCCCGCCGCCGCGCCGGCTGCCCTGGTAGTCGTACCCGCCGAAGGCCAGCCCATGCGCCATCAGGTCCCATCCGGCGAGCGAAAATCCGTCGCGCATACATCGGCGTCGAGTCGGGCTGCCATGCGGTCCCGGAGCCGTCGCGACTCATCGGGATGACCGAGCGCGCCCTGCCCTCCGCCATCCATATTTGGCATTTTTGCCATCTCGTCGGGCGTCATGTTCATACCACCACTCTGAGATGCCTGCTGCGCCAACGCGCGAGAGCCCGTCGCAACTACGAGGACCATCATCACTATCGCAAGATTTGCTGACTTCAATTCCCATCTCCCGGAAAACCGATTCGTGCGAAACGCAAACACACGTGAGCCTTGCGCGGATGCGCAGGGCCGCTTCGGATGCGGGTGAGATCAGATGAGAAGGGTGCTTAGTCGAATGACGAGGGGAGCGCCGGAAGGCGGCGGCGAGAAAGCGGTCGCGACGAGCAGGCTCCGAATGACGGGCGGATGCGGCGCGACGTACGAGAAGACCATCGGCACCGGAACGCTATCGAAGGACACCGCCGGAGTCGCAGCCTCATGATGCGATTGCAACGCGGAGATACAAGTCATCCCGTCGCAACACGTATGATGCGTAGCGTCGGGGTGCGAATGCTGATGGCAATCGGGACGCACAGGGTTGCCAGGAATCATCGCGGCGCCACACGCGATCGGCGAATGCAACGCAAACGCCATCGCGAGGGCGAACAACAAAACTATCCTGGCTGGCAACTTCACCGCGCTAATTGTAACCATTGTTGACGCGCGAGTCTCGCGGGGAGGGATCGCAGATGCACAACTTCACACCAATCGCCGCGCTCATCGGTGGGATTCTCATCGGTCTGAGCGCCGCAGCCATGCTGCTGGTCGAAGGCAAAATCGCCGGCATCAGCGGCATCTGCGCGGGTGTGCTGAGCCCATCGAAGGGCGAAACCTCGTGGAAGCTGTCGTTCATCGCGGGGTTGCTCACCGGCGGACTGCTTCTACGCATCCTGCTCCCGACCGCCTTCGACTTCGGCATCATCCGGCCGTACGGCATGTTGATTCTTGCGGGGCTGGCGGTCGGCTTCGGCACCCGGCTCGGCAACGGATGCACCAGCGGCCACGGCGTATGCGGCATCAGCAGGCTGTCGCCACGCTCGATGGTCGCGACGATGACCTTCATCGCGAGTGGCGCGGTGACCGTCTACATCGTCAATCACGTGATGGGAGGCTGAGGTGAAAACCGCCGTCTCCTTCATATGCGGAATCGTGTTCGCGCTCGGCCTCGGCATCTCGGGAATGACGCAACCGTCGAAGGTCATCGGCTTCCTGGATTTTGCGGGCGCGTGGGATGCGAGCCTCGCGTTCGTGATGGTCGGCGGCATCGGCGTGTTCTTCGTGGCGTATCAACTCAGCCTACGAATGGGCGCGCCGCTGATGGCCGCGGAGTTCGCGATCCCGAAACGCACCGACCTCGATGCGCGACTTGATCCTCGGCGCGGCGATCTTCGGCGCGGGATGGGGCCTCGGCGGATTCTGCCCCGGCCCGGCGATCACCTCGCTCGCCTCGGGCGCGCCGCCGGTCTTCGTTTTCGTCGCGGCGATGGCCGCCGGCATCTACCTTCATGCGCTGACCCAGAGTCTAAGCCGCTCGCCAGCGGCTCCACTGGCAGTGGCGTCGGCGGATTCCTGAAAAATCAGCGCCCGCGGAGGTTGCTCCGCGGGCGTCATCGTCAGGAGGAGGGGAAGCCTTACGACGCGAGGGCCTCGATCGGAGCCGACCGATTCGGGAACGCCGGTGGCCGGCAGCTTGCGCTGACCCGGCGCGCGCTCGAACGGCGAGCATAAGTCGAGTTCCTTGCCCATCTCGCGCACCGCAGGCAAAACCTCGGTCGCGATGAGCCGCATGCTGGTGGTGCGATCCTTCGCGGAAATCGGTCCGTCATTCTGCCAGAAGCCGAATACGCCGGGCCGTAACACCTCGAGGACCTTGCGAATCTTCGGCAGCACGGTCTTGGGCGTCCCGCAGATGACTTGCAGTGACTTTTCCACCTTGGGAAACGCGTCAAAAATCTGCTTGCGCAGCGCCGCAGTATCGATGTCAGCCTGCTTGTTCTGCCATACGCCGGAGCGCACCTCGACCTGCGAGGCCGCGATGTCGTCGTTCTTGGTCGGCGCCGAAAACGCACCGCCGAAGGCCTGGTCGGCATTGGCAGGATCGGAGAACTGCTTGGCGATGCGCCGGGTCGCTTCCTTCGAATTGTAGCCGGGAGGGAACATCCACTGTGGTTGACCGAACAGCGAATAGCCGATGCCGGCGCCGCCGAACATATCGTACTTGGCGATCTCGCGTGCCTTCTCGTCGGTCTCGGCCACGTAGACTTTTTGCAGGTAGCCGAAATTTTCCGGCCCGACCTGGTAGCCCTCCTTCGCCGCCGCGTCGCGATAGATGTTCCATAGCTCTACCGTCGGCTCCAGGAACGTCGCCAGCGCCACATACGGATAGCGATGCTGCGCGCACCAGATGACGGTCTCGGGGCTCAGCAGCCCGGGAATCCAGATCGGCGGATGCGGCTTTTGCAGCGGCAGCGCCCATGGGTCAACGAAGCGATAATGAAAATGCTTGCCCTCGTAACGCCACGGGCCGGGCTCAGTCCACGCGCGGACGACGAGGTCGTGCGCCTCGTTGAAGTACTCGCGATTGAAGCCGGGATTGGCGTTGGTCGCGAACTGCTCGCTGCCCGCGCCGCGCACCCATCCGGTGACCAGGCGGCCCTTCGAGATCATGTCGATCATCGCGAGCTCTTCGGCCAGCCGCAGCGGATTTCCCACCACCGGCAGTGGATTGCCTAAAAGTACGATTTTTACCTTTTCGGTAATGCGCGCCAAAATCGCGGCTTCCACGTTCATCACCGAGCCCATGCAGAACGCGGTGTCATGATGCTCGTTGAGCATCACGCCGTCGAAGCCGAGCTGCTCGGCGAGCACCTTCTCGTCGAGGTATTCGTTCAGGAGCTCGGAGCCGCGCTTGGAATCATAGAGGCGGTTGGGCAGCCCGAAGTATCCGTTCTTGATGATCTCGTCGTTGGGCGCGTCCCGATATGGACGCTCGGTGAAATACATTATGTGCATAATGCATGCGCCTCCACGCTACGCCAGGAATCCCTGGACCTCTGCGACAAACTGATCGGTTTTTTCTACCTCGGGACGATGCCCGCAATTATCGAAAATCTTCAGCGTCGATCCTTTGATCGCCTGGTTGTACGCATGCGCTGAGGCGAGCGGAACGATCGCGTCCTCGCGCCCCCAGATGAGCGTGGTCGGCAGCCCCGCGGCCACTCCGAGCAGATGCGGCAGGCTCGGATTGAACAGGAACGGCTGCCATGCGATGCGAGCGGTTTGCGCGCGCGCATCTTCCCATAGCTCGAACGCCTCGGGCCCTTGCCCGCCATAGAGTTGCGCGATCTCGGGAACCTCGGCGGGCTTGTACATGGTGGCGGCAAAATGTTGCGGCGCCATCACCTGGAAAAAATCCGTGATGTAGCCCGCGCCCTCGGGCGGGCGGATTCCTTCGGGGGCCACCAGCATCATCTTGCGGAACTGCGACGGGTTGTTAGCAGCCATCTCGGCCGCGATCCATCCGCCGAGCGAAAAACCGATGACGTCGATCGGTGCGAGCTTCTGCTCCTTTAGATAACGCGCATAGAACCCCGCCATGTCGCGGATGTTCATGATCCATTCCGCGCGGTCGGTAGCGCCGTAGCCGGGATGCAGCGGGACCAGCAGGGTGCGGGTTTTCGCGAGCTCGGAGTTCCAGCGCAGCCATCCGGGGAAGCCCAGCTCGTCGTGCAGGATGAGCAGCGGATTGCCGGTGCCGCCCTTGATCACTCGAAGGTTGGTGCCATCGACCTTTGCGGTCTCCTCGTGCCATTCGCGGGAGTTATCGGCCATAACCTGGATTCGCTCCTTGAATAAGCGGGTAACATAGCCGCCGCCGAAATTACAAACCGATCGGTATGTGCGAAATGGAAGAGCCCAGCTTGTACCATGGCCGCAGGATTGGTGGTTCGAGGGAGGGATTTGCTCCCTCCCCAATGATTGAATCTGCCGGGGGCCGGTCACGGAGAAGCCTAAGCCTTCCCGCTACGCGGCATCCGTCAGTTAGGGCAAGTGCCCGGTCAGAGTCGCACCTGACTTATCGAAGGTGCCAATGAAACCCGCACCACTCTGATTCACGCCATCAAGCGTGATCAATTTTCCTCCGGTGTTCCAGACGGCGAAATTCGACTGCTGTCCGGCAGGATCAACGAATGCATCGACCCCGGTACTGCCGGCCGCGCTATTCAGATTCATGCCAATCCCTGCGCTTGTCAGGTATACGTTGAAGCGATCGATATTGTTGGGATCGACAACGTTGAAACCCGCAAGGCTACCATCAGTAAACGCCGCCATCGAAGCCTGCTGCAGACCGTTGGCATCCCATATCGCAAAGCCGTTGCCTTTACGACCCGCCGGATTTAACTGGTCCGCTTCCTGCTGAGATGCGGAAACGCGAAGGATTCCCTTGGAATCCACCTGGCCCCAGATGCTGTCACCGTTAGCCGCCAGTCCGCCGTACTGTCGCGAGGCGGGGCTGGTCGCGTCGTTGGCGTAGTAGCCGCTGAAGCCGTTCGAAAAGCTGCCGATCCCTTCCGACGACCCAGCGGCGTCGATCGCGTAGATGGCATTGGTCGTGAGGTCATAGGACGTTCCGAATCCGGTACGCGTTTTCCCATTGGCATCATAAACACGGTCACCAAAGCCGCTCGAAAGGTTGAAGTTGAGGTTTGACTCGCCCCATCCAACTCTGGGCACTCCGCTACCTGGAATTATCTTATTGTTGTCCCATGCGGTCGCGCCCACCGCGGTCTCGTTCGCGTTGTTTCCGAAGGTGACGGTTTTGTTCCCGCTCGAATCGAAAAATGTCAGCACGTTGCCGTCTGCTGTGGGCCCAAGCGACGCCAGCACCTTGTTGCTGTTATTTACGATGTTGAGCTGCTGGAGGTTGGCCGTCGTTCCTTGCAATGCTCCCGCGGGCCCCTGCGGTCCAGCCGGCCCCTGCGGTCCGATCGTCCCTTGGACTCCTGCAATTCCCTGGGGTCCTGCTGGTCCCTGTGGCCCGGCTGGTCCCTGAACGTTCCAGCTCAGCGCGCTTTCCGTCTTCTTGCAGCTCGTCGCAATTCGTATCGCGCCCGCCTTGGTCATACAGGCGTGGATCACCTGCGCCCGCGCCACCGATGGCATCAGGCTGATGGCCGCGGCCAGACCGATGGTCAGAACAGCCGCTCTCGTCGCGCCTGAGACCAAAGACTTCCTTCTCCGGACATTGTGCATAATCACCCCACATGATTGACGGGCGGTTTAGTCCGCCGATTCCCGCAGACTTAGTGGGTGGACGAAACGACCGCAATTCCACATTTGTGCTATACGAGGCAACTAGCGAGAATATTTGCTGCCATACCTTCCAATGAGTATTCGTTGAGTTGACGAGATGACTCGCAGTGACACACGCAACAAGGAAGTCGCGCTGGGCCGCATCAAGCGGCTGGCGAGCTCGGGCCTACCGCTGGAGCCGTTCGTGCGTTCGATTTTCGAACTAATCAATGACGCGGTGCCGAATAGTCCGAATCGAAGCCTTCATGTTGGCGAAGGCCGCAGTGATGCTTACATCTGGTCAACACCGGAAGTCGGAGCGAATATCTCGCTTAACAACCGCTATTTTGTCAACTCATCGCCGGAGATTTCGGGAATGAAGTTCCGGATCGATATGCATACGCTGCAACACGTTCTTCCGTCTAAAACTATATGGTCTCACCGAGACGTATTCTTGCCGGAGTTTGATCGCGCAGAGGGCTTTAACGAAACGTATCGTCCGCTGGGTTGGCATCATTCGCTGGCAGTTACATTTTGTGAAGCGTACAGCTACATAGGCTATTGCGGGATTTGGCGGACCGTCGACCAGAAGCCCTTCGGCCATGAGGACGTCACGTTCCTCAAGGCCGCAGCGCCCCATGTTGCGCACGGATTAAAAGCCGCAAAGCTCCTGGTGGAGCGACCTACCCTAGATGACGGCTTCGCGCCATTTGCTGGTTGGGGTTCCGGGGTAATTCTTCTGGACCAGAGCGGCCATCCCATCGCAATGGACTCCTCGGCACGACAGATTTTTCATCAGATCGGAGTGTTCGACGGCATCGGTTCGGACGCCTTCGCCGCGCGCTCAATCCGGTCTGCGCTCGACTATGTGATGCTCACTCTGCGGCAGATCTTTCGCGAGCCCGAGGGTGGCTCATTTAATGGAAGCGCGCCGGTGTATCGCCTTTATCACCACTGGACCGGCGTTGTGCTCAAGTTGCGCGGCGTCCGGATGGCGAGCACTGATGGCCGCGAATATACCAGCGTACTGCTCGAACGCGGCGAGACCGCGGCCGCGCGGCAGCGGCGCGTCCAATTTCGTTGGGGCCTGAGCGATCGCGAGGCCGAAGTCCTCGCCCTCATCGGGCAGGGCAAGACCGGCCCCGAGATCTCGATCATCCTGAACATCAGCCACGACACCGCGCGCAAGCATACCAGCCGCATCCTGGAGAAACTGGGAGTGGAGACGCGCGCCGCCGCCGCAACTGTCGCGCGCGAGGCGATGGTTCCTGAGATCTCATGACTCGCAGTGATACGCGCAACAAGGAAGTCGCGCTGGGCCGCATCAAGCGGCTGGCGAGCTCGGGCCTGCCGCTGGATTCCTTCGTCCGTTCGACTTTTGAGTTCGTCGGCGTAGCAATTCCGCATAGTCCTAATCGTACCTTTCATATCGGCGGCGAGCGGCCCGACGCCTACATTTGCAATTCCGCGGAACTCACTCAGGTGATCCCGCTCCACAGTCAGTTTTTTGTAGAGTCACCACCGGAGGTTTCGGGCGCGCGATTTCGGGTGAATCCCGTCGAACTACACCGGCGGTTTCCGTCGAAGGTCACCTTCATGCACGAAGAGGTTACGCTGCCGCATTTGTACCGGAGCGAGGCGTTTCATACTGTCTTCAAACCCTGGGGATTTCACCATTGCCTGATGGCGATGTTCCAGGAGCCTTGCGAATACCTTGGCTGCTATCCGATTTGGCGCGGCGTCGACCAGCCGCCATTCGATGGCAACGACGCAAAGTTCATCCGTGCCGCGGCGCCTTCGATTTCGCACGGACTGAAAGTCGCACAGTTGCTCAAGCGTTCTGAAGGAACTGACAACGGCGACTTTGAGCCACTTCCCGGCTGGGGATCGGGCATGCTCCTGGTCGACAAGCGCGGTGAAATAATCGCCCAAGATCCCGAAGCGGGCCTTACCCTACAGCAGTTGCGGGTACTCGACGGGACTGCTCTGGATCGTATCGGTTCCGAGTGGGTCCGGAATGCATTAGCCTCCATTGCGAGATCCGTGACCCTTACATTCGCTAACCAGAGCGATTCAGATAGCGCAAAATTGCCGGCGTCGACGACCTTTCATCATTGGAGCGGAATGGTTTTGCGGCTCCGTGGGTTTCGCTTGGGCGGCGTCGATGGAAGCGAATACATCACGATTCTGGTCGAGCGCGGCGAGACAGGGGCCGCGCGGCAGCGGCGCCTGCAATTCCGATGGGGGCTCAGCGACCGTGAGGCCGAGGTTCTTGCGCTCATCGGGAACGGAAAGACCGGGCCCGAAATTTCGATCATCCTCAACATCAGCCACGACACCGCGCGCAAGCACCTGGCACACATCTTTGAGAAACTCGGCGTCGAGAACCGCACCGAGGCCGCATTAACGATGCGTGACGCGCGATGAAAGCCGTCGCTACTGATGCTGATCCGCGCTGCTTGATGGCAACGGCGCGGACACCAGCTCACGCATCGAAACGCAGCGGCCGGCCAGAACCTGTACCGGGTACTGCTGAGCATAGTTGAATGCCTTAGTAATCTGCGCGACTTGCCGCAGCGCGTAGAATTGCTGATTCTGCATCGAGGTGGTGCAGTCAATCTGACTGTCAAAGGTGCCGACTTTGCCCCATTTCGAAAGCGGAAGATTGGTGGCCGGATGGCCGTCGGCAGTGAGCGGAGGCACGATGAGCACCCATCCGCCGGAAGCCTTCTCGACGGCAGTCGAGGCGCATGCGGCGAAGAGCAGGAGCCCGAAGGCGGTCGCATTGCGGATGTTCATCGGGGCGTGCTCCAGTCGCTTGATTGGCGGGCCCGGTACGTTGACAGGGCGGCCTCCGACCGATAATTAAATGGGTTCCGATTCAATCATGTTTGCAATTATAAAGACTGGCGGAAAACAGTACCGCGTTGCTGCGGGCGATCAAATTACGGTCGAGCGTCTCCTTGGCGAGGTCGGCTCGACGATTTCTCTTACCGATGTCCTCGCGATCGGTGGCGATGCCCCGGTGGTCGGACGTCCATTGGTGCCCGGCGCCGCGGTGAATGCGAAAATCCTGCAGCAGCCGCGCGGCACCAAGGTTATCGTCTTCAAAAAGAAGCGGCGCAAGAACTATCGGCGCAAGCGCGGCCATCGCCAGGAACTGACGGTTCTGAAGATCGAGGAAATTTCCGCGGGCGCCTAGCGCAGCAGCTATAATCGAACCTTCGCGCGGCACGTTAAGCCGCTTTTCGTAGGAGACTCTCCGTGGCGCATAAGAAAGGACAAGGTTCAACGCGCAACGGCCGCGACAGCCCAGGGCAACATCGCGGCATCAAGATTTACGCGGGCCAGACCGTGAAAGCGGGCAACATCCTGGTTCGCCAATGCGGGACCAAGGTACATCCGGGCCGCAACGTCGGAATGGGCCGCGACTATACGCTTTACGCGCGCGTCGATGGCGTGGTTAAGTACGAAACATTCCGCAATGTGAAGCGGCGCGTGAGGATCGTACCAAACGCGGAGATCATGTCCGAGGGAGCGAGCGCGTAAGCGGCGCAACGCATCGAGTTTGACCAAGCCCCGCGGATTGCTCCGCGGGGCTTTTTATTTTCGCATGGACATAAGTCTGTGCCACAAATTCACGGCAGGAGCGACATATGAAACTCGGACTCGTCAGCGGTTATTCGGGCGCGCAAATGGGAATGCCGATGGACCTGATCCTCGAAGCCGAGAAATGCGGCTTTGACTCGGTGTGGACCGGCGAGGCTTACGGCTCCGACGTCATCACACCGCTGGCCTGGATCGGCGCGCTGACCAAGAAGATCAAGCTCGGCGCCGGCATCATGCAGATTCCCGGCCGCTCCCCCGCGATGACTGCGATGACCGCGATGACGCTCGACGCGCTCTCCGGCGGACGTTTCCTGCTCGGCATCGGACCCTCGGGCCCGCAGGTCGCCGAAGGATGGCACGGGATGCCGTATGGCAAGCCGCTGCAGCGCACCCGCGAGTACATCGACATCGTGAAGATGATCCTCGCGCGCGAGAAGCCGGTCGAGTTTCACGGCAAGGAGTTCGATGTGCCTTACACCGGGCCGCGCGCGACCGGCCTCGGCAAGCCGCTCAAGAGCATCCTGCACGGGCGCAAGGACATGCCCATTTACAGCGCATCAATCAGCCCCAAGGGCCTCGAGATGGCGGCGGAAATCACCGACGGCGTGCTGCCGATCTGGATGAGCCCCGAAAAATACGACGTCATCGGCGATGCAGTGAAGGCCGGCCTCGCGAAGGCGGGCAAGACTGCCGACCAGTTCGACATCGCGCCGTTCGTCACCTGCGTGATGGGGCCCGACGTCGAAAAGTGCCGCCAGCCGGTGAAGGCCGCGATGGCGCTTTACATCGGCGGGATGGGCGCGCGCAGCAAGAATTTCTACAACGACTACGCCAAGCGCCTCGGCTATCCCTCGGAGGCCGCGCAAATCCAGGACCTGTTCCTCGGCGGCAAGAAGAACGAAGCGATGGCGGCGATCCCCGATAAGCTCGTCGATGAAGTCGCGCTGGTCGGGCCGAAGGAGCGAATTGTCGAGCGCCTGAAAGCGTGGAAAGCGTCGCCATTGAAGACGATGCTCATCGGCACCAACTCGCCGGAGGTATGCCGCGTGCTGGCGGAGGCCTGCGCATAGCAGTTTGGCGTGGGGCTTTGGTCGGTATTGGGGGGCATGGCGCCGCGTTATCTCGCGTTGCGACGTTCGCAATATTGGGATGATGCAACGCTCCAGCGCTATCAACACGATGCGCTGAGTAAAACGCTCGCGGCCGCGGCCAAGATTCCATTCTATCGAGAGCACTGCGGGGGCGCGCCGCGCCTCGAGGATTTCGATCGCTTGCCGCGGCTTGGGCGCAGGGACGTTCGCGGGCTCATCGAATCGGTGCGCGCGATGTATCCTGATACATCCGCGCGCTTCACTGCCGCGAGTTCGTCCGGCTCGACCGGAACGCCGGCGGAATTTTTGTTTGATCGCGCGCATCAGATTGGCCGCTATGCCACCCGCGCGCGCTACCTGTTCGAAAACGGATGGAACCCCGCGCTGCGCAACATATGGCTCATCCACTCGGGTCCCTTCATGGGGCGCGATGATGCCGCACTGGTCAAAAGCCGCGCGGTTTTGCGCACGCGCTTCATCCACGCCTCGACGGATTTTGCGAGCCTTACCAGGCAGGTCTGCGACCTCGATCCGGTACATCTGTTCGCATACCCCGAATACCTGGCCGAACTGCTCAAGGTGCTGGAGCGCAGTGGGCGCAAGTTTCGCTCGCTGCGGAAAATTTTCACCGGCTCGGAAGTCCTCGACGATGCGATCCGCCGCCGCGTGCGTGAAGTCCTCGGCGTGGAAATCGCCGACGGCTACGGCACCACCGAGGGTTTCATCGCGTGGGAATGTCCTGCCGGACGCTATCACGTCAACGGCGAGCACATGATGGTGGAGATCCTCGATCAGACTGGCAGTCACGTCAAAGCCGGTGAGATGGGTCGCGTGGTGGTGACCACGCTGGAAAACCACCTGATGCCGCTGGTGCGCTATGAGATCGGCGACTACGCGATCGCATCAGCCGATCGATGCAGTTGTGGACGCCCGTCGGCGACCATCGCGCGGATTTTGGGCCGCGAGCTCAATCTGTTCAAACTCCCCGACGGCCGCCTGATGTCGCCGTGGGATTTGGTCGAGGTGTTGCGTCGCTACCAGGAGTTCCGGCAGCTGCAGGTGGTGCAGGAGAGCTTCGATCGATACGTGATCAATTTCGCCTCCGAGGCTCCCATCGCGCCGGAGGTCGAGCAACAAATTGGCGCGGAGTTTCCGCGTATTCTCGGCCTTGCTGCAACTGTCAGTTACCATCGCATGGCGGAGGTCCCACGCACCAGGGCCGGCAAGTTCATGATCGCGATTTCTTTGCTGACTTAGTCCGGCAACGCCGCCGCGCGAGAGTGACGATCGGCGCGCTCAGTGCAGCCAGCTCAGGATGGCAGACTCCAGGTAGATCAGGACCGTAATGACAACCAGCATCTCGAGGATTACCGGCGTCATCTCTTTAATCCACTGCACCGGGGTGTAGGCCGCATCGACGTCGCGCTGAATGAAGGCATACGCGACCACCGATTGAGCGCATCCAATATGGGTCCAGCATCCGCCCAGCGCGTAGCCCGCAATCTGCGCCATCGCGAACAGCGAGAGCGTGTGCAAATCGAGTCCATGCAGAGCGCGCGAGGCGAAATCGGCGACCACGTTGTTGTCCAGGATCGCCGAGAGAAAGGTGCAGCCCAAAAACTGCCCGAATGCGACGTGAGAGCGGCCGAGGGTTTCTATTCCATGATGGATCATGGCCTGAGCGTGCTCAAAGAAGTCCGCGCGGGTTAGCAGCGTGATGGAGAGGAAGAGCGGGAAGAGGAAGTAATACTCGGCATACTCGAGACGTGCTTCGCGAAGCGCGAGACGGCGCATTTTCGGAATCCGGGCAATCCCGAGAATTGCTACCCCGAATGCCAGAAACGAGGCGGGAAACAGCGGCAGCCGATGCATCGTGCCGTGCAGCACCAGCATTCCCGCGAACGGCAGCAACGCCAGCGCGCCGATTTTCTGCGCGCGGCGCCGCTGGTGTGCGAGTTCTGCCAACGCATCGTCGACCGAGCGTTCCGCTTCCAGCGCTTCCTTATGCTTCCCAGCCGCGTCGAGCCGGTAGTGCTGGTCGAGAGCTGGAGCCAATTCTTCGCTTACGAAATGACCCAAAAGGCTGGTCCGAAGCGGGGTCGGCACCTGCTCGCGAACGAGTGCGATGCCCAGCGATTCACCATTGCGCAAGCGCTCGAGGATCGGTTCGGTGTGATCGCCCAGTTGCCCGGCGCTGTCCTCGACCAACTCGACCGCGCTGACCACCTCGCCATGGCGCGAGGCCTGCAGGAAACGGACGTCCTCGGCGTTGGCATCGACGACATCCATCCGCGCAAGATCGATAGTCTGGCCCCGCAGTCGCTTGCCGAGATGGCGGGCGACCACCAGGTACGCCGCGACCGCGAGCGGAGCGCAGTAGATCAGAAAGAAGGCGTTCCCAAGATAGGGATAAAGATTTGCCTTCATGATCAGGTTGGGCGGCTCGCCGTAAGCCAACCAGACACCGCAGATGGTAGTCACCGTGGTGCAGATCATCACCGCGTGCAAGACTGCCGATTTCGGCGCCGAGGCCAGCATCAGAATTATGACCAGGGTTCGGATGGTCAGGCCGATCATCGAAACCCCGTCCAGAATCCCCGACGCCACTGCTACCACCGCGGTGACCGAAAGGACCGTAGGTAGAATCGCTCCACGATTGCGTTGCAGCAGCGAGAAGGTGATTCCTTCCAGTAAACGGGTCTGTGCAATGACCGAGACGAAGAAGGTCAGGCCCAGGATGAAGAGCATCGTGTCGGCATGGACCAGATCATCCAGGCCATTAAAGGAAAGCACATGACGGAGCATCCATTGGGCCCAGCCGTCGCGCGCGATCTCGATACTCCATTGGGTAGATGGCAGCGCGCAGAAGGTGGCAATGACCACCAGCAACATGCCGTAAGTCAGCGCGTTCTTGTGAATCTGGTACTTGAACGATCCGAAGACGAACAGACATAGGATCGTCGTCATGACTTCGGCGCCGAGCAGCCATAACGGAATTGTGACGACGTATCCCAGTCCGAGAGTTAGCGCCGCGGCAATCCCGCAGCCCAGCACGAACTTCCACCCCGAAAGCATCACCACATCGGAGGCGGCAGGTGGAGGGCTCGCAGGCCCCTGGCTTCCTTCCACCGCGTGCGAGACGCCCTGCCCATGCCCCCCGGTCATCGGCCCGGAGTCCTGAGCGGCAACTTCGGGGCTCGATGACGCGGTCTTCATAACTACTCAGACTTCCGCGCACCCGCCTCGAGGGGCGCGCGCCGCGGCGACAAATCAGATCGCGGGATCGCCGTGCTCACTGGTACGGATGCGGATTACGTCAGAGACCTCCGTGACGATGATCTTACCGTCGCCGATCTTGCCGGTGTGCGCCTTGCTGATGATTGCTTTGGTCACCGGTTCGAGCTGGTCGTCATGGATGAGGATTTCGAGTTTCAATTTGGGCAGGAAATCGACCATATATTCGGAGCCGCGATACATCTCGGTGTGGCCCTTTTGGCGGCCGAAGCCCTTTACTTCGTAGGCGGTCAAGCCATGAACTCCGATTTTGCTGAGCTCTTCCTTGATTGCATCAATGGTAAAGGGCTTGACGATGGCTTCGATCTTTTTCATGCGGACAACTTCCTTTTCGACCTCAGCGAGGTTTCATACCTCGGGTTTGCGACGAATTATGAAATAGGCAGTTCCAATCGCGCCGATTATCACCGGCAGGATCGGGGCCTTGAAGAAGAACACCATCATGATCGCCGCGATGGCGGCAGCGCCCAGCGTCAGAATTTGCGCGCGATTTCTCAACATCGTCATTGCTTCGACTTCCCGCGCCCGATCAGCTTGCCGAAATCCGGTCGCCACGCGCGTTTGCCGGCGTGCTTGGCCTCGACCGACGACAGGGTCCGAACCATATCGCGCTGTTCCTTGCTGCCGCTCAAATAACATCGCTCGATCGAGATACTCCTTGGCACGGGTCGGAACGCCTACCCGCATATAGGCCTCGCCCATCCGGAAGTGCGCGAAGAAGCTACGCGGGCTGAGCGCGATCGCGGTTTCGAGAACCGCGATCGCGGCTTGCATTTCAAGTGCGCGCATCAACGCGATACCGAATACCAGTTGGACGTCATGCGAGTCTGGGCGCGAGCTCGGCGGCCTGGCGCAGCACCCGACCGCCTCATCGATGCGATCGAATTCAACCGCTTCGATTCCTCGTCGCAGCAGCACATCGGCATCGCGAACGATCGGCGTCGGCCGTTTGGCCATCGCTGCTTCCTGAGTGAGAACTTCCATCTTTGCTTATCGCTTTGCTCGTGCGTTCGCTACTTCGGTTTCGTGACTCAGACTTTCCCGCAGGGGTACTAATCGAAAATGCTCTTGCCGGGTTTTATCAACTGCCACAGGGCGAACACCGCGAGCATTAGTACACAAAACGCGATTTGTCCTTCCATGCGATCCTCCGCTTAGTCCGCAGCAACCTCGATCGAACGACCGAGTCCGGGAGTTACGAGCTGAAATTCGGGATAGCCGAGCGCACCCATTTCCGGAAGATCGAGGCCTTCCAGTTCGGTGTTCGCGCTGACGCGCTGTCCGACGATCCCATCCACCAGCCAGTTGAACAGGTAGGAGAGAGGTGAACACGATCCCGGCCAAGGTTGCGCATCCGATGAGCTGCGCGACCAACTGCTTGGGATTTCCGTAAAACAGGCCGGTTACGTTGGTTGCAACTCCATTATAGCCACCGCCGTAGGTTCCGTCGGCGAACAGACCGACCGAAATAACGCCCCATAACCCGCAGGTCCCGTGCACCGAGATCGCGCCGACCGGATCGTCGACTCTCATTACGCGCTCGATGAATTCAACCGACAGGCAAACCAGCATGCCGGCAGCGAATCCGATGATCGCCGCACCAACCGGATTGACGAAACCGCTGGGCGCCGTGATTGCCACCAACCCGGCGAGCAGGCCGTTGCCGCCCATCGAAGCATCGGGTTTGCCGAAGCGAATCCACATGTAAAGCACCGAGGCGAAAGAACCGAGCGCTCCGGCGACCATTGTGTTGACTGCGATTACGCTGATGCGCAAGTTGCCCGCACCCGATGCGCCCAAGGTGCTGCCGGGGTTAAACCCGAACCATCCGAATGCCAGGATAAAGCATCCGAGAAGAACCAGGGTGATGTCGTGACCAGGCATCGGCAGCGCCTTGCCGTCGCGTGTGTATTTACCGATCCGAGGCCCGATGACCAGGGAAACCGCCAGTGCGGTCAGTCCGCCGACCGCGTGGACGACGCCCGAGCCGGCGAAGTCGCAGTAACCATTGCCGATGCCGTAGTTCGAGCCGAGCTGAGACAGCCAACCGCCGCCCCATGCCCAGTTTCCATAGAGCGGGATAGGTAATGGCTCCGAGGAAGAAGGTCGAGACCGCGAAGGCAGCAAACTTCCAACGCTCGGCCGCCGCACCAGTGACGATGGTCGTCGCGGTGTCCATGAACACCATCTGGAAGAGGAACATTACGCAGATGCCAACGTCGTAGGTCGAGCCGGCCAGGAAAAAGCCGCGCTGCCCGAACAGCCCCCACGCTTTGCCCCCGATGCCGGTGATGCTGAACTCGCTATTGAGCGGATTGAGACCGCCCAGGTTCGCCACCGGAGCGCAGCCACCCTGCTGAATTGCAAAACCCATCACGAAATACGCGAACAGACCGAACCCGTACACCATGAAGTTCATCATCATGGTGTGGTTGGCGTTCTTGGCGCGGCACAGACCGGTTTCAACGGCCGCGAATCCGGCCTGCATGAACATGACCAGGTAGCCGGTAACCAGCGTCCATACGAAGTTGATCGCGATACGGTTCTGGCCGACCATGTTGACCAGATCGGAAAGCGTGAGCCCCGCCTTCGGATCCGCCACTACGATGTCGTTGACGTTGCCGGTGATGGCGCCGCCCGGATCTCCCTTCACCAGGTCATCGACGGTAGCGCCCTTTACCCCTTTAAGATCGCCAGTGGTAATCGGAACCGAGGGCGCCGCGGGTGCCGCCGCCGCTGAGGGAGCAGCCGCGGGAGCGTCGTCCGCAAATGATCGCAGCGCGGGGATGACCATTCCGAGCGTCCAAATTGCGACCAGGATGAGAGACATCTTGCGCCGCAGCTTGTTGATTCTTGCGAGCATCGACACTTTCCTCCGATTCACTGTTTCCAGATTGCGTTGGCGAGGTGATGACGGTTGAGCACCCCGATGATTCCCACCAGGCATACGGCGAAGCCCAACAATGCCACTATGATTTGTGCCCCCGTCGAGCCGATGGTCACGCTGCTCACTGCGATGATCCAGCCGAGCAGAATTACGATAAGACCTGCGATTCTCATTGGCTCCTCCTTTAGACCGCCCGTTTCGCGGGCGCCGCGGAGCTTACCGCCGCCGGTTGGCTTCCAGCCGGCTGCTCATGCTCAAGGGGTTTGATTTGGATGAAGCCGATCGCGGATACAATGAGACACGCTAAACCCAACAGCGCGAACAAGTATCCTAGATAGACTAAACCTGCGGGCAAAAAGGTGAACCCGACTAGGAAGAGAAAGAGGTACCAACCCTGTTTACTATTCGCGCCCATCGCGCAGATCTCCCTCCGTTGGCGAAAACCCCTCGTGCGACGAAGTCGCTTAAGGCGTCCGACCAGTGACGTTGCGTTTACGGCGGTTTGTTGATTTACGCCGCGCTAAAATACCGTGGAAAAATTCCGCAAGAGGTTGCAGGTTGCAATGGACATGCCGTTGCGCGATTACGCGCTATCGGATTGGCAAGTTCAGCATCTAAACCTCACGATGGAGAAAATCTCCATCTAAAGTTCTAGGTTAACGCTGCGCAATCGATCGTAGGCCTTTAATACCTTTTTGCGGTTTCTGCCTAATTAGGCAGCAATGCCTACGGCCTCGGCAATTATTCGAGATGCGGCGAATCAGGGTTTCGCCGGACATTCTTAGGAGCGATTTTGGTCGCTTTCGGGCAAACGGTTGCCGACCAAACCGTGACGCAGCGCATACATCGCAAGCTCAACTCGATCGCGAATTTCCAGCTTCTGGAAAATGTTGTTGAGATGCGTCTTTACGGTGCTTTCCGCGATCGCCAGCCGTGCAGCGATTTCAGCATTGCGCAGGCCGACCCCGATGTAGCAGACGATTTGCGCTTCGCGATCGGTGAGATGTTTGACCGAAGAATTGCCCCATTGCGCAGCAATCTCGGCCTGCAGCGTCGGCGGCATCCACACCGAGCCCTCCGCCACCGCACGAATCGCTTCGATGAGCGTTCGAATGGCGAAGCGCTTCTGCACGATCGCGCGGGCTCCTGCACGCAACGCGACGATCGCGTTTTCCATCGTTTCGTTCGCGGTCAGAACCACGACCTTGGTCAAGCGCGCGAGTTCCGCGACGTCGCCCAGGACCCATTTGTCCATCTGTAAATCGAGCAACAGCACGTCGCTTGGAATTCCACCGACCACCGATTTCAGATCGGCGGATGCTTGTATTTCGGCCACCACCTGGAAGTCGCGATGGCGCAGCAGGAGCGAGCGCAACCCCTGGCGAAACAGCTCGTGATCGTCGGCAATAATCAGTCGAATCGGCGCAGTCATCGTGTCATGCATTAGGCATCTCGATTTCAAGATGGGCGCCGGTGTGCCCATCCGTGTTGATGGTCAGATGGCCGCCAAACTCCGCGACCCGCGACGCGATGGTCCAGGGCGGCATGGCCGCTTCGCCAAATCCGATCCCGTCGTCATCGATGCGAATTCGAATCGACGTTTCGGCCTGGCGCATCTCGATTTTCGCCTGCTGGGCGTGGCCGTGGCGTCGGGTGTTTCGTACCCCTTCCAGCGCGATAAGCAGAACCTGTTCCACGACTAGTCCGTATGCGGCAAAATCCGCGCTGACCTGAAACCGGGTTTTGAAGCCACTGTAGGTCTCGCTCGAAAGACTCGGATGAGTATTCGCCAGCGAACGGACGTAGGCCCGGACTTCGTCATACTCGCGATCGATGCGCCCCTGTAGCTCGGTGATCTCCACCAGAGCCTCGGCGGCCTGCTCGCTCATCAGCATGTCACGGCAGCTTTCCAGCTTCAGGTTTACTCCCGCGAGCGCCTGGATGTAGCCGTCGTGAAGGGAGCGCGCGATGTTTTGGCGCTCGGCCGCGTTTTCCAGCTCACCCATTCGATGCTCCATGATAGCGCGCTGTTGCCCGAAGAAGATGATCAAGTAGCCGGCGATCGCAAAGTACCCGGCCCGCATCAGGTAGAGATTGCCGACCGGGTTCGGTCCGAGCGCGATGGCCAGTAGATACATCGTTACGCAGGCCAGGGTGACCAGCACCGTTGCGCGCAAATTGCTCCAGCATCCCGCTGCGATGATCGCGAACAGGAAAAATGCGAACGAGGGACTGGTTTCGGCCTCGGTCAGCCGTGTAAGGACGGTGGCGAAGAGAATATCCAGTAATGCGGTGACTACCAGCCATTGCCGCTTGGGAAATCCGCGCCGCACCGCGAGGTATACGGCCGCGCTATACAGAAAGTAGCAGAACCCGGTGATCAGGGCATACGAGTCGATTTTCAAAAACCCGCCGATAGTCGGATCGATGTACATCGACACTAACGCCACGATCGACAAAACTACGCGGGCCCGGCAGATCGCCAAATCCAACCCGGTAAAGTCCAGCCTGTCCATTTGAGATACCCCGTGCAGCATTTGACGTGCCATTGCTGTGGTTTCCATTCAAGCCCAGCCGGGTTACCGCTGCGCACTGAATACCGTAAGATAGTTGTCCTCGAAAATGCGCTTCATTGATGAGGCACGTGTCTTCGTGCATGCGGGCAAGGGCGGCAATGGCGCCATCGCATTCCTGCGCGAGAAGTATCGTCCGATGGGCGGGCCTGCGGGCGGCGACGGCGGCCACGGCGGCAGCGTCATTTTCGAAGTCAACGAAGGCATGTCGACCCTGCTCGACTTCAAGTACCAGCCGCGGCTCATCGCGCGCGACGGCGAAGGCGGCCGCGGCAAACAACAGTATGGCAAGGGCGCGAGCGACCTCATCGTGCGCGTCCCGCCCGGCACCCTCGTGATCGATGATGCAAGTGGCGACGTCCTCGCCGACATGGTCCTGCCCGGCGAGCGCAAAACCATCGCGCAGGGCGGCGAAGGCGGCAAGGGCAACATCCACTTCGCGACTTCGACGCGACGCTCACCGCGCATCGCAACGCCGGGGACCGCGGGCGTGGAGCGCTGGGTGCGCCTCGAATTGCGCCTCGTCGCCGAAGTCGGGCCTGGTCGGCCTTCCCAACGCGGGAAAATCCACGCTGCTGCGCGCGCTCACGGCGGCGCGTCCGAAAGTCGCACCATATCCTTTCACCACCATCACGCCGAACCTCGGCCGCGTGATGCTTTCCGATGAGGAAGCATTTTCGATTGCCGATATTCCCGGACTCATCGAAGGCGCGCACCTCGGGCAAGGCCTCGGCATTCGCTTCCTGCGCCACGTCAGCCGCACCCATGCGCTGGTCTACGTCCTCGATGCGAGCGGCACGCCCGCCGAGGATTTCCGCGTCGTGCGCGCAGAGCTGGAAGCCTTCGACGCCGAACTACCATCGCGTCCGTCGATCGTCGCGCTCAACAAAATGGATCTGGTCGCCAAGGACGAAGCCAAAGACCTCGTGCGCAAAGTAGAAAAGGCGACGCATCTCAGAGTTATCGCGATTTCGGCCGACAAGCACACCGGGCTTGAGCCGCTGGTCGAGGCGATCGCCGAGCAGCTTCGCAAAATCGAAACGCAAAAGACTGAGGCCGCAGCGTGCCCCAGCTAGATTACAAACAGGCGATCCTCAAGGGCGCGCGACGCATCGTCATCAAGGTCGGCAGCGCGGTGCTCTCCGACGAGTCGGGCCTCGATGCCGGCGTCATCACGCGGCTCGCCTCCGAAATCGACGCGGCGGTCCGCGCTGGGCGCGAGGTCATCGTGGTGAGCTCGGGCGCGATCGCGGCGGGACGTGCGCGCCTCGCGAAGCTGGCGGGCCCGACTATCGGAGCGCGCCAGGCCGCGGCCGCAACCGGGCAGATCGAGCTGATGCGCGCGTGGGCGGCCGCGTTTTCCGAATGCGATCGGACCGTCGCGCAGATCCTTTTGACGCATGACGATGTCTCCGAGCGCAAGCGCCGTCAGAACGCGATGCAGACCATCACCACTCTGCTCGCGTCAGGTGTCATCCCCATCATCAATGAGAACGACACCATTGCGGTCGAGGAGATTCGCTTCGGCGACAACGACATGTTGTCATCGCTGGTCGCTTCGATGGTGCAGGCGCAGTTGCTGATCATTCTGAGCGACGTCGCAGGAGTTCTGACCGGCGATCCGCGCAAGCGTCCCGACGCGCATCTGATTCCGCTCATCACCAATCCCGAGGCCGAGATGAAGGGCCTCGTGACCGAGACCATCGGGCCGCTGGGCACCGGCGGCATGGCGGCCAAGTTAAAGGCCGCGCAACAAGCGGCGCGCGCCGGCATCGCGGTGATCATCGCGCCCGGACGCGAGCCGGGAACTATCGCGGCAGCGCTCGATGCTTCGCGCGAGGTCGGCACGTTGATAACTCCCGGTGGAACGCGGCTCAAGAGCCGCAAGCACTGGATCGCCTTCGCGTTGAAGCCCTCGGGCTCGCTGAGTGTCGACAAGGGCGCGGCCGACGCGTTGCGCAGCAAAGGACGCTCGCTGCTGCCCTCGGGCATCCGCGAAGTGCGAGGCGAATTTACCGGCGGCGATTGCGTGAGCCTCATCGATCCCGAGGGCGTCGAGTTCGGCCGCGGGCTGGTGAACTACGCGGCGCCCGATGTGGCGAAGCTCAAAGGACGTCGCACCACCGAGATCTCCAACCTGCTCGGCTACAAGGTTGCCGACGAAATCATTCATCGCGATAATTTCGTATTGCTGCAGGAAATTGGCAGCGCGGAAAATTCATGACGCTCGAAGAGCATATCGTTTCGCAGTTGCGGCGCGCGCGGGAAGCCTCGCATGCGCTCGCGCTATGCTCGACGGAGCGCAAGAACGCCGCGCTGCTGTCACTCGCGAAGGCGCTCAGAGCAAACGTTCCCGCGATCCTCGGAGCCAACCGCAAGGATCTCGAAGTAGCAAAAACCTCCGGGCGGGAGGGCGCGTTCCTCGAGCGCCTGACCCTCAACGAGGCACGCATCGCCGCGATGGCCAAAAGCGTCGAGGAGGTTGCGGCGCTGCCCGATCCGGTCGCTGAAGTGATCGAGGCGCTGGGATCGCCCCAACGGACTGCACATTCAGAAAGTGCGCGTGCCGCTCGGGGTCATCGCGATCGTTTATGAGTCGCGCCCGAATGTCACCATCGATGCGGGAGTGCTCACCTTCAAGAGCGGCAATGCGGTGGTTTTGCGCGGCGGAAAGGAAGCGCTCGCGGCCAATACTGTCCTCGCGAGGATGCTGGCGCGCTCACTCGAAGACGCAGGCATCGATCCCGCCGCGACAACCTTCATCGACACGCCCGATCGCGAGGCGATCCAGATCCTCAAGCGCCATCCCGAGGCGATCGATCTGATCATTCCGCGCGGCGGCGGCTCTTTGAAGGAGGCGCTCGCGGGTTCTGCGGTTCCTTTGCTCCCGCATTTCGATGGCCTGTGCCATACCTATGTAGATGCGGCCGCCGATCTGAAAATGGCCGAGGAAATTTGCTTCAACGCCAAGGTCAGCCGCCCCTCGGTGTGCAACGCGATGGAAAATCTCCTGGTGCATCGCGAGGTCGCGGCGAAGTTCCTTCCCTCGATGGCGAAGCGGTTCATCGCGGCGGGGGTCGAGCTGCGCGGCGACGACGCGACCACCTCGATCCTCCCGAGCATCAAGCATGCGACCGAGGAAGATTGGGATACCGAATACCTCGAGCTGATTTTATCGGTGAAAGTTGTCGATTCGATCGATGAAGCGATTGCGTTCATCCGCCGCCATGGTTCGGGCCTCGCCGATGCCATCGTGACGCAGGATGCGAAGGCCGCGGCGCGCTTTGAACGCGAGGTCGATTCGGCTACGGTCTACGTCAACGCGTCGACTCGTTTCACTGACGGTTTCGAATTCGGCTTCGGCGCGGAGACGGGAATTTCGACTAATCGTCTGCACGCGCGAGGACCGATGGGACTGCGTGAGTTGACGACTTACAAATATATCGTTCGCGGCGACGGCCAGGTCCGATAGTCCGCTGGCCGCCGGCTGCGAACATTACAATTTGTAGTGGAGCTTTAATTGCGTGTAGGACTCTTCGGCGGCAGCTTCAATCCGATCCACTTCGGCCATCTTCGCGCGGCCGAGGAAGTTCGCGAGATGCTGAAGCTGGACCTGGTGTACTTCGTGCCCGCCTCCTCACCGCCGCACAAGCCCGAAGGCGAGCTGGCGCCCGCCGAGCATCGGCTGCAGATGGTGCGGCTGGCGACCAAAGGCAATCGGCATTTCATGGTATCGGATACCGAGATTCGCCGGGCCGGACGTTCATATACCATCGACACCGCGAAGCATTTCACCACGACCCTGCGGCATCAGGCGCAGATTTTCATCCTGATGGGGTCCGACCAATTTCATGAACTCGAAACCTGGAAGGATTGCGACGAGTTGGTGAAGCTATGCAGCATCGCGGTGCATACGCGGCTGCGCGAGGGCGAGGCGGCGGCGCGGGTTTCCCTTGCCGCTCTGAATCGGTTTGGCTACATTAAGGAACAAGATCATTACGTGAATACGGGCGGACAAACGCTGTCATTTGTGCAAACAACTTTCTTCCCGATCTCGGCGACCCAAATCCGCCAGAAAATCCAGAACAACGAATCGATTAATTATCTGCTCCCCGGCGATGTGGTCGACTATCTTCGCCGCCACGCTCTGTATTGATGCTGACCGCGCACCGAATCCGGCTTGATCGTTTCAACTCCTCGAAGTTGCACACTCCATCGGAATGCCTGCCGTGACCTCACTCGATAAGGCGCTCGCCGTCGCCGAAGCGGCGCTCGACAAAAAGGCCTACGACCTGGTGGTGCTCGAAGTCGAGCATCTCAATTCGATCGCCGACTATTTCGTGATCGCGACCGGACGCTCCGACGTCCAGGTGCAATCGATCGCGCGCGGCATCGAGGAGCGCATGCATCATGACGGCGAGTATGCGCTCGCGGTGGAAGGCCTCACCCATGCGCATTGGGTCGTGCTCGATTACGACGACGTCGTGATTCATCTTTTCTATGAGCCGGCGCGCGAGTTCTATCGCCTCGAAAGCGTCTGGAGCGACGGACGCGAAGTTCCGCTGCCCGAACCGTATCGCACCCAGGCGCGCGACCTGCGCTTGCACGCCAACGGCTGACGTAGCCCACCGAAGCTCTCGCGCTCGCTGAAATTTCGCATCCTCGCTTGCTCCAACTCACGGCAACAACTATCTCTCCCTTGGTCTGTTCACTAATAGTCTTATAAATATGACTATCTGATGACCATGATCGTGTGTCCCCGGGAGGGGTCGACCAATGCGCAAGCGTCGCGAATCGAGGATCAGGAGGATCGTGCTCCTGACCACCGTGTCCATGTTTTTGGTAGTAGGCGGCCTGGTCGAATCAAAGCACTTTCGCGCCGTCCGGTCCGATTCGGTTTCGCATCGCCACGACGATGTGTTGAAGAAGTACAGCGGGATGCCGCTGTACTTTGAGCGCAACCTCGGGCAGAGCGACCCCAGCGTGCGCTACTTGTCGCATAGCAGTCGTTCGTCGCTGTTTCTTACCGATGATGCAGCGGTGATCACAATGGTCGGCGGTGGTAGCGACCAAACCAGGCATATCGCGCGATCAGCGAGACCTGCTCCCACGAGCGATAAGCTCATCGAATCGGCGGTGCGCATCCGGCTTATCGGCGCCAATCCGCATCCGCAATTCGAGGCGCTCGAGGCGCTGCGCGGACGGGTCAATTACATCATCGGCAACGATCCGTCCAAATATCATCGCAATGTTCCGATCTTCGGACGCATCAAGGAAAAGAACGTTTATCCCGGCATCGATCTGGTTTACTACGGCACTCCGCAGGCGCTGGAATACGACCTCATCGCGGCGCCGGGCGCAGATACCTCGAAGCTGAAGTTCGCGGTCGAGGGCGGCGACAAAACCGAGGTCGACCAAAGCGGCAACCTCATTGTGACTACACCTGCAGGTCTCATCGTGTTGCAGAAGCCGCGCGTGTATCAGCAAGACGCATCGGGTGGTAGCACGCCGATCGATGGCGCTTTCGCGATGGCCGGTGATGGAACCATCGAGGCCGGCATTGCGCGCCACGAAGTGTCATTCGAGATCGCCGCCTATGACCACCGGCAGACCCTGATGGTCGATCCGCCGATCAACATCCTCGTATATTCGACCTACCTCGGCGGGGTTGGGGAGCACACCGGTCCATTTCCGCAGCCGGAGCTAACGGCTTTACTCGGCAGTGATCTTCCACTCACTGCTGCCGACATCGGTACTGCGGTCGCTGTCGATTCGAATAACTTCGCCTATGTGACCGGATTAGCTTACTCGAAAGATTTTCCCACCACCGCTAGTGCATTTCAGGGCGGCAATAGCGGTTTCAGTAATTCTAACCCCAACGCATTCATATCGAAGCTCGACTATTCGATGACGGGGGACAGCTCATTGGTGTACTCCACCTATATTGGCGGTTCCGGAAGGGTGAACTCTTCCGGTCACGGGGACGTCGCCAATGGGATCACGGTGGATGCGAGTGGTAACGCGTTCATCGTCGGCCAGACCTATTCGAGTAATTTTCCTGGGTCTTCCGACTGCGACACCTTCGGGACTACCTATCGAGGAAGTGTATTCGGCAGTGGCTTTGTGGCCAAGCTCGAGGCCAGCGGAAGTACTTTAGACTATTCCTGCTATATTGGCGGGAACGCCGCTTCTGGTAATCCCGTTGCCGCGATGGAAGCTGGCGTGGCGTTGAAGGACCCGGCCTGCGGAAATTTGCCAAAGTCAACCTGCAATGTCTTCATCGTAGGCTCGACCGCCGCGGATAGTAGCTCCGATTATCCGGTTAGCAGCAACGCATTCCAGTCTTCCTTCGTTACCAATGGTATCGGCGCTGCGACCTTCTTCGATCTGGTTGACCAAATCCCGGGAGCACCACCCATAGCGCCGACGTTTGCGTACTCAAC
Source organism: uncultured delta proteobacterium (assembly GCA_963848285.1). Lineage (GTDB taxonomy): Bacteria > Desulfobacterota > Binatia > Binatales > Binataceae > DATGKG01. The sequence continues at coordinate 354,445 of CAWKCZ010000006.1, read as the reverse complement.
CCTCTATGGGGGTTCGGGGAACAACGGCGCTTCCGACTTTGGTTTGGCGGTTGCCTCCGACCCGAGCGGTGGCAACGGATTCATTACCGGTGCGACCTTTTCCAGCGATCTGACGGTACCAGGCGCGCAGGTGAACTCATATAACGCCACCGCCCAGAGCAACGGGACCAGCAACGTCTTCGTTGCCGAGTTCAATCCAGCCGCGGCCATGGGACCCGCTTCGCTGGTATATGGAACCTACCTCGGCGGATCGGGCGCGGTATCCTCTGGGGGTCATGGCGTCGGAGACGCCGGCACCGCGATCGCCTTCAATAGCAATAACGGCTCGATCTGGGTCACGGGCTACACCGCATCGACCGATTTCCAAGTCCCGGGCGGCGCAACGCAGATCGTCCCATCGTTTCAGGGAAACAATAACGCAGCCGCAGCAGCTTCGCCGGCAACTGCCGCTTTCGTCACCGAATTGAATCCTGCGGTTTCCGGGCTAGGTGGAATTCTTTACTCCACCTATCTCAGCGGACACGGAACGAGCGTGATCCGTTTTGGTAGCCCGGTCGGATTTGGTGACGCCGCTACCGGCATCGCCGTTTCGGGCGGCAATGTTTACGTCACCGGTCTAACCACCTCTGGCGGAAACGGTACGACCTTTCCGCTTCCATCGGGCGGACCTGCATGTTTCAACGCCAACAACTCCACTGGGTTTCACTTTGGCGGCCAGGTTCCGACCACCGCCTTTGTGTTCGAGTTGAATCCATCCCAACTGCTCGCTGCGGACCAGCTCGCGAACAGCTACCTGCTGGGTGGAAGCGGTGCGGTCGACATCGCCGGTGGTGTTGCGGTTGATTCCAACGGCAACATCGTGGTTGCAGGCCTGACCTTCTCGACCGATTTTCCGGTCCTTGGGGCGTTTCAGTCGAGCAATAACGCCACCGGCAATACCCACTCGACGAGCCAGGCATTTCTGACCGTGCTTAATCCGAGTGGAGTGGAGTGTCCTCCGACCCCCACCGCGACAGCCACCGCAACCGCCACCGCAACTTCTACGGGCACCGCAACTTCTACAGCCACCGCAACGCTCACCGCGACTGAGACGCCGACCGCAACGGAAACGGCGACGGCCACTCAGACTGAGACTGCGACGGCAACCTCCACCGCGACCACGACGGCTACCGCGACCGTAACGGCCACTGCTACGGCAACCGAAACCGCGACCGCCACGGTGACCGAAACCGCGACCGCGACATTGACGACGACTCAAACTCCCACGCCTAGTCCGACCGGGCCGCCCACGGCGACCTCGACCCAGACTAGCAGTGCGAGCCCGACGCCAACGCTGGCACCGACGCCCACACCGACCTCGGCACCTACCTCGACGCCCACCTTGGCACCCACTCCGAGTCCAAGTTCGCCGCCTACTCCCTCGGCGACCTCCACCGCAGGACCGACCGGGAGCGCGACCATCGCGCCCACTGCAATCGACAGCGCGACCTTGACGGTAACCGCGACCCCGACTCCGGTCGGTGGCGGCGTCGATCTCATCGAGCCGGCCAGCGGCGGTGGATCACCGGGCGCCGACGTAAGTCTAGGCAGTGTCGGGTACACCTCGAACACCGTGAATCAGCAAATCATATCGTCGGTCAGCGTTACCGTGACGCATCCGAAGGTTTTCAGCTCGCTGTCGCTGTCGGCGTTCCTCAATACGGTGCCCGTCGGAAGCATGACGGTCACCGCCCCCAACATCACCTCGACGACGATCTTTACTTTCAGTGCTCCGATCATCGTCCCCTCCGGTGGCGGACAGGCTTTAACCTTCACCTTCAATGGCGTGATTTCAGGCGGACAGGGCGCGACCCTGGACATTCATAACGTCAAACTAGCCGGCGTTTTCGTCGGCAGGTCATCGGGAGGCGGCACCGGTTCGCTGCTTTTCTCGCTGAGTCTGCTCGGCTTCGTGATGGTTCCGCTGAGCAACAAACAGCGACGGCGCGCATCGTTTCTTGCCGCAGCGCTTCTGATCATGGCGACCGCGATGGTTGGATGCGGCGGGGGTGGATCGTCCGGAGGAGCCGCCGCAGGGCAGCCCGCTAACAAATCAACTCAACAGATCGTTGCGGTGGATGTCACTGAGAGTGGCAATCCGGTCGGGGTCGCCAACTTGCCGATCGACCTGGGCACGGTCACCAAGAAGTAGCCGCGATCAAACTCGGGCGCCATGTCGATACTCGACGTCGGCATGGCGCCCGCCAATTTCAAGATTACTTACCGGGATTTTCGCAAACGTAAATCGCGGCGGGCGCGCCGAGGACGGTCACCCGCAGGATGCGCGAGGGTCGCAGATGTGCCTTGCTCCATAGCTCGCTCATCAATCGCATCTCAGCGCTGAGCAGCACCATCGTACCGCCGGGCTTCAGCACGCGGCGAAACTCCGCGACCAGGCGCGGATAAAGCCGCCGATTGTCGCCATGCGATCCATGCTTCATGCCCCACGGCAGGTTGCTCACGACCTTGTCGACGCTGGCGTCTTCGAGCGGCAACGCGACCGCATCCCATTGTCTAATCTCGATGGGTTTGTAACGCGGCCCAATATTCTCGCGCGCCGCCTCGAGGGTATCGCGATCGCTGTCGCCGCCGAGCAGCATCGTGTAGCGGCCGAAGTGCGCGCGCTCGATGAGCACAGTGGCGGTGCCGCAAAGCGGATCGAGGAAGACGTCATCGGGCTTCGGATTCGACACCAGCGCCAGGGCGGCGGCGACCGACGGACGCAGCGATCCGGGGCGATGCGAAATTTTGTAATCGCGAAAGCGCATGGTGTCGTCGCTGAGCCGCAGCGTGAAAATGAATTCGTCGCGCAGGATGGTGGCCCAGAACTCGACCTCGGCATTGTCCTCGTCGAGACGCCACAAATGGTCACCATGCTCGAGGACGCCGGTCTCGACCGCATGCTTGAAATCGACGCGCCGGAAATCGTGCTCACCGGAAAGCCGCGCGATCACCTTGAAGCGCAACTTCTTGCCCGCGCGCGCTCCCTTGACGATCGCGACCCGCGCGTTGAGCGCTTCATCGAGATGCGTGCATCCGCGAATCGTGGCGCGCACCTTATCGAGCAGGGTCGCGTCATCGCCAAGGCTGTTGCGATACGCGACGATGGCGAAGAGATCCTCGGCGCAGCGCAAGGTCGCGAGCGGCGCGGGCTTCGGCGCCTCGAAGATGATCATTCCGGCGCGCTCGGGAACGGTGCGAGTTCCAAGCTTCGTCGCGCGCGGAATTTGTGAGGAAATTTCACTCCATGCGATCGATTCGAAGCCCGGCTGCGTCTGGATGATGTAGACGCCGGGCCCGGCGCGCAACGGCATCTGGGTCGGACGCGCGGAGTTCTGCGATGGAATCCTTCGCGAGCGGTTTGCGCTCGCGATACGACGACGGGCGGGGAAATTTTTGCGGGCGCGGTGAGCGTGGCGCCGCGCCTCTTTCGCGCGGCTGGCGCATCGCTTGCCTACTTCTTGCCGCGGCCGGCGTATTCGTGGGTTTCGGTATTGATGGTGATCACGTCGCCTTCATTGACGAAGTGCGGCACCTGCACGATGAGCCCGGTTTCCATGGTCGCCGGCTTCAGCGTATTGGTGACCGCCGCATTCTTCATCCCCGGATCGGTGCGCTCGACCTTGAGGTCGACTTGCTTGGGCGGGGTGACATTCAGTGGCGTGGTCTCGTAGAACTCGACCTGCACTTCCATGTTGGGAATCAGAAAGCCGACCACGTCCTCGATGAGATCGCGCGGAATGGTGATCTGCTCGTAGTTCTCGGTGTTCATGAAATGGTAGTCCTCGCCTTCCTGGTAGAGGAACTGCATCATCACCTGGCTGAGGATTACGCGCTCGACGCGATCTTCCGAGCGGAAGCGGTTTTCGGTCTGCGATCCGGTTTTGATGTTGCGCAGCTTGGTTTGCACCATGCCGCGCCAGTTGCCGGGCGTGATGTGAGTGATGGTCATCACGCGCCAGAGGTCCTTGTTGTACTCGAGCACCATTCCGGGACGCAGTTGGGTGGCTTGGATCAGCATACGGTCATCAATTTAAGCACTATGGGCGATTTCAAATGAAGTGAACTTGGGATGATACCGCGACGGGGCACGTCGGGCAACTTACGCGAGGGCTAAGCCGCGAAGGGATTCCGAACCGTCAGCGATTCGATGACCTGCCCATCCTGCAAATCCTCGGTATAGAGGATTTCTGCACCCGCGCGCAAAGCAGCTTGAATGATAAGAGCATCCCAGAAGGAAAGGCGATATCGCTGCTGAGAGCAATCGCATCCAGAATGAGAGTCGCATCCGCATTGACGATCGGCAGTTTGGCAAAGTCTCGAACCGCGCGTTCAGCCTCGTCGATGTGGGAGTGGTCTGCTCAGCTTTCGGGTTACGGTGGTGAAAAATTCCTGAAGAACTTGGATGCTGAGAAACGCTTCGCTGCGCGCAATGCAATCCGCAAAAAGCCGCAGGGCTACGGCACTCTTCGCAGGCTCTGTGTGGTCAAAGGCGTAGACGAGGACGTTGGTATCGAAAAAACATCGCATCAGCGCTGACGCAGAACCCGCCGATCGTGCAATTCGTCGCGGGTCCATCGCTTGCCGAAATGTCCCGCTTTCGAGTTTTTGGCCAACTCTAGAATATTTTGCAGCGCCGTCATCTGGTCGCCGCTTCAGCGAGCCGTACTGAATCGAGTAACTTCGCGCATGACTTCGTCGACGGAGAGCATCCTTCCTGCTTCGCGCGCAGTTCAGCCTTACGCAGAATCTCATCCTCGACTGTGATCGTAAGTGTGCTCATAGTCTCGGCTCCAAGTGTTCAGAATAGCACGAAAAGGACGCTTCAGGCAGGAAGTCCTACGCGGTCAAAAAATCTTCGACCACCAGGGGCGCCGAGGAGGTGGGTAGCCGTTGTTGGGATATCCATTCGGGTAGCCGCCGTTCGGGTACGCGCCGTTGGGATAGCCATTCGGCGGAGGCGCAGCGCCATACGGATTCGCGGGGTATCCATATGGGTTGCGCGCGTATGGATTGACCGGATAGGCGTACACTCCCGCCGGAGGATTCGAGCCATAGACCGCGCCATTGGCGGTGCTCAAATCAATCGAGGTCTCCACGAAATTGTTGCCCGCACCGTATGCGCGGATGCTCGCCGCGCTGCCGAACATCGTGAACGGTACATTGAACGAAGTGTCGCTGCCGGGAGTGATGGGAATCGGCGCAACCAGCCGCCCGTCGATGTAAATGCCCGCGCGATGAACACTGGTGCCCGCGATCTGTCCGATCACCTGGTAGCTATTCGGCTGCGAGATCGATTGCTGCACCCCGAGGATGTTGATCTGCGCGTCGAGTGGCCCGAGGTTGCCGCTTCCATTGAGATGTCGGCGCGAGGGCGACTTGGTGGGAATCTCCGCGGTATTGCGCGGTCCGCGCGAGGCCAACTCGACCGGCGGCGCATCGCTGGTGCCGCCTCCGCCGAGCTCGATCATTTTCTCATGCCCACCGGACTCGACGGCCGGCGCCGAATGATCCGCGATGTGAACTTCGGCAGCGCGCCCGCTCGCATCGGCCACGCGAATCGTTTCGTCCGACGAAACCTGCTCCAGCTTGAAGTCCAGCAGGACGCGCTGCGCACCCGTCACCGCCGCGAGGTCGATCTGCTTGATCAACGTCTCGCCATCATAGATGCCGGCTGACTTCAGATTGGTTCCTTGCAGGTATCCCTTGAGGTGCAGCCCGCTGTCGTCGGTCACCCGGCTGGTGATCTCGACGCGAGGCGCCGAACCATCGGCCTCGGTCGCCGCCGTCTCGCTCGCGGGAGGTCTCACCACCTCGGGATGCGAATCCGCCGGCGAGGTCTTCGCGGCCGCAACGGCTGCAGGGACCCGACTCTGGATCGATGCGAGCTCGGCCTTCAGCGGCGACCATTTCGAAGATTCGATAGCGCCTGGATTCTTCAGCAAGGCGTCATCGACGGCGCGCCGGTCGGACACCAGCGCGGTCATTGCCGCGCCGGCACTCTCGCGGTCATCCTTGGTAAGCGCGGCGGAAAGGGTTTGCGCATCACCAGCGAAGCTCGCCATCGCGCCGATGACATCGGCGGCGCCGGCCTTGGTGCTGTCGCTGCTCAGCGTGTTGAGAATCGCGAAGGCGGAGTCGCTCAGATGTCGCGCGTCATCCTGAACGGTATCACTATGCGACGGCGTCGGCGCGATGATGCAGACGGTGATGGCGACCGCGATGGCCAACCCGAATCGCATCCGAAACTTCAAGGAGGCAGCCATCGTTCGGAATCATACGCCAAACGACCCTCACTTAAAAACTGATGTGTAGAGATGCCAAGGCATCGTTTCTCAAACCCAACGTCGCATGCTGTGGGTGATGCTGCGGCGGATGCCCAACTTGTGATAAATCATTGACTCACAGGATTCAGAGCTTGAAGCGTTCGCATACTTAAAGTTTAAGATGAGCTTTGTCGAAGAATATCGCGCGCTCACCGAGGAAGTTGGCTTCCACCTCCTCGATGATCGCCTGGTCGTGCGCATAGTCGGCGATGATCGCGTTTCGTTCTTCCATGGCATGTGCAGTGCCGACGTGAAGGGTGCCCATCCTGGCGATATCCTACCTGCCCTGTTTCTCACCGAGCACGCCCACGTCATCGGCGAGTTCCTGATTTGGGTCGAGGACGACGCGCTGATGCTGGAGACCGCGGCATCGGCGTGGCCGCGCGAAAAAGAGCATCTGGAAAAGTTGCTGGTCGCCGACGACGTCGAAATGGAAGAGATGCCTTCCCTCGCCATCCTGCATGTCGAAGGGCCTCGCGCTGCCGATGCGCTGTCATCGGTTGAGGTCGCCGGCGCACAGGCGCTCAAGCCGTGGCAATGCTCGAAGTCGATCAATGGCGTCCTCGGTCATGTGCCGAGGTTCGGCGGCATCGCATTTTCTTTGCTTGCCGACCGCGATTTCCTGAATGCCCTCGAAGCTCGCCTTAGCGACGACGGCGCAGTCGCGGTGAGCGAAGAAGCCTTGGACGTGGTGCGCGTCGAGCATGGCCTCGCCAAGGTCGGCGTGGATGCGACCGACAAAACCATCGCGCTCGAAGCGCGCCTCCAGCGCTCGATCTCCTTCAACAAGGGATGCTATCTCGGGCAGGAAACCATCGAGCGGGCGACCGCGCGCGGCGGGCTAAAGAAAAAGCTCTTCGGGCTGCGCTTTCGGCATCCCATCGCAAAAGGGAGCGCGCTTTTTCTTGACGGCAAGGAGGTCGGTCACGTAACCAGTGCGGTGCAGTCGCCGCGACTCGGCGCGATTGGCCTCGCGATCCTGCATCACAGCGCATGGACGCCGGGCCTCGAGCTTCATGTTGACGGCGAGCGCAAGGCGATCGTGAGCGAACTTCCATTCGACAAATAAATCGATTTGGATGATTAAATTCTGGATTCGCAATCCAGTTTGGATTTATCGGAGGAGCAATGGCTAATCAGCTTGGAAAACGGTATCAGTGCGACAAGTGCGGCACCGAAGTACTCTGCAACAAGGCCGGCACCGGCGACCTCGAATGCTGCGACGGTAACATGAAGATCAAGGAGGCGAAGCCGCTTCCCTCTTCGGACTGATCGATTGATGACCGGCTGTCTCGTCGGAGGCGGCCGCTGGATCCGGGGTGGAGTTGGGGATCCGCAAATAGATGGTGGTTGATAAAGCCGACCTGGTCCTTCACGAGGGAGTGGTCTTCGGACATCCGGAGAGCGACTCGGTCGCGATTCTCGACGGCTCGATCCTCGCGCACGGCAAATTCGCCGAGCTGAAATCGATGGTCGGGCCGCGCACCCATCTACTCAAGATGGCGGGGCGCACCGTAATCCCCGGCTTCATCGATTCGCACCTGCACTTCATGGAAGCGGCGGCTGCCGCGACCGGCGTCTCGGTCTGGAAGTATCGCACCCTCAATGAGCTCCTCGCCGAATTGCGGCTGGCTGCCGGCAAGACGCCTCCCGGCAACTGGCTGCGCGCCTTCGGATGCGATGATGCCCTGATCCGCGACGGCCGCGGTCCCACGCGCGAGGAACTCGATCAGGCCGTCCCGAAAAATCCGCTGCGCCTGCGTCATTCGACGCTGCACGGCTCATGGCTCAATTCGCGCGCGCTCAATGCGCTCGGCATCGAGCATCCCGAGTTCAAGGTTCCTCCCGGCGCAATGGTGGTGCGCGATGCCACCGGGCACGCGACTGGTTTGGTGGCCGGCATGGAGGAATGGATTACCTCCAAACTTCCGCTCATCACGGCGGCCGAGACCGAAGCGCGCGCCCGCCTCTTCAGCCGCGAACTCTCGGCCTCGGGCGTGACCGCATTCACCGACGCGAGCCCGCGCAACGACGCCGCCCAGGTCGAGCTTTTCGGCAAGCTGGTCACCTCGCGCTCGATTTGCCAGCGCGTCGGCATGATGATCGGCGGTCAACATCTCAATACGCTTCCGGCGGCCTCGGCAGCAGCACGTGCAGCAGGCATCAGCATCGCGGGCGCGAAGTTCTTTCCGCACGGCGGCCACGAGGTCAACGCGATCGCGCGTGAGGTGCGCTATGCGGCATCTTCCGGACTCGATTGCGCGTTCCACGCGACCGAGGTCGAGGAGCTCGACGCTGCACTCAGTGCGATTGACTCGACCCTCAAGACGCTGGGTGCCGATCAGGCTGAGCGCGTTTCGTTTCGCATCGAGCATGGCGGGCTGATACCGCCCAACTACGTCAGCGCGATTCGAAGTCTCAATGCGTGGGTGGTCACTAATCCGGGCTTCATCTATTATCGCGGCGCGAAGTATGCGGGCGATCCCGGGCTGATACCCTATCTCTATCGCCTGCGCAGCCTGCGTGATGAGGGCATCCGGCTCGCCGCGGGCAGCGACGCGCCGGTGACGCCCGCAAAACCGCTAGCAGCAATTTCCGCCGCAATGGCGCGCACCTCCTTCGAAGGATATGTGCTCGCTGCCCACGAGAAGCTCGACGTCCACAGCGCGTTTGCGCTGTTCACCACCTCGGCGGCGAAGCTGGCCAATCTGCACGCGGGCGCCATCGAGCCTGGCAGGCTCGCCGATCTGGTGATCCTCGGCAAGGATCCGATTGCCGCATCGGCCACGGATCTGATGAACATTTCGGTGGACATCACGATGGTGGGCGGGCGTATAGTTTACGAACGCGGTCGCCCGGCGATCGCGCAAAGCGACAGCGCCGACCTGCACTCCGGCAGATAATTTTACGGCGTCCACGCCAGCATGCTTATGCCCGGCGAAACATCATCGACATCGCCCGCGGTTCTGTTCGAAAAGCGCGGCGTGGTTGCGTGGGTCACACTCAATCGTCCCCTCCAGCTCAATGCCTACAACATGGCGATGCGCGATGCGCTGTACGAAATCCTCAGCGCGATTCACGATGACGTAGACATCCGCGCGATGGTGCTGGCGGGCGCGGGAAAAGCATTTTCCACCGGCGGCGACCTGAGCGAGTTCGGCAGCGCGCCGTCCCCGACTATCGCGCGATGGGTACGCTTTCGCCGCGACGTGTGGGGCCGGATGCGCGCGCTGCCGATTCCCACCGTCGCCGCGCTGCATGGCTTTACGGTCGGCGGCGGACTCGAAATGGCGCTGCTATGCGACGTCGCGATCGCCGCCGAAGATACGCGCATCAGCCTGCCGGAAACCGGCGCTGGCATGATCCCCGGCGTAGCGGGAACGCAGACCGCGCCGCGCCGCCTGGGCTTCGGACTTGCCATGGATCTTTGTATAACAGGACGTTGGATTGACGCGCGCGAGGCGATGCTTGTAGGTTTGGTCGCCGATGTCGTCCCGGGGCATGATTTGGACGCACGCGCACTGGAACTCGCGCTGAAGCTGGCGCGGCTTCCTCGTGAACAAGCGGCCTTGCTCAAACTTGCGATCTGGGACGGCCTCGAACTGCCGATGCGCGATGCGATCGCGCTCGAACGGCGTTTGGCTGAGAGATATAAATGCTTCGACCTTGCAAGTGAGGCCCGAAGGGGGCGCGCAGCGCCGCGGCGCTCCCGAGGCGGAGCGAAGCGGAGTCGAGGGAAAATCTGAGAGCAAATGCTTCGACCCCAAAAGTGAGGCCCGAAGGGGGCGCGCAGCGCCGCGGCGCTCCCGAGGCGGAGCGAAGCGGAGTCGAGGGAAATTTAGAAAGGAAGGACAGCGGGTCAGTGAATACAGTTAACTTCGTCACGATTCCGGCTTCGATAGTTCCCGATCAGGAAATCGTGGTCTCCGGCGATCGCCGTTTCACCTACGCACAGCTAAACGAAATGGTCGGGCGCTATACCGCCGTGTTCAAGCATCTGGGGGTCGGCCCCAAGGACGTCGTCGCGGCGCTCGATACCAATTCCGATCGCTACATCGGCGCCTACTACGCCGCAGCCAAGGCCGGAGCGACCTTCCTGCCGCTCAACTATCGCGCCAAGGATCCCGAGCTCGAGTACATGATCAACACCGGCAAGGCCAAGGTGCTGCTGGTCGGCGATCGCTACCTCGATTTGGTGGGCCGCATTCGCTCGCGTCTCAATGTCAACGAAGTGGTCGCCATCGGCTCCGGCGACGGCACCCTGTATCAGCTTTCGGAACTGGCGCGCCGCACCGATCCCGACGAGAACGAAGCCGAAGTGGAAGAGGAAGACGTCTCGGTCCTCATGTACACCAGCGGTACGACTTCGCTACCGAAAGGCGTGATGCTGCGGTTTCGCGATTTCGTCGCGTACGTCACGGCGAACGTCGAGATGGCGGATGGAACCGATCGGGGAGTGGCGCTGGTGTGCGTGCCGTTTTACCACATCGCCGGAACCACCGCGATGATGACCAACATCTGGACCGGCCGCAAACTTGTCCTGATGCCGCAATTCGATCCCAAGGCGTGGCTGAAACTGGTGGTGGACGAGCAGGTCACTCACGCGTTCGTCGTCCCCACCATGATGAAGCAACTGCTCGATGAGCCGGGCTTCAAGGACACCGACTTTTCGCATCTCACTAACCTCGCGTACGGCGGCGCGCCGATGCCGATCCAGGTCATCCGCCGCGCGATCGAGGCGTTCCCGAGCACCGTCGGCTTCGTCAATGCCTACGGCCAGACTGAGACGACCTCATCACTCACCATACTCGGGCCTGACGATCATCGTATCGAAGGCACCGAGCAGCAGAAGGAACTGAAACTCAAGCGGCTCAACTCGATCGGCAAGCCGCTGCCCGACGTCGAGATCAAAGTCCGCGACGACGACGGCAAGTTCCAGGGCGATGGCGTGGTCGGCGAAATTTGCATCCGCACTCCACGCATCATGAAGGGGTACGCGGGACGCGAGGACGACGCCGCGTTGCCCGACGGATGGCGCGCGACGGGCGATCTCGGCTGGGTGGACGACGAAGGCTACGTGTTCTTCGCCGGCCGCAAGGACGACATGATCATCCGCGGCGGCGAGAACATCGCGCCGGCGGAAATCGAAACCGTGCTGATGAGTCATCCGGCAGTGGACGAAGTCGCGATCATCGGGGTGCCCTCGGTGGAATGGGGCCAGGTGGTCAAGGCCTTCGTGGTCAAGCGCACTGGCGAAAACGTCACCGAGAAAGAACTGATCGAGTTCTGCCGCAAGCGGCTTTCGAGCTTCAAATGCCCCGAATCGATCGAGTTCATAGACGCGCTGCCGAAAAATCCGCTCGGGAAAATCCTCCGGAAAGAATTGCGCGCGCTTCAGTAACGTACGCGACGGCGGGGATGGCGTGAAGAAATCTCGCGGCGGCGCAACGCGAACTTCGGCGAAGGCGGGCAGCGTCAAGATTGCCGACGCGAGCGGATGCGTCACCGCGACGCTGACCTCGCCCTCGAACGGCAATCGTGTAAGCGCCGCGATGGCGATCACGTTGATGGAACTTTTCGAACGCGTCGAGGACGAAAGCGACCTCGCGATGCTCGCCATCACCGGCGCGGGCAATACATTTTGCGCGGGCTTTGATGCCGACGTGAATCCCAACCTGGTCGAATCGCTCGCGGTGATTTCGAAACCGACGGTCGCGATCCTCAATGGCGACGCGACCGACGAAGGATTGGAACTCGCGATGGCCGCCGACATTCGTATCGCGGTGGCTGACGCGCGGATCGCGCTGACGCAGCCCTCGCGCGAGCAGATGCCGCGCTTCGGTGGCACCCAGCGATTGCCGCGACTGGTCGGTATCGCCAATGCGATGCGGATGCTGGTGGGCGGCATCGCGATCGATGGCGACGAAGCGATGCGTATCGGGCTGGTCACCTACCTCGCGAACGATGCGAAGGGGCTCGGCGCGCGCGCGGGCGAAGTCGCGCAGGCGATCCTCACGCGCGGACCGGTGGCGGTACGAATGGTTAAAGACGCGGTCCGGAAGGGATACGATATGACCTTGGACCAGGGCATCAGGCTTGAAGAGGATCTGTATGCCCTGCTACAAACCACCGCCGACCGTGCGGAAGGGGTGCGGGCATTTTTGGACAAACGCAAGCCGCTTTTTCGCGGCGCATGACTATAATTATCGGATAGGAATTCGACAGATAGGAGACCGACGGGGCCGATGGCAAATCAGCTGGGAAAAGTTTACATCTGCAGCAAATGTAGTTCGCAAGTGATCGTGACCAAGGGTGGAACCGGAGCACTAAAGTGCTGCGGCACGCCGATGGAACAGAAGAAGTGAACTTTCGGCAGCGCCGAAAGTTCATCCTGAGCGCTGCGCGAAGGATCGCGACCGCCGCGCCCATGTCATCCTGAAGCAAGCGAACTCTGATGCATGTCATCCTGAAGCAAGCGCAGCGTCGCTGAAGGATCTCGACGCTGAAAATGTCACTGATCTCTTTTTCGAGGGCGACCGCGTAACTATGGATGCCAACAGCTTCGTCGCCGGACTGATTCGCGAGAACGACGACCTCATCGCGCGCCTCGCGCCGGCCTCGACCCTCACGGCTGAAGTCGGCGGCGATCTGGCGCCCGCGAAGCTGCTTCGCGCGGCATTGAAAAATGAAATCGAGGCGAGCGAGATCGCAGCGCTGTGGCTGCCCTCGACGGGAAGCATCGCTCTGAAACTCGCGCTCGCGCGCCAGGCCGGCGACGAGGCCAAACATTACGGCCTCATCGAGGAGCGCCTGCGCGAGCTCGGCGAGGATCCCGCAGGATTCAATCCGCTGGCAGCCGGGTACAGTCCGATTTTCCAATATCTAAAAAGTCTCACCACCGACGTCGAACGGGTCGCCGCCGGCCAATTCACCCGCGAGGCGATCGCGATGGTGAAGAACCGCCAGTTCATCGAGCTGTGCGAGCGCGCCGGCGACCTCGGTACCGCACGGCTTTATCGCGATGTCATCGAGCCCGACGAGCGCTTCCATCATGAGATGGGGGTGAAGTTTCTGCGCGAGCTTGCGATCGATGAAGACTCTCAGTCACTCGCGCGCGCCGCACGGATGCGCACCATCGAGCTGGCCGAGGAGCTGCAGAATCTCGCTTTCACGCGCGGCAAAATTCATCACGCGCCTGGCTGCTGATTCGGCAACAAGGATGTCTTGATGATCGGCACAGTTATTCTCGGACTGATCGCGGGATGGATCGCGGGTCTGGCGATGCGCGGCTCGGGCTTCGGCGTGATTGCGGATATCATCATCGGGCTGGTGGGTGCGGTAGTCGGGCGCTGGATTTTCAGCATGATCGGCGCGACCCCGCACGGCCGCCTCGGCTACCTCGCGATGTCTGTGGTCGGCGCAATCGTACTGGTGGCCATCGTGCACGCCATCCGCGGCGTCAGCTAGCCGGCACCTCCAGTTAGACGATGGCCTATTTGATTAATATCTAATTAGACGCGCATCTAATCTGCGATAACACACCGATCGGCCATGATTGGCGTCGAGTGGGTTTGTTTTTGCGCTTTTTGCGATCCGATCCCTCTTCTCCGATGCACTCCCTCACGCTGCGTGGGGGAGTCCGGTTGGCGCGAGGGTCGCTCTTTGGCTGCGCGGCCATCGTGCCAAGCGGGAGGGGGTGCAGCCCGGAAGCCCCCATCCTCGCGAGGTCTGGATTTACAAACGCCAAGAGCTATCGGGTGTTTTTGGCTTCGTTTCGTCATTCGCCCTCGAAAATGGATGAAGCCAACCAGGATTCAACGGGGCGTTCGCGAACGCCCCCTACGGCTCGACAGCTCAGTGGGTTTGTTTTTGCGTTTTCCTGGCCGCCCACTCCCTCACGCTGCGTGGGGGAGTCCGGTTGGCGCGAGGGTCGCTCTTTGGCTGCGCGGCCATCGTGCCAAGCGGGAGGGGGTGCAGCCCGGAAGCCCCCATCCTCGCGAGGTCTGGATTTACAAACGCCAAGAGCTATCGGATGTTTTTGGCTTTGTTTCGTCATTCGCCCTCGAAAATGGATGAAGCCAACCAGGATTCAACGGGGCGTTCGCCAACGCCGCCTACGGCTCGACAGCTCCGTGGGTTTGTTTTTGCGTTTTCCTGGCCGCCCTCTCCCTCACGCTGCGTGGGGGAGTCCGGTTGGCGCGAGGGTCGCTCTTTGGCTGCGCGGCCATCGTGCCAAGCGGGAGGGGGTGCAGCCCGGAAGCCCCCATCCTCGCGAGGTCGCAATTTACAAACGCCAAGAGCTATCGGGTGTTTTTGGCTTCGTTTCGTCATTCGCCCTCGAAAATGGATGAAGCCAACCAGGATTCAACGGGGCGTTCGCGAACGCCCCCTACGGCTCGACGTCTCCGTGGGTTTGTTTTGCGTTTTCCTGGCCGCCCACTCCCTCACGCTGCGTGGGGGAGTCCGGTTGGCGCGAGGGTCGCTCTTTGGCTGTGCGGCCATATCGTGCCAAGCGGGAGGGGGTGCAGCCCGGAAGCCACCCATCCTCGCGAGGCCGCGATGTTCACCTTCTGTCACGCCACCTCAACCGGTAGCGTCGAACCTTCCAATATTTCACTAACCCGCTTAGATGCCTGGAGGGTCCCGAAGCAGACTCCGACATGGCGACGGAAGGCGATGGATTCGCCTACTTGCCGTGGGTCACGACTTCCAGCTTCAGGCCGTCGGGATCGGTGAAAAACACCGAATAGTAGTTCGGCGCATATTGCGGATACTCCTGCGGCGCATCAATGATTTTGCCGCCGGCTGCCTCGATGCCCTTGGCAACCTCGTCGACCTGCGCGCGACTGTCGGCGCGAAACGCGATCTCCCGCAAGCCGACTCGTCGCTTGTTGAAATTGTCGGTGCGCAGGTTGGTCGCCGAATTCGAAAGCCAGAAGCTTCCGCCCGGTCCATAGAACCCGGTCATCGGATCTTCGCCGCCATATTCATGCTGTTCGGCATAGCCGATCTTCGGCATCAGCCACGCGTAGAACTTAACCGAGGCCTGGTAGTTGTTCGCGTTGATCATCAGGTGATCGATGCCCGCCATATCGCTCTCCTAATTTTTCAGGAACTGCACGATGCGCTGATGAATCCCCACCGGGTCGGCCGCCTGGAATGCATGACCCGCGTGGGGAATCATGAAGACCTCGGCCTGCGGGATCCCGCGCTTGAGCAACTGCGCGTTCTCCGGCGGAATGAGCAGGTCCTCCTCGCCGTGGACAATCAGCGTCGGACATTTGATTTGTCCGAGCCGGTCCGACGCGTTGAAGGTCATGATGCCCGCGATAGTGCGGTCGACCGATTCGCTCGGCGTCGCCGGCATCATCTTCATTCCCATCAGCATCATCTGCTTGATCTCGGGATGCGCCTTGCCGAATTCCTCCGGGTAGAGCAGCGGCAGGATGGTATCCAAACCCTGCTCCGGATTGGTTGCCATCAGCTTGGTTCCTTCGACCAGCTTCATCATGACCTCGGGCGCGGCCATCTTGGCCTCGGGTCCACCGGGCAGCGTGCATCCGAGGACGACCTTCGCGACCTGCTCGGGATGACGGATGGTCAACTCCTGCGCGATCATGCCGCCCATCGAGACGCCGAAGACCTTGGCCTGCGGAATGTTCAGGGCCTTGAGCAAGTTGCTGGCGTCGTCGGCCATCTGGTCGACGGTGTAGGTGCCCTCGGGTTTGTCGCTCATCCCGGTGCCGCGATTGTCGAAGTAGATGCACTTGAAGCCGGGCAGCATCGGCAGTGACGGTAGCCATGCGATGCCGGGCATGCCGAATCCCATGATGAGCAGCAACGGTTCGCCCTCGCCATAGGTGTCGTAGTTGAGGTCGATGGATCCGGCTTTGATTCGCGGCATCGGGTTCTCCTGTAAAAAATAAAAGGGCGCGATCGTTGCCGACCGCGCCCTCAGATTACAGGGTTGGAAAGTCTTTCAGAATGCCCTAGGCGATCTTCAAAACGCTCTCAGGATGCTGTTCGTTGGGATCGACCCCGGGGCCCATTTCGTAGAGAACCGCTTTGTCGACGACCAACTGTCCGTCGTCGCCCACGGTAATCTTGAAGCGGTCCATTGGACGTGGCGCCGGTCCTTCAAAGTTCAACCCGCTGATGTAATAGCCCGAGCCATGGCACGGGCACTTGAACTTCTGCTCCGCCTTGAGCCAGCGCGGGGTGCATCCGAGATGAGTGCACTTGGCGAAGATAGCGTAAAAGCCCTGTTTGGTACGGATAATCCAGGTGCGGAATTCCTGCTTGAACTTTTCGCTGACCTCGCCGACGACGTAGTCATCGGGAAAGCCGGCCTTGAACTTCGACGGAGGGAGAAAGAGCACGCGCGGAAACGCGCTGCGCACTGCGGCCAGCAATCCGATGGTCGCAAACGCGCCAAAGCCGCCCCATCCGAGCTTTCCCATGAAGTCGCGCCGGCTCCATAGCGTGCCGATTTCGGCCTTCTCACGGTCGCGTTTGGCGCGCTCCTTGGCCTGCTCGTCGAGCCGCCATTGCTTCAACTCTTCGGGATCTGTCGGAGCCTTGCTCTTTGCTGCAGCAGCCATCTAACTCAGTACCCTCCCACCGGACTGAAGTATATTAGCGTGTCGGTGAATATTAGACGCAATCGGATCAGTGGAAATTCTACGATCCCGAGGCCTTACGCATCAATCGCCCGAGGCAATTGCGCTTCAATGAATAATCGGCTGGGTTTCGGCTCCCCCTCCGGTCGGCGCACCAATGCCGGTCGATGGCAGGCGGGTATCTTCGGGACTCCTGGTGCGCACGTCGCTGGAAAAGCGCGAGGGGCGCGGCGGCTCGTCGCCGACATTGTCCAATGGGATCTCCGCGATGGCGGGCGGCCTGAAGGTCGGGGTTACGGTCTCGGCGTTCATTGCCGGCGCCAGAAAGGTTTGCGTCGCCAGGTAATGAAGTGGCCGCGCCACGCCCCATTCGAGCGCATACCCGATTGGCGCGATGAAGTAGGCGACGATGCGCAAGGGCTGCGAATCCTCGTCGGTATATTCCTTCGGATTCTGCCGATCGGTATCGGTGTACTGCGCCGCCGCCAGTTTTGGAACGCCAAGGATCAGGGCGGCACATAAAACTAAGATCGCTCGCCTCATATCCGTCCACTCTTTCTGTTTCGAGGGTCGCGTGTCAACGCTTTTCTCCATCACTCCTCGATGCGGCGTCGGTGAATGCCGTCGTGCTTGCGTTGCCGATGGTGGGGCGCAATCCTTAGCGGTAATGAGTCCGCAATCGCGCTCGTCCATTCTGAGCCCTCGTATAATCCTCGCCCTGCTCATCGCATTTACCGTGCTCGGTCCCTCGGCATATGCCGCGGGCAAAGCCGCGCGCATCGTGGTGCTCGGCACCGACGACCAGCTTTACGTATGCACCGGCGATTGCCAGAAAAGCGAATGCGTCACCTGCCCGGTGAAAGGTTTGCAAGTCCGTGCGCCCTCGCCCTTGCGCGAAGTGGCGATGAAAACGCAATTCGGGGGAATTCCCGAGATGCCGCCGTCGGACCAAGGACCCGAGCAGCCGCGGACTCTTCCGATGAAATACGGATGGCCGACCTTTTCGCCCGATGGCAGCATGCTCGCCTACTCCTGGATGGGTCACGCGCCCGACGGCAATCAATTCGGCATTTCGGTGTACGACTTCGCCAAGCGTTTCTCGGTCCCGGTTTTCGCCAGCCGCAACGAGCGCGTCGACTACGTCTTTTGGACTCCCGACAGCAAGAGCGTGTCGTTCCTGCTCGGCGAGCCGGAGGGCTTGAGCCTCATCCTGGCCGAGGTGAAGGACAAGGCGCCGGTGCGGATGGTCCTTAGCGGAGTGCCGATCTACTATGATTGGAATCGCACCGCCGATCGACTGGTGGTGCATACCAACAACGGACGGCAGCCGCGCTCCGAGCACGTCACCCTGATGAGTATTTCGCCCACCAGCCAGGAAGCGCTGCATACGATGTCGCGCGGCCGCCTGCCCTTCAAAACCCCATGCTGGTCGCCCGACGGAAAGCATCTCGCATACATCGCCAACAACAATGCCGAATCGTACCTGATGGTTGCCGACGCGGCGGGGAACAGTCCCAAATCGATGGTGAGTCTTCCCATCGGCGAAAGCAGCTTCGTATGGGCGCCCGATTCGCAGCACCTCGCGTATTCGAGCGCGGTCATCGGCGCCGATTCGGTCCTGCACGGCATCCGGGTGGTCGACATCGCCGATGCGGAATCCAAACGGCTCACCGGCGAGGATGTCGCCGCATACTTCTACTCGCCCGATGGAAAATATCTCGCCTACATCGCGGTGCCGCCGGAGCGCCCGTTTTATCAATGGGAAGTGATCGATTTGAAAAGCGGCAAAACCCGCAAGCTGGATATGTTCCTCGCGACTCAGGACGAATCGCTGTCGTACCATTACTTCGATCAACTGGCGCTTTCGCATTCGATTTGGGCGCCCGACTCCAGCGAGTTTGTGTTCGCCGGCGTGCGCTTGCTCGCGGAGCCCGACAGGGGCGGTGGGCCGACCCCGGAGCCACAGCTATGGATCGAGCCCGTCGATGGAAGACCATCGCGCTCGGGGCAAGCCGGTACCCTCGCGTTTTACTCGCCGGCGTCGTAGCCCTCTCCCGCGCCTGCTGACTTCGTCATCAAGGCGCAAGCTGGGAGAGGTCGATGTGCGTCACGCTCAGCGCGATGGACATCGGGTGAGGGCGCAGGCGTGCACCACCAAGGCGGCACGCGCACCACGACTCCATGTCAGCACGCATTTACAAATACGCAACGACCTCACGCGCGCTCAATCCGACCGGCGGATTCCTTAAAGGATTCGCGTACTCGCTGAATCCTTACGTCGGATGTTCGTTCGGCGCGGGCGCCGGATGTCCATTCTGTTACGTGCGCGCACTGCCGGTCGCGATGAAGGGCGACGGCGCCGCGTGGGGAAGCTGGGTCATCGCGAAAACCAATCTGAAAGCGCGACTGCTGGCCGAACTATCCGCGATGCGCAAGGCCGGCCGCCTCGAGAACGCGACCGTGTTCATGTCCAGCGCGACCGACCCGTACCAGGGCCTCGAACGAAGGCTGCGTCTCTCGCGTGGCGCGCTCGAGGCCTTCGTCGAGCATCCGATTCGGCGGCTGCTGCTGCAGACGCGCAGCCCGATGGTCGAGCGCGACATCGATTTGCTGAGGCAACTCGGCGAGCGCGTGATCGTTTCCATCACCCTGGAAACCGACGACGACGCTGTGCGCCGCGCACTCACGCCGACGTCGCCCTCGGTCGAGCGGCGCCTTAAAACCGCGCGCCTGATGCGTCGCGAGGGAATCTTCGTGCAGCTCGCGATCTCGCCGATGCTGCCGAATCATCCCAGCCGCTTCGCCGCACTAGCCGACGAGGCTGCGGACCGCGTGATCGTCGACAGCTACTTCGCCGGCGATGGTTCCGGAGGACGCCGCTCGCGCGCGTTGGGGATCGGCGAACTATACGAGCGCCTCGGTTACCAAGGCTGGTTCCGGCCCGGCGCGGAGGAGGAACTCCTCGCATCGATGCGCGCGCGCCTCGGTAGAGATCGCGTGTTGTACAGCCGCGAAGGCTTCAGCGCGGTATGACTGTTCAGAGTGGGGAGTTAGTGAAATAGTGGAGGGTTCGACGCCATCGGTGGAGATGGCATAACCGGAGGTGAACATCGAAAGGGCCAAATCGCGAAAACAAACCCACCAACGTAGAGAACCGTAGCGGGCGTTCGCGAGGCCCCGTTGAATCCTGAATTGGCTGCCCTTCATTTGGTAATTGCGAATTTGACGAAACGAAGCCAAAAACATCCGAAAGATGCTGGGGTTTTGTAAATCGGGACCTTGGGAGGTTCGCGGCTTCCGGGCTGCACCCCCTCCCGCTTGGCACGATGGTCGCGCAGCCAGGCAACGACCATCGCGCCAACCGGACTCCCCCACGAGGACGTGAGGGAGTGCTTTGGAGGGAAAAGCGCAAAAGCAAACCCACTAATGCGACGGGCCGTAGGGGGCGTTCGCGAACGCCCCGTTGAATCCTCGGCGGCTGCCTTCCACTTCCGATCGCTAAAATGACGAAACGAAGCCAAAAACATCAGATAAATG
Organism: uncultured delta proteobacterium; assembly: GCA_963848285.1. GTDB lineage: Bacteria > Desulfobacterota > Binatia > Binatales > Binataceae > DATGKG01. The sequence continues at coordinate 333,924 of CAWKCZ010000006.1, read as the reverse complement.
CTGAAGATTGTAAATTCGACGCTTCCGGATCTGCCCCTCCCACACGCCGCCTGGGCGAGGGGGCGCGGCGCGGCGGTTGCGATGGCTGCGAGCAAGCGACGTGACGCGACGGAGGGGGTGCAGGCAGATACCGCGACCTCGCGAGGATGGCGGCTTCCGGGCTGCACCCCTCCCGCTTGGCACGATGGTCGCCCAGCCAGGGAACGACCCTCGCGCCAACCGGACTCCCCCACGAGGACGTGAGGGAGTGCTTTGGAGGGAAAAGCGCAAAAACAAACCCACTCCACGCGGCAGATTCGTGCATTTCTTCCGTTCGCGGCGCTTGCCATTGGTTAGACAGTCGTCTAATTAGATATACACCTAATTAGACCACTATCTAACCAGAGGCTCGACGAATCATGGATCCCGCAACCGCATTGCTCCTGTTCTTCAAATCGCTGGCCGACGAAAGCCGGCTCAAGATCGTCGGCCTGCTCGCTTCCGAGGAACGCAACGTCCAGCAACTCGCGCGCCTGCTGAAGCTCAAGGAGCCGACCGTGTCGCATCACCTCGCGATGCTGCGCGAGGCCGGGCTGGTGCAGATGCGCATCGACGGCAACCTCCATTGGTACCGGCTTGACTTTGAGTCACTGCATGCCATCAGCCGCTCGGTGCTGACGCGCGAGAAACTCGCGAGCATCGCGAGCGATCTCGATGCCGAGGATTGGGAGCGCAAGGTGCTCAGCAACTTCATGGATGGCGAGCGCATCAAGGAGATTCCCACCGCGCGCAAGAAGCGCTGGGCGATCCTCAAGTGGCTGGCGGGACGCTTCGAGAGAGATACCGACTACGGCGAGAACGAGCTTAACGCGATCATCAAACGGCATCATGCGGATGCGGCATCATTGCGGCGCGAGATGCTGGGGTATCGGATGCTGGCACGGAGCAAGGGAATTTATCGACGGCTACCGGAGTCCGAGTGGCGCAGCGAGGAGCATTGGGACGGCCGCGGCCTCCACGACCGAGGCCCTGCGCGCTGATGCTCCGCCACCATATATTCCGTTGCGTCCCCAGGTCCGACAGGGTTAACATCGCGGTATGACCACTGAGCGCATCGAGATCAACCCGCAGGTTATGATGGGCAAACCCGTCATCAAGGGTACGCGCATTACGGTGGAGTTGGTTCTAAAGAAGCTCTCGGAAGGGGCGACGGAAGCCGAGTTGATCGAAGACTATCCGCATCTGGGCCAAGACGACATCCGTGCCGCGATCGCTTACGGAGCGGCAAGTGTCGCGCACGAAGAGATTCTGCTCCTCGCCGATTCTACCATCGCAAACAAATCCTGATTGATGAAACTGCCCGCCGACGAGAGTTGCGCGGGGCCAGTCATTAGTGCTCTTCGCGCCGCCGGTCATGCCCTGGTCTCCATTGCGGAAGTTGGTAAAGGTTCCTCAGACGAGACCGTCATCGCGCTGGCCATGGCTGACCGTCGCGTGCTCATTACCGAGGACCGAGACTTCCGTGAGCTGGTTTTCGCACGCGGATATGCTTCAGCCGGTGTTGTGCTGGTGCGGTTCCCTCGCCGCGCGCGGAAATCGAAACCCAATGCCGTTGTGCAGGCGGTCCAAATGACGGGCCAGCGGTTGTTGGCGAGCTTTACGGTTGTAGAACCGGGCCGCGTTCGAGTCACACGACCATTCCACAAATAAGCTGGCTCGACGCAAGCGCGTCCGCCCTCGCCCACATGGCGACATGAAATGTCGCCAGGTGTCCTCTCCCAATTTGCAGAGGCTGACGGAGTCAGCGTCCACGGGCGAGGTTTGCCGCCAAAAAATTGCTCTGTTAGCATCGCGCGCTCGATGGAAAATCTGCGCTTTGAAAACCTCGATCTGGATCAAATGACTGCGCGCGTACTCGCGGGCGAGGAACTCGCACGCGACGAAGCACACGCGATCCTCAACTGCCCGGATGAGCTTCTGCCGCGCCTGCTCGCCGCGACGCTCAAGGTGCGCGAGGCTGCCTTCGGCCGGCGCGTGAAGATCTGCATCCTGCGCAATGCCCAAAGCGGCATCTGTCCTGAGGACTGCGGCTACTGCTCGCAATCGAAGGTGTCGCGCGCAGATATTCCGACCTACAAGATGCAAACCGTCGAGGAACTTTTTGCGGGCGCCGTCCGTGCCAAGGAAACCGGCGCGCGCCGCTACTGCATGGTCTGCAGCATGCGCGGGCCGACTGCGCGCGACGTGCAACATCTGGCGGACGCATGCGAGAAGATCCGCGCCGAGTTTCCCGACCTCGAACTATGCCTGTCGATTGGTCTGCTCGACCTCGAGCAGGCGCGCACGCTCAAGGACGCGGGCGCGGGATGGATCAATCACAACCTGAACACCAGCCGCCGCTTCTATCCTGAAATCTGCACGACCCATACTTACGATGACCGCCTCCAGACCATCGAGAATGTTCGCGCCGCGGGCCTTTCGGTTTGCTCCGGCGGGATCGTGGGGATGGGCGAGACCGACGATGACATCATCGATTTGGCGCAGGCGACGCGGCGCATCGGCGCGGATTCGGTACCGGTCAATTTCCTGCATCCGATCGCGGGCACTCCGCTGGAAAATGCCGCACGGCTCACGCCCGAGAAATGCCTCAAGGCCGCGTGCCTGTTCCGGCTATTCAATCCGCGTAGCGAAGTCCGTGCGGCAGGAGGACGCGAACTCAACCTCGGCGCGCGCCAGGCCGACATCTTCAACGCGGTCAATTCAATTTTCGTCAATGGGTACCTGACCACCGCGGGATGGGACTACCAGCGCACCACGGCTTTGATTACCGGCGCGGGCTTCGAGGTCGAGGCCGCATAGCGGTCGAGGTCCTTCGCGCGGCGCGCGAGTTCCTTCGCGCAACGCTCAGGACGCGGCGCGGCGATGCCTCGCGGCGCGTTGACCATCCGCAAAATGCTCTGTTAGCATCGCGCTGCACTGCGGAGAGGATTGGGCATGGCTATCGGAAAAAATGAGCTGCGCACCGTGATGGGCCATTTCGGCACCGGCGTCACTATCATCACCACGTTCAATCGCGAGGGCACGTTGCATGGCCTCACTGCCAATGCGTTCAGCTCGCTGTCGCTGGTTCCGCCGCTATGCCTCATCTGCGTGGACAAGAAGGCCGAGAGCTATGCGTCTTTCGACGACAGCAAAGTCTTCACCGTCAACATCCTGCGCGATGACCAGGAAGAACTGTCGCGCGCGTTTCGCAGTGAGCGGCGGCGAAAAGTTTACCGGAGTCGCGTACAAGCTCGGCGGCAACGGCGCGCCGGTCCTTGATCACGTCATCGCGTGGCTCGAATGCAAGGTGACCGCGTCATATGACGGCGGCGACCACACCATCTACATCGGCGAGATCGAGGAAGCGCAAACGCGCGAAGGCAAGCCGTTGATGTTTTTCCGCGGCGGCTATCGCGCCCTCGGCGACTAATCGATTAAGTGAGTTCTGCTTCCCGCCTGCCGGGCATCAGCGTTTTTTTGCCGTCGCACAACGAAGAGCCGAACGTCGAGCGCGTGGTGCGCGGCTTTCTCGCCGAACTGCCGCGCATTGCCGATGCTTACGAGGTGATCGTCGTGAACGACGGCAGCCGCGACCAGACCGGCGCGATTGCCGACCGTCTCGCGAGCGAAGACCCGCACGTGAAGGTCGTGCATCATCCGAAGAATCGTGGCTACGGCGGCGCGGTGATCTCCGGCATCCGCGCGGCGACGCAACCCTATGTCGTCCTCGCCGATGGCGACGGGCAGTTCGATCCGAAGGAAGTCGAAAAGCTGGCGGCATGCGTACCCGAGTACGATGTTGTCGTCGGCAAGCGCATCCAGCGCGCGGACCATCTGATGCGGCGGGTCAACGGCAAGGCCTGGACTGTGCTCGTGCAGGTGGTGTTGGGCATCGGCATTTCGGATATCGATTGCGGCTTCAAGCTGTTCAAGCGCGAATTCCTCGATGCGATCGAGCTGCGGGCGCATGGCGCGATGATCTCGACCGAACTGATGGCGCGGGTGGCGGGGCGCGGCGCCAAAATAAAAGAGGTGGGCGTCCAGCATCTGCCGCGGTTGGCCGGTGAGCAATCGGGAGCCAACTTCAAAGTTATCGCACGCGCGTTTAGAGAGCTTTTCGCGCTTTATGGCGAACTGAAAGACGAACGGCATCGAGGTAAGAGGTGAATCGGGCCTTCATGAAATCTCACCTCAAAGCGGTTATTATCTGAACCGATTGGTTTAGCTGGCTCCTTGGAGATGCTAAAAAGGAGCGGGAGAATATGCGGATTTCCGCGTATCCTCGATGGCACGGCATTAGCAACGTAGATTGGAATGGAAACCGCAGTCCACTAATGGCTGCACCTAAGAGAGGGAGAAGAAGAAGATGAAGCGTACACTAACTGTCCTGACCGCCGCGCTGTTCGCCGCCGCTCTTGCTGTGCCGGCTTTCGCGCAGGGAGACGCTGCGGCGTCGCCTGCCGCTGCTGCCAGCACCGCTGCTCCGGCCGAAGGCGGCGCGATGAGCGGTGATTCCGGGATGATGAAGAAGCATCATCACAAGGGCCACCACAAGAAGGCGGCCGAGGGTAGCGAGCCCGCGCCTGCGGCATCGCCGGCTCAATAGTAAAACCGGAAATCGGATGATTTCGGCGCGCGGCGTGCAAACGTCGCGCGCCTCTTTTTTGTGCGCGGTTGCAGTTAGTCTTCCCCTTTCGATGTATGCACGCTGGCTGGGGACCGAAATCGTGCGCGTCCAACTTATATCGTCGTAACTTTCGAATGCTTCCGGACACGCTGTCGTCTTTTACTAAGCAGCAGCGTGTTTTCCCCAATGGCACGCGACTGGCTCCTTAGTCCTCCACCACTACCTGCGCGGTCCTCTACCGCCCTCAAGGAGACCAATGATGAAACCCGTTCTAACCGCAATCACCGCAGCGATCTTCGCCAGCGCCCTCGCCCTCCCCGCATTCGCCCAGGTCGGCAGCACCAATGCCGACAGCGCGTCGTCAACGACCACTACTTCAACCAGCAGCGACAGCACGCGTAACGACGGCGCCAATGCGGTCAACCACAGTGAACGTTCATACAGCAGCGATCGCACCGACAAAATCGGCGGTTCGATGGCGCCGGCTGAGAAAGTTGAGCGTCATGTCGAGAAGAAGGAATCGATGACTACCAGTGGCGAGGTCCCCGCGCCGATGACGGAACGTAGTACGACGACCACGCGTCACGAAGAGACCCAACGTTCCAACACTCCGTAGTCCGGCAAGTTGCTCACTCCTCTTCCTCTAACCTGGAGACTCTTATGAATCGCACTTTGACTGTTCTCTCTGCCGCAATCTTCGCCGGATCCTTGGCCCTCCCAGCGTTCGCCCAAGTGGGCGCGGGCGTTGCCGGCAACGCGACCGTAGGCGATCCGACGATGCATGCCGGCGCGAATGCCGACGTGGCCAATTCGGACGCCGAACGCGCCGAGCCGGCCGCTCCGGTCAGCATGGCGCCTCCCACGACGCTTCACTTGCACCATCGCAACCGCGCCAAGACCTCCGAGACCGTGACTCATGGCATCGACGTGACGGGCGGCGCGACAAATTCTACCATCACCAAATCGGACACCAGCTCGACCGGCGGCTACTAAAGTCGCGCATCTCTTCAGCGCACCCGGGTCACGCTCGAGGTGGCCGGGGTGCGCTTTCGTCATTCGATTCTATCCTCTTCCCTCGCCTCCGACGGCTTGCTGGACGGCGCTTACAGGATTCTCGCTTTTTATCCGCGAGTTAATCCTGCTAGATTCGAAACGTTCACGCGCTCGAGTAATACGCGCGGGGCCATTTATTTGAAAAGCGGTCGCGGAATGGGTTTTGCGGTGGTTCTGATGCTGGGGGTAACCTTGCTTTGGCAGGGCCGTCCAGCGGCCGCCGTCGGCGCCTCGGCCTCGCAGGATGAGGAAGTATGCGATCCACTCGCAGATTACTTCCTCGGCATGGAAGATTATCCCGAAGCTATCCGACGCCATCAGCTTGTCATCAAAGCTCATCCTGACAATGCGCTAGCGCACTATCACCTCGGATTCTCGTACGGCCTGATGGGGCAGCATCAGCAGGAGCTGAGCGAGTATCGCGACGCGATCGATCTCGGCCTCGATGATTGGCAGCTATTTTTGAACCTCGGGCTCCTGTATCTCGAAGCCGGCAACGTCCACGAAGCGATGCAGGTGCTCAAGCTCGCGACCCTGCTCGGTCCCGATCGCGCGGAAACCCATTTCAACCTCGGCCTCGCCTATCAGCGCCTCGCGATGCTGCCCGAGGCGGAGCAGGAACTGCTGCTCTCTTTGCAAATCGATCCCAACCAGGTCGACGGACGCAATACGCTGGGAACCATCTATGCCGAGGAAGGCAAGTACTCGCGCGCGCAGGACACCTGGAATGAACTGGTGCAGGCCGACCCCGGCTATGCTCCTGCGCGGGAAAATCTGGTAATCCTGAAGCGGGTCGAACGGGGAGAGATAAAGGGCTCGGCAAACATCAGCAGCGGACTCGCGCACGAGCCCTGAGGACGGCGAGGGGGATGGGATGAGAGATCGATCAGCGTGCAATATCATAAAGCAGATATCTTTCTGCATCGGGCTGGGACTGCTTTTCCTTGTGGGGGCGGCGTTCTTGACTCCGCGAATATCGTTCGCCGCCAATTCTTTAACGCACCATAAACGTCTCAAAGGCGCCAGGCATCAGGCGAAGCCGAGCGGGCCAATTCCGCTCTACCGCGCCGCGCTCCTCGAAGATGCGGATACCGGCAAGGTGCTCTTCGACCACAATGCCGACATGCAGTGGCCTCCGGCCTCGATGGCGAAGATGATGCTGCTCCTGGTGACCAGCGAGCAGATCAAGGCCGGGCGCGTCAGTATTAATGACCCAGTGCGCATTTCCGAGCGCTCTGCGCATACCGGTGGCTCGCGCGTCGGCCTGCAGGAAGGTCAAATCATTCCGCTCGGTGAGCTGATGAAGGCCGCCATCATCAAATCGGCTAACGATGCCGCGGTGGCCGTCGGCGAAAAGGTCGGCGGCTCGGTCGAAGGCGCCGTACGCATGATGAATCAGCGTGCCAAAGAACTCGGCATGACCCAGACGCTGTACCGTACTGTCGATGGATTACCGCCTCGTCCTACCCACGATGCGGACATCACCAGCGCCCGCGATCTCGCGAAGGTGGCGTACCAGATCATCCACACCACCGATCTCCTCAAGTGGTCGAGCCAGGAGGAAGCGCCCTTCGATGGCGGCGTATGCATGCTGCATACGACCAATCATCTGATCGGGCATTTCGACGGATGCGACGGGCTCAAGACCGGCTTCACCTTCCAGGCCGGTTTCAACCTGACCGCGACTGCCAAGCGGGGCAATTTGCGCTTCATTTCGGTGATCCTCGGCGCGCCCTCGAATAATCAGCGTTTCCAGCAATCGGCGAAGCTGCTCGATTGGGGCTTCGACAATTTTCAATCGGTGCAGGTGATGCGCAGCGGCGAGCCATTGCCGGTGCATGTTCAAGTCGGGCCGACCGCGAGCATCCAACCGATAGCCCCGCACGACGTGAATGTCGTCCTTCCCAAGAGCGACGTCGCCGGGGTGCATCTTGAATACAAGGTGCCGAGCACTATAAATGGTTCACTGACCGTCGGAGAAAGCGTGGGCGCGGTCCTGGTCCAGAACCATGGCGAGACAGTGACCGAGGTTACCGTCGTGAGCCCCATCGCAGTGGAGGTCCCGACTGAGCAGTTGGGCGCCACCGAAAACCGCCGCACGGATTCCACATACACCCAGGTGAACCAATGACCCAGGCCTCAAAAACCCGCAATCGTCGCAATCGCAAACTTTCCCGCAAACGCCGGATGGAGCCCATCGCCTCGCGCCGCAAGAAGCGGCGTCATCGCAACGTCACGCGCGTGCGCGGGTGAGCGATTTCTCATGGATGCCGTGATGTACGCGCATGGCAATCAACCCCATCCTCCTTGCGAAGGCTTACCGGTCTCCACAAAGTCTGACTTTCGCCGAAGCCGCTCGCTCTCGCGGGGCAGCTTGGATTCGTAGGTAGGCGGGCGCGGAAGTCATCGAGTTTTTAGACACGCTCGAGGTGAATCGATCAGGAAGCATTTCGCGCAACCGTTGAATCTGCAACCCTCATCACGATGGGAAGAGCGCGAAGGCCTACCAAATACGTCAGATGCTTAAGATGGCAGAGGCGCTAAGAATAATTGCAGACCGGCCAAATAGTCCATGACAAAAATCCCACACTATTCGTATCGGGTGTTTTGGTCTGCCGAAGACGCAGAGTACGTCGCCGAATGTGACGAGATTCCAGGTCTATCCGGATTGGCATCTTCGGAAGCGCGGGCGATCCATGAACTCAAGATCGCAATCGGCGTATGGCTCGACCATCTGAAATCAGCCGGATCGCCCGTCCCATCGCCGCGCAAGATCCCTCGTACACTCGCCAAGACAATGTCGGGGCGCAAGCGCGCATCTGCGTAGAACACCTCGCGCGGCGTTGTGAAGAAGTCTCCCGCCCCTAAATTGACAAAGGGGTTGCGCGGCAGTTAACGTTGATCGTGCCGCTTCGTTTCCTAGCTCCTCCACATCAAACAAAGTCAGGGTCCCGATGCCGGTAGTCGCCGTCATCCCCGCGCGCTATGGCTCCACGCGCCTGCCCGCCAAGGCGCTCGCCGACATCGACGGCGTGCCGATGGTGGTTCGCGTATGGCGGCAAGTGAGCATGGCCCGATCGATTCAGCGGGTCATCGTCGCCACGGATGACGAGCGCATTGCAGCGCCAGTGCGTGCCGCAGGCGGCGAGGCGATGATGACCTCGGCCACGCATCAGAGCGGCACCGATCGGATTGCGGAAGTCGCCGAAAAAGTGCGCGCCGACATCTATATCAATGTGCAAGGCGATCAGCCGTTCACCGATCCACGCGACCTCGATGCGGTGGCGGCGCCGATGCTTGCCGATGTGACCATCGACATGGCGACGCTCGCGACGCCGATCGTCGACCTCGAGGAGTTTCGCAATCCGACCAAGGTAAAAGTGGTCTGCGACGCGGCCGGCAACGCGCTGTATTTTTCGCGCAGCCCGATTCCGCATGGCCGCGACATCGAGGGCGTGCCGGCGGGCGCGCTGCGGCACATCGGCATCTATGCGTATCGGCGTGAGTTCCTGCTTCGATTCGCGTCGCTCGCGCCGGGAAAACTGGAGCAGCTTGAGAAGCTCGAACAGCTACGCGCGCTCGAGAATGGGTACCGCATCCGGGTGGTACCTTCTATCGCGCCGTCGCTTGAGATAGATACTGCCGAGGACCTGGACAAGGCGCGGCGTTCGCAGATGGGGCGTCAGTAAATCATTTCGAGGGCGGGAGGGATTTATGGCGGAGCGCGGCAAAACCAAATTCATTTTCGTGACTGGCGGTGTGGTCTCTTCGCTCGGCAAGGGGCTGGCGGCGGCGTCGCTCGGCGCTCTGCTCGAAGCGCGCGGGCTCAAGGTTTCCTTCCTGAAGATGGATCCCTACATCAACGTCGACCCGGGCACGATGAGCCCGCTGCAGCATGGCGAAGTTTTCGTCACCGATGACGGCGCGGAGACCGACCTCGACCTCGGGCATTACGAGCGCTTCGTCGAGACCCGGATGAGCAAGCGCAACAACTGCACCACCGGGCAAATCTACGACACCGTGATCCAGAAGGAGCGGCGCGGCGATTATCTCGGCGCGACGGTGCAGGTCATCCCGCACATCACTGATGAAATCAAACGGCGCATCCGGCTTGCCGCGGAAGGAACCGACATTCTAATTGTCGAGATCGGCGGCACCGTCGGCGATATTGAAAGCCTGCCGTTCCTCGAAGCGATTCGCGAATTTCGCTGGGACCTCGGCAAGGAAAACGTCATCTATGCGCATGTGACGCTGGTGCCGTATATCCCTACGGCCGCCGAGGTGAAAACCAAGCCGACGCAACACAGTGTCAAGGAACTCACCAGCCTCGGCATCCAGCCCGATGTGCTGCTATGCCGATGCGACCGTCCGCTCGACAAAAAGGTCAAAGCCAAAATCGCGCACTTCTGTAACGTCGAGGAAGACAGCGTCATTGCGGCGCCCGATGTCGCGAGCATCTACGAAGTCCCGATTCATTTTCACGAAGAGGGCCTCGACCAGCGCGTCTGCGAGAAGCTCAACATCTGGACCGGCCAGCCGAACCTGAGCAAATGGAAGCGCATCGTCAAGACCGCGCAGAATCCGAAGCTCACACTCAATGTCGCGGTCGTCGGCAAGTACGTTCATACCGTCGATTCCTACAAGAGCGTGCACGAGGCGATCGCTCACGGCGGCATCGCCAATGAGGCCAAGGTCGTCACCGACTATGTCGATTCCGAGGAACTCGAAAAGAGCAGCATTCAAGAGCGCCTCGCGAAGGCCGACGCGATCATCGTGACTGGAGGTTTCGGCGAGCGCGGCACCCAGGGAAAAATCAGCGCCATCCGCTATGCGCGCGAGAACGGCGTGCCAATCCTCGGCATCTGCTACGGCCTCCACATGATGGTCATCGAGGCGTCGCGCAATCTGCTCGGCCTGCCCAAGGCAAACTCGACCGAGATTGACCCGGAGTCACCAGACCAGGTCATCCACATCATGGATTCGCAAAAGGACGTTTCGCAGAAGGGCGGCACCATGCGCCTTGGCGCATGGCCATGCGTAATCAAGCCGGGCTCGCTCGCGCTTTCTCTCTATCGCAAGGCGAGCATCTCGGAGCGCCATCGCCATCGCTATGAGGTCAACAACGACTACCGCGAGCGCCTCGAACAGGTCGGCCTAATCGCGACGGGAACTTCGCCCGACGATCATCTGGTGGAAATCATGGAGCTGAAGGGACATCCGTGGTTCCTCGGATGCCAGTTCCATCCGGAGCTGAAGTCGCGCCCGCTCGATCCGCATCCGCTGTTCCGCGGGCTCATTAAGGCGGCGGTAACTCGGCATCAAGCCGCGCAACCGAAGCACCCCAAGGTGCGCGAATTGCGCTCCGCGTCGTGAAAGTAACGGAGGTCAAAGTCGGCGACGTCATTTTTGGTGGACCAAACCTCGTCCTGATCGCCGGACCTTGCGTCATCGAAAGCGAGGACTCGTGCCTGCGTCATGCCACCCGCATCGCGGAAATTGCGCGCAAAGCTGGGTTCCCGTACGTTTTCAAAAGCTCGTTCGACAAGGCGAATCGCACCAGCCACGCATCGTTTAGAGGTCCCGGCCTCGAGGCCGGATTGAAGATCCTCGCGCGAGTAAAGCGCGAGGTCGGCGTCCCCGTTCTCACCGACATCCATGAAGTCGCGCAGGCGAAGTATGCGTCCGAGGTCGTGGACATCATCCAGATTCCCGCGTTCCTCGTGCGTCAGACTGACCTCGTTCACGAAGCGGCGCGCACCAAGGCCGCCATCAACTTGAAAAAGGGGCAATTCCTCTCGCCCGCCGAAATGAAGTCGGCGGTCGCGAAGGCCGAAGATGCCGGTAGCCGCCGCATCATCGTGACCGAGCGCGGCGCGTCATTCGGTTACAACAACCTCGTCTCCGACATGCGCTCGCTGGTCATCATGCGAGGCTTCGGCTATCCGGTGGTCTTCGATGCGACCCATTCGGCGCAGCTTCCCGGCGGAGGCGGCGATCGCTCGAGTGGCCAGCGCGAGTTCATCGCGCCGCTGGCGCGGGCGGCGGTTGCGACGGGCATCGACGGGATTTTCATGGAAGTCCACGAGGACCCCGAACACGCACTGAGCGACGGCCCTAACTCCTATCGCCTCGATCAGCTCGCGCCGCTCCTCGACGATTTGAAACGCCTCCACGCCATCGCCCACGAAATCATCTCCCGCGCGTGATCGGTTCGCGCGGTCCTCTGTAGCGAGCGATTTGGAGTACTCGATCAGTACAATACGAGGCCAGCCGATTCCCTGGTTCTTTGTCTTGCACCGGCGATGCAACGCGCTATGGTTCGGGAATTCAAATGACCCGTACCACGCCGCCATTTCGTGCCGACCAGGTCGGCAGCTTGCTCCGCACGCCTGAAGTGCTGCGCGCTCGCGAGGATCATCAGCACGGGCGCATCACCAACGTACAGCGGCGCGCGATCGAGGACGCCGAAATTCGCAAAGTCGTGAAGATGCAGGAAGACCTCGGGCTGCGTGGCGTCACTGACGGCGAGTATCGGCGCGGCTCATGGCACATGGACTTCCTCTACCAGGTCGGCGGCGTCACCAAGGCGCAGGACAATCTGAAGGTCACCTTCCACAACGAGAAAGGCGACCTCGAATTCACGCCGGCAGCGCTGCGGGTGAGCAGCAAACTGAAATTCGAGAAATGCATCTTCGCCGACGATTTCGAGTTTCTGAAATCGGTAACGACCGCGACGCCGAAGCTCAGCATCCCGTCGCCCAGCATGATGCACTATCGCGGCGGGCGCGCCGCCATCGATGCGGCGGTGTACCCCGACCTCGAGGAGTTCTGGCACGACCTCGGCGCGGTATATGCCGATCAGATTGCCGCGCTCGGCCAGCTCGGATGCAGCTACCTGCAACTCGATGACACCAGCCTCGCGTATCTCAATGATCCCGCCCAGCGCGAGTATATCGCGCACGCTCGGTGGCGATGCCGACCGCCAGCATCTCACCTACATCCGGCTGATCAATGCGGCGCTCGCGAAACGCCCGCCCGGGATGACCATTTGCACGCATATGTGCCGCGGCAATTTCCGATCGTCGTGGGTCGCGACCGGCGGCTACGACTACGTCGCAGAGGCGCTCTTCGGCGAGCTGGAGGTCGACGGCTTCTTCATGGAATTCGACGACGCGCGCTCGGGTGGCTTTGAGCCATTGCGCTTCGTGCCGAAAGACAAAATCGTCGTGCTCGGTCTGGTGAGCAGCAAGCGCGCCGCGCTCGAAAGCAAGGATGAACTCAAACGGCGGGTTGATGCGGCCGCGAAGTATGTACCGCTCGATCAGCTTTGCCTTAGCCCGCAATGCGGGTTCTCGTCGACCGTCGAAGGCAACGCGCTCAGCATTGATGACGAAATTGCGAAGCTGCGGCTGGTGGTCGATACGGCGCGCGAAATCTGGGGCTAGGGAGAAATCGAAGTGGCAAAGTTCTATCGGGCGGAAGTGATCGGATCGATGCTGCGGCCCGCAGTATCTGAAAGATGCGCGGGCGAGCTGGACCTGCGGGAAAGTTGTCCACCCCCGGCTTCAAGGAAATTGAGGATCGCGCGGTCGACGAGGCGATCGCATTGCAGGAGAAGACCGGCGTCGATGTCATCACCGACGGCGAGATGCGTCGCACCCACTTCATCGCGCCGCTGACCGATGTGATCTCGGGCGTCAAGGAAATTCCCGCCTTTACCCGCGTATGGCGCAAGCCGCACGAGCAGGACAAGCAGGGCGGAGGAAACCAACATCCAGGTGCAGTATGCGGTGGTCGAGAAGATCCGCCGCCAGCGTTCGCTGACCAACGAGGAATTCACCTACGCGCGACGGCGCGCGCACCTGCCACTCAAAGTCACCCTGCCGAGTCCGCTGATGATGACGCTGCGATGGTCGCCGGAGCATTCGCGCGACGCTTATCCGTGATCCGTTCGATTTGTTTTCGCGACGCGGCCGCAATCATAAGGCAGGAGGCGCGCGAATTGGCCGCACTGGGATGCGAATACATCCAAATTGATGCGCCTGAGCTCGGAATGCTGTGCGATCCCGAACGGCGTCGGCAGGACTTTGCCGAACGCGGGATGGATCCCCAGCGGCTGCTGACCGAGGGCATCGACATCATCAACTCCGTCGCCGACGTGCCGGGCGTCGATTTCGGCTTGCATCTCTGCCGCGGCAACAACAAGGGCTACTACGTCGGCGAGGGCGGTTACGAAGCGGTCGCGAAAAACGTCTTCACGCGCGCGCGCAACTTCTCGCGTTTCCTGCTCGAGTATGATGACTGGCGGTCAGGTTCCTTCGAGCCGCTGCGGGACATTCCAAAGGACAAGGGCGTCGTGCTCGGGCTCATCTCGAGCAAGCGCATCGAGATCGAGCCGCGCCGAGGAGATCGTCGGGCGCATCGAGGAGGCGAGCCGGTTTTTTCCCCGCGAGCAGCTCGGGCTCTCGACTCAATGTGGCTTCGGCACGGTATGGGAAGGTAATCCGATTCCCGGAATCGACCCAGGAGGCGAAGCTGCGGCTGGTCGCCGAGATCGCGCATCAGGTCTGGCGCTGACGCCGTCGCCAGGGGTGCAGCTCGCGCGGAGTAATCTCATCGGGGTCGGACTCGTCAGGTCTTCGCACGACGATTTGCTGATCCGGATTGAAGTAGCGCATCTGCAGGTTGTCGTGTTTCTCGCCGGTCTGACGCAGCTCTTCGGCGAGTCGGGCTTTATAGAGAACTGAGAAACAAAATATCGCCAGCGCGATGACCGCCACGATCATTGCGTAGTCGGCGGCCAGCGCGGCCTGCCGGGTGAGCACCTCGACCGAAGCCTTAAGGTCCATCGCGCTGTGGCGCCGGAATAACGCCGACGGTGATGAAACCGCCGACGCCGTAAAATGGCGGCGTAGTGACTGTGCCCACTGAAATCCCCCCTCGTACACGACCGCTGACCGGCCGTCAGTCCAGGCAAAACAGATTCCAAAACAGCCTATGTCAGAAGGGCGAGCGAGTCTAACTGTTAATTCTTCGTCACAACGTAGCGGGAAAAGTAACCTAGCGCAGGCCGTAATCCTTCATCTTGCGCTGCAACTGGATTCGCGACAGTCCCAGCATCTTCGGCCGAACGGGAAACGTTGCCGCCGTTGCGCGCCAACACCTCGCGATGAAGCGCGCCTCGAATCCGGAGCGCGCTTCCCGCAGCGAACGCGCGGGCTTTGCCGGCGCTTTCTCCGGCTTTCGACCGCGACGAACTCGATCGGCGCTTCCAGGGCGGCGGGGTGTTGTGATTGGTCGCGCCGCGCGCAACCTCGGCTGAAAGTTGCGCCGGCCTGATCGATCTCACCACTCGGAGTCAGGACGATGGCGCGCTCGATCTCGTTCTGAAGTTCGCGGATGTTTCCCGGCCATTCGTAACGCTCGAACAAGTCGAGCACCGCCGGATCGAACCCGCGAATTTCCTTGTGATGGCGTGCATTGGCGAGACGACAGAAATCGATCCGCCAGCAGCGGAATATCGCGCCGGCGCATCCGCAGCGGCGGCAGGCGAATCGGGAACGCAGCAAGGCGATAGTACAAGTCAGCGCGGAAAGTTCCCGCCGCCACCGCGGCGCGAAGGTCGCGATTGGTCGCCGAAAACACCCGCACGTCGACGCGCTCCGGACGCGTATCGCCTACCGACATGATCTCGCCGTCCTGCAAGACGCGCAGCAGTGTCGGCTGCATCGAGAGCGGCATCTCGCCGATCTCATCGAGAAAGATGACTCCGCCGTTGGCCGCGCGAAACAGGCCCGGCTGATTGTGGGTCGCGCCGGTGAAAGATCCGCGCCGATGCCCGAACAGTTCGCTCTCAAGCAGATGCTCAGAGAGCGCCGCGCAATTGACCGCGAGGAATGGCTTTATCCGCGCGCGTACTCATCCGATGGATCGCGCGCGCGACCAGCTCCTTGCCGGTGCCGGTTTCGCCTTCCAGCAACACCGCGATCGAGGGGGCCGTCGCCGCGCTGTCCATCAGGCGGAACACCTCAGTCATTTCCGGGCTCGCGCCGATGACCTCCGAGAGAGATCTCGTGACGCGCGAGATCGCGGCGGAGCGCGCCGACCTCGGTACGCAATTTTTCCGCCGAAGTTCGCAGCATATCGACCCGGCTGGCGTTGTTGATCGCGAGCGCGATGCTATCGGCCAGCGCTTCCAGCAAGGCCAGTTGATCGTCGGTAAAGTTCGCATCGTGAATCGGATTGAGGACTTCGATCACGCCGAGACGGGTTTCTCCGGCCATCAGCAGGGCCGCGATGATCGAGCGGGTCTGAAAGCCGGTGTGCTTGTCGACTGCCGAATAGAAGTTGGGATCATGCTTGGCGCTGTCGATTCGCACCGAATGGCCGCTGCGCAGGACCGAGCCCGCCACGCCCTTGGACGCGTCAAAACGCATCTCCAGTCAGGCGCGCCGCGACTTTGGGATCGAGATCGGAAAAATACGGGAAGTAGAATTCGTTGCGCTCGGGATCGAGCAGGAGGACCGAAACGCCTTCCGCGTCGAAGACTTCGCGGCATTTCCGCACCACCAGGCCGAGCAATTCATCGAGCTCGAGGCGGCTCGGCAAAGGTATTGCCCGAGTTCGTAAATCAGCCGATGCGGCAGATTGCTCTTGCCGTTATCCATGCTCCGCGCTCGAGCGTTGCACCCGGCGAGGCATCATACAAGGAAGTAGCGCCATCCGCCTAGCGCGGATGCAGGATTAGTGAAGGAAGGCGCGTCCCGCGGTGTCGTGCGATCCGGCCCCTCTTTAGGATACACTCAGATCGACGTCCACGTGGACGCGCCTAGTTTCCAAGCTCCGGCTCTTTGCGGCCCGGAGCTTCAATCATCTCGCGCACTCGCGCGATGCCGATCTGAGTCGTCAGATAATGCACCATGCCCTGGGCCAGGGTGGCAGCCGCAGTCATGATCTTCTCCTGCGCTTCGATGGTCATTTCGTCGGTCATCTCGAAGCCGAGGCTTCGCGCGCCGGCGAACAGCATTGCTTCACATAGATCTGCGAGGTCGGGAGAACCGTTACCGGTTTCCGGTCGAAACATTTTTGGTACTGATGTCATCCCGTTTCGCCCCTTGTTCTCCCCTGTACCCGTCTACAGCACGGCGCGTGCCATCGAAGATTTGATGGTAAGAAGCCTTCTTAGAAGCGGATTTTTCGCCAGGATTTGGGTTGGGTTTGCGATGGCCGCGCCTTGACGCTGATACATTTTCTTAGCGGCGAGGATCGGAAATGAGACACCTCGAGAGATGGGTTCTTCTAGATGGCTTGGCCCGCGCACCATCCGCTCGACCACGCCCATTGGAAGTTGTAGCCCCCGAGCCATCCGGTGACATCGACCGCCTCGCCGATCACGTAGAGTCCCGGCGACCGCACGCGCCTCCATCGTCTTCGAGGAGAGCGTCGCGGTATCGATGCCGCCGACCGTGACCTCCGCCTTGCGCCCATCCTTCCGATTCGGATGGGCGTCAACCTCCCATCGCTTCAAGCCGCTCCGCCGATCGCGAGCGAGTGACTGCGGTCCGGCAAGATTCGCGATCTGACCTTCGCGCGCCGGCGATCGCCTCGGCGAGGCGATTCGGAAGAATCTCCGCCAGCACGGTTTTCAGTTCAGCCTTGGGTCGAGTGCGTTTGCCGATCGCGCAGAAATTTCTCGGCGCTCAATCGTCGGCGCGAGGTCGATCGAAATCGTCTCGCCCTTTTTCCAGTAGGACGAAATCTGAAGAATTGCGGGACCCGACAAACCGCGATGGGTGAACAGCATGCTCTCGCGAAAGCTCATCGGTCCGCACGACACGATCGCCTCAACTGAAACACCTTAAGGCGCGTTGCACAACCTGAGGTCTCGCCCTCGACGCGCAGGCCGACCAATCCGGGACGCGGTTCGATTATCGCGAGGCCGAACCGCCGCGCCGTCTCATAGGCGAATCCGGTCGCGCCGATCTTGGGAATCGAGAGCCCGCCGGTCGCGATGACCAACGCGCGCGCCTCGAACACTCCGCGATTGGTCTCGATGCGAAAGCGATCAGTGCGCGCGATCACCCTAATGCGATGGCCGCAGGCGCACCTCGACCCGCGCGGCGCGGCATTCGCTCGAGCAGCATCTCGAGGATCTCGCGCGCGGAGCCGTCGCAGAACAACTGACCGAGCGTCTTCTCGTGATACGCGATGCGATGGCGCTCGACCATCGCGATGAAGTCGCGCGGCGTATAGCGGCTCAGCGCCGATTTGCAGAAGTGCGGATTCGCCGAGAGATAGCGCTCGGGCAGGTCTGCCTTCGAGATTGGTGAAGTTGCATCGCCCGCCGCCGGAAATGAGGATCTTCGCGCCGGGCTGCTCGCGCATGATCGAGCAGCAGTACGCGGCGGCCGCGGCGACCCGCCTCGATGGCGCACATCAGGCCCGCCGCGCCGGCCCCGACAATCACCGACATCGAAGGACTCCATTGCGGAATCAATCTATCTGAAGCGGGGCCATCGTGATCCGGCGCATCACATCGTGAGGACGACCTTTCCAAACTGTTCTCCACGCTCCAGATGCCGATGGGCCGCCACCGCATCTTCGAGACTGAAAGTGGTAAGGATCGGTTTGAGCTTCCCAGCGGCGCAGAGTTCGTAGAGCCGGTCCATGTTGCGTCGATTGGCTCGCGTGATCCCATGGATCGCTAAATTCTTGGCGAACAGTTCTCCGAGATTAGTGTCCGCCTGGCTGCCACCATGAGAACCGATGACGAGAACACGGCCACGCGAGCCGGCGCTTGCGAGGCTTGCGGACCAGGTGGGTGCTCCCACCAGTTCGAAGACCACATCAGCTCCGCGTCCCCCGGTGAGTTCGCGAACCGCCTCTACAATCGGAGTCTCGCGATAGTTGATTACCTCATCGGCGCCGGCTTCAGACTTCACTCGCGCGGCTTTCTCCGCGGTGCCGGCGGTGGCGATGACGCGAGCACCCATTAGCTTGGCGAGTTGGACAGCAGCGACACCAACGCCACCGGAGCCACCGATCACCAGGACTGTCTCCCCGGGTTCGAGTTGAGCTCTCAGCAGTCCAGTCAGCACCGGCCCATAGTTAGCTTGAAGCGCCGCGCCCTGTGGGTAGGAAATGTTGTCGGCCAAAGGAATCAGGCGCCGGTAATCACACTTGAAAAATTCGGCATATGCGCCTTCGAAGGGTAACACTCCACTGCCGAAGACTCGTATTTTCGGACAGGCGTTATCCGCCCCCGCCTTGCAATGCTCGCACACTCCGCACGACGCATGGGTATGCATCGTTACGCGCGCCCCGATGGTGACGTCGGCGGGCACCTTCCTGCCGACTTCGACGATCTCGCCCGCCGGTTCAACGCCAAGAACCAACGGAAATTTCAGATCCTTTGCGAAGAGCAGCTCGCGAACCGGCTGACCCCCGTAGAAACCGGAGCGAAGCTCTATGTCGTATCGGTTAATCCCCGCAGCGTGATTACGTACCAGAACCTCATCTTCGCCGATCCTCGGCGTTGGAACCTCCTCGAGTTTAAGCACCTCGGGAGGACCAAATTCATGAACAACAACCGCGCGCATTCTCTCAATCCTCCCCAGTCCTGAAACCGGCCATATTCAAAATCAGACTTTCCGTTTAGCCCCAGCCAGCAGACTTATATGAAGAACGCCCTTTGCGGCGCAAGTTGCTGAATCGCGCATCGATGCATCTCGTCCTAAGGGCAAGGAGGAATCCTATGCCTCGTAAGACTGCGAAGAAGAAGTACGGCGCGACCGCACAGAAAAAGGTTGAGCGCGCGATGCACGAGAAGAAGAAGGGCACCCTCAAGTCGGGTCGCTCGGGCAAGAAGGTCACCAGCCGCAAGCAAGCGATTGCGATCGGACTTTCGGAGGCGCGTAAATCGGGCGCCAAGGTTCCCGAAGAAAAAAAGTTGATTTTATGCTTGTGGCACAGCTTCAGCATGTGTTCATTCGCCGTCTAAGGCTTGAACACGACTTCGCGAGGATCTTTGTCGTCGCGCAGGCCGAGGAATACCGGCTGGCGCAGTTTGCGATCGCGGTCCATTCGGCGAACGCGATCTGCGCGACCAGCTTCGGCGCGAGCCAGGTGACTTCCTTCTCGCGCGGCGGATCGATGAATGGGGTCGTCTGCACGAACCAGCGGCTTGAACATTTTCGCGAGCTTCGCCAACAACTCTTCGAAAATCCGGTGCCGACTTTTCCTACAAAATGGAGATCCTTGTCCTGCATACGCGCCGAGGAGCAACGCGCCAATATGCTGCCGCGATCCTTTAGGTGCGGTGAATCCCGCCGATGACGAATTCCTCTTCCTGATGGACCTTGACCTTGAGCCAGGAGCGGCTGCGCTTCTCTTCATAGGGCGAGGCAACATCCTTCGCGACCATTCCTTCGAGGCCGCGACGCTTGGCGATGCGATACGCTTCGAGGCCATCGTCGTCCAGCCGCTTCGACGGGAAACAGCTCCTTCGATGGCTTACCGATTGCTGCTCGCATTTCTCCCTGCCGCGATGACAATGGCTCGCGCGCGGAGATCATGACCATTGCGATAGAGGCAATCGAACACCGCGAATGCGTGGCTCACATCGCCGCGTTGCAACAACTGGAAGCGCGACACGCCTTTACCGATCGAACGCGACGACTTCGCCATCGAGGAGTATGGTGCGGTCGCTAAGCCTGCGATCGATGCTGCGACCGAAGCAAACGTCGCGGTGCGATCGTTGCGCATTGCGCGAGAACAGCGTGACCTTCGCGCCTTCCTTGTATGCGAGGATGCGATAGCCATCGTACTTTTCCTCGTAGACCCATCCCGGCTTATGAAACGGCTCGCTGACCAGGGTCGCCAGCATCGGATGGGCCGAATCGGAATTCGCTCTGACCTCATACCGACTGACCGCTCACTTGGGATCGCCGGTCGCAGCTACATCGACATCGCCACCTTCGTCGCGCGCGATTTGCGCCAGGGTCCGCCGGCTCACTGCCGAGCGCGGCTCCTCTTCCGCGTGATGTCTTCCTCAGTCGCGTACTCATCGCGATGCTTGATGAGCAGCCATGACGGCTTGGTGGGCATTGCGACCGAAGCCGCGGGTCCGCACCAGCACCCATGAGCCCTTGAGCTTCTTTCCATGAGGGTGAACTTCGAGGTCGCCCTTTTTCAGAGCGGCATCGACGTCGAGCGGCTTCGGGACCCAACTGCCGGTATCCCAAATCATCACCGTGCCGCCGCCATATTCGCCCGAAGGAATCACGCCTTCGAATTTCGAGTAGTCGATCGGATGGTCCTCGACCTGCACCGCGAGCCGTTTGACCGTTGGGATTGAGCGAGGGGCCTTTAGGCACGGCCCAGGAGAGCATTACGTCGTTCCACTGGAGGCGGAAATCGTAATGGAATGCGGTCGCGCGATGCTTCTGGATCACGTAACGCAGCTTTACCTTCGGGTGGTGCGAGGCACCTTTGCCAGAGGGCTCCGGAGTAACTTTGAAATCTCGTTTTTTGCGGTATTGGTTGAGAGGCATGGAAGTTCACCAGGATGTTGAAGGTAACCCGTTCGGGGAGGTCGTGAACCCTTAGCCTTAAGTTTATTTTCCGGAAGGCGGCGCGCCAGCTATCCCACGAGAATGTCGATGTCGGCACCGCAGCAGACTGGCGTAATTCGCCACAATGGCGCGATCAGCGTCACGAGCAGATTGGTATCTAACCAGTGACGCGCGTCTTGGCCTAGCGAGGCGTCTTAGGGTCAGTGGCATGCCTTTCGCGTTTGCATTACCGATATGTGTGAATGCTGCGGCCAGAGCCCTAGTGTGACCAGCGTTTCCGCAATGCTGATGGCGGGAGCAAGTCCGCGCTCGCTACGCGTTGCGGTGTGTCAAAGATGCCGTGAGAGCGCGCGCCGTCGCGACTTCGAAACCTGGCAACGAATCAAAGCGCTGGTGATGGCGTCCCACGAGCCCGAACCGCAAACAGAACGCGTTTTAGGTTCGCCGATCCAGAGTTAGTCCTTTGTCCGAACCAACGCGCAGTTCCGATGACACCGATTGGACCCCCCGCCGTTTTGTTGCCACGAAAGAAAATTCGAAGAGCACCAAATCCGTTTCCTCGGCGATGACATCGAAATTCCTTTGCGAAAAGCCCCCGAGGAATGACGCTCTATCAGCTCGCCTCTTTGCGGACCCCAGGCACTCCCTTGGCCTTGACGATCTCCTCGCGGAGCGCAGTCAACTGAGACGCAATCCCCTGCAGCAAACGTGAGGTGCGCAAAAGCCGGTCGGAAAGCAGTTTCTCGAACACCCCTTCGACGGCCACCATCCCGAGTTCCTCGGCATTCTTATCGATGGTGCAATGCACCGAGTCGATTTGACGAAGCACCGTGTCGCGGTCGAACTCGAAACACCTGCGTTCGACGATAGAACCAAAGTCGGATACGGCTGACCGCGTAAGTCTGTTATTAGTGCGCGTTGAACGTAACTGAAGATGCTGGCCCATGGAAATCGCTAAGCCTCCTAAAACCCCCGAAGGTGGCGCGTGACCTTAAGCACCATTGATACCAACGGGCCGTCAGTAATAAATCGCGGATTACGAAAGGATTTTCGCACCCTTTCTTCAGGAATCCAGCACTATTTTTCGTCGAAATCACAACTCCTCGAACCGTGGACGGCAAAACTTTGTCGGACTCTTCAGGATCGAAACGATTCGATAAATCTTACCTATCGTTGATTTATGCTACCCAAGCATCCCACTCATTGTTAATCTCGAACCATAGTTTATGGTAGGCTCAGGACAACTCCTTGAGTTAAAGGTTAAACCCAATGTCTTTCAACCCTCCCTGCGAGTCGTCCCGATGCTAAGGCTTTCCAAATTGTCCCTGACTAAACCTGCAAGGCCCTAAGCGATGCGGACCTGGTTCCGGTGAGGAACGTTCGCCTTCCACTGGACCACGCCCTTTGCCGCTCTAACATCCAAATGCTCTTCGAACCCATCCAGAAACTAGCTTTGGCCTTAAGCCAGGAACGTTCGCTCTCCTCGCTGCTCAAGAGCATCGTGCACGAGATTGCAAAATATCCCGGCGTGGCGCTGGTTCGCGTATGGCTGGCCGTTGGCGACGAGGAATGTGAAATCTGCCGCCATAAAAGCGAACGCGCGGCTGCAGGCCGCGTTGCCTCCCTGCATATGTTCGCAAGCGCCGGGCACTCGCTCGAGGGCAAGGAAGCACCATGGTCGGCAATCGAAGGCGACTTTCATATCGGTAGCCCAAAGGTCCGTCACATCGTGGACAGCGGCAAGCCACTTCTGATCAGAGAAGTCGCGACTACGAAAGCTGGTCTGAAAGGCCCGATTGGGTTCACCGTGAGCGGCTGGGAAGCTTCGCCGGATACCCACTGATATTTGCTGGAGAGCGACTTGGAGTGCTGTGCGTGGTGACGCGGATGCCGATGCTGGACTTCGATTTCGATCGACTAAGGATTCTGTCGGTTGCAATTGCGGGAACGATCGTCAACATCCGCGCTTTGAACGGGATTCGACACGGTTCGCGCGCGCCTCGAGTCTGAGAACGCCTACCTTCGCGCCGAGGTCGGCGAGGCGGTCGGTGGCTCCGCCATAGTAGGTTCGAGTCCCGCCATCCGCAAAGTGCTGGAGGAAGTCGAAATGGTCGCGCCGACCGACGCCACCGTGCTCATCCTCGGCGAGACCGGGGTCGGCAAGGAACTGGTCGCGCGTGCGATTCACGAACGCAGCCCGCGCCGCGCTCGGACCATGGTCAAGGTCAATTGCACTGCCGTCCCTCGCGAATTGTTCGAGAGCGAGTTCTTCGGCCATGTCAAAGGCGCGTACTCCGGCGCGGCGGCAGATCGAATGGGTCGTTTCCAAATCGCCGAACACGGGAGCCTCTTTCTCGACGAGATCGGAGACCTTCCCAGCGACATGCAGCCCAAACTGCTGCGGGTCCTGCAGGACGGGGAATTCGAGCAGGTGGGCGACAACCAGATCCGACATGCCGATGTCCGCGTTATCGCCGCGAGCAATCACGATTTGCCGAAAGACACGCGCGCAGGCAAGTTCCGCGAAGACCTCTTTTATCGCCTCAGCGTGTTTCCCATTGAGGTCCCACCGCTGCGCCACCGCAAGGAGGATCTTCCGGCACTGGCGCAACATTTTGTCGAGACTGCCTGCAGCCGCTTCAATCGTTTGCCGATGGGACTATCCGAAAGCCAGGTCGCCCAATTAATGAACTACGATTGGCCCGGCAATATCCGCGAGCTGCAGAACACCATCGAGCGGGCGGTTATCACCGCTCGTTCTGGAACACTTCGATTGCAAATCAATCGGGCATTGGAAGGACCCACCGCTGACACGCCCACAAAAGCTGCTGCCGAGATCGTTACGGATGCCGAAATGCAGCGCCGCGGGCGGGATAACCTCATCGCGACACTTCGGCTAACTCAAGGCCGGATTTACGGTCCGGGCGGCGCCGCCGAGCTGCTCGGGGTGAAGCCGACGACCTTGACTGCTCGCATCAAGAAGTTGGGGCTGGAGAAACTTTCCTAACGCCGCGCGAAGAGTTTTTCGCGGAGCCTGGAAAGACCTTCCGCGGACCGAACGATCTGCGAGGTCGCCTCGTTCGGTGTCGGAACCTTCTCCAAAACCGAGGCCAGATATTGCGGCGGACCGCCCGGCGCGGACCGAATCGCCCACACCCGCGACCGGACCGGGACCGCATCGCCCTTACCGGTGAGCCGGCGTACAACTATGCTGGCGGATCTGAGTTTTACCTTCCCACATTTTCGCGCTCGTTGTTATAAAACGCGTCAAATCATCGGGATGGACCAAATCGGTCACAGGCACCGATCGGAGATGTTTGCGCGGAAACTTTAAGAGCTGTGTGAATGCATCATTGAAACTCACCAGCCGGCGGTCCCGATCTACCACGCCCGATGCGCTCGGTACGAACTTGAGCAGTTCGTCTGCGTTGTGACGAAAAGCGATCTTCCCCTGGTACAGTCGAGAGATTTCGCTCGAGGGATCACGTTTGTCTTCCAACGCATCGGCGATGCGCTGGAGGGTTGGCAGCATTCGCGAGATCTCCGCGATCGGACCGAGCATCTGCTGGAGATCTTCCGCGATTCGGTGCAAAACGACGGTGATCTGCGGTGCGTCGCCATCCGGCCGCGAGGCTACCCTTTTTGGCCGCGACGCTTGCGTGCTCTGTCCGGCGGACTCGACTGCGCCCGCGCGGTGGTCCCTATCGCGCGATCCGGGGCCGAAGCGAAACCACGCATCGATACGGTTGATATCGAAGCGCCAGTCGCCTCCCACCTTGAATGCGGGAATTTGTGATTTCCGAAGTAGTCGATAGATCGTGGTCTGATTGACTTGGAGGTACGCTGCTACTTCCTTAACCCCCAGTAGACTTCGTGCTCGGGTTTCGATGGCCACGCTAAATCTCCGCCTAGCCTGTAAGCAGAACCGCAATCCCCAGAAGAGCCGGAAACCTGATGTTCAGACTGTGCGTCTATCGAGTCGAGGTTGCGCAATCAGCTTACAATAGTTTTTTTGCCTGATGCAACCTCCTTGTTTCCTTCCCGCTAGCTTTGTGTGCACCTCGATATCTCTCGTTAGCGATTGTGCTCGGCCTCGGCGATTTCCAAATCGGATTGAACCGAAGCGTTCAATACTCAATGCTAAATTTATCCAAATTTGTTCTCTGGCAACCAAAAAGTGACTTCTCTCAACTTTTTGCTGGACAGTCCGCCGTCTTCACGTGCATCGTCAGAGCCACATTTTCTGGGGGTATTTCGACAATGAGATTTCCTGCCGCGGCTGTGCGGGAACCCGATTTAGACCTCGGTCTGCAATCTCCTCCCAGCCAACCTCGTCCTCGCCCTTCGTTCCAACCGAATCTTCCGACTCGCGGCGCGCCTGGCCGACCATCCGGCTCGACCGCGATACTGCTGGGAGGTTGCCCACATTTCGACCGCTTGCGCGAGGACATCGAGATGGTCGCACCCACCGATGCTTCGATTCTCATCACGGGCGAGACCGGCGTGGGTAAGGAATTGGTGGCGCGAATCGTCCACGAGCAGAGTCCGCGCCATGACCATCCGATGGTGGCGGTTAACTGCACCGCGATTCCGCGGGAACTGTTCGAAAGCGAATTCTTCGGGCACGTGCGAGGCGCATTCAGCGGTGCCGCGCGCGATCGGATCGGACGTTTTCAAGTTGCCGACGGCGGCACGTTGTTTCTCGACGAAGTGGGAGAACTTCCGCTCGAGCTCCAGCCGAAACTATTGCGGGTGCTGCAGGATGGAGAATTCCAGGCCGTCGGCGATGACAAACCGCGCAGCTCCAACGTTCGCATCATCGCGGCCACCAATCGCGACCTGAAGGCGGAGGTGCGCGAGGGCAGGTTTCGCGAAGACCTATACTATCGGATTTCAGTTTTTCCGATCGAGGTGCCCCCGCTGCGCGACCGTAAGGATGACCTGCCCCTCCTTGCGCAACATTTTCTCGCCGAGGCGTGCGGGCGCTTTAACCGCAGCGCGCTCTATCTGGATGACCATCAGCTTAGCGAGCTGCGCGACTATGCTTGGCCAGGCAACGTCCGCGAGCTTCGCAACGTCATCGTTCGTGGGGTGATCACCGCCAAGCCAGGAGCCTTCGTCCTTCGGCTGGGCGAGACTTCGCGGCCCCCGCCCCCAGTCCAGCCAGCATGCCGCCTCGATGCGCCGACCGCGATTTTTACCGATCGCGAAATGAAGCTGGCCGAGCAAGACAACCTCGAAGCTGCGCTTCGTAAAAGCGGGGGCCGGATCTATGGTCATCGCGGCGCCGCGGAGCTGTTGGGAATTAAGCCGACGACGCTTACCGCTCGCCTTAAAAAGCTGAACGTCGGGAAAATCGCTGAGTAGTCAGCGTGCTGCAGGTTCAATGCAAGACACCAGGGGAGCTTAGCCGGAGACTCGCCTCAGTAATTCGATGACCAGATCGGCGTCGAAGGTGTAGCCTTCCTATGGAATCCGCCTACGTAGTCACCCTCGCCTGACCAAATCGCAGGTGTATCTGATCGCGCCAGCGAAGTTACCGCTCACTGACGCGATAAATCGTGCCACCGGCGGTTAGGCTTCTCCCACCGCCGTTTAGCTAAAGCTTCGCCGCGGCGCAGTCTATGCATTATGCACGGCGGCGGCGGATGCATAATGAAGGGTCGCGGCATTTCAGAATGAAAAAACCTCGAAGAATCATGCTTTTTCTCTGGCACATCGGATGCTCTCCAAGCGATGAGAGGTCGCGTCTCGAGGGAGCAACGAAATGAAAGTCAGCCGCAAAGTACTTCATCATAACTTCGCGATCTGGGTGATGGGACGCAAGCCGGGATGGTTCAAGCCGCAGCGCTACATGTATCGATGCCTGCGCTGCAAGTGGGCGTTCATGGTGAACGACGAGCACAGCGGCTCAGTGCGGGTGGCGGACGGCACCGCGGGAGAGTTGAACGCGGCAGAAGAGCAGCGGCGGCTCGCGAGCTTCGTCGAAGGGCCTTGTCCGGGCTATCAGGCAGGAAGCCCGGAAGCGGAGGAATCCCATCTCGCGAATGTGATTCCGATGCGGCGTGAAAACCGGATAGCAAAAGCCGCGCGCGCTGCGCGCGCGATCTAATAAGAGGTAACGATGTTAGACGTTGTATGCGTGGCAGCGACGATAGTCTTCTTTCTAGCAGCGCTGGCCTACGTCAAAGGATGTGAACAGTTATGAGCATGTGGGAACTCGTAATGGGCGCCGTAATGGCGACCGCACTGACTGCTTATCTAGTCTACGCGCTACTGCGACCCGAGAAATTCTAGCTCTCGGGCGTCACTCCAAAGGTCACATAAAATGTCGAATGCAATTGTCCAGGTTGGACTGTTCTTTATCATTGTAACGCTGATCAGCGTGCCATTGGGCCTGTATATGGCGCGGGTGTTCAGCGATGAAGGGACTTTCCTTGATCCGATCCTGCGGCCGGTGGAGCGACTGATATATAGGGTCTGCGGCATCCATCCCGCGACCGAGATGACGTGGTGGGAGTACGCCACCGCGATGCTGCTGTTCAGCGTGGTCGGGATGCTGGTGCTGTATGCGATCGAGCGCCTCCAGCAGATCCTGCCGTTCAATCCGCAGGGATTGGCAGCAGTGCCCGCAGACCTGTCATTCAATACCGCGGCGAGCTTCACCAGCAACACCAACTGGCAGGCTTATGGCGGCGAATCCACCATGAGCTACTTCACCCAGATGGCGGGGCTGGCGTTCCACAACTTCGTCTCCGCCGCGGCCGGCATCGCGGTCGGCATCGCGGTGATTCGTGGCTTCGTGCGCAAGACGCCAAGACGCTGGGTAACTTCTGGTATGACTTGACCCGCGCCACACTATGGGTGTTGCTGCCGATCAGCATCGTGTTCGCATTGGTGCTGGTATGGCAGGGAGTGCCGCAGAACCTCAGCGCCTACACCCATGTTAAGACGCTGGAAGGCGCGGAGCAGGTCGATCGCGCAGGGACCGGTAGCCTCGCAGGAAATCATCAAGGAGCTGGGCACCAACGGCGGCGGCTTCTTCAATGCCAACTCTGCCCATCCGTATGAGAATCCTACTCCGCTGACCAACCTGCTCGAGCTGATCGCGATCTTCGCGATCGGCGCCGGCGCTGACCCATACCTTCGGCAAGATGGCGGGCGATCGGCGCCAGGGCTGGGCGATCTTCGCGGCGATGTCGCTTCTGTTCTTCATGGGCGTCGCCCCGGCGATCTGGGCGGAGCAGCGTGGCAACCCGCAATTCGCAGCGATGGGACTCAATCAACATCACTCCGCGACCCAATCGGGCGGCAACATGGAGGGCAAAGAAGTTCGCTACGGCATCGTGAACTCCGCGCTATGGGCGACGGTCACCACCGACACCTCATGCGGTGCGGTCAACTCGATGCACGACAGCTATACGCCGCTGGGCGGCCTCGTCCCTCTGGTGAACATGCAAATCGGCGAGATCATCTTTGGCGGAGTCGGCTGCGGACTATACGGGATGCTGGTGATGGCAGTACTGGCGGTCTTCATCGCGGGACTGATGGTAGGCCGTACGCCTGAATACCTCGGCAAAAAGATCGAGGCTCGCGAGATGAAACTCGCGATGTTGTTCATCCTGATTTTTCCGGCCGTAATCCTGTTACCGGCCGGCATTGCAGTAGTGGTAAAGCCCGGACTGGCGGGCATCGCGAATCCGGGACCGCATGGCTTATCGCGAGATCCTCTACGCCTACACTGAAGCTGCGCGCTAACAACGGGTCTGCCTTCGGCGGGCTGAGTGCCAACACTCCCTTCTACAACTTCACCCTGGGGTTCGTGATGCTGTTCGGACGCTTCATGATGAAGGTTCCGATCCTGGCGCTGGCCGGCTCGCTCGCGGCCAAGCGGACCGTACCTTCGAGCGCGGGCACCTTCCCGACCGATGGCCCCATCTTCGTGTTCTTGCTGGTCGGCGTGATCATCATTGTCGCGGCGCTGACCTTTTTCCCGGTCGATGCGCTGGGCCCGATCGTCGAGCATCTCTCGATGACCCGTCACATTCTCTACTAACGAGGCGCGAAGCGGGCGCAGCCGCGCCGTAGGCGCCCCGAGGCGGAGCGCAGCGAAGCCCGAGGGAATTTAAAATGTCAGAAGCAAGGAAAGCAGCAAGTCTCTGGGACAAGGACATCGTCAGCCGCGCGCTGGTCGATTCGATATGGAAATTCGACCCGCGCGTGCAGGTCAAGAATCCGGTCATGTTCGTGGTCGAAGTCACCGCACTGGCAGTCACCATCATCCTCTGCAGAACCTGATTGGCGGGAACAGCAAGTTCGTCGGCTTCGAATTCCAGATCGCGATCTGGCTATGGTTCACGGTCGGCTTCGCGAACTTTGCCGAAGCGATGGCGGAAGGGCGCGGCAAGGCGCAAGCCGACAATCTCCGTAAGACGCGCACCGAAACCCATGCGCGCCTCCTCAAGGACGGCAAGGAGCGCATGGTTCCCGCCACCGAACTGCGCCGCGGCGATGTAGTGCTGGTTCGCGCCGGCGAAGTCATCGCGGGCGACGGCGAGGTGGTTGAAGGCGTTGCGGCCGTGAACGAGGCCGCCATCACCGGAGAATCGGCGCCGGTCATTCGCGAGAGCGGCGGCGATCGCAGCGCGGTCACCGGCGGCACCACCGTCATCTCGGACTGGATCAAGGTGAAGATCACCGCCAACCCGGGCGAGACCTTCCTCGATCGCATGATCTCGCTGGTGGAAGGCGCGCAGCGTCAGAAAACCCCCAACGAGATCGCGCTCAGCATCCTGCTCGCGGGGCTCACCATCATCTTTATGCTGGTGTGCGTGAGCCTGTATCCCTTCGCGCAGTATGGCGGCGTGGCATTGTCGCTGCCGGTGCTGGTGGCGCTGCTGGTATGCCTGATTCCCACCACTATCGGCGGATTGCTTTCCGCGATCGGCATCGCCGGGATGGATCGGCTGGTGCAGCATAACGTCCTGGCGATGTCGGGGCGCGCGGTTGAAGCCGCAGGCGACGTCGATACGCTGCTGCTCGACAAAACCGGCACCATCACCTTAGGTGACCGGATGGCCACTGAGTTCATTCCGGTGGCCGGCGTTGAGGTCGAGGACCTCGCCGATGCTGCTCAGCTCGCTTCGCTGGCGGATGAAACGCCCGAGGGGCGTTCTATCGTGGTTCTCGCAAAACGCGACTTTGCCTTGCGCGGACGTGAGCTAATTGAGACTAATGCACAATTTATCGCGTTCTCTGCGCTTACCCGGATGAGCGGCGTAGATCTCGACGGTCGCAAGGTGCGCAAGGGCGCCGGCGAATCGATCATCAAATTCGTGCAAGGAAAATGGCGGCCAGATTCCCGCCGACCTCGACGCCATTGTGCAGAAGATTTCACGCGCGGGTGGCACGCCCCTGGTGGTTGCCGATGCGGGCAAGGTGCTGGGCGTCATCTATCTCAAGGACATCATCAAGCAGGGCATCCGCGAGCGTTTCGCCCGTCTGCATGCGATGGGCCTGCGCACCGTGATGATCACCGGCGACAACCCGCTGACCGCGGCCGCCATCGCGCAGGAATCCGGGGTCGGCGACTTCGTCGCCGAGGCGACTCCCGAGAGCAAGCTGGGCATCATTCGCGCCGAGCAGGCCCAGGGCAAGCTGGTCGCGATGATCGGTGACGGCACCAACGACGCGCCGGCGCTGGCGCAGGCCGACGTCGGCATCGCGATGAACGCCGGCACCCAGGCCGCGCGCGAGGCCGGCAACATGGTCGACCTCGATTCCAATCCGACCAAGATCATGGAGGTGGTGGAGATCGGCAAGCAGTTGCTGATCACGCGCGGCGCGCTGACCACGTTTTCGATCGCCAACGACGTCGCGAAGTACTTCGCGATCATCCCGGCGATGTTCGTGCTCGGCTATCCGCAGTTGCAGTCGCTCAACATCATGCACCTGGCGACGCCGCAGAGCGCGATCCTTTCGGCGGTCATCTTCAACGCGCTTGATCATCATCGCGCTGATTCCGCTGGCACTGCGTGGAGTGGCGTACCGTCCGCTGGGCGCTGCGGCGATCCTGACCCGCAACCTTCTCATTTACGGAGTCGGCGGCGTGATTATTCCGTTCATCGGCATCAAGGCGATCGACGTGGTCGTCGAAGCGCTGCGTCTCGCGTAGGAGCATCAAATGCGCGCACTAATGATTTCCATCAAGATGACCATCGTGCTGACGATCCTGCTCGGCGTGATCTATCCCGCTGGCGATGACCGGGATCGCCAACGTGATCTTCCCGCATCAGGCGCAAGGCAGCCTCATCGAACGCGACGGCAAGGTGGTGGGCTCGGAGCTGATCGGCCAGACCTTCGCCGCGCCGGGATACTTTCACGGCCGTCCTTCGGCGGCGGGCGACAAGGGCTACGATGCGTCGAACTCGAGCGGCTCCAACCTCGGGCCAACCAACAAGACGCTTATTTCGACCGTGCAGCAGCGCCTGAAAGATGTAATCGAGGCCAATCCCGGCATCGATGCGCATCAGGTGCCGATCGATCTGGTTACCGCTTCAGGCAGCGGGCTCGATCCCGAAATCAGTCCGGCCGCCGCGGACATTCAGGTCGCGCGCGTAGCCAAGGCTCGCGGCATCGGCGAGGACGATGTACGCCTTCTGATCCGGCAGAACACCCGCAGCCGCTATCTCGGCGTGCTCGGCGAAGCCGGCGTCAATGTGCTTTCGCTTAACCTCGGCGCTGGACAAACTGGCGCCGCCGAAAGCCGCAAGCGCGGGCGGAAAAGTAGTATCATCGGGCCGTGGCAACCCATCCTATGAAGGATGACCATCGGCCCGATCCCGAGTCGTTTCTCGATCTGGTCGCGCGGCCGCTCAAGGGGCGGCTGAAGATCTACATCGGCGCCGCCGCCGGGGTAGGAAAAACCTACAAGATGCTGGAAGAGGCGCATCAACTGCGCGCCAAGGGAATCGACGTGGTGGTCGGCCTGGTCGAAACCCACAACCGCGCCGAGACCGCGGACAAAATCGGCGACCTCGAAGTCGTCCCGCGCCGCAGCTATCGAATATCGCGGCACCACTCTCGAATGAGATGGATGTCGACGCGATCATCGCGCGCAAGCCCGAGGTCGCGATCGTCGATGAGCTCGCGCATACCAACGCCCCCGGCTCCAGGCACGAGAAGCGCTACCAGGACATCGAGGAGCTGATCGCGCACGGCATCAGCGTCATCACCGCGATCAACATCCAGCACATCGAAACGCTCAATCCGCTGATGCGGCGCATCACCGGCATCGAGGTGCGCGAGGTGGTGCCCGATTCCTTCATCGCGAAGGCCGACCAGATCGTCAACATCGATGTGACGGTCGAGCAGCTTCGCGAGCGTCTGCGCGAAGGAAAAATTTACCCGGCGGCGCAGGTCGAGCAGGCACTCAAGAATTTTTTCAAGCCCAGCAACCTGACCTCGCTGCGCGAGCTGACGCTGCGCGAGGTCGCCCGCGGCATCAATCGCCAGCGCGAGGAGCAGGAGGCGCTGCGGCGCGAAGGCGGACGCCGCACACCAGGTCTTCGAGCGCGTGATGGTGGGGCTCTCGTCGAATCCCGACGACGGCAAGCGGCTGCTGCACAAGGCCGCGCGCATCGCGGGGCAGCTCAATGCCGACTGGTTCGCGGTCCATGTCGAGACGCCGGCCGAATCGGTGCGCAAGATCGACACCGCGCAACTTCGTCGCGCTGCTCGACAACATCAACCTGGCCGGCGAGCTGGGCGCCGAGACGGTATGGCTCAAGTCGCCGGATCCGGTCAAGGCGATGCTCGATTTCGCGCGCGAGCGCGGAGTGGAGAAGATCATCATCGGCCGAACCCATCAGCCGTTCTGGCGTCGCTGGCTGCGCAAGAACGTGACCGAGCGTCTGCTCGCAGAAGGCAAAGACCTCGATATCGAGATTGTCGGCGACCAGGCCCTCGAGGAGAGCGAAACTCATGACTTCCTCGCTCCGCAGCCGGATTCGCAACGGCACGCTGCTCTTGCTTGCGCTGGTGATCGTGCTCGGCGCCTATGCGCTGCCGCGCCTGAACAGCCTCGGCGGCGCGATTCGCGAGACGCTCTATCGCAACTACATCAGCATCGAGGTCGGCCAGCATCAGCATGAGGCGCTGCGCAATCTGGAACGTCGCCGAACGCGACGGCAAGGGCACGCGACGCGTTGCCGGCCGTGCGCGCGAGCTTCATGCACTGGATGGACATCGAGAAGCACGACATCACCGAAGTCGGCGAACCCGAGCTCGCCAACGACATCGAGGCGCGCGCGCGCAAACTCTTCGACGAGATCGCAAGCGCGCCGCCCGGCGAGCGACATGACAACGAATTCGATCAGCTGCACGCGCGCATCGATGATCTGATCGCGCTCAACAAGGCCGCGATGTTTCGCGCCGACAGCCGCGCCAGCCGCTCGGCACCGCATCTTACCTACGAGGTCGCCGCCGGCTTCGCGATCCTGCTGCTGGTCGGCGCCGCGCTTTCGATCTGGATGGGATGGGCCCTGTCGCGTCCGCTGACCGAACTGGCGGAGCGGCTGCGCGGCATCAGCCAGCGCAAGACGCCACGTGCGTCTCGGCCCGCAGACCGCTGGCCGAGCTCGACGAGGTCGCGCGCGAGTTCAACCAGATGGCGGAGCGCCTCGAGCATTACGATCGCATGAACGTCGAGCGCATCGTCTACGAGAAGAGCAAGACCGAGGCGATCATCGAGAGCCTCGAAGACGGCGTGGTGCTGATCGATTCCGATGGCATCGTCGCGCACATCAACGAGGTGGCGGCGCTGATCATGGGCATCGAGCCGGCACGAGGCGCTGGGCAGCCGCTTCGACGATCTGAGCAGCAACCATCCGCACTACATCCGGGTGCGCGACGCGATTCGCAACCTGAGCAAGCCCGAGGCGGAGTTGCAGCGGGTCGAGGTGCAGCTGCACATCCGCGGACGCGATCATTCTTATGTGCTCAAGCCGGTGCCGCTGCGCCAGGAGGGCCGCGCGCTCGGCACCCTGCTCATCCTGCAGGACGTTACCTACTTGCGCGATCAGGATCGCGCGCGCACCAACCTGGTCGCGACGCTCTCGCATGAGCTGCGCACGCCGCTGACTTCGCTGGCGCTGCTGGCGGAGCTGCTCCGTCGCGAGGAAGACTCACTGACGCCCAAGCAGCGCGAGGTGCTGCGCGCGATTTTGGAAGAGGCTACCCGCATGAAGCAGCTCGCGGACAATCTGCTCAACCTCGCGCGCGGACAGATTCCGCTCATCGCGGTGCAGCGCGTGCCGCTCGATCTCGCCAAGATCGTCGAGGACGTGACCAAACGCTTCGCGAATCCAGGCGCAGGAAAAGAAAATTCAGTATCGAGACTCACATCGGAGAAGCTGCCCGAGATGGAAGGCGACCCGGTGAAGCTTTCGTGGGTGATCTCGAACCTGATCGGCAATGCGCTGCGCTATACGCCCGGAGGGCGGAACCATCCAGGTCGCGGCGGATCGCGCCGGGAATGAGCAAGCGCGCCTCGCAGGTGACCGATACGGGGCCGGGCATTCGCGCCGGAGATTCGCGACCATGTCTTCGAGCGCTTTGCGCAATACGGCGCCAACGGCTACGCGCCCGGCTCGGCCGGACTCGGACTCGCGATCGTCAAGGACATCGTCGAGGCGCATGGCGGCCGCATCTTCGTCGAAAGCAACAATGGCCACGGCAGCCGCTTCATCGTACAACTTCCAGTGGGCTTGCAATCCTGATGGCCAGACTGCTCATCGTCGACGACGAAAAAAACATCCGCCTCAGCCTGGTGCGGTTTTTCGATTCGCTCGGGCCATCAGGTGAGCGAGGCGGAAAACGGCGCGCACGCGAGCGCGATGCTGGCCGATTCGCGCTTTGACCTGGTGCTGACCGATTTCCGCATGGCCGAGATGAATGGGCTGGAGCTGCTGAAGGAAGCGCGGCGGATTCATCCCGGACATCCTCGTCATCCTGATGACCGCCTACGCGACGGTCGAGAACGCGGTCGCCGCGATGAAGGCCGGCGCCTACGACTACGTCACCAAGCCGTTCTCGCTCGAGGAGA
The DNA here is from genome assembly GCA_963848285.1 of uncultured delta proteobacterium. GTDB lineage: Bacteria > Desulfobacterota > Binatia > Binatales > Binataceae > DATGKG01. Next base: position 298,547 of record CAWKCZ010000006.1, on the reverse strand, counting down.
TCCAGCTCATCGTCGAGCGCGCGCTCCAGTTGCAGGGTCTTGCAGGCGGAGAATCGCGCGCTGCGCGAGGCGATGGACGATCTGCCGCTCCTCGATTCGCGCAGCCCCGCGATGGCGCGCCTGCTGGAGACCGCGAAGCAGGCGGCGGCGAGCGACGCGACCATCCTGCTCACCGGCGAAAGCGGGACCGGCAAGAACGTTATCGCGCGCCAGATCCATCGCTGGAGCCTGCGCCATGATCGCGTGTTCGTGGTGGTCAATTGCACCACGCTGTCCGAGGAGTTGCTGGAAAGCGAACTGTTCGGCCACGTGCGCGGCGCGTTCACCGGCGCGATCAAGGACAAGCCGGGCCGGCTGGAAGCGGCCGACGGCGGCACCGTCTTCCTCGATGAAATCGCGGACCTGTCGGGGCAGCTGCAAACCAAGTTTCTGCGCTTTGTGCAGGAGCAGAGTTTCGAACGCGTCGGCGGCGATCGGGTGATTCACGGTCGACGCGCGCATCATCGCGGCCTCCAATCGCGACCTCGAGGCCGAGGTCGCGGCGCACCACTTCCGCGACGATCTTTTCTATCGTCTCAATGTCATCACGCTTGCGGGTGCCCGTCGCTGCGCGAGCGGCGCGAAGATATTCTGCCGCTGGCCGAGTGGATGCTGAAATCGGCGAGCATCCGCAATCGGCGCTCGCCGATGTCGCTGTCGCCTGAAGCGGCCGCCGCTATCAGCAAGTATCGATGGCCCGGCAACGTGCGCGAGTTGCGCAACTCGCTGGAGCGCGCCGCGGTGCTCACTCGCGGTGAGGTCATCGAGCGCGAGGATTTGCCGGACTCGCTCTTTCGCGAGGCGACCGAGGCGCCATCGCTGGCAGGGATTTCGCATTCAGCGAGTCTCGAAGAAGTGGAGCGCGAACACATCGCGCGAGTGCTGAGCGAGAGCGCGACCCTGGATGAAGCGGCCGCGACCCTCGGCATCAACGCGACGACGCTATGGCGCAAGCGCAAACGCTACGGGATTGAGTAGCTCGTACCGTAAAACCTTTCTCTGCCGCACCTTTTATGGTACACCTTACGATGACATCGTAAGCGCATCGACCAGTAGTGGATCCTCTGCTAGAAAAAATCCCGCTGGCGTTCTTCCGAACTTTCGCTGGAAGCGAACCGGTGCGCGATTGGCTGAAGAGCCTGCCGCCGCAGGAGCGTCACGCGATCGGCAAGGATCTTTTGCGGGCGCAATGGCGGTGGCCGGTGGGGATGCCGCTGGTTAGACCGATCGGTCGTGGCCTTTGGGAAGTACGGACAGATCTGCCAACGAAACGAACTGCCCGGGTCATGTTGTGCTTTTACGAGGACCACCTGGTCGCATTGCACGGATTCATCAAGAAGACGCAAGCCACGTCTCGTGAAGATTTAGCGCTGGCACGAAAACGGCAGTGGGAGTTGCAACGATGAGTAAAAAGCATATCGGGTCCAAGCTCGATGATTTTCTCAAGGAAGAGGGAATTTTCGAAGAGGCTCAGACTGAGGCGGTGAAAGAAGTTATCGCGTGGCAACTCGCCCAAGCCATGAAGAAGCAGAAAATCTCCAAGGCGCGGATGGCCGTCCTGCTCAAAACCAGCCGCACCCAAGTCGATCGTTTGCTGAGTGCCAAGAACGATGTCACCCTGTCGAGCCTGCAGCGGGCGGCCGCGATAGTCGGTCGCAAGGTATTGATCGAACTGGTTTAGCTCATCGAAAGGGTCATTGACCGGCGCGGCTCAGGGTCAGGATTTCGTTGCGCGATTGGAGTTGCGCCGCGTTGCCGGTCTTGTCGATGTGGCATACGTCGACGTCGTTGTTGTCCGGGTCCTTGACGGCCTGGACGATTTGCACATCGGTCGCGCCGCCCTCCAACTCGTTAATTACGTAGCTTACGCCATTGATGGTGTGGTTCTGCGGCCCGCCGCTGATCACAATGGAATCTTTGAGAAACTCGATCGTGGTCGCGCCGGTGGAGGTTCTGACGTTTTGCGTCAGCTCATCGAGGAAGGAAGCATTTTCCTCCTTGTCACGGCTCGCGATGGTCCATTTTCCCAGCAGCGGATTGTGAGTGCATCCCGCCAGGACCAGCATCAATGCAATCACCCCAAAGGTTCGCGCCGCGTTGCCGATTGTCCACTTGGTCATTACAAACTCCCTGCTCCGAATTGCCCGCAAGTTTGTAACATATCGGACCATGCCCGTCATCTTGCCAAGCGTTTGAGCGGGAAGCATGCAAAAAAAGTTCGGCGGACCTTCAATGGCCCGCCGAACGATGACAATCGCGCAGCTCGCGCGATGTGCCCCGCTTCGCAGGGCATGGCGCCTGCTCGGGCGCTCCGAATCGGGTTCTATTTGGTCTGCTGCTTGCCGCAGCAATCCTTATAGGCTTTTCCCGACCCGCAAGGACATTTGTCGTTCGGATTTGGCATACAGCACCTCCAGCGGACAAATTGCGAGGAGTAGCGGCATCGCGATGTGCGCTGCCGGGATTCCTCATCGATATGGACGATTGGCGTCGATCAAAGTTCATACACGGTAAAAATGAGCCGGAGGAAAAACAGCGTTAGTGTCAGAAAAGCGCGTCGAACGTGCTAAGAAGATAACATCGAGGTGAGTAGCCCCATCGCCGATTACGCAAAAGCTCCCGGACCGTCGCATGAGGCGCCCAAGCGGCCGCTTCCGGCCTACTTCTACAAGCTGCCGACCCATGCGCAGCGCTGCTACCTGAAGAGCGACTCGATCGGGAGTTTCGAGGGCTTCGAGCCTGATCCTGCCAGCCGGATAAGCCTCGAAAAATTGCTATTTGCACTTGAGAATGGAACCTTGCGCAATGTGCAGGATTGCGCCTATGAGCTGATGGCGAGTTTGTGTCGAGGTTTCGGGATTCCGGCAATCCGGGTCGAGGTTCGGGGTGTCCGGCCGCATAACACGCGAGGCGAACTGCATGGACTGTTTCGACTGAGCAATCCTCCGGAGATTCTGCTCTGGATGCGCACCGCCCAGCGCCATGAGGTGGTCAAGCCGCGCACCTTCCTCCGGACCTTGCTGCATGAGCTCTGTCATTACCTCGACTATTCTTTACTCAAGCTGGAGGATTCCTTTCACACCATGGGCTTCTTCAAGCGCGAGTCGTTTCTGGTCCGGAAAATGATCGGCAGGACCGAACGACGAAGCTCCCGCTAATGAATTGGAGCGGAGAAGATATCGTCCACGTTCAGCAAGCGATCTCGGCAGTATTCCCAGCTCTGATGGCATCCCATGAGTGATCAAAGCGGCGCCTCGTCAAAAGGTACGCCCCAAAGCGAGCGGCTTAAAAAGTTGGAGGCTGAACTCGCGGCGCGAGATGAGTTTTTCTCGGCCATCGCTCATGAGCTTCGCAATCCACTGAACGCGCTCCATCTCACTTTGGCGGGGATAACCCGAGCGCAAAGCGGCGGTTCACCGCTCGATGCGGAGCAGCTTGCGACGCGAATGAAACGCGCCGCAACCCAAGTCTCGCGCCTCGCGAAGCTGGTCGACGATATGCTCGACGTAAGCCGAATCTCGGCCGGTCGTTTGCATCTCCAAATCGAGGAGTTCGATGGCGCAGCGGTACTTTCCGAGGCCGTCGCTCGCGCCAGAGAAGCCGACCCAGCGATCCTGATTTCCGTTGCGACGCCGGCATCTTTGATCCTCGAAAGCGATCGTGGGCGATTTGCGCAAATCATCGCCTCCCTTCTCTCGAATGCCAGTCTGTACGGGAATCAGAAACCCATCGAGGTGCGGCTCTCCGCCGACGACTCGACTGTCCGCATCGAGGTCGTAGACCATGGGATCGGAATCGCCGAGCAGGACCAGGCGCGCATCTTCGAGCGTTTCGAAAAGGTCTCCAAGGACGGTCCCAGCGTAGGCTTCGGCCTGGGACTATGGATCGCCCGCGAGGTCGTCCGTGCCCTTCGCGGCCAAATAAGGCTCTCCAGCAAACCTGGCGAGGGCTCGACTTTCCTCGTCGAACTGCCGAAACTACACTCGGTAGGGACGGCAGGACCGGCGGGGTAATGACCAACGGCGGACACAAGGGCGCCATTCTGGTGGTCGACGACGACCGCGGCGCGATGGAAGCCCTAAGCGATATCCTCGAGTACGAGGGCTACCAGGTGCAACGCGCGCAGAACGGGTTGCAGGCGCTGGAGTACCTCCAGACCACCCGGCCGTCGCCCAATCTCGTCATTCTCGATCTGCTGATGCCGGTGATGGACGGATGGGAATTCCGCATGCGCCAGAAGGAGGATCCCGAACTCGCCAAGGTCCCGGTGCTGGTGGTCACCGCGATCGGCGCCACCGCCGGCATCGATGCCGTTGGCGTACTCCACAAGCCCGTGGACGTCGATGCCCTCCTGCGAACCGTCGCGCGCTACTGCAATTAGGCCTGCTTTCGCCGCCGCCCGCTCATTAGATACGCGGCAGACCGCAGCTTTGGCAGCGGATCGCCGGAGGTCTCGATGCCGTCGACCTTCGGGACCGGATCGAAAATCGTCTCGTGCTGAACCCCGTCGCTGTCAGGAAGGATCCGCGCAAGCTCGACCATCCCGAACGCTACCTGCGTACGCGATTCAGGCCAATGCACGGTGGCGTCGTCGGTCGTGTCGCCCTCCTCGGCTATCTGCACGACGATATTGAGCCTAGCGGTGCCGCGCATGAGGCGGTCTTTGATTTCATCGAAAAGATAACTGGCTGACTTGCCGGCCGCGGCTTCGGCGCTCAGGTACTCGTTCCCGCCTTCGGGACGGATGCGATACCGCCCGAACTTCACGACGCCCTCGCGATTGGTAAATTTGAAAGCATTGACTCCGAAGAACGATTCCTTCGCGAAGCTGGAGGGGAACGGCTTGGGCTTCTGAATGAATTCCAGCGCGGCTGGGTGCGATGCGAGGAACTGTTCGATCGGCGTCGGCTTTGCGGCCTTGGGTCCGCTCGCTGCGATCGCGCGGAAGAACGCGACAAAGTCTTCGCCGTTGCGGACCGGAAATCCGTCGACCGAATGCCCCACGATATCGGTGCCGCTCTCGGCGTCGAGATGAAATCGCATCGCGATTCCTTTCGGATTCGCGTTCGGATCGTTGTCGGCAATCGTCGGGATGCCGGTGAAATCGGAAAATCGCACCGTCACCGCCGTTGACGCTCGTTGGACATGCGGCGCGCGAGTAAGCGAAATTGCTCCGGCGGCAGGTGTGAAGGTACCCGAGCACATGATTCCCTTTGCATGCGCGGGGCGAAATCCCGGATGCACACCGCCGTTGACGCTGTCGAGCGCCTCGATTATCTCGCGAGTAAGTGCGCCGAGTTGATCATCTTTTTCGATGGGAGTCATAGTGCCGATTGTAACCAGCAGCCAGATGAGTCGCAAAAGCGCCTAAGGAGACAGTGGACGACATGCTCAAATTTTCCGCGAAGAAGAATTCCTCCCGTATGCAGCGAATCCGCATATTAACAGCCCTGTTCGCGATCCTCCTGATGGGCCTCACGACGCCGGCCCTGCTGCGCGCCGCTGATCCTGCTGGCGAGGTCAAACAGGTTTTCTCCGGCAAGCTTCCCAACGTGCCCGGCAAAAGCCTGACCGCCGTTGTGGTCGATTACCCTCCCGGCGGAAAAACCCCCGCGCATCGTCACGCCGGCAGCGTCTTCGCCTATGTGCTATCGGGCAAGATTCGCTCGGAAAATTCTGTCACCGGCCCCGCCAAGGTCTACTACGCCGGCGAAAGTTTCTTCGAACCCGCGGGCAGTGAGCATCTGGTCAGTGCGAATGCGAGCGACACCGAGCCGGCCAGTTTGCTGGCGGTCTTCGTGGCCGATGACGGCGCCACTCTAACCACGATGTCCAAGTGAGCGCCCTCGAACCACGCGTGCCGAGCGCCTAAGCTGTCGCCATGGATGTCAGCAAAATTGCGATCGGGCGCAACCCGCCCTTCGATGTCAATGCGATCATCGAAATTCCGCAGGGCGGCTTGCCAATCAAGTACGAACTCGACAAGGCCTCGGGCGCACTGATGGTCGACCGTTTCCTGCATACCTCGATGGTCTATCCGGCGAATTACGGTTTCATCCCGCATACCCTTTCGCGCGACGGCGACCCGCTCGACATCATGGTCATCACGCAAGTTCCGGTGATGGCGACCGCGATCATCCGCTGTCGTCCGGTGGGGATGATGGTGATGGAAGACGAGGCCGGCGGTGACGATAAAATCATCGCGGTACCGGTCGACACGCTGAATCCGTACTACTCCAAGGTGGAAAACTATACCGACTTGCCGATGATGCTGCGCGATCAAATCGCGCACTTCTTCCAGCACTACAAGGATCTGGAACAGGGCAAGTGGGTCCGCATCATGCGCTGGAGTGACAAAAAGCATGCGGCCGAGGAAATCTTGAAGTCGATCGCCCGCGAGGAAAAAAAGAAACCAGCGACTCAGAGTTAGCTGGCGTCGGTAACCACGCTCGATGCTTCGGTCTTCTGGTGACCAATGGTCAAGAAGCCGTCGCCGTCGATGCTTGCGCGATCGCCCGTACGGTACCATCCGTCGCGAATCACCTGCGCCGTCAGTTCGGGCTCATCGAGATAGCCCTGCATCAGGTTCGGCCCGCTTACCATCAGCATCCCCTCGACGCCGGGACCAAGGATCGCGCCCGAGCCCGGATCCACCACGCGCACCGACACCCCCGGCACCGGATGCCCGACCGTTCCGCGACGCGTGCCGGGCTGGAAATTATTGGAGTCGTTGAAATCGGCGACGTTCAGCGAAATAAGCGGCGCACATTCGGGAAATCCATAGCCCTGCAGTGGCTCGACGCCGAATTTTTGCGTGAACTTCGCGCGCAAGTCGTCATCGATCTCGCCGCCACCTACCGCGACGTGCGCTAGCTGCGGAAGGTCGGCCGCCTCGACCATATCGAGCACCGAGGCGAGAATCGCAGGACTGGCCGGCAGCAGCGTGATCCGATTGCTCCGGCAAAACGTTGCGAGTTGAGGCGTGCCGAGCAAAGGCCCGCCGTAGGCGACCCGCATTCCCGAGAGCGCGGGCAACACCAGCGTGCTCGCGAAGGCCATCGAGTTAGAAAACGGAATCAATCCGAGAATGCAATCCTCATGCGATACGCGAAAGACCTGCCGCAGCGATTCCAGGTTAGACAGCAAATTGTGATGCGTCAGCATCACGCCGTGCGGCTGTTCGGGCGAATCCGCGTGATAGGAAAACAAAATCGTCGCGACCTGGTCGACGTCAACGCGGTTGCCGCGCACGAATAATTTCGCGATCGATGCAGCGCGGGTCCATCGGCAAATCGCGGTTAGCTGCTTCACGCGCGACCCGCTGATCGTCGCGTCGGCGTCTTCAAAATATTTGACGTTTGCCAAGGACAACTTGTGCGCGGTATCAACCTGTCGCTCAAAGTCTCGCGTGGTTATGACGCTGGCGAATTGTGCACGAGCAACGCAATCGTTCGCGAGGTCGGCCGCGTCGATGTTTACCGGAATATGGCCCGCGAACCAGGTCGCGAAGTTCGTCAGCATCGCGTCGATGCCCGGCGGCAGCAGAATTCCCACTCGCTCTCCGAGCGCGTCACCGCTGCTCCAGAGCGTTTGGCTCAAGGCGATAGTGCGTGCCAACGCCTCGGCAAACCTGATGCTCCTGCCGTCGGGGCCGGTTGCCAGAACGTCGTGCCAGCGTCGCTTCGCGCGGCGAATGAAAGTGACATGCAGTGGCTGTTGCAGATCCTTGTTCGAGGCAAAAGTCTGGCTCGAAAGATCCTGGATGGCGCGGCGAACCTCGTCGGACTTTGTGGTGGAAGGCATCGGTTTGCCATAGACAACCGTGAGCGGCTGAAACCAATGCTTCGGCCACTTGAAGAGGTAGCGTCCGCGCTCGTTGCTGAAAATGCTGCCCCACACTCCGTCGAGGTAAAACGGAATGATCGGGCAGTCTACGCCTCCCGCGATTCGTTCCAAGCCGCGGCGAAATTTCGCCAGGTTGCCGGTGCGGCTCATCATGCCCTCGGCAAAGATGCACATCACATGGCCTTCGCGAATGACTTCGCGCGCACGCTCCAGCGCCTCTTCGGTGACCTCCTTGGGATCGTCGGCACTTACCGGAATCCCGTGAGTCGCCCGGAAATACCAATTAAACAAGCGCTTTTCATAGTAGCCACGCAGCACCAGGTACCTGACCATGCGACTGCTACTGGCGCTGACGAGAAAACCGTCGACCAGGGAAACATGATTGCCCACCAGCAGTGCTCCGCCTTTGGGTTGGTTCTCCGCGCCGACCACCCGGATTCGGTAGATGCTGTTGAAGAGCAGCCACACCAACAGCCGGGTCAGGAAATCCGGCAGCATCCGAACGACGTAGATGGTGCCGCCCAAGGTCACGAAGGCGGCAAACAAAATCATCTGGCGGCTACTCATTCCGAATACGCCGCTGAGTAATGAGGGCACTCCGGCCGCCAGCAAAATCGCGCCGTACATCAACACGTTGGAGAACGCGACCACCCGCCCCTTCATCCCGGCCGGCGCCCTTTGCTGCATCATCGAAGTGAGCGGAACCAGGAACAGGCCGGCGAAAAAACCGATTCCGAGGATCGCGATGACCGCATCGAACTGCAATCTGAAAAATGGCACCAGCCGCCCCGAGCCCGAATCGGCCAGCAGCAGCGAGCACATCGTGATGCCGAGGCTTCCCAAAGGCACCAGGCCGATTTCGACGTGGCCGCGCGAGAGCCATCCGGCGGCCACCGCACCGATGCCTACTCCAATCGAAATAAGGGCGAACAGCAATCCGACCCGCGGCTCATCAAGACCGAGTTCGTTCCTGCCGAAGACCGGGACCACCGTGAGGAAGAACGCGGCGATGAATCCGAACCATGCGATCCCGATCAGCGAATAGAAGAGTACGGAGTTGCCGCGAACCTCTGCATAATCGCGTCGAAAGGAACGCAGGATATTCCACTGGAAGTCCGCATGCGGATTGCCCGCGGGCGCGCGCGGGACGAACAGCACCGCGACCGTTCCCACCACCGCGATCGCGACGAACAACAATCCGGCGTGGGCGAGGTTGGAGGAGTACAGGCTGTAAAGGTAGACACCGAGCAGCGACCCGAACAGGATCGCGAGATCGTTCACCAGTTCGAACACGCCGTTGGCGGCGGAAAGTTCGGAATCGGCGAAGATCTCCGGCAGAATTCCGTATTTGGGAGGCGCAAAGAATGCGCTGCGCGCGGCGGTCAGGAACAGGACGAAGAACAAAAATGGCAGGCTGCGAAAATAAAATCCCAGTGTCGCGAGCGCCATCCAGATGATTTCCGGCACCTTGGTATAGAACAGGACCTTGTCCTTCGCGAAGCGATCGGTGAGGTATCCCGCGGTTGGCGAAAACAGCAGAAACGGAATCTGGAATAGCGCGGTGATGAAACTCGAGTAGCGCACCTGGCGTGTCTCGCCCAGCACGATCGAGAGCATGAACAGAATCAGGGTTACGCGAAACGCGTTGTCATTGACGACGCCGAGAAATTGCGCGGCCAGGAACGCCAGGAAGCGCGGTGAATTGAGCCTCACCGTGAATTCTGATTTTGGCTCTGCTACGGCGTTTCCGGAAGCTTCCATGCGCGCCGAACTTTAGCACATTAATAGTAGGAAATGTCGACTATATGGCGGCTTGTCGTCGCTGATCAGTGGCCATTTGACCGGAGATCGATGCGGCCCACCGCATACGCGATCGCGGCATACGCCGTCAGCAATTCCGATTTGCTCTGGATCAGCGTGTAGCGCGCATTGGCGAGATCCCGCTGCGCGGTCAGCAATTCCACGATGGTGCTGAGGCCCTGCCGATAGCTTTCGCTGTTCGCCGCGTACGATTCCGTCGACGCAGCAATCAGGCTCTGCGCGTATTCGTATTTGCTGAGCGACGACTGAAACTCGAAGTACGCTCGCCAGACCTGTGCGATCGCATCGATTTCCAGCGTCTTGAGATCGGCGCCCGCGACCTCGCGCTGTGCCTCCGCCCGCCGGAGGTCGTTGAGATGGCGAAAGCCGGCAAATAAATCCCACCTGATAGTGAGCATCGCGGAATACTGCGGGGTGGAAACCTGGATCGACGGCGGTCCGTTAAAGCTGTAGTTCCAGATGTTCTCGCCGTAGATGCCCGAGGCGTCCACCTTCGGATAGAACTGGGCCCGCGCATTTTCGACGGCGGCGTCGCTCGCGCGCAGTTGCGCGGATCGCGCGGCGAGGTCGGGACGCGAGCGGCGTGCCTCAGCAATCAGCGTTTCCACATCGCGACTGAGTGCCTTGGGAACCGCTTCATTGTCCAGCGGCTGCACCTTGAAGCCGGCATCAGCCGGAATACCCAAGGCCACCGCCAGGTTGGCTTGGGCGTCGCGCAGGAGCTGATCGGCATTGGCAAGGTCGAAGCGCGATTGTGCGAGGCGCTCCTGCGCGAGCAGCAACTCCGGTTGCGTGGCGAGACCGAGATCGACTCGCTGTTTCACCGATTCGAAGTCTGATTTGGCGAGCTCGAGGTTCTGTTGGGCTGCCTCGACTGCGGCCTCGACCGCATCGAAGGCGTAGAACGTCTGTTCGACGCCAAATACTACATCCTGAATGGTGCGATTGGAGTTAAAATTCGCCGCGATCAGTTCCTCGCGCGCCTGCTCGGCCGCGGAAGCGCGCCGCCCGAAATCGATCAACGTGTAGGTCAATGCTACTCCCGTGTCGCTTTGCCATTGCTTCACCACACCGAATGAGCCGGGCAATTCGAAGGGGATGCGCGCGTATCCGGAATCCGACTCGACCGACGCCTGCGGGTAATACGGAGATTGCGCCGCGCCATAACTCGCTGCCGCGGCGCGCGACACTTCCCATGCACGCCGGGTGCGCGGATTGTTGCGCAATGCGACGTCGATGAGTCCCACCAGATCGTAAGGCTGTCCGGATGAAGCTGCGAGCAAGGCTTGCGTCGATTGAGGAATCGCATGCTGGCGCACGACCGCGGGCGACGGCTGCCATTCGCGTTGGGCACTCGGCGGCGCATAGCGATCCGGCGCGAACTCGGGCCGCTCCGCAATCGAGTTGCATCCCGCAAACAAAAGCAGCGACCCCGAGAGTATGATGGCGGCCCGTTTTTGGATGGTGCTTCGCACAGCTATGCCGAGGCGCGCTCATTCGGACGGATCTCGGGAAGTTGCACGGCGAGCTCGTTCGCGAGCACCGCAATCCGACGCGCGTTCTCCATGTCCGATAGCAGCGCGCGCCGCGCCTGCAGCGAAAGAGCGTCGATGCCGGCAAAGTTGTTGGCGGCAACCTCGCGACCGAGCGTATCGAGTAGTTCTTCGGCACGCGCCGGGTCCCATCGCGGCTTCGAACGCGGCTGGCGACTCACCACGCCGCCGCAATCGCGAAAGAGCTCGGTTAGCATCGCGAGGAAATCGAGACGTGCCTTATCGAATCCCGGAGTTAGCGGAGGCAGCTCGATTATGTTGCGCGAGGTGGCGGCGCTCGCGAGGCGATGTGAAATCCGCCGCATCGTGCCCACCGTCTCGATGATCGCATCGGGATTCAGGATCGAGCTACGGCCCTCGATACGCGCATCATCGGCAATCTCGAGCAGCTCGCCCAGGGTCTCGGCCGGAATCGATTTCGATCGTCTCGATCTCGCGATCGGTAAGGCGGCTGGTGGGTGATGGCATGAGGGAAAGCATCGCCTTGAGCATTTTTTCCAGCCGCGGAACCATCGCCTCGCCCGCGTAATCCGGCGCGAGAATCAGGAATACCAACGCGACGACGATAACTCCGAGAATAATACCCCATAGCCGGTACAGCGGCTCGGTAACCGCGACGCTGGGGCTGAGCGCGACGAAGACCAGGGCGAAGGTCGTGCCGGCCTGCTTGCCCGCATAGCCGAGGCCACCCCCGCTGAGGCCGACGTACGCGGCAACATAGAACATGAGGAAGCAGACGATCATGTAGCTCAGGATGGTCTCAAAATTGGGCGATGACACCACGATTGCGGCGATCGCCAGCACTCCGCCCATCGCGGCGCCGACCAAACGCAGGATCATTTTGTGCAGCGAACCGCCGTAAGTCGGCAGCCCCGCGATCATCACAGTGAGGATGATGGTCTTGAGGTCGGCGCGCTGAGCGGTCATCGCGACGATGAACGCGATGGCCATCGCGATCGCCAACTTGATTGCATAGCGAACCTTCGCCGGATCGCGCTTCGATGAAGCCGCGACCGTAGGTCTGCGCGCGGAGTCGCGTCATCGCAATCGGCGGATGACGAAACAGACGACCCATCCGCTGCATCCCAATGATAAAGGCGCTCATGTTGCTGAGTTCGTCGGCGCGAACATTGGTGATGAACTTCGGATGCAGCTCGGCGACTTCGATTGTTGAGCACCGCCAGCGCATCCTCGACCGGGGTAACGGTGTCGGGCTCGTTCGCATAGAATTCGCGCGCAAAGTGTGCGCCCTGCGCGGCGAGGCTCGCATCGATAGCGTCCAGCGCGGCCTGCATTTCCGGCTTAACCCAATGTCGGATCTCGCGAGGCACAACTTCGCGCGCAATCCCGAGCATCCGCTCGATTTCCACCCGCCGGCGTTCGGTGGTCGATACGGCGCCGAGCAGCAGGGCGTGATGGCGAGGACTCAAATCCTCGCGATCGGCACGCGCCAGTAGCGCGAGATGCGCGCTGAGCGGCCCAATCAAAGTCGGCGGCGGCAGCGGACTCGTACCGGTGGGATCGAGATATGCGCGACCCACCAGCGCGAGTCGCTTACGCATCGTATCAGTCGCATTTTTGCAGCACTTGAAGCAGCCGGGCATCGGCGGGATCCGGCCACAGCACATTGTCGAACAGCATCACCGTCCCGAACGCGACAGCCGTCCCGCCGAAGGTGTAGCCGACCGACCATCCGAAATTCTTCGGATCGAAAATGATAATGAAGAACGTGGTGAGGAAGATGACCTCCAGCATTCTCCATCCGTTGGTCAGTTGCGCATCGGTAAAATAGTAGCTCCACGCCGGCCGCGATTAGCGAAAAGAACGGAACCATCAACCATGGGGTCTCCGCGAGGCTGCCTGCCAGCGGAACCGAAATCGCCAGCATGATCGCTGAGACGGCGATGAATCCGAGGCCGCGGATCGGAACCATCATTGCGGCGGGCGCCGAAATAATCGACCACAGGACATAGACGCCGATGGGCTCGTCGATGTGTGTTGCGGCGCATAACCCCGCACCGACGGAAGCCATCAGCGCCATACGGATCGAGGTCCGCACGCGATTCGGATTCGAGGCGAGTTGCTGGCTGAGCGCGAGAAATGAACTGTCGAGTCGTCGCCCGAATGCCGGTCAGCGGGGACGCCGGTCTGCGCAGCAGCACGCGCGCGACTGGAGGCGCTGCCGCCATCGCTAATGCGCTCCGCCCTGCACGGTAACCACCGCCGTCGCACCCATCCGGAACGGACGTTCAGGATCGCGATCTTCAAGGGTGATGCGCACCGGAAAGCGCTGAGAAAGCCTTACCCAGTTGAGTGTCGGCTCGACCTGCGGCAGGCCCGCGACGCTTGCGCCATTATCCTGATAGAGCGCCCATCCGACGCCCTGCACACGACCGCGGAAAAGATGGTTGGGGTAGCTTAGCAAAAATACCTCGGCGGGCATGCCGGGACGGATGTGATCGAGAAAGTTCTCGCGGAAGTTTGCCAGCACGTACCAGGTGCGATTGTCGACCAGGCTGATGACTTCCTTGCCTTCGTTCGCATACTGCCCGACCGCGATGTTGAGGTTGGTCACGTACGCATCGAAGGGCGCCTTAACGTAGCAATAGTCTACGTTTAGATTGGCGTCGTAGACCGCGGCCTCCGCCGCCTTGCGGCGCGCATTGATGTCGCCGAACTGGCCGAGGTCGTTTTGCGCCTTCCGCACCTCGTTCTTCGCGCTTTCGACGGAGGCCTGCGACGCCGCCAGGCGGCTCTTCGCATTGAAGACATCGTTGGCGGTCACGAAATGTTTAGGCAGCAACGGCACGATGCGGTCGACGTACTGCTTGTCGTACGAGGTATCGGCCTCGAGCTGGGCCTGGCGCGATTTGGCCGACGCGATCGATGCCCCAAGTCCCTGGATATCGAGATTGGTGAGCGTCAGTCGCGCTTGCGCCGCCTCGAGGACCGATTTGTACGGACGGGGGTCGACAACGAAAAGTAAATCACCAGGTTTTACATGCTGGTTGTCATGCACCAGCAACTCGACGATGGGACCACTGACGTGCGGCGCAATGCCGACGATATTGGCGCGCACGTAAGCGTCATCGGTGCGCGGATACACATAGTAGAGACGCGCGACAATCAAGCCGAAAATTATCGCGCCGATAACGATCGCTGCACCCACCAATCGCCCGGCAATCACCAGGGCCAGATTGGCGCGTTCCGATGCCTCCCCATCCGCCACATTCCCTCCTCAAATCCTGTTGAAGCAGACGAGGTACACGCCGCATCCAAGCAAAAAGGCCAGAGTGGGGTAGATGACCACGCGTGGGCCAACGTGAGGTTCGATACGAATCGCCATGAACAGCAAGCGGGCAAAGGCGGCCAAGACGGCGCCCACGATCGCGCACAGCATCCAGGCGGGGAAATTTGCGCCCGCGATGTTCACGATCGGATCGCATCCGGAAAGTGCCAGCGCACCCCATGCGAAGGTCCATAGTCGAACCGGTTCCCGCCCTACCCTCACGCGGGCCAAGATAGCGCGAATTCCAGGGTGACCCAAGTACGTCGCCGCGTCCCAAGCGGCCTCCAGGGATGAGGTTCTCACCTCAACCTCGTGTCATCAGAAGCCGCTAGACGCGAACCGGCAATGATTCGAGACCGCGAAAGCGCCCCATCGTTCGCCACTTTGGTTCGCCTTCGGCCAGTTCGATTTTGGGATAGCGCGCGACGATGGCGCTGACCGCCACCTGCGCCTCCTGGCGTGCGAGGCTCGCGCCGAGGCAGTAGTGGACACCCATCGAGAACGCGAGATGCT
This sequence comes from uncultured delta proteobacterium, assembly GCA_963848285.1. Lineage (GTDB taxonomy): Bacteria > Desulfobacterota > Binatia > Binatales > Binataceae > DATGKG01. The sequence continues at coordinate 283,487 of CAWKCZ010000006.1, read as the reverse complement.
CATTCTCGGTTCGGGTAATGTCGAAGCGATCCGGATCGGCAAAGCGCGCAGGATCGCGATTGGTGGCACCGAACAACACCGTCACCATTTCGCCCTTGCGAATCGTCTTGCCACCGATTTGAAGATCCTCAGTCGCGACCTGCGGCGATGGAGCCTGGGTCGGCGAGTCATATCGAAGCATCTCTTCGACGGCACTGGCGATGTGCTCGGGATGCTTGCGCAGCTTTGCGAGCTCCGCCGGATGCCGCAGCAGTGCCAGCATTCCATTTGCGATCAGACTGCGGGTGGTGGCATGGCCAGCCGCAAACAAGGTCTCAACCATCGAGAGGATCTGCTCGGCCGATAACTTGCGCCCACTTTCCTCGGCCACCAGGATCGCACTCAACAGATCTTCCGCGGGCTTCCGCCGGCGTTCCTCAACCAGATCGATGAAATAATTGTTGAACGCGCTAACTGAGCGACTGCCCTCTTCCATCATTTGCCGCGTGCGCACGATGCCCCGCGAAATCACGATGCCGTCGACCAGCTCGCGCAGCTTTCCCCAATCGCGTTCGGGAGCACCGAGCATCGCCGCGATCACCTCGGCGGGAATCGGATACGCGACGTCGCCAACAATGTCGATCTCGTTTCTTCCGGCCAGTCCCTCGAGCCTCGCGCGCACAATCTGTTCCGTCGCGGGGCGCATTTTCGCGATGGTAGCCGGGCTGAATGCCTTCGCGAAGACATTTTTCATCCAGCTGTGCTCGGGCGGATCGGTAAATGCCAGCTCGTGTGCCTGAAAAGCAAAGATCGGCTCATCCGCGCCGAATTTGGTCCGCATGCTCTGAATATATGCGGCACGGCTAAAGCGGCGATCGCGCAGATACGCGACCGCGTCGGCATAACGCGTCAGCACCCATCCGTGGATGAACTCGCTGAAGTGAACCGGGTCATCGGAGCGGAGCCGATGATAATACGGATAGGGATCGGCATATCCGGGCAGCGTCGGATCGCAATTCTCAGGAAAGGTCACGTCGGTAGAAGCCATTGCCCGGCCATCATCGCTAACCACACTTCGGGAGGCAAACTTATGCGCGCGCCGCGCCACGCCAACCCCATCGTCTCAAATAGAGCGCATCTCAACTTGCAGAAATTTGTGCGCAACTTTTTCACTTGTCCGCGTCTTACCTTTCGCAGTATCACCGACTACCCGGATGTTTTCCAAATCCTACTTCATGTAGGAAAACGCGGCCTTGAGAGTGAGCCGCGAAACCGGAGCCGATTGGGATGGGACAAATTGGATGCCTCGCGTCAGGACGCGCGCCGCCGCGGCGCGCGGATTCTCAACCTGCGGAACAGTTCGGTGGATATGGTTCGGGGGCTCCTAAAAGAGCGGGATCGATTCTTCAGCTAACTTCTGTCATCTGACGCCTCTTTTTGCTCGATTGCTGTTTGTTTACGAGACTTGACCACAGGTTCTGCGAATACTCACGCGCGGCTGCCCTCGGGTAGCCCCTCGGTCCCTGGAGTAATGAGTATGAAAGCATTCGCAGTGCTCACGGTGCTGGTGTGCCTATGGTCTGCCAACGCGTATGCCGGCCCCGCTAATCGTCAATCGCAGCGCAACACCCGAAACCCGCAGCCGATCGGCCTTTCAGGTTTCGGCGCCCCGCTTTCCGCGGTAGCGAACAACCCGACTGACCTTCAGTTCTTCGCCAATGGGCAGGCCAATTTCAAAGAGATCGAGGACCTGCCGCAGATCGGCCCAGTATTCAACGGCGTTTCATGCGCCGGATGTCATTCGCAGCCCGCAATTGGAGGCGCGGGTCTCTTCATTAACGAAATTCGGGTCCGCAACAATACCGCGCCCGGCCCGGTGCATATTTTCGCGGTTGACAATATGATGCGCGGCGGCCCGCAATCCCAGGGAGGTACCCAGATTTTCGCTGAGGGCCTTCATGCCGAGCCGCTTGGCTGCCAGATCACGGTGCCCGGATGCGCTCCTTCGGTCTGCCAGCAAGAGGAACTCACGCGCACCAGTTTCGACACCTCGTTGCCTACTTGCGATCCGCTGAGCAGCAGCTTCGCCGGCGGAGCAAACTGTGTGGTTGGCCGTGCGGCAACTCCGACCTTTGGCCTGGGATTGGTCGAGGCGGTGTCCGACCAAACCTTCGCCCAGCTTGCGCAAAGCGAATCCTCATCGATACGAGGGGTGGTCAAACAAATCACGGAGCTGGGCAGAACCCGGGTTGGCCGCTTCGGATGGAAGGATGATCACGCGACCCTGCGTGCGTTCTCCGGCGATGCTTACCTAAACGAAATGGGCATCACCAGTAACGATGATCCGAACGAGGTCAGCAGTTGCGCCATGAATCAATCGCAATATGGCGTGCTGATGCAAATTTCCGCCGGCATCGAAGATACCACCGATCCTGACGGTCGCGCTGACATCGATCGATTCTCCGATTTCATGCGCGCGCTGAATCCGCCGCCGGCGCTCGCGCAGAACGCGTCCGCGTCCAACGGCAAGAAACTCTTTCAGCAGGCCGGCTGCGCGGGATGCCATACGATGCAGCTCACGACGGATTCGAATCCGGCCTCGTTCATTCCCGCTACCACCGGCGGGCTTCCGATAACTTCGAGTCTCAACTGGGCGCTGGCACGCCAGACCTTCCATCCGTTCTCGGATTTTCTCCTTCATGACATGGGATCGCTTGGCGACGGAATCACGTCCGGCGCCGCGGGACCGACTCTGATGAGGACCGCACCACTGTGGGGCATCCGTGCGAAATCGGTTTTTCTGCACGATGGTCGCGCGGAGGATATTCCGACCGCGATTGGCCTCCACGACGGGCAAGGCAAGCCGGCTGCGACCGCGTTCAAAGCCCTATCCAGTCAGCAACAACAGGACCTTCTCAACTTCCTGAGTACCATCTGAGAGGAGCATCACGACGCGCGGCGGGCCGGTATCGGCTCGCCGCCGTCTCTCTGCAGTTCAGTGGCAGGAATCGATCACCACCTCGACCCGGCGATTCTTCTGGCGGCCTTGCGGATTGTCGGATCCATCGGGATTGGTGTTCGGCGCGATCGGCCGCGTTTTCCCATAGCCCTTGGTGAGCGTCGATTCGGGCAGGAACTTATGCGCAACCAGCCAGCTCTTCACCGCCTCGGCGCGCCGCTGGCTAAGTCGCTGGTTGTAGTCGGCGGTGCCGATGGAATCCGTATGCCCTTCGACAGTCGCCGGATAATTGCCTAGCTTCGCGATTTCAGGGCCGAGCGCGTTCAGGGTTTGTTCCGCGTCGGGATTGAGATCAGATTTGTCGAATGCGAATAGCGCGTCGGCACCGACGTTTAGGCGATGCTGACATCCGGCGTCCTCGCGCTTGATGGCCTGGATACCCTTGGGGACCTGGATCGGACCGAGCGTCTGCCATGGACCCTTAGGTTGTTGGATTTCCCCGGGAATCTGCCAGGTGCCTTTGGGCTGCTGGATGTCGCCTGCGCGTGACACGCGGCCACCTATTCCAAGCACGCTCATCACGAGGGCGGCCACTACTGCGTGCCGATGGATGTGGGTCATTTTGGTCGCCTCCCCCGTGGCGATAACGAATGGCCGGCAATGCTACTATCTGACAAAATGCGAGGGTAACTGCATTGGACGATCGGACGCAGATGGATCTTTCTGCCAAAACCCTTTTCAAAAACGCCAATCTCGTGCTCGACGGGTGCGTCGAACTGCAAAAGTCATTTGACGTGCTGGTGGATGGCAATCGAATAACCTCGGTATCGCCTCAGCCACTGGCAGTCACCGACGCAAAGATTTTCGACGTCGGCGGAAGAACCCTGATGCCCGGGCTCATCGATGCTCACGCGCACATTACCGGCCTGTCACTGAGCCCAAAGAACGTTGCCTATCCAGCATCGGAAATTGCGATCGCGGCGGCGAACTACCTGCGCGCCAGCCTGATGGATGGGTTCACCTCGATTCGCGAAGCGGGCGGCGCCGATCACGGCATCGCGCGGCTGCTCAACGAGGGAAAAATCATCGGCCCGAGGCTTTTCTACTCCGGCCGCGCCTTGACCCAGACCGGCGGTGGCGCCGATTTCCGTACTCCCGACGAAGTGACGGACAGTTGCGGACAGCCCGGACCGTTTTCGGTGATGTCGGTAATCGCCGACGGCGTCCATGAGGTCCGCAAGGCAGCGCGCGAGGAACTCCGGCGCGGCGCCAGCCAGATCAAAGTGTTCATTTCCGGCGGCGTCGTGTTCCCCTCCGAAGCGCATCCGACTGTCTATGAATATTCACTCGATGAGTTGCGGGCGATCGTCGAGGAGGCCCGCGGGCGCGGCACCTATGTCATGGCGCATGTCTACACTGACGAGGGGGTGCGCCGCTGCTTGCAAGCCGGCGTGCGATCGATCGAGCACGGCAACTTCGTCAGCGAAAAAACCGTCGTCATGATGGCGGAGCATGGCGCTTACCTCGACGCCACGTTCATCTCGCTCGTGCAGAGGATCGAGTCGGCGGCCGACAATGGTTTGAGCGATACGATCGTGAACAACCTGAAGAATACCGTCGCGAAGGGTCATCAGGTCTATCGATGGGCGAAGAATCACCATGTTCCAATCGGATTCGGGACCGACCTATGGGGGCTGGAGGCGCAGAAGTCGCAGCTCCGCGAGTTCGAGATGCGTGCCGACCTCGATGAGCCGGTGAACATCGTTCGCTCGGCGACCGTCGTCAACGCAGAACTGTTATTGCAAAAAGGGAATCTCGGAGTTATCGCAGAGGGCGCCTCCGCCGATCTTTTGATCGTCGAGGGCGATCCGTTGCGCGACCTGCGCGTGATGACGAGTCCGAAGAAGAATCTGAAGCTCATCATGAAGGACGGCGCCATCTACAAAAACGAACTCTGAACCTCAGATCATGTCACGTCGGATTTTGCTACCAGGCGGCGAATCGCATACCCGGCCTGCAGCAGCGGCATGAAAGCGACGTGAATCAGTTTTCCGAACGGAAGCCAAATCATCAGCAGCTCCAACCGCCAGCAAATGCGCCGTCAGCAGCATCGCATAAGGCCGAACTAGCGGCGCGCCGCCAACGTGCGGATAAGCACAGCAAGCCCGGTCAGCATCGCGACGAAAACCGCGCTCCAGGTGAAGTAGTCATCGAAGGCCGAGAAGATGCTCGGCTCCGATGTCGTGATGCGATGAACCAGGCCCGCGACCATCGCGGCAATCGAAATAACCGCCGCCGCGAGAACGATCGCGGTCGGAAGACTCGGCCACTGAATGCCGAGTGAGCGTCGCCGATGAACAGGATGTGCGGCGCGAAACCGAACATCACGATCAGCAATCCGGCGTGCATCGCGTAGCTGTCGATTTGCCATCGCCGAGTCGGAACGTGAAGTCCCTTGCGCACCCAATGCAGGTTGCGGCTCGCCGCGCCGCAGCGCGAAATCGGCGCCGCGCCAGAAAAATCCCGCCACCATGATGACCAGCGCCCAATGCAGTCCCGGGCCGCGCGCGAAATCAAGCAGACTCATCGCGGCTCCGTTCGCGCCGATCGCAGCCAAGACCGGCGGCGGCGAAAAATCGCGCCGGTGAAAATTCCCGCGAGGATGCCTCCCACCCATCGCGAGGCCCCAGGTGCGTCGATTGTTCCACGGCGCGACATAGGGCGGCGCGAGCTGCGCGCTGCGGCTCATCTGCGTCATCACCAGGTGACAATCGAAGCATGCGAGGCGTCTGCGCGCCATGGGTACGCGCCATGCCAGATCGCCTCGTCATGGCAGTTCATACAGGCTCGATTGGCAGCTTCGATGGATCTTGCCTCGGATCGATGCGAAACTCGACCAGCCCGCCCATCCCGACGCCTCCGCCCATGATGGCGTGATTGCTGCCCGGCCCGTGGCATCCTTCGCAGCCGAGGCGCTCGAGGTCGTTGCGCGGCTTGAGCTGGAAGAGGCGGCCCCATTTTGGTTTTGGCGAACTCGCGGGAGAGGTCGAGTGACAGGCGTAGCAATACACGCTGCCGATGTATCTGCGGCTTGGCGAAGTAGCCGACGTTGCATCGTTGTCCCCGGAGTCCGCCAGCGCGCCGGCTGCAATGCGACGAGGCACAGCGCGATGGTGATCGCGACGATGCGATTTCTTGCGGACACGCGACTAGCTTATGGCAACATCGCGGGACGCTCGCCAGCGCGCGCGCTTGCTTGACTGTGCGCGCGGAACGGAAATGCTGGATGGCTCGCGCGGAGAGGTTCGGGAGTTTGGTTTAACCGGCCTGACTCGAAATCAGGTGAGCCTAACGGCTCCGGGGGTTCGAATCCCTCCCTCTCCGCCACTAAGCCTTCTCCGAAAAACGTGCGATCGCGCCAAATCCTGCCTCCCAAAATAGCTCCTCGACAATTGGCTCCAGGACCCGGGTGTGCGTTCCACTTTGAACCTGGAGTAGCCGATGCGGTTGTCACAGGCCACGCTTACGTGCGACATCGCTGGGCTTCGGCGCGCGTTGCAATTCTGTACAGGCTCGCTTCAGGAAAAGGCGGGGATAGCGCCCCGATGCTTAACCTCCACGCCGTACTTGTGGGCGCGTTTCAACAATATCGATGACGCGCGCTCGGCGAGCGCCGCGATCGTGAGCGACGGGTTTACGCAAAGCGAGGTCGGTACGCTCGAAGCGTCGGTGACGAAGATGCCGGGATGGCCGCGCAACTCGTGGCGGTCGTCAAGCGCCGAGGTCTCGGGATGGTCGCCGATGCGGCACGACGCCAGGGGGTGCGCACACTGAATCTTCTTCGTCGACGTCACCAGATGAAGCGAGGCGAGGCCGTCGAGCGTCATGATTGACTGGCTCGCCGCATCGGACAAGTCGAAGCCGCGCGCGGTCTCTGGCGTGGTGTCGAAGCTTAGCTGGCCGACCGCAGCCGGTCCGACCCGCCTGAAGTTGCCAGTCTCGGGGGGCGGCCCGAAGACGCCTTCGTTAGCGTCCTCGGTCATCGCGAGCACCGTCAGCCACGAGCGCCAGCGCGAGGTGAGGTCACGCTTGTCGACGCCGAACCAGACCGGCGGCTCATCCACGCCCAGGAGGTGGTTCGTGATCGGCGGAAAGTAGATCTGCTGCAGGCCGAAGCGCGAGAACTCGGGCGCGCGCGGGTCGAGGTAGTCGAAGGTCATGGCGCTGATCGGCTTGCCGATCGGGAAGGCGTCGTAGGCGACACCGGGCGCGCGTTCCAGCCCGAGGAGATCGTGGACCTTACCCTCGTCCAGGGCCGCCACCGTGACCCGATCGCCGTTGGCCGAGAAGTAGCGTCCCACCGCCGGCGGCATGGCGCCGAGATACGACGCCGAGCGCTGTAGAATCACCGGCGTTCCCATCGTGCCTGCGGCGACGATAACTATCTTCGCCTCGATGAGGCCGCTGCCGAGAGATTTGGTGTAGTCGTTAGGGTTTAGCTGTAGATACGAGACCGCGTAGCGGTAACCGGCGGTCTGGGCCGGTTGGATGGCCTGCACCTCGTGCAGTGGGCGAATTTCAGCGCCCGACGCTTCCGCGGCCGGGATGTAGTTGAGCAGCATCGAGCGCTTCGCATCGAAGGTGCATCCGGTATGCATCCAGTCGCAGTTGGTGCAGCGCGTGAGATCGACGGCGACCGGCACCGGCTGGCATGTATGTCCCGCGCGCGTACACGCTGCCGCGAAGACGCCGCCGGCATACGGCACGTCGTTCCAGCTCAGCCTGCTAACCGGCAACGCGTCCTCGACGCGGCGATACCATTTGTTGAGCTTGCTGCGGGTGATCGACTTTGGCCAGATGCGATGGCCGAGCGTGCCGCGACGCTCGAAGACGAAGCTTGGCGCCCGCAGCGACGCTGCGTAGTAAACGACGCTCGAGCCGCCGACGCAGTTGCCCGCGGTGACGTCGATGCCGTTGCCCGCGATGCTGTCGATGATGCGGGTGTAGCCGCCGACCCGCAGGCTTTGGGTGAAATCTTCGGCCGCGAACCTCGGCCCGCGCTCGAGCATGATCACCTTCGCGCCGCCTGCGGCGAGGTAGTAGCCTGGTATCGAGCCGCCGAAACCGGTCCCGATAATCAGGACGTCAGTGGTCTCATTCGCCATCGCGTCCCCCCAGAATCATGTCGGCCAGGATCATGCCGGATTGTCGCGCTTTGAGCGCGGATGCGCCCGCGCGAGGACGCGCCGGTACGAGAACTCGGGGAAGCGCCACAAGCCGTCAGAATTGGGCGGCGGAAACCCGATCGCCGTCAAACCGGGATGCCCGTCGGCGATTGCGACTGCCGTCGGAAGGTAAGCCGCCGTGTTGTATGCGACGAAACAAACGGCCGCGAGACCATAGAACGCCGGCTGATCCTGCCCGTTCCCGCCGAGGATGGCGACCAGGAGCGCGGTCCGCGACTCGAAGTCGAGCGCGACGAAGGGTGGCACCGTCCCATCGAGATCGATCCCGGTGAGCAGTGCATACAGGAGTGCGTACACATTGATGCTGAAGGCCAGGAGAGGCAGTACCGGCCCGAAGCCGACCGGCGCGAAGTTCATCATCTCGATCGCGCCCCCCTGCACCGCGCCCGCGCCACTCACAACGCCGGCGATCGCTCGGTCCGCGGGGAAGCGCTTCTCGCCCGGGATCAACGTATCGGCGTAGGCTTCGAGCGTCTGCGTCATCGCCGGGGTGTTGGTGAAGGCTTCGAGATTCTGCGTCGTCGCCGGCTGGTCCATCGCTTGGCCGAACGCGGATGGCACGCCGATCCGCCATGGACTGATCGTCCAGGCCGCCGCGAACGCCGCGACATGTTTCAGCAACGCGCGGCGAGTGAGCCGGAGCGAGGTCCCGGTGGATGCCGCGAGGCGTTCATCCTCGCGCTCGATAATTCGCTGCGTCTCGCTCTTGTTTTTCTTTGGCATGCCCGGCGGCTCTAGCGAAAAGGCCGTAATCCGCAAGAAGCGGGAATTTTTATGTTGAAAACGTCAGCTTATACTCGCATAGACGCCTAAACGGACGCAAACGCAAGTTCGAGCCCGTTTTTGAGTGCAAAGGCCTGTTATCGCGGGATTTCTTAAATCAGTTTCGCCCCGACTTGGCAGCTGCCCACCTTTCGAGCGGATTTCGCTAGTCTCACGGCGACGGAGTGCTGCGAATCTTCTGTCTCCTGGTTCCGCAGAGTTTTCCTTTGCCAACGGCGCCCGACAGGGTGTCTGCTAAGGAAACCCGGAGCTCGGCTCGAGCACAACGGACGAAGAGAAGCCATTCCGAACAACGCACACAGAGACGAGTGAAGTCGTGATATTGGCGGGGCAAGAAAGGAGCCTTTTCGGAAATAACACTCAGACGGACCGGGATTGAGTGGAGCCTTGGGTTATTCGTCGTATCTGGTTGGAAGCTGGGTGAGAACCGCGGGCACCGCAATCGACTTCCCAGGCGACACTTACATGACCGGGGGGCAGCGTTTCGATCCCGAATGCCCGATGGACTGAAATACCCCCGCTCCGGTTGCACCCGAATTGAAACTCCCTCTCCGCCACCCCATCCTCCTGTTTCTGATCTGGCCGATCGGATTTTGCCGCTCGGAAGCCGTCGAGCCACCCAGTCTGGCTGGACAGAGAACTGCCCCCTAATGTGAAAGCGCAACCTCGGGGCTCCCCGGCGTGTTGAGACCGGAGCTTCCGAAATGGTTTTGACGGTCGGTTTCTGCTCCCCTACTATCTTTAGACAAGACAACGAGTCCGCCAGACTTGGCGCATTTGTTGACTGGCTTAGAGTGCGTCGGGGGGTATGATGCGCGAACGGCAACATCGTGCGATTGGCTGGTTGTGGATAGCGGTAGTCATCCTTGTGTTCGGCGCGGCGATGGACGGGGCCGCGTCGCTCGATTCGAGGGCCAGTACTTCAACATCGCATCAGGCGGCAGCGTCGCAACCGCCTAAGGTACTCAATGCCCATGGGGAGCTGCCGCTCAGATTCGAGGAGAATCGTGGCCAGACCGATCCGCGGGTAAAGTTCCTCTCGCGCGGCCATGGTTACACGTTATTCCTGACTCCTGGCGAAGCAGTTCTGGCGCTGCGCAAGCCAGCAAAGGAGTCGCGCCGGTCTTCCGCGCTGGGTCGCTTTTCTCTGTCATCGGTAGCGAAGTCCGCGAACCGCAGGGACATCGGGCTAGCAAAGGATGAGGCCCAAGTGCTGCGCGTGAAGCTGATTGGTGGCAATCCGCGCGCGCAACTCGAGGGCGTTGATCGACTCCCGGCGGGGTCAAATTATTTCATCGGCAACAATCCGAAGAAATGGCGCACGAACATTCCCACCTATGCGCGCGTGCGGTATCGCGACGTTTATCCGGGAATCGACATGGTTTACTACGGATCGAAGGAGAGCAATCTCGAATACGATTTCATCCTGGCTCCCGGCGCGAATCCGAATGCGATCAAAATGCGCTTCGACGGCGCAAAGAGCGTTGTGCTCAATAATGATGGCGATGTGGTCGCGACGCTTATCAACCACAGTGAGGTTATCCAGCACCTGCCGGCGATCTATCAGATGCGCAATGGCAAGCGCGAATTGGTAGCTGGACGTGCCGTATTACGCGGTCCGGGTAATATCGGCTTTGAGGTCGAGCACTACGACCGCAACCGCGCAATCTATATCGATCCCGGCCTGGTTTATTCAACGTTTCTGGGCGGCAACCGGGATGACGTAGGCCTGGGCATCGCGGTCGATTTCGAAGGGAACGCCTATGTGACTGGAAGTGCTTTTTCAGCCGACTTTCCGACCACTTCGGGCGCATTCCAGACTGCCCCAGCGAACCCCAACTTCACCGCGTATGTGGCAAAGTTGAATCCGTCGGCGTCGGGCGAAGCATCGCTTGTCTACTCGACATACCTGGGTGGAGACCGGGACGACCAAGGCACCGCCATCGCGGTCGACTCCTCCGGCGATGCTTATGTAACGGGAAGAACCCAATCGACCAACTTTCCCACCACGCCAGGCGCGTTCCAAAGTGCCAACAATGCCGCGGGCACCATCGTCGGCAACAACAACTTCGTAACGGTGCTGGATCCCACGGGATCCTCGCTGCTGTATTCCACGTATTTGGGTGGATATGAGAGTGGGCTTTTTTTCTTTGCATTAGGCTTGCAGTCCGGTATCGCTGTCGATGCCTCGGGCGCCGCCTATGTAACGGGCAGCACTCTGGCGATCTCCAACTCAAGTTGCCTCGCTGACGGGGTCCCGTTTGATTGCTGTACTGGCCATCGAACCGGCGCCTGCATTCCATTCCCCACCACGCCGGGCGCGTTCCAGACGGTCAATAATACTCCCGGAGGTATTAACGTCTTCATGGCGAAGCTGGATCCGTCCGCATCGGGAGCGGCGTCATTGGTCTATTCAACTTTACTGGGCGGCATCGGGGGCTCCGGCGCCAGTGGCATCGCGGTTGATTCCGCCGGCAACGCTTATTTAACAGGAATAGCTGGAGCTAACTTCCCCATCACCTCAGGCGCCTTTCAGGCCGTCAGCAATGGCTTCAACGGCATCGTTAACTCCTTTGTAGCGAAGCTTAATCCGTCGGCGACGGGTGCCGCATCGCTCGTCTATTCGACCTATCTCGGCGGCGGTGGCATCAGCACGGGTATCGGGGACACCAGCACGGGCATCGCGGTCGATTCCGCAGGTGACGCTTATGTGACAGGCACTGCTGCTTCTGTCTCCAACCCAAGTTGCGGCGCCCCCGGAGCTCTGAAAGGTGGGTTGTTCGAGGCGTGTTGTACCGGACCCGGAACGGGAACCTGCATTCCGTTTCCCACTACCCCGGGCGCGTTCCAGACCGTCAACAATATGTCTGGCAATGCAGCCAGCGCCGGTTTTCGCAACGCCTTCGTGACCAAACTGAACGCCGCTGGCTCAGCCCTGGACTATTCGACTTATCTCGGGGGAAGTGGCGGCGAGTACAGCTCGGGCATCGCAATCGACTCCGCAGGCGACGCTTACGTGACCGGCATCACGGTCTCGATCCCGAATGCCCAATGCACCCACATAAACCCTCCTGCCTGTTGCACCGGAGTTGGAACCGGCACGTGCATTCCGTTTCCCACCACCCCCGGGGCGTTGCAAACTGTCAACAATGCCGCCAACAACGGCTACGTCAACGCCTTCGTGGCAAAGCTGGATCCATCGGCACTCGGCAGCGCATCGCTGGTGTATTCGACCTATCTGGGTGGCAATGGTGGCCCATTCGGGGAAGGAGACTTAAGTCACAGCATCGCGGTCAGTTCGGCGGGCAACGCATATGTGACTGGTGGTGGCCACTCAAGCGACTTTCCGACTACATCGGAAGCGTTCCAAACCGTTAACAACGCCATCGTTCCCGGGAATCAGGGTACCAACGGCTTTGTTACCGAACTTGATATGATTCCGGGACCGACTCCGATAACTACCACCAGTCCAACAGCGACAATTGATCCGACCACCACGGACACGCCGACGCCTACTGCGACACCTACTGCCACTCCTACCCCGATCGGTCGATTGAGAATCGCGCCTGCGGAAATCCACTTCGGCAAAGTGAAAGTGGGCGAAACGCGTGCGACGCGATTCGCGATCGTTACCAATCCAAGGAAGAACAGTGGCTCGGCGACGATCGCAATTATCGAACTGCGCTCACAGACGATGGGCAATACGACCGGATTCGTCATCGATGATGCTAAAACGACTTGCAAAGCCGGCACGCCCCTCGCGCGCGGAAAGTCGTGCAGGGTCGCCATCACGTTCACGCCGCCGGGCATCGGCGCGTACTCCGACCAACTCATGCTGACCGCCAACGTTACCAACAGCGCCCAACCGATCGGATTGACCGGCGTCGGCAAGTGAGGGGCCACTCTCTTTTATGGTGAATCAAAAATTGAACCACCTTGGTGTGATTCCCAATCGCGTTCGTTGATCCTCCCAGAGTGCACGGATTAGTTATGTTCGATTCGCGCATCGGCCGCGCGTTCGCCGGCCCGGTTCCAGCGAAGGGCCTCGGCCGGTTCCGTCGCGCAGTACGGCGTGGTCGCTCCGGCCGAAGTTCGGCGTCGCGAGATGCGCGCGCACAACCTCGGAGTGTAGGTGCTATGCCCGATGCCAGTGAAAACCAACATCGGCAACTCCCAGCGCAATCGCTCTACCGAATTGCCTGGCAACGAGGCTTCGCGGCGCGTGCCTTCGCAGGATGCCGCCAAAGGTTAAGCTCGCTGGCAAGGTACTTCCGGTTGGCGAGGTCGCAGATATGTCGCGATGCGGTTCTTGCGAACAGGCTTTACATCCTGCCGCACCATGAAAGCCGCGAATTCCTGCGCCGGCGCTTCGAGCGCATCGATCGCACCTTCGACTAGCAGCGCTCGAAATAACTACTTCGAGGCTTTTTTTGCTTCTTCGCGCGCACGCAGCTCGCGCCGCATAATCTTGCCGGTCACGGTGGACGGAAACTCGTCCATGAATTCAATCTCGCGCGGAGCTTCATGCGCGGCCAGCCGCGTTTTCACGTGGACTTGGATTTCCTTGATCATCTCATCCGATGGATTGAAGCCTGGTAGCAACTTGACGAACGCCTTAATCGCCTGTCCCCGTTGCGGATCCGGCACGCCGATTACCGCGCAAGACGCAACCGACTTATGCTCCATGATCTTCGACTCGATTTCCGAGGGACCGATGCGATAGCCCGAGCTCTTGATGACGTCATCGTTGCGGCCCGCGAAGTAGACGTAGCCTTCGTCGTCCATGCTGCCGTTGTCGCCGGTCATGCACCATTCGCCCTTGAACTTGTCATTCATCGCTGCAGGGTTCTTCCAGTACTCGCGCATGACTACCGGTGAATCGCGACGAATTGCGATCTCGCCACTCTCGCCGTTTTTCACCGGAACGCCCTCGGGCGATACGACCGCGACATCATGACCGGGGTACGGTTTGCCGAGCGGCTCGAGGCGCGGCTTCTCGATGCAACTGATGTTGCCGATGAAGTAGTTCGCCTCGGTCTGGCCAAAAGCCTGGTTGAACTCGACCTGCAGCTCCTCATCGACCCACTTCGCAAGCTGCGGACTCACCGGCTCGGCGCCGCTCACGATGCAGCGCAGTTTCAGCGCCTTGTACTTCTCGCGCGGCAGTTTCACCTCGCGCAGCACCTTGAGCGCCGTCGGAGGATACAGCCCGACAGTGGCGCCGTGGCGCTCCAGCAGCCGGAACGCGATATCGGGATCGAAGCGCGCCTTGCTGCGGTACGCGAGCACCGGAATTCCATACGGCCAAATCGCGAGGAGACCGTCGAGAAGGCCGCCTGCCCACGCCCAGTCAGCAGGGCTGTAGTAGAGGTCGCCATCGCGCAGGTAATTGTAGGAATAGTCGATGCCGTTGTGGCCGAGCACGTATCGCGCGACGTGCAAGACGCCCTTGGGATTGCCGGTGGTGCCCGAGGTGTACATCAGCAGCACCGGATCTTCGGCATTGGATTTTTCCATCGTGAAGGACGACGCGCCCTTGTTCAGGAGATCGTCGAAGCTGAGACCGCCTTTTGCGCCGTCGGTGACGATGACGTGCTTGAAGTTCGGCAGGCTCTTGCGATCGACGCCGTCCATCTTCCCGAGTGTCTCGGGCTCGACGAGGATTGCTTTCGCGGAACTGTTGTCGAGGCGGTACTGAAGCGCATCGGGACCGAAGAGCTTCGAGATCGGCAACGCGATGGCGCCCAACCGGTACAGCGCCATATGGATGATCGCGGTCTCGGGTCGCTGCGGCGTATGGACCGCGACCACGTCGCCGCGACCGATACCGATGCCGCGCAGCGCGTTCGCGAACTTCTTCGAGGCGTCGATCATCTGCGCGAAGGTGTAGCGCGCGGAGTGGCCCTCGTCGTCTTCGTAGATCAGCGCGACCTTGTCGCGCAACTCGGTGTGCCGATCAAGGCAGTCGACCACGACATTGTAGTCCGTCGGGATGTTCCACTTGTGCTTCGCGCGCAACTCCGCGATGGACTTCGCGCCGCGTACGGTCTGTTCTTTCAGTCCGATCATCTTCTCAACTCGCTCAATGAGAATGTTTCGGCTTGGCGGCCGGCTTCTTCGGCGGCGCCCCGCGCTTGGTCTCGCGCTCTTTTCGAGTGCCCACCTTGTCGTCGAACTCGGCGCCGCGTCCCTGCTTGTAGGCGGCAAAACGCGTGGCCGAGTAATCATCCATGCCGCATAGTCGCGCTGCGGGAGGAAGCTTCAGACTGGTCACATCGACATCGCGGGCGGCGGCGCGTTCGGCTGCGGTCTGAATCCGCGCGCCGCCGTGGATCGCGAAAGTCGAAATCATGCGCTCGGACTTCGCGCCGCATTCGGGGCAGCGCTGGCGCTTGTTCGCTTCGGTTGCGGCGACGAGCGTCTCGAAGGAGTGCCCGTCGCCGCATTGCCATTCGTAAATCGGCATCGGTGCTACTCGCCTACTCGACCTTGTGGGGATGCTCTTTCCAGTCCTCAGGGTCGTGCGTGATCCACATCGTCGCGTCGTGCATGTCGCGGATCGCCTTGATGCGCTTGATCGAAAGCACCGACTGCAGCGGGTCGGTATCGAGCGGCATAGTGGCCTCGGGGCCTACCGCCGCGCGCAGATGGACGGTGTCGCCGGTCAGCAGGATCTTGCGGCTCGGCAGATTCACCAGCAGGGAGCATTCGCCGGGCGTATGTCCGGGAGTGAGCAGGAATTTCAGGGAGCCGTCGCCGAAGAGATCGAAATCCTGGTCGAGTTCGAGCCAGTCGTAGTTACGGGTGGGGAGGTAATCTTCGAGGATAAAGACGCCCCGACGATCCGGCTCGGGCCAGTAAGCGTAGCGGATCTCGTTCTTGCCCGCGATAAACTTGGCCTTCGGAAAATGCGCCATGCCACCCGCGTGATCCAGATGCGCGTGCGACAGGATGACGTATTTGACGTCTTCCGGTTTATAGCCGACATTGATGACCTGCTTATCGAGCGTGTCCGACTTGTTCCATTTGAGCGGCAGGTGGCGGGCGATCTCGCCCCAGTAGCCGACCGCATCATCGATAACCTTCGGATTGCAGCCAGTGTCAAACAACACCAGCCCTTTCGGATGCTCGATTAGAAACGATGGACACGGAAGATCGATCATCCCCGGGTCGCCGCCCTGAACCAGGAGAGAACCCGGCGCGGAAAGTTGCGCGCCCGGCAGCGCCCACATTTGTCGAGCTTTGGAATCAGCCATTTGGCACCTCATGTTTCCCGCGCGTTCGGGCGCGGACTATCTATGTGATGTGGCATACCTTTCGCCAAAAAGTCGAACGTATCGAATACCTACCAAACCGTCAATTTGACGATGGTTAAGCCGAGCATTAGAGATGATGATGGAGACCGTCAAAATGAATCAGCAAAGTTTCGCTCGCAAAACCCGGTGGACGAAGAAAAATCGTTGGCGTCTCGACACCCCTGGCCACGCCGGATGGCAACGCACCGCGCATCCTAACGATCCCGACCGATACCTGATGATCTCCGCCGATTGCCACGCTAACGAGCCCGGCAATCTGTGGCGCGAAAGGCTCGATGTGAAATATCGCGACCGCTTGCCGCACGTCGAACGCGACGAAAAAGGCGAGAAGTGGTTCGTCGCCGAAGGCCTCGGGCGCTCGCGAGTTCGCGCGCGCATGATCGCCGATGTGCCGCGCGAGAATAGCGAGGATCGCCTGCGCGGCAATGCCGGCGCCGATCCGGTGGAGCGCATCAAGGATCACCTTCGCGACGGCATCGACGCGGAAATCATTTTCCCGAACAAGGGCCTCATGATGTTCGCGACTCGCGATGCCGCCTTCGGCATGGCGCAGTGCAAAGTGTGGAACGATTTCGCGTGGGAGATGTACGGCAAGTATAACGACTTCATGTCGCCCGCCGCCGCGATCATGACCTCCGATGTGGCGCTCGCGATCGAGGAAATCCGCCGCGTCGCGAAAATGGGCTTCCGCTTCCTGACCCTGCCCTGCAAGCCGATGTTCGGCGGGCACGACTCGCGCGACACCAACTATAATCTCGATGTGTTCGATCCGATGTGGGAGGTCATCGAGGAGATCGACCTGCCCATCACGTTCCACGTGTCGACGGGACGCGACCCCCGCGCGGCACGCAAGGAAGGCGGCGCCATCATCAACTATGTCGCTCACTCACTGTCGCCAACCATCGAGCCGGTGGCGAGCCTATGCGGCTCAGGCGTCATCGAGAGATTCCCCAAGGTCAAATTCGCCGCCATCGAAAGCGGCATCGGATGGGTTCCGTGGGCGCTGGATGCGATGGATGAGGCCGCGCGCAAGCATCATCTGTGGGCGTACCCGAAGCTCAAGCGGCTGCCGAGCGAGTACTTCCGCAGCAACGGCGCGGCGATCATTCCAGGAGGATCGGCCAGGCCTGATTCTCGCCGAGGCTTACAACCTGGTGAACAATTTCATGTGGGCCAACGACTATCCGCATGCAGAGGGAACCTGGCCGCATTCCGCGGAAGCCATCGAGCGCGAAATGGGGCATTTGAAGGAGGAATCGCGCGCGAAGATCCTCGGCCTCAACGCCGCGAAATTCTTCAAGTTCGATGTCGCCTTATTGCTACAGCGCCGGACCGAGCGGGCAAGCTTATAGCCTTATCGCGATGACATTCGAAGTCGAGCGAACGCACACGCGGCATTGATGAATCTCGCGTGCTGGACCGATCGCTCGAATCGATCGATGCAAAGCGAAAGAGCGGAATCCGGAGCTAGGTCCACTGAATCCCACTCGTCACGATTTTCGCATCGAAGCCATAGCGAAAACCGCGCCAGCGACCTCCCCCAATCAATGGGGCAGGGAGATAACGGGCGACTAAATGCCGCGCTCACTCGAGGTCGAGTGAGCGCGGCATTCGATAGGTCATCCTACTTCGCGCGTTCGAGCACGAGGACCGGGATCGTGCGGCGGTCTTTTTGGCGTAGTCGTTAAATTGCGGCATCATCTTGGCCTGCTCCGCGAACAAGCGATCGCGCTCAGCACCTTTCACTTCATGTACCTTCGCCTTGAATTTCTCGGTGCCGATTTCCACCTCGACCTCGGGATGCGCGACGAGGTTGTGGTACCAGCTCGGATTCTTCGGCGCGCCCGCGTACGACGCGATGATTACGCAGCGGTCGCCATCCTTGGTGTAGACCAGCGGCGTGGTGTAGGTCTGTGCCGCTCTTGGCGCCCTTGTGAGTGATGATAATCATTGGCGCGCCGGCGAACTGGCCGCCGACCTTGCCGCCGCTGCTGCGAAACTCATCGATAATCTTCTTGTTGAATTCAGCCATCGGGTTAGCCATGCGCTTTTCTCCTCCGATTCCCCTTCCCTAAAGGGGACGGAGCTAGGGGTTAGGTTTCTTACGCGAAAATTTCTTCGAAAAAATTGACCATCGCTTTCCATGAACGCGCATCAGTCTGCTGGTTGTACTCGAGCGCCTGCGGCATCCCCGCGGTCGCCGCGTCGGGATTGGTGAAGCTATGCTTGGTGCGCGCGTAGCTGATGACCTCCCAGTCGGCGCCGGCTTTGTTCATCTCTTCCTCGAATGCCTTGACCGCGTCGTACGGGACCATAGGATCATCAGCGCCGGTGTTGATGAGAATCTTCGCCTTGACCTTGCCCGCCTCCGCCGGACGCTGAGTCTGCAAGCCCGAATGGAACGTGACCACGCCTTTCAGAGGCGCACCATCGCGTGCCAGCTCGAGGCCGAAGGTTCCGCCCATGCAAAATCCGATTTCCGCGAGCTTGCTCGAATCCACCTGGGGCAGCGAAGCGAGCTTATCGAGCGCGACGCGCGCGCGGTTGCGCGCCTTGCCGGTATCGGCAAACAAATCA
The DNA here is from genome assembly GCA_963848285.1 of uncultured delta proteobacterium. Classification (GTDB taxonomy): domain Bacteria; phylum Desulfobacterota; class Binatia; order Binatales; family Binataceae; genus DATGKG01. The sequence goes on along the minus strand of CAWKCZ010000006.1, from coordinate 264,627 downwards.
GTCGCCAGCTTGATCGCTTCCTGAACCGTCGCGAGTTCGAGCCCGTTGCCGTAAGGATCGCCCGCCAGCGCGACGTAGCCCAACTGCGCGAGGCGTTCGGCGCGGCTCTTCGCGTGCTTGCCGAGGCCCAACGCTTCGGGCATCACGAGGATTCCCGGACGCTTGCCGGTTTTGGTTTCGTCGTACGCGAGATAGCCCTTCAGCGTCACGTCACCGTCTTTGTATTCGATTGTTTCGGTCTTCATGCGCGCTCCTCGTAGGAAATTTGTACAGTTGCAATTTGATACTGATAGCGCGCCAACCGCCTGTCGGGAAAGGGCGATTGTTACATCGCGCGGAGGCGATTCAGGGTTTTTTCGGAGAAGATCTCGGCTGGAAAAACGTCCGGCCCCACGAACGCAACCGGCAACAAATCCGGAAAGTCGGGATTGTTGCGCGCGCGTTCCTCGCGCACCTTGATCCTCCGCTGTTGCGCGCTTGGTCCAAACTCGACATTCAGGATCGATGCGCTCCATGCCGTGATGCGTAGCCGTCGCATCCGCTCGCGCCGCTCTTCTGCGTACGGTGCAAAAGTCTCCGGAGACCAGTCGCGATTTTCCAGCATCAGATCGCGCACGATGCGCACGTCGCGATAGGTGATCGAAAGCCCCTGGCCGATGATCGGGTCGTTGTGGCCGGCCGCGTCACCGATCAGAACCACCCCCGGCCCATGCGGCGCATCCGTCCAAGTGTCTTCATTTCCATACGAATTGCAGGGTCCGGCCGGCGTCGCATTCGCGAGGTAGTCGCTGCCCGGCACCGATGCGAGCTTGAACGCCTCGAGAAAGCGCGCATGGTTGTCTTCACCCGCGAAGCGGCGACGGTCTTCGAGTGCGTAGCAGATGTAGAGGCGAACTCGACTCGCCGACTGTGGAAACGCGAGGAAGTTCACCTTCCCCTCGGTGCCGAAGAGTTGTACCTCGGCGGGCCATCCGTCGGTATTGTCCACCAGCAGACCCGCCATCAGATGATGCGTCGGCTCGCGATGCTCCTCGATGCCCACCTGACGGCGCACTTGGGAGCCGCGGCCATCAGCGCCCACCACGAGGCGAGGTTTGAATTGGTGCGAGCCGTTCTCGTGGCGAAATCGCACTACCGGCGCCAGACCGGCAGTCACTTCAACATCGCTCACGCCGCGCAGCAGCCTAGCGCCAGCAGCGATCGCTTCAGAATTAAGGACGTCGCACATTTCGGGATGGCGCATGCAAAGCGGAGGCTTCAGACCCGCACCTTCAAACGCCGCGAACTCAAGCGGATTGGCCTGCGCAGTCTCGGCGTCGATGTCATCGCCGTAGGGCAGGTGCCGTCCCAGATGATGGCCGCCCGCGCGGATCAGCACGTCGTACAATCCGAGGCGCTGGGTTTCCGCGACGCCCCACGGCGCGATCCATTCGCCGCGCACGTGGTCGACGTGGACGGTGGATTTTTCGAGGATCGCGACCTCGATGCCGGCGCGCGCGAGTCCGATCGCGAGGGCGCTCCCGCCGATTCCGCCGCCGATGATCACCACCTCAGGATTTGTTTGGAAAGCCATGTTCTTGGACCATTAAGCATACAAACCGGGCCGCCGCCACGCCATTTCTGCTCTTGGGCTTCACGCGACATTCGGTAATAGTGTCGATGCGAAGGACGCTTCGGGAGGATTCCACATGGCAATCGATGTCATTTACGGCGGGCGCGCGTACCCAAATCGGCGCCAAGGCCGAGGGCGACAATCTGTGGCTGAGCAAAGCCGACTTGACCACTGCCAGTGGATGGGAGCTGAAGCCTGAAGGCGCATGCCTCGGCGACGTATGCATTCCGATTCCTCCGGCGCGCGCGGCCGAGTTCGTTCGCGACGGCGGCGCGTCTTTCAACCTCGCGGCGCTCGCACGTCATCTCGGCCAACCGGTCGTCCATGATGACAAAAATGGCGTGTGGTATTTCGGCGAAGCCGCTGCCACGCGTCATGCCGCCCTCGCCTCGTTGCAGGCTCCGGATTTCGAATTGCCCGACCTCGACGGCCAAATGCATCGCCTTTCGGACTATCGGGGAAGAAAGTCTTGCTCGCCGCATGGGCCTCATGGTGAGGATGCCGCTATGACCTGCCAGTCTGGCAGGGCCTTTACGAAGAGCTGAAGGACCAGAATTTCACCATCATCGCGGTCGCGCTCGATACCGCCGGAGCACCGGCGGTGCGCGAATTCATCCGGCCCGCATCGACCGAGCTGCCGCCGCTGCTGCAGGACATCATGGGATGGGACGACGACTTTCTGAAGAACGCCGGCGTTCCGCAGTATCCCTGCCTCATCGATCAGAAGCACATTACCGGCGAGCTTTATGAGTTCATCAATGTGCCGATGAATGTGTGGATTGACGAAACCGGACGCATCGTGCGGCCCACCGAGGCCTCGGGCGTCGCGGACATCGTGCGCTCGATCGATCCGCAGACTTTTCAGATTCCCAAAGATGCGATCGACGCCGGCAAGAAAATGCGGCGCGCATACTACGATGCCATCCGCGATTGGGTCGCGAAGGGCGCAGACAGTGAGTTTGTCATGTCACCCGAAGAAGCACGCCGCCGCACCCCGGAGCCTGACGACACCGATGCGCTCGCGACGGCGAACTTCCGCCTCGGCGAGTATCTCCTCGAGAAGGGGCATCGCGACGACGCGATGAAGGTCTTCGCGGAGGCGCGCCGCTTGCGACCGGAGAGCTGGAGCTACAAGCGCCAAACCTGGGAGTTGGAGCAGGCCGGCAAAGCGTCGGGCGCGGAGTTCTTCGCCGAGGTAATGGCGCTGGGCGACCAGCACTACTACGCGCCGGTGGACCTGAAAGCATCGGGAAAATAGCCACTCGTTGTCTGGAATTCTCCTTGCTGGCGCTTCAGTAGGCCGTGCGAACGCGAGATACAATTTGTGATTGCGCGGCAAAGCCACCGTACGAGAGAACCTCGATCTCGCTTGGCATCCGGTTTCGACGCGCTAACCCTCAAGTTGGTCGCGCGAGCTGGAATGGCTAGAGTCTGGAACTCTGAGTTTAAGTCGCTAAGCCTGCGTTCGTGGGGATGAAGATGAGGGCGGAGCATCCGTTCGCTCCAATCGCTCTTAGAAAAGCAAGCGAAGACGCAGTCCCCTATCTCTATCGTTATCGAGCGTTCAGAGACGAAAACGATAGTCTGCGTCAAATACTAACGGAGAATAAATGGTGGTTCGGCTCTCGCAAGGGCTTCGACGATAAGAGAGATAGCCTACTGGGAGGCGCGGTGCTCAGCCCCGAACACCTTCAACGGAGCATCCGCGAATCCGGTGGCAGCGAACTCGACGTTCGCAAGGCGATCAAGGATCCGACGACGGCAGCTCGGATCGCGAGAGCCGTCCAGGAAAGGGTCATCGACAGTATAGGCATTCTTTGCTTGAGCGAGATCGCGGATCATCCGAGATTGTGGAAAGAGTATGCAAACCGCGGCTATGGAGCATGCCTGTGTCTGGATGTTCAGAAAATGATCGCCGCTGACCGTCTGCATATACCGCAGTCAATGAAATATTTGAACGCTCCGCAACATTGCTGGAACCCCGAAGGAGCAGACCAGTTAGCCGAAACCAGCGCCACTCTGCTCCGAAAGGACGAGCGATGGGCCTATCAGAAGGAATGGCGAATCTTGTGGGCTGATGGCGTGGGCCTTCATAACCTGCCCATTGATGCTCTGAAGGCTGTGATTTTAGGGCCGCGCCTTTCAGTAGCAAAGCGTCGAAGAATTGTTGGTTGGGCGAAGAGCGGGCCTTGGAACCCGGCGCCCGAGATTGGGGTGTCAGGCTTTGCTAGTTAAACTAGCCTGAGAAACTTGATTGCGAGAGTATCGGTGCCACGTCGTCGTTTTGGTGACAATTTTGGAGTTTGCTGGAGCCTAAAACCCAAGCGGATCCCAGTTCCGAGCAGAACCGAGTCCTGATCAACGTTTTCGGCGGCTGAAATCGCAGCGAGGGCTTTCGAAAACTCTTACATGTTCCGTCACAACTAGGTTTTCGCCGAGCCGGCTGCGGAAGGCATACCCCTCAGCTCATCAGCATCATGAGCAGGCCGCCGGTGATGATGAAGCCGCCGCCGAGTAGCAACTTCCCATCGGGCACCTGTTTGAACGCGATGTATGAGATGACCTGCGACACCACGAAAAATATCGCGATGTAAATTCCCATCAGGCGGTTGAAATCGAGACCGCTCTTGTTCACCAGGATGCCGTAGATGAGCAGCGTCACGCCCGCCCGCCGCGATCAGGTAGGTGCGTCCTTCGAGACCGATTCGCACCAGCGCATCGCCACCCACTTCGAGCGCCGCCGCGACAATCAGCAGGAACAGAATTTTTAGAATCAAACTTTCCTCCCCGGCGATCCGAACCTGCGAGGATCAAATCAGATGCTGCGGAGCGCGGCTATCAGCCGCATCGTGCGTTTTGCAAAGTGAGCAGGTTTCGATATGAGAGAGGAACCGACGATCGCGAGCACGCGCGGAATTCGATTTGAGCAGAATCTTCACCAGCACCTGGGCGCCGACCGGCATGGCGGCGATGCGGCTTTCGAAAAACGCGCGCGCATCGACGACGCCCGAACTATCGGGACGCGAGCTACAAGAGCAGTTGCTCAAGCACGTGCGCAGCGCCGAGGACCTCGGCATCGACTACCTGCTGGTCGCGCAACGATGGTGGGGGACCGGCGCGGAAATCGAAGGTTCGACCTACGACTGCGTTGCGATGACGGCATTCTATGCCGCGCATACCGAGCGGATGCGGCTCATCACCGCGATTCATCCGGGATTCTTTTTGCCCGCAGTCATCGCGAAATGGGGCGCGACCATCGATCGCCTTACCGGGGGGCGGTGGTCCATCAACGTGACCTCGGGATGGCACGAGGCCGAGTTCGGGATGTATGGCGCCCAGCTCCTCGAACATGATGAGCGCTATGCGCGCTCGACCGAGTTCATCGAGGTGCTGCGGCGCGCGTGGAGCGGCGAGCATATGAGCTTCGCAGGACGCTTCTATAGGTCGGATGATCTGCGCCTCGAACCGCGACCGAGCGGCGCGCTGGAAATCTGGCAGGGCGGGCAATCGCCTGCCGCGATCGAGATGGCCGCGCATCATTCGGACTGGATGTTTCTCAATGGCGGCCCGCCGGAAAAAATCGGCGGCATTATCGCGAAGGTCCGCGCCCGCGCCGATGCCGTCGGGACGGCAGGTCCGCTTCGCGCTCTACGGTATCCCGCTATGCCGCAACACCGACGCCGAAGCGGATGCGGAAATCGCGAAGATGATCGATGCGATCGATCCGGCGGTCGTCGAGCGGCGCGTCGCGAAAACCTCGGGCGCGCACGGGATGTGGGCGTCGGAGGACAAGCTGAGTTTCCTCGATACCAACGAAGGATTCGCAAGCCGCCTCATCGGAAGTCCCGATACCATCCTGCGCAATATGCGCGAATTTCACGCACTCGGCATCGATTGCTTCCATCTGACGCTGCATGACCCGCTGTTCAATCGCGAAGTCCTGCCCGCGTTGCGAAGCCTCGACTAGGCCAAAAATCGCGCGTTCCGAAATTGGCGCGTTTCCTCACGATATGCGATGAATCAGTTACATACCGATCGGATAATTCGCTCAGAGGTCGCATCAAATTGAGGCTGCAACAAGAGTTTCGTGAAAACGGCGTAGTCTACATCGAAAACGCGCTCGATCCCAAATCGATGGCGATGGCGGAAGAGGCCTACCAGTGGAGCCTTGCGCATCCGAGTCCGGGCTCGGCGAATTTTGTGACCAGGGATTCGGCGGCGACGTTTTACCAGGATCTCGCGAATCCGCAGGCGCTCGCGCCGTATCGCAAGCTGCTCGAGGAGTCGCCCGCCGCCGACATCTCGGCAAAGCTGTGGGGAACCTCGAACGTATGGTTCATGTACGAGCAGGTGTTTTTGAAGGAAGGCGGCGAGAGTCGCCGGACGCCGTGGCATCAGGATTCCTCTTACCTGCCGATCGACGGCGACGACATCGCGGTCATGTGGATCAGCTTCGAGCCTGTAGCAAAAGAAAACTCGTTGGAGTTCGTGCGCGGATCGCATCGCGGAGTGCTCTACGACGGCTCGCGCTTCGATCCCGAGGATGATACCGCGCCGCTTTATGGCAACGGCGTGCTGCCGCGCCTGCCCGACATCGAGGCGGACCGCGCGAAGTTCGATATCGTTTCGTGGGCGGTCAGCCTGGCGACGTCGTGGTCTTTCATCCCGCGATGCTGCACGGCGGCGCGCCGACTCACGGCAGCATTCGGCGGCGCACGCTCTCGCTGCGCTTCTTCGGCGATAACTCGATGTACAAGCTGCGCCCAACCGACATCGAGGCGACCACGCCTCCGTTTCGGCGCGACCCTGGCAAGGAAGACACGCGCCATGCCCTCGCGAAAGTTGGTGAGACTCTCAAGTCGGGCGATCTATTTCGGCATCCCGAATTTTTGAAGCTGCGTCCGCGTAACTGAGGCAATCGAATGAAACTTGGCCTGCTGTACGAAATTCAGATTCCGAAACCGTGGACGCCCGGCATCGAGGCGCGCGCATATGGCGAGGTCATTGAGCAAGTGAAGCTCGCCGACCGGCTCGGATGGGGCTACGTGTGGGCCGTCGAGCATCACCTGTTGCCGCAATGGTCGCACTGTCCGGCGCCCGAGGTGCTGTTCGGCGCGCTGAGCCAGATCACGAAGAACATCCGCATTGGTCACGGCATCGCGCTGCTGCCGCGCAACTTCAACCATGCGCTGCGAATCGCCGAGCGCGCCGCCGTACTCGACATCCTTACCGGCGGGCGCGTCGAGCTCGGCACCGGCCGCGCGGTGACGCTGCAGGAACTCGACGGCTTCGAGGTGAACCCTGACGACACGCAGGCAATGTGGGCCGAGGCGGTCGAGGTGCTGGTGCGGAGCTGGAAGGATGACTACATCGAATTCCAGGGACGCTTCTACAACATTCCGAAAAGTTACGTGGTGCCGAAGCCGATTCAAAAGCCGCATCCCCCGATGTGGCTGGCGGGCACCAATCCCGAAACCTTCAACCTCGCGGGACGCAAAGGCCTCGGCATGCTTGGCTTCGTCACCGGAACTCCGGAAGAAGTCGCGCCGCGCATCGCCGCTTACAAAGATGCGGTGAAGCATGCGGAGCCGGTGTCGGGCGTCGTCAATGATCAATCGGCGGTGCTGATTCAGACCTACTGCGCGGAGACGCACGAGCAGGCGGTCGTCGATGTTACCAAGCCACTCGATGTGGTCGCGCAACTAGCCGCGGAATTATTTCTGCCGTGGGCAGAGAAGGGGCGCGAGCGCAAAGCGGAGTCGTACAAGTATCTCACTGAGCAGCAACGCGCGGGCGCGGTGGCCGGCGATGTCGAAGAGCGCATTCGCAATGGAATCATCGCGGTGGGAACGCCGCCGGAGATTCTGAAGCTGTTTCGGACCTATCGCGAGATGGGCGTCGACCAGATGCTGACTTGGGTGCAGTTCGGCGGCCTCGAGCACAGCAAGATCATGCGCAGCATGGAACTCATAGGGAAACACGTCATTCCGGAACTCAACCGCTGAGTTAGCGCTTCGCAAATTTGCGCAGGAACGCGAGGCGCAATTTCAGCTTGGCGCCGAGCCATAGCGCGTGGGTCGCGTGATCCTCGTAGTCGTCGCCGGTGTTGGGATGCACGAGGACATCGAGGCCGCGCCGATTCAGCATCAACCACGGCACGAGGCGCGGAAATTCTTTCTTCGCGAATTTGACCTGGTACATCGAGCGCGGATGCGGCCCGATCGGCTCGTCGTGCCAACGGCCCATCTCAACCTTGAAAGCCTTCTCGATAGCAGTGCGAATTCGCGCGGCGGTTTTGCGACCGTCGGCGTCGTAGTAAATGTGCGCGTGATAGTCTTCGATTTTAGCGGGATCGATGCTCATGTGAAAAATTCACCTTGCGGTCGTATCGAACAAAGGCGGCTTCAAATGCTTCCAGGGCCGCGCAATCTCGTACGCGGCCGCAAGCGACAGCAAATCGAACTCGCCGTTCGGACGCCCTACAATCTGCAGTCCTATCGGAAGACCCTCGCGGGAAAGTCCGGCGGGGAGCGTAATCGCGGGCTGCCCGGTCGCGTTGAACGGATACTCGAATGCGATCCATGTCCACAATTCGTCGAGATACCGCTCGGGACGCGAGGGGAAGGTGCCGTTGCGCATCGCGGGCATGGTCATGGTGGGCGTCACCAGCGCATCGTAAGGATCGAGGCGCTGCACGACCGCGCGGGCGGTGTTATGCATCGTTGCAACCAGGCTGATGTAGGCGGCGGCGCTGACCTTGCGTCCGTGCTCGTACATCTCGCACACCACCGGATCGACGGTCGCGATGTCTTCGATCGGAATCGCAGCGATGCCGACACAAATCAGCGTGCGCGCGCAGTCCGCCAGCATCGCACCGGGATCGAGAACGATAGTTTCGACGCTATGCCCCATCTCGGTCAGCACTTTGCATCCGGCTTCGAACGATGCGGTGACGTCGGGATCATTTGCGCCCAACGCGCTGGTGCCGATCGCTGCGATGCGCAACCTTGACGGCGGAACTCCCACCGCTTCCACAAACGGACGAGTCGGCGGCGGCGCCCAGTACGGATCACCGACGACTGGACCCGCGAGAACGTCAAGCATCATCGCGACGTCGCGGACGCTACGCGCGATGGGACCGCGCGTAGCGAAACCGCCCCACGCTTCGCCGCGATGCGGAGCGTAGGTGAGCCGTCCGCGTGAGGGCTTCAGCCCGACCACGCCGCAGTTCGAAGCGGGTCCGCGAATCGATCCGCCGCCGTCGCTGCCCTCCGCGAGCGGACCCAGACCCGCAGCTACTTGCGCGGCTGCGCCACCACTGGAGCCGCCGGCATTGTGCTCGAGGCTCCACGGATTTCGCGCGATCGGACACAGGCCATCTTCGGTGGTTGGGCGGCCGCCGAATTCGGGGGTGCTGGTTTTGCCGAGGAAGATGCCGCCGGAGCGAAACATCCGCGTCGCGATCTCGGCATCTTCGAGTGGAATCGAATGGGCGAAAGTTCGCCGAACCGATCGTCGTGCGAATACCCTTGGTTGGCGTGAGATCTTTCAATGAATAGGGAACGCCGAACAGCGGGAGCAACGACGCCTCGCGACGCGACACCTCGATTGCTCGCGCATCATCGAGCGCGCGATCGGCCAGGATCGTCATGAATGCGCCCAAGGTTGGATTATGCCGCTCGATCCTTGCGAGGAAAAACTCCGCGACCTCGGTCGCGCGCAGCTCGCCGTTGCGAACGAGCTCGCGCAGCTCCCACGCCTCGAGGAAAGGATCGATGAGCGCGGCCATCGGCTATTGCGCGGTGATGCCGCCGTCAACGGAGACCGACGAGCCGGTAACGAACGATGCACGATCCGAGCATAGCCACGCGACCGCTTCGGCAATCTCCTCGGGCCTGCCTTTACGACCTACAGGTTCAACTTGATCGAGCCGGCCCGCGAGCTTGGGCACCTGCGAAATCATGTCGGCGACCAGCGGTGTGTCGATGACTCCGGGACATACATCGTTGATGCGGATGCCGGTGCGCGCGTATTCGATCGCGGCGGTCTTGGTAAGTCCCACGACGCCGTGCTTGGACGCCGTGTACGCGGGCATCGAATGCGACGCGACTAGTCCCGCGGCCGATGCAGTGTTGACGATCGCACCGCCGGAGCCTTGCGCAAGGAACTGGCGAATCTCGGCGCGCATGCACAGCCATACGCCTTTGAGATTGACCGCCATGATGCGATCCCATTCCTCTTCATCGTAGTCCGCGGTCTTGCGCTGCGCGCCACCAATGCCTGCGTTGTTGAATGCGCAATCAAGGCGCCCGTACGCCTGCACGGCGGCAGCGACCAGCGCGGCGGCATCGGAAGCATGTGCCACGTCGCAGCGTTGGAATTGTGCCTCGCCACCTTTAGCGCGAATCATCTCGACGGTCTCGCGACCGCCCTGCTCCGCAACATCCGCGACGATCACGCGAGCACCTTCGCGCGCGAAAATAATTGCCGCGGCACGACCGATTCCGGAACCGGCTCCGGTTATGATCGCGCTCTTAGCCTCCAGAAGTTGAGCCATCGTGTTCCTCTCCCTTGCTGACGATTTCCTCTATCACTTCGATCTTGAGTCGGCTATCTGTGGGCCCGATGAGAAAGGCGCGGCAGGCGAAGCGCTCGACCAAACAAAACCCTCGCGCGAGAGATCTTGGAATCCCATTCAACGGAACTCCAGGCGCCCTCAATGCCATCACCGATGTGAGCGGCGTTGAAGTGGGCCATACGACGATCATTCGAGGTGAAGGGAAACTGGTTGTCGGTCTTGGACCGGTGCGCACAGGAGTTACTGCAATCCTGCCTCGGGGGCGTCGCGACGGTTCGCGAGTGTTCGCGGGATGGTTCTCGCAAAACGGCAACGGGGAAATGACCGGCACTACCTGGATCGAGGAATCGGGCTACCTGTCGACTCCGGTCATGATAACCAACACTCATAGTGTGGGCATCGTGCGCGACGCGGTCATCGAATGGCAACGTCGAAGCGGCACGATGACTCAACCATGGTCATTGCCGGTGGTAGCCGAGACCTACGATGGCTTTCTCAATGACATAAACGGATTCCATGTCACCAAGGATGACGCATGGGCCGCACTCGACGCGGCTCGATCGGGCGCGATCGCGCGAAGGCAGTGTTGGCGGCGGTACTGGCATGATCGGCTATGGGTGGAAGGGAGGTATCGGAACTTCCTCGCGAAAGCTCTCGCGGACTGAAGGAGGTTACACGGTCGGTGTTTTAGTGCAGCTCAATTGCGGCCGAGCCCATGAGTTGATCATCGCTGGAGTGCCGATAGGACGGAAGTTGGTTCCCGAGAGCTATAAACCCTCGCCGGAATTAGGTTCGATCATCATAGTTGCGGCGACTGACGCGCCACTATTGCCGCATCAGTTAAAGCGCGTCGCGCGCAGACTTACGATGGGACTAGCACGCACCGGCAGCGTCTCAGGCAATGGATCCGGTGATATCTTTCTCGCATTCTCGACGGCTAACCGGCATGGCAAACGAAAGGGACTCGTCGATTCGGTCGAGGTGCTTCGCAATTCCGCGATGGATCCGATTTTCACTGCCGCGGTCGAGGCCACCGAAGAAGCGATCGTAAATGCCCTGGTCGCCGCCGAGACTATGACGGGAATTGATGGTCGAACAATTCAAGCCCTGCCTCAGAGCGCGGTACGCAACATCCTGAAGCAGTACCATCGATGAGAGCGACACCTACGCCACCAATTGTTGTGCATCGATGCGGCTAAGGGATCGCATCTCTGGTTTAGTCCGAACCCGTGCCGCGCTGGCGATCGTCGTAGCTATGGCGGCCGGATGCTTTCTAAACCCACATCGTAGCGCGCAGGACCTGGGTGGTGAGCATGTATCGTTCACCACCTCCGACGGTGTGCTGCTTCGCGGTCATTTGTATGGACGGGGCGCGACCGGGGTCATCCTTGCGCATATGTATCCCGCTGATCAGTCGGATTGGACTGACTTTGCGCGAGTACTGGCCGCGCATGGCTACCAGGCATTGACCTTTGACTTTCGCGGATTTACCGAATCAGAGGGCTCTTCGGGAACCGAGTTCGCTGATGTAGATTTGCTCGCCGCGTATCAGTTTCTGCGACCGCGCGTGGCGCGCATTTTTATCGCGGGCGCGAGCCTCGGCTCGGAGGCAGCTATCCTCGTCGCCGCCAAGGAACAGGTAGCCGGAATCATCTGCATTTCGACCCCGACCAGTTTTGGCGGTCTGGATGTAGAACCCGTAGTGCACGAGGTACGCGCACCTATTTTGTTTGTGACCTCAGCAGAAGATTCGCTGGTCGCGAACCAGCCCGAGACTCTATTCAAGCTGGCGACGGCGCCGAAATCGATCGAGGTTTATCCCGGCAATGCTCACGGCACCGCTATCCTGTACGGACCTCATGCGACGGAACTTCAGAGCTTGATGCTTAGATTCATCGCAACCAACTCACCGACGGTCGTAGCACCATAGCTCTGAAGACCGTGCCGGGAATGACTAGGCCTGTTTCTTCCTACGGTCAGCCCAGCGCTTCTTCATCATCTCGGACAAACGCTTTCTGCCCGCCGCGGTAAGACCTTTCCGTTTTGGCTTGGCGGAAGTGACGACATTTTTGGAGCCCGGCTTTCGGCCTCTGCGCTTCGGGGGAGCGGATTGTTCCAAAAGACCAATAGCCCTGCCGATACGCTCCATCTCTTGCTTCAAGTCCGCGACAATTTTTTCTAAATCCAATATCGTTGCCTCCAGCTAATTTACTTCTGCGAATAGTTGACTAAACAGTAAGTGATAGCAATACGCAATAGGGTCTGGGGTAGTTCTTATCCTAAGACTTATGAGACTAAAATACCGCGCTATGATTTCGGCTCCTACAGGTATCTATCTTTCGAGCCATTCATTGCGAGGTTTTGACTCCAAACTGGGTGATAAACAGTGCGCAGGCGATCATTGCGAGGCCCTTGAGAAAGAAGGAAACATTGATCGCGCGCATGATCGGGCTAGGATCGGCAACCATCGCGGTGCCATGGACGACAATAGTTACCGGGATTAGAAACAATACAATCAACCATCCGCCCAGGCGTGGACGATAGTCGAAGAGGATGAAGACAGCGCCGATCAGTTCGACCGCAGCCGAAATGAGGACCCAGAAGACGCGACCTGGAATCGCGGCAGGCATCAGGTTGACGTAAGTATTCAGACTCGTGAAATGGGTAATGCCCGAAAGAAGAAAAATCAAAGTAAACAGAATTCGGGCCACGATCTCTATGGCCGGGCTCGTTATCAGCAGATCGTTGTTTCTCATAGTCGCACAGTTGTAGCTTTCTCGATCCCGACGCACCAGAAGCAAAACCTCGAGTGAAATTCCATCGAAGCGACCGCCTTGCCGCCCGCCGATGGGCAGAATTTCGATGGCTCTCACGCTCGCGCAACTTTTCCAGATCACTCGCGTCTATAATTATGAAAGCTCGGGAGGCCCTCGTTCCTCCTCCCGCCGGCGAAATTCCCCCCCGTTTCGCTGGTGGGCAAACATTGGCGAGGGCCTCCCCCTCCCCCTCTTCGCGAAAGCGCGGCGAAGAGATTTTCGGCCGGCGATGCCTTGGCCGACTATTCTGCTGGAGGCGCTGTCACGGCTATTCTGAAGCTGTCAGGGAAGCAACGAGCAGTCCGTCGCGCAACTTTCCTCATTCTGCTTCGTCTTTCCTAGATAAGTGTCAAGGGTGGCTGAGATCAGTCCGGAAGCCGAAGACTTAGCCGCGCTGATTCGGCGCGCCCAGGATGGCTCCGAAGCCGCGCTGGAGATTTTGATAGCGCGGTTTCAGGACCGAATCGCGGGCTTTGTGTATTCGCTGATCGGGCGCGACGACGCGATTGAGGATTTATGCCACGACATTTTCATCAAGATGATCTCCGGCCTATCAGGTCTCAAGAATCCCGATAGCTTCGAGGCGTGGCTATTTCGCATCGCGCGCAATGTCGCGATGGATTCGCTGCGCCGCAAACGTCTATGGCGCATGTTCGTGCCCTTCGAACCCAAGCACGAACAAATTGCCGAAGCTCCCCGCGGCGACAGCAGGCTCGAGACTTTTCGTACCGCTCTCGAAGGCATGCCGCCCAATCAGAAGGAACTCATCCTGCTCCTCGCCGAGAATGACTGGACCTACGAGCAATTGGCCGAAATCACTCACAGCAGTGTGAGTGCGGTGAAATCACGACTGTTTCGCGCTCGCGAATATCTTCGCCAGAGGATTTCCGATGAAGATTGAATCGCTCTATGTCGACCAGCAACGCCGCTTTGCACGGACTCAACTGCCGCCTGACTTTGCGCGGCGCGTCATCGAGGATGCCCGCCATCAAAGTACCGGCATCGCCGGTCTAGCGGCGGTCCGCCTGCGCCTGATGGCGATAACCGGGGCCCTTTGCGTGATGGGTGCGGTATCGATGCACTGGATTCAAACCCAGTATACTCAGGAGCAAAATCTCGAGACGTGGGCGACCACCGTCCAGCAAATACGGGTGCTTGAGGAATCGATATGAGGGGAAACCTCCTCGTCATACTCGCTACGGTCGCGCTGTTTGCAGCGGGACTCTTCGTAGGAGTATGGACCCAGCGCTCCCGTCCGGTGCCTCCGCCGCCGGTGGGAGTGATGGGCGAATTTCAGCATCCTGAAAGTGCGGCACCGGCGACACGACGAGCGCCTTGGTTTGTGAGCGGAAGCGGGTCCGGAGGACGCTCCATAAATCCCCAGGAGCTGCGCAAGAAGCTGGATGTCTTTATTCCGCAGATCGCCGACTTTCAGCAGAAAGTCGATGCCATCGAGCAGCAGTTCAAAACTGCCTTCGATGCGATTCTAACATCCGATCAGAGACAGAAACTGGATACGATTACGAAGCGACTCGCGAGCTTTCCCGATCCGCTACCGGGATGCGCTCCCGGCATGGGCCCGATCTTCGTTTCGATGGTCATTTACCGACCCACCTTTGAGCATCTCAGCGAAGACCTGAGCCTCGACGAGAAGCAGCAGCATCAATTGATGGATCTCCTGATAACCCGGCGCAACAATCTGCTTGCCCTGGTCGATGCCACTCCGCCGCCCAGCTTCAAGTTTCCCGACATGGTGAATCCGGACCCGGCTGAACAGCCGCGGCCCTGACGCCTACCAGTCGAAAAGTACCATGCGCAGCTTGTCCGGATTGGAATGCGGCGCCGCACCCAAAGCCGCCAGATCTCCCCGCTGATTAACCGCGAGACTGCCGGGAAAGAACGGCGGCAGCCAGCGTCCGGCAGCCGAAGTATCCGCACTCGACTCGAGCGGAACCTGCAACCCTTCACCGGAATCGAAAACAAACAGGCGCTCCTCACCGGTTTCGTCATGCCCTCCTATATAAACCAACCCGGCCAGAGTGACTGAAGGATCGACGAAGCCCTGCAGATGGGTCCCGAATTGAGTGAGGTCTCCTTGACGCTTGATCGGGGTTAACTCGCCATCCTTGGCCTTGAAAACTGCCGATTGATCTTTCGATGCGCCACTGATGATCAAAGTTCCGTCGGGAAGCAGCGCCGGCCGTCCATCAGAAATGTAGGTCACGACGCCAGCCTTGGTCCGCATTCCGGTGCGGAAGCTACGCGAGAGCCTGCCAGAACTCGCAATGTAGGCGGCGTTGATCGATGCGTTTCGATTGGTAAACCCGATCACATTACCCAAGTCCGAGCGGACTATCGCAGGTCGCCCGAAGCTGGAGCCGAAGCGACCGCCGCCGGGCGCCGGATTGCCTTCGACCGCGACCTCATGCACCGCGCCATCGGCGTCGATCGTCAGTACTACCGCCTTCCCCGCATCATGCGAGCCAGCGTCCTCGACGCGGGCGAGAAATGCCATTTGCACCATCGCTCGCGATGTCCGCGCTGCCGAAGTACAGCAGCTTCAGCGTATGTCCCTGGGCCGTGCGGTCTCCGATGCGCGCGACGCAACTCAACCGCCCATTCTCATACCGGAATACCGCGTCCTTGCCCGACGCCTCGGGAGCAAGAAAAGCCACTACGCCTTTCGCGCCTGCTACGGCGTATGGATCAACTTTGAAGTTGGGCCGGCAGTTATCGGAAATTTCAGCTTCATCGAGTACGCGTACGATGCGCCGATTGCCCGGCGCTCCAACCTGTGCTCGATAGATATCCCATCGCGGGCGCTCGTCCTGGCCAACCGTTTCGGCGCCGAAGACCACGTCGCCTTCGGGAGAAACCGACGGCACTCCAAGGTCCTCGAAAACACCGCCGCCGGGAGCAACCGCGCCGAGTTGCGCGACCAAAGTCGCAACCTCGTCGCGTCCGCTCGCATAGAGCCCTGAGGTGGTGTTCATGTCCACCCCGGCCGCACCGCCGGGACCGCCGATATTAAAGACCACGGCATGCGCCGGATTCGCGGTGACGAAGAGCAATGCCATCACCGCCGAGAGACCTAGCGCGGCTGCCGTTCCAATTCGCTTCGATATGTTTTTTGCCAATCCTGTTTCCGACTCGACTCGCGATCCGCCGAAGCGATTGCGCGGAAGAGAGGGACCTCGCTGGTTGTTTGCGTACGATAGATGGGGCGGAACTGACCCGAGAGTTGAGCGCTTAACGTCGACAGTTATCTTTCGATCGTCAGCAGCAGACGCATGACGGGACCAATCGCGATCCACAACGCCGGAGCCGGAATTGCGCGCTGAATCATCTACCCAGATCAATTTTGCCGGAAATAACGCCACCATGCATCTCCGCCGCCAAAAAATTCTTCCTTTTAGTCAGCAAGCAGGGTGCCACCACATACCGATCGGTACGGAAGGAGGAATTCTTTCGAAATGAAGATGGAAACTCGCGTTTTGCGAGGGTTTTCGCAATTTCGCGAGGCTTTTGAACTGACCTCAGGAATTCAGTCAGCGCAGATGTGCTGGCAAACTGAGCGAATGTTCAGGAAATCGGCAGAGCGTTTTTCAGGAGTCGCCGCGTGCGTACTACCGCTCTCCGAACAGAGGTGCTTTGGCCTTCGCGTAGGTCTGTTTCATTACGAGACACTCGCCGACGAAATGTAGCAAATCGAGCCCACGCCATGAGGTCGGCTGGCCCTTGATCGACAGCGTGCAGCGCCAACTGATCATTGCCTTGCCGGCTTCTTCATCTACGAACAAGTCGTCCTCAAGGAATTCCATCCTGCCGAATGCGCCGGTGAATTGCGGCGTGAAGGCGGCACGGATGGCTGCCTTGCCGCAACTGCGCTTGCCATTGAATTCGTCGTAGATGCCGTCATCCGAGAAATAGCTCATCACCGCTTCGAGATCGTTACGATTGAACGCGTCGGTGAAGCGTCGGGTCAGGTCGATCAGCTTTGCGCGTTCCATGACGATTCTCCTCAATGCAAATCCGGCAGAGTCAGGATCGTGTACCAACTCTTCTTCGGTGCATCATCGATAGTTCGAATGCCACAGGTAGTTGAGACGCTCCAGTTCTTCCTTGAACAACGATACATCATGCAACAATGCGAGGGTTACAAATTCGAACCCGGCACCGCGAATGAAATCAGGAAGCCTCGCGAAGAAGGCCGCCTGCCCTGTTTCATCAGCAGGAGGGGCTGAACTCCATCCGATCTCCGAAATACCTATCCGTTGAGTCGGCAGATATTTGCGCACCGACGAATAGTAGTCGTCCGGTACCTTGGCTCTGGAAGGATCGCCAAACGCATCGGGATAACTGGTGAGCGAGTACACATCGAGGCTATCGACGAATCGTTGGAACATCGCGTATTGCTGCTGCGCGCGCATCACTTCCCATTGAAAACTGATGGTCACTGTCTGGTCGGGATAGGCCTTCTTCACCGTGACATAAGCCTCATGCGCGAGGCTCACAAACGCGGCAAACTGCTTCTGGTTTTGTGCGAGGAAATTGACCTCGGTTGCAAGACCCAGCACATCCGGTTTTATCGCCGCCAACTCCATCACCTCATCGAGATAAGCGCGGCGGACCTGAGGATCATCAAAGCCCTTGCCCGCCAAGGACTTCGGTAGGTCTGGATCTTTGCGTTCATTACCTAGCGTGGTCGGGCTCAGCCAAATCTGCAGCTTGAGGGCGTGCTCTTTAGTCCAACCCCGAACTACTTCGAAGGATCCCTTTGGTGGCGGCGAGCCCCATTGAAAAATCCAGGTCACGTGGCTGCCGATCTGCGCCGCCTCGTCGAAGAAAACTTTGAAATCGTGATCCGAGAAGTACGGAAAGTGCGCCGGCGAAAGTGCCGTTCCTACGATCGTGTTCTTAGCTGAGGCGCCGCGGGCCAACTCTATCGATCCGCTTCCGATCAGCAACAAAATGATCGTGCCGACGATTCCATGGAACCTCATCTGCGGAGAGCTCGCTGTATCTAGCACAGGCTTTAGCCTGTGTCCGCATCCGGATCACGCGCCCGCGATAGTCATCTCGGCGATCTTGATCGTCGGCGACGCGGTCGAGGATCGCCACACCAGATCATTTCCTATCATCTCGATCGAGTTGAACATCTCTTTGAGATTTCCCGCGATGGTCACTTCCTGCACCGGATAGGTGAGCTCGCCGTTCTCGATCCAGATGCCGCCGGCGCCGCGCGAGTAGTCACCAGTAACCATATTGACGCCGAATCCGATCGTGTTCGGTGAGATACAAACCTTCTTTAACCGATCGGATGATCTCCTCGGGCGAATAGTTGCCGGGGACCAGGTAAAAATTTGTGGTGCTAACTCCCGGTGGCGACCCGACCGAGCGCGAGGCATTGCCGGTCGGCGCGAGTTTCAATTTGCGCGCCGAGTAGCTATCGAGCAGATAGGTCTTCAGTTCGCCCTTCTCGACCAGATTCTTGCGATTGGTCGGCAGCCCTTCGCCATCGAAAGGTTTGGAGCCGCGGCCCGCCCGGCATTCGCGCATCATCGACGAGGGTGACATTCGGCGATGCTACTTTCTGACCAAGTTTTCCTATCAGAAAGGAAGCTCCCTTATAGAGCGACGGGCCGGACGCCGCGCTCGCCATCGTATGGACCAACCCCGCCGCCATCTGCGGATCGAACACGATCGGAACGCGGTGGTTTTGATTTTTCGCGCGCCGAGTTTCCGCAGCGCTCGCTCCGCCGCCTTCTTGCCGACCTGTTCGGGATCATCCAGCGCCTGATACATCCGGTTCGAGGTGTACCAGTAGCCGATCTGCATCCCGCTGTCGTCCTGCGCGATCGGCGCGACGCCGAGATGATAGTTGGTGCCCGAATACTCGCCCGCGAAGCCCTGGCTGTTAGCGAAAATCACGCGATAAGTGCCCGGAGTCGAATTCCGCGCCCTCGGAATTCTTGATGCGCGGATCGCTGTCGAGCGCCGCCTTCTCCGCGATGCGCGCCAGTTCCAGCGCCTTGGTCGCCTCGATGATGCGATGCTGTGTGGTCTTCGAGCTCCAACTCCGGAAACGACTTCGGATGTAGCGATGCATCGGGAAGCCCCGACCATGGATCGGGCGCGGTCAGCTTCGCGAGGTCGACCGTGCTCTTGATGAAATCCTTGAGCGAGTCCTGCTTCGATTTCGGCAGTCGACGAAGTCGCCGACGATTGCCCGATGAAGACGCGCAGGCCGAGCCGCCGCTCGCGCGAGCTCTTCAGCTTCTCGACTTCGCCGAGACGCACGCCCGCCGCCAGCGATTCGCCGCTGACGAGCAGCACTTCGGCCGCGGTCGCGCCATTTTTCTTCGCCACACCGAGAGCCCATTCGGCCAGCTTCAAATCCAGCTCTGCCATTTTCTTCTCTCGACCTTAATTGCTGGTGCCGCCGACGGTGATTCCGTCGATGCGGATGGTTGGCATCCCGACGCCGACCGGCACCGACTGCCCGTCTTTGCCGCAAGTGCCGATGCCCGAATCGAGTTCGAGATCGTTGCCGACCATCGTCACCCGCGTCAGCACCTCGGGACCGTTGCCGATCAGCGTCGCGCCCTTGACCGGCTTGGTCACCTCGCCATTTTCGATGAGGTAAGCCTCGCTCGCCGAGAACACGAATTTGCCGTTGGTGATATCGACCTGGCCGCCGCCGAAGCTGACCGCATAGAGTCCCTTCGGCACCGACTTGATGATGTCCTTGGGATCGTGCTCGCCCGCCGAGCATGAAGGTGTTAGTCATGCGCGGCATCGGCGCATGCGCGAAGCTTTCGCGCCGGCCGTTGCCGGTCGCCTCCATCTTCATCAGCTTGGCGTTCATCCGATCCTGCATGTAGCCGCGCAGGATGCCCTTTTCGATCAGCACGGTGCGCGAGGTCGGGGTGCCTTCGTCATCCACATTGAGGCTGCCGCGGCGGCTCGCGATGGTGCCGTCATCGACCACGGTGCAGAATTCGCTGGCGACGCGCTGGCCGATTTTTCCTGCGAATGCCGAAGTGCCCTTGCGATTGAAATCGCCTTCCAGCCCATGCCCGATTGCCTCATGAAGTAGGATTCCCGGCCATCCGGGCGCGAGGACCACGATGCTCTCGCCGGCGGGCGCATCGACCGCGCTCGAGGTTCACGATCGCCTGGCGCGCCGCCTCTTTCGCATAGTCGCGCCACTTCTCGCCTTCGAGGAAATAGCGCCATTCGACGCGGCCTCCGCCGCCGAAGCTGCCCATCTGGCGCTGCGCGCCATCTTCGGCAATCACGCTGACATTGAGTCGGCATAGCGGCTGCGTATCCGCGGCGATCTTGCCTTCGCTGGTGACGATCATCACCAGCTTCTGCTCGGCGACGAACGAGGCCATCACGTTCTTGATGCGAGGATCGTAGGCGCGCGCAATCTTATCGATTTCGTAAAGCAGCTTGGCGCGCTCTTCGACCGGAATCTCCAGCGGCGTGCTTTCGAGCTCGTAGAGATTATGCCGCCGGACCGGGGTGCCGACCTGGACCGGCGCGATTTCGCGGGTGCGCGTATCGGCGATGGCGCGCGCCGCCTCGGCCGCGATTTTCATGCGATCGACGGTGACCTCGTCCGAATAGGCGTAGCCGGTGCGATCCTCGGCGCATACGCGCACGCCGACGCCCTGGCTGACGCTCTTGCTGGTGTGATTCACCATCGACTCTTCGAGCGCGAGCGCCTCGGCATTGCGATACTCGAAGTAGAGGTCGGCGTAGTCGGCCTTGCGTTCGAGCGCGGTGCCGAGGATTTGCTCGAAGGCGGGTTCGTTCATGCCGAACCGCTTCTGGAAAAACTTTTCCGGTTTGCTCAGTTCAGTTGCCATCAGATGGTTATCCTCGGAGCCTGTAATCGGCTCGACTCTTTGCGAGCGAAATAAATAGCGAAGGATGCTTGATTTTCAAGGGTTATTTGGCTTCGTTTGGTAATTTTCGTATTTGCGTAGTGGCTTTGTTTCCGATTTCGGCTTGCTCAGACCTGACCTGAAAGCATTAGGCATCCAGGCCCTGCACGCAAGGCCCTCATTCTAATGTAAGTCCGTCGCCCAAGTTCGCGCCGCCGATCGGGACTTTTCGGACGCGCGCTATGCGGATTAGGATTCGATGCCGATGGCGGCATTCACGCGCGAAAGTCTCGGCTGCGATCGATCGGCTGATGCTGGAGCTTATCGCGTTGCAGGAGACCAAGGTGCTTGACCTCGCCAACCAGATTCATCCTGGACTGAGCTCCGAGGACATCCGCAACCCGCACGATTTTCCCGATCTCATCGCCGATTCGGGCTGGAACTTCGAGGACGGCATCCTGTCGGGCTTGAAGGGCGCGCACATGGCGCTGCGCGCGAAAATCGCCGAATCGCTTTAGGTCGCTGCCGCCGCGACCGAATCTTCCAACGCCGCCGCGAGGCTCGCGAGCGCTTCGACCACGTCCTCAGGGCCATCGACGCGGTACTCCGCATGAGTCTCGCGATCCGCGCCGACCAGGATGGTCGCTCCGGCGCCGCGCCGCACCGCGAAAAATGCTTCCTCATCGGAAGGATCGTTGCCGAAGAACACCGGCATCAGCGTACGGTCCTTCAGCTGTCCGAGCAGATGATTGACGGCAAAGCCCTTGCCGCCCGCGTTGCTCGGAATCACCTCCACGACCATATCGCCATGCAGGACGCGCAAGCCGTGGATCATGTGCGTGACGAAGTATTCGAGTTGACGGCAGATGTCGCGCCCGAGTTCCGGCTCGACATTGCGATAATGCAGCGCGAGCGCAACCTCCTTGTCCTCGAGGACGAAGCCGTCGGACGCGCGGGTTTCTTTCTTGAGCCAATCGCGCACCGTATGCAGGGCCGGTAGACAATGAGCGACCTCCACCAGAAACTCCTGATGGTCAAGCGGGTCACTCAACTCGATCCCGTGCAGTCCGATGCAATGCACGCCGTTGAAGATGCCGAGCATACGGCGCGTGGTGCGCACGTCGCGCCCGCTGACAATCGCAACCACCACGTCGTTGCGCAGGCGCGCGAGCGTGCTGATGACCTCGCGCGCGCCCTCAACCGGTTTGGCGTCTGCGGGATCTTCGATGGTAGCAGCGATGGCGCCATCGAAATCGAGGCATAGCAGCAGGCGCTTGCGCTGGATCAGATCGACGAGAAGATTCTTCGGAAGAGGTCTGGCCACGAGGTGCCTCCAGGGTCGAGCGGCGAACAACAAGGGTTATTTTAGCCTTTTGAGGATAAGCGTCGCAAAAACATCGTTGGCCGGAGCTCGGGCATCGTCTAGCCTGACTGGATGACTCCCGGAAGATGCGATCTGTGCGGCATGCGCGCTGTTGAACGAGATACGGAGCTCCGCGGTCCTCGTCGTCGCCATCGATGGTGGAGGAGGCGCGGGAAAATCCACCCTCACGCGCGGCATCAGCGAAGCATTCGCAGGAAGAGTATCGATCATCAGATGCGACGATTTTTATCGTCCGCTCGATTCATCCGAATGCTCACCGCAAGTGGCATACGAGAAGTACTTCGATTGGCGACGCCTTCGCGATGAAGCGCTGTCGCCGCTGCGTAAGCGGCGAGCCGGCGCGCTATCAACGCTACGACTGGAGCACCGATCGCCTCGCGGAATGGATCGAAATCGAGCCTCGCGAGATCGTTCTCATCGAGGGCGTATTCTCGATGCGCCCGGAACTGAGCGATTTCGTCGATATAGCCATCTTCATCGAAACTCCGCGCGACGAGCGCATCCGCCGGATGTCATCGCGCCCGCAATCTGACCCTTCGTGGATGGATCCATGGATGGCGGCCGAGGACTGGTACTTCGAGCACATCGCACCGCATCGCCGTGCCGATCTGATCCTCGAAGGATTCTGAGGGATCATCGTCGCAGTCGGGCCAATAATTCCTCGAGCGCTGCGCGCGGAATCTTATCGTCGACGCCGAGGTCGGCAAATTCCTCGTCGGCGATGGCGTCGCTAAGACGCTCGATCTGGAAGAGAATCGTCGCGATCTCGTCGGTCTTCGGCGCCGAGGACCCGAGCGACAGGCGAATCCGTTCGATCTGACGCATCCGACTTTCGGCGCGCGCTTTTCTGACGACGGGATCTTCCAATGTCAGGTGCCGCAGACTGCGGCGAAAAACTCGATACCGCCGATGATGCTCGACGATCGCATCGACCAGTCGGCGCGGCGAGGCGTTCTCTGCCAGCAGCGCGCCCAACACGCCTCGTTCTTCTTCCTCCCACGCGCGATAGACCGCGACGAAAATTTCGGTCTTGTCGCGAAACCATCGATAGAAGGTCTGCGGCGCGAAGCCGGCGCGGCGCGCGATCTTGTTGGTATCGGTGCCCGAAAAGCCATGCCGATTGAACTCGCGCGCCGCCGCCGCGATCAATTTTGCCGCGGTCGCTTTGGTTCGCGACCCGGCTCGGAAGTCGGTGGTGTTCGAACGTGGTTGATTCCCTTATGTCCGTCCTCACTGAGCTCGCTCTCCGTCGATCATCGCAACGCTTGAATCATTGTGATGAGTGATATATTTATCACACACGAGCAGAGCACTTCTACTCACAGGAGATTCCAATGAGTCGGCGCGAAAATATCGGAGTTCCTGCGGGTTCGAT
Organism: uncultured delta proteobacterium; assembly: GCA_963848285.1. GTDB lineage: Bacteria > Desulfobacterota > Binatia > Binatales > Binataceae > DATGKG01. Next base: position 240,967 of record CAWKCZ010000006.1, on the reverse strand, counting down.
GGAGCTTGAAGTGGATGGCGTCCGCCTCGCGGTCGCACGCGAAGGGCACGGACCCGCCCTCGTATGCCTCCATGCAATCGGCCACGGCGGCGGCGACTTCGATGCCTTCGCGTCAGCCGTGAAAAATCGCTACGAGGTGATTCGCATCGACTGGCCGAGCCAGGGAAGATCGGGCCCGACACGAAGCCGCTCTCGCCCGCGCGCTATGCTGAACTCGTGCATGTGTCGCGGAAAAGTTGCGCATCGAGCCGCCGATCATCATCGGAAATTCGATCGGAGGCGCGGCCGCAATCATCTATGCGAGTAGGCATCCGGTGCGCGGACTCGTGCTATGCGACAGCGGCGGCCTCGTACCGGTGGGCATGATGGCGAGCCTATTCTGCGGAATGTTCGCACGCTTCTTCGCGGCCGGGGCGCGGCGCGCGTGGTGGTTCAAGTCCGCCTTTCCGATCTACTACAAATACGCGGTGCTCCCCTCCGCGGCAGCCGCACCGCAACGCGATCGCATCATCGATGCAGCTCAAGAACTCGCACCGCTATTGCGCCAGGCGTGGGTGGGATTCGGCAAGCCCGAGGCCGACATCCGCGACCTTGCAACCTCGCTCGACATTCCAATCTGGGTCGCATGGGCAAAGAAGGACAAGGTCATACCTCTATCGCTATGCAAGCCGTGCATCGCGCAGATGAAGAACGCCTACATCACGACCTTCGATGCCGGCCACGCCGCTTTCCTCGAGCAACCCGAAAACTTCACGCGCGAGTTTCTCAAATTCGCGGATACCCTCGACGCCGCCGCCGAAGAGGTACGCCCAACCGCGAAACCTAAACTTCAACTCTGCACGCTGAACGCCGATGGATAACACGTGACTCCGAGATGCGCATTGTATGCGGCTATGGTCTCGATCGCGGAACGAGGCAAGCTGGCGGTCAGGTTCGCGGTGTCGAAGTACACAGCGATGTCGATCGACACCTCGCAATCCGGGGTAAGGCTCGATTCAATTCCGCTGCCGGAAACTGAACCTGCAGACGCTCGAGGTGCTCCTCGAGGTTAGCGGTTTCAGACGCGCCGGAATCATAACGCCACACCGTGTTATCCCGAGGAGCTATCCCGAGTCTCGCGCCCGCGTGCGTATCGCCCCCGCTATGCAATCCGGCCGAAGGTGGACGTCCGAGTTTCGCGGACAACTCGTCGAGGCTCATCGAGGAAGTCATCGCCAGCAACGAAACCTGCGTCTTCCTCATGCATCTTCCACGTCAATAAAAAAGGCCCGCGCGATGCGCGGGCCTTGGGATTCGTGCGGACGTGGTGCTCTAGGCGCGGGCGGCCGCGGCGTGGCTGATGCCCCGCGTGCTCGTCGGCGCCTTCGTCGCGGCGCCGGCGCGCGCGCTTCTTGGGGGCCGCTTTCTCTTCGAGGCCGGTGAACTCGATGATCGATAGCTGGGCCGCATCGCCGCGGCGGAAGCCGAACTTCACGACCCGGGTATAGCCGCCGGCGCGATCTTTGTAGCGCGGCGCGATCTCATCGAAAAGCTTCTTGACCGCCTGATGCGACTGGAGGTAAGCGAACGCGCGGCGCTTGGCGGCGAGATCGCCCTTTTTGCCCAGCGTCACCATCCGATCGGCGAAGCGGCGCAGTTCCTTGGCCTTCTGATCGGTGGTGGTGATGCGGCTGCTCTTCACCAGCGCGAGGAACATGTTCTTGAACAGGGCCCGGCGATGAGCCTTGGTGCGATTGAGTTTTCTTCCGAGATTAAGATGACGCATGGCCTATTTCTCCGGGCTCCGTACTTCGCAGGTGAGTGGCACTCGCCCCGCCACCTGCACCCTCACCCGATTGACGACTCACGTCGTCGATCGACCTCTCCCAACAATCGTCGGCGAGCGACTCGCCGACTCGGGAGAGGAAATTACGCGGATTCGCGGCGCTCCTGCTCCTCCCACATCTTGTCAAGTTCGCTGCGCGCGGGCAGATTCTCCAGCCGCATTCCGAGCGAAAGCCCCATGTCGGCCAGCACTTCCTTGATTTCGTTGAGCGACTTGCGGCCGAAATTCTTGATCTTGAGCATGTCCTGCTCGGTGCGCTGGACCAGCTCGCCGATGTACTTGATGTCGGCATTCTGAAGCCCGTTGAACGCGCGCACCGAAATCGGCAGCCCTTCGACCGGCCGATAGAGCAACTCGTTGATGGTCGGCCGCGCTTCCTGCGCGCCGGCTTCGATCTGGCCGGGGACTTCGATCTCTTCCTCGACGCCCGCGAAAATCGACATCTGATCGCGCGCCACTCGTGCCGCATAGGTCAGCGCATCGCGCGCCGAGATCGAGCCGTCGGTGAAAACTTCCAGCGCCAGGCGATCGTAATCGGTTCGCTTGCCCGACGCGCGCATTGGTCACGGTGAAGTTGACTTTGCGAATCGGCGAAAAAACCGCATCGAGGCGGATGGTGCCGATCGGCTCGTCTTCGCCGCCGCGCTCGGCGGTCACATAACCGCGCCCGCGCTTGATGACGATTTCCATGTCGAGGTCGGCGCCCTTGTCGAGCGTCGCGATATGCTGACCGGGAGTGAGCACCTCGAGACTCGGTCCCGCATTGATGTCGCGCGGCGGTCACCACGCCCTCGCCTTTGGATCTTGAGCGTCGCGGTTATCTGGTCGCCCTCGTGAAGGCGCAGCCGCACTTCCTTGAGGTTGAGCACGATGTCGGTGACGTCTTCCTTAACTCCAGGAATCGTCGAGAACTCGTGCAGTACGCTCTTGATCCTTACGGCTGTGATCGCGAAGCCCGGCAACGAGGACAGAAGGATGCGCCGCAGCGCGTTGCCGATGGTGGTGCCATAGCCGCGCTCCAACGGTTCCGCGAGGAACCGCCCGTAAGTTGCAGTGGATTCCTTCTCGTCGAACTCGACTGCTTTCGGTTTGATCAGATCACGCCAATCATTCTGCATAATTTGTCGTCTCTTGACGGAATGGATTTTCGCAGCGCTTCGAGGTTCGTCCTCCGCGCCGCGGCACCGCCGTCTGGTTATCTCGAATAGTGCTCGACTATCAGTTTCTCGCTGATCGGCATCGTCAGGTCCGTACGCGCTGGATACGAGCGCAACGCAGCCGCGAAACTGATCGCGCTCCAAGGCGATCCACGGAGGCACGCCGCGCCGCTGCGCCATTTCGAGCGCCTCGACGATGACCTTCTTGGTGCGGCTCTTCTCGGTGATACTCACCATCTGGCCGACCGCCACCAGGTACGATGGAATCGTGACCTTCTTGCCGTTGACCTCGAAATGTCCATGGCGGACCAACTGACGCGCCTGCGACAGCGAGCTGGCGAAGCCGAGCCGATAAATCACGTTGTCGAGCCGCCGCTCCAAACAGCACCAGCAGACTTTCGCCGGTGATGCCCGGGCATCCGCTCGGCGACCTCGAAGTAATGCGCGAACTGCTTTTCCAGCAGCCGATAGATGCGCTTGACCTTCTGTTTCTCGCGCAGCCGAATCGCGAATTCGGAAAAACGCGTGCGCGCCTGTCCATGCGCGCCGGGCGGATAGTTGCGGCGCTCGATCGCGCACTTGTCCGAATAGCATCGCTCTCCCTTGAGGAAGAGCTTCAGCCCCTCGCGCCGGCATAGCCGGCATACTGGACCCAGGTTTCTGGCCACCTTGCTTTAGTCCTTTGCTCCGTTCAAACGCGGCGCCGTTTTGGCGGACGGCATCCGTTATGCGGAATCGGCGTCACGTCTTTAATCGATAGTACATTGAGTCCCGCAGCCTGCAGTGCGCGCACCGCGGATTCGCGTCCGCCGCCCGGGCCTTTCACATGCACGATGCAACTGCGCATCCCGACTTCCGAGGCCTTGCGCGCGCACGCCTCCGCCGCCATCTGCGCGGCGAATGGAGTACCCTTGCGCGAACCCTTGAAGCCGACCGAGCCGGCGCTCGACCATGCGACCACCATCCCCTGCGGATCGGTAATCGTCACGATGGTGTTGTTGAAGGTCGCATGCACGTGCGCGACGCCCTCGGGCACCGAGCGGCGTGTGCGTCGCGCGCGTCGCGGCGCAGGAGCGCCCGCCGCCCCTGGAGCGCCCGCTGCCGGGGCTGCACCGCCCGCCGAGCGGGAGCGCCACCGCTCTTGCGCCCGCTCCGCGCGAGGCGCCTTGGGGAGCCTCAGCCGCGGGAGCTTCTTTGGTTTCTTTTTCGTCAGCCATTTTTTTCTAAAACCTAACCCCTAACCCCTTCCCCTCCTAGGGAAGGGGAACAGAAAGTAGGATTTTGTTACTTGGGCGGCGCCTGCTTCTTGCCCGCGACGATTTTGCGCGGACCCTTGCGGGTGCGCGCGTTGGTATGGGTGCGCTGGCCGCGCACCGGCAATCCTCGGCGATGGCGCAGGCCGCGGTAGCATCCCAAGTCCATCAGGCGCTTGATGCTCTGCTGCACTTCGCGGCGCAGGTCGCCTTCGACCTTGTAAGCGCCGTCGATCACGTTACGAATCCGCACCTGCTCCTCGGCGGAGAGATCGTCGGTCTTGCGCTCGCCGTCGACCTTCGCCTCGTCGAGGATCTTGACCGCGGCGGTGCGTCCGATCCCGTAGATATAGGTGAGCGCGATGTCCATGCGCTTGTTCTTGGGCAATTCGATGCCTGCTACACGAGCCATCTTACGACCTCCTGATCCCGCCTTAACCTTGGCGCTGCTTATGGCGCGGGTTGGAGCATAGGATGCGCACCACGCCCTGGCGGCGCACCACCTTGCAGTTCTTGCAAATCTTTTTTACCGAAGCGCGGACCTTCATTTCCAATCCTTCAAGCGGTCGAACCTACCGCATCCGGTAGGTGATTCGTCCGCGAGTCAAATCGTAGGGCGACAGTTCCACCGTCACCTTGTCACCGGGAAGTATCTTGATGTAATGCATGCGCATCTTGCCCGAGATATGCGCGAGCACTTTGTGTCCATTGTCGAGAGTGACCCGGAACATCGCATTCGGCAGCGCCTCCTGCACGCTGCCCTGTACTTCAATAGCGTCGCCTTTAGACATATTTGCGTACCTTAGACATGATGGTCCAATTCACTCAGAATTTCCGGGCCGTTGTCGGTGATAGCGACAGAATGTTCGAAGTGGGCAGATAGTTTACCGTCTGCCGTGACCGCTGTCCACCCGTCCTTGAGGATTCGCAGCCGCGGCGTGCCCTCATTCACCATCGGCTCGATGGCGATTACCATCCCCGCCTTAAGCCGCGGATTGGGCATCCCGCGCCGGAAGTAGTTCGGCACCTGAGGGCTCCTCGTGCAGCCGCCGGCCGATGCCGTGGCCCGCGAACTCCTCGACCACCGAAAACCCGGCACTTTCGGCATGGCATTGCACGGCGCTGGCGATATCGCTGATGCGGTTGCCGTCGCTGGCACTGCTCGATGCCTTTGTAGAGCGCCTCGCGCGTCACGCGCAGCAGCTTTTCGGTGCTCTCCGGGACCTTGCCGACCGCCACCGTCCGCGCCGAATCGCCATAGAAGCCTTCATACACCACGCCAAAATCCAATCCGACGATATCGCCCTGCTTGAGCTTGCGGCTCGACGGAATCCCGTGAACGATTTCCTCGTTAACCGAAACGCATAGGGTCTTGGGATAGGGCACTCCACCGGGCTGGTAGCCCTTGAAGGCGGGTTTTGCGCCCTTTTTGTAAGTCAACTCCTCCGCCAATTTGTCGAGCTCGAAGGTCGTTACACCCGGGACGCACCGCATCTGCGAGTTCCTCGAGGATCTCGGCCACGATGGTCGAAGCCTTGCGCATAATCGCGAGCTCGTCCGGCGTTTTGAGGGTAATCATCACTATTTCGCGCCCGCTTTCGCGCCGTCGTCGCCAAGCTTCGCCATGATCCGGCTCAGGATTTCGTCCGGACGTCCGATCCCGTCGATCTGCGACAAGCAGCCCCGCCTTGCCATAGTAATCGAGCAGGGGCCTGGTAGCGTTGTTGTACACCTCCAGGCGATGTCTGACCGTGTCTTCGTGGTCATCTTCGCGCTGATAAAGCTCCCCGCCGCATTTGTTGCACATCCCCGGTTTAGCCGGCGGATCGAAGGCGACATGGTACATCTCGTTGCAATTGCGGCAGGTGCGACGGCCCGAAATCCGCTTCACCAGCTCTTCCGTCGGGCACATCGATGGCAATCACCTGCGATATCGTTTCGCCGCGCCGTTTCAGCATCCCCGCCAACGCTTCGGCCTGCGGAACGCTGCGCGGAAATCCGTCGAGGATAAATCCCGGCTTCGCATCCGGTTCATCGAGACGCGCATCAATCAACTTAAGCACCAATTCATCGGGCACCAGCGACCCCTTCATCCATGTAGCTCTTGGCCTGGATGCCGAGCGGGGTCTTGTCGCGCACCGCCTCCCGCAGCAGGTCGCCGCTGGCGATTTGCGGCGCGTGCAGCCGCTCGACCAGCATCCGCGCCTGCGTACCCTTGCCCGCGCCCGGCGGGCCCAACAAGACCAGTCGCACGACCCTATCGATTCCCCCTCGACTGGAACGCGCCCGCGCTTCATGAAGCCCTCGTAGTTGCGGGTCAGCAAATGAGTCTCGAATCTGCCCGATGGTATCGATCGCGACGCCCACCACGATCAGCAGCGCGGTGCCGCCGAAGTAGAACGGCACGTTGAAGCGCATGACGAGGATGGTCGGCAGCACGCATACGGCGCTGACGTAAATCGCGCCGCCCAACGTGATTCGGGTCAGCACGCGATCGATGTATTCCGCGGTGTAGCGCCCGGGCCGGATGCCCGGGATGAATCCGCCGTACTTCTGCAGGTTGTCGGCGACGTCGGCCGGATTGAAGCTGACCGCGGTATAGAAATAGCAAAAGAACACAATCAGGCCGACGTAGATGATGTCATAGACCACGCTGCCGGGAGTCAGGTACGCCGCGTAGTTCTTCATCGCCGGAACGAAGGTCGCCAGCGTCGCCGGAAACACCAGCAACGAGGATGCAAAAATCGGCGGAATAACGCCCGAGGAATTGATCTTCAGCGGCAGATGCGAACTCTGGCCACCATAGACACGCCGACCCTGCATCCGGCGCGCATACTGAATCGGAATCCGGCGCTGCGCAGTCTCGATGTAGACGATTCCGAAAATAACTCCTACCGCGATCACGAGGATGAAGAGCAGCAGGAACATGCTCATTTCACCTTCGCGCACATAATTGCACGGTGGTGCTGATCGCGCTCGGCAGCCGCGCCACGATTCCCGCCATGATCACCAGCGAGATGCCGTTGCCGATGCCACGCTCGGTGATCTGCTCGCCAATCCACATCGACGAACATCGAGCCCGCGGTGACCGTGATGACCGTCAGTGCGATGAAACGCGATGCCGGGCGAATACACTACCGGCGCCCCCGAAGGCGCGCGCATGCTCTCCAGCCCGTACGCGATCATGGTGCCCTGCACCACCGCGAGCGCCACCGTGAAGTAGCGCGTCATCTGGGTGATCTTGCGCCGTCCCGCCTCGCCTTCCTTATAGAGCTCGTCGAGGTACGGCCACGCGACCTTGAGCAGATCGAGAATGATGGCGACCGAGATGTACGGCATGATGCCGAGGGCGAAAATCGAAAAGCGCTCGAGCGCGCCGCCGGAGAACAGATTCGCCCATCCGAACAAGCGTGCCCGACGCCGCATCGAAGAAGGATGCGAGCGCCTGCCCGTCGATACCCGGCGTCGGCACCGCGACTCCGATGCGATACACCGCCAGCATCATGGCGGTGAAAATCAGCCGGCGGCGCAACTCCGGGATGCGCGAGGCGCCTGAAAAACCCTCAAGCATTGCTGGTCTCGCTGCCTGTCGTGCAGGCGTTAATCTTAACGCTCGACCGCATCAGCTAGGGAGTGGCGGCTTGCTGTACCAGCTCGGCCGTGCCTCCCGCCTTGGCAATCTTGTCGCGCGCGCTTTGCGAAAACGCATCGGCACGCACATTCAGTTTAATGTTCAATTCCCCGTCGCCGAGGATTTTGATCTTGAGTCCGGGCTTGGCAAGATTCTTTCCGATTAGCGCCGCGATGTCGATCGTCGCGCCATCGGCGAAATCCGCGAGCTGCTTCAGATTGATGATCACGAATTCGTCGCGACGCTTCTTGTTCTTGAGCAGCCGGCGAAATCCCCGCTTCGGGATGCGCCGCTGCAGCGGCATCTGGCCGCCTTCGTAAGTCGGCGGCGTATTGCCGCCGCGTGCGCGAGCCCTTGCCCTTATGTCCACGGCCCGAGGTCTTGCCCAGCCCGGAGCCGATTCCGCGTCCGACCCGGACATGCTTTTTGGTCGATCCCTTGGCGGGCTTCAAGTCACTGAGATTCATCTCTAGTCTTTGACCTCGACCACGATATGCTGCAAGCGCCGAATCATCCCCTCGACTTGCGGGCTTCGTTTGACCGTGCTCTCGCTGCCGATCTTGTGCAGGCCGAGCCCGCGAACCGTTTCACGCACCCGTCGCTTGGTGCTGATGACGCTGCCGACGAGGCGAATTGTTAATCGTATCGGACATCTAAAAATCCTCGTTCTTAGGCCGCGGCCTGAGGCTCCGGCGCGCGTCCGCGCACCTTCGCGATCTCGTCCATGCTGCGCAAGTTGACTCAACGCTTCGAGGGTCGCCTTCACCAGGTTATGCGGATTCGATGATCCCAGCCGCTTGGTCAGGATGTTGCGGATTCCCGCCAGCTCGACCACCGCGCGCACGCCGCCCGCCGCGATAACTCCGGTTCCCTCGGCCGCCGGCTTCAGGATGACCTTGCCCGCGCCGAAATGCCCGAGCACTTCATGCGGTATGGTGCCCTCGCGCAGCGGCACTTTGACGAGGCTTTTCTTGGCGCGCTCGACGCCCTTGCGAATCGCCTCGGGAACTTCGTTGGCTTTGCCCAAGCCGAAGCCGACCATCCCGTTGAGATCGCCCGCGACCACCAGCGCCGAGAAGCTGAACCGGCGTCCACCCTTCACCACCTTCGCGACGCGATTGATGTGGACGACCTTTTCCTTGATTTCCAGACCCTGGGGGTCGACACGATTGAAATTTCGAGCCACCGATATTGCCTCAGTCAGTCCACTTTGCGATCAAAATTTCAGTCCCGCTTCGCGCGCCGCATCGGCCAGCGCTTTCAGCCTGCCATGATAAAGAAAGCCGTTGCGATCGAAGATCACTTCCTTGATGCCGTTGGCGAGGCACTTCTCCGCGATTGCCTTGCCGACGCTCTTCGCCGCCTCCGCATTGCGCTTGCTGTTCAAACCCTCGCGCAACTCTGGACTCAGCGTCGAGGCCGACGCCAGCGTCTTGCCGCTATCGTCCGAAATCACCTGCGCATAGATGTGATGCAGCGAGCGATAGATGCTCAGCCGCGGCGTCGCATCGGATCCCTTGCACCTTGCGCCGTACCCGCGTCTGCCGCGTCGCACGATTGATTGCCCGATTGAAAGCCATATGAATGCCCTAACTCGCGGACGCGCCCGCCGCCGCCTTGCCGGCCTTGCGACGGATCGTTTCTTCCGCGTATTTGATCCCTTTGCCCTTGTACGGCTCTGGCGGTCGCAACTCACGAATCTGCGCTGCCACCGTGCCGAGCATCTGCCGATCCGCGCTCTCCAGCGTGATGATCACCTGGCGCTCGACCTTGGCCGTCACTGCGGGCGGAAGCTGATAAACGATCGGATGCGAGTAACCCAACAGGAAGTTGATGTTGCTGCCCTTGACCTCGGCGCGATAGCCGACGCCATTGATTTCCAGCACCCGGGTAAAGCCCTTGCTCACCCCGGTCGCCATGTTGGCGATCAGCTTGCGCACCAGCCCATGCTTGGAACGCTGGTCCTGGTCATCACCGGGACGCTTCACCAACAGCTCGGAATTCGCGATCTCGATCTGATACCCCTCGGGTACCGCCAACTCGAGCTTGCCCTTGGGCCCTTCGACCTTGATCATGTTGCCGGCGACGACGGCTTTCACGCCCTTGTCGAGTACCACCGGTTGTCTGCCTATGCGCGACATGTGCTTACCAAACCCTCAGTAAAACTTCGCCGCCGACTTTCTTGCGCCGCGCCTCGCGCCCGGTCATCACGCCCAGCGGCGTGGTCACCACTTCGATGCCCATCCCGCGCGAGATCTTGCCGAGCTCGGCCGCGCCGCGATAGCGCCGGATGCTGGGGCGGCTGATGCGCTCGATCCCCTGCATCACCGGCTCGCGCGCCGACGAGTAACGCACCCGAATCTTGATGGTCTTCTTGTATCCCTCGCCGCCGACTTCGATATTCTCGAGAAATCCTTCCGCGACCAGCACCTTGGCGATCGCTTCGCGAATCCCCGAGTACGAGAGTTCCAGCTCGCTATGCCGCGCGTGCGCGGCGTTGCGAATTCGAGTCAGCAGTTCGGCTATCGGATCAGTTTGCGACATATCTCTACCAGCTTGCCTTGACCACACCGGGAAGTTGTCCGCGCAGCGCGTACTTGCGCAAGCACAGCCGGCACATCTTGAAACGGCGATAGAACGCACGCGCGCGCCCGCAGAGCGGACATCGGTTATATGCGCGCGCTTTGAATTTCTGCGGACGGACCGCTTTGATCTTGAGAGACTTCTTCGCCATTTATGCTTTCCTGTTTATGCCGCCGCGGCAGCGCCCGTGCTGCGATCGCCGGCCGCGTTTCTAAACGGCATCCCGAGCACCCGCAGCAGCGTCAGTCCTTCGAAGTCGCTGCGCGCCGTGGTCCCGAACGTTATGGTCAAACCCTTCACCTTCTCGATCTTGTCGAGGTTCAGTTCCGCGAAAATCGTATGTTCACGCAGGCCCAGCGAATAGTTGCCGCGCCCGTCAAATGACTTCTCACTGATGCCGTGGAAATCGCGCACACGCGGCAGCGCCACGTTCACCAGCCGATCGAAAAATTCCCACATCCGCTCGCGCCGCAGCGTGACCATCACGCCAATCGGCACGTTCTCGCGCAGCTTGAAATTCGAAATCGCCTTGCGTGCCTTGGTCATCACCGGCTTCTGCCCCGCGATGACAGTCAATTCTTCGGCCGCCGCTTCCAGCAACTTGATGTTGTCGCGCGCCTCGCCCAGACCCATGTTGATGACGATCTTGCTCAGCCGCGGCACCCGCATCTTGTTTTCAATCTTCAGCTCGCGCATCAGCGCGGGCGCGATCTCGGCCTCATACTTAAGCCGCATGCGCGCGGGAATCTTGGGCTCCGGCTCGCGCGGCTTGGCGGGCTCGGCTGCCGCCTGCTGCTCGGGAGCAGCCCCGCCCTTCTTACGCTGCTGCTTCTCGCCCTGCGGCTTGTCGCCGCCTTTTTTGGCCTTGTCCTGCTTGTCGCCTTTGTCGGCCATTATTCGTTCCCCAAAGTTTCGTTGCAGCGGCGGCAGACGCGCGACTTGGTGTCATCCGCATTCGCCTTCCATCCGACCCGCACCGGAGCGTTGCAGCGGTCACAGAACATCATGACGTTTTCTATCCGTAGCGCTGCTTCTTTCTCGATGATACCGCCCGGACTGGTGGCGCCACGCGGCTTGGAATGGCGCTTAACCATGTTGAGCCGCTCGACGATCACGCGGCCCGCTTCGGGCATCACGCGCATCACCTTGCCGGTTTTGCCGCGGTCACGGCCCTTGACGACCATGACCATATCGTTCTTTTTGATCTTGATTTTCAGCATCGCCATGCTCTTAGAGAACCTCGGGAGCAAGCGAGATAATTTTCAAAAACTTTTTCGCTCGCAGCTCGCGCGCGACCGGTCCGAAAATGCGCGTCCCGATCGGCTCATGCTCCTTGTCCAGCAACACCGCCGAATTGCCGTCGAAGCGGATGTACGATCCGTCGCCGCGATTGAGCTCCTTGGCGGTGCGCACGATGACCGCACGCGACACGTCGCCCTTTTTCACTTTGGCGTTCGGAATCGCTTCCTTGATCGCCACCACGATCACGTCGCCGACGGTTGCGTAACGCCGGCGCGAACCGCCCAGCACCTTGATGCACTGGACTTTGCGCGCACCCGAATTGTCGGCGACATCGAGAATTGTTCGCATCTGCACCATGTTGGTTTCTTCCTATCCCGCCGCCTTGGTGATGATGCTGCTCACGCGCCATCGCTTGTTCTTTGACAGTGGTTGACTCTCGATAATTGCGACCCGATCGCCCTCGGCGCATTCGCCCTTTTCGTCATGCGCCATCAGACGCCGCCGCTGTTTCATCCGCTTGCCGTAAATCGGATGCTGCACCAGGCGGTCCACCTGGACCACCACGGTCTTGGTCATCTTGGCGGAGACCACGGTCCCCTCGCGCCGCTTGATTAGCTCACGCATCAGCTTTTCGCCGCGGCCGAGCCGGGCGTTCCTTCCTTCTGTCGAATCACGGTCAGCAGCCGCGCCAAATCGCGGCGCGACTTTTTGTAATTGCTCGCGTTCTCAAGCTGATTGGTCCGCAGCTTCAGGCGGAAGCGGAACAGCTCCTCGCGAATCTCTTTTTCCTTAAGGCGCAGGTCGCCGGGCGACATCTGCCGGATTTCATCAAGCTCCAAGGCTGCCCTCCTCGCGCGTCACCACCACCGTCTTGACCGGCAGCTTATGCGACGCCAGCCGCATCGCTTCCATCGCGGTCGGACGGTCAACGCCTTCCATCTCGAACAGGATGCGCCCCGGCCGCACACACGCGACCCATCCTTCGGGCGCGCCCTTACCCTTGCCCATGCGGGTTTCCGCCGGCTTCTTGGTAAACGGCTTGTCCGGGAACACCCGAATCCATACGCGGCCGCCGCGCTTGATATGACGCGTTAGCGCGATACGGGCCGCTTCCAGCGCGCGCGTATCGATACGGCAGGTCTCTATGCTCTTGAGTCCGTAATCGCCGAAGGCCAGCTCGACGCCGCGGTTTTCCGCACCGCGCACACGCCCCTTCATAATCTTGCGATACTTAACTTTCTTCGGTTGCATCATAAGCGGGTACCGCTTTCCTAGTTCTGCGCCGGGGTGCCGAGGCGACGCGCGTCTTCTTCGCGCCGGGTCAGCACTTCACCCCGGAAAATCCAGGTCTTCACACCGATGACGCCGTAGGTCGTCTTTGCTTCGGCGAATCCGTAAGCCACGTCCGCACGCAAGGTCTGCAAGGGCACGCGGCCCTCGCGGTACCATTCCGAGCGCGCGATTTCCGCGCCGCCGAGACGTCCCGCGACGTGAACTTTCACGCCCTGCGCACCCATGCGCATCGCGCGAGTGACGGCTTCTTTCATCGCGCGGCGAAACGCCACCCGGCGCTCGAGTTGCAGCGCAATATTCTCGGCCACCAGCTGCGGATCGAGGTCGGGGCGACGGACCTCATGGATGTTGATAAAGGCGTCCTTGCCCTTCATCATCTTGCCGATTTCGCTCTTGAGCTTCTCGATCTCGGCGCCCTTCTTTCCGATCACGATTCCCGGCCGTGCCGTATGAATGTTGATCTTGGCCTTGTTGGCCATCCGTTCGATTTCAATCTTCGAAATGCCTGCGTGATAGAGGCGCTTCTTGATGAACTCGCGGAGATGGATGTCTTCGTGCAACAACGCCGCGTAGTCGTTGGTCGCGAACCAGCGCGAATCCCAGGTATCGATAACGCCGAGCCGAAGCCCGCGCGGATGTGATTTCTGCCCCATCTAAAACAACCTCACGATGCGCGCTCGTCCACCACCACAGTCAGATGACTGGAGCGTTTGAGAATCGGCGTCGCATGCATGTGCGCGCGCGGCATCGAACGCTTCCAGGTCGGACCCGCATTCGCCACCGCGCTTTTGACAAACAGTTTATCTTCATCGACGTTCTGCTGATCGACCGCATTGGCCACCGCCGACATCAAGGTTTTGCGCACGAAGCGCGCGCCCTTTTTCGGGGTAAACTCGAGAATCGAAATCGCGCGGTCGATGCGCTGCCCGACCACCAGCTCGCAGATGAGCCTAAGCTTCTGCGGTGAAATTCGAATGAACCGGCTATGCGCCTTGGCTTCCATGCTTCCGTTTCCTTACGCCTTGGGCGCCGTCGGCCGTGCCGCCGTCGCTGCCTGGGTCGCCGCGCCGCCACCCGCGGGCGCCGCCGAGCTCTTCACGTCGCCCTTGCGATCGCCGGCATGCCCGTGGAAGGTGCGAGTCGGCGAAAACTCGCCGAGCTTATGCCCCACCATGTTTTCGGTGCAGTACACCGGAATGAACTTGTTGCCGTTGTGCACCGCGAAGGTCACCCCGATCATGTCGGGAGTGATCATCGAGCGGCGCGACCAGGTCCTGATGATGCGCCGATCGGTGGCGCTCGCGCCCTCCACCTTCTTCAGAACGTGCTTGTCGACAAACGGACCTTTTTTTAACGACCTCGCCATAACCCCTAGCCTCGTTTGCCGCGCGGACGGCGGCTCACGATGAACTTGTTGGAACTCTTCTTGGGGCTGCGCGTCTTGTAACCCTTGGCCGGCTGTCCCCACGGTGATTGCGGATGATTCCCCTTGGATCGGCCCTCACCGCCGCCGTGCGGATGGTCGACCGGATTCATCGCGACCCCGCGCACATGCCCACGCTTGCCGAGCCATCGGTTGCGCCCGGCCTTTCCAATCGAAATATTTTCATGCTCGACGTTGCCGACCTGGCCGATAGTCGCGCGGCATTCCGCGAGGACCATCCGTTGCTCCCCGGAAGGAAGCTTCAGCAGCGCCATCTTGCCTTCTTTCGCCATCAGCTGGGTCTGCGTCCCCGCGCCGCGCGAGAGCTGCGCACCCGCACCCGGCTTCATCTCAATCGCGTGCACGATGGTGCCGACCGGGATGTTTCTGAGCGCCAGCGCATTGCCCGGCTTGATGTCGGCATTCGGGCCCGACTCGACCTTGTCGCCGACCTTCAATCCTTCCGGCGCCAGGATGTAACTCTTGAGCCCGTCGGCATAATGGATCAGCGCCAGATTGGCCGAGCGATTCGGATCGTATTCGAGCGCGGCGACCGTGCCGGGGATGCCGTCGTGGTTGCGACGGAAATCGATGATCCGCAGCCGGCGCTTGTGGCCGCCGCCGCGATGACGCGAGGTCATCCTGCCGCGGTTATTGCGCCCGCCCGAATGCTTCAGCGGCGCGAGCAGGCTCTTCTCGGGCTCCTTGTTGGTGAGCCCGGAGAAGTCAGCAATCTGCATGAAGCGCTGACCCGGAGTTCGGGGTTTAAGTTGAATTACTGCCATCGCAATGTCCCGCTAAAGTCGCTTTCTAATCTGCTCGAAGGCTTAGAGCCCCTCGAAAAATTCGATCTTGTCGCCCTCTTTGAGGGTGACGTATGCCTTCTTCCAGTTGCGCTGACGCCCTTTCGACTTGCCGCGCCGCCGCTCCTTGCCCATATAGTTGCTGGTCCGAACCGCGAGCACCGTCACTTTGAATAGTTCCTCGACGGCGCCGCGAATCTTGTCCTTGCCCGCCTCGCGACGGACCCGGAACACGACCTGGTTGGCCTTCTCAGTCGCCATCGTGCTCTTCTCGGTCACCAGCGGCGCCAGAATGACTTGATCGTTCGTCATTTGGTTATGCCTCCGCCTTCGGTGACAGCCGCGCCTCGATGGCTTTGGCCGACTTGGTCGTCATCACGATTTCGTCGTGATTGAGCACGTCGTATACGTTAAGGCCCGCGATGGTCAGCACCTTATGCTTCGCGAGGTTGCGCGCCGCGCGAAAGAAGCCCGCGTCGTCCTCACCGATGACGATGAGCGCATGACTCAGGCCGAGCGCGCCGAGAAACGCATTGGCGGCCTTGGTCTTTGGCTCCGCCAGCTCGAGCGACTCGACGACCACCAGCTTGCCGTTTTTCGCGCGATCGGAAAGCGCGAGGCATAGCGCCTGCCGCCACGCCTTCTTCGGCATCTTGTACGAATAGTCGCGCGGCTGCGGTCCGAAAATAATTCCGCCATGCCTCCAGATCGGCGAGCGCGTCGAACCCGCTCGCGCGCGACCGGTACCCTTCTGACGCCACGGCTTTTTGCCGCCGCCCGAGACGAAGCCCTTGGTCTTGGTCGATGCGTTGCCGCGCCGCCGATTGGCGAGCTGCATCCGCACCGCTTCATGCAACAACGAAGTGTCGCCCTCGCGGCCGAACACCGCGCCCGCGACTTCGAAGTCGCCGTTGCGTTCGCGATTGGCCGAGAACAGCGGCACTTTCACTGGACTATGTTCCACCGATGCCTTAGGCATTTGCCGCCACCGCCAATCCGCGATTCTTCGCGCGCGCCGCATGATGCACCAACACGATGCATCCGTCGGCACCCGGGACCGCGCCCGAAATCAGCACCGCGTTGTCCTCGGGAAGTATGTCTACGATTTTCAGATTCAAAACGGTCGCCTTCACGTTGCCCATCTGCCCCGCCATCCGCATCCCCTTGCGCACGCGTCCGGGATAGGAGCGGTTACCGATCGAGCCGCCATGACGGAAGTATTCGTGGGTACCGCGTGAGGCCGGGTTGCCCTTGAAATGATGGCGCTTCATGACGCCCTGGTAGCCGCGGCCTTTCGAGGTTCCACTCACGTCGATGGCGTCGCCGGCCTTGAAAACGTCCCCGATGGCAATCGGCTGGCCGAGCTTCAACTCGCTTTCGCCACGCTTTTCGAACTCGACGGTTTCGATGCCGGGGGCTACTTCGCTTTTGGCAAAATGCCCGCGCGCCCCCGAGCTGACGCGGCTCAGCTTCTTCTTGCCGAAGGTGACCTGGACCGCTTCATAGCCGTCGGTGCCTTCGGTCTTGAGCTGCGTAACCGTGCACGGCCCGAGCTGCACCACCGTGACCGCGGTCACCCGTCCGGTCGCGTCGGTCACCTGGGTCATGCCCAATTTTTTTCCAATCAATCCGTTAATCACTGTGATAACTCGCGCCCGCTATTCGAGCTTGATCTCGACGTCTACGCCCGCGGCCAGATCCAGCTTGCCCAGCGCGTCGATGGTCTGCTGGGTCGGCTCGAGGACATCGAGCAGCCGCTTATGAGTGCGGACCTCGAAATGCTCGCGCGACTTCTTGTCGACGTGCGGCGAGCGGTTGACACAAAAGCGTTCGATCCGGGTCGGCAGCGGAATCGGTCCCGCCACCCGCCCACCGGTGCGGCGTATCGTATCGACGATCTCGCGCACCGACTGATCGAGCAGCCGGTAATCGTACGCCTTAAGGCGAATCCGTATCTTTTCGTTCATCGTTCCTTATTGTCCGCGTCTTAAAGCTTAAGGCGTGCGCGTCCCTTGCAGTTCCCAGTTCTCTAGTCAATTTCGGGCAGGATCGCCACACCGACGATCCTGCCCGCTTCAAAAAACGATCTTGATTAAGGATCCTTACTTAAGGATCTTGGCCACCACGCCCGCGCCGACCGTACGACCACCCTCGCGGATGGTGAAACGCAGTCCGTCGTCCATCGCGACCGGGGTGATCAACTCACCCTGGATCTTGATGTTGTCGCCGGGCATGACCATCTCCGTGCCCTCGGGCAGCGTCAGCACTCCCGTCACGTCAGTGGTGCGGAAGTAGAACTGCGGCCGGTAGCCCGAGAAAAACGGCGTATGCCGCCCGCCCTCGTCCTTGGTCAGAATGTACGCCGAGGCCTCGAAGGTCGTGTGCGGCGTGATGCTGCCGGGTTGCGCCAGCACCTGTCCGCGCTCGATTTCCTCGCGCTTGACGCCGCGCAGAAGCACCCCGACGTTGTCGCCCGCCTGACCCTCATCGAGGATTTTGCGGAACATTTCGACCCCGGTGACCACCGTCTTAGTGGTATCCTTGAAGCCGACGATCTCGACTTCCTCACCGACCTTCACGCGGCCTTTCTCGACACGGCCGGTCACCACGGTGCCGCGACCCGAGATCGAAAAGACGTCTTCAATCGGCATCATGAAGGGCTTGTCGGTCTCGCGCTTAGGCTGCGGAACGTAGGTGTCAACCGCGTCCATCAGGTCGAGAATCGGCTTGCAGTTGGCGCAGTCTTCCTTGCCGCATCCGCAGTTGAGCGCATTGAGCGCGCTGCCACGAATGACCGGGGCATTGTCGCCGTCAAAGTTGTACTTCTTCAAAAGGTCGCGAACTTCCAGCTCGACCAGGTCGAGGAGTTCGGGATCATCCACCATGTCGACCTTGTTCATGAACACCACGATCGACGGCACGCTGACCTGGTACGCAAGCAGGATGTGCTCGCGCGTCTGCGGCATCGGACCGTCGTTGGCACCGACGACCAAAATCGCGCCGTCCATCTGCGCCGCGCCGGTGATCATGTTCTTGATGTAGTCGGCATGTCCCGGGCAATCGACGTGCGCATAATGGCGCTTGGCAGTTTCGTATTCGACGTGCGCGATCGCGATCGTGATACCACGCTCGCGCTCTTCAGGGGCCTTGTCGATCTGATCGAATGCGACGAAGTTGGCGAGCTTTTTCGAAGCGAGCACTTTGGTAATCGCCGCGGTCAAGGTGGTCTTGCCGTGGTCGATGTGACCGATCGTCCCGACGTTCGCGTGGGGTTTAGTGCGCTCGAATTTAGCCTTTCCCATTGCTCATCCTCCGGATGAAGTCGCGCGCATCTACAGCACGCGAATCTCGCAAAAACTTAAATCCCCGCGGGCCGTACGTCCGCGGGCAGATCACCTAATCTAAGCACGCAAGTGATACGCCGCCATTACGCGGCTTTCTCGTCCTTGCCCTTGGTTATCTCCTCGAAAATCTGCTGCGGCACCGGCTCATACGCCGCGAACTGCATGGTATAGGTCGCGCGTCCCTGGCTCACCGAGCGCAGCTTGGTGGCGTAGCCGAACATCGAACCCAGCGGCACCCGCGCCTCGATCACCTGGGCGCCGCCGCGCGCCTCCATGTTCTGGATCTTGCCGCGGCGCGAGTTCAGGTCGCCGATCACATCGCCCATGAAATCCTGCGGCGTGACCACTTCGACTTCCATCACCGGCTCGAGCAGCAACGGCGCCGCCTTCGAGCACGCTTCTTTAAATGCCATCGAGCCCGCGATCTTGAACGCGAGTTCCGACGAATCGACTTCGTGATGCTTGCCGTCGAGCAGCGTCGCCTTGATATCCACCATCGGATAGCCGGCCAACACCCCATTCTCCATGGCATCCTTGATGCCTTCCTCGACCGGCTTGATGAACTGGCGCGGGATCGACCCGCCCTTGGTACCGTCGAGGAACTCGAATCCACTGCCCTTGCCGAGCGGCTCGATGCGGAGATCGACCACAGCGAACTGGCCGTGACCGCCGGTCTGACGCACGAAACGCCCTTCCGCTTCGGAGAGCTTGCGAATCGTCTCGCGATACGCAACCTGCGGCTTTCCGACCGTCGCGTCTACTTTGAATTCGCGCAGCAACCGATCGACGATGATCTCGAGATGCAATTCGCCCATCCCTGAAATCAGGGTCTGCGCGGTTTCCTTATTGACGTTGACTCGGAACGACGGATCTTCCTTGGCGAGCTTCTGGAGCGACTCGCCGAGTTTCTCCTGGTCGACCTTGGTCTTGGGCTCGATCGCGATCTGGATGACCGGATCGGGGAACTCGATCGCTTCGAGCAGAATTTCCTTGGCCGGATCGCATAGCGTGTCGCCGGTGGTGGTGTCGCGCAGTCCGACCGCGCAGATGTCGCCCGCATAGATTTCGGTCAGCTCTTCACGCTTGTTCGCATGCATCTTGAAGAGGCGGCCGATGCGCTCGCGCTTCTGCTTGGTCGAGTTCAGCACCGACACTCCGGTGGTCAGGGTGCCCGAATAAACCCGCAGGAACGTCACCGTTCCGAAGTACGGGTCGGTCATGATCTTGAAGGCGAGCGCGGAAAATGGCGCGTCGTCACGCGGCCAGCGCTCTTCCTTCTTTTCCTTGTTGCCGTCGACGAGCCCCACTACCGGCGGCAGGTCTGCGGGCGAGGGAAGATAGTCGACCACCGAATCGAGCATCGGCTGCACGCCTTTGTTCTTGAAGGCGGTGCCGAGCACGACCGGAGTAATTTCCATCTTCAAGGTCGCGGTGCGAATCGCCTTGCGCAGCTGCTCGACCGGAATCTCGGCGCTCTTCCCTTCCAGGTAGAGTTCCATGATTTTTTCGTCATGGTCGGCGAGTTGCTCGATGAGCTTGTCGCGATACCCGTGCGCGGTTTCGCGCAGGTCCGCGGGAATTTCCTCGACCCGGAACTTGGCGCCGAGACGATCTTCGTCCCAAATCAGCGCCTTGTTCTCGACCAGATCGACGAGCCCGGAGAATTTTTCTTCGGCGCCAATCGGAATCTGAATCGGAACCGGATTTGCCTTTAGCTTTTCGCGGATCTCTTCGATCACGCGCGGGAAATCGGCCCCGACGCGATCCATCTTGTTGACGAACGCGACCCGCGGCACCCGATACTTATCGGCCTGACGCCATACGGTTTCCGATTGCGGCTCGACCCCGCCCACCGCGCAGAACACCGCGACCGCGCCGTCGAGCACGCGCAGCGAGCGTTCCACTTCGATGGTGAAATCGACGTGACCCGGAGTATCGATGATGTTGATGCGATGGTCGCGCCAGAAGCATGTGGTCGCGGCGGACGTGATGGTGATGCCGCGTTCCTGCTCCTGGACCATCCAGTCCATCGTCGCGGTACCCTCGTGCACTTCACCGATTTTGTAGTTAATCCCGGTGTAGTACAGGATCCGCTCAGTGGTAGTCGTCTTACCGGCATCGATGTGGGCCATGATGCCGATGTTGCGCACCCGTTCTATTGGCGTCTCGCGAGCCATTACAAATACTTCTTAATTGTTACCAGCGGTAATGCGCGAATGCCCGGTTGGCGTCTGCCATGCGATGCGTGTCTTCGCGCTTTTTGACCGCACCACCACGATTTTGCGCCGCTTCCATGATCTCGGCACCCAACCGTTCTTCCATTGATTTTTCCCCGCGCGCCCGCGCCGCCGTCACCAGCCATCGCATGGCCAGCGAGCTACGCCGAAGCGGCGGCACCTCGACCGGAACCTGGTAGTTGGCGCCACCGACGCGCCGCGAGCGGACTTCGACCGCGGGCCGGATGTTTTCGAGCGCCTTCTTGAACACGTCGAGCCCCGGCTCCTTGGTGCGCTGTGCGACCAGATCGATCGCGCCGTACAGGATCTGCTCGGTAGTCGACTTCTTGCCGCGTTCCATCACGATGTTCACGAACTTCGCGACCGTGCGATCGTGGTATTTGGGGTCCGGGGTAATCTCCCGGATTCGGGCCTGACCTTTTCGTGACATGATTTTCTACTTGGGTTTCTTGGAGCCGTACTTGGAGCGGCCCTTACGACGATCGTTCACACCGATCGAATCCAACGTGCCGCGGATGACGTGGTAACGGACGCCCGGCAGATCCTTGACGCGTCCGCCGCGGACCAGCACCACCGAATGCTCCTGCAGGTTGTGTCCCACGCCCGGGATGTAAGTCGAGACCTCGAAGCCGTTGGACAGGCGCACGCGGGCAACCTTGCGCAAGGCAGAGTTGGGCTTCTTGGGCGTAGTGGTTTTCACTTGCGTACATACGCCGCGCTTTTGGGGGCAGGCCTCGAGCTGAGGCGCCTTGCTCTTGAAGCGCTTCTTTTCTCTGGCTCCGCGGATGAGCTGATTAATCGTCGGCACTATATTTTCGCTTCTTTTTATTGCGAGGCCGCTTCCCCTGTATGCCGGCCGTAACTCTACTTTTTGTATAAACCCGCACACTCGACAATCGGGCTTGCGCGGTTTCCCGGATTCTCGTCAGGGGCGGGAAGCGGGTGTTTCAAACAAACCCCCCAAGGGCACTGGTCCCTTGGGGGAATATAAGGTTTTAAGCTACTCGGTCCGCCGTGTCAATCTCCCACCGGCATCCGCGCTTCCAGCGGCGCACTTTTCTCGAGTTCGTCGGCATCGGCGGGAGCGCCTTCGACCTTCAACTCCATCTCATGGTAACCCGCCAGGCCGGTTCCGGCCGGGATCAGACGTCCCATGATGACGTTCTCCTTCAGACCCACCAGCTTGTCGATGCGGCCATTGATGGCGGCTTCCGTAAGCACCCGGGTGGTCTCCTGGAACGATGCCGCCGAGATGAAACTCTCGGTGGACAGCGAGGCCTTGGTGATGCCCAGCAGCAGCGGCTCCGCGATGGCCGGCTCGCCGCCGCGTCCGATGACCTTGCCGTTCTCCTCATCGAAGCGCCATTTCTCGACGTGGTCGCCGACCAGAAAATCGGTATCGCCGACTTCCTTGATGCGCACGCGACGCAGCATCTGACGCACGATCACTTCGATGTGCTTGTCGTTGATGCGCACGCCCTGCAGCCGGTAAATCTCCTGGATTTCGTCGACCAGGTATTTCGCCAGCGCCTTCTCACCGAGGATGGTGAGAATGTCGTGCGGGTTCGAGGAACCTTCCATCAGCGGCTCGCCCGCCTTGATCATGTCGCCTTCGTGCACGCCGATATGCTTGCCCTTCGCGATCAGATACTCGCGCGGCTCGCCGACTTCCGGCGTCACGACGACCTTGCGCTTGCCCTTGGTGTCCTTGCCGAAGGAAACCTGTCCGTCGATTTCCGAGATGACCGCGAATTCCTTGGGCTTGCGCGCTTCGAACAACTCGGCGACGCGTGGCAGACCTCCGGTGATGTCCTTGGTCTTGGTGGTCTCACGCGGAATCTTCGCGATGACGTCGCCGGGGAAAACTTCCGAATGCTCCGGGACGTTGATGTATGCGCCGACCGGCAGGAAGTACCGCGCCATGTTCTCGGAGTGCGGCAGCTTCAGCGTCTTGCCGTGCGCATCCTTGATGGAGATACGTGGGCGGACATCCAGTTCGCGATTCTCGATGATGACGTTGGAGCGCGCACCGGTACGCTCATCGACGCGTTCCTCCATGGTTTTGCCTTCGAGGATATCGCCGTACTTAATGGTGCCGCCGACTTCCGTGATGATCGGGGTCGTGTACGGATCCCATTCGGCGATCAGCTCGGCGCCCTTGACCTTGTCGCCATCGCCCTTGCGCAGTTTCGCGCCGTAAACCAATGGATAGCGTTCGCGTTCGCGCTCGCGCACGATGCCGGTATCCGAGGTGACCTGCTCCGCGATGGTGATCTCGCCGTGACGCGTCATCACGACCAGGCTGCCGTCCCGTGCTTTCACCGTATTGACGGCGTGCAGGCGCAGGACGCCTTCGTTACGCGACTCCAGAGTGGTCTGCTCGGCGCGCCGGCTGGCGGTACCACCGATGTGGAAAGTACGCATCGTGAGCTGCGTTCCGGGCTCGCCGATCGACTGCGCGGCGATGATTCCGATTGCCTCACCTAAGTTGACCGGATGCCCACGACCGAGGTCACGCCCGTAGCACTTGACGCATACGCCGACCCGCGATTGGCAGGTGAGCACCGAACGAATCTTCACCCGCTCGACGCCGGCCTCTTCGATCTTGCGGACTTTATCCTCGTCAATGCTGTCATTTGCGCGAACTAGAACATCGTTTGTGAATGGGTCGCGGATCTCTTCCAAGGCCACTCGGCCCAGCACCCGGTCGCCGAGGTTCTCGATGATCTCGCCGCCTTCGACCAGCGGCGTCATCTCGATACCGTCCAGCGTTCCGCAATCGTCTTCCGTGATGATGGAGTCCTGCGCCACGTCGACCAGCCGCCGCGTGAGGTAGCCCGAGTTGGCGGTTTTCAACGCCGTGTCGGCAAGACCCTTGCGCGCGCCGTGGGTCGAGATGAAGTACTGCAGCACCGTGAGCCCCTCGCGGAAGTTCGCGGTGATGGGCGTCTCGATGATTTCGCCCGACGGTTTCGCCATCAGACCGCGCAGGCCGGCGAGCTGACGAATCTGCTGCTCGGAACCTCGCGCGCCCGAATCCGCCATGATGAAAATCGGGTTGAACGACGGGCCCGACGATGTCCTTGCCGTCCTTGTCCTTGCCGAAGACCTGGGTCGACAGCCCCTTGATGACGGCGCCGCCGATTTCATCCTGCACTTCCGCCCAGATGTCGACGACCTTGTTGTAGCGCTCACCGTCAGTTATCACGCCGTTGTTGTACTGCTTCTGAATTTCCGCGACCTGCTTCTGCGCGTCATCGAGCAGATGCGCCTTCTGCGACGGAATCTTCATATCCTTGATGGAGATGGAAATTCCCGCGCGCGTCGCGAACTCGTAGCCCATGTCCTTCATGCGGTCGGCGAAAATAACCGTGACCTTGTTACCGCACTTGCGATACACGAGGTCGATCAGGTTGCCGAGTTCCTTCTTCTTCATGGTGCGGTTGATTTCCGCAAAGGGAATCTCGGGCGGTACGATCTCGTTGAGCAGCATCCTGCCCACCGTGGTCTCGACGCGCTTGAATTGCGGCGCTCCATTACCGTCGGCGTCGGTATGCTTGGCGGCCTTCTTCGATTTGGGCCCCGCCTTGCCGTTGCTCTTCTCGGCGTGCTCGGCCTTTTCGCGCGCGATGTCGTCGATGCCGGGGATTCCATCCACCCGCACCGCCGACATGCGCACGTTGATCTTCGCATGCAGGCTGATTTCGCCGTGATCGTACGCGATACGCACTTCATCCGAGTTGGCGAAGAATTTTCCTTCGCCGAGCGCCAGCGGACGCTCACGCGTCATGTAGTACAGCCCCAGCACCATGTCCTGGGTGGGCACGATGATCGGCTTGCCATGCGCCGGTGACAGGATGTTGTTGGTCGACATCATGAGGGCGCGCGACTCGACCTGCGCCTCGATCGACAGCGGCACGTGCACCGCCATCTGGTCGCCGTCGAAGTCCGCGTTGTACGCGACGCATACCAGCGGATGCAGCTGAATCGCCTTGCCCTCGATCAGCACCGGCTCAAATGCCTGGATGCCCAATCGATGCAACGTCGGTGCGCGGTTGAGCAGCACCGGATGCTCGCGGATGACGTCGTCGAGGATATCCCAGACGTCCTTGCCTTCTTTTTCGACCATCTTCTTGGCGCTCTTGATGGTCGTGACGTAACCCTTTTCTTCCAGCTTGTTGTAGATGAACGGCTTGAACAGCTCGAGCGCCATCTTCTTGGGCAGCCCGCACTGATGCAGCCGCAGCTCGGGACCGACCACGATGACAGAACGCCCCGAGTAATCGACGCGCTTGCCGAGGAGGTTTTGCCGGAAGCGTCCCGACTTGCCCTTGAGCATGTCGGACAGCGACTTCAGCGGACGCTTGCTGGGTCCGGTGATCGCGCGGCCGCGGCGTCCGTTGTCGAACAACGCATCGACGGCTTCCTGCAGCATCCGCTTTTCGTTGCGGATGATGATGTCGGGAGCATTGAGCTCGATGAGCCGCTTCAACCGGTTGTTACGGTTGATGACGCGCCGATACAAATCGTTCAAATCCGAAGTCGCGAAGCGCCCGCCGTCGAGCGGAACCAGCGGACGCAGATCGGGCGGAATCACCGGCAGGATGGTCAGGATCATCCATTCCGGCTTGTTGCCCGACTCGCGAAACGCATTGACGACTTTCAGTCGCTTCGCAGTCTTCTTGCGCCGCGCTTCCGAGGCGGTCGCTTTCATCTCGACCCGCAAATCTTCCGACAGCTTTTCCAGTTCGAGCTGGGTCAGCAGGGTGCGAATCGCCTCCGCGCCCATCTCGGCGCGAAAGCCGTCGGCGAACTGTTCCTTGGCCTCGCGATATTTCCGCTCGGTGAGCAGCTCACGATATTGCAGCGTAGTCTCACCCGCATCGACGACGACATAACTCTCGAAGTACAGAATCTTTTCGAGTTCTTTCAGCGTCATGTCGAGCAGGGTGCCGATGCGCGAGGGGAGCGAGCGCAGGAACCAGATGTGGGCGACCGGCGCGGCCAGGTCGATATGCCCCATCCGCTCGCGGCGCACCTTGGACTGGATGACTTCGACGCCGCACTTTTCGCATACCACGCCGCGATGGCGCATGCGCTTGTACTTGCCGCAGTTGCACTCGTAGTCCTTGGTGGGACCGAAAATTTTCGCGCAAAACAATCCGTCGCGTTCCGGCTTGAAAGTCCGGTAGTTGATGGTCTCGGGCTTTTTCACTTCGCCGTGCGACCATGACCGGATCATCTCGGGCGACGC
This sequence comes from uncultured delta proteobacterium, assembly GCA_963848285.1. GTDB lineage: Bacteria > Desulfobacterota > Binatia > Binatales > Binataceae > DATGKG01. The sequence goes on along the minus strand of CAWKCZ010000006.1, from coordinate 214,922 downwards.
GATCGAAATACGGATCGCGTTGAACGCGAGCGGGTTCTTGGGCTTTTCGAATAAGTCCGAAAAGATCTTCCATAACTTCCTAAATCGATACGCCCTTACGCTCTAAGGCTAGCCGCGGCGCCTGTTCCAGGAGCTCGACGTTTAGACACAGCGACTGGAGTTCCTTGACCATAACGTTAAACGACTCGGGCAATCCGGGCTCGAGCGTATTCTCACCTTTCACGATCGCTTCGTACATCCGCGTCCGCCCCGCCACGTCATCCGACTTGACGGTCAGCATCTCCTGGAGAGTGTAGGCCGCGCCGTATGCTTCCAGCGCCCACACTTCCATTTCTCCCAGCCGCTGCCCGCCGAATTGCGCCTTGCCGCCCAGCGGCTGCTGGGTCACCAAGCTGTACGGGCCGGTCGACCGGGCGTGGATTTTGTCTTCGACCAGATGATGCAGCTTCATCATGTACATCACGCCGACCGTGACCGGCTGCTCGAAGCTGGCGCCGGTGCGTCCGTCGTGAAGCTTGGACTGCCCGGTATCGGGCAAGCCCGCGCGTTCCAGCATCTGGAAGATTTCCTCTTCGCGCGCGCCGTCAAAAACCGGCGACGCCACGTGGATGCCCGCCAGCGCCTTGCTCGCGAGGCGGAACACGTCGCCCTCGGGCAGCTCATCGATGAAGCCGTGACTCTCCTTGTCCGGATAGACTTCCTTGAGCTTGCGCTTCATCTGCGCGGGCGTGGTGTGGGTTTTCATATCCTCTTCGAGGCGCCGTCCCAGCTCGCGTGCCGCGTAGCCGAGATGGGTCTCGAGGATCTGTCCCACGTTCATGCGCGAGGGCACGCCGAGCGGATTGAGCACGATATCGACCGGCGTGCCGTCGGCCAGGTACGGCATGTCTTCCTCGGGCAGGATGCGCGAGAGCACGCCCTTGTTGCCGTGCCGCCCCGCCATCTTGTCGCCAACCTGCAGCCGCCGCTTCATCGCGACGAACACCTTGATCATCTTGATGACGCCGGGAGCGAGCTCGTCGCCCGCCTTCAGGCGATCCTGCTTGGCGCCGTAATGCGACTGGATCTGCTCGATATTGGTGGTCATCGCCTGCAGCGCCTGCGCCGCGGTGGCCTGCGCCGTTTCGTCCTCGACCCGGAGCTGACCCCATAGCGGGGGCGCGAGCTCGTCGAGCTGCGAGGCTTCCAGCGTATCGCCCTTGTTCAGGATGACGTGGCGATCGTCGGCAATGACGCGGCCGGCCAGCTTCTCACCGACCATGGCTTTTTTCAGTTTGCGCAAGGTCTCGCTGCGCAGGATGCGAATTTCCTCGGCCTCGTCCACTTTGAGTCGCTCGGCTTCGGTGTTTTCGATTTCCTGGGTGCGGTCGTCCTTGCTCACTCCGCGTCGCGAAAAGACGCGCGCATCGATCACCGTGCCTTCGTTGCCGGGCGGCACGCGGAGGCTGGTGTCGCGGACCTCGCCGGCCTTTTCGCCGAAGATCGCGCGCAGCAGTTTTTCTTCGGGCGAAAGCTGGGTCTCGCCTTTGGGCGTGATCTTACCGACCAGGATGTCGCCCGGTTTGACGTCGGCGCCGATGCGGATGATGCCGCTGGCGTCGAGGTCTTTGAGCGCTTCCTCGCCGACGTTCGGAATGTCGCGGGTGATTTCCTCGGGGCCCAGCTTGGTGTCACGCGCGATGCATTCGAATTCCTCGATATGCACCGAAGTGAACAGGTCTTCTTTGACCACCCGCTCCGAGATGAGGATCGAATCCTCGAAGTTGTAACCGCCCCACGGCATGAAGGCGACCAGCGTGTTGCGGCCCAGCGCCAACTCACCGAGGTCGGTCGAGGGACCGTCGGCCAGCACGTCGCCGGCGTTCACGCGCTCGCCGCGCACGACCACCGGACGCTGATTGATGCAGGTGCTCTGGTTGGAGCGCTGATACTTGATCAGATTGTAGATATCGACGCCGGCGTCGCGGCCGTCGCGATTTTGCTTGTCGGCGCGCACCACGATGCGTTTGGCATCGACGCTCTCGACCACTCCGTCGCGCTTGGCGATCACGGTGACGCCCGAGTCGCGACCAACAGTCATCTCGAGACCGGTGCCGACCAGCGGCGCATCGGTCTTGAGCAGCGGCACCGCCTGACGCTGCATGTTGGATCCCATCAGCGCGCGATTGGCGTCGTCGTTTTCCAGAAACGGGATCAGCGACGCAGCCACCGAGACCAACTGGTTGGGCGACACGTCCATGTACTGCACGTCTTCGGCGCGGGTGGTGGTGAACTCGCCGCCGATGCGGGCCGAGACCAACTCGTCGGTGTAGCGGCCCTTGTCGTCGAGGCGCGCGTTGGCCTGCGCGATGACCTTGTCTTCTTCATCGAGCGCCGACAGATAGACGATGCGATCGGTGACGCGCGAATTTTCGACCACGCGATAAGGCGTTTCGATAAATCCGTATTCGTTGACGCGCGCATAGGTCGAGAGCGCCGCGATCAGTCCGATGTTGGGGCCTTCCGGCGTTTCAATCGGGCATACGCGACCGTAATGCGTGGGATGCACGTCGCGGACTTCGAAGCCCGCGCGTTCGCGCGTCAGACCGCCGGGTCCGAGTGCCGAGAGCCGCCGCTTATGCGCGATCTCCGAGAGCGGATTGGTCTGATCCATGAACTGCGAAAGCTGCGAGGAGCCGAAAAATTCCTTGATGACGGCGGACGCCGGTTTGTAGTTCACCAGCTCCTGCGGCATCAGGGTTTCGATGTCCTGCAAGCTCATCCGCTCTTTGATCGCGCGTTCCATGCGGACCAGTCCGATGCGGAACTGGTTTTCGACCAGCTCGCCGACCGCACGCACGCGCCGGTTGCCGAGATGGTCGATATCGTCGATCTGGCCATTGCCGCCCTTGAGCTCGACCAGGTAGCGCACTACTTCGAGGATGTCCTCGCGCCGCAGGGTGCCCTGTTCGAGTGGGATATCGATCTTGAGCTTGTGATTGAGCTTCAGGCGTCCGACTTTCGAAAGGTCGTAACGCTCGGGATTGAAAAACAGGTTGTTGAAAAAAGTGGTCGCGGTTTCCGCGGTCGGCGGATCGCCGGGACGCAGACGCCGATAAATTTCGATGATGGCGTTTTCGGGGCTGTCGAGCTTGTCCGAGGACAGCGTCATCCGCAGCGGTCCGCCGCCGGGCTGATCCTCGGTGAAGAGCACTTCGATCTTTTTAACGCCGTGCTCCTTGAGTTTCTCGACGGTCTCCTCGGTCAGCTCCTCGTTGGTCTGCACCAGCACTTCGCCGGTGTTCGAGTCGATGATGTCATGCGCGGAGATCCGGTTGACGATCTCCTCCATCGCGATGGGGATTTCGCTGACCTTGGCCGCTTCGAGCTGGCGCACGATCGCCTTATTGAATTTGCGTCCCTCGCGCGCGACCACGTCGCCCGACTTCGGGTCTTTAACGTCGCGGGTAACTCGCATCCCGAGCAGCTGCTCGGCTTCGAACTTCTTGGTGTAGCCCTTGGGATCGAGGCTGATGACGTCTTTCTTGTAGTAGTAGTTGAGCAGGTCCTCGGTGGTCATGCCCAAGGCGCGCAGCAGCACCGTCGCGGGGAATTTGCGCCGGCGATCGATGCGGACGTAGAGAATATCTTTGGGATCGAATTCGAAATCGATCCAGCTCCCGCGATACGGAATGATACGCGCCGAGTAGAGCAGCTTGCCGGTCGAATGAGTGCGGCCCTTGTCGTGCTCGAAGAACACTCCCGGTGAGCGATGGAGCTGCGACACGATGACGCGTTCGGTCCCGTTCACCATGAAGGTGCCGTTCCCGGTCATCAGCGGAATTTCGCCGAAGTAGACTTCCTGTTCCTTGACGTTCTTGATCGAGCGCCGTCCGCTCTCGACGTCCCAGATGACGAGCTGGATTTTGACCTTGATCGGCGCGGCAAAGGTCATCCCGCGCTGATGGCATTCCTCGACGTCGTACTTCGGGGTGCCAAGCTCGTAGCTGACGAATTCCAGCGAGGCGGTTTCGTTGAAATCCTTGATCGGAAAAACCGATTTGAAAACCGATTGAAGTCCCTTCTCCTCGCGCTGATCGGAAGCGACGTCGGCCTGGAGGAATTCCTCGTAGGACCGCTTCTGAATCTCGATCAGGTTCGGGATCTCGATGATCTTCTTGATTTTCCCGAACGAACGGCGAAGGCGAAGATTGCTGGTGACCTGCGTCTGAGCAGCCATCGTTTATCCTTTACGCGTGCTTGCGCGCGCGGGGCCTTGACGCATGCTGTTGCACGCGCGGCCGGTGCGCGCAGATGCACTGCGCGCGATGAGCCATGAGTGAAAATAGAAGCTGCGGACGCGCGAAAATGCTCCGCGCGCCCGCCGCAATAAAACCATTCTGTCAGAGAAGCGCGCGCCGCCCGCTCGAATGCTGGCCGGCCTTCGAGCCTCGAATTGCGCGATGCTCTTCTCCGTTGCCTTAAGCGTGACGATTCCGCCTCCCAGGCGAATTACTTCAGCTCCGCGGTGCCGCCGGCATCGACGAGCTTCTTCTTGATCTCTTCGGCTTCGGCCTTGCTGACGCCCTCTTTGACGGCCTTCGGAGCGCCATCGACGAGGTCTTTCGCTTCTTTCAAACCGAGTCCGGTCAATTCGCGCACGACTTTGATGACCTGAATCTTCTTGTCGCCCGATCCGGTCAGCATAACCGTAAATTCGTCCTGTTCCGCCACCGGAGCCGCCGCCGCAGCGCCGGGCGCCGCCGCCATCGCCATCGGGGCCGCCGCCGAGACGCCCAGTTCTTCCTCGAGTTCCTTAACGAGGGTCGCCGCTTCCATCAGCGTGAGATTCTTAAGGTAGCTCTTCACCTGATCGCGGCTGAGCTGTGCTTCTGCCATTGTCGCTAGTCTCCTTGTCCTCGCGTACCGGGCGGATGTGGGAGCGCCCCTGTCGCTTACTTATTGTCGTTTTTTCCGCCCCGCAGGGCCGCTATCAAACTGTTATCAAAATTCTCGTTCGTTACTCAGGCCGAGGGCGCCGCGTCAGTTGGAGCCGCATCGGTCGGGGCTGCGTCAGTCGGTGGCGCATCCGCCGCCGGGGGCGCTTCGCTCGCCGGAGGTGCTGCCGCCGCACCTTCGCCGTTTTTCTTGCCGATCGCATCGAGCAGCCGCACCAGGCCCGAGCCGGGCTCGTTGAGCAAGCGCACCAGTTGCGTCGCGGGCGCCTGCAGCAGCCCCAGCAACTGCGCGTAGATGACCTCTTTCGGAGGCAGCGTCGCGAGCGCCTGGATTTCCTCGGCCGTGACCGGGGAGCCGTCGACCACGCCGCCGCGCAGCTTGAACTTCTCGCCGAGGTCCTTGAAGGAGACCACCGTCTTCGCGATCTCGACCGGATCCTCGGTGCTGATGATGAGGCCGACCGGGCCGCCCAGCTTGTCCTCGAGCGAGGAGTAGGCGGAATCCTTGATGGCGCGGCGGATCAGCGTATTCTTCGCGACCCGCAACTCCCCGCGCACCGCGCGCAGCTTGCGGCGCATCTCGGTGGTCTCCGCCACCGACATTCCGCGATATTCCGAAACCAGCGCGATGGTCGCCTTCTTGAAGGTGCCCGCGAGATCTTCGACGACCGCGGTTTTTTGTTCTTTTCTCATCTACCTAAATACTCGCTGAACACTCGTTCCAATGCTTAAGCCGCAGTCTGGTAATTTCTAGAGGCGTTGGCGACGTCGACCCGGATCCCGGGACCCATGGTCGAGGACACCGCGATGCTCTTGACATAGTTGCCCTTGGCGGTCGACGGCTTGGCCTTCCAGATCGCATCGAGGAGGGCATGCGCGTTCTGGCTGAGTTTCTCCTCGCCGAAGCTCATCTTGCCGATCGGAGCATGGACGACGCCCGCCTTATCGACGCGGAAATCGACCTTGCCCGCCTTCACCTCGCCGACCGCTTTGGCGACGTCGAAGGTGACGGTGCCGACTTTCGGATTCGGCATCAGGCCGCGGGGTCCGAGAATCTTACCGATACGGCCCACCAGCGCCATCACATCGGGAGTGGCGATCACGCGGTCGAAGTCGAGCCAGTTCTCTTCCTGGATCTTCTTGATGATATCCTCGCCGCCGACGAAATCGGCGCCGGCCTCGCGCGCCTCGCGCTCCTTGTCGCCCTTGGTCAGCACCAGCACCCGCGCGGTCTTGCCGGTGCCGTTGGGAAGCACCACGGTGCCGCGCACGTTCTGGTCGGCCTGGCGCGGATCGACGTTGAGGCGAATCGCGGTCTCCACGGTTTCATCGAACTTCGCGACCTTGTTGCCGGCCACCATCTTGATGGCTTCTTCGAGCGGGTAGCGCTTTTCCGCATCGATGGTCTTCGCAGCCGCGGTATATTTCTTTCCTGCCATACGAATTCTCCGAACTACTCGAGGACGTCGATGCCCCTACTCGACAACGTCGATTCCCATCGACCGCGCTGTACCCGCGACCGTCTTGATCGCCGCCTCGATATTGGCCGCCGTGAGGTCTTTGACCTTGGTCTTGGCGATCTCCTCGATCTGCGCCTTGGTGACCTTGCCGACCTTGTTCTTGTTGGGCGTCGGCGAGCCTTTTTCGACGCCCGCCGCCTTCAACAGCAAGTTGGATGCGGGCGGACTCTTGGTGAGGAAGGTGAAGGAGCGGTCGCTGAAGACCGTCACCACTACCGGCACCGTGAATCCCGCCATGCTCTGCGTTTGGGCATTGAAGGCCTTGCAGAACTCCATGATGTTGACGCCGCGCTGTCCGAGCGCCGGCCCGACCGGAGGCGCGGGATTAGCCGCGCCGGCGGGGATTTGAAGCTTGATCTGTCCGACGACTTTTTTCGCCACTTAACCGATATCCAGAAACGTTGATGCGAGCCTCGCCCATCTGCCCGCCTCGCAAAGGCCTGCAGCGCGCGATACCCGAGTTGAATGCTACGCTTTTTCTACCTGTACAAAATCGAGTTCGACCGGAGTTGCGCGGCCGAAAATCGAGATCAGCACGCGCACCTTGCCCTTCTCCGGCTTGACCTCTTCCACCGTGCCATTGAAATCCTGGAAGGGTCCATCAACTACCTTGATCGCCTCGCCAACTTCGAACAGCACCTTGGGCTTGGGGCGCAGCGCGCCCTCTTCCATCTGCTGCGTGATTTCCTTGACTTCATGCTCCGGGACTTCAGGCGGATTGGTCGCATGGCCGACGAAGCCGGTGATCTTCGGCGTATTCTTGATGACGTGCCAGGTTTCGTCGTCCAGCAGCATGTTCACGAAGATGTAGCCGGGGAAGAATTTGCGGCTCGAAATCTTGCGCTGCCCGCCCTTGCCGAGCTCCTGCACACGCTCGACCGGCACCAGCACGGCGCCGATCTTATGGTCCATGTGCATCGAGCGCACGCGTTCCTCGAGGGCGGCCTTGGCCTTCTGCTCGTAGCCGGAATAGGTATGGATGACATACCACTTCCAGCTCGCCTTGAGGTCCGCCGGTGCGGGCGCAGCTTCCTGAATTTTTACTTCTTCTTCCATCACAAATGGCCTCCGGAAACCCCCGGATGCCTCATGCTATCCGATCAAAAAACGCACTGCGCGAGTCGCGCCGACATCCACCAGCCCCAGCCACAGCGCCATGATAAAAGCCAACGCCACCACTACGATCGTGGCCTGCATCGTCTCCTTGGGTGACGGGTAATGGACCTTGGCGAGCTCTGTGTATGCTTCCTTTACAAAGCTCACCGACTGATCGAGGTAACTTTTTAAGCTATTCATTATTTGCGCCTATATCAAGCACCGTTCTTGCTTCGTCAAAAAAAATATGGCGGGTCAGGCAGGATTCGAACCTGCAACCCTCGGATTTGGAGTCCGATGCTCTGCCAATTAGAGCTACTGGCCCGCTAAAAAGTCGCTGCTTCCTTTGTCATCTAAAGATTCCCTCGGGCTCCGCTGCGCTCCGCCTCGGGTACGCCTGCGGCGTGGCGCTTAGCGCCCCCTTCGGGTCTCATTCGGGCACACGACATCCTACCTCGAACCTTCTCTGCGCTCTCTATTCCCTCTCCCTTCACCGAGAGGGTGGCGCTCCTGCGCCGGGTGAGGTCGGTGGCGCTGCACGCTCTCCGCCCTCTTACGACGCCTTGCACTCTCGATGCACGGTATGCGAGCGGCAGGCCGGACAGAACTTCTTAATGGAAAACTTGTCGGTCTGCTTCTTCTTGTTTTTGGTGGTGGTGTAATTGCGGCGTTTGCATCCGTCGCACGCCATCCCGATTAGGTCTCGCATATTGGTGATACCTTCTTAATTCTGGGTAAATTCCGGTCGATCCGAAACCAACATCGTTGGCGCATTGCGGGATCCTTGCGCAATTGCGATATCGCTGCGGGCGGTTCGCGAACCGCCCCTACGAGGAACCGGCGCGCCCTTTCGGCCTCGCCTATCTATTATAACAATGGAGCCCACGACGGGATTCGAACCCGTGACCTCTTCCTTACCAAGGAAGTGCTCTACCGACTGAGCTACATGGGCCCTCACAAATTTGTCTGCCTTCTTCATTCCCGGGAGTCTCATTACTGCGCCGGGTACGATGTTGTCCGCCTTCCTTTTTCCCTCTCCCTTCAGGGAGAGGGTGGCGCTACTGCGCCGGGTGAGGTCGTCGGCCTCCACCCTGACAAATCCTATGGAGCGGGAAACGGGACTCGAACCCGCGACCCCGAGCTTGGAAGGCTCGCGCTCTACCAACTGAGCTATTCCCGCTCTCTCGCGCTAATCCGGTTTCCTCGCGATGGGAGGTCCTCTCCTCCGATCTTTCCCCGCCCTACGATGCTCGAATTCTTTGGTGGAGAGGGGAGGATTCGAACCTCCGAAGGCGTTCGCCGTCAGATTTACAGTCTGATCCCTTTGGCCACTCGGGAACCTCTCCCCGTATGTTTTCCGAAGCATAGCCGATGGTCGGAATCGAACCGACGACCTACTGATTACAAGTCAGTTGCTCTACCAACTGAGCTACATCGGCAGAGGGCTAAAGAGGGAAAACTATTCGCAGGGTACCACGCTGTCAAGAACAAGCCAATTTGGGGCACTGGCCGAATCAGGCCACTGAGGTTTTCAAATTAGGCCACTATGTATTGCAGTCGCTCGATGCACCTGAAATACTGCGAGTCAAGCGGGAGATGGCATCCGATAAAGTCGCTAGCCGTAAGCTCGAACTGGATCATGAGCTTAAAATCAAGCGCCTTGATGTCATCTCGAATGCGATAGATAGGCTATTTCCCACTATCACGATCCTGGGCTTTGCGTTCTTTGGAATCTATCTTCCCGCTGAAGCTCTTGCTGGCAAGACAACCTTCGCTAACATCGGCATAAACGTTCTCGGAGATTTGACGATCACTCAGTCGGTTTCCTATTTATTTGGAGTTTCGGGAATCGCGTACGGACTACGCGCCCAGCGATTGCGTGGTAGCGTTACCGTACGGCTTGCAGAGCGAGAGCGCGCTCTTGAATTAAAGTTCGATGCGAACAGAACATCGAGCGGATTGACACCGCGCGGAAAGACTCCAAAAGGAGACGGCTAATATGGCAATCCTTTATGGTCATGCGATACGAACATCATTGACTTTGATCGCATTGGCGGCAGTCTATTTTTTTGCGGTCAAACCTCTTCAAGTAGACATTCTGCGCCAGCGACTATTTGCCATTCGGGATGAGCTGTTCGACTTTGCTGCGGACGGTGGAATCGCTTTCGACCATCCTGCCTATCGCGGGCTGAGGGACGAAATCAATAATTTCATTCGATTTGCAGAAAAGATCACGTTTTCGCGACTTGTATTGACCGCGCTGTTTTGGACTCATCAGCCAGTACACCCAATTTGGCACGAAACCGTTGGCGACCTTATCCCTGTTGCTCGAAGTCGAATACTTCAAACGCAGCGCGATACAGCCGAAGCCATCACCACGCATCTGATTTATAATTCTCCGCTTCTGTTGGCGGTCTACTGGATCGCCGTTATCCGCTCCGTATGGGAACAGAACGTCCATCGGCGACTTATCCACTTGGCCGAATCGTTTGAGCAGCAAGCGCGTGAAGAATCCCAACTAGCTGCCTAGCGACGTGATTGCCCTGGCGCTGCCCTTCCACCATTAATCACATATGGCTTGAACGGTGTGCGCCCGCCAAGCGTGTCAGGGCGCGTTACTGGCGGCAGCGGAGCGGCGTCTGTAGGCTCTTGCGCGGCAGCGATTAGCTCCCCAATCGACCAAATGTGATCGGTGACGCCAAGGGCCATCGCTGGCGTCATGCGCAGCGATTCGTGGACGCGGCACAGATTGTAAAAGCAAATCCACAGAGCGATTGCCGCGCGGTGGTTCGCGAGCTTCTAGCTGAATGCGTTGGTCAGGCGCGTGAAACGGCGCATCTGCATCCGAGACGAAAGATTGAAGCGTTCAACGTAGCTGGTGCTGATATGCTCTCGCGCTGGGCGTCCTCTTATAACGGTCCGTTCCGCACTGGTGACTTTGCTTGGCGAGTAGCGATGCGCGGCATCCTGTCCGGTGTTTTCGACCGCGTACCGCTTTACGATTTGCGCATAGTCCACGTCATGCCCGAACACGTCGGCCATCGCGTAGGAGTAGCCGGGATAGCCGTCTGAAGTGATCTGCGCGCGATTCACGATTCACTGATGCAGATCGGTCAGGAACGCCGTCATGTACTCATAATTGGGTACTGGCCTAATTTCACCCTCAGTGGCCTAGTTTGAGCTGGGAAGTGGCCTATTTTGGTTTAGCGCGCGACTGCCCTGCCTTGGTCGCCTTGATGAGATTGCGCGCAAAGTTCCCGTACTTCGGAACCGGAATCACAAGCCCCTTCGCGGCCTTCTTAGTTTTCGGCAGATTTGGCTGCCATCCTTCGCGATGCGGCAGATCAGGCATGTCGATAGAATACCCGACTCACAAACGAGAGCGCAGCGGCGTGGCGGAGCTGCATCCTTCGCATCTACCAGAAAGCAAAAGGCCGAACTAGCGTCCGGCCCTCTACCCACTGACACCTCTGTCGTGAGCCGAAGCCCCTTCACTCATCGTGAATCACGAGGCCAGGATCGGGCTGTGGATCTGCTTCTACAATCTGTGTCGCGTCCACGAATCGCTCCCCACGACGCCCGCGATGGCCCTTGGGGCCACGAATCACATTTGGTCGACTGGAGAGCTAATCGCCGCCGCGCAAGAGCCTACGGACGCCACGCCTTTGCCGCCGGTAACGAGACCCGATACGCTTGGCGGCCGGGCACTGGCCGAATCAGGCCACTTAGGTCTCTTCTACCCCTTATCTCGGGATGCGTGCTTGTCAGAGTTCTGCTCGCGTGCTAGCACACGGTCGCGGGAGGGGAACGCGTGAAAATGGTGCGCGGGATCGCGGCAGCTTGTCTTGCTCTGCTGCTGGGCGGAACCCTTCTTCCAAACGCTCTGGCGAATGGAATCGTCGGCGAGTTTCATCTGGGCCCGAGGCGTACGCTCACTCCGACTGCGACGTTGACCGCGACCGCCACTGCTACCCCAACCCCACCACCAGATTGTTTTCCGGGTCAAGGTCGATGCCCCATGTGCGACACCAGCAATCTTAAGAGCAATTGCTCAAGTCTGTGCTCATTCTTAAATGAGTCCCCAGGAATCTGTTTGGATGCGAACACCTGCCTTTGCAGCCCGCAACCCTGAGGTCTGCGCACTCAATTAGACCACTTTGCATCTCGAACTAGGCCCCTGACGGTGAAATTAGGCCAGTACCCCAGCTTGGGGTACGAGCGAGGTGGGCGAGTGCTCATTTTCCAGTGCTGATTGACATGGTGCAATTGACGCCAACCCTATACAACAACCTCCAGTTGATTTGAGCACTTGGCGAGAGGACTCCCATGACGCTGCATCCAATGAAGATTGAGCTGGCAAAAATTGCACTGAGCCCGGCGGGCGAGATCGCCTCGATGCTGCGAGAATTGGAAGGCTTTCATGAAAATCGACTATCGGGAAAGCGCTGGCCGATCTTCTTCAAGGCCGCCGCGTTTGGGGGCAAGAAAGCTCCGTTCAGGCGCTGACCCTCGAACGCCGCAGAGGATCCTAATATGAGGCTCCGTCACACCGCTGCCCCCCACATGAATGAGAAACCGAGCTCGCCGCTTAAGACGCCAACGGATGCGCCGTCCAACCGAGCAGCCTCCGATGCCCTTTCACGTGAAGCCACTATTTGATTCGCTCGTGGGACCGGCTCGAGGGCCGGTAACCACTGAGTCCACAGATGGATTCCTGTCCCTGATGGCGCGGCTGTTTGGGCGCAAGCCGTAAAGGCCATCCAGCGAGTGCGCGTGGCAGCGCTTCCTCTGACCGCCGCGATCCGGCTAGTTGCTGCTTGCCGGTTTGAGCGCGAATACCACGGTCGCCCATCCACCGCTGTTCATTGAGCCGGCATCGGCGGGTAACGTCGCCGCTGCGCCCAACGATTTGGAGGCCGCAGCAACGCCAAAATGAGATCCGGATGCGTATTGGTTAGTCAGTAGTCCACTCAAATCCGCCGGCAGCATCAGGTTGGTATTTTCGGTCGCATAGAATCCCAGGTACACATCATTGTTCGAGCTGGTGGTGAAGGAACATAGACTCGGAGTGGTGCTCTTGCCCTGGGTCGTGCAGAACCAGTCTTCGAAGGCGGCGGTATCGACTCCTCGATACGCCAACATCCCTCCGGCCGCGTAAGGTGTGGTGCCGAAGGTCCAGCTATAGGTCGAGGCGGGCGCGTCGTTGTTGGCGAAGCGATACCAGATTTTCTCGACGCCGCTTCCACTCGCAGTGGCGCTTTGGAGCAAGGTCCATCCGCCGGGTGCGCTCGCGCTGGAGAATGACCAGTAGGAGTAAAACGCCAACAGCAGGTCTCCGTCCTTGACCCGGCCGGAACCGTCATCTTGCTGGTTAGCGTACTCGATGCCCCGACCAGGTTGATGGCGATCGGAGTTGGAGTTGCGGTCGCGGTCTGAGTTGCAGTCGAAGTGGTGGTTGCCGAAGTGGTGGCGGTCGCGGTTCGAGTCGGCACCACAACCGTCGGCAGCGCGGTCCCGGTGAGCGTTGGGGTCGGCGTCGAGGCAGTGGCGGTCGCGGTGGGCGTCGGGTTCGAGTTAGGTCCTTTGAGGGCGAACGCGATCGAAGCCCATCCGCCGATGTTCATCGAGCCGGTATCGGCTGGAAGATTCCCCGCCCCACTGAGACTCCTGGTCGCCGCGGCCACCCCAAAATGGGAACCCGCCACGTACTGGTTACTTACAATACCGCTCAGATCCGTCGGCACCAGCAGATTGGTATTCTCGGTAGCAAACAACCCCACATACACATCGTTGCTTTTATTAGTGGTAAACGCACAAAGGCTGGGAGTGGCGCTGCGTCCCTGGTTGGTGCAGAAACCATCCTCGAAGGCGGCCGGATCGACGTTGCGATAGGCGAGCATCCCGCCCGCTTCGTAAGGCGCCGCTCCACCGAAGGACCAGGTATAGGCCGATCCCGGCGCATCGCTGTTAGCAAAGCGATACCATACCGTTTCGGTGCCGCTGCCGTTGGAGGTCGCGCTGTGCAGCAAGGTCCATCCGTTCGGCGCCGTCGCCGAGGCAAACGACCAATACGAATAGAATGCTAACAGCAGGTCACCATTTTGGACGCCCGACGGAATCGTGACTTTGGTGCTGATGGTGCTGGTCGAGCCCACCAATGCGATCGCGGCCGGAGTCGAGGTTGCGACCGCAGTTAGTGTGGCGGTCGAGGTTGCGGTAGCGGTCCGGGTCGGCGCAATGGTGGTCGCGACCGAGGTCGCCGTAACCGTAGCGGTAGCCGTCGGAGTCGGAGTTACGGTTGAGGTTCTGGTGATAGTGGCGCTCGGAGTCGTGGATGTGGTCGGGGTCGGACTAGCGTTGAGCGCCTTGAGCGCAAAGGCCACCGTCGCCCATCCGCCGCTGTTCATCGAACCAATGTCCGCAGGAACGGCGCCGGGGCCACTCAGCGTCTTGCTTCCTACCGCTACGCCGAAATGAGATCCCGATAGGTACTGGTTAAGCGCCAATCCATTCAGATCGCCGGGAAGCACGAGGTTGGTATTCTCGGTTGCGAAGAAGCCGAGGTACAAATCGCCGCCGAATGCGGTTGAAAACGCACATAGACCCGGAGTGGTGCTCTTGCCCTGGTTGTTACACGAACCATCTTCGAGGGTAGCTGCGTCGACGCCGCGGTAGGCGAGCATTCCACCGGCTTCGTAGGGAGTCGAGCCATTGAAGGTCCAGTTGTATACGGTCCCCGGAGCGTCATTGTTGGCGAAGCGGTACCATACCGATTCCACGCCACTTCCGGAAGCCGTCGAGCTGGCCAGTAAGGCCCATCCATTCGGCGCTGTCGCGGTCGCATGCGACCAGAAGGAATAGTAGGCGAGTAGCAGGTCGCCATTCTGGACGCCTGCCGGAACGGCCGACTGGATAGTACTGGTCGCGGTCGAGCCGACTAACGTAATCGCGCCCGGAGCCGCCGTCGGGGATCCGGTGGGCGTCGCGATGATGCCGTTTTGAACCAGCACGTTCACCGCGTCGGATGCGATGGGTGTTCCCGAGTTATCGAATCCCTGCGCTGAGATGGTATGGCTTCCGTTGGCTACGGTGGTCGAGTCCCAGGCGAAGATGGCGGGCGGCGTCGAGGCGAAGTAGTTGCCATCTACATAAATGTTGGCCCAGCTCACCGACGGCGCCTTGACCACGCTGATACTCACGTTCCCGGAGACTCCGGCACCGTTGAGTGGCGCGGTCAGCTGAACCAGACCTGGAGTGGCGATAGCTGATGGCGTCGGACTCGGGCCCGAGGCGCTCGCCGTCACGGTCGGGGTAGCCAGTGGATTGATGAAATGCGCCAGCACGTTGCGCGTGATCTGCTGCGCCGCCGCGTTCACTCGCGAGGGGCTCTGACTCCATGGACTTACGTCGCTCAGCCCCAGCGACCACTGGATGCTTCCGGTTGCGAAGACGGTCGCGCCGCTCAGCGCGGTGTAGATCGACATGTCGGAAACTGCGTCGTCCCATTGAAGAGGTACGACGAATGCGCGAGGTCGACGACCCCGGCCGGCGAGCTCGCATCGTTGTAGATGCGGTCGACTTCATAGCCGAGCAGGCCCCTCAACTTGCTGCCATTGACGAGGCCCGTGTTCGCGAACACCCAATGCGACGCGTCGGTAACGGTGATGTCGCTATCGACCGGTTCGGCCGGGTTCCACATCTCGCCGATGAAGGAATCCTCGGGCGTCGCCGGCGAGGTCACGTGAAGATCCCGCCACATCGTAGTAACCAGGTAGTAGGTTGCGGGATTCGAGGCATAGGGATCGGTGAAGTCGCGATAGCAGACCTCCGTCCGATCGGCTGCGCCTGTCAGTAGACTGGGCTCGAAACGAATCTGCCAGACCGAATCGTTGGCGGAAAAAAAGCCCAGGCTGACGCCCTGATCGCGCGCGGCGACGACGTTCTGTCGCATCTCGTACGACCAGTACTCATCGTGGCCAACTGATAGAAAACCCTTGTGCAGCAATAGCTCCGAGGGTCTCTCATGCGTATCGACGTCAGTAGAGTAGACGACATCGTAGCCCTCCTGTTCGAGGAAGGCCGCCATGTTGACTTCCCAACTGAGGATTTCGCCGGCACCGTCGGAATCGTCGTAGGGGCGATTGAAGGAAACCTTCACTCCGGGGATGCCGTCGGCACTGGTGAAATCATAGAGCGATTTCCCGCCCCATCCATTGTAAGCCTGCGCGGTAGTGACGGAGCTTTGGAAGATGAGGTCGGACCGGCGCCCATCGTTGCGCACCACGAACGCGATCAGGTTCTGCTTGCCCGAGGACTGCCCGGCCAGCATCGCGACGTACATCCCGCTGGTCCAGTTGGCAGGAACGTTGAGGATGTAGGGATTAGTCCATTGGCATTCGACCATGCCGGTAATCGGGTCGGGCGTGGGAATCGCCTGCGCGATGCCGGTCAGCGTCACCGGCGAGGTCATCTGGCGGCCGCCGAGGCCCTGGTAATATCCGAGGCGGTAAACTGTCAGCGTGTACTGCGGGTCGGAAGTGTTGACGAAAAAGCTGATCTGGCCACCGGCATTTATGCTGGTCAGCGAGGCATAACCTTCGATTTCGTGATTGTTGGCGACATTCTGTGGGAACCATGCGAAGGTTCCGGGATTCTGATTCTCGATTTGAATGGGGTTGGCTGATTGAGCAAAGAGGGAAAAGGCATGGCCTCCAATGAGAATGAGACCTAACGCGGAGAGGACTGCCAGTACAATAACCTGCCGCAAGGCATGTGTTCGTCTTTGATACGACATAAAACGGGGCCAAACGATGCTATTGCTGATGTGCGCACACTTAAACATGAAGATTCGCTAGATACAAGATGTAGAATCATATAAACATCCGTCATAATGTAGAGATTAAGGAACAAATTGGCGGGTCAAGGCGATGACTCTCGTTGCCGATCTCCACCAGGGTATTCAGCAGCGAGAACAGCTCTGACTCGATGAGAAGTCTAAGAAGGGAACGGCCTGGTCGGCTTGGATACTGACGGCCGGGCAAACTCCCCAACCGCGAGCAGCAGGTTCTCGATGGTCACTGGCTTGCGAAGAATCCGTGCCGCATCGATGGGGCGCGCGCGTTCGCCGGTCGCGCTGAGCACCACCACCGGGAATTTTCGCGAGCCGAGGATCGCGGAGTTGAGCCTCGCGAAATTCCCATCCGTTCATGTTCGGCATCATCAGGTCGAGCAGGATGAGATCGGGAAGTTCCCCTTCGGCGAGCAAACCCAGCGCGGCCATCGCCGTCGGACGGCATAGATCAACCCGATAGCCCTCCATACGGAGGACTTCGACGATGGCATCGGCGAGGTCGGAGTCGTCTTCGATCAGCAGGATATTAGGCGATTCGATACACATAAATCTTCGGCGCTCGAGTCTATTTGACGGCGATCCGGCTTCGTAAGCGGAACGATGATGCTGAAGCGCGATGCCTCCGCCGCGGCGGCGCTCGGCGCGGATCGATCCCCCATGCTGGGTCACGATCTCCCGCGCGATGTAGAGGCCGAGTCCCGAGCCCGCCGGATTGTGGCGTCGATGACGGCGCGTTCGAAGCGGTTGAAAATGCGCCCCAGTGCATCGGGGTCGATGCCGATGCCGCGATCCTCCACCGTCAGAACCGCTTGTGTCCCGCGCCGTTCGAGGGTGATCGCGATCGGATGGCCGGGCGCATACTTGAGCGCATTTGAAATGACATTGACGATCGCCTGCTCCAGCCGGAAGCGATCGCATCGGCTGAGCAGATGCCCTCTTCGATGCTGAGGCGAATCTCGCAGCGCGCTTTGTTCGCTTCCTCGGACAACTGCTCGACCACCCCGAGCACGATTTCGCCGAGATCGTGCGGCGCGAGCTCGAGTTCGAGCCGTCCGCTCGCGATCCGCGTGACATCGAGGAGCCGGTTGATCAGCTCGGTCATCCGGTCGGCCTGACCCTTGGCCTTGCGCACGTTCTGTTCGAGGCGCGACCGGATCGGACCTGGCGGTCAGGCGTTCGAGCAAACCCAGATGCAGGATGAGGGTGCTTAGCGGGGTGCGCAGCTCGTGCGAGGCGATCGAGAGGAACTCGTCGCGCAGGCGTACCGCCTCCTGCGCCTGCTCCTTGCGCCAGCGCTCGCTCAAGTCGGTGATGACGACCCCGATGACACGGCTGCCTCTCCATTTGCGACCGGGTTGAGCGAGATCTGCGCGGGCAATCCGGAACCCGTGGTACGAGAGCAACAGCGATTTCAGCTCGAATCGCCTTGCTGCGACCCCGCTGCAACGAGATCGCCGAGCACGGCGTCTGCTCATCCGGCGCGACGAACTCGGCCAGTTTATGCCCCATCACATGGTCCAGCGGCGTGTCGATCATTCGGGCGAACGCGCTGTTGCAGTAGAGGATGGTGCCGTCGAGCGCGAGCGAAATCGCGCCCTCGTTCATCGATTCGACCATCACGCGGTAGGGATGCTCCGCGCCGCGGAGGGTGAACACGCGCTCACCGTCGGGCCCGGCTACCACCAATGCGTCGACCTCGCCGCCGCGGATGGCGTCGAGGGTTTCCTCGGCCTCCTGCAGGCGGCGGCGCAAGTTCGTCGACTTCGAATCTGATGGATGAGTGCGTTGAGCTTTCATTTGGATGCCCCCACAATGGCAAGGTGCGGAGATTACTTTGTCACGGTCCGACAGATCGCCGACCATCCGGCTTTGCGGCGGTTGGGTTCTTCCTTGATGAGAGTGGGCGCGGCGATGATGTCGGCTTCGCTCGCGCGGCCCGGCTCCTGGTAGATATCGATCACCTCGAGCCGGTAGCGTCCCTTGAGCAGCGCCTCGCAGATGTCGCGCAGATTTCGAATCGCGCGGCTCGAGCGCGGCGTGGTACCGGTGGTGAACAGTCGCAGGACGATAGTCGGAGCCTTTGGTCCGGGACGTGCGCCAGCGAAGGTTTGGCTCGGGGTCGAAGTTTCCGCAGGTTTCCCATACAGCCCCCTGCTCAGTTACTGGTCAACTCCAAGCTTACCACGACGCGATCGGTTGCGGACAGATCGCCGATGATATGCCGCACCGGAATCGGCAACTTCTTTACCAGAGTGGGAATCGCGACGATCTGGTCGGCACTTGCGCCAGTTCGGGGTTGCGCAGCAGATCGACTATCTCCACTTCATAGCGTGCCGGGGACGTGTTGATCGCAGATGCGGCGCAAATTGGAGATCGCCGCAATCGACTTGGGCGACTGGCCAGCGATGTACAGCCGCATGGTCCAGAATCCGTCGGTTCGCGCTCGCTAGCTGCCGACTGCTTTTTTTTGGCGGGCGGCCGTTTTGCGCGTCGCCACCGGTCGCGACAGACTTTCTTCGGCGGGAGACGTTTTTTTCTTCATCTGTCATTCCGGGGCGAGATTGTGGCCGTTAGACTTTGCGGCTGCGCGACATCTCCGATCGATCGCTTACCAATCTCTGTTCCTCTTCGGCTTCGGTCGCAAGATTCTGATCGCAATTCGGTTTCGTCGGCCGCGAATTCCGCGCGGATCGCCGCGATGCGCGCTTCCATCGCGGCGCGTTTGCGATCGAGGTCGGCGCGCTTGCGCCGCGTTTCATCCTGCCGCTGCAGCGCCGCATCGCGCTCGATTGCCTCCTGCGCGAGCCGCGCCGAGCCGGTCAGCATTCCGGCCGGGCCAAGATAGACCTCGACCAGCCTGATGCCGCTCGGAACTCATAACGAATTCGCGAATCTGATTGGAGTGGCTCATGCCGCGGGCTTTCAGAACGTACAGTCCGCGATTGCGTTCGCCCGACAAGCTCGATGTCGCGGACCAGGAGCCATACGTCGATTATCGAGGAGACCCCGACCTCGGTGACTTCGAGCTGCGCCCCGCCTTCGGTAAGGCAGGTCAGGAACGCGGTGATGCCGCGGATTTTCAGAAAATCGATCAGCCGCGATCAGCATCGCATTGACCTCGCGCACGTTGGCGCTCGAGATGAAGTTGGAGATTGGATCGACGATGACCACGCTCGGATCGAAGCGCTCGATTTCCTTGTGAATCGTCGACCAGGTGCATTTCAAGGCCATGCTGAAAACGGGCGCTGGGCGATAATTTGTAGCAGTCCACTATCCAGATATGGACGCAGATCGATCCCGATCGAGCTCATGTTGCGAATGATCTGCGCGGCCGATTCTTCGAAGGTGAAGTACAGCGCCCGCTCGCCGCGTTCGCAGGTCGCGCGCGCCAGCGCACTGGAAAAACTGGTCTTGCCGGTGCCCGCAGTCCCCGACAGCAGCACTGAATTGCCGCGATAGAAACCTCCTGCGCCCGAGCATCGCATCGAGGTCCGGAATGCCGGTGCTGACCACCTCCTGACGAAACCTTGTGCTGCAGACCCATCGAGGTCAGCGGCAGCACCGAAAAACCCTGCTCGTCGATCAGAAAGGGATATTCGTTGGAGCCGTGGGTGCTGCCGCGATACTTCACCACCCGCAGCCGCCGGGTCGAGACCTGATCGGTCACCCGATGGTCGAGCAGGATGACGCAATCGGCGACGTATTCCTCCAGTCCGAAGCGCGTGAGAGTCTTCTCGCCGCGCTCGCCGGTAATGATCGCGGTAACGCCGAACGACTTGAGGAACTGGAAGAGGCGGCGAATTTCGCTGCGCAGCAGGCCCTCGTTGGCGAATCCGGAGAATAGCGTCTCGATGGTATCGAGTACGACCCGGCGCGCACCGATCGATTCGATCGCATGGCGCAGGCGAATGAAGAGCCCCTCCAGGTCGTACTCGCCGGTCTCGGCAATCTGATGCGGGTCGATCTGGACATTATCGATGACCAGCATTTGCCTGCGGCACCAAATCATCCAGATCGAATTTCAACGAGGCCGCATTGACCGCCAATTCTTCGCTGGTTTCCTCGAATGCCATCAGCACGCCGGGTTCGTTGAAACTTCCGCGCGCCATTGACGAGGAACTCCGTTGCGAACAGCGTCTTGCCGCATCCGGCGCTGCCGCAGACCAGGCTGGCGCGCCCGCGTGGAAGTCCACCAAGGGTGATCTCGTCGAAACCCTCGATGCCGGTAAGCGCCTTCTCCAAGCTACGGGGCGCCTCGCTTGGTCTTCCGTATTCGGCGGATTCGGTGCTGGTAGTTTTGCGGGAAGATTTGGAACCTTTTTTCACGTTGCTCAAACCTGATCTTTTCGATGAAGGGCGCAAGGCCTCTGAACCTCGAGGGCCTCGCCCCATAGCGGCCCAGCCGCTCGATTGCAGTCGAGATACTGCTTTGTAGCAAAAATTACGATCAGCGTCGCACGCAGAGCAAGTGCGGTACGATTGCGCACATCAGCGATGGATAACTTACGTCATCTAAGAGATGCGGTGTTGACGGCGCGTCAATTAAAATTACGCGGTTCGGTAAATTTAGGTTTGACGACCGAGGCGAATTGGTCGCGCCAGCCGTTAACGCCTGGGCTTGCGCCTGAGTTCCGACATCAAGGGGTAGCGTCCGTCGCCGCACTGCCACCCTTGGTTTTCTTCATTTGCCTGGTGGTCATCTTTTTCGCGACGGTCTCTTTGGCAGGCATGAATCTCTTCCCCTCGGTGAATTGGTTCCGGCCGCCACGCGACCATTCTTTCTTCGTTCGGTTGGGCAGTGAAACTTTTCGTAGCTATGGAATCACGTCGAATCGTCGGACTGTCACCTTTCCTGATTCCCTCCAGCTCAAGCACAGTGTAGGGTTTTTATCCGAACGGTTTTCATCATCAAAGGGCGGAGGGATGCTGATGATTACGGGGAGGCACTCGCAGGTAGCGAGGTACTGTTTCGCGATCGCTTTTGCACTCGGCTCCATTTTACTTTCCAGCAGGGACTCGCACGCGTCGATTTCCCTCGTCGGCTCCACCTCCAGCACCACCAAGCAACTGCTGGTGCCCTCGGGGGTGAGCGACGGCGACTTGCTGTTGGCATTCTACTCATATTGGACACTAGCGAACGCCACCGCCCCCTCCGGGTGGACCTTGCTGCATACCGCGGCAGCCAACGGCAGCGGGGTTGAAACTGTGTGGTATCGTTTCGCCAGCGGCGACGCGCCGGGCAACAGCTACACCTGGACTTTCACCGGAGCTGGGCCATATGAAGCCGGGGGGATGCTGGCCTATCGCGGGGTTGCTGCCGCGCCCTTCGAAGATGGCTTTTGCACCACCCAGGCGCGCAGCAGCACGCCGACCTTGTGCTCGTTTTCGACTGCTACCGACAACGATACCTATGTCGGCTTTTACGCAACGGAAAATACCAACCTGGTGTTGCCTTCTGACCTAAGTTCGATCGTATTGAAGCAGTACCTCAATGGATCGTACTTCGGCGTCGCAGCCGCCAGTAAATCGCTTGGCCCGCGGGCTCCATACCCGCCGAGGTTGGCTCGCTGAATATTGGAGGATGGGCTTCGATCGCGATCACGCTCAGGGAAAACCCCATGAGCGGAACCCCGGTCGCGACCCCGACCTCGACCGCTACTGCGAGCCCGATTCCGGGACCGATATCGCTGGTTGGTTCCACCAGCACTACGACCACAAAGCTTACGGTGCCGGCGGGGGTGCAAAACGGCGATCTGATGCTGGCGTTCCTTTCCTATTGGTCCTTCGCCAGCGCGAACGCTCCCAGCGGATGGAACGTACTACACAGCTCCGTTGCTAATGGCAGTGGAGTGGAAAAAGTCTGGTATCGATTTGCGAGCAACGAGGTACCCGGATCGACCTACACCTGGAGTTTCGTCGGTGCGACCCCCTACGAAGCGGGCGGGGTCCTCGCTTTTCGCGGGGTGGATCCGTCGCCTTTCGAAGACGGTTCCTGCCTCAATCAAGGCAACACCACCACGCCGACCTTGTGCGCCTTTTCAAACAACTTCACCCCGGACCTGTACCTCGGCTTCTTCGCTACCGAAAACACCGGCCTGGTGCTCCCGTCGAATCTAGCTGGGCTGGTAGTGAATCAGTATGTGCGCGGCGCGCATTTCGGCGTCGCCGCCGCCTCGATGTCTCTTGACTCGATCGGCTCTATACCCGCTCAGACAGGTTCGATGGTAAGTGGCGGATGGGCCACCGTCGCTCTCGCACTAAAGTCCCTAAGCTCGGGGCCAGCCCCGACCGCGACCAGCACCGCATCATCGACGGTGACCGTAACCGCGACCCGCACCGCCACGGCCACCGCCACCTCAACGACGACTGCTGCTCCAACGCTGGTACTCCCGACGGCCACTCCGAGCGCGACCGGGACCGCCATAACCGATGTTCTTACCTACCACAACGACAATATGCGGACCGGGCAGAACCTGACCGAGCAGATCCTGACGCCCGCCAATGTCAACTCAGTGTCATTCGGAAAATTGATCGAAATCCCGATGGACGGAAAAGTAGATGCTCAGCCGCTCATCAAGACCCAACTGACCATCCCCGGCAAGGGCGTTCACAACGTCCTTTATGTCGTAACCGAACATGACAGCGTCTACGCTCTCGATGCTGACGATGGCACGCAGTTGTGGAAGGTTTCCGCGCTCGGTAACGGTGAGTTGCCCTCGGATAATCGCGCTTGCGGTCAGATCACACCTGAGATCGGCATCACCTCGACTCCTGTAATCGATCCATCGGCAGGGCCGCACGGCACTATCTACGTGGTCGCGATGTCCAAGGATTCGACCTCGACCAACTATTTCCATCGCGTTCATGCGCTCGATCTGACCACCGGCGCCGAGGAGTTCGGCGGACCCACCGCGGTGTCGGCAACGGTGCTCGGAACCGGGGCGGGAAGCTTCAACAATCTGCTTCCATTCGTATCGAAACAATACAAGGATCGTGCGGGACTGTTGCTGCTTCCGAGCGGCCAGATTTATACGACCTGGTCTTCGCACTGCGACAATCAGAACTACACCGGATGGATATTTTCATTCGGCGTCAACGCGCAAAATCAATTGGTCCGCACGGATGTCCTGAACATCACCCCCAATGGCAACAGCGGCGCCATCTGGATGGCGGGTGCGGGCCCGGCCGCGGACAGCCAGGGAAATATCTATTTCCTCGATGGCAATGGGACTTTCGATACGACGTTAAATGCCGCGGGATTCCCGATTAACGGCGATTTTGGCAACGCCTTTATCAAGCTGAATCCCTCGGGCAACTTGCACGTGGTGGATTATTTCGCCCCCTTCGACACCGTCCAGCAATCCGGCAACGATTGGGACTTCGGCTCGGGTGGCGCGTTGCTGCTGCCCGACATGCTCGATGCCTCGCAAACCACCCGGCATCTGGCGGTAGGCTCGGGCAAGGACGGCAACATCTACATCGTGGATCGCGACAGCATGAGCGGGTTCAACTCGGCGGGGAATCCGGAGATTTACCAGGAAATACCGGGCGCACTACCCTCCGAATTTGCGATGCCGGCCTACTTCAACAATGTCCTTTACTATGGAGGCGTGAATGCGCCGCTGAGGGCCTATCCATTCGCGCAGGCGCAGCTCACCGCAAGTTCGTCGCGCAGCTCCGGGACCTATAGTTTTCCCGGGACCACACCGAGCATCTCAGCGAACGGCGCCAACAACGCCATCGTATGGACAATCGAGAATGCGGGCGGAGGAGTTCTGCACGCCTATGATGCGACCAATCTCGCCAACGAACTGTACAACAGTAATATGGCGCCCAATGGCCGCGACAACTTTCAGGACGACAAGTTCGTCACACCGACGATCGCAAACGGAAAGGTCTACGTAGGCACGCCCATCAGTGTTGCGATTTTTGGACTAATGCCATAGCGAGGGGAGTCTATTCGGGAGATGCAGCGCGACGGCGGGCGATTTCGTATAGAGCTATGCCGGTCGCCACCGACACATTCAAAGATGCTACTTTTCCACGCATCGGAATGTCGACCAGGTAGTCGGTGGTCTTCTTGACGATCTCGCGCACCCCTTTACCTTCGGAACCGATCACGATGGCAAGCTTGCTGGTCACATCGAGGTCGTAGATCGATAAGTTCCCGCCGGGCGCGAGTGCGGCAATCCAGTAGCCCGTCTCTTTGAGGTCCTCGAGCAGCCGCGCAACGTTCCCGCATCGCGCGATCCTTAGATGGATCCACGCGCCGGCTGACGATTTGATCGCCGCCGATGTCATTCCCGCCCGTGTGATCCTTCGCAATCACGATATTCCCAACCCCCGCGCCTTCCGCCGAACGCAGAATCGCGCCGAGATTGCGGGGATCGGTTACCCCATCGATAAGGACCAGCGGATCAGGCTTGGCCTCGAGCATGTCTTCGAGCTCGGTATAGGCATACTCGCGAACGACCGCGGCGATCCCCTGATGGCGCGCATCGCGTCCGCAATTGCGCGTCATTTCGGCTTCTTCGGCGAAGGCAACCTGTCCGCCTGCGATGCGCACGCGATCCATCTCTTCCTCGAAGCGCTCGCCGTCTCCCGCGCGGACGTAGAGCGTCCGAATGCTGCCGGGCGCCGCCGCGATGAGCTCGCGCACCGGCTCCACACCGAACACCAGGTCGGTGCGGGTCGCCTCGTGCCGTTCATGATGATGGGGAGCTTGAGCGTTGCGATCGGCGTCGCGACCGGGAGGCGCACCGCGCCCGTCGTCACGCCGTTGGGGGGCGCGGTGGTCGTTGCGAAACCTTGCGCGTCCTCTGTCACCGCGATTTTTCATTGCCGAAAATGTTAGCAGAAAAAGATTCGCGACAAAGACTTCACGAGGTACCCGGCGCCCGATCGACCTCGTAAGCCATGAATACCCCTGTTCCTAATTTCCGCGCGCCGCCGTCTAAACTGAAACCTTCACGATGCTAAAAATTACCACCCTCGATCGCTACGTCGCGCGCGAAGTACTCGGGCCCTTCGGCATGGGCGTCGCGCTGCTTACCTTCGCACTGGTGACAGGCAAGCTGCTGAAGCTCACCGACATGGTGGTAAATCATGGCGTCTCGCTGGGCGAGGTGATTGGCCTGATGGCGTTCATCATGCCCGCATTCCTCGAGCTGACCTTTCCGATGGCGGTGCTGCTCGGCGTGCTGCTCGGCTTCGGCAGAATGTCGGGCGATCGCGAGATGATCGCGGCGCGCGCGTGTGGAGTGAGTCTCTATCGCCTCGCGGTGCCGGTAATGCTGGTGGCATTCGTGGTATATGCGCTGTCGAGTTGGTTCGCGTTCTCGATTCGCCCGTGGGCCAACATCAGCCTCGAGCAGCGGCTGTTCTATCTAACCCGCACGCGGGTTTCTTCGGTGCTCAAGGAAAAGGTCTTCAACAGCGGCTTCAAAGGGCTGGTGGTATACGTCGACAAGGTTTCGGAAGGCGACGGCGGACTCCAAGGCGTCATGATTTCCGACGCACGCACCCCGGACCAGCAGAACACTATCATCGCGCAGCATGGGACCTTGCTCCCGGACGAGCGTAACAATCAGCTCACGCTGCGCCTCTTCGACGGTTCGATTTTCGGCCTGGAGGCGAAGAACGACGCCTCGCATGTAACCAGCTTTAAGACCTATGACCTCGCGATCAAACCGAGTGAGACTTTCGGTGCGACCTGGCTCGCTCCCGATGAGATGTCGTACCCGATCCTGCTCGCGGCGATTCGTGACGGGCGCGCCTCGGGCAAGCGCAACTACGAGGCCGAGACCGAACTCGCGCGCAAGTATATGGTTCCGATCGCGACGTTGCTGTTCGCGCTGCTCGGGGTCTCGCTGGGGCTCAAACCGGCGCGCGGCGGCCAATCGGAGCGCTTCGGCGTGAGCATCGCACTGTTTTTCTTTTATTATTCGCTGATGCGGGTGGGACAAACGCTCGGCGAACGCGGGGTGCTCAATGCCTTCATCGCGATGGCCATTCCCGATATCGTGTTCATCGCGCTCGCGGTCTGGTTGTTCGTCCGCGCCGCCGAAGATCGCGGCAACGAAAGCAGCGGCCCCGGCGACATCATCTGGAATATGATCGAACGGTTTGAACGCTCGCGAGGCGCCGCATGAGCTTGCGCCCGCGCCTCTCTCCGATCATCGATCGCTTTCTTGCCGGCACTTTCTTCGGCCCCTTCCTGGTCTGCCTGGCCGGATTCACCGCGGCCTATCTGCTCGGCGACATCTTCGATCGATTCGACACTCTGGTGCATCACGGCGGCCTTGGCGTGCTCGGGCTCGAATACTTCGCCCTCAAACTTCCCTTGATCGTAAGCCAGCTACTGCCGATCGCCTGCCTCGCCGGAGTGCTGCTCGGCTTCGCTCTGCTCAACCGCACCGGCGAAGTGCTCGCGTGCCAGCAGCTCGGCATCAGCCGGATCGAGATGATGATTCCGGTCCTGGTGATCGGCGTCCTGATCTCGTGCTTTCAATTCGTGCTGAGCGAAACCCTGGTTCCCGCCGCGACCCGTGAGGCCAAATATCTTTACGAGGTTGAATTGAAGGGGCGCCAGCTCGAGGGAGTTTTCGCCAATCGCCATCTTTGGATGCGGGTGCGTGACGGCTTCCTCTCCGCAGACAACTACGACCGCAAGCAAATGAAACTTGCGGGGATTACCCTCTATCGGTTGGCTCCCGATTTTGCGGTTACCAATATTTTCCACGCCGATGCCGCAAGCTGGACCGGAAATGGCTGGGCTCCACAGGGAGTCACCCGCTATCGATTGTCGAAAGGGACGGTCTCCTCGTCCGAGCCTCCCGGATTTCGTCATCAACATCACACCCGCCGAGTTGGGTTTGCTGCGCCTCGAGCCCGAGGAGTTCAGCATCTGGGAGTTGAACCGCTACATCCACGATTTGAAGAAAAAGGGACTCGACCCGGGCGGCTACCTGGTCGATCGCGATCTCAAATACGCGATGCCGCTCTCGTGCCTCATCATGGTCGCCCTCGGCATCGCGCTCAGCCTCGATCCTCTGCCGCGTCATCTAAGCCTCGGCCGCAGCTTCGGCCTCGCGATCCTGATCGGATTCGGTTACTGGCTCGCGGCCGGTTTGACCTCGTCATTGGGCCATTCGGGATTTATGCCGGCATGGTTCGCGGCGTGGTCGCCGAACCTGCTCTTCACGATGCTCGCCAGCGGCATCTTCTTGTTCGGTGAGGAGCGCTGACGCTGGGCGCCTTCGACATCGTGGTAATGCCGCGCATCGAGGCTTGGCATTTGCTCGGAGTACAGGCGCACCTCCTCGAAGCGGTTGCGAACGGCGAAACACGCCCGATTCTGCTGCTGTACACGCTCGCGGGCAGGTTGCTCTCGATCGGGCGCTATCATCTCTACGACGGTCCGGGACAGCAGGCTGAGTTATCCGCATCTCGTCGGCTTACCGGAGGCCGCGTGGTCGGTGCCGGCGACGGATGGCTTGACCTCGCGCTCATTCTTCCTTCGCGCGATGCACTTCTTCCCCCACACGATGTCATCCTCAAACCCGACCAGGTCATGAATCGCTATGTCCGCGGGCTGCTCACTGGACTGCGCAATCTCGGGCTCGAATGCTTCTATCCCGGGCGCGATGCCGTCACCTTCGAGCAGCGCGAAATCGCGATGTGCTCCTTCGAGACCGACGCCCGCGGCGCGATGCTGTTTGAGGCAGCGCTGGCCATCAATCGCGGCATGGAAGAAGTCGTCCACGAGCTCGAGCGCTTCGATCCTGCAGGTCAGCTCTCCTGCGCGATGTACGGTCCCGATGTCGCGACCAAGGTGGTGCGCGAGCTCGATCGCGATGTCAGCTTTCGCCGAAGCCGCCGAGGCCATCACGCGCGGCTACTCCAGCCTCCTCGGCGGAGGCGAGCGCCGTGAGTTGACGGCGCTGGAAAATGCTCAAGCCGAACGCCGCGGCGCCTCGATGGGGCAGCTCGGATGGCTCCAGTTTTCCGCCGATGGCGACCTAATCAGCCGCATCGCCTCGCAGTTCGGCAACATCGAGGCACGCATCAACACTGCCGCTGATGGCACCATCGAAAAAATCGGCAATCATGGGAGTCTCATCGCTAACTCACCCGGCGTCGCGGCCTTCCAGGCGGAGATGATCGGCCACCGCCTCGACCTCCCTTCCGTTTCATCCACCGTGATGAAAGTCTTTGGCCATGGCGACAACTTCATTCTCGGAATCGGCGAGCTCGCCAACCTGGTGAAACTCGTCACTCGCGCCCAATGAATCACGACGACCCTCGCAACTGCTTTGAACGATGCCGACGGCTGAAGTGCGGCTCGCCGCGATTCGCGATGTCGCCGAAAATCCGAATACCCCGCTTGCCCGAGCCTTCGATCGATGCGCTGACTCATTGCCTCGGCGCCAGTCGCAAAGTCATCCAGCGCCGCGCCGCCGAAGCGCTCGCCGCATCGGCGGCGCACGATGCCCGCGTCGTCGAAAAATTGCGCGCGATGCTCTCGCATCATGATCCGCGCGCGCGCTGGGGCGCGGTGTATGCGCTCGGCCTCGTCAGCATCCGATGACGCGCTCGACTTGCGCGCGCTACCGGTTCTCTTCGAGGCGCTTGCGAGCAACGACGGCGATGTGCGATGGGCGGCGGCGGAACTGGTCGTGCGCCTCGGCAGGAAACATCGCGAGGCCGTCAGCAAGCGACTGATCGGATCTGGCGCGAGACGGCAATCTCAATGCGCGCAAGATGGCGCTGTACTGCCTGCGCGACGTCGGCGGTCCGCGCGAGGAGCTGCTTGCGGTCGCCGAGAATTGCTGCGGCGACCATCAGCACGCTTGTTGAAGATGGCCGCGCTGTCGTTGCTTGCCGCGCATCCCGGATGACGGCGATCGCGCGGCCGCGTTGGCGATTCGCTTGCTCCAAGACGATCCCGATGGTGGAGTGCGACGCTGCGCCGCGGTCGCGCTCGGCCACATCGGAAATCGCTCCCGCTTCGTAACCGACGCGCTGAGGCACGCCGCGAACGCGCAAGGCGACATCTATATGAAGCGCGCGGCGGAAGGCGCGCTCACTCGCCTGGGAGCTAACCCATGATCGATCGGCTCAAAGAGCCGGCGGTGCGCGATTTCTCGAATCCGCGCGCATCGGCATCTCGCGACCGTGAGTGGCGCGGGCGAGCCGCACAATGTCCCGCTGTGCTTCTGGTTCGACGGCGCGAGGTTTTATTTTGTGATAGATGAAAAGCCCAAGCGAAAGACCGGCACCGGGATCAAGCGGATGAAGAACATCGCCGAAAACCCTGCGCGTCGCGCTCGTCGATCGATCATTACGATGAAGACTGGAGTCAGCCTCGCCTATGTGCTCGTTCATGGCGATGCGTGGATCGTCGAGGACGCCGCCGAATACGCGCTCGCGATTCAGCATCTGCGGCACAAGTATTCCCAGTATCACGCGATGCTTCTGACCCAGGAAAACAATCCCGCGGTCCGCATTGAACCGCGCCGCGTGCATGCGTGGGGCGCGCGATTCAAGGCCGCCGCTTCGCAATGAGCCGCATCGCCGACATTCAAGCCGCATTGCTCAGCCGAGGCTCGCCCAGCTTCTCGACGGATGGCTCTTCTACGATTTTCGGCTCAGCGATCCGATCGCCTATCGCATCCTGGAATTGTCCGAGCATGGGATCGCGACGCGCCGATGGTT
The DNA here is from genome assembly GCA_963848285.1 of uncultured delta proteobacterium. GTDB lineage: Bacteria > Desulfobacterota > Binatia > Binatales > Binataceae > DATGKG01. Next base: position 184,803 of record CAWKCZ010000006.1, on the reverse strand, counting down.
CTGCTTCGTTCCGCGCGTCCGGGCGAACCGCGCAAGCTGGTCTCCGCAGTAGAGGCGCATCGCCTCGATGCGGTAGCGGGTACGACCGACCGTCTATCGATCCGCCGATGAGATGCGCAGCGGGCTCGCGAAAATTCTCAGCGGCGCAAGAGCGCGTCGCGATGGCATATTCGCCGAATTGCGCGATTCCTTATGTCTCGCGCGTCGATGCCGGCACGCATCGAGTTGGTCCGCTCATTCGGCGTCGAGGTGGTTTCCGCCGCCGACCTGATTCAGCGCTTCGAAGCGACGCTGACGCCCGGAGCAACTTCGCAGCCATCATCGCGCGGCAGGCCAAATTGCGCGCCGTCGTCGACGATGACCTTCGGCGAAATCGCGCGCCGGGTCCGCAATCGCGGCGAGCGTCTGCGAGCATCGAGATCCAGCAATTCGTCATGGACCGCTTCGCGCGCGAATGGCTTGACTACGATGCCATCCACCGATTGTGGCGGCCAACGCGCATAGCGCGGACCCTCACTACGGGCCGTCAGCGAAACATCCGACCCCGATCGGCCGCGGCGATTTCGTGCTGCTCGATTTGTGGGCGAAGGAGCACCGGTGAGCGATGCGATCTATGCCGATTTCACCTGGGTCGCGTTCGTCGGCGAGGAGGTTCCGGACGAGCACGCGAAGATTTTTTCCATCGTCGCGAATGCGCGCGATGCCGCGGTCGAGTTGGTTCGCAATCGCGTCGCCGCAATCAACCGGTGAGCGGACGCGACGCCGACCGCGCCGCGCGCGAGGTGATCGAGGCGGCGGGTTTCGGCGAGCGCTTTCTCCATCGCACCGGCCATTCGATCGGCCGCGAAGTTCACGGCACCGGCGCCAATCTCGATTCGCTGGAAACCGAAGACCATCGGATGCTGATTCGAAATACCTGCTTCTCGGTCGAGCCGGGAATTTATCTGCCGGGGCGCTTCGGCGTGCGCATCGAACTCGACATGACATCGAAAACGGCCGCGCACAAATCAGCGCCGACGCGGTCCAGCAGCGAAGTGGTCCCTATTCTGGCGCGCTCCGACGCGTGAAGTCTGGAAAAAATGATTCGCACGATTTTGTTTGACCTCGACGGCACGCTAGCCGAAACCGAACCGCTGCACTTCGATCGCGTTCAACGAGACTTTGCGGCCCGAAGGTGTCGAGCTCTCGCGCGAGGATTATTTCACCCGCCTGATCGGCTTCAATGATCACGACTGTTTCGAAACCGTGCTCAAGGAAAACGGCAAGGATGCGAGCGCGGCGCATCTCGATACGCTGATCGCGCGCAAGGCCGAGAGTCTACCAGGACATCATTCGCAATCGCGACGTGATGTATCCGGGCGCGGCGGATTTTGTGCGCCAGTGCGCGGCGCGATTTCCACTGATGGTCGTCACCGGGCACTTTGCGCGCCGAAGCAGAAATGATTTTGCGCCGCGCCGGGTCTGCGCGATTTGTTCGTCGATATCGTCGCGGCTGAGGATGTCGAGCGCGGCAAGCCCGAGCCCGACGGATTCACTCACGGCGCTGGGCCGACTGGGTTTTCTGCTGCGCCAGCGCGATGCGATCGCGCCGGCAGAAGTCGCTCGCATCGAGGACACGCCGCTTGGCGTCGAGGCTGCGAAACGCGCCGGCATGCGCGTCCTCGCGCTGACGACCAGCGTGAGCGACGCGGATCTCGCAGGAGCCGATCTCATTCGCTTATCGCTGGCCGAAACCGACCTCGACGACATCCTGCGCCGCCTCGCTTAAGAGCGCAGCGATGTCGTCGCGCGTTCTGATCATCTTTCCGGGCGCGCTCGGCGATCTCATCTGCCTCGTCCCGACGATTGCGGCGCTCGCGCGTCGTCATCCGGATGCCGAACTCGAGCTGATGGCGCGCTGCGGAGTTGGCGGAATTCGCAGTCGGTCGGCTCGGCATCACTCGGGCGCATTCGATCGATCGTCGCGAGGTCGCGATGTTATTCCGCGAGTCTGCCGATGACGACGACCGCCGCGCGTCGATTCTTCAGCGTCTTCAACCGAATCTACTGCTTTTTCAATGTCGATGACCCGCTCTTTCAAGGCGCGCTGAACGCAGCATCCGGCGCCGGAGGCGGTAACGTTCCATCCATTTCGACCGCGCGGTGAAGGTCACGTTGCCGCCGGATATCTAAGAGACGTGACCGGCAATGCCAACCTCGCAGGGAATTCCGTCAACCTCTTGCCGAGCGATGTCGAAGACGCAGTCGCGCGCGATTTCCGGAATCGCCGAACCGAAAAAGTTCATCGCGATTTTTCCCGGCAGCGGCAGTCCGACGAAAAACTGGCCTATCGAAAAATTCCTCGCGCTCGCCGACCGATTGAATGAAGAAACGCGCGCCGTGTTCATCCTCGGTCCGGCGGAGGATTCCCTCGATGCGGTCTTGCACGCGGCCGGACACGCCACCATCAGGAATCAGCCACTCGGAGTCGTCGCGGCGATCGCGCGGATGGCGTCAGCATTCGTCGGCAACGACTCGGGCGTTTCGCATCTCGCGGCAGCGACCGGAACTCCGGGCGTGGTGCTGTTCGGCCGTACCGATCCTGCCGCGATGGCGCCCGCTCGGTCGCGTCACGGTCCTGCATCGCAAGCCGATAGAATCCATCGATGTCGCCGAAGTCCTCATCGCGCCTCGGCGCCAGACGTGCCGCTGAAATCAGCCCAAAAGATGGTTACGTTGACTGTGAAAAATCGGTGGCGTAGCCTCGATCTCGTCACCTGCAAAGAGCGCTGATGAGCATGGTTTCTCAACGGCTCGCCGCGCAAAACGAACTTCTAAATGGGTAGCATTTTCAAGACCACAATCCTTCTAGGCGCGCTGACCGGACTGCTGATGGTTATCGGCGGGCTGGTCGGCGGGCGTCATGGCGTGCAAATCGCGCTGATCTTCGCGATGGCGATGAACTTTTTCAGCTACTGGTTCTCCGACAAGATGGTGCTCGCGGCGTATGGCGCGAAGCCGATCGACTCCTCCTCGGCGCCGGAGGTTTTCTCGATCGTGCAGGAACTCGCGCAGCAGGCGCACATCCCGATGCCGCGCCTGTATCTGATCGATAGCGACACGCCCAACGCCTTCGCGACCGGCCGCAACCCGAATCATGCGGCGGTGGCGGTCACCCGAGGCATCATGCGCATCTGCTCGCGCGATGAGCTCAAAGGCGTTCTCGCGCATGAACTTTCGCACGTCATCAATCGCGACATCCTGACCAGCTCGATCGCGGCGACGCTCGCGGGCGCGGTTATGATGCTCGGGACGTTTGCGCGATGGGGCGCGATTTTCGGCGGTTCGGCGGGCGCGCGACGAAGACGAACGCGGCGGCATGATCTGGGCTCGCTGGTCGCCGCATCCTCGCGCCGATCGCGGCATCGCTGATTCAGCTTGCGATTTCGCGGACCCGCGAATACCAGGCCGATGCGAGTGGTGCGAAACTTTCGCACAATCCGCTTTACCTCGCCAATGCGCTGCGCAAACTGGAGTCCGCCAATGAACGGATGCCGCTCGATGCCGGACAGGCCACCGCGCATCTATTCATCGTCAATCCGCTGAGCGCGCAGGGCATGTCGCGGCTGTTCTCGACGCATCCACCAATCGAAGAACGAATCCGCCGTCTCGAACAGATGGCAGCGGGAAGGACCTGATCAATCCGATGGCTGAAGAAGAAAAAGGAACGAGGATTCAAGGTCGCGGATCGCCGCCGTTTTTCCGCCGAGGGCGAAGCGAAACCCGAAGTCGAGGAAAAGCCCGCAGCCGCCTGCGAAGCCAAGCATGCCGGCCGCCAGAGCCGACGCATTCGCATGACCAACATGAGCGACGCCAGGCCAAGCCGAGCAGGCGCGCAGGCCGAGGCCTCCGCGGCATATGAGAAAGCCGCATCCTCGCAACCCGGCGCGGCGGACCTCGGACCGCAGGATCTCACCTTCGCGAGTTTCGTGGTTGGGCTTTCAACCGAGGCACTCGCGCTGATGGGAGAGATGCCGCATCCGGCGACCGGCGAGCGGATGCATGATCTGATCGGCGCGCAACAGCTCATCGATATCATCGGGATTTTGCAGGACAAGACGCGGGGCAACCTCAGTCATGATGAGGACACGCTGATCGACGCCATTCTCTTTGACCTGCGGATGAAATACGTTGAAAAAGCGCGCCAGTCGCCCCGCTAAAGGCCGCCCTGCGCCGAATGTAAATGCGTTTCAGTTTGTACCGGTTTTGATTCTCTCGCGGCGATCCTTGCTGTTGCCCTCGCGTTGGCCGTACGCCGCTGACTCGGCGCGCTTCTGGACCGAACTCCCCGACAACGGCCACGTCGCCAAGGTTCAAAGCCTGCCGGACTTTGTCGACCTCGCGGCGAAGCTTTCGCCCGCGGTCGTGAACATCTCCAGCGAGGAGCCTCGACTGAACCCGGATACAAATCCCGAGGAAGACGAGCCCTCGGCCCGGCCCGCAGGGCAAAACCCCGCACAACCCCTTCGAGGAATATTCGCCCCACGCGAAGAGCCTCGGCTCGGGATTTATCGTGAGCAAGGACGGCTACGTGCGTGACCAACGATCACGTGGTGACCGACGCTGGATCGCATCGCGGTCTCGACCCAGGACGGCAATCAGTACAAAGCGAAGCTGGTCGGACGCGACGAGAAAAGCGACATCGCGTTGCTGAAGATTGAACCGAAGCATGAGCTTGCCGGTTGCGCCGCTGGGCAACTCCGACGACGTCAGAGTCGGCCAGTGGGTGATGGCGATCGGCAATCCATTCGGCTTCGATCATTCGGTGACGGTTGGCGTGGTGAGCGCCAAGGGCCGCTTCATCCCGGGCAACTTCGACGAATTCATCCAGACCGACGCATCGATCAATCCTGGCAATTCGGGCGGACCGCTCATCTCAGTGCGTGGCGAGGTGGTCGGCGTCAATTCCGCGATCTACACGCGCACCGGCTCCAACATGGGCATCGGCTTCGCGATCCCGGTCAATATCGTCAAGGAAGAACTCGCGCAATTACGCACACTCCGGCAAAGTGGTGCGCGGATGGCTTGGGGTCTATATCCAGAAGATGACGCCCGAAATCGCGGAGTCGCTCGGCCTGCCCTCACCTACTGGCGCGCTGGTCGCCGAGGTGCTCAAGGGTGGCCCCGCCAAGGAAGCAGGCATCGAGCGTGGCGATGTCATCACTTCTTTCGATGGCACTCCGATTGTCGATTCGCGCGAGCTTCCGCTGATGGTCGGCCGGACGCCGATCGGCCATGTCGCGACGCTCAAGCTGATGCGCCAAGGCAAACCGCAGGAGTTAAAGATCGCCATCACCCAATCGCACGAGGAAGAACTGGCCTCGGCGCAACCGGTCGAAAAGCATAGCCGCGGGACGGCGTCATCGTTCGGGCTGTTCGTGAAGGACTTGAGCCCCGACCTCGCGAAGGAGCTGGGCCTCGAGCAGGAAAACGGAGTTGTGATCTCCTCGGTGCAGCCGGGCAGCCGCGCCGACGAAGCCGGGCTGCGCGCACGCGACGTCATCCTCGAAGTGAATCGCGAGGCGGTGAAAGACGTCGGTTCCTATCAGCAGGCGATGAACACGGGCGGCAAGAGCAAGATCGTTTTGATTCTTGTCAAGCGCGGTGACAGCACGATCTACTTCGCGCTAAAGCCGGAAGCATGAATAAGGCTTTCGCGCTTCGCACGCGCGAAGTCTCCTGATCCATTCGATGTCGCTAAGAACTATCCTCAAGATCGCGCTGGTAAGTGTAGTTGCGCTGATTGTATTTGCGGCAATTCCCGCACTGTATTTCTTCCTGACTTACTATCACGCCCTCGAGGAGGAAGTAGTCACTCGTTTTTCTCAGAAGCGCTGGAACATACCCTCGCGAATATATTCCGACTCGACCGTCATTTACCCAGGGCAAACCCTCAAGGACCTGGGCTTTTTCGAGCGCCTCGCGCGCCTCAATTATCACCGCGTCGAAACGGGCCAGGTCAATCAACGCGGCGAATATAGCTATGACCCCAAGCTCGGCAAGCTGACCATCTTCCTGCATAACTTCGCCTACCCGTATCGGAACTTCCCAGGCGAGATCGTTCAGATCGATGTCTCGCGCAACGAGGTCATCCAGCAGATGGCCGATCCGGACACCCGCAAGCCGATCTACTCAATGGAGCTGGAGCCGGAGCTTCTGAGCGGTATCTTCGAAGGCGACTGGCGCCAGCGCCGCCTGGTCCCGCTTAACCAAATTCCCAATGGCTTCATCGACGCCATCCTCGCTGCCGAAGATCACCGCTTCTACGACCATCACGGCTTCGACTTCGTGCGCACTGCGAAAGCGGGATGGATCGATCTCACCTCGCGTCATGTACGCCAGGGTGGATCGACGCTTACCCAGCAGCTGATGAAGAACTTCTTCCTGACTCGCGAACGCTCCTTCAATCGCAAGGTCAAGGAGCTGCTGATGGCGGTGATCGCCGAGAACAAATACTCCAAGGACGAAATACTCGAAAACTATATTAACGATATCTACTTGGGGCAGCGCGGCCAGGAAGGAATCTACGGAATCTGGGAGGCTTCCGAATACTACTTCTCCAAGGAACCGCGCGATCTGAGTATTGCCGAAATGGCTACTATTGCCGGGATGATCAGCTCGCCCAATCGGCTTAATCCGATGCGCCATCCGGACCTCGCGCGGGTGCGCCGCAATGAAGTCCTCGCCTCGATGCTGCAGGACGGTTACATCAGCCAGGCGGCTTTCGACACCGCGCGCGCCGAACCGTTGCATCCGCGGGAAACCTTTGCCGAGACCAACGATGCGCCCTACTTTGTCGACTACGTGAAGAAGGAACTCGCCGATCGCTATCAGTCGTCGGTGCTGACCGAGGAAGGCCTGCGCATCTTCACCACGCTCGATGTTCATGCGGAGAAGCTCGCCGAGAAGGCCGTTGATGATAATCTTGCGGATCTCGAAGCCAAGCATCCCAAGTTGCGTCGGCGCGAGGAAAAGGAAGAGCTCGAGGAATGCCTGGTATCGCTCGAGCCCGGCAGCGGAAAAATCCGCGCGATGATCGGCGGGCGCAACTATCAGCGCTCGCAGTTCAATCGCGTCACCCAATCCAAGCGTCAGCCGGGATCGGCTTTCAAAATCGTCACCTATGCCGCGGCTTTTGATGAGACGCTCACCGGCGGTCCCGAAAAATTTCTCCCCACCAGCTATGTCGATGACACCCAGTGGACGTGGAACTATGCCGACAACATGAGCTGGACGCCCAACAACTACAAGGATCGCTATTTCGGGCGCGTAACCCTGGAATTTGCGCTCGAGGAATCGCTCAACGCCGCCGCCGCGCGCATCGCTAATACCATCGGCCTCGATCGCGTGGTCGCGATGGGCAAGAAGCTCGGCTTCGGCGATCTGCCGATGTATCCGTCGATCGTGCTCGGTGGCATCGAGGTGTCGCCGCTCCAACTGGCCGAGGCCTATTCCATCGTCGCCAGCGACGGCATGGACGTTCATCCCTACGCAGTGACCGCGGTCGTCGATCAGAACGGCAAGGTGATGGAGGGTCATGAGTTGCAGGCCGAGCAGGTGCTTTCGCCGCAGCTCGCGTACATGATGCAGTTCATGCTCGAACAGGTCATCAACCACGGCACCGGCGCGGGCGCGCGCACGATGGGCTTTCGGCGTCCCGCGGCGGGCAAGACCGGCACCACCAATGATGCGAAGGATGCGTGGTTCGCGGGCTTCACCCCGAATCTACTCACCGTAGTGTGGACCGGCTTCGATCAGAAAGAAGTCCTTGGGCTGACCGGCGCACAAGGATCGTTGCCGGCGTGGACGAGTTTTATGAAGGCCGCTACCGCCTCGCGACCTCCGCTCGGATTCGTAATACCCCCCGGCCTCGTCGAGGAAACCGTCGATCCTACAACTGGTTACAAAGCCACGCCATTTTGTCCGGTCAAGACGACTGGGGTTTTCCCCCAGGACATGGCCCCGATGCAGCCCTGCCCGTTTCATGGTGGACCGCTGCAAGCCAGCGCCGGCTCCAATCACGTGGTTCCCACTGCCTCCGATCCTGAGGTAGATGATTCCGTAGACCCGAACGACTGATGTCGATGGCGCCCTCATCGCGCCGCGCCGGCCGCTCGTCTTCGCGAGTGGTGGTGCGGCTGTTTGTGGCATCGTGCGCGATTGCCATGGCGTGGAGTATCGCGACGGCTGGCGATTCGATCCAACACGCGCGCTTCACCGAGGAGAATCTTCCCGAGCAGGATATGCCGACCGTCGTCGCGACTCCTCAAGCCGGGCCATCGGCGGATTGGGTAGTGGTGCCCGCATCGGCAGCGACCAACTCAGCGCCGCCCGCTCCTGGAGCAGCCGCGCCATCGACGGCTGCACCGGGTGCGAATACCCCTTTGCCGGCTGAAGCCGACGCCCGAGCCGACGCCGATTCCAACCCCGACCGATATCGCTCCACTCGAAGTGGGTTCGGTCGCGCCGCAAATTCAAATTAGCGACGCGTCTCTGGAGCCGCTGATTCAGAGCATTCGTACCAGCCAGCCCGCGCTGGCAGCGTCGCTGCGAGTTACCGATCAGGGACGCGACGAAATCCTTCGCGGGCGCGAGGGCGACGCGATTCAAACCATCGGACGCGCGATCTCGATCGACGGCTCGAATCCGTATGCATACTTCTATCTTGGGCGCGCCTATCTGGCGAAAAAGAACTACCCCCAGGCGATCACCTTTCTGACGCGCGCTGAAGCCCGTTTCGGCACCAATCCTGCGTGGCTCGGTGAGACCTTTGCTTTCGAAGGTCTCGCCAATGAACAGGCCGGTCAGAACGAGGCCGCTATCGCGAGTTATCAGAAGGCGCTGGTCGCCGTGCCGGGCAATCTGATGGCGCGCGTCGGGCTGACTCGCCTTGGCAGCGACATGGCGGGGCCAACCGCAGAGCCGGCACCCGCGCCATCTCCATCGGACGAAGTCACCGATGATTCGGCGCCCGACGAAGACGATTCCGCGCCACCACCGGACTCGGCCCCCGCGCCACCGGCGAAACCGGAAGACTGAATTATGCTGATCCTTGGAATTGAAAGTTCATGCGACGACGCCGCTGCCGCGGTGTTCGAAACCGAGCGCGCGGGCATTGGAAAAATCCGTTCCAGTGCGGTCGCCAATCAGGACGACATCCATCGGCTTTACGGCGGCATCGTGCCCGAGCTCGCATCGCGCAATCACGTGGTCACCATGATGCCGATCATCAATCGCGCGCTGGCCGAGGCCGGCTGCTCACTGGCAGATATCGGCGGCATCGCGGTCACGCGGGGTCCCGGGCTGGTAGGCTCGCTACTGGTTGGCCTGCTGTGCGCGAAGGGGCTTTCTCAAGCGATCGGGATCCCCTTCGTGGGCGTGAACCATATTGAGGGACACCTGCTTGCGCCGCTGATCGAGCATCCCATCGCGATGCCGTACCTCGCGCTGGTGGTTTCGGGCGGTCACACCGCGCTCTTCATGGTCGAAGATTTTGGGCGCTATCGGCGCCTCGGCAATACGCGCGACGATGCGGCCGGCGAGGCTTTCGACAAGGTCGCGAAGCTGATGGGACTCGGCTATCCGGGCGGCAAAATCATCGATGACATTTCCAAGCGCGGCAGCCGCAAGGCGGTCAAGTTTCCTCGCGCCCACGTAAAAAACGCCGCGATGGATTTCAGCTTCAGCGGGGTGAAAACCTCGGTCGCGAATTTCCTGCGCAGCGAAGTCGGCGCCGCGACCTCGCACGAGGATCTGGCGGCCAGCTTCCAGGAAGCGGTGGTCGACATGCTGATTCGTCCGACCCTCGCCGCCGCGCACATGACCGGCGTCGATACCGTCGCGCTCACCGGTGGTGTGGCCGCGAACTCGCGCCTGCGCGAGGCCCTCGCGCGCGCATTGGAAGCCGAAAATCGTCGCGTCGTCGCGCCGGCGTTGCGCTACTGCACCGACAACGCCGCGATGATCGCGATGGCCGGCAGTTACCGGCTGCTGCGCGGCGAAAGCGACGACCTCGGCATCGACGCGTCAGCGAACCTTTCGCTTTGAGCCGTGCGGCGTACCAGGGAGCATTCGGCCGATCCCTCGCGGGCGCGAACGATCCTTGCGGATGCGGGCCTGACCGCAAGCAAATCCAAAGGACAGAACTTCCTGACCCAAGGCGCGATCGCCGATCGCATCGTCACCGCTGCTCACATCGAGTCAACTGATGATGTGATCGAAATCGGTCCGGGCCTGGGGATACTGACTGAACGCATTTTGCAGCGAGGGCCTCGCAACCTGACCCTGGTGGAACTCGATCGCGCGCTGGCACAACGTCTTCGCGAAACCTACAACACCGACGATAGGGTCACCATCGTCGAAGCCGATTTCGTTCAGATCGATTTTCGTCAACTCGCAAAAATTCCGGTGAAGGTTATCGGCAACCTCCCGTTCAATGCTGCGAGCGCGATTTTTCGCGTGCTCTGCGACCATCATGATCGCATCGCCATGATCGTCGCGATGTTTCAGCGCGAGGTCGGCGAACGTCTGCGCGCGCAACCCGGCGATTCGCAATACTCGGCGCTCTCGGTGTACGCCGCGCTGTATTTCAGAGTTGACCTCCACTTTCGCGTCGCCGCCGGCAGCTTCCATCCGAAGCCCAACGTCGATGCCGAGGTCCTGCGATTCCGTCCGACCGAGTTGCTCTTCTATCCCGAAGAAGAAAAACATCTGCTCGAAACGATTCGGGCGTCGTTTTCCGCGCCGCGCAAGATGATCCGCAACTCGCTCGCGGGAGGCTTCGGCCTCACCTCCGGCGCTGCTATTGATGCGCTAGCATGTGCAGACATCGAGTCCACCGCACGCGCGGAGTCGCTTTCCCCCGCCGACTTCGTTAGGCTGGCGCGCGCGTTGAAATCGCAATCTTAAGATGCCCGAGCTTCCCGAAGTCGAATCGCTACGCCGCATCCTGACCCGCTCCGCGGTCGGTCGCACAATTGTGAGCGCGCGCATCGGCAAACTGCCGCTGCGCCGACGCGTGGTGCCGGACTTCGGCGCGATGATCACGGGCCGCACCATCGAACGCATCTCTCGGCGCGCCAAATACCTGCTGATCGAACTGACCGGCGATTCGATCATCCTCGCGCACCTGGGAATGAGCGGCAGCATCACGCATCGCCATGGTAATTTCGACGCGAGTGAATTCAACGCGAAGCACGATCACCTCGAGTTCGGACTCGACGATGCCAGCCGGCTGGTCTACAACGACCCGCGCCGTTTCGGAATGGTGCAACTGATCACACGCGACGATCTGGGGGTCATCGCCGAGCTAAAAGGCATCGGCCCCGAGCCGCTCAGCTCGGATTTCAATGCCGATTACCTCGCGAGACAGGCGAAAGGGAAAAAGGTCGCGATCAAAAACCTCATCATGGATCAACGCATCGTCGCGGGTGTAGGAAATATCTACGCATCGGAGATCCTGTTTCACGCCAAGGTACGACCGACCCGGCGAGCCGGCAAGGTCAAACGCGGGGAGATCGACCTCATCGTCGAGTACACTCCAAAAGTCCTGCGCGCTGCGATCGGCAGTGGCGGCACCACCTTTCGCAGCTATCGCGATTCGCGCGGACAGCCCGGCGCATTCTCCAAGCGACTGATGGTGTATGGGCGCGAGGACGAGCCCTGCTACACGTGCGGCACGCCGATCCGCAACGTCGTGGTCGGACAGCGCGCGAGTTTTTATTGTCCGCAGTGCCAGCGTTGAGGTGCCGGATAAATGATGCGGCCGGCTCTGAAGACCTTGGCGATATCGCTCTCCGTTTTCACTGTGCTGCTGACAGCGAGTCTTCATCCAAATGCGCAGGCCGCTCCTGGAGCCAACACAGCATCCATCGACTGGAGCAAGCTCGACGCTGAGGCGCTTGGATATTTCCAATCCTACCTGCGCTTCGACACCAGCAATCCTCCCGACAACACCGCCGACGCGATCGCTTTTCTGAAAGGTATACTGGATAGGGAAGGCATCGAGACGCAGATCTTCGTCAGCAAACCCGGGATGGCGAATCTCGTCGCGAGGCTGCCCGGCCCCGCCGGCGTGAAGCCGATGCTGCTGATGTCGCATGCCGACGTGGTGCCCGCAGTCGCCAAGGATTGGAGCCATCCGCCGTTCAACGGCAACCTCGCTGACGGATTCGTATGGGGCCGCGGCGCGTTCGACAACAAGGCGCATGGCATCATGGCGCTGATGACCATGCTCGCGCTGAAGCGCGGCGGCACCCCGCTTAAGCGTGGCGTCGTGATGATGGTCAACTGCGACGAGGAGGCGGGCGGCGCGAACGGCGCCCAATGGATGGCGGCGAATCATTGGGACGCGTTCGATCCTGCGTTCGCATTCAATGAAGGTGGCGAGGGCACGCCGAATTGGCTCGGCAGTCGCGGAGTCACGTTTCGGGTTGCGGTCGCCGAGAAGCGTGCGATGTGGATGCGTCTGACCGTGCACGGAAAAGCCGGGCATGGCTCGATGCCGAGCGCCAACAACCCCAATCTGATTCTCATCGAGGGGCTCTCGCGTCTGCTCTCAGACCCGCCGCCATTTCATCTGACGCCGGTGTTCGATGAAGCGATGCGCACCCTCGCGCCGCGGATGGATAGCAGCTCCGCGTCCTTCGAACTAGCGCACCTCGGATGGCCCTACATGATGGAGATCGCGGCGCGCGGACCGCTATCGCCTTACACAATCCAGGCGCAGATGCGCGATACGATGGCGCCGACGATGCTCACCTCGGGCATGAAGGTGAACGTGATCCCTTCGACTGCCGAGGCCGCTATCGATTGTCGTCTGCTGCCCGACACTGACGCGGAGGCTTTCCTGAAACATTTTCGCGAAGTGATCGGCCCGAAGTTTGACATCGAGTTTCTCCAGCGTCCCGATCCTTCGCCAACTTCGCCGATGAATGGTGAAGCGTGGGATGCGATGAAGCAGGTTATCGCGGACGATTTCGTCGACGCGATCATCGCGCCCAACATGACTACGGGTGGCACCGACTCACGCTTCCTGCGCGTCAAGGGCGTGCCTGCGTATGGTTTCGTGCCGGTCATCCTGGCCGATAACGAGGTGACGCGGATTCACGGGGTGGACGAACGACTGTCAGTCGACAACCTCAATCGCGGCATCCGCGCGACCTACGATTTGACGATCAAGCTGTGCGCCAAGTGAGCCGGCCCGCCCGATGGAACCGCTGCGACTGGAAACGTAAACTTTCACTGATGCCGGAACTCAAACTCCATACTGATTCCCGCATCACGCTGATCGATATCACCGAACAGGTAAATGCTGCGGTCGGGACGTCGAGTGTGAAAAGCGGGCTTTGCAACCTCTTTGTTCCACACACGACCGCAGCGATCATCGTTTCGGAAAACTGGGATTCCGATGTGACCAGCGACATGATCATGCAGCTTGAAAAGATGGTCCCGCGCGAGAGTGGCTTTCGCCATGGCGAAGGTAATTCGCAATCGCACATCCTGTCGGTGCTGCTGAGCACCTCGATCAACATTCCGGTGCGCGAGGCCAAGCTAGCGTTGGGACGCTGGCAGGGCGTGATGTTCGCGGAATTCGACGGCCCGCGCGATCGCTCACTGATGGTCACCGTGATAAAGGCCTAGCCGGATGGTACTGGACATTCCGCAGGGGTTGGGCGCCGTGCTCGCGTTTTTGTTCGGCGCGAGCATCGGGAGCTTTGTCACGGTGGTGGCATATCGATTGCCGCGCGAAATCTCGATCGTCACGCCGCGGTCGTTCTGCACCGAATGTAATCGGCCCATCCCATGGTGGGCGAATATTCCGATCCTCGCTTACCTCGGCCTGCGCGGCCGATGCTTAATGTGCGGCGCGACGATTCCGTTTCGGCATTTCCTGGCCGAATTCGCGCTCGCGGTTACCGCTGCTTACCTCTACCTCCACTATCCACTGCCGGATGCGACTGCGCGTTTTGTTTTTTGTGCGGCACTCTTCATCGTCGCGCTGATCGACTACGACTGGCGCCTGATTCCCAACATCATAACCTTTCCGGGAATTCCGATCGGGCTGTTGGCGGCGACGTTTATGATTCCCGAAGTCGGACTGAAGCGATCGCTTATCGGCATCGCGGTTGGATGGGGATTCCTCTTCCTCACCGGCGAAGTCTATTTCTGGCTGCGCAATCGCGAGGGCGTCGGGATGGGCGATGTGTGGCTGCTCGGAATGGTGGGAGCGTTCATGGGATGGCCGGGCGCCGTGTTCACATTGTTCATCGGCTCGGTGCTCGGCGCCGTCGGTGGATTGGTTGCAGCGTTCTCGGGAGGGAGCCCGTCACCGCCAGTCGCAGAAGACGCGGCGGGACCGGAAGAAACAGAAACCTCGGTCCTGCGCACCGAGGTTCCGTTCGGGCCCTTCCTCGCAATCGCGGCGGGCGCGTACGCGCTCTTTCAACCTCAGATCAAGCGCTGGTATCTTGGCCACTGATGGGCCGTGGATTATTCATGACACTGGAAGGCGTCGAGGGTTCCGGCAAAACCACTCAGGCGGCCACCCTCGCCGAAGCGCTCCGCAATGAAGGCCACACCGTCAGCGTTACGCATGAGCCGGGCGGCACGCGCGCGGGCGAGGCGATTCGCAAAATTTTCCTCGATCCCGAAGTCTCGCTTAACGTCGCCTCGGAGTTGCTGTTGGTGCTCGCCGATCGTGCGCAGCACGTGCGCGAGAAGCTCCGTCCCGGCGTCGAGGCCGGCGAAATCGTCATTTCCGATCGGTACTCGGATTCGACCGTCGCCTATCAAGGCTATGGGCGTGGCTTCGATCTCCCGTTGCTCCGTCAACTCAGCCAGCTCGCGACCGACGGCATGGTTCCCGACCTGACCATCGTGCTCGATTGTTCCGCCGAGGTCGGAATCGGGCGCACCCGCGAGCGCGTCAAGGGCCAGGCGCACAAGTTCGATCGCTTCGAGAGCGAGCGGATGGAATTTCATCGGCGCGTGCGCGACGGCTTCCTCGCGATCGCCAAAGCGGAGCCGCAGCGGGTCCGCATCATAGATTCCGAACAGCCGTATGAAAACGTTACCGCGGAAATCCTCGCCGCGGCCCGAGAGTTGATCAAAGCCCGATGCCCCTAGACGCGCTGCGCGGCCATCGCGAGATTTACCAGCGCATTCTGCGCGAGCTGGAGACGCGTCCCTCGCATGCGTACATGTTTTCGGGTCCGCGCGGGGTCGGCAAATCGCTGATGGCGCAAGGCCTGGTGCATAGCCTCGCGTGCGAACGATCGCCGGGCGAAAATTTCTGCTGCACCCCCGATCGATGTCCGATTCGCGCCGGTGTCGGTACCACCGAAACCACGCGCGTGCGCGACAAGGCCGGCGCGAAAACCTGCGCATGCTGCAACGCCTGCGTGCAGACCGCGCTCGGCGTTCATCCCGATATCGCGCACGTCGAAAAGGCGCAAAATCGTACCGATGTGCTGATCGAGCAGGTCCGCGAGATGATGGCGCAGCTCGCACTGAAGCCCTCGCGCGCGCCGATGCGCCTCGCCATCCTCGATGACGCCGAGACCCTCAACGTTCCGGGTCAGAACGCGGTACTTAAGACCCTCGAGGAGCCGCCGGGACACGCGATCATCTTCGTGATCACCGCCAGTGAGCGCGCGCTGCTCGATACCGTGCGATCGCGGCTGCGCCCGGTGCGATTTCCTCCGCTGACGCCGGCTGAGGTCGAAGAGATCATCGTCGCGCGCGGCAACATCGACAAGAAGCGCGCGCACGCGTTGGCGCGCCTCTCCCGAGGCAGTGCCGCGCGAGGTCTCGCGCTTCTCGACGGCGACGAGCCTCCTTTGAAGGAACTCCTGGAGGCGATGAGCCGCGCCAGGCGGCTCGACTTCGCAGGCGCCAATGCCATCGCGCAGGAGTACTTCGGCAATCGCGAACAGGCGGCGGACAACTTCGAGCTGATGGCGCGCCTGGTTGAAGAAATATTATCCTCGAAGTTACTAGGCGAAGATTTCGCCTCCGCTTCGCCTGAGACCGCCGCCATTATGAAAGATCTGTCCGCATCATATAGTGTGGAAGGATTGGTTAGCTGCCTGTCCGCGGCGGTGCGGGCGCAAGCCGCGGTAGAAGCGATGGCGAATTGCCGGCTGCAGGCCGAGCAACTCTGGATGACCGTGGGGCAGGCAGCGCGAGGCGAATAACGTGGCGATTGAAGCAGATTCATTTGAAAGCGGCGGCGAACTTCCACGCATTGTTGCGATAAGCCTTCAGCAGACCGGGCATCTGTTCAACTACCTCGCCGGCAACCTCGCGATGCGCCGTGGCGATCGCGTGCTGGTCGATAGCGACGGCGGCGTCCGCGTCGGCACCGTCGAACTGGAACCGCATGAACCGGCGCATACGCTGGACCTGTCGGTCCTCAAGCCGGTCATCCGGCTGGTGGGCGCCCAGGATCTGCGCACCGAGGAGGAAAACCTCGGGCGCGAGGCGCGTGCGCGACGGCTGTGCATTGAGCGGATCCACGAGCGCGGAGTGGCAATGAAGCTGGTGAACGTCGATTTCGCATTCGACGGACGCAAGGCGGTTTTTTATTTCATCGCGGAAAATCGCGTCGATTTTCGCGACCTGGTCCGCGACCTCGCCAATACGCTGCGGGTACGCGTCGAGATGAAACAAATTGGCGCACGCGATGAGACCAAGGTGACTGGCGGTCTGGGGCCGTGCGGGCGCGAGCTATGCTGCTCCTCGTGGCTGCGCGACTTCGAGGCGGTCACGGTCAAGATGGCGCGCGAGCAAGGACTGGCGCTGAATCCCTCGCGCCTCGCGGGAATGTGCGGACGCCTCAAGTGTTGCCTGCGCTACGAGTATGCGACCTACGTCGAACTGAAGCGTGGACTTCCCGCGATCGGCAAACGGGTCCAATGCGTGAAGGGCGACGGCAAGGTAATCAGGCAGAACATTTTTACCCAGACCGTGCTGATCCAGCGCGAAGAGGACGGCGGCGTGGTTGAAGCGACGCGTGAGGATCTGGTTTCCAATCGGCCACCACAACCGCCGCGGCCGAATTAGTTTCGAATCGCTACAAAATGGCGGATCGAGTACATATCACCACGGCGATCTTTTACAGCAACGGGCCGCCGCATGTCGGCCACGCGTCGGAAGCGTTCGCCGCCGATGCCTTCGCGCGCCATTATCGCCACAAGCTCGGGCGCCAGAATGTCACCTTCGTCACCGGCACCGATGAGCACGGCGACAAGAACTATCGCGCCGCGATCGCGGCGGGGCTAAAGCCCAAAGAATTCGTCGATCGCATTGCCGAGGTGTTCAAGAACGGATTCGATCTGCTGAACATCGACTACGACTATTTCGTGCGGACGACCGATCCGGTGCATCAGAAGTTCGTGCAATCGATGCTGCAGCGCGCGTACGACGCTGGCGAAATTTATTACAAGGATTACCAAGGGCTGTACTGCATCGGATGCGAGCGCTTCTACACCGAGAAGGAGTTGCTGCCGGGAAACATTTGCCCCGCGCACAACACGCCGACCGAGCTAATCAACGAGGGAAACTATTTCCTGCGGCTGGAAAAATATCGCCACGCGATCGTCGACCTGGTGCGCAACACCGATTTGATTCGGCCCGAGCGCTTTCGCAACGAGGCCCTCAACATGCTCTCCGAGCCGGTCGAGGATCTTTGCATCTCGCGGCCCAAGACGCGTCTCGACTGGGGCATCGAGCTGCCGTTCGACGACAAATATGTGACCTATGTGTGGTACGACGCGTTCTGGGCGTATCTCAGCGAGTTGCCCGATACGAGCGACGCGGCATTGCGCGAGATCCTGCCGGTCACCGAGCATTTCATCGGCAAGGATATTCTGAAGACGCACATCGTGTACTGGCCCGCGATGCTGATGGTCGCGGGGCTGCCGGTATATCGGCATCTCAACGTGCACGGCTGGATGAACTTCGGCGGTTCGCGCATGTCGAAAAGTTCGGGCAACATTCCCGATCCGATGGAATACGAGCGCAAATACGGCGCCGACGTGCTGCGTTACTTTGAGATGCGCGAGATCGTCTATGGCCTCGATGTAGACTTTTCCGACGAGCGATTGATCGAGCGTTATAACTCCGACCTCGCCAATAATCTCGGCAACCTCGCGAGCCGGGTGCTGCGGATGGCGCAAAGTTACTGCGGCGGCGAGGTGAAAGCGCTGCCCGCGGTTCGCGCAGAAATCGACGCCGAAGTTGTGAACGCCTTTACCACGATTCCCGAGACGGTCGGCGCGCAGATCGAGGCGCTCCAGTTCAACCGCGCGCTCGATGCGATTCAGGTGGCTCTCGACGTCGCCAACAAGTACATCGTCACCACCGAGCCGTTCAAAATCGCGAAAGACCCCGCCTCGATGCCGCGGGTGGAGCAGATCCTCGCGAACCTGCTGGAGGCTTTGCGCGTCGCGGCGGATCTCCTCGAACCATTTCTACCCACGATGGCGGCGAAGCTGGTCGATTTGTTGAACGTCGATGAGTCCGCGCTGCGCGCACCTTATGGCAGCGGCCTCAAGCCGGGGCACCACGTGAAACCTCCGATCCCACTGTTCCCGCGCATCGAGAAGCCGAAGGCCTAGCTCCCCATTTCTTGCGTCCGATAGCCCAGCTTGGTGAGCGTGTGGATGGCGGCCTCGGTGCCGAAGCTCGCGCGCGGAGCGCCCAGGCCGACGCTAACTGCCTGCTTCACCGGAAATTTGCGACCGTCGATTTCGACGAAGTATTTGTGAATCGCCTCGGGCTGAGCTTTCGCCAATCGCGCGTCAAATTGCTTGCGATCGAGGACATACTGCACGCCACCGAGCGACGCGTGCGATTTGTCGATGTCCCCGGCACCTGCTTCATACGAGTAATAACGATGCGGCCTCGGCATTAGCGCATAGATACTTAGCCCGGCCATGCCCAACAGAAGAAACAGCATCGCGATAGTCAACGGCCGGCGGAAAAAGTTGCTCGCGTGCGCAACGTGCGCGGTGGCGTCTTCGGCGGCATCCGCGATGCGGTCGAGCGGCGCCGAGGCTTTGTCGATCGCGGCCATCAGATGCGCGGTGATGTCCATCAGGTTCACCGCGACCCACTCGGGCGTCAGCTTGCGCGGCAACGGCCCATCGGGACCGGCGAGCGCTTCTTCGTCGATGCGACTCAGCTCGTCATCCTCGGCTTGCCGTTTCGGAGGGGGAAGGCTATGTAGTCGCTTTGCCAGGCTCGACTCTCCAGTTCAATGATCACCTTCTTGTAACAAATTGTCGGATTCAAAGAAACGCAGGGTTATTCGCTCGTGACATCGATCACTGATACTCATTGCCACCTCGCCGATCCGAAGCTCTACGGCGATCTCGACGGTATCCTCGAACGGGCGAAAGCAGCCGGCATCGGCACGATTGTCTCGGTAGGCGCGATTACCTCGATCGAGACGGATCGGCGCACAGTCGAGATCGCCGAAAACCATCCGCATGTGTATGCGATAGTCGGAGTGCACCCGCACGATGCGAAGGATTGCGATTCGGATCGGATTGAGGCGCTGCGCGAGCTGGCCAAGTCAAAGAAGGTCGTCGCCATCGGCGAAAGCGGGCTGGATTTTCACTACATGCATTCGCCGCAGGATGCGCAGGAGGCCGCATTGCGACGCCATCTGGAGTTGGCTTCAGAGCTGGAGCTGCCGATCTCGATCCATTGCCGCAATGCCGAGGAGCGCCTCGCAGCCATCGTTCGCGAGGTCGGCATGCCCGCGCGTGGCGGCGTGATCCATTGCTTTACGGGCAACACCAACGCGGCAAAAGAATTCGTCGCGCTCGGCTTTCACATTTCATTTTCCGGGATCGTAACGTTTCGCAATGCCCGCGAGGTTCGCGAGGCCGCGCCGACGGTACCTGACAATCGCGTGATGGTTGAAACGGACGCGCCTTACCTCGCGCCGGAGCCGTATCGCGGCAAACGCAACGAGCCCGCTTACGTTCGGCGCACAGTAGAAGTACTCGCCACGTTGCGCGGTGTCGAAGCGGATCGCCTCGCGACGATCACGTCGGAGAATGCGCGCCGTTTGTTCGGTCTGAGGTAGTAGAAAATCTGTTACGGCAAATCGCCGGCGAGGCACTCGGGACAAATGCCGTAGAGTTCCAGCTTGTGTCGCGTCAGCATCACCTTCAGTTCACGCGCGACCGTTTCCTGCAGGCGCTCGAGATTCTCGTTTTCGAATTCGATGATCTTGCCGCATCGCTCGCAAATGAAATGGTCGTGATGCTTGTCACTCACCACCTCATAGCGCGCTTGTCCGTCATCGAAATGGCGCTCGGATACCAACTCGCACTCTTTCAGTAGCCGGAGGGTGCGATAGATCGTCGCGTAGCCGACGTGCGGGTTGATTTTTTTGACTTCCGCATAAAGACGTTCGGCGCTGATGTGCTGGCCCTGCGCGAAGAACACGCGCGCGATGTCGTCGCGCTGGCCGGTTGACTTGAGCCCCTTGTCCTTAAGCCGCGTATGGAAAAGCTCCATCTTACTGTCCGCGTCGACACGCGCCTTGCGATCGACGACGGTACGGTTCGGGGCATGGATTTCTTCGGTTCGGGGCATCACGCTTACCCAGGCTGTCCGACCAGCAGGATTTTGCGCGCGGCCGGCGAAAGATACACTGCTTCGAGGTCGCGCCCTTTCAAGGCTTCCGCAACGATCTCCAGTTGTTCATGGGGCGCCTGATCGCGATCGATAATTACCATGTCGTTGTCGCGCAAGCGGCAAACCCCGCCGCGGGCCCGATATCCAACTTCGCGCATAATGCGTTCGCGCCGCACTTCTAGGCCGACCTTTTCGGCCGCCTCGATCAACTCGTCGAGCACGCGCTCGATTCGTGAACTGCTTTGCTCACTCATCCCTCTGACCTCACCCCTAAACCCTTGAGCCTCGACCTGCGGTCATGGTATCGCGAATCTCACGCTGGGGCAGCCGATGATAAAAAAAATTCTGGTCGGCATCGACAGTTCGGAACATTCACGCAACGCCCAGGCGTATGCATTCTACATCGCGCGCAAACTCGAGGCCGCCCTGATCGGCCTTCACGTCGTCGACATCGTTTCGATCGAAGGTTCGTTCTTCCATGATATCTCAGGATCGCTCGGACTTGAACCGTACCTGGACTTCTCTTCTAAGATGCGCGAAGTCCTGACGCAACGCGGAAAAGCGGTACTGGAAGCCTTTCTCGAAGCCGCGAAGCGCGAAAACGTGCCCGCGGAAACCATGCTCGACATGGGGATAGTTCCCAACCAGATCTGCGACCGGGCCAAATCCGCCGACCTGGTGATGATCGGGCATCGCGGGGTCAACGAGCGTTTTTCCACCGGACTGCTGGGTTCGACCGCGGAGAGCGTCGCGCGCAAATGCCCGCGACCGTTGTTCATCTCGCCGCAGAATTTCCGCGAGATGAAGCGGCCGGTGCTCGCCTATGACGGGAGCGAACGCGCCTCGCGTGCGATGCGCGCGGCGGCGGATTTCTCGGCCGGCTTCGGGGTTCCACTCATCGTCATCACGGTCGCACGCGACCCCAAGCTTGGCGAGCGCACCCTCGAAGAGGCGCGCAAGTACTTCGAGCATTTCACGCCCAAGGCGGAGTTCCACCTGCTATCGGGTCACGCCAACGAGGAGATCATCAAGTTCATCAATGCGCGCGACGCCGATTGCCTGTTCATCGGCGCGTACGGCCACAGCAGGATCATCGAGATGGTGCTGGGCTCGACGACCGAGTATGTGCTGCGCAACTCGATCAGCCCGGTGTTCATGTCGCGCTAGTTTCAGTGGCCGGGATTTTCCTCGCGTTGACGGATGTAGCGCGCGAAAATCAGCCGCATGGTTTCCTTGGGCTGGATTCCGATCAACGGAAACTCGCCGAGCAGGAAAGTCGGATAGCCGAGCGCCGATTGTTCGTCGGCCTCGCGCTTGTTGTCGGCGATGCGCGAGGCCATCCGCTCGGTCTTGAGCTCGGCGAGGAAACGGTCACGATCCATGCCGGCGCGACGGGCGATATCGGCCAGCGTTTCGTAATTGGAAATGTCGAGATTTTCGTCGAAGGCGCCGCGGAAGACCGCCGCATGATAGGCGGGGAAGGCTTTTGCTTCACGCGCGAGTTCAGCGCCCATCAGCGCGGCGTCCGAGTTGATCCAGACTTTCGGCGGCGCGACTGCGATGCCGGTCTCCGCCGCGACCATCGCCACTTTCTGATATTCGCGAGGGCCCAGCTCGCGGCCGGCGCGCGCTTTGAAATCGCGAATCGAGATGGGAACACCTTTCCAGAGCGATTCGAAACCCATTTCGGTTTCGAGCTCGCTCACGATCCGCCATGCGATGTAACACAGGGTCGAGGCGTAGTCGAAGTAGATTGGAATGATGACCCGTTCCATCGATTGAAATATCGCGCGCCCGGCTACGGAGCGCAATTGAACCGGCTCCTTGCGCTCGCAGGTGTGCTCCACGCATCTTCTAAGGATGGATTCCAATCGTCGGCAAATCCTCAAAATGGGCGTGGTGGATCTGGGCGTCGAACGCGTCGCGCTGCCCAATGGCCTCGAACTCGAGCTCGCGATCATTCGGCATCCGGGAGCCGCTGCGATCGTCGCGCTGGATGAAAGCGGCAACCTCGCGATGTTGCATCAGTATCGGCACGCGGTTGGCGGGTATCTGTGGGAGATCCCCGCGGGATGCCGCAACGCAGGAGAAACACCCCTGCAATGTGCGCATCGCGAATTGGCGGAGGAGGCGAGACTGTCGGCCTCGCGATGGGATCACCTCGGTACGATTGTCACGATTCCAAGCTTCTGCGACGAGCGCATCGATTTGTACCTCGCGCGCGATCTGGGCGTCGCGAGCGGAACTCCGGATGAGGACGAGGTGATTCGGGTGGAGAAAAAGTCGTTCGGGGAGGCGATGCGGATGATCCGCAGTGGCGAGATCGTCGATGCGAAGACGATCGTGGCACTGTATCGGGCGAAAGATGTTTTGAATTTGTAGAGGAAGAGAGGAACCAGACAAAACACCAAGACACCAAGAAGAAAAGTGACGGATGAGCGGTAGGCGCTGGATCAAGGAATCGTGGCAGGAGATCCAGCCAGCAGATGCGGGCCGCAGCGGCCCTCTTCGAACACCAAGGAAAGATCAAGAAGAGAATTAGAGGGCCAAACGAGAAATTCCGTCCTTGATCAAAGGGACATTGAAGTTAATCAGGAATCCAAGTTTCAGACCCGAGAGCCGCAAGTACGAAAGCAACTGGGCGGTAAAGATCGGTTCGATTCGGGCGACTGATTTCAACTCCACGATTACAGACTCCTCGACCAGCAGATCAAGTCGCAGTCCTGAGTCGAGACGTAAAGATCGATAGGAGATTGGCAACACAACCTGCTGTCTAAAATTGATGCTGCGCGACTTCAGTTCTTCAGCGAAGCACGCTTGGTAAACGGACTCGAGAAGTCCCGGCCCCAATACGTTGTGAACCGTGAACGCGCAATCGACAATCAGTTTCGCAATCAGATCCAGTTCCGCGGGGCTGCTTTGCGAGCGGACCATCCAGCACTGCCTTCTTGGTCATATCCGCCCTTGATGGAAGCCTCCTTCTTCTCTTCTTGATCTTCCCTTGGTATTCGAAGAGGGCCGCTGCGGCCCGCATCTGATGGCTTGAGTCCTCGCCACGACCCCTTGATCCAGTGCCTACCACTCATCCTCCACTTTCATCTTCTTGGTGTCTTGGTGTTTTGCCTGATTCTTCTCTTTTCCCAAAATGAAGAGGCCGTACCCTTTCGAGTACGGCCTCATCTAACTAACTGTACGATTTCTCTATGCCGCGACCTTCGTGGTTCCCTGCATCGCCGGAAGATCCGGATTGCAGATGTAGCGGACCTTCGGCAGCGTGATGTCCGCGGTCGTGAAGCACGCCATGATCGGATTCATCACGTTGAGGGTAGTCGCGGTCGCACCGAATGCTTCGGGGTCCAGCGCCACCACTCGAGGCTTGCCGCGCTCGGCTTTGTGGAAGACGTATTCGGGATCGACCTGCACCACCACCAGCTTGTTGTCCACCTTGCTGTTCGCGAGATGCATGCTGGCGATGTACTGAATGTCGTTGCCGCCGATCGATTCGCGATCCTGTTCCTCGATCTCGTAGACGGTTTTCCCGCCGAGTTTCACACGGCCGACGACGCGGTCGTGGCTGACGCGCAAGGTCACATCGCCCTTCGCAACTGGAAAGCCCCATCGAGCGGTGAGCGCCTTGGCCGCTTCGTCATTGTCGACATAGCTGCGCAGAACGAAGCCGCGCGGACGGACACCGGTGCGTCCGGCCACCCGTACTTCCGCGATGGTGAACGGACCCCATTCGCTATGCGGCGCATGCATGACGTTGAAGATCGCATACATCGGGATGGCAGGATGCATCGTCTTCGGAATCAGCGCATCGGCGGGGTCGTCATCAATCTCCATGTGGAGTTCGAGGATTTGCACAGCCTTCAGCGTCAACGCGTCGGTCTTGTAGTCGCTGATGTTGCCGTGCGCGAACTTCGAGGTATCGAGGGTGCCAAAACGCGGAGGCATCAACGACCTCCCGCGGCGGCGGTTGCCGAATCGCTCTTCTGAAAATGCGGCATGACTTCTTTTGCGAACAGGCGGAGGCTGTCGAGCACCTGCTCCTGCGGAACCGTCTCGAGCGCGTTAAGCAGGAAGTTGACCTGATCCGCGCCGGTCGATTCCCACGCCTTGAGCGCCTTGATGATGCGCGCGGGATTGCCGATCGCGATCCCCTCGGGCGCGCCGGATTCATCGCCGGGTCCCGCCACTTCGCGACGCAGCGACGGCAGCAGTCCGAGCGACGGATACGACTTGGTCGGATATGCCTCGCGCGCGGCGAGCAATTGCGCGGCGAGGTAGTTGAAGGTCCCGGTCAGACGCATACCGGTTTTGACGCCTTGCGCATCGTCATTGTGGCAGAAGAGGAAGTTGACGGTGGCAACCTTCTCGTTGACGAATTTTCCTACCGGCTCGCAGTTGCGGATGATCTTCCGATAGTTCTTGACCTTCTCTTCCTGCTCCTTGAAGCCGCCGAAGGTCAATCCCAGCGATCCCATCCCGCGCTCGGCCGCGTCGATCTCGGTGCCCGGGCTCGTCACCGCAACCCACATCGGAGGATGCGGCTTCTGGTAGGGCTTCGGCACTATGGTGCGCTGCGGCATCGACCACGAGCGTCCCTGGTAGGAGTAGCGGTCCTGCGTCCACATCTGCGGGAGGCATCGCACGAACTCGTCCCAGGTCTTCTTGGTTTCGTCGGGGTTAGCGTTGAAGCCGCCAAGCTCGGTCCAGGTCGCCGAGCGTCCGGTGCCGACCTCGAGCCGCCCGCCCGAGAGGATATCGAGCACCGCAGTTCTTTCCGCGATTTTGATCGGATGATTGAACTCGGGAACGCATACGATGATCCCGTGTCCCACGCGGATGCGCTTGGTGATCATCGCGCACGCCGTCAGGAACAGCTCCGGCGCCGGGCAATGCGAATATTCCTCGAGGAAGTGATGCTCGACGGCAAACACGGACTCGAAGCCCAGCTCGTCGGCCAACTTCACCTGTTCGAGGCATCGATCATAGACGGTTTTTTCGGTTTCGCGGGTCCATGGACGAGGAACCGAGATTTCATAGAAGAGTCCGAATTTCATATTGGGGTACCCTCCGAGATACCGATCGTTTAGCAATGTCGCGGCGAGAATGAAAGTGACTCGGCGGCGTCGAAACTACCTTCGTATTGCGTTAAAATGATCGTGTCCCCGATACGTTCCTCGACCATTGGCGGCGAATTCCTGTGAAAGTATTTCTTAGGACGCCTAGCTATCGAGTTATGGGACGGGTAGCATCCGCGCGGGGAGTGGGGAATTTTGCGACGATTCTCGGAAGTCGGCGCTGAGC
Source organism: uncultured delta proteobacterium (assembly GCA_963848285.1). Classification (GTDB taxonomy): domain Bacteria; phylum Desulfobacterota; class Binatia; order Binatales; family Binataceae; genus DATGKG01. Next base: position 158,799 of record CAWKCZ010000006.1, on the reverse strand, counting down.
TTTAGTATCGTTCTTTAATCTAAGAGCGCCTGTATCTCTTCTGAGATGGATAAAGATAACCGACTGTAACAGTTTCGATGGACTATCTCATCGGAGGGGAATACACCTGTTGGTAGATGCCAACTCTGCGACATCGTTTAGATACTGCCCCTTTCTGCCGTTCGCGGGAGATTTTAAATGACCGCTGACAGTAGCAGACGCGCACAGTACTACCGCGCCGCGATGGACTACCTCGAGATCGCCGAACGCAAACGCGACTGGAAGCTGTTCGACGACATCCCGTGGGAAAAGATCGATCGCTCCCAGAACTCGGAGCAAAAAAGCGTCCGCCTCGAGACCTACTGCGCCGAGGAGATGTATCTCCCGGATTATAGTTCGCATGGCGCTCGGATGACCCGCGACCTCTATGGCGCCTCGACGTTTCAGGCGCGCTGGAGCTTCGAGGAATCGCGTCATGGACTGGTGTTCCGCGAATACCTTCTGCACTCGGGATTGCGCTCCGATGACGAAATTGAGTCACTCGAAAAAATGGTCTACTCACGCGAATGGGTTCCGCCCTTCCCGACCGTGCGCCAGATGTCGTGCTACGGAGCTATCCAGGAAGGCGCAACCTATGCCGCCTACAAGGCGCAAAAGGACCGCGCCGAATCCGAAGGCGATCCTGTCCTTAGGGCCATCTTCAACAATGTCGCCAGCGACGAGGCCGCGCACGCCGGTTTCTATCGCAAGCTGGTGGAAATCGAGTTGGGATCCGATCGCGATGCTACCGTCTGCGACCTCGCGCATGTGCTTGCTAACTTCAAGATGCCGGGCGACGGGCTCATTCCGCATTATCATGAGCGGCTGAAAATCGGCGGCGGCGGCATCACTCCGCGTCAGTTCATGGAAGGGGTGGTCTTGTCGACCTTGCGCAGTCTCGGCGTCACCCGCGCCGAGTTGAAGCTGGCAACCGCGCACAATGGCGCGATGCCGCTGAACACTGCCACCCCGGCCGAACTGACCGCATCCGCGAAGTAATTTTCGAAGGCTCTACTCCGGGTGCAGGCTGCCGCCGGTGCGTTCGCGCCCCAGCAGCACGATGATGGTGCCCATCACGAATGCGCTCACCGCGACGATTCCCATCGCATTGGCGAAGCCCAGCCGCTCGGCCATCAGCGCTTCGATGAAAGCTGCACTCGACGCCATCAACACCCCGAGTTGATACGCCATCCCGGAAAAAAATCCGCGCGCTTGCGGCGGTGACAGCTCGCTCATATGGGCCGGAATGACGCCGAAGGCGCCTTGCACCATGAACTGCATCATGAAGGCGCCGAAAGTGAGCAGCACGATCGAACGCGAGCCAATCCAAAGCGGGATGATGAAAATCGCAAGAATGAGCGCGGTCGCGATGCTGCGTCGACGCCCCCAGCTATCCGAAATGTAGCCGAAGAACAGACCGCCGAGCACTGCTCCAACATTGTAGATGATCGCGATACCGGCCACCTGATGCGGCCCCATCCCGCGCTGCTTTTCCAGGAACGTCGGATACATGTCCTGCGTGCCATGCGATACGAAGCTCATCGCGGTGAGAAAGATGCTCAGGTAAATGAACATCGGAAAGTTGTCTTTCACCGCGCGCAGGATGGCGGTGCGATCGGCACGGGTGCGCTGCCATGCTTCCGACTCCGGCACCTTGGCCCGAATGTAGAGCGTCAGCAGCGCGGGTAAGCCGCCGATGAAAAACATCGCGCGCCATCCGAACACCGGGTAGACGAAAAAATACGCGCCCGCCGCGAGGAGGTATCCGACCGCGTAGCCTTCCTGGAGCAGGCCGGAAAAAAATCCGCGCCACTTGGGCGCTACCGCTTCCATCGCCAGCGACGCGCCGACCCCCCATTCGCCGCCCATCCCGATTCCGTACAGCGCGCGCAGAACCAGGAACCATCCATAGCTCGGCGCGAGGCCGCTGAGCACCTCGACGACGGAGTACAGCAGCACGTCGATCATCAATGGAGTCCGGCGTCCGTAGCGATCCGCCAGCCATCCGAAGATCGCCGCGCCAACCGGACGCATCGCCAGGGTCAGTGTGATGGCGAAAGCGATGTCGGCGACCGAGCGATGGAAATCGACGGCGATTTTCGGCAGCACGAACACCAGCACGAAAAAATCGAAAGCGTCCAGCGTCCATCCGAGAAAGCTGGCGAACAGCGTATGACCCGCCTCGCGCGAGGTCATTGGACGGATCTCGCCCGATCGATCGGCGGGTATCGCGGGAGTGCTCCCAGTAGCCATTGGGCGAGTGTTGTATTCGATGCGATGGCTCGATTCCACGCCGTCGGGTCATTTCGTTTTTTGCGTCGTCGCGATAACACTCGGCGATAACACTCGCAGTCGGAGGCGTGACCTATGGCAAAGCGCGCGCGCGAAGGATTCGTTCGGGTCGAGGGCGGACGCGTGTGGTATCGCCTCGTCGGCAGCGGCGAAGGCATTCCACTCATCACGCTGCACGGCGGCCCGGGCGCACCGCATGACTATCTCGAGCCACTCGAGGCGCTCGGCGATGAGCGCCCGGTGATCTTTTACGATCAGCTCGGCTGTGGAAAATCCGATCGTCCAGACAATCCGAAGCTGTGGCGGGTCGAGCGCTTCGTCAAGGAACTCGCGCAACTGCGAGTCGCATTGAAACTCGATCGGGTGCACATCCTCGGACAATCATGGGGCACCATGCTCGCGGTCGATTATTTACTAACCAGGCCCGAGGGCGTCGCCAGCGCCATCCTTGCTGATCCGGCGATCTCGATTCCGCGCTGGATTGCCGATGCGAACCGGCTGCGGCGCAAGCTTCCAAAAACCGTGCGCGACACGCTCGACCGGCACGAAAAAAGCGGTGACCTCGGATGCCTCGAATATCAGGCGGCGACGCTCGCCTTCTACAAGCGTCACGTCTGCCGCCTCGATCCGTGGCCGGAGCCGATGGAGCGCATGATGCGCGGCATCGGCGGCGAGGTTTACAGCGCGATGTGGGGTCCCAACGAATTCGTCGCGACGGGCAGCCTCAAGACCTACGATCGCAGCGCGCGGCTCAAGGAACTCTCGCTACCCACGCTCTTTCTATGCGGCCGCTATGACGAAGGAACGCCCGAAAGCACCGCGTTCTATCGTCGGCAGGTGCGCGGCGCCGAGATGGTAGTATTCGAGAAAAGCTCGCACATGCCGCAACTCGAAGAGCCCGCGAAGTATCTTCGCGTCGTAGGCGACTTCCTGGGGCGCGTGGAGGTTGGCTAAGTCGAGTTTGAATACGCTTTACGTAAGGCGTAACATGAAGCTCGGCTCACTCGGATGATCGTCAACTTTCGAGACAAGCGTACGCGGAACTTCGCGATCGGGCTGCGAGTGAATGCCTTCTCGGGCATCGAGCGTGCGGCACGACTGAAGCTCGATCGGCTGGAGGCGGCTCGCGGTGTGAAAGACCTTGCGGCTCTGCCCGGCAATTGCTCGGAGGCGTTACTCGGCGATCGTGAAGGCCAGTACAGCATTCGCATCAACGACCAGTGGCGCATTTGCTTTGAATGGCACCATCAATCGGATGGGCCAATGAACGTCGAGATCGTTGATTATCATTAGGAGAAAGCAATGGAGTTGCTGCCCATACACCCCGGCGAACATCTGGCCGAAGAACTAAAAGAACTCGAAATGAGCGCTGCTGAATTGGCGCGTAGGCTCGACGTGCCGACGAATCGGATTACCAGTGTTCTGAATGGTCAGCGCGCGGTCACCGGCGACACCGCGTTGCGCCTCGCTCACTTTTTCGGCACCAGCGCCGAGTTCTGGCTGAATCTACAAAGCCTCTACGAACTTCGCCTCGCTCGGCAAAAGATCGGCAAGGCCATTAAGGCGCTCCCGACACTCAAACGCAGCGCGCGCGCAGGTAACTAGAGTATCGCGTGGCTGCATCTTGAGTTAGGGCGTCGTCGCGAGATAAATCCGATCGTCATCATGTTCAACGGAATCAAGGTCATCGATGCGGACGGGCACGTGATGGAGCCCAACGAACTCTATGACCGCTACCTCGAAAAGAAATTCAAACCTGACCTCGAGGAGCTGAAGAATTTCGCCGCCGACCCGTCCCTCGAAATGGTTCTTCGGATATTTCCATCAGCTCAACACCGGGCGTCCGCTCGGCCTCGCGCAAATCGACAAGCCGCTGGTGCGCAGCGGACGGCGCGTCGAAGGTCCGCAGCCCAATCCGCGCGGAGGCTATGACCCGCACGTGCGCATCCTCGACATGGATCGCGAGGGCATCGATGTCGCGGTGGTGTTCGCGACCGTGGTATCGAGTTTCTGCGCGCTGAAAACCGTCGAGTTCGAGCTTGCGATGATTCGCGCGTACCATCGATGGCTTGCGGACTATTGCGCCGCGTATCCGCATCGCATCAAGGGCGTCGCGGTGGTGCCGATGCGCGCGCCCGAGTTGGCGGCGAACGAAATTCATCGGGTGGCGAAAGAGCCGTGGTGCGTCGGCATCTACCTGTCGGGGCACATGGACGACAAGCTGCTCGACCATCCGGATTTCCATCCGATTTGGCAGGCCTGCGAGGACGAGGACCTGCCCGCATGCTTCCATGGCGGCACCGCGCGCCCACCCTACGGATGCGGCACCTTCGAGTTCGGCAACAATCTTTTCATCCAGCATTCGGCGACCAACCCATTCGAGATCATGCGCGCGATCGCATCGATCGTCGGCGGCGGTGTGATGGATATTTTTCCGCGACTGAGAGTGGCGATGCTGGAGGCGGGCGTCGGATGGCTTCCGTACTGGATGGAGCGACTCGACGAGCATTACGAGTTGATGCCGGAATACGTGCCGTTTCTGCATCGGAAGCCGTCGGAGGTGATTCGCTCGGAAAATTTTTTCATCTCATGCGATCCCGACGAAGCGACCCTGCCCTATGTCGCCAAAGTGGTGGGAAGCGATCACATTTTGTATGCCTCGGACTATCCGCATTTCGACGGGCGTTTTCCCAACACGGTAAAGTTCACCGCCGACCGCGCGGAGTTCAGCTGACGCGGATCGCCGCCGCATCCTGCATGAGAATCCTTCGCGGCTGTATACGCGACTGAAATAACTTCGCTCCTAATTTCTCTCCCGATCCTATTTCCTCCCCCATTTCATTTCCTCCCCCATTGATTGGGGGAGGTGCCCCGGCGCGATTTTTCGGGATGGCTGCGATGCGAAAATCGTGATGGGGCGGAGAGGGACCTCAGCGCCGGATTCTGCTCTGCCGCTGCTTGCGCCCGCGCGCCGCTGCTAACACTCAGTTGTACTTCCAGCGAGCATCATTAGCATAGGACGGACTGTAGTTTGAGGAGTCCGAGTAAGACAAGAGCAGACCAGAATCCCAGCGCTAATGTCCCTCTCCGTCTCGTCACAGTTCATGCTCGCAGCCATCGCATGAACTGCGCCGAGACACCTCCCCCAATCAATGGGGGAGGAATACAGCGGGGAAGGGAAGGAAGACGGAGGAGAATTTTAGTGGGTCTTCTCTTTTTCCGGCAGCAGGCCCGCAGCTTCCAGCGCTTTGTTTTTCGCGCCACTCAAATCATAGTGCCGGCGCGTCACGATGCGCTGCGCATACAGCCCGCCGCCCGCCTGCACGTTGGTCACCGCGCGCCATCCGCCGAACGCATCCGCAGTCAGGTCGCGGATCGCGTGGAACAGCCGCAGCCGATACTCGCCATCGACGCCTTTGCCGGTGCTCATATACTTGCGCACCAAGCGCGCCGGTCGCCTCGCTGTCGAGATCCGCCATCGAGGGCGCGGTGAGAATCGAGCCGCCGCCGATGTCGTGCAGATGCCGCACCATGTGGCTGTAGTTCGCCGCGCCGTGATACTTGCCGGCGTTGGTGTAGAGTTCGTTCGGGAAAGCGCTGCCGTCCGCGCTAATCTCGCAGTTAGCAATCGCGGCTTCCAGTGCGGCGCGCACCAGCGTTGCGTGGATGATCATCTCGGAGATTTTTTCGCGTACGTGCGATTCCTTCGCGAGGCCGTTAGCTTCCGCGATTAGCTGCGCGAAGCCGACCAGCTGGTCGGCTGTCTCCGCGAGGTCGGAGAGTCCGCCGAGGCGCTCCCACAGCCCCAGCGAATGCGCGAAGACTGCGGCATCTTCAACTTCGCCATCGAGGAATACGCGCTCGCGCGGCACCACGACATCGTCGAAAATGACGAAGCCTTCCGGCATGTGATTCTTCGAGGAGAACGGAAAGTCGCGGGTGTCGGCATGGCGCGGCGCGTAAGTCGTGTTGACGATTTTCACGCCCGGCGAGTTGACCGGCACCATGCACGCCACTGCGTATGCCTCTTCGCCCGCATGCATCGCCTTGGTCGGGATAACCATCAGCTCGTGGCCCAGCGCGGCCGCCGTGATGTGCAGCTTGGCTCCTCGAATTACGATGTCATCGCCGCGCCGGTCGACGATATGCGTGTAGGCGTCGGGGTCTTCCTGCTTGCCGGGCGCAAGGCTGCGATTGCCCTTCGCATCGGTAATGCATTCCGTGATGCGGATGTCGTTTTTCTGCGCCTGCTCGACGTAGCGCTGAATGCGCTCGTGATATTTCGGATGCCGCGCACCGATCCGCGCGCTCGCCGTGGTCAGCGTCATAACCGACTGATAGGTGACCAGCGAAAGGATGTCGGCGCCGTGCTGCTGTTTGATGCGGGCGCGAAGTTCCTCCGCTGAATGTGGAATCGACATCAGCGGGTTGAGCGCGCCCTCTTCCGGCGAGTACCAGCGATCGTAGCCGTGGGCGATTTGATCGACCGACTGCCCGAGAATCGGATGGCGCGGGATGTCTTCGATCTTTTCGCCCTCGAAGAAAATCGCGCGGCCATCGAACAGTGACTTCTTGTATTGTGAACCGGTCAGCATCTCGCCTTCACCTCGTCGATTCTGGGCTTGAACGGTCGGTCAACATTGCCGATCGAACATCACACAAAATCAAAATCGGCGCGATGAATGCAAACGGGTTGTGGTTCCTCTTCACCCTCGCCCGCTGGGCGAGCGACCGTATTCAGAGTCAAGTCCGACGCATCATCCGCACGACCCTCCAAAGGTGTTTGAGAGGGTCGCGCGGATGATGCTTTCAAACTGCTACGGGGCATGGCGGCCTCCACGGGGTGTTGGTTTTAAGCATTGCGTTGAGGATCAGCAGGAGTTTATGGGCCGCGGCGATGAGCGCGACTTTGAACGGTTTGCCGGCCGCACGCAGGCGCAGATAGAAAGGCTTGATGGTCGGATTGCAGCGCACCGCGGCGATGGTCGCCATAAACAGCACCCGGCGCAGCCGTTTGCGGCCGCCCTCGATCTTGCGCTGACCGCGCAAAGTGCCGCTGTCCTGGTTAAAGGGCGCCACCCCAGCCAGCGCCGCCGCCTCCGCACGATTGAGCCGTCCCAGCTGTGGCAGATCGGAAAGCAGCGCCACGCTCAGCACCCGGCCTACCCCAGGGCACGCTGCGCAAAATCTCGTACTTGTCCCATAGCGCGGAGTCGCGCACCTGGCGATCGAGGTCATCGTCGGCGCGCTTGATCTGTTTGCGCAGGTAGTCGATGTGCGCGTTCAGATCATGATGGAGTGCCGTGGGTGCGTGCTCGAGGCGGTTTTGTTCCATCACCAGCATCTCGATCAACTGCTCGCGCCGCACCCACAGCGCGCGCAGCTGCTGCGTCTGCGGATCAGGAAGCTCGCGCAGCGGCGGCTGGTTGCGCTCGCCATACAACGCCAGCATCCGCGCGTCGAGCCGATCAGTTTTCGCCAGCTGCCCGATCCCGCGCGCCCACTCCCGCAGCCGGCGCGGGTTGATTATCACCACCGGCAACTCCGCCACGCGCAGCGCCGCCACCAGCAGATTCTGATACGAGCCACCCTCCAGCAGCACCCGCGCACAATTGAGTCCGCTCAGCCGTTTGCTCAGCCGTGCGATCGCGCGCGGCTCGTTCTCCAGCGAGCACACCTCGCCTGCGGAACCGAAGGCCACTTCCAGCTGATGCTTGCCCACGTCGATCGCCACATTCACCGCCTCCATCTTCCTTCTCCTCCTCGCTGGTGGAGCGCTCGCCCTGCCTTGCAGTTTAATCCGAGCTCGCCGTGCGGCGGCGGCTCCATCGACCGTCCGGGCTGTGCTCCGCGCTTTAGGGCGCGCCGCCTCCTGCTCGCCCACGACCTCTTGGGGTCCGGGTTGCTCCGAGCTGACGCGCCCAGGCTCTTTCTCTTTTGCGACGTCCGAACCGGATATACAAGGTAGCCCGCGAGGCTTTGCGAGCAAGCTGGAGTGGGACCTTATCCAGCGCCTCGTCGCGCGACTATGGAATTCCTTTTCCTGATCGAAGTGGAAAATCGAAAATCCCGCGCAGAACCGGAATTCCTGAATCGCGCTGGGACGCGCTGGATACGGTCCCCCGCACGGTCGCTCGCAGACTCGTGACCGGCCTCCCCCAGCGGGGGAGGGATAATCATCGGCGCGGGATATCCGTAGAACAGCTTCGGCGGCTACCTAGGTGGTGGGCGGCAGTCAGCGCGCGCGACGCTTGCCGGCTTCCTCGGCGCGCTTCAACTCCTCGCGCTCGGGGCCATCGAGGGCCGCCTCTGCTTCTCGGACCTTCTCCTCGACGCGGCCGTTGGCGCCGAACTTTTTCGCATGCTCATCGTAGGCCCGGGTGGCGTCGCGACCGGCCGCATCGCCGTTAAATTTGTCCGCCGGCGCGGCCTCGCTCCCCAGCACTTCGCGCTCGGCCTGGAGCCATTGCTCTTCCGAATTGCCGTTGCGGCCGTTGCCTTCCCAAATCTGGTAGGCACGTTCCCGGATGCGTTCGATCAGATCGCTCATAGCAAACTCCCATCGTGAGGATGTGTTGGATGCGGATGTCTCAGTATTGTGACGACACGCCAGGAGTTTTCTTCGCGCCTCGATTGCAAAAAACACGACAGGCCTCTTATTTTCGAAATGCCGGGATCACTTCCTCCGCAAACGCCTGCACCTCGTCGTCCGCAATCATCGGCCCACTTTGCATGAAAATGAAATGGGTCACACCCGCCTTGATGAAGCCCTCGAGCTTGTCGATGCACTCCTGCTTGCTGCCGATGATGATGCGGTCGCGCGCTTTGTCGGGCGTGGTTTGCGCCATCATAGCAATCAGCCCGGTCAGTATTTCCTCGCGCTGCTTGGGCGGATTGTATGACATCGCGAGCATCACGGTCTTTTCGACCTTATCGGAGTCGCGTCCGACGGTATCGGCATGGCGCTCGATGACCCCGATGAGCCGCTTCATCTCGACAGCATCGGCATTGGTCATGTTCCACATATCGGCGTATTTCGCGACGATTTTCAGCAACACCCGTTCGCCATGCCCTCCGATCATCAGCGGAACGTCCTTCTGAATCGGCTTGGGATTACAAACCGCGTCGACGACTTTGTAGTGCTTGCCGGTGAGGTTGGTTTTCGGCTGGGTGAGCATCCCCTTGATGATCTGGCATGCTTCGTCGAGCGCTTCGAGGCGTCCGGCCACGGTTTTGAAATCAAAGCCGAGGCTGGTGTGCTCGAGTTCGAACCATCCGGCGCCGAGGCCGAGGTTTAGGCGTCCGCCGCTTATCTGATCGAGCGTCGCAGCCATCTTCGCGGTGAGCGCCGGATTGCGATAGGTGTTGCCGTTGACCAGCGCCCCGATGCGCGCGTGCTTGGTCACCTGGCTGAGCGCGCTGAGCGTGGTCCAGCTCTCCATACACGGTCCGCTCGGGTCGGGGACGAAGATCGGATAGAGATGATCGAAATTCCACAATGAGTCATAGCCCCAGTTGTCGACATTGCGCCAGAAATCGCGCATGCGTTCCCAGGTGACGTCCTGCTGGCCGGTCTGAATTCCAAAGCGAATCGGATGCGTCGGCATCATAGTGCTCCTTAATTTTCTATTTTGTCATTCTGAGGTGAGCGCGGAGCGCGCAGCCGAAGAACCTCGAAACGTGAAAAGCCACTATCGCGGCCCTCGGCGCACTCGTTCAACTGTGGTGGCGCTCGGTTCGGAGAGCCATGGAACCCAACGGTTCGAGATTCTTCAGCGACGCCGCGAAGCGGCTTGCTTCAGCGGCTTGCTTCAGAATGACAAAAGAGGGCTTCTTCTGGATATCCCTAATGGCCACCGCCGAAGACTTGCTTCAGCAGCGGGGTAACCTGTGCGGCAGGATTGGTGCGAATTTTCACCTCCTCCTGCCCGACTTCGTAAAACAGCCCATCGAGGCTCTTGCTCACGACATAGCTGTTGATGTCGAGGTTCGGGGTCGCGCCATGCCCGCCCAGCATGCTGCCGAGGTTGCCCATCGCGCCGCTGGAATACTTGCCGATGAGGTCGTCGTACTGCTTGCCTACCGAGTTCTGCTCCATCGTCTGCTTGACGACCGGGGTAAAGGCGGTGGTGAGCTCGGGGGTGGTCTTGCGCTGGAAGTAGTCGGTCGCCGAATGACCGCCTTTGGTCAGGATCTTCTGCGCGTCGCTGAAACTCATGGTCTGGATCGCGTTGACGAAGATCGGCTGGGCCTTGGGCGCGGCAGCCTCGGCGGCTTTGTTCATGCTCGCGACGAAGTCGTCGATTTGCTTGCTCATCCCCATCGCGCGCAAGCCTTTTTCGACTAACTCCAATTTCTGCGGAAATCCGATCTTGACTGCCGGATTGTCGAGATACCCGCCGGGCTTGCCGAGCATCGCGACCGCGTCGGAGGTGCCGGTAGTGAGCGCTTCCTTGAGACCCGCGGCGGCATCCTGGGCATAAACAGGATGTATGAAAAGCCGGCCAGAAGCAGAACCAGACAGACCGCGGATAAGCAGCGCCTCATATGAGTTTCTCCCGTCCTCGCGATGGAGATGACTGTTGCGCAAAACCGCCCCCTCCGCCAGCGCGGGGTAGCCATGAAAAGTCGTGGTGCTAGGATCGTTTTCGGCAAACTTCGAATACCCGAACCAGATGAGCAAAAGGAAAGGAGTCCCTTCGATGGCTGGAGACCCCAAATCATCAAATCCGAAAGCCGCGACGCCGTTGCCGCCGGGCACCGCCGCGCCCGACTTCAAACTTCACACCACCCCCGATCAGATGGTCGCGCTGAGCGATTTTCGCGGCTCGCCGGTAATTCTCGCATTCTATCCGGCCGACTGGAGCCCAGTCTGCGGCGACCAGATGACCCTCTACAACGAGGTGCTCTCGGAATTCCATCGCTACAACGCCAACCTCATCGGAATCTCCGTCGACGGCGTCTGGTGTCACACCGCATATGCGAAAACCAGCAAGTTCCATTTCCCGCTGATGTCGGACTTTGAACCCAAAGGCGCGGTCGCGAATCTGTATGGCGTCTATCGCCACGAGGATGGAGTCTGCGAGCGCGCACTCTTCGTCATCGATGCCGCAGGAATCATTCGATGGAGTTATGTCTCGCCGATCGGAATCAACCCGGGCGCCGACGGCATCCTGAGCGCCCTCGAAGCACTTCCGGCGAAGAAGGAGTAACCGATGCTGACCCCACCATTAAATGAGCGTGACCATATTCAGGGTTCTCGCGATGCGAGCGTGGTCCTCGTCGAGTACGGCGACTACGAATGCCCCTATTGCGGCGAGGCCTATCCGGTCGTGAAAGAGCTGCAGCATCGGCTAAAGGGAAAGCTCGCGCTGGTGTTTCGCAACTTCCCCCTCGCCAATGCGCATCCGCACGCCGAACTCGCAGCCGAAGCCGCCGAGGCCGCGGGCGCGCAAGGCAAGTTCTGGGAGATGCACGATGCGTTGTATGAAAACCAGCAGGCGCTGGAGCCCGAGAACCTCATCGAATATGCGACTGCATTGAAACTGGACGTCGCGAAGTTCACCCGCGACCTGGAAGAGCATACCTACGCGGCGCGCGTGCGGACGGACTTTAGCAGCGGGGTTCGCAGCGGCGTCAACGGGACGCCAACCTTCTTCATCAATGGCGTCCGCTACAACGGCGCCTACGATGTCCGGTCCTTGCTGGAGGCATTGCGGGAAGCTGCGGCATAAGACGGAGTCTGCTAGGACGGCGATCGCGACGCTCTTCGGAGCGCCGCTGGCGTTAAATCGACTTCGTGTAAACTCCCTGAAGGGTGTTCGCGGTGCGAAAATTTGCGATGTTAGTTCGATAGTTATATCTGGTCGCCGCCCAAATCAGAGGCCAAAAGACCGCCTTCAAAAATGGGTTGTCTCTTTCGATCAGATATTCCCAGGATATCCATCCAAGGGTTTGGGCGATGGTATGGACTGGGTAGACGGCCACCGTTCTAAGGCCGTAATGATCGCCAAGTTGCCTCATTCCGTCGGAAGTGAATCTGCGGAAATCGGTGGGCGCCTGGTGAAATGGCTGCAAAAACGGAATCGCCAGAATCATATGTCCACCGGGGCGCAGAACTCGCACCAATTCCTTCATCACTCCTTCCAGTGAATTGACGTGCTCGAGAACGGCGTTACAGAGTACGGTATCGAAAAGTCGATCTCCGAAGGGCAGCATTTCCAGGTCGCAGCGCACGCCAGGTGCGCGCAAATCGCAAAAATCCGCATTTACCACCGAAGTGGCGCCCATTTTAGACAGGAGCGGCGAGATGTCACGTTGACCGCAGCCCGCATTTATCACGGCACCTCGAATGAAAGCGCCGAGGTGCTGCAGCTCCAGTTCCAATGGCTGAAAGTGCACCGGTCCGACGCGGGCGAAAGCCATCTTTGGTCTGGTCATTTAAATCCTGATCGATGGGCTCTGGAGACGGCGCCAGCTCCAACCTGAATTCGAGGATGCGCAATAAGGCCGCACAGCGAACCCGAGATGCCGTTCAAGGGTGCTTTCTCCGGTTGGTCAAAATTCGATGAGCTATTCGGATAGGAGAGGTGAGCTCCCATGAGAGAGAAGATCGAAGTTCGATGATTGCTTGGGCTGCCTCGTTGGAAGATTTCGGGGCTGGCTTTGACTCCTGAGGGAGCCCCTTGAACCGTCGGCCAAGGTTGCGCAAAGGCCTGAAGATCAAAAGCGAACGCGAAGTCCACAGATGATCGATCTCGGACAGCAGCCCGACGTTCACGCCGGCGCCGTTCAGTGCTTGGCCTTGAATCCTGTACCATCGTTCGAGTTCCAGCGTTTGACCAAGAGTCATCAAAGTTATACCGGGTAGACGGTGTCCGTCGTTTTCCAGATACGGCTTTATCGCGAGGAAGTGATTAGCCACGGGACTGGTAGTGCTGGTCATGCTCTTTTCATGAAGCCGGTACCAGAACAACGGCAGCGGTACGACCTGGAGCTCCCGTCCCGAAAGAACTGCACGTGCGAAGAACTCCCAGTCTTCGCCGCTGGTTCCATGTACTTCGACAAATCCGCCAAGCGATTCGAACGCTTCTCGTTTGATCAGTGCGTTAGCATCGCCAAACCCGTTCCGGAACAATCCTGATTCGATCGCAGGCCCGATTGGAACCCGACAACGCCGCGGCGTAGAGCTGGAATGGTCCGGCGGCCCATGGGAGGTAAAAATGTTGCTAACGCAAGTCAGAATATCCGCACCGGTGCGTTCGGCAATCGCGGCCAGGGTACTTATTTCGTCCGGTTCGGCGTAGTTGTCATCATCCATGAACAACAGGTACTTACCGCGGCTGTGCCGGGCGGCGGCGTTCCGCGCTGCACCTATGTATGAATGCTCCTGTCTTATGATCTGCCAATCTTTCTCTTTAAACTCCGGCTCGAGCCGACGAACATAAGCGCGCGCTTCTTCTGTGGTGCTGGCATCGTCGACCAGGATTACTTCAAACGGCCAACTCTGATCCTGGTTGCGCAGCGATTCCAAGGCAGCGCGCAAAAAAACCGGCCGGTTGAAGTGAGCGAGGCATACGCTCACCAAGGGCCTTTCGCGAGGCGTCAGTGAGGTGTCGGCTTTCGTGGGGAGGGGGAAGAATTGTTCATGCCATTTGACGAGGGTTTCATTGCTGGTGCGGAAATCGAACGCTGCTACCGCAGGGGCCGGTCCGCCTCGGATGGTTTCAGCGATTTTTATTGCTAGCGAGTCCGCCCTTGCTGCGAATAGCACTCGCGCTCGATGGTCTGTACGAATCTGCTCCGAAATACCTCCCACATCGGATGCGATGAACGGGATATGTAAGGCGAGGCATTCCAGCACTGTGTTAGGATAGTTGTCTTGCACCGAGGGAATGATCACCAAACCGGCGGTGGCGTTTTTTAGGTAGGATAGCGCCTCGGAGCGGTCTTTACTCAGGATCTGCGTTTTCGCCGGCCAGTTCTGCGCGCGACGTGCGATGTAGCTGGTGGCATCCTCGCCGTGGACCAGGGAAGGCTTCCCAAGAAACGTTATCTGCATCTCGCCGTGAGCGAGGTCGTTGCTTAGCAGGTCCATGGCGTCACAGAAGAGCACCAGCCCTTTCCGTGGTTCCAGGCGACCGAAAAAGATCAGCTCGTTAACGTCTTCGCGCCTGTTGCGATGGCGCAGGGAAGGCAGCGGTTGTTCATCGCGCGTATACAGCTCCGGCGGTACGGCGTAGGGAGCGACGAACACGCGATCCGGCAAATGCCAACCGTCCTTTTGCATCCACTTGAGCAGGTATTGACTGGGACTTAGTACGACATCGGCCAGCTTTACGCTTTCCCGCTCGAGGAAATCCGCATCCAGCTGATCGGCTTGAAAGAATAACCTCTGGTTACCGACCTCCACCCACTTTGTGGAGCTATGGACGCCAACGCAAAAGGATAGATCGGCGAACGCGATCCCCTGCTTTTTCGCGAGCACCGAATAGTACGCCTGCCCCAAAAGCTCCGGGAAGTGAACCATGTCGAAACGATGATGGTTTTCGCGCAACCACAAAAAAATCTCGTAAGAAATTCGGCCGTAGTATGGCGCATCGATTGAAATTCCTTCCGGAGCCTTATGACAAACAAATAAAATGCCCTGCGAAAGGTAATGCTGTTGCCACCAATTTGTGGACCCGCCCTCACTGGATTCAGGGCCAGTGTATAATACCGTCACTTCATGGCCGGCCTGGGCGAGGATCTGGGCCAGGCAGGTATACGCGGTGCCAACCCCTCCGTTGCGGTAGGGGCCGACAAACTCAGGCGTGACAATACAGATCCGGATTTGCTTCCCGTGCGCGAGCGGGTCCGTCTTCAGAGTAGGGAAATCCCCCAAAGCAATCTGGTGCTCTTCCGCTCGCAAATCGAAACCCCACACTCTGTTTACGGTAGTGCGCGTTCTTTAACAGTTGTGTACGCCTTCAGTCAAGTTGCGATCTGTGTTAAACCGGGCTTATTTCGGCGGTAGCATGCCGCAACAAAATTTTGGGGTGTCTTCATGTCTGTCGAAGGTATCGTGAACAAGATTTGGAAAGCGGCCGTAGTGCCTGACCCGCGACCTGTTACAACCATGTTACTGGCCGAAGAACGCCAATTGCTCTACTACCTGGCGAACGAATACGCCGAGGACCGGGGCTGCATTGTTGACGCCGGCTGTTTTCTCGGCGGTTCGACCACGGCGCTGGCGTTGGGAGTTGCGGACCGACAGAAGCGAACCGGACTTCCACTCAAGACGAAAATCCATTCGTACGATCTGTTTGAGGCCGAAGAATGGACCATTGGCAACCTCCTTCCCGCCTCGTTCCGTCCCAAGGAAAGTTTTCGACAACTTTTCGATGCGAACATCCGCGACGTTGCATCACTGATAGAGGTTCATGCCGGCGATATTACCGCGACGCCTTGGAGCGGTGAGCCAATCGAGATTTTATTCGTGGACTGCGCCAAACACTGGAGGGTCTGTGATTTTATCACTCAACAGTTTTTTAGATCGCTCATCCCAGGTCATTCGATCTCTGATTCAACAAGACTACATCTGGGAAGCCTGGAACGCCTGGATCCACATCACGATGGAGTTTTATGCCGACTATTTTCGAATGCTCACCTATACTCCGGCCAACAGCGTAGTATTCCTCTACGAGCGGCCCATACCCTCACTGGTCCCCAACCTGATCGGATCGATGACTGCGGATACCAAGATCGACTTAATGCGACGTGCCCGCGACCGCTTCCGCACGCCCCAGCTCGAATACCTTGAGCGGTCGCACCGCCAGTATGTGACCGGCCCCGCCTGGACCAACGGGGTAGATGCGGAAGGTCATCGGCGGATCGCAGAGAACTATCCGACGACATGAGGGCATACGGAGAGCAACCGACGCGACAATCTGCTAAGATGGCGGTGCGGCGCTCCTCGGAGCGCCGCTGGCATTTGGCGATGGCGTGATGAAATGACGAATCTGCAAAAACAAACCCACTTAGTCGAGGAAAATCAAGGGTTTTTCAAATCTGAAGGGAACCGAACTTGTCCCACTCCGGCAGCACACGGCCAAAGACACAGGCTGAAGCCTGTGCCACCAGAAACGAATGCAAGAATATAAAACAAACCCACTGCGAGCATCGCGAGCAGTGGCCCTGAGTCCTCGAAGGGCCTCGCGCGATACAACTGAAAAACGCAAAAACAAACCCATTACGAGGACAGGGTCATCAATATCGTAACCTTCCGAATTTTATGGACTTTCTCACAGTTCCTGACCGATGGGTTAGGGCAATAATCGCGCTTCAATTCGACCCGCTCCCGGTGCCTCGCGGCGAGCGGTTGACTGTCCTTCGATGGCCTCCTTATAGTGGCCTTGTATAGTCCATTAATTCCGAGCATTCGGCGGCGCCTCGCGCATAAGGCTTAAGAATGAAACGACGCGAAGAAATGACCCTGATGGAGCGGGCGTACCTGCCCGAAATCCTGCGTGGTCTGGCGGTTACCAATTTCCACTTCATGCGCAACCTCGCGATCAACGTCGGGCACCTGTTCGGCCTCGCCAAGGACAAACGCGCCTCCGAAACCACCCAGTATCCCGAGCAGCGCAAGCATTACCCCGACCACTTCCGCGGCAGCCATCGCCTGACCCTGCGCGAGGACAACGCCGTGCGATGCACCGCATGCTACCTGTGCGCGACCGCGTGTCCCGCGCAATGCATCTACATCGAGGCGGGCGAGTCGCCCGATCCGCACGTCGAGAAGTATCCGCTGCGCTATGAGATCGACACGCTGCGCTGCATCTACTGCGGGCTATGCGTCGAGGCCTGCCCCTGCGACGCGATTCGGATGGACACCTACGTGCATCCGCGCATCTGGGGCTTCGATCGCAAGGACTTCGTCGAGAACAAGCAGCAGTTGATGCATCGCTCGACGGTGCTCGCCGAGAAGGGCCGCGAGGGCAACATGGACGAGATGCAGCAGTGGTACAAAGATCAGGATGCCGCAGTCTACAATCCTCAGCGCCCCGAGCTGAAGCGCTACACCGACCGCGCGATTCCACTGGAAGCGGACAAGCATCCTGCCCCCGAGCCCGAATCGATTCCCGCGTTCAGCCGCCATCAGAACGTCCCGGGCGGCAAGTAATCCCGCATGACGCGAGTAACGATTGGGCTTACGCTGCTCGGCCTCGCCATCCTGTTCGTCGCGTATGGAAAAGGCGTGCGCGTGATTCATGGCGGCCGACGTGCTCAGCCACATGTATTGGGCGACCGCCGCGCTGTTCTTCGTGGCGCTGGCGAACTTCATTGCGATTGCGCATCTGGCGCGCGCCGAGCGGATGATCCAGCAGCTGCGCGCGCTATGCGAAAAAAACGGCATCGCGTATGGCGAGGATTAGAGGCAAATTCGATTTTCCATCGAGCGCCTCACGATCTAAGGTATAGTTACTGATCCCATGCAGTGGGCGTCATCTAAGCTCCGGGAGAATTGCCATGACTCAGATCGAAGCCGCTCGTAAGGGCATTATCACTCAACAAATCCTCGAGGTCGCCGAAGACGAGGGACTCGCGCCCGAGCTCATCCGCGAGCGCGTCTCGACCGGCGAAATCGTCATCCCGCGCAATATCCATCATGAGTTCCGCGCCATCGGCGTCGGCAAGGGACTGCGCACCAAGGTCAATTCGAATATCGGCGCGTCGAACTTCCATCAATTCCTCGAAGAGGAAATCGAAAAGCTCTACACCTCGGTCCGCTTCGGCGCCGATTCGGTGATGGATCTCTCGACCGGCACCGACCTCGACAAGATTCGCGTCGAGCTGGTCTCGCGATGCTCGGTGATGATCGGCACCGTGCCGATTTACCAGGTCGGCTCCGAGGGCTCGATCATGGAACTCGGCGCGGACAAGTTCCTCGATGTCATCGAGCGCCAGGCCAGGCAGGGCGTGGACTTCATGACGCTGCACTGCGGCGTCACGCGCGAGACCGTCAAGCGGCTGCGCAATCATCCGCGTATCGAGGGCATCGTGTCGCGCGGCGGCGCGCTGCTCGCGGCCTGGATCGAGCGCACCGGCAACGAGAATCCGCTCTTCGAGCATTTCGACGAAGTATGCGAAATCTGCCGCCAGCACGACGTCACCATCTCGATGGGCGATGGGCTCCGGCCCGGCGCCACCGGCGATGCGACTGATCGTGGACAAATCGGCGAGCTCCTCGTGATGGGCGAGCTGACCGAGCGCGCGCGCAAACTCGGCGTCCAGGTGATGATCGAAGGCCCCGGCCATGTGCCGCTGGATCAAATCGAAGCCAATGTGAAACTCGAAAAGCGCGTATGCGCGGGGGCCCCGTTCTATGTCCTCGGGCCGCTGACCTGCGACGTCGCGCCCGGCTACGATCACATTACCGGCGCGATCGGCGGCGCGATTGCCGCGGCGAACGGCACCGACTTCCTTTGCTATGTCACTCCCGCCGAGCATCTGCGGCTGCCGGATATCGATGATGTCCGCGACGGCGTCATCGCCACCCGCATCGCGGCGCATTCCGGCGACCTGGTGAAAGGCGTGCGCGGCGCGAAAGTCTGGAACGACCAGATGTCGCGTTATCGCAAGGCGCTCAACTGGGAAGGCATGTACGCGATGGCGATGGACCCGGACAAGGCGCGCCGTTACAAGGAAGAGAGCGAGGCCTCGGGCTCCAACGTATGCTCGATGTGCGGCTCGCTGTGCTCCATCAACATCGACAACGCGGCGATCAAGTTCGTGAAGAAGCGGGACAGCCAGCCGGCCGAAATGCACGCTGCCGGAAGATGATTATTTTGAAGCACAGACTTTAGCTTGTGCCCGAAGTGGGAAAATTTATGGCGAAGACCTCGAAGAACATTATCGACGAAGCGCGCAAGGATATTCCGCAGCTCGACATCGACGCCGCGCAAAAGTTGATGGCGCAACCCGGCACCGTGACCATCGATGTGCGCGAGAGCGACGAATGGCGCCAGGGGCATCTGCCCAACGCGATCGCGATTCCGCGCGGCTTCCTCGAATTGCGCGTCGAGGAAAAAGTCCCCGACCATAACGCGCCGGTGATCCTCCAGTGCGCCTCGGGCACGCGGTCGCTGCTGGCGGCGCGCGCGCTCAAGGAAATGGGCTACACCAACGTCTACAACCTGGTAGGCGGATTTAACTCCTGGAAGGATCGCGGGCTGCCGTGGGTCGCGGATCGCCAGTTCACCCAGGATGAGATCACGCGCTACTCGCGCCACTTTGTGATTCCCGAAGTTGGCGAGAAGGGCCAGGCAAAACTTCTTGATTCTAAAGTCCTACTTTTAGGCGCAGGCGCGCTCGGCTCCTCCTCGGCGCTGTATCTCGCGGCGGCCGGCGTCGGCACCATCGGCCTGGTCGATTTCGATACCGTCGATCTCTCGAACCTGCAGCGCCAGATCATCCATACGACCGATCGAGTCGGCATGCTCAAAACCGAATCGGCCGCGAAGACCATCCACGGGCTCAATCCCGCGATCAAGGTGAACCGTCACGAGGTCCGGCTCTCGTCGGAAAACGTGATGGACATCATCAAGGATTACGACGTCATCGTGAATTGCGGTGATAACTTCCCGACGCGCTACCTCATCAACGATGCGTGCGTGTTCGCGAAGAAACCGCTGGTGGACGGCGCGATCTTCCGCTTCGAGGGCCAGGCCACCGTTTACCATACGGCGAAGGGCGGTCCCTGCTATCGATGCCTCTATCCCGAGCCCGCGCCGCCCGACATGGCGCCCTCGTGCGCGGAGGCCGGCGTCCTCGGCGCGCTGCCGGGACTCATCGGATCGATCGAAGCGCTGGAGACCATCAAGCTGCTGCTTAACGCGGGCGAGCCGCTGGTCGGCCGGATGATTTACTTCGACACGCTCTCGGCGCGCGACTATGTGCGGATGCTGAAAATTCGCAAGGACCCGAAATGCCCGGTGTGCAGCGAGCATCCGACCCAGACCGCGCTCATCGACTACGAGGCGTTCTGCGGACTGCCGTCGGCGAGCACCTCGACCAGCGACGGCCCGGCACATCACGCGGACGCCAACGGCGCCGCCCACCCCGCGGGCCGCTAGCGTTTCTTGAATTCCCTCTCCCGCATTTTTTCGCGGGAGAGGGATGATTTTGTCATTCTGAGATGAGCGCGAAGCGCGAGTCGAAGAATCTCAAAACATTAGATTCCATCGCACTCAGATTCGCATGCGACCACTCTTGAACGGGCGCGGCGCAGTCCACTGATTGTGGCGTTCCACGTTTCGAGATCCTTCTGCTGCGCTCCGCTTGCATCAGGATGACAAGGGCTGGCGCTGCGCTCGCTTCAGGATGACAAACGCCGAGAGCTTGCCTCACGAGGACGAACTCTAAGGCGTCGCGCTACGTACCGATTCCATCAACGCTTGAATCAGGATACGAGTCCCGTATGCTGCACGAAACGACTTGTCGCGGCGCGGCGCGCCGTGCAAGCATCACTCGCGATTCAGAAAACCAACTATGGCACTCGGACCATTCTACGTGGCTGACAAATTGAGAGCGGGGAAAGGCATCCGTGGAACTGTGCTGCTGATGCGCCACGGCGAGACCGCGTGGAATCGCATCGGGCGCGTGATGGGCCACAATCCCATCGAGCTCGACGAGGCCGGACGCGCCCAGGTTGAGTTGGCGGTGCCGGCGGCGCGCGCCATCAAACCGGACCTTATCATCAGCAGTCCGCTGCCACGCGCAAAGCAGTCCGCGGAGATCATTGCGAAGGGCATTGGCGGCATGGAGGTCAGCGAGGATCCCGACCTCGAGGAAGTTCGCTATGGCCGATGGGAAGGGATGGTGTTCGAGGACCTTATCGATGATCCCGAATATGTTCGCTACCGCGAGCATCCGCTGACGTGGCCGACGCCGGGCGGCGAGACCATTGCGCAGGTGCAGGAGCGCGGTATGCGCGCGGTGCATCGCGCGATCGAGGCGAATCCCGAAAAGCGCATCCTGTTCGTATCGCATGGCGATATCATTCGCACGGTGCTGTGCCATCTGATCGGATCGGAGCTGCAGCATTTCCGGCGCATCCGCGTCGACAACGCAACTTTCTCGGCGATACAACTTGTAGGCGATTTCGCCGAAGTGAAGTTCATGAACCTGCTGCCCGATCCCGAGCGCGCGTTCATCTCTCCGTTCAAGATTCCCCCGCGCAAGCCCCAGCCTTCATCTTCGTAGCATCGTGGAGTGAGTGGCCTCAGACTCTCCCGGCGCAGTAGCGCCTCCCTCTCCCTGAAGGGAGAGGGAACAAGGATGGGAGGACAACTTTTCTTAGGGACTGCCGGCGTAGGCTGGGCGCGAGCCGACCTCGATGCCCTTGCGCACGCGGACGTCGACACCCGGATGGGTCGGGACATCGACCTTCAAGTTGCGATAGCCGCCGGCGCCCGGATCGGGAGCGAGGAATCCGACCGTGTACTGCTGGCGCAATTCGCGGCTGATTTCGCTGCACGCAGCGCTCAGCGCGGCGCCGTCGCCGACCACCCGGATGTTGTAGGTCTTGGCGCCGGTTTCGGTGGATAGCATCCGCAGCGTGTTCACATCGACCTGGTCCGCGTCATCATTGCCGATTATGAAGGGGCCCAGTCGAACTCCGACGCCGCTGGAATTCGGATTGCCGATGCCGATTGAATAGATCAGCACACCCTGGCGGCGCGCCATCGCCACGATGTCGTCCAGCGCATGTCCGCTGGTGTTGTCCATCCCATCGGTCACCACCAGCAGCGCGCGTTTGTCGTAGCGCCCGCGCTGAAGATTCTGAAGGCCCACCACCACGGCGTCGTAGAGCGAGGTCGAGCCATAGGCATGCAGCAGGCCCAGGCGGTCCGCGACCAATCGATGATCGGTGGTGAAATCCTGAAGCTTGAATGGCTTGCCGGAAAACGCGTAGAGGAAAACATCGTCACGGTCGTTCAGGTTACGGAGAAACTCCGCGATCGCAGCCTGGGCCTGGCGAATCTTGGGCTGCATACTGCCCGACGTATCGACCATGATGCCGACCGATACCGGAGTATTAAGGTCCTGGCGAAAGAACTCGATGGGGCGCTGCTGCCCGTCCATGTACAGCTTGAAGTCCTGCTTCTGCAGATCGGTTACATAGCTGCCATTCGGATCGGTGACCGTAACCGTGACCTGCTGATACCCGGGCTGGTCGCGCAACTGACGCGTCGGGATGACGAGTTCCTGGGTGGGAGGCTGAGCCGGTGGAATCTCGGGCTGTGTTTGCCGCGATGGCGCGTGGGTCGGGAGTTCCAAGGTGGTGCTGCCACCGCCGCCCTGGTTGCCGGGTATCACCATGGGCGCGGAAATCGGCGGCGATACCGACGCGCCACTGCCGCGCATGTTTTGCTGAGCGGAGGCCGTACCGGCGAGCAGGACTCCACTGACCACCCCCAGCGTCGCGAGCGCGCGCTTCGCGTTCTGCCACAAATTTCTGGCGATAGACTTCTTCATCGGCGGCCTTTTCGTCGTTCACCAATGATCTTCCTATTTGCAGCAGTTCCGAGCAAGCAGGCTTCGGGAAGCATCACTATGAAAGACGATTTTGCTGAGACCTCGGTTTCGCCGGTTTGAGTGGAGAGAGGGCATGGCCTAACATCATAGCGATGGCCGAGCGGGTCGCACATTTCGTGATGGACGGTGACGGCAACGTCGTCGAATGGGATGCGGCATCCGAAGATATTTTCGGATGGACCCGTGACGAAGCACTCGGCGCAAAACTTTCGGAACTGATCATCCCGCCTGACCAGCGCGCGATTCATGAATACGGATTAACCCGCTACAAGGCGACCGGGCAAGGCAAGTTCATCGGCAAACCGCTGCAAATCGTAACTCACAATCGGAGTGGCGCCGAGGTTCCGATCGCGATCACGATCTCGATGGAGCGCGAGGGCGACCGCTATCGATTCCCCACCATAGCTACGGTGAGGGGAACCGCGTAGAAGGGCCTCGGTCGCAGCTTTTTAGAATTTTCAGCCCTTTCCATTCGTCTTATAGCGTGCTGCCCGCGCAGCTCATCTCCGACCTCCAAAGGAAATTTCTTGGCTCCACTCTCCGAATCTCAACTCCTGCGATTCCTCATCGAGATCGCCGCGCTGCTGATTGTCAGCCGGGTGCTGGCCGAACTCGCGAAGCGTTTCGACCAGGCCCCCGTCATCGGCGAACTGCTGGCGGGAATTCTGCTCGGCAAGTCCGTGCTCGGCCATCTCGCTCCGCCATTGTATGCGTACCTGTTCACCGCCGATCCGCTGGTGATGCATCTGCTCGAATCGCTCGCGTGGATCGGCGCGATCATGCTGCTGCTCTACATCGGACTCGAGACGGAGCTGGAACTCTTGCGCGGCATGGGGCGGACCGCCGCGCTTATTTCAAGCTTCGGGATCGTCTTGCCGTTCGCGAGCGGCATCGCGCTCGGATACCTGCTGCCGGC
Source organism: uncultured delta proteobacterium (assembly GCA_963848285.1). Taxonomy (GTDB): domain Bacteria; phylum Desulfobacterota; class Binatia; order Binatales; family Binataceae; genus DATGKG01. Next base: position 134,993 of record CAWKCZ010000006.1, on the reverse strand, counting down.
GAGCTACCTGGCAAATCCCAATGGCCGATTAATTTTTGCATTATTCCTCGCGGTGGCGATGTCGATTTCCGCGGTGCCGGTGATCGCCAAAATCCTGCTCGACCTCGGCCTGATCAAACGCGAGCTCGGAATGTTGATCCTTGCGGGCGGCATCGTCGATGACACCACCGGATGGCTGATGCTGTCGCTGGTCGCCGGTCTCGCAACGGCAGGCACCATCGATGTGAAATCGGTAAGTCTGCTGGTTATCGAAGGCGCCGCATTTCTCGGCTTTTGTTTCTTCTTCGGCTATCGCCTGGTCCGCAGCCTGATGCGCTGGATCGATGATCGCACCTACATCGAGCACGGCAAATTCAGCGTGATGATCATCGTCGCGATCACCTGCGGTGTGATTACCCAGTTGATCGGGCTCCATGCCGTGTTTGGCGCATTCGTGGCCGGCTTGATGATCCGCAGCTCGACCCGAGTGCGCACTCAGGACCTCGACGAGCTGAAGGCCATCGGGCTGGGCGTCATGGCGCCGATATTTTTCGCCTACTCCGGTTTGAAAGCTGACCCCTCCGCGCTCTTCGGGCATCCGCTCGTACCACTGCTGGTGCTGGCGATCTCTTGTGCCGGAAAGCTCCTCGGATGCGGCATCGGCGGGATGCTCGCGCGATTGAAATTCCGGGAATCGCTCGCGGTGGCCATCGGCATGAACGCGCGCGGCGGGATGGGAATTATCGTCGCACTGATCGGACTCAGCCTCGGCATCCTAAACGAGGAAATGTACACCATCATCATCATGGTGGCGCTTGTCACCTCGGTCGCGGCGCCGCCTGCGCTTAAATGGTCCCTCGGCAGAATCGAGTTCACCCGTGGCGAAGAGGAGCGGATGGAACGCGAGAAGCTGCTCGCACGCCTGCCGCTCAGCCGCGAGGGCGCCAAGCTGCTGGTGCTCAGTGGCGGCGGTCCCCACGCTGATTTGGCGGTGCATCTGGCGGCCGGTCTCGCGAGCCATCACGACGCGAGCATCACGGTGTTTCGCGCGATGACTCCGGAATCGCCCGACACCAGCGCGCAATTCAACGAACAGTTTGAACGTATCAAGGGGATCGCAGAATCCTCGGGCGCCAACAGCATCCTGCAGCGAACCGGCACCGCGGAGACCATTTCCGAAGCGATCCAGGAAGAAACCGCACGCGGCTACGATGCGATTTTCGCGGGCGCTTCGCAGCTCGACGGCCATGCGGCATTGAGCGGTGACGTGCTGCGCGAGCTGGTCGCGAATGCGCAGGCGCCAGTCGTCATTGTGCGCGATGCGGGGGCAAAGGTGCCGCTCAAGCGCATTCTTTCACCCACCACCGGCGCCGCATTTTCGCGGCTCGGCCCTGCCGTCGCGATGCAGTATGCGCAAACATTTCATGGCCAACTCACTGCGATGTACGTGCGCGAACGCCCCGCATTGGCCTTGCCCTCGATGCTGGTGGCGCCGGCGCAGCAGGGCGATGGCGGCGAAGAGTTCGTCGACGAGATCAAGCGCCTCGGCGACGAGCTTGGAGTGGCAGTCGTTACAAAAATCGGAAGCGGTCGTCGCGCCGAAGATGTCATCGTCAATGCGGCCTCCAACGGTGACTTCGATTTGCTGGTGATGGGCGTCCTCTATCGCTCCTCCGAGCAGCGGCTGTATTTCGGCCCCAAGGTGCGCCAGATCCTTCGCAACGTGCGATGCTCCGTCGCGCTGGTAGTGCCGCCACAACCGAAAACCTTTCGCGCATGATTGCTTCTCGCCGTAAACCGAACCCCACCTGAGGCGGCAAGTCATGAACATCCATCATCGCCCAACGGCCTTCGCAGCTATGCTCCTTCTCTCCGTTGCGTTTCTGTTGCCTTCCGTAGCGTCGAGCAAACCGCCCGGCACCGACGGCAACGCAAGCTTTCCGGAGGCGAAAGATAGCTGGTCGCCCGATGGACGCTTCGTATTGAAGGACGTCGACGATCCGGAAGATCCGAAGACACCGCATTCTATTTTTCTTACCGACATGCAGACCGGCAAACGGATGTTGCTCTTTTCGTTTGCGCGCAAAGCGGATCTGCTCTGGTCGCCCGGCTCCAACGCGGTAGCCGTAAACGATTGGGCCACCAACGACGAAACCCAATGCATCGTGTTCGTGTTGGAAGCGCAGCCGATGCGGATCGATCTTCGGGAGGAGTTTCTCAAATCGCATCGTCCCGATCGGGAAAAGAAGCTGGCGACCGATCGGCGCCGCTTCGATCATAACTATGCGCATGCGATTCGATGGCTCGATGCGCACACCCTGCTGTTCGGAATCGACGGGCATAGCTCGGATCGCAAGCGCAAGTTTGCACTCGAATACGAATACAAACTCGGCGATTCGTTCCACCTGCGAAAACGCACGATCGACTAGGCCCCGTTGGACGTGGACGAAATCGGATCGTGATGCTACTCACTGGCGGGAGGTCGCCTTCGCCATGGATGCACACGCCGAGATTTGCCGCGCCATCGATGACTACAAAGAACAAGCGGTTTCGATCAGTCATCAGATTCATGAAAAACCCGAGCTCAAGTTCCAGGAACATTTCGCGGCCGGATTGCTGACCGGCGCGGCGCGCGAAATTGGACTGCCGGTGGAAACCGGCCTCGGCGGAATGGCGACCGCGTTTCGTGCCGAGTTTGGAAACGGTTCAGGACCGACGATCGCGATCCTCGCAGAGTATGACGCGCTGCCCAACGGGCATTCCTGCGGCCACAACCTGATTGCATGCGCGGCGCTGGCGGCCGTGGTCGGCTTGAAAAATGGCGCGAAGAATCTGCCGGGCAAGATCGTTTTCCTCGGCACCCCCGCCGAGGAAGGCGGCGGCGGCAAGATCATTTTGCTCGACAAGGGCGCGCTCAAAGGCGTCGATGCCGCGATGATGGCGCATCCGTTCGACGGCGAGGCATGCACCATGCCCGCGCTGGCGACCCGTCATCTGCACATCAGCTTTCAAGGCAAGGCCTCGCATGCGGCGGTTGCGCCGTGGGATGGGTCGAGCGCGCTGTCCGCAATGATCCAAACATTTCAGAGTGTTGACGCGGCGCGCCTGCACATCCGCGACGGCGCGCGCATTCACGGCATCATCACCAATGGCGGCCAGGCCGTGAATATCATCCCCGAAAAGACCGAATGCCAGTTCCTGGTGCGCGGTAAGACCAGCAAGTATACGCGCGAAATTGCTGACCGCGTGTTGCGCTGCGCCGAGGCGGCCGCGCTCGCGACCGGCACCCGGATGTCGCACGAGGTCATCGGCGGCTACAAGAACATGATCAACAACTATGCGATGGCGCGGCACTATGCGGCGCTGTCTGAGAACCTCGGCGTCAAGACTCCCGAGGCCTCGCCCGACACTCCCACCGGCAGCACCGATATGGGCGACGTGAGCCATGCAATGCCGGCGATTCATCCGATTTTCGCGGTGGCGAAACGTGGCGAGGGAAGTTGTCATGAAGACGCCTTCGTGAAGTACACCGATTCCGAATTCGGCTATGCGGCGATGATTCGCGTTGCTAAAGCGCTCGCGATGACGGCCTATGATCTCCTCGCCGATCCCGCGCTGCTGAAAGCCGCGAAAGCCGAGTTCGCCGAGCGTCGTGAGAGTTGATCGGCAAACGGTTCGGTTCATTTGACGTGACTATCGGTTGATGCGACTCTATGGTGCCCGCTTCGGTGGTGTTTTATGGCTGTCAACGAAGGCGGCTCATATAACGGTCCTTGAAAGATGGGATTTAATCCGGCGTGGTAGCTGGGCGCCGCTCTAGCCTTTGGACTCGCCTATGTCGGAGTCCCCGACCTCTTTTGGAGACCAATTTTCTTTTGGGGAACGATTGGATCGGTAGCCGTTTTCTTCCTCCATCTCCTCGGTCATTTAATCGGCTACGAATTGCAGTCACCGATCAGGCGGGTGGAAGAGCCTATGGCAGTGCGAACCCGCGACTTCCCCGACGGAACGAAGGAAATCCGCATCCGCATCACCGCGCACGGATTCGTTTACAGTCAGCTGAATTCAGAGGAAGTACGGGGTTGCTTAACGAGCGGGGACGTCCGGATCGAGTCCAAGGTCAAACCGCTGGCAAATCCAAAGCGGTAGGGCGAAACGCGTTGCCTTCAAGAAAGGCAGCTCCTTTGCTCCACTTGTGGCTCGACCCGCATAGCCGGCACCTACCGATGACATTGTCGACAAGAATAGCGGTTTCGAATACGTCAGCAGACATCGCTATTCCGGTAAAAGTGGGAAGGTTCCGTACCGGACAAACAATCATTACGCGGCGATCTGAATGCATGGTTGGCCTTGAATCCTTATACCGAAGATACGCGCGTGAATCGACTCACCCATGAGATCATGGAGGCGCCATGCGGGGTCGCCTTCGCGCGTACACGCCGCGCGAATATCCTGGATGTGGAGCGAGACGTTCGCAGCATCCTCACCCACACGACAAAATGCGGGAGAGGAAGAACACCTCAGTGGCAGCCGCAACCGCCGCCGCAGCATCCGCCGCGAGGCGCGCTCAGTGCCGCGCCGAGGCCGTTGCCGTTCATCGCCTGGACCGCCGCCGAAGTCCCATTGCCGTTGGAGCGCGCCGCAAAGGTCGACATCTCGCGGCTCAGATCATGGCCCTTGCCGTGAGGGCATTGCGCGTCGTCGAGGTGGCCGGGACGCACCAACGCCTCGAACGATACCTCACAGTCATCACATCGATATTCGTAGATCGGCATTATAATGTCGCGCCTCTATTCCTCGATCGGCGGTTGCGTACTCGACCAGCACGCCGCGCGTCGCCTTGGGATGCAGGAAGCAAATCATGCCTGCCAGTCCCTTGCGGGGCTTCTGATCGATGAGCGGGATTCCCTTGGCGCGCGCCGCTTCGAGGTCGGCGTCGACGCCATCGCTCTCGAAGCATACGTGATGTAATCCACCGCCTCGCCGGGCGAGGAATTTTCCGACCCCGCCATCGGGATTGATCGGCTCAAGCAATTCGATTTCGCTTCCACCGGCATTGAGCAGCGCGGCCTTGACGCCCTGATCTTCGATGGTGGCGCTCTTGATGAACTCCAGCCCCAGCGTGTCACGCCAGAATTTGAGTCCTTCTTCGAGGTTCGGAACCACTACGCCGACGTGATGAATCCGCTTCAGCATAAGGCCTCGGCTAGCTCTTGCGATTGAGGCATAGCTTGGTCTGGAGCGCGTTCCACTTCATCTCCATCTCCTTGGAGCCCAAACCCGGATGCTCCGCGCGAGTTTGCGCCAGCTTGCTGCAGGCGCCCTGGAGGTTGCCCTGCTCGGAGTAAATCTGCGCGATGTTGTACTTGGCCTCGTACCACTGGTTGTCGGACTCCGCCGCAGTGCTCTCGACGGTGGTCCACAACGTGACGGCATCTTTCAGATCGTGCTTGGACTGCGCGATGCGAGCCAAACCGGCATTCGCGTCAGGCGAGGCAGGATCAGCCTTCACAACCTGTTGGAAGATCTGTCTCCGCCTTGGGCTCCTGGCCGGTCGCCATGTAAGCCTGGCCGAGGATCGACAGCGTCCCAGTCAGGTTTTTGGGCTGCATCTTCCCAGAGGCAACCATGTCCTCGAAATAGGCGTACGCGATCTCGGTCAGCTTGGCGTTTTGCTTGTAGCCCTTGTCGTCGCCCGTCGCCTGCTTGGCCTGCGCCTGCTTCCAGAAATCGATGCCCAGGGTCTTGATAAGGTCCGAATTCTGCGAGTTGCCTTTGTTGCGCTCGAGGAAGGCGCTCAGGTCGCGCTCGATATCGTCGTAACGGCCCAGCGTATTAAGTGCTTGCAAGCGCCATTCGAAGACGTCCTGGAATTTTTGATTCATGCCGGGATATTGCGGCTCGAAGTTGTCCAGCAAGCTCGCGATTTCTTCCGCATCCGGCTTGGTCTGGTTGGGGCTCTGGACCAGGCCCGCCAGCATGTACTTGGCGCGTCCTGTGGTGTCATGCACGTATTTCTTTTGCGTCTGAGTACCCGCGGCGCGCTCCGCTTCGGGCGCAGCCTTGATGGTCTCGCGCAGGAGCGAAATTGCGCTGTTGCGCAGGTCGGCAGAGCTCGGGCCAGCCGCGGCCGCCTTCTTGTCCTTGGTGTCCTTGCTGCTGGCGGCAACCAGGGCGACATAATCGCATTCCGCGGCGTTGAACTTCGCCGCGAAGCCGTACTCGCCACCGTTCACATCCTGATACATCTTGGCGGCGCCGACGTAGTCCTTCTGCTGCTGCAGCCGCTCGCCCATACGGAAGCGAATTTCATTCGAGTACTCGCCCTTGGGATACTTCTTCAGATAGTCATCCGCAGCGGCAACCCACTGGCCCTCGGCCTGGGTATTCTTCATGCCGCCCGCTTCCCAGGTGCCGCGCGGAAGCTTATAGCGCATGTAGCTGGCCCACTGCGCATCGGGATTGCTCGACGATTTGGCGATGTCGTTCAGGATCGCTTCGACCTGCCCCATGTTGTGCTGGTTAAAGTAGATGTCAGCGGCGAATTTGTAGTCCTTGGGATACCTGCCGCTGCGTGCCGCCTCGACGAAATACTTCGCGGCGCCGCTCTGATCCTTTTTCGCAAGCAGCACGTTGGCAAGGAGATGATTCTGGAAGGCGTCGCTGGAACCGCCCAGTTCCTCGACCGGGTTGTGGCTATACTTGGAGATGCCCGCGACCGCGATCTGCCATCCTTCCTTGTCGTTCTCCTTGGCGCGCGCCAAATCGACGATTTCCTTGATAAACTCCGCCTTCTTGGACGGCTGCGCATACATTGCGGCGTAGGTGGTTTGGATCTTGAACATCTGGGCGCCACCGCCAGCGCCGAGGTCGCTGTACTGCTGAGCTGCCGTAGCATTACCCATCGCGGCGTAGGTGGTCGCGAGCCCCTGCTTCGCGGCCTTGTACTGCTGGGTGCCGGTGCCCTCGCTCATGATCTGCTTAAAGTCTTCGATCGCCTTCTGATATTCGGCCTTGTCGTATTTGCCCAGTTCGCGTTCGCAGTAGGCGCGGCCGAGCACGTTCTCGCGGACCAGGTTGGGATCCGGCATCGCGAGGCTGCTTTGGGTGAAGTCGTCGATCGCCTGGTTGAGCAGCTTCTTCGCGCGCTCGGGCTGGTCCGTATAAACCGTCGAGGCGCCCTGGAACCGCAACCACGCGAGCGGATATGCCGCGGCAAGAGCGACCTGCTCGGGGACCGTGTAGTCGCACTGCCCGCCGTTATCAATCTGCTCGATGCAATCATCCTTCTTCTTGGCGTAAGTGTCGTGCATCCGCGTGAGCATCGATTCGAGGCGGTCAAAAGCGGGCTGTAGTTCAGCTTTGTTAACCTTGTTGCCGGACGATATTTGCGCGAAGGTTTTTTCGGCGTTGTCGAGCTTCTCGACCAACGATTGCGCTTGCGAATCGCTGCTCAGCGCGCCGCTCATTTGGGATTCCAGCCCGCTTAGCTGGCTGTTGAGCTCACCGACGCTTTGCGCGCGGGCGGCCCCATAGCCCAGCGCGAGAAATGCCCCGATGACGGTGGTCGCCATCAGTCGGCGAATCGTGATGCATGAAATCATGGTCTCTAAATCCCCTAAGCTCGCCTGCGGGACAGCAAATTCGGCTAATAGCGCCTCGACCCGTAGCTTCTGTTTAAGTAAACCTCAGTAGTCGCATAACCTCAATCACTTGGGCAAGCGATGAAACGCGCGGACCTTTCGGGTCCAAAATCGGCGCCGCATCGGCTCCCACATCTATAAGGATCGCCCGAAGTCCAGCCTCTTGCGCGCCTCGGATATCCATATGCTCGGAGTCCCCGATGTGGAGCGCATCCTCGCTCGCGACCGCCGCATCGGACAGCGCAATGGCGAAAATTTCCTGGGCCGGCTTCGCCCATCCAGCCTCCGACGAAATCGTGACAGTATCGAAAAACGACCTCAGCTCGAGCCCGTCCAGGATCCCATAAAGCCGATAATCGAAGTTCGAGATGACGCCTAGCTTGAGCTTGGCATCCTTCAATCGCTGCAAAGTCGAATGCGCCTCGGGAAGCGGCTGCCAATGCGCCGAATCCCCGAAGTAGGCGAACAGCTCATCGAAGTATGCATCGAAGCTGTCGAACTCCCCCAACCCCTCGAAGCTGCGGCGCACCAGGCCGTACCACCATTCGCGCTCGAGGCGACGGATCTCATCGGCACGTCGATGCGGCCCGAAGGCGAGGCTCGGCGTCGAGGAAAATGCGTGCCGGAAGCCGGCAGTCACCGCCGCGTCAGCGGCATTTAGGCCGTGCTTCCGCGCGATTCGCGCGTAGGTATGCCCGACCGGCTCGCGGGCATCGAACAGGGTGCCCGCCGCATCGAAGAAGACTGCCTTCAGCATCGTATCGCCGGGCGCCAAATCAGATCGTATCCCACACCTGGATGAGCGTTCCGAAGGCCGAGCGGGGCGAGATGTAGAATTCGCTTTCGCCGCGCCAGTTCTTGCTCTCGTCGACGATGCGGATGTCGTCGGCCTTGAGCTTGTTCAGGGTCGCCTCGAAGTCCTTCAGGTTGATCGTCATATGATGAAAGCCTTCGCCGTACTTCTCGATGAAGTTGCCCACGAAGTCGGATTTGCCGCCGGTCCCCGGACTCTGGATGAACTCCAGTTTGAATCCCGCGATGTTGAGGTTGCCGAGGATGAAACCTTCCGACGCCAAATGCGGTTCGCGTCCCATCTCGGCCGGAAAGTAACGCATGAAAAATTCCTGCGCCTTGCGGATGTCCTTGACCGCGAGTGACACGTGATCGAAGCGCACCCGGCTATCGGGCGGCGGCAGTTTGGGATTGTCGAAATGCGGGACCTGCCAGAACTGGATCAGCGCGCCGAAAGCCACCCGCGGCGAGATGAATGCGGTCGCAGAGCCATCCGGAAAAGTCTGCTCATCGACGATGCGGACGCCGTCGCGTTTGAAGGCATCCACTAGCGGTTTCAGATGGTCGACTTCGATCGAAAGGTGATGCATCCCCTCGCCGTGCTTGTCGATGAACCGTCCGACGAAGGTTTTCTCACCGGGCAGGTCCTCGATCAGCTCGATCGCGAAGCCGCCCAGCCAGAGATCCTGCCAGTGGAAGCTGCCGCTGACCTGGTCGTCGCGCTTCTTGTCGTTACGGAAATGCGTCGGGAAGTAGCGTTGGAAAAAAGCGTACGCGCGATCGATTGAACGCACGGCGATCGACACGTGGTCGAAGCGCATCCGCACCCCTTCAATCATGAGCAAGCAACTCCTTCATCTCGGGAAAGGACAGACCAAATCATTTTTTTCGCACGGAGTCGATGCCCGCGATTCAGCCTCGCGCGATCGGATTGAAGCGCCGCAGCAAGGTGAAAACGTTGCGGATGATCAGCGGCCATCCGTTGCGGATTTTGCCCGAGTACACCTGCATCGATTGTCCCGCGCGCGAGAGTCGCGGGACGTCAAAGAAATTCGAGCCTCGCGTCGACGTTGCCGCCCTCGATATCGACCACGATGTAGCCCCCGCCCTTGAACGGCCCCGCGTTGAGCACCGTCGTCTTACCGATGGCATCCACCGCCGCCGATTCATGGATGTGCCCTGAGATGCAGACCGCGGGCTGATACTCCTCGATGAACCTGCGCGCGGCCAGCGAGCCGACCGCCTTGCCGTTCACGATGCGATCGCACTTGGTCTCCAGCGGCGGGGTATGACAAACCATCACGAGGGGACGCACATCGCGCACCGCCTCATAGCCTCGCACGAGCGCGGCGTAAATCTCGTCCTCGGTAAATTCACTCGGAGTTTTGAAGGGCGTCAGATTGGAGCCGCCGCAGCCGAAGAATCCCACCCCGTCGATGACCATCCCCTTGCCATGCAACGCGATGCCTTCGCCCTCGAAGTACGGAAACGTCTCGGGCTTGTCCAGATTGCCGGGCACCGCGAGCACGTTCCCGCAGCAGGCGCGGACCTCGTCGAGGACTTTGCGCGCATCATCGATGCCGCCGAAGTTGGTCAAGTCGCCCGCGATAATCGCGAGGTCGGTATCGCGCCATACCTCGGCCATCCGCGCGAGGTTGCGGGTCGCCATGTGCACATCGCTGATGGAAACGATCTTCATGTCAAAGGTTCAGATTAGCCTTTCCTGCCGCGCCGGAGAATGGGAATCTGGTTCCCGATGAAGCCCTTCGAGCAGTTCGCGTTCGTGCTGGTCCGCTCCAAGTCGGGTGGCAACATCGGCTCGGCAGCGCGTGCGCTGAAGAACATGGGCTTCGGCGATCTGCGGATGGTCGCGCCCGAGGCCTCGCCGCAGTCCAACGACGCCCACGCGATGGCGGTGCACGCGAACGATGTCCTCGCGCGGGCGAAAATTTTCCCAACCCTCGGGGATGCCCTCGCAGACTGCAGTTTGACGGTCGGCACCACCTGCCGGACCGGCCCCTATCGCGAGGCGGTGCGTCCGCTGCGCGAGATGGCCATCGAGCTGGCCGAGGCCTCCAGCGCCAATCGCATCGCGATGATCTTCGGCGCGGAAGACACCGGCCTTACTAACAGTGAGCTGAAGTTCTGCCAACGGCTCATCACAATTCCGACTTCCGCCGAGTATGCGTCCATCAACCTCGCGCAATCGGTCATCCTGTGCGCCTATGAACTTCGAATGGCGCTGACTTCCGAGACTTGCGCGCCGCCGCAGGCTGCCGAACTCGCCAAGGCCGGCGAGGTAAACGCCGCGATGGAGCGCCTCAAAGAGTCGCTCCTCGCGATCGGATTCCTGCCCGAGGAAAACCCCGAGCACCTCATGTTCACCTTGCGCGCCATCTTCGCCCGCAGCGGACTGGGACCGCGCGAGCTGGAGATCATCAACGGCATCGCCAAGCACACCAAATGGGCCGCCGAGGGTGGGCATGAGACGCTCGCGGCCAAACGCGCCGCGGGCAAAAAACTGCGCTAGACTCGCCGGCCGCGAATCATTACTTCATGTAGTCAAATATTACCGCACGGTTGTTCAACTGATTTGCGCCAAGGAGGGGTAGCAAAATGTCAGCAGGAAAAACTGCATTGATCGCGTCGTTCACGCTCGCCCTGATCGCCTCGACTCCATCGATCAAGCCGCTGCGCGCCACGAGCGCCGCGCAAACCACCAGCAGTGGACCATCGAACACGGGAAACCGCCTCCTGTGCGGGCGCTATAGTCTGAGCTTTTCCGCCGATGTCATTCCGGTGGGAAAAATTGCGGGCGCGGGAGTTATCGCTGCTGATTGCCACGGGAATTTTACCGACGGCGACGAAACCATAACCGACCTGAGCGGAACCGTCTGCTCAGGAAAATTGGCAGGCAACTATTCCTTGAGTTCGAGCGGGCTCGGAACCGCGTCGTTGTCCTTCCTCCCGGCCAATCCGACAACGGCCTGTCCGATCGTGGTTTTCACGGAGACCCTGGTTGTCGGTGAGAACGGAGGCATCGTCAAAGCAGTCAACACCGGCGGTGGCGAGGTTACGACCCAGGAGGAGTGGATTCTGCAACATTGATTCGCTCCTTGGCGGGGCGCGATGAACGCCTGCCGATAAGCCCGGAAGAAAACAAAAAACTTGTCTCGGGTCGCATTCGGCGCTACTCAGCGTAGTGATTGATCGCACGACTGTCGCCGAATCCATCGACGAGGATCGCGCGAGGCGGGGGAAGGATGCCACATTATGCGTATGCGGCGGACCCTCGCTGGCTTGGGTTTGACTTGTCTTCTAACTGTGGGTGGAATTTCATCGGCGCAATCCTCTGAGATTCCCCACTGGGCTGCGGTCGATCATCAACTCGCGCTCAAGGCTCACGACCACGAGCCGCGTGGGAACGCGACCGGTATCTTTCCGTCGATCATCCCGAAGTTCCTGCGCAACGGTGATAACGCCGGTACGATGGAGACCTACAATCCGGCCGCGCCGACCGATACCGGCAGCAATCCATTTTTCCAAAGCATCGGCAGCAATGGACGTGCGTGCGCGACATGCCACGAGCCGCGCAGCGCATGGGGTGTCAGCGCGGCCTCGATTCGGCAGCGCTTCGATGCGAGCGGCGGGACCGATCCGATTTTTCGCCTCGTCGATGGCGCCACCTGCGATTCCGATGACGTGGGGTCGCTCTCGGCCAAACGCAGCGCATATCAACTGTTACTGGCGCAGGGCCTGATAAGGGTTTTCCTCCCATTGCCGGATACGCAGCTTGGTTCGGATCCGCCGGTTCCCCGGGATTTCGATATCGTCGGAGTTGAGGATCCCTATGGATGCACCAATTTGTCAGCGACCCCTGCGATGGTGTCGGTGTATCGGCGTCCGCTTCCCTCAGCCAATCTGCCGTTTCTGCTGGCCTGCTCCAATGGCGATCCGTCGTGCGCGCATCTCTCCATCATGTGGGATGGACGGGAGCCCAGCCTCCAAAGCCAGGTTATCGATGCGACTTTGATCCATGCGCAGGCGGCAAATCCTCCATCCAGCGATCAGATCGCGCAGTCGGTGAGTTTCGAGACGCAGATTTTCGATGCACAGATCGAAGACGACGAGGCGGGCGACCTCGACCAGCGCGGCGCGAATGGAGGTCCGGTGTTTCTCGCGAGCCAGCCCTTCTTCATCGGGATCAACGACTCTTTGAGCGCCGGCTTCAACGATTTGGTCTTCACGCTTTTCGATGGGTGGGCGAACCTCCGGCATTCAGATCACGAAGGCCACCATCACGGCCATCATCATGATGATGACGCGGCGCGCCGTTCGATTGCTCGCGGCGAGACGATCTTTAACTCCAAACCGTTCACCATCAGTAACGTCAATGGCCTCAATCTACTATCGTCCGATCCCTTGGGAGCGAACCCCCTTAACGGCGGCAACTGCACTACTTGCCACGACTCCCCGAACGTCGGTAACCATTCGAAGGTCCTCGCCCTCGACATCGGAGTTGCCGACGCCAATCCTCCTGCGCTCGACGTCGCCCGATTACCGACTTTTACGGTTAAATGCACGGACGCCTCAGGGCCTCTGGCGGGGCAAAGTTTTGTTGTTACCGATTTGGGCCGGGCTCTCATCAGCGGAAAGTGCGCCGACGTGGGAAAAGTCAAAGGTCCCATCCTGCGTGGACTCGCCGCCCGCGCACCATATTTCCACAACGGTTCGGCCGCTTCACTGGACGACGTGGTGAACTTCTATGATCAGCGATTCACGATCGGTTTCACCGATCAGGAGAAAGCGGACCTCGTCGCGTTCCTGAATACGCTATGAAATTCGCCTTCTACTTCGGTACGACGAATCCATAACGCGTCATGATCTCGACGGCCGAGGGTTGCTTTAGAAAGGCGAGGAACTTTTTTGCGAGGTCCTTGTTCTTCGACGATTTCAGTACTACCGCGGCCTGCTCGATCGCAGGATAATCTTGCGCCGGTATTTCGAAGTATGTCCCCTTGTCCTTCATCGTCGGCGCGAGCGCCAACGACAGCGCGACGATGCCGATTTCGGCATTGCCGGACTGCACGAATTGGGCGGTCTGCGAGATATTCTCGCCCAGCACGATTTTGCCTTTGACCTGGTCGTAGATTCCGTCGTGTTTCATCGCCGCCACCGCCGCCCTTCCGTAGGGAGCGTGATCGGGATTCGCAATGGCGATTTTGTGGACTGCCGGATCGGCCAGGACCTGCAGACCCTTGCTCACATCGAGCTTCGAGCCGTTCGGCACCCATAGGACAATCTTGCCGACCGCGTACTCATACAGCGTTCCCGGCTCGGTCAAACCCGCCGCTTCGAGTTTTTTCGCGTAGCTGATGTCGGCCGAAAAGAAGAGATCGTAGGGCGCGCCATTCTGAATCTGGGAAAAGAAATTTCCCGACGATCCAAACGAGAGCTTGGCAGTGTCGCCGGTCTCTCCTTGAAACTTCGCGGCGAGATCTTTGAAAGCGAAGGTCAAATCCGCCGCCGCTGCCACGGTTATCTCGCCCGCGGCGGGCGCCGGTTGCGGAGCGAATAAGCCGACGGCGAGCACTATCGCCATCGCCGCCAGGAGGAACTTTTGAGCTATTTTCTTACGCGAATGATCCACGGGCTGCCTCAATTTCGGGTTGCATGAGATCGACGCTTCAGGCCTTCCAAAACGTCTGTAGCATATGCCATGTAGCGTCGCGTTATGACAAGCATGCTGGCGCTCCGGGAAAGCCCCGAGAGTCGCGGATTCGAAGTGTATTTGGACCGAGGCTACTTCACTCGGCCATTGAGACGGACGGTCGGCACCAAGCCGCTATTCGCACCATATGTAAATGGGATGTCCAACGTTCCCGAAAAAGTGCTCTTCGAGGTCGCATTCAGCGGGGGCGACGCTTCCAGTTCGAGCGTGCATTTCCCGCGCGGGAGGATCGGTGCGTTCGAACAGGTGTCGCTTGCTATTATAAACGGCAGCCCGCTGAAAATAATTGCGCCTATCTGAACGGTCGCCGTCTTGCTCGGATTGGTGATCGTCACCGGCTTTGCTTTTCCGATGCCGCTTGCCGCCACCGGTGCGAAGTTCACATTCGAGGGCGCCCGCAAAGCGACCGCGTTCCCGGTACCGGCCAGCGCCACGGTTGCCGGAGGCGTTCCGTTGTAGCCGACCGATAGCGACCCGGAGGCCGGGCCCGGCGCATTCGGGGAAAATTGCACCATCATCGTGCAACGACCCTTCGGCAGAATGCTCTGATTCGAGCACCCATCGGTTCCGGCGACGACGGCAAAATTACTCGGCACGCTCACCGTTGCGAGCATCGCGCTGAAGACGCCCTTGTTTGCGAGGCTCACCTTATGCGACTTGCTCGAACCGCTCGCGTCGACGGTGCCGAAATTTATCTGCGGTGGCGTCGCGAGCATCGAGGTGGTGAATCCCGGCGTTGGTGTGGGGGTCGCGGTAACCGTCGCGGTCGGCGCAATCGCGGTAGCCGTCGCGGTTACGGTAGACGTCACAGTCAGAGTCGGCGATGGAACCGGGGTCGCCGTAGCAGTTGGGGTAGGACCGCTGCCGGTAGTGTTCAAAGCGATGGTGCCGATCGCGAAATCGCCGCAGTCGCCGACACACGATGTGACACTGAACACTACCGAGGAGATATTTGCGGCCGTGCTGTCGAGGACGCCGACAAATATCGCATCGCCATTGTCATCGCTGGTTGCCGCTATCGGGCCGAGCGAAACCGAGCCGTTGAAGGCCTCGATCTGGGCGGTAAACTTTCCCGGCCCATCGGCCTGCACCATGGCGCCGACCCCTTTAACCGTATGATTGAAGCTGAGAGTGAGCGGACCATTGCCGCCATTGGCGGTGTCGGACGTCCAGATGACGGTGTCGCCTGCTGCGAATCCGGCGGGGTCGTCCGACCGCCAACTGCACGGCCCAGGTGGAGGCGCCGGGCATACCACCGAGGCGAGGCTGCCGCTGCCAGCCAAGCTGCCGGTTATCGCAAGGACGCCCGCGGCGCCACTTCCAGTGGAGTTTGCACTGAGGGTGGAGGACAACACGCTGCTGTCGGCGCCGAGCTGCGACCATGCGAGGGAGTCATCGGCACTCAAGTCGCCAAGCGCGCTGACCTTGGTAAGCACATCGGCTGATTCGCTTCGGCTCGCAAACAGGACTGCCGCGGTCGCGAAGAGAACCATCAGAAGTGCGAAGCCGGCTTTCCCCCCCGCTGTACTCATTGGAGGCAATCGGTTCCGGCATCGGTAGTCAAAGAGTCATGATCGGAAAAAGCACCATTCGCAGCGATCGACGGCCCGCCGAAGAACCATGAAAAGTACGCCAACTCGGTTAAGTGGTAGCTCACCCCGTTCGGCATTGTTACCGGCGGAAATTTCAACAGCTGAGTTGTGAGTGGATCGGCGACCTCAAGATCACTCTGACAAGGTTGCACTTGTCCGAGCATGGGCAAGTGTCGCCACGGCCGGAACGCCGTTCAGCTGCACGAGTGGGTCGTCGACCAGCTCCGCGATCTCATGGCTCAGGAAGTAAACATCGACAGTCGAATGATCGACGGTGAAATTGCCGCTGCTGTCGAAATTGGCGACCGCATAGATCTGGCCATTTGGCGGAGAACCTTTTTCACTATGGTATCCGAGAACGCAGCAATCGGGCCCCGCTAGCGGATTTTGCTGACTCGGAAAATCTAGTGTCAGCACCACGTTCGAGAGCAGAAAGATTGGAAGTACCGTCGAACCTATCATGCCCTGAGCGACCAGTGCGGGCAGCACCGAGTCCTGTATCCTCTTATCGAAAGTCCTGGAATCGATGACGCCAATGTCCCCGCAGTTTCCGGCAGCGACCGCTCCCACCGGAGTCGTTTGGGAAGAGACTATGGTTATCGAAACCGGCGATGCTGTTTTGGTCAAATTGAGCGTCGTGTGATAGCGGTCTCCGGTCGAAGCAATCAGGCTCTGGAAGCTAGCGCGCTGATACGCGTCGACATACTGCGTTGTCCCTTCATCGACCCCATTCATCGTGAAACTCGAGGACATCAACAGCGGGGATTCCTGTGTAAGACTGAGCGCGGTCGCGGTTTCGTTCGGCAGGTTCGGCAAACAGGTCGGCGGATTCGTAGGCTGCGTCAGGATCGAATATTTCCGAAAAGCCGTTCACTGCGTGAATCGTCATCTTGAGCGGGATCAAAACCGTGTTGATGTTGGTGGTGCGTGCGCCGTGAAAGAATGGGCTGCGCCCGATCATCGTACCGCGTATAAGAGTTGCCATCGCGCGACGCGGTGGTGGTGAAGTTCCACATCGGGAGCGAGGGCGCCGCTGCAGCGCCGCTAACCGTCGCCGAGTTCTTCGCAACGGGATTTTCGCCATGCGGAGGGATCGCGAGAAAATGAATGGCGGGAGGCTGATCCTGCGCAAATGCAGAAACCTTCCCGAGAACTACACTCGCGAGACAAATCATCGCGATGGCGAAAATCAGCCGCAGCGGCGTCGCGCGCCTCATCGGAATCCCCTCTTTCTCGATCCGGCATCGTGGCGATGCCGTGGCCCGTCTTCGATTTGTTGCTCACGAAGGAAGGGCCCGCAAAAGAATAACCTTCCCTCGCGCGGATGTCGAAGAGGTGGGCCGAGCCGCGAGAACGCGCCCTGCTACCGATAGGGTACCGGATGCGCCT
Source organism: uncultured delta proteobacterium (assembly GCA_963848285.1). Classification (GTDB taxonomy): domain Bacteria; phylum Desulfobacterota; class Binatia; order Binatales; family Binataceae; genus DATGKG01. The sequence goes on along the minus strand of CAWKCZ010000006.1, from coordinate 117,867 downwards.
TTTCGTAGGCCTCAATCGCGCGCGGCATGCTCCAGCGTCAGCGCCACATCGTCGAGGCCCTCGAGCAGCACGCGCTTTTGATGCGGCGCGATTTCGAAGTGCGCCGACCATCCGGCGTCATCGGAAACTTTCTGTCCCGCGAGGTCGAGCGTGAGCTTGTAGCCCGGATGCTTCGCGACGGCCTGGAAAATCGTCTCGATCTCCTCGGGCTTGAGGATGATGGTCAGAAATCCATTTTTGCCGCGAGTTGTTGAAAAAGATGTCCGCGAACGACGGCGCGATGACGGCGCGGAAGCCGTAATCCTGCAGCGCCCACACCGCATGCTCGCGCGAGCTGCCCGACCCGAAGTTAGCGCGCGCGACCAGCATTTCGGCGCCCTTGAATTGCGGCTGATTGAGCACGAACGCCGGATTGTTTTTGCCCTCGGGAGTGAAGCGCCAATCGAAGAAAAGTCCACGTCCCAGCCCGCTGCGCACCACCGCCTTAAGGAACTGCTTCGGAATGATCTGGTCGGTATCGACGTTGGATCGATCGAGCGGCGCGACTAATCCGGTGAAATTTGTAAATGGTTTCATTCGTTCACTGATTCCCCAATTATCGCCCAATGCCGAATGTCGACGAAGTGGCCTGCGATCGCCGCGGCGGCCGCCATCTCGGGACCGACCAGATGCGTTCGGCCGCCCTTGCCCTGGCGTCCTTCGAAGTTGCGATTCGAAGTGCTCGCGCATCGCTCGCCGGGCTTCAGGATGTCGGGATTCATGCCCAGGCACATGCTGCATCCTGACTCGCGCCATTCGAATCCCGCGTCGGTAAAAATCTTGTCGAGGCCAAGCTTCTCGGCTTCCTGCTTCACATGCTGCGAACCCGGCACCACCATCGCCTGCACGTTCCTGGCAACCTTGCGGCCCTTGATCACATTGGCGGCGTTGGCCAGATCGCTGATGCGCGAGTTGGTGCACGATCCGATGAACACGCGATCGATCTGGATGTCCTCGATCTTCGTTCCCGGCTTCAGCGCCATGTACTCCAGCGCCGCCTCGGTCGATTTGCGCGCGCTCTCATCTTTCATCGCCGCCGGATCCGGAACTTTGCCGGTGACCTCGATCACCATGCCGGGATTGGTGCCCCAGGTCACTTGCGGAGCGATGTCCTTGGCGTCGAGGGTCAATGCGCGATCGAACTTCGCGCCCTCGTCGCTTTTGAACTGTCAGCCACTTCGCGCGGCGGCCTTATCGAAGTCCGCGCCCTTCGGCGCATTCTTGCGGCCGCGCAAATACTCGACGGTCTTCTGATCCGCCGCGACCATGCCCGCGCGCGCGCCCGCCTCGATCGACATGTTGCATACGGTCATCCGCTCTTCCATCGAGAGCGCCTCAACTGCGCTGCCGCGATACTCGACCACGCATCCGGTGGCGCCATCGGTGCCGATGCGCCCGATGATCGCGAGGATCATGTCCTTGGCCGATACACCGGGCAGCAGCTTGCCCTCGATGCTGATGGAAAACGTTTTCGGCTTTGCCTGCCACAAACACTGGGTCGCGAGCACGTGCTCGACTTCGCTGGTGCCAATGCCGAACGCGAGTGCGCCGAATGCTCCATGCGTCGCGGTGTGGCTGTCGCCGCATACGATCGTCATGCCGGGCTGCGTAAGTCCCAGCTCGGGTCCGATGACGTGGACGATGCCCTGATCGGGCGACGCGAGATCATAAAGTGGAACGCCGAACTCGCGGCAATTCTTCTTCATCATCTCGACCTGCAGCGACGAATCCGGATCGGCGATCGGCTGGTCGCGATCGATGGTCGGGATGTTGTGATCCAGCGTCGCGAAAGTGCGCCCGGGCTGCCGGACTTTGCGCCCCGCCACCCGCATCGCCTCGAACGCCTGCGGCGAGGTGACCTCGTGAATCAGGTGCAAGTCGATGTAGAGCAGCGCGGGCTGCCCGGCTTTTTCCATTACCAAATGTTCGTTCCAGATTTTTTCAAACAGAGTCAGGGCTGCCATTAGTCACTCCCCTATTGATTTTCGATTGCTTCAAACTGCCGATGGCCGCGCCGTGAATAGTCCTCGATCGCGCAGACCAGTTTTTTTGCGAAGTTGCTGAACGCCTCGATCTCGGAGGCATCCTGCGACATCCAGACCGATTCAATCGCGGCCTCGCGGCTACGTTTCAAATCCGCCAGCGCGCGCTCACCCTCAGTCGTCAGCCGGTACTCGCGATTGCGGCCGTCGTTCTGCGAAATCGTCACCGAGACCAGGCCCGCATCGAGCAATTGGCGCAGGATGCGCGAAACCGCGGCCGCCGAGCTTTCGCGCCGGCGCGCGAACATCGAGGGCATGAAACGTCGCGAGCCGATTTCCTCGATCACGCGCCATTGCTCGACCGTCACGCCCGCTTCAGCGGCCAGCGTGTCGCGCCGGCGCTCAAACACCTCGACCAGGTTGGCGAGCTGCTCGATGGCGTCATGAATACGGCGCGTCTTCGCGACTGGTGCGCCATTTCGTTTCGCAGCTACTTTCACTTGGCAGATTATTAACTGATGTTAAGTATTTGTCAAACCCGCAAAAACCGGTACCCAATTCATCGTGGACAGAGGAGGCGGCAGATGGCAGGAGAATATTCTCGCGATGACAAACCTTCCGAGACCGAATCGACATCCGAAGCGTGCGACGCATGCGGCGAGCCGATGAAACCGATGGGACATTGCAAATACTGGTGCCTCCGCTGCGGGTTTCTACGCACTTGCAACGATGTGATCTGACTATTTCACTCTTCGGGTCGGCGTGACGCGCTCGGCTTTCGCCATGCCGCGGGTCACGGCCTCATCGCCAAAGCGCTGGGCAAGCGTGTCGAGTGCGCGATTGAGTTTCGCCCGCTTCGCATCGGAACCCGAGGCCGCGTCGAACAGGCCGAGTTGCTTAGCCTGTGCGCGCTCGAGGTTGTGGACCTGCACCCCCGCCAGCCGAATCCGATCTTTCTCCTTCACCTTCGAGGTGAGCTCAATGGCGACCCTGGTTATCTCGGCACCGTCGTCAGTAGCGCTATCCAGTGAGTGACTGCGTGTCACCAGGGGAAAGCGGCCCTCGCCCAGCGGTCGCGCGAGCTTGAGCTTCAACGTCACCGTGCGGGCGCGGACGTTGTCGTCGCGCAGGCGGCGCGCGATCGCCTCCCCATGGGCGATCAGCACGCGGCGCAACTCGAGCCCATGCAGCTCCAGATCGCGCTCGAAGGTGTTCTCTTCTCCATACGATTTGCGCTGCCAATCGGCGATCACCGGGCGCGGGTCGATACCGTTGGCGAGCTCCCACAGATGATTTCCAGAGGTTCCGAATTGCGCGCGCAACAAGGTGACCTCGCGCGCGGCCAGGTCGCCGACGGTTTGGATTCCAAGATCGTGCATACGTCGCAACGTCACGCGCCCGACGCCCCACAGCCGCTCCACCGGCAGCGCGAACAGAAACTCGCGCACGTACTCGGGGCCGAGCGCGAGCAGTCCATCGGGTTTGCACACGTCGCTCAAAATCTTCGCGGTCATCTTGTTCGGTGCAATGCCCACCGACACGACCAGCCCGGTTTCTTCGTGTACGCGCCGGCGAAGCGCCGCGCCCACTTCGAGTGGAGTTCCGAGGAGCTTCTCGGTGCCGCCGAGATCGAGGAATGCTTCATCGAGCGAAAGCGGCTCGACCGCGGGGCTGAAGGTTTCAAAGACGCTGCGGACAACGCGCGAGATTTCAACGTAGCGATCCATTCGGCCCGGCACGAAAATGCCGTGCGGACAGAGCCGGCGCGCCTCGAAGCCTGGCATCGCCGAGCGAACGCCGAACTTGCGCGCCTCGTATGAAGCCGAGGTTACCACGCCGCGCGCGCTGCGGCCGCCGACGATCACGGGCAGGCCCCGTAGCGAGGGATTGTCGAGCTGCTCGACCGAGGCGTAAAACGCATCCATATCAGCATGCGCGATGATCCGGTCCCATCGCATGCTGTCGTTCGCGGTCGCCATGAAAACGGATTCTAGCCGCGCGCCGCGAGCCGTTCGAACGCGGCCTCAGCGGCGAGCTCGCCGCTATGCACGCAATCGGGAACGCCGACACCGCGAAAGGCCGCGCCGGCAAGGAACAGGTCGGGAACGCGCGCCGCGATTTCCTCGATCCTCGCGACGCGATCGAGGTGACCGACAGTGTATTGCGGCATCGCATCGGGCCAGCGCTGGACTTCCGTCAAGCCGGGGGAGGCGGTGACGCCGAGCAAGTCACGGAATTCCTCGCGCGCGGCAGCGATCATTTCGTCATCGGAGAGCCGGAGCATTTCGGTTTGCATCACGCCGCCGAGAAAAACTCGCGCAAGGACAAAACCCTCGGGCGCGCGGCCTTCGAACTTGAGGTTGGAAAAACTCCCCGCGATGATCTTGCGCCGTTCCTGCGACGGCACCACGAAGCCGAACGCGTCGGGCGGCTTTGGAAATTCGTTGAGTCGCCAGGTCAGATTCACCGTCGCCGCCGACGCATAGCTGATGCCGCCCAGAAGATCCGCCAGCGACGCATCGATACCGCGCAGCAGACGCGCTGCCGCAAAGGCGGGCGCCGCACAGATGACAGCGTCCACTTCGAGATGCGTTCGATCTCTCAAGGCGACGTGCCATCCATCGTTCGCGCGCTCCATGCCGAGCACTTCTGAGCGGCGCCGAATCGATCCTTCCAGGCGTGCGGCCAGCACAGCCGGAAGCGTGCTCACGCCGCCGCGCAAGCTGAGGAAGAGACTCCATCGCGCACCCGAGGTCCCCGGCTGCTGCGCGCGCGCCGCCTCCGCCGCACGCATCCCTCGCATCAGGCTTCCGTGACGCCGCTCCATCTCGACGAAACGCGGCATCGTCGCGCGCATGCTTAGTTGCGTCGGGTCGGCGGTGTAGATGCCCCCCGCCAGCGGCTGCGCTACGCGGTCCAGGACTTCACGGCCGAGCCGGCGCGTCACGAACGAGGCGAGGCTTTCGTCACTCGATTCCTCGCGTTTCGGAATCATCGGCTCCAGCGCCATCCGCAATTTGCCCCATGGCGAGAACAGTCCCGAAGTGAGCACCGGCCAGATGTGCATTGGCGCGAGGAGCGAAAATCCCGAGGGTATCTCGACCAAACGGCCGCCTCGCACCACGTAGGTTTTGCGGAATTGCGCGCGGGTCGGGATCAGCTCGGCTTCGAGGCCGAGGCGGCGTGCGAGGTCTGCCGCCCATGGCTTTTCGGTGAGAAACGAATCGGTCCCGGTTTCCATCACGAAGCCGTCGCGCGCGATGGTCCGCAACGATCCACCGAGATGCTCGCCGCGTTCGAGGACGCTTACTTCGACCGGCATCGCACGCGCGATCGCCAGCTCGCTGATGCGATGCGCGGCGGCGAGCCCGGTAATGCCGCCGCCGATTATCGCGATCCGGGGAGTTTTTCGAGCTGTATCCGTCGGGCAGCTCCCTTGCGGTCAGCGCTCCAGATGCTCGCGCACAATTTCCGCGAGCATCGCGATGAACGCCGGATGATCTCCGATCGTTGCGGCACGAATCATCTTCACATTGCATTGAAGCGCGACCTTCGCGGCCTCGACATCAAGGTCGTAGAGCACCTCGACGTGGTCGCAGAGAAATCCAATCGGCATCACCACCGCCGGTCTTCCTTCAAAGTTGCGCAAAACCTCTGAAATATCAGGCTCCAGCCACGGATCGCGAGGCGCGCCGCTGCGGCTCTGAAACGCGAGCGTCCACTCATGGTGGCCCAGCAGGATCGCGACAGCCATCGCTGATTCGCGAATCTGATCGGCATAACCGCTGGCCGCATCCATCGTCACCGGGATGCTATGCGCGGTGAAGATCAGTTGGGCGCGTTGCGCTTCATTCTGATCCAGTCGCGAAAAAGCCTCCCTGACGCGGTCCGCCACCGCCTCGATGAACTTCGGGTGCGTGTGCCAGCGCTCCGTGTAGCGGATCTGCAGGGCGGAATCGCCAATTTCCCCGCGCGCGTCTTCAACCGCGCCCTGGTAGCGCTCCCAACTCGCCTCGCATCGATGGGCCGCGAGGACTAAGCCGAGGACACTTCGCGCGCCACTCTTAGTCAAGTTGCGGATAGTGTCCACCAGATAGGGATGCCAGTTGCGCATGCCGACGGCGACCGGTACCTGGATACCGTCACCACGAAGCCGAACGCGCAGGGCATCAGCCAGTCGCATCGTGTGGTCGTTGTAGGGAGAACGACCGCCCATCACGTCGTAGTGATGTACGACCTCCTCGTAGCGTTCCTTCGGCACCGGACGGCCGCGCAGCACGTTGTCGAGAAACGGACGAACCTCCTCGGGGCGCGTTGGGCCGCCGAAACCGATCAGCATGACCGCATCGATCATCGGGCTACAAATGCGCTTCGGCAGCGCTCATTTCGTGAACTGCATCGACCAGCGCGACCGCATGTTCGACCGGCGTTTCGGGAAGAATGCCATGGCCAAGATTGAAGATGTGCCCGGGCCGTCGCGCCGCTTGATCGAGAATCGCCCGCGCGCGGCCGCGAATCTCGGGAACTTCGGCAAACAGCGCGATCGGATCGAGGTTGCCCTGCACTGCGATGTCGTGGCCGAGGCGCGCCCATGCTTCACTGAGGTTGACCCGCCAATCAAGTCCGATGACGTCACCACCGGCCTCGCGCATCAGCTCCAGCAGGTTGCCAGTTACAGTGCCGAAGTGAATCACCGGTATGCCTGGCTTGATCGTCGAAATAATCGAGGAAGTATGCGGCAAAACAAAGCGTCGGTAGTCGTCGGGCCCGAGGTTGCCAACCCACGAATCGAAAAGTTGCACTACGTCGGCACCCGCATCGACCTGCATGTTCAAATATGCCGCGGTGACGCCCGAAATCAGCCCCATCAGGCGATGCCACGTCTCCGGATGGTTGTACATCATGGTTTTGGTGGCCTGGTACTGGCGCGACGACCCCCCTTCGATCAGGTACGACGCGAGGGTGAAGGGCGCACCCGCGAAGCCGATCATGGGGGTCTTTCCGCCCAGCTCCTGATGCACCAATTTGATGGATTCGCCTACAAACTGAAGCGAAGAAATATCGAAAGCGGGGATCCGATCGAGGTCGGCCTCGGTGCGAATCGGCCGCGCGATTTGGGGGCCGTCGCCGCTCTCGTAGTGGAGCCCAACTTCCATCGGAACCAGCGGCAGCAGGATGTCCGCGAAGATGATGGCCGCGTCCACGTTAAGTCGCCGCACCGCGAATGCCGTTACCTCGGCGGCCAGCTCCGGGCGGGTGCACATTTCGAGGAAGCCATGCGCCGCACGAATTTTGCGATACTCGGGCATGTAGCGCCCAGCCTGCCGCATCAGCCAGATGGGGGTGTAGGGTGCGGGCTCGCATCGGCACGCCTTCATGAATGGATGGTCCCATCGCGGCGACCGCGCGAGGTTTCCAACTTCCGAAAGTTTCTTTCGCGCCGGCGCTGCGACCTCGATCCGCGATGCTGGTGCGCGCTTTGCCGCCAGTATCGCATGCGATCGCACCGCGGCTTCCTTGATAAGATGACCCAGTTTCGAATGCTCGGGCTCGAAGTCGGGTTGGATGCCATTGCCGGCCAGTTCCGCCGAACACACCGGCCCAATCGATCCAATCGCCATCGCGGCGAAACCGTCGCGCACTGCCGCGGCAATGCCCTCGGCTTCCGCCATCTGGATGATGTTCACGACCTGGCTTGCGCTGGTGAAGAGCGCGACATCGGCCTCTCGCGAGGCGATCGCTTTCAGCGCGGCACCCATCGGCGCACGATCGGTCGGCAGCGTCCATCGATAGACGGGCACCGTCGTAACGCGCGCGCCGCGCGCCTCCAGCCCCGCAAGGAGTTCGCGATTGGGTACACCATATTCCTGCACCGCGACGCGCTTTTGATCGAGGCGCAGATGCTTCGCGAGATCGTCGAGCAGCTCGCGCCAGGTGCTGGGCTCGCGCGCCATAAGCGTGGGCTCGAGGCCCAGCTCGCGCACCACTTTGGTCGGCTTGGGCCCCCGCACCACGAGGGTGGTCTTCGCGAGCGCCGCGATCAGATCGGGACGCGGATGGCGGGTTTCCATTACCGCGAACAACGCTCGAACTCCTACACCGGTGAGGAAAATCACGATTTCGAATTCGCCCGCGAGCAAGCGTCCGGCAAAGTCGAGCGCGGCGTGGTTGTCTTCGAGCGGGACCTCGCGCATCGCCGGCGCGATGATCGCCGTGCCGCTGAAGCGCTCGATGAGCTTAGCGGTTTCCGGCGCCATCCGGCTTTCAAAGGCAACGACGCGCAAACCGCGAAAACTCGCGGATTCTTCAATACTCTGGGTTTCGGATTCCATTACAACGAATGGCTGAGTTTATCCTGTCCGGATGCCTATGCCCAAGCGCGCGCCGGCGGGCGCGAATGCCGCTTTACTTCGATGCGACGAGGTTGCTAGCAGTTTTTTGGTGGGGTCCATCAAAATGATCCGTCGACTATTGCTGGCGTTTGCGATGGCGAGTTTGCTCACCACCGCTGCCTTCGCTGACCAGCCCGCGCACCAACATGCTGCTCCGGCTCAGCCGCCCGCGCCCGAGCCGCTCTATGAGGGCTTGGGCCCGGTGCATCATCCAGTGAGCACGAAGTCCGAGCTGGCGCAGAAATACTTCGACCAGGGGCTCGCGTTCGACTACGGCTTCAACCATAGCGAGGCGTATCAATCATTTGCCGCGGCCGCGGCGCTCGATCCCAAGCTCGCGATGGCGCCGTGGGGCATCGCGCTGGTACTCGGACCGAACTACAATTTGCCCGGCAATCCCGACGCGATGAAGATCGCGTACGATTCAATCCGCCGCGCGCAGTCGCTTGAAGGTTCCGCGAGTCCGAAAGAAAAAGCGCTGATTGATGCGCTCGCGAAACGCTACGGCGCCGACGGCAAACAGACGCCCGCGCGCGAGCAAGCGTACGCCGATGCGATGCGCGCAGTTGCGCATCAATATCCGGACGATCCCGACGTGCAGGCGCTGTTCGCCGAATCGCTGATGGATTTACATCCGTGGGAACTGTGGACCCGCGCCGGGAAGCCCGGGGTCAACACCGTCGAAATCGTCGACACGCTGGAACGCACGCTCAAAGAACATCCTGAACATCTTGGCGCAAATCACTACTACATCCACGCGGTCGAGGCCTCGCCGCATCCGGAGCGGGCGCTCCCAAGCGCGCGGCGGCTGGCCACGCTGGCCCCAACCCAGGGCCACCTGGTGCATATGCCGTCGCACATTTACGTGCGCAGCGGGATGTACCATGACTCCTCGAACTCGAACGAAGCCGCGATCAAGGCGGACCAGTACTTCCTCGCCAAGTCGCATGAATCGGGGGTCTATCCGGTGATGTACGCGACCCACAATTACGACTTCCTGCTCTATGGCGAGATGATGGAGGGTCGCAAGAGCGACGCGCTTAAAACCGCGCGCGAGCTCAAAGCGGCGGTGCCACTCGAAGTCATCAAGGAAATGCCGATGGGCGAGGTGATGTGGCCCAAACCCTACTTCGCGATGGCGCGTTTCGGCGCCTGGGATGAAATCCTCGCCGAGCCTGCGCCGCCCAAGGAATTGGCCTACACCGTCGCGATGTGGCATTACGCGCGGGGGCTGGCCTTTGCGGCCAAGGGGAAGCCCGACCAGGCGGATACCGAGCTGAAAGCCCTCGACGCGAGCGCGCAAGGCATCGCGCCGGACTTCATGGTGGGTCCGAACAACAAAGGTCCCGCGATCACAAAACTCGCATCGGAGCTTCTTGCAGGAGCGATCGCAAACGCGCGCGGCCATCATCAGGAAGCCATTCGCGACGATCGCGAGGCGGTCAAAATACAGGACGCGCTCGGCTACGACGAGCCTCCCTCATGGTACTATCCGACCCGCGAAACGTTAGGGACGGATTTGCTCGCGGACAACCAGCCCGCTCTGGCGGAGGCAGACTTCCGCGAAGACTTGAAGCGCGATCCCAACAATCCTCGCTCACTCCATGGCCTGGCCGAGAGCCTGCGCGCCGAGGGCAAATCGGCGGAGGCGGCGAAGGTCGAGGCGCAATTCAACCAGGGATGGTCACACGCGGACATCTCGCTGGCGCCCGAGAAAGTGGTCACGCAATAGGTCGGCATGGCATGCGGAACCCGACCTAAGCTGCCAGGATGGTGATGCGTCGCCTCACGGCGCCGTCGTCATTTTTGGAAGCTATCGCGCAATTGGAAATGGAAAAACAAACCCATTAAAGCCTTGGAGATCAAGCGTATTCGCTATTTCTTCGCATCCTCATGGGTCGGGATTATGTTGATGTTGACACAGAAAGGCGGGAAGCTGGTCTCGACGTGACAGGCCGGATGTACGGCGGCGTTTATTTAAGAGGCAATTTCTTTTGTTTTCGAGCGGATGCGAGTTTCTTAATGGATTCTTCCGGAGGAAGGTCTCGGGCAGGTCGTGCCGATGCGGCGCAGCCCTTCCCTGACCTCTCTACCTACTCGGCTATGCGTATCCAACGCCTTTTGCTCGCCCTGTATTTTGAGCGTTTGAAGCTGGTCCTCAGTGGTCGCGTTTTTAAGCTCGATCGCAGCCAGTTCTATCCGTCCCGCCCGATCCAAAAGGTCTTCCTTCTGGCCGATACCCTTGCGAGCTTTGATAGCCGACAGTCCCAATCCGCCATACAGACCGCGATAGCCCGCATCATAAAAGAGTCCATACCGCTGTACCCCGGCCCGCTTCGCCGCACTGCTCAGGGCTTTGACGGTGCCGGTTACTCGCCTACGATGTTCAAGCCGGTCGTACTGCTGTTGCTGTTCTTGAAGTCGGGTTTGTACGGCGAAATACTGTTGGGCGTGCGCAACTTCCTCCACTTGGGGATCGCCGTTCATTGCGATCAAATAGCAAGCATATCGACTAAGAAACCAGTCGCTTATTTTTCTCGCGCTACCACTTCCAAGGGCGACCATTTTCGTTGTGGGGCGGAAATGGTCATTGGGATTCACTTCCGATTTCCTGCACGCCACCACGGCCTTTTCGATTAGTACCTCAAAGTTCTCCCACCTAGCATATTTCAATACTACTGTTTGTAGGGTCCGCCCCATCCAATATTCTTGACCGTTTGGCGCTTCCTGCCTCGCATTGTCCAATGCTTTCGCGAAGTCGCCGTACTTTACACTGTCCATCCCGCCCAAACTCCTTCAGAAGATTAGGGCAACATATCAGGGAATAACTTCGGATGCCATCTTTTTCCCATTCCATCTCTTCTTTTCCTAGCTTTCCTCTGGTAGCCTTTTGCCGGAGAGGAAGCCGCCATGGACCTTCGGAAAGAACTCAAGAGAAAAATCGAGAAAAAACAGAGCGAGATATTGGACTGGCAGACCACAATAACCGAACTTCAAATGAAAATGCGGGAAGCCGCAGCATACGTGTCGGGTCTCGAAGAAACACTGAAAATCCTTCCGAAAGAGACGCCTGCGGCTGCTGCGAATACGGTACTGCGTCCAGATAGTGCAGTCGGGAAAGCTCGTGAGGCGATTTTGAAGGCGGGACGGCCGCTTCACATTAACGAGATTTTGAAGGCGCTTGGAAAGGCTGTGAATCATGATAGCAAGGCGTCTTTGAGCGGTAGCATCGGCGCTTATTACCGCAGCAATCAATTCTTTACCCGGCCAGCCCCTAATACTTTTGGACTGTTTGAGCTTCAACAAGAATCGAAGGCCGACGACGAACTGCCGCCGGACTTTGGCGTTATCAATGGAAATCCGAAAGAAACTGGAGTCTGAAAAGATTGGCGCCGGATCGCGGTTGCGACACGTCCGGCGCCGAATACCCGCCCCACACTGGGCAAAGGCAGGTGAACTAAGTACGAAGTAATTCTCGCGCGTTATTATGAACGCGCTCGCGCCCCCGCAAGCGGGCGCTTCTCTTTGTTTAGCTTACGCTTCTTTTTGTCGGATTCCATAGTCTGATCAATTTCTTCTCTGGGAACATGGATCAGCGCCCGCATGAACTTTCCGAACGATAAACCATTGCCCGATAAGCCGAGAGATTTGCCCATTCCATCAGGCTACCCTCTCGGCTTCTTCGCGCGCCAGCGCGACGTATTTACACTGATAAAAACAGGTCTCGGAAAATGTCGGGATTGTGTCGATTATCGTAGCGCCATGCGAATTCGTTCACGCAGACCGGCAGATACTGCTTGCTCACCTGATGGAAGCTCCCCAGGATGCCGCGCTTCAAGAGCGACCAGAACGATTCAATCGTGTTCGTGTGGACATTGCCGCGCACGTATTCTTCGCGATGGTGCGAGACCGCTTGATGCGGGGAATCCGGCCTTGCGGAGATTGCGATAGCCACTGTGCTCATCGGTCGAAACCAGCGACACCTTCGGATCGACCACTTCTTTTACGAAGTCCTGAAATGTGTCGAATCCGGCCTCATCGATGACGCGGGCGACCACGTTGCCCTTGCGGGAGATCGCGCCGATGACGGTCATTTTGTCGTGTCCGCCCGGAATGTGATGGCGCTTGTTTCGATGGCGATTCTTGTCGAGGCCGCCGATGTAGGTTTCATCAATTTCCGTCTCGCCGGCCAGCTTCATGAAGGTTTCGTTTTCCATTGCGGCGCGTAGGCGATGGATCATGTACCAAGCAGTTCTGTAGTCGCCCGTTCCAATCTGCCGATGGATTTGCAAAGCCGATACGCCTTTCTTCGCTTGGCAGACCAGATAGGCAACCTGAAACCACACCCGCAGTGGAAACTTCGTATTCTCGAAGATCGAGCCGGAGAGCACGCTAAAACGATAGCCAGTGTTCTTCTTGTCGGGCTTGGGCTTCTTGAGATCGTGGCAATCCGGATTCGCGCACTGCCAGTGGAAGGGCCGCGATTTCAATTCATAGACCTTCTCGTTTTTGCAGCGCGGACAGGTCACGCCGTTAGGCCAGCGCATATCGCGTAGGAAGGCTTTGCAGTCATCTTCCGTGCGGAATTGGTCCATCAGTTGAGTCAGGGTCTGGCGCGCCTGAGTGGCTTTCGGCTTCCCGCCTTCAACCTTCGTGTTCATGAGCGTAAGATTAGCGCGGAACCGTTTTATGTCAACTGCAACATAATCCCCCATTGATCGGCGCGGTCAAACCTGAGGGCGCGGCCTCGTAAAGTTGAATAGAGCGCGGCCGCGGTCGTCTGGATCGGTGAAGCCGCTTCATTGTCGGCGGCCTTGCCAGGAGCGCTCCCATGACACTCGTTCAGATAGCCGTAGTATTGATCGTGATTGGCGTGGTGATGTGGCTGATCAATAGCTTCATCCCAATGATGGGTGCGATCAAAAGCCTGCTCAATCTGGTGGTCATCGTAGTGGTGGTCATCTGGCTTTTGCAGGTCTTCGGAATCATTGGTCCCATTCCCGGCGTGCGAATTCCCAACATGATGTGATCGAACGACTCCCCCGCTTCCGTTCCCATTGGCGCGCGTGATTTACTGAGCCGCTCTCCATTTCAGTTCGGGAAGCGGTAGAACCTTGCTGATACCAAATGACGCAGCTCCACTCGGCATCGCCCTGCTCGGACTGATCCTCGGAATCCGCCATGCGACCGATGCCGATCACGTCATTGCGGTAACTACCATCGTCAGCAGCGAGCGGCGCATCAGTGCGGCGGCGCGAATTGGAATCGCATGGGGGATCGGCCACTCGGTGACGGTCTTTCTGGTCGGCGGAGCCATCATCCTTTTCAAAGTGGCAATTCCGCAGCGCCTCGCGATGACGATGGAGTTCATGGTCGCGATCGTACTTATCCTGCTTGGCATTTCTGCTTTGGCGCGTTCCTCACCTCGCCTGGCCGCCTGGTTTCGGATCAAACCAAACCAGCTCTTCGCGCATAGCCACGCCCACGAGCACGATGGATTGAGCCATGCGCATCCTCACGCCCACGCGCACGGCGACGAGCACTCCGATGAGTTGCATGGCGATCACTTGCTGCAGACGCCATCGCGGTTTACGCGCGGCTCTCATCAGAGGGCATTCGGTGTAGGCCTCGTACATGGCCTCGCCGGCAGCGCCGCCATCGCGTTGCTGGTGCTGAGCGCGATACCCAGCCCACTGTGGGGAATGGTCTACCTCGCGATTTTTGGATTCGGCACGGTCATTGGGATGGCGCTGATAACGACCGCGATCGGATTGCCGATCAGTTTTTCGGCTGCGCGACTGGGCGGGCTAAATCATGCGCTCATCCTCGGCGCTGGATTGTTGAGCCTTGGCTTCGGAATCTTTCTCGCCTACCAAATCGGCTTCGTCGATGGCCTGCTGATATCGGGGCTCGCATTATAGTTTCATCGCAGGTTTTGGTCGGATGACAGTTCGAGCGCGCTGAGGTGCGCCGCCTCCCATTGTTTGGGGGTAACCTTCGCGCGCAAAGTCTGCGCGTATCGCGTCAAGTTGAAAAATACCAGATGTCCATCGCTGTTTTCGATTGGCGTGGTATCGAGCGATGCCTGCAGCCGAGCGACCATCGTTTTTCCCTTGTCCGGCAATCCACGACGATCGAGATAGATTCCACTGAATCCGGCCAATACTAAAGTATCGAGAACGTCATGAAGGTCGGGGGTCTTGAGTGCACCGCCGCTGCGGCTAACCGAATTCGAATTGAGCCGATCGATCTCGCGTCCGATTTGTTCTCCCCACCAGGCTTGCGGCCGTCCGCGCATGGCGCCGCTGCTCCATCGAAGCGTGCGCGAATGAAGATAGCCCCGCAGTTCATCGTAAACCGGCTTGTCTTCGACAGGCGGCACTTCGGGAAAGCGCGTGTTGGGTAGTTGGAAAATCATTGCTCCCATCGGAAGGGAGCCCTCCACCTGGGCGATGAATGCGGCCTCGCTTTGGTAGCGAGCTTTCATCGCGGCATAGCCGGGGGACTGCGGTGGAACCTCATCGAGAATTCCCAGCCACAAAACAGCCAGGAGTGCGCCATACCATGCGTACAACGCGACCTTGTTGTTACCGATCCATCGTCGCGTCGAATCCAGTAACAGGGCTATAGCAAACAAAGAAAAGAAGGCGATGAAGATACTGATCCGGGTGTAGGCACGAATCTGTGGATAAATCAGAAAATTGAATATGGCTCCCAGTCCTCCTGTGGTACCTAGCAATACTGATACGAGCAAAAGTACCGCCAATCCTCGGAACAAACTGGGCCTCCCGTTAGTCTCGCGTCCGACTAACAAAAAGCCCACCAGAAAGATGAACCCTAAGTCTCCCACCATACCAAGACTGGCAGTCGAGCCTTCGTAGAAAGGCGTTGCGCGATCGTAAACCTGCCGCGCGCGTTTCAGGAAGCCAATCCGATGCCCACCTACGGGGAGCAGGAGATGCGTCAACTTGAGGGCGTAGATTTCCGACTCGACTGGCAGCCGGCGGCCGACTTCGGGATTGCGGCCATGTCGGATCGCATACAGCCAGTTGGGGGAGAGATTGATTCCCAGGGCGATGACGATGGCCGTTGTCATCGCCAGACCGCGGATGGCCGGAACCAGGCTCCTGGTACGAATCGCGGATAGCAGCCCCGCGGCGCACAGCAGGTAGCATGAGAAGAACGCATAGTAAAATGTCGCCGACCCGATCAACGTGCAAATTACCGCTGCCGCAGCGATCCATCGACGTGTCCATTCACCGCCCAACCAGACCCGCACAATCACCATCGTAATGGGCGGGATCAGGAAGTAGGCGGAAAGGAAAATGTGCGTTTCACCTCGCAGAAAATGGAATGGCAGAAAAGTGTAAAGAAGACTTATAGCCAGTGACGATGCAAATGAGACCTTGAAGGATCGGAGGACTAGCAGAGTCGACAAGGTTGTTAGCGGAAAGGTGAGTAGAAAGAAGACATTCAGCACTATCACATAGTTAGCGCTGAACAACGCGATCAATTTCATGAGCGCGAGGTTCAGATTGTCATAAAATGGAAAATCCAGGAATTGAGTTCCAAACGGAGCGCCCAGAAAAGGGTTGTGCCAGACCCATCCATTGTCGACGAGGCCTTTTACCAGAGTGCTGTTCAACAGCACATCGCTGCCATCACCGAACGGAACCTCAAGATGCGCCTGGTCGAGACGTAACAACCACGCTAGAAGCGCGACGCAAACAACCACCGACGCGAAGCTCTCCGCGATGGTTCTCGCCCATCGCTGCTCGAAGAATGTGCTCGCTCCGCCCCGCATCAATGCGCATGAGCATACGCCAATGCGTTGACTTGATCATGGTTGGACCCGCATGCTCCGATGCGTCCTGTCAACGATGACTCTTCTCGAACAAACCGTCGCCGCAATTCAACCGGTCGATCATGCGGCCGCGATCGCTGCCGACCAGCGGCTGAATTCTCTTACCAAGCCTCCCGGCAGCCTCGGCCATCTCGAAGAGATCGTGCGTCGATACGCCGCCATCCGTCGCGACGCTTCGGCGAAAAAGGACCGCAGCGCGCTCGCCGTGTTCGTTTCGGATCATGGAATTGCAGAGGAAGGCGTCAGCGCTTTTCCGAAGGCCGTCACTCTCGAAATGTTGCGCAACATTGCTGGCGGAGGCGCTGCCATCAGCGTCCTCGCGCGACGCTTCGGCTATCGAATTGCGAGTGGTCGATGTCGGGGTTGAAACCGATACCAGCGCAAATCCGTTTGACGGCGTCGCGTACCATCGCATCGGGGCGGGCACGAAGAATTTTCTCAACGGCGATGCGATGACGCGTGACGAAGCTCGCCGCGCAGTCGAAGTTGGGATTGAAATCGCACACGAGTTTGCCGCCGCGGGCGTGACGCTTATTGGCGTCGGCGAGATGGGAATCGCCAACAGCACTTCCGCCGCCGCGGTGATTTCGGCCGCGACCGGAATTCCCCCGGCGCGGCTCGCCGGCCGTGGGACCGGTCTCGACGATGCCGGCTGGCGACACAAGGTCGACGTCATCGAGCGTGCGCTGGCGCAGCATCACGGTGCGCTCACTGACGGTCTCGGGATTCTTTCGGCGGTCGGCGGTTTCGAAATCGGCGCGATCGCCGGGCGTATGCCTCGGCGGCGCGGCTGCGCAATGTTCCGGTGGTCGTCGATGGGTTCATCGCGACCGCGGCTGCAGTCGTGGCGAATCAAATTTCTCCGGGACTCACCGAGCATCTATTCTTCGGCCATCGCTCCGCCGAGGGAGGTCATCGCGAAGTGCTGGAGTCGCTGCGCGCGCGTCCGATTCTGGATCTCGAGATGCGCCTCGGTGAAGGCACCGGCGCAGCGCTGGCGATGTCGACTATCGAGGCGGCACTCGATCTCTTTCATCAGATGGCGACCTTTCAAAGCGCCGGCGTATCCGGAAAAGTCCGGTGACGCCTCGAGCGTTTAGTCCTGCAGCTTCGGCTCGCCATCAGCTTTCTCACGATCATTCCGGTATCGATCGCGGGCGCCGACGAATCCGATGTTGCGGCATCGATGGCATGGTTTCCGTTGGTCGGCCTCGCGATGGGAATCGCGTTCGCGCTTGAGGACTATGTGCTGGCGTTTCTATTCGGTCACGCGGTGCGCTCCGCGATCATCGTTCTCTCGATGGCGATTCTGAGCGGTGCGATCCATCTCGATGGACTCGCTGATACCGCTGATGCGCTCGGCGCCGGCCGCGATCGCATTCGCGCATTGGAGATATTGCGGGATAGCCGGATCGGCACCTTCGGCGCGATTGCGATCTTCTTCGCACTCGGACTCAAGGTGTTAGCGCTTGCGGCGCTTTCGGGCCGGCCGCGCCTCGCGGCATTGATCCTCGCGCCGATGCTGGCGCGCTGGTCGCTGGTCGCAGTGAGTTACAAAATCGATTATCTGAGATCCGCGGGCGCCGGTTCTTCGATGTTAGGACGCGTCGATACTCGCAATCTCACAATCGCCGGCGCCGTCATCCTCGTCGCGATGCTGCCGTTTCTTTCCTGGCGGACCATCGAGCTGTACGCGACCGCGATCACCACCGCATTCATCCTGCGAAAGTTCTATCGGGAATGGCTGGGCGGTATCACCGGCGATTTGATCGGCGCCTGCGGCGAAATCGTCGAGGTGCTGGCGCTGCTGACCATCGCGTCGTGACCGACAGTTACTTGGCGCGCATCGGATAGCCCGAGCACCATCAGGATCACGTCGTTGGCGACCGCGGCGATTTTCTGATTGGTCCATCCCAGCAGATCGCGAAAACGCCGCGCGGTCGGATTATCCGGCACGATGCCCGCACCCACCTCGTCGGTCACGACGATCGATGGGAACGAGGCGCGCGTAAGCGCCGCCGCAAGTCGATCCGCCGACGCGAGGATCGAATCGTCCTGTGCGCCAATCCCCATCAGATTCGACACCCACAGCGTCAGGCAGTCGAGGATCACGCCGTCAGCGCTGCGACTCCAGCGCCGCCACCCGCGATCGTCGGATCGAGCGCCTCTTCGATGGTGATGAAATGCCTCGGGCGCGTCGCCTTGTGATGCTCGATGCGCGAGGCCATCTCGAGGTCGAGCGCCTGGCCGGTCGCGATGAAATAGAAACGGCTGCCCTTGAAGGACTTCGCGAGCGACAATCGCATGCGAACTTTTTCCGCTGCGCGCGCCGCCGGTGATGAGCGAGATGCGTTTCATCGCGCCTCCAGCGTACATGATTTCGCCGCGCAGGTTGACCTCCCACGCCGAGCGGCGTATCTATTCGCGGCACATCTGGTGCTCGGGAAGCCGGTTTAAAGCCGGCGCTGCCCCGCAACTGTAAGGGATGACGACAGGCCCATCGATGCCACCGCTTCGCGCGGGAAGGCGGGCCGCAGGATGAATCCCAAGCCAGGAGACCGGCCGGATGATTTTATTGTCTGCCTTCCGCGGGGAGGGCGAGGCCTCGGGAATCATCTCCTGACCCGATTCCTCGGTCATTGAGGGAGCGGGTTTCTTTTTGCCTCGCGCTCTTCCGCGGATGCGACGACATTCACGCGGAGGAGTGAATGAGGCTACCTGGATTTTTCGTTGGGGCTAGTGCGTTCGCGTTGCTAACTGCAAGTGTGGCATGCGCTGATCCCTCGCCGTCGGCAGCGGCGTCGCCGGGCGCATCACAGAGTCAACCGCAGAAGCTGGCGCCGGTAGTCGTCACCGCGACCCGGATCGAACAGCCGATCGATCAGATCGGCACCACCATCAGCGTCGTCGAGGCGCCGGAAATCCAGAAACAGCAGATTCGAGCAGGTCGGTACGGTGCTGGAACAGGTGCCGGGTACGGTGGTGTTTCAAAGCGGATCGCCCGGAACCCAAAGCGATGTCAGCATCCGCGGCGCCAGCGCCTCACAGACGCTGGTCCTGATCGATGGCGTCGAGGTCAACACCGGCGCGACCGGCGCGTTCGATTTCGCGAATCTGACCACCGACAATCTCAACCGCGTCGAAGTGCTGCGCGGGGCGGGCGGCGCGCTCTATGGCTCGCAGGCCATCGGTGGCGTGGTGCAGCTACTCAGCGAGGAGGGCGAAGGTGCGCCCAAGGCGACCATCACCTCGGAGGGCGGCAATCGCGCGACTCAGCGTCAAGTCGCGACCGTCAGCGGCGCCCAGGGAAACCTCGGCTACTCGGGGTCGATTTCGTATTTTTCCACCCAGGGCTTTCAGAAGATCAACGACAACAGCGACAACCTGGCAGGCGCCGCGAGGCTCGACTATCACCTCGATGCCGACACCACGCTGCGCGGCTTCGCGCGCTACAGCCGCAGCAATGTGAGCCTGGCCGATTTCACGATTTTTCAGGGCTCGCTGAATCCGACCGCGCATCAGCGCACCGAGTTCATGCTGTTCAAGGGCGAGATCGAGCATCGCTTTGGCGAGCGCCTGCTCATGCGCGCGAGCGCGTCGTTCGTACGCAACGATCTGCGCCTCAACTTTCCGCCGTATGCGGGCAATACCGGCTTCGAGGTTTCCGAGGTCGATCGCACTCCCGACGAAATTCGCGGCGGACTCGTCGAGGCCGTCTATACCTGGGCCAGAGGGCTGGCGGACGCTGGTGGGTTTCGACTTCAAGGATCGATGGGTCCGCATCGCGACGATACCTCGACCTCCATCTTTCCGCCGCCGAGCACCTCGCAATTCAACGAACGGCGCCAGGAGTACGCGGGATACGTGCAGCAGGAGGGCAGCTTCTTCGATGGGCGCATCCTGGGCGTCGCGGGATTTCGCGCCGACGGCAACAGCCAGTTCGGCGAGGAAGTCAGCCCCGCGTGGTCGCTGGCGATCCCGCTCAAGGAAATTTCCACCGAACAATTTTTCACCACGCTGCGCGGAAGTTACAGCGAGGGATTTCGCGCGCCCTCCTTCGACGAGCTGTTCTTCCCCTTTTTCGGCAACCCGAATCTCGCGCCGGAAATTTCCAGCGAGTACGATGGCGGCTTCACCACCACTTTCGGCGACTGGGGCTCGTTTACCTCGACCTATTTTTCGCGCCGAGTACACAACCTCATCGTGACGGTGCCGGTCCCCGTGAGTCCCACCAATCCGTTTGGTTCCCAGGCCGGGTAACGCCGGCCGCGTCGATGTGCAGGGCGTCGAGATCGTGCCGTCAGTCGGTCCGTTCTATGGCTTCAGTTTGAGCGGAGGTTTCACCGTCCTCGACGAAACGCATTCGTCGCAGTTCGGGCATACGCCGCTGCGGGTGCCGAAGCGATCGGCTTACGGAATCGCGCAGTACAATCATTCGGCGCTGCTGCTGCCGCGCGACAAACTCGCGCTGACCCTCGCTTACACTTTCGTCGGCGATCGCGAGGACATTACGGTTGCGGGCGGCACCGCGAATCACGACGCGTATCATCGCTTCGATGCGACTGCGACCTATGACGCACGGATGCTGTGGCGCTTCGTCAGCAACGAGGAAGTTTTCTCGCGCGTGTCGAACGTGTTCGATCGGAACTATTCGGTGAACTTTGGATTTCCCGCGCCGCCGGTAAACTTCGTCGCAGGAATCAAGCTGGAGTTCGAGTGATGGGGTCCGCGCGAGTTTTTTCGCGCGCGAAGCAACTATCGAAGGCCGCGCGGATGGCCTCGCGCCGCGCACGCTAAATCATCGAGGAGTTGACGCGGCGCCGCCGCTGCCTTGATAGCCCATCCGGCGCGCCAGCGGGCGCAGCGCGTCGGGATTGGTCGGGAGCGCCCACGCGGGCTGGTCGCTTTCGATGCGCAGCCGATTTTCCAGCCGCGCGATGAATTCGTAGCCCTCGCGCAGCGCGGCCGCCTCCTCGCGCGTGATGAGTTGCAGCCACTCCAGTTCCGCGAGCAGCTCGCGGGTCGCGCGTTTGCGCAGCGCCGGATGCTCATGGCCGTGGGCCAGCGCCATCATCTGCGCGAGCGAATTCCACGTCGACCAGCCCGCCGCGGCCCTGCTTGAGATTGAGGCGCGTCTTGCTCTCAGCGCCGATCTCATTTTCCATCCGCGATGCGCATCTGCGCGATTTCTGCAATTTCGCCCGGTTGCCAGCCCGCGCCCGAACACGAACTCCCGCCGCGCGGCTTCGACTTCTTCGCCGAGGGAGGGATCTCCCGCGACCACGCGGGCGCGCACCAGCGCCTGCCGTTCCCATACCGCGGAGCTCTGTCGATGATAGTCGCGAAACCCTTCGAGTGAGGTCACCAGCGGGCCCTGGTTTCCCGATGGCCGCAGGCGCAGATCGAGCTTGTAGGCGTATCCTTCGCGTGTGCGCGCTTCCAGAATTGCGATCAGTTTTTGCGCGATACGCGCGGCGACTTCACGCCCGCGCCCATCAACCTCGCTGTCATACACGAAAATCAAATCGAGGTCGGAGTTGTATGACATCTCGGCGGCGCCCAGCCGGCCCATTGCGATGCACGACAACTTGAGTGTCGGCGGGAATTTCGAAGCGCGCGGCGACCTCCGTATGCGCCAGCGCGAGCGCCTCCTGAAGGACCGTTTCCGCCAGCAGCGAAAGCTCCGCTTCAACTTCGCGCAGTTCCAAATCGCCGGCCACGTCGGCGATCGCGATGCGCAGGAACTCCTGATGACGAAAGGTTCGCAGCGCATCGAGCCGCGCCTCGAAATCCCCCGATGCGCTCACGAGTCCTGCCAGCTCCTGCTCCAGTTCCTCGCGGCTGCGGCGGCTGCGAACCAGATCCGAACGCACCAGTGTATCGAGCATATCGGGATGGCGAATGAACAGACTCGACAGATAGCTGCTTGAGGCGAACAGGCTCAGCAGCACGCGGCGGGTCGACGGATGCTGCTCGAGGAGCGCGAGGAACGAGGTGCGCGCGCCCACCGCCGAAATGAAATCGGCCAGGTTGCGCAGCGCCAGATCCGGATCGGGCAGGCGGGCGATTTCGTCGAGCAGAATCGGCCCCAGCGTTTCCAGCAATTCGGAACGGCGTGCGATTGCCGAGGCATGCGGCGTGCCGCGCGCCAGCATCTCGAGACTGCCCGCGCTTTCGGCGGGATGTGCGAAGCCGAGCGCCTCCAGCCCGCGCTCGGCCAAAGGGCGATCGGCGGATGCGCGCCACGCCGCGAGAGCGACTTCAGAAACCTTGGTAAGACTTTCTTCTTCGCCGCCGACCAGCGTCTCGCGGAACTGATTCGCCGCGAGCTCACGATGCTTGCGCATGGTCGCGCGCAGACGCTCCAGCGCCTTTTCGCTCTTGCCCATGCCCAGGCGTACGGCCACCTGGCGCATGCCGGCTTCGTCGCGCGGCAACGTATGCGTCTGGAGGCCGGAAACCACCTGGAGCTTATGCTCGACGTTGCGGAGAAACAGATAGGCATCGGCGAGTTGGCGCGCGCGGCGCGGAGGCAGATAACCGAACCCGGCGAGGCGATCGAGCGCATCGATAGTTTTTTCGGTGCGGATGCGCGGATCGCGTCCGCCATAGATCAGAGTGAGGGCCTGCACGATGAACTCGATTTCCCGGATGCCGCCGCGTCCGAGTTTGATGTTGCGTTCGATCAGATCGGGCGAGCGCAACTCCGCCTCGACCTGGCGCTTCATCGCGCGCAACTGCCGCAAGGTGTCGAAGTCGAGGTAGCTGCGATAGACGAAGCGGCTCAACTCGTCGAGCAACTGGCGGCCGATTTCGAGCGACCCCGCGACCGGCCGCGCGCGCAACAGCGCGGCCCGCTCCCAGGTCTGACCGTAGTATTGATAAAAATTCAGCGCGCTGTCGGTGGGAACCGCGAGCGGAGAATTACGACCGCCGGGCCGCAGCCGCATATCGATGCGGAAGCATCCGGCAGATAGCAGCTCGGTAATGATTTCGCCAATGCGCGCGGCGGCGATGCTGCCATCGCCCGGAGTGGGAGGGCTAAAAATGTAGATCAGGTCAATGTCGGAGCTTAAGTTGAGCTCGCTCGCCCCCAACTTGCCCATCGCGAGAACGCAGAAATCCCCGGCCTCGTGCGCGCGTTCCCCGGCCAGATGCAGCGCAGCGCCGAAGGCAGCCCGGATGCATTCGTCGGCCAGCCGCGACATCAGGAGCATCGTATGGTTGACGTCGATCCCGCCAATCAGGTCCGCGACCGCGATTCGCAAGAAAACCCGGCGCTTGAATTTCGATAGCTGTTGGGACGCGTCGGCGCGCGTAGCCACGCTGCCCAGCTCGCAGCGCATCTCGCTCAGCAGCGAATTGGCGGTATCGGCGCGTGCGGCTTGAAACATCGGCAACCATTCGGGCCCAGCCTGTGACAGTTCGCTCGCAACGATTTCGGACGCTCCGCAACAGAAGACCAGGTCGCGCGATTTTTGGCGATCGGCAAGCAGCTCGCGCATCGAGGACGGCGATTCCTCGGCCAGCTTGGTCAGCGTTGCGAATGCCAGTTGCGGATCCGCCGCATGGTCATCGACCAGGCGCGCCGCCCGGCGTGCGAGCGCGGTATCGCGAAGGATACTTTCGAGCTTGCGCGCCAAACCGCTCAGCGGCGCACGCGATCGTTGGACTGTCGCCATCGATATCTAGGATAACAGACTGAACGCAATCCCGGTCTCATCATCAGAGCGACCGAGTAGGAGAGGAACGATGCTGGTTCTGTACACGACCGAACGCGATTATCCGTGGGGCACGCTACGCTCCACGCACGGAGCAAAAACCAAGGTGGTGCTCGAGGAGAAGGGGCTGCGCTATCGCATCGAGAACTTGCCGCCGGGCAATCTCTGGAAGAAGCCGCCCGAGATGCTCGCGCGTCATCCGCTGGGCAAGGTTCCCTATATCGAAGACGACGGCCGCACCCTTTTCGACTCGACCGTCATCGCGGAATACCTCGAGGAGCGCTATCCGGCGCCCGCGCTGCTGCCCTCGGACATCCTCGCGCGAGCAAAGGTTCGCGAGGCCGAGAACTTCGCCGATGAGGCGCTGCTCATCGGCAGCGTGCCGCCGATCTGGATGCCCTATTGGGCCGAGCCGGCCAAGCGCGACACCGCGGGCATGGAGCGCGGACGCGAGCTGCTGCGCAAGCGCGATCTACCATACCTCGAGAAGCTGCTCGGCGAAGCGGGCGAAGGTGGATATCTATGCGGAGAATTCAGCCTCGCGGATACGCCGGTGATGCCGCTCGCGATGGTTCTCGAGGTGGACAAGATGGCGCTCGAGGCCTTTCCTCGAGTCGAGAAATATTTGCATCGATTGCGCGAGCGTCCGAGTTACCGCGCGATTAGTCCGTCGACCAAGGTGGCCGACGCTTTGGGAAAGTGAAGCCTACGCCTTCGGCGCGGAGCGACGCGCCGAAGCGCTCGGCCCTTGCTTTTTCGCGGTTGGATGCTTGCTGGTGGTGTGACGCTTGGAATGCGCGCTCACCTTGATGACGCGTCCGGTGCTGACAGGCATCGGTGGAGGCACGATCGCCGGTTCGTTCTCGATGCCGGGGAAGTACTTGTTTTCGTACTTGTGGACCTGCAGCGCGGCCAGGAATTCCGCATAGTAATTCTTCACCGCAAAGCCGAAGTGCGGACCGTTGTAGGTCTTCACCATCTTGCAGTAATCGCTGCCACACACCGAGGCGGCCTTCGCGGTGCCGCCGGTGCCGTAGTTGTACGCGGTGATAGCGAGGGGCCAGTCGCCGAGAGTCTCGTAATTCGAGCGCAGCAGCTTGGCGGCGGCTTCGGTCTCACGAGTGGGATTGAGACGGTCGTCGCGCCGGCCGCGAATGGTCATGAACTGCTTGCCGGTCGCGCGGGTGAACTGCCAGATGCCGACCGCGCCGGCACTGGAACGCACGCCGCGCTGAAAGCCCGACTCAACCTGCGCGAGGGTGATTAACTCGACCGGCAGCCCCGCGGTCTTAAAGATTTTCTCCATCGTGGGACGATAGTACTTGCTGCGCAGCAGCCCCTCACGGAAGCGCTCCTTGAGGCCCTCCTGTACGCGGAGATTATCGGCCGCAAGGCTGAATGCGGCAGGTGAACGGCCTTTGAACATCTCGACTACGTGGCGTTCATCACTGCCGACCGGCTCGTGCCCTACAGCAAGTCGCGTCAGGATGTTCGAGTATTTGGTCTTCAGGTAAGAATTGACCCAATCGATGTCTTCGCGATTCGGGCATCCTTCACCGGGCAGATGGTAGACCTGGTAAATCTTGTAGGGGTCGTCGCGATCGACGAGGACGAAATCGCGGTACGAATAGGCGGTAAAGATATCGACCCAAAAATTGATTTGCGGTTCGATGGCATCGGGGCGGGTGAAGGGTTCGGTCTCGGCTTGAGCGGCGCGATGGCCGAGCGCGATAAGCGCGAGGCAAGTGAAGGAGGTCGCGAGCAGAATGCGCCAAAAGGTGCGCATCGGACGATTCGACCCTAGCAGACTTTTCAATCTCCCCACCTCTGAACACACCTTTGGAAAGGTGCTCTCCGTGCTCAGACAGGACTATCGATTATAATGATACGTTTCTGTAGTCAACGCAGGGGCGCCACTGGAAACTGCTCAGCTAATGCCAAACCCACGCATGGCCGGAATCTCAAGTATCAAAATGTCAGCTAAATCATGCTTTTGCTGCTCCTCATGACTTCGATCAAGTCTGCTTGGAGATTGCGCTTCAGACGCTCGTGCCAGGCACCGCAGCCGCCGCCGATGGTGAGCGTCGAGGGTCCGATATCAGCGCGATTGGTCGGGCGAGATGATTCGATCAACCTGATTGCGGTTTCGGACTGAGGGAATGCGATAGTTCTGGTCGCTTCTAAAGCGGCGCAACATGGGGATAATTCCATCCATCAGATGAGCAAGCAGTAAATGCTGCCCCACGTGAACCAATTCGCAGGAACAAGTCGATGAGGTATCGAGTCCGACAAAAAGAAGCGTAAATTGGCCAAAGAGAAGCGCCCCGCCAGATCAGGACATCGCTAGTACATTTGCGATCTTCCCTCACGTTTGCTTGACGATATGCTAAGGTTGTGCTTTCGAGGCGCAATCAACATGGATAATCATCGTTCAGATTTTCGGCTCTACGGCGGTAAAGACCCTCGCCTGATGCCGATTTATACAATCGATGAGGCGGCCCACATCCTGTGGCTGCCGACCGCTACGCTGAAGGCTTGGACGTTCGGCCAATATTGGCATCAGGAGGGACGTCCCCGCAGCTTCGTTCCACTGATCGTTGCGCCGGAATCTGATGAGATGATGTTGTCTTTTACCAACTTGGTCGAAGCGCACGTCCTGCACGCGATCAGAAGAGTTCATCGAATCAAGATGAGCGTGGTAAGAGAGTCGATGAGTAAGATTCGCGAGGAGTTTGAAACCCGGCATCCACTAGCAGAGATCGATCTTTATACCGAAGCTGATAGGGAAGGCAGCGATCGCGCTCCTCACGGGGAAAAAAGCGTCATTGTGAAGTATGGCTCGTACGTCAACATGAGTAAGGGAAAACAAATCGAAATGGAGGAAGTCGTCGCAGTTTACCTGACAAGAATTGAACGAGAGGAACATAAACTTGCTCGATTTTTCCCATTCTACAACGAGCCGCGGATTAAAGGCCCTGGCATCGGTCCGCAACCAAAGATAGTAACAGTTGACCCATTCGTTTCGTTCGGCAGACCAGTAGTGACTAATACGAATATACGAACCGAAGCAATTGCTGAACGATTTTTTGCGGGCGATTCTGTAAATGAATTGGTGTCAGATTTTCGACTCGAACGTAATATGATTGAGGCGGCAATTCGGTTTGAAAGGCCACGCTCGATGGCAGACACGGTTGCATAATCGACTTCACGCCCTCCCAGAGAACGTTTTTCACCGACGCGGATTCCGCGAGTCCGCTAGTAACTGAGGCCATCAGCGCGAGCAGCGGATGGACTGTCGAGCCTCACGATAAGCATTTCCCGCGTAAAACTGACGACGACGTTTGGCTTCCGTTTGTAGGTAGTAACAATTGGGTTCTAATCACAAAGGATCAACGTATTAAAAGACGACCCCTGGAACGCCAAGCGCTAGCTAACTCGGGAGTCCGTAGCTTTGTTCTGAGTGCAGGAAATCTAAAGGCTGTAGAAATGGCCGCAATCTTTACTGCCGCAATGCCTGCGATGTTAAAACTAATAGCAGAGCATCCAGCACCGTTTATTGCGCGGGTTGATGAACAGGCCGTCGTCACATTGATCTACCCCGTGCCTGTCACAAAATCCAAGAAGAAATGAACCCTCGGCCTGTCACATCGAAACAGGTTACCGCCTTCCCGTGTCAACATCACATAATCGCAACTAGGCCATTCACGGTGAAACTAGGCCAGTACCCGCGGCTGGAAACTACTCAGCTAATGCCAAACCTGCTCATCGCCGGAATCTCAAGTATCAAAATGTCGGTTAAATCGTGCTGCCTGATCCTGCTCGCGGCGATTTTGGTCGGCGTCATCGGATGTAGCCATGGCGATGCGACCGCTCCGTCGAAAGATAGCTTCAGCGTCGCCCTGCTCACTCCCGGACCGGTCAGTGACGCCGGATGGAACGCCGCCGCCTTCGACGGCTTGCAACTCATCAAGAAAGAACTCGGGGCAGAGACCGCGATGGTGCAAACCACTTCGCCTGCCGACTTCGAAGATGCGATGCGCGACTTCGCCTCGCGCGGTTTCGCCGTGGTATTCGCGCACGGCTTCGAGTACACCGACGCCGCACTGAAAGTGGGAAAATCATTCCCCAAGACGTACTTCATCGTAACCTCGGGCGGTGGCTCGTCGGCGAATGTTGCGTCGCTCACTTTCAAAATCGAGGAGGCGGCTTATGTCGAAGGCATCCTCGCCGGCAAAATGACCAAAACCGGCGTGGTCGGATGCATCGGCGGCATCGAGCTGCCCGCGATTCATCTGACCTTCAATGGGTTTCGGAAAGGGTTTCTTGCGGCGCGATCCGACGGGCGGATGCTCACCAGCTTTACCGGCAGCTTCGACGACGTGGGAGCGGCCAAGGAAGCTGCACTGGCGCAGATAAGCCAGGGCGCCGACCTGCTCTTTCATAATGCGGACGCGGCAGGGCTCGGCGTCTTTCAGGCGGCGCATCAGGACCACATCTACGCGTTCGGAGCCAATCGCAATCAGAACGACATCATTCCCGATACGGTGCTGGCGAGCGCGGTGACGAATATTCCGCGGGCGTTTCTGATATCGCGACCCAGATCAAATCGGGAAGTTTTCATCCCGGCATGATCGAGCTGGGGATGAAGGCCGGCGAAGTGACGATCGTTTACAACCCGGCCCTGCTCGCGAAGATCCCACCCCCGGCCCTGGAGGCTGCCAAATCCGCAGAGCAGGAGATCATCGCGGGGAAAATCGATGTGACCGCACTCGCCAGCCATTAAACGCGGTTAATGGTCGTCGTGATGATCCTCGTGATGGTCGTCGTGATGATCTTGGCGATGTTCCTGATGTTCCTCGCGCTCATGCGCTTGGTGAGCCGCCTGCACTTCATGCTGTTCGCGATCATGTTCAACCGACGCACGCCCACCGCCATCATAGCGATAGTCGGGGCGATACTCGGGCGGCGCGTAACTATAAGTTGGCGGGTTGTAAACCGGCGCGGGACGATACGGCGCCACGTATGCAGGTCCCGAGGCATAGGCCGGCGGGGCGTAGTATGAGTGCGCAAAACAGGCGCTGAGAGAGCTTGCGGCAATCGCCAGCAGCGAGATTTTAAGGGTGGTGAGGATTTTCGGTTTCATGAGCTTGGACCTCGCGGCGATAGAAGGAGCATCGCGAGTGCCAGAGGGCTGAACCTAAAGATGCGGAAGAAACGGACAGGATGTAGCAATAAGCCCGAGTAGAGGGATGCGAAATGGGGTAAAAAAGGACTGAAAAGCGCACTTGCAATTGAGAATCATTCTCATTATCATCCCGCCCATGACGCGAATCATTTCCCATTTCCAAAAGATCGCGATCGTCGCCGCTGCCGGGTTACTCACCTTCGCAACCCTCCCACCCGCGGTCCGCGCGGACGATGTCCACCAGCAGATTAAATTTGCCGATGGGCATTTTGAACCCGCCAGCTTCAAGGTCAGCGCGGGAACGCCGATCGTATTAACCGTCACCAACCAGGCCACCGCGCCGATCGAATTCGAGAGTTTCGAACTCAATCGTGAGCGCGTGGTACAGCCTGGTGAAACCATCACAGTCAAGCTGCCCAAGCTCGATCCGGGGCAGTATCACTTTTTCGACGATTTCCATCAGGAAGTTCCACAGGGAACGATAACCGCGCAGTAGGGGCAACGGCTGCACCGGCCCGCCGGACGCGGCATCTCAAACCATCATCAAGGCACCATGATGCGCCGAATCAAATGGATATTTGGCGTAGGTGCGGTTGTGTTTCTAGCGATGCAAATGGTTCCGAAATCGATCAGCAATCCGAAGGTCACCCAGGACGTCGCCGCGCCCGCGCAGGTCGAGGCGGTACTGCGCAGCCACTGTTACAACTGCCATTCCAACCAAACGCGCTGGCCCTGGTACGCGCACGTGGCGCCGATCTCATGGCTGGTAATCCGCGACGTCGAGCGCGGCCGGCAGCGGGTCAATTTTTCCACCTGGGATAAGTACTCCGACGATCCCGAAACCCTGGCGACCAAGTTCAGAAACATTCGCCGTCTCAGCGCCAATGGCGAAATGCCGCTTTGGTACTACCTGCTTGCCCATCCGGAGGCGCGGCTGAGCGAGGCCGACCGCCGCATCCTCGAGGAGTGGGCTGCTGAATCAATCAGGCATGCGAGTGAGGAATCTCATCAATGAAGCTTTTCGATACTCCATACACCAGGCGAATTTTAACCATAGCGGCGATGGCGTTTGCGTTCGCGATTTTCGCCTCGCGGGCCCACGCCCAGGTCGATCCGTGGGAATTCGAAGTCTATCCATATGCCACCGAAGGCCCTGGCGTCATGGAGCTCGAGACCGACAACGCGTTAGTCGCCAATGGCCATAGCGACCCCGACGAAGGCACCGCGGGGCCCAAATACAAGAGCCAGGGGACCTGGTACAACCAGTATGAGCTCACCTATGGGCTGACCGATCGCATCGAGGCTGCCGCCTACCTCAACATGGCGAAGCCGAGCGGATCGACCTACCAGTACGCGGGATCGAAATATCGGCTGCGTGGGCGCCTTTTCGATGAAGACACACTGCCTGTCAACCTCGGATGGTACCTCGAGCTCGAATGGCATAAGACGCCGCAATGGGACGACAGCGAGCTCGAACTGGAGTTGCGCCCGATCATCGAAAAGGATTTCGGACGCTTTTCGTTTTTGCTCAACCCCCAATTTGAAAAGCCGGTTTTTATCGGCCCCGAAAAAAATAAAGGCTTCGAGTTCGGCTATGCCAATGCCATCTACTATCGATGGATGCGCGAAATCTCGCCTGGTGTGGAATTTTACGGGGCAGTCGGCAACATCGATGACAACGATCCCCTCCGCGAGCAGCAGCACTATATTTTCCCGGTCCTATGGGGGTCCTTTCCGGGCGGCATCGAGTATAACGTCGGGCCCGGCTTCGGGCTCACCAATGGCTCCGACCGCGTCCTGCTGAAGTTCAACGTCGAGTTCGAAAACTACATCGGCGCGCTCTTCAAATCGTCCGATGGCGGCTGGTTCTTCTAGAAGCTGAAGCTCGCCTGAAATCGCCTGCAGTATGGGGGAGGCGGGGAGCCTACGGCTCTTGGTCCAGAGAGCTTTCAGCTCCCCGCTCGCGAAGCAACTTTTATGTTCAACCGGCGTTGCCATACTCGGCGCAGTCGGCCTAAATCCTACAAAAAGAACTGGATGCGCTACTTTTAGTTAAACCTTGGCAATGTGTCAATAGACCCGTCAAAATGTGTCTATAATCCTGATTATTGCCATGATGTGAAAAACTGAAGCCAACGATGTCTAAGCGGCTAAATGTCGCAACTGCCCGTTTGAGCCTTGAATAGGCCGTCCTCACCTGTAGCAGCCACGCACTCTGTTCTCGGCTAGCAACATGTCAAAGTATGTTTAGTCACTTTGAAGCTGTTGATTGCATGCCACAAATGTGTAAACATGTTTAAACGTAATTGAGCTTGAGTATGTATACAGGGCTTGATCGCCGTGGGCTGTAGCACTCAGGTGAATATGTTGCAGAACCTCAACGTCAAAACTCCCAGTAGCGTCCAGTGAGGAGGGGAACTGTATGGCTACGATTCTATTCGAGGGGACCGAATTCGAGATCGGTTCCGAGTTGACCGCAGGTTCCGTATTGGGCGCGGCGTGTGTGCGCTATGCGGATCCGGGGGACTGTTACCGTTTCAAGCTATTCGATGCGCATGGTCATGAGGTCCAGCCGTCCGAACTGGTGGGTAAGCGACGGCTGGCGTTGTGCGACGTCCGCAAGTTGCGGCCGCAGACTGCACATCCCATGGTCGACGAGTTTCGTCTAGCTGCCGGCGGTAAATAGTCGAGGGACGCTGAGCCGGTGGGGGACCATCGGATTTCAGCCGCAGTGCTGCTCGACGACGTGTTCCACGAACTGACCTTGAGTATGGGGTCCGCGTGGTTCACCCGTCGACACGCGAACCAATTCGTCTCACGCACTTCCCGATCACACATCCCCTTAAAAACGTGAACCGATGATTGCGCGTCGCGTCCGCTTCGGGCTGCGAAAATTCCGGACATCCCGAAGCTTTGGCTACTTTACCTGAATTTTGTCGACGTTGACAGGATTCCGGGGCCCGATCATCATGGCGCGTTCTGACCGCGCTCTTACGATGACGGTGATCGGCATGAGCACAAAAGCCCTCGGACTCGATTTCGGAACCACTAATAGCGCCATCGCATCTGTCGCAGACGACGGCCGAATAACGCTGGCGAACTTTCCTGCGGGCAAGGAGCGCGCGGTCTCCGAAACGATGCGCTCGATCCTTTTTTTCGCCGCCGATCCGCATGGCGATGAGCCGCGGCGATCGGTCGGCGACCAGGCGATCGAGCATTACATCGCGGCGGGCGCCAATGGCCGCCTGATCCAGTCGCTCAAGTCTTTTCTCGCCGATCGTCTCTTCGACGAAACCAACATCATGGGCGACTATTACTCGCTCGAAGATCTCATCACCCCGATCCTACAGCGCCTGCGCAAAGTCGCCGAGGAGCAATTCGGCGAGCTGCCATCGCATGTCGTGGTCGGCAGGCCGGTGCACTTTTCCTCGGCCCAAAACGATACCGACGATGAGCGCGCGGCCCGCAGACTCGAGGCCGCGATCCGGCGCGCCGGATGGAAGGACATCACCTTCGAATACGAGCCCGTCGCCGCCGCCTATCACTACGCTTCGACCATCGCGCGCGAGGAGCTGATCCTGGTCGCCGACTTCGGTGGCGGCACCAGCGACTTTTCCATCGTGCGCTTGCGCCCTCCGACCAATCCGCCGACGCACCAGCGTTACGAGATCCTCGCCAACGATGGAGTCGCGCTCGCCGGCGATGCTTTCGACGGCGAGATCGTGCGGCGCCTCGTCGCTCCGGAGCTCGGGCGCGGCTCGCGATACCGAACGCCATACGGTCAGGAGCTGCCGATGCCGACCTCGTTCTATGCGCAAATGGAGCGCTGGCACTTCCTGTCCTTCCTCAAGGCGCCGGCCACGATGGCCAAGTTGCGCGACCTCGAGCACCAGGCGCTGGAGCCCGCGAAAATTGGCGCGCTCATTCACATCGTCGAGGACGACCTCGGCTACCTGCTCTTCAAGTCGGTCGAGCAGACCAAGCTGGCGCTCTCCGATACGGACACGACGACGTTTCGATTCGCTGATCACAAGGTGTCGATCGAGAAGCCGGCCACACGCGAAGCATTCGAGGGCTGGATCGGGCGCGAGTTGCGCGCGATCGCCGAATGCGTCGATCGGGTGCTGGCATCGGCGGAAGTCCTACCGGATTCCATCGACAGCGTCTTTCTGACTGGAGGGTCGTCGTTCGTCCCGATTGTGCGGCGGATTTTCTCCAAGACCTTCGGCGCCGAAAAGATTCGCACCGGCAGCGAATTCACCTCGATCGCGCGCGGCCTCGCGCTGCGCGCCCTGGAACTCTCTCGAGGCTGACAACCAAAAAGGTCCGCTTCGCGAATCAGGATTCAACGGGCCGTTCGCGAACGGCCCCTACGCTTCGAAACAATGTGTCAATTCCGAAGGCCGCCGTATTCGGCAACGTTCCAGTCTTGACGATCTTGGCGGTCGGAACCAGCGGTAAAATCGTAGGGGGCGTTCGCGAACGCCCCCTAAAATCCTCGATGGCTTTGGTCCTCAATTCCGATCCGCAAGGATGGCGATCACGCCTGTCACCGGGAACAGATGATCGCTGCGCGGATCAGGATTCCAACGGGGCGGTAGAACCACCCCCTACGGTTCGATAGGTCGCGGCGAATCAAGAAGTTTGTGCCTCTAGAAAATTCCGCGCCCCGGCGCCAATTTCTCAGTTTGCCCATCGGCTGGCGGACTCCATGGGACGTAAATCCCGTCCTGCCAGCGCATCCATCGCAAGGACGGATCCTCGAGCGGGACCGGAAAATCGTAGCGCACCTGCGCTGGGTCGCCTTGCGCATCAAGAGCCTCGACCACGACTGAGAGACCCGGCAACTCGAAGTGCTGCCCTGCCGAAAAGCGCTCATTGGGACTGCGCACATAACGACTGAAGGACGTCGGAAAGAATCCATCTGGAAAACGTACCTCCAACGAGCGAGGGCCTATGCGCGTGACCTCCAACTCACCGCCCGATGAGAGCGCGCGCAGATGCCGCGGTAGCGGCAGGTTCGCCAGCCGCTTCACGGCCCAAATCGCGGTCACGAGGTAAATCTGGTCGGGTGGATTAATCAACACCAGGTCCTGGGATGTCATTCGCGGATCGTTGGGAACACTCGCGATCGCACCCTCCATCCTGGCGCTGACGTTGGTCTGGTAAGCCAGTCGGGCGAGCCCGAGAAACGGCGCGGCGATCAAATGAATCAGAAGCAGGAGCAGAGTTGCCGCCCACGCGAATCCCTTCCAGATCCGGGGAACCGGCGCCTCGGGAGAGCGTGCGAAAACCAATTGCGTGAGTTGAGCGAGCAGTGCCATCGAGCCCAAACCGACGAAGCCCAACACGCGATTCTCCGGACCTACGGCGGCTATTGGTACCAGGGAAAGCAACGCACCAAGGCCCCAGAAACGCGCCACCCGATCGCGCATCACGAGTGGGAGAAAGAGCATCGTTATGATCCCCACGATCGCGAAGCTGAAGATGCTTATATGAAGGAATGCTGAGGTGCCGGGCGCGTAGGCCATACTCATCTCGGCCGGGATCGGCGACCACTGTCCCATCAGCAGAAATGCCGCCCGCTGACAAAACAGGCCGGCGAAGCCGAGCGGATTGTGCAGCGGATCGATGTAGAAGCCCGAGCCGTGCGACCCGAAGTTTCCAAACTTGTAGATCAACGCCCACGCCCCTAGCACCACGCCATGAGGTAGAAGCCGCATAAGTCTCGGGCGAAGCCCGTCCTCATCGACCATCAGCGCGTAAGCCAGCAAATACGCGGCGGTCGCCAGGCCCATCTCGTAGGCGGATAGCGACAGCGCCAGCATCAAGACGCTGAGCCATCTAGTCCGCGGGTGGCCAAACTTTCGCCATCGTACGAACGTCAGCACGCTCAGGAATCCAAAGCAGCACGCAATCAAGGCGTTGCGGTTGGCCAGGTATGCGGCAGGCACCGCATGCGCGCCATCCAGCGCGTACATCAGAGCCGCCAGTCCTGCCACCCAGGTGGCGCCCATTACCTCACGATAAAGCAGCGCCGCCGCGAGCACTGCGGCGAACAGCCAGAGCAGACTGTGCAGATGCATCAGGGCGGGATGATTCGGCCACAGGCGATAGTCGAGCATCATGGTAAGGGTGCTCGTGTAGCGCAGAAACACCTGATGCATGTCCGGCGAACCCCACCACGGCATGGTGCCGAAATCCATCTGCGCCAGGTTGTGCTGGCGATCGAGGTAGGGCTCGAAGACCTGAATCGGTTTGCTATCGCCATAGCCGAGGAGCGTGACGCGATGAAAATAATCGTCGAGCTGCCAGCCGCCGCTTAGCGCC
Organism: uncultured delta proteobacterium; assembly: GCA_963848285.1. Taxonomy (GTDB): domain Bacteria; phylum Desulfobacterota; class Binatia; order Binatales; family Binataceae; genus DATGKG01. The sequence goes on along the minus strand of CAWKCZ010000006.1, from coordinate 82,354 downwards.
GGGATCATCGCGATGGCGGCCAGGAGGGCGACCACCAGCGGCAGACGTGGGCTCGCGAGCGCGGTCTTCGTGCGGCGCACAAGGCGATCGCGCATCGAGTTGGAATTCGTTCCCGCTTCGGCGGCACCAAGCGGGTGTTCGTATCGATCGGCTGAAACTGGATTCGACGAATCTATCGGGTTCGGCATAATATTTAAGTAGACTAAATCTTTATGGCGAACCCACGTCAATGCAGCCTCATCGCTGCGCCGCGATGCGAGCCCCATCCGGGTGCGAGGTTTCCTTCGCGGCTCGCGAGGCGTAGTTGATCGGGCGATGGGACTTCGCGAGGAAAAGAAATCCGAGCAGCGCCGCGCGATTCTAAGTACGGCGGCCGCGCTGTTTCGAAAACGAGGCTACGAGGAGACCCGGGTCCGCGACATCGTCGAGCGGTTGCGCATCAGCGAGGTCACTTTCTTCAATTATTTTCCCACCAAGGACGCGCTGATAATGGCCTTCGCGGTGGAGATGCTCGACTACTCAATCGCGTCGGTGAAACGCGAACTCGAACGCCACGATTGCAGCATGCCTGACCGCATTCGCGCGGTGATCCGCCAGTGGGCGACATCCTGGGACGCAGACCCGGAGTTTCATGCGCTGGTGGCAAAACAATCAAGGTACATGACCGATGCGACGGGAGTTCTGCGCGACAGGTCGCTTGAGCTCTACCGCCAATACGAACGCCTCTTCGCCGAAGGCCAAAACCGCGGCGAAATTCGCGCAGATCAGAACCCCTTGCACCTCGCGGAAATGATGGAAGGGATGCTCATCCTGATTGCCGGCAACTGGGTTAGCGGATGGTGGAAAAATCGCTCCGAACCGCTCGAACAACGCTTCATGAATGCGATGACGGTGTTCCTCGACGGATGCAGCGCGACGAAAACTCCGCCGTCGCGAGCCTCGGGCGCCAAGCCCCGATCCCGCGCGCGTAAGCCGGTTCGCACCACCTAGCACTCGGTATGGCAGCGCCGTCTTCAAATGAATTGAGGAGAGCCGAACTTCGTCTTTGTTGAATGGGTTACGCGGAAAACGGGACCACGCTTTCGAAGGCCGCCGCCGGGCATAGTGAGGAGCCGGTGATTGAGGAGCCGCGCGAGCTGTTTCGGCATCTGGCGCATTGGGCGGCGGAGGTCACCGGTTCCGTATGGGTCTTTGCGGGCGCGCTGATTCTTATCCTTGCGTGGCTCATCACCGGACCAGTTTTCGCCTACTCCGATGCGTGGCAACTGGTCATCAACACCGGGACCACCATCATCACATTTCTGATGGTCTTCCTGATCCAGAACACCCAGAATCGCGACGCCAAGGCCATCCATTTGAAACTCGACGAACTGATTCGAGTCAGCAAGGCCCGCGATCTGTTCATGAACCTGGAAGAGCTATCCGACAAGGAGCTCGCGGAGCTGGCAGAAAACCTCGCGGCGATGCGAGCAAAGACCGCCCGCAAGCTGGCCGAAAAAACCCAGACGCGCAATGGAACTAGACGTGATTGAGCAGCATCAGCTCCTTCGGATGCGGATGCAGATAGACCTGCCCAGACAGGTAGTCAACTCCGAAACGGCGTACGTAGTGGCGAATCAGGGTGAGCGGGACGATTAGTGGCACCAGGCCGCGCGCATAGTCATCGACCAGCTCCGCCAGTTCCCGGCGCGCCGACTCCTCGAGATGTCCGCGAAAGTAGCCGAGCATGTGCTGCATCACGTTGACGTGGCGGGGTGGCGTCGCGAGCTTTTTCAGCGCGCCCATAAAACGCGTTTCGTATTCCAGACGGAATTCGCCGCGCGGGATTTGTTTTGCTTCGGCCACGTAGCGGCCCAGTTCGCGGTAGGCATTGGGTGAGTGCGCGAGCAGCACCAGCTTGTGCGCGGTATGAAACGCGATGAGTGCGCCCTGGGTCCATCGCGCGGCGAAGAAATCCTGCACTCGCTTGTATGCAAACACCCGCTCGACGAAATTCTCGCGCAGCTTCGGATCCTTGAGCCGGCCCTCTTCCTCCACCGGCAAATTCGGATAGCGACGCATCAGCGCGGCGGCGAACATCCCGACCCCGTCGCGCGCGGGCATGCCATTTTCGGCATAGATGCGAACCCGCTCCATCCCACAACTTGGCGAATCTTTCTTCAAGATGTAGCCACTGAGATCTTCCGCTCCCAGAGCGCGCGTGCGCTTCTCCGCATATGACTTCATCTTCGCGGAGTGATCGCTAGCCGCTCTTGTTGCCGAGCAGCTTCACCTCGCCGTCGAGGCGTCGCAGCGCGATGCTTTCGCGCGGGGTGCCCATCCCGATTTCCACCTCGGGGCAGACCGGTACGAACTCGACGAACTTTCCGAAGATGTCGACCACGAATTCGTTGCGCTTGTGGCCGCCATCGAAACGGACTTCGTTGCCGAGCAGGCACGACGAGACTCCGATGCGAATTTTGTCGCCTTGATCAGCGCTCGCCACGATGCAGCACGCCCTCGCGCTCCAGCGCGGCGATTCGCGTGGGCGGGTATCCCAAATAGTCGCGCAACACGGCCTCGTTATGCTCACCCAGAGTGGGCGCCTCGGTCTCGGGATTGCGCCCGTAACCGGAGAAACGCAGCGGAAATCCGGGCACCTCGAACTCGCCCAAAAATCGATCGTTGACGGTCCGCACGATGCCACGCTCGCGCAGATGCGGATGCGCCATCGCTTCCTCGATCGACAACACCTGCGCGAAGGGCACCCGGTGCTTCTCGAAGCGCCGATAGACCTCGTCGTCGCTCGGCATCGCGTTGATCCAGTCCTGGATCAGGCGCTTCAATTCCTCGACGTGCTCCACCCGCGCGGCGTTGTTGTGGAAGCGCGGATCGGCCGGTAAATCCGGCATGTCCATCGCGCGGCACAGGTAGCCGAACTGATTCTCGATGCCGGCCATAATCAGGATGGGATTGCGTTTGCCCTCGAACACTCCGAGTGGCGCCATCGCAAAATGATGCGCGCCGTTGCGCCGCGGCGAAAGCGTTCCTCCGCTCAGACTCGCCGCGTGGACCGGCAAATCGTTGTAGCTGAAATAGCAATCAAGCAGCGAGGTCTCGACGAACTGGCCTTCGCCGGTGCGTTCCCGATGCAGCAGCGCGGTCACGATCGCCGCCAGCGCATGCACGCCGGTGGTGATGTCGCCGAGTCCGACACCGGGCAGCGCCGGCGCGCCGTCGCGCTCGCCGATCATGCTCAACACGCCCGAGTACGCGCATCCGATGAAGTCATAGCCGGGACGATCCGAGAGCGGACCGGCCTGCCCGAAGGTGGAAATCGAACACATCACAATTTTGGGATTGAGCGCGCGGACCGCCTCGTAGCCGAAGCCGAGGCGCCCGATGACACCGGGCGCATAGTTCTCCACCATCACATCGACTTTCGGGATCAACTCGCGAACGAGGGCCGCGGCGGCCGGCATCTTGAGGTCGAGGCAGATGCTTTTCTTGCCACGATTTTGCTGGACGTAGTACGCGCTGCGCCCGTCGCGAACGTAAGGCACCGCGCGCGCGATATCACCTTTGGGAGCGAACTCAACCTTGATGACATCGGCGCCCATCTCGGCAAGGTAACGGGTGGTGGTCGGGCCGGCGAGCACCTGGGTGAAATCGAGTACGCGATAGCCTTCGAGCATGCGCGGCGATGTGGATGGCATAAGCGGATGCGCCTCCTCGCTCGTCGCCACTGATCGCTCCGCGCGGCCAAAAAGGCAAGCGCGCCGATTTGACTGGCTGATGCGTTAGAAGACGACCGACGGCGATTGGCCGCTCACCGGACCAGGCTTCCCGATAAAGCCTGCATGGTCACTGTAAATACCTGGCCATAGCGGCATGCTCTACGTCGGAAAATGCAGAGGCACCGGCAGCCACTATCGTTTCGGTAAAAAACGTGAGTCCGTGGACGGCACTGATTTCTTCGGCATGGTTGAACGCGGTGGTAACGATACCATCTTTGCCAAAGGTCGAATCGAACGAGCCGTCAGAGTTGATCCGCGCGAGCAGGAACTTGGCGGCGGTATGACGAAGGGTGTCGCTCCATCCACCTACGACGATCTGTCCGGATGGTCCGTCACTGCCGTCGCTGATGATGACAGATCGGAGTTCTCCTCGTTCGTGAAGAGACGGGAAAAATAGCTGGCCATTTCCATGGAACGAAGAATCCAGACCACCGTCGGGAGTGAAGCGAAGCAGACAGGGCCTTGTGGTTTGTCTACTCCCCGCGACGACGATGCGATCGTCCATGTTAATTCCGGAAGCCGAATTAATCGCGACCGCTCTCACCAGGGAGCAGCCTTCGTTTTCCACCAGCCCATTGGTGCCGAAGTTTGAGTCCAATGCGCCGTTGGGCAAAAAACGCGCGACGAACGAGGTCGGCGGGAATCTCCTGGTATTACCAACAACCACGATCTTGCCGGTGCTCTGGAGTCCGACCGCTCGGCCAAAGACTCGGCCAGGACCCGTACGATCGGGCGGCACGCCCAGATCGGTAAGTACGAGGCCGTCGGTTCCAAAGCTTCCATCGGTGGTCCCGTCAAGGTTGAATCGGGCCAGGAACATCTTGGTAGAGTGCTTTGATGGATCACGTGGAATGGCGTACCCGACGATCACGAGTTTTCCGTCGCCGGGCTGGATCGTGAGGCCGGTTGCGGTGACCTGTTGTCCGTCCGCAGGAGCGAACTCCCGCGTAACCGTTCCGTTCGAACCGAAGGAGTTATCCGGCGCGCCATCCGCGTCGTACCTGCTCAGGAAAATTCGACGATTCCCGCTGCCCGCAGTTACAATTTTAGAGTCCGGGAGAATTACCAACCCCTCACCGGAATGCGAAGCGGGATTTACCACCACCCCGCCTTTGCCGAAATCCGGGTCCAGGTGGCCACGCAGGGTCCTAGTCAGAAGTTGCTTGTTGTTCCGGCTCCCCACGCTCACGACAGCGCCGGTATTCGCATCGAACGCGACCGCGTTGAAGCCGCCCTCAGCCAACCGGAACCTGCCGTCTTTTCCGAAGCTCGGATCCAGATCACCCGAAGCACACCAGACCACGCTCGCAGTCATCGTGATGCAGAGTGCAGCAACCAGGAAAGCCCCGATCGATTTCGATGATTTCTTCATTCCCCCACCTTTGGTGACTCACAGCTTCCTTTTGAACCAGTTGTAACGTCGGTTAAGCCGCCGCATCCGTGCCCGGTTCGGCAGCAGGTCTAAGTCTCGCCCGGATTGATCAGCAATTCGGCATAAGGTCGATGAGCGCGTTTGCTGATCATCGGGTTAGGAGCCGGTTCTGAAGAATGCCGATGCAACGCCGGCCGAGTAGCCGCCCGAAGTAACTTCACGAGCAGGCGCCCGGTCAGTACTACCAAGGCGAAGTTAACCCCTTTTCTACGATTGCGCGGATAGCCGTTAAAATTTTGCCATGATGTCTGTTGAAAGCCAACAGACACAGGTGAAGTAAACATGACAGAATTTAGCTCAGCGATTGAAGGCATATATTTGACGCATTGTCAGCATCTAAACATAATAGAAGGAATAGAAAATGAGTGAAATGGCATCCTTTGGCCGTCTGTAGAGGGGGGGATTCGGTGTGTACGAGGGACGAACCAGCAAGCGACTTCTCAAATTTTCGACCGTTTGTGAGCGCGCGATGAGACCCAGCGCGGCCAGCTTGATCCTGGCGGTCGCCCTCGCGATGGTGGTAGGGTCAACAGGCAACGCGCTTGCGACGCCTTGTGCGCCACTGCCCCGCGCCTCGGCGGCGAACTTCCTTCCGCGACTGACGACCTTTCTCAACAACCGCTGCTATCAGAAAGCCAAATGGCAACATGACGCCGCGGTTCGAACCAGCGACGGCGTACATCCATTCGTCAAAGTCTGGTACTCGCCGCAAGTCTTTGACTGGATGACTGTCAACCAGCGCAAGGGCGCCATTCCAAACGGCGCCATCATCGTCAAAGAAATGTATCCGACCCTTACCGCGCCACTCGCCGAGTGGACGGTGATGATCAAGGACGCGAATCTTTCCTGGGACGGATGGTACTGGGGTGAGCTTCTGAATCCGAGCCCGCTCAACCCGAACGCGCCACCCAAACCACCCAGGAACGGTTGCGCCGAGCCCAAGGTCCTTTTGAACGGAGCGGGTCTCTACTGCCTCAACTGCCATGCTTCCGCGATCGTGAACCAATCCACTTATTCGAGCACCGAGTATATGGCGCCGGCTGCTGCGACGTCGGGGCTGATTCGCGATTTCGAGATGAGTCCGCTCAAAAGCGAGGACGTTGGCGCATTGGAGGAGGAGCTTACTCCCGAGTTCATCGATCGGATTCCGAGCTCGGTCTTCACCAACCTGAAGCCGCTTACTAATTTGAAAGTGCCGTGCATGATTTCCGAGGCGCAGGATCATGTGGTCATGCCGAGCACGGCGCATGGCGGCCCGCAGGAGTTTGTCACCTCCGATCAATGCACCGGTTGTCATGACGCGACCGGCACCCTCGACGGGGTGATACCGCGAATGATCCTGCAGCCCGCGGGTGGACTGCCGAGGAACCTTTCCGCGGCTGGCGAATGGCGCTATTCGATGATGGGGCTCGCCGGACGCGACCCGGTCTTCTTCGCCCAGCTCGATACTGAATCCACTCAACATAGACACCTGGTGGGCAAACCGGACGGTGCGGCCTTCGTTCAGGACCTATGTCTGCGCTGCCATGGCGTGATGGGGCAGCGCCAGTTCCACCTCGACAATCCCGACTCGAAGAAGCTATTTACCCGCGACATGATGCAGAACCCCCGGTCTACTTATGGGGCGCTCGCACGCGACGGCGTCTCCTGCGCCGTCTGTCATCATATGACTGGTGACAAGCTAGTCGACGAGACTACCTACACCGGTCTCTTCAACATTGGACCTCCGACCGAGTTATACGGCCCCTATGATGATCAAGTAGAACTGCCGATGCGCAATGCGATCGGGGTAACCCCGATGTTCGCACTGCAGTTCGGTCCCAACAACTTCGGGACGAAGATCTCGGGAATGTGCGCCTCGTGCCATATTATTCAGTTGCCGGTGTTCGACCGTCATGGTCGCCCAGTGCTCGATGAGCACGGCCAGCCTAAAACCGCATTCGAGCAAACCACCTACTTCGAATGGCTCAATAGCAGTTTTTTCCTACCGCCCACGAATCAGATCGCATGCCAGCAATGTCACATGCCGACCGACTATCATGGCGATAGTCTCCAATTCAAAATCGCCAACATCGAGGACGAGACCTTTCCGGCGGTACCGCAAACCGGACCTTCGACTCGGGTCCCAGACAGTGAGGTAGCACTCACCGAACGCAGTAAATACGGGCGTCATCAGCTCAATGGGATCAACCTGTTCGTGCTGGAGATGTTCGATCAGTTCCGCAAAGACCTGGGCCTTTTCAAGGCGAACCCCAATCTACCCGCAACTATCCGCGATCAGATCTCGGCCCAGAAAACCGCGGTCGAAGAAGGGGTCAGGCAAGCGCAGAACGCGACCGCTACGGTGTCGGTGGATTCCGTTTCGACCGACGCGAGTACCTTGAGCGCCAAGCTCACGGTGACCAACCTCGCCGGTCACAACTTCCCAAGCGGGGTGAGCTTCCGGCGCGCATTCGTCAATTTCGAGGTCCTCGACGCGACCGGCCAGGTGCTGTGGGCGTCGGGAGAGACTAACCGCGACGGCGTGATCGTCGACAATTCCGGCGCTCCGCTGACAACCGAATTCTTCAGTCCGAAGCAACAGACCTTCCAGCCGCATTTCTGGGAGAGCGTGCCGATCACCAGCGACAAGCAGGTTCAGATCTTCGAAGAGCTGGCAATCTCTCCGGAAGGATCGTTGACGACCAGCTTTCTCAGCTTCGATCATAAGGTGAAGGACAATCGCCTACAGGCCCGGGGGCGCAATCCGAACGGACCCTTCGGCGATATGATAGCTCCGGTCGGCACCGGCGATCGACCCCTCCTATCAGGATGGATGCGGCTGCAACGTCCTGAGCTATCAGATACCGCTAGCGCAAATTGCCGGCACTCCCGCTGCGGTTCAGGCGGCGGTCTACTATCAAAGCATTCCACCGTACTATTTACGGCAGCGCTCGGAGCAGGGCCGTGGTCACGACACGGCGCGCCTGGTTCAGTTCGCGAAGAATCTGCGAGTGGACAATTATCCGGAAATCGCGAACTGGAAATTACTCGTCGCGAGCACCGGCACGGTGAACATCAAGTAGAACCTTGCATCCTTAGAAATGGCAATTGTCCTCCGGGTTGTCGACATCGCAAACCTGGCCGCGCAGCAAAATCGATAACTGCATTTCCGTTATGCTTCCGTTTGCCGCCGGTGTCTTGCTGGCTTTATCTCCGGTGGTGCCGAACACCTCTTTGTAGGCGGGGTCATTATGCTCGGCCAAATTCCCTGACGCCGGACAGTAGTACTGAGCCGGCACAAATCCTGCGGGGAAGCCCATATAGAGGTCGAAGCTGAATTTGTCCTCCAGCGCGCCGCTCACGAATGGATTGAAATTGAAGCACTGCAAATAATTGCCGGTCCGAGTAAAGGTCTGGTTTCCGGAGTTGTACGCGAACACATAGAACGAATTTCTCGGCGGCTTGGTGGTATCGCAATTGAAGTTAGGGAGATTCGAGCCCAGTGCTTCTGCAACCGTGCACATCCCCTGGCTTGACCAGAAGATAGCGACCGAATGCGATCCCAGACTGTCGGTTAGCTTGCTCTTGATGTCCGCCAGGAAAGCTTCTTGCTGTTTGGGCAGAAACTCCAGCAACCTGCGCTGCCCGATGGTGTCTTGCGGTTTCTTCTGCGGCAGCACGTTGGCAGTAGGGAAACCCGTAAAGTAGGGATTCGAGGTCCCAATATTGCCGTTCGCGTTGTACAACGACATCGCGTAGACCCAGCTCACGGGGCAATTGTTCTCTTGAAATCCCTCGATCATGCTCGGGTAGAGTTCCGCATGCGCCTGCCCTACCCGCAGGAGAGTATTGGTAAGTACGCCACCGGGTTTTTCTTCAGCGTGCCGAAAAAGATAGACGACGGGATCGCACGCGGCCGCGACAGGGATGTTAGAAAAGACGGAAGCGAATGTCAGGAATGCGATGAAACCTTTCAAGCTGAAAATTGCCCACACCGGAAGCCATCGTCGAATCATCTGTATCGCGCCCCCCTAAGTACCTCACGCTCCTATTGAATCTACCGGCAGTGACAGTCCGAAGCGAATGACGCGGAAGCCGAGACTGTCAGTCGATCGGCCGATGCGACCACTTTGCGATATAGGCGCGGCTGTTGAATTTGCGCCGCGTGCTTTCATAGGACATGTAGCGAATCTTGCCGTAGACCGGACGCTCCGGACCCCACGCGCGATCGTGCTTGCCGCCGATCGCCCATGCGATGCCGGCGTAGCCGTTGGGGTCGCGGCCATCGAGCTCGTAGCGATCGTTCATCGCGACCGCGAGGTCATATGCAGCTTCCGGGGATTCCGACCATTCGAGAATTTTCTTGGCCCAGTACATCCTCAGGTAGTTGTGCATCCAGCCCGAATCGACCATCTGGCGTTGTGCTGCATTCCACAATGGGTCATGAGTCTCGGCCTGCTCCAAGGCGCGCGGTGAATAGCGATTTTTTCGCCCATCCTGCGCGTGCTGCTGCAGAGTGCGCAGCGCCCACGGCTCGCAGCTTTGCAGATGGAGATAGCGCGGATTGAAGCGCACGAAGTTGATCGCGAGCTCGCGACGCACGATGAGTTGTTCGAGAAACGCCTCGCGCGATTTTCCCGATGAGGCAGACTCGTTAATAGCGAGCGCAAGCGTATGCGGTCCGAGCTGGCCGAAATGCAGGTAGGGCGAGAGGCGGCTGGTGCCATCGAGCTCGGGATGGTTACGCGCGCCATCATAACTATCGAGGCGCTCACGAATGAAGCTGCGCATCGAAGCGAGCCCTGCGGTCGTGCCGCCGCTAAAACCCGGGGCGATTCCGACGTCTTGTCGAGCGAAACCTGCCGCAAAAGATCGAGCGAAGGTTCGATGGTGCCCGCGAGTCGCTGTCGCCATGCGATGTGAACCTCGCGATTACCGGCCGGCTTCAAATATTCGGGCAGCAGCTTGTGAATGCGAGGACGGATCGTCCGGGCAGCGAACTGCTCCTTCAGCAGCAGCCGCGAGGGCACGATCACATCGGCGTCCACGCGCCAGGTCGGACGCGCTTCACTGGATCGCACGCGCCGCATCGGATTTTCGTCCTCGATGACTAGCGCGGGTTTGACGCGGAGGCAGAAGCGCGCGAACTCCTCCGTTGACTGTGAGTCATTGCACATTCGGAGTGCGAAGCCAATTTTCCGTTGGTGCAGACGCGCCGGCGGTATCGACGAGGCCCTCGAGCATGAAGTGGTACGCGCGCAAGGTTGCGCCGGGTTTGCGGGTCAGCAATCCGAAGAACACCAGCACCGGAAGCTTCAGCGCGTTGGCAACTCCAATCGCCGTTTCGAGCGCCGGGTTGTCGAGCGCGCGCTGCGCCCGCCGCATCCGGTAAACGACGCATCGCCCGTCGGGGTCAGGCTCCCAATTCGATCCGACGACGATCCTGGGATCGCGATAGAACTGCTGCAATCGGCTAGATCGCGCGATGCGGGTAGGTGGTGGTCAGCTTCGGGAGCTTCAGGCCGAGCTGCGAGGCGCGGCGCTCCAGCACCGTCACATACATCTCTGCTAACTCCTGGTTATCACGCGCCTTGAGCCCGTAGCGGATGCAATCGTAGGTGAAACCGCTGCCCGGAGGCCCGAAGAAGTTCACCGCGCGCGGCAGCCATTGCTTGCAGCGCGGCCTGCACCGCCTTCTTGCCGAATTTCTGGACCGCATCGCCGAGCAGCTCGGAGGCGAAAATTTCGTGGTCCGCCTCGTCCTCCATGATCAGCTCGGCGGCCTTCGCATGCGGCGCGTAACTGGAGTCCTGGTAGTTCTCGCCGATCATCATGAGGCCGGTCATGTCGAGCGCGAGCGCCGCCATCAGCAGGTCCATCTCGCCGCTCGCCTTTTCGGCGAAGTAGCGCGGCGCCTCGAACGACGGCGCTTTCATCAGCGGAATCATCATGCGGTCGGCGCCCTTCTCGCTGATGCCGAGCTCGCCGAGCGCGCGATACACGAGCCTCGCGTGAGTGGTTTCCTCTTTGATGTTTTTTTCGATGACCTGCCGAACGCCGGATCGTCGTCACAGGTTTTCTGCGCACGCTCGTAGCCGAAGGCGGTGAGCTTTTCGGCCATCGCGTGCGCGGCGAGCAGGCGCACGAGGATTTTTTGGTAGTGAGGATCGACGCGGCCGGCCCGAAGCTCGGCCGCATTTATTTCTCGTGGCGCATACTGACGCCGGATGGGCATTTAGATATCCTCAACAGTCTCCTTAGTGGCGTGATTTTTCGAGTGGCAACACGATCGTCGCGCTACCGGGAGTAGTCTTTTCGCCCTTGGAGTTTTCCAGCCAGATTTCGCAGTCGACCATATGATGGCCGCCTTCGACATATTTCTTGGTGACACGGCCGCGACAGACGACTTTGGTGCCCGGCTGATCCATCCCGCGATACTGCACGCCGAGTTTCTTCAGCCATCCGTGGTTGCCCGCGAAATCGGTGGCGAGCTGGCCGAGGAACGCATTTTTGAGCGCGCCGTGCAGGATGACGCCTGGCAGTTTGTTCGCGAGCGCGAAGTCCTTGTCGTAGTGGATTTGATAAAAGTCGCCCGACGCGCCGGCATACTTGACGAGCTGTTGCGTGGTGGGATTTTTTTCGAGCGGACCTAGCTCGGTGCCGACTTCGACGTCTTCATAATATCGCTGCTGCGCCATATCGATTCTCCTTTTCCGTGTTCGATGGCTCTCGCGTCGCTGCCTGAGTAGCGAATCGCGGTCGAGCGCTGCGTCACGCACAGCTCGCCGAACTGGTTGGTGTAGCTGGTTTCGATGGTGATGAAGACCATCGGGCCGAGACGGCCTTCGGACTCGCGCAGGTCGACCAGCTTGGATTGGACGGTGATGCGATCGCCGGGCCGCACCGGCTGGAAGTACTCCCAATCCGAGCCGCCATCGAGGCCGCGAAATTCCGCGCCGAGTCCTTTAGCGTGACGTTGGGAATCGGCGAGCCCATCGAGCGGCAGAAAGTCGGCGGCGCGACCATCCCGCCGAACAGATGACGCGCTTCCTGCTCGTCGTTGAAGAGCGGATTGGAATCGCCAATCGCCTCGGCAAAGCGGCGGATGGCGCCGCGCTCGACATCGTAGGTGCGGGCCTCGCCGGTGGTGCCGATTTGCTTGCGTGCTTCGTCGTCAACAACCTTGTTCGCCATTAATCTGATCCTCTTTGTTGCGACCAACGGGAGCGCCCCATTCCCCCGGTTGCGATTTTGACGAGTAATACCACAGGCGGCGTATGGCGTATAATCGAGTCAACATCCAAATCGACAGGGGAACCTCATGGCAAAACTCAACCCCGAGCAAATCACCGACAAACTGAAGGCGCTACCTGGATGGGATCGCAAAGGCGAAGCGATCGCGAAGCAGTACACCTTCAAGGCATTCATGGACGGGATCCGGTTTCTCAACCGCATCGCGGAGATCGCCGAGCAGATGGACCATCATCCGGATGTGACCATCAATTACCGCCGCATCACGTTCGCGCTTTCGACGCACGACCAAGGCGGCATTACCGAGAAGGATTTCAAGCTGGCGGATGCTATCGAGCGGGAGTTCAAGACGACCAGGCGGAAGGACGCGCACGGGCGGAACCGCCCCTCGCGATCGCCGGTTGTACTATATGGATACTTTAACGCAGGAGGACGAATGCTCACTCGCAGACGGATTTTCCTCGGCCTGGTAATTGTTGCGGCGTTGCTGTTCGGCATGCGGATGCGGCCCGCACCGGTGATGGTTCATGCCGCCGATACTTCGGCGCCGGGACTCGAACAAGCGACCTTCGCCGGCGGATGCTTCTGGTGCATGCAGCCCGCCTTCGATCACATTCCGGGAGTGGTGAAAACGGTCGTCGGTTACACCGGCGGCCAGAAGGATCATCCGAGCTACGAGGAGGTTTCCGGCGGCGGCACCGGTCACGCCGAATCGATCGAGGTAACCTTCGATCCGAAGAAGGTCAGCTACCAGAAGCTGCTCGAGGTGTTCTGGCATAACGTCGATCCGACTTCCGTCGATCGCGAATTCTGCGACGTCGGCCATCAGTATCGCACCGCGATTTTCTACCACGGCGCTGAGCAGGAGGCCGAAGCGAAAGCCTCGGAGAAAAAAATCGAGGAGACCAAGCCGTTCAAGGATCCGATTGTGACCGAGATCGTAGCGGCCTCAACTTTTTGGCCCGCGGAGGATTATCACCAGGATTATTATTTAAAGAACCCCACGCGCTACAAATTTTATCGCTTCAACTGCGGACGCGATCAGCGCCTGCGCGAACTATGGGGCGCCGCCAGCGGCGGCCACTAAAAGACTCAGCCCTTGCGCGGGACGTAATGCTGCACGCCCTGGCCGGCGCGATCGATCTCGCGAATCAGGTCCGCGAGGTCGCTGGGATTGTTCACGAAATCGATCTCCGAAGTATCCACCACCAGCAGTGGCGCCTCGTCGTAGTAGAAAAAGAAATCGCGGTATGCGGTCGAAACCCGCTCCAGGTATTCGAAGCTGATGTCGCGTTCGAAGTCGCGGTTGCGCCGGCGCAGGCGCTCCGCCAAAACTTCGACCCGCGCAAGCAGGTACACCACCAGGTCGGGCTTCGCCATTTTCGCATCGAGGAGTTTGTAGACCTGTTCGTACAGAATCAGCTCATCGGGGGCGAGGTTGAGGTTGGCGAAGATGCGATCCTTGGCGAAGAGGTAATCCGCGACGGTCGCCTTTTCGAGGAGCGATTGCTGCGCCAGCTCGCGCTGCTGATTGTAGCGGGTGAGCAGGAAATAGAGCTGGACCGGGATCGCGTATTTCTCCGAGTCCTCGTAAAAACGCGCGAGGAATGGGTTTTCCTCGGCCTCCTCGAGCAGCAGGCGCGCGTTGAGCTCTCGCGCAAGAACTTCCGCGAGGGTGGTCTTGCCGACGCCGATGGGCCCCTCGAGCGCGATGTAGGCGCGGCGCTCCATCAGGCCCTTGCGCTCGGGCTTGGGTTTCTTAGCCGGCGCTGGACGCTTGGGCGGCGTTTCGGGAAAGCCGAGTTCTAGTGATGTCTTTTTGCTTCGGCGCGAAGTTTGTTCACCTCTGCGTCAGGCGCGCCGGCGCGTTCCATCAGGTCGGCGGCGGTCGAGTAATCCGGTGGGCTCTGGCGCAATGACAACTGCGCCAATTCCATGTTGGCGGTCTTGTTTTCCGGGTCGAAGGTCAGCACGTCATTCAGCAAGGTGGAAAACATCTGCGAAGACTGCTGGCCGCCCTTTTGCGCGACTTGCCCGGCGCTATGCATTACCGCGTCGACGGCCGGATCGAGGGTTTGTTGCTTGGTGGCAAGCGCGAGCAGCATGTATCCGCGCACCGCCTGGTCATAGGTCTTCATCGCGTCGTCAAATTTTTGCTGCTGGGCCTGCTGGTCGGCCTGCTGCACGATGGATGCGACCGCCTGACGCAAATCATCGATCATATGATCGATGGTAGCCTTGGAAAGATTGGCCTTGCCGGCATCCTGGAGCGCGCTCTTCAAAGTGCCCATGCCGTCGGCAACATTGCCGGATTTGACCGTATCGAGCGCGTCGTCGGCCTGCTTGGATAGCTGCGTCAGGTAGCGATAGTAGCGCGCCTTCGCCATCGTTTTCTGATTGGTCGGATCCTGCTGCGAGGCGATCATGAATTCCTTGCCGGCCTCGTCATAGTCGTGCAGGTACTCGTCGACGCGCGCGAGCGAGTTGTGCGCATCGGTGAGGTTGGGATCTTCCTTGACCGATTCGCGCAGCTCCGCCTGGGCGCCCTTCAAGTCGCGTTTTTCGAAGAGATCCTCGGCCTTGTAGAGATGCTTCTTCGCGGACGACTGGCATCCGGCGGCGGTCAGCACGATGGCGAGCGCGGTCACGGCGAGTGGACGCGGAATTCCCCTCATCACAATTTTCCTCTATGTCGGGCTCCCCGAGAAAAGCCCTTATTCATCGCGAACAAATGACGGAAGAGTTTCTATGCCGATGGCGCAAATTGTCAAGCGCACCTCGGCATCGCCGAGGTGCGTCCTGAGCGTTGCGCGAAGGTTTGTCATTCTGAAGTGAGCGCGCAGCGCGCGGCTGAGGAACCTCGACTCAGGGAATGCCATCCCACTCGAATCGAATGCGACCGCGCACGAATGATCTCCGCGAGGTCCGCGACAGTGGCATTCGACGTTTCGAGATTCTTCGGCTGCGCGCTGCGCGCTCACCTCAGAATGACATGGGGGAGAGTTTTTTAGTCGGCGGTCATCGGGAGCGGAAAATGTACGCGCTCCTTGGCGACGCTCAGCAGCTCGACCTCGGCGCCGCGACTTTTGAACGCGCCGATGATCTCCTCGACCAGCCATTCCGGCGACGAGGCACTTGCAGTCAGCCCCAGCGACTTCACGCCGGCCAGCATCTCGGGCTCGACATCCGCGATCGAATCGATGAGAAATGCGCGCGCACCGCGCGTCCGTGCAACCTCGACCAGGCGGTTGGCATTGGAACTCTGCTTCGAGCCAACCACCAGGATCGCCTCGCTGAGCTGGACCAGTTCCTTCACCGCGTTCTGGCGATTTTGCGTCGCATAGCAGATGTCGTCGGACTTCGGCGTCGCCATCTTCGGGAAGCGCCGCTTGAGGACTTCGAGAATTTCGCGGGTATCGTCCACGCTCAGGGTGGTCTGCGTCACCGCGGCGACGCGCTCCGGATTGGGAAGCTCAACCTTCTCGGCTTCCTCGACGCTGCCGACCAGCACCACCTTGCCCGGCGCGACGCCGACGGTGCCCTTCACTTCCTCGTGGCCGGCGTGGCCGACGAGCACCACGGTGCGGTCTTCGTTGGCGTAGCGTTCGACTTCGAGATGGACCTTGGTTACGAGCGGGCAGGTCGCATCGATGACGCGCAATCCCCGATCCTTGGCGCGATCCCATTCGCTGGGCGCAACGCCATGTGCGCTGAAGATCACCCGCTGGCCCTCGGGCACTTCTTCGAGGGTTTCGACGAAAATCGCGCCTTCTTTTTCAAGGCCTTCGAGCACGAAACGGTTGTGCACTATCTGATGGCGCACATATAGAGGGCGTCCGTAGGCGCGCAGGGCGCTGCGCACCGCCTCGACCGCGCGATCGACACCGGCGCAAAAACCGCGCGGCTCGGCAAGGATAATTTTCTCAACCACAGTTTGGCCTAAGGGCATTCCTTGAGGAGATATAGAAGCCTGTCCGAGAGGTCAATAAGTCCCTAAATTATAGTTCACAGCGCGATGAGTCGCTATTTAGCCGCATCCCGATGGGCTGCGGCGGATGCGAGGTCTGACATCCGACCCATATCTCGCCGCCCTCGAAATGTTCCTTCTTCCAGATTGGCACGATTTCCTTCAATCGGTCGATCGCAAATCGGCACGCCTCGAACGCCTCGGCGCGATGCGGCGCGGACACGGCAATCGCGACCGAGGTCTCGCCGATCTCCACCACGCCAATCCGATGCGCCACGGCGATGCGCGCGATCTTCCATCGCTGGCCGGATTCGGCCGCTAGCTTGCGGATTTCCGAAAGCGCCATCGCCTCGTAGGCCTCATACTCCAGGCGCAGCACTTTGCGGCCGACGTTGTTCTCGCGCGTGGTGCCGACGAAAGTCAGATCGCGCCCGCGCCGGGTTCGGCGACCGCGGCTTCGAGCGCGGCGACATCGACGCGCTCGCGAGCAATTTTGATCGGGCCGATCCAGGCAGCGCGCATCGGCGCCGCCGCTGACAGGCGGGATGAATGCGATCTCGTCGCCGTGACGCGGGCGAAAATCGTCCTCCACGTATTCCTGGTTGACCGCGAAGCCGACCGCATCGCTATGGCCATCGAGCGCCGGAATCTCGCGTCTTCAGCCGCTCCCAAATTTGCGCGACCGTCGCATCATCGGCAAATTCGCGGGTCAGTTCGGCAGCGCCCGCGCGCTCGCGCAAAGTCGCGAACAATTGAATGTTAGCCGGTTCATTTTGGATTCGCGAAATCGACCATATGGCCGAGTTCGGGCAGGATCAATTTTTCCATGGCGAGGCGGCATCCGCCGTCGAGCCTGGCAGCGCGGCGAGGAACTTTCCCTCGCGCATGCCGGCGATGGCGCGGCTGGCGAGCGCCGCCGACCCGATCTCCTGATACGACAGCATGCGGAACAACTCGCCGAAGCCCGGCAATTCGTTCGTGAGCAGCTTCTTCACGACGTCGGCGGTGACGTCGCGAGGAGCCACGCCGGTGCCTCCGGTGACGATCATCGCATCGAGAGCGCCGAGATTCCCGGTGATCGCCGCTCGCGATGGTATCGGCGTCGTCGCGCACGATGCGGTAGAACTCGATGCGATGGCCCGCGGCCTCGCACATCTGCTTGATGAGGCCGCCGCTCTTGTCGTCGTCAAACGTGCGAGTGTCGCTCGCGGTCAGCACGCCGATTTTCAGATTGGTGCGCGCGTGGGTTTATGTTCCTGTACACCCACCGCACTCAACACTTACATTACCGAGGCGCTCAGATAAGTAGTGCCCGCGACGCATCGACATCGATGAACCGATTAAATGCCCTGCTCCAGCCCAAAGTGCTCATTCTATTGGTCGCGATCGTCGCGCTAATCGTGCTCGGACGCCAGTTTCACCTCGGTGAGCTGTTCTCCGCGATGCTCGATCGCATCCGCGCCATGGGCGCACTCGCGCCAGTGATCTTCATCATTTTGTATATTGTCGCCGCGGTGCTGTTCGTGCCGGGCTCGGTGCTAACCATTGGAGCAGGAGTCCTGTTCGGACTGCTCTGGGGTTCGATCTACGTTTCGATCGGCGCGACCCTCGGCGCTACCGCCGCGTTCCTGGTCGGGCGCTACCTCGCACGCGACTGGGTGCGACGCCAGTTGGAAGGCAATCGCACTTCGCCGCCATCGACGACGCGGTCGGCGCGCGAAGGATGGAAAATCGTCCTGCTCACGCGGCTCTCGCCGGTGTTTCCCTTCAACCTGCTCAACTACGCGTTCGGCCTGACCGCGGTGACGCTTGCGCGACTATGTGCTTGCGTCCTGGGTCGGGATGCATGCCCGCCAGCGTGCTGTTCGTGTACCTCGGCTCGATCGGCGGCAACCTCGCGACGGCGGGGCAATCGCATCAGTCGCCCGCGCGGTGGGTGTTGCGCATCGTCGGGCTCGGCGCGACCGCTGGGCGTTGCGGTATATGCGAGCCGGATCGCGTCGCGTGCGCTCAACGAAAACGCCGAGCTCGGAACGCGCGCGCTCATAGAAAACCTTTGGGGAACACTTTGGGAGAATCTTGCGATGGGACATGAGGCGCCGAAGCTCGCGCCGCTCGACGCGCACAACCTGCGGCTGCTGGCCGGGGTGCATCCCGAGGGATGGAAAAATCCGTCTCCCGGCGCCGCGCTACAACATGGTGGTGATTGGCGCGGGAACCGCGGGCCTCGTCACGGCGGCCGGCGCCGCAGGCCTCGGCGCGAAAGTGGCGCTGATAGAGCGCGACCTGATGGGCGGCGATTGCCTCAACTTCGGATGCGTCCCCTCCAAGGCGCTGATCGCTCGGCGCGCGCGGTGGCAGCCTCGGCGCGCGACGCGAAACGCTTCGGGTCATCGTGCCCGACGGCGTCCGCGTCGATTTTCCGGCGGTGATGGAGCGGATGCGCCGGCTGCGCGCCGACCTTCCGCAACTCGATTCGGCGCAGCGGCTTCACTTCCTCGGCGTCGATGTGTTCCTGGGCTCGGCGCGCTTCACCGGCCCCGATACCGTCGAGGTGGAAGGCGCGACGCTGAGTTTCGCGCCGCGCCGACCATCGCCACCGGTGCGCGCGCGACCGCGCCGCCGATCCCCGGTCTCGATGAAGCCGGTACCTCTAACCAACGAAACCGTTTTCTCACTTGCCGAACTGCCGCGACGGCTGGTCATCATTGGAGCGGGACCCATCGGATGCGAGCTGGCGCAGGCATTTCAGCGCTTCGGCTCCCAGGTCACGCTGCTCGAAGTGATGCCGCAAATTCTCATCCGCGAGGATCAGGACGCCGCAAAACTGCATCGAGGCAGCGCTGATTCGCGACGGCGTGCGCATCATCACCGAATGCAAGATTCGCGCGGAGTCGAAAAGCGCGGCGCAGAAAAAGTGCTGGTCACCGGGAGCGAAGAAATCGTCGCGGATGAAATCCTCATCGGTGCGGGCCGCGCGCCCAATGTCGAAGGCCTCGGGCTGGAAGCGGCGGGCGTCGCAGTACGATCGCAAGGAAGGCATCAAGGTCGATGACTATCTTCGCACCGCCAATCCGCATATCTACGCGATTGGCGATGTCGCCTCGCCCTACAAATTCACCCACGTGGCCGACGAGCAGGCGCGCATCGCGATCCGCAACGCGCTGTTCTTCGGCCGCGCGAGGGCGAGCGCGCTCATCATCCCGTGGTGTACCTATACCGACCCGGAAATCGCGCACGTCGGAATGTACGCGCAGGACGCCGAGAAGAAAGGCCTCAAGGTGAAAACCTTCGTGCAGCCACTGGCCGAAGCCGACCGCGCGGTCCTCGACGGCGAGACCGACGGCTTCGTGAAAGTTCACGTGCAAGAGGGCAGCGACAAAATCCTCGGCGCGACGATCGTCGCGAGCCACGCCGGCGATCTGATTTCCGAAATCACCACCGCGATGAAGGCGGGCCTCGGGCTGGGCGCCATCGCGAACGTGATTCATCCGTACCCGACCCAAGCGGCCGCCATCAAAAAGGTTGGCGACCAATACAACCGCACCCGCCTGACGCCGAGGACCAAGCGCCTCTTCGAACTCCTCCTCTCCTGGCGCCGCTAACTTGAAGTTGCGATGCCCGTTTTCATCAGCGGGGCGAGAGCGGCGGCGAGGAAAGGTTTGGCCTCGCTGGTGATGTCGAGGTTCGGGTCGAGTTTTTTGCCCAGCCCCTCGCATACCATCAGCGAAACGTTCAGCACCGTGTAGCGCCCGTCGAGGCGCATTCCGTAGCGACGGTAGATGTCGAAGAATTTTCCGATCGCGACCGACATTTCGATTTCGCCGAGCGGCTGATTGACGAAGCGCGTCAGGTATTCGCTGATCTCGCGCTCATATGACGCGTAGTCGATCGCGATGGTGTGCTGCGTCAGGTCGTACATCTGGCGCGCCAGCTCGCGGCCCATTCCGTTGGCCATGTAGAACATCGTCTGCGCGAACATCACGCGGTCTTCGTCGGTCAGCTCGGCCGTGAGACCGAGGTCGAACAGCGCGATACGATTGTCGCGGGTGAAGCGGATGTTGCCGGGGTGCAGATCGGCGTGGATGAAGCCGTCGATGAACACCATCTTGCAGAACACTCGCATGCCGAGGCCCGCGACTTTTTTCGGATCGATGCCGACCGCGGTAAATTCGCGCTCGCGATAGCCCTCGACGAAATCCATCGTGAGCACGCGCTCGCTCGAAAGATTTTCGTAGACGTGCGGGAAGACCACATACGATTCGTTCGCGAAGTTGGCGCGGAAGCGGAGGTTATTGGCAGCCTCGCGGCGGAAATCGAGCTGGCGATTGATGGCATCGCAAAACTGGCGCGCCGACTCGACCGGCGACACCATCCGCATCGAGGGCAGCAGCTCGATCGCGTGCGCGACGCCAAGGATGATCGCGCGATCGAGTTCCGCCCACCTCGCGATCGATGGACGGCGGACCTTCACCGCGAGTAGAGCGCCACTCTCCTTGAGCTTGGCGCGATGCACCTGCGCGACGGATGCGGAAGCAATCGGGACATCATCAAAATCGTCGAAGATCTGATGTAGCGGGCGGCTGCAAATCCTCCTCGATGATGCGCTTCAGTTCGGCGACCGCGAAGGGCCGCACGTTTTCCTGAAGTTGCACCAACTCCGCAATGAGCTCCGGCGGCAGCAGGTCCGGCCGCGTGCTCATGATCTGGCCGACCTTGACGAAGGTCGCGCCGAGGCCCTCGAGCATCCGGCGCAATGCGCGTCCCAGCGCTCGCAACGCAGCGGCTCTATCGATGCGGCGTTCGCGAGCACTTTCGACGATGAGCCGCCACGCCGAAAATGCCGATCCCGATTGCGCCCCAGACGATTATCTGGAGCGTGCGAAACGCGATGGAAATGGTCCGGTACAGAGGATTCATTTCCGCGCGTGCGAGCTAGCCGAGGCGCAGGTTGAATGCCTGCGGACCCTTCTCGCCCGGGCGCACATCGAACTGCACGCGCTCGCCCTCGCGCAAATCCTCGAAGTAGACTTTCGGCGACAGCCGCGAGCGATGAAAAAACACCTCGTCGCTGCCATCATCGGGAGTGATAAACCCGAAGCCTTTGTCCTTGACCACCTTCTTAATGGTACCCGTCACTAGTAATCCTCCCTCGACTCCGCTTCGCTCCGCCTCGGGAGCGGCTGCGCCGCGGCGCTACGCGCCCCCTTCGGGCCTCGCCCGAACGTTCTCGTGATTGCAAGGTTGAGGTTATGTCGCGCGCCCTTTATGTAAAAGGGATACCGACCCTTTCCGATGTGAGGGATGTGTGCTGAAAGCAGTAACGCTGAAGGAAATCGAAAAAATTTTTGCCGTCATCGAGCCGATGGGAATCTCGCGCGAGGCCATCGTGATACCCTTGCGCACCGAGCATCCGGGCCGGGTCAGCATCGACAAGGCCGGCAAGCTCGAGGTCGTGGTCGAGCGCGACGCCGACTTCGACGAGTGGGTGAAAGGGCTCGAGGCGAAAATTCGTCAAGTGATGGACAAATAGCAAAATCGAACAATTCGCCACAATCGTGGAGAGAGACGCGGAGCGGGCGCAGCCACGCCGCAGGCGTCCCGAACCTCACCCGGCGCGGTCGCGCCACCCTCTCCCTGAAGGAAGGGAGAGGGACAAAGGAACGGGGACAACTTGTTTAGTAGCGAAGCGGAGTCGAGGGAAATTATAAGGAAACCACATGGCAAACTACTTCGAAGATTTCAAAGTTGGGCAGGTGTTCAAACATTGGCCCGGCCGCACCCTCAGCGAGGTCGACAACACCTGGTTCACCTTGCTGACGATGAACACCAACCCGATCCATTTCGATGCGGCCTACGCGGCGAAATCGCAGCACGGCAAATGCCTCGTCAACGGCCTGCTGGTGCTCGCGATCGTGGTCGGCATGAGCGTCAAGGACATCAGCGAGACGGCGATTGCTAACCTCGAATACGAATCGGCGCGCCATACCGCCCCCAGCTTTGCCGGCGACACGCTCTACTCGGAAACCAAAGTCCTCGAAGTCACGCCGTCCACGAGCAAGGACGACCGCGGCATCGTGTACGTCGAAACGCGCGGCTTCAATCAGAAGAACGAGACCATCATGATGTTGCGGCGCAAGGTGCTGGTGCCCCGCCATCCGAAGGCATAGCGGTCGGAATGAATCCGAACCGGGTCGCGAGCGTCATTCCCAGAGTCGAGCGCAGAAAAATTTAACCCAAACGTCATCAAGTGATTGATCGACGGAAGATTTGCGCTAGATTTGCTTTCCTGTTTTTGCGTTCCAAATTGGTGAGCTCGGGAGCGCGAAACCAGGAAGAAGGAAAATTTCGCATGAGGGAGCATTAGGGAAAGAATGGCCGAACAAGTTGCGGTGGTCCGCACCGTCTACGATTACCCCGTCGCCGCGCATCTGTGCACCGACGGAATCGTACGCAACATCAAACTGGTTCGCCGCAACGGCAGCCAGCCGCAAGGCATTTGCACGCAGTGCCAGATCTCGTTTCAGTACGTCAAACCAAAGGCCTCGCCCGTGCGTCATTTTGACGAGGGCGGCGTGACGCATTTCTAAATTCTCGCGAGCGCGACTCCTCGCGCTCGCAATTTCAAATCGGATTCGAGGCTTCCTCGGACGTTCAATGAACGCGGGCGGAGCCTTGTCCGCGGTCAGCGGACTGACGATGCTCGCCTCGCGCTGACGTACCAGGATGATCTTGGTTCCTTTGTAGTAACGCTGAAGTTGCGCGCCCACCAGCAGCATCTCGCGCGACGGATCGAACCATGCCCGCAAGCTTGGGAATGAAGGGCTGAATGACCACCGTCCAGAAGCCGAAGTTCGGCTTGATGTCGATTTTCTCCAGTTCGCCCGGATAGTGCACCCAGCTCTGCGGTTCCGCCAGAGGCTTCACATCGATCGCAATCACCTTGGGAAGGGGCGCAGTTGAAGGCATGCAACTTTAGCGTATGGGAGCGGTCGCGCTCGACCATGAGCTGTTGGATTGGCAGCAACACGCTCGCGCCGGCATAGGTGTCGCCGGGAAACGTGAATGCTCGCTGACGAGATCGAGCTTTCCGCCACCTTCTTTGCCGCAGATTCCCACGCCGGTCGCCACATCCAGCCGCGACTCTATCGACGGCGTTCCATCGGCGATTGAAAGAAGTTGTGGCGAAAGTTGACTAGCACCGGCAACGAACGGCCCTCGATGATCGACAGCTGATCTTCCTCGATGTCGTATTCGCCGTTGAGGTAATGATTTTCGCCATGCAGTATTAGCGTGTTCGCAGTCTGCTTGACGGTGTAATGCCCGATGACCGATGAGCTGCCCGGTCTCGGCGCTGAGAATCTCGAAATCGGAAGGCGGGAAATTGACACCTCCAGCGGCGCCCGCGCACGGCTCACGACCGAAGCCAACAGGAAAACGCCGCACATTAGGGCCGTGAGTCGACGCCAGATGGCCCGGTTACGCGCATCGATCGGCAAACCTGGTACGCACTCCTGTCACTTCGCGTGCGAGTAAAATCGTCGCTTGCCCCGGACCGTTTGATTTGGAAGCATTGGTCGCGGAGTTATTGTCCTGATGGTCATGGCGCAAAACAATCCGCGCTGTAGCCGCCGCCTCCGCCGCCCGAAAAACCGCGCCGGCGCATTCGACTGTCCGCCATGCTGGGGATTTCGGACGACTATTTGTGGACGCTGCTCGGATGCTCATGTCGGTGACGATTTTCGAGGGCTACGACGTCACCATCTTTCATCTATGTACGCCCGACATCGCGAAGACGTTTCATCTCGACGATCGCGCGGTCGGCACGATGGCCTCGTTCGTGCGGCTCGGCGGGATGATCTCCTTCTCAGTCGTGATGCTGTCCGGTATCGCCGGGCGCAAGCCGATGATGTCGGTGACGGTGTTGTTCTATACGCGGGTTCACATTTCTCACCGCGATTTCGCGCGGGCTGGCGAGCTTCACCCTGTTCCAATCCTGCGCGCAGATTTTTCTTTCGGCCGAATTCGGGTCGCCATCGTCATGATCAGCGAGGAGTTTCCTGATTCCTCACGCGGACGCGGAGTCGCACTGCTGCATATGGTGGGGCTGCTCGGCGTCGTCGCGGGCGGCTTTCTCTATGGGCGGGTTGCGGATTCGAGTTTCGGATGGCGCGGGATGTATTTCATCGGGATCGTTCCGCTGCTGCTGGTTGCGTTCATGCGCCGCAGTCTGCGCGAGACCGGCCGCTTCCGCGCGATGCGCGACGCGCGCAGCCCGACAGAACCTCGAGTCTCGGAAAGATGGCGCCTCGATCGCCCATGCGTTCGCTCCGCTTTCGTGGCCCTTATCGAGGACGCCTACTCCTGGTCGCACTGCTTTGGAATACGGTGGGCCTGGTCGGGACTCCCGGCAGTGACATTCTTCAGCCTTTACGCCAAACGTGATCATCATTGGACCTCGGCCAGATTGGGCAGGCCGTGGTGCTCGCCTATGTCATTGGCAGCCTTCGGCCATCTGGCCGCGGGATGGATGCTCGACCGCATCGGGCGAAAAGCCACCCTCAGCCTGAGTTATGTGCTCGGCGCGATTATCGATGCTCGCGTTGTTCCAGACCGAGCACCCATGCCGCGATGCTGACCTCGATGGTGATCACGGTGGTCGCCTTCCAAGCGGCGCGCACCGCGACCGCGACCTACTCCGCAGAGCTGTTCCCGACCGAAATCCGCGCCACCTCGTTCAGCATGACGGTCAACCTGTTCGGCTCGCTCGCGAGCCTCGCAACGCCATTCACCATCGGAGCGCTGTCGCATTCGATGGGTGGCTTGGGCAATGCGGTAGCAGTCGTGAGCATTGGCCCGATTATCGGCGCGGTCATCGTCATGTTGTTCGCGCCGGAAACCCGGGGCCTATCGCTCGAAGCAACTCTCCGACGTGGCGGCGAGCTAGCGATGCTCGACAGCATCCTTGGCGCCAGCCCCGCCGTCCGCAGGATCCAGAGCGGCGGTGCGCGCATCCTCCATAGCGTCGGCTTTACTGCCGATCGCGCGACCATCGCCGCCGTCATGATCGGTGTCCTCGCGGGAGTGGCGTTCGCGACCGACCGCGTCGGCGCTGGGAATCGCGCTGCTCGGCTATCAGCGCCGGCACTGGACGCGCTCGATGGCACGCTGGCGCGCGATTTCGGCGGCGCCTCGACGCCATTCGGCGGCGTGATGGATTTATCCTTTGACCGCGTGGTCGAGGCCGCGGTTATCGTGGGCATTGTATGGCGCCATCCAGCACTGGACTTCTACGCGCTGCTGTTGGTGGCGAGTTGGTACATCAACATCACGGTATTCCTCGCGGTCGGCGCCGCGATGGAGCGCACCGGCCCGAAGCTGATTGACTATCCGCCGGGCATCCTCGAACGCACCGAAGCGCTGATATTCTTCGCCGTCCTCGCGCTGGTCGAATCGCAGCACTATCTGACCTGGATAGGCCCGGTCCTATGTCTGGCGATGACGGCGCTGGAATTGTGACGGGCGCGCAACGCTTCCTCTTCGGCCGCGCGCACCTGAGAAGTTAAACTGCGGGAAGACAACCGCGGCTGCTCTTTTCTGCTCCTCTCCCACGTTTTCCGTGGGAGAGGCCGGCTGGCGCGATGGTCGCTCTTTTGATTGGCGACCGACGTGCCAACCGGGTGAGGGTGCAGCGAGCGCCACCTTCACAAGGTCGAAAGCCACTTCTGGAACGCGACGTATCCCAGAGGTGAGTACCTCGCCAGGCTGGTGGCACTCGAAGCACCCTCACCGCGGCACGTGCGATGCGTCGAAGCGGCGACCGCGATGTTGCGCACCTGCGATGCGGCTGAAAGAATTGGCCTCCGCTAAAATGCGCCGCATCGAAACCATCATCGTCGTTCTCGCGCTAGCCTTTTATGTCTGGTTCCTGAGCCATTTCGGAACTCGCAGGTGCTCGGCTTTGTGCGCCTCGCCGGATGGGGCCTGGCTGCTGACGATCTCGCTCGAAGCGTTCGCGCGGGTCGCCAACACGCTCGGATGGTGGATGACTATCGGTTGACTATGGCCACGGATTGCGCTTTGGACAGCTCTTCCTCGCGCGCATCGCGGGCGAAGCGATGGATTACGCCACCCCGTCGGCGCAGCTCGGCGGCCAGTTCGTGATGGCGATGATGGTGCGGCGCAATCTGGAAATGGCGGCCGGGCTCAGCACCGCGATCATCGCGGCGCTATGCGAGATGATCGGGCAGATCGGCTTCATCACGCTCGCTCTGCTGATGTCGATCCGGCTGGTGCCGCGCACCAGCGATTTCTTCTGGGCGATCCTCGGCGGATTTGTCCTCGCGCTCGGCGCTGATCGGCGGATTCTTCTTCGTGCAGCGCAAGCATCCATTTTCATATCTGATCGCCGGCGCTTCGAAGCTCCCCGGGATCGATGCTGACGAATACCAAAACGCGGCCGCCGAGGCCGACAAGTTCCTGCTCGACTTCTATGCGCATCATCGGGTCAGTCTGGTGCTTTCGTCTTTATGCTATCTGTTTGCCTGGAGTCTCGGGCCGATTGAGATTTACATCCTGCTGCGCTTGCTCCATCAGCCGGCCAGCCTGGAAATCGCCTTGCTGGTCGAGGGCGTCGGCTTGCTGCTGGAGCGCGCGACCTTCCTTATCCCGGCCAAGCTGGTCAGCCAGGAGGGCGGTAAGGCGTTGATTATGGCGCTGCTGGGATATCCGGCCGGGGTGGGATTCGCGATCGGCTTTCTGCGCCGGATCAAGGAAATGGTATGGGTTCTGTTCGGGCTGCTGAGCCTGATGATTCATCGCCTCAGATGCGCAAGCAGACCGTCGAAAGACTCCGGCACTGCTCGCACCGGCAAAGTCGTGAGCCTTACGATGAAAGCCGCAGAGCCACGATGACTCGGGGATTCCGCGCAGCCGCCGGGCGCCAAATCCTGACATCGGAGCGACTTCGCGCCCGAATCAGTAAGACATGGTGCTTTGGTCCCCACCTGATTGATTCATCACCCAGATCATAGTATGACCGTCGGCACCGACCGGGCGCCGGCCGACCGACAAAAATTCGTCGCCTTAGGATGTAAGCGGAGGAAATCGCAATGAACCGAAACCGAGCCTCGTTGCCGCGATGGGACTGATCGCGTCAGTATCCAATACCGCATCGGCCGGGGTGGCGCGTCCAGACCGAATCGTGAGCGGGCAAAGTCCGCAGCCGCCGCGCCAGCGCATCCTGATCATCCAGGGCAACAAGCAAAAGATGGAGCGTCGCCGGCGGCCGCGCGATCATCACCGACCTCGACAAAGGCACCATGGATATCATCGATCGACCACAGAAGAGTTACTTCGAGCTGCCCTTCCCGCCGCAGTGGATGTGATGGGACGAGGGCGGGCGCGCATGCATGTGGCCTGTCGTTCACCAAGACCGGAACCACCCACACCGCGGCCGGATACAAATGCGACGATTATAACGGCGAGGGTAAATTGCGGCTGGGCGAATTCACAACGTCGTCTACTGCGTCTCGACCAAAGCCCCCGGGCGCGGCGAATTTCACCGGTTTCAGAAGAGCATGATGGCTAAGCTGAAGGACACTCATGCTCGCGATGCCTTCCAACATGCCTGATGGCATTCCCGTGACCGCAGAACACCACCACCAGGATGAGCATCACGAACATGCCGAATCTTGCCGCCGCAGGCGGCCGAGCAGCTGAAAAAGCAGTTCGCCAATCGTCCACCGATAGTCACTAAAACCGAAGTGACCAAGGTCGAAGCGAAGAAAATTCCCGACAGCGAATTCGAGATTCCCGGCCGGCTATACCAAGAGCGAGCCGCGATGGCCGCATCCGGATGGCATGGGTAACATGGAGTGGCCATATGATCGGCAGAGGCCATATGCTGGGGGCCCGGGCGCTCCCGCCGCGTGCGACGTCGCCAGCCGCCAAGCCATAGAGCTCGGCGCGCGGTGGCCGAAAAATAAAAGAGCGGGACCTCGATGGCCCCGCTCTTTTCGCTTTGATGGCAGATATCGACTGTTACATCTGCGCGCTTGCTTCCGCAGGTTTCGCTTCCGCGGGCTTGTTCAGCGCGGCGCATGAATCCCATACCCAGGTGGTGCTGGAAAGTTCATCTTCCGAGAACAGGCGCAGCGCTTCCTTGGTCTGGATGTCTTCCTTGATGAGCGCCGCGAAGTCGCAAATCGGCTTGATGGCTTCCTTCGGCTCGCCGACGCTCTTGGTGAAGCGCAGCAGCTTCTCGTTGTCCGGAATGCTGGGATTGCCGAGGTACTCCTTGAACTTGCTGGCCCTCCTCGGTGGTGCCCGCGCGCTTCTCGCCGCCGAGCTCCATCAGGCGCTGCTCGAAAATCCTCGCGTGATAGGCCTCGCGCTCGGCAATCATGCGGATGCCGGTCTTGATGCAATCGGTCGTGCATACCGACGCCCACGCGGCGAATGCCTCGCCGCCGTTAGCCTCGCCCGCGCGGACCTTGTCGAGAAAGCTCACGATGGCCGCGCGCTCGTACTTGTAGGTCTTGCCGAAAGCATGGAAGCCGCCCGCATCGCCATTGGACGGCAGGCGCGCCGCCTTCGAGTCTTGGCCATTTCCTGTTCGAATGCTGGACTTCGCTGATGATGCCGCCGCGAAACGCGCGCAGCAGTTGTTTGAATTCGAAATCGCGGTTCATTGACGTTAGTCCTCCGAGCTGATGTGTGGCTGATGCTGTTTAGCACAGGATAGGGTCGGAGCGAAATTCCTGTCAACGCGGATTTTGGCATTCAGAGATAAACACGGTAGCATGGGTGCCGCCGAATTCCGCATGATCGAGACATCGCCGTAGTCGACGGCGTTCGAAAATCGAGGAGCGTCTCCATGCCCGAGTTCAATCATAAATTTGTAAATACTAACGGCATCCGGATGCATCTGGTCGAAGCCGGCAGGGCTTTCCGGTCGTCATGTGCCATGGCTTCCCGGAACTCTGGTACTCATGGCGCCATCAGATTCGCGCGCTTGCCGACGCCGGTTTCCGCGCCATCGCGCCCGACCAGCGCGGCTATGGCGACACCGATTGCCCGCAGCCGATCGAGGCCTACACCCAGAAGCAAATCGTTACCGATGTCATCGGGATGCTCGACGCGCTCAGCATCGACAAATGCGTCATCATCGGCCACGACTGGGGCGGGACGACGGCGTGGAATGCGCCGTTGATGTATCCCAACCGCATCGAGCGCGTGATCGGCATCAACACGCCGTTCATGGCGCGCGCGCCGATGAAGCCGACCGAGCTGATGAGCGCGATGGCGGCAGGCGGATTTCACTACGTCCTGTATTTCCAGGAGCCGGGCGTCGCCGAAAAGGAACTGGAAAAGCGACGTACGTCGCACGCTGCACGGCTTCTATCAGGATCCCCCGAACCTCAGCGCCGAGGACATCCGCAAAGCGCCGCCGGGAGTTTTCGGCGAGGCGGGCGGCGGCATCCTCGAGCGCATGACACCCGCGCCGCATGGAAAGTTTCTCACCGCCGACGATTTCGAGGTCTTCGTCAAGGCATTCGAAAAGACCGGCTTCCGCGGCGGACTGAACTGGTACCGCAACATCGATCGAAGCTGGGAGGAGGCGGCGAACCTTCCAGACAAGATTCATCAGCCCGCGCTGATGATCACCGCGGAGCTCGACGTCGTGTTGCGTCCCGAGATGGCCGAGGGGATGACGACGTGGGTGCCGAACCTGCGCAAGACAGTGCTGGTGAAAGGCTCCGGCCATTGGACGCAGCAGGAAAAGCCTCGCGAGGTAAACGCCGCCATTCTCGATTTCCTCGCGGATATGAAGAAGTAATTTCCTCTCCGCGCATGATGATCTGCTCTCCCGCATTTCTCGCGCGAGAGGTCGCTCGGCGCGGTCCATGCCTTGGCTGCGAGCATGACGGGCGGGTGGGTGCTGCGAGCGCCGCGACCTAGTTGGTTGCGAGCGGCTCGACTCGCGCGCCGGCCTTGAGAATCAGGTACTGCCGATCGGGCGCATCGCATAGCGATCCGGCGGGGACCCGTGCGCCATCGGGCGCGTACTGCAGGATGTAGGTCTTGCGGACATCCTTGGTTAGATTCGGACCGGTGCGATGCGGCGTCAGCGAGGAGAACACCACGATGCCTCCCGCGCGGACCGGAACCGGCATCGCCTCGATGCCGTCTTCCTCGCGGCAGACATAGCCAGCCTCGCTCGCGCGATGCGCCAGCGTCCCGCGCAGATGGCCGCCGGGAATTACCCATGGACATCCATTGTCGAGGGTCGCCTCCGTCAGAGCGATCCAGCAGGTGAGGTACGCCTGCGGCTCGATGAAGGTGTAGCCATTGTCCTGATGCCACGGGAAATGCTTCGGATATTCGGGCTTCTTGTAGACGGCCTGATCCCAATAGAGGCGCACGTCGGGCCCGATCAGGTCGCGGCACAAGTCGGCGAACACTTGCGACGCCGAGAACTCACGCAAGAACTGGGACCGTCGCACGAGGTGGATGGTGAAGCTGATGCCGTCAGCCTCCGCAATCATCAGGCGCTTGCCGGGCTGTGCGCGAACGAAATCCTCCAGCTTTTTTTCGCGCGGGTCGATTTCGGCAATCACGCGCGCGACGGTCTCGCGATCGATGGCATCCTGGAGGACGAAAAACCCCTTCTCGTTAAAGGAGCGCGCTTGCGCGCCGGAAATTCTCTCAAATGGCCCGCAAACCGGCCTCCACTCGAAGCCATGATTGAGCGGGTGAAGCATTGTTTCGTTTGCGCCGGCGAGCAAGTTAACCTGGTTCCGCGATATTGAGGTCGCCACCGATTCTCTGGGCTGGCAATTCGTTTATCTCCCGACGGTCGGAAGTGCCAGCGATTCGCGAGTGACCCTGTTGACGACGAGTGTATCAGCCGCGCCTTTTCCTGGCACCCCACAACCGCAACGAAAGATTTCATGCCGCTGTTAGCTACCCCGGAAAAGGCGCATTAACACGCTCCTATTCGGGTAGGTAGGGCGCTGGCGCGCTCGCCGCATGGACGAAATCGCTCGGATGAAAGCGCACCACGTGCGGCGCGCGAATGCTAATACCCGGATGATGCGGCAGCATCAGCTCGACCGGTACTTCGTTGACGCCAGATGCGGGAACCGGAAATCCGAGGACATACTGATTGTCGAGCTCGTAAGCGATCTCGTCGATCGCGGAGCGAACCCGATCGTGCTCGCGCCACATGTTGACCACGAAAGTTAAGCCTCCGGTCTCCGCGGCGATGCGCCCCATCCCATTGTGGATCGAGCCAAGGTCGCGTCTCGATCGGAAATCCTTGTACGATGATGCTGTAAATCGTGACGCCGGCGAATTGCGCGCGCGCGATGACGTCGTCAGCGCCGTGACTGCTGGAATCGCCGGCGTCAGTGAACACGAGCAACGCGCGTCTATCAGTGTTCTTCGGCGCGTGGCCCAGCACCGCGATGCCTTTCATCAGGCTTTCGTAGATACCGCTGCCGTCGAAATCGTCGAGTTGATCGGCCACCGAAAGCAGGTCCACGCGTTCGGAAAGAACGCGATGGTCGGTGGTGAAGTCGTCGAGCATATGAAAGCGGCGCGCGAAACTCGCGAGGAAAACGTTGTCGTGCGAGTCGAGCTTGTCGAACACCATGCGCAGCGCGGCGCGGACGAAGGGCAACTTCGAAATCGTCACGCCCGAAAAAGATTTGAAAGCCATACTGCGCGAAATATCGACCAGCACGCCGAGTGTGGCGGCGGTCGCGCGATTGGGACGGAACCATGCGATAGGACTGTCCTCGCCGTCGACGCTCAAGGAAAAATCGTGCGCACTTAGAGACTCAACGCATTGGCCATTGTCATCGAGCACGGTGACCGGAATTCGAATCAGCGTCGCCGGATCGGTTTGAGGCGGCGGAACAACCGCTGGCAATGCCGAGGGCGCGAAGATGAGGACCCGCGGAGTCTGGAGGACGTTGGTTTCGAGAGTTTGTTGCGCGTGCGCGAGGGCCGATGAGAACGTCGCGAGCGCGGTTATGCCGAAACAAATTGCTGCTCGAATTCCGAATCGCCGCGAACTCGCTCGGCACATCGGAGGACCCCTGAAATCATCGGCACCTGCGCGAGGGCTGCCAGACAGGCGCGCGTAGATTTCAGGTACGCCGCGCGCCAATTTGCGTCAAGTAAGAATCAGTCCGAGCACAGCATCTTCAACAATGATCTTCCTGTCCGGTCTTCTCGAGGTAACGCTGATGGTATTCCTCGGCGCGATAGAAAGGCCCAGCCGCGACGATCTCGGTGACGATCGGATCGCCGAATTGCCCTGCCTCATCGAGGCGTTTTTTCGAGGCTTCCGCCGCCGCCTTCTGGTTTTCGTCGTGATAAAAAATCGCCGAACGATACTGCGAGCCAAAATCGAAACCCTGCCGATCGGGCGTAGTGGGATCATGCATATTCCAGAAGGCCTCCAGCAACTGCTCGTAGGTGATCACCGAAGGATCGTAAGTGACCTGCACCACCTCGGCATGCCCGGTGCGATCGGTGCATACCTGCTGGTAGGTGGGATTTTTCAAGTGGCCGCCCATATAGCCGACGGCCGCATCTACCACGCCGTTGATGCGGCGAAACCTCGCTTCCGGCCCCCAGAAGCATCCCGCGGCGAAGGTCGCAATCTTTGTCCGCGCCATCTCTTTCCTCGTAAATGAGGAGGGCGCCCGTAATGGACGCCCTCCGAAGTTCCTACATCTTGACGGAATTGACTACCTGGATTTCGGTGAAGCCGAGCAGACCCCACGGCCCGTTTTCGACGCCGATTCCCGACCACTTCGCGCCGCCGAACGGCAGGTTGGGCGCAATCGCCAGATGCTGATTGACCCATGCCGATCCGGTTTCGAGCTGCGAGGCGACTTCGGCGGCCTTGTTCATGTCATTGGACCAGACCGAGCCGCTAAGGCCGTACTTGGTCGAGTTCGCGCGCCGCACCGCATCATCGACATCTTTGTATGCGATGATCGGCAGCGCCGGGCCGAACTGCTCTTCGTCGACGAGGCGGACACCATCGGAAATGTTCCCCACGATGGTCGGCTGATAGAAGTAGCCCTCGCTCCCGAGCCGCGCACCGCCGGTCATGATCTTCGCGCCATGCTTCCTGGCATCCTCGACCAGCTCGGTCACGCGCTCGAACTGCGGCTTGTTGTTCAGGGGTCCGATTTGGTTGCCTTCGACCAGCCCGTCGCCGACCTTAACGGTCTTGGCGATGCCGCTGAGTTCTTCGAGCATCGTGTTGTATTTGTCTTCGGGAACGTAGACGCGCTTGATGGCCGAGCAAATCTGCCCGTTGTTCTCGAAGGCCCCCCAGAAGATTTTCTGAGCAACCGCTTTCGGATCAACGTCGGGCAGGATGATGGCCGCATCGTTGCCACCCAGTTCCAGGGTGACGCGCTTCAGGTCCGGCGCCGCCGAGGCCGCGACCTTCTTGCCGGTCTCCACCGAACCAGTGAACGAAACCTTCCTCGGAACCGGATGCGTAGTCATCATTGCGCCGAGCTCGTCACCGCCCGAAACGACATTGAAGACGCCGGGAGGAATGATGTCGCGGAGAATATCGCCGAGCATCAATGAAGTGATCGGGGTAAATGGCGAAGGCTTCAAAACCACGGTGTTGCCGGCCAGCAGTGCGGGCGCCAATTTCCACATCGCCAGCATCAGCGGATAGTTCCACGGGGTGATGGCAGCGACTACGCCGAGCGGTTTCCGGTGAATCTCGATGCGGCTGTTTTCGGTATCCGCCAGCACCTCGGTAGGCATCTGGAGACTGGCCGTGTAGCCGCACCAGATCGCAGTACCCATCAACTCTTCGGCTGCCTTTGCGAGCGGCTTGCCCTGCTCCATAGTGAGAGTCTTGGCGAGGCCTTCGGGATTGGCCTGCAACGCGGCGGCGCATTCGTTCAGCACCTTGCGGCGTACTTCGATATCGCGGCTCCAGGCCGGATACGCCTTCTGAGCGGCATCGAAGGCCTGGTCGAGTTCAGCTTTGGTGCAATCCGGGACCTGGGCGAAGACCTTGCCGGTGGCGGGATTGATCACGCCGACGGTCTTCGACCCTTTGACCGGCTTGCCATTGATGGTCATTGAGTATTGTTCGGCCATATTGGAATGCTCCTGTTGCAGGTCTGTGATTTGGGCACACACCCGTTCTAGTTTCGTACAATGCTTCATAGCATGTGCGCAAGCCGTTAGACCTTCCGTGGACTACGCCGGGGCCATCAAAACAGAAGGCGGCCCGAGTGGGACCACCTTCATCGTAGCGGCAATGCCTAGAGCTTCACGTATACCGACTTGATCTGGGTGTACAACTCGATCGAATGCCGGCCGAGCTCGCGCCCGATGCCCGACTGCTTGTAGCCGCCGAAGGGCGAAATCGGATCGATGTTGTTGTAGCAGTTCACCCATACGGTGCCGGCCTTCAGCGCGCGCGCCACTTTGTGTGCACGCGAGACATCGCTGGTCCATACCGCCGCAGCCAGACCGTAAGTGGTGTCGTTGCCCTGCAGCACGGCGTCGTTTTCATCCTTGAATGGAATTACCGATGCGACCGGGCCGAAGATCTCCTCGCGCGCGATGCGCATGTCGTTCTTCACCCCGGTAAAGATGGTCGGATCGACGAAGTAGCCCTTGCCCTTGCGCACTTCGCCGCCGAGCGAGGCGTGGGCGCCCTCCTTCTTGCCGATGTCGAGGTAGCCTTTGACGCGATCGAACTGCTCTTTAGAGACCAGCGGTCCGATGGTGGTCTTGGGATCGAGCGGATTGCCGGCCTTTGACTGCGAGGCGTACTTGGTGAGCTTGTCCACGAACTCGTCGTGGAAATCGCGCTGCACGAAGACGCGCGTGCCGGCGCAACAGACCTGCCCGGACAGCATCGTGAAGCCGAACAGTGAAGTCGGCACGCACTGCTCCATGTTCGCATCGGCGAACACGATGTTCGGCGACTTGCCGCCGAGCTCGAGTGATACGCGTTTCAGGTTTCCCGCCGACGCCTGCAGGATCAGCTTTCCGACTTCGGTCGATCCGGTGAAGGCAACCTTGTCGATGTCCGGATGGCTCGCGATGGCCGCGCCCGCAGTCTCGCCGAATCCCGTGATGATGTTCACCACGCCCTCCGGAATGCCGGCTTCCTGGATCAGCTCGCCAAGGAACAATGCGGTAAGCGGAGTCTGCTCCGCGGGCTTGATGATGCATACGTTGCCGCACGCCAGCGCCGGCGCGATTTTCCACGCGAACATCGCCACCGGGCCGTTCCACGGGATGATCTGTCCGCACACGCCGACCGGCTCGCGCAGCGTGTAGTTGAACATCGTGGGGTCGGAGGGATTGGTCTCGCCGTAAATCTTGGTCGCCCAGCCCGCGTAGTAGCGGAAGGTGTCGCCCGCGCCGCTCGCCATGCCCTTCGCCAGCGAAATCGCCATCCCGTTGTTGAGGCTTTCGAGCACGCCGATCTCGTCGGCATGCTTCTCGATCAGGTCCGCGATCTTGAGCAGGTAGTTCGCGCGCTGATGCGGGCTGATGGTCGACCACTTGCCGTCAAGCGCCTTGCGCGCCGCCTTTACCGCCTCATCGACGTCGGCCTTGTCGCCCTCGGCCGCCAGCGCCAGAACTTCCTCGTTGGCGGGATTGATGGTCTCGAAAGTCTTGCCGGACTTGGCCGGAACCCATTTGCCGCCGATGAGGAGCTGCTTGGGTTTGCGCAGAAAACTCGAGCACCGCGTTGGAGCTGACGCCGTGCGCCGCCCGTTCGATTGATACTGTTGCTGCTGCCATATGCGCCTCCTGTGCTGATTTAGAGTTTTACGTAGACGGATTTGATCTGGGTGAAAATGTCGATCACGTGCTTGCCGCCCTCGCGGCCGAAGCCCGACTGCTTGTAGCCGCCGAACGGCATCCCCACGTCGCTGGCGCCGTAGTTGTTGACCCATACGGTGCCGGCCTTCAGCGCGCGCGCCACCCGATGCGCCCGGCCGACGTCGCGGGTCCATACCGCGGCAGCCAGACCATAAGTGGTGTCGTTGCCCTGGAAGATGGCGTCGTTTTCGTCCGTGAACGGAATCGCCGCGGCGACCGGGCCAAAGATCTCCTCGCGCGCGATCTGCATCTTGTTGTCGACGTCGGCAAACACGGTCGGCTTCACGAAGTAGCCCTTGCCGCCCACCG
Source organism: uncultured delta proteobacterium (assembly GCA_963848285.1). Taxonomy (GTDB): domain Bacteria; phylum Desulfobacterota; class Binatia; order Binatales; family Binataceae; genus DATGKG01. The sequence continues at coordinate 45,735 of CAWKCZ010000006.1, read as the reverse complement.
CCTCGCCACCGATGGTCACGCGCGCGCCTTCCTTCTTGCCGATCTCCATGTAGTTGTTGACCCGGTCGAACTGCTCCTTGGAAACCAGGGGTCCGAGCCGGGTGTCGGGATTGAGCGGATCGCCGGTCGTCATCGCGGCGCTCGCCTTGGTCAGTTTGTCGACAAATCCTTCATACTGATCCTTCTGCACGAAGATGCGGGTGCCGGCGACGCAGACCTGGCCCGAGTTGAAGAACACGCCATTGACCGCGGTACGCACCGCCGCATCCATGTCGGCATCGGGCAGGATGATGTTGGGCGACTTGCCGCCGAGTTCCAGCGACACCCGCTTCAGATTGCCTGCCGACGCTTTGAGGATGATCTTTCCGACCTCGGTCGAGCCGGTGAAGCTGACCTTGTCGATGTCCATGTGCTCTGCGATCGAGCTGCCCGCGCCGGGGCCCATGCCAGTGACGATGTTCACCACGCCCTCGGGGATGCCGGCTTCCATGAGGATCTCGCCGAGCCGCAGCGCGGTGAGCGGAGTCTGCTCGGCCGGCTTCAGCACCAACGTATTGCCGCAGGCGAGCGCGGGCGCGGTCTTCTGCACCGCCATCAGCAACGGAAAATTCCACGGCACGATGAGTCCGCATACGCCCATCGGCTCGCGCAGCGTGTAGTTGAACATGGTGGCATCGGAGGGATTGGTCTCGCCGTAAATCTTCGTGCACCAGCCCGCGAAGTAGCGGAACTGCGCGGCAGCGCCGCGCACGTCGATGTTCTTGGCCTGCGTCACCGGCTTGCCGTTGTCGAGACTTTCGAGCATCGCGAGCTCGTCGGCATACTTGTCGATGAGGTCTGCAACCTTGAGTAGGAGCCGTCCGCGCTCGTGCGGACCCATCGAGGACCACTTGCCGGACTCGTAGGCTTTGCGCGCGGCTTTGACCGCTTCGTCGATGTCGGCCTTGTCGCCCTCGGCAATCTGACAGAGGACGGCTTCGGTGGCGGGATTGATGGTTTCGAAAGTTTTGCCGGACTTGGCGGCAACCCATTTGCCGCCGATTAGCAGCTTCTTGGGCGAGTCCTTGATGAAATCAGGAATCGCGGTTTTGGATTTGGAAGGTTCGCTTGCGGTTTGAGCCGTAGCCATAGGGTCGCTCCTTTTTCGGTTTTGGAACGCTCGCGTTAGATGCCATTATACGAGCAGAATGACAGCATACTTGCATAGCTGCGGTCGCCTCTGCTACCGCAAAGTTCAGCCCTGAACGGCGATGGAAAAAACTATGGCTTCAGACGAACCTTCCAACGGCAAACCCTCTTATCGGGTGATCGGCACCCGCCCGATTCGTCACGACGGCGCCGACAAGGTTACCGGCCGCGCCAAGTACGGCGCCGACTACTCCTTCCCCGGCATGCTGCATGGCAAGGTGCTGCGCAGTCCGCACGCCCATGCGAAGATCAGATCGATCAAGTGCGATGCGGCGCGCGAGCTGCCGGGCGTGTTCGCCGTCGTCACCAGCGCCGATCTTCCGCAGCTCGGCGACAAGATCGAAAACCTCGGCGAGGGCGCGGTCAATTCGAAGTACGTTTCGATGAACGTGCTGGCGCGCGACAAGGTTCTGTACGACGGCCACGCGGTCGCCGCGGTGGCTGCCGTCAATGGCCATGTCGCGGACCAGGCGCTGAAGCTCATCGAGGTCGAGTACGAAGTCCTGCCCGCGGCTATGACGGTCGACGATGCGATGCGGGAGGGTGCGCCGATCATCCTGCCCGAGTTGCGCAACAAGGAAGAGGGGCCCGCGAAGGAAACCAACGTCGCGAATCATCTGCGCTTCACGCGCGGAACTCTCGGCGAAGGCTTTGCGGCGGCGGACTACATCGTCGAGCGCGAATTCAACACCGCGATGGTCCATCAAGGGTACATCGAGCCGCACAACGCGGTCGGCATCTACAGCTCCGATGGCCACGCGACCGATCTACTGCTCGACCCAGGGAACCTTCGCGGTGCGCTCGCTCAGCGCGCAGGTCCTGCAGATGCCCGAGGGCAGCATCCGCGTGGTGCCGGCGGAAATCGGCGGCGGCTTCGGCGGCAAGCTCACTGTCTACCTGGAGCCGCTCTCGGTACTGCTGTCGAAGAATGACCGGGCGCCCGGTGAAGATGGTGATGACTCGCGGCGAGGTGCTGCGCGCGACCGGGCCGACCTCGGGCTCGTGGATTCGATGCAAGATGGGCGCGACGCGCGACGGCAAACTCGTCGCCGCGGAAATCTGGATGGCCTACGAGGCGGGCGCGTTTCCGGGCTCGCCGGTCGGTGCCGGCGCGATGACGATGATCGGCGCGTACGAGATTCCACACTTCGTCATCGACGCATATGACGTGATCGTGAATCGGCCCAAGACCGCGGCCTATCGCGCGCCGGGCGCAAGCAACGCTGCGTTCGCGACCGAAACGCTCATCGATGAATTGGCCGAGCGATGCGGCATCGATCCGATCGAGTTTCGTTTGATGAATGCGGTCAAAGAAGGGAGCGCGCAGACCGCCGGACCTCCGTATAAAAAGATCGGCTTCATCGAAACGCTCACCGCGATGAAGAACAGCCCGCACTATCGTGCGCCGCTGGTCGGCCCCAATCGCGGGCGAGGAGTCGCGGCGGGTTTCTGGTTCAACGCCGGATGCAGTCATCGGCGGTCGTCAACATCCATGCGGACGGCACCGCCAGTGTGATGACCGGCTCCGTCGATGTTGGAGGATCGCGCGCCTCGATGGCGATGATCGCCGCCGAAGTGCTCGGACTACGCATCGACCAGGTGCGACCGTTGGTGGGCGATACCGACAGCATCGGGCATACCGATGTGACTGGCGGCAGCCGCACCACGCTCGCAACCGGACAGGCGGTGTACGAGGCCGCGCATGATGTAGTCCGTCAGCTCAAGCAGCGCGCCGCGATTTTGTGGGAGAAGAAGCCCGAGGAAGTCGAATTCGACGACGGCACCTTTCAGCGCACGAGGCTGAGGGCATCGCGCCGATGACCATCGCGGAACTGGCGCGCAAACTCGCGCGCACCGGAGGCCCGGTCAGTCGGCCGCGCCACCATCAACGCACGCAATGTCGGGCCGGGCATTCGCCGTCACCCTGGTCGATGTCGAAGTCGATCCGGATACCGGCAAGGTCAAGTTGCTTCGAAGCACCATCGCGCAGGACGCGGGCAAAGCGATTCATCCGAGCTACGTCGAAGGGCAGATGCAGGGCGGCACCGCGCAGGGTCTCGGATGGGCGCTCAACGAGGAATACGTGTACGACAGCAATGGCATCTTGCGTAACACCGGGCTGCTCGACTATCGGATGCCGACCTGCCTCGACCTGCCGATGATCGAGACCATTGTGGTCGAAGTCGCCAACCCGGCGCATCCGCTGGGCATCCGCGGCGTCGGCGAAGTGTCTATCGTGCCGCCGCCGGCCGCGCTCGCCAACGCGATCTACCGCGCCATCGGCATACGGATGACGGATTTGCCGATGTCACCGCCGCGCATCCTCAAGGCGCTGTTGGAGCATCGCGCGATGGAGCAGGAGATTCACAGCGCCGCGGCGGACTGAATGAAAGTTCCCTTTCTGCAAAACGGAAAACGCTACGCGAGGAGACACGGGTCGCCTCGAAGCGCGAGTCTCGCGGTCCGCCGGTGAACTTTCGTTGTGTGGCGTGCGGCAGACGTTCCGCGCGTGTTCATTTCAGCGCATCGGCGTCCGGATGATCGGCCGTCGTGCCGAGGTTTCGTCAGCTAGTCCGCTTACAGCAGGAAACCGCGCCGTCGGTTGTCGTTGAGTTCAATGGTTCGCATGAGCCGAGCAGAGCAACCGTGCCCGGTAGAGTCGCCACGCAAAGAGAAAGCCCTGCCGGGCCTCGCTCTGTTGGAGATGCGCAATCCCGGCTCGGAATTCAAGGTTAGTCCTCCAGCGCCTTGGTCACGCCGTACGCTTCCATTTGGGCATGGAACCGGGCGACCTCGTGCGCGAGGATCAAAAGATCATGCTTGCGGCCGTCGCGATCCTTGACCTGATCGCGCAGCAGCGCCTCGGGCGAAATCCCATTCCCTGAAAAACTTCGATCGCGCCCTTTTGATCGACCGTCATCTGCGCGACCACCTTTTCGATCCCCAACCCGAACGCGATCGCGAAAGCCTCCTGCGTCAGCAGCCGGCCGAGTCCCTTCCCGCGCATCTCGGCCGAGACCAGGATGCGCAGTTCCGCGACGTGCGGCGACCACGATAGCTCTCCGCGATCGACGGTCGCATAGCCCTGCACTTTTCCGTCGGACTCCGCCAGCACGCTGGTGATGCGGCCGCGCGCGATGCCGTTGAGCCAGACGTCGATCGCCTCGGGCTGCGTGATATCGCGGCGCAGGAAAGAGCAGATCATGAGCGGGAAGTGCGCGTGCGAACGCCAGCGCCACCGAGCCGTCGTCGTCGCGTCATTTGACGGAGTGTCACGCGAGCGCCCTTGAGCTCGACCTCGCGCGGATAGGTTGCGGGAAGTTTCATTTTTCATACGGAGCGCTCCGAGAGCCAACGATCGAGCTCGGGCCACAGCCGCCGGACCGCGTTGGGGCCGGCCACCAGGCTGACGTGGCCGCCTTTGAGCACGATGTCTTTTTTGTCGGTGCTGCCGATCAAGTGCGATCAATTCCTTCGCCGACTCGTACGGCACGATGTGATCATGCTCGGCCATCACGGCGAGAAACGAGACCACCATCTGCTTGAGGTCGACCAGCCGCCCGCCCAGTCACCAGCTCGTTCTTGATGAGCTTGTTGTCCCACATCAGCTCTTTGGTGGTCTGCCGAAAGCATTCGCCGGGAAAAGGGATCTGGTCGGCGGCCCAGCGATCGAACATGCGATACGATTTCACGAATTCGTCGTTCCACATGTTGTCCCAGAGCCGGATTTGCGATGCGATGCGCGCGGCCGGCCGCAGCATATCGAATGACGCGAAGATCAACTCCGGCGGAACGTTGCCCGAGCGTGTCGACTATCCGATCCAGATCGAAGTAGCGCTTGTCGGTCCACTGGCGCATGAGCTTCATGCCTTCGTAGTTCACCGGCGTGGTGAGGCATACGAGGTTTTTCAGCGGGCCCTGCGGATGAAGCGCCGCGTAAATCAGAGCGAGCATCCCGCCCATGCAGTACCCGATGATCGAGAGATCATTTTCGCCGCTGTCGGTCGGCTATCCGCTCGATGCAGTCGGGGATGAAATCGAGCACGTAATCGTCGAGCTGCAAGCCCCGGTCCTCGGGCCGCGGGACGCCCCAATCGATCAGGTACACGTCGTAGCCCTGCTTGAGCAGGAACTCGATGAAGCTCTGGCCGGGCGCGAGGTCGAGAATGTACGACTTGCTCACCAGCGACATCACCAGCAGCACCGGCGTGCGATAAACCTCGCTCGGCGAGCGCCCGATAATGCTAAAGCGACAGCGTGCCGCGCTGTAGATGGTGTCCTTTGGCGTCAGTCCGATGGGCGGGTCGCCCGAGAAAAAGTAGTTGAGCCCCTTGATGCTGCGCTGAATGGTCCGCTGAACTTCGGCGCGGACCCGTCCGCGATCGATGTTTCACCGCCGCGGTGGCGCTCCGGCGCAGCGCTCATGATGCCGCCTCCCTTGGCGCTCGCGGGCTTGCGGGTGCGCGGCGGCGACGTGGCGGCACTTGAGCACGGCATCGCGTCTGGCTCACCGCCGGCCATCTTCGCGAGGTCGTCCTCGATCGAATGCAGGCGCGATTCGATTCGCGACAGCCGCTCGCCGAATTCGACCACGTCGCTTCGCGTCGGCAGACTCAGCGCGGTGAAGTAGCGCTCCATCCCTTCGCCCATGCTCTTTTGCATGGTGACCAAGACCTTGGTGAGGACGCCCAGCACGCGGCCATAGCCGTCGGTCGCCATCACGTCGTTGAAGATGGCGTTGAGGCGGGTTTCCGATTGCGACATCCACTCGCGCCATCTCGGACGCCACGAGGATCGGATGAGGAACTTCGCTGATCGGCCATTGCCAGTCTCTCTCCTGCGCGAGGCGCGCTGCGCGCATCTCGCTTAGCGATCAGACTCCCGTTGGCCGCACGATACACCCGCTGCGTGGCGCGCCGTCAAGCAACGGGCGCAATTCGAATGCTTGGTCAGTGCTTCCGCCCTCGCCCCAGGGCAGCGTTTCCTCGCGCAGATCGAGTGAACCTTCTTCCAGCCGATGACGCACGTTGTCGGCAGAACCATCCACCATCAGCGCGAACATTCCCTGATCGAGTTCCGCTCGAGGACGACTCAGGAGCCGCATGAAGGCCTTCCGCCGCCTCGTGAGTCTCCAGCATGCGCGGCTGCCAGCGGCCGAACACATCCGGATTGTCCTGATATTCCTCGGTCATCCCGGTGCGGATGAATGGCGGCAGCACGCAGAGAGCGCCGACCAGGTTGGCATTGCGCCCGAGATTGATGGCCAGCACTTTCGGGCAGTTGAAGCACGCCCCAGTTGCTGATCACGTAGCCCGGCACCGTCGGTCCGGGATCGATTGCCATGCGCGAAGAAACATACACGATCTGCAGAAACTCTTTGTGGTAAACCGCCTCCCCGGCCCACAGATGCGTCATCGCGAGGAATCCGTCGATCTTGGTATCCAGCACGATGCGCGATTGTTCGAGGTTGTCGATAAAATGTTGGCGGACGCGCGCCCGGCGCATCGCAAGTTGTTCCTCCGGAAGTTCGCGCAGCGCGCGGCCGAACGGATAGCCCTTTTCGGTAAGTCCGGAATTGCAGATGAGCAGGTTCGGCGGAAGGCCGCCCATCTGCTCGATGACGTAGCTGCGCATCGCCCACAGGTCGCCCATGTTGGTGACGTCGGCCTGGATCGGGAACGCATTGACCCCTTCATCGCGCAACGCCTTCACCAGATCGAAGGCATCGACATAGCTGCTGTGGAAATGAACTCCGACCGAAGCGGCGCCATTGAGTCCCGCCGCGAGAGCAAACGCCTGTCCCAGTCCGAGATCTTTTCCCGCGCCGGTGATTAGGACCCGCTTGCCCGCGACGCCCTGCCTAATTTCGGGAGCGAAGCGAAACTTCTCGACCGGAATTGTAAAAGCCATCCGCTAGACCCCCAGTCATTTGTCGTCCTTGGCTGCCGGCTGCCAAAGCTTCTGCAGATTCTTCAGACCGTCATCGAATGCCTTGCGTAAGTCGTGGGTCTGCTTGAGAGCTTCCTCGCCCAGCCCGCTCGAGCGGATCGATTGCATGAACGATTCGTTGGCCTTGCGCCATTCGTCGAACCATCCCTCGATTGGATTGGATGACTGGCCTTTGTCGCCGGAGGCTTTCTCGGATCGTCGTGCGATGGTTTGGCGCACCCGCCGCTCCCATGTCGCGAAACCCTCGTCGATAGCGGCGACGTAACCGTCCTTGGCCGCGCGGGCGACGCCAATCCAGTGCTCCATTTGCCGCTCGGCATCGGGAATGCGGTTTTTGGCCAGATCGCCGATCGCGCCGCCGATTTTCGAGAGGCCGTCGAGATAGGCTTGCGTGACGTCGCGCAGTATCTTGCCGATTCCAGTTGAGTCAGCCATCGATCAGCTCCTTTCACCGCACGACGATCGCCGTCGGCCCTGCATATGCTTGCATAACAGATGGCGCCGGAATCTCAAGCGACCGATGCGCGACGCGAACGCTGTACTTGGAGGCCTACAGCGGGAAGCGCTCGCCGACCATCTCCTCGCTCTTGCGCCATAGCGCTTCCGCGCGAGCGGGATTCGAGCGCATACGAGCGCACGCCCGCGCGCGAGGTCGTGTCGTCGTTCACCTCGCATACGTGGCAATCCTCGCAGTAACGGCCGCCAACCGCGTCGGCAGGTGCGACGAAGCCGGCCCATACCGTGGTCGCCGCACCCTGCGGCACATTTTTGAAACTGAAAGTCGCGCCTTGTTTGCTCGCGGCGATGCGCGCCTGGATCTGCGCGACGCAGTTCCGGCGTCATATGGCGCCCGAGCTCGGTCTGGATGCCGCCCGGATGCAGCGAGGTCGCACGGATGCCGCGCGCCTTGAGCTTGTTGTCGAGCGCGACCGCATAAAGAATGTTCGCGGTCTTGGAACGGCCATATCCGAGGAACGGCTGATATTCGCGTTCGCTCGAAGTTCGGATCCTCGAGGTTGACGTCGCTGATCTGATGACCTGCCGACGAAAGCGTCACGATGCGCCCACCGGACTTCAGCAGCGGCACCAAGCTTGTTGACGAATACGAAATGGCCCAGGTGATTGGTTCCGAATTGCGTTTCGAAACCGTCGGCAGTCTTGCCTTGCGGACACGCCATCACGCCCGCATTGGCGATGATCACATCGAGTGGTTTGCCCTCTTCGCGAGCATTGCGTCGGCCGCTTTGCGCACGCTCTTGAGCGAGGCGAGGTCGGCTTCGACCAGCTCAACCTGGCTTGTCCTTCCGAACCCAATCGCGGCGTTCAACGCGGTCCGCGCCTTGTTCAAATCGCGCGCGGTACCGACGACAGTTGCTCCATGCGCAACCAGCGCACGGGCAGTCTCAACACCGAGACCCGCGGATACGCCGGTGACGAGAACGCGCTTGCCGGAAAGATCGACGCCCTCGAGGACTTCGTCGGTAGTCGATTCGAAATCCAAATATCTTAGCCATAACTTCCTATTTTTTGGGGTCGAGTTTTAGCGACGCCGAATTGATGCAGTAACGCAGGCCGGTCGGGCCCGGGCCGTCATCGAAGACGTGGCCCAGGTGCGCGTCGCACTTGGCGCACATTACCTCGGTGCGAACCATGCCGTGGACTGGTATCCCGCTCTTCGGCGACGTTGTTGTCGGCCGCGGCTTTGGTGAAGCTGGGCCACCCGCATCCGGCGTCGAACTTGGTATCGGACTCGAACAGCGTCTCGCCGCAGCAGATGCATCGATAGGTGCCGGGCGTGGTGGTTGCTCGTACTCGCCGCTGAACGGCCGTTCGGTCGCCTTCTCCCGGGTCACCGCGTACTGAATCGGCGAAAGTTCCTTGCGCCATTGCTCTTCGGTTTTCGTGATTTTGTCGGCCATGTCTCCTCCGGAAAAATCAACATTCAGTGGACGGGAAATATGGTAGCAGCCCGGTCTCTGAATGGCAGTTGAGGTATTCGAAAAGCTGCCCCGCGGCGGGCAGCACCGAAACCTCGTGCCACAGTTTGAGCCGAAGCCCCGCACGATACTCACGCGCCATCTTCATGAAGTGCCCGAGGATCGCCAGATGCTTGGGATGCGTAGCGGCCCAGCGCTCCAGATGCCCGAGGCTCAAAAAATAGCCGAGCCCGAAAGTCCTGGTAACCGGCGCGCCCGCGCTATCGATATGCTGCGCGAAACGCATCTCGCAGCATCCGGTGTCGATCGGATTGTCGCGCAGCGAATGCATCGCGTCGCGCAGCGTCGGTGCGACCGATTCATCATAGAACGCGAGCTGTGTGCCCGCACATTCCGTCCAGTCCTGCCCCGACCTGATGACTGCGAGATTCCCCGGAGCTTTCACGCGCAGCCGGCGCCCCAGCGTCTCGGCGGCGCCGAGGCGCGGCATGGTTTCGCCGCATGCGCTTGTGAGGTCGTCGTCTGCTGAAATCGGCAGGCGGTCGCGCATGCTGCCCCAATAACCATGCTCCCGGATGGGACCCACTTGCGGGCCGCCGACCTTGGCCACGCCGATGAAATAGTCGTTCGAGAAAATCGTCTCGAAGCGCTCGCGAGGAACAATGAGGACCTCGCGAAAATGTCCGATGCCGTCGCTAAGGCGCGCGGGATCTTTCCACCATCGATCAAATTCCGCATTCCACTTTTCGAAGCGGGCAGGATCGGTCCAGTACGCGGCCGAGACCAGCGTGCGCCGTCCGAGGCGATCGAGGTAGCTGGCGCTTTCAACGTTCGAAGGCGCGTGCTCGCCTCCGAAGAACTCGCGGATGCGATGGGCGCGTGGCGCAGCGTCGCCCTCGGGCAACTGCGTGCCGAAGTACGCCATCACCACCGGCGTCGCCTGCGCATCAAAACTTGCGGCCCACGCGGGATCGGGCGGCGACCAGTCGGGGGGCATGCGGCGCGGATTGCGCGCGAGCGCGACGACTTCCCGAGGCCGGCCTGATTGATTGCTCATCGATATTTCCGTTTAGAAAATGAAGGCGGCCCCGAGGGACCGCCTTCATTTCGAGGTTGATCACTTACAGTTTCACGTACACCGATTTGATCTGCGAGTAGAGCTCCAGCGCATGCTTGCCCAGCTCGCGCCCGAAGCCGGACTGCTTGTAGCCGCCGAACGAGGAAATCGGATCCAGCTGGTTGTAGCAGTTGACCCATACGGTGCCAGCCTTCAGCGCGCGCGCCACCTTGTGCGCGCGGCTGATGTCGCGGGTCCAGACCGCCGCGGCGAGGCCATACTCGGTGTCATTACCCTGAAAAACCGCGTCGCTCTCATCCTTGAACGGAATCGCGGTGGCGACCGGGCCGAAGATCTCCTCGCGCGCGATCTTCATGTTGTTGTTAACGTCGGCGAATACTGTAGGCTTCACGAAGTAGCCCTTGCCGGTGCCGGTCTCGCCACCCGCAGTCACTTTCGCGCCTTCGTTCTTGCCGACTTCCAGGTAGCTCTTGACGCGATCGAACTGCTCTTTCGACACCACCGGTCCCATCACGGTCTTGGGATCGAGCGGATCGCCGTACGACATCCCTTTGCTGAAGGTGGTGAGCTGATCGACGACATTGTCGTACATGTCCTTCTGCACGAAGATGCGCGTGCCCGCGCAGCAGACCTGCCCGGAGTTGAAGAACACGCCCATCATCGAAGTCGGAATCGCCTGCTTCATGTCGGCGTCGGGGAAAATGATGTTCGGCGATTTGCCGCCGAGCTCGAGCGAGACGCGCTTCAGGTTGCCCGCCGACGCCTTGAGGATGATCTTGCCGACTTCAGTAGAACCCGTGAAGGCGACCTTGTCCACATCGGGATGCTCGGCGATCGAGCTGCCCGCGCCGGGGCCGAATCCGGTAATGATGTTCACGACGCCCTCGGGCAGTCCGGCTTCAAGGAGCAATTCGCCTAACCGCAGTGCCGTCAGCGGGGTCTGCTCGGCCGGCTTGAGGACTACGGTGTTTCCGCAGGCGAGCGCGGGTCCGAGCTTCCAGGCCGCCATCAGCAGCGGGAAGTTCCACGGGATGATCTGGCCGCATACGCCGACCGGCTCGCGCAACGTGTAGTTGAACATCGAGGGGTCGGAAGGATTGGTTTCGCCGTAGAGCTTGGTGCACCAGCCGCCGTAGTAGCGGAAGGTTTCGGCGGCCGCGGGAACGTCGAAGGCCTTCGAGAACATGACGCCCTTGCCGTTGTCGAGCGTTTCCAGCTCGCCCAGCTCGTCGCAATGCTTGTCGATGAGCTCGGCAATCTTGAACAGGAAGCGTGCGCGTTCGTGCGGCCCGATCTGGCCCCATTTGCCATCCAGCGCGGTCCGTGCCGCCTTCACCGCCTCGTCGACGTCGGCCTTGTCGCCTTCAGCGACGAGGGTCAGTACCTCCTCGGTAGCGGGATTGATGGTCTCGAAAGTCTTACCCGACTTGGGCGCGACCCATTTGCCATTGATGAGAAGCTTCTTCGAGCCCTTGAGAAAAGTGCTGACCGCGCTGTTACGCGCGGGCGCCGTGAAGGATTGTTCGGTGGTTGCCGCTCCCATAGTGCCTCCTGTTCGCCGTTAGGCGGTGAGCTGGATACTTAATCTATTAGTATCCACTCCTAGCAGGGTGCCGAGCATCGCATAAAGAGGAAAAGCTCGATTTTCTGGCCCGGTTGCCCTGTTCCCCAATGTTGCGGACCGAAGGTCATCCAGCGAAGATAACTTCGCCGCGCGAAGCGCGGAAGGTCAGAGATGTCTGTTTTAAGCCAGTTGATTGCTGCCGCCCCCCGCTATACGCAACTGCTGCGCAGCCAATACCAGAGTCCTGCCGACCTTGCTGGGTATCTGAAGAAACGCCTCGATGAGACTCTACGGATTGCGGCGACGATCCCTTTTTATGCGCAGCGCTTGGTCAGCTCTCATAGGACCCACCACCTGGAAGGTTGGCCCGTGTTGAAGCGGTCTGAAATCGGTGCCCTCAATGCCTCGGTTAGGAAGCTCCGACCCGAGACGCCGTTTGCCGTCGGACGCTCGTCGGGTACGACCGGTGCGCCCGCCGAATTTCTCTTCGATCCAGCGCATCAGCGCGGGCGTTTCGCAGCGCGTGCACGCTATTTACGCGCCCATGGATGGAGCCCCTTGATGCGCAGCGCCTGGACCATCGCGATGCCCGATGATGTGGGCGAAGGACACTTCGTCCGCAGCCGACTATTTCCCGGCGCCAGCTTTTTGAAGAATTACGCCAACTTCAGCGACTATGTCGGGTGGCTGCGACGAATCGATCCCGTCTTCATATGCACACTACCTTCGGACCTTGAAGGGCTGGTGCGCGTGTTCGAACGCGAGGGCGAGCGGCTGCCCTCACTTAGGAAAATACTTTGCGGGTCCGAAGTTCTCGACGATGCGTTGCGCGAGCAGACGCGGCGCGTGCTGGGAGTGGAAATCGCCGAGTACTATGGCTCGACCGAGGCCTTTCTCGCGTGGCAATGTCCGGCCGGCTCCTATCACATCAATGCCGAACACGTACTGCTGGAGATCGTCGATGACAACGGCCGCTCAGTGCAAGCGGGCGAACTCGGGCGGGTTCTGATGACCACACTGGAAAATCATCTGATGCCGCTGGTACGGTACGAGATCGGCGATTCTGCGATCGCGGCGTCATCGCCATGCCGATGTGGCCGGACTCTGCCGACCATGGGACGCGTCGAGGGCCGCACCATCAGCTTGTTTCACCTGAGGGAGGGCCGGATTGTTTCGCCCTGGCGACTGCTGCACGCGCTCGGCGACTGTCAGGAACTCGCCCAATACCAATTGGTGCAAAAAGGTCTCGATCGTTTCCACGTACGGTATGTCGCCGAGCATCCGTTGAGCGCGGAAGCGGTCGCATCGCTCCACGCCGCGTTCCGCCATATGCTGTCATGCGACGTAACGATATCTTTCGAACCGGTAAGACAAATCGCTCGGACGCGCAGCGGGAAAGTCTTAAGTGCCATATGCGAATGGCCCGCGGTATTTTCGCAATCGGCTTCCGAAGTGATGATGAATACGGAAGGTTTGGTGCGATAACGTTCGGTCTTCAAGATGGAATCAATCTCACGCGAGCAAATCGAAGCGGCCATCCGAGGATTCCTGGTCAGCGAACTGGAGCTGGATCTTCGCGACTGGGACGAAAGCAGCGCGACACCTCTGCTGGGCCGCGGCATTGGACTGGATTCGATCGATGCGCTCACTTTGATTTCCGCACTTGAGAAGCAGTTCGACGTCGAGGTGGACGACTCCGAGCTCACGGTAGGTCTTTTCAAAACCATTCGAACCTTGGCGGAATTTATCCTCGCCAAAACCACGCAGCGGCTCTCCGGTACCGCGGCGGACGCCAGCCGATGAGAACCCTGCGCGATATGCTTGATGCGGCGGTGGCCGCGTCTCCGGACGAAGTGGCCATCGTCGAGGGTGACCGCGCGATCCGCTATGCGGAGCTCGCAACCGAAGTCGATGCGCTTACCGCGCGGCTTCATCACCAAGGAATTCGCCCCGGTGATCGGGTGGCATTGTTCCTGCCCAATGGTGCGGACTTTGTGATTGGCTACTTCGCCGCAGCCTCGATCGGCGCAATCATCGTTCCGCTCAATCACGGCTATCAGAAGAACGAATTGCGATACTTCATCGAGACAACCTCGGCCTCGATGGTACTTACGTGCAACTCTTTGCAGGAACTGGCGAAAGAAGTGATCTCGGCTGGTTCCACTCCATGCGAACTGATGCTGGTGGAAGATCGCGTTCCGGCGCGAGGCGCGCCGGGGGTGGAGGTGGATGAGAACAGCCCCGCCATGTATCAGTTCTCCTCGGGTTCGACGGGTACCCCTAAACGCATCGCACGGACGCACGCGCAGCTGCTCCTCGAGCTAGACAGCCTGATAGCCACTCTCGGGATTCGGAGTGACGATCGTTTCCTCGGGGTGGCGCCGTTTTCCCACGTCAATGGCCTCATGCGCACGATGCTGACCAGCATTCGCGCCGGAGCCACGCTTTTTCCGCTGCCGGACTATGAGCGCCGCGCGGTTGCCGCCGCAATCGAGGAACATAGACTCACGGTCTTCATAGGTATCCCTTTCATGTTCATCATGCTGGCGAAGGCCAACTTTCGCCGGCCGCCGGACCTGTCATCGCTGCGCCTATGCATCTCTGCCAGCGCCGCGATGCCCGCGAAACGTAACTATGAATTTCGCGATCGTTTCGGGTTCTTTGTGCGGCAGTTGTACGGCTCTACGGAAACGGGAAGCATAAGTGTCAATCTCGACGACAATATAGAGGCCACTTTGGAATCTGTCGGTGAACCAATTGCCGGCGTCGAGGTGGAATTGTTCGATAGGGATGGAAAGTGCGCGCAACCGGACGAATTAGCAGAATTTGCGATTAAAAGTCCCTTCGCGATTCGATCCTATGATGCCTGGTCCGACCAAACTTCCTTCAAGGACGGATACTTCTTCAGCGGAGACTTAGGCAGACGTGACGTTTCCGGGGCACTCTATCTGGTGGGCCGCAAGAAGTTCTTTATCAATCGCGGCGGTTATAAGATCGATCCACGCGAAGTCGAAGAACTTCTCGAGAGCCATCCGGCGGTCGAAGAAGCAGTGGTGGTCGGTTTGCCGACCCCCTATGGGGACGAGAAGGTAAAGGCGGTAGTCGTCTTGCGCGGATCGTGTACCGAAGAGGAACTAGTGATGTTCTGCGGTGGCAAGATTGCGGACTTCAAAATTCCCAGCCTCGTCGAATTTAGAGACGTCCTTCCCAAAACACCTACCGGCAAAGTGCAACGTAAGATGCTGATCCAGCCTGCCTGAATGTTCCAAAGAGAAATTCGGGATTTCTACTTTCTATTCTTGATGGGCCTCCTGAGGGTCAGTCGCCGATTCCCAATTTGGCTGCGCCACAGCATCATTCAGGCGATCGCGACCGCGGCTTATTTGATGTCGCGCCGCAAGCGCCGCATGGCCTTGACTGCGCTCGACCTGACTTTCGCCGACCAGCTTTCCAGTTCTCGAAAGCATCAGATCGCAAGAGGAGCATTCTACCAGTTCTGGCGTGAGACCTTCTGGATGGTGCCTTCAGACGTGGAGTTAACAAAGATCAAAACTATGACGCTGCGTGGAGAAGAGCATCTACGCGCCGCCTTGAACCGAGGCAGAGGAACTATTCTCCTGGAGAGTAATGGCTTCGGCAGCCGCGGCGTGGCAAGACGGATACTTCACGCCCATGGCTATGCGGTATGCCAGGTACATGGAGAGAGGCACATCGGAAGCGGATTCATCATGCGCGAGAAGTGGACCCGGGCCACTCGATGGATGGCACGCTTCTTCGAAGCGCGCGAGATGGACTTCGTCGCGGAGATCATCTATCTGCCCGCCTCCGATTCTCTAGCCTTCACCCGTGTCCTAGTCGATCGCTTGAAGCACAATTCCATTGTATGCATCGCGGTTGAAGGGAGAGCCAGCCAGCGTTTGATAGATGTGCCCTTTCTAGGGCTCAAATGGAAGTTTTCTACCGGCATGATCAACCTCGCGAGGGCTTCGGGCGCGACAGTCCTACCCCTATTCGGCATCAATGACAGAGAATTCACAGCCGTAGTGGAAGCGCCGATCGACGTTGCGTCCGCGGTCGGACGCGAGGCTAGCCTGACTGCCGGTGTTCGCGAGTGTGTCAGGATCCTGGAGCAATATTGCAGGACTTGTCCGGAACAATACTACGCGTGGAGTGGGCTGTTTCGGAACAGTAATCCGCAACCTGGGGATGAGGCGGCCGATTAACGCTCTTACGATATTCTCAAATTGGCTCACTCTCCGACGAGTGACCGCGCACGCGGCGATTGCAGCAACTTTCGTATGGCTGATGTTTATCTATAATTTCAGCCGCGCGGGCTTACTCGATCGACTCGGCGATCTTAAAGGAACCGATTTTCTGCAATTTTATGCGGCCGGAGAATTCGCACGTGATCATCGCGTCGCGACGATGTACGACGTCCATCGATTCGCGGAGATAACTGCGCGCGCGATTCCCGGTGTTGCCGGCTGGCACTATCTTCCGGTCTATCCCCCACAGATCGCGCTTATGTTCTGGCCCTTTGCGTATGCCACGTATCGGAGTGCTTTTGCAATTTGGTCAGTTGTCAATGCACTTCTTTACGCCGGATGCGTGATAGCGATGGCGCGTCGGTATCCGAAAATCGCGGAGCATCGAGCTACCCTACTTCTGGCGGCCCTCGCGTTTCCCCCGTTCTTCAATGCGATCGGACATGGCCAGCTATCGATTCTTATGCTCGCATGCGTCGTGGCCGGCTTCTACGCATTTGTCCGTGACGATCGATTCATCGCGGGCTTAGCACTCGGATGCATCGCGTTCAAGCCGCCGGTGTTTCTCGCCTTTGCGATCGCGCTGCTGGTCGTCCGCGAATTCAGAGTCGTGATCGGCATGGCAGTCTCGGCCGCTGCGCAGCTCGGCATTGTTGTGCTAACTGCCGGACTGTCATCTATTCGGGCGTATGCCGAATTTGCGACTAAACTGCCGCGCGTTGATGCCCTCGTGCTGGCGGTTAAACCCTACCAGATGCATTCGCTGCGGAGCTTCTGGATGCTGCTCGGCGCGGGACGCTTTGAAATCGAGTTGTGGCTATTGTCGTCGTTCGTCGTGCTCGTGATCCTCGCACGCTACTGGCGCGATGAGCCCGCCGAGGACATGCGTTTCGCGGCGTTAACCTTAGTGGCGATGTTGATCGATCCCCATCTATATATTTACGATGCCGTGATTCTCGCACCCGCCCTGATCGTAGCGCTCGAACGTGCGCGCGTGCTCGGGAAAGCGGTCGCAGGCGACGGCATCCGGGTCGGCGTCTACCTGCTCTTCGTCTGCCTCTTCCTGGGACCGCTGGCGCGCCTCACGCACGTTCAACTATCAGTCTTGGTAACGCTCGCGCTTCTTTTCGCGATGACCCGCACCATCCCGGCCGGAGAGTGAGCGCCTTAGCCGCGCTTCTTCGAGGATGACGGAGCGGGCGCCGGCTCTTCCTCTTCCATTTCCTCGGGAACTTCGGCAGCAGGAGGAAGCACGTGCACGCTCTTGACTCCCAGTTTCTCGCGCACCTTGCCCTCGATTTCATCCGAAATCGTGGGATTCGCCTTCAGGAAGTCGCGCGCATTTTCGCGCCCCTGCCCGATGCGCTCGCCGCTGTACGAATACCATGCACCGAGCTTCTCGACGATGTTGTGCTCCGATGCGAGATCGACCAGCTCGCCTTCCTTTGAAATGCCGGTGCCATAGAGGATGTCGAACTCGGCCTCGCGAAACGGCGGCGCCATCTTGTTCTTGACGACCTTGACCTTGGTGCGCGAGCCGATGACCTCGGTGGCGGTTTTGATCGCGCCGATGCGCCGGATGTCGATACGCACCGAGGAGTAAAACTTCAGCGCGTTGCCACCGGTAGTGGTTTCGGGATTGCCGAACATCACGCCGATCTTCATCCGGATCTGATTGATGAAGATGACGATCGTGCGCGAGCGCGAGATGATCGAGGTCAGCTTGCGCAGCGCCTGTGACATCAGGCGCGCCTGCAGGCCCATCTGCGGCTCGCCCATCTCCCCTTCGATTTCCGCGCGCGGAACCAGCGCCGCGACCGAGTCGATGACGAGCACATCGACGGCGCCGGACTGCACCAGGGTCTCGGCGATTTCGAGCGCCTGTTCGCCGTTATCGGGTTGCGAGATGAGAAGGTCCTCGACCTTGACACCGAGTTTGCGCGCGTAGCCGGCATCGAGTGCGTGCTCCGCATCGATGAAGGCGCAGATGCCGCCCTTCTTCTGCGCTTCCGCAATGCATTCGAGCGCGAGGGTGGTTTTGCCCGACGACTCGGGTCCGTAGATCTCGACCACGCGGCCGCGCGGCAGTCCGCCGACACCGAGCGCGAGGTCGAGGCCGAGCGAGCCGGTCGAGATGACCGGTACGTCGGCGACGATCGCCTGCTCGCCGAGCTTCATGATGGAGCCCTTGCCGAATTGTTTCTCGATTTGGCTTAGGGCCAGGTCGAGCGCCTTGCTTTTGATCTCAATCGCCATCGCCATCCCCGCTCCGCAAAAATATTGATCTTCCGCTACGCTGAATCTTGCCACAAAATCAATCGAATCGCGCTAGCCAATCGCATCACTAATCCCCAAGTCCGGTCAAATCGGGGCGGGCCTGTGGAGCAAAAGACCAAATCAGGCCTACCAATGCGAAATTTCGCCGCGTGACGGATATTGGCAAGTCGCGAGATACTAGACCGTCGATGCGTCTCTTCCATGTTAGCGAAGAATGCCGGGATCGCGAGGTTCGAGCCGCGACCGGTTCCATCACCGAACTCCGGAGTCACGGGCAATGCGGTCTGGGCCGTTGACGAGACGCATCTGCCGAATTTCATTTTGCCGCGCGACTGCCCGCGGGTGACTTTCGGTATCGGCAAACGCACCACTCGAAGAAGACCGCGCGCGATTCTTCGCCCATTCGACGGCGCGCCGCATGGTAGCGGTGGAATCGCGCTGGGCCCCGGCAATTCGCGAGCTGCACGCTCTTTCTGTACGAAATGCCACCGGAGAGTTTTGCACTGGCGGTGGAAGAGGCCGGGCTACTACATCGCGCGCTCGCCGTGGTGCCGACGGACGTAATCGAAATTCGCGACCTGCTTGGCGAGATGCTCCGGCGCGAAGTCGAGTTGCGATTCATGCCCGACCTGTGGCCGCTGAGCGACGCGGTCATCGCATCGACGCTGGAATTTTCCAACATCAGGATGAAGAACGCGTCGCCGCGACGAATCCGGCCACTGGCTGTCAGGAATTGAATTTGAAATCGCGCAGCGCCTCGTAGATAGGACCAGCTGGAGTAGTAATGCTTCGATAGAGCGTCATTTCGCGAATCGTCGAGGTGCCGAAATTGCGCATCGATTAACGCTTCTATCCGGGTGCGCGTCTCCGGATGCAGGCGGGGCGCTTGAGACGGGCGATCGTGAGATGCCCGTTGAATGGCGCGCTGCTCGCGCTCGAAGCCAGCTTCGTGTGGCCGCCTCATCGACACGCGCCGCGAGATTCTGCAATGCCTCACCTCTAAGCCCGACCCATAAGACATGCGGATGCTTGAGGTCAGGGAAGCCTCCAACGCCGGCGATGCTTCGAGTTCGAATGCGGTGGTGTCAGCGGCGACCGTTTCAGTTCGAGCTTCGAAGCCGCGAATCTTTTCGATGGGAACCGCCAGGCCCGAGGAATTTCAGCGTCAGATGCAAGATTCGCCGGCCGGCGACCCATTTGATGCCATCGTTATGCGCGCGCAAAGCCGCAATGATAGCTTCGATCGCGCGCTCAACTTCGAGGTTGACGCGAATCGCGATGAACGCGCGAATCTTTTCGGGAATCATCCAGAAGACGAATTACCACAGAGGCACGGAGACACAGAGAACAGAAGTAAAAGGGAGGCAGCCACGTTCTCCATCCTACCTTTGTGTCTTCGTGCCTCTGTGGTGATCTCCGCTCCTACTTGTCGAGCTCCCACTCCACCAGCGGCAACCGATCGTTGCCGAAGAACATCGAGCCCTCGACGAAGATGGTTGGCGAACCGAAGCCGCCCCGCTCGATCAAGATCCTCGACATTCTTGCGCAGCATGTCTTTGTAAGGCTGCGAGTTGATCTTTTCGAAGTACTCTTTTTCGTCGAGGCCGACGCCGCGTGCGATATCGCGCAGGACGTCATCTTGGCTGATGTCGCGATTGTCGCCCCAGTACGCCTCGAACACTCGACGCGAGTAGGACGAGATCTTCTCGTGCTCGTGAGCGACGAACGCCCCGCGCATCGCTTTGACTGAATTGACCGGGAAGACGGTCGGGCTGCCGATTTTGATTTTGTAAAAATTCGCCCAATCCTGGAGGTCCTTGGTGTAGTAGCGCGCCTTTACCTTGACCGGCTTCTCGCGGCTTTCGTACACCGATGGATTCACAGTATTGAAGAGCCCACCGACCAGGATCGGCTCCAGATGAGGTTCGCCTTATGCCGCTTGGCAACCTCCTCGATTTTCGTGAACGCGAGGTAGGTCCATGGGCTCGAGCAGTCGTAAAAGAATTCCAGTTTTTTCGCCATCGCAATTGCTCCCGCTTACTTCCCTGTCCCACTACTCGATGCCGCATGGCAAGTGTCGTACGGAAGGTGTCTCAGCCGCTGGTCTTGATGAGATCGGCGCGGACTTTTCCGATAAAGGCCTGCGATTCCGCCCGCAACGGCAGATGGCGATCGTCGGCGGATACCCAGATCACAATCGCGGTCGCCGATTCGCTCAGTTTGCCGTCGCTTTCGTAGTTCGACCCCGGGAACCAATCGATAAGCGTCGAAGGTGCCGAGCGAGTCGTGATCGTCTCCCGCTTGCCCACTTTGAAATTGAAGATATAACGGGTGCTGCCGGTGAACACGTCGACTGCGTACTGCTTGCCGGTTTCCATCGGAAGCGAGAGCGCCATCATCGCACCCGACAATGGACCCCATGGATTCGTCGAGACGAATCGCTTAATCTGCCGCCTTTGCGATTTTGTTTGCCAACGTGACCACGCCGGCTTGCGATCGAAATCGGCCTCGGAAGTCGTTGAGACGCTTGTTCTCGCTTTGGCGGATGTACAATTTCTGCGACGCCAACGACTGCGGGTCGACATCCTCGGTCATGTAGTCACGCATCTTGAAGAACATATCCGCAAACGGGATTGGTCTCGCACCCATGCTTCAGCAGAAACAGGGCTGGGATCCTTCGTTTTTCTATGCAACTCAATCCGCGCGGTCGCTACCGGAATACCGGCCCACGAGGCCTGGAACACCAGCTTTTGTCCGGGCCGAAAGGCGGGAGCTGTCACGTCGTAATGAGGCGGCTCCTGAACCCCGTCCGGCAGCGGCTTGGGCGACGCCATCGGTGTCGCACGAGCTTTGTGACGAGCGTGGGGAATCGGGGACTGCGACCACGAGAGCGACAGTCGGTAAGAGAATCAAGATAGGATAACAAAGCCAGCTAAAAGGAATCGACGTCGCTCTGGGGGGATTAACGATCGCGGGTGCGCTGGCTTGCAATGACGATCCACATTGCCAATAATTTTGGCTTAATTTCGGAGGTTGGGTAAATGTTTAGACCTCGAATAGCGCTCGCAGCGCTTATCCTCATCGGCGCTGCTGCTATGCCGAACCTCGCCGATGCCCAATATGGCGGCAGCGGAATGGGCAGTGCGCTCAGTGCCGATCCGATGTCGCATCAAGGCAAGGTGCAAGCCGGAATTGACGACATCCGCAGCCGCGAAGAATCTGAATCTCCTTTCAAAGTTATCAAAGATGTCAAATTAGGCATGAAGGATGCCGACCCTAATGTTCGCGTCCAGGAACTGAAGAAGCTGCGCAACCTGGACGATCCCGAGGTCAATAAAATCATAATTGACTCGCTCTCTGACCCCGACATCCGGGTGAAGATCAAGGCTGTCGATCTCCTGGGCGCCCGGCAAGCAAATGAGGGGGTCTCTCCGATGTCGCAACTGCTGTTCTTGCGCTCGACGGAGCCTTTGCTGAAGCTGCATGCCACCGCCGCATTGGGAAGAATCGGTGATGCGCGCGGAACCATTCCGGTCATGGAATACCTTGAGCAGGAAACCGTCGCGGGCGACGACGATCGCGCGCGCGGCACCGCCGTCTTCGCACTTGGAGAAATCGGCAGTGACAAGGCTAACGGCCTTTTGTCGCAAGTGGTGAGCAACGACAAGAGCGACATGGTCCGCCGGCTCGCTCAGGAAGCCATCGAGAAGATTGACGGCGAATTGCCTAGTCAGCATTCAACCCAGCTTGCGGAGCAGAAGGCCAAGGTGGTTCAACCCACCGACGAAAAGCTTTCGAAGTTGCGCGAATTCGATCGCAAGATGCAGGAAATGGATCGCTAGCCTTTGGACGAACGCCAACGGAGAAGCAACCTGACCTCCACCAGAAAAACCTCGGCAACGTTGCTGGTGGCCTTCGCGCTGTCGTTCGCGATGATGGCCGTAAGAATCTCGCCTGCGTCCGCAGAGGAACAGGAGGATATGAACGAAGCGATTCAGCATCTACGGGAGGCGAAGAGTTTGCTCGAGCACGCCCACAAGAACAAGGGCGGCCATCGCGAGAATGCGATGCACATGATCGATCAGGCGATTGCCGAAGTCGAAGCCGGCAAGGCTTATGCGAAAGGCCACGACAACGACGAGCACCATCATGATCACGACCACGATCACGACTAGTCAACTTTGACGAAGGTTAGCCGACGAAGGCGCCGCTAAATAAGCGCGGCCCGGTGCGGCTGACATTCAGCTTCGACGCCCACACGACATCCTCGAAAAAACCCTTCCGCACCAGTTCGCAGCCGGACGAGCATTCCAACAATTGACGCTCGAGATCGTCGCCGCAACTATTGAAAACCGCAGCTGCTGCGTGAGCCTCGGGCGACCCTTTCAGGAACCCGAGTGTGTACAAAATAGCTCCGGCTCCCATCATGTCCTCGAACGCGGGACGCAGCGCGCCGTCTGATTTCCACCGCTCGCCGGCGGCCACGACCGTGATTGGCGGCCCGATCGCGAGCGCCGCTGCGAGTGAAACCTTCGCACCATTCGGCGATGGCAATACTATCCTGGTGCCAGCGCGCGCGGTCGCCATCGAGAGCGGAGACAGCGTGAACGGATTGGCGCCGGTAGCGTTCTCGCGAAGGCCGGCCACAACCGCGCCAACGCTCGCGGCGTAGCTGACCGCGGAATCGTCGCGCCAACGATACGGGTATACGATCGCACCCCGACTCACCGCGGCATCAACGGTCGTGGTGAATCGCAAGATGTCCACTACGATGATGGCGCGCGCGCCGCGACCTGCTTCCTGTGCGCCACGCACTCCCCATTCGAAGCGAACCTCGAAGCCTGCCTGATCGAATGACGCCATCAGTTAGCCGCGGGTGAGCCATTCGCCGGCCAACACTCCATCGCCACACCACTTTCCGTTTGCAACCACCGGGCGGCCATTTACCATCACATGCTCGATGCCCGTTGGTGAAATCTCCGGATGCGTAAAGTCCGCGGCGCATGAAATCGTTTCGGGGTTGAAGATGACCACGTCGGCCGCGCATCCTTCGCGAATGTAGCCGCGCCCGGCGAGCCGCATCTTCACGGCCGCCATCCCGGTCATCTTGTGAATCGCGCTTTCGAGCGAAAGCAAACCCATTTCACGCACGTAATGGCCGAGGATTTTCGGATACGTTCCGTAGCTCGCCGGGTTCTGATGCTGATGCGAGGTGAGAATCGTATCCATCTCGAACATGTTCAGCGGATGCGCCATCGCCGCGCACAGCGCCTCCTCGTTGCGATCGTCGCCACTATAGAGATGCATCATGATGCGCGCGCGGGCGCCGCTTTCGCGCGCGATGGTCAGGTAGGCCTCAACCGGATCGAGCTTGAGCGCCTCGGCGATCTCACCAAAGAACTTACCCTCCAGATGCGCGAAGGCCGGATTTCCCGCCCACATCAGTTGCGCGCCCTCGCCGATGAACGGCCGCAGCGGCTGAAAACTGGTGCGCAGCCGCGCCCATCCGTCGTCGGTCTTCAGCAACTCGACGAGGTTGTTCTGCGACCAAGCCGGAAAGATGACGCGAATCGTCGTATTTCCGCCGGTGTAGGGAAAGGTGTCGAAGGTCACATCGACGCCATCGTTGTTAGCGGTTGCGATATCGTCGAGAACCTCGTTCACGGTCGGCCAGGTCCGGCGGCCGACGAAAATCAGATGCGAAATTTGCAGCGGGGTCTTGGCACGACGCGCGACCTCGACCATTTCGCGCACCGCGAGCAGGTTATGCGCGACCTCGCTGTCGAAGAAGAGCGAGCGGGTCGAATACGCGCGCAGATGCGAGGTGATGATGCCTCCGGCGCGCCCCGCTACCTCGGCCAGCGCGCCAAGTTCCGCCGGCTTCGCGATCATCCCGGGGAAATATCCCAGCCCACATGAAACGCCGACCGCGCCGTCGCTCATCGCGCGTTCCAGCATCGCGCGCATTTCGTTCAATTGCGCGGGCGAAGGATCGCCGGGGTCGGCGCCCATCACCGAAAGCCGGATGCTCCCGTGGCCCGCGAGATGCGCCACGTTCATCGCGAGGCCCTGGCGTTTGAGATGCGCGCCGAAGTCCGCGACCTCGCGCCACACCCATTGGAACGGGCGTTCGGAAAGCATCTGCGCCGACGCGCCAAGCATCGCGGCTTTTTCCGGACGGATCGGCGCGGTGGAAAATCCGCAGTTGCCACCCACGAAAGTGGTGACTCCCTGCTGCAGGAATGGCCGCAAAATATCGGCATGCTCGGGAATCGGAATGACCCAGTCCGAATGCGAATGTGTATCGATGAAGCCCGGCGCGACGACGAGGCCGGTCGCATCGATCTCGTGCCCGGCGCTCGCCTGGTGGGCTTCTGCGGGTGAGATCAACTTGGCGATTTTTCCGCCCTTCAGTGCAACATCGGATTGGAAGCGCGATGCGCCGCTGCCGTCCACGATGGTGCCGCCGCGAATCAGAACGTCATACTCCATGATACGGAAATCTTCCCGCGCGCCGATTGTGAAGGCAACCTCGCACGCGCAATCATCGGGAAATGGAAGCTATCGAAGTACTGGGCGTCGAACATATCGACCTGACTGTAAATTACCTCGCGCGTTCGACTGCCTTCTATGACAAGGTGATGCCGGCGTTGGGATTCAAGCGGCTGCCCGACAACGATCGCAACAACATCCGGTGGGCCAACGCACACCTCAGCTTCGCGATTCGCCCCGCCACGACCAACGCAACGTTCGATCGCTATCGGGTCGGGCTTCATCACCTGGCATTCAGGGCGAAGAGCCGGGCCGCCATCGACGAGTTCCACCGCTTCCTGCTAACCGAAGGACTGCCTGTACTCGATACGCCTGCGGAGTATCCCATTTACGGACCGAACTACTATGCGATCTTCTTCGCCGATCCCGACGGCGTGAAGCTGGAGCTTGTCCACTTCCCGTGGGGCTACTGGCGCAACGTGCAGCGCGACGGCTCCGACGAGCGGCCACGCTCCGTTTCGCGGTAGCACATGCTTTAGCCTGTGATCTTTGGATTCGGAAACAGACTGAAGTCCGTGCCGCTTGATTCAGGCTCGAACGATGCTCGCGACGTTGCCACTTGATGCCGGACGTGACGGAAACACCTTCACGAGTTGCGCGTCCTGCAGGCCCATGTGCGCTTTGAGGATCGTCGCGAGCGGGTCGCGGAAGTCCGTCGTCACCGCAAGGTCGCGCTCCTGATATAGCTCACTGTTAGCAAGCCCCGGCCATCGCCCGTAAATTTTCTTGCCGCGTACCGGACCGCCCATCACCCACGTCACGTTGCCATGCCCATGATCGGTGCCGCCGTTGCCGTTCTGATGCATGGTGCGGCCGAATTCCGAAATCACGATGATGACGGTGTCGCCATATGCGGGTCCGAGCGCCTCGGCGAAGTGCGCAAGCCCCTCTCCCAGCGGCTTTAAATGACTCGCGAGCTGGCCCGACGCGCCGCCCTGGTTAACGTGCGTATCCCATCCGCCGAGCGCGAGGAATCCGATCCGGATGCTCGGGTCGCGGCGAATCAACTTGGCGAGCCGATCGGTATCGTCGCTGAATGCCTGCGGGCCGGGTGCGCCGCCGTTGGCCTCTTTCATATCGGCCTCGAGCTCCGACATCAGATGCGAACGCGCCTCGCGGCCCTGTCGATACGTCATGCTGAGAGCGTCGCTCCCGTCATACATCCGATCGAACGCGGTCTCGACGATGGGCCGATCGAGCGGCATCGGGCGTTCGGCGGCGCGGCCAGTTGGCATATTCGCAACGGCCACTTTACCGCTAAGGATGCGCGGCACTGTCGCGCCGAGGCTTAGCGCCTCCGTGCTGCTGTGGGTCCCGGGCATCAAGGCCAGCGTACGATTGAGCCATCCGTCGTTAGTCGACTTGACGCCAGGAGTTCCGCTCTCGATGTAGTCCTGCGCATCGAAATGCGAGCGGGTCGGATCGGGCGAGCCGCATGCGTGTACGAACGCGAGCGTGCCGTCATTCCAATACGGCAGCATCGGCGCGAGCGCGGGATGCAGCCCGAAAAATCCATCAAGATCGATCACCCCGCCCTCGCCGCCGCGCGACCCGATCGCGATAGTCGGACGCGCATCGTAGTACGCGGGCTCGCCATGCGGCACCACTACGTTGAGTCCGTCGACTGCGCCGCGCAGAAATATCACCACGATGCGTTTCTTGCTGGAATCGCCCTCCAGCGTCCGCGCCGCCCAGGCGTTCGGACCGAGCAATAGGAGGCCAGACGCGGACAGCATCGCGGCACGACGAAGGAACTCGCGGCGATCCATCCTGCTTTGTGACTCTGTGGCTCTGTGGTTCATCTTCCTACCGCATCATGAATTCTGGGGAGCCCAGCAGCATCGCGGCGCGAAGTTGCGAGGGCGCAGCCTCGATGGCGTCACGTGTCTTTGCCGAAAAAGAGTTGCCCACCGTATTCGTCAATGTGGCGGCATCCGGCGCCGTCATCCGGCGGCCAGCCTTGGCCGGATTCGTCTCCAGCTTGATATTGGTAGTGCCCTTCTTGTTGAAGTATCCGCCAGCGCCGCTGCTGTCGCCGTTGAACTCCGGCTGCTCCAGTGGAAGGTTGCCATTGCCGAGCGCGGTCGCAAAACTCAGGCGCGTCATCATCGCGTCGGGATTCAGCCACGCATCTTGGGTGTTGGCGTAGCCGTTTGGCGTGAGACATCCATAGAGCGGCATGCCGAGAAGCTGCATGGTGCCCGCGAGGGGACGGAAATTGGTGACCGGTGTGCCGGCGGCGCGCGATGCCGAAATCACGTACTCATAGGGCGTTTTGTACTTCGCGCGAAAGTTGCGGCGATCCCAGAACTCCGCGCTGGTGAAAATGGTCGCGAGGACCTGTCGGATGTCGCCGTCGGTTTCGGCGTAGCGTGCCGCCATTCGCGCGACCAGATCGGGGGGAGGTTCATCGGCAACGAAATACTGCGCGAGCTGATAGCTGAGATGCTTCGCGGTCGAGGGATGCCGCGCCAGGATGTCCAGCGCCTCCTCGATCTCGCGCGCGCCACCGCCTTCGATGCGATGGCCGAGCAGCATCTTGGCGCTGAAGTCGTGGCGATCGGCGTCGAAGTAAAATGCGCTGCCATCTGCGTAGCTTGCCGCCGGAGCGCCGCCGAAAATCCGTCGACGCATCCCAAACCGGCCGCCGCGCAAAACTTCGACGCCATGCTCCTCGACGCGACGCGGGGCGGCTCGAGTGCCTCCGCCTTTCGCCAGGCCCCATCCGGTCAGGATGTGCGCCAGCGCAATGACGTCGCTCTGGGAGTATCCACCGCTCACTCCCAGTGTATGAAGCTCCATCAGCTCGCGCGCGTAGTTCTCGTTGATGCCTTCGAATTTGCCCTTGGATCCGCGCGCGCCGGGCGCCGTGTTCTGCCAGTTGTCGAGGTAGAAAAGCATCGCGGGATGACGCGCAGTGGCGCCAAGGAGGTCGCGAAACCGTCCCATCGTATGCGGCCGAATCGCGACTTCTTCGAAGGAGCCGGTCCAGATGTCACACAATCCCTTACCCGCGAAGACGTTGAAGTGGTTGAACCAGAACGCGGTCATCACCTCTTGCAGTTGGCGCGGCCCTTCGATGGCTCGCAGCAACCGCGCCTCGACCGCCTCGCGGATCACGATGCGGGAACGCTGGCGCGCTTCCTTCTGTTGATCCTTGTCGTTCGGATTCGCCTTGCGCGCCATCATGACGGGGCGCTGGTACTCGAGGAACAACGCCGCCGGCGTCAGATGCAGGGTGTGCAGGTCATGCACGCGATCCACTAGCGACGCCGGAATCGTAATCGATTCCGGATTCAGTTGCTGTTCGACATAGGCCTGGACGCCGATCGCCCGCACATGATCGAGGTCGCCGGGACGCGGTCCGAAAGTGAGCCGGCTCAGCGCATGCATCGCGCGCTGGTCGGCGCTCATATTTCCATGGTCCAGCATCGCCTCTACTAAATACGTCTCGGCCCGAACCCCGATGCAATGGTCGACTTCGCCAATGGTTTGCCTTGTCGCACTTTGATAGGAGTGCGAACGATGCGCGACTTGCAAATCATTGCGGAGCCCTATCCGCCGGCTGCCTGGAGCGAGACCGTCATTCGCGGCGTCGACCAGCACAATGTCGCGGTCACCGGTTTGCCTGACTACTATTCGGTGCGATTTTTCATCAAGGGCCGCGGCGGCGAAATCGTCGGCGGGCTGCTCGGCGACATCTGGGGCGGATGGCTACACGTGGGCAGTCTGTGGGTTAGTGAATCGATTCGCGGCCGCCGCTTCGCCACTGAACTGATGACCCGCGCGCATCAGTACGCGATCGACAAATCCTGCACTCATAGTTATTTGCAAACCGGCAGTTACGAGGCGCGCCCGTTCTACGAAAAGCTGGGCTACCACGTCTACGCGGAACTGGAAAACCATCCGACGCGGCCGCATCGGCGATACTTCATGAGCAAGGCTCTCGACCACCATGCGAATGGCCCGCTGCACGTGAAGGATTTGGCCATCGCGATGGATCCCTACCCTTCGAAGGATACCGAGGTGGTGGTGCGCCAGGGCATCACCACTCATGCGTACGCAGCGATCGGGTTGCCGGAGAAGGAATGGGCACCGAGCAATTTCTTCTTGCGCGACGCCGACGGCGAGATCCTCGGTGGAGTACTCGGGAATTGCTGGGGCGACTGGATGTACGTTGCATATCTATGGGTGGATCGCGCTATTCGCGCCAACGGGCACGCATCAAAGCTGATGGCGGCGGCTGAGGAGCACGCGATCGCGAAAGGATGCGGCAACGCGTTCCTCGATACCTTCAGCTTCCAGGCGCGGCCGCTATACGAGAAGCTCGGCTACCGCGTGTTAGGCGAGGAGCAGGATCATCCGAAGGGGCATAGCCGGTATCTGATGATGAAGCGGCTCGGAGCAGAAGCCAGACAAAAACACCAAGACAGCAAGTTAGGATAAGTGGCGCGACATCATCAGGCGCGGGATCAAGGGTTCGCAGCTCCGGAACCAGATACCAGATGCCGCCCGCAGCGGGCCTTTTCGACACGAAGGGAAGATCAAGAAGACAAATCCGGAAGCGCCGATCGCGATTCATGGCTTCCGATCGCGATGACGCGTCATCGTACGAGTCCTTTTCTTCTTGATCTTCCTTGGTGTACGAGGAGGGCCGCTGCGGCCCGCATCTGCTGGCCGGACTCTAAGCCGCGACTCCTTGATCTCGCGCCTGCTGATGTCGCACCACTTATCCTACCTTGGTGCCTTGGTGTTTTGTCTGGCTCTTATCTGGATGCTCTGCCCCACGCCTCGATGAGGTCCTCGAATGCCCTTCTCAATTCGGGATCCTTCAATTCGGGAAGTTCGACGAAATGGCGCGTCGCGCGCGGCACCGCGCGCAGCTTCGGACGCTCGCGACGGCTTAGCGTCCCCTTCACAAAGCGAAGGTCGCGTACGCTGTCGTCATGTAGCGCATCGTGCAGCCGCGAAAGGATTTGCAGCTTCATCAGGTTGAGTTCCTGAATCCACATCGCGCCGGAAACCTTCACTACCGCCGTGTGAAATTTTAGCGATTGCACCTCGGTGCGGCGCGCGATGGTTTCCCCAACAACCTCGGGCCAGGTGCGCATCAGGCGCACGATTCCGAAGTGCCCCTCACCATCGAGGCGATCGAGGATCGGCTGTAGTGCGCTGGCGATCCGCTCGGGCGGACGGTATCGGGAGGTTTTCCCCATCATCAACAACCATAGCGAGGTTGATATGTCGCCGGAAAGCGCGCGGCCTGTGCAGAAGGCAATCGCGACAGATTAGATTCTAAGCGAACCCACGATGGGCGTTCTCTCCCTATGCAGTTCTGTCGGTCGCGAATTTTCAGAACCATTAGTATGGCTTAATCAACATGCGGCAATTTATTCATCAATTTTCATACTGGCGAAGCTATGGCGAAGAGTTATCCACAGCTATTATGTGGTATTGTGGATTCGCGATGGATACTACAGGTTGTGTTTAGATAGCGAATTGGTAGTCTCCGAACCCACCGAGACGGAAGCAAAAATGAGCAATTGAGCTCTGTTCGAAGATGGAGGCGGGGATGGCTGGTGGGGCAATAGATCTGGATAACAAGATGCCGAAAGCGACGGAACAAACCCATTCGAATCCCGCGCCGAGCGCCGCTCGCGCGCGGTTTTTTGCGCTGGAGCGCTTCAATACCCGGCCCGGCGTCGATCCGATGTCCGAGCTCGAGTGGGACCTGCGCACCGCCGTCATCACCGGCGAGGACGGGCGGGTGGTCTTCGAGCAGAAGGACGTCGAGGTGCCGCGCGCGTGGTCGCAGACCGCAACCAACGTGGTGGTCTCGAAGTACTTCCGCGGACCACTGAAAGAAGACGCGCGCGAGGTCGGTGTGCCGAAGCGCGAAACATCGGTCCGACAACTGGTGCTGCGCGTGGTCGATACCATCGCGGGATGGGGCGAGAAGCAGGCGTACTTCGCCAGCTCCGATGTGCGCGAGACCTTCCGCGTCGAGCTGCTCCATCTGCTGCTCACGCAGAAAGCCTCGTTCAACAGCCCGGTCTACTTCAATGTCGGTATCGATGCGAAGCCGCAGTGCTCGGCATGCTTCATCCTTAAGGTCGACGACTCGATGGAATCGATCCTCGGCTGGTACCGCAACGAGGGGATGATCTTCAAAGGCGGGTCGGGCTCGGGCGTCAATCTGTCGGCGCTCCGCTCGCAGCGCGAGAAACTTTCCTCGGGCGGCACGGCTTCGGGCCCCCTCTCCTTTATGAAGGCTGCTGATGCATCCGCGGGCGTCATCAAGTCGGGCGGCAAGACTCGTCGCGCCGCGAAGATGGTCGTGCTGAACGCCGAGCATCCCGACATCAAGGAATTCGTCAGCTGCAAGGTCGAGGAAGAGAAGAAGGCGTGGGCGCTCATCGACGCCGGGTATGACGGCTCGCTGGACGGTCCCGCCTACGGCTCGGTGTTTTTTCAGAACGCGAACAACTCGGTGCGCGTCAGCGACGAGTACATGCGCGCGGTCCAGAGCGACACCAACTGGCAGACTCGCTTCGTCAAATCCGGCGACGTGTGCGAGGAGTTTCCCGCCCGCGAGTTGATGAAGAAAATTTCCGATGCGGCGCATGCGTGCGGCGACCCCGGCATGCAGTTCGATACCACTATCAACCTGTGGCATACCTGCCCGAACACTGGCCGCATCAACGCATCGAATCCGTGCAGCGAGTACATGCACCTCGACAATTCGGCGTGCAACCTCGCCTCGATCAACCTGCTGAAGTTTATCGATGAGCGTGGCGAGTTCGACGTGCGCGCGTTCCGCCACGCCGTCGATGTGATGATCACGGCGCAGGACATCCTGGTCGACAATTCCTCGTATCCGACCGCCGAGATCGGCAAGACTGCCAGTGACTTCCGCGAGCTCGGCCTCGGCTATGCGAATCTCGGCGCGCTGCTGATGGCGCTCGGATTGCCTTACGACTCCGAGCAGGGCCGCAACTATTCCGCCGCTATCACCGCCTTGATGACCGGCGAAGCATACCTCCAATCGGCGCGCGTCGCCGAGCAGATGGGCCCCTTCGCCGGCTACGCCGTCAATCGCGATCCCATGCTGAAAGTCATCGAGCGCCATCGCGCGCACGCCTACAAGCTCGACTCCTCGTATGTGCCGCTCGACCTGCTGCGCGCCGCCCGCGAGTCGTGGGATGAGGCGTTGCGGCTGGGCCAGACTGCCGGTTATCGCAACTCGCAGGCGACCGTCATCGCACCGACCGGAACCATCGCGTTCATGATGGATTGCGATACCACCGGCATCGAGCCCGACATCGCGCTGGTCAAGTACAAGAAGCTGGTCGGCGGCGGGATGCTGAAAATCGTCAACCAGACGGTGCCGCGCGCGCTCAAGCGCATCGGCTACGACTCCAAGGAGATCGGTGAAATCGTCGAGTACCTCGATGAGCACGACACCATCGAGGGCGCGCCGCATCTGGCGGATACGCATCTGCCGATTTTCGATTGCGCGTTCAAAGCGCGCGCCGGCTCGCGCACCATCCACTATCAGGGCCACTTGAAAATGATGGGCGCGGTGCAGCCGTTCATCTCGGGCGCCATTTCCAAGACCATCAACATGCCCGCCGAGGCGACCCCCGAGGATGTAGAGGAAGCCTACATGATGGCGTGGAAGCTCGGGCTGAAGGCGGTGGCGATTTATCGCGACGGCTCCAAGCGCATTCAGCCGCTCAACACCGGCCGGACCGAAAAGGTCGCGGCGCCTGCGGAAATCAAGGCGATGGCCGGCAGCGAGGGTCATCTGAGCCGGCGGAAGCTGCCCGACGAGCGCCACGCCATCACGCATAAGTTCGATATCGCGGGGCACGAGGGTTACATCATCGTCGGCATGTATGAGGACGGTGCGCCCGGCGAAATTTTCATCAGCATGTCGAAGCAGGGGTCGACTATTTCCGGCCTGATGGATTCGTTCGCGACCGCAATCTCCTACGCGCTGCAGTACGGCGTGCCGCTGCAGTTCCTGGTCGACAAGTTCGCGCACATGCGCTTCGAGCCGTCGGGCTTCACCAAGAACCCGAACATCCCGTATGCGAAATCGATCATCGACTACCTGTTTCGCTGGATGGCGTCGAAGTTCCTCGACGAGGAAGCGAAGCGCGAAGTGGGCATCGTCGAACAGGCGCGCGATGATGAGAAGCCGGCACTGACTCTTGCGCATTCCGCGCCGCATCCGACGACGCCGATTCTGCGCGAAGGCAAGGACGGCGGGCTGCGGCAGTCATTCGTGAATCAGGCGGATGCGCCGCCATGTCCCGACTGCGGATGCATCATGGTGCGCAACGGCGCCTGCTACAAGTGCATGAATTGCGGAAGAACGAGCGGGTGTTCGTGAGGTTGTCGAGATAGAATCATGCGACGAAGTTTTGATCAATCCTATCGAATCGACCATTTCATAGCGCCTACCGGGTTGCGGACATCATTCGTTCGCGGTTCATCGAATACTCTCTGATGCTGGAGAGGTGCGCATCGAACCTCCGCTGCGACCGCTGTGGAGGTCGGATCTCAGACTTTGGACGCGATCGTGAAGACGAACGTTTGGAGACTAAATGGACTTCTCGCAGAACCTGCATTGCGAATCTGCGAAGGGAAGCAAACGATCCCGAAGCTATCACCGCTTGCTGAAAGACCATTTGAGCAAGGCTCGTCCGATCTTAGCGAGGTGACTAGTTGTGGAAGTTGAATTGGACGGTGTGAACGAACTTTCGAGAGCTGGTGACTTCGTCGCGCTGTGCAAGCTCGGGCATCCGCTCGAGGAGGCGCATGGAGTCCTCGCGGAAATCGGCGATGTACATCGCGTCGACGTCCAGTGCGAGATGTGCAAGACCGTTTTCGTCTTTCGCACCGAAACTGAAGCCACCCACGAATGGCGGCTGGTGGAGAGTTCGGACGCTATGATCGGGGAGTACTGCGCGCGAAACGGATGCGCATCGCGATGGCGGAAGAATGGCGTCGGATGAGATTCCAGGCGCATTGGAAAATTTTCCTAGCACAGGCTAGCCTGTGTCCGGCGGGTTGCGGAGATGGGGTGACGCGGCAGGATGCGGGGGTTGTTTGAGGCCCCGGAGGAACGCGAGGTGGCGGTGAAGAGAGCTATTGGGGATGGGTTGCGGCGGATGCGGAAGAATGAGATGGCGCGCGGCGGCGCTTGCTTAAGCTCTCGGGATTGATGATGCGGGCGGCCTCCGGGGCCCGCAAAGAACGCAAGCGGGATTGCACCGCTTCATGATGTGGTGTGGCGGTTGTGGATGTGGGACGGCAGGAGGGGCGGCGTGAAAACGTCGCCCCTCCAAATTTTCAGCCAGGTCATCCGCTAAACCTTACATCTATCCTGTAGACATTGCCGACACGATGTTGACTGACCCTTAACCCTATGGAACGCCTTTTTCTCAACGGGGAGGGTTGCTATGACGACTGCGGGTTCGGTTCGGTGGCTGTCAACGGTGGTGGTGTGTGCGTTCCTTGATCGCATCGATTTCTTCGAAAGTGTTCGCCGCGCCAATCAGCGCCGCCGATGCCTGCAGTCCGCCGGACCACATGCTGTCATCGCTCGAGGAAACCGCATGGCGTCTCTTCGTGGCCGCAACCTGCCCGGTCAACAGCGACCAGTATCCATACGTGGTGTGGGAGAACTGGATCGAACAGCAGCAAATCTATTCCGCGAATGGTACGACGTTTTCCGTCCCCAACACGGGCGGAGCAAACCCCCAGCATAAGTTGCACGGCAGCCCGCTTGCCATCATCCGCAGCACCATGGCGACCCCGTTTGACCATTGCAATCCCGCCAACATGCCACCCGCGAACAATCCTGATTTGATGATTTGTGAGGAGGTCCGTCTCAACGGCGCGTCCGAAGACTACGTCGCGGGCAGGACGTTGTGGAATCGCCCTGGGCAGGCCGCGGTTGCTGCAAGCGACGGCAAATTCGAATTTCCGAAACCCGCGCTCGAGATCAAGGCTGACTGGCTGGTGCTCGACAGTTGCGCCTCGCCACCGATCGGGGTGCACGTCGAGCAGATCGGCGACACCTGCTATGCGCTGGCGGGAATCCACATCCTGTCAAAGCTGAGAGAGCACTGGTTCTTCGCGACCTTCGAGCCGCAAAACCTCGAGACCAACCCGAATCGATGCGTGGTGCTCGGATGCAAGGATCCGTGGGGATCGACGCCGGCCCGAAGCAAGGGCGGCGCGAGTGGGACTACTTTGCGCACGTCACAACTGGTCAACCTGATGCAACTGGCCAACCTGGCGCTCCGAATGGTCCAACTACCGCCTCGACGGAGTGCAGACCGATTTCTCGAGCCGAACGGGAAGCCGTCGCTGATGGGCAACTCGATCATCGAGGGAGAGAACGTCGGCACCCCGCTCGATCAGTCATCGTGCATCAGTTGTCACGCGGTCTCGTCGATCAAGAACGACGGTACCGACGGTATCACGCTGTTGACGACCAATCCTGTCGGCAAGCCCGCAGCGCTGCCGAGCAGCTCGTGGCTGCGCCGCGACTTCGTATGGTCGTTGAGCACGGCATGTCCCGAATTCCCCGTTTCAGCCTTGTACGGGGAATTGAGACCGACCGATCAGCTAACTTTGAGTGGCTGATTCCTTTTCGAGGGCGATCGCGACCACATTGGTCAGCGTGATCACCAATTGCTCGCCGAGCTTGACTCGCGCGAGAACTTCCGGGTTCTCGACGTTGACGGTCTCGACCGCGCCATCGGGTCCGGTCAAGTCGACAGTGCTCTTGGCCTTGTCAATCGAAGTAATTGTCGCGACGAATTGCATCTGCTGTCCCGCGACCGCTCCTGGAGCTTGCCCGGGCGACGCGCTGACGATTCCCTGCTGCAATGACACGCCAGCGATTGCTTCATTGGGCTGCTTCTTTCGGACGGTCACAACTTCATAGAAGCGCGCGATAAACGGCTCGCCTACTTTCGCCGCGTTGAGATTGTAGGGATTGTAAACGTGGATCGGATAGGTTTTGCCGTCAGGACCCTGGATGGTGACCATCATCTTCGCGCGATCCACCGCGACGATCTTGCCATGCACTGTGATTACGGTTTCGGAGCCAATACCCGCCAGATGCTCACCGGCAGGCGCAGCCATCGAGGCAGCTTGCGGTGGGGCCGCCGGCGCAGCGGGAGGTGGCGGCGGAGAGAAGGTCGAACATCCGGACACCCAACCGAGCATGAACAGCGCGGCCATCAGTTTACTAACCGTGCTGACCGATCGATCGCAAATGTTGTCGTTTTTTGTGGCAGTCACCAGGTCTTCCTTGATTGCGTGTGAGATTTGAACTTGTCGATTGTGATAACTGAAAGATTCATCGGGGCATCAGAACCTTACCGGTTGTGGTGTCTATGTTGTAAATCCAGAACGCCGAAACGTCTTCCTGCATGATCATCGCGACCATGCCCACGCCCGGCGCGAAAAAATTGTACGCGGTATTTTGTGTATGCGCCGGACCGACCTTGCCTTCGCATTGAACCCGCAGCGCCAGCGCGTTGAAGGTACCTGCCGGCACGGTCATTTGGAAGGTGCCCAGATAGGTATAGGTCCCGTTCAAATTACCCGAGTACCTTTGGTCCGAAGGATCATCGAGATAGTTGACCGAAACTTGTTGCGAGTAAGAACGTGTCTCTCCGGGTTGCATGCCCTTTGGCACGAATGGATTTGCAGGCGTGGTTACGACCACCACCCCCTCGCTATGATCGGACACCGCGGGCATCACAAGATCGCCCATCGACGTCTGTCGAAGGAAGCCCGCGAGCGACGGCGACATTTGAAATCGCCACGCTTGGATGCCATTGGGCCGGTGCGTCTTCGCGACCCCGAGGGTTTGCGTATTGCCGGCGTTGGCTCCCGACGTCACCTGGTAGGTCGTCGTTCGGTCCGTCAGGGGAAAATAGACCGCAGAGTCCTGGATGGCGTTGCTCGGCATCGCTGCGCCGAGCACACCGGGACCCAGCAGATTGTTGACTTTCTGCTGATCCGCAGCAGGCATTTGCAGCACGACTCCCTGCGCCCGTGCATTCGAAACGAGCGTCAAAAAGATGCTGAGAACACCGATGGTGAGCGCGCAGGCCCGCGCAACGCAATTGCGCCTCGCGGCGCGCTCATCGAGACTTTGCAAATGACGAGTTCGCAAGTTGGACTCTCCGTGTACCTTAAAATGCTTCGGAAGAACCATTACTCGCATCGACGAACAATAGAAATGAGGCTTTGGTCCCATGGGGACCAGGCAGGTGAGCAAGAAGATAAGGCACCCCGAGGTCTCCGACGCGGCCCCGAATGTCTCTATACACTGGCGGCCGCGGGCTGCGATGTCGCGGCATCCTTGATTTTCGGGAGCACGTGCTTCGCCAGCAGCTCGATGGTCTGCATCACCTTTTCATGCGGAAGCGCCGCGACCTGCACCAATGCCATCAGCAGATCGACGCCCGCCGATTGGTATTGTTTCGCGACTTTCAGGCAATCCTCGGGATCGCCGACCATCACGGAACCTGCCTTGATGCGCTTCTCGAGGCTCGCACTCGACATCCGGTAATCGCCGAGCGCGACCGCCTGCTCCGCCATCTTTTTGTAGTACTCGTAACCCTTGACGTCGCGATTGGCGAAGGGGGTGAACAACTCCGCACCCTTGCGAGTGGTGAAGTCGATCGCTTCCTTGCCGAGCTCGATCGCTTCCTCGCGGGTCGGAGCGCATACACACACAGTGGCCGCGGCGACCTTGTCATTGACAAATGATCCGACCGGCTCGCAGTTGGCGATGGCCTTTTTGTAGGTCTCGACCAACTTGTCGATGATGCCGGGCTCGGTGATGCCGAAGCCGAGCGCGCCGATGCCTTTGCGACCCGCGACTTCCCAGGTTGAGGGCTGCGTGGCCGCCACCCACATCGCGGGATGCGGCTTCTGAATCGGCTTGGGAATCACTTCGCGCGGCGGAATCTTGAAGTACTTGCCCTCGTAGCCTTCATAGATTTCCTGGGTCCACATCTTGGGAATCTGCGCGACCGCTTCTTCCCACATCGGACGCGAGTCTTCGGGATTGATGTTGAACCCGCCCAGCTCCTGCTCGGTGATGGAGCGGCCGGTCCCGCATTCGACGCGGCCATTGGACATGATATCGAGCACCGCGATGCGTTCCGCCACGCGCACCGGATGATTGAACGGAATCGGCAGCAGGCTGACGCCATGGCCAAGGCGAATGTTCTTTGTCACCTGGCTGAGGGCGCCGTACCAGACCTCGGGCGCCGATGAGTAAGACCATTCATTGAGAAAGTGATGCTCGACTGTCCACACCGAGTTGTAGCCGAGCTTGTCGGCAAGGATCACCTGCTCGGTGGCCTGATGGTAAATGTCGTACATAAAGCCCGGGTAGTGCGGACGCGAGCGCTGAATTTCGTATTGCAGTCCAAGTTCCATGCGAGGTCTCCTTCTGAGATTGGAGCTACCAAAGCACCTTTCCGCGCGCGGAGGAATGGCGAGGTCAGGAATCAGGTCGGCGTGATGCGATTCGGTGTCGACCACGGCTGATTTCCGGTGACACCTTCTCGCTATGGTTTTGAGCGAATTCCCGGTTTGCTGGTACAGGATCGCGCGCGAGTACGTCGAGCCACTGATAAAACTACAGGCTCGGAGCTGCGCGTAGTTCTACTAAAAGCGCTAGCGAAGAAGTAGAATATATTTGCTAATTTTAAGTTAATGTTGTCTAGGGGGCACTCTTTCGCACCAATTCAAAAAATTATTGGCGCAATGCGCATTGCGCCAGCTTTGACACTAACCTCCGTCGATTTCGTGAATGCAGGCCTCCGTTCTTTGGACGAGGGTGAAAACGGGACGGTCCATGACGGCCAAACTGCGCAAAGGGGAAAGGACATGAACAGCTGCTAGTGCTCGGACAGAGAGGCGAAAACCGAGGTCTAAACCATTCACCACAAAAGGAAACTATGTACTACAAAAAACTGGGCTTTCTGGCGGCACTCATTTTGTTGGCTTCCAGTGCCCAAGCACAGGTGTGGACCTGCCAAAAGGAACTCTCCACCGAGCAAACCACAGCATTGATTCAATCGCTGCCCGAGCAGGTACGGAGCAACGTAAAGGTCGTGCAACGCGAGTTCAGTGTAATCCCGAAGAAAGGGGCGGCGCCGGCGGTTGAATCGCTGGATGCGGGAACCGATGTTGCCGGTGTCGTAGCCCCCAAGCCGATAAAACTCGGTAAACTGACTTTCAGCGAAAAGTATACGATTCTGTTCGGAGACACCTCAGGAGCCATCAACGCCCAGGACTTCGCGTCGCCGGTCGAAGTCAGCGAAGCGTTGCAGAACCTTCGCTCGGACCTCGCAGAAGCGTCGGATGTAACCTTGGATCAGTTTGCCCTGCGTCAAAAGCACGTGAAGCCGATTCCAGCTTCGCGGCTCGAGCGCGATGGCTTGTACACGGTCTTCTACGAGGCATCGCAAGTCGAGGCCAACACCAATCAGTGCGGCAATCAGGGACAGGTGCCATCGCCATCAGCCACCCCAACAGCTACGGCATCGTCCAGTCCCACGATAGCACCGACGTCTATCCCGACATTCAACGGAGAGCCGACGCCTCTGCCATCACAGACACCAACCACTGCCCCTACCAACAGCCCGACAGTTGGACCGACGGCGGAACCAACCCTTGCGCCTACGGACAGCCCGACAGTTGAAGCGACAGGAGAGCCAACCTTAGGGCCTACCCTTGCGCCCACAACTGCTCCGACGACTGTGCCAACCACGGCTCCAACTGAAGTCATGACGCCGGAACCAACACCAACTTGCAGTGGCATCTTCGGTGTCGGGTGTGGAGGATCTCCTAACCCAACTCCGACAGTTGGAGTTGGCGAGCCGACGCCTACCTCTACACCGTGTTCGGGGATCTTCGGTTGTGGACCGACATCATCACCGGTACCTACCAGCGATCCGTCGGCGACACCGACACCCTGCGTCGGGATCTTCGGATGCCAACCGTCGGCGATTCCGAACCTCAACGACTTCCTTCGTTAAAAAAGCGCCGGACTGGGCTCCGATGGAGCCCAGTCCATCCCCACCAAACAAGCGCCACGTTGCCGTTTAGCCGTTTGAAAGGCGAGATGCCGTAGCGGCTTTCTGCACGATGGGGCAGCATAGCGACGCCTTGCAGTATTCGGGAAAGACCCCGCTGGCAAGTGCGCGGCGCATCTCCTGAAGCTGCGGACCGTTGCGGATATCCTCGAAGAACTCGTCTACGGACCGATTGCCGCGCTCGGTCCATCGCGCGATCGGCTTACGGCCGAAGGAGCACGGAAAAAATCCGCGCTGAAATGCGTAAAAGCTTTTCCATGGTTCCGCGCACAAAGGTAGGTCATCGGAGGGACGCTGGTCAGGCTCGAAGTCGACCCAGTCGATGTACAAGTTCACCCCGAGTTCCATGGCAGCCTGCTGGGCCTCGCGCGCGAGCTGCGGAAGCTCGCTGGTCGCCACCATCTCGCGGGCATAATCGAAAACGAAATCGCCGCGCTGCTGCACCGGACCGTCGAACTCCATGGTGTTTTCATCGCCCAGCGTACGCAGTTTGACCCGATCGATACCGATTGATCGCATCAGCGCGAGATAGTCGCGGATCTCGTGCTTGT
Source organism: uncultured delta proteobacterium (assembly GCA_963848285.1). Lineage (GTDB taxonomy): Bacteria > Desulfobacterota > Binatia > Binatales > Binataceae > DATGKG01. The sequence continues at coordinate 5,225 of CAWKCZ010000006.1, read as the reverse complement.
TGGAATTCATCACGATGAAGCTGACCGTCACATAGGGAAGATTGCGATGCTGCTTCTTTTCTTCGCAAAGAATCCGCAGGTCACGAATGATTCGATCGAAGCTGCGATCGCGATAGCGGGCGAAGCCGGCCGAGGTTGCCGAATCGATCGAAATGTATACCAGCACGTTGCGACCGAGCAGCGCTTTGCGAGTTTTGGGACCCATCACTTTGCCATTCGTCGTGAACGAGAACGCGCGTTCTTCGGTCGCGAGCAGATCGACGATTTCGGCGAATTGAGCATGCATCGGGGGTTCGCCAAAGCTGCAGTCGTTAACCTCGCGTGCCGCCGACCAATAGGGATCGAGGCGCCTCAAAAAAGACAAATCGAAGTCCGGTGACCCGATTTCATCGCGCTTCACCCCATTCCAGGAGCAATAGACACAAGGCTCGTTGCTCGCGATGTTGCATCGCACCTCGATGCTGAGGCGCAGTAAAGGCGGCACCGATTTGAGCACGACGGCACCGGCTCGATATTCCTCGTCGTTGAGCAGCGTGTTGGCGCGCACCCGCTCAATCTGGGCATGACGGTCCGCACTGTTGTGCCAAAGGACCTCGCGTAACATGACTCCCAGTTCGCGCGTCTCGGCGGGACCGGCGTCGAATCGATCGATCGCGAACGCGACTTCCTGGTGCTGCTCGGGTCCGAGATCAAAGCTGTACCAGAACCATCCCGGGTCGATTTGCCGGTCAATCGCCGAATCGGTGCCAGTCATACGTGCTGCCACCGCGCGCCCAAGGTGAAGGAGCAAGTATCGATTGCCTTGAGGTGGACGGAGAATGAAGCGGGGACGCATCCAGCAGAATGGCGCCTCGCCATCGTGTTCGGTCGGATAAACGGAATCGGACGCCAGCGTATCGAGGCCTTCTACAGTGAAGCTCAATGGACTTCGACCCCCCCTGAAACTGCCGCACATCGACGACATAGCCGATCGATGCTCAGTGGGGGTCACCAATAGCGAGTCGAATTGCGAGAGTCCAGTCGAATCGGACGTTAAGCGGTGAGCTCAATGCTACCGGGCGTGGGCCAGGACTGAATCTCAGGCAGCACCTTCTCCCCGATGATCTCGAGCGATCGCATGATTTGCTGGTGCGGAATCGCGCCGAATTGGAGGAAGAACAGCACCTGGTCGGAACCGATCTCGCGATAGCGCCTCGCCACCCGCAATGCCTCTGAGGCCGTGCCAACAGCAATGAGGTCCTCATCTTTGAGGAAGCCGTAGTAGTCGCCGGTGATCTGCTTCGGGATCGAACTTGGACGCGGTGTGGAGATATTTGTAGGACTCGTCCTTCGATTTGGCCTCGGCCACGCTCGACACCAGGGTGAAGCCGCGGCGCACGTACCATAGCACCGAGTCGTGCGCGAGGTCTTCGGCTTTCTTCGGATCATCGTCGATCAAGTCCCATGATGATGAGCGACACCTGGTTATTGATCGATTGCCCGACCGGCTTTGCGCGCTTGATGGTGTCGCGATAGAGCCGGATGCGCGGCGCGACATCGCGCAACTCGACGCCGAGCGTGAAACATAGCGCGCCGAAACCCTGTTCGCGCCGCGAGTTCGAAGGTCGCGGGGTTGGTGCACGCCACCCACATCGGCGGATGCGGCTTCTGCACGGGCTTAGGAATCACCGAGATCGGATGCTCGACCGACCAGTACTTCGCCCTGGTAGCGTAAAAGGGTCCTCGCGCCACATGCGCGGGATCATATCGACCGCCTCGACCCATCGCGGACGCGTCTGATCGGGGGTCATGCCGAAGCCGAGGATCTCGTCCATGGTGGTGGCGCGGCCGGTGCCGAACTCGACGCGACCATTCGAAACGATATCGAGCACTCCGATGCGCTCCGCCACCCGCACCGGATGGTTGAACGGCAGCACCACGACGCCATGACCGATGCGGATGCGTTTGGTGCGGCCGGCCACGCATCCGAGGAAAACCTCGGGCGCGGAGCAGTAGGAAAATTCTTCCAGGAAGTGATGTTCGACGGTCCAGACGGAATCGAAACCGAGGCGGTCCGCCAGCTCAATCTGCTCCAGCGTCTCGCGATAGATGTCGGCCTCGTAGGTGGGCGATTTGAAGGGCTTGATCGTCTCGATCTCGTAGATCAGCCCGGCTTTCATTTTTTCGTGCTCCACTGGCGCATGAACTCGCGGGCCTGACGCGCCAACGAGCGACGCAAATCGAAGCGCGGCCCATGCAGGTACCAGAGATTCGCGAGGCCGAGATAGCTGGCGAACATCTGGGTCCCGGCCCATTGTGCATCGAGCGGCGCTTCGAAGACGCCCAGCTCTTTGCCGTGTTGCAACCAAAACCCGAAAATTGCGCAGATAACCGAGGTTTGCTTTGCGCATCGCGCGCAAGACCCGCGGACTTATCTTGTGCGATTCCAGCGTGATGATGAGGAGCAGGCGGCTGACCCAGGGATTCTTCTCGTTGAGCACCGCCATGTTCTCGAAGGTCCAGAGAAACGCCTTGTTGAACTCCTTGCTGATCGCTCGATTGGCTTCGCGGATATTGGTTGCCCCAGTCGCCCGAGGACCTTTTCAACCACCGCAAGGAAAAATTCCTCTTTGTCGCTGAAGTGCCAATAAAGGGCGCCCTTGGTTACGCCGGCCGCGCGCGCGATGCGCGAAAGCGAGGTGCCGCGATATCCGTAGGAGGCGAACAAATCCATCGCGGCATCGATCAGAACCTGATCGAGCGAGCCGCGACGGCGCGGCGCCGGGAGCAGCGGGCTCCGTGGCGAGCTGATTTTCGGGCTGCACTAATCATGATTCGAATTGAACGAACGGAATGGTGCGGCACATCGGCGGCGAGATCAAGGGTGCGCCCCGATTTCGCCGCTATTGCAAAACGACGGTCTCGCGCAAGGGGGTGCTCGTTTCGCCTTTGTAAGACGAGCCGGATCGGCGATAGCGATCTGCTAATCGCGGAGCGCTCGGAAGATGCCCGAAATGTGCCGAAGTCAGTTGCGCGTCGAGGGATCGTCGGGCAACTTCATATTGCGCTCGAGGCACCATTTGTCGATAACTTCGGCGTTGAAGCGCCAGTCGGTCCCGATCCGGAATCCCGGCAGCTCGCCTCGGCGCAAAAGCTTGTAGATGGTCGAGGGGTGAACGCGCAGGTAGTCGGACAATTCCTTTACCGTCATCACGCGCGGCAATGTGTATTTGGATTCCGTAGCCATGGCATCTCCCGGCAAGGACAGTTCGGCGCGCCGCTTGAACGTGTCGGGAAGTATTTTCTTGAGACGTCTGCAAAACGGCTCCGCTTCGTTTTTACGCCCGCCTTAACTTCTCTAGTAACTCGCAAAACTGCGGGGACAGGTCAAGAGGCGCTATCGCCTGATTTGTGCTGTTCGAAAGCCCCGCCCCGGCTTCATAAAAGCCGTATTCTCAGTAGGATAACTTATGTGGCTATAATTTAGCTAGGTGGTTTGTAGCATTTTTGAAATCTTCGCAAGGATTCTGACTGGCATGCAGTCGCCTAATGTTCTTCTAACTGGCTTGATAATGCTCATAGCTGCTTGGATGCTTCCAGCTATCAGCTTTGCAGCCGACGCATCGAAGTTCCACATCACCAGCAACGTCATATTCCGATGGGGCCACTATTCCGACCCAGTTCACCTGCAGTGGCGCCGAATCACTCGCCGCCCCTGTCATGGAGTGGCGTCCCGCGAGGCACGAAGTCGCTGGCGCTTGCTTCGTCGAAGACCCCGATGCGCCGACTGGAACGTTTGTTCATTGGGTCGTCTACGACATTCCGCCTAGTTCTCAGCGGGCTTCAAGGCGGGTAAGGCGGAGGGGAAGGAGGGAGCCAACAGCGCCGGTTCAGACACGTATATGGGCCCTGTCCGCCACCCGGCAAACCACATCATTACCACTTTAAATTGTTTGCGCTCGATACGAATCCCTATCTGGGAACCGACCCGAATGCGCAGGCGCTCCAGACGCGATGTAGGGCCACGTATTCAAAGCGCGGAGCTGGTTGGCATCTTTGGCCGCTAAACGCGAAAATCACGCGACGCCGACCGCCACCCTCGCGCGGCTACAGGCACATCGATGAGCAAAACCTACAAAGTCGTCAGCACGCTGGTGATCATCGCGGTAGTCGCCGTCGCGGATACTACCTCTACCAGCAACATCGCGCGAGCAAGGCCGGCATCCTGACGGAGAACATCGCGCATGATGGCGATGCGATGGACGGCGGATTTCACCGCGCGCATCGCCGCGCCGGAACCGCGGTCTTCGACACCATCAAGGATGTGGAGCATGCCAAGTCCGAGCAGGTGAAAAGCGTGCAGGTTATCTCGCAAACCGACAACGAGAAGACCGTCGAGATGCAAATCGCGGGACCGGCCGGTCAGGACATCACGACCCGTCTGGCGTTCCAGTATTTTCCCGGCCGACCATCGGATCACCTATCACACGCGTCGACGACGGACCGTTCGCGACCACCGCGGAATATGACCTCGCGGACGAGGGCGCCATCACGCTGTTGAAGTTCCACGAATCGACCAATGTGCGCGCAATCGCTTGCCGGTCCCCGATGGCGTCGTGAAGCAGGTCATCCGCGGTATTTTCCTCGCGCAGCTCGAGGGTCTGAAGAAGGCGCTCAACATCGACCGAAGCCGACAGCGGCCACGCGATAGCCGACGAGCCCTGATGCCATTTGATCGATGCAGAATGATAGCGACGACATTTCCGACGCGGCGTCGAGCTGTTCAATCGCGGCGACTTCTTCGAGGCGCACGAGGAAATGGAGGAGGCCATGAACCTCCTCGAAGGCGATGAATCCGACTGGGAGTTTTATCTGGGACTGCTCCGCGCCGCGGTCGCCAATCACAAGCTCGCCGACGGCATCCTCGATAGCGCGATTTTGCACCTGCGCGCCGCGCTGAAGTTCCTCGCGCCCTACCCCGACCGCCATCGAGGCCTCATGCTGCGTGAATTCCGCAATGCGCTTACGGTCCAGCTTGATCGATTGGTCGCCCACAGCGAGTCGATGCCGCCTATGCCGCGCATCGAGTTCGTCGCCCTGAAGCTGCCGCGCATCATGAAGCTGGACGCCGAATTCGTTACCTCGGTTTTTTCCCTCGAGGGTTGTCCGCGATGGGCATCGCGCCGAGGTCGCCCTCGCCGGCCGTTCCAACGTCGGCAAAAGCTCGCTGCTCAACGCGCTCACCG
>CAWKCZ010000005.1:0-633913 GCA_963848285.1 uncultured delta proteobacterium | reverse complement strand
AGCCAATTGCTCAAAAGCGTGAGACGAACGCGGATGCTCATGAGGGCTCGGCGCGCTCTTTGGCAGCGAGCGCATCGACTCGAAGCAGGTATCCTGCGCCGCGCACGGTAACGATCAGAGAGTCCTGATTGACGTGATCGATTTTTTGCCGCAGCCGATTGACGAAAACTTCGACTATGTTGGAAAGACTATTGTAGTCCGAGCCCCACACCGCATCGCCGATCACGTCACGGGTTACCACCTCGCCCGCCCGCCGGACCAGGCACTCGAGCATCATCAGTTCCTTGGGTGACAGCGCTAACTCGCGGCGCCCGCGCCAGGCGCGCCGTTTTGTGAGGTCGACGGCGATTTCGCCGCGCTTGAGTAGCGAGTCCGGTAATGGACGCCGGAGCAAAGCGCGGATGCGAGCGAGCAGTTCGTTGAACGCGAATGGCTTGGTCAGATAGTCGTCGGCGCCGCCGTCCAACCCGGCAACCTTATCGTCATTGGAATCGCGCGCGGTCAGGATCAGTACCGGAATGGTTATGCCTGCGTCGCGAAGGTCGTGCAAAAACTCGAGGCCGCTTTGACCCGGCAGCCGCAGGTCGAGGAGCATCAGATGGCAATGACTTTTCGCGAGCGCCTCGCGCGCCAACTCGGCGGTCGGCGCGCAATCGACGTGGTAGCCGGCCTCGCTTAATCCTTGCTTGAGATTGGCGGCGAGTTTCGGTTCATCCTCAACCACCAGCAGGCGCGCCGTGGAAGTCATCACTACCAAAATGGGCGGTCGGCGAAAGCATGTAAAGGTTCTGCACGGCACGATGATCACCTCCCGGCAAAGCGATCGAGCCTGGCTGCGACTCCAAGTCATGGCCACGATACTTGTCAGCAGCGCCATCTCCATGGCATAGAATAACGCCATGAAGAAGATCAGTTTCGCACTTCTTGCAGGATCTTTCGTCCTCGTCATGCTCGCCTTCGGGCCGGTACCTGCGTGCCAGGCCGATGAGCTCGCGGCGCCGTCCGGCTTTTTCAGCCTGTTCGAGCCGGTCCAGGAATATTTCGCCGATTGGTTCGTGCGGGCCTCGCGCGCGCAGGACGAACAACCGCACTGGATGACGCCGGTGGTAACGGTTACGCCGCGCCTCGAACAGGAGCTTCGTTACGATCAGTCATTTCAGTCGATGCAGCATAGCGTGCTGACGACCAACTACGGGTCGGGGAAAGGAATCGAGCTCATTCCATGGGATACGGTCGAGGTCATCCTGGGAATCCCGAACTACGTCTCGCATGAACAGAAGGGCAAGCATACGACGACCGACGATTTCGGCGACTGGACGGCGCTGATCAAGTATCGGCTGCTTTCGGCCAACGAAGAAAACGGCAACTACATCGTGACTGCGTTCATGGGCTTCAGCGCGCCGACCGGCAGCGCAGGCAACAGCACCGGACATGCGCAGTTCACCCCGACCCTCGCCTTCGGCAAAGGATGGGGCGACTTCGACGTTCAAAGCACGGTCGCGGTAACGTTCCCCAATGGCGGACTGGATAGGCTCGGGATGCCGCTAGCATACAACACCGCATTTCAGTATCACCTGCTGAAAGTTCTCTGGCCCGAGGTCGAGGTCAACTACACCTGGTACCCCGACGGCGAGCATGCCGGAAAGAATCAAGTGTTCATCACACCGGGGTTGATTCTCGGCCGCTTCCCGATTTGGAAACGGGTCAAGCTCATCGCGGGATCGGGCTTCCAGGTCGCGGTGACCAAGTACGCCGCATACCACAACTCGTGGATTCTGACCGGCCGCGTGACGTTCTAAATTGTTAACTATGCTACTTGGTCGTCGCTCAGCCCAGCTTGTTTTGCGAGATGAGTGAGCAGACCACGCTTTAGCATTTGGTTTCCGTGATAGGTATCGATAATCTTACGGGATTGCGGGGTTTACCGTAGATGTGATGGCTACCGTGAATCCGTAGAAGTTGCCAGCCATGGCGCTCGACTATCCGGGCAAACTCCTGGCCGGAAACAAGCTTCACACGATGATCTCAACCAAGCGGTCCTTCCCAGTGGATGCGGCAGGCTTGACGTCGACCGAGAGGCAACCTTCGACGGCCTCGTAAAGATTCTTGAGCAGTTCCTCGAAGGTTTCGCCCTGGGTCGCGCAGCCGGGTATCGCAGGCACTTCGGCCCAGTAGCCGCCTTCTTCCGCCTCATGAACGATAACCTTGAGTTTCATCGCTTTCTTACAATACCAGAATGGACGACTTCAGATGAACAGCGACAGGAGGCCGGCGGCGATGAGCGCGACTGCCCATATCGTGTCGAGGTTGATCCACGCGCTGCGTAAAATCGCGAGGCCGACTTTTTCGTAAATCACGATCGCGATCGTGCCCATCACCACCAACATCGCGGAAGTGTGCACGAGCGCGACCATGCGCGCCGGTCAGCAGGCTGCTTCCCATCGGCGGCATCGCATGATGGTGATGCATCATCAAGTGGCCGCGCCGGCATCACGTTCATCAGTATCGGAAACAGCATCAGGCCCGCGCCATGCGCCGAGGCCATCAGGAATGACCACAGCGCGAGCTCGGCCGAGTTGACGCGCATCGCGACCCAGCGCGGATGCGCGTGCGGCCAGATGAGGCGGAACAAGTCCGAAGCCGATCAGCACGACCGCGCCGCCATAGCGGATGTAGTCGGGGTTGAACGAGGTCATCCGCAGGCCGCCCACCAGCGCGACCACGAGCGCGATCGAAAGCAGATGCCCGATCGCGATCGGAACGAGCGCCCACATCACGCGCGCGCGGCTTCTATCCTGCAGGCCGAGCGCGACCGCGAACAGCCATCCCATCGAGGGATCGACGCCGTGATACGCGCCGAGCATCGCGACGGCGACCCACGGCCAGGCCGCCGCCGGTGTCATGTGCATTCATGGATAGCAGATACGAATCGGACGACGCGTCGCCGCCTTCGAGGCGAATCTGATGCGGCCGCTCGCCCTCGAAGGTCAGGAAGAAATTCGGATCGACTTCGATACCGCCGGCCGGATTCGCATCGAGCTTCGCGACCCATCCGCGCAGGCCCTCGGGATAGAACTGCTCGTCCCACGCGCCGTACAGCGAATTGCTCATGTAGATGCGCTTGCCGTCGCGGCTGAACTTCGAGCATCTGCGCGCCGCCGTTGAGCGGACCCGACTTGGGATGCGTCGCGTGCGAGGTGATCCCGCCCAGCCGCACACATCCGGTCAACTTGGGATGGAACGGATCGCTGACATCATACTGGCGCAGGTCGCCGGTGCCGAAGCATGCAGACGTAGAGAAACTTGTCATCGAGGCTCAGGTTGATATCGGTGATGAGCGGCGGCACCGCCTTGAACGGCTTCAGCGCGGGCGGCAGCTTGTCGGGTTCGGCGGGCTCGGCCGGAACCTCGATGACCTTCTGAATCGCCCAGTTGCCGCTGTTGCCGTCGCGATGCCACAGCCATACCGACGCCGACAGATCCTTGGTCGAGATGACGACGCCGCAGAAGCCGTACTGCTTGGTCGGATCGTGCGAGGGGCGCAGCTCCAGCGCCATCTGGTTCTCCGCGCCGATGTCGAGGCGTCTGCAGATGGCGGCGCTTGCGCAAATCCCAGATGTGTACCGCATGACCATATTTGCCGCCCAGCAGTAAGTCGGGATTCACGCCATTTTCGATCATGTTGGGCGTGCCCCATTCGCTGGTCACCGCGACGTCCCATCCGAGATGCCACCAGAAGTCATAGGCGAGCTGCTGCGGACCGCGGTCGACTTCCCATCGCCCGAGCACATCGAAGCTTTCGTGATCGAGCAGGAAAATTCCGCCCGGCCCGTCGCCATTGGGAGCGCCGAGCGCGCTGACGTAGATCGCATCGGGTCCGCAATGGATCGTATGCGGCCGGCTGTAGCCGGTCTTCGACGCGATCTCTTCGGGCTCGATGACGCGCACGATGCGCGGATTTCGCGCGTACGGCTTGGTGTCGATGATGTAGATGCGCGAGGAGCGCATCCCCGGCACGACCAAGTAGCGGCGCTCGATGTGCGGATGCGGCGCGTAAGGACATAGCGCGGCGCTGCACGCATTCCACCCGAAGTGGTGAAGCTCGTCGCCGACCTTCGGCATCTCGAGGCGTCCGACGACTTTTCCATAGCTGCTTTGCTTCGGATCCAGATCGATCGCGTCAAAGCGCGTCGGGCTTTCTCGCTCTTCGGATCGAAGGTGACGACAGTAGGCGAGGGTCTCGGGCGGCGCCGTCATCGCCATACGGGCCGAGGGATAGAAGGTGGGATCGGGTTTCCAAAGGGCCATGAAAATGCTCCTGCAGAATGGGTGAACGCGCAGCATTACTACATGAGCGCTCGCCGAGAAATACGACCAAAGTTCAGAGCGTCAGCACCGCCTTTCCCGCGATGGCGCGATCGCGATAGAGCTTCTGCGCGACTTGCGCGATTTGCTCCCACGGCGCTTCGAGATCGATGGGCGCCTTCAGGCGACCCTCGGCAACCATCTTTACCAGCCGCGCCAACCCGCTCGAGGCGCTCTCGCGCTGGAATTCGTAGCCGAGATAGAAGCCGTACCAGCTCAGCCCGCCGCCGCGCATCAGCGCGCGCACATCGACGGTGGCCTGCGGCGAGGCCGAGACCCCTACGCTAACGCACATCCCGTCGGGCGCGAGCATCGTCAGCGCCTGTGCGACGACGGTGCCGCCGACCGATTCGAGGATGGTGTGATAGGGGCCGAACTTACGCCGCGCGCCGAGGCGTCCTCGCCGATGGCCACCTCATGCGCACCGGCCTCGCGCGCGTGTTTCTCACGCTCGGCACGGCGCACCAGCGCGACCACATGCGCGCCGGCATCGCGAGCGATTTGGCATCCGAAGAGTCCTACGCCGCCGCTCGCACCGGTGATGAGAACCTTGCGATCGCGAATCGGCCCGTTGCGCTCGAGGCCGTACAGCGCGGTCAGTCCCGCGACCGGGAGCGTCGCTGCTTGTGCGAAGGTAACGGAATCGGGGAGTTGGGAAAGGAAGCCGTCCGGCACCGCGAGGAGCTCGGCCCATGATCCCTGGAACATCATGCCGACCACGCGCGCGCCGGATTTCGGACCGGAGCCATCGGCGGCTGTCTTCTCGACGACGCCCGCAAAATCCCATCCCGGACGCCATCCGGCGGCGGCTTCGGTCAGAGCGTTGCGGGTCTCGCCGAGGTTGAGCGAGATCGCTTTGACGCGGACCAGCGCATCTGCGGAAGTGGCGAGCGGGTACGGGAACTTCCTTGATGGCGAGGCGACCTTCGACCGCAGGATCGACGACCACGGCGCGAATTGAATTTGCGGCCATCGATGTATACCTCTCAGGCGGTGGCGGGACGGCGGGCGGCACTTGTGGTCTCGGCGTCCGCGGGCATGGCCCGTGCGCGAAGCATCGGTGCGAACGAATCGCGATACGCATACACCAGGTACAGTTCGAGGCCGACCACGATGATGGCGATTGGAAGACCATCGAGCGCGATGAAGGTGTGGAACAGAAAGATGTTCACCAGGATCGGGGCGAGCATCGCGAGCGCGAGGGGCACGAACATCCCGACGATCAACAGTGCGCCGCAAACGGCCTGGGTCGCGAACAAGAGCGGTATCATGTAGCCGGTGGCCGCCATCCCGACGAAGAATTGCAGCGCCGGATTGGGCAGCTTCATTTGAGGGATGAAGTGGATGAAACCATTGAGACCAAAAGCGAGAAAAATAAAGCCGAGCAATCGCTGCGCAACTGAAGTAGCCATTTTCATTGGTCCACCTCCGCGAACAGCCGAAATTGTATCCGATACGTGAGCTTAGACAAGATTAGCGGAAGCGGAGCCGGCGCGGCGGCAATCTAATGGGACGCTTCAAATGCGCGGCGGCCTCTGTCCCCCACGACAGAAGCCGCCTGCGCCACATCCCCCACTGGCTTGGTCAATGAAAGGGGTAGTTCCCCCCGGAGCTACCCACAAGACAGCCGGCTATGCCCCCCGACTAGCCGGACATTATGCGATGATTATGCGGCTAAACTGCGCTCCTTAGCTCCAGCAAAGACATACTGGCGAAGCTTGTTCACTAGCCGGCGCTGGGTCCGTTCCGAAAGATCGTCGAGCTTGACGGCGAGCCGGCACAGCGCCTTCCCTGCCGCGGAAACCTCGCTATCGGTGCCCACTTCAAATGAGGTTGCCTCGACGGTCCGCGCCAGCGTGCGAAGCTCGGAATAACGTTTCCTTAGAATGTCGCATGCGGTCGGCGACCCGATCGAGGTATCGGCAGTCCACGGCAAGTCGGCATCCGCCTCATCGAGCAGATGTTCAGCGAGCATGGTGCGGATGAAGTTCCATGCGCCCGCGGCCTTTTCGCGCATCTCATCGTCGCGCGGATTGACGCTCAGGACGACTCCCGCGATGGAGGCATCGAGGAGGCGTGCATCGCGCGAGAAATCCGCATGCACCACACGATTGGCCGGCGCGTCAGCAAAATTGGTGCGCGGAAGAAACCCAATCGGATTGGGCTGCGGCTGCGAATGAGAGCTGGCGAGCATTTGATGTCTCCTCGTTGCGAGAGCGAGACATTGCAGCGAGCGTGCCAGCGCAGCTGGTCATCGGAAAATGGGAAATGACTTTGCCGATTGGCCCTGTTCTTCGGGAAACAGTGCCGCGACGGGACAACCCCTGATGCGCCGATGTGTGCCGAATGGAAGCAACTGATCCCGAGCGGGACGCATCCCAAGCCGATGCAGCTAGGCGATGAACTTCAACGGCAGCTTCCCGAAGCCGAACAGCAGGTTGGTCGCGCGCTGACGCTGCGGCGCCTCATCGCCACGCTCGATCGAGGAATACCGATCGAGCATCGCATTGAGCATGATGCTCGCCTCGACCCGCGCCAGCGGAGCGCCGAGGCAATAATGGATGCCTGCGCCGAAGCCGAGATGCTTGCTGGCGTCGCGGTCGAGCGAGAACGTGTCGGGGTCGGGGAACATCGCGGGGTCGCGATTGGCGGCGCCATAGCTGACGGCGACCGGCTGCCCCTGGAAAATCTTGCGCCCGCCGATCTCGATGTCGCGGGTGACCATCCGCGTCAGCATCTGGACCGGGCTTTCGAAGCGCAGGGTTTCCTCGATGGCGTTTTCGACTAGCGTGCGATCCTCGCGCAGGCGGCGCCAGAGCTGCGGCCGCTCGACGAGGATGTTGAGCATGTTGCTCATCAGGTTGGTGGTGGTCTCGTTGCCCGCGACCAGCAGCAGGATGCAGAAGCCGAGGATCTCCCACTCCTCGAGGCGCTCGCCCTCGACCTCGGCGTCGACCAGCGCGGTAATGAGGTCGCCGCCGCCCTTGCCGCGCCGCGCGGGTGCGATGTGGCGGAAGTAGTCCATCATCTCCATGCCGTTTTTGACGCGCTCGGCTGCGGTGAAGTCGCCGCCATTGAACGAGACCAGCGAATCGCTCCAGCGCTTGAAGGTCGGCTGATCCTCGCCGGGGATGCCGAGCATCCGCGCGATAACTCGCAGTGGGAGCGGCATGGTGAAAGCGCCCACCGCATCAACTGATTTGCGGGCCGGGATTTCCTCAAGCAGATGCGCCGCGACGGTTTTGATCCATTCCTCGAGCTCGGCCACCCGTCGCGCGGTGAAGGCTTTGCTGACGATGCGGCGAAAGCGCGTATGCCGCGGCGGATCGTCCTGGATCAACACCAGTGCCGGCGCGACGCTGCCGGGCGCGGGATTCTGCGAGGAGAAAGTGGCGGGATCGCGCAGCGCGGCGCTGACCTGTTCGTACTTCAGCAGCATCCAGGTGTGGACCTGGATCTCGGTGCCATCGAGGAGCACCAGCGGCCATTGTGAGACGATCGGCGACTGAGCGCGGAACTGCGCGTATGCGGGATACGGGTTGGTCCAGGTGTCTACTTCACCGAAAACGTTGGCGATGGTCGCGGCTTCGATTTGCATCGGATGGTCCTCGCGTCGAGTCCGATCCGTATCATGCCGCTACCTCAAGTCCCAGCCGCTGCGCTCGCAGTCGCACGCCGCCACATCAGGATGCCGATGGCGATCATCCAGACCAGCATTACCAGGCTGGCCGGCATGCTGACGTTCATCGAGGCGTCGGAGAATCCGGTGTAGGCCATCACGACTCCCGCGACAGCGTTGGTTCCACCGCCCAGGATCGCGACGATGCCGAGCCACCTCGGATACAGACGCGCAGTTATCAACGCGACTCCGTAAAGCAGCGCGCTGGTTCCGAGCGCCAGGCTGAACATCGCCGCGAGGCCGACCTCGATTTGACGCACCGCGAATGCCGCATGAAAGGCGATGGCTTTCTCCTCGGCCGGGGCCATGGCCCACGCATCGACCATGCGCTTGAGCGCGACACCGTCGACGGCCTGCAATGCGGCCGCCAGTGCGAGGCTCGCGATCGCTCCAGCCGCCGCGACCCGCGCCGACGCGCTATCGAGTTCGTGGCTTAGAAAAATGAGCGCTCCGACCATCAGTGCGACGCCCGCCAGTTGGGTCAGATGGCTCGCGACCCATAGATGGTCCGCGGCGTACTCGGTGAAGGCCGCGAGCGCGTCATTTGGGTCCGCCGACATCGGATGGAGATAGGTGCCGAGCAGAAGCAGCAGCGCGCCCGCGATGGCGCATACGGCGCCGACTTTGCCTGCGCCTCGCCCGGGCATTCTTGTCGCGAGGTTCCGGCTAATGGCGGGCGGCGAGTGCCGAGGCCGCATCGAGGAGGCATCTTTCGGTGGTCGCCCAGTCGATGCACGGATCGGTGATCGACACGCCGTACTTCAGCGCGGCCGATCTATCGCCTAACGGCTGGTTGCCTGCCTCGAGGTTGCTTTCGAGCATCGCGCCGAGGATCGCATTGCTGCCGCCGCGGATCTGCTCGACCAGCGCGCCAAACACCTCGGGCTGTTTGGTGTAGTCCTTGTTGGTTTGCGCGTGCGAGCAATCGACCATCACGCGCGGCTCGAGGCCGGCCTTCGAGAGCATGCCGACGCATTCCGCGATGCTGGCCGCATCGAAGTTCGGCTTCTTGCCGCCACGCAGCACGATGTGGGTGTCAGGATTGCCGGCGGTGCGCACGATGCCGTTCATCCCATCCTGCGTGATGCCGAGGAACGAATGCGGCCGGCGCGCGGACTGGATCGCGTTGATTGCGACCTGGAGATTGCCTTCGGTGGAATTTTTGAAACCGACCGGCATCGAGAGGCCGCTCGCCATCTCGCGATGAGTTTGGACTCTCAGTGGTGCGCGCGCCAATCGCCGACCACGCGATCAAATCCGCGATGTATTGAGGCGTGATGGGGTCGAGTGTCTCGGTCCCTGCCGCCAGCCCCATCCGGTTGATCTGAACCAGCAGCGTGCGCGCGATGCGCAATCCCGCGGGAATGTCGCAACTGTCATCCATATGCGGATCGTTGATGAGCCCCTTCCATCCGACGGTGGTGCGCGGCTTTTCGAAGTACACGCGCATCACGATGTAGAGCTGTTCGGCGACGGCGTCCTTGAGTTTGCGCAGCCGCTCGGTGAATTCGAGCGCGCTAGCGGGATCGTGAATCGAGCACGGCCCGACGATGCATAGCATCCGGTGGTCGGCGCCCTTGATGATTCTGCGGATGGTCTCGCGCGCCTCGACCACGGTGGCGACAATGGCCTCATCGACCGGCAACTGATCCTTGAGCTTCTGTGGCGCGATCAGCGGATCGATCGAGAGGACGCGGGTATCTTGGATTTTTTGCATGAGCTTAAGGCTTCTATTCTTATCGGAAAGCGGTTAGATGACAAATGGCCGATTGGGAGAGAACTCTATGCAGGTAACCAAAGATTCGATTGATTTGGGGATCATCATCACCGATGAGAAGGCGGCGCTGGGCTTTTATCGCGACGCCCTCGGACTGGAATGGGAAGGCGAACTGCCGCTTCCCAACGGCAAGATGTATCGCCTCAAATGCGGTACCACCATCATCAAATTGTTGAAGCTCGATCCGATGCCGACCGCCAAGCCGGCGCCCGGCGGCCCGATGCGCGGGCTAGGGTTTCGGTATTTCACAATTTCGGTGCCGGATATCCGAGGCCTCGTGGCCCAGCTCGAAGCCAAAGGCATCAAGCCGACCGTCCCGGTAACCGAGTTTCGCCCCGGCGTTACCATTGCGATGGTTATGGATCCGGACGGCAACACCGTTGAATTCTTACAGAATACCCCGGTTCACTGAGTCCGACGTAGGCTCATTCAGCGCGGACCAGGGTCGGTTCTGACCGATCCTGGTCCATAAGCAGAAGTCCTCGCCCCCGCCTGTCCAGGCATCGAACCGGCCCAAAAGTCCCCGCCTGGCCGGATTGTAAAGATGACGCCGCAGCATCATCCAAGTGAGAATAGCTGCAAAAACTAGTCATTTGTGATGATTAATTGAAATATGCCCGATCCGGGTGGTGGAATTTGCCGCGCACGGCATGCTAAAGCGCTTGTTCGAGGGTTCGGTTGCGCTAAGGGTGATGCCGCTGCCTGTTTGCGGATTTGCTCGAATGAGAGTGGGGCTAAGTCCATCAGGCACAACCAGTACTATCAATGGCACACCGATGTCCCGAAGCCTCATTCATCGCAACATAAAGTTGCGGATAAGCAAGTGAGAGGCGGGCAGAAAACGCGCCTTAGCGAATGTCGATTAGTTTTGGCCTAGAGGGGAGGGCACGGTGAAATCGAACACAAGAGCGAACTTTTGTCGCGCAGCGGCCGCGGTATCCATTCGAGGATTGGGATCCGGTGCGCTGCGAGGTTTGTCCATTTTGGTCGTCATTTCGGCGATCGCCGTATCCGCTTCTTCTCCCGCGCGAGCCTTCGACAGGCACCAGGCGAAGCTGGTCGATGAGGGGTTCAAGGTCTTCACCCAGGAGCAATTCAAAGGAAACGGCCGAACCTGCAGAACTTGCCACATCCCTGAGAAAGACTATGCGCTCAGTCCGGCGGACATCGCAGGGCTAAGTAAGCATGATCACAAAATCGCGAGCGGGGGCAGCAATTCGACGCTGGAAAATCAAACCTTGGTGGATAAGTTCGCGGTGTTCAACATCAGCGATACCACTCCCGGAGCACCCGGAAACATTTCGAATCCGGCCGGCCCATTTCGGACCTCGATGCAACTTAGCGGTCTGGCATTGACGACGTTGAACGAATGTCCCAATGCGACCTTGATCAAAAGCGCGACCACGACCAACGTTCCTACCGCTCAGATAACCACTCTCACGAAGCCGCCATATCCGTTTGTGGTGGGAGAGCAAATCGGCCTGAGCGGACTCACCGTTCCCGCATACGATGTTTTCGGAGGAATCAAGATTTCCGCCGTCATCAACGAGACGACCTTCCAGTTCAAAGTGCGCGGGCAAAACCTCACCGGGTTGCCTGATGCTACCGGCGGCGCCGTCACGGGCTTACCCGCCACCGGAGCCGGACCATGTACCGATGCGCCAAATTTTGTGACCGCGCCGGTCAACACCGGTACCCGCTTCATTGAACTTGGATGGGCCGGCGACGGAACACCCAACGATGATACGGTTTTGACCCCGGCCGGAACCAAAGATCTCAAGTGTAAGGACGTAGTCGACGCGGCGAACGCGAACCCCAAAGACCTGACCGCAGTATTGCGGGCGTTCTCGATGGGAGCGGTACGGCATCATTTCGCCCGTACCAATGCGCGAGTGCCCGGGGTCGACTTCCGCTGTCCAACCGACCAGGAGTTGGATGCGATCTCGACTTTTCAGCAATACCTGGGGCGTCAGTATCCGACCGGAACTCCTCTCGAACTCGCCTTCAAAGCCGGAACGACATTCCCTGGCTCGCAAATGACCGACTCACAGCCGGTAGTAACCTTCAAAGATCCGATCGTTGAAATGGGCAAGGACATCTACCTGGATCCGAATGCTGGATGTCAGTTCTGTCACTTCAATGGCGGCGCCAGTTTGAGCGCAAGCAGCGTCAGAACCGAGCCCTTCGGCAATCCGCCGCTGCCCTTTCCCGGGCGTAACGAGAACGAAGAGCAAAACGTGGATATGCTGACGAATATCACGTTTACGGTTCCGTCCACCGGAGAGACCATCACCGGCGGGCTTAACGGCCAGACCTCCGTCCACATGGGCGCAGATCCCGGAGATGGCGCGCCGGTCAACGGTGCCGAGGTGCCCACTGGCATTTCAATATTCAACGTCCAGTCAATTATCGAAGCGCCGCGCAAGCACAGCTTCTTCCATAACGGCGCATTCAGCACCACTTTAGAGGACGCAATTTCGTTCTACTTCACCGACCCATTTGTCTTTAATCTGAACAGCGCGGTCTTCACTGGTGCGGCCAATCAACTCGGCTCTGGTCCCAGTCCCATCGCGATTGGCCTGCCCAACCCGTTGCCGAGGGGCACCGGGCAGCCGGAAGCAGCGAATCCGGGCGGACCAGCCCTCGCGCTGGCGACCTTGGGCAACATCTACTTTCCTTCCGACCTGATGGGCGGGCAGAAGTCGCTCAACACGATGGGTTTCTTCCTGCGGGCGCTGAACGTGGTCTACGACATCGCGGATTGCGAGCGACTGGTCTCCGACACCGTCGATCGGATGAATAATCACATGCTGTCTATCCACGTGCCGGTCCTGAACTGCAGCACCGATCTCTCCGATGTGGACCGGGTCATCGGCGAAGCGCAGGTGGATGTGCCGGATAGCTATCTTGACCTCCGGACCCAGGCGCGCAGTCTCAAGATCGCGTTGGGACGGGCGGCCAGGAATCGCAGAAAGGCGCAGATGATGGAGATCCTCGGGCAGTTGAAAGACATGCGCCATTCGATCGCCACGATCGAACCGGAGCTTCAGCAATAGCGCATCGTCAGGAGTCGAGCTTGGGAGACCTCATCGGCGCGCGCCGATGAGCGGGATCGGAACGATTTCGGATACGGATAAAGGCCATTTACGAAAGCCCGGGGCATTGCGGTCTGCGCGATGCCCCGACTTTCATCCTTCACTGTAGTCGACCCTCGCGGGTAGGAACTGGGCGCGACACTTCGACTACGCTCGACTGATTTGCGGACCCGGTTCGCGACGATTTTCTTCCCTGCTTCGCTTGACGTACGATTGACTCGAGTGGTGCGCTCGCTGCCAGTCTATCGTTAGAAAAAACTGTGAACACTCGGAGTGTTGACATCGAGGGGGAGCTCGCGCGGATCGCCACCGGCAGGCTTGGCACGGTTGACATGCTGGAGGCTTCGCTGCGCCTGATGGGGCTCACTAACGGGGCGCACTGGAGTCAAGCGGCCGCTTATCATGGCAAAGCATTGTGCGCGCTGGGCCGGATGGCTGAGGGCTATGCGATCTTCGAGCAAGCATGGGAGCGGGCCGAACACCTCGACGATGCAATCGCAGGAGCGCTGGCTGCGCGCATGGCGGCGGGATGCTCGCTGATGCTCTACGACAATGCGCGGGCGGAGCATTGGTGCAGGCGCGAACTCGATCGACGCCGATCGCGCACGGTCATCAATCAACGCTACGCATTGCTTGACCTGCTCGCCTCGGCGCTGGTCAGCCAGGGTGACCTCGCCGGTGCCCGCGATGCCCTCGCGGAATTTGAAGGGTTCGCTTCAAGGCACGCGCTGCTCGCCTACCTTGAGGGCGACTGGGAGCGCGGCGTGCGACTCTTCCGTGAACAATTTGACGCCGCGCAATCCGCCGGACAGCTTCTCGCAGTGGCCGATGCCGGATCTGTGCTCGGACGGCTCGCGCGGGTTGGTAATCAACGCATCGAAGCGCAGGAATACCTGGAGGCGGCCCTGGCCACCGCGCTGGAGGCGCCCGATCTGAATCGTGAGCTTTTCACCCGGATCGAATTGGCTATCCTCGATGCGGATTTAGGTCATATCGCGGCCGCGCAGGCGCAACTGCACCGCTGTCACGAAATCCTGGGTAGCGGCGAGGACTGGAAGGGCCATCGAGGCTCCTACGAATATGCCACGGCGCTGGTCACGGCGGCGGAGTATATCCGCAAGGCCAAGAGTTCCGATCAGATATGGAAGGCAGCGTCGGAAAAAGGGTCGGCCCTGAAGCTCCCCGAGCAGGTAGGCGAGGGTTTTCGCGCCGCGATTGAAACTTTCCGTAACTGCCACGCTCCGTGGGAAGAAGCTGCCGCGCTGATTTTCTGGGCGCGCGCGGCGTTTGCTGCGTCGCGCCATCGCGAGGCAGTGGAGAAAAACAACCTTGCGTTTGCGATCCTTGAGCGCAGCGACGCCCCGCAGTTTTGTGAGCGAATGCAGACCGCGATCTTTCGCTTCCTCACCATCGACAGCCGCGCCTCTTCGATAAGCATGGGCGATTTGCGCGGCTCCAACACGCTGCAGAGGGAAGGCGACTACTGGAGCATATCTTTTCAGGGCGCGGTATTGCGGCTGCGCGATACGCTCGGAATGCATTACCTCGCGCGTCTGCTCACTAGTCCGGGGATGGAATTTTCCGCGCTCGAGCTCGCGGCGGACACACGCAAAAGAATTTCGAAGCGGGTTAACCGGCGGCGTACGCAGACCGACGGTCGCCCGGATCGCGCAGCGGAGGTTGCTGACAGCGAGTTTCAGGATGAAGCGGCGCGGGAGCGCTCGCGAGTGACGGTCACCAAGCGCATCAAAGATGTCATCGGCAAAATCCGCGCGAGCCACCCCGCACTGGCGCGCCATCTCGCCACCAGCATCCGCACTGGTTATACCTGCACCTACGTCGTCGATCCTGACCAACCCCAGCGCTGGTCTGTCTAGCTCCGCCGAGCCGAGCCAGCTCGCGCGGTTAGCTGCGCGCGATGACTTCCTGCTGAAATTTTTCAAGCGAGCGCGTGAGGGCCTCGGGATTCGAGCCCGGCGGATTCATCACCACTCGCGACACGCCGAGGTCCTCGAGCGCCTTGAGGTTGTCCATCTTCGCCGAGGACGCCATGCAGGTGAATTCGATCTTCGCAGGATCGCGATGCGCCTTTTGCGCCTCGGTTCTGACGAGATCGAACAGCTGCTTCAACTTTTCGGGATTTACGACCGTCGGAAAAAATCCGTCGCCATAGCGACCGGCGCGCTTCGGCCGCCGCCTCGAATGCCCGCCGACGTGGATGGGGACATCGTGGCTTACCGGCTTCGGATAGGAGTGCAGCGGGCCGAACTTGAAATGCTTGCCTTCAAATGACGAGACGCCTTCGCTCCAAAGCGCGCGCAGGGCCAGGATCGCTTCATCGGTCATCGCGCCACGATGATGGAAATCGATCCCGAGCGCCTCGAACTCCTCCTTCATCCATCCGCTGCCGATGCCGAGTATGGTGCGGCCTCCGCTTAGCAGGTCCAGCGTTGCGACTTCCTTCGCAGTGTAAATCGGATGGCGCTGCGGCAGGATCAGATATTCCGGTCGCCAGCTTGATGGTCTTCGTGATCGCGGCAACATATGCCAGCGGGATCAGCGGATCGGGAATCGCGACGTTGTCGCCCCCCGGCATTTGACCGTCCTTGCTGCCCGGATACGGCGATGTTTGACTGGTATCGCGACGTGCTCGACGGTCCATAGCGATTCGATGCCGCAGCGCTCGGCGGTAGTCGCCAGATGGCCCATCAGGGCGGGATTGCTGAAGGCTCCGGAGTTGGCAAAGGCGATTCCGAATTTCATTTTTCATACTCCCGCGGCGACTAAGCTATGCGTCGATGTATTGATCGGATCGCGACATTTTACTAGCGGCATAGAGAGAGCGCGGGAAGTACTCGCGAGGCTGGAGGGCAACGTGAAAATTGGAATGACGGCGATCGGGATTGGAAAGGCGGCGCGTCCCAACGACCATTCGTGCGGTGGTGGAGAATGCCGAGCGGCTTGGCTTTGGGACGTTGTGGGCGCCCGAGCATGTGGTGCTGTTCGACACCCACGACTCTAAGTATCCCTATCGCGATGACGGCAGCTTCATGGCTCGCAGCGACATTGATCTCCTCGATCCCTTCATCGGACTGACCTATGCTGCGGCGTTCAGCAGTCGCATCCGTCTGGCGACCGGAATCTGCCTGGTGCCGGAACATAATCCACTGGCGCTGGCGAAGGTGATTGCGAGTCTCGACAGTCTCAGCTCCGGACGCCTCGCGCTGGGAGTCGGCATCGGATGGTCGTCCGAGGAATTCGGCGCGTTGGGAATACCGTTCGAGCGCCGCGCGCAGCGCACCGCGGAATATATCGAAGTGATGCGGAAACTGTGGGGCGAGCCGAAGTCCACCTTCAGCGGCGAGTTCGTGCGCTTCGACGGGGTCCGCAGTTTTCCCAAACCCGCTCAGGGCGCGAAGCTGCCGGTCATCTTCGGCGGCGAGAGTATGCCCGCATTGCGGCGAGTGGCGCGCATGGGCAACGGATGGTTCGGCGTCAAGCTAAATCCGGAACAGGCGGCCGCGAAGATCGCGACGCTGCGTTCGCTGATGGCGGAGGCGGGACGCGATATTTCGGAACTCGAAATCATCATCTCACCATATGAGAATCAGGTGACGGCCGAGGACCTGCGCGCGTACCATGAATTAGGGGTGGCGGAGTTCGTGCCATTCGTGCGCCTGCCCGGCGATGACGCCCGCATTCCCGAGGCGCTGGAGCGCGTCGCGCGCGAATGGGTCGAGCCCGCCGCGAAGCTTCGTTAGTCGAGCCGGCGATTATGCTTTTGATAACTCCGGGTCGTCACCCCGGTTTGGCAAATTCACTCAACTATCGACGGGAGAGTATTCGCTGATGCGCGCAGTCTGGATCACCAAGGCTGGTGGACCCGAGGTTCTCGAAGTTCGCGAAACTCCTGATCTCATTCCCAAGGCGGGCGAGCTGCGAATTCGCACCGGCGCATGCGGCATGAACTTCGCCGAGATGATGGCGCGCCAGGGCCTCTATCCCGACGCGCCGCCGCTTCCATGCATCGTCGGCTATGAAGCGGGAGGAACCGTCGATGCGGTTGGTGATGGCGTCGATGGAGGGCTCATCGGCAAGCGCGTGGTGGTACTCTCGCGCTTCGGCGCGCATGCGGATCAAATCTGCGTTTCGCAGGCGAACGCGTTTCCGATTCCCGATCAGATGAGCTTCGAAGAAGCCGCGGCGATCCCGGTGAACTATCTCACTGCGTATCAGATGCTGTTTCGCGTCGCATCGATTCGTCCGGGCGAGTCGGTCCTCATTCACATGGCCGCAGGTGGCGTCGGCCTCGCGGTTTTGCAGCTATGCCGCGGCGTCGAGGGTGTAGTCACATTTGGAACTGCCTCGGCCTCGAAGCATGAAGTGGTTCGCGCCAACGGATGTACACATCCGATCGACTATCACACGACGGACTATTTCACTGAGATAATGCGACTGACTAATGGAAAAGGAGTCGACGTAGTATTGGATGCGCTCGGTGGCAACGACTGGCGCAAAGGCTACAAGCTGTTGCGTCCTGGCGGCCGGCTGATCGCGTTCGGATTCGCCAATATGTCCTCCGGCCCGACCCGCAACATTTTGCGGATGCTGCGTCAGATTGTAACCGTACCGTTGTTCACCCCGATGGGTCTGATGGACAAGAATCGCAGCGTCGCAGGCGTCAATCTCGGCCATTTGTGGGACGATCCCTTTTTGCCCGGAGCGATGAACAAGCTCCTCATCATGTATCGCGAAGGCTCTATCAAGCCGCACATTGATTCGAGCTTTTCCTTTCGCGGAAGCCGCCAAGGCGCATCTGCGGATCCAGGAAGGCAAGAACATCGGCAAAGTGGTGATGGTTCCGTAGCCCTTCGCGGCGCATATGCACGACTGGAAAACCAGCGCGGAAATCGCGACGGCGTTGTTCGTCATCACCGATCCGATCGCGACGATTCCGATCTTCATCACGCTGACTACCGGTCAAAGCGCCGCCGAGCGCAAACGCACCGCCGCGGTGACCGCGATAACCGTCGCCACCGTGCTGGTGCTGTCGGTGTTCATCGGCGAACCGCTGCTGCACGTGTTTGGGATTAGTATCGCTTCGTTTCGGGTCGGCGGCGGCATCGTGATTCTGCTGATGGCGATCTCGATGCTGAATGCGCGACTCAGCCGAACTCTCAGCACTCCCGAAGAGGTGCAGGAAGGCGCGGAGAAAGACGACCCTGCAGTGGTGCCGCTCGGGGTTCCACTGCTGGCGGGGCCCGGCGCGATCAGCACTATCGTCATATACGCGCATCAGGCGCAGGATGCGTACGACACCATCTTCCTCGTGTTCGCGGGCCTCCTGATCGGAGTCGCGGTGTGGATTTCTCTGCGGATGGCCGATCCGATTCGCAAGCTGCTCGGCAAGACCGGCATCAATATCATCAGCCGACTGCTGGGTCTGGTCCTCGCTGCGGTCGCGATCGAATTCATCGCGGGCGGCCTGGTGCAATTGCTGCCCGGTCTCGCGCGTTAAGCATCGCTCGAAGCAGGGGCTGAAGTCATGAAAACCTGGAGGGGAAAGTAGCTCTCATCACCGGCAGCGCAGGCATATCCGGTACACAACGCGGTGCCGGAGAATTGGCCTGTTCGAAGGCTCCGAGTTCGTTGCACGCGAGTTTTTTTTGCTTTTCCCCTTCGTTAAGCAAATACTTGGATTCGGAGAAAAACCATGCCGCGTTTGAGCCAAGTTCCCTTTGAGCAAATCGATCCAGAACTCCAATCTGTAATGCGCGAGTATGACGTAGAACTGGGCGGCTCTGAATTCGTCCAGGTTTTCGCCCACAATTCTGAGGTGTTTAAATCGTTCATCGATTTCTACTTCCCGCTGGTGAAAGCCACCCGCGGTAACGTCGACATGCGCTTGACCGAACTGGCGCGCCTCAAGGTGGCCGAAAAGAACGAGTGCAACCTCTGACTGGGCGCCCGGTTTGCCTTGGCAAGGCAACAAGGATTGACGGAAGACCTGATCACAGAGATTCGCCACTATCAATCGAGCCAATTGCTCAGCCCGCGCGACAAGGCCGCGATTCACTACGCAGAAATTCTTGCGGGGGATCATCGGCTGGCATCAGAAGAATTGTTCGATGAACTGCGACAACAATTCACCGAGTCTGAGATTGTTGATCTCGGGATCAGGATCGTCACGTTTGTCGGATATGGACGGCTGGTGCACGCCCTGGGGCTGGAGGTCGGGCAAACCTGCCCGCTTCCGGTTAAGACAGAATAACCGGGTCCGCGCACTACCTGCGAGCCGCCGAGCTTCCAGGAAGGTGGTACTTGTTTCTTCGAAGCGATGAGCGTCCGCCCGTGGGTTGCGAAGGCCCGGGAATTGAATCTGTGTGACCCGGAGTTAATGGTTCGGAGCCTCGAAGCTGAACGCCCGACATCTGGTCTGACCGGCGTCGACATACTTGCCTCGTTGTAGGATTTCACAGACAATCAGGCGAGTTATCTGTCTGTTTTGCGGGAACCTGAATCGTCATTCTTCGCAGAGCACACGAATCGAGGGGGGAATATGAAGAGAATAGTCGTCGTCCTGTCGTTCCTGGCGCTCGCGGTTCTGTCTGCCAACGGAGCCTACGCGCAAAGCGATCCGAGCCAACTGGCCAACATTATTTTTGGCTATCAAATTTGTAAGGGTCAGTACGCCTTGTGCGCGGCTTCGACCTGTACTCCGACCGGAAACATGATCACGGTGAATGTGACAGGTGGTGGAACCGCGCAGTTCCCGGAGGCCTCCTGCACCTGTCCAATCTTCAACGGACCATCGATCGCAGATGTCTTCGGCGGCAACATGCAGGGCAGTTGCGCTGCGCCGGGCAAAGGCAAGGTGTGGTCGCTGTACGCGCCCAAGACCAATATCCCGCAGGCGATTAACGACTGGAAGCGGAAGCCCGCGGATACGGCGGTCTCCTTCCAGCTCTGCGGCGCCAGCGCGAATGTCGGTAATACGTTCACTAATTGTTTCAGCTTTGCCTGCACCGTCGATAAGAAACGTCAAAATGGCGTCAAAACTGCCACCTGCCTCTGCCCGCTAGGAGAAAACCTCGATGGGAAGCCGGTTGCCGCAAACACCGCGGTATTGACCCCGGCTGGCCAATGCAATTCGGACATTTGCACGCAGCATCCGGTCGGAGCGCCCTACGCAGGCGCCGGAGATGCTCCGAGCCAGTGCCTCTCCACGACCTCGAATTCGGACTCCGCGTTGTTCGGGTTAGATCGGTAGCCATACAAAAAATCAGCGCCTTCGACGACGGCGCACCCGGCGGCGTATTCTGGGCGGGAGATTGCTGATGGCGCCACCAGGGGCAGGCATGGAACCGAATTCGAATGCCCCGATATCGCACTTTCCTCCAATCATCGGCCACGGACGGATGTAGCCGCGCTCATCCATCTGAATCGGATTCTGTTCCTGGTCGGTGCAGCCGGAGAGGGGAATCGCATCGATTGCGGGACTGCCGGACTGCAAAGCAATGGTCGGGGTAGGTCCTCCGTTGTCCCACAGACGCCTCGGATCCAACTTCAGCTTCGCCGTCGGAATGCTGGCTGGACAGCCGCTGCTCTCCGATTGCAGATTGAGCCCACCATCAACGACCGCCGCATCGCAACCGTCCGAGTCCAGGAGACTATTGCTTACGGTAATGCTGCCCGGCTTACCGCTCAGGGCGGATTCACCAATGGTCGAGAACGTGATCTCAGCTATACCATCGAGCACAAAGAGACCATCAGAAATTTCGCGAAATCCACCGAAGAAAGTGTTGTTCAAAAATTTGAGCTGGCTGCCATCGTTGGCATAGACCAGGCCGCCGCGTGCCCCGGCACGATCGAAGGTAAAGGTATCCCCGGAAAAATTCGCGATCGAACCGTTGGTTAGGAAAATCGCTCCGCCATCGATCGAGGCTTTGTTGGTGTCGAAAAGTGATCCGGTAATAGTTACAGGGTTGACTCCCGCGATTGCGATTGCCCCGCCTCTTTCGCGGAGCGACTCGTTGCTGATGAATACGGCTCCGTCGATCGTCAGCGAACCGCCGAGGCTGTAGATAGCTCCGCCATCGTTGTGTTCCACGATGTTGTGCACGAAGGAGACATTCTTCAGAGGCGGCCTTTCACCTCCTCGGGTGATGTGTACCGTGCCTCCGTTGTTGTAAATCGCGCCGCCGGAATCGCCCGCCCGATTCTCGGTGAACAGAAAATTGTTCGATGCAATGTTCAGGGTCGCGCCGGTATTGACGTAGATCGCGCCGCCCTCGTCAGCGGTGTCATTCGAGAAGGTGTTGGGAAAGCCGAATTGGAAACCGTCGGAGTCTGAATCGTCTATGGTAACAGTGCCACTGTCGAGGTTTATCGCACCGCCCTTGGAACTCTGGCCGTGGAACGGCCTCGCAGCGCTATCCGCGAAGGTGGCGCCGGCGATATGCGTTGCTCCATTGAAGCGATTGACCAGGATGCCGCCTGATACTACCGGCTCACCTCTTTTCTCATTGGAGAATCGGCACGGCCCGTTATGGGTACCAAAGATGCTCAGATTGCCTCCATCATTCTCGATGACACTGCGTTGAAATGAACCGTTGGCATCGAATCCGATTCCATCGAGACCTACCGTCGCGCCCTTGGCAACTGTCAGGTAGGCCGATTCGACCACCTGCACGCAATTGTTCTTCAGGGCGGGGTCGAGTGTGATGGTCAGGATGCCGGTGATCGGAGGCAGCGGCTGATTGAGGATGATTCGCCGGATTGGATCTCCGTTGTTGGCCTCCGTCGATATAGTTATGGTGTCGGCGCCGTCGCCTGGCTCGCATCTGATATCGCCTGCGTGCCCGGGATGGTTGTGATTGAAGATTGCGCCTCGCAACGAACAACCATTAAAGACATTGAATTCTGTGCCGATGGTGACGTGTATTTCCGCGGCGCGGGCAGGTTCCGCACCTAATCCGCCAACAACAGCCGAAAGCACAAGACACAGAAGAAAATTAGTGACTCCCGTGTGCCACAAGCGGTCGCGGCAACGCTTCATTCTACTTCCCCCCTGAACAGTAGATTTGATCCGATAAATCGTTATAGCAGAGCGTTCTTAACTTTCAAGCGACAGCACGAGTTGACTCACTGTCGGAGTTAGAACGCTCCAAGTTAGCCATAAGAGTAAAGCCTAACGTAAGTGGGCTGACTCTCATCTCTAAGTCGGCGCGACAAACAAGATACAGATCGAGGGCGAGATAATGACGATCGTTCCAACTGCGATCGTGACAATTAGCCCGGGATTCCCCCTTCGGTTGATGCGCCCATCGATAATCTCGCGCAGGACTGCGAGCGGTGCCGCTTCAACTCGCCTTCGCGCTAGAATGTGCTGCCCGAGCATATGCCTGCATCGGAAAAGGCCAAGGAGAAAGATCATGAGCAAGCGCACCAATGTCGTCCCCCAGGGGATGGATTTGATCAAGCAGCGTTTTCACTACAATCCCGGCGTCAGGGCAGGCAACCTGCTCTTTATCGCCGGCCAGGTCGGGCGCGACGAAAATCTCAATGTGGTCGAGGGCAAGGAGGCTCAATTCGTCCAGGCCTTCGAAAATGTGAAGAAAGTGCTGACCGCGGCCGGCGCCACCTTCGACGACGTGGTCGACATGATCACCTATCACACTGACATGCGCGATCTTCAGCTCTTCATCAACGTCAAGGACCGCTATTACACCGGCGAGTATCCGGCGTGGACCGGAGTCGGTGTCACCGCGCTCGCGATGCCGGGCCTGATGGTCGAAATCAAGTGCATCGCGATGCTCAAGGACTGAAACGGCCTCGATGGTTTCAGGAGCGCACGTGCAGCTCCGCGCGCCTGAATATGGAGGACGGAGGTCTTTTCAGTGGCTTACGCGACATCGCAGCGTACCACTGGCGGCCTCCTATTCCTCGCCCCGTTCGATCCTGCACTGGCAGTGATTGACGGAGATGTAGCCTTACGGCGCGATCGAGCGTCCGCCAACGTCGGACCAGTAAGAATCTAACTTCGCAAAGCACCAGTCCTCCCGGCTAGCCAGTCCGAGCGTGTCTTCAGATCGGGTGGGGGGACAGGATTAGGCCGTGTGCCCGGTATCCGTTTTTGGGCTCAGCCCTGACCGCTTTCAGCCAATCGAATAAAGCACCTCGAAGCTTCGTCAAACTATCTGGTGTGTGTAGAAGCGATCCTCTCGTTTAGCAGCCGCTTGCTTACGATATGACCGAGGCGCGATAAGCGCGTGCTGTTCGAGAATATCGCTGTTTCTTTTTGAAGCGA
Source organism: uncultured delta proteobacterium (assembly GCA_963848285.1). Lineage (GTDB taxonomy): Bacteria > Desulfobacterota > Binatia > Binatales > Binataceae > DATGKG01. Next base: position 610,688 of record CAWKCZ010000005.1, on the reverse strand, counting down.
AAATAAATCCCCTCGTCCACTTCGGACCATGCGACTTTTCGGGTCGCCGAGCGTCTGCCGAATTAGGCATCACAACCTGATTCGCTGACGAGGCGCCTATATGCGCGAGAAGCGCGTCGGCAATTCAGGGTCGCGTCCCGGACCTTGGAAGCACGCGCAAGGAGGAGAGACAATAATTTACCCAGTACAGTTTCATTCGATCGCGGAAGTCGATGCATGGCTGGATGGCGAGCGTCTGCTGTGCCCGCGATGCGGCGAGCGCTTCGAGCATCTCGGCCGCCATCTTTCCGCGAGTCACGACATGAGCGCCGATGAGTTTCGCGAGCTTTACGGAATTCCGCATAACCGTGGCCTCGTGGGAGCGCGTCTGAAAAAGCACCTGGTTGCTCGCCAACGTCTCAGACTGTTGCGCGACAGCAGTCATCGCGCGAAGTTTGTCGGCGCGCAACGCAGGCGTCCGTATTCCGTTCATCAGCCGTCGGCGGCGCAGCTCGGCGATCTGCGTAACCGCATTCAACCGCTCGGCAATCGCACTCGATGGGGTGACTCGAAGTGATCGATCAGCGTCCGCTGAATACTGGCGGACGCTTGGCGGCGAAAGCCGCGATCGCTTCGCGAGCGTCCTGGGTGCGCGCCATCGTCCCGATGGTGCGCAGTTCCATTTCAATCTGGGTCTCCAGGCTTTCGGTAAAACCGGAATGCATCAGGCGCTTCGCGGCGCCGTAGGCCCTGGTCGGACCCGCGGCGAGCTGAGCAGCGATCGCATGCGCTTCCTCGGCGAGGCTCGCGTCGACAACCACGCGATTGGCGATTCCCCAGTCGAGCGCTTCCTTCGCCGTGAGCGGCCGATTGAGGAGCACCAGTTCCATCGCGCGTCCGATGCCGATACGGCGCGGAAGGAAATAGGTGGTGGTGCCGTCGGGGCTTAGACCGACTTTAGTATAGGCCATCGTGAACCGCGCCGATTCCGCTGCGATGACCAGATCGCATGCGCAGGCGAGTCCCATCCCGGCGCCGGCAGCCGCGCCATTAACCGCGGCAATCACCGGAAAATCTGCGCGCGCCAGGCGTGAGACGGTCGCATGAAAGACCGAAACGCGGCTCTTGAGTTCGCTTCCTCCCGAGAAGAAACCCTTGAGGTCGGCGCCGGCGCAGAAGAAGCGTCCACTCCCGCTGACCACCAGCGCGCGGATGTCAGGGTCGTCCTCGCAGCGCACGACCGCATCCATCATTTCGGCAGAGACGGTGGAGTTGAGGGTATTGGCCGATTCCGGCCGGTTGAGGGTGAGATGCCCAACCTTGTCGCGCACGTCAAACAGTATAGTCGAATATTCCGCCATGTGTTTTCCTCCTACTTAGACCCGCAGTTACCAGGTTTCGCGAAACGGCCGCACTTCGACATTGAACGACCATGCCGATCGATCCTGATGAACGACGTGCCAGATTTCGTCCGCGATGGCCGCCGGCTTGATGAAGAAATCATCGGGAGCATCGGCGAATCGTTTGCGCGTCCACTCCAGATCGATCACCGCGTCGATTAGCACGTAGGCGACGTGGACGCCTTTCGGCCCCAGTTCGCGCGCCATCGATTCCGCGAGGATTCGCTGCGCGGCCTTGGTCGGCGCGAATCCCGCGAATGCCGGCTTTGCCGCGCAGCGCCGAGGTGTTGCCGCTGGCGATGATCGCGCCTTCCCCCGCCGCAATCATTGCCGGGCGCAAGGCGGCGCGCGAGATACAGCAGCGCCATCGTGTTGACCTGGAAATTCCGATTCAGCACTTGCGGATCGATTTCCAGGAAGTTCCCGAATGCGCCGCCGACGGCGTTGTGAATGAGCACCTTGGGCGTACCGAGATCGCGGCGGATCGCTTCGATGGTCGCGTCGAGCTGCGACTCGTCGGTCACGTCGCATGGATAACCTTCGGCGGTATCGAGTTCGCGTTCGAGTGCGGCCAGCCGTTCGCGCGTTCGCGCGAGCATCGCGACTTGATAGCCACCGCGCGCAAAGCGGCGAACTATCGCAGGCGCCGGTTCCGGGGCCGACCCCGGTTACCACTGCAATCGGAGCATTCTTATCATGATTGATTTCCTCGGCGCTTGCGGTTGCAGAATTCGATTCGTTGCAGCCAAGCGTTCGATGTCGTTGGTGCCGTAGCCCAGGTCGCGCAGGATCGCCTCATTGTCAGCGCCCAGCGCCGGCGCAAGCTTGCGGATTTCCGATGGAGTCTTGTCGAAGCGGGCCGCAGGCCGCGGCTGGCGGATTTTTCCCGCGATGCCGGGTCCTCATGCTCCTCCAGGATTCCGCTTGCCCGGACTTGAGGATCGCTCAGAAGTTCGAAGCGGCTGAGCACCGGCGCCGAAGGGACGTCGTTGGCGAGCAGCCGTGGCAGGATTTCGTTCGCGCGCCATTTCTCGATTTCGGCGGCTGTGATCTCGCGGCGCTCCACCGCATTGATCGCCCCGGTCGCGCGCAGTCTTGAAGCGCGGATCGTCGATCAGATCCTCGCGATTAAGCGCGCGGCACATCCCCGCCCATTCGTCGTCCGAAAGCGCTCCCGCGGTGATGTAGCGATCCTGCGTCGCGTAAATGAGGTCCGGCCCCAATTCGCCCATCGGACGGATCGCGTTCCTCACCGACGAAGGTCAGGCTCGGCATCGCTTCCGGCCACAGGTAGGCGATCATCGCGTCGAGCATCGCGATTCGCACGTGCTGCCCGATGCCGTTTCGCTGCCGCGCAAACAGCGCCGCCGTGATCGCCTGCGCGGCCGTCAACGCGGTCGTGTAGTCGGCGATAATCGTACGAATCATGCGCGGGCGGCCGGTATCGCGATCGCGCTGAATTTCCGCGAGCCCGCTGAGCGCCTGGATCACCGGATCATACGCGCGCTGATTTGCGTACGGCCCGGTCTCGCCGAATCCGCTGATCGACACATAGATGATGTCGGCGCGCATCGCGCGCACCGCATCCTCGCCGAGACCGATGCGCTCGGCGGCGCCGGGGCGGAAGTTGTGCATCAAGACATCGGCGCTGGCAGCGAGCCTGCGAACGATCGCCAGACCCTTCCGCTTGCTTGAGATCGATCCGCGATCGAGCGCTTGTTGCGATTGCAGGAAAGGAACGAGGCGGACATCCCGTTGCGCGGCCGAACGCAAAATGCCGCATCAAATCGCCCGAGGGCGACTCGACCTTGATCACGTCGGCGCCCTGGTCCGCAAGCATCATGGCCGCCACCGGTCCCGCCACCATCGTGGTCAAATCGACTACCCGTACACCTTCCAATGGTCCAGGCATCTTGTTGCTCCGAGGAATGTCTACTTCGGACTCTGCGGAAAATTCCGTTTCAATGCCGCTTGAAAGGCCGGCCGCTGCGCGAGCCGCCTTCCGATAGGCCATCGATCTCCGGGGGCGGCGAATCCGTGCTGCATATCACTGCCCACTCGAGGCAGGTCATCAGCAGGATGTCCGCGGTGCTCAGCTTCGTCGCCAAACAAATATGGCGTTCGGCCGCGATTCTCGGCGTCATCGCCTCGAGATTGTGCGAGAAATAGGTTTTCGCCGGACTCGACCGCCGCCGGCGCCTCGCCATAGATCTGCGGGAGTCCCTCATGTCGACGCACCACATAGAGCGAGCCCGCATCCAGTTCGGTCATGATGAAGTAGCACCACTCGTTCAATGTCGGCGCGAGCTCTGGCATCCCGCGGAACATGGATATCCGCTCGGATCGGCAAAGGTCTCGCTCAAATACTGGACGATCGCCGCGCTTTCGGTGAGGACGAACGATTTGTGCCGCAGGACCGGAATCTTGTGCCGCGGATTCAGCCGTCGAAATTCATCGCTGAGGTCTCGCCGGTGCGCGATTGGATCGGATGAGTTTCGTAGTCGAGCCCGAGTTCGAGCAGCATCCAATGCGCCCGCAGCGTGCGGCTGGTGCCAACCCCGAACAGAGTCAAATCGTCTGACATGATCTCAGCGCAGAATTTCTCGGTGAAGGGCCTCACGTCCATCTCGTGAGTCCACGCACTTCTATCCTGATGCGCGAGGTACCAGAAAGCGTCAGCGATCGCCGACAGGCTTAAGAAGATTTTCGTCCTTTGCCTCGGGACGGAATTTTCGTAGCAGTGGCATGTCGATGCCGCCATCGACATTTATATAGGCGACGTGGATTCCCTGCGGATGAAGATCGCGCGCCATCACCTGGGCGAATCCTCGCACCGCGAACTTGGCGGGCGCGAAGCCGGCGGAATTAGGCCACGGCCGAATGCCCGCGGTCGCGCCCGTGATCAGAATCGAGCCGTTGCCGCGCTCCAGCATCGCCGGAACCACCTGGCGCGCCCACAGAAATGCGCCGAGAGTATGCAGCCGCCAGGTACTCTCGAAGACCTCAGGCGTCGTTTCCATCAATCGTCCCATCGGACGCCGCCCGCCGTTGTAAATCAGGATCTCGACCGGCCCCAGCTCGCGCGTGATCCGCTCGTAAGTCGAGGCGATTTCCGCTTCTACGGTCGCGTCGCTCTGAATCGGCAATGCCAGGCCGCCCTCGGCGCGAATCTCCCCGGCAGTCTTGTTGATGACTTCCGGCACTCCTCGCGACGAGTGCCACTTTGTATCCGGCTGCGAATCGGCGTGCGAGTGCGGCGCCCAGCCCCTCGCCGACGCCGACTACGATGCATGCTGGTTTTGAAGACTGGGGAATTGTATCGCCCATGACCTGTCACCTTCATCGATTCGTGATTGATCGCGTTCGTGGATTTCTGATATTGATGACGCTCGTAATCAATTCTGTCAAGAGGAGGCGACCTCCTTTGCAAATCAGAAATGCCACGGCCGCGGTGATTGGAGCGGGCGACTACATCGGCGCCGCGATCGCAAAAAAGTTCGCTGCCGAAGGATTTCACGGTTTTCGCCGGACGACGCAACGGCGACAAGCTTGCGCCGCTGGTCGCCGGACATCGAAGCCGCATGGAGGACGAATCGTCGCGCGCTCGCTGGATGCGCGCAAAGAAGACGAGATCACTCGCTTCCTCACCGATGCCGACGGGCATGCGCCGCTGGAAGTGTGCATCTTCAACGTCGGCGCGAACGTCAATTTTCCGCTGCTCGACACCACCGAGCGCGTCTTTCGCAAAGTTTGGGAGATGGCCTGCTACTGCGGGCTTCCTTGCTGCGCGCGAGGCGGCGCGCCTGATGCTGCCGCGCGGGCGCGGATGCCTTTTCTTCACCGGCGCGACCGCGAGTCTGCGCGGGGGCGTGGGCTATGCGGCATTCGCCAGCCGCGAAGTTCGGCCTGCGCGCGGTGGCGCAGAGCGCCGCGCGCGAGCTGGGACCGAAGAATATCCATGTCGCGCATCTGATCATCGATGCCGGCGTCGATACCGCATGGGTGCGCGATCGCATTCGCGAGCGCGAAGGCGAAGCGGCGCTGGTGAACCTGCGAGCCCGGCCGGCTGATGCGGCCCGAGGCCGTAGCGGAAGCCTACTGGCAGCTTTATCAGCAGCCGCGCGATGCGTGGACCTTCGAGCAGGAAATTCGTCCCTTCGGCGAAACATGGTGACATCTATGACTAAGGTTGAATTTCATTTCGACTTCGGCAGTCCCAACGCCTACCTGAGCCATCTGGTCATCCCGGAAATCGAAAAGCGCACCGGCGTAAAGTTCGACTATGTTCCGGTGCTGCTGGGCGGCGTGTTCAAGCTGACCAACAATCGCTCGCCGGCCGAAAGCCTCAAGGGCATCCGCAACAAGCCCGAATACGAACGCCTCGAGACGCAGCGGTTCTTGGCACGCCACGGCATCACGCGATTTCAGAGCAATCCTTTCTTTCCGGTGAACACGCTAATGATGATGCGCGGCGCCATCGCGGCCCGCGCGCTGGGACGTGTTCGAGCGCTACGTCGACGAGATGTATCGGCACATGTGGGCCGAGCCGAAGAAGTTGGATGATCCGGAAATCTGGCGCGCGGCGCTCAAGCGAAGGCGGCTTCGATGCGGAGGAGTTCTTCGAACTGATCGAACGTCGCGAGATCAAAGACGAGCTTATTGAGCAATACACAAAAGTCCGTCGAGCGCGGGACCTTCGGCTCGCCGACCTTCTATGTTGGCGACGAGATTTTCTTCGGCAAGGATCGTCTGCGCGAGGTCGAAGAAGCGATCATGGCAGCGAGGTAGTTAACGGCTTTCTGATAACTGACTGTTTGCGGCGTGGGTTTCGATCGATTTGATCGTAGTCGCGAGGATCCGGTTGGAGAGCGCGTCATCGGTTACCGCGCGCGACAGCACCAGCGCCCCGATCATCGAGGCGAACGCCGCCAGCGCGTCATCTTTGCTGATGGAGGCGTCGTCGCTGGAAATCAACTCCGTCATAAATCCCAGCACCTGGATGAATTCCTCGGTAAACGCCTCGCGCACGCTCTGAGGTTGGCGGGCCACATCGGCGCCGAGCGCGGCAATAACGCATCCCCGGCCCGGAGCATCGCGATGCGCCGGGGAAAGATAGGATTCGACGATTGCCGGCAGGCTTTTCTTTTTGCCCTTTTTCGCCAGCACCCGCAGCCAGACTCGGATCGAACTCCGCAGCGCCTGGCGGATGGCGTCAATCGCGATTGCCTCTTTGGAACCGAACTGGCTGTAGATCGCGCCGTGGGTCAGACCCGCTTCATCGGTAATCGAGTCCACGCCGGTCGCGGCGATGCCCCGTTCCCGAAACAGGCGCGACGCTGCATCGACAATTCGCTGCCGGTTTGCGGCAGCCTTTTCCTTTGAAACCCGCATGCTTGTCCCCTGAGCCTGCGAAGCCTTAACATGACGATCGTCATTAAATGTACTACGCGCGAGCTTCGAGGACAAATGACCACGCGGGGCGAAAAGCACCTCGCGCGGAAATTTCCGATTACTTATTTTCGCTATGCAGGATCGCGCTTTGGCGCAGGCGTTCGATCTCTTCCTCCGAGTATTCCAGATACTCTTTGAGCACCTCCGCACCATGCTGACCGAGCAGCGGCGCCTGAATGTCCGGCAATTTCGGCTGCGCGGAAAACTTCAGCGGAAAGCCCGGGATGGTCACCTTGCCGAGGATCGGATCGGGCACCTCCCGCACCATGTCGCGCGCCTTGAAGTACGGATGTTTCATGGTATCGGCCACCGACATCACCGGTGCGCACGCGATGCGATTCTCGTCGAGCACTTTCAGCACCGCCTCATCGGTCGGGAACGAATCGATCCATTTCTGCACAGTCTCGATGACGTGGTCGCGGTTTTTCACCCGATCGGCGCCGGTGGCGAAGAGGGGATCGTCCTTGAGTTCCGGCCGGCCCATCGCGTTGGCCATGTATGCCCACTGGCGGTCCAGCACCAGGATGAAAATCCATCCTTGCGGGCCTTTGAACACTCCGGCCGGCACGATTTGGTTGTGATAGCGTCCCATTCGCATCGGGACGAACTCGCCGTTGGTTATCGAACTGCTCTGCAGCCCGAAGTCATGCATGTGGTAGAGCGTGTCGACCATCGAGATGTCGATGTATTGTCCGAGCCCGGTTTTCTCGCGGTAGTACAGCGCGTGGCCGATGGCCGCGAAGGTGTGAACGCCCGCGCCGACATCGGACATTCCGATCCCGACGAAGGTCGGCGGTCCATTCGGATCGCCTGTCATATGCATCAAGCCGGAGAATGCCTGCGCGATCATGTCGTAGCCGGTTTTGTGTGCGAGCGGGCTGTTTCTACCGAACGCCGAGAGCGAGGCCATGATCAGGCGTGGGTTTAGCTGCTTGAGCGAATCGTAATCGAGGCCGCGCTTCTGCATCACCCCGGGGCCGAAGTTTTCCACCACGATATCGACCTTGCGGACCAGGGCCTTGAGGATTTCGAGCGTCCTTGGTTTTTCGAAATCGAGGCAGAGGCTTTTCTTGCCGCGGTTTTGCTGGACGAAGTATCCGCTGCGCCCGGATTTCACGGTGGGCAGCAGGCGCGACGGATCGCCCATCGGTGCGATTTCGATCTTGATAATTTCCGCGCCCATCTCAGCCATCATGCGGGTCACGGTGGGTCCGGCCAGATACTGGGTGAAGTCCAGCACCCGGACACCGGAAAGCATTGCAGTTTGCGGGTTCGCCATCTCGCGAAGGCCTCCTTCTAGGCGCGCGTAGTTCAGGAGCGAGGTCGGCCGCCGGAAAATTTCCGGCGCTCCTCGAAGACGTAGCATTCAAATGTAATCCGTCAAGCGCGGAGGTTGCAGGATTCGGCAAATTTAGTCATCGCGATTGACTCCTTAACCGCGGCGGCATCAAACATGGGAGTTCGAATTCGAGTATTGAAGAGGCGTTTGTCTGAACGACATTGGAACTGAGGTTCATCAACCGCATCTCCGGGTCCATCGGATGCGGGTACTGCTCTCGCTGGCGGCGGTTTACACGATTTGGGGCTCCGCGTATTTTGCCACCCACATCGCGCTGACCGGCTTTCCGCCGTTCCTGATGGCGGGGATCAGGTTCTCATCGGCGGGAGTGGTTTTGTACGGATGGCTCCGGATGCGCGGCGTGCCGGCGCCCTCGCGCGAGCAATGGTTTGCGACGCTGCCAATCGCATTGTTGCTGGTGGTCGCCGCCAACGGGGGCATCGTCTATGCGCAGCAATGGGTCGATAGCAGCCTCGCGGCTATCGTGCTCGCGACTTCTCCGCTGTGGGCGGCGTTGTTTGCAGGCATCTTCGAGCGATGGCCCAGCAAGCTCGAATGGATCGGGCTGGCGCTCGGTTTCGCGGGGATGCTGCTGCTGAACGGACACGCCAACCTCCGGGCACATCCGCTTGCGGCGGCGGCTTTGCTGGGCGGCGCCGCGAGCTGGTCGCTCGGCTCCATCCTTGGACGTCATGTGCATTTGCCGGCGGGGCTGATGGCGGCGGCGAGCCAGATGGTTCTCGGCGGCCCCATGATGCTCGCGGTCGGGTTTGGCCGCGGCGAATGGATCACGCATGCGCCGAATGCGCACTCGGTAATGGCGGTCGCTTACCTCGCGGTCTTCAGCTCGCTGGTCGGTTTCAGCGCGTTCACCTACCTCATTCACAACACCCGGCCCGCGTTGGCGATGAGCTACTCGTATGTAAATCCGGTGGTGGCGGTGATCCTTGGCGTGGTGTTTCTGCAGGAAGCAGTGGACCCCTCCGAGGTGGTCGCCATCGGCGTCATCCTGGTGTCGGTGATTTTCATCATGCAGGGCAAAGGCGCGGAGCGGCCGCATCCGATGCATACCGCAATCCCCGCGGTCTCGGATTGACCGCATCGAATCGTCGGGAGACTATTTGCTTCCGAATTGAATTTACCAGGCAGCAGATTGAAAGAGAGAGTGCAGCTATGGCTGGAACGGATGTGAAATTCTTTGAGAGCTTTTTTGATGCGTGGAATCGTCACGATATCGACGCGATCATGGGAGCGATGACCCCGGATTGCATCTACGAAGCGTCGTCGGGAAACGAGCCTTTCGGCACGCGTTACAGTGGTCAGAAAGATGTGCGCGCGGCGGTGCTTGCGCTATGGGAAGGGCTTCCCGACGCCCGCTTTTCGGATTGCAGCTACCTCGTCAGCGGCGATCGAGCGGTGGTGGAGTGGACTTTCAGCGGCACTGCGCGCAATGGAAATCGCCTGGTCGCGAACGGTTGTGATTTGCTGACGATTAAGGATGGCAAGGTCGCGATCAAGAAATCGTTTCGCAAATTCTCCAGCCCGGCAGTTTCGGGAAACACGAAATGATCGCAACCCAGGATGACCAGCATCAATAACCAGCATCGCGCGCAGGTGAATCATGCGAGTCCAAGTCGGTGACGGACGGCTCTTTTTCGATGTCGAAGGCGCGAAGCTGGTTCCCGACGGCGCGAACATGCGCGAACGGCCCACCCTGCTCTTGCTGCACGGCGGCCCCGGTTTCGATCATTCGAACTTCAAACCGGATATGAGTCCGCTGGCGGAAATCGCCCAAGTCATCTACCTCGATCATCGCAGCAACGGCCGCAGCGACCGTACCCCGCCGGATCGCTGGACGCTGGCGAATTGGGCCGATGATGTTCGCGCGTTTTGCGACGCGCTCGAAATCGAGAAACCGATTGTGATGGGTACCTCGTTCGGCGGCTTCGTCGCGATGGCTTATGGAACGCGGCATCCTGAGCATCCGGGAAAACTCATTTTCTGCACCACCTCGGCCAAGTGGCGTCTGTCGCGAGTGCTCGACGTCTTCGAGCGCCTGGGAGGCAAGGAGGCGCGCGCGGCGGCGAAGAATTACTGGGAAAATCCGAGCACTGAAACCATCGCCGACTACATCCGGGTTTGCATTCCGCATTACAACCACAATCAACGCGGCCCCGAAATGTTCACTCGCAGCATGATGAACATGGAGGTAGTCATGGATTTTCCGCGTCGCGAACAGACCAAATTTGATTTGCTGCCCGACCTCAAGCACATCAAATGTCCGACGTTGGTGCTTGGCGGCGACGACGATCCGATTACGCCGGTCGAGGATTCCGTGGATATCGCGGCCGCCCTGCCGAAAGACCTGGCGCGCTTCGAACGATTTCCCCGAACCGGACACGGTATCGTGAATGATGCGCCGGAGCGCTTTATCCAGGTCCTGAAGGAGTTCATCGCCGCCTGAAATGTCCTCGCGGGACGGGGTTTTATGCCGCCGCCGTCATCGTTATCATCAGGGAACGAGCGCGCGTCGAAGGGGGCAATATCGGCGCGTACTGGTCCTGATGGAAAATCTTCCTAATAGCCGCGCGGGCGAGCCGCCGATAAATCCCCAACGTATTTTGATCGTTCTCAACGGCGCCATCGGTGACGTCGTGCGCGCACTGCCGCTGCTCGGTAGAGTCCGGCGCGGCTTTCCGAATGCGCATATCGCATGGGCCATCGAACCCAAGTCGGCGCCCATTCTCGAAGGGCATCGGTGGCTCGACGAGACGATTCTTTATGATCGTCGACGCGCGCCATGGTCATTTGCGCCGTTCTTGAAACGGGTACATGACGGACGTTTCGACCTCGCGATCGACCTGCAGCGACATCTCAAGAGCGGCATCATCTGCGATGGTCTCGGGCGCGCGCGACCGGCTCGGCTTTAGCGAAGAAAATACCAAAGAATGGAATCATCTCTTCTCCACACGCCGAATCGAGCCACAGCCGGAAATGCGTCTGAAGCTTCTTCAGTACCAGGCATTCGGCGACGCACTCGGACTGCCTCCGGCGCCGATCGAATTCGGACTGAATGCTGGTGAACTGAACGCGATCGTGCGCGCGAATTTCTGAAGGATGTGCCACGACCGCTGCTCGGAGTCATCCTCGGATCGTCGTGGCCGAGCCGGATCTATTTTCCGCAATCGATCGCGGCGGTGATCCGCGCCACCTGCGATCGGAGCAGCAGCAATGGGCATGGCCCGGGGCTGTTTCCGGTGCTGCTTGGCGGACCGGATGAAGTGGATTTGGCCGGCGAAGTTATGCACGAACTCGCAGGGAATATCGAGGCGCTTGAACCTCGCCGGAAAAGACTTCGCTGCGCGATCTGATCGCGATTTTTCCCGAATGTGAAGCGGCGTTCGGACCCGATTCGGGACCGATGCACATCGCGGCGGCGGTCGGATGCCCGGTCGTGTCGCTATGGGGATCAACTTCGCCAAAGCGCTCGGCGCCATGGGGTTTCGAGGATCTCGCGATCACGCGGCGATATCCCATGTCATCCCTGTTATCTGCGCGAATGCCCGGTCGGTCGCGAATGCATGCATCGCATCGCGCCCGACAATCAGTCATCGAGGCGCTTGATCGCGCGCGCCATCCCACTCAGCAAGCGATGCTTCAACTCGCTCCGGGTGCTGGAGCGCCGCAATGATGGAGCGCGTTGACGATCGATTCGGGTTGGCGGTTCCATGATTCCGGACCGCAACCGTTTTCGTCGATTGCGCTGATCGGAGAGGTCATTGGGGCGCTGGAGGAGAAACTCGGCGCTCCATTTCGACGATCAAGGCATGCGACGACATGGAAGGTGAGAATCGCTGACGGCACCAAATATCTTTGTCAAACAGCTCGATGCCCCGCAAGGCCTGCTCTCGAGCAAAAGCTAAATCGCGCGCGAAACGATCGCTGCATGTTCTGCGCATCTCCGCGAAGCTCCGTCAGTTCAATCTTGGAGTGCCACAGGTTCTGCTCATCGGAGAGAATCACGAGAGCCGCAAGGAAGTGATTGTGATGACCAGCGAGGCGCCGGGCTTCATGGCTGACACGATGGATGAATCCGGCTCATCGCACAGAGTCGGTGTTGCGGCGCGCGCTTCTACGCAAGCTCGGGAGCGAAATAGGGCGGCTGCATTCCAGCGGCTATATCCATGGCGACTTACGCCCTACAATGTCTTCGCGACCGGAACGATCCGATCATCATCACTTTCATCGACAACGAAGGTACGGAAAGGGTTTCGCAAATCAATGTCAACGCGGCGCGCAACCGGATGCGGAATCTTTTGCAGCTCGGTCATTTCGAGATTCCCGGAGTATCGCGGACCGATAAACTGCGGGTCTTTATGAGTTATGCCGGCGCGATGGAGTTTTCTCGGCAAGCGAAACGCCGCTCGCTGCGCAAACTCGTGGAGATGATAGTGCGCCGTCGTGAACGCGATGCGGCGATACATGCGCGCGCGATTCAACCCGCAATCATCGCGCAGGATCGCGCGGTACGAAGCTGATGCCGGACGCCATAAAAATTTCCGTCGTGATCCCGGTCTACAACGAGATCAAAACCATCGGTGAGGTCATCAATCGCGTGCTCGACTGCGGCTTTGACGCCGAAGTGATCGTAGTTGACGACGCTTCGACCGACGGCACTCGCGAGTTCCTGCAGAACTTCCATCATCCGAACGTGAGAGTTTTTTATCATTCGAAAAATCGCGGCAAAGGTGCGGCGCTGCGAATGGGATTTGCCGCCGCCTCGAATCCGTACGTCTTCGTGCAGGATGCCGACCTCGAATATGATCCCAATGATTATCGGGCGATGATCAAGCCGCTCCTCGATGGCCGCGCCGATATGGTCTACGGCTCGCGCTTCCTCGGCGGACCGCATCGCGTGCTGCTCTACTGGCATTACCTCGGCAATCGGCTAATCACGCTGCTCTCCAACATTATGAGCGACCTGAACCTGAGCGACATGGAGACCGGCATGAAGGCGTTTACGCGCGACAGGCTGCTGCAGCTTCGCCTCAATGCCAACCGCTTCACCTTCGAGCCGGAGATCACGGTGAAAGCGAGCCGCGCGCGATGGCGCATTTACGAAGTGCCGATCTCGTACTCCGGGCGAACCTACGACGAAGGGAAAAAGATCGGCTGGCGCGATGCGGTCACCGCGGTGTGCGCAATTCTCTACTACAGGTTCATCGATTGATCGCGGAAACGATCACAAACGTCGGTCCTTCGGTTGGATTCGATGAGTTAGTTGCGTCGGGCGAAGCTGCGGCGCCGCTGCGCATCCTCGGCATCGACCCGGAACTCCGGTTCGCCGGCGGCGAAACCCAGGTGCTCGGGCTGACGCTAGGACTCTTGCGCTCGGGCATCATGCGCAACTCGCGTGCGATCCGCGCGGACGGCTCTACGAGCGAGCGCGACGCGAGGGTATCGAGTGTCATCCGCTGTCGATCCGCAATGCGGTCGACCTCGTCGCCGGTATGCATCTGCGCAGGCTGCTCGCGCAACAGAGCTACGATGTCGTGCATTTCCATACCTCGCGTGCACATTCGATGGCGCCGTTCGCGCGCAGCCATGCCGAGGCTTTCGTGGTAACGCGGCGCATGGACTATCGCCCCAATCGGTTGGTTTGCGCCGTATCTTTACAATCGCGCGGTGGACGCGGTCGCAGCGATTTCGAGCAAGGTTGCCGACGCGCTCGGCGAGGCCGGCGTCGCACGTGATCGTCTCCGGATCATTCCTTCCGGCGTCGATTGCGAAATGTTTCGTCCGCCGGCTTCACGCGAGCGCGAGCGTCGCGCGCACTCGCCTCGGCGTCGGCGCCGGGCGATTTTCTGGTGGGATCCGGTCGGCATGCTCGAGGAGCGCAAGGGCCATCGCTATCTGCTCGAGGCGGTCGGCGAAGCTGCATCGCGCTCGCAACATGAGTATCGCGGGTCAAATGTGCGATCGCCGGCGACGGTGCGATGCGCGAAGAACTTGCCAAACTGGCGACCGAGTTGGGGATCGCCAACGACGTTTTTTTCCTAGGCACGCTTAGCGATCCGCGTCAGCTACTTGATGCGCTCGAGGTTTTCGTGTTTCCCTCGCTCAAGGAAGGTCTCGGGGTGGCTTTGCTTGAAGCGATGGCGTGCGGATTGCCGGTCGTGGCGGCTCGCGCCGGTGGAATCGTCGACCTCGTCGAAGACCATCGAAGCGGGCTGCTGGTGCCGCCGCGCGATGCTTGCGCGATAGCGATGCGATCGCATCACTTGCGAGCGACGCCACGCAGCGCGCGCAGTTGGGTGCCGCCGCAAGAACTCGAATCGAGCGAAAATTTCTCGCTGGATGCGATGACCATGAAGACCATCGATCTATATCGCGCCTGCCTGGCGAGGCGGGCGGCGGATCCAAAAGAGGCAAATCACTAGATGCGGAGCATGACGGGATTCGGGCGCGCTCATCTTGAGCGCGACGGGGTGCGAGTGGTGGCGGAAGTGCGCGCGCTCAATCAACGCTTTTTCGAATTGAAGCTGAGCCTGCCGCGCGGATGGGGCGAGCATGAGGCGCAGGTCCGCAAGATGGTGCAGGCGACGGTTTCGCGCGGCCGGGTCGAGGTTTTTATGCGCTGCAACGCGACCAAGGCGCCGCCGGTGAAGCTGCAAGTCAACGAAAAGCTGGCCAAGCTTTACATCACCGAACTGCGCAAGCTCGGAAAGCAATTGAACCTGAACGGGCGGCTTGGCATGGAAACCATCATGCAACGGCCGGAGATTTTCCACGTCATCGAGGACGAAGACGATCAGACGCAACAGGGCGTCAAAGTTGGGTTCGAGGCGCTTGGACGCAGCGCTCAAGAAACTCGAAGCCGAACGTATCCGCGAGGGCAACAGCCTCAAGCGCGACTTCGGACGCCGCATCAAAAAAATCCTCACCGCGATGCCGAAAATCGAAAAGCTGTCGACCGAGACGCGCGCCGAAGTTCTCGCCGGCTTTCAGAGCTCGCGTCAAGGAACTGCTTGCGGAGTTGCCGGTCAATGAAAAGCGGCTCTATGAAGAGGCGGCGGGCGTCGCGCAGCGCGGCGACATCACCGAAGAGCTGACGCGCCTGCGAATCCATCTGGAGGCGCTCACGGAACTGCTCGATCGCGCCGAGCCGGTCGGGAAATCGATCGAGTTCCTGCTCCAGGAAATCAATCGCGAGGTGAACACGATGGGCTCCAAATCGCAGAATGCCGGACTCTCGCAACTCACGGTCGAGGTCAAGGGCGAGGCGGAAAAGATGCGCGAGCAGGTGCAAAACGTCGAATGATGCATTCGCAGGTCACGCTCAGAAGGCCAATTGCGACAATTGCGACTTTCATATTAGTGTCTTTAATGACGGATTTGCCCCCACGACGCGGTATAGTTTTTATCCTCTCTGCTCCTTCCGGGGCGGGAAAAACTACTATCTGGCGGGCCGCGCTCGAACGCATTCCGGGATCGAATTCTCGGTCTCGCTGACCACCCGGAAACCGCGCGGCAACGAGGTTGACGGAACCGATTATCATTTCGTGAGCGAGGACGAGTTCATACGCAGGCGCGAACGCGGTGAGCTGGCCGAATGGGCGCAAGTTTTCGACGCCAGCTACGGGACCCTAAGACGTCCCCTCGACGACGCAGTAGAGGCCGGCCGCGACATCCTGCTCGATATCGATATCCAGGGCGCCGAGCAGATTCGCGGCAAGTATTTCAATGATGCGGTCGCGGTGTTCGTGCTGCCGCCCAGCTTCGAGGATCTCGCGCAGCGCCTGCGCAGGCGCGGCACCGAATCTGACGGCGCGATCGCAAACCGTCTCGCCCGGTCGCGCGAGGAGGCGCGAGCCTACTCCGAGTACGATTATCTGATCATCAACGACAACGTCGACGACTCGGTCGAACGCTTTCGCGCGGTCGTCAACGCCGAGCGCTCGCGCGTCGCCAGGCTGCGCGAAGGTTTTGCGCCGTGGAAGAGTTAGTCCAACTCAGCGAGCCGCAGGGGCTGGACGAGCTGCTGCGTCGCATCGTGGCCTACAACCCCGAGGCCGATCTCGCGCTGATTCGCCGCGCCTATGACTACTCGGCGCGGATGCACGGTGAACAGAAGCGCGAGTCCGGCGAGCCCTACGTCACTCATCCACTGAATGTGGCGTTGATTGCCACGCAACTGAAGCTCGATGTGCCATCGATCGTTACCGCACTTTTGCACGACGTTGTCGAAGATACCGGGACCTCGCTCCCCGACGTCGAGGCTTTGTTCGGCGCGGAGGTCGCCCGCCTGGTCGATGGCGTCACCAAGGTTTCGAAAATCACCTTCTCCAGCCGCGCGGAAAAGCAGGCGGAAAATTTCCGCAAGATGATCATCGCGATGGCGCAGGATATTCGCGTCGTCATGATCAAGCTTGCGGATCGCCTGCACAACATGCGCACGCTGGGCCCGCTTTCGCCGGAACGGCAAGGTGAAATTTCGCGCGAGACATTGGAAATCTACGCGCCCATCGCGCATCGGCTCGGAATTTACTGGATGAAGTCTGAGCTCGAGGACAACGCATTCCGCTACATCAACAAGGGCGCGTACTCGACGCTGAAAACTTTCGTGGCGAGCAAGCGGGCCGAGCGCGAAGACTACATCCAAGCGGTTATCGAGATTCTCTCCAAGCGTCTCGAAGATTCCGGGGTGCTGGCCGAGGTGACGGGGCGTCCCAAGCATTTCTACTCGATCCACTCGAAGATGCAGGAGGAAGGTCTCACCTTCGACGAGATCTACGACCTGGTCGCGTTTCGCATCATCGTCGGCTCGGTGCGCGAATGCTATGAGGCGCTCGGCGTCGTGCATGCTAACTGGAAGCCTGTACCCGGCCGCTTCAAGGATTACATCGCGCTGCCCAAGCCCAACATGTACCAGTCCCTGCACACGACCGTGATTGGGCCGCGCGGCCAGCGCATGGAAGTACAGATTCGCACCCGCGACATGCATCGCGTGGCCGAAGAAGGAATCGCGGCGCATTGGACTTACAAACAGGGGGTCTCGCCCGAGCAGCGCGACACCGAGCGCTTCGCATGGCTGCGGCGGCTGGTCGAATGGCAGCAGAACTTGAAAGATCCGCAGGAATTTCTCTCGACCGTTCGCGACGATCTTTTTCCCGAAGAGGTGTTCGTCTTCACCCCCAAGGGCGACGTGCTCGATTTCCCCAAGGGCGCGAGCGTGATCGATTTCGCGTACCGAATTCACTCGGGGGTTGGAAATCATCTGGCGGGGGCGCGCATCAACGGGCGCATGGTGCCGCTGCGTTATCGGCTCAACTCGGGCGACACCGTCGAAGTCATCACCAACGAGAAGCAAACGCCCGGCAAGGACTGGGCGAATTTTGTTACCACCGCGCGCGCCAAAAGCAGGATCCGTCAGTGGTTCCGCCAACAGCAATCCGAGCGCTCGCGCGAACTCGGCATATCGCTGCTGGATCGCGAGCTCGAACCGTTGAAGCTCACCGCCAGTCAACTGCGGCACGAGAAACGCCTCGATGCCGTGCTCAAGGAATTTTCCCAGCGCGACGTCGAGGGACTGCTCGCAGCGGTCGGCTACGGCATCATCACGCCTGGCCAACTGCTCGGAAAACTGCTGACTCCAGATGAGCTGAAAATCTATCGCGGCGAGAAGACCCCAGCGCCGGCCGGGCCGGTTGCCGCCGATCGAGCGGCCAAGGAGGCGCGCCGCGCCGCGAGCGGAGCCGTGGTCGTGGGCGGCATCGGCGACATCATGGTGCGGTTCGCGCGCTGCTGTAATCCGCTGCCAGGTGAAGCGATCACGGGATTCATCACGCGCGGGCGCGGCGTTACGGTCCACCTCGCGGGATGTCCGCACGCGCTGCTCTCCGACCCGCAGCGCCGCGTGCCGGTGGTGTGGAAAGAAGACGAAGCGACGCCACGTCCCATTCGCCTCGAAGTGCTATGCGCCGATCAGCCCGGGCTTCTCGCGGCGATGACCAAAGCGATCGCGACGGTCGGCGTGAACATCAGTACCGCCGAGGTGAAGACGCATGGCAACGATGGTCGCGCGCTCTCGATTTTCGAACTCAGTGTTACCAGCGCGCGCCAGTTGAATACGCTGATGAGCTCGATTGCCGCCATCGATGGCGTGATGCGGGTCTCGCGGCTTGGCCAGCAAAACGGCGCTCGCGATTAGCTTGTGAAGGAAATCGAATGAAGAAGATCATCGAAACGCGAGGCGCGCCCGCTGCGCTTGGTCCTTACTCGCAGGCGGTCGAAATCGACGGCACCGTCTTTCTCTCCGGGCAGATCGGCCTCGATCCTAAAACCGGCGCCATCGTCGAGGGCGGAATCGAGCATGAGACGCGCCAGGTCCTCGACAACATTCGCGAGGTATTGCGCGCGGCCGAGTTGGGCTACCGCGACGTCGTGAAGACGACGATTTTTCTGATCAGCCTCGCCGATTTCGAAATCGTCAACGGCGTTTATGGCGAGCACTTCACCGAGGGATATCCGGCTCGCTCGACGGTGCAAGTGTCCGCGCTCCCACGCGGCGCGCGCATCGAGATTGAAGTGATCGCGAAGCGCTAATCGGTGTGTCCCCCTCCCGATTCCCTCTCCGATAGGAAGAGGGAAGCGCTCGAGGGTATTGTCCTAATTTGAAAGGAGTGTTTCAAAGAAGCGGGAAAACGCTTTTGAAGAATTCACGGTCTTCGTCAAAGGTTCTCTCAAGTCCCAGAACCTCGTCCACGCCAAGCCAGCGGGCGTCGGCGACCTCTCGTGGATCGAGCCTTAGTTCTCCAGACACCCATACCGCAAGCCACCAGTGTAGCTTGTGAGTGCCGCTTGCAGCGGTGCATTCCCACACTTTCCGGACGGGCCTTACGGTCAGGCCGGCCTCTTCGCGGACCTCGCGCACAAGCGCCGCCGCTTGATCCTCTTGGGCTTCTAGCTTGCCGCTCAACGGTGCCCAATATCCGGCATAAGGTACGTCCGCACCGCGCTGGATCAGCAGCAGCTTACTTTCCTTCGTTATCACTGCGACCACTGCTTCAGGAAGCGATTCCATTTAGCTTGGTCCCTCCTGTCGTCATGCCGCGATGCCCTACTCGGCTTCAGCGACCTCGATCAGCCGGCCAACAGACCATAGCCTATCAGTCACGTCGCTGGCGTCCGATGCACGGGCACGAAATCGTAGTGGGCGTAGTCCAGTGAGACACCGGCGCTTTCAGTTTCGTCAATTTTCTTGCTGAACGCACGGGTCAGAAGTGTGACACTAGTCGGCAAGCGCGCCGGGTGAGGTTTAGGATCCGGTCATGATCTTGAGCGAGGCATCATCCAGATAGCGGCCTTCGGGATCGAGCTTGCGGATCGACTGCGCCAATCGCTTCAGATTGCGCTTGCGCTGCGAACGCGAGACAGCGCGGGATGAAAGCCTCGCCTTGTCGAAATCCAAAATCACCACGGTAAATCCGTCGCCCGCCATCGAGACATACAAATTGTGAAGATTGAGATCGTCGTGGAAGACTCCCTGCTCGTGCATCGTGTCGATTGAGTAGCGCGCCATTCGCAGCACGTGATTGAGACTGCGCGGATCGGTCTCGACCTTCGCGAACTCCCACATCGTCATGCCGGGAATTGCCTTGGTCAGGATCGAGCCCCGATAGGCGCCGGCGCCGACGCTCTCCACGATCGCTCCCATCGGCTCCGGGACTGCTACTCCCCGTTTGCGAGCCTCCGAAATCACGCGCAATTCATGCACCATGCGTGGTGCGAAGCCGAGGTAGAGACCGCCCATGAAGCGCATCATTCCACCGCGAGTGGAGCGCCGGACGAACAGCAGCGGTGCACCATCAAGTTTGATCGGATAGCCGCTCTCGCGATTGCCCGCACCTTTTTTTCCCGAGCGCAGCGTCCGATCGATTTCCAGCAACAGCGCCGGAGCGAAAGGGGCGATCTCACGATGGAGATAGGCGGTTTTGTTGCCGACCTGGCTCTTGATGAAATCCGGCGCGAGATCCCGACTGCGATTCACGACCTAATTATTTACCCCACGCGAGAATGGAAGTCTGCACGGGTCGAGGCTGTCCCACCACGACGATGCAGTTACTATTGCTGCGAGCAGTGCCATCGAGGACAGCAGGTGCGCCGAGAAAAACAACGCAACATGGTTGGGACGCGTTCCGGGGATCCAGTTGAGAACGATGGAGACAGCCACCAGAGCCAGCGTGTGAGTCGGGGTTGGTGAATTCGGCGGCCGCGCGGTCCAGATGACGAAGGTCAACAACATGTAGGGAATGAGCAACGCGACGTAGTAGCTCTTCCACGAAATTGGGACCAGCGACGGCATGATGCAGAATAGGGCGGCGAGTGGAAATCGATGGGAGGCGAGTCCTTCGCGCGCCGCGGACATCGGCGAGCGTATGAGCCACCACACGATCGCAATGATCAATGCCAGTTCGAAAGTGGTGCCGAGATACAAAGCCGCGTGCGAAGTCGGATCGCCCTCGCGCGAGCCGATGCTCATCAGGCGCGCCACTGCCGAGGTCGCGGATTGATTGGTCAGCATGGTCGTGTAGCGATCGGTCATCGAGCTCGCGACCCTAAGGTACGTGAGGGTTTGTACCATGGCTCCGTGAGGTCCGAAGATCAGCGCGGGCGCGATCAACAAAAGAGCAACGGAAGCTGCAGCAAAAAATAAGGGGTGCCATTTTCCTCGCAGCAGCAGAAAGAGGCCGGCCAATCCCGCGAAAGGTTTTATCAGGAATGCAGCCGCCAGCATCGCGCCGGAACGCGCGGAACGATTTTCTTCTCCCAACACGATCGCCCACACCGTCAGTGCGAGCGTCGGCAGGTTTATCTGGCCATGCTCGATGTTGTTGTTGATGAACCGAGAGGAAAGAATCACCGGAAGCAGAATGAGCGCGGGGGTGAGGCGGCGCGCGCGCCCCAGCAGCATGTGCTTCGCGCCGACGATCAATGCGATCAGCGAAATTGCGCTGATGAGGTACCAGGCGAACTGAGCCGCGCGAAGCGGCAGCGCGGCGAACGGGGCAAACGCTATCGCGAAGATCGGCGCATATAGGAAGTGGCTCGATTCATCGAGGCGGTAGAGTGACTCGCCGTGCAGCACGCGCGTACCGGCGCGGTAGTAGACATTGAAATCGCCCTGCACCCGCAGCACCGCCGCAATTCCGAGTGCGAGGAGGTAAATTCCAAGCGCGATCCAGGCGAGCTGGAGCAGCCGATGCGCGCGCTCCGCGTCGGTGCCCGAACGGTTCACGCGAGCGGTTTGGCCTCGTCGATGAGCATGACTGGAATGTCCTCGCGGATCGGATAGACCAGCTTGCAAGCCTGACAAATCAGGCCGTCCTGCTTCTCGGTCAACTGCAGTTCGCCCTTGCACTTGGGGCAGGCGAGAATGTCGAGCAACTCCTGGCTGATAGGCATCGAAAACCTCCCGCGTTTTTAGAGAGCAGCGGCGACGGACGGGGTCACGCCGCCGATGACGATTTGGTCCAGCCGCGCGGCGTCCTCTGCGCTCATCACCACTTCGAGGCGCAAAGCGTACAGAGAATCGCGCGCGAACGGAAACTTTTCCAGCTTCACCAGATCCTTCTCGGTGGTCAGCACGATGTCGGCGTTGGCCGCAGCCTTCACGATGGCTTGCCAATCCGACGAATTGTAGGCGTGATGGTCCGGGTATTCGAGCACCCCAACCAGGTCGGTATCGACCTCGCGCAGCATCGCATAAAAGCCGCTCGGATCGGCGAGTCCACTCACGGCGAGCGCGCGCCGCCCAGCCATCGCGATCGGCACCTCAGTCCAGTTGCCCTGCTCATAGCGGATCAGAGCCTTGGGACGCAGCGTCGCACGCAGCGTGGGGATTTGCGAGATGACGCGCATCTGGCGCGATGTGATCGCGCTTTTACGATCGGCATTTCCACTCGACACGATGATCGCGGCATCGGCACGGCGAATCGCGCGCAACGGCTCGCGCATCGGCCCGGCAGGAAGCAGGTGACCGTCGCCGAAGCCGCGCTCGCGATTGATGAGCACCAGGTCGACGTCGCGCGCCAGCGCACGATGCTGGAACGCATCGTCGAGGAGGATCACATCGGGAGGTGCGATTTCGCTCGAGCAGCCGGACGCCGTCGAGGCGGCGTTTCGCGACCACGATCGGACCTCGAAACGATTTCGCCAGCATCATCGGCTCGTCGCCCGCTTCTTGCGCGGAAAGCTTGACGGCCTTTCCATCCGAAACCAGCGCGGCCGGTTGCGCATTGGCGACGCGGCCGAAGCCGCGGCTCACGATGCCCACCGACCTCCCTTGCGCCTGCAATCGCGCGGCGAGAAACAGCGTGAAGGGCGTCTTCCCATTTCCACCGACAGTCAAGTTGCCGATGCTTATGGTCCGGATCGGCACGCGACGCCTGGCAAAGTGCCAGAAGGCATTGCGGATACTTTGTCCGGCGCGAAAGGCGACTGACAGTGGAAGGAGACCCGCCATCATCGCGCGCCGCTTCCAGTTCGGTTCGCCGAACCAGAGCTCTTCGATTCGCGGGCGCCGATAGATGGTTTCGCGGGCGGGCATTTCAGTCGAGCGTAATCAGCCTCCGCAGATGCATCAACGAGGTGCTCACGCCACCGCTCAACTGCAGGATGCATTCGCGAGCGGCGTGCCCTGCAATGCGGCGCGCCTCCTCGCCGGCCAGCCATTTCGAGGCGGTGCGAACGATGTCTTCGGCATTTTCCACCACCCGCGCGCCACCGGCCGCGATCAGCGCCGCCGCGGTTTCCTGCTGGTTCTCGTAGTACGGGCCGAACATTACAGGCACGCTCACCGATGCGGGCTCCGCCGGATTTTGCCCACCGCGAGTCTCATTGAGGGTGCCGCCGACGAATGCGACGGTGGCTCGACGATAAAGCGGGCGCAGCTCGCCCATGGTGTCGAGGATCATCACGTCCGCGGTCGCGTCGAAGCGGGCAGCGCCGGCGCGAACGTACTTCAGCGATCGTTCGCCGATGATCTTTTCGACTTCCGGCACCCGCACCAGGTGGCGCGGCGCCACGATCAACGCGAGCGAGGGAAATTCCTTGCGCAGCTCCAGGTAGGCATTGAGGATGATTTCCTCCTCGCCCGCGGCGGTCGAGCCCGCGATGAAGATGGGCCGTTCGCCGGCGAATTCCTGCAGCTCCCGGCGCAGCGGCATTTCGCTCGCGGCGTCGGGATCGAACTTGGTGTTGCCGGTCACCACGATGCGGCCGCGATCGACGCCCATCGCGGCGAAGCGATCCACGTCGTGCGCAGTCTGCGCCATGATGAGATCGGCGCATTGAATCGCACGGCTGAAAAGTTTGCCGAGGCGCTGGTAGCGCGCCAGCGAGCGCGGCGACATCCTGCCGTTGACGATCACCACCTTCGCGCCGAGTTTTTTCGCCTGATGAAAATAGTTCGGCCACAGCTCGGTTTCCGCGATCAACACCAGATCGGGGCGGACACGGCGCAGGAAGGCACGCACTGCCGAGGGGTTGTCGAGCGGCGCCAGCAGATGCGCGGAGGCTTTGGGAATTCGCCGGCGCGCGACGTCGCGGCCTGCGGTCGTCATCGCAGTGATTACGGCGGTGGACGCCGGAACGTCGCGCATCAGGCGCATCAGCACGCTGTGGATGGCCTCGATTTCGCCGACTGAGGAAGCATGCGCCCAGATCCGGAGCGCGCTCGATGCCGCTACGGGCGCAGCGATTCCAAGACGTTCGCGCGAGCCGCGGAGGTCGGCGCCGTTGGAAGCGAGCAGCGCGAACGGCAGCGCCGGATACCAGAGCAGGTTGTAAAGCGCGTGAAGCAGCACGGTACTTATGCCGACGGTCTTGGGACCGGCCTAATTCACCACCGCGGTCGCGAGCTCGGCTTCGGGTGCGGTCATGAATTGCAAATCGTAAAGCTTGCGGTATTCCTGGCCGCGCGCGAACAGCTCATCGTGGGTGCCCTCCTCGACGATACGGCCGCCCACCAGCACGATTATCTTGTTGGCGCGGCGCACGGTCGAGAGCCGATGCGCGATGACCAGCGTGGTGCGATTGCGCATCAGCGTTTCCAGCGCATCCTGCACCGCGCGCTCGGATTCCGAATCGAGCGAGGAGGTCGCCTCGTCGAGGATCAGAATCGGCGCGTCCTTGAGGAGAGCCCGTGCGATCGCGACGCGCTGGCGCTCGCCACCTGAGAGCCGCACGCCCAGTTCGCCGACCATCGTGTTGTAGCTCTTCGGCAGTTTGCTGATGAACTCGTGCGCGTTCGCCGCGGTCGCTGCCGCGATCACCTGCGCCTCCGTTTTCGCCTGGCTCCCGTATGCGATATTCGCGCGGATGGTATCGTTGAACAGGAACGTATGCTGGGTGACGATGCCGATTTGGGCGCGCAACGATTCCAGCCGAATGTCTTTCACGTTGATGTCGTCCACCGCGACGCGGCCTTCCTGGACGTCGTAGAAGCGCGGGATCAAGTCAGCGAGCGTCGATTTCCCGCCGCCGCTCATCCCGACCAGCGCCACCACTTCGCCGGCGCGAATCTCGAGGTTGATGTCGCGCAGCACCCAATCTTTCGCGTAGCTGAAACTGACGTGCTCCAACTCGATGCTGTGGTTGCCGGGCCCGAGCACCGCAGCATCGGGAGCGTCGTGAACCTCGACCGGCTGATCCATCATGTCGAACACGCGCTCGGCGGCGGCGAGGCTTTGCTGCACGGTGTTGTTGATTCGCGCCAGACGCTTGAACGGTTCGTAGACGATGAGCATCGCGACCAGGAACGAAACAAAGGTTCCTCCCGTCCGGGTCCCGTTCATTACGGAGGTTATGCCGTACCAGATGGCAATCAACATCGCGACTGCCGCCATGATCTCTATCATCGGTCCGGTCGAAGCCTTGATTACCGCAGCGCGCATGGAAAATTTAAACAGCCCGCGCAGCTCAACGTCGAAGCGTTCGCGTTCGTATTCCTCCATTCCAAAGGCTTTAACGACGCGATTGCCCTGATACGACTCCTGCAGAATAGACGTGATGCCGCTCATTTGCTTCTGCGCCTTGCGCGTGAGCTTACGCATGCGACGCGAGAATGCCATCACCGGTCCGACCGCGCACGGGAATACGATGAAAGCGATTAGTGCGAGTTTCCAATCGATCCAGAATGCTGCGCCGAGCACCGCGATCAATCTTCCGCCTTCTCCTATCACGGAGAACGCGCCGTCAGTGACTCCGCTGGAAATAACCCCGCTATCGTTGACTACTCGCGACATCATCATGCCGCTGGGCGTGCGGTTGAACAGCGTCAACGGCATCCTTTGGATTCTGCGATTAAGGTCGGAACGGATATCAAGCGTTACATGTTGTCCAATGTAAGCGTTTAGATAGTCCTCACCGAAATTAAAAAACGAGCGAAACACCCAGAGCGCGAACAGCTCCAGCGCGATTACGTGCAGCACCGAAACAGTTGTCACGGTGGAAGAATTCAGATGTCCCACCTGGTCTACCAGCCGCTTGGCAAAGAATGGAATCGCGCCATCGGTAACGCTGCTGGCGACCATGATCGCGACCAGCAGCGTCAGGTACGGAAACCCATACGGGCGCAGGTAGCTGAGGACGCGGCGGCTCAGTGGAGTGAGGAACTTCATGGCATCATCGAGAGCGCGAGGTCGGCGACGCGCGCGGCAGCGCCCGGCGCGCCGAGGCGCCCGCGCAGCGTGTTCAACTTCGCGATGACCGAATTACGAATTGCGTCGTGCATCATCGGCTCGGCGGCGCGAACCAGGTTGCGCGCGGTCAGCTCGCCCTGGATTAGCTCGGGGACGATTTTTTCGCCCGCGAGTATGTTCGGCATTCCGATGAAGTTGACTCCGGTGATGAGCATCCGTCCCAGTATGTAGGTCAGTGGCGACACTTTGTAGGCAATCACCATCGGGCAGCCGAGCAGCGCGGTTTCCAGCGTCGCGGTGCCCGAGGCCACCAGCGCGACTTCGCTCGCGGCAATGATACTATACGTGTCGCCCTGGATAATGCGTATCCCGTCGAGGTTGATTTGCGCCTGCTCCGCGAGCTGTTCGGGAGTCAGGGTGGGGGCCAGTGCAATTACCGGCACCACGCGGTTGTCGTGCGCGAGGATGCGCGCGGCTTCCACCATCGGTGGCAGGATGTAACGCACCTCGGCACGGCGGCTGCCCGGTAGCAGCGCCAGCAGCTTCGAGTACTTCGGCAGTCCGTGCCGCGCGAGGGTTTCCTCGCGCCCCTGCGCGGGATGCACGCGATCGAGCAGCGGATGCCCCACGAAGCTCACGCGCTCGCCCGCCAATCCGTAGAGTTCCTTTTCAAATGGTAGGACGACGGCCAGGCGGCTCGACCGCTCGACAATCTTCTTGATGCGTCCGCGCCGCCATGCCCACACCTGCGGCGTGATGTAGTACAGCACCGGCACGCCGGCGCGCTTCGCTATGCCGGCGAGCACCAGGTTGAATTCCGCATAGTCGATGAGAATTACGAGGTCGGGTTTGTCGTTGCGCAGGGTGCGGCGCAGCTCGCGCATGGTCGCAAGTGACAGTCCGATGGTCGAGATCAGCTCGGTCAAGCCGAGGCCGTGGATGTCCTCGATCCGGACGTCGGCGTGAACGCCGGCTGCGCGCATCTGCGCGCCCGCAATGCCGAACAATTCGCAGGACGGATCGCGCGCGAGGATCTCTCGCGCGAGGTCGCCGCCATGCAGATCACCCGAAGCCTCACCTGCGACGATCATGATTCGTCGTCGTCGGTGCGGCTGCTCGATTATGCTTGCGCTCGGTTCCGCCACGAGGTTTCGCGCCGCCGCGCTCAGTGCGCCGCGCCTTTGACCGTGAAGCTGTAGGCGCCCATGGTGTGGTCGCCGTCCTGCGAGGTCGCGCGCCATTTGACGAAATACTGGCCCGGCGTAAGCGGCTTCAGCGGCACCGTAAGTTCGCGCCGATCCTGGCTCGGCTTGCCGGCGCTTGAAACCACGTCGCCATTTTCATTCAGCACCCGAACGGTGGTGGACGCGGGGTTGAATTGATTGTCGAAATGCACGCTCACCTGGCGCGGAGCTGCGGTCACGACGCTGGCGGCCGCGGGCGTTTTTTGGTCGGGAAAACAATGCGCGAGCGCCGGCGCTGCCATCGACAATACGGCCAAACCAGCCGCCGCGAATGCGATCGTGCGAAACATCTCAGCCCTGGTCACCCATTGGACATCGCGCGATGGATGTCGTCGGCCAGCGTCGAGGGCGTCACGCTGATGCCGTCGTACTGGCGAATCTGGCGGCCGTCGGGACCGAGCAGAAAACTGGTGGTGACATGATCGATGGAGCCGTCGGCTTCGTGCGTGCGCTTGATTTTGAAGACCGCCAGGTAGTTGTCGATTTGCGCAGGTGTGCCGGTGAGGAAAATCCAGTCGGCGCCGTTCGCCCCGTGCTCGTTCGCATACTTCAGAAGTTGCGCGGAATTATCGTGCTCCGGATCGAGCGTGACCGAGACCAACCGAACTTTCTTGCCGAGCTCGGGCCCGAGCTTCTTTTCGAGCATCGACATTTTCGAGGTCAGCATCGGACACGTCCCCGAGCATCCGGTGTAAATGAAGTTGATGAGTACGTACTCGCCCTTGAGCGAGCTGAGATTGACGCTCTGTCCGTTCTGATCGAGCAGGGTTACGTTCGGGAGACAGTCGCTGGTGTTGGCGGCCGGAAATGATCCCGTTTCCTCGTCGCTGCGATGACATCCGGTGAGCGCCAGGGCGCACAGCAGGATCGCAATGGTCGCAAACTTGCGCATCACGGCTGCTCCATGCTGACGCGGATTTTTTCAATCAACTCGATCACCTTAAGACCATCGCGGGCGGTGACCGCGGGCGTGCTGCGCGCGCGCACCGACGCGATGAATGAGGCGACCTCGTCGGCGAGCGGGTCGGCTTCGCCGAGGTCGATCTGATCCGCCGAAATAATCGGAAAGTTGCTTCCCGGCGGCGCCGGACTCTTGCGATAAAGCTGGATCCGTCGCGCCTCGTAGTCGACCGAGATGTACGCGTCCGGCTGGAAGAAACGAATCTTGCGCTCGCGGCGCGGCGCTACGCGGCTCACGTTCAGATTGGCGATCATACCGTTGCTGAAGCGGATGCGCGCGTTGGCGACGTCGATTTGATCGGTCAGCACCGCGACCCCAAGCGCCTCGACTGAGGTCGCGTCGGCGCCGGTGAGCGACATGAGGACGTCGAGATCATGGACCATCAAATCGAGAACGACATCGACATCGGTACCGCGCTCGGTGAATGGCGCGAGGCGATGGCATTCGACGAAGCGCGGTTTGCTCAGGATGGAACGCAAATGATTGACCACCGGATTGAAGCGCTCGAGGTGGCCGATTTGCACGATGCGATCGCTGCCCTCGGCGAGTGCGGTCAACGCGCGCGCGTCGGCGACAGTGGCGGCCATCGGTTTTTCCAGCAGCACATCGCATCCGGCGCGAATCAGATGCGAGGCGATTTCAAAATGCGTTACGCCGGGTGACGCGACCGTGACGACATCAACCTTGCCGTCGAGGGCGCGATGGTCGGTTCCCGCAATCGCATCGAAGCGGGCGGCGAGTTGGGCCGCTCGATCTGCATCGACATCCACTATGTGTGTGAGTTTGACCCCGGCGATCGCGGCATACTTCGCGGCGTGAAGGCTTCCCAGGCGGCCCGCTCCGACAACGGCGGCACGAATTTCAGGCATGGCCGTACACCGTGAGATGAGACGATTGCGCCATCGTCATGGTCCGCTCGCGTTCGAGGATGAGGCATCGATTGGCCTCGATACCGAGCATCGCGGCGCCGATTTCCAGCAGGAGATCGATCGTCGCGGGACCGATGGCGGGGCGGTCGAAGCGCAGATCCTGGCCGGGCTTGGCGACCTTTGCGACGACGAGACCTTTACCCGAGATCGCCGCCGCACGGCGCAGCGCGGCGTCGGTTCCCTCGACGGCTTCGACCGAATACACCACGCCTCCGCGGACCGCGACGCTCTGTCCGATATCGAATGCGCCGAGGCTGCGCGCCACGTTGAAGGCGAGGTCGAGGTCGCGGAGTTTTTTTTCGTCCGGCGTGGGGCCCGCCATCAAGCCAGGTTTCGCGATCGCATCTTCCATCAGCGGAACCGGGTCGATGACCGGAATTCCCTCGGATTCGATTTCGCGCGTGATCGCGCGCAGCACCGCGTCGTCGCTCCAGCGCGTGATCGAGGCGAGCATCTTCATCGCGCGCTCGTCGGGCGCGAAGGAGTCGGTAAGCCGTGCGCGCGAGATGCCACCGGCCATCGCGGCATGCTCGACGCCGGCGGTTTTCAACACGTCGATAATTTTTTGCAGCTCGCCGACTTTGATCCAGGTGAGCTGATCGACCTGCGCTTCGAGTTCGGGCGCAGTTTCGCCCTGATGAGCGAGGGCGATCAGCTTGATCCCGCGACGGCGCGCGGCGGCGGCGACTTCGAGCGGGAAGACTCCGTTGCCCGCGATGAGACCGAGGCTACTCACGCTCGCGCCCGACGACGCCGCGCTTGGAGTTTTGGATAAATGCGATCAGCCGTTCGACCTCGGGGATGCCGCAATTTTCGGCCGCGACTTCCTTCACCGCTTCCTCGCGCGTGAGCTTGGAGAAGAACAGCTTGCGCATCGCGTTTTTGATCATGGCGATTTTTTCGGCGCTGAAACCGGCGCGCTGGAGTCCGATTTCATGCACGCCGACCAGCCGCGCGCGGTCGCCCGAGGCAATCGCGAAGGGCGGCACGTCGAGCTCGACGCGCGCGCCAGCAGCGAGCATTGAGTACGCGCCCATCCGGGTGAATTGCTGGATGAGGACGCCACCCATCGCGCGGACGTGATCCTCGAAGACGATGTGGCCGGCGAGCTCGGTCGAGTTGGCGAGGATGCAGTGGTCGCCGATGATGCAGTCGTGTGCGATATGTACGTAGTTCATCGCGAGCACGTGACTGCCGATGCGCGTCACCATCCCGCCGCCCTCGGTACCGCGATGAATCGTGCAGAACTCGCGAATCAGGTTGTCATCGCCGATCTCGACGACCGACGGCTCGCCTTTGAATTTGAGATCCTGCGGCTCCGCCCCAACCGAAGCGAACTGAAAAATATGGTTGCGCGCGCCGATCGTTGTGTTGCTCTCGATCACCGCATACGGACCGATGACTGTCTGTGGACCGATGCGCACGTTGGGGCCGATGACCGCACCCGGGCCGACCTCGACCGAGGAGTCGAGTTCGGTGCGGCTGTCGATCACCGCCGACGGATGAATCTTTCCGGCTATGACAATTTCTCCTCGGATACTTCCATCGCGGAGAGTTCCGCTTCGGCCGCGATTTCGCCGCCGACCCGCGCTTCCGCGCGCATCTTCCACAGCGGTCCGCGGCTGCGGATGACGCTGACTTCCATATCCAGCTGATCGCCCGGTACCACCGGTCGTCGGAAGCGCGCTTTCTCGATGCCGGTCAGGACGAACATTTTCTGCGATTCCGAATTCATCTCGGCCAGCGCGAGGATAGCCGCCGATTGCGCGAGTGCCTCGATGATCAGTACGCCTGGCATGACCGGATTGCCCGGAAAATGCCCGACGAAGAACGGCTCGTTGTTGGAAACGTTCTTGATCGTGCGCGCCTTGCCGGCGGCAATCTCGACCACCCGATCAACCATCAGAAACGGATAGCGATGGGGCAGCATCCGCAGGAAGCGATCGAGGGTGGGATTTTTCTCGCCCGCCAAAATTACCTGCCTACGGCCTACTTCGAGATCGACGAATGCTTCGCGGCGTTGGAGCCGAAGTCGCTGCCCGAGGAAACCCCCGCACGCTGCGGCTGATCGCCGTCATCGCCGCCACCGGCTGCGGCGCTCTGCTGCGCGCTCAACCCTCCGCCGAGCGTGCCGATTTTAACATGCATTCCATTGTAGGTGCGGATGACTTGATCGGTGATGTCGACGCCCGGGGCTCCCCAAAGGATCGATTGCTTTTCCAGCACCATGGTGTAGCCGCTCTTCTCGCCGACGTCGCGGATCACCTCGGCAAGGTCGTGGATGATTTTACCGGTGATCTCCTGGTCGCGGCGCTCGAGATCATCCTTGGTGTCTTTGAAATTGCGTTCGAAGTTCTTGGCCTTGGTTACGTACTCATCCTGGAGGTTCTGGCGCTGCTCGGGCTTCATGAGCATGCCCTTCTTTTCCAGCTCGTCCTTGAGTTGTGCAACTTCGTTCTGCTGATTCTGGAGTTTTTGCTCGACCGCCTGGACCTTGTTGCGAAACTCACCCTTGGCGCTTTTGCCGGCTTCGCATTCGTTGAGCGCGCGCTGGACGTCGACATAGGCGAGCTTGATATCGGCTCGTGCGGGAGCCGCGGCGATTAACGCCAGAAGCGTGACAGCGGCCATCAACCGATTTCTCATCTGAATTGGAATCCTCCTGAACGCGAATCATAGCAACGTCGGCCCGGGATGGATCCGAGGCGAGCGAGCCGGCGCGGTTTCAATGCGATCGTTGAGGCTGTATTTAAGCCAATTTCGAAGCCTGCGCGCTATAGGGGGGCGCCGCCGCCAATTTCGAAAACGTTACTCTGATCCTGCGGACGCGGGTTGATCGGGCGCGCAATGTCGATCGCCAGCGGTCCGAACGGCGAGCGCCATCGGATGCCGATCCCATAGGCTGCCTGCAGGTTGTTGAGGTTGACATTGTCGCTCAGGCGATAGCCCTGGCCGGCATCGGCGAAGACGACGCCACGGATGCCAAGGCCCTGGAGAATCGGGAAAGTGACTTCCCCATCGAGGAGAAGCTCCTTGCTTCCGCCGACGTTTTCGATCTGGATCGGCTGACCGGCCTGGTTCAGAACCAGCACCTGCGGTCCCAATGAGTAAAGCTGATAGCCGCGAACGTCGCCCTGGCCACCGACGCCGCCGGGAAAGAATCGTTCGTACAGGGGCAGTTCGCCGCCCTGGCCCGAGGACAGCGTGGTGCCAATGCCATAAGTGATACCCGGCGAGAACACGAATTGCCCGAAGGTTGGGCTCTTAAAAAAGGTGTACCAGAAACGCCAATGCGCCAATCCCTTGATGAAGGCGGTCCCCGGACCGACGCCCGCTATCTCGAGGTTGAGGCTTTCGATGGAGCCACTGCGAGGATCGATGGGATTATCCACCGTGGCTCGGCGGATGCTCGGCAGCAGCTCCGAAACCTTCGTATAACCCTTATAGCGTGCGATCTGGAAAGTGGTGTAAGGCGACAAGCCTCCGATGCCGACGCTTTGGAACTGGTAGCCCAGCCCCGCGCGTACGTTCTTGAGTGAGAAGGGACCGATGTTCTTGAAGCCCAGCTCGACCAGTGGATAGCTGCTGTTAACCGAGCCGCCTGCGGCATTTTGATGGAAAGTGAAGAGGTCGGTTTTGCTGTCGAACACCGAGAGCGACACCGCCAGCGGTATGTCGAGGAACCATGGCTCGGTATAACTGGCAGTATAGTTCTGAAACAGGAAGCCGACCTGGGCGCTGAGCAGGACCGCCTCGCCGCCGCCGAACAGATTGGTATTGCCGAGCTGGAAATGCCCGAACACCGACTGATAGCTATCGAAGCCGCCGGCAACCTGGAATGACGCGGTGCTTTGTTCGGCGACGTTGACGTTAAGATCGACCTTGTCCGGCTGCGAGGAGGGTGCAGTGGTGATGCGGGTATCGCTGAAGAACCCGAGCTGGTCGAGGCGGCGCTTGGAATCCCGAATTGCCGACGCCGAATAAGGCTCCTGCTCCTGCACCTGCATCTCGCGCCGAATGACCTTATCTGAGGTTCGGGTGTTGCCGCTGATATTGATGCGGTTAACCAGCACCTCGCGACCCGGGTTGATGGCGTAGGTAATGTTGACCCTGCGCGCCAGCGGATCGAGCTGGGTTTTCGGTTGGACATCGACGAAGGCAAACCCGCGATCCGAGTAGAAGTCGGACAGCGTCAGCTCGTCATGTTGCAGCGACGAGCCGCGGAAATCTTCCCCCGGCTTGACGCTGACCAGCGGGGTCAACTCGCTGCGCGGATACTTCAGGTCGCCTGAAATATCGACGCTGCCGACTTTGTAGATCGGACCCTCATCGATGGGAATTACCACCTTGAGGCCCTTGGGGGTGCGGGTGATGTCGGGTACTCCAACGTGGACGTTGAGGTAGCCATGGTCGTAGTAAAACGCGGCGATACGATCGGTATCCTCGCGCAGTTTCTTCTGGTCGAGCACGCCCTGGTTGGTGATCAGGCTGAGCAGCGGGATGTGCGTGCCGGTATCCATCTGGGTGCGCAGCTCGCTGGCCTTGAAGGCGTGATTGCCGGTGAAGTCGACCTCGGAGATATAGACCTTGGGCCCTTCGGTAACCGCGAAGGTTCCGACCTCGGTATTGTTGGGGCCCATCTGTTCGCGATACTCGACGTTGGCATCAGAATAGCCCTTGCTCTCGTAGGCCTGTTTGATCCCTTTCTTGGTCTCGTTAATGCGCGCCGGATCCATGATCGAACCCGGATGCACCTTCATCGCGGCGACGATCTTGTCGTCGCTAGGACGAATAGCCTTCATCCCGGTGATCTTGATGTCGGTTATTTGTGGCCGCTCGATGACCTTGTAGACCAGAACCTCCTTACCGCTTTCGAGGCGGGTATTGGCGGTGACGTTCTGGAAAAAGCCCATCTGATAAATGGACTTGATATCGTTGGCGACGTCGTTGCGATTGAGCGGTTCGCCGATGCGCTGGGTAACGTGCAAGCGGATGGCGTCGTCCTCGACCCGTTGGTTGCCCTCGATCTGGATCGCCGAGATTACCGGGTTGTTCTGGGCACGTGCGAGGGGTCCGCCCCACGGCAGCAACAGCGACAACACTACTACCAGCGCGCCGAGACGGCGCGCGTTGCATCTTCCGATTGCTACCAATTTCCACCCAAACGCACGCCACCGTAACCAATCACCCTTGCGATGTAAACCTGAGGTGCCGCGCGTGTGCTTCATTTGTCGCTTGGGCTGCGCACGATCGCCCTAGGCGCGCGGCTCGTCGAACAGTTTGCCGTCTTTGAGGCGCAACGCGCGGCCCATGCTGCGGGTCAGCCGCTCATTATGGGTCGCGACGATCAGCGTTACATCCAGCTCACGATTCAATTTATGAAACAGCTCATGCACTTCATCCGCGGTATGCGGATCGAGGTTCCCGGTCGGCTCGTCAGCCAGCACCAGCCTCGGACTTTGCACCACCGCCCGTGCCACGGCGACCCGCTGCTGCTCTCCGCCGGAAAGCTCTGCCGGGCGCCGATGCAGCTTGTCGCCGAGCCCGACCATAGCGAGCATTCGCTCGGCGCGCTCGCGCGCTTCGCGTTCTGAGAGACGCGCAATCAGCGCCGGCATCATCACGTTCTCCAGCGCGTTGAAGTCAGCCAGCAGGTAATGGAACTGGAATACGAAGCCGAGTTTGCGATTGCGGAAATCTGCCAAAGCACGCTCATCGAGGGCGAAAAGGTCTTGTCCTTCGAACCGGACCGTTCCCGCGCTTGGCCGCTCCAGGCTGCCAAGGATGTTGAGCAGCGTCGACTTGCCGGTCCCGGATTGTCCTACCACCGCGATCAATTCGCCCGCCTCGACCGTCAGCGAAAGGTCGCGCAGCACCTCAATTTCGCGATCCGCATCGTGAAAGCTTTTGCTTATGCCGGTCGCGACGATGAGCGGATCGCCGCCGCGCAGCGTGCGCGGCGATACCGTGCTGAGGGCCGCATCACTCATAGCGGATCACCTCGACCGGCGAGAGCGACCGCGCCTTCAGCGCGGGATATAGTGCTGCCAGCACGCACAGCAGGATCGATGCGAGCGCGACCAGCACGAAATTCAGCGGATAGATCCGCACTGGAACATAACTGATCATGAACATGTCGGCGGGCAACCTTATCAGATGATACTTGCCTATGGCCCATGAGGTCAGGAACCCCGCGCCGGTGCCAAGCACGGTCCCGATGACGCCCAGCACCACACCCTCGGTCAGAAAGATCGCCGCGACCGAACCCGCACGCGCGCCCATCGCACGCAGGATGGCGATTTCCTTACGCCGTTCCATCACCACCATCACCAGCGTGGCGATGATGTTGAACGCGGCCACCAGCACGATCAGCATCAGCACCAGGAAGTAGGTAAATTTCTCGAGTTGCAGTGCCGAGAAGAGCGGGGCGTTGGCCTTGGTCCAGTCGTCGACCTTAAAGCCCGGACCCGCGAGGGCCGAGATCTTTGCCGCGATCGCCGGCGCCTCGAACATGTCGCTCAGGCGCGCTTCGAGGCCCGATTCGAGTTGCGGATCGTCGGCGAGCAGCGCGCGTCCCGCCTTGAGATCGACAAAGATCAGCGTCGAGTCGAAATCGTACATCCCTGAATAGAAAAATCCGCTGACCACGAAGCGCTTGAGGCGCGGACTGCCGGCAGCTCCCGCCAGGCTGGCGGGCGAGATTAGCGTGATGACATCGCCGAGACGCACCGCACCCAAGTCGATCGCCAAAGTGCGTCCCAGGATCGCGCCCGGCAAATCGACCTTGCGCCGCGCGCCATTGTCGACCACCTCGACCTGATGCATTTCGGCCAGTGAGGCGAGTTCGCCCGCTTGCAGCGTGTTCTTCAACTCAGTCAGGACCGCGTTGTCCTTTGCGATGACCCCGCGCAGCATTCCCCCGGCCATGTACGATGGCGCGCCCGAGGGAGTGGTGCCGACCGCCATGACTTGCGAGGTGACGAATGGCGCAACCGCGACCACCCCCGGCATCGCGGCAATTTGTTTTTGCAGCTCGGCGGGATTCCACACCTGTCCGTCGACGCGTTCGACGACGACCTGTGGAGTGAACGCGAGCAGCCGCGCGCGTAGATCGACCTGGAATCCACTCATCACCGAGAGCGCGACCGTCAGAGCGAAAGTGCCCAGGGTGACGCCCGCGAGCGAGATGATCGCGATAAGCGAAACGAAGCGCTCGCGTCGTCGGGCGCGCAGGTAGCGCATTCCAATGAGGTATTCGAAACGCATCGCGGATGGCCGCGACTATGCTTTCTGAGCGTGGCTGTATTTGCAACGCTGTGATCGTTGCACGGGGTCGAAGGCGTCCCCAGGTTGCGCAGATCGGTGCGGTTCGATGGGTTGGCGCAGATTTCGATGGTCGGCGGTACCCGAGATGTCGCCCTCGCGGCAAAAGCACGCTGAACGGGAAATGGCACGGTCGCAAAACCAGTAGGGGGTGGTTTTACCGCCCCGATGGAATCCTGATCAGCGCAGCGGTCATTCCATTCCGAAACCGCACAACCGCGCGGCATCATCGCTGCGCGCCAATTCCGCTCGTCGGGAAATGAGGACGAAGCCATCGAAGATTCCAACGGGGCGGTAGAACCACCCCTTGGGGCTCGACGGTTTTTTTGCGGGAAAGCCCAACCGAGAGCGCGACTTTTTGGCCCGTGGACCGTCCTTCATCCGCGACGGCGCAATGCTGATCGGGTACGAATCAATCGCGCATCCAGCATGCGTGCGGAGGAAGACTCATTCTGGTTGTCGCGGTGTCGCTGCCAACTGGACGCGTTAGCTTAGGGCGTGTTAGGAAATTTTGTTGTCCCAGCCATCCGCTCTTTATAAGTTTTGCGGCAACCTCTATTTTTTACGGGGGTCATCAATGATGCGGCTTCTTGGCGCGGCTTCGGTCAGCGCAATCCTGTTCTCGATCTCCTGTGCGATTTCGTTTCCGGCCTATGGCGCGCCCGCCCGGCCGGCCGACACTGAAATCACCATGAACTTCCAGAACGTCGACATCCCGGTGTTGGCAAAGTTCATCAGCGAGATCACGGGCAAGAATTTCCTGGTTGATGAAAGCGTGCGCGGCAAGGTCAGCATTATTTCCCCCACCAAGGTATCGACCAATCAGGCCTACCAGATTTTCCAATCGGTTCTGCAACTGAAGGGCTTCACGACTCAGCAGGCCGGGCACGTAATCAAGATTATTCCCGCCCGCAACGTGCGCCAGGCGGCGCCTTTGACTGCGTCGCAGCAGCCGTTTGACCAGAACGGTGACGAATACGTGACGCGGCTGGTCAAGCTGCGCAACGTCGAAGCCACCGCGTTGGTCAGCGTGATCCAACCGATGATCTCGCATGACGGCCTGGTCGCGGCATTTCCCGACGACAATACCATCATCATCACCGACGACGCCTACAACGTGCAGCGGCTGTTGCAGATCGTGGGCAGCCTCGACGTCAAGGGAGTCCAGCGCAATGTCGAAATTATCCCGCTGCAGTGGGCGTTCGCGGATGATGTTGCCCCCGAAGTTGAGGCGCTGTTGGGTGGTTCCTCGAGCCCCGGCTTAACGCGGCCTGGACAGGGTGTGGTCGCGCCGGCGGCACAGGCGCCTTCGTCCGGCGCGTTCAAGGTGCTGCCGGACGAACGCACCAACTCCATCGTCGCGGCGGGCGGGCCGCTACAGATGCAGCGGATTCGCGAAGTGGTCGCCAAATTGGACATCCGTTCGCCGGACGCGATGCAGCGTATCCACGTTTACCGGCTTAAGAATGCGGCGGTATCCGAAATGATTGTGGTCCTCGGCGGGTTGTTGGGAGGCGGGGCCGGTGCGGGCAGCCTTTCGCCCTCGACCGGAAAGGGATCGCTCGGACGCGGCAGCGGTTTTGGCGGTGCGATGAACTCCGGGTTCGGCGGCGGATATGGTGGTGGGAGCAGTTACGGCGGCAGTAGCTTCGGCGGCGGCTATGGTGGTGGCAGCAGTTTTGGCGGCGGCAGCAGCGGATCATTCAGCGGAGGCATCTCGGGCGGCGGGATGATGGGCGGGAGTAGTTATGGCGGTGGTGGTGGCGGCGGGCGATCGGGAGGTATGGGCGGCCCCGGCGGCGGTGGCACGGCCGGTTCCGGCGGCCATACTCCGGATTTCAGCAATCCAGTAACAGTGACCGCGGATCCTGCCACCAACGCCTTGGTCATCAGCGCCGCGCCCCAGGATTGGGAAACCTTGCGTAATATCATCGCGGAGCTCGATGTTCCGCGGATTCAGGTGTTCGTGCAGGCCATTATCGTCGAGGTCAGCGCCGAGCGGCAGCGTCAGTTGGGCGTAAACTTTATGGCCTCGACCGCGATATCGGGCAGCACGTTCGGCTTGGGAACGCTTAACTTCGGGCAGTTGCAGAATGCCATCGGCAATCCGCTGGGCCTGACCGGATTGGGACTCGGCCTCGCCTCGGGCAGCTTGTGCGCAATTCCGGCGGCGGCCGCAGCGACTACCGGGACGACGACGGGAACGACGATTACAGTGCCGTGCGATGTGGCATTGGTGACGGCGCTGGAGGCCGATACGCATTCCAACGTGCTGTCGGCACCGACCTTGTTGACGGCCGATAACACCGAGGCGAGCATCGTAGTCGGGCAAAACTTGCCCTTCGTGGGCTCTGCGGCAGCCAACGCGGGTCTGCCCGGACAGATATTTAACAGCGTCGAGCGACAGAACGTCGGAATCACCCTCGACATCGTGCCGCAAGTCTCGGATGCCGGCTACGTAAGGCTCGATTTGTACGAGGAAGTATCCAACGTCCTCGGCAGTACAGCTAACAACGCGCTGGGACCTACGACCACCATCCGCAGTGCGTCAACCACAGTGATAGTGCAGGATCATCGTACCGCGGTCATCGGTGGACTGATGTCGGGCAACGACAACATCCAACGCCAGGGGGTGCCGTGGATTTCCGACATACCGGTGTTGGGCAATCTGTTCTCCAGCACCTCGAGCGATAAGATGAAGGACAACCTGCTGGTGTTCCTGACCCCTCATGTGGTCCGCAACAAGACCGATTTGCGCTCCCTCGCGCTCGACCAGCGCGCTCGATTCGTCAACACGCTGGGCTCGCACGAGATGCACGATATGCCCTCCAGCTCGATACGCTCCCTCTATGATCCGTCGTTCTCGGTGTCGGTACCGCCCGCGGCGGATTTGAACATGCTGAACAGCAATACGCCGCCGCCCGGATCGCGCGGGGCAGTGCCCGAGGGCGACAAGCCTACGCCCTTCAACACCGAGGAGATCCCCGGCCCGACGTCCTCATCAGGTGTACCAAGTTCTGCGGCAAGCTCGGCGAAGGCGGCGTCGACGGTCAGTCCCGCCGGCCCTGTGACGTCCGGTCCCGCGATAGCATCGGCCTCGGTGGCGCCGAGCGCGCCGGCTCTTCCGATGGATCCTCCTCCCGCGGCGACGGAGCCTGTGGCCTCGACGGCGCGTGCTGCGGCAGGCTCGCCATAAAGCACGATCCTCAACGCGCTCGCACTGCGCGACGACTAA
Organism: uncultured delta proteobacterium; assembly: GCA_963848285.1. GTDB lineage: Bacteria > Desulfobacterota > Binatia > Binatales > Binataceae > DATGKG01. The sequence continues at coordinate 571,125 of CAWKCZ010000005.1, read as the reverse complement.
GGCTAGTAACTGGCGGCATGGATGCATGTCGCCAGTTGCATAATCGGTCCCATCGATGCCCCGACAGATAGGCGGATTTCGCGCCGGCCTGGAATATCTGCCGGTGGGCGCTCTGGTGCGGATGTTTGCGGCGATGCCGGTTGATACCGCAGTTAAGGCAGGTGCGGCGCTAGGCGCGATGATCATGCGACTGGACCTCGGCAATCGTCCGATCGCGATCAAGAACCTCGAAATCGCTTTTCCCGACCTCGATGTCGCCGGGCGCACGAAGATCCTTGCCGAGATGTATCGCAACTGGGGCCGCATCATCGCTGAATGGCCACACTCTGCGACGTTCAACCGCGGCAATATCGAGCAATTCGTGACCTACGATGGAATCGAGAACCTCAATTACGCGCTCACCCACGCCGCCAAGCGCGGAGCGATCATATTGACCGCGCACTATGGGAATTTCGAACTGCTGCCGCTCGCCCACTCGTTGTATGGGCATCCGCTGGCGATGGTGCATCGTCCACTGCGCAACCCCCGCATTGACAAGCAGATTCGCGCGCGGCGGACCAGCTTCGGCGCCGAAATCGTCGAGCGCAAACAGGCCGGCCTCGCGATGGTGAAATACCTGCGCCGCAAATGGCAGATCGCAGTTGCCCTCGATCTCGATGTGCGCGACGGCGTGTTCGTCGATTTCTTCGGAAAGAAGGCTTGCACCAGCGACGGAGTGGCGCGCATCGCTATGGCGACGCGGACGATCGTGGTTCCCGCGTTCATGGTCCGCGACGGCCAGTCAGCGCGCCATCGCATCACCGTGTTGCCGATGCTGGAGATGACGACGGCGGGAGATCGCGAGCAATGCGTACTCGAAAATACCCAGCGCATGACCGATGCGATCGAGTTGATGATCCGGCGTCATCCGGATCATTGGAACTGGATTCATCGACGCTGGAAGACCCGTCCGAAGGGCGAGCAACGCTTCTACTAACGAGTGGCGATGGTTGCCCGCTTCATTTATGCTCGAAACGATGCCCGAGAACGCCGACCCAAAAGAAGTAGTGGTTGAAGACAAGACCCCCGCGGATTCTTCGCGCGATGTCCCGACCGCCTTCATTCCCGCATGCGGCACGCTCTGCGATGCGTTTTGGTGGGCGCGCCGCAGCGATCCCAAGCCTCACTCGCGCTAACTCACAGATTCGCGATGACAGCCCGCGCAAAGTCGTCCGTCTTCGCGCTGCCGCCCTGATCCGGCGTGAGCACGTTGCCCTCAGCGTAGACCTTCCGAACGGCGTCATCGAATCGCTTCGAGGCGTCCTCGAAGCCCAGGTACTCCAGCATCAGCACTGCCGATAGCATCGTCGCGGTGGGGTTGATGATGTGTTGCCCCATGATGTCGGGCGCCGTTCCATGGACCGATTCGAAGTATGCGTAGTTGTCGCCGTAGCATCCGCTGGGCGCGACGCCGAGCCCCCCGATAGTGCCGGCGGCCGCATCGGAAAGGATATCGCCGTAAAGATTCGGCATCACCACGACGTCGAGTTCGTGCGGCGACTGCACCAGGCGCCGCGCGAAATCGTCGACGATGAAATTCTCGTATTTCAACTCCGGGTAGCCCTTCGCGGTTTCCTCGCACAGCGCGCGGAAGTACTCGTCCGCCTCGCGCAGCATGTTGTACTTCGAGGTGCAGGTGATCTTGCCCTTGCCGCCGGCGCGCTTGCGCTTCATCGCGAGCTCGCATGCGAACCGCGCCACCTGGCGGGTGTTCTTCTCGGTGATCACTTTGATCGAGTAGCGACCGGGAACGGAGGTATCGAGCGGCGCGCGAAGAATTCGGCTGTATGGTTTCGCCGGCGCGAGCTGTTCGAGTGGACCCTCCATGCCGAGGTAAGCGTCCTCGAGGTTCTCGCGCACGATGATGTAGTCGATGCCGTCGGGATTCTTGAGCGGACTGCGAAAACCCTTGAGATAGCGGCAGGGCCGCACGTTGGCGAAGGTCTGCTTGCCCCAACGCAGATAGGTGATGGATGTGGTCTTGCCTGAGGTCGAGCCGAACAACGTCGTGTCCGAATGATCGATGGCCTCGCGCGCCTTGGCCTCGGTTTCCTTGCGCACCCAATGCTCGCCGGTGGGGAATTCGTTGTACTCGATGTCGAGTTTCAGCGCGCGCAGAACCTGCATGGTCGCGCCGACCGCCTCGGGTGCCGCATCGTCACCGGGTAGAACTACAACTTTTTTGGTCGCCACATGGGCCTCCGTAATCAATGGCAAGGTCGAGCGGAAGTGTATCGCGGTCGATCCGAATTGGTAAAACGTTTGTGCGAACTGAAACGGACAGTTAGCTTGGCGTTATGGCCAAAGCGCGAACCAAACCGGTGAAAAAGCCGACCTCGGCAATTCCGTTACCGCGCAAGCTTCGCGCGCGGGTGCGTGGCGCCACGCTCGAACTTCTCGAACCGATACCGGTTAGTCTGCGCGACGGCGAAGAAGTGACCATCACGGTCTCGCCGGGAGAGCCAAAAAAAGATCTCCGCGCCTTTCTTGGATCGGCGGGAAGTTGGAAAGGCAATGTCGATGCGGACGCGCTGATAGAGAACATTTATCGTAGCCGAACAATAGGGACGCGCCCTCTCCCACGAATTCGTACCCGTGCTGTTCCTGATTGACACGGACTCGGTAATCCATTTCCTGAATGGAAAATTGGGTATCGTCGAGAGCGTTCGAAGACTTACGCCGGAAGGCATCGGAATTTCGATCGTTTCGCTGGCGGAAGTTTACGAAGGGGTATTTACCTCACGTCATCCCGAGCAAGATGAGCAGAACTTTCGAGACTTTCTAACCGGAGTTACGCTCATCGGTCTGGATGAAGAGGTGACGCGCGTTTTCGGGCGCGAGCGAGGACGATTGCGCCGGTCCGGTGGACTTATCGCCGACTTCGATCTCCTGATCGGCGCGACGGCGCTGCGCCACAATCTGACGCTGCTTTCGAATAATCGGCGTCACTTCGAGCAAATCGAGAATTTGCGAATCCTTTCGGTCTAGAACATGCGGGTAATGACGCCAGGTGTTATATTCCTTGGACACCTATGGCACTCGTGAAGTCAAAAAATCCCGTCATCAAAACCCTCCAGGAAGTGGGCCGCTATGCGATCGGCGTCGTGTGGAACGATGGCCATGACAGCATCTTTCCGCTCGAGACGCTGCGGCGCGCCTGCGCCTGCGACGTCTGTAAGGGATATGTGAGCGGCGCGCTGCCCGAGGCAGCTCAACGCGTCCGCCAATTCTCGCGCCTCGGCGAAAATGGTGTCTTCATCGGCTGGACTGACGGTCACGAGACGTTGTACACCACCAGCGACCTTCGATCATTGTGTCGATGCGCTTACTGCGCCGGTGAGCCGGAAAAACCGATCACCGGAGGTTAATTTCTCGCCCGGATTGGAAATGCCGGGGGTAGGGGGGATTCCGATGACAGTCTTTCGCTATGCACGCTCCCACGCGTGGAGCATCGGATTGTTTGCGACGTTTCTCTTTCTGGGGTCGGTGGGCGTGACATCGGCAGGAACCCGATCGGGCAGGCTCGATTTCGGTTCCGGTCGAGAACTCGGATTTGTGCAAACACCCGGCCAGATGTCTGCGGGGCGCGATGAGGGAGCGATGGTACTGCTTCCCTCCGGCAAGGTCCTGATCGCAGGCGGGATGGGCGGTATTGGCATCATCCCCACGCTCTATGACAACGCGGAAATCTTCGACCCGCAGACCGGCCAGTTCACCCTGAGCAATGGCCACATGGCGAGCGTCCGTACCGACGCGACGGGAACGCTTTTGCCCAACGGGAAAGTGCTCATCACCGGTGGGATCAACGGTTCTGCCGCGCTCGCTAGCGCCGATGTTTATGATCCTGCGACCGATAGTTTCTCGCCGACCGCAAATGCGATGAGCTCCCCGCGGGTCAATCAGACCGCAACCCTGCTGGCCAATGGCACGGTGTTGATTGCGGCAGGCAACAATGCCAGCTCCGAAGCGCAGGCAACCGCCGATATATACGATCCTTCGACTAACCGCTTCACGCTGGTGCCCAATTTGATGACCGATGCCCGCACCCAGGCGGCCGCCGCGCTTTTGCAGTCCGGCGCGGTGCTCATCGTCGGCGGTGGCGATCAGAATGCGGCGTCGGCGGAGATTTACGACCCCACAACTCAGACCTTTACCGCGACCGCCCATCCGATGACGACCAATCGCTTTAATCCTCAAGCGACCCTGCTACCCGATGGTGGAGTTCTGATCAGCGGCGGACGCGATGGTCTTGCTGATCTGGCCTCGACCGAGATTTACGAACCGGACCAGGACAATTTTGTTGGCGGGCCCACGATGAGCTCGGTCAGGCTCCATCATTTTTCGATCCTGATGCCGAGTGGACAGGTGCTGCTTGGGGGCGGCGATACCAGCTTCCTCAAAACCCCGACCGCGTCTGCCGACCTTTACGATCCTCAGCGCGACACGCTGCGTCCAACCTCGCAGCCACTTCGCATCGGAAGATCGGCCGCTCCCGCCACCAGCGCGGTGGTTCTTCAGGATGGGCGGGTTTTCGTCGCCGGTGGGCAGGACGAGCAAGGAGACCTTGCGGGCCTCGCATTGGCCAGCGGCGAGATCTACGATCCTGCCTTCGACAGCTTCACGATAACTGGCGGACTTAATACGCCGCGCAATGGCCATACCGCGACGCTGCTTTCGAATGGAACCATCCTGCTGGTGGGCGGTGCTGACAACGCGCGGAAGCCGACTTCCAAAGCGGAACTCTACAATAGCAAAACCGAGCGGTTTACCCGCACCGCGAGCCCGCTCAATGTTCCTCGGGTTGGTCACGCCGCGGTGCGCCTCCGCAATGGGCGCGTGTTGATCGTCGGCGGCAGCAGCGATCGCAGCGCTGAAATCTACGACCCGCGCAGCGACAACTTTACGCTTACGACCTCGATGATGATCGCTTCGCGGATCGCACCGACGGCGACCCTCCTCGCTAACGGGCAGGTGCTGATCGCCGGAGGGCTCAACAATCAAAACATCGCCCTCTCGAGTGCCGAATTGTACGATCCGCGGACCGATAGCTTCACTGCGGTGGCCGCTTCGATGACGGCGGCGCGCGCCATTCATGCCGCGGCGCGCCTCGGCAATGGCAAGGTTCTCCTCGCCGGTGGCAGCTCCGACAGCGCTCTCGCGCATGCGCTCGATAGTGCTGAAATTTACGATCCTCGCAAGATGACTTTCACTGCCACCAAGCCGATGGCTTCGGCGCGGGTGGGACTGGCGATCGCAGTTACACCCCGGAGCGCGCTGGTCACAGGAGGCAATGACGAGACCACGAAAATCCTCGACACCGGAGAAGTCTTCGTCGGTAGTTTCAATGGCTTCGTCCCGGTCGCCAATGTGATGACGGATCCGCGCGAGTTTCATACCGCGACCGCGCTGCCCGGTGGCAAGGTACTCATCGCGGGAGGCGACCAGAACGCCCAGAACGCGACCGACTCGACCGATTTCTACAATCCGCGCACCAACTCATTCGAGCCGGGTCCGACCATGACCGCGGTCCGCGATTTCCAAACTGCAACTAAACTTCCATCGGGCCAGGTCCTGGTGGCGGGTGGGCGTGGTTTAAGCATTGGGGCTCCGGAAGTATGGCCAACGACGGAATTGCTCACGCCGCTTCGAAATGGAAGTGTCGTCGGTCGGTCTTGCAGAGGCGCTTGCACAAGTGAGCCTGCTCAAATAACTCAATGAGGATGCCCGCATTTGATGCGGCATAACTATGAACAGAAAAACACCGTCACTATGCCTCACCCTTGCCGTCGGACTGCTGGTCGCGATGGCGTCAGCATGTCACGCAAAACTGGATGGAGTTCCCGTGCGCAACACCGGCCATTACGCGATTATCGACACCGACCACGGCAAAATTGTCATCGAGCTGTACCCTGCCGCGGCGCCCAAAACCGTCGCCAACTTCGAAAAGCTGGCCAAAAGCGGCTTTTACAATGGGTTAACGTTTCATCGGGTCGTCCCTGACTTCGTGGTGCAGGGCGGGGATCCTGACGGCACCGGAAGAGGTGGCCCTGGATATACGGTTCCTGCGGAAATCGGCGAAAAGCATCTGCGCGGGAGCGTCGCGACGGCGCGCACAGGTGACGAAGTGAATCCGAAACGCGAATCGAGCGGCAGCCAGTTCTACATCTGCCTCGAGCCGCAGCCCAACCTCGATGGTCAGTATACAGTCTTCGGCGGTGTGATTTCGGGCATGGATGCGGTCGATCAAGTCAAAGTCGGCGACAAGATGAAGACTGTCACGCTCTCGTCGACGCCGCCGAAGTAGAGATCCTCAATGCCTGATGCCGGAAGCGGGCACCGCAGCAGCGGGCTCTACTTCACCGTCGATCTCCACCTGCATACGAATCGAGGCAGCTCGGATTCCAACCTTGCGCCCAAGGATTTGATCGCGCGCTCCAAGGAGATCGGCATCGGCGCGGTATGCATTACCGAGCACGACACGATGTGGGAGTTCCGCGAGATGCCGGAGCTCCTTGACGACCACGGGCCCAAGTTTTTACGCGGGATGGAAGTCACCACCGATATGGGGCACATCGGCGTATTCGGCCTCAATCGATATGTCGGCGGGATTTACAAGCTGGCCGAGCTGCGCAAAGTCGTCGATGCCGAGGGCGGTATCCTCATCGCGAATCATCCGTTTCGATACAAGCTCGACCCGCGCTTTTCCTTCATCAACCCGGATCACGAGCCGATCGATGAGAATCATCCGGAGCGCGCGGCGAAGCTTCCGATCTTCACTATGGTTGACGCAATCGAAGTCCTCAACGGCGCCTGCTCCGAGGACGAGAACGTCTTCGCATTGAAGGTCGCACGCATCCTCGGCAAGGCCGAGGTGGCCGGCTCCGATTCGCATTCTGCGAATTCGGTGGGATGCGTGACGACGCTGTTCGAAGATCCGCTCATCGATGAACGCAGTCTCATCGAGCAGATCAAGGCGCGGCGCTCACGCGCCGGACGCGGCCTGATGAAGGGCAACGTGGTTGCCTTCGAGCCGTACTGAAAGCTAGCGATACTTATCGCGCAGCGTTTTGGCCATATCGCCCTTGATGTGCGGCGAGTGGTTGCGAATGTACCATCGGTGATCGTCCATGAACCAATGATAGTAAAGCGACTTGGGCGGCGCGTGAGACTGGCCTCTTACCCCCGCCTGTTCGGCGATGCCATCGGGGGTGACTTCCTCGAAAATGTAATCGTGGTCCCATTTCATATGGTCCCGATCGAATTCGAAGCCCGCATAGGATTTAACTGGCTCGTGAGCGATGTGGGCGTCGGTGCGGCCAAAGAAATCGTAAGCCGTGCGGTCGCAGATGTACGGCACGATACCCGGCCATACCACCGCGAGGGACGCAGCCGGATCGGTAATTTTCGTACAGACGACCGCAATTCGAAGATGGAGAACCTGATCGTCCTGCGCGGGAGGAGGATCGAGCAGAGCCAACTGCCGTAGTGCACTCGCCGCATTGATCGGATACGGCACCAGGGTCGCGAGCGGGATCGCGCCCACGATTGCCAGCACTACGAAGGTCGCCGTGACATGGTGTGGGCTGTCGGTTGCCAACAGACCCGTCAATCCTTCCGCAGTTCTATGCAATGCCATCGCGAGCAGGATCATGAACATCGGCATCACGACGCATAGATTGCGATCGGCCCCCCCGAACTGCTCCCACGCATCCCCGCCGAGGTAGAAGTTGTACGCGACTTCGACGACGAAAATCGCCGCCAGCATCGTCGCGATCGCGTCGCGCCGCAGCCACAGCATCATCGCGATGAGTCCGAGCGCGATCGGCTCGAGGCTGGCGAGGAAAATCATCGTGACGCGCCATCCGTGTGCCAGCCGCATCGAGGCGGCGTAGCCGGTCATATTGAGGTAGTAACCGTTGGGCAGCGGATAGCCGAAGTACCACCATGCCAGGAGTAGTTGCGCGACGAAGACGCCGATCAGCAGCCCGCCACCATTGATCAGATGCGCGCGGCGTCGCGGCTCATCGACCGCGGCGACAAAACCGAGAATCACCGCGGCCGGAAGAATCATGTCGAGGCGTGCCAGCGTCGAGACGGCCAGCAGGATCCACAGCCATCGCGGGGCGGCGCCGCCAATGACCTCGATCGCAAGGTAGACCGCCAGCAGCAGCATCGGTGCGAGCAACGCGATTTCGGAACCGCGCAGCGACCAGTTGTTGAGCGGATAGTAAAACGCGGTAAAGAGGACCGCGCAGAGCGCGACCATTTTGGAGTCGCGGGTGAGCACCAGGGTCAGCCGCCATACCAGGAGCAGGGTGGCGAGCCGCAGCCCGACCGCGAGCAGTTGCACCAGCAAACTCATCTTCGCCCACGAAAGCGGCAGCAAATGCAGAATCGCCAGTATGATGACCCATAGTGGACTGCTGAAACCCTCGACCGGCGCGCCATGGGGATTGAAGACCATGCCAAATCCGCGCGCGAGGTTGGCCGCGTAGCGCATCGAGACCATCTCGTCGTCGAACAGCATGAAGTAGCGGACGTCATCGACGATCGCGCTGGTCGAGAAGATGAAGATGAGAGCGTAGATCGTCCAGGCGACGAGGATTGCGGCGAGCGCGATGGTCGCCGCATCAGCGTCCGCGATCAAGGAACCTATCTTCGAAGTAATCGGAATGCGGCCGGCTGCGGCCGTCTGCTCGGCGTCTTCCACTCAGTCCCCCTTTGCGAAAATGATCCTACAGCAGTGCGCCTCGAAACGGCTCGTCGCGCGTCGGCGGATACTGCAGCAGATTGATCGCCCATTTGCGCGCCTGGCGCAGAGCTTCTTCGGCACGCCGAAACAACCGCTCACGATACATCGTGCCCCACACGTAGGCATCGACCGAGGGTTCATCGCTCAGTGTAATGTCGAGCATCCAGTCTTCGAGCTCGGGCCCGCAAATCAGCAGGCGCACCAGCCGCCCGTGATCGATGACGATGCCGCGGGCCTCGCGCGGCAGCCGAAACTCATCCTTCACGCGCTTGATGAGATTGGGCGAGTAATGCTCCTCGGTGAAGGGGACATAGACCCAGTCGCCCTGGGGAGGATTGGCCTCGCGCGCGATGCGCAGGTTGTTGTCGGTGAGGTCTTCCTTGGCGCGATCCTGATCGTAATCGCGAGCGACCGTATAGAAGGTCATCGCGATCGGAAGCTGCGGCAGTTGCTCTTCGGATTTCTGCTGCTGTGCGCGCGGCTTCTTGTGGGAAGTTTCGACCCACCAGCGATTTTCGACGTTCGGCTTGTTCGCCATCGCGCCTAGCCTAGCACACTATGCGCGCCGTGCCCGCGAAATCCGAGGCTTTCGTTTGGTCGGCGTTGCCCGCGCAATGCCGCGCAGCCTCGATGGAGATACGCTGTCTTTGCGACCGCGTGCGCTACCCCTGCGGCGAGTCTGAAGGCCCCGCCTCGAGGTCCGAGAGGATTTCGTGATTCGCCGCGGCTGCGGGCGCAGTCCCAGCACCATGCGGCGTTGGAAGGCGTCGGCCTTGCGCTCGGCATCGGTCCAGAACAGAAAATGTCCCATCTCATGATAGAGGGTCTGGATCCACATCCGCTCGCTTTTGTGGATACGGCAGCGTTTCCAATTCTCGGGATGAATCAGATGAATGCGGCCGTCTTCGTAGGTCTTGCCGGCGGTCTTGCCATAGTCGATGTACTCGTACCATTCGATGCGCGGCAATTTGATGTGATAATAGCGGCAAAAGCCCGAGACAGCGCGTTTAAACGACATCGCACGATGAGTCCGAAAAAAGTCGGAAAGGTTCCGGTCGATTTCTCTGCGGAAAACGACGGGGGGAACTACCATTCGCACTGGTGGAAGGGACCTCCGGCCTGGATGAAACAATTTTATTTGCCCCCTTCCGGCAAGGTCAAATTACATCTCGTCCAGAGCGTAAAAGTCCGCCAAAATGCTAGGCTTTTGCGTTCGCTCTAGCCGATGACCCCGGTATCTTTGAGCTTGCTGATGTCCTCCCACGACAAGCCGGCTTCCAGCGCGACCTCTTCCGTATGCGCTCCCAACTCCGGTGCATGCCTGTATGCCTGATGCGGGCCGGCGCCGAAGCTCACCGGACTGTTGACCACACGGCACCCCGGAATCGTCGGATGCTCGATGTCGACGAACGCGCCGACCGCCTCGGCCTGCGCATCGCGCAGCACCTCGGGTTCGGTTTGTACGGGCGCCCAGATGAGTTTATGGCGATCGAAAATCGGCGCCCATTCGGCGCGTGACCGCGTCGCGACGGCCTCGTCGATGAGGCTAGTCAAGTCGCGGCTATTCTTGCGTCGCGAGTTGAAATCCTTGAAGCGCGCGTCGTCCTTCCATTCCGGATGCGCGATTGCCGCGCAGAACTCCGGCCAATACTTGTCGCTCTGGATCATGACGAAGTAGATCCATCCGCGATCCTTGCATTGATAGGAGTTCCACAACGGGTTGGCGCGCTCGCTGCGGCTCTCCTGCTCGGGCGGATTTCCGGTGATGAGACCGATGGTCAAGTCGGTCGCATTCATCCACAAACCCATCTGGAACAACGAAATGTTCACCTCGCATCCGTGGCCGGTGCGAACCCGCTGCAGCAGCGCGGCCGAGATCGCGCCCGCAAGGCCGAGGCCTGCCGGATGATCGATCATCGCGGGACGCTGCGCCGGCGGGGTTTGCCCGGGTTCCGTCACCGCGTGCATGAGGCCGGAACGCGCCCATGCTGCCGCGTAGTCATAGGCAGGACGATTCCGATCCGGCCCGCGATGTCCGTAGCCATTGAGCGAGGCATACACCACGCGCGGATTCGCGGCAGAGACCGCCGCGTAATCGAGCTTCATCCGCGCCAGGGTATCGACGCGCAAACTGGTAATGAAAACGTCGGCGTGCGCGATGATCTTCATCGCGAACTCGACGCCTTCGGGACGGCGTAGATCGACCGCGACAGACCGTTTATTGCGATTGTCGAGTTCGTAAGGCGGCACGACGCGGGTCTCGGTCATGCCGGACATGGCGCGGGTGGTCACTGCGCCGCGAATTGGGTCGCCGCCGTTGGGATCCTCGAGCTTGATGACATCGGCGCCCCAATCACCCAGCACGGCGGCGCATGACGGCCCCGCCACCCACATCGCGAGTTCGACGACTTTGATTCCGCTCAGCGGTCGATCGATGTTTTCAGCCATCCGGATTTGGTAGCAGGGTTGAAAAACAAAGAGAAATGCGCGCTGCCGGCACTCTCAAATTCCGTCAAGAAATCGCCCCTAAGCCCCAGGCTGGTCGCTCTCTGCCAGTAATACCTCGCGAGCGCCGGATACTTCGGTCTCGATGTCCCGTAACAACGCTTCGGTATTTTCAGCGCTGCCTTTTCGGGAGCTGGCCTCGATTTCGGCACATAGTTCCCGCACGCTCGTGATCCCGACGCATCCGGCGGCGCCCTTCAACTTGTGGGCGATTTGCGCGGCCCGCGCGAGATTGTGAACACTGATAGTGGCGCGCAGGTCGGCGATGTGCTGGGGCGCCTCGGAGAAGAAGATGGTCGCGGCTTTACGCAAGACGTCGTATCCGCATTTCTTCGAGAGTTCGCGCAAGTCCGCCACCAACGTCGCATCGATGCGTACTTGAGAGCTGACCAGCGGGCGCAACAGCTTATTGTTCCAGGGCCGCGGCGCCGGCCCTCGCACGAGCCAGTGATTCAGCTTTTCGGAAAGTATTTTCAAATCCACCGGCTTGGTGATGTAGTCGTCCATCCCCGCTTCCAGGCACTTATCCCGGTCACCTTCCATCGCATTCGCCGTCATCGCGATGATGGTGGAATGTCGATGTTGTCCCTCTCTTTGCCGGATCAAACCGCTGGTTTCATAGCCATCCATCGAGGGCATCTGGCAGTCCATGAGAATGATGTCGTAGGCGGTCCGGTCGATCGCGCGCAGCGCTGCCCCGCCTCCGTCGACTGAGTCAGCACTATAGCCGAGATATTCCAGTTGATTGAGTGCCACCATCTGGTTGACTTGTCGTCTTCGACCAGCAGCACCCTGGCTGGAAGCGGCGCCCGGACCACCGTTCTCGCACTGTCGTCGCGGCGCTTCGGCGCCATCGGAATTCGCCGTAAGAGGCGACGCTATTGGGGCTATCGACTGCGGTCAGGGCGCACAAAGTCTCGACCAATCGCGTACGCTTCAAAGGTTTGTACAGTACGGCGTCAGCTTCGTCGGGGACATTGATTGCAGATCAGTCGTCGTTCGGCGACAGCACCAACACCAGCCGGGTGCCGCCGAAGCGATGATTTGCCCTGATGGCATGGGCCAGTTCGCGCCCGCTCATGCCGGGCATATTCATATCCATCAGTACGGCATGAAATCCCAGGCCCGCTTTGGCCGCATCGCCCATCGCGGTGAGCGCTTCGGCGCCGCCCTCTGCATAGGTCGGCTGAATGTTCCACGCCGCGAGCTGTTTGCTGAGGTTGACTCGTTGGCTGGCATTGTCGTCGACGATCAGAACGCTTTTGTCGGCCAGTCCCATCCGTCCCGGCTCGCTGATGCGGGTGGTTGGTTGGCAGTTTTCAAAACGCGCGCTGAAGTGAAAGCACGATCCCGAGCCTTCCACGCTTTCGACGCCAATGGTCCCGTCCATCCGCTCGACCAACTGGCGGCAGATGGCAAGGCCAAGGCCAGTCCCGCCGAATTTGCGCGAGGTCGAGGCATCGGCCTGTGTGAATGGCGTGAACAGCCGCTCTTTGACCTCCGCCGAAATCCCGATTCCGGTGTCACTTACCGTAAAACCCAGGACCCGGCCGGCGGGCGAGGCTTCGAGCGCTCTCACCATCACTACTACCTCGCCGTGATCGGTGAATTTGATGGCATTGCTGACGAGGTTGCTGAGTACCTGGCGCAGTCGGTTGGCGTCGCCGCGAACAATTGCGCGGCACGTCCGGTTCGATTGCGAGCACCAATTCGAGATGCTTGGCGTCGGCCCGCTCCGCCATCGCTTCGATGACGGCCTCGGCGGTTCCTATCAGGTCGAAATCGTGAGCCTCGAGCGCCAGCTTGCCCGCCGCAAACTTGGAAAAGTCGAGGATGTCGTTAACGATTCGCCGCAGCAGATCGCCACTCGACCAGATCGTTTCCACGTACTCGCGCTGGCGGGTATCGAGCGGAGTAAGCAGAAGCAACTGCGCCATTCCGAGCACCGGATTGAGCGGGGTGCGGATCTCATGGCTCATGTTGGCGAGGAACTGGGAGCGCAGTCGGGCAGCCTCTTCCGCGGCGTCGCGCGCCGCCCGCATCTCCTCTTCCCGTTTGCGATCCGTGATGTCGGTGATGATGTCCGAGTAGCCGAGTATTTGTCCGTGGGCGTCAAAGATGGGCGCGATGCTCAGCAGGACCGAAACGTCCGATCCGTCTTTGCGCCGGCGGACGGTTTCAAAATTTCGCACCAGCTCGCCGCGGGCCTGGCGCATCGAAAGTTCCACCAGTTCGGCGGCCCGGCTCGGCGCAACGATTATCTCGCGCGATTGGCCCAGCGCCTCGGCCTCGCTGAAGCCGAATAAGCGCTCCGCGGCCGGATTCCAGCTTGAAATTCGGAAGTCGGAGGAAAGGCTTATGATGCCGTTCGGCACTGGCCTCCACCACCGATGCGAGCAACGCACGCTCGGTGTCGATGCGCTTGCGGTCAGTGGTATCTGAGAAAATCGCTATCGCACCGAGGATCGCATTGTTCGGCGTCGCGCAAAGGCATGGCGGAAACTTCCAGCCATCTATATTCCGGGCTGGCCGGAGCGCAGATCTTCAAGCCGACGCTGTCGAGCAATTCCCCACGCAGCGCACGCGAGATGGGTAGATCCTCGATACCGATTCGTTGTTCATGACCGTCCTGTTCGATGAAGAAAGTGTGCTGGTGGGTGAACGTTTCGAGATTGAAAAGCCCATCTCCGGTGGAAATGATCGAGCGAGCATGCCGATTCTCGTAAATCACCTTGCGGTCGCTGTCGTAGACATCGACACCCTCTGACATGTTATCGAACAGCAGTCTCAAGATGTTCGGCCTGGCGATCCAGCGCGACGGTGCGCTCCGCTAGCTTTGTCTACCATCCTCAAGGCGCTGCAGCCCGAATAACGCGAGGACGACCATCGCGACGATGCGCAGTGCGAAACTTTCCGGCCCCAGCCGCTGCGGAAGTTCATGTGGTGGCATAGTACGGGGTAGTCCGCAAATATTACGCAACCAGAAGCCCACCAGAACCAATCCACGCCAGCGCCGCGGCGGCGCGCCCACGACTAGCGAGTAATTCGCGACTTCGCGCGAGAGCAGAACTTTAATATTGGGCACGAATGGTGAACCTCACGGTTTGAGTCGCAGGCTCTATGCAGTTGCGATGCCTTGTCTCCGGTCTTTCCTTGGGTGCTGGTCGACGTCATCGCGCAGTTCGGCCGACATAACGCGCCGCTACTCATTGATGTCTCACCTGCGATCGTGGGAACCGCCGACGGTGCTGGATGCGTGTGCCGTATTCGCTGCGCATGGCCTCGGACAAATGCCCATCGGGGGACCCGTCGAACGGTAAAGCTCAGGATGGCTCAGCGGCTCACGACGAGGTGCGCCATTCTGCAACAACAATGTGTCGTATTGACCTCACGATTCCGAGGCATCGCACGTAAGACCAAGTTAGCTAGGCACGATGTTTGCGTCCGCTATCGCGCAATCAAGGAGGCCTCGCTATGTCAGTCTCCGCTCCAACTATTGATCGTTAACAAGCGTTTCGCTCTGATTGGTCTGACCGATCGCGAAGGAGTTGCGATTAACGACCTGCTGGCCGACGTCCGCGCCAACTCGGTGCGGATTGCGGCTGACGTCACTCTGGCCGGGATAAATGCTTTGGCGCCCTACGATGCGTGCATCGTCGATGCCACCGCAATCACGCATGATGAAACCGCCGGTGGAATTTCCCTGGCGGACCTTCAACGGCGCCAGGTGCTTGCCATTGTCGATGAATCCCAGCTCGGTGCGAGCGACCTCGCGACGATGCATCCGCAGTGGGAAGTGATCGTCAGACCGGTGCGAAGGGACGAACTGCTGATGCGCCTGTCGCGCCTGATCGTCAGAGGGGAGCAGAAAAGTTTGCCTCGCCCCTATGACGGGACCCGCAAAGTTCTGGTCGTGGACGATGATCGCACCGTGCGCGCGCTACTGTCGGGCATCCTGGAGGCGGCAGGCTTCCGTTGCGATAGCACGCCCAACGCCAGCGAGGCGCTGGCGGCGTTGGCCTTGGGGCGGCATGACCTGGTGATGCTCGATCTGGGAATGCCGGAAATGGACGGGTTCAAGGTCCTGAAGGCGATTCGCAGTGGGCATCCCGCGCGCAATCCGGCGGTTATCATCGTGACCGCGGCGACGCGCGAGGAAGATATCGTGCGCGGCTTCGGACTGGGCGCCGATGACTACGTCATTAAGCCGTTCAATCCACGCGAGCTGATCGCGCGCTGCCAGCGCGCCATTCGGCATCGCGATGTAACGGCCAGCGGGATGCGCGACTCCGATCATCAAACTCAGCGCGTGGCAGCCCAAAATTAGGCCCCGGCACGATTGCATCCTGCGTTAAAAACGAGAACCTCGCGAGGTCTGAACCACGTCGCGAGGTTCGCTATCGGTGCGAGGTCAGCGCGGCTGCTGCGCGGCGCGCAAACGATTGCGCCGTGGCTCGCGCCGCCGCACCCGATTAACGGTCAGCCGCTGGACGCGGCTGGCTTCCTTCAGACGCAGCCGCAGTCGCGCCGGCATCGCATCGGGATTGCCGGAGATTAGCGCGGCGACCCGCCATCTCAAGGCATCGGGATCGATCGCGAGGGCGTCGCATACGTTGTCGAAGGACAACGGACATCGCACGGTGGATTGGAAGATCCAGTTCTTCGCCTCGGCGAACGAATTGCGTTTGCGCGGGCTGACCGAGCGATGGCCTTCCTGGACCAGGTTAATAGCATCGGCGAGCACTGCCAGCATCAGGCGCTGCTCGCTGGTGAGGGCGCGTTTTCCGATGGTGTCGAAGAATTGGCTTTTGAGGATGACGTCGGGAAAGGGACGCTGTTCGCTGGCTTTATTGACGATCTGAGCCTCCAACATCGCTCAGCTCCTCCCACGCGGGGCTTCCGCATCACTGCGCATTTAAAATCATTTGAACATTAGGGATAGTTAATCATTTCACGTCATTTGTCTAATGCAACGGTCGGATTGGGGAGAATAATCAGGTCAAAAGGTACTTGCAAGCAAGATCGCGCCATGGAGAGTGAATTGACAGAAATTAACCGAACATAATGCGTCCGTTTTAGCCGCCCATGCGAGGAAATCCTGAACATCTGTTCCGAACTTGACCGCCAGTTTCCAGGCTCTACCCGTACCTCAATATGGTCCGGTCGAAGGTTGCTAACGCTCCAATTTCGAGCGCCCATGGCAAGTGTAATGAGTCCTCAGAAAGGGTGGAATTGCATAAGCGAGAGGAGGGGCTCAATTCATTGAAACTTAACCCGCTCGTGACTCTTTTCGACGACGCAGGCGCGACGCGCGACCACATCTGTAACTTCGGCGGCGATGTCGCATCCCATCCGATTTGGTATAGTGGCATCGTTCAGGTCAGCAACAACTTCAGGAAGTCGCGACCGGCAGCGGTCGAGCGGAGAACGCTATGGGCGATTACATGGGCGTCAAGGACAGCGCGAAACAGTTCAAGAAACTCCGCGAGATGGCGCCTGAGATGATGAAGGGCTTTCTCGATTTCGACAAAACCGTGTTCAAGGACGGCGCCATCCCGAGCAAGACCAAGGAACTGATGGCGATCACCGCGGCCCACGTGACGCAATGCCCATGGTGCATCGAGGCGCACGTCGCGCGTGCCAAGGACAAGGGTTGCACCGACCAGGAAATCGCCGAGGCGGTCTGGGTCGCGGCCGCCATGCGTGCAGGCGCAGCCTTCAGTCACGGTGCGTTGGCGATGCAGGTGGCTGAGGGTCATCAGCACTAACCTAACCCCAGCATCAGAAACCTAACCCCTAACCCCTTCCCTTGAGGCAAGGGGAACCAGAAGAGCAGCATGCAACAGCAAGCCAACGTTCGAAAGACGCGCAAGATCAACATCGGTGGAACGATGGTGGGCGGCGATGCCGCGATCGTGGTGCAATCGATGTGCGCGACCCGCACCACCGACATCGATGAGACAGTCAAGCAGTCACATCAGCTCGCGAACGCCGGCGCCGGCATCGTGCGCATTGCGGTCGATAACGACAAGGATGCGGCGGCGCTGAAAGAGATTCGCTCGCAGACCAGGGGCGTCGTGCTGTCGGTGGACCTGCAGGAGAACTATAAGGTCGCGGACAAGGTCGCGCCCTACGTCGACAAGATTCGCTACAACCCCGGCCATCTGCATCACATCGACAAGAAAAAGACTGTGCCGCAGAAGGTGAAATGGCTGGTCGATGTGGCGCGCGACAACGACGTGGCCATCCGCATCGGCGTCAACTGCGGTTCGGTCGCGCCCTCCTTCCTCGAGAAATATCCCGGCGATCAGCTCAAGGCGATCGTCGAGTCGGCCGCATACCACTGCGAGCTGATGGAGGAATACGGCTTCGATCGCTTTGTCGTATCGCTCAAGGATTCCGATCCCGCCAAGGTCATGGATGCCAACCGGCGCTTCTCCGAGCGACGTCCTGATGTCCCCCTGCATCTCGGAGTCACCGAGGCGGGTTTGCCGCCCGACGGTATCATCAAGACCCGCATCGCCTTCGAGAAGCTGCTCGCGCAGCAAATCGGCGATACCATCCGTGTCTCGCTCACGCTCCCCAACGAGCGCAAGCACGAGGAAGTCATCGTCGGCCATAAGATCATCGAAGACGTCGAGGCCGGCCGCTTCATCTCGGTGCCGGACTTCGGCAAAGGCCTCAACATCATCTCGTGTCCGTCGTGTTCGCGGGTCGAGAACGAGCAGTTCGTCGAGCTCGCGCAGCAGGTCAAGGTGATGACCGATTACGCCTCGCAATACAAAATCACCATCGCGGTGATGGGATGCCGGGTGAATGGCCCGGGCGAGACCGATGACGCGGACCTTGGGTTGTGGTGCGGACCGACCACGGTGAACCTCAAGAAGAAAGACCAGAAGATCGGCTATTTCAAGTACGACGAGGTCTTGAGTCATCTGCGAGTGGAACTCGACAAGCTGATCGAACAGCGCATTGCGGCGAATTGAAGAAAGAGTCCAGACAAAACCACAAAGGCACAGAGGCACAAAGTTCGGACCAGTAGCATCTGATCGGTAGGCGCATCATCAAGAGTTCCTGCCAGGACCGAGGAGCAGATGCGGGGCGCAGCGCCCCTTGGGCATCAGGGGCAGAGCGCGCTCGTTCCTGATCCTTTTCATTCCGAACAGGGCCGCTGCGGCCCGCATCCGATGATTGCCACGGCTCCTTGATCCCGCGCCGACATCTCGAAGACCACTTTTCCTGACTTTGTGTCTCTGTGCCTTTGTGGTTATGTCTGGCTTCCCCTCTTCTCCTCCAGCATCATCAGCATATGCCTTCAGATCGGGAGGGAATCGGCCCGGCAATTTATCTCCTTGCTATCGCCGGCATCGCCTATCTGATTGTTATCCTGGTTCAACTCCCGGGCGGCGCGCGGCGCGGAGATTTCAGCATCTACTATGCCTGCGCCGTCGCGATGCATCGCGGTCTCGATCCTTATGCGATCAACCTGACTGACCTCACCCGCGAACTCGGCCTCGAGCCCGACCCGTTTCAGCATCCCGCCGATACTCCAACGTTCACGCTCATCACCGAGCCGCTCGCACTGATGTCGCCCGAGCGGGCTTACGCAGTCTGGATGTTAGCAAACGCGATATGCCTCGGTGCTGCCCTTTATCTGTTGTTCGGCAACATTGGGAGAAGATTTGCGCTTCTCCTGACCCTGGCGGCGCTCGGATTTACTCCGGTCGCCGACAACTTCCGATGGGCGCAAAGCCAGTTCGCCGTGATGCTCGGCGTACTCCTGTTCTTCCGATTGATGCGAAGCGGCAGCGATGGTGCCGCAGGCGTTTTGCTCGCCGTGTTAGGACTGCTGCGTGGATATCCGCTGGTGCTCGGAGGCTACCTGGTTGCGCAACGCCGATGGCGCGCAGTCGGTAGCCTCACGCGGGCATTCGCAGTCGGAGCGGCCGCGACCGTCGCCATCGTAGGGATCGGTCCGTGTGAAAATTTTCTGAAAGTCCTTGGAATCCTCGGAAACCATCGATGGCTGTCGCTCGATCCACGCTGGGAATTCGCACCTGCCAACCTGTCGCTCGACGCGTTTGTGGCGCGCCCCTTGATGATGATCTTCGGCCCCGATATTCCGGGTGGCTGGCAGCGGCTTGCGCGAGCGATCGAGTTGTCGTTTCAGATCGCGATTCTCGCGGCCGCCTTCATTGCCGCCGCCCGCGCAGAGGGCGAGCGGCGAGGCCGGCATCTGGCGCTCTGGATTGCGACGATGCTGATCCTCACGCCGGTCGTGTGGCTGCACTACCTGGTGTTGCTAATCATTCCCTTCGGCATGATTGCGGTCGCCGCCACGCAGCATGAAACGAGGGTCCGCGTATGGCGATTCGCGATCCTCAGCTACTGCATCGTTGTGCTCGCGACTCCGCTGATGTCGACCTTGACGTTTCGTGCCGGGGCTTTCGATCGTCACACGATGCTCCTCGCCGAGTTGGGATTTCCGGCGCTGCTGTCGGCGTGGTTCGCCGCGTGGCGCTTCGCTAGCGAGCCTCCTTCGGAGTCATCAGGTATGGAGGACCGACTGAAGGTATTGGCCGATAGTTAGCAGCGATGGCGCGGCGCAGGCGCGGCCAGAATAGCGGGCGTCCTCGAAAACTACGATCCAGGCCCTCCTGGTCGAGCGCGAAGGCCGTTATCCGATGGCGCTGGATCGCATCGAGCAGCGCAACATCATCAAAGGTGCCTGAGTGCTGCATCGAGGTGAGCACCATCAAATCGATCCATTGCAGGTTGCGCCGCTGATCGATCAGTTGCAGCTCCGCGGTGTCGGTCAAGATCGGCCCATCGATGCCGCGCAGAATCTCCAGTGCGCGTCTATCCCACCGGCGGTTGGAGCAGGTTGATGGCGCCAGAATGGAGCCCAGCGAGAGCAACAGAGCGAGCGCCGCCCCGGCCACAAATTGTGGCGCCACGCGGATTGCGCGCATTCGCTGGAGCGCAAGATCGATTCCGGAACTTGCGACGATCGTCAGCGCCGCGAGGGTGGGAAGAAAGTAGTACGCGTTGCTGCCCCAGCGCAGACACGATACGCAGTCGTGGATCATCGCGACGGCCAAAAAGCAGATGATCAACCGAGCGGTCACTCGTCGCCGGGTGAGAGCGATGCTCGCGAAGATTGCGAGGCCGACGCTTCCGCCGATCATGATGCTGAAAAAGAACATCGGCGCGCTCCAATCGAAATGAATGGTTCGCACCGCGATAACGGTGTTCAGCAGGTAATACGGATAGGCGAGGGCGAGCAGCACGGTTCCTGCGACAACGGTCACCAGCCACGTCGTACCGAGCAGGAGTGCGTGTCGTCGCTCTCCAGCGATCAAGCAGTACAGCACCACGGTCGCGATGCCGACCGCACTTCCCTGCTTGATGAAGAAGCCGACCACGAACAGCGCGATCGCCGCCGCTGTCGCTCCAGCAGCGAAAGCCATGAGTCCGCCGACCTCGCATAGCAGCGCAGGCAGGTCGACGCGATACTCGAAGCCCCATCGGATCGACGATGGGCGAAAGCAGGAATCCCAGGGTGGCGATGATCGCGGCATTGGTGCTCGCGCCGGTCCTGCGCGCGAGGACGAAAAGCATCGCGCCGACCAGCAGCGTCGATGCGATGGTCGTCAGACGTCCGGCTGCCAGTGCCGCCAGCGGCCCGTTCCCGAATATCGGAGCGAGTCTCGCAGTGAGCATCGGCACCACGGGCCCATAGACCAGCGGCATGAACGGCGCGAGGCGAAAGTCGCGGTACAGCGGCGCGCCCTTGACGATCGTGGCGACATACACGGCGAGTTGCGCCGGTCCGTAGTCCCAAGTCTGCGGCATCGTGATGCGGGATATCCAGAAACCGATCGTGCGCGCGGCGAGAAGGATCAGCACAACTATCGTTAAGGCCGGTCCGATGCCCTTCGATGAAAATGTATTGCGGTTTGGCGTGGCGATGCGACTCACCCGCGCGACGTGACCAGATGATTGATGCATCTGAGGCTTGAAGCAACGCTGGTTCGAATGGGCATGCGTCGGGTAACAAAATGCTCGCGAAGCGCGGTTTGCTGAAGTGCCCTGGGTGTCATCATTGCGACCACGTCCGCTGAATGTCTCCTTGCAACGCTTCGTCGGACCGAAATGGGACGCGAGTGCTGTGCGTGTTTTGCGCACCCGCGTTGCTCCTCAAAATTCTTCCGTAACCTGCTTCCGTGTTGGGGCAAGGAGACTCGTATGTCGAATGTTCAAAAATCCATTGACGTAAACGTTCCGGTCAGCACCGCTTACAACCAATGGACTCAGTTCGAAGAATTCCCGCGTTTCATGGAAGGCGTGAAGTCGGTGCGCCAGCTCGACGACAAACGGCTGCATTGGAAAACCCAGATCGCCGGCAAGGAAGAGGACTTCGATGCGGTCATCGACCAGCAGGTCCCCGATCAGCGCATCGCATGGCATTCGACTATCGGGCCCAAGCAGGGCGGCGTGGTGACCTTCCATCGCCTGGGCGACAGCAAGACCCGCATCATGCTGCAGATGGAATACGAGCCACAGGGAGTGGTCGAGAAAGCGGGCGACATGCTGGGTGCGGTCTCGATGCGCATCCAGGGCGACCTCGATCGCTTTAAGAAGTACATCGAGGAGCGCGGCGCCGAGAGCGGTGCGTGGCGCGGCGAGGTCCAACGCAACTAACAGTCAATCCGTTCCGAGGAAGAGGGCCGGCGGCACAGGTCGTCGGCCCTTTTCCATTTTAATACCCGCGCGCCAATCCGCGATGCACCGGCGCCAGCAGCAGATCGGGACGAAGCCCATACACACAGGCATCGGCGCACGGCTTGGCGCTGCACGAGGCGCACGCCTCCGCGCCCCTGCCGAGGAGCGCATACTCGTCGCGCGCTAACCGCATGTCACCGTAGTCGACGGCGTACATACGGGTGCGCAGGACGTCGCCAATGGCGACGCCCGCGGGACAGGCGCTTTCGCAAATCCCGCAGCCTTGCCGGCACTGTGTCGATGCGTTCAGATGCTCGTAGCGCTGGAGCAGTGGAATATCCGCGGCGGCGACCCGCTGAGAGCCCGAGGCGCCGAGGTACTCGTCGATTTGCTCACTGGAAGTCATCGTGACGATGAGCGCATCGACCTCGGGATTCGACAGGACCCATCGAAAGGCCGCCTGCGAAAAGGTCGCGCCATTTTTCTCAAACGGCCGCATGTCGTTGAGGCGCGCGCCACGCAGCGTCTTCATCGCGACGACGCCGATGCCCTTCGCCTTGGCCTTTTTGATGACCCGGGGCAAGTCGGTCTGAATGGCGACGAAATCGAAATCGCGGGTGAAGCGCTGGTAAAAGCTGGGGTCCTGCCCGAAGTTGTAGGCGCACAGGATGACGTCGACGCGGCCCGCATCGATCGCCCACTCGAGGCATTCGATGAGATTGCCGGCGTGCCCCGACATCCCGGCGAAGCGAATCTTGCCTTGCTGCTTGGCGGCCTCGGTGAACTCGTGCCACTGCGGATTCTTGATCCGCGCGAGGTCATTGACCGCATGATTGAAGTAGACATCGACGTGATCGGTTTGCAGCCGCTTGAGGCTCCCTTCCAACGAGGCCATCATCGCTTCCTTGGTCTCGGTCGCACCCGCCATCATCTTCGAGGTGAGGTAGACCTTGTCGCGCTTGCCCTTGAGCGCATTGCCGATGACGATTTCGGATTCGCCACCCGAATAGGTGTCCGCGCTGTCGAAGTAGTTGATGCCGCGATCGTAGGCGTGGCGCACGACGTCCTCATCGCCGGTACGGAGCCGCGATCCGCCCAGCGAGATATCCGAGATCTTGAGGCCGGTGTTTCCCAGCGGAGAAAAACGTCGCACCTGGCCGGGCGGAATCGCAGCGCCCGCGTCGCCGTCCCCAAGCATCGGGAGCAATCCCGCTCCAACACCGGCGATGGCGCTTCGTTTGAGGAACTCGCGTCGGGTCTGGGTGCTCTTCTTCCACGACCAGCTCATCGGGTATCACCGCCTTGCAGCAGGGTTTCTGGAGACGACGCTAGCGCGGGGCATCAGCAACGGAAAGGGCTACTGTGAGCATCCGTTTTGGCCATAAAAGGTCGCCGCCTCGGTGGGAAAATATCTAACGAAATCAATGCGTTACGTATTCCATTCTCCTGATCTGCAGAATGGCTTTGTTTTTACATTTTGCATCTACAGGCTTTCTGCGAGTGGGTTTGTTTTTGCGATTTCGCAATTGTCACTGACCCCGTCAAAACGAGCGCGGCGCTCATCGAGGGCGCCGCAACATCATAGTAGCACAATAATGACAGGCCGTTCAGTCGGAAATTGCGTGCAATGCTTCGAGCTTGATTTCTCCCGACGCAATTCGCTGCAGCGTTACCGCATACAGTTGATGCTCGACCTCCAGGACCCGCGCGGCGAGGCTCTCCGGCGTATCGTCGGCAAGCACCGGGACCTTCTGCTGCGCCAGGATGGGGCCCTCGTCGTATTCCGCATCGACGAGATGAACCGTCGCGCCGGATTCCTCGTCGCCCGCCGCGAGGACCGCCTCGTGTACGTGATGCCCGTACATCCCCTGGCCGCCGTATTTCGGCAACAGCGCAGGATGGATGTTGAGCACTCTCCCCCGATAGCGCGCGAGCGTCTTCGGCCCCAGCTTCTTCATGTAGCCGGCCAGCACGATCAGGTTCACCCGGTACTTCTCCAAGGTGGCGAGAATTGCTTCATCGAGGCGCATCGGGTCGGGATGGATGTGCGAGCTCAGATGGAACGCGGGCACGCGCGCGGCCATCGCGCGGTCGAGCACCATCGCATCGGAATTGTTGCTGACGACGACGCAGGGCTCGGCCTCGAGGCGTCCCGCGCGGCAGGCATCGAGGATCGCCTGCACGTTGCTGCCGCCGTGCGAGGCGAGAAATCCGAGGCGCAACTTCATCGCGCGGATTATACGACGAGCGCCGTGCAAATGTCGCATTGACCCTCGGTAGCAATCGATGGGAGAGTCCTCGGCGGTTGGTTGCCGAAATGCCTGCCATGCGAAAGAGATCGTGACTTGAAGCGCCGACCGGTACTGCCGCTGTTGGTCTTCATCTTCATCCAGGCCGTGCTGGCGTTCGATGTGGCATTGCACGACCCCACCGTCGGCTACGACTCGGGCGCGCATCTGCACTACCTCGCGACGCTGGCGCATTTCGAGCTTCCCGACCGCAGCCAGACTATCGAGTTCTTCTCGCCGCCGCTGCCGTATGCGGTGCCGGCGATGGCGCAGGCGATCGGCGGACTGTCGAATTGGTGGGCGGGCAAAATCGGCCAACTGATGAACCTGATCTTTTCGATCGGGCTGTGCTGGTGCGTCCTCAAGATCTGCGACGAGCTGATGCCGGGTTCCATCCGCATGCAATTCTGGTCACTCGCGCTGCTGGCGATCGTGCCGGTCTATTACAAATCCTTCTCGATGGTGCGCGGCGAACCGCTGCTGGCCTTCATGATCACTGCCAGCGTTTACTGGACGCTCAGGGCGTATCGCACCACGCCGCGCCGATGGAAGGACTTCGTCATCCTCGGCGTGTTGCTGGGCCTCGCGATTCTCAGCCGACAGTGGGCCTTCCTGATATTTCCTGCGCTGGCGGCCTTCGCATTGCTCCTTCCGGCGTCTCGTACGATGCAACGGCTCATCAATCTGAAGCCACTGCTGGTCTCCTTCGCCATCGCGGCGCTGGTTGGCGGATGGTTCTACCTCAGCCTCAATCTGCGCTTCGGCAAGCTGACCACTTTCAGTCGCACGCCGAAGCCGTGGTCCTTGTCGGATCAACCGGCGCGCTTCTACTTCGGGTTGGGCCTCGATGCGCTGTTCAGCGATCCGATTCGCCCCGCCTATGTCGACGAGTTCATCCCGATGTTCTACTCGGAATTCTGGGGTGACTATCAGTGTTACTTCGTGGTCTATGGACGAAACCGCAGGGGCAGTTTGTTTCCGGGATGAACCTTGAAGAACTTGCTCGACCGCGAGCCGCTCCCGCATTCGTTCACCACCAATCGCTTTCGCATCGCCGCATCGCTCGGCCGCGCGCAGGCCGCCTCGATGGTGCCGTCGCTGGTGTTCCTCGCAGGCCTCGGGATGGGCGCGCTCGCGCTTTTCGGCATCGGCAGCGAGGACCGCAGACCGGGCCTCCTCGCGATGGTGGTCGTCTTTTCGATGCTCGGCTACTTCGCATTTACGATTCGGTTCGCGAACCTGGTAACCGGCGACACCATCAAGGCGACCTACATGCTGCAAATTGTTCCGATGCTGGCGATCCTCGGCGCGCGCTTCATCGTCGAGGTGCAGGATCGCTTCCCGCGAGGTTTCCGCGCGCTCGCCGCGATGTTGGCGCTTAGCGCCATCCTCAACGCGCCGTTCCTGCTCACGCGCTACGTAACGATCCCGTCGGAGTCGGGCTCAGCGGACCAAGGCCGGCCGTTTCTGGGGAGGCCTCAATAAGTCCGCGCGCGCGAACGATACGCAATCCGGGGGGATTCAGCTCGACGAAACCGGAACCTTGAGTCGAGAATCTTATCGGTCACGTCTCGCCGAACTTCTTGCGCAATGACCCGAACACAGCGCGCTGTTCATCCACGCCCGCTCGCCGGACTTGCGACAAAAGCCAAATCCGAGTCGGTCTCTCGGGCGTAAACTGCTTCGAGCCCCGATAGCAGGTCGAGCAAAGCGCACGGAGGTTGGAAAGTTCGTTCTTGCCTCCGAGACTCGTGGCGGTGATATGAGCAACCTGGAGGCGAACCTTGCGATTGGTATAGGGATCGATATCCTCAGGCGTTGCCCCGCACATTTGACAGAAATCATTTTGCAGGAGAACTTGGGATCGCAGTTTTGCTGAAATTGGTGGCAAGAATTAATCCTCCATTTCATTGGACTGTGCTTTAAGACTGCTGTTGTGCTCGAACTTGATCCGCGTTGGATAGCTGAAAGAATACCCGGCGTAGGAGTCGAATCAATTCGGGCTAGATCACCTCGAAACCTATTTCCTTGAAATAACTGAATGTTGAATCATAATACTCAGGTTTGCGAGTTGGGTCATCCGCGTCTCCCCTAGGTACGACGATTACCATGCCCTGCCGTGCTCGCGTGAGTAAGACTCGATATGCGTTCTTGAGATATATTTGTCTTTCTTCTTTTCTAATCGCGTTCCATCTATTCCCAACAAATGACCAATGCCCCCAGCCCTCGCGACTATGCCGAAAATCCGCATCCCAAGCCACGCAAGCCCAGTCTACCTCAAGACCCTGCACGTTAAATTCGGTTGCTACATCTTCGAGATAGTATGAGGAACGCACGTCGTCTCTACCATCGAGGAACCAATGCACCGGATCTACGGGTGATTTCACAAAGATAGCGTGAGGCCTAAGTCGTTCAGCCTGCGATGAAACGAGTATTCCATATCGCTCCGATCCTCGGGCTTGAGTCTTCAACCATTGCTTTGCGTTGGCTAGATCGCGAGTGATCACAATTGGGTATTTGTCGCGGAGCTTGTTCAAAGTCTCATGCGATGGAACAACATGCAAATCCAGTAATTGCTTAACGAGATCCGAGACATGTTCTGAGCGAAAAGATCGCATTGAAACGGAAAGGT
This sequence comes from uncultured delta proteobacterium, assembly GCA_963848285.1. GTDB lineage: Bacteria > Desulfobacterota > Binatia > Binatales > Binataceae > DATGKG01. The sequence goes on along the minus strand of CAWKCZ010000005.1, from coordinate 544,184 downwards.
GTAGTGCATCGTTGATAAATACGTTTCGGCGGGATTCGATCATCTTCAAAACGCGCCCCGCACCATACTCTGCGTCCGTCAATCGCGATGAAATGTGAATGTGCCATTCGGGAAAGTTCTGTGTGAGCGATTCAATCCACTCGCTAATTCCTGCCTCCCCTCTATTTATCTCCTGGCCGCCCCCAACGAGACACACCACCACGGCCCAGTCGGGATGCCGATCAAGACAAGAAACTCAAGAATTTGGGCTCAGAATCGGCAAAACCAAAAATACTCTCTTTCTGCTGCATGAATGACGCTGTCTGTTCCAAATTCCAGGCCCGCTGCGCTTCATCGAAAATCGCAACGTGTTCGACCGGTGGTCGCGCCGAATCCCTCAGACATTCGTCGCGGAATTCATGCACATTCTGGATAAAGGCCTTAACCTTTCGCCTGGCATCGCCGCGCGTCAATTTTCGACCTGCGGTTTTTCGTTGGCCACGTGATCACGCGGCTAGCGCCTCCCGCAGTACCCGCGACCAATGGGTCATTTCCTGAAAGAAAGACACTATGGAATCGATCTTCCTTGTCACGATGTCTGGTTGCGGTGTTGAGGCCAACTAAAGTCTTACCCGCGCCCGGTACTCCGGTCACAAAACAGATCGACTTCAAGTGTAGTTCTTGCCGACTGCGCTATAATTTTCGAAATAGCTTCTGAGGTAGAGGTTAAATTGGTCGCGGTCGCGTCGTTGCGAGAAATGGCGTCCACCGAATGCCCGCTGTATAGAGCCTGCGCGGCTTCGACTATGGTCGGAGTCGGAGTATACCGACCCTTTTGCCACTGATCGGATCTGATCTCGGGTTCGTTCTTGGCGAACAATACAATGTAGTCTATGACGTTCAGCCAACGAGGCCGCGCTGCTGCAAATCGGTTGTAGGAGATTGTCGCGATCCAGTTTCCCAGAGAAAGACCATTCGACGGACGGAGCTTTGGTTGCGATGAGGACGGGAGCGACCAACGGCTTGTGGCTGGTCTCGTGGAAATTCTTTAAGTCGAGAGCATAGTCCCAAACCTGCTCCAGATCTGCAGCACTGAACTCTGTCTCATCAACCTTAAACTCCAAGACGAAAATTACCGCTCCAGATTATGAAAACGATGTCGACGCGCTGTCCCATTCGAGGGATGAAATACTCGAAGGAGATGAAACCTTCTCTCTCCGGTGAGTGCGGCTTTCATGATCGAGATCTCCTCCAACCATGCCCGCCGCTGATTTAATTCAAGGGAGAAGGGGTTGTTCAGGGCAAGCCGTCCGAGAATTTCATCGGAAGAAGAACTACGAAATTCTGAAATCGACGCCGAATAAAAATCTCGTTTCATCACGATAGCGAGATGCTCAATCGAGATGATCAGTATACCCTAACGATAGAGTGACTTGTTGAAGCGCTCATCGGACCAGCGCGGGCTTCTTCTGCGGAGGGCGCAGCAAATCGGCGCGCGCGAGCGAGACTCGATGTGGCGACTTCAGCCCCGACAGCATCTCGCTAGATCGACTGGTTCAGCTTCGGATGCATCAGGGTCGGCGCCAGCTCGGCCATCGGCGCGAGGACGAAGCGGCGCTCCTGCAAGCGCGGATGCGGCACCGTCAGCGCGCGCGTGTTGATCACTTCCTTGTCGAAGAACAGCAGGTCGAGATCGATGATGCGCGGTTTGTACTTGCCGCGCAGCGGCTTGCGGCCTTTGAACGGCTTGCGGCCCATCCCGCGCTCGATGGTCAAGCAGCCGCTTCATCAAATTTTCGGGAGTGATCTCAGTATCGACTTCGACCACGCCATTGAGGAACGGCTACTTGAGCATCGAGCGTCGCCGACCGGTTCGGTCTCGTAGATCGAGGATTGGCGCACGACGCGCGTACCGGGGATGGCAGCGATTTTTTGGATCGCCTCCCGGTAATTACCGGCTCGGTCGCCGAGGTTACTGCCTATTCCGATGAAGGCCCTATGGGGCATTCGTGACGTTCACAGCCTGAGCGCTTTAATTCGTTCCACCGCCTCTTTCAATCGCTCGCTCGACACCGTCAATGAGAATCGAACGAACCCCTCACCACCCTTGCCGAAGCCGGAGCCCGGAGTAATCGCCACCCCGGCCTCTTTCAGCACGCGCTCAGTGAATGTGACCGAGGTGTAGCCCTTGGGGACCTCGGCCCAGACGTAGAATGTGGCGCGCGGCAGCTCGCATGCGAGACCCATCGCGCGCAACGCGCCGACCAGCAGATCGCGGCGTTCCTTGTAGATGGCGCAGTAGGCCGCAGCTGGTCGCCGTCGCCGCCTTCCAGCGCCGTGATCGATCCTTCCTGGATCGCCTGCGGGACGCCCGAATCCATGTTGGTTTTGACTTTGCCGAGCGCGCCGACCAGCGCGGCGTTGCCGACCACGAAGGCGGCGCGCCATCCGGTCATCGAGAAGGTCTTAGACAGTGAATGGAAATCCACCGCGCATTCGCGCGCGCCCTCGACGTCGAACACGCTCGGGGCGCGATAGCCGTCGTAGGCGATTTCCGAATAGGCATTGTCATGCGCCAGGATGATGTTGTGCTTGAGGCAAAAGGCGACCGCATCTTTGTAGAATCCCACTTCAACGGTCGCGCCGGTCGGATTGTTGGGATAGTTGAGCCATAGCAGTTTGGCGCGTCGCGCGATCTCAGCAGGGATCGCATTCAAATCGGGCTTGAAGCCGTTTTCCTTACGCAGCGTGAGGTAATATGGCTCGCCGCCGTTGAAGACGCATCCCGAGTAATAGACCGGATAGCCGGGGTCGGGGATCAGCACGATGTCGCCGGGATCGACCACCGCGGTCGAGAAATTCGCGATACCTTCCTTGGAGCCGATCAGCGCGCATACTTCGGTAGCCGGATCGAACTCAACGCCAAAGCGGCGCTTGTACCATGCCGCGGCGGCCTGGCGGTATTCGAGCAGGCCTTCGTAATCGGGATAGCGATGGTTCTTGGCTCATCGGAGGCGCGCTTGATGCTCGAAATGATGTGCGCGGGAGTCGGCAGATCGGGATCGCCGATGCCGAGACTGATGACATCGACACCCTTGGCGGCGACTTCTTTCTTAAGTCGATCGAGCTCGGCAAAAAGGTAGGGAGGTAAGAGGCCGAGTCGCGAAGCGGTCTTGATCTGCACCGTGGTAGCCGAGTCTCCCGTGAATTGATAGTTGCAAATTAGAACTAACATACTTGGCAAGTCTTCGAAACAATCTGGGCGATTTTGCGCCAAAATTTCATTTTTCCGGATCGCAAGCGCTCTGGAGCGAGGATTTTTCCGGCCGGTTGGCGATGAGATAGCGAAAGTATGCGAAAGCTCGCCGATTTGAACGACCGTTCAGAAACGACCGCAGCGGGCTTCGGCAGGAGAGCCCGAAAACCCTTATCCAACAGGCTAAAATAATGATTCGGCGTAAGCGGACTGCGGTTCAAAAATCCGCTCCGCGCAGCGAGGTATTAACCTTTCTTGATCATCGATGCTCGCAATGTTAGATAATTTAACATTTCCAGTTTCTGGCAGCGCCTTCGTCGAAAGACTAATGCTGATGGTGTCGTTGGGCGCGCCGAAGCCGCGATCGCCTGGACACGCAGGATCGTGGCCTCGACCTGAAGCTGGTCGGACCTCCCGCATGGGCATCTCGATGCGGTGAGGATGGCTGGCATAACAGAACCGCCAACCGGATTGTTCGGGTTCTTAGCTAGAACATGAACCGGACCCTGCTTCCTCTAGCTATCCTCCTGCTGGTCTTCGGACTCGGCACGCTAGCCTTTTCCCAGCGCCCCTGGGCGCCGCGCGCCGATGTCGAACAGCCGATTCCGTTCAGCCATCGCGTCCACGCCGGCGTCAACCAGATTCCCTGCCAGTTTTGCCATGAGTATGCGCGCCGCTCGCAGACCGCGGGTGCGCCGCCGGTCGCGAAGTGCGTCGGATGCCATGGCGCATCGATTGTCGGCGGCCTCGCGCCGGTCACGCGACCGTGGACGGACGACCACCAGCCTCCCTTCGAGATTCGATGGAACCGGGTCTACACGCTGCCGGACTTCGTGCGCTTCACGCATAAGCCGCATATCGCTGCGGGCGTGCAATGCCAGGAATGTCACGGCGACGTGCAGAACGATGGATCGCATCGTGCCGGTGCATGAAATTAACATGGGCTTTTGCGTCGAATGTCATACCAGACGCAAAGTCACCCTCGACTGCGCGGTGTGCCACCACTAGCGAGCATTCATGGCTGACGGTTTCACCAGACGCTCCTTCATAAAGCTCGCCGCGGCTGCCGGCGCCGCAGCCGCCATCCCCGGATGCCAGCCGGCCGCGCGCAAGCTCATCCCCTACGTCGTCGCCGATGAGAACGTCATCCCGGGCGTGCCGACCTTCTATGCGACGACCTGCAATGAATGTCCCGCCGGATGCGGCATCATCGCCAAGGTGCGCGAGGGGCGCGTCATCAAGCTGGAGGGGAATCCCGCACGATCCGATCAACCAGGGCGCCATTTGCGCGCGCGGGCAGGCGGGGTTGCAAGGACTCTACAATCCGGATCGACTTGCGCGCGCCGATGCTGCGTGGGGCCGACGGCAAGCTCACGAAAATATCCTGGGACGATGCGCTCGCGCAGTTGGCGAATCATCTGAAAGATGCGGCAGGGAAGGGCGAGGATCGCATCGCGATGATTACGGCGTCGCAGGGGCCGACGCTGCAGAAAATCACCGCGGCATTCCTCGGCGCCTACAAATCGAAGCGCGCGGTCTACTACGAGGCGCTCACCGACGAGCAGGCGCGCGAGGCCGCGCAGATGGTCTTCGGCCGGCGCGACCTGCCGCAATATCGCATCGATCAGGCCGAGATGCTGATTTCCTTTGGCGCGGATTTCCTCGAAACCTGGCGCTCGCCGATCGAACTGGCCCGCCAGTACGCGGAATTCCGCGCACCTAAACATCGCGACGGTAGCGCTCACCATCGGGCGCGCGATCTATGTCGGCCCGCGCTTCAACATGACCGCGGCCAAGTGCGACGAATGGATTGCCGCGCCGTCGGGCGTCGAAGAAGCACTCGCGCTGGCGATCCTGCACGTGATCGTCGCGCAAGGATGGGTCCGCGCCTAATAGCGGCGTCGACGTGCGGCACTGAAAAATTTCGTCGCCTCGTTCGAGTCCTGCCGTGGTGGGCCAGACCATTGGCATCGCGCCCGACCGCATCAGCAAAATCGCCGAGAGCTTCGGCAAGGCCCAAAGCGCGGTCGCGCTTGCGGGCGGCGATGATCCGACGCTGCATGCCGCGGCGTTCATCCTCAATGCGGCGACCGGCAACCTCGGGCGCACGATGCATTTTTTACGACGGCGAACCGCCCGAGACCGTCGCGAAGAGCGACGATGTAGCCGCCGCCATCGAGGCGATGCGGGTCGGCGTCGTCGGCACTCCGACGGACGTCCACAATGGGGTCGCGAGACTCGACTTCACCACCTCGCGCGTCGACGTGCTGATCGTCGCCGGCGCCAATCCGCTCTACTCGATGCCGCCAGCGTGGCGCACGCCCGAGGCCTTCAAGAAAGTTCCCTTCGTGGTGTGGGCGGGAACGGTGCCCGACGAATCCGCCGAGGCCGCGCATCTGCTGCTCCCGATTCATCATCCACTCGAGTCGTGGCGCGATAATTTTCCGCGCGCCGGCGTCCATGGCCTCGGACAGCCGGTCATGCAGCCGGTGTTCGCGAGCCGGCCGCTCGGCGACGTGCTCATCGGCCTCGCGAATCAGAGCGGCGCATCGATGCCGTGGAAAGACACCGCCGAGGCGGTCAAAACCGAGTTCGCGAAGCTCGGCACCGGCGACGCCATCCGAGATTCTGGACCAAGTCTCTGAGTGAAGGCGGCGTGTATGCCGATGCGACTGCGGCCAGAGTCGCGCTCAAAACCGACGCCCTCAAAAGCGGCCCGCCTGCGCCCGAGGTTCCGCGTCCCGCGCTCCATACCTATCCGCATCCGTTTCTTTATGACGGGCGCGGCGCTGACAAACCGTGGCTGCAGGAAATTCCCGAACCCGTCAGCCAGATCGTGTGGGATAGCTGGGTCGAGATTCATCCTGAGACCGCGAAGCAGATCGGCGTCGAATCCAACCAGGTGGTCGAGTTGCGCTCGCTCCGAGGGCGTTATCAAGGCGCCGGCGTTGGTCAGCGAGCGCGTCGCGCGCGGTACCCTCGCGATGCCGCTCGGGCAAGGCCATACCTCCTACGGCCGCTATGCGAAGGGTCGGGGCGCCAACCCTTTCATGCTGCTGCGCCCACGCCATTCGCGCATCGAGGTGGCGGCGCGCGCGACCGGCGAACGACAACAGAACGTCACGCCTGCGGGCTTCGACTTACATGATGGGGCGCAGTTTTGCCGAGGCGGTCAGTATCGAGGAGTTCGCAAACCACGTCGAGCCGAAGTATGTCGGCGAGGAACTTCCCGACGTGCCTTACGAGATGTACGCCTCGTACGCGCCGAATCGGAAGCACATGTGGGGCATGACCATCGACCTCAACGCCTGCACCGGATGCAGCGCATGCGTCGCGGCGTGCTACGCGGAAAACAACGTGCCGGTCGTCGGCAAGGAGCAGGTCGGCGTCGGGCACATCATGTCGTGGATTCGCATCGATCGCTATTTTCCCGAGCCCGCGCGCGAAGAGCCGCAGCCGCCGCTCTACATGATGCCGATGCTGTGCCAGCAGTGCGATCACGCGCCCTGCGAGCCGGTCTGCCCGGTCTTCGCCGCGGTGCACACCGATGAAGGCCTCAACGGGCAGATCTACAATCGATGCGTCGGGACCCGTTACTGCGAGAACAACTGCCCCTACAAGGTGCGCCGATTTAACTTGTTCGATCCGGACTGGCCGGAGCCGTTCAACCTCCAGCTCAACCCCGACGTCACCGCGCGCAGCGCCGGTGTGATGGAAAAATGTACTTTTTGCATCCAGCGGATTGTGAGCACCGAGATCAATGCGCGGGTCGACAAGCGCGAGGTGCGCGACGGCGAGATCATTCCCGCCTGCGCGCAGGCCTGCCCGACCAAGGCCATCAGCTTCGGCGATATGAAGGACCCGCAAAGCGAGATGATGAAGCGGCGCGCGGCGCATAAGGATCGCGCGTACCGCTCCCTCGATGATCTCAACACCCAGCCCGCGATCGCATACCTGCGCAACCTCTACCACCAGAAGGAGAAATCCTAGTGGCTGCCGCGCTCGAGCCGATCAATACCAATCCCACCTATGCCGATGTCGATCGCGGCGTGCATCGCATCATGGAGACGCCGGGGCTGCTGTTCTGGGCATGGATCGCGTTCTGCGCGACGCTGGTGGCGATCGCCGGCGCGCTGTGGACGCGGCAGATTTACGAGGGGCCTCGGCGTCACCGGCCTGAAGCAGCCCACGATGTGGGCGGTTTACATCACGAACTTCGTGTTCTGGGTCGGAATCGCGCACTCGGGCACGCTGATCTCCGCGATTCTCTACCTCTTCCGCACTCGATGGCGGACCGCGGTCTATCGCCTCGCCGAGACGATGACCTTGTTTGCGGTGCTCACCGCCGGACTGTTTCCGCTCATTCATCTTGGCCGTGTATGGAATGCCTACTGGCTGTTGCCCTACCCCAACGAGCGTTATCTGCAGCCGAACTTCCGCTCGCCGCTGGTATGGGACGCCTTCGCGGTGTCGACCTACCTCACCATCAGCGCGACCTTCCTGCTGATGGGACTGATTCCCGACGTCGCCAACGCGCGCGACGCGGCCAAGGGTCTGCGCCAAATGTTCTACTCGATCCTGTCCTTCGGATGGCACGGCACCGACGAGCAATGGCGGCACTTCCAGATGATGTACCTGCTGCTGGCCGGCCTCGCGACGCCGCTGGTCATCTCGGTCCACAGCGTAGTGTCGTGGGACTTCGCGATGGCGCAGCTTGCCCGGATGGCACAGCACGATTTTCGCGCCGTACTTCGTCGCGGGCGCGATTCTCTCCGGCGTCGCGATGGTACTGACGCTGCTCATCCCGATGCGCCGCCTGCTCAACCTCGAAGGCTTCATCACCCCGTGGCATCTCGACAACCTGGCCAAGGTCATCCTGCTCACCTCGCTGGTGGTCAGCTATTCGTATCTGACCGAAACTTTCATGACCTGGTACGGCCAGGATCAGTTCGAGGTGGTGACTTTCAACATGCGCTACTATCGGGCCGTGGGGCCCGCTGTTCTGGCTGATGGTGTTCGGCAACTGCGTGTTACCGCTGAGCCTGTTCTCACCGCGGATACGACGCAGCACGGTGCCGCTCTTCATCGTCACGATTTTCGTCAATATTGGGATGTGGCTGGAGCGCTTCGTCATTATTGCGGGCTCGCTGGCGACCAACTTCAACCCGTCGCAGTGGAGCTTCTTCCACATCTCGCTGACCGAATTGATGATCACGGTGGGCAGCTTCGCGTGGTTCCTGATGCTGTTCTCGCTGTTCACAAAATTCCTCCCGATCATTTCGATGACGGAGTTGAAGGAAGGCATTCGATGGCTGCGGCAATCGCTGCGCGATGACTACTACCCCGGCATCGCAGGACCGCCCGATGAGCGCTGAAATCGAACTGGTGGCGAGCTTCGCCGAAGAAGAGGAGTGCGTGCACGCGGTCGAGGTGCTCAAGCACAACGGCATCGCGTTTCGCGTCTTCTCGCCGATTCCGAGCGAGCATTTGCTCCATGCGATCGGGCGCGGGCTCAGCCCGGTGCGCGCATTCGTGCTGATCGGCGGCATCGCAGGAGTGCTCACCGGACTCGCGGTCACTGTCGGCACCTCATGGGAATGGAACCTGGTCGCGGGCGGCAAGCCGGTCGTCTCGCTGCCGCCGTTCATCATCATCATGTTCGAATTGATGATCCTCTTCGGAGGGCTTTCGGCGGCGGCGAGTTTTTTCCTGTTCGCGCGGCTGCCGCAATTCGATCCCATCGCGGGATATTCGGAGCGATTCGGGGCCGATCGATTCGGCGTCGCGGTCGCATGCGACGAGGCCGACATCGCGAAGATTGAGGCCTTGATGCGCGAGGCGGGCGCCGAACAAATCGCACATGAGGACCCGCGTCCGCGCGAGCTGGTGGCACATTGAAATCGAGTTCTCATCTGCAAACGACCGCGCGTCCGACCGCTCCCGAGATGATCCCAGGCGTCGAGGGCATCCGCACGCCGATGGGGATCGTCGCGGTATGCGCGATTCTCGCGCTGATCGGCGTCGCGGGATTCGTCGTTGGCGTGATGACTGAAACGGAACCTCACGCGTGGCAGGCGTTCCTGGTGAACTGGCTGTTCTTCTTCGGCATCGCGCAGGGCGGCGTGGTTATCTCGGCTTCATTCTATTTGACCCAGGCGCGATGGGGCGGGCCGGGCGCGTATCGCCTCGCGGAATCGTTCTACATCTTCATCCCGGTCGCATTGGTGCTGTTCTGGGTCCTGTTTTTCGGGCGCGCCGAGCTATGGCCGTGGGTTACGCAAGCCGGCGCTGGCGAAGAATCAGACCTGGCTCAACATGCCGTTTTTCTTCGCACGCGAGGGCTTCGCGCTGCTCGCTCTGACGGTGCTGGATTTATGGTTCATTCGGATCTCACAGCGCGTCGATGCGCGACAGTGGGCGCTTTCCAATGACAACATCGAGATGCCCCCGGCCGCGATCCGTCGCGTCGCTCCCGCGCTCGCGCTGACCTACGCCGCGGTGATGTCGCTGGTCGCCTTCGATCTGATCATGTCGCTGGCGCCGCAGTGGAAGAGCACGCTCTTCGGCGCGTTCTTTTTCGGCGGCGCATTCTGGAGCGGCATTGTGGCGATGGCGCTGACGGCGGTCATCTTGCGCGGACGGCTCGGCGCGGGAAATCTCTTCACCCGCGACACCATCATGCATGACCTCGGCAAGTTCACCTTCGCGTTCTCGGTGTTCTGGGCCTACCTGCTATTCGCGCAGTACATCGTGATTTGGTACGGCGACATCCCCGCGGAAACTTTTTTCCTCGTGGTGCGCGGCGCGCTAATCGGCGGCCCGGCCGGATACACCATCTACACGCCCTGGATGATTCCGACCTGGACCGTGCCACTGCTGGTCTGGGTCGATTCCGTTTGTGGTGCTGATGGGAGTGCAGCCGAAGAAGACTCCCGCGATTCTCGGGACGGTCGCCTTCGTCGGCCTGGTCGGAATGTGGCTCGAGCGCTATGTCCTGGTAGTGCCATCACTCTCGCCGAAGTACATCCCGTTCAACTGGATCGAGCTAGCGATAACTCTCGGATTCCTCGGCATCTTCGGACTGTGCGCGATTCCCGGCATGAAGCTGACCGTCGCGGCTGCGACCGCGCCGCAGGTGTTGGAGGCCGCGGAAAAATGAAGCGCCGCCTTCTAAGCATTTTCGTGACCGCTCATTCTCATTGCCGGATGCGGCAACGATCGCCGGCCATCCGATGAGCACGCTGGCGCCGCGTTCGGACCTCGCGAATTGGTGCTACGGAATGCTGATGGAAGTCACGGCGTGGGATGCGCTGATCCTCGTCATCGTGATCGTCGCCTTCATCCTCGCCGTGTTCGTGTTCTCGACGCGAGTGGGCGAAGCGGGGCCGCCGACCTGCGGTAAGTTCCGACTTGAACCCTCGAAATCGCATGGACGCTGGGTCCCGCGCTGATTCTGCTTTTCATCTCGATACCGACCGTGCGGTTAATTTTCCGCACCCAGCCGCGCAACGCCGAGCCGCCAACTCGATCTCCCGATCACGGTCGTCGCGCATCAATGGTGGTGGGAATTCCGTTACGACGACGGCTCGCACGTGACGACCGCGAACGAGCTGCACATCCCCGCCGAGCGCCCGATCCATCTGAGCCTGGTATCGAATGACGTCATCCATAGCTTCTGGGTGCCGCGGCTAGGCGGCAAACGCGATGTGGTTCCGGGGCAGGTCAATCAGATCAATTTCATCGCATCGGTGCCGGGCGAGTACTATGGCCAATGCGCCGAGTTCTGCGGCGTATCGCACGCCAATATGCGGTTTCGCATTTTCGTCGACCAGCCCGATGAATTCGCGTCGTGGGAAAAATCGCAGGCCGAGCCCGCGTCCAATCCTGCCGAGGAAACCCCGGCCAGCCGTGGCGCGCCGGTGTTCGCGAACAGCCCCTGCACCACCTGCCACACTGTCAGTGGAGTTTCGAAGGGTTATGTCGGCCCCGACCTGACGCATCTGGCGAGCCGCACCACTATCGCGGCCGGCCTGCATCCGAATGATCCGAAGCAGCTTGCCGCGTGGATCGCGCATCCCGACGAACCTGAAGCCCGGCGCGCGAGATGCCGGACTTCGGACTCGGCGGCGCACGAACTCAACGACCTGGTCGCGTATCTGGAAAGCCTGAAGTAGAGGACTTCCTCAATGGCTGCCCAACCGAAAATTCTGCCGATTGAAGAGCCGAGTTACCTCGAAGGCGGACTCATCAGCTGGCTCAACACCGTCGACCACAAGAAAGTTGCGATGCTGTACGCTGATGGCGTCGCTGGTGTTCCTCGCGCTGGGCGGCATCGAGGCGCTGCTGATCCGCATCCAGCTTTTCTATCCCGACAATCACTTCGTCTCCGCGGAACTCTTCAACGAGCTGTTCACCATGCATGGCACCACCATGATCTTCCTGGTGGTGATGCCGCTGCTGCTCGGCTTTCTTGCCAACTTCCTGATTCCGCTGATGATCGGCGCGCGCGACGTCGCGTTCCCGCGCCTCAATGCGTTGAGCTTCTGGATTTTCCTGTTCGGCGGAATTTTTCTCCACCTGGGATTTTTCTGGCATCAACGGCGGACTCCCCAACGCCGGATGGTTCGGCTACGCCAACCTGACCGAGCGGATGTACACGCCGGGCCTGCACATCGATTTTTGGGACGTCGGCCTGATCATCTCGGGCGTCGCGACGGTGATGACCGCGGTCAACTTCCTCGCGACCATCGTTCGCATGCGCGCGCCCGGCATGACCTTCATGCGGATGCCGCTGTTCGTATGGACGATGCTGGTGACGGTCGTCCTGATCCTGCTCGCGTTTCCCGCGCTCACCGTGGGTCTGCATCTTCCTGTTCCTCGATCGCTTTTTCGGCGCGCATTTTTACCAGGCGATGGAAGGCGCGACGCCGATTTTGTGGCAGCACCTGTTCTGGCTCTTCGGCCATCCCGAGGTCTACATCATGGCGCTGCCGGCCTTCGGCATCATCTCCGAGATGCTGCCGACCTTCGCGCGCAAGCCGCTGTTCGGCTACCCGATGATGGTCTACTCGGTACATCCTGATCGCGTTTTTGTCGTACGGAGTGTGGGGCCATCACATGTTCGCGATCGGGATGGGGCCGGTGGCGGACAGCGCATTCGCGATCACCTCGATGCTGATTGCGATTCCGACCGGCATCAAGATTTTCTCGTGGATCGCGACCGTGTGGGGCGGCTCGCTGCGGATGACGACCGCGATGTATTTCGCGCTCGCCTTCATCCTCGAATTCACCATCGGCGGGTTGACCGGCATCATGTTCGCGAGCCCGCCGGTCGATCTGCAGCAGACCGATTCCTACTTCATCGTCGCGCATTTCCATTACGTGCTGTTCGGCGGCGTGGCCTTCGCGATTTTCGGCGCGTTCTATTACTGGTGGCCGAAGATGACCGGGCGCATGCTCGACGAGCGGCTCGGCAAGCTCGAGTTCTGGCTCACCGTCATCGGCTTCAACGGCACCTTCTTTCCGATGCACATCCTCGGGCAGCTGGGGCATGCCGCGGCGCATCTATACTTACGCGCCCGACATGGGCTGGACGTTCATCAATCAGTTCGAGACGGTGTGCGCGTTCATCCTCGGGCTCGCGTTTCTGGTGCTGTACATCAACATCATCAAGAGCCTCATCAATGGCGAGCGCGCGCCCGCCGATCCGTGGGATGGACGCGGGCTGGAATGGGCGACCACCTCGCCGCCGCCGCCGTACAACTTCGGCAACCTGCCCAATGTCCGCGGACGCGATCCGTTCTGGATCACGAAATATGGACGCGCGGGATCGCGCGGCGTCGCGATGTATGCCTCCGGACAAATTCCCAGGCCGGTGCCGGAGGAGGCGCCGACCGAGCCGATCCACATGCCGGCGCCGTCGTTCTTTCCGACTCGTGATCGCGGCGGGACTCTTCGTGATGGGCCTCGGATGGATCGTGCTGTGGTACCGGCTGGTCGCGCTCGGGCTGCTCGCGATGTTCCTCGGCATCGTCGGCATGGCATTCGAGTATCCGACCTTGGGGCAGGAGACGCATGAAACCGAGGAAGCGTCGCGCTCGGCGGGCGCCGACGTTCGCAAGGTCGGCCTGTGGTCGTTCATCGGATCGGAGTGCCTGTTCTTCGCGACGCTGATTTCGACCTACGTGGTGTACAAGGCGCGCAACCCGGGACCGCCGGGAGCCGAGATCCTCGAAATCCCGCTGACCTCGTTCAGCACCTTCGTCCTGCTGATGTCGAGCGTGCTGATGGTGCTCGCGCTCAACGCGATCCAGCGTGATGACAAGCTGTGGAATCGCATCTGGCTGATCGGATGCGCGTTCTTCGGATTGATTTTCCTCGGCGTCGAGATCCACGAGTTCTACGGCTTCTGGATGAAGGGCATGGCGTATCAGACCAACCTGTTCTCGCAATGCTTCTACACGCTGGTCGGGACGCATGGCACCCACGTCGCCATCGGCATCATCTGGATCTGCGTGCTGATCGTGGCGTCGTTCACCGGCAAGCTCGACAAATCGCGCGCACTGTCGGTCGAGATGGCGGGGCTCTATTGGCACTTCGTGGACATCGTATGGGTCATCATTTTCACGCTGGTCTATCTGATGCAGCAGGTTAAGGGCGCATGAGCGACGACACTTACATCGAAAAAGAGCAGGCGCACGTCAGCAATACCGTCTACCTGATCGTGGGCGGATTTCTGGTGGTGCTGACCGCGATGGAAATCACCGTCTCCTACGTCCACGCGCTGCGGCCGGTGATGGTGCCGATCCTGGTGGTCCTCGCGATCGCGAAATTCGCGCTCATCGCGATGTTCTTCATGCATCTGCGTTATGAGAAGTGGGCGGTCAATACTGCGTTCGTCTTCCCGCTTGACCATCGCGCTGGGAGTTTTCCTCTCGCTGATGGGATTGTTCCTGTATCTCTCGCATCACCCGGTGGCGCCGGGATACGGGCATTCACTATTTCTGAATGAGCTGGATCAGCGACATACATCCGAGTGTCGCGATTGGCATCGTGGTGCTGATCGGCGATGTACGTCGGCGCGGCGACTGTTCGGCGATCATCGGGTGACGGCGCGCCACTGGTTCTGGTTCGTCGTGACCGTCGCGGTGACCATTTTCACCCTGGGGCCCGTCGATGAATGGGCCGAGCAGCGCTGCTTCACGATGCACATGCTGCAGCATTTCAACCAGACCTTCGTGATTCCGCCGCTGATGCTGCTGGCGGTGCCGGCCTCGATGCTGCGGCCGTGGGTGCTGAGCAAGTGGGTGCGGCCGTTCGCGGAATTTTTCACCCGGCCGTGATTGCGTTCCTGACCTTCACCGCGGTATTCGTCGTCGCGCACAATCCTCCGATCTTCAACCTGATGTGCCGCGACGAGAACGTTCACATCGCGATTCATCTCGCATTCATGGTCAGCGGCGTCATCATGTGGTGGCCGATCCTCAGCCCGCTGCCGGAATTGCCGCGGCTTTCGTACCCGCTGCAGATTTTTTACATCTTCCTGCTGATGATCCCGATGACGGCGGTCGCCGCGCCAATCACGCTCGCCTACTCGGTCGTGTATCCGTGGTACCTCGAAGGACCGCATCCGTGGGGACTGCGCGCGATGGATGACCAGATCCTCGGCGGCCTGCTGATGTGGGTCGGGCAGGGCACCTACCTGATGTGCGTATTCACCGCGATTTTCTATCAGTGGTCACGGCGCGAGGATGATAGCGACATCCCGAGCGTCGCAGGAGCCGCGCGCCGCGGCTGCGCGTCATCTCCGGGACGCATCCGCGCCTAGCTGGGAAGAACCCGCAGCGGAATGTTCGCCGCCGCGGGAATCGCCTTGCGATAGGCGAAACTCAAGGTCCATAAAGTCGTCGCGCTGTAGACCAGTCCTCCGATCGCGATTGCGACCGCTCCGAGTTGCGCGAGCGCGACCGACGACAGCATTAATCCCGCGACCAGGACCGCCACTCCCGCATTGTAAGCGATGAACACCATCCATCGCGGAGGCTTGATCGACAACTCCGCGATGGTGACCGCGCGCCATCCCGCGGCATTGCGCGCATGCACTACGAAGCCGGGGAACAGTTGATACGACATCCCGATGATGAAGTTCGAAACCCAGCCGAGCAGGCCCATCGTGCCATATGCCGATGCGATGCGGTTTCCTTCGATCGCCCTGCGGACCGATTATCGCGAGCGTCAGTCCGCAAACGATCGCGAGGACCAGCCAGATGATTCCCGCGATCGCGTGGCGCGCAGCGAAGTCGATCGGCATCCGGCGTGAGCGCACCAGGCGACCGATCGTGACCATGTAGGCGATCAGCGCTACCGCGATCGACGATGCTCCAGAAAATCGCGCCCGGCCAGCCAAGCAGCAACGTCATGCCCAGCGCGATCGCGCCGACTGCGAGCGCCCACAGTTGCCACATCGCGCTTCGAGGCAGATGGAGCTTCGGCAGCAGGAACGCCGGCAACATGCGATACGAAACCGCGCAGATGGTCAACGTCACCCATCCGATGGCCGCGAAGTGGACGTGACTCGCGAGATTGGTAAGCACATCGCCGCCGAGGAAGTTGTAGGTCTTGTCGAGCGACAGCACGAACCCGATCGATGCCGCGACGAACAAAAAGCATATCGAAAGAAACATCCCGGTTTCGGCGACGCCGCGCGCGAGTTGCGAATAGAGGCAGGGAATCATGTTGGCCGCGAACATCGCGACGCTCACGATCAGGATGCCCGCCGAAAACCAGGTGCCGACCCAAATCCCGTTGGCGAAATGCGACACCAGGCCGATGGTACCGATGATGAACAGCACGAGTTGCCACATCGCCACGCGCGGATACGCGATCGGATGGCGCGTGAGCGAGGGAACGTAGCGATACATCACGCCCATGATCGAGCGCGGTGATCCATCCGAGGGTGAAGGTATGCACCAGCGCGAGGATGGGCGGCTGGTAGAAAAAGTCGACAATCTGGCTGACGAGAAATGGCGCCGCCACGACCCCGCATGCGAACCAAATCACCGCGCTGGTGAAGAAATGAATCGGCAGCCGCCCGATTCGAAGCGCGTCGGGCCTTTTGCTTTCCGCGGTCATCAACCGCACAGAATATCCGACCGCGCGAGGACTTTAGAATCGGATGCTACTCGTCGATCAAGGCCGAATCGTATCCCGCGCGCGCGAGAGCGTGGCGCGCGGCGTCGAGGATTCGCGGCGTGGTGGCATTCGGATGGGTCGGGACTTCGGGCGCGGCGAGAATTTTCGCCGAGCAGCTCGGCGTGCTCGGATGTGGCCAGCTTCTCACATATGTCGTAAACGCCGCCGTCGCCTTCCTCGATGGGATTGTGCGCGGCGAGCACGGTGCGAATCGCGCGAATGATCGCGGGCGTCGGAATCGGCATCAGCAGCGAAACGATCGCGCCATGATCGAGGCGCAACCGCGCCGCCTGCTCCAGCGGCGTTCCTCGCAGCCGCGCCGCCGCAGTCAGGAGGATCTTTTCCTCGATGCCGATGTGCTTCAGAATGCCGCGGCGGAAGCCGTCGTAGGCCGCGAGCTCCTCGGGCGAGCGGCATTCGCCGGTGCGTTCCAGCAGCGCGTCGAGGCGCCGATGGTCCGCGGTCAGGAATTGCCGGATCGATTCCATTAGCGGATAAATCGACTCTTGACTCAGGGCTGAATTTCTCGTGTCCGCGGGAGCTTATCGAAGAATTTGCGCGCGCGGATTATAGTGGGCTAGTAGTTCACAGTTGGAGTCACTTCACGATGCAGCATTCCAGGTCCCGAATTATCATCGACGGCGCGATCGCTGGACTGCTCGGCGCGGGCGTCGTCGCGCTGTGGTTTTTGATCTTCGATGCGGCGCGCGGCCAGATTTTCGAAACCCCGGTGATGCTCGCCGCCGCGATCCTGCACGGCTCGCATCCGGAAGGACTCAGCGCGATCCAGCTGATGCTGGAATATTCGGTGCTGCACTTCACCGCGTTCATCATCGCGGGAATCGTCGGCGCCAACCTCCTCGAAGCCGCGGAAAACGAACCCACGCTGATGATTTCGCTGCTGGTATTCCTTGGCGCGTTCGACGTCTTCTTCGTCGGCGTGGTGATGTTCCTCGGCGCCGGGGTGATGCACGCGGTCACGTGGTGGGGAATCGTGCGTCGCGCAACCTGCTCGCGACGGTGACGATGCTCTACTACTTCCTGTCGCGCCATCCGGCGCTCGCGCGCAACCTGCTCGGACCGTGGATTCCGATTCTCCAGGAGGGGCTGACCGCAGGACTTGTCGGCGCGGTGATCGTCGCGGCGTGGTTCCTCGCCTACGACCTCGCGATGGGCGAGGCATTCAAGACGCCGCTGCTGCTGGGCGAAGCGATCTTCAATGGCTCGATGACGGCCCCGCCGAAACCGTGGCGCCGCTCATCATCGCGTACACGGTCATCCACTTCCTTGGGTTCATCGGATTCGGGGTCGCGCTCGCGATCCTGATGGCCGCCACCGATCGCGAGCCTTTGGTCGCGCTAGGCGTGCTGATTGTGTTCGCGATTTTCGAGGTGTTCTTCTTCGGATGGGTGACGCTGATCGATGCGTCGCTGCTGGAGCAGCTCGGATGGTGGAAGATCATCGCCGCCAACGGCCTCGCGCTGATCGGCATGGTCGCGTACGAGTTGCGCATCCATCGCGGACTATGGGTCAGGTTGCAGGAACGATGGGCGTCGCTGGAGCACGAGGGCGAAGAGGCGACGACCCCCACCCCGCGGCGCTAGCTCTACAGACCTAGCACGTCGCGCATCGTGTAGAGGCCGGGCTTCTGATCCGACGAGCCATCCGGCCGCGCGAATCGCGCCGCGCGCGAGTGATTCGCGGCTTTGCGCGCGATGCGTCAGCTCGAGGCGCTCGCCGGTCCCACCGAAAATCACCGTATGATCACCGACCGCATCGCCGGCGCGAATGGCGAGCACCGCAATCTGATCTTTCGGCCGCACCCCGGTGATACCTTCGCGGCCGAAGATCGCCTCATCCGCGAGATTTTGCCCGCGCGCCTGCGCGATTGCGCGACCGAGGCCCAAGGCGGTGCCGCTGGGCGCATCGACCTTGGTGCGATGGTGAATCTCGATCACCTCGGCATCGAAGTCCTTAAGAATCGCGGCAACCTCGGCGACGATCTTCGTCAGCACGTTCACGCCCATACTCATGTTGGGCGCGATGACGGTGCGCGTCTTGGCGGCCAGTTCCTTCGCGCGCTGTTCCATCTCAGGAGTGAAGCCGGTCGATCCGATGACGATAGCCGCGCCCGTTTTTCGCCGCGACTTCGAGATGCTCCAGCGAGGGAGCCGCGCTGGTGAAATCGAGCGTGACGGTGTCCGGCTTGGCGATCGATGCGTAATCGTCGGTAATGACCACGCCGAGCTTGCCGACGCCCGCGGGAACGCCGGCATCGCTGCCGACCGCCGGGACGCCTTTAGCTTCCAGCGCGCCGACGAGCTTATGCGTCGGGTCGTCGGCGATCATCTGGATGAGCATGCGGCCCATCCGTCCCGCGGCGCCGGCGACGATTAGGTTAGCCATCGAGCGCTACCCGAAGTTAATTTTGTGCCTAAGCGGCGGGCGCTTCGGCGGCCGGTGCAGGTGCAGCAGCCGGAGCCTCGGCGGCTTTGCCGTGCGCGGCGTTCCAATGCTCGACGCACAGGCTGCCCTTGGGTCCGCGCGCTTTGCGGCATTTCTCGAAGGTGCAGATTTTGTAACGCGGATGCGGCATTTCGCCGGCCTTCCACAGACGATAGTGCTTGCGGCAGTAGCCCTTGGCGATTACTTCGCGTTCACATTCCTTAGCTTTGCAGGTTTCCGTCGTTGCCATCGATATTTTCTTTCCTGGATAAGCCGCGGCCGATTAAAACTCTGACTTCAAGCGCGCGGCTGAGCAATTCATCGACCATAGCTTTTGGCGGCTCCGCTTCATAGAGGGCCCGATACACCGCATCGACGATGGGCATCTCGATTTGGTGGCGTTGCGAGAGCAGCTTGACCGAGCGCGCATTGACGATGCCCTCGGCAATCGGCGTTCCCGGCTCGGTCGCTGGGAAGTTTGAAGATGCCCTCCCGGCCGAGTTTCATCCCGAGACTTCGATTGCGCGACAGATCGCCGGTGCAGGTCAGGACCAGGTCGCCGAGTCCCGCGAGGCCCATGACGGTTTCGCGCTTGCCACCTGCCGCAGCGACCAGCCGCGCGATTTCCGCGAGGCCTCGTGTGATTACGGCGGCGCGCGCGCTCGCTCCGAGGTCGAGGCCGTCGCCGATACCGGCCGCGATCGCGATAACGTTTTTCGCCGCGCCCGCAAGCTCGACGCCCGCGACATCGTCGCTGCGATAAACGCGCAGCGTCGGCCCCGCGAACAGATGTTGGACTTCGCGCGCCACGTCTTCGTTCCTCGATGCGATAACCAACGCGGCGGGTTTTCCGCGCGCCACTTCGGCGGCGAAACCCGGACCCGACAGCGCAACGTAGGCGCGCGCGGATGGCGCGACCTCCGCAAGCATCGCGGTCATGGCCGCGAGCGAGGAGTCCTCGATGCCCTTGGTCGCGCTGACGATGATCGATTCGTGTGTTATCGCGGTCGCGAGCTGCAGCATCGTCGAGCGCGCAAATCGTGACGGAATGGCCATCACGATGACGGAAGCACCGGCGAGCGCAGCAGGCGAAGCATCGAGGAGTTCGAGATTGGCCGGCAACGCGACGCCGGGAAGGTAAGTGGAATTTTCCCGCGTCCGAACCATCTCGTCGAGCATCTCGTGGCGTCGCACAACGAGTCGCGTCGAATGGCCATTGCGCGCCAGCACGATGGCGAGCGCGGTGCCCCACGCGCCCGCGCCGAGTATCGTGATGGTGTCCGCCATCAATTTTTACCCGTGTCCGGCTTCCTCGCCATGTAGGCGAAAAATTCCGGCGGCTCGCCGCGCAGCACGCCCGACGGCTCGATCGCGAGGATGGCGGCGCGCAAGTCGCGCTCGAAA
Source organism: uncultured delta proteobacterium (assembly GCA_963848285.1). Taxonomy (GTDB): domain Bacteria; phylum Desulfobacterota; class Binatia; order Binatales; family Binataceae; genus DATGKG01. The sequence goes on along the minus strand of CAWKCZ010000005.1, from coordinate 523,909 downwards.
TCATGGGCGCGATCGCCCAGTACGCGCCGGCTGCAAAATGACATCGAGTAGAGATTTCCGATCATCGAGTCGATGGTCCAGGTGACCTCGAACGACTTCAGGTAGCGACTCAGGTCCGTGAATCGTGAGCGTCCGATAAATTCCTCGTGGCGTTGCTCCAGTTGCGGAGTCGTCGGGTCCCACGGCAAAGTCCGCGCGCCGATGTATTTCCGGACCACATCATTGATGGCAACGCGCCAACGCGTCGGCGGCGGTGGCGGAATCGGCGTGCCTTCTCCGACCACCGCGATTCCTCCGCCCTCGGTTACGAGATCGTAGAGCGCGTCCAGGGTGCGCGCGCGATCCATCCAATGGAATGAATTGCCCATGGTCACCAGCCGGAAGGAACCCAGCGCAGGCGACAGATCTTCGGAACTACCGCGCCGCCACTCGATGTTTGCAACGTTCGCGCGTGCGGCTTCATTGCGACCCTCAGTGAGCATCTCGGGCTCGGGATCCATCGCGACCACCTGCTCGAACAAGTGCGCCAAACGGATCGCGACGGTGCCCGGGCCGCATCCGAGGTCGAGGAGCCTGCCGCGACCATCGAGTTTGAACTCGTCGCGCAGGACTCTTTCGAGCGCGTCCGGATATCGAGGCCTGAAGCGCGAGTAGTAGCAGGCGGTGCCCTGGTAGATGTGCGGATCGTGGTCCACGCTCAGGCCACCGAGCGAAGAATCCGATAGAGCGGTTCCAGCTCGCTAAATGCTTCGAGGAGTTCGGCGCGTTCCAGATGGATCGCGTCGCGGGCGTTCCATCCGAAACCCACATCGAGGACGCCGGTTTTCTTCGCGAACTCATCGGCAATCGATTCGAAGAAGGCGGGCTCGGCCGCGGTGGTTGCGGGCAAATGCTCGAAATCCCAGTCTTCGTAATGTGCGATTTTGGTTCCACGAAATGAATTCGCCAGATCCGATGCCTTCGCTCTGATCTTCGCACCGATTTCGGGACGCCGGTCGGCCTCGGTTTTTACCACCGCGCGCGCATGCAGCCCGGCCTTCGATATACAAAGCGCCAGATATCCATACCGTTTGTAGCCTTTGGGCGACGGCCCGAATGCTGCCCAGGTCTCGGGCGGAGGATTCACGGTGCGGCGCGCATGCCGTGCGACATGCGGAAAAAATTCCACATGCAGTTTGCGCGACAGCTCGGGCGCCAGCTCGTCGCCGAGTTTAACCAGCCGCGGCCGCAGATGCCCGACGATTAGTTCCATCCGCGCGCTGAAGTCGGGGACCTTGAAAACCTCGAAGTCCCGCGCCTTGAATCCTAGCGTCGGCAATTCACTTCTCCGGCGGACGCCGAGCCTTGTAGCTCGCCACGTTCGCCTCCCAGTTCTGTCCGTCGAAGTGATCGATTTTCAACGTAGAAATGTCGATGCCATCGAGACATCGGACGTTGATGTCGACTTTATCCGGGTCGGAGCGCGGGATGTAAAAAGAAGCGACGCCGCAGCGCGGACAGAAGTGATGCTTTGCGACGCCGGTGTTGAAGGTGTAGGTCGCGAGGTCATCTTGCGGGGTGAGCAATCGAAACGCCTCGCGCGCGATGATCCAATGCAGGTAGCCCTTTTTGGTGCAGATCGAACAATTGCACTGCTCGACCTGGTCGAGGATGCCGGTGACTTCAAATGCGACGCGACCGCAATGGCATCCGCCACGATAGACGCGCGGCTCTTTGGAAAGATTGCTCACGATGATTCTCGGAGTGCGGAAGTTTAATCCCGCGATCGTCGGTCGAGCAACAACGAGCGTGTCGAAGCGAAAAAACGCAGGCTGCCGCGAGGGTGTGGTCCATACGTTCACCGACGGGAGGAGGTGTTCGTATCACGATCGGGCAGCCCGCGAGTCCGATGTGAGGTCAGAAGAAGCGCCAATTCGCAGGCAACTCTTAGGACGCCATTGTGCTGCCGATAATTCGTGTCCGGCGATCAAAGTTTGTCGTGTTTCGCACCACGCGATCGGAAAGATCGAATTATCGCCGGAGGGAGCCGTCTGCATTGAAAGACGGACTCTCCCGTCTGCGACCTAACGATTGGAGATAAATCATGAAACGATTTGCGACCCTTATCACTGCATCAATGTTTGCCGCGGCCATGGCGCTTCCGGGCGCGGCTTTCGCGCAGGCGGGTGGTGCAGGTGGCGGCGGTGCGGCAGGTGGAGCGGCAGGCGGTGGTCCTGCGATGGGCGGTCCGGCATTGGGCGGTGGCGCGCCGATGAGCGGGCCCGGGACGACCTCGGGAAGTCAGTTTACCGGCGGTTCTGGGCCGGGCAGTCAGAGCTTCAATGCCGACGCGGCGCGCGGTCCCGGCAGCCCGAACTATAATCCCAGCGCGGCGACCGGGCCTGGCAGTCCGAGTTATGGGCGGGGGGCGGCATACGGCCCGGGCAGTCCGAACTACGGCAGCGACATCAACAATGGCGTGACGAATCCCGACGGCGCCAATCGCGGTGCAGTAAGTGGGTCATTGCCGCGCCCGGCTGGAACCGTGCCGCAACAGACCACGAACTAGCGACCCGACCTCGTTCGAAAGGAGAGAGATGGGACGGCCTCACGACCTCCTGTCAAATTTATTTCACCAAAAGTCGCGGTTAACTCCCTCGCCCGATGGGCGAGGCGGACGCGATTCCTATCGCGGCCGGTGGAGTGGGACCTTATTCAGCGTGCGTCCTTCGCACGCGATTATGGAATTCTGATCTGGAGCGAGTTGGTCTGATCTGGAGCGACTTGGAATGTTACCTCGTTCCAGGATCATCCGGAGCAGAACCAGAATTCCTGAATCGCACGCAGCGCGCTGAATAAGGTCCCTCGCCTGACCGCTCGTCTTTTAATTTCGCTTCGGGCTCCGCTTCGCTGCGCCTCAGCGGCTTCGCTGCCTCGCGGCCGGCCTCCCCCATCGGAGGAGAGGCATGGATGAGCCGAATCTGATGGCGGATCAGAACAATCAACCGACCACCATCGCTAAAACGCCGTGGATGAATACAGCGGATTCCATGGCGCGTGAAGTTGGTCCGCTCTACAGCTCGGCCAACGTCAACGTGGGTTCGACCGAGCGTCTACTTTCTGTCGCAGGCGGCTTGCTGTTGTTTGGATGGGGAATCTATCGACGCGGCCTGCTCGGCTATGGCGCGATGTCGATTGCGGCTGCGCTATGCGACCGGGGCATCCGAGGCCATTGCGCCGTCTACTCGGCATTGGGCAAGACCACCGCCGAGCCAAGGGGCGAAAACAACTCGCAGTGGACGCCGTCGCTCCCAGAACTTCCATGAATCGACGCGGGAGGCATCGGGGAATTCGTCGCTATCTATGTGACTCCGGCCAAAGCAGTTTTATGAAGCGAGAATCTTCGCGAGGTGAGTATCGTAGGACGTGGCCAATGACCGCGATCAACCGCCGTGACCCTCATAAATCAGCTCGCGAATCTTTTCCCAAGACGCTCCCTCCAGCTCTGGGCGAAGTCCATTGCCTTTGAACGAAACCCGCCGCAATTTGAAGGGTCGTTCGGGTTTTGAATCGGCGACGACTTTGCGGAGTCCCCGCTCGACTAGCGTTCGGAAAGTCACACCCTCCTTAGCGGCAAGTTTGCGCGCCTCGCGCATGAGTGTATCCGAAATTTCGACGGTGGTTTTCATAGAGGTCTCAAAATCGGCCGCTAGATATGGGTTAACCCACATCGTAGCACCGGAACAGCGCTAACAGTAACGCGGCGTACGCGGCGGCGGGGGCCTGGCTCAACTCGAAGGCGCCCGGTTCGAGGCCATCCTTGGAGCGCAACACAATCTTGCTGTTGAGCTGATATTCCTCGGCATCGACAGTCCCTTCGAGATTCACGTTGGTCAGCTCTGTGAGGCGGCTCGTCACAGCGAAATCGACGCAACCGAGATAGAGCCGTCAAAATCAGCAGTTACCAGGTAAACACCGTTCAAGATCGACGATCACCGTGCGACGCGATAGTGCTTCACTGATATCCAGGTCCAGCTCCCCTGTCTTCCCAAAAACTTTGTCGAGGGTCTCGTCAAAGTTCCAGAAAAACGACTGTCGCATAATGTAGTCCGGATCGTCGCGACGCTGGTACACTTTCCCAACTTTGGCCGTGTATTCCTTGTCCTTGGTCCTGAGCCTGACGCCCTCGATCGCGAAATCGATGCGTTGCGGATCAATTATCGTCAAGTTGAGGTCGCTGTACGTTTGTCCGATCAGTCCACCTACGTCATGCGCCTGGAGCTCAACAACGCCGATCTGGGTCCCACGGACCATCGGCGAAATTTCATTCCAGTCAGTTGGTCGTAGATATATGCCCGGATCGCACCCTCCGAGAAGAAAGAGGCAAACAAGCAAGGCACCGACCAAGGGGACCTGCAGGATTTTACCCATACGACGCAGCCTTGCGATGGGGCCGAGAGCCATTTACGTAAATCCCCCGCCGCAAGTTTAATCGGCTTCTGTTCTTTTCGTCGGCAATCATCGCCATAGGCATCCCGCGCCCTTCCGCTTGAGAGCCGGGAAGAAGCACGAGCTCCTCTACGCGGCGGCGGGGGCCTGGCTCAATTCGAAGGCGCCCGGCTCGAGGCCATCCTTGGAGCGCAACACGATCTTCGTGTTGAGCTGATGCTCCAATGCCTCGAGGTCCTTCGCGCCGAAGTCATATAGATAGCGCGCGACCTGCGAGCTGACTTTCACCATCAGCATTTCGGTCGGAGGCTTCTTGAGCGCCTCGCGATGGACCCCGCGCAGAACCTCGGCCGCCAGCGTCGGCACCGATTTCACCACGCGGCTCCCCTGGCATCGCGGACACGGATCGGTGAGCAACTCCTCGAGGCTCTCCCGGGTGCGCTTGCGCGTCATCTGCACCAGGCCCGAGCTCGGATATTTTCAGCGCCGAGGTGCGCGCCTTGTCGCGCCGCAATGCTTCCTTGAGCGCGTCGCTGACGCGTTTGCGATCGGCCTCGCGCGTCATATCGATCATATCCACGATGATGATTCCGCCGATGTTGCGCAGGCGCAGTTGCCGCACCACTTCATCGGCGGCTTCGAGGTTGGTGCGCAGGATGGTTTCGTCCTGGCTCTTCTTGCCGACGAAGCGCCCGGTGTTGACGTCGATCGCGGTGAGCGCCTCGGCCTGATCGATGATCAGGTAGCCGCCCGATTTCAGCCACACCTTGCGATCGAGCGCGCGCTCGATTTGCGGCTCGACCTTGAAATGCTCGAAGAGCGGTTCGTTCTCCTGATAGAGCTGCACGCGCGCGCGCAATCGCGGCATGTAGGTCTGCACGAACTGCACGATGCGGCTGTAGGTGTCCGGATCGTCGCACCACAGCCGGTCAACTTCGCTGGAAAAAAGATCGCGCACCGTGCGCAATGCCACATCGAGGTCGCTATACAGCATCGAGGCGGGCGGCGACTTTTCATTCTTCTTGAGAATCGAGGCCCAGGTCTTGGTGAGGAACGCGACGTCGCGCTGGATCTCGCGGCGGCTGACCCCTTCGCATGCGGTGCGCACGATGAAGCCGCCTTGTTGCGGACGCATCTCGGTCAGGATGCCGCGCAGCCGCGCGCGTTCCTCGGCGCTTTCGATACGGCGCGAAAGTCCGAGGTTGTTGCTGGTCGGCATGTAGACGAGGAAGCGGCCCGGGCAGCGATATCGAGGAGGTCAGCCGCGCGCCCTTGGTGCCCATCGGCTCTTTCGCGATTTGGACGATGATTTCCTGCCCGCGATGAAGCTGCTGCTCGATCGGCAGCCTGATGCGGCGCGCCTGCGCGCCGCCGCGGCGTCGTGCGGCGGCGTCCGCGTGCCTTGCTCCGGCTTGCGGCGCCTGGCCATCTTCGCTGACGCGGCAGATCGGGGGCGTCTTCGCTCGGCTGCTCGACGATTTCCTCGGGCGGGACTGACTCGACCGGCTCGGTTTCGACTTCTTCGCCGAGCATGTCAGCCATCGAGCCGACCGCGTCGATGCCGGTGAGGAAATCCGAGACGTGGAGGAAGCCGGCCTTCTCGAGGCCGATATCGACGAACGCGGCCTGCATCCCGGGCAGCACCCGCGTAACCTTCCCTTTGTAGATATTTCCTACAATGCTGCGCTGCTGGTTGCGCTCGAGATAAAATTCGGCGAGCGAGTTGTCCTCGACCGCCGCCACCCGCACTTCGAGGTTGCAGGCGTTGATTAGAATTTCGCGTTTCACTGCAAGTTAGTTTCACTAGCGATAGCTTTCATGATGTTTTGACGCTGCGCAGCGACGCGGTCAAGCGGCTGCCCACAGCGAAGGATCGTAGCGGCCTGATTCCGTGCAGATGTGCCGATCGAATGAATAGTCGGATGGGAGATGTTTGATTCAAAGCGGGTGTCCTACCCCTTCCTCCCCAACCCCTGCGTCACGCTGATCATACGAACCATGTTCTACGCGCGCAAGCGCCACGATGCGATGCTCGGCGCGCCGCGGGTAGCATAAGCATTTAGTAGCGTTATCGCAAGGTGAAAAATCGGCGAATCTTAGCCTTACCCACCTTGACATATTATGCAGTGGTCTATAGCAATTTGAGTAATGTCTGCGGCGGCCGAATCAATCGCGCTTAACGGGCAAGGCGGGGCTCTCCTGAACAGCAGGGTCCTCGTCCTGAACCGGTCTTACCTGCCGGTCCACGTGACCTCGGTCAAGCGCGCCTTCGCGTTGCTCTACCAGGGCATCGCCAAGGCGGTTGACGAACAGTACCGCACCTTCGATTTCGACAGTTGGCGCGACCTCGCGATTGAGATGCATCATGAGCGCCTCGGCATCGTGGGCGGGTACATCCGGGTGCCGAGGGTGCTGCTGCTGGTGGCATACGAGCGGGTGCCGAAGCGTCACGTACGCTTCTCGCGCTTCAACATCTTCGCGCGCGACAACAACACCTGCCAATACTGCGGCAAGCGCTTCTCGCGCACCGAGTTGAACCTCGACCACGTCAATCCTCGCTCGCAAGGCGGTGTATCAACGTGGGAGAACATCGTATGCTCCTGCCATTCCTGCAATCGCCGCAAGGGCGGGCGCACTCCCGAGCAATCCAACATGATGCTGATTCGGCGTCCGCGGCGTCCCGAATGGACTCCGTTCACCACCGAGATGTTCAGCCTCAAGCACTATCGCGAGTGGATGCCGTTTCTCACCAACGTTGACTCAGCCTACTGGAACACCGAACTCCTCCAGGACTGACGGTCCATCTCTATCCACAATCCCTAGCGCCTCGCGAAGGGTTTTCCACACCTTCCATTGCGCTATGCTTGACGCTCGCGCCGCTTAGCAGGTAGCTTCGTGGGTTGCACGATGGTCGGTTGTGGTGGAGGCGAGGGTAGATGCGTCTTAAAAGCCTCGAATTGGTAGGCTTCAAGTCCTTTTTCGAGCAAACCAACATCGGTTTCGCGCCCGGCGTCACTGCCGTCGTAGGTCCCAACGGATGCGGCAAGTCCAACGTCGTCGACGCTATTCGATGGGTGCTCGGCGAGCAGGCGCCCACCCGCCTGCGCGGCAAGAGCGCCGAGGACCTCATCTATGCCGGCAACGACACCAATCCCGCCGCCGGGATGGCCGAGGTTTCCCTCATCCTCGAAGCCGAGGAGGGCGCCACCCTCCCCGAGCCCTACGCGATGCTTTCCGAGGTCGCGGTCACCCGCCGCGTCTATCGCTCCGGCGAATCCGACTACCTTATCAACAAAATTCCATGCCGCCTGAAGGACATCACCGAGTTCTTCATGGCCTCGCAAATCCATTCGCGCAGCTTTGCGATTATCGAGCAGGGCCGCGTCGATGAGATCATCCAGAGCAAGCCGCATGAGATTCGCGGGATGATCGAGGAAGCCGCCGGACTTTCGCTGTTCAAGGGCCGCCGCGATATCAGCGAGCGCAAGCTCGAGCGGGTGCGTGAAAACCTCGCGCGCGTCGACGATGTACTGGCCGAGATCGAGCGCCAGCTCAACTATGCGCGCCGCCAGGCCAAGAAGGCCGAGGCTTACAAGGTCATCAAGGCCGAGCTGTCGGAGCTGGAGCGATTGCAGTCGGGCCGCCGCATCATCGATCAGCGCATCGAGCTCGCGAGTGAGACCGAGCGCGAGGCCGATTTACGCACGCGCGCTGAATCGACGCGCGAGGCTCTCGCGCAGCTTCAACAAGCGGTGGAGAGCCGCGAGCTCTGCCGCGCAGGCCGCCGAATCGGATCTCGCGCAGACGCGCCGCGAGCTGGAAAGTATCCACGCCGGATCGCAGCAGCGCGCGCGCACTCGCGATTTCCTCGCGCGGCGGCTCCAGGCCATCGCCGAATCGGATCCGCAAAACCTCGCGCGGCTGAAAGAACTCGAAATCAAGGCGATCGCCGCGCGCGCCTCGCGCGCGGGAGCGGGCGCCGCGCTCGCGCTGGAAAATAATTCCGGTGATGGCGGCGAAGCTGAACTCGCAGAGCTGCGCAATCGTCACAACACCTCGCAGGCGGAACTGAAAAGCATCGAGCGCGGCGCCGAGGATCTGAAGGACGAGCTTTCCGAGACGGTGCGGCGAGGCCGCGGTCATTCGCGGACGCCTCGGCGATCTCGCCGGCGAGCGCGCCGAACTCGAAGAGCGCCTCGCGCGCGCGGAGGCCGAATCGCCCGCGCTCGGCCGAGGCCGTATCGAATGCGAAACAAGCGGTGGACGGCGGCCGAGAATGCGCTCGCGTCCGCACGCAGGGGAAATTCAGAATCGCTGGAAGAGGGGCATCGCGTAGCCGCGGATCAGGAGATGGAAGCGCGCGCCGCGATCGAGCATACCGGGTGCCAAAATCGCCGCGCTCAAAGAGGGGCTGGAGGCGACGCGCCTCCAGATGGCGGCTGTCGAAGCGGCGCGCGAGGCGGCGCGCAACCCAAGTCCGCTGCGCACCGTGCTGGAATCGCTCAACGGCGACCGTCCCGCGATCGATCCGGAAATTCTCGCCAACGTGATGCGCGCGCCGGCCGAGCTGAAGCCCGCGCTCAGCGCCGTGCTGGGCGAGAACCTCGAAGCGGTCATCGTCGATTCGGAATATTTCGCCGCCAAGGCGATCGACATCCTCAAGGAAAAAAATGGCGGCCGATTGAGTTTCATTCCCGAGCCCGAGGTTGGCGTCGCGCGCGCATGAGGCGATCCAGGCGCCCGGAATCGCGGGCCGGCTCATCGATATGATCGGCGTCGATCCGCGCTACTCGAATGTGGTCGAGCTGATGCTCGGTCATGTGATGCTCGCCGATGACGTGCGCGCCGCGCTGCAGGCATCGAACCTCAACGGCCACGGCACGCTGTTTGTCACTCGCGACGGCGACCTGGTTTCGCCCGGCACCATCATTCGCGGCGGCAGTGCGGTCCGCACCGAGGTCGCAATCGAGGCGCCGTCGCTCGAACCGATCGAGGATATCGAATACGCGCCTCTGCCAACGCCGAGTTCGAGCACGAGACTCTGAAGGAGCGCCTCGCGCAGCGGACTGGCGCGCGGGTCGAGCTGGCCGCATCGCTGGCGCGACACGCGGGGACGCGCGCATGAGGCCGAACGCGGCGCGATCGCGGCGCGCAGCGAGGCCGCCTCGGCCGAGCAAAAGGTTCGCATGGCGCATCTGATGCTCGACGGCGCGCGCAAACGGCTCGGCGAAATTCGCGAAGTCTCGGTCGCCTCCAATGCGCGGCTCGAAGAGTTGGCGCGCATCGAGCAAGCCTCGCGCGCGCAGCTTTTTCGACCATGCGCGAGGACATCGCCACCCGGCGCGCCGCGCTGGAACAGATCGGCGCCGTGATGCTGGAAGCGGCCTCGCGCGTCGAGGCGCGCCGCTCGCGCCTGACCGCGCTGGAGCAGGAATTCCGCCACGCCAGCGGTCGTCACCAAGCGACCTCGAAAATCAAATCGATGAGGGCGAAGCGCGCCTCGTTCGCGCGCGCGAAGAGCGCGCCGAATTCGAGAGCGAGCTCGCCAAGCTGGCCGAGCAGGACAACGAAGCGCGCCTGCGCGAAGCCGCGCTGGCAGATTCGCTTGGCGATCTCGAATCGCGCAGCGCCGAGCGTGTCGCCGAACTCGATGCGCGCCGCGCCGAGTTCAAGCAGGCGCAAGCCGAACTGCATGCGCTCGAAACCGACATCCACGAATGCGCGATCAAATGCGAGCGCGCCCGCACGCTCATCGAGGAGTTGCTGCGCACCTTCATCGAAAAATTCGCCGCCGAGTTCGATGCGATGGCGGCCGATATCGCCGCCGCGATCGCCACGCGCGATTCATCTGCCGACGACACCCGCATCGCGGAGCTGCGCGCCAAGGCCGAGCGCATCGGCGAGGTGAACCTCGCGGCCGAGAGCGAAGTGAAGGAGCTCGAAGAGCGCGCCTCCAAGCTGCAGGCCGAGCGCGCCGACCTCGATGCGGCGGTGAAGGACCTGACGCAGACCATCACCAAGCTCAATCGCGAGGCGCGCAAACGCTTCGCCGAGACCTTCGAAGGCGCGGCGAAAAATTTCGAGGAGTTGTTTCCCGAAGCTGCTGCCCGGCGGCAAAGGCCGCCTCGAACTGGAGCAGAGCGACGACGTCCTCGATGCCGGCGTGAACATCCTGGTGCAGCCGGCCGGCAAGAAGGTGAAGGAGATCGGCTTGCTCTCGGGCGGCGAAAAGGCGCTCTCCGCGATGGCGCTGATCTTCTCGCTGTTCCTGCTCAATCCGAGCCCGTTCTGCGTGATGGACGAAGTTGACGCGCCGCTCGATGAGTTCCGCCTCAACGCGTTCACCGGCCTGATTGCGGAGCTGAAGGCGCGCTCGCAGTTCATCATCATCACGCACAATCAGCGCACGATGCAGCGCGCCGATCACATCCATGGCGTGACGATGGATCGCCCGGGCGTCTCGAAGATTATCTCGCTGAAGATCCCCCAGGCGGCGTAGCTCTCTTATTTCCTCTCCGCATTTTTTCTGCATTCCCCCTCTCCCGCATTTTCTCGCGGGAGAGGTCGGGTGGCACGATGGTCGCTCTTTGTCTGCGCGACCATCGTGCCACCCGGGTGAGGGTGCTGCGAACGCAACGTAACTCACGCCAAAGCGATCCGATCTTTCAGCAACACCCGACGGCTTCCTGCGAGGGGCAGTAGCATTCGCAGCACCCTCACCTGCGCGTCACGCCGGTTGCTCGCAGCCACCGCACCCGTCGTTCCGATCGATTTTTAGATTCGCTTCGACTCCACTACGTTCCGCCTCAGCGGCTTTGCGTCCCGCGCAAAAATGCGGGAGAGGGAGATCTCAGAGAAACTTCCCTCCTCCCCGGGGCTATGGTCGCTGGGCTGCGCGACCATCGTGCCACCCGGGTGAGGGTGCTGCGAACGCCATCCTATCGCGAGAGCTCCGCTCCGATTTGCTCCAACACCCCTTCGATGCTCTCGAAGACCTCGCCATTCCAAATCTGATACCCGATAGCCACGTTCGCCCAGGTACGCTGAGCGTCTTTCATCGTAGTCTCGATCGGTCGTCATGCTGGCTGCCGTCCAGCTCGATCACGAGCTTTTTCTCGATGCAACAAAAATCCACGTGAACGGTCCGATCGGATGCTGGCGGCGAAACTTGAAATTGTCGAATCGTCGTCCACGCAAGTATGACCACAGCCGCCGCTCCGCGTCGGTGGGTTCTTGTCTCATTTCACGGGCGTGGCGAATTGAACTTTCGCGCGTCGGATGGATTCGTAAGGGTGGATTCATTGAGGCCTCCGTGGTGCGCGCCAGCACCCTCACCCGGTTGTCACGATTGTCGCCAACCACGGAGCGACAATCGCGCCACCCGACCTCTCCCGCGGACGAATGCGGGAGAGGGAACTTCGGACGCTGCGCTCGGATATTCGCAGCACAATTTGCGGGAATGCTTGGCTTGAAGGAAGCTAGTAGACTTCCAAGAATAATACGGTGTGAACTATCAGTTAGCGAAAATGCTGTCGACGCGGCACGCTGCCTGCCAGTCTATAGCTCGACGTCGCGCAGGGGCACATCCTGCGACTGCCAGTGAGCAATGCGGAGCCGGCTGCGGAGCTTCGCCGGCCATTTGGGATCCATGCATGGCCGCTCGATCACGATGTAGAAAAGCATCCCGACCAGCAGGCTGAGCGGAATCAGTACCACCGCTTGGCCCAGGTAATAGTATTGTGGCGTGGTGTGATGATGCGCGAGTCGCCAGGTCCAGTGGAAAACGATATCCATCATCGTGAGATGGACCAGGTAGATGGAATAACACGCGCCACCGATAACCGTGATGAATGGATAACGGAGCGCGCGAATGATCCATCGGCTCCGCAATGACGCCAGCAACGCGATGAACATCACGAGCGGGACCACATCGAAGAGATAGCGCTGCGGGATGGCGAACACCGCGATCCAGGCCGGCACCGCGACCCAATCCCAAAATCCGCTGATCGAAAATTCCTCGTAGCAATCCGCGAGCAGGAAACCCGCGAGGAAAAATTGCATGGAATCGATCAGCGATAGTTGCGCACGATGACTGGTCCACCAGATGCTGCTAAGCAGCCCCATCACGACAATCGCTCCCACCAGCAGCGCACGCCTTAGGCGCTTGTCGGCGACCAGGAAAATCGACGCGAGCAGCGGCATCAGGCAATAGAACTGGACCTCGACTTCGAGCGACCAGGTCACACGATTGATCGGGCTCAAGGTGCCGAACACCAGGGTATGAAGATAGAACGCGCTCGCCAGCAGATGCGGCCATAGCGTGGAAAACAAATCCGGCCGCATCGCCACCTCCACCGCGAAGGCGATCGCAATGCATACGAGGTAGGGCGGCTCGATGCGGGTCAGCCGGCGCGTGAAGTAACGCCGGAGCGAAACCGCGGGAGCGCCGTCGCGATAGTGCGCGATGAACGGCAGCACCAGGATGAAACCGCTGAGGACGAAAAACAGCCGCACCCCGCGGTTGCTTTGTTTCATCAGCGTATGCAGCGGCTGTACCAGCGGGCGCTTCCTGCTCCCGGTTTTTTCGTACACATGAAAAAGCAGCACCGAGAAGATCGCGATGAACCGGAGGCCATCAATCTCGGGAATGAATTTGCCGGAGGTCGTAACCCGGCGCAGTCGCGCTACTAAACGATTGCCCCCACCACGAGTCACTGGGACCTCATACGGGAATTCGATTTGGAGGACAAGCCGGGGCTGATGCCCGATGGCCACGCATCATGAGTGAAAACAAGGCATCTCGCCAAATAGTCCGCATCAATCATCCATCGAAAGATTGAGCGCGCGGCGGATTACTCGGGGCGCAATCCTTGCATTTCTCTCCGCAGCTTTCCGGCGAAGCTCGTCGGGCACGCTAACTCACATTTGGAGGATACTATCTTGAGCGGAAGTTCCGCACGTCTGGCAGCGATCGAGGCCGTCACCACCTACCGCCCGACCCACGGAACCTCTCTCCTTCTACCGCCGATACGGCCAGTGAGTTGTACGGCTCGAACGTCTTCAACAAAACCGCGATGAAGGCGCGGCTCCCCAAGCCGGTCTACAAATCGCTGGCGCATACCATCGAGACCGGATCGCGACCTGGATCCCTCGATCGCCGATACGCGTCGCCTCCGCGATGAAGGATTGGGCGATCCAGAAAGGCGCGACCCACTACGCCCACGTCTTCTATCCGCTGACCGGCTACACCGCCGAGAAACACGACAGCTTCCTCTCCCCGGACACCGAGGGCGGCGCGATAGCCGAGTTCGCCGGCAAGACGCTGATCCAGGGCGAGCCGGATGCCTCGAGCTTCCCCAACGGCGGCATCCGCGCCACCTTCGAAGCGCGCGGCTATACGGCATGGGACGTCACCAGTCCCGCGTATCTGCTGGAAAACCCCAACGGCAAGACGCTATGCATCCCCACCGCATTCGTATCGTGGACGGGTGAGGCGCTCGACAAGAAGACGCCGCTGCTGCGCTCGCTGCAGGCGCTCAACAAGCATGCGCAGCGCATCCTGAAGCTGTTCGGTCATGAGAATCCAGCCACCGTCGTTTCCTATGCAGGCGCGGAGCAGGAATATTTCCTGATCGATCGCCACTTCTTTTTCTCGCGGCCCGATCTCCTCGGCACCGGACAGGACGCTGTTCGGCGCGCCGCCGCCGAAGGGACAGGAGTTCGAGGATCATTACTTCGGCGCGATCCCCGAGCGCGTTCTCGCGTTCATGATCGACGCCGAGCGCGAGCTCTTCAAACTTGGCATCCCGGCCAAGACGCGCCACAACGAGGTCGCGCCGGGCCAGTTCGAGATCGCGCCGGTGTTCGAGCATTCCAACCTCGCCACCGATCATCAGCAACTTATGATGGTGACGCTGAAGCGGGTCGCGGAAAAATACGGGATGTCCTGCCTGCTGCACGAGAAGCCCTTTGCGGGCGTTAACGGCTCCGGCAAGCATGTCAACTTCTCGATCGGCAACACGACGCAGGGCAACCTGCTCGACCCGGGCGATAATCCGCACGCCAATGCGCAGTTCCTGGTTTTCTGCGCGGCCGTCATCCGCGCGGTCCATCGATGGAGCGGGCTGCTGCGCGCGGTCGTCGCGACCGCCTCGAACGATCATCGCCTCGGCGCCAACGAAGCGCCGCCCGCAATCATCTCGGTCTTCCTCGGCGAGCAGCTCACCGATATTTTCGATCAGGTGATCAAGGGCGGCGCGAAGAGTTCCAAGGGCAAGGAAACGCTGATGGTCGGCGTCGACAGCCTGCCGACGCTGCCCAAGGACGCGGGCGATCGCAACCGCACCAGCCCCTTCGCATTCACCGGCAATCGCTTCGAATTCCGTGCGGTCGGATCGGGGCAATCGATCGCGGGACCGCTGGTCGCGATGAACACCATCCTGGCTGAGTCGCTCGACTATATTGCCACCCGGCTGGAGAAGGCGGTCGAAGGCGACGGCGGCGAACTTCAACGCGGCGGTGCAGAAAGTCCTCGAGGAGATCATCAAAGAGCATGGCGCAATCGTTTTCAATGGCGACGGCTATACCGAGGCGTGGCACAAGGAAGCCGAAAAACGCGGCCTGCCCAACCTGCGCTCTGCGTCGAGGCGATCCCGGTCCTCGGCAGCAAGGAAACCACCGAGCTGTTCGAAAATTATGGCGTGCTCAGCGCGCGCGAACTGCATAGCCGGATGGATGTGTACCTCGAGCAGTACTGCCTGAGCGTTGGCCTCGAAGCGCGCACCGCGATCGAGATGGCGAAGACGATCATTTTCCCGGCGGCCATCCGCTATCAGGGCGAACTGGCCGTCACCTGCGCGAGCCTGAAGGCGGTCGGCTACACCTTCGACACCGACACGCTGGACAACATCACCGGGCTGGTGAAGGAGCTGCAGGACGGCATCGACAAAGCTGGAAAAAGCGATGGCGACCCATGGGCGTAAGACGCAAGCTCGAGCATGCGGCGCATCTCGCGCATGACGTGATTCCTGCGATGGCGGCGGTGCGTAAAACCGCCGACACGCTGGAGGGCATGGTGGCCGACGATCTGTGGCCGCTGGCGACGTATCAGGAGATGCTGTTCATCAAGTAGCAAAAGACGGGCGCCGTCGGAGCGGCGCCTGTCCACCTTCAGTCGCGCGGCTCCATCAGCTCGATGCGATTGCCGAATGGATCGTCGACATACACGCGATGGTAGCCCTCCAGCGGCTCGTCCTTGAGGATGCGATGACCGGCTGACTTCAGCGCAGCAACCAGCGTCGCAAGATCCTCGACGACGAGCGCCGGATGCGCTTTGCGCGCGGGGACGAAATCCTTTTCCACTCCGAGATGCAGCTTGAGCGCGCCGCGCTCGAACCAGCATCCGCCGCGGCTGGCCAGATGCGGCGGCTTGGGCTGTTCGGAAATGCCGAGCAGGCCGGTGTAGAACGCGCGCGCCTCGTCCTCGCGCCCGGACGGCATCGCTAACTGAACGTGATCGATGGCGACGATCTTCATGCGCGCGGAATCACCGGCAGGATCACGTGACTCGGATGCGCCGCGTCATGATAAATCGTGTTGCGCGCGACGACGGTGTGCGTATGCGCGTTGAGCGGCTCGCCGGTGTTCGGATTCGGATCGAAGCGCGGAAAGTTGCTGCTCGAAATGTCCAGCCGAATGCGATGCCCCGCCTTGAACAGATTCGAGGTCGGGTAAAGCTGGATGGTGAATTGGTAAATCTCGCCCGGCTTCATCAGCTCGGCGCGTTCGAGCGAATTGCGGAAGCGCGCGCGGATGATGCCGTCCTCGAGGTTCATCTCGATGCCGTCGGGATAGTCCGCGCGTCGGCGGATGCACGTCGATCAGCTTCGCGGTGAAGTCGGTGTCGAGCGCTCGATGACGACGCCCACAGCTTCACGTCGATGGGCCCGGTGACCTCGAGGTCCTCGGTGAGCGGCGGCGTCATGAAAACGATCACGTCGCGGCGCGCGGAGAGGCGGACTTCCTCGGGGCGATTCCAGATGTGCGGGCCGCCTTTCTGATCCCACGCGCCCTGCTGCATGATTTCCATCGCCGAGGAGACGTTGCCGCCGATGCTCGGCACCGGATCGCGCGGATCGTAGTCGTAGCGGTCGAGCTGCTCGCCTCGCGCGGCGCCTCGAGCTCAAGGTGACGTCGCCATGCAAGTAGTAGGGCGTGAAGCGGGTGCGCGCGAGCGGCCACTCGTGCTCGTCGCGCCACACGCCGCCGTGCAGATGGCGTCCGTCGGGTCCGATTTCCTCGCTGCCGCCGCCCATCACGAAAATTTTCACCGGCGCGTCGTTCTCGACGCCGTTGCGAATTCCCTTCAGCCAGCGGTCGTACCAGCGCAGGCGAAATTCGAGGCCGTCGATCGCGGCACTCGCGCCGAAGTCGATGTCGCCGTGCATGCGACATCATGTGCGAGCCGTGAATCCACGGCCCGAGGATCATCCGCACCGGCCCGCGCTTGTTCTTCGACAGCGCCGCATAGCTCATCGTGGTCTGGCGCGCCCACGAGTCGTACCATCCGCCGACCAGGTAGACCGGAATGTCCTTGTATGCGTCGACGTTGTGGGTCACGCCGAAGCCGGGCTGCTTCCAGTACGCGTCGTTCTCGCCGTGGCTCATCGCGTGGACGATCCATTCCTCGTACTCGGGCGCGAGGCGAAGCGGCGTCGCGCCTTTGCGAATCGGCAGATTCGAGATGTAACGCCTGACGTTACGCGCGCATTCTTCGAGCGCCGCGCGCGTCGCCGGATCGCGCGAGGCGCGGCTGCCCTCGGGCGCGGCCATCGAGAAGATCCAGTTGGTGAAGCGCAGCTCCAACGCGCCGCCGTTGCGCATGCCGAAGTAGCCGGCGTCGACGACCGCATCGACCGGCACCAGCGTTTTGAGGCCGGGAGGATTCGACAGCGCCATCGCATGCTGCGTGCCGCCGACGTAGGAGGTGCCGATCATGCCGAAGCCGCCGTCGCTCCACGGCTGCTCCACCAGCCACTCGCGCGGTGTCGAAGCCGTCGGCACGTCGTCGGTCATCATGTGCCAGATGCCTTCGGACGCGAACCGGCCCGCGTGCATCCTGCGAGATGCAGACGTAGCCGTGGCTCGCGTAAAACGGCTGCCATGGATACCCGGGCATGCCGTGGAAGCGGCCGCCCTTGTTGTAGGGCGTGCGCTCCAGAATGGCGGGAAACTTGCCTTCGAGGCGGACGCCGTCGCGCGCCGGATAATAGATGTCGCGCGGCGAGGCGGACGCCATCGCGCATCGGCACCATCACGTCGCGCTCGAGGACGTACAGCGCCGTGTCGACGCGCGCGAGTTTCGGCGGCAGCAGCGGCGCGAGTTCTTTCGGCATGATTAGATCTGACTGTATCCGCTGCCCTTGCGATCGAAGCCGAAACCGCGGCCCGGCTTTTTAAGCATTCCGTATTGCTTGCAGCACCACTTGACTGTAAGTCACCCATCCGGTGACCTTGTCGAGCGGCTCGGTCACCAGCAGCAGCGCAGAGTCCGCCATCCACTCGACCGGCTCGCCGTTCGGGATCGTCTACCCCTTCGATCAAATGAAAATGCACCGCGCCCGGCGTCGGCACCACCACCGACGGCGAGAGGCAGGTCACCGAAATGCTGTCCTCGTATACTTCCTCGGCGAGGCCCTGGGTCATGCGCTCCATCGCGGCTTTCTCGGCGCCATAGCAAACCGCGCCGCGAATGATCGCATCTCCTTTATAGGGTCCACGGCCGGGACCGACCGCCGCCGCCGATGAAATGTTCAAAATCGCGCCCGACTTGCGCGGGACCATGTCCTGCAGCGCCAGCTTGCTGAGGATGAACGGCGCGTGCAGGTTGATGGAAAACGAGCGCATCCACTTGCGCGTCTCGTAATCCTTGACCGGAATGAAGTAGGTCAGCGCGGCGTTGTTCACCAGCACGTCGGCGGGGCCGTAGATGCGATGGGTCTCGGCGAAGAGCTTTTCGCATTCGGCTTCCGAGGAGACGTCGCAGGTGACCGCGGCAGCCTCGCCGCCGGCCTTCTTGATGCCCGCGACGGTGGACTCCAGCGAGCCCGGCAGCAATTTATGATCGCCCTCGTGCAGGGTGCGCGCGGTGCAAATGACGCGGGCGCCTTCCTTGGCAAACAGTTCCGCGATGGCCTGGCCGATGCCGCGGCTGGCGCCGGTAACGATTGCAACTTTGTTATTCAGCTTACCCATCGATATCGATTCTCCCGGACCGATTCAGCTTTTCCGTTCTCAATTCTATAACCGGAGGAGACCCTGCTTCGCCACCGGATAGTTTGGCGTTGCGCGCCGCGGGTGAGGCGGCCGGAATCGATCGCCGGTCGCCTTAGCTCCGTTAACCAAGTGACTATTGCAATACGGTCGGCGCGCATGCTTTCATCGGCGCACTTCTTATCAAGTCAGCCTGTGAACAAGGAGCGAGTGGGGGATGCAGGTCGACCATCGCGATCAGACGGTGGCGCATGCGGCGCTGCTGTCTGTGACCCTGGCCGTCGTCATCAGGACGGCCTGGATGTCCAACGACGCGGTTAATACGCTGCGTAGCGCGGTCAATTTTATCCATGGCTACGGCCCTGTAGTTCACCTCAACGAACGGGTCCAGTATTTTGCTCACCCGTTGTGGTTCCTGTTGATATCAGCCGGAACTGCGATCGTCGGCAATGCATACGCCGCGACGTTCGCGCTGTCGATCATTCTCTCGCTGGTAACGATGTGGCTGCTGATTGCGCGGATGGCGTCGAACTTCTGGGCCGGAATCCTGGCGGGGGCGGGATTGCTGCTGTCGAAGGCGTACGTGGATTTCTCGGCTTCGGGGCTTGAAAATCCGCTCGCGCATTTTCTTCTGCTCGCGGGAATGCTGGCCGGCCTTCGATCGATGCGTGGCGCGCACCGCGAGATATTCGCCACCTTAAGTCTGACACTGTTGATCGCCATCTACCTCTGCCGCCCGGAATTGCTGCTTGCGGTCGCGCCATTGTGCGGCGTGATCCTATGGCAGTCGCATCGCAGTTTGCGGCAAACCTTGAAAACCCTCGGCATTGCGGTTGCGCCGGTAGTCTGCTGGTCAATTTTCAGTCGAATCTACTATGGCGCGGTACTTCCGAATCTTGCCGCTGCAAAAATCGCGGCCTGCTTTTCAAATACCGACAACTTTCGCCAGGGCATCGTCTACCTGCTTGATTCCTTCTCGGTTGATCCGCTGACGCTGACCTTCATTGGGATCGCAATCGCATTGTCGCTATGGGAGTCGGTCGAACTGAAGGCGCTGGCGGCGGGGATCGTCGCATATCTTGCGTATGTCCTCGTCGTGGGCGGCGACCCGATGTCCGGGCGGATGCTGACGGTGCCGCTCCTCGCTGCTGCTATCATCTTGTCGCGCGCAACGCTTTCGCTCTGCGGCGATGCCGCGGTTGCGGTGGTGTTCGTGATCCTCGGATCGATTTCCTCTTCGAGCACCATCTTTGCCGGCCCGACCTATTCCGCGAGTGACGTGGCGATCCATGGCATTCGCGATGAGCGCGGCGCGATCTTTCCGCATCAGAGCCTCGCCACCGCATGGCGTGGGACGTTTCGCCAGCCGGACGAGTGGATGCCGCATCCGGCGAGCGAAGGCGTCAAGACCGCGGTCAAGTAGATTCGCGTCCGCGTAATGGAGACCGAGCGCCGAGACCGCATCGTCGCGCAAATCGCGCTGCTGGCACTGGCGTTTGCCGTCGTGGTCCGAACCGCGTGGATTTCCGATGATGCGCAAATCACGCTGCGCTGCGTGATGAATTTCATCCACGGCTACGGGCCGACCTTTAACATCGATGAGCGGGTGCAGCCGTACACGCATCCGCTGTGGTTCCTGTTGATCTCGGCGGGAACGTTCGTCTCGCGCAATCCATTTGTCACCACGTTCGTGCTTTCCATCGCGCTCTCGATACTGACGCTGTGGCTCCTTGTCACGCGGCTGGCGACGAGCTTCTGGTCGGGGATCCTCGCCGGAGCGGGGCTCATCCTGTCCAAGGCATACGTCGACTTCTCCACCTCGGGACTGGAAAATCCGTTGTCGCACTTTCTGCTGGCATGCGGATTTCTGCTGGGATTCCAGGCCTTGGAGAGCGGACCGGCCAAGCGAAAGATCATCGCGCCGTTAACGATTCTCTTCACCATTTATCTGAGCAGACCGGATCTCTGCTGATGGTATTGCCGTTCTGCGGGCTGCTGCTCTGGCGCGGGTGGCGCGACGCGCGAGAGACCGCCTTTGTCATCGCAATCGCGGCGGCACCAATCATGTTGTGGACGCTGTTCAGCGTCGTCTACTACGGCACGCCTTTTCCAAACACCGCGTATGCGAAAATCGGCACCGGCATTTCGCGGATGGAGACTGTCAGTCAAGGCATCGTGTACCTCGAGAATTCGATTTCGGTGGATCCGATCACGATCGCATTTACCGCACTGGGCGTTTTGCTCGCGATGCGGGGGACACTCGCGAGCAAAGCAATTGCGGCAGGAGTGGTTGCTTACCTGCTGTACGTGGTGAGCATCGGCGGGGATTTCATGTCGGGGCGATTCCTTACTGCGCCGATGTTCGCGGCCGCGGTAATTTTGGCGCGCACCGAATTTAGCGCGGTGGGAATTGCCAGCCTCGCTACCATGTTCGCACTATTCGGCGCGGTCTCGTTGCCGACGACAATTCTGTCGGGACGCGGCTACGTCAATCGCGATATGCCGTGGAGCCGCATCACCGACGAGCGCGGCTACATGTTCCAGGGCTCCGGGCTCGCAGCCGCCTCGCGCGACGCGTTCCGAACTCCGCGATGGATATACGAGCGCCGGCGGGTCCGAAACGGATGCGGCCTGTTGGGCGGCGCGGGGCTGAACTCCGGGCCCAACACGCATCTCATCGACACCTGCGGCCTGGCCGATCCGCTGCTGGCGCGGCTGCCGGCAAAATACGATCCGAATTGGAGGATTGGACACTTCTCGCGTCAGGTGCCCACCGGCTACACCGAAAGCTTTCTTCGCGATGAGAACCTGATTCGCGACCCCGGGACGCATCGCTATTGGGACGTGATTCGAACGGTCACGCGCGGCCCGCTGTTCAGCCTCGCGCGCCTCAAAGCGATCGTGCGACTCAACCTTGGTCTGATCCAGCAACCCGATCAGCAGATGTATCGTGAGGGCAAGATTCCGCCCATCGTGGTCGACTTGGCGGATGTCGCCGGCCAAGTTAGCCGTGGCAGCATGTGGGATTCACCGTCGAGTCGGATCTTTGATTCGGCGATTGAGATAAAGCTTGCGTCGCCGACCAGGATAACATCGATGGAATTGGCGCTCGCACCCGATGGCCGATACCTCATCGAATATCAGCGCGCCGACGGTGGCTATGAGCATCTTGCGGACTTCGGCCCCAGCCCCACGCCCTTCATGACGCGCTATCAGGTTCGGTTGCCGAGTCCGACCGCGATGACCGATCGGCTGCGCATCACCGCGATCAACGGCGAGGGTTTGTACGCGGTGGGAAATCTCGCCTTGAACAAATAGCTCCGCCGCGCCGCAAAAAAATTCGCGGGCGTTTCGATCCTCGGATGAGGCTGTTATCTTGTTCTCGCGCCATCGTTTCGGCGCACTTTTCTCGAGGCTCCAACTGTGAATCCTGCTGTATCCGATACGCTGATAATCGCCGCCATCGGCGTCGCCGGCGGCGCCGTTCTCATCTATATCCAGGTCCTCATCCAATGGAGTTTGCGCAAGCGTCATCCGGCGCCGCCCGAGCTTCCGCGCGAATTCATCGAGGAGATCGCACGCGAGGAGGTCGAGCCTCCGCCCATCGAGGAAGCTCCGCCTCGTCCTCCTGTAGAGGAAGTTCCGCTTCCGGCTGCGCCACCATTGCGGCGTCGAGGCGCCGCCCGAGGTCGTCGAGGTTCCGCCGACACCGCCTCCGCCGCCAATCATTGTAACGCCGCCGGCTAGGGAAACGCCGTCGGCTATGGAAGCGCCACTGCCGGTGGCCGCCGCGCCCGAGGCTCCCAAGGCTCCGCCGCGGCTCGGGCTCGGACTGCGCAAGACGCGCGAGAGCTTCCTCGCGCGCATCCGCACCGCGCTGACCGGAAGCCCAAAGCTGAGCGAGATTTATGAGGGCCTCGAGGAAGCGCTCATCGGCGCGGATGTCGGCGTCGATACCAGTCTCAAGCTGACCGAGTCCTTGCGCACGAAACTCAAGAACGAAAGCCGCCCCGATACCATCCGCGACGCGCTCAAGAGCGAAATTTCGGCGATCCTCGAAAAGGCGGAGCTTGCCGATGGGCGAATCCTCCGGATGTGCCACTCGTCATCATGCTGGTCGGGCGTGAATGGCGTGGGGAAAACCACCACCATCGCGAAGCTGGCGGCGCGCTATAAAGAGACGCGCGGGCCGGTGCTCGTCGCGGCCGGCGATACTTTCCGCGCCGCCGCCATCGAGCAGCTCGAGGTATGGTGCGATCGCGCCGGCGTGGAGATCATCAAGCAGAAGCAGGGCTCCGATCCGGCGGCGGTCGCCTTCGATGCGGTCAAGGCGGCGGTCGCGCGCAAGGCCGGCACGGTCCTCATCGACACCGCGGGGCGCCTGCAGACCAAGACCAACCTAATGGAAGAGTTGAAGAAGATGGGCCGCGTCATCGGGCGCGAGCTGCCGGGCGCGCCGCATGAGGTATGGCTGGTCCTCGATGCGACCACGGGACAAAATGCGCTAAGCCAGGCGAAAATTTTCGGCGAAGCGGCGAAACTTACCGGCGCCGTGCTCGCAAAACTCGACAGCACGGCCAAGGGTGGGGTAATCGTAGGCATCGCGGGGCAACTCGGCATCCCGGTTCGGTTCGTGGGACTGGGCGAAGGAATCGAGGATTTGCGGGAATTCGACCCGCGGGAGTTCGTAGACGCATTGTTCGCAAGCGGCGAGGGCGAGGGCGATTCCGCCACGGCTCCATGCAGCTTGACAGGCCGATTAATCGAAAATTAAACTAAAGGTTAAGTTTTCAAGATGGCCACGGATGTTCTTAAAGAGCTCGACGATCGCATTCAGGCATCAGTCAACAAGATTCAACAACTGCGAAAGGAAAACGAACAATTGCATCATCGCCTGGCGGAGAGCGAAAAGCGGATCTCCGAAGTCGCCGCGCAGATGAAGCAGTTCGAGCAGGAGCGAAGCAACACGAAGCCGAACGCAGCGAGATTAAGACGCGCATCGAAAAAATCCTCGCGCGCTTCGATGGAATCGACCTCGCGTAGGATATACTTACCCCGGCGAGGGTATTTTCGGTCTCGGCTGGAGTATGATGAAAGGCGTTAGCGTCGAAATCATGGGCCAGAACCTCACCGTCGCCAGCGACGACGACGACGAATGGGTGAAGTCCGTGGCGGGGACAGTCGACGAACGCATCAAGAAACTTCGCGCGAATGGCAACACGGTCAGCTCGGTGAATATCGCGATCCTGGCGGCGTTGAATTTTGCCG
The DNA here is from genome assembly GCA_963848285.1 of uncultured delta proteobacterium. Classification (GTDB taxonomy): domain Bacteria; phylum Desulfobacterota; class Binatia; order Binatales; family Binataceae; genus DATGKG01. Next base: position 499,942 of record CAWKCZ010000005.1, on the reverse strand, counting down.
ATGAACTCGAGCACCTCAAAAGGGAGCATCAGGAGTTAATCGACAGGATTACAGCGATGAAGGAACGACTGATCGACGCGATCGACGGCAAGCTCGTGCTCGAGCGCCGGCGACGCGCGGAGTAAATAGGGACCGGCGGCGGGGTAGTGGGGATCTTAATAAGGTACGACGCGATGCGCGCAAGCATACAACCTGTGAGACTTTTCTTCGAGCTGACAGGCATCCATACCTCGGCTTTCCGAGGCGGGACTGCATCCTGCGCAGGAGAGGAGCTTTTTGCGCTTTGCGGAGGTGTTCAAGCATCTTGGCTAGCAGTGTCGCCTTAAACGACCCTGCAACCCGCCATGGCAAAACGCCAGTGGCGGACGAAAAAAAATATCTTCGCGCGATTCTTAAGGAATACGCGCGAGTCGCTAACTGCGAGCTTCGCGAGGCGGCTTCGTCCGCGCGAGTTCAGTCCGCATTTCTCCACACGCCGATCTCTATCGCGAAGCCCGCGCCGCTCATTCTCTACTCCGCGCTCGGCAACGAAGTCTCGACCGATGCCATCTTCGCCGATGCGCTAGCCGCCGGTCGCGAGGTCTTCTTTCCGCGCATCGATGCGTCGCGCACGACGCGCTCTCCTTATGCCATGTCGCAAGCCGCTCGGACCTTGCGCCGGGCGCGTATGGAATCCTCGAACCTGAAACTTCACCGGCGATCGAAATGTCGTCGCTGCCGCCATGCGTAGTGGTCGTGCCGGGACTGGCGTTCACGCGCGCGCGGCGAGCGGATAGGGCGAGGCGGGGGTCATTATGATCGTCTGCTGGCGGAACTTGCCGCGCGCATGCGATCACGGTGGGTCTCGCATACTCATTCCAGCTGCTCGACGACATCCCGCAATCGGCGATGGGATCGGCGGCTTAATTTCGTCGTCACCGAATCCGCAATCTATCCCGCGCCCGATGCGATCTGCGCGCGAGAGCGGGATTCGGGCACAAGGAGGTAATCCCCAGGTGAGTTTGGATATTGGCAATCCTGGGCTTCGTCATAGGAGCCGCGATCTTCTATATCGTCGGGCAGAGCCAGCGTCGCAAAGACGCGGAGGTCTGCGACCGTCGATACGGGAGCGGCGCGCGCCGAAGCCGAGGAATTAATCAGAGACGCTCGCAGCAAAGGCGAGCTGGCCCTTAAGGAAGCGGAGGTCAAGGCAAAAGACATCCTGGTCGGGGCGCGCGCCGAAGCCGAGCGCGAAGTGCGCGAACGCCGCAAGGAACTAACCGCACTCGAAACCAAAATCGAGTCGCGCGAGGAAACTCTCGAAAAACGTCTGGAGGCATTTGAACGTCGCGAGGCCGACCTCAATCGGCGCGACCAGGGCGTTCGGACCCGCGAGAAAAACATTACCGACAAGGAGGCGCAACATCAGGCGCTGATCGACGAGGCGCGCGCGAAACTCGAACAGGTCGCCAACCTCACTCGCGAAGAGGCCAAGCGCGCCCTCATCGAAGAGATGACCGGCAATGCGCGCACCGAGGCCGCCAAGCACATCCGCGTCATCGAGGAAGAGGCGCGCGAAGAAGCCGACCGCCGCGCCAAGCGCATCGTGTCGATCGCGATCGAGCGGCTGGCGGGCGAGTTCGTCACCGAGCGCACCGTCGCCGTGATCCCGCTTCCCAACGACGAGATGAAGGGGCGCATCATCGGACGCGAAGGCCGCAACATCCGCGCGATCGAAGCGGCGACCGGCGTCGACATCATCATCGATGACACGCCCGAATCGATCGTCATCTCATGCCACAACCCGATTCGGCGCGAGATCGCGCGGGTCGGACTGGAGCGGCTGATTTCCGACGGACGCATCCATCCCGGACGCATCGAGGAAGTCATCCGCAAGGCCGAGCAGGAAGTAGAGGAATCCATCAAGGAGGCGGGCCAGCGCGCCATCATCGAATGCGGCGTGCACGGCATCCATCCGGAGCTGGTCAAGCTGCTCGGGATGCTCAAGTATCGCTACAGCTACGCGCAGAACGTGCTGATGCATTCGATCGAGGCGGCGTTCATCTGCGGCGCGATGGCGGCCGAGTTGGGCCTCAACGAAAAGCAGGCGCGGCGCGCGGCGCTGCTGCATGACATCGGCAAGGCGCTCACGCATGAGGTCGAAGGCTCGCATGCGCTGATCGGCGGCGAGATCGCGCGCAAGTACGGCGAGTCGGCGAAGATCGTCAACGCCATCGCGGCGCATCATGAGGAAGTGAAGGCCGAGACCATCCTCGCGCCGCTGGTCGATGCTGCCGATGCGCTCTCGGGTGCGCGGCCGGGTGCGCGTCGCGAAGTGCTGGAGAGCTACGTGAAGCGCCTCGAAGACCTCGAGCTGATCGCGAAGTCGTTCAAGGGAGTCGAGAAATGTTTCGCGGTGCAGGCGGGCCGCGAGATGCGCATCATCGTCGAGCCGAACCAGGTTTCCGATGAAGACAGCCTGGTGCTGGCGCGCGAGGTCGCGAAGAAAATCGAAACCGACATGACGTATCCGGGGCAGATCCGGGTGACGGTCATCCGGGAGACGCGCGCGACGGAGCTGGCGAAGTAGACCTAACCCCTCTACGCGGCGCCTTCCCTTCCCGAGGGAAGGGAAGCAGAGAGTGGAAAGCGGCTGCCCATCGAGGGCAGCCGCTTTTTTTCGTTTGGTCTCTTCTCCGTTTTATTCCTCCCCGTTTTCAATTCCTCCCCCATTGATTGGGGGAGGTGACCCAGCGCGACTTATCGCTATGGCTGCGATGCGAGAAGCGTGATGGGTCGGAGAGGGACCTCAGCGCTGGATTCTTTCTTCGCTGCATCGGTGTCTCAATGCTAACCTTCAGTTGTCTTCCGGCGAGCATCTATGAGTTCCAAAATACAAGGAGTCGGATTAGGAAAAGAGCAGACGCAGAATCCAGCGCTGCGGTCCCTCTCCGTCGCGTCACAGTTCATGCAGCGCAGCCATCGCGAAAATCGCGCCGCGCCACCTCCCCCGATCAACGGGGGAGGAAAAGCAGCCGTCCCTCCTTCCGCAGCATCATCCTGTTAGCGCATCAAACTGATTTCGCTGGCGGGCCATCCAAAAAATGACGCAGAATGACCTCCTTCATAGGGGGGAAACCTGGTGAACGAGAAGCAACTCTTTGGCATCCTGGCGCGAGCCGTGGGACTGCTCATTTTCCTGGATGGCTTTAGAATCTTTTGGTTGGCTTGCACGCAATGGATATTTCCCCGCCATTTCGAGGGCGGATTCTTTCTTGAGCTGATCGCCCCAAACCTGACTTATGGTCTGAGCGCAATGACGGTTGCAGTTATTCTAGTCCGATGGCCCGAATGGGCCGTTCGTCTCGCCTGGCTCGACCATTGGCCCACCATCGGCCGCGCGCCGGATTCCGCTTAGCAAGTCTCTAGGTTTCTCGCCTGCCGATCATAACCGACATACCGTCGATAGTGAGTGGCTTTGTTTCTTCGCTTGAGATGCGCCTGTCGATTCACTCCGGGCTCCTTCGGTTTGTGGCGAATTGCGCGGTCTAGCTGTCGTCTGTTAGCTGCCTCTGAGATCGATAACGCCCGAATTTGCTCACGTATTTGGCTTCGTTTGGTAATATCTCGCGATTCGTCAGTGGGTTTGTTTTCGCATTTGACCGCGTGTGCCTGCTCCGGAAGTGGCTTTGTTTTCGCGCCATCGTAGCCATGGCTGCTCCTCCTCGGTGGGTTCGTTTGTGTAATCGAGTGAATCGTCGATCGCCATGCCTCCATAACGACATAGGCGCCCGTGAAGGGCGCCACAACTGGATGATAGCACAATTCGACTTCCTGCGCCCGGCTCGTAACGAACGATTCCTTGAGCTTTCCTCCCCCATTGATTGAGGGAGGTGGCACGGCGCGAGTTTCGCGATGGCTTCGATGCGAAAAGCGTGACGGGACGGAAAGGGACCTCAGCTCTGGACGCTGTCTCTGCTTCCTCTGCCTTCAACTCCCAGACTCTGCCATTCAACTCCTCGTTATGCGCACTCCCGAACAATTGCGTAATGATGTCCGCCGCCTGCGCCGGGAACAGACCCCGGCGGAAGGCATACTCTGGCAAAAGCTGCGCGGGAAGCGCCTGATGGGCGCGAAGTTCCGCAGGCAACATCCGATCGGCGACCACATTGCGGATTTCTGTTGCTTGAGGCATCGCCTGGTCGTCGAACTGGATGGCGGGCAGCATATCGACGAGATTGAGAAGGATGCCGCTCGAACGCGGAGGCTTGAGGCGCACGGATATAGAGTCGTCCGATTCTGGAACCACGAGGTGTTGGGGGATCTCGATGAGGTGTTGGCCGGCATCGCGAAAGCGCTACAAGAACATGGGTTTGAGGCATCCGAGGACGGAGGATCGGAAGAAGAGGCAGAAGCAGAATCCCGGCGCTGAGGTCCCTCTCCGTCGCGTCACGCTTTTCGCATCGAAGCCGTCGCGATTTTCGCGCCGCGACACCTCCCCCGATCAACGGGGGAGGGACACAACAGGAGAAGGATTTTTCTTTATGTCGTTCTCTGGTAACCGACAGCCTTGGCGACGTTCGTGACCTATCCCGAGGGCTTCCGATATAGTGGCGCAAGCTGTGTCCATCGTCCGCACTCCTTTGCTCATAGACCGCCTGGTTTGTATGGTGCTCCTGTCGGCCGCCATCTGCTGCTATCCCCAAGTCAGCGGCGCATCGGAGCGACCAGCCCGCAGCCCGGCGCTCGCAAGTCGCAACTGGTCGGTAACCGCCTCCCCAAATCTGACCCAGCGCCCGCCATCGAATCGGGAGGTTCAGAATTTCGTGGCAGGCGTGGAATTTGCGCTAGGCGAAATTGACGAAGTTGATCGGCGCGGCATCTACGCATGCTCGTGGCGATTTCTCGATCTTCGGCAGGACGGATTTCTTTCCCTCGTTGGAGTTCCGTGCCCTTCCGATAGGCCATCGGACATTTATCCCTTTGTGATCGACCATAATGCGAAAGGATTTGAACTCTACTGGTCGCCTGCCGCGATCGGTCCCGGGCAGACACTCGCTTCGAGCCTTCAAGACCTTCGCGGAGACGGCAAGCTGGAGTTCGTGGTCGACGACCCGCTGGGTTCCATCCAGGGTCAATGTCTTGGCAACTGGACTGCCATTTATGCGTGGACCGGTAGCGGCTATACGAACGTGAGCGATCAGTTTAAGGAGATTTACCAGCGGAGGCTGGCCACCATCGAGAAGATTCTTGCGACGGTTCGTGCGGGAAGGGCGGTTGATGACCATTTGCCGCAGGAGACCGAATGCCTGGAGGCCGAAGCCGGTGCGATTCAGGATTTTCTGGGAATTTCGTCCAAGCGGGCAGAAGAGCAGGCGGTGCGCCTCGCCAATAGCAAAGACGTCAGGGAGCGTGAGTTCGGGACCACACGACTGATTCAGGTGAGCGTTCCCGAAAATCGAAAATTGCTCGAGAAACTCGCGAGTGATCCGAACTGGGGTATATCGACGAGCGCGAAGCAAGCGCTTTTGTATCCGGGCGCAAAGAAGTTCGTCCCCGATTCATTCGAGAGCGTGGGGGGCGCGACTTTCTGAAGGCCGAGTGCGACTACTCAGAGTCTGGATCGGGCTGAGCTTATGCGGCGGAAGTTCCGGCGGCCGTGAGTTCCAGGTGTCATACGCCCACCACGACGCCCAGCGCCACGCCAACCGCGACGCCCCAGCCCGCTACTGCCGAAGGCTTGCTCTCGGATTCATCCTCAACGACTAGCGAGCCAAGCAAGGCGAGCGAAGAGGCGGAGGCAGAATCCCGGGGCTGAGGTCCCTCTCCGTCGCGTCACGCTTTTCGCATCGCAGCCGTCGCGAAAATCGCGCCGCGACACCTCCCCCGATCAACGGGGGAGGGAAGCAGCAGCGGATGCCATTTTCCGCATGTGACTCGCGGACTTAGTTCGCGAGCTTGACCATTTGCACGCCTTCGCGCGAGGCCGGCGCTGCGGCGGCGTGCGGTTGCGAGGCCGAACCTGCCGAGGCGGCCGGTTCGTGCGAGATTGTGCGGCTGGCGGCACGGCCAGCCGCAGGCGTCACATGAGTCGACGCCGTGGCGGGGTTCACCCGGATGATCGCCATCATGCCGTTATCCTCATGCTCCAGGATGTGGCAGTGATAAACGAAATCACCGATATCCGGGCCGCGAAAATCCATCCGCACCTTCACGCTCGGATACGGACCTTTGCCCTTCCAGAATGGGATGTCGACCATGTCGAGGTACTGCCGTTGCCCGGCGGGAACCGCGTTTGCCATTGCGCGCCAGCAGCAGGAAGTGAATTTGATGGATGTGGAACTCGTGATTTTCGCGGCTACGATTCTCGATCGTCCAGTCCTCCACCGAGCCCTGCGTGGTGGTGATGGCCGGAGGATTGTCGGGATTGAAGGCGACCGGCGTTGCGCCCATCGACGGTGATGAAGAAGGTCGGTTCCTCATCGTCAGGCGGCGAGGAGTTTCAGAGAAGTACAGCGTACGCTTGGCAGTCACCTTCGGCGGTGGCGAGACCCTCGAAGCGCTGCGGGCCGGGCGCGCCCGAAACCTGCGGCATCATCGAGCCGACGCGATCGCCGCAGCGATCTCTTCGATGCGGTCGGGGCTGACGAGCCGTAGTAATCTTCACCAGCGGCCGCGCCGGATCGATGTCGCCGTCGGGGCCGGTGTCGACATTGAGTGTCGATAGCACCGCGTTCTTAACCTTCGCGGACGGACCGATCACGATGAACTCGGCGCGGGCCGCAGGCGGGAACAAGAATGTGCTTGCGGATTGACGATCCTGCCCTTGCGAGCGCCGTCCTGCGATCCGATCGGAACCCCATCGAGCGAGACCAGTTGCAGCGGCTGTACCTGCTTGTCGTATTTGAGTTGCAAATCGATGATGGTGTCGGCGGCGGCATTCACCACCCGCCAGAATTGTTTTTCCTTGGCGCCCATCTGGATGACCGCGGGCACGATAGCCCGGATAGAGAATCGGCACGTAGTTAACCGATACGTCCCATGCCGGGAATCAGATTCGGATCGCCGGTCATCGCGGACGTCGGGCACCGGCTGATCCCGAATCACCAGGACGCGTTCGGGAAGTCCCGCGACCTTGGGCTGCACGTTTTCGATGCCCTTGACGATGATCGCGCCCGACGCTCCTCCCTGCACCGCCATCTTCGGAAATTCCATGGACATGCGGATGATACCAATACGAGGCCGGGCGGCTCGTCGGTAGGAAACGGCACCGTGTAGGTGAACATCTGGCCGGAATTGATCATCGTGTGGATGACCTCATCGGCATGGCAGGTCGGCGGCGTGTTGGTGCCGTGATAATGGATGTTCACCGACGAGCCGAATCCATCGTGGGTCGCCGCATACGGTGTCGGCCGGCGCCGGTCGACATCTTCATCGCGTTGGCGGAAACCGGCGCCGGCAGATTGTTGTTGACGTTGACGATCAGCGTGTCGCCCGGATTGATGTACAGCGTCGGCGATTCATCGCCCTCCGGAGTGGTGAAGCAATAGAGCGTCAGCCGTTCGCATCGGTGCCGGTGTTGTAGGCGAGGTTCACTGTCAGGGTTCCATTCTGGCTGGAGAGCGTCCGGCGGGATCCTGAACGACGCTGCCGGAGCGCGTAGCGAGCGCAGGGATTCGGCCGGCTGGGCGAAAGCGGGTGCGAGAGACATCCGAGCGAGGCGATGACCAAGGCACGAACTGCCGACGACGGGGGCAAGAGAGGTTTGATAGTTTAAGGGTTTTGTACGCACGTCGTAGAGGCATCTTATTGGGCATTGATATCTCCTATCATCCGTCGATGATCGGCGAATCTAGCTCGGATTGCAATGATTTTGAGAATCAAATTCAAATTATTATGACAATCGTTATCATTTATGTCGATGACGGCGGTAAGTTTGCCCGCTCCTGGGCGGCTCAGATATGGTCTCTTTGGCCGATTCGCTGCGAAGAAGAAGTGAGCGTCGAGTGTTGGTAAGCTCGGAGCAAATCGAGAGATTCCGTCGTGATGGGTTCGTCGTTATCGACGCGATTGTTGACGGAAGCCGAGTTGGAAAATATTCGGCGCCGCGGTCGATCGCGCGGTCGCCGAGCGCAAGCGCGGCGATGATCGCGCCCTCGAAGAAAAATCGCTCTACGAACAGTCCTTCACCCAATGCATGAATCTATGGGAGGACAATCCCGAGGTTCTGCCGCTCACCTTTCATCCGAAGATTTCCGAGGCTCGCCGCGACGCTCATCGGCGTGCCGGCGCTGCGCCTGTGGCATGACCAGGCGCTCTACAAAGATGCGGGCGGACGCTACACCGAGCCGCATCAGGATCAGCCCTACTGGCCGATGGATGAAATCGACACGCTCACTGCATGGATTCCTTCGATGGCTCGACGCGCGAGAACGGATGCATGGCGTATGTGCCGGGCTCGCATCTCGATCGGGGTGCGCAAGTTCGTCAACATTTTCACCGCCGATGAGAAGGTGAAGATTCTCGAAGAGCCGCGCATCGCGGCGATCGCGCCGGTTTATGTCGAGGTGCCGCGCGGCAGCGTCGCGTTTCATCACGGGCTGACGGTGCATCTCGCGGGCGCGAACCAAAGCAATCGCACCCGCCGCGTACATACGATGATCTACTTCCGCGATGGCGCCACCCGCACCAAGCCATACGCGCATCCGAGCGTCGATCGTCCCGGCATCAAGGTGGGCGAGGCGATCGATAGCGACCTGACCCCGCTCGTGTGGCCGCGCGCGGCCGGCGACTGGCCGCGTCCGCCGCGCATGCCGCTGACGCCGCTGTTTGCAGAACCTCAACACCAACGGCGCGCTGCCCAAACATAAAGTAGCCGATTCGCTCGCGTTGGCGGATTCGCTGCGCAAGTATATCGCCTCGCGCGTCATCGATATATTCGCCGCAAGAATGCCGACCACGCGCGAAGTCCTCGATACCACCATCGCTCTCGAGAAACAGAGCATGGCGCTCTATGCGAGCTTCGCGAAATTGTTTGCCGCCGACAGCGCGCTGCACGATTTCTGGTTCGGGATGGCGCGCGACGAAGCCCGCCACGTCGGCGCGCTCGACCTCGTCAGCACGGTGCTCGATCTCGAAGGCAAGCTCGATCAGCCAAGTCCGGTCTCGCTCGACGACGCCACCATCATGCGGCTGCGCCGAGCTTCACGCGGAATTCGAAAATCGCGCGAAGCCCGGGCTCTCGCTCGAGCAGGCATTGAAAATCGCGCTCGAGGTCGAGGAGACCGAGCTCGAGGACCTCGTCGCGGATCTGCTCAAGGCGCTGAAGTCGGATGAGTACGAGCGATGCCTGCGGCTGCTGGTGCATGACCTCGGCGAGCTGAGTTACATGATCGAGCAGAACTCGCAGGACCCGGACCTGCTCCAGCGCTGCGACGCGTTGGTAAATCGGCATGCGGAGGAGTTGCGCAAAAGCGGCGCGATCATGAGGATTCGGGCGCCGGCCCTTTTACCATCGCGCCGGCGCTGGCTATAGTTTGATTCCGGCGCTGAGGAGTCGGCTAATTGGCAAGCCACCTGACTCTGGATCAGGCGATTGAAGGTTCGAGTCCTTCCTCCTCAGCCAACCATCCCTCATTTGTATTAGGGCCCTATCGTCTAGTGGTTAGGACACCGGCCTCTCACGTCGGTAACGCGGGTTCGACTCCCGCTGGGGTCACCAACGCCTTTCGGCTCCCTTTTCGTTCCGTCCTCCACCAAGCGCACTACCTCGAACGAGCGTAAGACCTTGGTACGATAGAGGAGGCTGGGTTTCCATGCCTATGATCGCGCAATCAGCAACGGCGCGCGGGTAGTGCGCCGTACTCCTTTCGCGCCTGAGCAATTGGCAATGGATCGGTTGGTAGATAGAACGGGTCCTATGAAACTCGCAAAAATGCCCTCCGCGGTCGGCGGTGCGCTCGAAGGCCTGGTGCGCGAGATGGCGCCAGTAGTGCTCTTTTTCTTTCTGGCCTTCGGCCTGATTGGCTTGTTGTACAAGCTTTTCGTTGCGCAATACGCGATCGAGTTTTCTGCCTTCAGCAAAGCCGCGATCGCTGCACTCATTATGGGCAAGGTGGTGTTGTTGCTGGATTGGGCGGGAACCGGGCGGCGGTTCAACCGCTATCCTCGGATCATATTGATCATCTTCAAAACGTTCGTGTACGCGCTGGCGGTGATCGCCGTCGGGCTGGGCGAGCGGATCTGGGACAGCGTGCGCGCGGCGGGCGGCTTTCAAGCCGGAATCAGGGCGCTAATTGCCGATGAAAATGTCGATCGGTTCTTCGGCCTGGTCCTGCTGGTCAGCATTATCATCGGGTTCTATCTGGTGGTGCAGGAAGTCAGCCGTGCGATGGGGAAGGACGCCTTGTTCAAGCTGTTTTTCGCGCCGCCGCTCGATCGTCCGGAAGCATCATGACGATTCTCTCCCGTCGTTGCGCTGCCGCGGACGCTCGGCTGCATGACTCATCCGAAAGTCGGAGCTGACCATTGGAGAAAATCGCCACCAGGATTCACCGCAGCTTCGCGTCGCATCGTCACAGTGCGCTGATGATCGCGATCATCGCGGCTTTTGCGGTCCGGGCTATCATCGGTGAGTCCCGCGATGCCACTCTCGCATTCGGCGTCGCCTTTGTGGTCCTGCTGCTGGTAGCAGTTTACAACGTCAACCGCGATGACCTGCTCAGCGAACGAGGAATCCTGACGGCGCGGGTTCGAAGGCGGCGGATGATCGCATGGTCGCTGGCTGCGATTGCGGGAGTTGAGCGAATTTTCCTCAGTTTCATCCATAGCCACAGTCTGGAACTAATGGGGACGTTTTGCTGGCTGCTGTTCGTCCTCTTTGTAACCGTGACGGAGCTGCAGAGCGTCCTAAAACAGAAAGAGGTTACCGGCGAGACCATCTGCATGGCGGTATCGGTCTATCTTTTGGCCGGTTTCACCTGGGCGTTAATTTTCATCGTAATCTTTGAACGGCATCCTGCCTCGTTCGCCGGCCTCGGCGCGGTCAAGCCGGGAGATGCGACCAGCCTCCAACACATTTTTCCTCTGTTCGGTTACTATAGCCTGGGTACCCTATCGACGATCGGAGGCAGCGACATAACCCCGGTGGGTCTCCAAGCTCGTTACGCCACCGTGGCCGAAGCCATCATGGGGCAATTTTATCTGGCCATCCTGGTGGCAAGACTGGTCGGCTTGCAGATGGCCCATTCGATGAGCCGCAAAGCCGACTAGCCAGCGGTCGGAATCAGCATCTGCTATCCGAGGTTTTCAAGAAACTGACATTTCCGGCGCGCCAGTGCGCAAGGTTGTCGCTAGCGTTCGGGGACGCGGCGGGGTTAGCGATTGGGAGAGTTCTTCCACCCGGACGATGAAGTAGCGTCCCTGGCGAATCACCAATCCATCGCGTTCCAGTTGGGCGAGGTGTTCGGTAACCCTGGGTCGTGTCGCGCCCACGAGGTCGGCGATGTCCTGGTGGCTGAACGGCTGTCTTAAAAGTGTTCCTCGCGATTCCTCGACTCCAAAATCCGAACATAACTCGAGCAGCGTATGAGCAACACGATCGTGCAGATCGATTTTGAGGAGGCCGGAACTTCGCAACAGCAATCGATAGGAATGCTGTAAGTCGTTTTCGCGGAACTTTGTGAATGCGCGCTCCGCGCCTTGCGGAGTGATGCCGTCGAAATCGCTCCAATGGATACTGCCAATCCTGCAGTCCGTATACGCTTCACACCGAAAATCGAAACGCTCAAGCTGTGGCGACGGAGGGAATTCAGGGATCGGACCCGGCGCATGCAAAGCGATCGTGATTCGTACGCCGTGTGCGTTGAGGCCAGTCACCCGTACGATTCCGGCCATCAAGATGTAAACTTCGGGTTCGAGGACGGCTCGCGGGAGAATCACCTGAGGGGGGGTGAACACGCCGACCACGAGGACTCCGAGCATCACTTTCAGTTCAGCATTGGAGAGCCACGACAAGGCTTTGATCCGGCCTAAATGATCAAGGTCGGTTGCGCCAGGATTTCGTTTGCGACTCACCGCTTAAATATTCCCAAGACGACGCGGTTAAAACGATGAAACTCTGAATCCTGCACCGGTTAATGCGTCGATCGCCCGACTGGAATCACTATCGCGCTCCAATGCAATTACGATCGATTCCTGGAAAACATTCGCGCTTGCAGCCGGCAAGCGGTTCCGATCAAGGAGCCGGACCGCCTCCAGAAGCTCGGATTGAAGCGCCACTCCGTTCGATTCCGCATCAGTTTGGGAGGTTCTGAGGACGATACGCATTTTGCACCTCTGTTACGAATTCATCGGTGCTACGAATCGCGGCTTGAAGTGAGCGAGCAAAAACTGCTGTCGCGGTAGGTAACTAAAGCAAGCTGTATCATACTGTTCGTTCCTTTCGCAAACTTTCATTACGTTCCTTTAAATAAGTCTTCGTCTCGGTATCCGTTAGTGGAATTAGTAACATTAGATGCGTGAATCTGACGACGAGCGCTGACAATGGTTGCACTTTCACCATGCCGATGGCGCTGTTCACTATCGGTTACCCAGTTGAACGGCTCTGGACTGGAAGTTCAGTCAAGTATCATCACTTATGGTGTACAAATGGTTCTCCGGAGAACATAAATAGCCTACTTAATGTTTTATCGCCTTGACCGGTCGCGCTAACACATGGTTCCGTTCAGATGCACAGTAGGGGAGAACCAGCATGATAAAGCGCGCGAGGGTTAGCAAAAGAGTATTCATCGGCTACCTCGCAGTTGCTGCGCTAGCCGCCTTCCTGATGTCTATCACCGTGGCGAAGGCTCCCGCCGCCACCACCTTGCGCAGCGCCGCAAAAGCCAGCGATGACGCGGCGGCGCTCAGCACTGAGCTGGTTGGCTACTACGACATTTCGGAATCGACCGCCGACAACGGCACCGGCGCCGGCGACAACATTCTCGAGCTGATCAATCCGACCGCGGCCAACGGCGATTTATGCGCGATGATCTATGTCTTCGACGATGACGAGGAGATGGGCGAATGTTGCGGATGCGCCCTCACGCCCTAACGATACGCTGCTGCTTTCCTTTGAGAATGACCTGACCACCAATTGGAGAGAGGCTTCCGGCGATTTCGAAAGTGGAATCGTGCAAATCATTTCGGCGGATCATAATGCGTCGAGCGCCACCTGCGATCCGGGCAAAGCCTGCAATGGCGGATGTGACCCCAGCCGCGCCTATTCGCCTGCGCCCGAGCTCAATGGCGGCATTACCAAGCCGCAGCGAATCGGCAATATGCTGGGAATCACTGAAACGCAGTTGACGGATAACGGTACGGCGGACCCGGGCGAGCAGAGGTTTTCTCATCGCGCAATGCGCCAATATCGTGGCCAACGGCTCGCGCCGCGGCATTTGTTCATGCGGACCGAAAGCGCAACCCGGCGCGCCTGAGCGCGATAGCCACCTCAACTGCATCGGCAATTGCGACTCGTACGCGCTACCGCTACGCGAACTGCCACCGCTTCGGCGACTTCGACCTCTTTGGCGACGGCAACAATGACCGCTACCGCATCCGCCTCGCCAAGTGCCACGGCAACGGCGACCGCGACGGCAACTCGGCGACTTCAACTGCCACGCGCGACCGCGTCCGCCTCCGCGAGTGCCACCACGACCGCAACCGATACGGCGACCGCGACGTCAACCGAAGTTATTGTGGCAACGGCGACCGCTACTGGCACCGCGACCGCGACCAGCACGGATACCGCCACTGCGACGCCGACCGCGACCGCTACTGGAGCTGGGGTCACGGCGGTCAACCTATGTCCGTCGGTGGGCGCTACCCCGGTGTCGAGTCCGGGCAGCTCGGGCAACTATACCGTGCTAGCCGGCCAGTCGGTCAGCAACACCGGTTCCACCACGATTACGGGCAATCTTGGGATCAGTCCCGGCGCGGCGGCGCCGCCCAATGTAACGGGATCCCCGGGGGTCTCCGGTGTTACCGACGATTCGAATGGAAACTCGCTCAATGGCGAGAACATCCTGGGTGCCGCAATCACCGACGCCGCCGGGCGAGCGGTCAACATGACTATCGCGAATGGAGAACTTGGCGGTCTTACTCTGGTCGGAGGTGTCTATCAATCCGGTATTTCGTCCTTCTCGATAAGCGCGTCGGATCTCACTCTCGATGCCCAAGGCGATTCCTCGACAATCTGGATTTTCCAGATGCCGTCCTCGACGCTTACCACGGTCACCGGAAATGTCGTGCTGACCAACGGCGCTCTCGGTTGCAACGTCTTTTGGCAGGTCGGCAGTTCAGCCACGCTCGGGACGAATACCATCTTCTATGGAAACATCTTGGCGACTACATCAGTCACGATGACTACCGGCGCAACTATCCCGCAAGGCCGAGCATTGGCCCAGAATGGTTCGGACACTTTTGATACCAACACGATCGGGGGGTGCGCATGTCCGTGAGCGCGCGCTCGACTGGAGGATCACCTCGGCCTCATTTTGAGAGGCGTCGATGTGAAGAGCGGCCGGGCTTAAAAACCGGCCGCTAGCCTCACCCTTCGAGTTTGACTTAGGGTCAACTCACTTCGGCTGACGCACGTGTCGTTGGTAGTGTCCATCTCAGCCAGAACTGCCAGCCAAATTCGACCTTCGCGTGACCGCCGGCAGTTAGCAGGCGGCCGGAAACACCGCGCGATAATGATCGCTACCGGTTCTCTCGGTTCCTGCTCTCGATAGTCGTACCACGGCTTCTTTGCTAGCTATGTGTGTATGCGCCTCGCAATGTTGGCGATTTCCGCCGCCTTGGTGCTTTCCACCGTGTCCGCGAATCAAAGCCTCGCGGAGGGAAGGAAGGATGGTGCTCCCGCGGTCCAGCCGGCCGAGGCAGGTGCTTGTCCTGGTAATGTCTATACGGGCGCGTACGACAAGCCCGGACCCGACGTTGTCAAAGCGTTGAGTACCTACGATTTGCTTGAGCCGATGCTTGATTCTTACGGGGTGCAGGATCGGGTTCTTGCGATTGCGATCGATCTCTCCAAAACGCGCGCGACGCTTGTTCTCATTGCGGACAATGTTGCAGACGTTCCTTTCATCGCGAAGAGTGTGCCGAATCCGTTTGAAGACGTGCCGACCGAGGTTACTCTCACCAAGCCGTACCAGCGATTCTTACCTTACATGCTGCGGACGCGCGGCCTTAGTCGGGCGCTAGAGCCGGTTTATCCGGCGGGTTGCCATAGATTTGATCCAAAGGATACCAACGACCGCGCGGATCTCGATGTGGTCCGTGCCATGGCGGCCAGAATTGACCTTTTCGCCGAACTGAAGAAAACGGCCCGCGAGGGACAAGTCGACGGAATCGCGATTGATCTCGAAGGCCGCCACGCGAAACTCGATGTGACGATCGATGACGCGGCGGACGTCGCTTCCGTCCGCGCGCAGGTGCCCGCGACTTTTGAAGGTGTTAGGACCGAAGTCAGTGTGATTGAGACTATCGATACTACTTCGTTCTTCACGTTCGGATCAGAGGACTCGATCGATGGTCCCTCAGACCAGGAGTCAGCGCCGCAAAACGGTCAATGGTAAATTCACATCAGTATTTTGTGTAGAACTCACTTTGGTTGGCGGCCCAGCGCGGTGCGCGCGATCGCGAAGCGATGCACTTCCGAGGGGCCATCGTAAATCCGGAACGCGCGAATGTCGCGGTAAATCCGCTCGACCACCGTGTCGTCGGTGATGCCCATCCCGCCCAGCACTTGCAGCGACCGATCGACCACGCGCCCCAGCGCCTCCGAGCAATACACTTTGTACATACTGGTTTCCTGGCGCGCCTGCTCGCCCTGATCGAGGAGCCATGCCGCATGCCAAATCGCCAGCCGGCATAGATTGATGTCGATCTCGTTGTCGGCGAGCATGAAACCCACTCCCTGATGCTCTCCGATGGCGCGGCCGAACGCCTGCCGATGGCGCGCGTACTCCAGCGCGATCGCGTGACAGCGGCGCGCGGCCCCGAGCCATCGCATGCAATGGGTCAGGCGCGCGGGCGCGAGACGAATCTGCGCGTAGCGAAAGCCCTTGCCGACCTCGCCCAGAATGCGATCGCGGCTGACGCGAACGTCGTGAAACTCGACCTCGGCGTGCCCGCCCGGCGAGTTGCTATCCATGGTGTTGAGGATGCGCGTGATCGAAAAGCCGGGCGCGTCCATGTCGACGAAGAACATCGTCGCGCCCAGATCGCGGCCGCCGGCGTCCTCGGTGCGCGCCATCACGATGTTGATGGCGGCTCCGGGCGCACCGGTGATCAGCCATTTGCGCCCGTTGATGACGAAATCGTCGCCGACCGCACGCGCGGTGGTTTTCATCAGCCCCGGATCGGAGCCCGCGCCGCCGTCGGGCTCCGTCATCGAAAAGACGGTGCGGATTTCGCCGCGCACCAGCGGCCCGAGCCAGCGCTCCTTTTGCGCCGGCGTCGCGACCTTATCGAGGAGATTGGTGTTGCCCTCGTCGGGAGCCTGGATATTGAGTGCGAGCGGCCCCAACGGCGACCATCCTGCGGCTTCGAAGACCACCGCCATGCCGCGATGATCGAGGCCGAGCCCGCCCCATTCGCGCGGCCCATGCGGCGAAAGCAGTTTCGCCTCGCGCGCCAGCTGGACCATCTCGAGGCGCAATTCCTCGGCGGGACCATGCGGACCCTGGCGCGGATCGCGCTCCAGCGGAACGATCGCGTCATTGATGAAGGCGGTAACTTTGTCGCGCAGCGCGATCAGTTCGTCGGAAAGGGAAAAATCAATCATGCGCGCAGCATGGCGCATCCGGCGATGCTCGATCAAACCGCAACGCGATGGCGCGTCTTCGGCTTAGCGGCCCGTTCCTGAGATGGTGACGCTCGGCGGGTTCGTCATGTTTCCAGTGATCGATAAGTTGTTGCTCGTCGGTCCGCTGGTCGCGGGTGAGAAGACGATCGCGACTCGGCACTTTTTGCCTGCAGCAACTGCTTGGCCCGCGATGCAGGTGGTCTTCTGCGCATCGATAGCGAATCCGCTGTTTTGCGATTGCAGCGCGATGCCGGTTAACGAAACCGCCGCTTTGTTTTTTTTCGGATTAGTCATGGTCACGAACTTCCGAGGACTCTGCTTCCCCAATGCACGTTTCGCGAATTTCAAGGCCTTCGGCGAATAGATCACGGCCCCCACCGGAGTTGGAGTGGGTGTCGGTGTCGGCGTCATGGTCGGCGTGAGCGTCGCGGTGGTGGTCGGCGTGATCGTGGGCGTGAGCGTCGCTCCGCCGAAAGGCGTCGGTCCCGCAGTCGGCGTCAACGTAATCGAAGGAGTAGCGGTCACGGCTGTTGTTGGAGTCGAGGTAAGCGTGATGGTCGGCGTCGCAACGGCAGATGGAGTTGGCGCAATGCTCGGCGTCACGGTTGGAAAAGGAACCGGCTCACCCGACTCCAACGCGCCGATATCGCATGCGGTCTCCGGCGGATTGTCTGGATCCGGACGCGGTGCGCCGCGCTGATCGGTCGAAGGACAAATCGCCAGCGGGATCGCGTCGATGGCGGGGCTGTCGGACTGGAGCGCGATGGTTTTGGTCGGACCGCCATTGTCGGACAGGCCTGCGGCGTCGAGTAGCGGATCGACGTTGTCGCCGATCGTGTCGCCATTGACGCCGATGCTGGACCCGAATCCGCATGAAACGTCATCGGAAATATTATGGCTGCCATTGGTGAAGGTCGTGCCGCCGCAATTCCCGTTCGAGTTAGCCGCGAGGATCGAATTGGTCACCATAAACGAGGTGCCCGGTGCGCCGTAAATCGCCCCGCCGGTTTGAGCATTGGCGACACTGTTTCCCGCGATAGTGCAATTGCTGATGGAGACCGAGCCCGCCTGGTTGAAGATGGCACTGCCGGACTGGCTCGCCTGGTTCCCGCTGAAGGTGCTGTTGGTTACGGCGACGGTGCCGTTGTTGCCGGTACCATTGTTGTAAATGGCTCCCCCGATCACAGACGCTATGTTAGCAACGAAGGTGCTGTTGCTAACCATGAGGTTGCCTCCGTTGTTGATGGCGCCCTGGAATGCATGGGTGAGCGTCAGCTCATTGAGGTTCAGCGATGCGCCGGGAGCAACGGTAAATATTGACACCAGGCTTGCCCCATCGATGGTTACGCTACGCCCAAACCCATCGATCATTACCTGATTTGCGACGGGTGGTAGTGAACTGCCCAACTGAATAGTCCCGTTGATGCTGAACCCGATGACACTGCTTGGGACGCTGGTAGTCGCACAGTCACCGCAGGTCGCATCGGTGCCCGGATTGTTGGCGTTGGTGATCGCCTCGCGCAGGGTGCATGCGCCATCGCCCGGAGAACTAAAGTCGCTGGTGGTGTTTACGACGATCGCCGTAGTCGTGCTCTCAAACGCGCCGATATCGCACGCTCCTTCGAGGCCATCTTCGGCATCAGGACGGGAAAATCCGCGCTGATCGATGCCTGGGCAGTTGGCTTTTCCGTTCGGAACTGCATCAATCGCGGGGCTCTCGGGTTGCAGCGCGAGGGTCTGGGTTGGGCCGCCATTGTTCTGCAAACCCAACGGGCTCAGGCTCGGCACAATGTTGTCCCCGATGGTCTTGCCGTTGGCTCCGGTGCTGGAGCCGAAGGCGCAACTCGCGTCATCGGAAATGTTGTCGCCACCGTTGGTCACACCGCCGGCGCAATTTCCACTCGCGCCACTGGAGGTAAGAATCGAATTGGTGATCGTCACGACGTCGCCACTTCGATAGATGGCGCCGCCCATTGCAGCGCCGCCCGCGAGATTACCCGCGAGGGTACTACTCGAGATCCGGGTCGGGCCACTCGCGAATACCGCACCGCCCTTTGCGACCGCGCTGTTGGCGGAAAACGTCGAGTTGGTGACATCCAGTGAGGCGCCATTGCCGAGCGGGATCGAGATCGCGCCACCATTGCTTCCAGTATTGCTGTTGAAAGTGCAGCCCTTCACAACCGTCGAGTCGAGTTCCGCGTAGATTGCCCCGCCGCCGAAGGTGGCACCGCTCGTTGTCGTGAAGTTGCCGGCGAATGTAGTAGTGGTGATCGTCGCACCTTGTTTGGCGTAAATCGCACCGCCGGAATTGGGAGCATTGTTGCCGGAGAAGATCGCGGCCGCGACGGTAAGGGTATCCTCGTCGCGGATCGCGCCGCCGGTGTCGTTGGCGACATTGCCTGAAAAAGTTCCGCCGACAACGTTCAGACCGGTGCCGTCGCTATGGACAGCTCCGCCGTTGGAAGCGGTGTTGTTTGAAAAATTGCTGTTGATCGTCAACGAACCGGAAGAGGCAAGGCCGCCGCCGTTAAGACTGGCGGAGTTGCCGGAAAAACCATCCAGAACGGTACTAAGTGTCCCGGCATTGAAAATAGCGCCGCCGGAATTCTGCGCGGTGTTGCCGGAGAATGAGTTATTCCTGAGGTTGAGCGTACTTTTGGTATATAGACCGCCACCCATCATCGAGGCGTGATTCATCGAAAAGCTGTTGCCGGTCATCGTCGATACGGTGCCGTTAAGAAAGATCGCCCCACCCGAGGCCGCGCTGTTAGATGAAAAAGTGTTGTTCATGATCGTCGGAGCCGAAGCCAGGTTCAACCCGCCGCCATCGCCGGTGGCTGTATTGCCTGAAAAGGTACTGCCGACAATAGTTGTAAAAACGGACGTCGATTCCACACCTCCGCCATTGCCAGCACTCGCCGAGTTTCCGCTGAAGAGGCTGTTGGTTACACTCAAAGTCCCCAAGTCAAAAACAGCTCCGCCTTCAGCCGCGACGTTGCCGGTAAAGGTCGAATTGTTAATCGTGAGAGCACCACTATTGGACGCACCGCCTCCGCTGCTCGCTTTGCCATTCGCGATTGTCAGGCCTTTCAGGGTCAGACTTGCGCCCGCGGCCACATTGAGCACCTGATAAGAACCCCCACCGTTAATGACGGGACTCCGTTCGACTCCGCCCGAGCCACTGATCGTCAGATTCACGCCGCTCGCAATTTGCGGCAACGCACTGCTGAGATTGATTTCAGCGTCGATCGGCAGATTGTCAAAAAACACGATGGTGTTGGCGCGCGCCGCCACCACGCAATCGCCGCCGCTGGTGTCCCGGCCGAAGTTGTTCGCGTTGTTGATCGCCTCGCGCAGGGTGCAGAATCCATTTGCTGAAGTGCTCACGGGATCGGTTAAGTTCGTCACGATGATTGGCGGCGGAGGTACCGGCGTTGGCGCGGGGGTGGTGGTGGATGTTGGGGTCGCGGTGATAGTTGCAGTGGTGGTCCGCGTTCCGCTTCCAGAGCAAACCGGCTGGGCGTTTCCGATGAGCCGGATCACCTTGGCGTCTGAGGATGCGCGGACCGCCGCCTTGGGTGCCGAACTCAGCAGAACCGCCATTGGAAGCAGCAGTGCAAAGATTCCGAAGAGAAGCTTGATCGATGCGCGCGCCGTCGACCAGCCATACATGTTGGGAAATGCGGCGGAACCGAGGCGGCCGCAACTGGCAGCGGTCAGATCAAGAACGCTCCTTGCGAACCTTTTCATCGAATGCCCCCCACGGTCGCCACAAATCTATCGCGGACTCTGCGATTTCCGAACCGGAGAATCTACTGCGAAAAAAATCCTGGAGTCCGTGCCGCCCTGGTCTTCCTGACGGTAACAAGCAGACGCTTCGAACTCAAACCGTGCGCGAGTAGAGTCGCACGGAACCGCGGCTAGAATCTACGCCAGCTCGCATACCGGAAGTTCATTTTGATGATCGGGCTGCCGTTCGGCTTTGCGATGCCTTAAGTGCTGTATCCGAAGCGTCGCAATGAACTATTGCGCGGGGACAATTTGCGGTTGCGAGGGTACCATGCCCTCATCGGTATCTTCGGCTGACGGGTTCGCCGGCGCGAGCGGCGCGCCCTCCAGCTCTCGCTCACTGGCCGCGATTGCTGCGAACTCCAGCTCCGGCACGAACGAGCGCGTCGCCACATAGTAGACCAGTCCCGCAGTGAGCAGGCTGACCAGCCACGCGATATCCACCTCGTGAATGCGTTTCGCGATCGGACCGACATACACTCCAGGCAATGCGGCGAATGGCACGATGGCCAGCCAGCCACAAAGGTAGGCTGCCAATCCTTTCCATCCCCAGCTTCCGTAAATGCCGTCTGGAGTGAACATGTCCCTGATCGCATAGTGGCCGCGTCGCACGAAGAAGTAGTCGACCAGGTTTACCGCAGTCCACGGCACCAGCAGGTACAGCAAAATTGTGAGCAGCAACATTAGCGCGTTAATCGCGTTCTCGCCGACGGCCAGCGTGACCGCAACCCACAGCATCGTAATCGCACAGATAAACACCGCTCTGACCGTGACAGTGGGTTTTGCAGGCCGCACGCAATCGAGCCATGTAACCAGGGTCAACATACCGCTGTAGGAGGTCATCGCTATCAGCGCAAACATTAACAGAACGCTAACCAGCGCGATCAAGGTGCCAAACCCCGGCCATAGCAAATTACCGGCGCGCCATACCGCGATCATCGGATCGGAAGCACCCATACGTGTGGTGAGCCATGCTCCCAGAGCAACCAGCCAGATCGCGGACGAGACGGCGCCGACAAATACGGAAAGAATTATCTTGGCAGCCGGAGTGTCACGCTTCAGATATCGTGAATAGTCCGAGACATAGACCGCAAGATTCAAGTTGTAGCTTGCGCAAGTCGCGAACTCGACCGCAAATCCGACCCAGCTGAAGTGCGGTTGAATCATAGTTCCATGCGGTATGCTTCCGAGCGCAATAGCACCCGTCAAAAGCGCGAACAGCGGCAGACTCGTCCAGAACAACGCCTTGAACGCGAGATGCAACCAGTCATAACCGAAGAAGGCGAGGATGGCGGAAGCGATCGCAACCGCGACTATTACGACATAGCGATCGCAGCCGAACAAATCCCGCAAGCCGCCCATAATGAGCAATGCCAGTACAACGTTGAACCCTACAAAGTTTACCAGCGTCGCGGAGAGCGGTAGGATCACTCCTCGAAAACCGAATTGCGCGCGACTCTGAATCATTTGCGGGAGACCCATAATAGGTCCCTGGGTGGCGTGGAATGCCATGAACAACGTTCCGACCAGCAACCCCAGCGTCGCCGCGACTGTCGTCCAGCCCAGCGAAAGCCCCATGGCCGGCCCGACGAAGCCGAGGGAGACACTCATAAACTGGAAGTTAGCCGTAAACCAGAATGGTCCTTGGTCGCGAACCTTGCCGTGGCGTTCGTTGATACCGACGTAGTCGATGGAGTGGCGCTCAATCGAATAGGATGCTCCAGGTTCTGTCGAGCCTCGCGCCATCTGATTACCCGACCAGCAACTGTCCAGTTAGAATCAACGACCAAAGCTAGGGATTGAGGGCCTTCCAAACCTGACGCTCGAAATGATGAACCGCATGTTCGCTCCACCATGAGCGATCACGGTTGACCATAAGCCGGCCCTGGGCGTATCCCCGCGATCGAATGCCACGCTGCACTCCTTCACACACCGCGACATCTTCGCCGTTGACGATCTGAGCGTGATAGTCGTACATCGCCATCTCGGTTTCACCCGGAGGATTTTTCAAACAGTATAGATCGAAGTTCTCGAGGGTCGTGTCAGGGCTGGTAGGTATAACATGAAAAACAAAAAAGTTGCTCGGCGCCGGCCAGGTCATAAATAAAGTGTTAGGCCACAGCGCCCAAATATAGCCATCCTGAATGGGATCCGTCGCGCTGAACTTGTAGGCCTTATTGTCCGGTCGCCCGCTGCGCATGATGTGAGTCGAATAATATTCATGCTCTTTTCCCTCGAATGACGGCCCACAGAGAGCGTCGCTGGAGCCCATGAACAAAGGATGCGCGACCGGACAGTGGTAGCATTCGAGAAAGTTCTCGACAGCTATTTTCCAATTCGCTTTGATTTCGAAGCTATCGCGCCGGATGAACATCAGATCGTCGTAACCCGGAATCACTTCACGACATTCTTCCGCAAGTTCATTTGCCACCTGCTTGAGATCCACTGCAGCAGGATCGAGGTTCACGTATACAAAATTGCCGAGCTCGCAAACCCTAACCTCGGGCAGGTTGAAGTCACCTTTCTTAAAACCGGCGACGTAACTATCGTGGTTAGCCGATCTCAAGCAGCCTTGCGTGTCGAACGACCATGCATGGTAGGCACATACGAAAGATCTGGCGATTCCCCGGCCCTGCACCAGCTCAAAGGCTCGATGCGTACAGACATTGTAGAATGCGCGTAGAACATTATCGTTTCCCCGAACGATAAGGATGCTCTGGTCGAAGATACGGCAAGTAATGTAGCTCCCCGGCTTTGCGAGCTCGGAAACATGGCCCGCAAACCACCAATTCTTGAAGAAGATCAATTCCTTCTCGCGTTCATAGATGGCGGGATCGTAGAAATATCGAGCCGGTAAGGTGTAGGATTCCTCTGCTACCTGGGTGAATCTTTCCGCTTCGAGACCGAAATTAGGAACTTTGGCTAGACCCACGGATCACCTCCTCTCACTGGTAACGAAAGTCACATTACTCTGTTGGTGAGCGTGCCGATGTCTTCGATGGTTATCGAAACCACGTCGCCGGACTTCAGGAAGCGTGGAGGCTTGAAACCCACACCGACGCCAGCAGGAGTTCCGGTAGCAATGATGTCGCCGGGTCGGAGGGTTATGCCGGCCGAAATCGCGTGGATCAAGTCCTTGATGCCGAAAATCATGTCCGCAGTATTGGCCTGTTGGCGGACCTCGTGGTTCACCTTGCAGGAAAGGTTTAGAGACTGACCGTCGACTTCCTCTGCAGTCACGATCCAGGGTCCCATCGGGCAGAACGTGTCGAGAGACTTACCGATGAACCATTGCTGATGGCTTCGTTGGAGGTCGCGAGCTGTGACATCGTTTATGATCGTGTAACCCCATATGTGATCGAGAGCCCTGTCGCGAGTTATCCCGTATCCGCTTCGACCAATCACCACCCCAAGTTCCGCCTCGTAGTCGAGGCTGCTAGTGAGAACGTGATGACTACAAATGTCATCCAGGGGACCGATGACACTGCCGCTGGACTTGGTGAAGATAATGGGAACCTCGGGTACCACACTTGTAGTCGCATCAAAGCCACTCTTACTGAACTCAGCCGCATGCTCGCGATAATTCTTGCCTACGCAGAAAATGTTGCGCCGCGGATTCGGTATCGGAGCCAGCAGGCGCAAGGTATTGAGGGTGATGGTGGGTCCCTGGACGATCGATGCGATAGGCAGCTCATCATATCGATCAATAAGCTCCGACATATCGCCCTTGAAGCGTAAAGGCCCATCGCTCAGTGGCAGGAGGAGCCCCTCTTCGGCAAGGACGGCGCCCACTTCAGCCGTCGCATTACGAATGAACGTGGCGAATTTCACATCCAGCTCTAGAATCCCGACCAGTTGCGAGGCTCAGGAGTGATTAGATCTTTCGTAGTCCAACCGTGCAGGTCGTATTCCGACAGGCACTTAGTCACAAAGTCTTTAAGCTGGTCGATTCGTCCCGAAGCAGTAGACATTGGAATGTTCTCCAACCTTACGGCTTCGTAGCTACCCGCATAGTTTCTCTCATAGAGTTCGTGACGCCCGCCGAACTCGCTGCCGATCGCATCCCACATGAGCTTGAGGAGCTTGACTCGTTGCTCCGCGGTGTTGCCATAAGAGCCGCGGATGTACTTGTCTATCAGGGGCCGCATCTCGGGGTTGAAAAAGTCCGCCGAGCTCGAATTGAGGTATATCAAGCCACTTCCCATGGCCTGCTGCAGAATTTCTTTGATTCGGGGATAAGCGGTGGGCGCCATAACACGATAGGCCGAGCCCGCCTCCAGGTCTGGAAGCACTGTGCCGTTGACCCAGGGCTCGACCTTTCGCGACATCGCTTCGGTCAGAGACCAGAACAGATGACGCCAGGCGAGCATCTCTCCCACCAACACCTGCACGTGTTTGAGATCCCTCGACCCCGTCATCTCTACTCCATGAAGCAGTAGTCCAGTCAGAAAGTCGAGTTTGACTGCGAGTCTGGTACAACCGTGCAACATGAAGCGGTGAGAAAAGCCCGAGCCTGCATAGAAGTTGTTCGCGGCTTCGATGCTCCGATAGACGAACAAGTCTTCCCAGGGGACCAAAACCTTGTCGAAGATTAGGATCGCATCGTTTTCATCCATCCTGCTCGAAAGGGGATAGTCGAAGGGACTTCCCACCGCGGCAGCGGTAAGTTCGTAAGAGGTCCGGCACAGTAGCTTCAACCCCGGAGTACCCATCGGAATCATGGCGAAGATCGCCATATCTGGCGAATTCAGCGGAGTCGGTCCGTAGAAACCGATAAAGTTCGCGTGAGTGAGTGCCGAATTAGTTGCCACGACCTTGGCGCCGCTGATAACCACTCCTTTGTCAGTCTCTTTCTCGACGTGGACGTACACGTCGCGGACGGAATCAGGCGAAGCGCCCTTGTCCACCGGCGGATTCACGATCGCGTGATTGAGAAACAGCACCTGCTCCTGGGTGCGCCGATACCATCGCTGCGCATTCGCCTGATAAGGTTTGTAAAACTCGGAATTGGCTCCGAGGGTTCCGGTGAAACTGGCTTTGTAATCCGGAGAGCGGCCCATCCAACCATAGGAAATACGCGCCCACTCGGCGATCGCATTACGGTCACCCAGAACGTCTTCCGCCGAACGTGCAACGCGGAAAAAACGATGGGTGAAGCCGCCGTTGCCGGTATCCGTCGGGCAACAAATGATCTCTTTGGTGGCGGGCGCATGCATTGCGTCGTACATTCGTGCGACCATTCGCGCGGTGTTGCGAAATGCCGGATGGGTCGTGACATCCTTGACGCGTTCTCCATAGATATAAATTTCGCGGTTATCGCGGAGACTCTCGAGGTACTCGGCGCCGGTTAAGGGCCGGACTTCCGGCTGGGTAGACGCTGCTTCTGACGCGCTCATCGGCGGTCCTCCATTAACAACACTCGATCAGTGAGACTCACCAACAGGCCGCGATCGCTTCCACTTCGAGAATAAAGTCTTTGCTCACGAGGCGATTTACTACTAGAAGCGTATTCGGTGGGCAAAGTCCTTCCGGGTAAAGCTCTACGAATAATGTTCGGCGCGCGTCCATGAAAGCAGGTATATTGGATTCGCCGACCAGGTAGGTATTGAACTTAACCACATGGTGGAAGGTGAGATCTTCGGACTTCAAAGCCTCTCCCAGATTCGCAAATACCTGGCGCGCCTGTAGACTTAGATCCGTCCCTCCCACCAATGCACCTTTATGATCGACGGCGACCTGGCCCGCGATGAATATCAACTCGGAGCATCGAACCCGGCTGATATGACTATAGAGTCCGAGTGGAGGTGCAAGCCTTTCCGGATTTCTGAATTTGATATGTCCCTCTTTGTTACTTTCCACGCCAACCTCAAACCGCCATCTTTCGCGCACGGGGCATTAGTTCGTTGATCCTTTCCTGGGTGTAGACCTCGCTCCACATCTGGTAAGAGAATTCAGAGCGCAGGCGTTTTGCATTAGGATTCAGCGTGAGCTCAACCTTCTGTCCACCGAGGTATACGGCTTTCATACGTGATTTGTCCTGTAAGACAGCAATGTCCTGTAGTGGATCGCCGTCAATGACCACGAAGTCAGCCAGTTGACCGACCGCGAGCGTCCCGGATTGGGCGCTCTTACGCAAAAGTCCGGATTCCGCATTGCTCTTGGTGGTACACCGCAAAGCTTCCTCGGGAGTGAAGCCGAGGTAGCGCACCAGATGTTCGAGCTCTCGCGCATGCCATTCACCATATGGGGTGACTGCGAAGCCCGTGTCGCTACCGACGAGGAACTTAACCCCGGCCTTCCGGGCTTTGGGCAGGGTTTTGCAGGCGGATTCCAGCTCCCTCTTATGTGCATCCGGGAAATCCGGGTAGCAACCGTCCGAGGGGCGCGTGAAATCGATGTCGTTGACTACTAGACTAAGTGTAGGGCAGATGCAGCAATTGTTCTTCAGTACCGCCTCCAGTCCTTCGTCATCCATCCAGGAGGCGTGGAAGATGATGTCGGCGCCGGCTTTGGCTGAATAGCGGACCGCCTCGGCTCCGCGCGCATGGGTGATTACCTTGCGCCCGAGGCGATGGGCCTCTCCAATCATCGCGCTGGTTTCTTCCTGAGTGAATCCGGAAATCAGCCCGGTCGCGGGGTTCATCGCGTCGCCGTCCATCGCGATTTTTATGAAATCGACGCCGTCCTTGATTTGGCAGCGAATCTCTTCAATGCCTTCGCCCGCATTCCGCGCCAGTACGCCGATCGAGGTGTTGGGAACTCCGACCCAGCGCGGATACCAGTCCGACAACCCCTGGCGGCCGGTGATCTGCCGCCCCGATGAAGTTATCCGAGGGCCGACAAAGAGCCCGGCCTCGACCGCATCTCGAATCGCCGGCGATACCAGACTGGTTGTGGCCGGATCGGCGATCGAGGTATACCCCGCCAGCAGAACGCGCTGTGCAGCTTCCATCCCACGCAGCGCGCGAAATTCCACCGAGGCATATAGATCGATGTCTTCTTCGGTCTTCGCGTTGCCATAGGACAGATGCACGTGGATATCGATCAAGCCGGGCGCGATGAAGAATCGCGAATAGTCAATCACCTGGTCGCCGGGACCGGGTTGCAAGCCCGGGCTTAGCGAGCCGACATGACTGATAGAGTCGCCCTCAACAACGAGATAGTTCTCGCCGGAGTGTCCGGACGCAAGACCGTTGCCTGTAAACAGCTTTCCGCATTTGATGAATCGTTTCATGATTTCCTCGCTGGGCCTGGAAGGTGTTCGAGTTAGTTAGCTTCGACCGAAGACCATTCGCGCGACGTCGAGAAATTTGCGCGGATGCTCGAGGGCCGGGCTATGACCGCACTGACCAAGCAGGATCACGTCCGCGTTGGGAATCAGGGCGCCCATTTTCACGCTGTTGTCTTTCGCAGGAATCGGCTTGTCGTCGCGACCATGCATCAAGGTGACGGGACAATTGATAGACCGAAGGTCTGACTCCTTGAAGATGCATGCGTCGATGTACTGTTGCTTGTCGCCGGCAAACATTTCGCTGAAGTAAGCCGCATAGTCATTGGCGGAGAGCAAAGCCATCCGGCTATCGAGAAGAGCATCGCTAATCAGCGAGTGATCGTAAATCAGAGATTCCATCGCGGCGCGGAGGTCGTCGCGGCTCTTCGGAAAGCTCCAGGTAAGTTCCAAATCCCGATTCGCGATGAACTTTCCACCCATCGCACCGGTGGTCATCACATTGGTTATGCGAGGAACCGCCGTCGCCAATCTAAGCGCCAGGACTGCCGAGATGGAGTGACCAATGATGCCGACTGGGCCATCGCCCAGAAGGTCGAGCGCGAAGCGGGCCTGGCGCAACCATAGATCGAGGTCGAAAAACGGTGCTGAGGGTTTGCGCGCCGATTCCCCGAAACCGATCAAATCAATTGCAAGGATTCGATACGAGCGTTCCAACTCGTCGAGCACGAGGCGGAAATTCGCCGCTGCCGACACGCCCGGGCCTGAGCCGTGCAGCATCAGCAGGGGAAAACCGGAACCTCCGCGCAGCGCGGAAAAGTATCCGGATTCGAAGTCGATCTTTACGCGTTCCATGTCCTATTTTTGTATACAATCAAGTTCTATGCCCATATCAGATCGTCAATTAATCAATCAAAACCACGAAATGGACAACATTGTCCAGAGTGTTTCGTAGGCATCTGCGGACTATTCCAGCAGCAAGCAAGTCGACGGAGACGCTTAAAAACCTTCTATTTTCGGGCCGATTCAACTGGAAGGTCGCGACATAAAGTCGTTACGACTGTATTCAAAAGGAAGAGGGCGATTAGCTGATTGAAGGTGACAGTTTGGTCGCGAGATCCAGCAGGTCTTCGTCTCGGCTCGCCGCGGCTATGAATGAGACGCCGAGTGGAAGCCCCTGCCGATTGCGCAGGGGAACATTCAACTGCGGCAACCCGGCCAGTCCGGCTAGCGCCGTCAAACGCAGTAGCGGGAGCCGCACCTCGGGGATATCGGCGCGACCTTTCAGGGGCGCAACTGAAGTGGCGGTAGGGAGGCATAGCATCGATCCATCCGCGAGCAGCGCGGTGGCAGCACTCGAAATGCGAGTCCGGGTCAGCTCGGCGCGGTCACGTTGAATGGTCGTGACCTTCGCGGCATTGGCAAATCGTTCGGCAACCTGCGGCCCGAATTTGGGATGATGCTCTCTGATCCAGGCACCGTGAACCAACCATTCCTCATATCCCGAAATAGTTCGATAAAGATCCGGGAGCGGAGTCGATTGGTCGGGAAAGTCTGTCAACGAATTGCTTTCGACTCTAAGGTCGGCCAAAAGACTATCGAGCCAATCGCGAAGCGTTTGCGCGGAGTCGCTATCCAAATCGCTAAAGAAATTCTCGACGATCAAGACTCTTCGGGTGGCTAGTGACTGAGAGTGTCCCTTCCAGTAAATGTTGTCCCACGGTTTGCAACATTTCGGCGCTGCGCGCAAACCATCCTACCGTATCGAAGCTTGGTGCGAGCGGTACCACGCCATGGTTATTGACGCGTCCGTGAGTCGGACGCATCCCCCAGATGCCGCAATAGCTTGATGGAATCCGCACTGAACCGCCGGTATCAGTGCCAAGCGCGAAGTCAACCGCACCTCCCGCGACTGCTGATGCCGAGCCGCATGAAGAACCGCCGGGGACTCGATCTGGAGCCGCGGAATTGATCGGGGTTCCATAGTGGAAGTTCTCGCCATTCAAGCCGAGAGTTAACTCGTCAGTCAATGTGAGTCCGCGCAGAGCCGCGCCTGATACCAGGAGCCTGGATATCGCCGGGGCGGTCCTTGGTGCGGGCGGATGGGTTTCGAGCCAGGTGGGATTTCCCGCGCAATTGCGTACGCCCTGGACCTCGAAAACATCCTTGACGGCAAAGCTTAGTCCCGAGAGGGTGCCGCGATGCCCGTCTTTCTTGAGCTCGCAATGGGCGCAAAATGCGTTGAGTTGGTCTGCCACACAGCCTCGCTGCGATGGGTATTCGCGATCATACCAAGGGCGGTCATGCGTTCGCGGCGGTTTTCAATTCCAGTTCATGCGACTCTGTCAGCGCCACATTTCCGACTATCGCACGCTTGCCGAACCATGACCAGAGAATCGGCGATACCACTCCGGAAAGGACGAAACAAAAAGCCAGTACCAAACCCATGCCGAATCCGACGTAGCCGACGTAAAGCGGAATTGGTGATAACACCCAGCATCCGAATATCAACGCGCCATTGGAAACCATGAGGGCGCGGCGAATTTTCACGAAGCCCTGGATCAGCGCCTCTTTGAAATCGCCCAGCCGAGCGTACTCCTCACGGACCCGGTAGAGTAAGTATACCTCTGAGTCAATTCCGACCCCCGAGGCGATAGCGAGCGCGGCGGTAGCATTGGAATTGAGCTCGATTCCCGCCAGGATCATAAGGCCCAGGGCGGCAATAGTTCCGAGTGCGAGGGGAACAATCAACAGTGCCGGCAAGGTGATCGAGCGAATGAAGGGTATCGACAACAAGAAGGTGCCTAGAAACCCCAATACTGCTCCCATCACCAGCCAGTAGCCGATGTTACGATTGAATGCCTCTGCAATGCCGACCGTGCCGCCGGCTACGCTAACCTCGACCGGAAGCCCGGCGAATAAGACGTTCACCTCGGCCTGAGTGGCATTGATGAGTTGGCGAACCTTGTCCGGCGCCGTGCTCGAAGTGTAGGCCTCGACTATGGTGGAGTTGTAGTTCTCGTCAAACAACCAGTCGTATCCACCGGGAGTGACCGCGGTGTAAGACTCCAGTCCTTCGCCTATCTCTGCTCGCGTGTCCGGAATCGAGAAAAACGCCGGATTCATACTATGAACGAATTCACGGCCAGTCTTGATGTGAAACCCCAGGTCCGCGACATATCCCACCGACGGTTGTGTGCGAAGAAAGATCGCCAGCTCATCAATAGCCTTCAAAACCGCGGGGTTTTCCAGTGCTTTACCTTGGCGTTGAGTGCCGTCTATCAGGACCGTCATCGTGTATACGCCGCCGAAGCGATGCGAGATTTCGCGCTCCATCTGGTAGATCGGGTTACGCTTCCAGGAGCGCGTCAGGTAGTTGTGAATGGCGTAGGTGTTGTCCTGACCGACTGGCGTCGAAAGGATGTTCCATCCGATGATCGCGGTGCCAGCAACGCATGCTGAGATTATGATGACTCCGATCTTCGGCGATTCGATGACCTTTCTTGCGATACCTTCGAGCCACACATCGAGCTTCCCTGGTCCGCTCGCCTGGACGTTGGAGGGATTGGGACGGTTTAACTCACGAAGCGCTACTGAGCTTAGCGCCGGAATCATCAAAATAAACTCATCGAGGGTAAGGGAAATCAGACCTAGGCCTGCCACGAGGCCGAGCGCTCGAACGTTCTCGAACGGAATGATCGCCATTATGGCGAATGGCACCACGTCGCAGAGAAGCGACACCAGCATCGGCCTCAGTCGAGAAACGAAGGTGCTTATGATCGCCTGCTGGCTGTCTCCGATCCGCGGATACTCTTCGTAAAAGAAGCGGGACAGAAATTGTACCGAGTGGCATGCTCCCGCCGCGACCACTATAAATGGCGCCAGGAGGGCCGCCGCGGAATACAGGAATTGGCCGAAGAACAGCCGGTAGAGGGCGAATCCCATCAACGCGCCGAGGATGGAAACGCGCAGTGGCAGTAGCACTCCGCTAAGTCTTCGAAAGCCGTACCATAGGACGATCGCAATGACCAAAACAAAAGCCGCGAACGCGGCGGCAACGTAGCGCAATCCATAGCTGTTGACCCAGCCGATAATTATAGGTGTGCCGGCGGCACGTAGCTCGATCCCTGGACGCTGGTACTTATGCAGGATTTCATTGACCGCATGATATATCGCGACCGGTTCCGTGGTCTGCAAGCGGCCATTCGCTCGTGAGCGGAAGTCCGCAAGGATAAGAGCCGAGCGCTTGTCCTTCGATACCAAGACTCCGCTTACCAGCGGGTTCGCCATCGTGGCGAGCTCGATTTTCTTGACCTCCGCATCGGTCTGCGGATAGTC
Organism: uncultured delta proteobacterium; assembly: GCA_963848285.1. GTDB lineage: Bacteria > Desulfobacterota > Binatia > Binatales > Binataceae > DATGKG01. Next base: position 467,759 of record CAWKCZ010000005.1, on the reverse strand, counting down.
AGGCATGAGAGGAGCCATTACCAGGGTTTCATCAGGTGTACCCGGGTTCTGCAGATCGAAGCGCTTCGCCTCCAGCGCAGCCACCGAGCGGACGGCGTAAGGTATGACTCCAGGAATCGAATATATCGCGTCAGTAATGTCCTTGATGGTGTGCAGGTTCCGGACCGTAAAGACCGTTCCATTGACCACACTTAGCTCAATACTAACCGAGTTGCCGCCACCGAAATGTTGGGTGATACGATCGTTTATTGCTACGAAGCGATCGCTGCGCGGTGGCCAGGCATTGGGATCGTCATGCAACCTTAGAGATGCGGTCGCCCAGATGCAGGCCGCGAAGATAAGAACCTGCAGCACCATTGCCCCCCGCCGATGGCGCATTAGAAACTTTGCGAGGTTCGCCAGACGCAAGTCGAATCCGGTGTAGGATCCATCCTCCGCGAGTGTGCTTTTAAACTCCATAGCCAGCCACTCCAGGTCTTTAATCCCGGGCTACTTGCCCCAGAAGTTAAGTTTGTGAGGCTCGCGCAAAAGCGTGTCGTTGGAAAAAATGTTGGTAGGCCAGGCGGGATTGTATTCAATGTTACTGGCCCACATCGACGCTTTGAACCCGGTATTGAAATCCTCGGCGAAGTTGGTGCCCCACTGCACCCACCAGTCCGGCGCGGGCTTTCCGTCGGCCGTTTTGGTGAGACTGCCGGAGATTATCTGGCGAGTGTAGGTGCGGATGCGCTTTCCAGATTCATCGAATTCCTGGGACTGGTAGTAGGCCATCGTTTGCAGGCCGCACCACAACTTGCGTTTCGCATACCACCATGACACGCCAGGTTTGGGCGTGATTTCGATAACCACAGCCACATCACCGCCTCCTTCAGCGCGCTTCACATCGGGAGCGTCTTTGGGACCGAAGCCGTGTATCGTCGGATCCGGCTTGAACAACTCGAAGCCAACGACTTTGTAGTCCAGATCGGGAAGAGCGCGAACATGTGAAACGTCCTCATAACGAGCCAGAGTGCCTGGGAAGAACTGCTTGGATACCGCTCCCGCGAGACGGCGTACCTTGCGAACGGTTGGGGTATACCAGGTATCCTGAGGTCGTTGGTCGTGCGAATAAAAGTCGGTCGTGACGCCGCCCTGGCCTCGCACCTCTTCGGGTTGCATGGCTATCCAGAGGTACTTTCTGGAAATCTCGTTCCTTTCATCCGGACTTAGGAACTCTTGGTTCTTTCCGCCGTAGTAGGCTTGATAGAGCTCGATGAATTGCTCGTCTTCGCGTGAGCTGCCGTCCGGCTTAATTACGTGATTGTTCCAAATGTCCGAGGCGCCCTCGACGTACGGCCCGTAGTAGTTGTACGCGACGCATCGATCAATTAGTTCGGGCGCGCTAAGTTCACTTCGCTTTTCGACTGGAACCTCGAAAGGGAACGGCATTCCCGGAGCAGTCCACTGCGCGTAGTATGCGGGGCCTTTCTCTTTAAGGGGATCTTCCATCCACTCGACTGGCTTCCAATCGAAAGAATCGTCTCCCCATTTGACCTTCCACGTCCCCGCGGCGTCGCCTGGTTTGATGCTGTATGGTTTCCCCGCGATGATGTTTGGAACGGTCTGCGCGGAGCCCTCAGCCATCACGGTCTGCGCTGTTGAGAGGGTAAGGCATCCTAGCGTTAGCGCGATGATTGCAAACGTCTTTCTCATGTCAGAGTCCTTAATTGCGAAGGTGTCTTTCTGTTAGAAGAGAGTATGACGGATCTCGATAAACGCGTTGTCGTTGTTTACCCACTGTCCGTATGGGGTTTGCTTGCTTCCGGCAAAGATATTTAAACCCAGCGCCACAGTCGTCGCATTAGTCCACTTGTAGGTGATCTTCGGCCGAATCCACCAATCGTGAAACTGGAGCTCATATAGAGTGAAGAAGTCAGTAACCAGGACATCGCCCTCCATCCAGTTCTTCTCGAGAAACATCGTGACGAGGCTCTTGTACTTGCCCCTCATGCCGGCCTTACTGCCGGTAAAGCCGAGATCCTGGTAGTCGTTATTCTTCGGGCCGCAATTGGACTCAGCGCAGTTGTCATTGTTGGTTACAAGATCGCTCCAATATTGGAAGCTCGCGAACACCGGGCGTTGCAGTTGATCGCCGAGCACGGTCTTATCGACACCCATAAGTACTCCCCAGTGCGAAATGTATCGAGGATTTCCTACGATGCCCTGATAGTATTCGTCGCCAATCGTCTCGGAAGTCTCGGCGCGGACCACCGTTCCATCGACCCAGTCGTTACCTATTTCAACGTCGTAATCAGCAGATCCGCCCACAACCTGCATGTGATGCGGTCGTCTTAGTACGGAGGTAGCTGTAAGAAAATTACCCGTGTTGGGAAAGTCGATCAGACCGGGCGTATAGGTGTAGAGGTAGTTCAAGGTGTAGTTGATGCCAAAACGATGATCACTCCAGCGCGCGCCGGTAATCGCGCTGTTCACTCGCGACGGAATCGGCGCCTGGAGGTTGACCGGCACCTTGAAACCAAATTGGCCGTTGTAGAAGTCGTTGAAGAAGGCAGTGATGCCAGAGGTCCAATCGTGGTAGGCGCCTTCGTTGGGAAGCCCTCCCGCAAGTCGAAGTCCAGGCCAATACATATTGAAGTATTGCGGGATAAAGAGTAGCTGCAGATTGCTTTCCTGAGTCGGCTGCCAATTCAGGTTTGCTGCCCAAATTGGAATCTTGATGTTTTCTTCCTCAAAAATAGTCGGATTGCGCAGGTTAAAGGCATTAAGAATGTCCAGCATATAGACGCCATCCGACTTACCCCATGCGATTATCTGGCGGCCGAGCCGAAAGAAGAAATGCGGCGGAGTAATGTCGACGTAGGCCTCGCGAAACAAGGGATCGTTGTCATCGCGGATGCCCTGGAGATTGTTGGACCAGAATGGCGTCAATTCGTGCGCATAGCGACCTTGCCCCTCGCTCGATAGCTGCCAGTCGCTGTCGTACCAGGGCCGTAACTGTAGGAAGAAACGCACCGGCGGAATGTTTTCGCCGAAGCGATCCATCTTGGGGGTCCATTCGGCATCGAGTCGCAGCTCGTTGCGTTGTGACATGAGGTTGTCATTGTGTTCGGAATGAAAGGTGCCGGTAGCCGGATCGAAGAGTTGGCGTGAGGTATCGGTAAGGCGAAAGTAGTTTTCCCCTTTGTAGAGACCAATAATCTCGAGAGTATCGCTTACCTCATATGCCCAGGAGCAATTCACTGCCGCCAGTGTCCACATACTGATCGCCAGCAGGACGAGGCCGAAACGCCTCGCCTTCGCCAGCTTCGATAGTCTCATAGATTTGAATCGCTCCTTAAAAGAATCCTTCAAAGTCCGTGAGGAGCGAGGCAGCAAGACCTATGCCTATCAATTGGACAGCGTGTTTCGCGGATGTTCATTGTTATTCGGAAAGATTTATATAGGGTGCCAATTCGTAGGTCCGCCTCGACGATTGAATTGTATACAAATGATGCCCGATTAAGACGCAACTGAATACGCATTAAATGTCAGTGAAAAGAAAAACTGTGACTCTGAGGTTCTATTAACACCAGTCTTACTAATCAGGGAGTGACGGCAGGCAGGACGTCCACAAGAAACGCGCAGAAGCGCGATCGAACTGGGCGGACACGCTCAATAGGAGAGTCAGAGTTATAAGATCTTCCGCATCAGGCCTTCATTCGCTACTTCCTTACGGCTACTGAGGTTTCATCCTGAAAACAGAGACGGCTTTCTTGACGGCCATGACGAGGCGATCAACGTCATCTTCGTCATTGTATAGATAGAAACTTGCCCGTATGGTCGCGCGACGTCCGAGTACATGATGAAGGGGCTGGGCGCAGTGATGGCCTGCGCGCACTGCGACATTGTCACTATCCAGAATCGCTGCGACGTCATGCGGGTGCACATTGCGAACTACAAAGCTCACGATTCCACTAGCGCTTCCACCAGGATTCAAAAGTTGTACTTCGGGTATCCTGGCCAGGCGATGGGTTGCCATGGTCGAGAGCTTGCCGACGTGCAATGCGATGCGATTCAACAGGTGGGCTTCGAGATAATCCATCGCGGCTGCCAGGCCGATCGCTCCACTTACATTGGGAGTACCAGCTTCGAACTTGTATGGTAATCTGTTCCAGGTCGCGCCTTGGGCAGTAACCTGGTCCACCATTTCGCCGCCGGTGAGAAACGGTGGCATGTTTTCAAATAGCTCCCGTCGCCCATACAAGACACCTATACCGGTGGGACCTAACATCTTATGGCCGGAGAAGGCGAGAAAGTCGCAATCGAGTTCCCTGATGTCAAGCGGCATATGACCAGCGCTTTGCGCGGCATCGAGAACCAGCACTCCACCGACCCGATGTGTAAGGGTGGCAAGCAATTTCACATTACACAGGGATCCCAGCACGTTCGATTTATGTGTGATGGCTACAAGTTTAGTGCGTGGTCCGATAATCTTCGACGCCGCTTCGTAGTCCGGTTCCATTGTGGATGCCAGGGGAATAACCGTTAGCGTCGCGCCGGCATCGTGAGCAATTTGCTGCCAAGGGACGAGATTACTATGGTGATTGAGTTCGGTGACCGCTATTTCGTCATGCGAGCCGAGCTTCTTCCCATAGCAGTAAGCAACCAGGTTCAAAGCCTCGGTGGTATTGCGCACGAAAACTATCTCTTCAGCATGCTCTGCACCAATGAAGCTTGCCACCCGACGCCGTGCGTCTTCGTACAGCTCGGTGGCTTCTTCACCAAGCCTATATAAAGATCGATGAACGTTGGAATTGTGCATCGTTTCGAAATCACTGATCGCCTTTAGGACCTGCCGAGGTTTCTGCGAAGTCGCAGCGTTGTCGAGATATGCCAAAGAACTCCAAGGTCCTTCCGAGGCAAAGATCGGGAAGTCGTTCCGCAAGGCTTTTCCAAGTGGTTCCAAGGTTGGATGCCGTGCTTCTCTATGGTCCGATCGCAACATCGTGGATGGGACCCTTGCGATTGCGCAATGGTCCACCGGGCCGATGGTTTTTGACCGCAAGGATCTCGGCAACGATCCCCAGCGCGATCTCTTCAGGGTTATCCGAGCCCAGGTCGAGGCCGACAGGAGCGTGCAATGCCTCGAGATTGTCTTCTTTGACCAAGCGCCCCTCTACGCGAAGGTCTTCGAGCATCCTTTGGGTACGTGCCCGCGGCCCCAACGCTCCAATGTAAAGAAATCGTTCCGAAGAGCTAAGCAACTGACCGAGGGTGGCACAGTCGCGGCCATAGTGATGATTCATTACCACTACCGCAGGGGAACCTTCGAAGGAGACTTTCGCAGTTATCTCTTCGGGTCGCGCGCAAATAATCTGCGAAGCCCATGGAAATCGTTCGTGGGTGGCGAACTGCGGGCGGCTGTCTATCAGGACCACGACAAAACCCATGTCGCTTGCCAAACGCACCAAGGGGATTGCGTCGTGTCCGCCGCCCATTACGAGAAGAGTGGTAGGCGGGGTCAGCGCATCGATGAAGAGTTCCCACCGCTCGCTCGCGCTCTGAATCATTACTTTTCGGCTCGACCGATTCGGCCCACCTTGCAGCAGTTGCAATGCTTGCTCTCGAGCTTCGCAGTCCAAATGCGCGCTTCCGAGGCTTCCGGTCGGATCGCCCTGCGCGTCAACCAGCATATGAAGCACGCGCCCCCTCGGTCGTTCATTGCGGGTAAGCAAACTGACCAGCGCGAATGATTCGCGACCTTTGCTGCGCTCGCATGCGGAATGAAAGATTCGCAGACCTTCCGAATCGCCCCAATCCTTCAACGGTTCAATCAGTACTTCGAGGCTCCCATTGCATCCAAGTCCCAGATCCCAGACGTTGTCGCTTTCCGCGTTGGTCTCATAGCTAATTAGTTGCGGATGTCCTTTCTCAAGGGCCTCGAGCGATCGTTCCAGTACGTCCGCTTCGAGGCACCCCCCGCTGATCGAACCGATTAGTTCGCCGTCCTGCGCGCATAGCATTTTCGCCCCGGCCCGACGATAGGTGGATCCCTTTGTATGAGTAATAGTTACCAGGGTTCCCTTTCTATTGCGGCTGAGAAACTGACCAATGTGTTCGAATACCTGATCCATACACACTACCAGCGCGGACTTAAAAGGCTCTCGCAGAGTTCAATTCGAACTCAGGCTATGCTGCAAGCGCGCTCTCTAGAGCTATCCATGGCAGTAGCGCACAGCGCACCCGGATTCTGTATTTACAAACACTCCTGAGAGCATCGAGATCTGAAACCATTTCTATTGCCTCGCCATTCATCATTCGTCGAAATTGCTGTGCGAGTTCCGTGGCATTCGCGATAGAACTCGCGGCAATTGCCTCGCTCATCATGGATGCCGACGCCGTTCCCACCGCGCATTGATATCCTTGAAACGAAACTGAAATGACTTTGTCGTCCAGGATGCGGAGGTAGAGAGTTATATCATCTCCGCACAAAGGATTAGTTTCATGAATCACGACATTGGCTTCGGCTAGTACAAAGTAATTGCTCGGAGCATTGCGATGGCGGGTCAGCACCGACGAGTAGAGGTCTTCGATGCTCCGTTGCCCGCTCATTTGTTGGCCGCCGAGGTGGCGCTTTTAGGATGCAGCTCGCGCCATACCTTTTGAATTGCCGTATAGTCGAGTTCGGTATCGACGTCAGCGCCGCGCCACGCCGGGAATTGGACCGTCGCACCGCGATGCTTTGTCAGCACCCTCCTGGCTCCCGCATCACCTTGCAGTGTCTCCAACTCGGGAAACAATTCTCGACTGAAAAGAACCGGCGTGGTCACCAATTCGTCATAGGAAGAAGCAACATAGGGAAGCGTCGTCCCCTCCCACCTAACCATCAGTTCCGACAGCATTGATGATTCGATGAGCGGCTGATCGCCCTGGAGCAAGACCATCGCACGGCTATACGGTGAAGTCGCCACGACGCCAATCCTGACAGACCCAGCCATGCCGTCTTCATAGCGGTCATTGCAAATAGCCTTCACCGAGGGGCCGCGTGTGATTTGCTCCACTACTGCATGATTTTTGGGGTTCGTAACCACGATGCACTCGGCGAATCCGGTCTTGATGACCTCTTGCGCGATGAGCCCGACGATAGATTCTCCACCCAGTTCCAACAAAACCTTATCGCGACCGAGACGGCTGGAACGGCCCGCGGCGAGAATCGTGGCGCTGAGCTCTTTGGCAATGATCATTTTGAATGCGGCTATGGGATCCTTCTTTGGAGCCATCGGCACAACCAATTTTCGTACCGGCCACGATCCTCAGAGCCAAACAGGATTTTTTCGCGAACTATCCGAAATCTGTATACAAAATAGGCTGGCTTCGCCGCTTACGCAGGCATCGCGCTTACACGCGATGCATCTTGTGAGGGCCATTGAAAAGCGCCTTGCAGCTCATTGATCGCAAATCCCCGCTACTGGTTTCGTCGGAGATTGTCCTTTTGAAATCGGGGTAATTCAGCAGATGGACGCTTTCGAAGCAGGATTTATCCTTTAGCCGTTGCTTTGGAAAAAGTGCGGCTGGAATCTTCCAGAGCTATCGGCATCGCGCTTGCTGATGCCTTCTTTCCTGTCCGAATGAATACGGTTTCATTTCATAAATGGCGGTCCATCCTATGAGAATGGTTATTTCTGCTGACTCCCACGTTCTTGAACCCGCCGATCTGTGGACCAAGGCGATCGGTCATAAGTACGGCGACGCGCTACCGCATATGGTCAACGAATACAAAGGAGATCAGGGAAAGTTCTTCTTCAGCGGCATCGAATACATCCGTCTCGAAGAAGTGGTCGAGGGCGACGCCGAGACCCAGGACTTGCTCATCCGCGCCGGCTGCGATCCGACCGTCAGACTTGGTTGCATGGATCGTGACCACATTTTTGCCGAGATCGCGAATTCGACCTGGATGCTGTACGCGATGCGCGCCAAAAACGACGACATGGTGCGCGACTGCTGCACGGTTTTCAATGACTGGCTTGGCGAGTATTGCAGCGCCGCGCCCGGACGCCTCTTCGGCACCGCGATGATCCACATGCAGGACGTCGGATGGGCGGTTGGAGAGCTACAACGCGCCGCTAAGAAAGGACTGCGCAGCGTCATCATCAACTGCGACGCGCGCCCCGAGTGGAAGCACTACCAGGACGCCTCCTACGATCCGTTCTGGGCCTGCGCCCAGGAACTCGACATGCCGGTTACCTTGCACATCATCACCGGCAACGAAGTCGATTTGTTCACCTTGCATGGCGCCGATCGGATCAACGTGCCGCGCAGTGCGCTCGGGGTGTTTCGCGAGGCCGGCGACGTGTTGGCGAACGAATTCATTTTCGGCGGCATCTTCGATCGATTCCCGAAGCTCAAGGTCATGTGCTCGGAATTCGAGGTTTCGTGGATTCCCTATTGGTTTTTCCGCGTCAAGCAGGTCGAGCGCGACTTCGGGCCGGCACTGAAAATTCCGAAGGTCGGCAAGCCAATCGCCGAGTACATGAAACAGATTTACCACGGCACCATCGACGACGAATTCCTGGAACAGGCGCTCGAGGTAGTCGATCCGCACACCATCCTTTGGGGCTCGGACTTTCCCCATGCGCGCTGCACCTATCCGAACACACTAAGTGTTATCGATAGGGTGTTTGGCAAACTGACGCCGGCCATGCGCGAAGATCTGACTCTGCGCAACGCCGCGCGCGTTTATAACATCACGCTGCCCGCATCGATAGCATCAAACTAGTCCAGTAGTTAGCACAATGCCTGCTGAAGAGACCTTGAATGACGAGTTCGTAGACCTCTCCGACGATATTGAGCTGGTCAATGAAAAAGCACTGACCTGGTTCGACGTGTCCGCCATCGGCACCGGCGAAATGCTCTTTACTGCCGGCTGGGCCTGGATCATGTACATCGCCAGCCTCTACGGCGTGAAGTGGGCAATGATCGGATGGATCGAAGGCGCACTCGTCATCAACCTGGTGTGGTGGCTCTATCGCGAAATGATCACGGCAGTGCCGGAACCGGGATCGATCCAGAGCTTCGGGCGCGAGGCCGGACTGTTTTCGCTCGGCACCACCTACTTCGTCGGCTATGCGCCGGTATACGGCGCCTTCATGTGGCTCGAGTTGATCGTCGCGCAGGGACTGTTTCACCTGCTGTTTCCCACTGTCCCCCAATGGATTTGGCCCTATGCGGTCATTCTGCCGGTGGTAGCTCTCAACCTCGTCGGCCAGCAAATCACCGGCAAGGTGCAGGCGGTCCTCGTGGTCTTCACCCTGGTTGGCGACGGCGCGATCGCGGTCGGCGTATGGTGGCTGATGGCCAACCGCGATATGTGGGCGGCCAACTGGAGCTCGCCGACCCCGACCTCATGGCTAACTCCCTTTGCCGTGGCGGGACTATGGATCGGAATCATGGCGGGGATACTCGAGGTGCAACAGGTCCTAGTCGATGAGTGGCGCGACTTCGAGCGTTCACGCGATGTTGGCCTACTCTCAGCCGCGTGGCAGTTGTGGGCGCGTCAAATCCCGCTAGCTTTCGGACTACTTGCCAGCGTGCCTTTAACCGTCCTGGCGGCGATGCCGGTTCCGACCGTAGAAGCCATCCAACACAAACTCGGCGGTGGACCTCTCTTCTACCTTTCGCTGGTAAGCATGCTCATCGCGACCTACACCACCTTCAGCGTCTACTTTATGGCGGAAGGAAAAGTCCTCGCGCTTTATGCACAACAGGGCGCGCTGCCTCGCGCGGTAGGATGGTACTCGTCGCGCTCGGTACCGTGGGTAGCGATTTTATTTCTAGCTGCCTTCGCTCTCATCGGAGTGTACTGGACCCATTTTGATTTCGTCATCGCGGCGCTGATGGAATGGTCGGCGACCTTATACCTGGTGATCGCGCTTATCTATCTCGGCATGGCGTTCAGAAAGAACCTTGATAGACCTTTGAAAGCGAAATTCGGCGTGCCCATCGCAATCGGCGTCGCCATCTTCACTACGCTGATCGCCATTACAGCGCTGATACTCAACTGGAAAGCCGGCCTCGCATGGTTCGCGTTCTGCGGCGCCTTCGTATTTTACGATCACTTCATCGTGCCCAGGACCGAGCGCGGAGGATTCTATCGCGCACAAGTTCTTCGCAGGCGTACCAGCGCCGCGCGATTGTAGGAGCAATGCGGGATGGAAGCATCATACGAATACATCACCCGGCCCGAGAAAGTCAGCATCGACTATTTGCGCGATATTCTCGACCAGTACTACATGCGCAAATGGAACCCCAACAAGGACACCGTCACCGCGGTTAAATCATGGCGCGACTGGCCGATGATCGTGCGGATGCCCGATGTGCAGCAGGACTTCACCGTCATGATCAACGAGGGCCAGGTCCTAAGTGTATCTCCTGGTCTAGCTCCGCAGCCACGCATCCTCGCGGTGATGCTTTCCGAGACGATGCAGCGCATCTACTACGACGAGACCACCGCGGCGATCGAGACCATCGCGGGACGCATCAAGATTCGCGGCAACGAAACCGAGCGTCGTCGCATGCTCGCCGCGATCTCGTATCTCACCTGGTAAATGTGAAATGGCGATCCACTCATCCGAAGGCGACACTACTCGCGCGGTCAAAGCTCGTCCGGGCAAGCTAGTAGGAACCTCCCTGCCGAGGAGCGAGGACCTCGCGCTGCTTACCGGCACCGCGCGCTTCATCGATGATATCCGGCCGCCCGGGATGCTGTACGCGACGATTCTGCGCAGTCCGCGCGCACACGCCAAAATCAGCGTCGATACCTCGCCCGCGCTCGCGATGCCGGGTGTGCATGGCGCGCTGTGCGGACGCGAGCTGGTCGGCAAGGTCAAGCCGTGGGGCGACCTGATGCAGGATCTCCTCATCGGCGATCATTTTATTTTTGCGGTCGACCGCGTGTTGTACGAGGGTCACGAGATTGCCGCGGTCGTCGCGGACACCAAGTACCAGGCGCTTGATGCGCTCGAAACCATCAAGGTCGATTATGCCGATTTGCCGGTTCTGATCGATGCCGAAAAGGCCATCCTGCCCGATGCTCCCCTGCTCCATCCCGATCTCCACTACGAATTCGGCGAGGGCAACATCTTCGATCGCTACCGGGTGCGCATCGGCGATATTCAAAAGGCCGAGGATGAAGCCGACGTCATCGTGCGGCAGCGTTTCAGCACCAATCGTCAGGCCGGCGCGGCGCTCGACCCCCACGGATGCGTCGCGAGCTACGATCCGTTCACCGGCGTGCTGACGATTTACTCCTCTACACAATCAGTCTTCATGCTGCGCGACGCGCTCGCCGATGCGCTGCAATTGGCGCGCAATCGCGTACGCGTGATCGCTCCCGAAGTGGGCGCCGGCTTCGGCTCCAAGGTGCAACTCTTTTCGCATGAGATCGTCGCCGCGATTTTCTCGATGCGACTGGGCCGCCCGGTCCGATGCATCATGGAGCGCGCCGAGATCTTTCGCTCCGGCACCGCGCGCAATTCGCAGGTCCGCTACGCCGAATTGTTTTTGAAGAAGGACGGCAAGATCATCGGCTTTCGCGACTACGTGGTGCAGAACAGCGGCGCCATGTCGTACTGGGGCAACCAGGTCGTGCACATCGGCACCAACGTCGGGATGCTGCCGTATCCGATCCCGAACATCTATGTCGACGGCGACATCGTGCATACCAACACCGCGCCCGGTGGTGCGCTGCGCGGCTTCGGCATTCCGCAGATCCTTTGGGCCAAGGAGCAGCTCGTCGATATGGCGGCCAAGGCGCTCAACATGGATCCGGTCGAGGTCCGCGCGCGCAATGTGATCAATCGCGGCGATTGCCCGAAGCGCACGCCGATGGGCCAGGTCGTCGACAGCACTTCGATCAACGAATGCCTTGAGAAGGCTGCCGAGGTGATCGGCTGGAAAGAGAAGCGCGCGCATCGCATCGCGTACGAAGGCCTCGGATGCGCGGTCGCCATGAAGTACACCAGTTGTCGCCATCCGTCGTTCGACACCGATCTGTCGGCTATTCGCTTGCGGCTGGAAACCGACGGCACCGTGACGGTGTTTTCCAGCGACGTGCCGCATGGCCAGGGGCACGCGACGTTTCTTTCGCAAATCGTGAGCGACGTTTTGGGCGTCGGCGTCGAGAAGATCAAACTCGCGCCCGCCGACACCGCCAACGCGCCCTTCGGCCTCGGCACCTATGCGAGCCGCGCGGCGGCCGTCCTCGGTACCGCATGCCGCCAGGCTGCCGAGCGCCTGCGCGAAAAAATCCTCGCGATCGCCGCGCACGTGCTCGAAGCCGATCCGCAGGACCTCGAGACCGGCGGCGACAAGGTCTACGTGCGAGGAATTCCCGACAGCGGGCTCTACCTGGAAAATATCGCCAGCTATTCCGTTTACCGCACGCATCAGTTGCCGCCGGGCTTCGAGCCGACGCTCGAATCGGTTGCCACCTATGACACCCCGACCGATCGCGAAGGCCCCGACGGCTCCGGCAATTTCAGCGTTACGTACGCCGGCGGCGCACATGCCGCGCACGTCCGGGTCGATCCCGGTACCGGTCGGATCACCATCCTACAATATGTAATGGTTCACGACACCGGCGTGGTCATAAATCCACTGATTGTGGAGGGGCAGCATCAGGGCGGCTTTCTGATGGGCCTCGGCATGGCGATGGGCGAGGAATACGTCTACGACGAGCAGGGCCATCTGTTGAACGCGAGCTTTGCCGACTATTCCGCGCCCACCGCCCCGGATACCCCCGAGCTGAAAGACCTTTACGAAATTCCCGCGCCGTCCACGACGATTCCGGGCGGACAAAAAGGTGCGGGGGAATCGGGTACCGGTCCGGTACCGGCGGTACTCGGCAACGCCGTCGCCGACGCTACCGGAGTGCGCTTCACCGCGCTGCCCATCACGCCCGACCGCATGCTGCTGGCGCTGCGCGAGAAGGAGCGCCGAGGTCTCGAGGTTTTTCGTTTTCCTGACGACATGCCCGACTACACCGGGCCCCGCACCCATGAAGAGTGGCCCAAACCGACCGCCCGCGATGAGCTGATCCTGTGAAAGCATTCACCTATCTGCAACCGAACGGCTTGTCCGAGGCGATCGCGGCGCTCGATCAGTTCGGCCCGGATGCGAAAGTTATCGCCGGCGGGCAGGCGCTGCTGCTGGCGCTCAAGAGCCGCCTCGCGCGGCCGAACTATTTGGTCTCGTTGCGCAAGCTTCCGGAGTTGCAGGGCTGGCGCTATGCCGAAAACGGCGCTTTGGAGATTGGCCCCGCGACGACATACGCCGCGCTCGAAGGTGCATCTCTCAGTGGATGGCATTCCGAGGTTTCACGGATCGCGGGCAACCTCGCCGATCGGCCGGTGCGCAACATGGGCACCATCGGCGGCGCTGCCTGTCAGGCCGAGCCGCGTTACGACGTTCCGGTCCTGCTGGTCGGCGTCGATGCTGCGATGACGCTGACCTCGAAGCGTGGCGAGCGGGTCGTTGCGGCCTCGGAGTTTTTCGATCGGCGGCGCGGGGCTGCGCTCGCGCCGACCGAGTTGCTCACGAAGATCACGCTACCGCCGCTTTCGGCGTTCTCTGCGGTCGCGTTCGAAAAATTCCGGGTCCGCGTTTTCGATGCCGCGATCGTCTCGGTGCTTTGTGCAATCAAGGTGAACGATGGCGGCATGGTGACTGCCAGTCGCATCGCCGTCGGTGCCGTCGAGCGGGTACCGGTCCTCGCACCGACTGCCGCCGCGCAACTGATCGATCGCAAAGCCTGCGACCAGTTGCCGGCCGGATTCGCCGATAGCCTCGCGGCGGAACTCATGCCCGATTCGACCCGCACCACCCGCTATCGCCGCTACCAGGCCGAATTGATCAAGACCCTGATCGCCTGCGCATGGGCGCGAGCTTCCAAAGGAGCAGTCGTCCGATGACCGAAGTTACCCTCACCGTAAACGGCCGCAAGGTGACTGCAACCATCGACGAGCGGATGCTCCTGCTCGAATTCGTGCGCGAGGTCGCGGGCTTCACCGGCACCCACAACGGATGCCTCGAGGCGCGCTGCGGATGCTGCTCGGTGGAACTCGACGGCCGCATCGTGAAGTCGTGCAACGTGCTTGCGATGCAGGCCGACGGATGCGCGGTCTCGACTGTCGAAGGGCTCTCGGAGCAGCGCCTGACGCCCATTGAGCACATCACCACTCAGAGTCTGGCCGGAGTCTATTCGCCGGTCGAGGCGATGGGCGCCAGCGCGAAGGATTTGCATCCGCTGCAGCAGGCATTCCATCGCCGGCATGCGCTGCAATGTGGCTTCTGCACGCCCGGCATGCTGATGGTGCTGAAAAATTATCTCGAGGATCATCCGAACCCGACGCGCGAGGACGTCCGCCATGCGATCGCGGGCAACCTGTGCCGATGCACCGGCTACCAGCACATCATCGACGCCGCCATGGACGCCGCCGCGGCGATGCATCCGCGCGAGAGTTGAAGCGGGACGTTCGCCTCATGCCGGAAACTTCGAGTCATCCATCGTCGCCCGAGGAAATGGCTCGCGCGCTGGAGCGAGTCGCCTACTTCGCCGACGAGCCGATCGCGACCGCGTGCTTTCTCGCGCTCAAAATGCATCGCCCGCTGTTTTGCGAGGGCGAAGCCGGGGTGGGAAAAACTTCGCTCGCGCGCGCGATCGCGCAGGCGCTCGATTGCCCGATCTTCCGATTGCAATGCTACGAGGGGCTGACCGCATCCGAGGCGCTGTATGATTGGGACTTCCCGCGCCAGTTGCTGCATCTGCGTGCGGCGGCCTCGCTCGATGACTCATCGCGCGAGCGACTGGAGGCGGACCTTTACGATCGTCGCTTTCTGCTGCGCCGTCCGATCCTGCGTGCGTTCGAAGCGGGCGGCGGCGTGCTGCTCATCGACGAGGTCGATCGCGCCGATGCCGAATTCGAAGCGTTTCTGCTCGAAGCGCTGTCCGAGTTTTCGGTGACAATCCCCGAGCTCGGCACCATCACCGCAGAGGTGCCACCGTTTGTCGTGGTAACCTCGAATCGCACCCGCGAAGTACATGACGCGCTGAAACGGCGCTGCCTCTATCACTGGATTGACTACCCGACGTTCGATCGCGAGCTGGCGATCGTCAGACGCCGCTTCCCGAGGATGCCGGAACCCCTCGCCCAGCAGGTTGCCTCTGCAACGGGCCGTCTGCGCCACGCGGATTTGATCAAGCCACCGGGGGTGGCGGAAACGCTGGATTGGTCGGAAGCGCTCAGCGCATTGAACGTCACCGAGCTCAGCAGCGGTGCGATCTCGCTCACTCTCGGTGCGTTGGTGAAGTACAAAGAGGACCAGGCGCGCCTGCGCAAAGATGATTTTGCCCTGCTGATGCCCACGAGTCCCAAGTCATGAGTACCGGAGCCACATCGCAGCTTAGCGAAACGCTGGTCGGCTTCACCGCGGCGCTGCGCAAGGCGGGCGTGCGCGCCGATTTGCATCGGGTGGAGATGTTTTTCGATGCGCTCGGGCAAATCGCGGGCGCCGGATTGCATACATTGTATGTGTGCGGACGCATCACGCTGTGCACCACGCTCGAGGAAGTCCGGCAATACGATGCCTGCTTCAAGGCGTTTTTCTTCGGCAACGATCCGGTTGATGAGCGGCCCGATGCCGACGGCGAACTCTTCTCGCTGCGGCCCAGCGGCGCGCATCCCAAGCGTGGTAACAGTCAGTCGGAGCGCGAGCGCAGAGAGGAGATTGGCGCGGCGAGCGACAACGAGGTCCTGCGGCGGCGCAATTTCTCGACTCTCTCGGGCGACGAGGAGCGCCAGGTCTTCGAGTTGATCGCGCGCCTGCGCGGCGCAGTCGCCAGCCAGAAGTCGCGCCGCTTCAAACCGTTTCATCACGGGCAAATCGACGTCCGCCGCACCGCCCGCGCAGTGCTGTCGCATGCAGGAGAACCGCGCCGGCTCTACAAGCGCGCGCCGCGCAGGCGGCCGCGACCTCGAGTCCTGCTGGTCGACATCAGCGGATCGATGGCGCCATATGCGGGTGGCCTGCTGCGCTTCGCGTACGCCGCTTTCAAGTGCGCCGCGCGCGCGACCGAGGTTTTCACGATGGGCACGCGGCTGACGCGAGTGACGCCGTTTTTTCACGCTGACGATCCGAGCCTCGCGATCGAGGCCGCCTCGAAAGCGATTCCTGACTGGTCCGGCGGCACCCGCATCGGCGAACAGCTCAAGCAGTTCCTCGATCAATGGGGACAGCGCGGGATGGCGCGCGGCGCCCTGGTCATCATTTTTTCCGACGGATGGGAACGCGGCGCGCCGGACCTGCTGCGCGAGCAGATGCAGCGGCTGCGGCTGCTGGCGCGGCGCATCATCTGGTCAAATCCGCACAAGTCGAGCGCGGGCTTCGAACCACTGACCGCGGGAATGCGCGCGGCGCTGCCGTTCCTCCACGACCTGGTGGCGGGCAGTTCCGCGGCCGAACTCGCGACCCTGATCGGATACATGGGTGAAGCATGAAGTTAAGCTTGCAGTGCATCGTCGCCGTGCTGACCGTGTGCCTGTTGTCTGCATGTTCTGTATCGAGCAGATCCGAACCTCAAATAATCATCACCCCGATCGATGACGTTCCAACGGCTGCGTCGAATCATTGCCCGCTGCCGCTGGTCTATTCGGAGCCAATGACCAAGTATCGCAAAATTGCGATTGTCGAGGGCTATGGCGCGGTCGGCCAGGATCAGGAGGTCATCGCGGCCGCGCAGCAGGCGGCATGCGAGACCGGCGCGGATGCCTTACTAGTAGTTAGCAGCGTCGCGCAGGATGGGGTCAATCTGAATCCGCAAATCGGCCAGCAAGGCGCCGATGCGCTGACCCGCAACAGCTCCGATACCGCCAAGATGATGCTCTCCGGCATCCATTTGAAAGGTGAGAAACCGGCGAAGGCGGGACGGGCCGGATTTTTCCTCGAAGAGTACGCGATCGTTTATGGCGATCATCGGTCCCATGTTGACAGTGACACACAGTCATCAGAGGCAGGCATCCGACCCGCCGCATCCTACAGCGAACGATGACACGGTGGCGCAAATATGGGATCGGGACGGCGTGCGTGCGCGCACTCGTGCTCGGCCTGATGACTATCGGTCTCGCCTTGCAAGTTTCCGTGGCGGCGGGCGCCGACGATCGCGGCGCCCTGCTGCAACCATTGAAAGCACAGCGCCCGTATCGAATCGGCGTCAGCCTGGTCCACTTCGTTGACGACTACTGGAAGGGAGTTGCGTTCGGAATTTCCACCGAGGCCGCGGCCACCGGGGTGGACGTCGTCCGGATGCTCAGCGCCGGCGGCTACGGCAACGTCGAGCAGCAGCAGGATCAGCTCAATCAATTTGCGACGCTGCAGGTCGACGCGGTGATCCTCGGCGCGGCGAACTACGACGGCTACGAGCGCGTCATCGATGGCCTCGTCAAACGCGGCATCAAGGTGATTGCGGTTGGAGTGCCGGTCAAGGCGAAGGCTGTGAGCTTCGGGGTCACGATGAACGAAGAAGCGATCGGGAAAACCCTGGCGGACTTCATGTGCAAGACGCATCCGGCGCCGCAAGTCATCACCATCCCCGGGCCCAACGGCTCGACCTGGAACCGGCTGCGCTTCGACGGCGTGCAAAACGAAGCGCGCGCGTGCTCGGGGATGACGCTGGTCGGCAACGTCTTCAAAGGCAATACGCAGATCGAAGATGGCGAGGCGCAGGCGTCGGATCTTCTGATCAAGTATCCCGATGCGAACTTTATATACGCGGCCGCCGCCAACCTCGGGACCGGGGCGGCGATCGCGGCGCGGCGGATGAATCGCAAGGCCCAGGTCGTCACCGCGACGATCACCGCCAAAAGCCTCGATCTGATGCGCTCGGGAAATATCGCGATGGTGGTTTCGGAACCGGGCATCCTGATCGGCAGACTCGCGATCCAGGATACCGTGCGCCTGCTCAATCATCAGGAGATTGGCGGGCTGGTGAGCAAGGCGCCGGTCCCCTACCCGCAGTTGCTGGTTCCGCTGTATGCGATCACTCCCGACCAACTCAGCACCTACGACGTCTCGCGGTACGATCGTCCGCCGCCGCAGTGGTCACCGTCGGCAATCCATTAGTGCATGCGCATGAAAAATCGGCGGCGCAGCGCGAGGAACTGCTGCGCGCAGAAGCCATCCAACGATCCTTCGGTGCAACCCAGGCGCTGGCGTCCACCACGATTTCCCTGATCGAAGGCGAGGTTCACGTCCTGCTCGGCGAAAACGGCGCGGGTAAATCGACGCTCGCAAAAGTTTTCTCCGGACTTCATCCCGATCGGCGCGATCGGATTTTTGTTAAAGGGCAACCGGCACAGATCGGAAACGTCCGAGCCGCGCGACAGTTGGGTATCGCCACGGTTTTCCAGGAGCTGTCGTCGATTCCGGAGCTGAGTGTCGCCGAGAACTTCGCGCTGGTTGGCGATCCATTCGCATCGCGCTATCGACTACTCAGACGACGGGTCGAGGTCGATGCGGCACGCGAACTCCTCGATTCGCTCGGGTTCGACATTTCTCCCGAAGCGCAGGTGGCGGAGCTTTCACCACTGCAGCGCCAGCTCGTCGAAATCGCGAAGGCATTCGGCCAGCGGCCGCGCATCCTCATTATGGATGAACCGACCTCGCTGCTGACCGCGCGCGAGGAGCCGCTGATCGTCGAGGCCTTGCGACGCTTCACCGCGGAAGGGGGCGCGGTGCTGTACGTGACACATCGCATCCACGAAACGTTGGTGGTGGGATCGAGGGTGAGCCTGATGCGCCAGGGCCGCATCGTCGAGACGCGGCCGATTGACGGGAGCGTGACCGAGGGAGACCTGATCGATTTGCTGACCCGCGGCAGTGCGCAGGTCAAAGCACCGGCACCGTGGCGCGGACGCGGCGAGAAAATCGTCGACATGCAGGAAGTGCACGCGGGACGCGATTGTCATGGGGTGAGCCTCGGCATCCATCGCGGCGAGATCGTGGGGCTGTACGGCATTTCGGGCTGTGGACGCGAAACTTTGGCGAAGACGCTGGTGGGCCTCGCCACCGTGCGCGGTGGCACGCTGCAACTTGATGGGCAAGCATGGCGACCTCGAGGGCCCTCGCATGCGGCACGCTTAGGCATCGTGTATCTGCCTGGTAGCCGCAAAGAACGCGGAATCCTCGCGCAGCGGCCCATCCGTGAGAATCTGACCTTGGGTCAACTACAGTGGCACACGAGATTCGGCCTCATCTCAACCTCCAAAGAGCGCCGCTTCGCGCATGCTGGGCTCAGGCAACTGGCAGTCAAGTTTCATTCGATGGAGGATCCCATCAGCCGGCTCAGTGGTGGGAATCAGCAGAAGATTCTCTTCGGGCGCGCGATGCGCGACGGGGTGCGGCTCGCCATCCTGGAGGATCCGACAGCCGGCGTGGATCTACCGGCACGCAGCCAGATTCATCAGCAGATCGTGGCGCTCGCCGCGAAGGGGGTCGGGGTGCTGCTGCTATCGAGCGATCTGCGCGAGACACTGCTCCTGTGCGATCGCATCCACGTGATGCGCGCGGGAAAAATCGCAGCCAGTTTCGAAGCGCCCTTCGATGGGGGCGAACCCGCGATCCTCGACGCGATGATGGGGCAGCATCGATGACCCCGGCAGCCAGCAGCAGCATCGCATCACCACAAGGAAGCACGCTTCGGCAGTTTCGCATCGCGAGCCCCAGCGCATTGATCCTGCCCGGATTGATCCTGCTGCTCGGCGCGATCACCAGCTACATCGAACCGCGATTTTGTTCGGTCGAGAATCTGCTCAACCTGAGCCGCCAGCTTTCGCCGCTGCTGATCATCTCGGTAGGCGAGGGCTTTGCGGTGATTAGCGGAGGACTGGATCTCTCCGTCGCCGCCATGCTCGCGCTCTCGGGAGTTTACGGCGTGATGGTGATGTCGCATGCGGGCATCCTCGTGGGAGTCGCCGCGATGATACTGACCGGCGCCGCGTTCGGCCTGCTGAATGGCGCCATCATCTCGTGGTTTCAAATCTCACCATTCATCGTGACGCTGGGTACCCTTTCGATCGCGCGCGGCCTCGCGCTCACCGCGACTGGTGGTCTCCCAATCTATGATTTACCCGACCCCTACGTCAGCGCGATCGGCTCGGGCTCCATCCTCGGAATCCCATGGCCTCCTGTGATTGCGCTGCTGACGCTCATCGCCGGTCACATCCTCCTCAAGTACACGGTCTTCGGCCGCCACGTCGTCGCGATCGGATCGAGCGAGCCGGCCGCGATGTATAGCGGCGTCAATGTGAGGCTGACCAAGACCGCGATCTATTGCGTGAGCGGAATCACGGCCGGCATCGGCGCGGTGGTCCTCACGGGATGGGTCAGCTCGGCGCAACCGAATGCCGCTTCCGGTCAGGAGTTGCAATCGCTTGCCGCGGTGGTCCTTGGGGGGATCGCGCTGAACGGCGGCATAGGAAGTATGCTCGACGCTTTTTGGGGAGTTCTAATGTTGGGAACGCTTTCCAATTCGCTCGACATGATGGGCGTCTCATCGTTCGTACAAATACTCGCCGCAGGTGTTGTGATCGTGTTGGCGGCGATAGTCGACGGAGTCAGACATCGGCGGGAAGTGTGAATGCGAAAAACCTTAGGCGGCAACTGCCTACGAAAATGGCGACATTCTTCGCTAAAACCGTATGCAAAATTGGCGTTTGCCTGACATCCGACTGTAGGCATGCTGATTGCTGCCTTTTTCAGCACTTCAGTCGAGCCATGAGGAGACCGTGGTGGCCGGACTAACGACCAATCGTGCCAGGGCGTGGAGTCATCTCGCCGCCAACCGGCGCCGTCCGACCGAGTACGAAATCGTCTCCACCAATTTGCTCTACTGGACCTACGACAAGACACAACCGTTTCAACTCGACTCCGAGTTGCCGATGAATCGGTGGTTTCGCAAGCACGTCTTCGAGAGCCCACTTCAGCATGCCGATTGGAATGGCTTTCGCGACCCCGACGCGCTGACTTATCGCACCTACAACGCGATGCAGGATTCGCAGGAGGCCTACGTCGACGGCCTGCTCGACGAACATGACGCGATCGGCTACGACGCGACCCTCGGCGCCGAATGGCTGGAGACGTTGGCGCGACTGTATACGCCAGCGCGCTATCTCTTTCACACCCTTCAGATGTCGAGCGGATACCTCGCGCAGGTCGCCCCCGCCAGCACCATTACGATTTGCGCGGCACTGCAGATGGCCGACAGCCTGCGCTGGGTTTCGCGGATTGCATACCGCACCGCGGAACTCGCGAAGCATCGCCCCGGCCACGGATTCGGGCGCGATGAACGCGCGTACTGGGAGAATGACGCCGCGTGGCAAGGACTTCGCGAATTAATGGAGCGGCAACTGGTCGCGTACGACTGGGCCGAGGCTTTCGTCTCGCTGAACCTGGTCGCAAAGCCGGCCATCGATGAAATCTTTCTGCGCCATTTTTCCCGCCTCGCGCGCGCGAGCGGGGACAACCTGCTTGCGATGCTATGCGACGCACAGTTGCGCGACAGCGAACGCTCGCGGCGATGGTCTTCAGCGCTGGTGAACTACGCCTTTCGCGATGCGGGCAACGCCGCGCCGCTCGCGGCGTGGATCGAAAAATGGAATTCGCTCGCCGACCGCGCGATCGAAGCGTTTTGCGCCGCGTTACCCGACCTAGCGAGCGCGGCCGTAACTGCGAAACAAAGACTGCGAGAATTCCAGGCTCAAGTCACGACCGTATAGGAGCACATCCTACAATGAGTATGCTCGACCGATCCGAATGGTATGACCTCGCGCGGAGCACCTCGTGGACGCCGAAATACGTCGCCGAAGATGAACTCTTTCCGCCCTTCATGAGCGACGCCTACGGCATCCCGATGGAACTGTGGGAAAAGTACGACGAGCCCTACAAGGTCACCTACCGCGAGTACGTGACGCTACAAAAAGAAAAGGACGCGGCGGCATATTCGGTCAAGTCCGCGCTCGAGCGCACCGGCTTTTACAAAAATGCCGACCCCGGCTGGATGAGCGTGCTCAAGGCGCACTATGGCGGGATCGTCGACGTCGAGTTTTCCTCGATCGCGACTGAGAGTCGTTTCTGCCGTTTTTTCAAGGCGCCCGGCGCACGCAACATGGGAACCTTCGGCGCGCTCGATGAGATGCGCCACGCGCAGATTCAGCTGAGCTTCGCGCATGCGCTGCTCCCGTCGGACCAGCAGTTCGACTGGGCGCCGCGCGGGCTGCAGTCGCAAAATTGGGTGTCGGTCGCGGTCAAACACACCATCGACGATATTATGCACACGCGTGACGTCGCGAGCACCTCGGTGCTGGGGAATTTCGTTTTCGAAACCGCCTTCACCAATCTGCAATTCCTCGCGCTCGCCGCCGATGCGACTCGTGGTGGCGATCATTCCTTCGCCAATCTAATTTTGAGCATCCAGTCCGACGAGGCGCGTCACGCGCAAATCGGAACTCCGGTGCTGCGGCTGATGCTGGAGCAGGGAAAAAAGGCGGAAGCGCAGAAGCTGGTGGATATCGGCTTCTGGCGGATGTGGAAGCTCTTTTCCACTGTCAGTGGCCTCGCGATGGACTACTACACGCCACTGGCGCAGCGCGAAAGCTCGTTTAAGGAGTTCATGCACGAATGGGTTATCGAGCAGTTTGACCGCCAGTTACATGAGCTCGGCCTCGCGCGTCCATGGTACTGGGACATCTTTACGGCGGACATCGACGTGCAGCATCACGGGCAGCACCTCGGCACCTGGCTGATGCCGGAATCGGTGTGGTGGAATCCGGCATCCGGAGTGGGTCCGGCAGAGCGCGAATGGCTGGAAGAAAAATATCCCGGCTGGAATGCGAACTTCGGCCGCTGCTGGGACGTGATCATCGAAAATATCCGCAAGGGTGATATGCGTCGAGCTCATCTCGAGGCGATTCCGCTGCTCTGTCCAATGAGTAATCTGGCAGTCACCGGCGTGGCAGGAGATCATTGGCGCAACCAGGTTTATCCGCTCGAACACGGAGGCCGCACCTATCTCTTTGGCTCCGAGGTCGACCGCTGGATCTTTTTACAGGAGCCCGCGCGCTACCAGGGCTTCAAGACCGTGGTGGATCGCTTTCTCGAAGGAATCATCCAGCCGCAAACTCCCGACGGGCTGATGACCTACATGGGACTCTCCAAAGAATCCGGCGAAGGCGGAAAAGACGCACACAACTTCCAGTGGGCGCGCGCGGACGCGGCGAGGTGAATCGATGCAGATACCGCTGGCGTGGGTTGTCGAAGGAGATTACGAGTACCGCTGCTCGGTGTTCGGATTGGATACCACGATGGACGACATAGCGAGCGCGATCGGCGGCTTGACGGTCGGATGGTTCGTGAAGGAAAAGCCCGGCGGTGTTTTGCGCGTCCGCAGCGCTTCTTCGGGCGAGTTGCTGCCGCGTACACAGAAGCTTGGCGAATCGAAGCTCAAGGCATGGAGCGCGATCGAGATCGTTCAGGAGACAGCGGCGTCGAACCATGGCATTTGAGCCGGTATGCAGCGTGGCCGATTTGTGGGAGGGCGAGATGGCTCTGTTCCAGTGCGCGGGCCGCGACATCATTGTGGCCCGCCTCGGTGCCGACGAGTTCCGCGCCATCGCAGCCGAATGCCCACACCAGGGGCTTCCGCTGATCGACGGCGAGCTGGAGGGAAACCTCCTCACCTGCTGGGCGCATCGCTGGCAATTCGATTTGGCTACCGGCAACGGTGTCAATCCCGACGACTGCAAACTGGACCTGCTCCCGCTCAAAATCGAGCAGGATCAAATCTGGGTCAGACTTGGTGACTCTCAGTGAGTGAAACAAAAAGCGACGGACGCGGACTGCTCGGCAGGACGCTGGTCGGCCCGGTGCTGCGCGCCGGCGACTTCGCGTTGACGGTCCTCGATGCGGTGCAGGCCGACAACCCGGGGAAGGAGGTCTTCGTGGAAGAGCATCCTTCTTATGTACGAATCCATACCGAGAATGAATGCATGATCCGGCGCGCGACCATGGCGGAGTTGCTCGGGCGTCCTTTCGATATGCAGGAACTGCAACTTTATATGTCCTCGTTCGCGGGAATGATCGAAAGCTCGAGCGACAAGTTTCGATTCTACCTCAACGCGTCGCCGCGCTTGACCATGTGATCCATTTGGCACGGGAGAAAGGGAGTAATGGCTTATCTATCGGAAATGACCACTAACGCATCGTCGAAGGCAACTCCTCAGGACGAGGAGCTTCGGCGGCTCGTTCGTGGCGATTATGTGCATCGCACGCTGTATACCGATCCCGCCGTATTCGACAAGGAAATGGTTCGCGTGTTCGGCGGTACCTGGACCTATGTTGCCCACGAAAGCCAGATTCCCAAGCGCGACGACTTCGTGACCACGAACCTCGGCGTGCGGCCGATCATCGTAGCGCGCGACAGCGCCGGGAAAATCCAGGTTCTGCTCAACCGCTGTACCCATCGCGGTTCCACCGTATGTCGCGAGCCGAGCGGCAGCGCCAAACGTTTTCAATGCCCCTATCATGCGTGGACTTTCGCCAATGATGGCCGGCTCGAATCAGTGCCATGGCCGCAGGGATATGCCAGCACGTTCGGTTTCGAAGAGCATCGCCTCGGGTCGGTCCCGCGGGTCGAGACCTACCGCCAGTTTGTTTTTGCGACCTTCAACAAGGACCTGCCGCCGCTCAAAGAGAATCTTGGGCCGGCGACCGAATACATCGATGCGTGGCTGGATCGCTATCCCAAGGGCAACGTCATCGTGCGCAGCAGCGCGCAGCGCATGATGTATCGCGCGAACTGGAAGCTTTCATACGACAACGCCGCCGACGGATATCATCCGGCATTCTCGCACCGGTCGTTGCTCAAAGTTGCCGCGCGCTATGGCGACGACCGCGACATGCAGTACTTTGCCAAGCGCCCCGACGACGGCCCTCTCTACGTGAAGTATCTCGGCAACGGAAATACCGTCCTCGATCAGCGGCCCGGTATGCGGGACGGCTATTGGAAGTGGATTCGGCCGTTTCCAGGGATGGAAGCGTTCGAAGCTTCGATGCGCGCGCGCTATGGCGATGCCGATGCGGAACGTTACCTCGACATGGGGCCAGGCGCGGGTCTGAACCTGAACATCTTTCCCAATCTGCTGCTCATCGGAAATCATTTGCAGATCATCGAGCCGATGACCGTCGATACGACCGGACTCAGCTTTTACGGGACCACCATCGAAGGAGTGCCCGACGAGATCAACACGCTGCGGATGCGGATGCAGGAGGACTTTCCTGCGTTCGGCGAGCCCGACGACCTCGCGAATTTCGAGGAAGCGCAGCGCGGCATGCTCATTCCGGAAATGGAATGGATCGACATTTCGCGCGGCGCCAACACCGATCGCGAGAAGACCGATAAACAAGGAGTCGTCATCGGGCCGCCGACCGACGAGCATCATATTCGCGGATACTTTCAGGAGTGGGCGCGCTTGATGACGGGTGCGACGACCGGCTGGACCGAAGGAAAGAGGTAACGCCGATGAATACCAACGTCGATCCAGCCCTGATGACCTACCAGCCGCGGTTCATGTATGTGGACCCGCAATTCTATGAGCTCGTGAAAGGCGACATCGCAGCATGGGAAAAACCAGGCCCGATGATCGATCGCCGAGTCGCATCGATCGTCGAGCAGTTTTTGTTCCTCGAGAGCCGGCTCATCGACACCGGCCGCTTCGAGCAATGGTTCGATCTATTCACCGAGGACTGCCTCTACTGGGTGCCGACGGTGACTGTCGGTGTGGATCCGACGACGCAGCTCTGCACCGCGTTTGACGATCGCCGGCGTCTCGAGGATCGCATTTTTCGGCTTCGCACCGGGACCGCCTACTCGCAGGTGCCACCCTCGCGGACCTGCCGGACGCTTTCCAACCTCGAAATCTGGGAGAGCGATACCGCCGGCGAAATCCGCGTGCGATGTGCGGTGGTGATCCACGAATGGCGGGTAGGTGAGATGCGCGTGATCCCCGGATGGTACGGCTATGTTCTTCGGCCGTTATCGGAAATCTCAAAACCAGCGGACCTGCGCATCGTGCGCAAGCAGGTCGACCTGATCCAGGCCGACGTACCGATGCGCAACATGACGTTCGTCATCTGAGCGTCCACATACGGACTTAGTTCGAGGAGGTAAACGTGGCCGAGAAACCATCGCGCCAGAGCGTCGGGCGGAAAGGATTCATCGAGGAACACGGGCTGTGGGGCGAGACCGAGCGCCGCGCCGCCGACGAAGCCATCAAGCGCGCCGCCGCGGAAAACCTGACCACAGTACGCTTCGCGGTGCCCGATCAACACGGAATCGTACGCGGCAAAACCCTCGCGGCGAGGCTGTTTCCTCAGGCGCTTAAGAACGGCGTCGATTTTCCCGTCGCGCCATGGTTCTTCGATACCGCCAACGCAATCGTCTTCGATCCTTTCGTCGAGGGCGGCGGCTTCGGCATGGAGGAGATGACCGGCGACCCCAACTGCGTGATGGTGCCGGACCCGACGACATTCACCGTCCTGCCGTGGACGCCCAACACCGGCTGGGTTGTTTGCGAAATGTATTTCGCGAACGGGCAGCCGTTTCCCTTCGATGCGCGCCGGATCCTTCGCGACACGCTCGCCCGGGCGAAGACCGCGGGCTTCGAATATGTAACCGGCCTCGAAGTTGAGTGGTACCTGACCCGCATGATCGACAACATGCTGGGCGGGTTCGAAATGGGCGGCCCGGGAAATCCCGCGCCGGCGCCCATCGTGACGCCAGTCTCGCACGGATTTCAGTACCTGCTTGAAGATCACAGCGACGAGATCGACGACGTCCTGCAGGCCCTCCTACGCACGATGACGGACCTCGGATTGCCGATTCGCTCACTTGAAGATGAGTGGGGGCCAGGCCAGGTCGAGATGACCTTCGATCCGATGGACGGCGTGCGCAGCGCCGATGCGATGATCCTGTTTCGCGCGGCAACCAAGCAGGTCTGCCGCCGCCTCGGTTTTCATGCGTCGTTCATGTGCAAGCCGAAAGTGCCCGGCGCATATTCCAGCGGATGGCACCTGCATCAATCGCTGGCGAGCGCCGAGTCGGGCGCGAACCTCTTCGCCGCCGATGGTCCTCCGGGCCCTCTATCCGAGACAGGAAAACATTACGTGGGCGGGCTCCTTAAACACGCGCGAGGAGCATCGGTGTTCACCACTCCGTCGATCAATGGATATCGCCGGGTTAAACCCCATTCGCTCGCGCCGACGGGAGCGACCTGGGCGGTTGATAATCGCGCCGCCATGATCCGCGTGCAGGGGCGCGTCGGCGACGCCGGCAGTCACATCGAAAATCGCAGCGGCGAGCCGACCGCCAATCCCTACCTCTATATGGCCTCGCAACTGATCGCGGGACTCGATGGCATCGAGACGCACACAGATCCAGGTCCGCTGCGCGGGGCGCCATACGCGGCGAAGGGCGTCGACCAGTTGCCGACCTCGCTTCGCGAGGCAATCGAAGCGCTCGGTGCCGACAAGTTGTATCGCAGCAAAATGGGTGATCGCTTCATCGACTACATGGTCAAGATGAAAATGAGCGAGGTCGATCGGTTTGAAACCTACCTCAAGGAAAGTCACGCGGAGAAATCGGACGCGGTCACCGATTGGGAACAGCGCGAGTACTTCCGGTTGTTTTAATATGGATGGAGTCGGAGCCCATGGGGTTCGATCTTGTAAAGCTCGGTAAAATGAATACAATCAACAATTAGATTATTTCGCTGCTTCGTTTGATGCACTAAGGGGTATGGGGGCGGGTTTTTCGAACATGGCCACTTCGCCGGATCAGCTCAACCAGCTTCAACAGAATGTCAACTCGCTGCCGGAGACCACCTATGCCTGGCTGCGGGAGAGGATCCTCAGCGGTGCTCTACCGCCCGGCACCGAATTGCGCCAGGAGCGGATTGCCAAAAAATTCGGCGTAAGCCGCGTTCCCATTCGCGAAGCGATGAGTCGGCTGCAGGCCGAAGGCCTCGTCGAGCTTCGTCCGCGCCGCGGCTTCGCGGTTACCTCGCTCGACCTCGCGCAAATCGTGGAAATTTTCGAACTCCGCATGGCTATCGAGGAGCACGCGCTGATGACGGCGACCGTGCTGCGCAGCGAACGCGACGTTGCCGAGGTCCGGGCGATCCTCGAAAAGATGCGCAGCCTCAACCACAAGGATGCGGACTATCTGGCGCAATGGGCCGAGCTTAATCGCCAGTACCATATGCGGCTGATCGCCAGCGCGAATCGCGAGCGCCTCGCCAAAATCGCCTCCAACCTAAGTGATGCGGTTGAGCCGTATGTTCGCATCGAGTCGCATCTCACCGGCGAAGTAGAACAGGCGGAATTGCAGCACATGGCGATCTTCGAGGCCTTTCGCCAGGGCGATGCCGAACGTGCCGGCCGGCTGAGCCGCGACCATTGCGTGAGCACCATGTATCGTCTCATCGGCAACATCAAAAATAAACAGTAGGTCAGGTTGGATTAACTCGAAGACGATGCTACTCCCTCGGGACGTATGCGCATCGGCGAGTACTTTTCGCGCCCGGTCTTTAACCTGAGCCTTCCGGCGTGGCGCCAGCTCCGTGCCCAATATGCAGATGCGCAGATTCCGCGTCTGCTCGATGCCAGGTTTAAGGCCGCCGGCCGGATGCTCTGGGTTTTGCAGCGGCTCCAAGGGCGACTGTTTCGCGATTCCTTGAACGAAGTGAAAATATGTCGGCCGGTTTTCATCCTTGGCCATTGGCGGTCGGGGACAACCCTACTGCATGAGATCCTCGCCCTGGACGATCGCTTCGTCATGCCCAATACATTTCAATGTTTCAATCCGCACCGCTTCCTGCTGACCAGCAGTCCGGGTCAGGCCGAAGTCGCGCGGCCCACCCGCGACCTTGTGGTGACTCCGTCTTCGCCCCAGGAGGATGAATTCGCACTGTTATGTCTGGGTGCGAGGTCGCCCTACGAAGCGTTTCTGTTTCCCGAGAGCTTGAAGAAACTCGAGGACCTATGCGATCCCGACTGCTTTGCTGATGATGATGCGCAAGCGTGGGGAGATCTCTGGACTGATTTTCTGCGCGGGGTTTTGCATGCGAACGGAAAGGAAAAACGTCTGCTCCTCAAATCGCCTAGCCATTCGATGCGCGTGCCGACCATCGCCAGGCTTTTTCCCGACGCGGTTTTCATCAGCCTCACGCGTGACGCTGAGGCGGTCTTCATTTCGACGGTCAAGATGTGGAAAACGATGTGGGAGCGCTATGCGATCGGTCTGTCTCTAAGCCGCACGGAACTCGAGCAATGCGTCGCCAGGATTCATCAAAGCGTCGCGGCCAAATTGCGCGCCGCCGGCGACCTGGTCCCCACCGATCGCTTCGTTACCATCAGCTATGAAGATCTGATCGCCGATCCTCCGGCAGCCATTGCCGAACTCTATCGAAAGTTGGAACTCGATGAGCCCGCGGGCCTCCCCGCGCGGCACGCTCACTATCTCGCCGCGGCAAATGCCTGGAGGTCCGACCTCGCGCCGTCCGCCATGGATCGCGGCGATCGCGAGAGCGATTTTTTCAATCGGGAGAATCGTTGGCGCCCATAAGCTTCAAACGAAACCCGCGCAGAACTCTGCGGCCACGAACGTAAATCTGCGCGGCCGGCTTATCCGGGCCGCCCAAACGCAACAGATCATCGAGATAAAAGGTATCGAGCCGCGGGAGATTGTAGATGTCGTCCTCGTGCGTGGCGAGGCGAAAGTCGACCCCGTAGGCGCTGTCGAAGCGACTGGCCGCGTATGCGCGAATTGCGGGGTTGCTTTCGCCGTGTGGGTAAGCGAAATGGCGCACCGGTTTCCCGATCATCTGCTCGAGCTGGATTTGCGATTCCTCGATCTCGCGCCGCGCTTCCTCCGGCCCCAACCGCGTCAAACGATGATGGCTGACAGTATGCGCTCCGATACTGAACCCATTCGATGCCAACTCGCAAATTTCGCTCGGGCTGAGCATTGGGCGGCTGCTGGGGCGCGGGTGTGGTTCCGGCCAGTTGCTCCATTTTCCACACATCCCGCTGGTCACGAAAATGGTCGCCGGGAATGAATAGCTGCGCAGGGACTCGAAGGCGCACGTGTAGACGCTCTGGTAGCCGTCGTCGAAGGTGATGGCGGTACATCGCGGCGGGATAGGCGCTCGCGATTTGAGCAAGCTGAGGACTTCGTCCAGCGGCAGGACCCGATATCGATGCTCGACGAGAAACCGCATTTGCGCCGCGAAACGCTCGGGACGAACCGAGGTGATCATCCCGAGGTTATCGATCGCGTGGTAGTTGAGGATGGTAAGCATTGCTATGAGGTTGGCGTCGGGTTTAGTGGCGGAAATGACAACAGAGTGAACCGAGATGGATCGACGCAGCAGCGCGGCGGTGGCAGATTTTTAGATCCTTGAGATAGCTGCATCTAGCGCAATACTTTTTGCTCGGCGACCACCAACAGATGGCGGCGTTGCATCGCGAGCAGATGCTGACGCAGAAAGGCCAGTAGCGAAATCACTCCCGCTGCCAGCGCACGACCAATGGTCGCGTGGCGATGCATGAAGGTCACGATCAACATGATTAGACCGATGTTGATCAGGTAGCAGTCGGCGCCATCGGCGAGCACGATCAGGGCGCGCCGAGACCATGGCAGCCGCGCGAGATCCTTGCGCTGGCGATGCTGGATCGCCGCTCCCACCATCGCACTGAACGCGAATGCGACCGGGTACCAGACGTGAAAATAGTAAATGAGGATCTGGTAGACGATGAGGTCGAAGATGAGCGGCACGCCCGCCGCGCCGATATACCCGGAACGTACCGAAATCGCATCGAGCGCCGGGATGCCCCAGACTTCGCCCTTATCGTCGATGGGATTGGGTTCGGTGCGTCCACCCTCGGTTACCGTGTCCTCGCTCTCGAGGTATTCCGCGTCCGAGTTGACCCGCCATAGATCATAGGAGCCACCCATGATGTTGCGGGCGGCCATCAGCCCGGTCATCATCGCGTGGTCCTGATTGTTGTACTTGTGCATCCCGTTGCGGCCGGCCACTTGCAGGTTGGGTGCCTCGATGGCGAGGAATTCGCGAACCTTGGCCACGTTAGTCCGGTAATCATGGTCATACAGCGGGTAGGCTTTGGGCTGCCGGACGACGGCGCCATTGACGACTTTGGACTTGTCGGCGAGCTTCAGGGTGGCGATTTCGTCGCGCGCGAGGGCAATAAGTTGCTCGTCGGTAGATGCCCACAATGAGTCATTCTCGGTACAGAAATATTCCAATCCCAAAACTGTGAAGCGCGGATCGGGGACCATCTCGGCGCTCCAGTTCTTGAAGTTCTGGATGCGGCCAACGCGCACGCCCGGATCATGGATGTAGATCCAGTTGTCGGGGAACAGCTCCGCCTGGTCGATGACCAGCGCCACCGTAATGAAGTCGCGATAGCGCAGGCCGCGCGCGCTTTCCTGCACGGCCTCCGGCGCGGGAGGGTTGAAACCCGCGATCAGCTCGGCCAGCGGCATGGTAGACACGAAGTTATCGGCGCGATGGGTCCGCATGCCATCACAAGTCCGCGAGGTTACCGCGACGATGCGTCCATCCGCGCGATGGATCTCGTGAACCGCGTGGTCCAATTGCACCGAACCGCCGGCCTGCTCGATAATCGCGGCGGTCTTTTCCCACATCTCGCCGGGACCGAGCGCCGGGTAGCGGAAGTGATCGACCAGGGTTTTGATCACAGCGCCATTGGGGGAGGGGACGCGGAGCAGGCTGCGCATCACCGAGACCAGGGAGAGTCCGCGGATGCGCTGGGCGGCCCAATCAGCGCTGATCTGGTCGCATGGAATGCCCCATACTTTTTCGGTGTAGGTCTTGAAGAAGATTTCGTAGAGGCGCCGCCCGAAGGCGCTGACGACCCAATCCTCGAAGCTGCGGATGTGGGCGGGGGTGGTGCGTTGCACGCGCAGGTAGCTGATGAGACTGCGCAGCGCCTCGACCGCGCCGAGGTTGCGCAGCGCATCGAAGGGTTCGAGTGGGTACTTGAAGAAGCGGCCGCCGTAGTAGACGCGGGAGAGGCGGGCGCATTCGCGCATTCTATCGCCGAGGAGCTCGGTCCAGAGTGCCTCGATCTCGCGGTTTTTGGAAAAAAAGCGGTGGCCGCCGATATCGAAGCGGAAGCCCTGGTACTCGACGGTGCGGGCGAGGCCGCCGACGTAGCGCGGGTCGGCTTCGAGGACTTCGGCATGGAAGCCATTGCGCGCGAGCTCGTAGGCCGCGGTCAGGCCGGCTGGCCCAGCGCCAATGACGACGACCCGCTGATGGTCGATTGGATGCGACAAAAATATAACCCGCGAAGGCATGAGGTACACCCTGATGGAACCAACAGTCAAGCAGGCGCTTCAGGGTCGCTAAAAACATTGAGAACATAATATAACGTCATTGAACAAGTGATGAGACCTCGCAACCTCGATGATAATCAATTAGGCATGCTTACATTTGGTAGAGTTGGCCTACCATATGGTGACTCGCGTTGCCGTTTGGACATCGGCCATTTGCGAGGAACCGGGAACGCAGCCTGGATTCGACGCTGATAATAATAGGTGTGATTTATGAGCGCATGCCAAACGACGGTCTCCATTCCGCTGCGCGGCGTTGGGACGAGCCCATTCGGAATTCCGGCGGTAGGCGCCGCCGCAGTCATCGCGATGATGACTTTGATGTTTGCTCCGGCGGGGTGGCTGCAGTGAGTATCCCCATCGCCGATCGTCCAATTCTATGGTCACGATCCACGGTCACGATCCACGCGCTTCCTATAGTGCCGCGGGACTGACCGGCTACGATTGCACTGGCGCCGGCGATCCGGCTTTCAAGAGTGGTTGCCCTCCTGATGGTCGAGACGATCGTTCCTCCGGCGCAGACCACGCGCCCGTGGCATCATTTGGCCGGCGATTGGGTGGATGTCCTACTCATGCAGCAAGTCGGCTCCGTGCGATACTTAGGAATCGTCGCGGCCAGTTGGCGTTTCGAGCGCTTGAGTTGCCTTCCGCGGCTACTTGCTCCGCAAATTCGTGTCCTTAGACCTCGAGGCTGTGTCGCTGCGCCAATTTACCTGGTCTTCGGTGCTCTTCGGCGCGCTTCACCTAGGCTTCGGTAAGCGGACAACTTCGATATAGAGCGTATGCGAAAATCAGTCCCGCAATCTTGCCCCCGATCCACTTATGAGCCGATTCGCACTTGGCCGGTTAGCGCGGACGGCGGCGGGCTACCGCGAGATGCGGATAGGTAGAGATCTTGCGATTCTTTAGCGCGTCCAGTTCGGCGCGCTCAAACATCCACCGGCCGCCTATCTTGAGGAGATGAAGCCGCTCGCGTTCGATGAGTCGCAGTAGGGTTACTCGATGGCAGTGGAGAAGTGCGGTCGCATCTTCGAGTCTTACGAGCCCAGCATCTTTGGCAAGCCGTGAACGTGCCTTGATGGCGTGCTTTGAAGGAGTTGGAGGTAGTAGCCCTCCTTTCATAAACCGGAGCGCTCGCTCGCCACGGCTTGGATTCTTCTCCAGACCTCCCGGTCTCGCTGCCGCGCCTTATCGCTGCACAGGCTACATAACGCGACCCGGACGGTACATTCGCTCGCGCCTGCTGAAAGCATGGCCGTGACCGAGGACTTCGCGGGATTCAAGGCGCAACATTCACACATCCGTCCTAGTTTGAGCGATTAACGTGCCGCTGTGAGAAGAGAAACTTTCTCTCAGTCAGGATTGCGAATGCTATCAGCTTTCAATCGGGTCGCTGACGCGTTTCGAACCAGTGTATCCAAAAGTGCGCGATGCTGAAGTCGTTGGAGCAGGGCAGGCGTAGGCACGCTTCACGATGGGACGCTGCGTTTTGTTAGAAGGGGTGAAACCAAGGGGCGCGCCCGATAAATGCACGCGCCCCGTATTCGAAAGAGCTACATTTTGCCGTTGCCGTTCTGTCCGAGCGGGGCGCCCTTGAGCGGCACCGCCCAATCCCACGAGTAGTGCGGCTTGGCCGAATCAGCCTGAACCCGACTCATGATGGAATCGCCGCACTGCGCGCAGAACATGTAGGTGCTGTTATTCTGTCCGACCGCAGCACTCAAAGTGCGCTCGCCGGTCGGCACCCCGGCAAATTCTTTGCCGCATGCGCCGCATCCATCGGATACCACTTGCGCGCGATTGACGATCAAATGTGGAATCATCCCGTTTCCTTCTGCCATGACGAATCTCCTCCCTCGGTTTTCGATTTTCCAGAACATTTCGCTACGAAACTCGCGTAGCTAGACTGTCCCCACCCCCCATTTCCGAAGAAACATACCCTGCTCAATCGCCCAAATAGCGTCATTGTTGCATAGACAAACAACAATAAATGGGCCTATGACTAAACGAAGATACTCGTATCGCGCACCGCGAGTCTACTGGGCCAGATTCGAGAGGAGGCATCCTTAGCGTGTGCGCCGAACGGAATCAAAAACTCGCCAGGCTGCAATAGCTCCCGGGCAGCTTCGGCAGCATGCTCTCACACCGCTCGGCAGACAAACTCCGCCGACGCGATCAAGCCACGCTCGAGGTTGTCGATCATTGTTGCGACTTTCCGCGGCGCCTCCGAAGCCATCAGAATGTGGAGTCCTACTGGAGGTGGACCGCTCTGCGGGGCCTGCTCGCGCATCCGCTCAAAAAAAACATTGCTGACAGCGCAGGGTGGAATCCCTACGACTTCACTCGCTTTGAAGTTTTCGACTTGCCGGAAGTGTTGAGCGCGGCCGCCTGGCGAATCAGCGCCTTGAAGGCTGACGCGTCGACTTCTTCTCCTTCCTGGATGTCGATCGCGCGGCGTACGTTTCCGTCGAGACTCGAATTGAAGAGATGGCCCGGGTCCTTCAGCGACGCACCCTTGGCGAAAGTAAGTTTCACGACTTTTTTGTAAGATTCGCCGGTGCAGATGATGCCGTCGTGCGACCACACCGGAGTGCCCATCCACTTCCATTCTTCGACGACGGCAGGGTCCGCTTCCTGGATGAGCTTGCGCATCCTCTTCAAGGTTTCCCCGCGCCAGTCCCCGAGTTCGATGATTCTTTTCGAGATGAGTTCCGCTGCGGATTGAGCATGGCTCGCGCCTAACTTCTTCATGTCCGGCTGATGATCTCTACTGGCGCGATCAAACCCCGCTCGAGGTTGCCGATCATGTTCGCGATTTTTCGCGGTGCCTCCGTGCCCATCAGGATGTGGAGCCCGATCGGAGGCGAACCGCCCTGCGAGGCCTGGTCGCGCATCCGGTGAAAAAACCCGAGTGCGAAATCTTTGCGGTTACGTTCCTTCAATACTTCGAAATTGGCGGCCTCGAGGGCTTGTCGATACTCAGCAGGGGTCGCGACGAAGCTGGTCTCGGCGCTCGAGGCCCACGGCACCGGATAGGTCAGATCGCCTTCATTCTCGCGCATCACATCGTAGATCCCGAACCGGCCGTTGGGGACCATCACTCTGCGGACTTCGGCAGACAATCGCGTCTTATCCTGGATGTTCATGCCGACGTGCATCATGTAGACCGCGTCGAACGTTGCGGGCTCGAACGGGAGCGCAAGCGCGCTACCCTGGCGATATGAAACCAACTCGCCGAGACCAACTCGCGAGGCCAGCATTTCAGCGACGCGGACATATTCGTCGGTCAGGTCAAGCCCGGTCACACGACATCCGTGATGTTCGGCGAAGAAGCGCGACGCGCCGCCAAGTCCGCATCCGATGTCGAGGAGACGCATCCCCGGCCGGACTTCAAGTTGCTGCGCAAAATCGATCGTCGCCTGACGCCCGCCGATATGAAACTCATCGACCGCGGCGAGATCGGAAGTCGCGAGGTGATTTACGTCCTTGCCGGCGGCGCGCAGCGCCTCAAGGATGGTTTTCTCGAGCGACCCATGCGTGTAATGCCGCGCAACATTTTGTTCGATGCTCATCGGCGCGTTACCCCTTCCCAGCTTCCAAACCCCATCGCACGGCGTTGCGCAGAAGGGTCTCGAACTCGCGCGTTTCCCACGAGCCGCGGAAAGTTTGCGGCGTAGTGCCCGCGGCCTCAACGCTCGCATCCACGAACGGCTGCACGTTGCTCAACGGCGAATGGCAATGGCCCAGCGCGATGTAGGTCACCCCGCCATTGCCGACTTCGCGCGTGTAGCCCAGCACGCGGGTTTTCCCGTCCGGCAGCAGCGAAGTATCGCGATCGTAGACGAAGCCGAATCCTTGCGGCGACGGATCCTTTGCGAGCTCGGTGGTCAGCAGCACGCGGCATCGCGCGGGATCCTGCACCTCGATGAGGTAGAGCTCGTCCATCACCTCGAATGATGCAGGCAGCCCCTCAGTTAACGGATGCGGACCGATCCGCGACCTCGACCCGAAACTTCCGCACCGGCGGATGGTTCAGGAAAAACGCACCGAGCGTCGCATGGTACTTGCCCTTGACCATTTTGCGGATGTAGCGATTCTCGCCCACCGGTACCGCTTTGCCGCCGCTAGTGCCGTGCAACGCGAGCCATCGCCCACCATCCTCGATCCAGTTGCGAATGAAATCGTTCTGCTCGTCGTTCGGATACGGACCGGCGACATAGGTGATGAGAAAAGCTGCTGCCGGGCAGCCACTTCGCGATGTCGCCGTAGTCGTTCGCCGTCGTGGTCAGCAGTTGCGGATTTTCCTGCAGCATGCCGAGCAGGCGCAGCCGCACATAATCCATGTCGTGGCCGGCGAACGATCCGGGCGGATATCCTCCCGCGATGAGATGCACGCGAATCGGTTTGGAGCGGCTCATCGCGCTACTCTTTGGCGTCGACGAAATTGGGCTTGCGCTTCTCGATGAACGCCTTCACCGCTTCCTTTTGATGCGGATGGTTGAAGGACATCATCTCGTAGGCGAGCGAGGCATCCATGATGAGATTGGATTGCTGCTTGAGCCATTTGTTGACTGAGAGTTTACTCCATCGAATTGCCCAGGTCGGCCCGTCGGCGAGTTCCTGCGCCAGCTCGCGCGCCTTCGGCATGACCTGCTCGGGCGCGAGCGCGTAGTTCACCATGCCGATGCGGCCGGCCTCGGCGCCGTTGATGAAATTGCCGCGCATCAGGAATTCCTTCGCGCGATGGGGTCCGATCAGCAGCGGCCAAATCACCGCACCGCCGTCGCCCGCGACGATTCCCACCTTGACGTGGGTATCGGCGAAGCGCGCCTTTTCGGAAACCACCGTGATGTCGCATAGCAGGGCAAGCGTCGCGCCGAGGCCGATCGCATCGCCGTTGATGGCGCCGATGATCGGCTGCTCGACGTCGAGCATGTTGTCGACCAGCCGTCGTCCATTGGAGGCGGCGATCGGTCCGCGCCCGCGTCCCTTGCCCTTCTTGCCGGTCGAGGAGGTCAGGCTTCCCGCGGCCATGCCCTTCACATCGCCACCGGCGCAAAACGCGCGTCCGGCGCCGGTCAGAATGATCGCGTTGACATCGTGATCGGCGCGCACGTCGAGCCAGATTTGCTCGAGCTCGTGATGCACGACGTTGTTGACCGCGTTGAGCGAGTCGGGCCGATTGATAGTGATGGTCGCGACGCGGTCGGCAACGTCCACCTTCAGGAATTCATAGTCGCTGTAGTCGATAGCCATGATGGTGACCTCCTGTCTCCTCGCGCTTCTATACAACTTGCGAGGGCGATCCGCCTAACCGGCGGGCTAACAGAAACGGATTCAGAACACGCTGGCCGAATGCGAGCGCGCCGTGCATCCGCGCCGGCGCGTCGACGCCGAGATACGCGTGCCCAAGCATCGCCTTGATGTCCTGATAGCGCCGCTGCAGCGGATGATCGAGGAAGATGGCTTTGCCGCTGCTCGCCTCGAACAGATCGATCAACGGCGCGCGATGCCAGCTGTGCGGAGCGGCATGCGCTGTACCGCATCGCGGCACGTCGCTGAAATGAAACCGCTCGTCCTGCGCGCGCGGAGTCCATCAGTTCCTCGAAGTCGTGGCGCATCGCGAGGAAGCCGCCCTCGATCGCGTAGTTGGCCTCCGACAGCAGGCTCTGGCAGTAAGGGTCCTCGCCGATGAGGCCGCCGAGGCCACCCTTGCGTGTTCCACTGAGGTTGACCCACAGCTCCAGGAAGCCGCGGGCGGCGCCGAGGACCGAGGCGGTCAGGGCGTTGTTGAACACGATGGCGAAGGGAAGGCGATAAAGTGGCGAAGGATTGGCGATCCATCCCGGCAGCTCCCGTCCCAGCGCGTAATCCCAATGCGACTGGCTCCGATGCTCCGGGACGAACGCGTCCTCGATGACGATGTCCTTGCTGCCGGTCCCGCTGAGCCCCGCGACGTACCAGTTGTCATCGATTTTATAGTCGCGCCGCGGCACCATGAACGAGCGGCTGTCAGGAAGCTGCTGGCCCTCGATCTCGACGGCGCCGGCGATGCCGCCGAGGTTCACCCACTGACAGTGATCGCATCCGGTCGAGAAGGACCAGCGCCCGCTCAAGCGATAGCCGCCATCCACCTTGCGCGCCTTGCCGGTCGGCGCGTATGACGACGAATGCATGATGCTCGAATCTTCGCCCCACACTTCCTGCTGCGTCTCGAGCGGGAACAGCGCGAGCTGCCACGGATGCACCCCGATGATGCCGGTGACCCATCCGTGCGAGCCATCGGCGCGCGCCACTTCGGAAACCGCCTCGAAGAAGTCGACCGGGTTCGCTTCCGCGCCGCCCCATCGCGCGGGCTGCATTCCGCGCGGGATGCCCGCGTCGAGGAGCGCCTTCCACGTCGCGTCGGGCAGACGGCGCAGTCGGGTTGCTTCGTCAGATGCTTCGCGCACCTTGGGCGCCAGCGCAATTGCCATTTCAGTAAGACTCAATGTCAACCTCAGCGCATCGCGGGGCGGCGATGGCCCCAGATGCTGGGCGCGTGATGTTTCTGGACGTGCCAGGTCGCGTCATCGACCTCGCGCCCGCCCCATCCGTACTCGATTTCGAAACCCGACGGCGTGCGCAGATAGAACGACAGCATGTGATCATTGGTATGCCGCCCCAGCGTCGAGGCGATCTCGATGCCCTTGTCCTGCACCAGGTACATGGTCGCGCCGACGTCATCGATCGAGCGCAGTTGCAACATGAAGTGATGCAGCTTCTTCGGCGCCGGAACCGGAATCAGCGCGAGCGTGTGATGGCGCGCATTGCAATGCAGAAAACGTCATCGTCATGCTCGCGGGTCCGAACTTCATGTCGATGGTGTCGCTGATGCGAAATCCCAGCCCCTCGCAATAAAAGCGCAGGCTCTTCTGAATCTCCGGCGCCGCCATCACGATGTGCCCGACGCCCTGCGCGCCGGTGACGAAGCCGGAAATCGCGCGCGGCGAATGGAAATGGCTTTTCGAACTGCACCGAGGGTCCGCAGAAAACCTCGCACGCCATGCCGTTGGGATCGCTGAGGCGGATCATCTCGGTGACGCGACGTGCGCGGGCCTCGTCGGCTGTCGCCGCGGTCAACTTCAACGCCAATCGCGCGCATGCGCTCGGCGACTTCGCGCAACCCGGCGGCATCCGCAACCTCCCACCCGGCGTACGCGATGTCGTCCGCATCATCGCGATGAAGCGCGAAACGATACGCGTACTCGTCCATGCGCAGCAGCAACCGCCCGTCCTCGCCGAGTGCCGGCTGCTTTGCAGGCCGAGAATCTCGGTCGCGAATTTTTCCCACGCGGAAACGTTTTTCACCCCGAGTCCGAGATAGCCGAGGCTCGCTACTCCACTCATTGTCATCTCCCGGCCACCCTCACGCTTGTCTCTCCCAGCAGGGAGAGAGGTCGAAGGAAGGCAGCCATTTTTTTGGATCCTTATAGATCGCGGCCGCCGGCCGCGTTGTCGCCGAAGCCGCGGATGCCCATCCCGCCTTCGCAAATGATCACGCCGCCGGTCGCGGTCGAGGAATTTTCCGCCGACGCCAGCAGCACATACGATCCGGTATAGTCGCGCGGCTGCGGCAGCTTGCCGAGCGGCAATCCGCGCTCGACCATCTCCTTCATCGGCAGCGCGGCGATCGATCGCTCCGCCATCTCCAGCGAATGCGGCCCGCGCAAGTCGGTCGGAATCGCGCCGGGCGCGACGCCGTTGACGCGAATCTTCGGCGCCAGCTCATACGCGAGCTGGCGAATCAGCCCGACCACCGAATGTTTCGAGGCGGTATATAGACGGGCCGCCGCCGCACGGATAAAAGCCCGCGTTCGAAACCGTATAGATTATGCATCCGCGGGTCTTCGCGAGCTCGCGATACGCGGCCTTCGCGCCCAGCAGATAGCCTTTCACATTGACGCCGAACAATTCGTCGAAAGCCTCGCCGATGCGATCGTCGGGCAGGTCGACCAGCGACATGTTGAAATCCCAGATGCCGGCGTTACCGACGAAACAATCGAGTTGGCCGAAGCGCTTGACGGTGTCGGAGACCGCGCGCTGATTGTCCGCGAGGATTGTCACGTCGCCGATGGTCGCCGCGACGTTGGGGCCGAGGCTCTTCGCGAGTTCCTCGCTGCGTTCGCGCGAACGATCGAGGATCGCGACCCGCGCGCCTTCTGCGACGAAGCGCTCGACGATCGCGCGTCCGAGTCCCGATGCGCCGCCGGTGACCAGCGCGACTTTTCCTTCCAGCCATCCCATGCGATCTCCTATTCGACCTCGATGAAAACTTCGCCGCCTTCGATTCGCACCGGATAGGTTCGCAGAGGCACCGTTGCGGGCGGCGAAAGCACGCGTCCGGTGCGCAGGCAGAAGCGCGCCTCGTGCAGCGCGCACACGATCTCGTCGCCTTCGATGTAGCCGTCGGCGAGCGAGAATTTCGAATGCGTGCAGGTGTCATCGGTGGCGAAAAATTCGTTGCCGACGTGGAAAATCGCGAGCGGATTTTCGCCCTTGATCTGAAGCGCGGCGCCGTCGGCGACCTCGTCGGCGCGGCAGACTTTCTTCCAGGCCATCGCGCGACCCTCTAAAAGAAGAAGCTCAGGTTGCGCGCCATCAGGATCGCCTGATCGAGAATGATGGTGCGCGCCCGCGACCATGAAGCCCGGCGGCGTTGTTCGCGCGGCGGAGCACGTCGTGGCGCATGCCGACGAACATCTCGATCTCGCGCTCCAGCCGCGATCGATACAGCATGTAGTAGCAATCGACTTCGTACTCGCCGTTGCCGCGCGGGCGAATCACCACGTTGCTCACCATGTGTCGGGTGCGCGAGGGAGGATCCTCGGCCCACGCCATTCCGGTGTTGAGCCGCCGGATGCGCTGCGCGATCGAATGCTTGTCTTCGTCGAAAAACGCCGCCTCGTTCGGCCCGGAAAACTCCTTGTCGCTCTCGCGCTTGAGGCGGTTGTAGCGCGTCGGCATGAAGTAGTGGATATCGTCAGTCAGTAGGCCGTACCATTCGTCGTAGCGCCGCTCATCGAGGACGCGCGACTCGTGATAGAGGAACTGCTCGATTTCCTGTTGCAACTCCGGCGTGACGCGCTCGACGCATTGGATGGCCTGCATCCCGGTTGATTGACCGCTGCGGCGCTCATGCTGGCACCTCGGTGGAAATCATTTCGGCCCAGTGGCGATAGAAACCGCGCGCGGCCTCCTCGCCATAAACGTTGTTGATCTTGCCCGGGAAACGCTCGTCGTCGGTGTGCGCGTGTCCGAGGCCCATCGCGAGGTTCAGCTTCTGCTGACGGGCCTTGTAGCCGCGCAGAACTTTCTGAATCTCGAGCCAGTTCTCGCCGTCGTCCTGCTCGAAAATTCCACCCGCGCTGAAAGTGCGCAGCACGCCGAGACGCACCGCATCCTTGACTTCGGGTGGAGCATCGCGATCGACCAGCGCCCACGCCCACACTTCGATTTCGCCGGGGCCGCGCGGATGCCATACGCGCAGGGTCTGGATCTGCGGCAGGAACGAGAAGGTCGGGAACACGGTCATATGCCCGCCGAAAATTTGCGAACCGCGCGGCTCGCCGAGACGCTCGATGGCGCGCTCCTGATGCGGCCCCATGTACCATGCCGATGGCGACCGGACCGTTGATGTTTCCTACCGCGCCGGCACCGGGATGGGTGAAAAATCCGGTGCCATGACCGTTGCTCGAACTGAACTGGCTCCCGATGGTCGGCAGCCGTCCCATCGAGGGATCGACGCCTTCGGGCAGTTGCGCGATGAGCGCCGACAGGTGGCTGAAGTCGGCGTGATACATGTCGGAGCAGAACTGCTCGGCTGCAAACTTCCAGTTGCACTGCAGGACCCATCGATGCATCCCGCCGATGACCTCGGTGCCTGCCGCGCTGCGGTCGAAGTAGCCGTCGAAGTACAAGCGCATGTCGCCGAGGTAGTCGCGGAAACTCGGGCGCGGACTCGTTCCAGGTGCCGAACACGAGCCCGTGATGGCTCTCGAGGCGCGGCACCTGCAGCGGACCCCATTGGCTCTTGTCGATTTCGTTGCGATAGCCGTCGGCCTCATGCGGAACCGAAACCAGGTTGCCGCCGAGGTCGTAGCCCCACCCATGATAGGAGCAGGTGAAGGCGCGCGCGTTGCCGCAATCGGCGCGGCAGATGCGCATCCCGCGATGGCGGCATTGATTGAGGAAGGCGCGAATCGAGCCGTCCTTCTGCCGCACCACCAGCACCGGGTCTTCCGCCATATAGGTGGAAAAAAAATCTCCCGGTTTTCTGAGCTGGCTCTCATGGCAGAGATACAGCCACGAGCGCGCGAAGATGCGCTCCAGCTCCAGTTCGTAGATCGCGCGATCCTCGTAGATGCGAGGATCGAGGCGGCCGCCTTTCTCGTCGACCAGCCCGCGCAATGCTTCGGAATCAAGCGAGGCCGAGCCGTTGCTCCCAGTTTTCATCGCAAGCCTCCGTTTTACGCCTGCCACCCGCAGGCGTGCGTGCCGCCGTAACCTAGCGCCGTTTTAGGCAAGGCGGCAATCGCTGATGCGACTTCAGGCGGAGCGCGGTTTGAACTTCGCCAGCGTGACCTCGTCGGTCACGTCCTCGAACACGATCTCCACCGGCATCTGCGCGCGAATCGCATCATTGCTGACACTCGACCAGGTTGGTCAGCAGGCGCGGGCCTTCGTCGAGTTCGACCTCGGCGACGTTGTAGGGAATGTCGGCTCTCGAAGCTGCGGAAATACGATTGATGGAACACCACCCATGAGCTGACGCGGCCGCGGCCGCTAAGCCGGGTCCAGGTGAATTTGCGCGACCAGCACGCCGGGCAAAGCGGCGCAGGCGGATACCACACCGTTCGCGCATCCGTCGCACTGCTGGAGTTTCAATTCGCGATTGCGCAGCCCGTCCCAGTAGGGCTTGTTGAGCGATGAGATCGCGGGAAGCGGCTTCTGGTATGAGTTTTCCGGCATCGTCGACCTCCTTGCTCAAACGTGGTAGATGAGCGAATCGCCGTATGCGTTCGCCCACTGGATGATGCGTGCGTCCGTGACCTGGCGCGGGCCGCATTCGCCGCGCAACTGGCGCACGATTTCCACCTGATGATTCCACGCCATCATGTGCGACTCCGAAAGCAATCCACCGTTGGTGTTCATCGGCAGCTCGCCGCCGACCTCGATGCGGCCATCCTGGGTGAAGGCGGCGCGCCTCGCCCGGTTTGCAGAAGCCCCAGCGCTCGAGCGCGATCCACGCGAGGATCGAAAACGCGTCGTAGGTGAAAAGCGCATCGACATCGTCGGGCGTGATTCCCGCCATTTTGTAGACCGGCTGCGAGCTCCGGCCTGGTAATCGAAGACCGATTGCTGCGCGATGCCCATTCCGGGATACGACCAGATGAATTCCTCGCGGCCCGCGGGCAGCGGCTGCATCCCGCCGATATAGACCGGACGCTTTTTGCAATCGCGCGCGCGTTCGGCGGTGGTGACGATGACGCACGCGGCGCCGTCATTGATGAGGCAGTAGTCGAGCAGATGCAGCGGCTCGCATACGAAGCGCGAGCGCTGA
The DNA here is from genome assembly GCA_963848285.1 of uncultured delta proteobacterium. Classification (GTDB taxonomy): domain Bacteria; phylum Desulfobacterota; class Binatia; order Binatales; family Binataceae; genus DATGKG01. The sequence continues at coordinate 423,636 of CAWKCZ010000005.1, read as the reverse complement.
TGCTCCTCGACGCCGAACGGCTCGCGCATGATCGCAAGCGGATTCATCGAGGCGTGCTTGCGAAACGCGATCGGCACCGACGGCGAGCGCGCGGCTGTCGGCGCCGTAACGCTCGAAGTAGCGGCGCGCGACCATCGCGGCGCCCGCGCCGGGCGAGGTCATGCCGAAAACCGGATCCTCGCCGTGGCCACCGCCGGCTTCGCGACCGCCCTCGCGATCGCCGCCGCCTCCCATCATTGGGACCGCTCGCATGCCTGAGAAACTCACCGACGCGAGACACGCGACCGCATCGGCGAGGCCCGCATTGACCATCATCGCGGCCCACTGGATGCAGCTTCCGGTGAAGCGGCCGTGCGCCCAGGTCTGGTTGTAGGCGCGAAGGTTCAGGCCGAGCACCTGCGCGAGCGTGTCGGCGTCGGCGCCAATGGGCGAGCCGAAACTCACGATGAGACCGTCGAGGTCGCTCGCGCGCGAGGCCTGCGTCGTCGAGCGCGTTGGCGATCGCGTCGGCGGCGAGATCGATCGGACTGCGCATCAGCTTGCGGCCGTAAGCCGATTCGCCGACGCCGACGATCGCGGAGCGATCTTTCAAATCGAAGTTAGCCATATCTCAAAACGTCGGGAGATGCTGGATGTCCTTGTATTTGTAGTAGCCGGGGCCGACGCCGTACTCCATGATTCCGTAACCGACGTCGTTGCCGCGAGCGCCATTCGATGAGATGATCGCTGAGCGTGCTCGCTTCGGCGAGGACCGCTGGATCGCTGAGATCCCACACGTCGTGCTCGGCGTAGTATTCGCCCTTGCTGTCGCCGTGATACCAGCCGCGATAGCCGCCGTAGCCGCCGCCCTTCAAATGCCATCGCGGCGGATGCGTGACGAATGAGACCTCGCGCGTCTCGCCATTTTTGAAGTGCAGCGCGATGTCGCCGCCCTTGAGCGTCTGCACCGGACCGGAGCCGTCCCAGCGAAAATCCTGTTCGGCTTTTTCCAGCAGCCAGCCCGGGATCATTCGCTTTCGCCGAACGGCTTGACGCGCTCGCCGCTGAAGTAGCTGTACTTGCCGGCCGCGCGCTCGACGAAGCGCCAATGCAGCGCGTAGCCGGGAAACTGCGCGACCGACCAACTGAACAGAAACGGCGCGAAGGTGGTGCGCTTCGCAGTCGGTGGTGTCGGTGCGCAGCGGGCGGCGCGTGCCCCATGAGCGATCGCGATGCGCCCACCATGCATCATCGGTCGAGCGAGATGGTTTTTCCGCCAAATTGTAGGGTGCCGCGCGCGCGCCCGACCTGGTCGAAGCGCGAGATGTCCTGCACCACCTTGCCGCCGCTCTCGCGCCGATCGTGCTCCTCCTCGTGCGGATTCATCGCGGCGGTCCATTCGATGTCGAGTCGCAAGCGTCGAGGGATTGTCGTCCAGCTTGATGCGGAAGCGGCGCAGGCCTTCCAGCGTCTCGACCGAGAGCGGGCCGATTTTTACCTCGTCGATGCGCGGGCGCAGGGTGCGCGAGGCGCGAAAGTTGTACTGCTTGCCTTCATGCCAAACGGTAGCAAATCCATCCTGAACGTTTTTGTTGGGATACTGCCCGACGCCGAAGCCGAGAATCGTGTTCTTGTCGCGGACGTTGTAGATGCTGACGTAGATGCGCTCGGTCCACTCCGGGTTGATCGGTATGCACATGGTCCATCGTCGTGGGCAGTTGATGGCACATCATTTCGTCCCACGCAGTCAGCATCGCACGTCACCTCGCAAAGCTTCAGAAGTCAGAAGCCGAGCGCCTTGGCCGCCATGTCGAGAACCACCGGCACCGAGTAGGTCGTGCGCGCGAGGCGCAGATCCTTGTTGCGGCCCTCCGCAAAGAGTCCCGACGCGCTCAGCCAGAACGCCGTGCTGCGCATCGTGTAAAGCATGTCGTAGTAGCGGCAGACCTCGAGATCGATCTCGATGCCGGTGAGCTGCTGGTAGTAGTCGATGAAAAAATTCGCGCTCGACCACGCATGAGAGCAGCGGCGAGCCCTCGCGATTGAGATCCGACAGGACGTACGCGACGTCGTACATCGGGTCGCCGATCACCTGCAGCTCCCAGTCGATGACCGCGGCGATCGCGTCGTCCTTGATAATCAGATTGCCGGTGCGATACGCGCCGTGCACGAACGCGAGCCGTTTCGCCTCGGGCGCGTTCGCCTTGAGCCACATCAGAAGTTCGGTGAGCACCGGCTCGGGTTTGCGAATCGATTGATTGATCAGCGATTCCCATTTGGCGATTTCACGCAGCACGAAATCCTTTCCGCCGCCCGGCACCCCGATGAAATCGAGGCCCGGCGGCGCGCCAATCGAGGTTGTGCAGCGACGCGAGCGCCTCGACGAAGCTCTTCGGCAACTTTCCGCGCTTCGCAGCCTCGGCATAGAACTGCTTTCCGGCGCGCGACCATGGATTCGGGAACCTCGCCCTCGACTTTTTCCATCACGAAGAATGGCCCGCCGAGCAGCGATGGATCTTCCTCGTACCAGTAAGCTTTCGGCGTCGGTGCGGGCGTCGCTTCGAGCGCCTTGATGACGCGAAACTGCTCGCGGAGACTCGGAGAGCTCGCGCAGCAATCCGGCGCCGGGATCCTTGCGGAGGCAGAAGCCCTGGCGCATCGCGCGACCGTCCTCGTTCCAGTTCGCGTAGAAGAGGTAAATCTCGTGCGACCATCCGCCGGCGGCTATGCACGAAGTCCGAGAGCGCGAGGTTTCGCGCGCGCGGCAATTTTCGATTCGAGATAGCCGGTGATCTTTTCCTGGACTGCGCTCGCGTGTCGCCATCGTCAATCCTCCGGCCTTGCCGGCGACCTTGAGGTCCTCGTCGAGAAGCTGGCGCAGCGTCCTGGCGAATGCGCTGATTGGCGGCGGCGAATGTTCTCCTCGCCGAGCCGGCCGCGCTCGCTATATAGATGTTCGATCAATTCGCACAGCCCGCGCTCACTCAAATGATCGCCGCGAAGGAGGCCGTCGACCTCGGGAATCCGCGCAAGGTCGCGCATCAATTCGATCATCGCCGCATGCTTGTTGCGCTTCGAGGTCGCCACGCTCCTCGACCTGGCGCGCGACGAATTCCAGGATGACCGCCGCCATGTACGCCTGCGATTTCGCATAAGGCTCGACGACTGCGGGAGCGATGACCTCGCGCAGCGAGGTGACGATTCATTGATGAGTTGCTTGGCTGGAATCATCGAGCTGAACGGAATCCGATCTGCGGTACCCGTGTTGCTCGAATAGTCCGCGCGATGCGTTGCTGTCAATCGCTGCGCCGACGCGTTCGGTGGTTTGCGTTTTTCTCGCGAACCATGTTACCGCGCGCAAGTGCCGAAGATTGGACTGCGAAACTTATGAGGAAAAGCGATCGCGGATCGCCTCAGCAGAACCGTTGGAAACATCGCGCATTTCCGGACCGAGCCTTGCACAGGGCTCAATCATCGCGGCTTGTTATCTTGACCGCAACGAGCGTAAGTAACCGCGAATGGGGCACGGGCGGAGACCGGTTCGCCGCAAGGCGTGACGATGGTTGCTTCGACAGACGCGCAAGAAATTTCCGATAGCGCGCGCACTACTGCGGCGTCGTTGTTCGGCGATCGATGCGCGGTTTGTCATGGACCGAACGGAGACGGGAAAGGCCCGGGAGCGGCGAATCTGAATCCGAAGCCAGTGGATTTTCGCAACCGCAAATGGCAGCGCTCGGTGACCGATGAAAAAATCGCCAAGGCTATCGTCTATGGTGGTCCGGCGGTGGGACTGAGTCCGTCGATGGCGGCGAATCCGGACCTCGAAACGCAACCCAGCGTCGTCGCCGCGCTGGTCGAACACATTCGAAGTCTGGCGGCAGGCAAGACGATAATCTTCCGAGGGATCGCATAAAGATGAAGCGGCGGGAGTTTCTGAAGACGGGCGCGATGGCGGTGGTGGGCACCGCGGTGGCGGCATCGGGAATCATCGCTGAGTGCCGCCCAGGAAGCCGCGATTCCGAAGCTTTCGACTCTCAAACCGCAATGAGGCGCAGACTCTACTTCAGGTCACCGGCAGATTTTCCCGCACAGGAAACTGGGCGACGCACCCTACTGGAATGTCGTCAGCCAGCTCGATGTGGCCGCGCAAGCCGATCCCGTCGTCGCAAAAATGCTGACCGACGGCGTCGCTCAACTGGATAGCTCTCAAGGTGCGAAATTCGTCGACCTGAACGATCAGCAGAAGGTCGAGGCGCTCAAGTCGATCGAGACCACGCCGTTCTTTCAAAAGTTCAGCGGAGTCGAGCTTCAAACCCTGTATAGCGATCCCGCGGTCTGCAAGGCGCTGGCTACCAGGGCGCCTCCTATACGATAGGTGGCTACCTGCATCACGGGTTCGACGACCTTGCGTGGCTGCCCGAACCCTCCGCAGTCGGCCAGTCCGAAGCCGGCTTAGGGGCAGCGATGGCTAAGCACGAACTTAATGACGATTCGGTAATCGTCGTCATCGGCTCCGGCGCGGGCGGCGGAACCCTCGCCAACGAGCTGTGCCAGAAGGGCTTCAAGGTGGTGCTGCTCGAAGCAGGGCAGCGTCAATCGTCGACGACCTTCCGCAATGAGGAGTGGTTCGCCTTCAACCAGCTCGCGTGGCTCGACAAGCGTACCACCTCGGGCAATTGGCGCATCGCGAAGGATTTTCCGAATCTGCCGGCGTGGATTTGTAAGACTGTCGGCGGTACCACGACGCATTGGGCGGGCGCTTCGCTACGACTGCAGGAGCATGAGTTCAAGGCGAAGACCCATTACTCGGGAATCGATGGCGCGAATCTCCTCGATTGGCCGCTCACCTCTGGCCGAGCTCGAACCCTACTATGCCAAGGCCGAGACCAAGATGGGCGTCACGCGCACCAACGACATTCCCGGGCTTCCCGGCAACAACAACTTCAAAGTGATGTACAACGGCGCGACGCGCGTCGGATATAAGACTGTTCATACCGGGCGGATGGCGATTAACAGCCAGCCTCGCGACGGACGCTCCGGCTGCTGGCAGCTGGGATTCTGCTTTCAAGGATGTAAGTCGGGCGCGAAGTGGTCGACCCTCTACACCGAAATTCCCAAGGCCGAAGCGACCGGCAAACTCGACCTGCGGCCTGAGTCGATGGTCATGCAAATCCAGCATGATGCTAACGGCAAGGCGACCGGCGTGCTGTATGCCGACAAGGACGGGCAGCATCAGTTCCAGAAGGCGCGAGTGGTATGCGTCGCCGGAAACTCCATCGAGACGCCGCGGCTGCTGCTTAACTCATCGTCCTCGACCTTCCCTAACGGACTGGCGAATTCGTCGGGCCAGGTCGGCAAGAACTACATGCGGCATACGACGGGATCGGTATTCGGCGTTTTCAAGAAGCCGGTGCATTTCTATCGCGGCACCGTGATGGCGGGGATCATCCAGGACGAGGCGGTACTGGATACCAAGCGCGGATTCACCGGCGGCTTCGAGATGGAGACGATCTCTCTGGGTCTGCCTTTCACCGCGGCATTCCTGAACCCGGGCGCATGGGGCGCTGACTTCACCAACGTCCTCGACAGTACCCGAATATGGCCGCGATGTGGATCGTCGGCGAGGACATGCCGCAGGAAAAGAATGCGGTAACCCTGCATCCGACCGAGAAGGACAAGTTCGGGCTGCCGATCCCGAATGTCCACTACGACGATCATGCCAATGACCTCGCGATGCGCACCTATGCTTTCAAGAAAGGCGCGGCGGTCTACGACGCGGTCGGCGCGACTCGAACTATCGAGGTTCCGCCTTATCCCTCGACCCATAACCTCGGCACCTGTCGGCAGAGCGAGAAGCCGGGGGATGGCGTATGCAACAAGTGGGGACAGACGCACGACCTTAAGAACCTGTTTCATTTCGGATGGTAGCCAGTTCACGACCAGTGCCGCAGAGAATCCGACTCTGACGATCGTGACCCTCGCCATCAGGCAGGCGGATTACATCGGCGAACAATGCGGGAAGCAGAACATCTGATGGCTAACTAGATGTTGCGCAGCAAAGTCACAGCTATTGCCTAGCATGCCGTCCTGGCGGTTGTCGTCGGATGGCTGTGGCAAGGTGTGGCCTTTGCGCATAGATTCGGCGGGCCCAACGATCCCTGCGAGCGCAAGATCGGAACTCGCTGATTCACATCACTCTCTATCAGCCGCAATTTGATCCCGACGCGGAGTATTGCGACCAGATTCCGCGCGCCGGCAATACGGTGCTGGTGGTAGATGTACTGGGCGACGACTTGCGGAAGCGTGCCGTTAGGCGTTCAGGTCCTCGCCAATCGCGAATCCCCGGCTCCGGATCGAACCGTGTTCTCGCTTACCAGCCGAAGATCTATCGTCGCGGCGTCGCCGACGCCCAGGTGTTTCTCGACGACACAGCGCCTACATCACCCAGATTCTCGCTCGGCGAAGGCGCAGATCGCAGCAGGTACTTTCTTTTCCTGTTCGCGTCGCCGCGTGGTATCGGCCACTGATCAAACCCGCGCTGATATTGCTGGCGGTGTTTGGCCTTATCGCAATTTCGCATCTTCGCTATTCATGGCGCTCGGCACGCGACGAACCGATCCTGGAGTTGGTCGACGGCAAGTCGCCGCGTTCCCTGACATTGGTGCCGCGGACCGAACGTCGTGCGTCGGGCACGAGGCTGCGATCATCTGGCATTATGATCATTCTCACGGGGTCGTGCGTTGCGCTTGGCAGCCTGCCATCGGCGAAGCGTCGGCCAGCAGCCTCGCTGCCGGATGTCAAAGTAGTGGACGATCACGGCAACCCCGTCGCTCTGGGTTCGCTCAAGGGTAAGGTTGTCCTGCTGGATTTCATCCATGTGGGTTGCCCGGGGGTATGCTCGAACCTGGTGAACAAGTTCGGACAGGTAGCCGATAGCCTCGGACCCGAACTCGGCTCGAAAGTTGTGCTGCTCTCTGTCACCAATGATCCGATCCATGACAATTCCGACCGAGTTTCTTAACCTCGCGCGCAGCAGTCAGGCTGACATGAAGGGCTGGCTGTTCGTAACCGGAAAGCCGGAGGAAGTCGATCGCGTCATCAAGGCTTTCGGTGTCAACAATACGCGGCTGCCCGACGGCTCTCCTAATCACATTACGCAAGTATTCCTGCTAGGGCCGGATGGCCGTCAGACGCATGAGTATCAGGGGATGGTGATGGATTCGGCGGCAGTAGTAGCGCAGATAAAGCAGACACTCGATCATGCTGGAGCGTCGTGAGAAGCGCTTCGAGTATCTGATTGAAATGGGACTGCCTTCAGACCGGCGTGGTGGAGACAGGTCGAGGAGTAACGGCATATGGCTCAACCACAGGCAGTCCAAAAACTCCAGAGCGAATTCGAGAACGGCTCTTCCGCTGACCGGACGTGAGCGCAATCCGACCGACTGGGGTGTAGGTTGGAAGTCGCTGTTCTGGGGTGGCGGCCCTGGTGATGGCGGCCAACATCTTTCTATGGTTCTGGGACTACGAGTTCGCGTTCTCGGCCGGACTTAACTCCGCGAGTCGCGAATTCACGCTTTACTATCGCACCTTGTTCTGGGGCGAGTTGATCACCTTGGGTGCATTCACCGGGATCTGGTACGGATGGCTTGATTCGGACCGGGCCGCGAAATAGCGACCCGAGCCATTTTCCCGCGCCGAAGAAGTTCGTCGCATCGCGGTGCTGTGGAGCATCATCGGCATCACGAGCCTCTCGATCTACATCGAGGCGAGCTTCTGGCCCAACTGGGATGGCGCATGGCATCAGACCCTGGTGCGCGACACCGCGCTGACGCCCACGCATATCCCGATGTTCTACTTCTTCTTTCCACTTTCGGTGGTGCTGGCGCTCGGCGCCTATCTCTATGGAAACTCCCGGATTCCGGCGCTGTATAGCCGCGACAAAGGGTTTCCCTGGTCGTTTTTCTTCTGATCAGCGCGGCGGTCCTCGAATGCATGGAAGTGGCCTTCAACGAATGGGGACACAGCCTCTGGATTTCAGAGGAGTTCTTCTCCGTACCATTCCATTGGCCGTTCGTCGCCTATGGATGGCTGGCCACGCGGAATGTTCGCGGTATGGGGCGAGACGATCCTTCGGCTGTACGAGATCGAGAAGGCCGAAGAGGAAGCGAACACTGCAGGCACCGTCCGGAACTCATGCGATCGCGGACTGATTCAGGTCACGAGGCGAATAAATAATGGCGGCAACCCCGGCTACGCTGGCAGAAAGGCAGAAGCGTCTCGAGCTTCGCGCGCTGCTGCAAAAACCGTATAAGTGGATCGATCGCAAGTGGGATCTGGTCTTCTGGATCACGGCGATCTTCGTCGTCGCCGGAGCCGCGGACATCACCAAGCAACTGTTCGCCGGCGACTGGGACTTCTGGACCGACTGGAAGGACCCGCAATGGTGGCCGGTCATCACCGCTTTCGCCACCATCATCATTCCCTCAGCGCTGCAGTACATCCAGTGGGTCGCGTGGCGCTTCCCCACCGGAGCAACCTACACCGCGGTATGCTTCTTCATGGCCGCATGGGTAGGACGCTACTTCCAATGGCATGTCGCCGAAAGCTATCCACTTAACTTCGTGTGGCCGATTTCCACTGTCTGCGCCGCGATCATTCTTGACTGGATTCTTATGAAGACCAAGAGTTTCATTCTGACCTCGCTGTTTGGGGGGCCCATCTGGGCGTTTCTGGTGTGGGGATTTAACTACATCCCGCTCGCGCCGTTTCTGCAACCCGCCCATTTCATGGGTCATGTTCTAACTGTCGCGGACGTACAAGGTATCGTGTACATCCGTTCGCAGACGCCCGAATACCTTCGCCATATCGAGCGCGGGGCTTTGCGAAGTTTCCTCGGCGAAACGCAATACGTCTCGCTGGTCTTCGGAGGAACGTTGGCAGTGCTAGGCTACTGGATAGGCCAGTTCATCGGCCGCTATCTCGCGGTCTGGCCGATACGTCGATACATCAAGACGGTTTGAGTGGGCTCGATAGCTATGCGAACAATTCGCCAGGGAACGGCTATCGGACTAAGTCTCTGCGTCATGAGTTCAATCGCCCATGCTCATGGCGGCATGGCAGGGCCGGATGACCTGGGCCCACCTTTGTTTACTTCCGGCGCGCTGGCTTTCCTTTGCTACTGGGTGGTCGTTCTATGGCCCACATCCAGGCGCAAAGCGTCCGGCGACGGACCGACCGGCAAGACGATGCCGGTCGACGAAGAGAAACGCATGGCAAAACGATCCGCGAAGCAAAGTAGGACCCGGCGGACCGCGGAATTGCGCAAAATTGAAGGGAATCGGACCGATAGCCGAACGGAAACCAGGAGGAAGGTGAGCGATGCATAGGCGGCTGCTGTTACTTAGTCTCATCGTTGCCTTGGCATTTTCCGCGGTTAGAGTTCCGAAGGCATTCGCGCATGGCGAGGCCGGCGATGAACCGTTCCTTAAGGACCTCACGACGGCATTCTATGACGTGAAGATTTCACCCACGGAGATTCAGGTTGGGCAACCGGTAACTATCACCGGGACTGTCAGGATCCTGGAGACCTGGCCATACACGCTGGATCCGCCGGGCAAGGCTTACATCACTCCCGTGGTGCCGGGGCCGGTGTTCGCCTTGCAAGATAGAACGGTGAATGGGCAGGCCGCGCCCGGGTCGTTCTTTGTTGAAAAGGGCGGCGATTTACCAATTCAAAATGGTAATCCTGGGGCGCAACCCCGGACATTGGCATGTTCATCCGGGAATTTCGGTCGAAGGGACCGGCACGCTCATCGGGCCCGGCGAATGGGTAAACGTAAAACCGACCGCCGCGGGTTTCACCTTTCCGGTGACGCTTCTAAGCGGACAGACCATCAACCTTAACACCTACGAAGGCGGCTTCGTATGGTGGTGGTCATTCGCGGGATTTCTGATCGGCGTGGCTTGGATGCTCTACTGGACGCTTGTCGAAGCGGACCGTCACCAATCTCGCAGTGACCTCGCAGATCCCGATCAACGATGATGCGCCGGACATTGGTCTCATCACGCCCAAGGACCAGGTCTGGATGAATGTTCTGGCGGGTTCACCATCGCGCTGCTGGTAATCGGATGGACCTACATGGCGATGAAGTATCCGGTGCGGCTGCCTCAACAGACAGACTGGTTTGCGCCGAAATTTATTTCCTCGGGCGATAAGATGGCCGAGGTGGAACCGAACGGCGCCACCTTCGACGACGGGACCGATACGCTGATCATGAAGGTCAGCGTCAAGAACACCAACGACAGTCCTATCACCGTCAAGCAGTACATCATGGCGATGGCTACCTTCGTCAATGGCGGGAAGATGAACAAGCCAACGCAGGTCCTCACGACTATGTAGGACAACTCGAAGTCGAACCTAACACGCCGATCGCTCCCGGGGAGACCAAGGAACTTACTCTGAAGATATCGAATCCGGTGCTGACCGATGAGCGGCTGATTCCACTTCGCGATCCGCAGCAGTTCATCGCCGGGCTGCTTCGTTTCGAGAATGCGCTAGGCAAGCAGGAAATGGTTACCGTGCGAGAGAGTGTTATTCCCACGCAATTCCGCTCGCAGTACCTTTTCTGAACTCCGATCCGGGTGGCGATGGCGTGGATGAGTTGATTGCTTCCTTTTCGAATGAACCAGAACCGGAAGGACATTTCCATCTTTGGGCGGCATCACGGCCTGGAAACTGAAGTCGCGTTGAAGCCGCGGGTCGTTCGGCGTCCAGATTAGGGTCGAGGCCGCCCTCGCTCGAGGACTCGTGTTAGGGTTGCCCTGACACCTTTTGCCAGCGGTTCCAGCGTGCGAGGATAGTGCGCGCGTAAGCGATCCATCCGTCCTTGAAGGGCGGACATCATTCGCCACGAATGACTTTCTTTGATTCGCTTGAGTTCGGCGCCTGCCGCCTCGATAGCACGAAGCGATTGTCGATTGACCGAATCCAGCTGCCTGTTTTCCGCCTCCAGCCGCTCGAGATCGGCCGCGAGCTGCGCCACGTGCGCCTCGAGTTGACCAAGGTGCGTGTCGCGCTGTCCGATATGCGCTTCGAGGTGTCCGATATGCGCGTCGCGCTGCGCGATGGAGCTCTCGAGTTGGCTCGCATGTGCGTTGAGACGCTCGATATGTGCCTCGAGCTGCTGGACCCGAGAATCAAGTTGTTGCGCGTGCGATCCGAGTTCTTGATTCTGCGCCGCGAGTTCCTGCTGGGATGATTCGAGTTGATGGGTTCGTAGTGCAAGGGCCTGGTTGCGCGCCGACAATTGCGCAAGCGCGCCCACTGACACGTGCAGCAGCGTAACCTCCTCCGGGATTGTTTTCGAATCGCGAGCGAGCTGGTCCAACGCCATCGCGCGGAAAAGTTCGTATGCCTTCAAGCGCCAGCCGCGCCAATGGTGCGTCGGAATCGGCAGGTTGGAGTTCTAAAGTGTGATGGCGCAAGTTCGGATCGAGAAACTCATGCGCGAACTCATCCAGGCGGGCCTGGTCGGGAACCGGTAAGCGTAAGATCCTTGCGAGACGAGTGAGCTGCGGTACAGGAGCCTCCAGCATCGCATCGTAGTCGACCATCACCCGCGGCTTGTTCGCGGTATGGACGAATGCCTCGAGCATATGCTCGAGCCAAAGTAGCAGGGCCGGTTCCAGCTCCATCCGATCGCGCTGGTAAAGCGAGCGCGCCACTGCCAGTGGATTGCGCAGCGAGATTGCATAGCAATCTTCGAGGCCAAGATGTGCGAAGATCGGTTGCCAAAAGGGCAACAATCGGCAGGTCCGTGGATCCTTGAACGCCCAGATGCCGAATCTGTCGAGGCGTGATGCCAGAAGCTTGCCAGCCTCGTCTGCCAGCCTGGCAAGTTCACTTGATTGCCACCCGGAGTCATCAATCGGGGCGCAGCTAAGCCAGCTTCTTCCGAGCGCGGCAAGCACCGCTTCATTGATCTCAACCACCGCGCGATCTTCCCAGTAGCCCCGAGGATTTGCGGGCGATGCCGGCATGAGATCATCGCCCAGCTCGATTCCGAGGGTGGGAAACGCTCGGGCCAGCACGCTGGTGCCGCTGCGATGCATCCCGAGCACAACGATCACACGTCGAGGCGCATCCGGCATCGGATCCTCAAGTTTGGCCGCACAGGATTGGTCGTTCGCTCCAGGCGAACTACCTGGCAATTTCTTCCTGAAATTCTGCCGCTTATCGTCCGACTGGGAAAGGTCTTCGAATTCTAATCTTCAACACGCCCGGCCTGACGGGATGGACGCAGGTTGACTTCGGGTATGGGGCCGGGATCGAGGGCGCCCGCGAAAAGCTTTGGTACGACTGTACTATATTGAGCGCAGGAGCCGCGGCCTCGATCTGCCGGCCATCGCGGGCAGGTTGCGCGCGATTTTTTCCTTGCGCGGACGCTGAGCGAAGCAACTCTCTGTCACTTGGACAACTTGCCTGCACGAGCGCCATTGATGGTGCTCCGAACCGAAACGCCCCGAGCGAGCGGGTAAGGCGAAGCGGTCCGGGCGTTGATGTCGCGGATGTTTGCGAGCGCGAATAGCGAGCGGCGAAAAAGTTGCCGTTCGCGGCCTTCCTCTGACGCGAGGTCCTTGGCATAGAGCGAATTGGTAAACAGCCCCTGCCACATCGCGCCCGCGATGGTCGCGGCCTCGCTCGCGCTCACTCCCGGTTGGCGGGGAGACTTTTCGAAAAGATCCTCCAGGTACGCCATCAAGGTCGCATGATTCTGCGCCAGCTTTCTTCGCACCGCAGGCCGATGCAGCGACAGCGAGATCAACTCCTGCACGATTCCGAGGTCGCCCAGCGCGACCGGGTTACGCCCGAAAAGATGATCGACGAGAACGTGAATCCGCTCTTCGAGCGGCTCGTTCGCATACGCGGTCACTTCGGCGGCCGACTTGATCGAGCACCTCGGAGCAGAGCTCGAGCAGCACGGCTTCCTTGCTCGGGTAGTAGTAGAGAAAGTGGCTTACCGAGATGCCGGCCTCTTTGGCGAGGTCCGAGAGCGTGGTTTCGGCGTATCCATGCGCGATCATGCAGCGCTTGAGGGCTTCGACAATCCCGATGCGCCTGGGCGACAGCTTCTTGCGGCGATTCGGGCTCGAGTTTCTGGGGGAATTTTTCGCGGATCACAGAGTGACTTTACCCTGACCATCCAGGTGTTCAAAGCAGCCTGTCATTCGAAGCGAGGCAGCCGCGCTCGCGAGCTAATTTTGAGGGCAAGTCAAAGGAGCACGCGATCGCGACAAATGCGACATTAGCGACCATTTACCTGCGTAAGTTCTAGTTTGACTTTTGCGCCTGCTCGCCTCTATTTTGAGAAATTCTCAAAAGCTGAGGGACAGCTGGTCGACTGGAGGAATCAACAATGGAATACGACCTCGTCATCAAGAACGGAACTGTGGTGGACGGCACCCGTTTGCCGCGCTTCCGCGCCGATGTCGGCATCAAGGATGGCCGCATCACGAAGATCGGCCGCATCGAAAGCGGCGATGCCAAACGTGAGCTCGACGCCAAGGGCTGCATCGTCGCGCCTGGCTTCGTCGACCTGCACACTCACTACGACGCGCAAATCCACTGGGACCCGTATTGCACGATCTCCGGATGGCATGGCGTGACCTCGCTGGTGCTCGGCAATTGCGGATTCGGCTTCGCGCCGGTCAAGCCCGCCGATCGCGAGCGCTGCCTGCTGATGATGACCCGCACCGAGCAGATTCCCTATGAGTCGATGAAGGAGGGGATGAAGTGGCGATGGGAAACTTTTCCCGAGTGGCTCGACAACCTGCAGAAGCTGCCCAAGGGCGTGAACGTCGTCAGCTATGTGCCGGTGTCTCCACTGATGGTCTATGTCATGGGGCTGGAAGCGGCGAAGAGCCGTCCGGCTACTGCTGCCGAGCGCAAGGAAATGCAGCGCCTCCTGAATGAAGCGATGGATGCGGGCGCGTGCGGATTTTCCATCCAGCGGCTCGGCGAACATTCGGTGCAGGCTGACGTCGACGGCACTCCGATGCCGACCGACTTGATGGCTGACGAAGACGTTCTGGCGCTGGCGGAAGTATTGCGCGATCGCGATGAGGGTTTCATTCAGATCACGCAGGCGCAGGGCGGCGACCCGGTTCACGAATCCGCCGATGTCCGCGGAGACGATCACAAGTTCATCGAGCGGCTGGCGGAAGTCGCGCAGCGGCCGATCCTGCACAACATCGTGGTCGCCCTCGATGACACTCCCGATTTTCACGAGAAGGAACTGGCGTGGGTGCGCGACTGCAATGAGCGCGGCCTGCGCATCTTCGGACAGGGCGTGAACGTGCGCACCTGGTTCAACTTCACCCTCGAACACTGGAACCTCTACGATTCCAGCCCGGCGTGGAATCAGGCGACCCAGGGCACCGTCGAGGAAAAACTTTCCAAGCTCAGCGATCCCGACACGCGCCGCCGCATGCGCGATGAGTATGCGATGCTCGAATCGATTGGGCACGGCTCGATTCCCGAGAACCTCACCATCGTATGGCGCCCGGCTATCCGGATCTCGCGAAGTATGTCGGCCGCCGGGTCGGCGACATCGCGAAGGAAACCGGCCAGCATCCCAACGATGCGATGGTCGATATCGCGGTCGCCGGAGGGTTGAAGGTTGAGTTCCGCACCGATCCTGCCACCAGCGCGAGGGCGGAGTTGGTCGGTCCTCTGATGAATGATCCTTACATCATTCCGGGCGTGTCTGATGGCGGCGCTCACACCAAGTTTTTCACCGGCGGCTCCTACACCACCGACTTCCTGACCTGGCTGGTGCGTGATACCGGCAAGGTCTCGCTGGAAGAGGCGCACTATCATCTGAGCTATCTCCCGGCGCAGGCGGCAGGTTTTGTCGATCGCGGATATCTGCGCGAAGGCGCTCCCGCCGACGTCATCGTCTACGATTTGAAGAATCTGAAGCGCACGCCGGAGTGGGAATTCGAAATCGTCACGGATTTCCCCGCACACGAATGGCGTCGCATCCAGCGCTCCGAGGGCTATCGCTGGACCATCGTCAACGGTCAGATCACCTTCGAAGACGGAAAATGCACGGGAGCCACGCCGGGCGTATTGCTGCGCAACCGGCAGATTGGCGACGCCCGCGTTTTCGGCGGCCGCCCGCTGATTAGATGAGCTTGTGAAGAGGGGCTGTTTCGCATCTCGCGGGACAGCCCCTCATTTTCATGATCTTCGTCATTCGGATTTAAGTTGTAAATCCTTGCCGTCGTCATGCGAGAACGAAGTTGAGACTTAGCGCGACGGCCAGACGGAGAACGCCATGAAGTTCATGTATTTCTTTTTGCCTTCCATTCCCGGCACCATCGAAGAGCGGAAAGCGCTGCGGCCGATCGCGCATCATACCGAGCGCTGGCAGCGGATGATCGCCGAAGTCACCGAAATCGCGCAGCTATGCGAGGAAGTCGGCTTCGACGGCGTGTGCTTTCCCGAGCATCACCTGCACAGCGAAGGCATCGAGATGGGCAGCCTGCCGGTGCTCACCCAGCACGTCATTCACAACACCAAGCACATCAAGGTCGGTCCTATCGGATACGTGCTGCCGGGATGGAATCCGCTGCGCCTCGCGCTCGAAATCGCGTGGCTCGATCAGTTGACCAAGGGTCGCACCCTGGTCGGCTTCGCGCGCGGCTACCAGACTCGATGGCTCAATCAGATGGCGCAGAAAATCCACGTCGGCGCCACTGCGAGCGACAAGAGCGAGGGCGATCGCGATCAATCGCGAAGCCTTCGAAGAGGTTTTCCGTTTTCTGAAGCTGGCGTGGGGCGACGAGCCGTTCCGGTTTCAACGGCAAGCACTACCAGTATCCGTTTCCGCAGGAAGGCACGCCGTGGCCGGCGCACAATTGGACGCGCGAATATGGCTTCCCGGGCGAGGTCGATGAGCAGGGCCGCATCCAGATGATCAATGTCGTGCCGAAGCCCTACCAGAAGCCGCATCCGACCTTGTTCCAGGCGTTTTCGGTCAGCGAAGAAACCGTCAGATGGTGCGCGAAAGAGGGCATCATCCCGACCATCCTGCTGCCGCAGCCTCCGGTGGTCCGCAAGTTGGTCGAGGCTTACCAGGAAGAGGCGCGCAAGGCGGGACGCGATCTGAAGCTGGGCGAAAACATCGGCGTGCTACACGCCGTATACTTTGGCGACACCAAGGAGCAGGCGCTCAAGCTCGGCGCGGACGGAATCTGCGGCATCGCGTTCAAGAAATTCTTCCATCAATTCGGATTTTCCGAAGCATGGCGCGAGGAGGGCGACGAGGCGCGCTATCCCACCGGCAAGGTCCCGCTGCCCGAGTCCGAGGTCACCATCGAGCGGATGGCGCGGGTGAAATTCGCATACGCGGGAACTGTTGCCGATGTGCGCGGCGAATTCGAAGCGATGGTCGAGAACGCGCATCCGGAATGGTTCGTGTGGCAGGGCGACCAGGGACTGCTGCCGCTGGAAACCGTGAAGCAGCAGATCCGCACCTTCGGCAAGGAGCTGATCAATCGCTACAAATAGGCGCTACAAATAGGCGTTACAAATAGGCGTCACAACAGGCCGAACGGTTCGGCGTGCGTTCTGCCGAGATCGATATCAGCGCGGAGCCAAGTCGTCTGCGGGTAGTCTCATGCGTTTGTAACCTGCCAAAACGCCCGATTTTTCAAAGTCCCTTTCGAAAGACTCAGCAAATTCCAGCGGCCTTACGCTCGCGCGGAAGATACGGCTAAGTTAATCTGATCCTCTCGATATCATCAAAAGAACGCGGCGCCGTCAGCGGCGGCCATCGCGCGAGTATCCAGTGCCAGAAACCGATTACAAAGCCACCCTGCAACTTCCCAAAACCGATTTCCCGATGAAGGCGAACCTGCCCAAGCGGGAACCCGAGACCCTCAAGAAGTGGGACGATCTCGGCCTCTACGCGCGCCTGATGGAAACGCGCAAGGACGCGCCGACCTGGATTCTGCACGACGGGCCGCCCTATGCGAACGGTCGCGTGCACCTCGGCACCGCGCTCAACAAGATTCTCAAGGACTTCGTGGTGCGCTCGCGCTCGATGCTCGGCAATCGCTCGCCGTTCGTTCCCGGATGGGACTGCCACGGCATGCCGATCGAGCATAAGGTGTCGCGCGCGCTGGGGCCCAAGGCGCGCACCATGCCGAAGCTCGAGCTGCGCAAGCTGTGCCGCGCCGAAGCCGAGAAGTGGGTCGATCTGCAGCGCACTGATTTTCGCCGCCTCGGATGCATCGGCGACTGGTTCAATCCGTATCTCACGATGGCGAATGAGTACGAGGCCGCCGAAATCGGCGTGCTCCGCAAGCTGGTCGAGTTCGGCTACGTCTATCGCGGCCTGCGCCCGGTGCATTGGTGCTTCGATTGCCGCACCGCGCTGGCCGAGGCCGAGGTCGAGTACGAGGAGCACAAGTCGCCGTCGATCTATGTGAAGTTCGCGCTCAACTGCGAATGTTGGCGATGCGGGCGAAGCTGGCCGCCGATCAGGATGAAGGCGCGGAACTCGCCGCGGCGCATAAGGCGGGGAAATTGTTCGCCGTCATCTGGACGACGACGCCGTGGACGCTGCCCGCCAACCTCGGCATCTCGCTCAATGAGACTTTCGATTACGTCGCGCTCAAGTCAGGCGAGAATTACTACATCGTGGCGCAGAAGCTCGCCGAGGCAGTCGATCAAGGCGACCGGGCTTACCGTCGATAAGCGAATTCCGCTCTCGCGCGAGGACCTCAAGGCGCTCGACGGCAAAGATATCTTTCGCCATCCGTTTCTCGATCGCGACGTGAAGCTGATGTACGGCCCGCACGTCACCGCCGATGCCGGCACCGGCCTGGTGCATACCGCGCCGGGCCACGGCTACGAGGATTTCGTGGTCGGCAATCAGTACGGCCTCCGGTGATGACGCCGGTCAACGGCAGCGGCATCTTCACCAGTGGCGAATGGGAAGGGCAGAACGTCTTCAAGGCGAATCCCGCGATCGTTGAGCATCTGCAGAAAATCGGCGCCCTGCTGCACGCGCGAGACGCTCGCGCACAGCTATCCGCATTGCTGGCGATGCCACAATCCGCTGATTTTTCTCGCCACCGAGCAATGGTTCCTCAACATCGACCATGCAGGGGCTGCGCGAAAAGATGGTCGCGGAAATCGACGCCGTCACCTGGACGCCGCCGTGGTCGCGCGATCGCATCCGCAACATGACGCAGACGCGGCCCGACTGGTGCATCTCGCGCCAGCGCGCGTGGGGCGTGCCGATTCCGGCGCTCAAATGCGAGACCTGCGCGAACGTGATGCTCGACCTCGCCTCGATGAAGCGCGCCGAGGAAATTTTCGCGCGCGAAGGCACCGACGCATGGTACATCCGGCCCGCGAAAGACTTCACCGCGCCGAGCGCCGAAGTGCTCGAAGTGCGGCGCCGATTCGTTCGCCAAGACCGACGACATCCTCGATGTGTGGTTCGACTCGGGCAGCTCGCAGGCCGCCGTGCTCGGGCATGCGTCCGGACCTGCGCTGGCCCGCCGATGCCTACCTCGAAGCGGTCGAGCAGGCGCGCGGATGGTTCAGCTCGTCGCTGGTGTGCGCGGTCGCGACGCGCGAGTCACGCGCCGTTTCGCAACGTCATCAGCCACGGCCTGACGCTCGACGACAAGGGCCGCAAGATGTCGAAGTCGCTGGGCAACACCGAGGACGCGCAGGATGCGGTCAATCGGCTCGGCGCCGATGTCATCCGCCTCGTATATGCGTCGCTGATGTATTCCTCCGACATGAACCTCGGCAAGACCATCTACGACGCGGTCTCCGAGTCGTATCGCAAGATTCGCAATACCTGCCGCTTCGTGCTCGGCAACCTCGCGGATTTCGATCCGGCGCGCGACGCGGTGCCGTATGCGCAGATGCTGGAGTTCGATCGCTTCATGCTGGCGCGCACCGAGAAGCTCAAGGCCGACGTGCGCAAGGCCTACGAGGAGTTCGACTTCCAGGCCGTTTATCACGCGGTGCTGAATTTCGCGGTCATCGATCTGAGTTCGCTCTTCATCGATGTGGCGCGCGATCGGCTTTACTGCGGCGGCGCGAATTCGCGCGAACGCCGCTCGGCGCAGACCGCGCTATATAATGTCCTCGATGCGCTGGTGCGCATCCTCGCCGTGCTGATCCCGTTCACCGCCGATGAAGTCTACTCGCACATGCCGGGAGAGAAGCTCGCGAGCGTGCATCTGCTGACGCTCGCGCCGCCGCATCCGGAGTGGGCCGACGAGCAACTCCTCGCGCGATGGGAACGGCTGCTCGACATCCGCAGCGAAGCGCTCAAGCTGCTCGAAACGATGCGCCAGGCCGGCACTATCGGCGCGCCGCTGGAGGCCTCGGTGCGCATCAACTGGGGCCAGCTTTCCGACGGCGGCATCGAATGGTCGAGCGCACCATTCGCCGACAAATGACGCCAACGCTGCTGAAGGAATTGTTCGTCGTCTCGAACGTCAAGGTGATGAGCGACGAGGAAGCCGCGCCGCGCTGGCAGCATGAAAACGACGAGGACTTCAAGTCCAGGGCGAGTTCATCCACGAGGGCTGCGCGAGCGCCGGTGTTGCTGATTGGCGCGCGCGCGAGCGGCAAGAAATGTCCGCGATGCTGGATCTACTTCGACGATGACTCCGGGTCCGAGCTCGATCCGCGCTGCCGCGCCGTCGTGGGCGCCTCGGCGTGAGCGCATTCCCCGAACCCGCGATGCCCGAGGCAGGCGGCAAGCCGCCGCGCAATTGGCGTCCGTTCGGAATCCTGGTCGGCCTCATCGCGATCCCGCTGATCGTCATCGACCAGGTCTCGAAGATTTATGTCGCATCGCACATGGAGCTCTACGAGAGCATCCCGGTAGTGCCGAACTGGTTCGATATCACTTACACGCAAAACCCGGGCGCCGCGTTCAGCATGTTCGTCAATCTGCCGCCGAGCGTTCGCCTGCTGATGCTGTGCGCGCTGTCGACGATCGCATGCGTGGTGCTGCGTGGTTCTGCTCGCGCGCACCGAGGAAATCACGCTGATGTCATTCGCGCTGGCGCTGATTCTAGCCGGAGCGGCAGGCAACCTGATCGATCGCGCATTGCGCGGCGGCCGCGTCATCGACTTCATCCGGGTGCACTACTACGACGCGAGCTACCCGATTTTCAACGTCGCCGACAGCGCCATCAGCGTAGGCGTCGCGCTCATTCTCGTGACGTCGTTGTTTGCGGGAAGATCGACCGGATCATCCGACAAGGCTGAAGGCTCGTCGCCGTAATCCTCGGTACATAGGTCGAACGCCTTCATCAGGGACGCGCTCAAGGCCTCCGGAGAGAAGCGCTCGCGAGCATACTGGATCTGCGCGGCTGAAGTCGTTTTCCAGAGCGCGTCGTCTACCAACAATTCGCAAACCGCGTTCGCAAAAGCATCAGGATCGATCTCAACTCGCGCGGCTTTTTCGAGGCCCGGCAGTCCTTGCGCTCCAACCGGGGTAGTAACGAGCGGAACGCCATGCCGCAGCGCGTCGACGACCTTGAGTTTCACGCCCGCGCCAAAGCGCAATGGCACCACGACCACGCGCGCCTTCTGGTGGTACGCGTGGAGCTGCTCCTCACTCACATTCGCGGTCACCGAAACATTGGCGGCGGCCAGCGCGAGGACCTGGCGCGGCGGTTCGGAGCCAACGATATGCAGATGGACGGTTTCGTCGCGGTCCAGGATGCGCGGCATGATCTCCGAGACGAACCAGATTGCCGCGTCGTAGTTGGGCGGATGGCCAAAGCCCGCGACGAACAGCACGTATTTTCCGCGCGGCGGATCGCGCTCGACGCCGAACTCGGTGAAGCAGTAGGGGGTTACGGAGCAGGCGCGGACTCCCGGCTCCAGATCCCGGACCGCGATGGCTTCCTCTTCGGAAGGATAAACCACCACGTCGGAGTCGCGCCAAATCGATCGCTCGGTAGTGCGCATGCCGACGGCAGTGCGCGCTATCGATGAGTCATTTTGAATGGAAGCCTGCAACTGCAGGCGCGCGAAGTGGAGGTCGACTCCATAGTAAATTATGCGGGCCGCGGAAAACCTTCTGATGTCCGGAATGTAGGAAGGTGCTACTTCCGGGCGGATGACGAAAACGTAGTCGAGCGTCTCGCCTTCCTGGCGAATCCAATCGGTGAACGGAGTTTCTCCGCCGCGGCCATAAAATACCTGGACCCCCATCTGCTGAAGCTCTTCAGCGAATCCCGGCGGTCCGATCAGGTTCTGCGGCCAGAACTTGACTATCATCCCCTCCCGAAGCATCGCCCGGATGTAGTTGAAGACATTCGCAGAGCCGGCATCGCGCGTGGGCTCCAGCATGCGGCTGTCGATGACCAACACAACCTTCCGGTCACCCGCGCGATCCCGTGCGCGGAGAAAGTTGTGATCCGAGGGAAAGTGATCCCGCTCGAGTACGGTCCGCCATTTTTCCCGGAACTTGGTCTGGTTGACTACCTGGTAGGCCTTGATGCCGACCGAGGTATCGGTTCCGTGGGAAATCCCCTCGTAGTGAACGACTTCGGAGAGCGGCTGGTAGAGAACCTTCAAGCCCCTGGCCCGCAGCTGGAACGCGAGGTCTCCATCTTCGTAGTAGGCCGGCATATAGCGACAATCGAAGCCCCCCAGCTCGGCAAAGACTTCGCTCTTCACCAGGAGCGAGGCACCGGAACAGAAGTCGACCTCGCGCACATAGTTGTAAACGTCGAGGGAGGGGTCCTGTAGGCGACCGTAGTTGTTCCCGGAGGCATCGTTCCAGATGATTCCTCCGGCTTCCTGCAGGCGGCCATCGAGATACAGAAGTTTGGATCCGACCGCACCCACGTCGGGCCATTTGTCGTACAGCGCGAGCATCGTATCAAGCCAGCCCGGCCGGACTTCGGTGTCATTGTTGAGGAACAGGAGAAACTTTCCGCGCGCGACTGCGGCAGCATCGTTGCAATTGCCGAGGAATCCCTTATTGACGGGGTTTATCGAAAGCTTCAGGCCCTTTATGCTGCGCAGCAACTCCAGATGCGGATCGTGTGAAGCGTCGTCAACCACAACGACTTCGATGGGCGCGGCAGGTAGATTTTCGGCGATCGATCGCAGGCATCTGGCGGTGTAAGGAACTTTTCCGTAGGTCGGGATGATGACGGTTACTGCCGGCCGGTCGCTATCCGGCAGTTCCCAAGCGCCCGCGAGTATCTCTTCGATTTCCGCGCGCTCCGCGTCGTTAGCTTCGTGCTCGGACGTCGAGGGCTGTTGTTGCGCTTCAGTACGGCCAGCTTCCTCATCAATCCGCTGATCCGGGGGTATCGAAATTTTCTATCGTGACCGATTCCGCAGACGACCGGTTCGAGCACCGCGACCTTCGGCACCGGTTCGAGGCTGACTGCTTGTGGCGCGCGAAAGCGAAGCATCCGATGAAACCATCGCAGCGGTGCGGTCAGCTCCCACGAGAGCGACTGCCGAATGCCAACGATAGTTTTGAGTGCTTCGGTGTCGCTGGCGGGAATCGGTTCGGTTTCTTTTTCCAGTCCGCGCAGCCGACGGAGAGCATTTCGCAGCGGTCGCACTAGCCGCCACGAGCTGGAGGTCCAAAGCTGGTGCGCTTCGTCGCGCAAATCTGGCGGGTAAGCCAGAACTCCGTGGTTTGCTCGACCAGTTTCGCGTGCTGTAGGTCCTGCATGCGAATGGCTTCGGCAAGTTGCGCGATCTCATTCTGAGCCGAGGCATGGAGGCTAACGAAACGGACCTTCTCAGCCTCCTCCCATACGCGCTGCTCTTCAGCCCAGGCCTGTTGCTTTGCGATTGACGCGTTTTCCGCGGCGATGCGCCGGTTCTCGTCGCGAACCGCTTCGTTGACCCCGGTGAGGCGCAGATTTTCCGCGGCGTCCCAATCGCGCCCCTGCTTAAGCCGCTCGTTGGCGATTCGCAAAGTGCTCAGCGCGGTTTCCAACTGCGCGTGCTCGGAATGTTGTTGTCCAAGCCGCGCCTGCAGACTACCGATCTCGTCCGTCTGGCGTCGCGCGTGCTCCAGCGCTCTTTCGTACTGGGCTGTTTGGTGGCTCGCTTGTTCGAGTTGCCTTTGGTTTTCGGCCACGGCCGCGGCCTGCGCGATCGGATCGCGATGGCGGTTCCGAGATGCGCAAAAAAATAACGGACCTGCTCCGCCGCCGCATCGCTATATCGGCAAAGCCGGCCCACCACCGTGGACGGATCGCGACCGACCACGAGGACCCCGAGACCGTGGCTATGCCGGAAGGTGAAGGAATGGAATTTTCGGGTCAGCTCTTCCCATAGCCGCCAGACCCCGAAATCGGACTCCCGAACATCGATGTCGTGGAAAAGTACCACTGCACGACTGCTGAGCTTGGGGTACCAGGTTTCGAAATCGTGCCGGACCGCCTCGTAACTATGCATCCCGTCGATATGAAGAAGATCGATGCTGCGGTCGCTGAATTGGCTTGCAGCCTCATCAAAGGTCGAGCGGACCAGCCGTGAGAAGGCGGCGTAGCGGGGATCGTGGTAATGGCGCAGTTCTTCAAAAACGTCCGGCCCATAGAAACCCGCGTGCTCGTCGCCCCGCCAGGTATCAACGGCATAACAGTTTGTCGGCAGTCGCAACCGTGCTACGGCTTGAGCAAATGCGCAATAAGAATCGCCCTTATGGGTGCCTAACTCGACCAGAGTTCGCGGTCGTTGAGCCTCCACCAGCCAGAACGCAAAGGGAATGTGGCCATGCCAGCTGTTAACTTCTGTAAGCCGGTCAGGCGTCTCAAAAGCGATTGCTCGAACGATGCCCTCGGGAAAGGCCCCGCGTCTGGAATCGAGTTCATCAGCCCGTTCCAGCAATAGCCGCTCCGGCGATCTCTCTGCAGCGATAGTCATCTACAATGCGTCTTTTGAAGTTATTGGAGCCGTCTTGAATATGTGATTTTCCCGCATACCGCAAGCAACAATTAATTCATAAAAGCTACATAACGGTGGAATGACATCGAGTCGGATTTGAAACAGGCCACCTGAACTAGTATTTCTATTTCTTCCTCCATCAATTTCCTTCATTCATCGGCGATTTAAGTAGCCTTAATGAAACATTCGATTGAAGCGCGTTGGTCGGCATCCGCGCTACTAAACGATCTCGCATTGACCTCCATGACCTCGCGGAGAGGCGGAGTAAAACCGCTTTTGACTGGTTTTATTATCACATGGACTGCTTTAACCCTCTCTCTCGTGCTCTTTGGAGCTCGAGAGACGCATACCACGGTCGCCTTCGAAATCGCGATCCGCGAGCCGGCTCCTAAAACCAGCGGGCTGTTGCCATGCTTTTATTACGATACCGGGAAGGGGTTTTCAGAGGACGAAAAGACCTGTTTCGCCTATGACCGGAAGCCGATCGACAGCTTTCAGGCGTATACGGTGACCCTGCCCACCTCGGCGACGGTCCGTGCGTTGCGCTTCGATCCGATGGCCGAGCCGGGGCTTGTCGCGATTCGACGGTTGGCGTTCACCGGCTATCGGCACGCCGACATTGCCTTCCCTCAGGAATTGGGGCGCACCGTTTATTCCATCAACCAGGCGACGCTTAGTGCTGATGGCGACACCCTTGTCGCGCGTCTGAGGACGGACGACCCCAGCATCATGCTGTCCGATGCTCTGGCGCGCCAGGTCGGCATCGATCGCTGGTGGATTCTCGGAAGACTGGGAGTCGCCTTGCTGATTTGCCTCGGGCTGATTGCGGGATGGTTTTTCCTTCGCCTGTTGCGGGTCGCGGCATCGCGTATCGCGGAGATTCCAGCCTTGATGCGGCGTGCGCTGGTCTGGTCCTGGCATCGCACCGCATCGATCGCTTCTTCGATGCGTGCGGTGACCCTCGCGACACTGACGGTCTTCATCGTCGCCATGGCGATTACCAAGGTGTTCGCCGTCGTGACCAGCGCGTTTCGCTACGCGCGGCCGATTTCGTTCGGCGAACTCCTCGCCGCGCCGGCGCAGGAAATCGTGATCGGCGCGTTGGCCTTGTTGATGGTAGTGGGAATCGTCGGTGTCGATAAATTCTCCAAAGGCCGCAGATTTGCCGCTCCGATCCGCGCGCTGCTGTTCGGGCTCGAGGTTTTGCTTTCCCTGGCCTTCGCGAGTCTGGCGATTTTCGAAATTCTCTCCTGCTACGTGTTCTGGGAATGGGGCGCTTTCGTCGACGGCAGCCTGTTGAAAGTTGCCTACGAATGCCCTTCGCCGGAGAGCATGCGCTACTACCTGACGCGCGCGCCGGCGGCGCTGGCTGCGCTGGCGATGGTCGCTTTGGCTGGCTTCGGCGTGGTCGCCTTCAGCAGGTTCAAACGCGGGGAAATCTCGCGCCGAGTTGTGCTTGGTTCGGTCGCTGTTGCGGCGCTCTGGGCGATGGCAGCCGCGAAGACGTTTAATAAGCCCGACGCCTATGATCCCTCGATTTCCTCACCGATAGTTCTGGCGATGCAAACCGCGCCGCATACCACTGCCGGTCTCGACTCCGAAGCGGTGCCGGCCAATCTGAATGCCTTCCAACTGCCGCCGGCGCATCCGATCCCGAGCTCGTACCAGCACTATCGCGGGGCAGCCGCGGGTCAGGATGTAATCTTCGTCGTCCTCGAATCGGTACGGCGGGAGAACCTGTCGCTGTATGGATATCCGCGCAAAACCACCCCGAATCTGGATCGCCTGTCACAGCATGCAATGGTATTTTCCAATGCCTACGTTTCGCAGCCGCGCAGTTGCAAAACGCTGGAGTCATTCACCCTCGGCACCTATCCCGATCCGCGAATCGAGGCAGTCACCTGGAATCCGGAACGGATCCTCGGACGGCCCAATTTGTGGGGCATCCTCACGCACGACGGATACCGCGGTTACCTCGGCATCAATGCCGATCTTCAGTCGGATGGCTTCGCACCGTTCATGCAGACCGCGATGGGTCCGGGGCTGGAGCGCACGGTGGGATTGATCGACCTCATTCATCGCTACGGAGCCCTGGCGCGTGCGCCTGGGACCGACGGCAATGACACGCTGATGATCGATGACTTCCTGCAATGGTATCGGGCGAAGACCACGCCGGCCGCCGCGATGATCTGGTTCTCCGCCGCGCATCATCCTTATTGGGCGACGACCAGGAAGTTTCCCGAGAAAAACATCATCGATCAGTATGACAACTGCATCTATTCTTCGGACGAAGCGGTCGGCCATCTGATCGATGAAATCGAAAAGACCGGCAGGCATCCGCTGATATTGATCATGGGCGATCATGGCGAGGCGTTCGGCGAACATGCCGGCGACCAGCTCCATGGCGTGTATCTCTACAACGAGTCGATGCGAATCCCGATGATGCTCTACAATTCAGCGGTGTTTGCGCAGCGGCAGGACTTCGGCGGGCGTTTTTCGGTGAAAGATATTCCCTCGACCATCCTCTATTTACTCGGACGCGACCAGAACATCGGGCAGTCGGAGGTTATCTTTTCCAAACAACCCGACGATCCGATTTACATGAGCAACATTTACGGAGACTTCAAACTGGGCGAGGTCTCCGGAAGCGGGCCCGACAAGTTCATGTACCTGCCGGGCAAGAAGCAGGCATACCTCTTCGATGTCTCTGCCGATCCGAAGGAACTAACCAACCTGGCGCCGACCCGCTCGCCCGAGGAGATCGCTCGGCGCGAGCAGGAACTGCTCGGTTGGTATTTCTTCCAGGTGCACTATCTTGACCAGATGTTTCCCCATCGCAGCGCCGTGGAACAAGCCTCTTCCGCTGGGAAGTAACCCGGCCGGAACATTGACTGTTTGACGCCGTACGCGCGACGGCACTACCTTCAGGTCACGAACGCCTCCGAAGGAGTCGGACCATGAAACAAGTCAATACGGTTACCGGAACGGTCGCCCCCGAGAAGCTCGGCACCACCCTGATGCATGAGCATCTCCTGATCGGATGGGCAGGATGGGAACTCGATTGCACGATTCCCAAGTTCGATCGCAAGAGCGCACTGAAAAATTGCGTCGAGACGCTCAAGCCGCTCAAGGACCTGGGCCTCCAGTCGATCGTCGATCCATGCCCAATGGATATCGGCCGCGACGTCACCTTCATGGGCGAAGTCGGCGAGAAGTCCGGCGTCAACATCGTGTGTGCAACCGGCCTCTATAAAGAGGACCTCGGCAACACCGCCTATTTCAAACAGCGCTCGGTCGAGGAAATCACCGAGGTCTACGTCGGTCGAGATCACCAAGGGCATCGGCGATACCGGCATCAAGGCGGGCATCATCAAATGCGCCACCGGCAAGGGCGCCATTTCTACCTACGAAGAGAACACGCTACGCGCCGCCGCCCGCGCGCAGAAGCGCACCGGAGTGCCAATTACCACGCATACCGAGGAAGGCACGATGGGCCGCGAGCAGGTCGCGATTTTCCTCGCCGAGGGCGTCGACCCGGGCAAAGTGATCATCGGCCATAGCTGCGGCATCGCCGATTTGCGCTATCACACCGATATGCTCGACAAGGGCGTACTGCTCGGCTTCGACCGCTTCGGGCTCGACTTCGCGCAGCCGGACCGACTGCGCCTCGCCTCGCTGATCGGGCTATGCGGGATCGGCTTCGAAAAGCAGATCGTGCTTTCCCATGACAGCGTCGCGTGCTGGCTCGGACGCGGGCTGGAAATCACGCCTCAATTGGCGCGGCTGGTCGAGAACTGGAAGCCCTCGCACATGTTCCAGAACGTCGTGCCGGCGCTGCGGAAGGCAGGCGTCGCGCAAGAGAAGATCGATGCGATGCTGATCGATAATCCGCGACGATACTTCCAAAACTAGGCCGGCCTATGGCTTGGACAATTCGCGCGGGGCATCGAGATGGCCATCGTAGGCAGGTCTCGGCGCCCCGCGGAATTTTCTGCGACGCCTTACTTCGCGGCGTGCTGCTCTGGCTCGTGCATCGCGGGCTGGGACATTACTTCTTCAGCATGACCCAACGCACCCTGCTCGGCCTCGGCGCGCCATTTGTCGATGGCCTCGACGGTAAAACGCCAGTCGCTACCGACACGGAAGGCAGGCAACTGGTTCTTCTTGAGCATCCTGTAGATGGTGGAAGGATGCACGCGGAGGTACTTAGACACTTCTTGGACGGTCAGTACCCGGGTTCGGACGGTCTCGATACGATCCATAGGTCACCTCTCATACCCCCACCTCGTGAAAATTGCGTCGGCGCGCGACCTTCGCACGACGCCCCCACAACATCTAGTACACTCTTCGGACAACGAACGCTAGTCCAAAGATTCGTTTCCGTTGCTTAGCCCAATTAGAAATAGTTCCGTTCCGCAATGCATGTGACTGTCCGGTCAGGAATCATTGCGGCGGTAAGTCTACGGTTGAGCATTTTTGCGGCGTCTTGAAGCATCAAAAGCATCAAAAACTGAAGCAGCGATACTGGGAACGACGCTTCGTTTACGCCCGATATTCATTAAGACGTTAGAGGGCGGAAAGAGTTGCGTTAGCCGAGTACGGAAAAAATCCCTGCAATTGGGACCTTGCGGGTGAACGCGTGGCCCAGATGGTCTATCAGCACGAATTCGATCTGGCTGTCGAGGCGCTTCTTGTCCAATCTTAGCGCCCGCACGAAGTCCGTCGGTTCTCCATCCCGATGCCATCGCGGTCGGCAGCCCCGCGCGTTCGATTAGCCCTACCAGGCGCTCGCTCTCGCGCTCCTCGAGGCCGGCCCATTGCCGCGAGATGGCGCAGGCCGCCACCATGCCGATGGCGACCGCCTCGCCATGCAGGTATTTGCCATATCCCGCTGACGCCTCGATAGCGTGGCCGATCGTATGCCCGAAGTTGAGGATTTTCCGCAGGCCGCCCTCGCGCTCATCGTTCTCGACGACGTACGCCTTATGTCTGAGCGAGCGTTCGACCATCCATTCGAGCACGCCGGCGTCGCGGCGCAGGATGGCGTCCAGGTCGCGCTCCAGGTCGGTCACCATCGACTCGTCCATGATGGCGCCGTACTTGATGACCTCGCCGAGGCCTTCGCGAAACTCGCGCTCAGGCAATGTTTTTAATGAATCGACGTCGGCGAGAATCATCTTCGGCTGATAAAACGCGCCGATCAGATTCTTCGCGAGGCGATGGTTCACGCCGCTCTTGCCGCCCAGCGCCGAATCGACTTGCGCAACCACCGTGGTCGGAATCTGAACCACCGCGATGCCGCGCAGGTAGGTCGCCGCCGCGAATGCTCCGAGGTCGCCGGTCACGCCTCCGCCGAGCGCGAACACGACGCTTTGTCGATCGAGCTCGGCCTCGGTCATGCGGTCATAAAGCGTCGCGAGCATTTCGAGGGATTTGCTCGCCCTCGCCGGCGGGTATCTCGATGAGAGCCGGATCAAAGCCCGCCGCCTTTGAGCGATGTGCCGACGCGGTCGCCATAAAGCTTTGCGACGTTGGAATCGCTGATGAGCGCCGCGCGTCCGGGCTTGAGGCCCGCCTCGCGCGCGAGTTCACCGACGCGATCGAGAATCCCGCTGCCGACGTGGACCGGATGCGCATCGCGTCCGAGCTCTACGCGGAAGGTGCGCATCGCTTCGCTCCATGCTTGATGAAAGCCGCGAGCACCTCGTCCGCCGCGCGCTCGACGTTCAAGTCCGAGGTATCGACTACGACCTCGGCGCGCGCGTATGCCTCCTTGCGCTGCGCCATCAGCTCCGCGATACGTTCGCGCAGTGGCTTGCCGCCCTCCAGCAGCTTCGGACGCCGCGTGCGCGATCGCTCCACCCGCCGCGCGATCACTTCGGGACGCGCGCTCAGGCAAATGATCACGCCCGCATCGATTCAACGCGTGATAGTTGGCTTCGTCCATCAGCACGCCGCCGCCAGTCGCGATGACCGCCGGCAGCGGATTGCCTGATAGCGGGCATAGCGGCCGATGACTGCGCGATATCGGCGATGACCTCGCGCTCCAGCTTACGAAACTGCGCCTCGCCCTCGCTTTCGAAAATCGCGGCGATGGATTTTCCGGCGCGCGCGACCAGCACCTCGTCGCTATCGATATAAGTCCATGCCAGCCGCCGCGCGAGGATCGGCGCGATGGAACTTTTGCCGGTTCCCATAAACCCGGTCAGGATTAGACACGGCGCCATGACATTGACCTGGACATCTTCATAGTCCCTTCGCTACCGTACCAAATGCCTTCACTTCCGATCGAGCGTGGGGCGCATCAGATCGATCCAGTTTCGCTTTATCTTCGTTACATCGCTCGGCGAATTTATAGCGAAATCAATGGGTTTGTTTTTGCAGCCGTCCGCGCGGCTATGGGTTTGTCCCGGCGCCTGCTCCGAACCCCAGTCGTTGCGACTCGCAGAAACTGTTGATCGAACGCTGATGCATCAGCTCAAAGTGCTCGCGCCGTGAAGTGGTGACTATCGCCATGCGGAATTTCGCGCGCAACAAGGTGAGGACCTCCACAATTCCATCCATCATACCTGGGCCGTTTGCGAGCATCCGTGAATACGCCTGATTGCGCTGAAGACGAAGCTCCTCGATCTGCGCCGGAGTGAAGCCTTGCTCCTGCAGGAGATCGAAGGAGCTTCGTCCCTGGCGCAAAGACCACTCCACGTAGCGTTCGCGACTTAGTTCATACCCTGCGCTTCTCAGCACATCGCGCGTCGCTTGGAAGAACAAGCCTTCCGTATCGATCAGCACTCCATCGTTGTCCCATAGAATCGCTTTCATGATCGATTGGGTTCTCGCGACCTCCGAGCGGAGTGCCTTACAATTTTGCCCAGCGCCCTTTCGAAACCTACCTCTGAATCGACCACATACGATGCTGTGATATGGAGCCTAATACGCACGCACCTGTTCGAGGTAGCCGCGATAGTTGCGCATGATCTCGGCCAGCGAGTCGCCGCCGAATTTTTCGAAGAAGCAATTCGCCAGCTCGAATGCCACCACCGTCTCGGCGATCACGGCCGCGGCCGGAATCGCGCATACGTCGGAGCGCTCGATGGCGCCCGGCGCATCGGCCTTGCTCTTGATATCGACCGAACGCAGCGGCCGCATCAGAGTCGAGAGCGGCTTGAACGCGACGCGCACCCGCAGCGGCTCGCCCGTCGACATGCCGCCCTCGGTGCCGCCCGAATTGTTCGACAGCCGCGTGAAGCGGCCTTCCTCGCAAGTCGTAGCCGATTTCGTCATGCAGCTCGGAGCCGCGCACCCGCCCCGCCTTGAAGCCCCATCCGAACTCGACGCCCTTGGCGGCTTGCAGGCTCAGCAGCGCATGCGCGAGGCGTCCGTCGAGCTTGCGATCCCATTGCACGTAGCTGCCGAGGCCGACCGGCAGTCCGGTCGCGATGACCTCGACGATGCCGCCCAGCGTGTCGCCGGTTTTCTTGCACGCGTCGATTTCCGCGATGACCGCGCGCTCGGCTTCCGCATCGGCCATCCGCACCTGCGATTCCTCGGTGATGCGCTGCAGCTCCTCGATGGAGAGATGCTCGGGAGTTTTCGCCTCGGTCGCGCCGATACTGACGCAGTATCCGAGCACCGAAATGCCGAACGGCGCGAGCAGCTCCTTGGTCAGCGCGCCGATGGCGACGCGAGCGGTCGTCTCGCGCGCCGACGCGCGTTCGAGCACGTCGCGGATATCTTCGAGGTTGTACTTCAGCACGCCGGCCAGGTCGGCATGGCCGGGGCGCGGGCGCGTGACGATGGTGGCCTCGCCGCGATCGTTGGGGTCGGCGGACATCCGCTTCTGCCAATTTTTGTAGTCGCGATTCTCGATGATGAAAGTGATCGGGACTGCCCATGGTGCGCCCGAAACGGATGCCGGAAACCGGACGCACTTCATCTTTCTCGATGAGCATCCGGCCGCCGCGCCCGTAGCCCTTCTGACGGCGCGCGAGGTCGGCATTGATCTTCGCGATATCGATGTCGAAGCCGGCCGGCACGCCTTCGACCATGGCCACCAGTTCGGGGCCGTGCGATTCGCCGGCAGTGAGAAAACGCAGCATCGTTAATGGTTCCTGTGACGCGACGGCATCGACAGGCGGTCGCGAAGTATCGATTCAATCAGAGTGAGCCGCGCATGAAAGAACATCGCCCGGCTGGCGCACATCTCAGTCAAGATGCGCGCCTTAGTTTTTCTGTGGAAAGTCGCGAAAATTTTCGATGATAAGTTTTTCGCGGCGAGGTAAATTCCTCAGCTTGCGGCGCCGGCGATGCGTCGCGCAAACCAATGCAAGTTCGGATGGTCGTTGTCGGCGCGGTCCGCGGAATCGAGGAACTGACTTATCTGGTTCCCCCCGAGCTGGAAGGGCGCGTGCGCCCCGGCCATCGCGTGCTGGCGCCGCTGCACTCGCGCAAAGTCACCGGCGTGGTGCTGGAAACCGCGCCAGCTTTCCCGGCACCAACGGCAACCTGAAGCCCATCCTCGAACTGCTCGAGCCGCGTCCGCTGTTCGATCGCCCCCATCTCCAGATGATGGAGTTCCTCGCCGACCTACTACATGGTGCCGCTGGCGGAAGTTTATCGCAGCGTGATTCCCGCGGTCGCGCGCGTCGAATCGCGCCTGATGTACAAGCTCGCGCATCCAGCCCGATGCGCTGCGGCATGCGGCGCTGCACCGATCTCGAACGAAAAATCGTCGAGGCGCTCGAGAAGCATCCGATTAATTCGCGCCAGCTGGCGAAGCTCGGCGCCGAGCGCGCGATCGCCTCGGCGCTCGCCACGCTGATGGCGGAGGGAATCGTCGAGGCGGTCGATTCCACCCGCGGTCGCCATCGCGACGCGAGCGATCCCGTCGTTCATCTTGCGAGCGGTGCGGACGGCCGAAGTCGCTGCGCGGAAAAAAACAGCGCGAGGTCATCGAGGCGATCGCCGCGGCCGGCGGAAGCCTCGCAACTCTCGGAGCTTGAAACCGCGTGCCCGGCGCGAAACTCGCGCTGAAAATCCTCGAACGCCGCGCGCCTCGTGCGGATGGAAATTCCCGCTCCCGACGGCGAATTTCCGGCTTCGATCAATGGCACGATGCCGTCATGTGTTACCGCCGTATGAACTTACCTCTGAGCAACGCGCCGCCGTCGAAGCCGTCGCGCGCGCCGATCGAGGAGAAGCGCTACGAGAGTTTTCTGCTGCATGGCGTGACCGGCAGTGGCAAGACCGAGGTTTACCTGCAACTCGCCGCGCGCACTCTCGCCGCGGGCCGCAACGTTATCGTGATGGTGCCGGAAATCGCGCTCGCCGATGAGGTCGTGCGATCGTTTCGCGCGCGCTTCGGCTCGCTGGTGGGAATCGCGCATAGCGCGCAGAACGTCACCGAGCGATGGGCGAGCTGGACCGCGGCGCTGTCGGGCGAGGCGCGCATCATGATCGGTCCGCGCTCGCTGATTTTCGCGCCGCTGCACGACGCGGGACTGATCGTCGTCGATGAGGAGCACGACGCCGCCTACAAAAGTGAAGAAGGCATCCGCTACCACGCGCGCGACCTCGCGGTGGTGCTGGCGCGCTTCACGCGATGCCCGGTGGTGCTCGGCTCCGCGACGCCCTCGGCCGAATCATTCGCCAACACGCGGCGCGGGCGCTATCACCTGCTGCGCTTGCCGTAGCGCGTCAACGATCGCGCGATGGCCGGCGTCGAAGTCATCGATCTGCGCGATCGGACTGGCGCAGGCGCGCGCCGCCAAACCGGCCGAGAAGAAACCCGATGCGGTTCCGCTGTCGCCGGAGCTGATCACCGCGCTGCGCGAGAACCTCGCATCCGGCGGCCAGAGCATGGTCTTCCTCAATCGCCGCGGCTACCACAATTTTCTTCAGTGCAATGTATGCGGCAACGTCATCGCGTGTCCGAACTGCAGCGTCAGCATGACGTTTCATCTGCGCGATCGCTCGCTGCGATGCCACTACTGCGGCAATCGATCGCGCCGCGCCCGAGCAATGCCCCGAATGCAACGAGCTCGGCCTCAGCGGGCAGGGTTATGGCACCGAGCGGCTGCAATCCGCGCTCGCCGAGCTGATGCCGACGGCGCGAATCGAGCGCATGGACAGCGACACCAGCGGACGCAAGGGCGCGCGCGCCGATATCCTCGCGGCGTTGCGCGCGCAGTGAAATCGATGTGCTGGTCGGCACTCAGATGATCACCAAGGGCTTCGATTTTCCCGGCGTGACGCTCGCCGCGGTCATCTTCGCCGATGCGTCGCTCAATCTTCCCGATTTCCGCTCGGCGGAACGAACGTTCCAGTTGCTGACCCAGGTTGCCGGGCGCGCGGGGCGCGGCGAACGGCCGGGTCGCGTCATCATCCAGACCTACGCGCCGCATCATTACAGCGTCCGCGCCGCGCGCGAGCAGGATTACGCGCGC
Organism: uncultured delta proteobacterium; assembly: GCA_963848285.1. Classification (GTDB taxonomy): domain Bacteria; phylum Desulfobacterota; class Binatia; order Binatales; family Binataceae; genus DATGKG01. The sequence continues at coordinate 389,238 of CAWKCZ010000005.1, read as the reverse complement.
TTCATCCGCCGCGAGCTGGAACTGCGCCGCGAACTTTCCTATCCGCCCTTTGCGAAGCTCGCGATGGTGCGCATCGAGGGCGAGGATCCCGAGGCGGTGTCGCGCGTCGCCACTTCGGCCGCGCATGCGCTCTCGCGCGCCGCCGACGCGTATCGCAGGACCGCGTCGCCCGACATCATTCGCGTGCTCGGCCCCGCGCCCGCGCCCATCGAGCGCATCAAGAAGCGCTATCGATGGCAGGTGATGGTGAAGTCTGAGAATCTCACCGCGCTGCGCACCGCGCTCTCCGCGATGCAGACCTCGCTTGCGCGGCGCGCCCGCGACAGCGATGTTCACCTCAGCGTCGATATCGACCCGGTCCGCATGCTCTGAGAAAATCGCTTCGTGAGCGAACATCACAAAGATTCGACCGACCAGCGTCGCAGTTGCCGAAGCCCAATCGCGTGCTCGATCTGAAAATGGATGACGGCGCGATCATTCGCGTCCGTCGGCATGGAAATCCGCAGGTCCGCGCCTGGTGCTATGCCACGGCAATGGCCTCGCCATCGATGCGTACCTGCCGTTCTGGAATCTGCTGCGCGATCGCTACGACCTGATCCTTTTCGACGTGCGCAATCACGGCGAGAATCCGCTGCACGGCGGCGCCGGCCACGACATGGCGCATTTCGTTGTCGACCTCGAAAAGATGCTGAGCGAGGTCGAGCGTGAGTTCGGCGACAAGCCGATCGCGGGCGTATTCCATTCGCTGTCGGGGCTGATTGCGATTCGCCATGCGCTGGAGCATCCGCATCGATGGCGCGCGCTGGTGCTGTTCGATCCGCCGATTTATCCGCGCGACGGCCATCCGCTGCGCGACGCGCAGCAGGGCGACAAGGATCAGCTCGCGGTGCGCGCGCGCAAGCGCACCGAGCGCTATCCGACGCCGCATGATTTCGCGCAGCAGTTGGCGTCGCGGCCGGTGTTCTCGCGCTGGCGTCCCGAGGCCTACGAACTGATGGCGCGCGCGACGCTGCGCGACGACCCCGCGAGCGGCGAATGGATCCTCGCATGCCCGCGCGAGCTGGAGGCGCGCGTCTTCGAGGAGAATCGCGATCCTTCGCTATGGGTGCAAGCTCGGCCGAGGTGAAAGCGCCGGTAAAACTCATCGGCGCCGACCCGGACATCGAAGGCCCGAGCGTGCCCGGGCTGCTGAGCAAGGCGGTCGCGGAGGAAACCGCGGGTCGACTACGAAGCGATTCCCGACACCACGCATTTTCTGCAAATGGAAAAGCCCGAGGCCTGCGTGCGCGCGATGGAAACCTTCCTCGCCAAGCACGGCATGGCCGCGTAGCCGCAAGCGGAGGCCGCTTTTTCGGATTTTCAGCGTTTGATAGACTGAGTAGTTCGCTGACACCAATGGCACTGCTTAGAATTCTGAAATATCCCGAAGCGACGCTGAAGGAGCCCGCGAAGGAAGTCGCGAACATCGACGGCAAGCTCGCGGGCTTCATCGACAGCATGACGCAGACGATGTATGCCGCGCCGGGCGTCGGCCTCGCCGCGCCGCAGGTCGGATCCTCGCAGCGCGTCATCGTGCTCGACACCGATCACGACAATCCCGGCAAGTCGTCTGCTCAAGCTGATCAATCCCGAGATCGTCGAGGCCGAAGGCTCGATCATCTGGGAAGAGGGATGTCTGTCGATCGTCGATTTCACCGCCGACGTGAAGCGCGCGGCGAAAGTGCTGGTGCGCGCATGGACGCCCGATCAGAAGCAAATCGAAATCGAGGCGGATGATCTGCTCGCGGTCGCGTTGCAGCATGAGATCGATCATCTCGACGGCAAACTCTTCATCGATCGCATCAGCCGGCTCAAGCGCGAGATCTACAGACGCAAAGTCAAGAAAATGATCAAAGACGGCACCTACGAAAAGGCGAGGCCGCCCTCGGTCCAGATCTGAACCCGTCGCTTCCGCTGAAAATTGTTTTCATGGGCACGCCCGAGCTGGCGGCCCACATCCTTGAACGGCTGATCGACTGCGGTCGGCGAGAATCATCAGGTCGTCGGCGTGGTGACGCGGCCCGATCAGCCACGCGGGCGCGGTCAGAAGCCGCAGCCCTCGGAGGTCGGCAGCGGTCGCGGCGCAGCATGGAATCCCGACGCTGAAGCCCACCAAAATTCGCACGCCGGAATTTCTCGCCGAGCTGAAAGCATTCGAGCCGGATCTGCTGGTGGTCGCGGCCTATGGGCGCATCCTGCCCAATGACGTCCTCGCCGCGCCGCGCATCATGCCGATCAACGTGCACGCGTCGCTGCTGCCGCGTCATCGCGGCGCCGTCGCCGATCGAAGGCGCGATCCTCGCGGGCGATCGCGAGACCGGCGTCACCATCATGCGCGTGGTCGAGCAGATGGACGCGGGCGCGATGCTGCATACGCGCGCGATTCCGATCGCCGATGACGAAACCACCGGCTCGCTCAAACGCAAGCTCGCGGAGCTCGGCGCCGAGGCGTTGTTGGAGGCGCTCGAAAAAATTCCGCCGCGGCGAGCTGACCGAAACGCCGCAGGATGAAAGCCTCGCGACGTACACCAAAATCATCACCAAGGCGGACGCGATCATCGATTGGAACTAGCCGGCCGCGCAAATCGAGCGGATGACGCGCGCCTACGATCCGTGGCCGGTCGCGCGGACCACATTCGGTGGAAGCGATCTGATGATCTATCGCGCCGAGGTTGTCGCCTCGGCGACGCGGAGCGCATCCGGGCACCATCGTGAGCATCGGCGCGAATCCCATCGTGCGATGCGGCGAGGGCGCGCTGGAACTGCTCGAAGTGCAGGCGCCGGGCCGCAAGCGCATGCGCGCGGGCGACTGGGCGCGCGGCCGTCGCCTCGCAGTCGGCGACAAACTGGGCGTGTGAGTTGGCGGCCGCGAAAAACGAATCGGCGGGCAATAGCGGCGCGCAAGGCGGCGCTGGAAATCCTCTTTCGCGTCAATCACAAGGGCGCGTATGCCGATGCGCTCCTCGGCGACCGCCTTCCGGAGTTCGAGCCCAACGATCGCGGCCTCATCACGCTGATGGTCCTCGGCACGGTCGCATGGCGCGCGCAACTGGATTTTGAAATCGAGCGGCTCGCGTCGCGCCCGCTCGCGAAGATCGATGCCGCCGTCCTCGAGATTCTGCGCCTCGCGACTTTTTCAGCTGCGCCATCTCGATCGCGTCCCGAAGCATGCCGCCGTCGATACTGCGGTGACGATTGCCAATTCGGAGCGGCGCACGCGCGACGCCTCGGGCTTCATCAACGCGGTGCTGCGCAAGGCCACGCGCCAGAACGCGCCGGTTTTCGGGATTGCGAATGATGAGGTCGGCTCGCTCGCGCTGCAACTATTCGCATCCGCGTTGGATGGCGGAGCGCTTCGTCGCGACTTTCGGTCGCGACGGATGCCGAGGCGCTGATGGCTGCCGACAACGAAGCCGCGCCGACGGCGATTCGTCTTAACCTCGCGCGCGCAACGCCGCGAGGAGATTCTCGCGCGCATCAAAAACGACGGCCTCGAAGTGGCGAGCGAGGGGCGATTTCCCGAGACGCTGATCCTCAAAGGCTCGCCGCATCTCGATTCGGAAAGTTTTCGCGACGGGCCTTTTTCATGTGCAATCCGAGGCGTCGCAAATCATCGCGCAGGATGCTGGCGCCCGCTCCGGGAGCCATCGTGGTCGATTGTTCCGCTGCGCCCGGCGGCAAGGCGACGCATCTGCGGAGCATTGGAGACCTAACCCCCAGCCCCTTCCCGAACGGAAGGGGAGCAGGGCAGGGCGGGTGGTCGCGCTCGATTTGAACCTCGCCGGGATTGCGCAAGCACGCGAGGCGTCGCGGAGCGTCTCGGCCATCGAATCTGCTTTTCGCGCGCGCCGATGTCGCCAAAGCAGTTCCGCTGCGGCCCGCGAGCTTCGATTATGTCCTGCTCGATGCGCCATGCACCGGGACCGGCACGCTGCGGCAGCATCCGGAGATTCGATGGCGTCTCAAGCCGAGCGATCCCGCGCGGATGGCGGTGCTGCAACTCGCGATGCTTCGTAACGCCGCGGCGCTGCTGCGCCCGGGCGGCGCGATTGTCTACTCGGTGTGCAGCCTGATGCCCGAAGAAGGTCGCGAGCGTCGTCGCGCAATTTCTCGCCGAAAATCCCTCATACGAAATCGATGCGCATCCTCCGGCGCACGAGCAGATCGCCGATCTGCTTCGCTGAAGACGGCACGCTGCTGACGCGTCCCGATCGCTCCGGGCTCGACGGATTCTTCGCCGCGCGAATTTTGCGCCGCTGAACTTTGCGAGCGCGGCGTCGAGACGCTATCTTGCGAGGATGCAGCCGCCGGACAAGATCGCTCCCTCGCTACTCGCCGCCGACTTCAACCGCCTGGGCGACGAAGTTCGCGCGGTCGAGCGCGCGGGCGTCGACCTGCTCCATTTCGACGTGATGGACGGCCACTTCGTGCCCAACATCTCGATGGGCGTGCCGATTCTGCAGGCGATTCGCAAGATCACCAAGCTGCCGCTCGATGCGCATCTGATGATCAGCGAGCCGGAAAAGTACGTCGAGGTTTTCATCAAGTCGGGCGCCAATTCGGTCTCGGTGCACTGCGAAGTTTGCCCCGACATTCCGAAGATGGCGAAGATGATTCGCGACCTCGGCGCGCGCGCTTCAATCGGAGTCAATCCGGAAACCCCCATCGATCGCGTGATCGCGGCCGCCGAGCATCTCGACATGATTCTCATCATGAGCGTGCATCCGGGATTCGGCGGGCAGGAGTTCATCCCCGCGTCATTGCAGAAGCTGCGCGAGGTCCGCCGCGAGTTCAAGCGGCGCGGACTTTCGCTCGACGTCGAGATCGATGGCGGCGTGAAGGCTGGACAACATCGCCGACGTGAAGGCGGCGGGCGCCAACGTGTTCGTGTCAGGGTCGGGGATCTTCGGCAAAAAAGATTACGGCGAAATCGTCGCTGAGATGCGCGAGCTGATCGCGCGCACGCCGCCGCCCAATTCGTAACCGCTGACCGTTAGTGGACGACCGGGAAGGTCCGCATCGGAAATACTCCGGGCGACGCGGTCGGCGTCGCGGTCGGGGTTTTGGTTGCCGTCGCGGTACGCGTCACCGTAGGAAAACCTCGGCCAGTTCCCGACAGCTTGATGAAATTGCGTCCGCTTGCGTTGTCCGCGACGCTGATTTTGCCGCCGAGGCTGCCGTTGCGATCGGGGGAGAAACTCGTGCTCACGGTGCATTGCGCGCTCGGTTGCAGCACGCTCGGACAGGTGCTGGTCATCGGGAAGACGCTCGAATTACTCGAAGTGACGGACTGGATGGTAAGGTTGATCGGATTCCTGTTGGTCAGCGTGACTGATTTGCTCGCGGTCGGCGGATCTCCCATTTTCACGGTTCCAAAGGTGAGCGAGGTCGGATTGATGGTGAGCGTCCCTTGCTTGGCGTGGCCGACCAGTTGAACGCTCTGCACTCCGTTGCTCGCGTTGCTGGTAATCAGCAACAGCGCACTACGACGCATCGCGCCGTTGGGCCGAAAGAGCAGCGAAATCTGGCACGATGCTCCCGGTGCGACCACCGAGCAGGTGTTGGATTCGATGGTGAACTGGGCCGGGGGCGGCGTCGAATCGGAAATCATCGGCGCCTCGATGGTAACTGGTTGTGGCTGATTCTTCGCCACACTTAAGGTGACGATTTTCGGCTTGGTGGTTATCTCGCCGTCGGGTGGCAGCACCGCCCGGAACCCGAAGTCGACACTCCCCGGGCTCACTTTGAGGCTGCTCTCGACAGCGGTCGCGGTGGCGGTCGGGGTCGACTGCGCACCTGACGAAGACGGCCCCAGCAAAGCCGCCATCATCGCGATGATGTAGACCGCCAGAACCGCAAGCTTAAGTACGCCGTGCGATGACCCCCATCTAAGCATCCGTAATACCGACGCCTAGATGAGCTTGTGGCAGGAGCCGACTCGAACGCTGTTGGCGGTTTTACTCGCGCTCCCATCGTTGGTCAGGATGAATTGCAGCAGCGTCGCGGTCGCGGGTGCTGAAGAGTCGAGGACGAAGGACAACTGGGTACTATCGGTAGTGAACGTGATTGTTCCGGTGGATCCTGTCGATGATGTAGCGGCAGCGCATGTGCCGATCTTGCTGAAATTGGTCGCGGTCCCGTTCAAATTTTGCATGCCCATCATCGTGACATTCGATGAGGCGTCAAAGGCCAGATAACCGACCAAAACATCAGGTTGGCCGGGAGATCCGAGCCCCTGAGACTTTTGCGTTCCGAACGCCAAAGTGTCCGCTGCGCTAAACGCGCACGTGAAGTTCGTTGGGCATCCGGTCGCCGGTATGGTCTGCGCCAACCCCATCCCCGACCATCCGAGCGCGAGCACACCGGCCAGAGCCGAAAAAAATCTCTTCATCGACAATTCAATTCTCCCCGTGGCCCTTGGATTCGACATTGCACCGCCCACGATGTCAAGAGCATGCCCAAAAACGCGCGACATCGCACCCGCGATGGCATATGATTAGGCGCACCGCGAAGCCTCGGCTTGCGCGTGGGTTCGCACCACACATCAATGGATGCTATAAATTCTGGTCGGTCTTCATCCGGCCCACTTTCCCGCAGCTCGGGGTGTAGCTCAGCCTGGCCAGAGCACTGCGTTCGGGACGCAGGAGTCGCTGGTTCAAATCCAGTCACCCCGACCATCTTTCCCATCAGCCAGGCGCACTAACGTCACATCATGATCGTCGTATTGCTGGTCATCCTCGCGTATCTCGTCGGATCGATTCCGTTCGGCCTCCTGGTTGGAAAGATGCGCGGCTTCGATCCGCGCGCGGTCGGCTCCGGCAACATCGGCATGACCAATGTCGCGCGGGCCGGCGGTGCCAGCGCGGCTGCGATCACCTTCGTCGGCGACGTCCTCAAGGGCGCGATCGTCGTCGGCTTCGCGCGCGCGATGGGATTTCCTCCGCACGTGCTGGCGTGGGTGGGCCTCGCGGCGTTCCTCGGATCGATATTCTCGATCTTCCTCGGCTTCAACGGCGGCAAGGGCCTTTCGGCGGCCCTCGGGATATGGGTGGTGCTCGCGCCGACGCCATTGCTGATCGCGCTCATCGCCTTCATCATCACCTTCGCGCTATCACGCATCATTTCGCTCTCCTCGCTGGTGGCGGCCATCGTGCTGGTGCCGGCAGTCGCCGCCCTTGCAATGCCGCCGCATTACGCCTTGCTCGCGATCGTGATGTCGGCGCTGGTGTTCATCCGGCATCAGGAGAACATTCGGCGGCTGCTGGCGGGCGAGGAGAAACGCTTCGCGGTGCGCAAGTCCGATGCGGCATGACAGGGGCTTGCGTCAGGCCATCCATATAAGGAAAAGGTAAAGAGGGCGCGCCTGCGGCGTCGAACAAGGTTCTTCACGAGAGGCTGGGCAACCACATGAAAAAAGTCGAAGCAATCATCAAACCTTTCAAGCTCGACGAGGTTAAAGAGGCGCTGTCCAGCATCGGCGTGCAGGGTCTCACCGTGAGCGAGGTCAAGGGCTTCGGCCGTCAGAAGGGCCACACCGAACTCTATCGCGGCGCGGAATACGTGGTGGATTTCCTGCCCAAAGTGAAACTCGAAATCATCGTGTCGGACGAGCTATGTCCACAGGTGGTGGAAACCATCGAGCGCGCGGCGCGCACCGGGCGCATCGGCGACGGCAAAATTTTCGTGATGCCGATGGAAGAAGTGGTGCGCATCCGGACCGGCGAGCGAGGGTCCAACGCGCTGTAGGGAGAGTCTACTTCTAGCGGAGTGCTGGCCAAATTCGGCGGCGCTCAGTCCTGTTGTTCAAGATTCTGTGGTTCCCGCCCGGTGGGCCGCCCGACCTCGGCGACCGTTGCGGGCTGCTCGTTCAATCGAATAAAGGCGAGATTCAGGTTCAGGATCTCAGAGTACTTCAAAATTAAACTCTGGCCTGGGATCGCTATGGTCTGGTCACCGCCCGGCTCGGTCCAACGTTTTGCGTAGCTCAAGGAAATCGAATCCATACCGCCGTCGCGTGAAAAAAAGTAGTAATCGAGCACGCCGGAGTAGAGGATCGCATTCGGCGCGCCCTTTACGAATGCGTCAATCCAAATCACATCGAAGTCGACTCCTTTACGAAGTCCCCATTGACGTCCGGTCAAAAGATAGAACCAATCATTGTTGAACCTTAGAACCTGCCAGCGGGAGTCGAGGTTCATGCTGAAGACTAGAATTCGCGCGCAGTAGCCGGAGAGCGCGGCAATGCACTAGAGCGCGAGGTTATAGGCAGCGATCGGTCCCAACTGAGCACCTAAAGATCGGAACGCAGCATCTTGAGTACTGTCGGCATGGGTCCCGACCAGAAGCTCGCCCAGAAATGTAAAATCAGCCCGGTAGGAAGAGAGATGCTGGACTGCTTCGAGCATCAGGAACTGGAGCACCACCGCCGGTACCGCCGCATACGCCACTTCGTCCGAGGCAGATGACGCGGCATAGCGCTTCGAGAGTGGATACGATAGATACGCGCGCCGAAAAACCACTCCGGGTGCGAACAAGAGGAACAAAACCACTGCCGCAAATGCGAAATTCACGGCCTTAACCGGGGGCGTCGAACAAATTCGCTCGACACATTCGATTTAGTAGGACGAAAACTTGCGCCTAATCGTCGGTCTGGGAGATAGGAACAACCTTTCGGGTCAAGCTCACTTTCAGTTTTCCGTCGCGAGTAATGGCCGAACCCAGGCGCGATTCTCGCGCTGACAGAATCGCCTCGATCAGACTCGCCGCCTTTTGCGGGTCGTCCAGAATCTTTCGGGCGAGAGCGCTTTCAGGTGCCTTCATGTCACGATGTCTCCCTATACTCAAGGATTGGCCTTGGCCAACCCAGAGTCAAGCTGGGTTGCTCGGCCTCTCACTTAATTCTTCCCTTACAGCTCCGTCTTGAAGCCATGCGAGCGGACGCCGCGGCCGAAGTCGTATTTGCGGCCGTCCTTGAACTCCTTCAGGATGCGCCGCGCCACCACCATTCGATGCACCTCATCGGGGCCATCGTAAATTCGGGCGAAGCGCGCATGCCGATACATCTTCGCCAGCGGAGTGTCTTCCGAAACGCCCAGCGCGCCGTGCACCTGGATCGCGCGATCGATGACATCGTGAAGCACCTTCGCGCCCCAGAACTTGATCAGTGAAATCTCGACCCGCGCCTCATCGCCGGCATCGACCTTCGCGGCCGCATTGAGGGTCAGTTGACGCGCCGCCTGGATCTCCGCCGCCGAATCAGCAATCCAGTTCTGCACCGTCTGCTTTTCCGCGAGCGTGCTGCCGAAGGTCTTGCGCGAAAGCGCTCGCTCGCACATCAGCTCGAATGCGCGCTGCGCCTGCCCGAGCCATCGCATGCAATGATAGATGCGTCCGGGGCCGAGCCGCTTCTGCGCAATCTTGAATGCCTGCCCGCGCGGCCCGAGGAGATTCGTCAGCGGCACGCGGCAATCCTGGTAGCGAATCTCGCAATGTCCACCGGCAGTCTCACCCATCACCGGCACCGGCCGAATGATGTTGAAGCCCTTGGTATCGGTGGGCACGATTATCATGCTGAACTTTTCGTAGGTCGGCGCGTCGGGCTCGGTCACCAGCATCACGGTGGCGAACGCGGCGATGTGTGCGTTGCTGGTGAACCACTTGTGCCCGTTGATGACCCATTCGTCGCCGTCCTGCACCGCGCGCGTCTGCAGGCCGGTCGGATCGGCACCGGAGACCTCGGGCTCGGTCATCGAGAAGCACGGGTAGATATCGCCGTCGACCAGCGGCTTCAGCCAGCGCTTTTTCTGCTCGGCATTGCCGTAGAGATAGAGCATCGTCGCGTCCTGCGCCGAATGCGTACCGAGTCCTGCGATTGCGAATTCGCTGCGCCCGACGATCTCGTTGACGAAGACGTAATGCATGAAGGGCAAACCGCCGCCGCCGATTTCCTTGGGCAAGCCCGAGCGCCCATAGCCCGCGCTTCTTCGCCTCGCCCTGGATCGACTTCATCGTGGCGTTCGCGGCGTCGTCGTAGCGGTCGAGGATCTTTTCGTTCGGATAGATGAACTCGGTCAGGAAATCGCCGACCTTCTTGCGAAGGTCCTGGATCTCAGGCGTGGATTCCAATTCGAGGACGTTCATGCGATGCGCACCTCCATCGCCCGCGTGAGCGGACGCCTGAAGATGTCATTAGCGCGGCGCCATCGATGCCGACAAGCGATGACCTCACCCGGCGCAGGAGCGCCACCCTCTCCCTTCAGGAGAGGGTTAGAGGAACGCAGGAAACTCCTCTAGGGAAGAGGCACTACGTCGCCGAGCACCGCGCCGAGCGAGGGCGACAGCGTGGCCTTGCTCGGATTCCATTTGCCGGTCGCGGGATCGTATAGCTCCGCGGCCGAATCGGATGGATCGCATTCAGGCCCAGTGCACTGCTGTCCGCCGGCTACCAGCACATCGCCTGAATTGGGCCCGCTGTTCAGCACTACCGCGCTATGCGCACTGCGCGCCGCGCTCATGTTCGAGGCCTTGCTGAAGGTGCCATCGACGGGACTGAAGAGCTCGGCGCTTGCGACGCTGCTGCGAAGCAGGTTGCTGAGACCGCCGGTACCCTGCAACACGACGCCGCCGAGCACGAGGACGGATCCTTCTGATGAGCCGCTGGCTGATGAGCCGCTGGTCAGCAGTGTCATCGAGTGCAGCGCGCGAGGCGATTCCATCGCCGTCGCGATGGTAGTCCAGGTCCCCGCGACCGGATCGTAGAGTTCCGCAGAACTGAGCGAAGAGCCCGCGAGATTTCCGACCGTGCTCAGACCGCCGGTCACCAAAACATCGCCGGCCAACCGACCGCTTACCGATCGAGGATCAAGGGCGACTGCGCTTGCGAGCTCGCGCGAGAGACTCATGGGTGCGGTCGCGCTGAAGCTTTGAGCTACCGGATCGAAAATTTCCGCGTCGGCAATCGAATTCTGAAAAATGCCCTTGCTGTCGCCCCCAGCGAGGAGAATCTTGCCACCCGTGTTGGGAAGCGCGACCGCGATAGCTTCCTCGCGCGCCATGACCATCGGGTTCGGCAGCGCGATGAAGCTGTCATCGCGAGGATCGTATAATTCCGCACTTTGGAGCGGCACTACATCGGAGGTCGCTTTCTCCGCCGAAACCGACTCGACGCCGCTGTTGCCGCCCGCCAGGAGCACGTCGCCCTCTAGTGCGCATCCACATCCGCTGATCAGCGTCGCGCTATGCCCCATGCGCGCCGAGTTCATATGTCCGTTGCTGCCGGTTCCGGCGTTGCGGAATTTGCGCGCGGCCGGGTCATAGAGCTGCGCCGTATTGGTGGGCGAGCACGAGCGCGTGTGATCTGCACTCTCGATGCAGCTTCCGCCACCGGCGATCAGAATCGTTCCATTGGAGAGCACCGTAGTGCTGGCGCCGACCCGCGGATTGTTCATTTTGCCGACTTTCTCGAACGAATCGGCTTCCGGGTCGTATGCTTGCACGGTCGCGCTCAGCGCCTGCGATTTCGCGGTGATCGCCGGACCCATCATCATGGCCGCGAGGCCATGACCGGCGAACAGCAGCGGAGCCGAGGATGTCGCGTCGGACGAGGTGGCCGTCACCGCAGTGGCGATGGCGCCTTCCACCGTAATCGGAACGGTCGGCTGGTCGGGGTTGTCGGTCGTGATCGTCAGGGTCTGGGTCGAGGAGGTCCCGCTGTAGGTGATCACCAAGGGTAGCTTGCCCTTGGGCGCGATGGTCTGCGGGCCGGTCGGCGATACGACGAAGGGTGAAACCAGCGCGCCGACGTTTATTGTCAGCATCCCCTTGCCATTGTTGACGAGTTTCTCGGTGCGCGTCAGTTGCGCGGGCTTCGGATTCTTCGGATGACCGAAATTAACCAGCTTCGGCTGCGGGACGAGGTGCCCCGGTGCTCCTTCCCCGGTGATCGGCATTTGCAACGCTGGCTCGTTTGGGTCACCGATAAAGGTGAAGTTCGCCAGCGCATTCTGTTTGCCAAGTGACGTCGGCGCGAAGGTCACGGTGAACTTCTGCGTCTTCTTCGCCGCGATGTTCACCGTCGTCGGATTGATGCTGTAGGGCGCGGAGAGTGTGACGCTGCCCGTGATCGCGCTGGCGGTCTTGTTGCGCAGCACCAGGTTTTTGGTCGCGCTTTCCTGAATTCCGACCAGCTTGAAGTCGAGCAGCCGCGGCGAGGGTCCGATATCGAGGCCATTCGGCACCGGCGTCAAAGTAGCGATCGGCGACGGAGTTGGAGTCGCCGTCGCGGTCGTGGTGGCGGCGGTCGAAGTCGCGGTCGCCGTCGGGCTGGCTCCCATCGGTGTGGAAACTGCGGTCAAGGTTGGGGTTGTCGTCGACGTTGGTCGTGGTCGGAGTCGCTGGGGTCGTCGTTATGGTCGGAGTGGCTGTCGGCGTCGTAGGCGTCGAAGTGAGCGTCGGGGTCGCCGTGATGGTTGCGGGCGTCGAGGTTATCGTGGGCGTAATGCTAGGAGACAGTGGTGTCGAAGTCGCGGTAACGGACGGTACTCCGGTGGGATTCCCACTGGGCGTCGCGCTCGGAGTGTCACTGGGATTCGGCGTGCCGGTGACGGTGGCGGTAACCGTCGCGGTCTTGGTCGGGCTGGGCTCCAACGCATTCGCCTGGCCGACCACCAAAATAAAAGCGATCTGGATGAATAAGGCCAGTACGATGGCGCACGACCGCCTGCAATGAGACATGAATGTTTTCCCCGCTTTGAAGCACTAACTTTCCGGTCGGCTAACTTTCCGATCGGATGGATCGGCATCCCCCCAGACGATAACCCGTGAGCCTAGTATGCAGTGTTAGGACGTGTCAACGAAACATTCACTGCTGCATGTAACTTTCGCGTGCGATCTTGGCTTAAAGCGCCTATGTTTCGCATCTTTCTCTTGACGACTCCGAGTAGCTGGGAGTCAGATGCGCCTTGGGGCTCATCGAATGCGGTATTCCTCGTTGCGCAATACGCGCGTCGTCGACCTGACTCATCATATTGCCGGTCCGTATGGGACCCGGCTGCTCGCCGAAGTAGGGGCTGACGTCATCAAGGTCGAGCCCCCCTGGGGCGATGCTGCGCGCCAGGCTGGACCTCATCGGTCGGGCCCTTCCAACGGCGATCGCGGTGGGCGCTTCGCGTTTTTGAATATTAATAAGCTGGGAGTGACGCTGAACCTCAAGCATCAACGCGGTGTCGAGGTCCTCATGAAGCTCCTCGACGGCGCTGACGTGCTGATCGAGAACTTCGCGCCCGGCACCCTCGCGAAGCTGGGGTTGGATTCCGCCGAATTGCTGAAGCGATTTCCCCGTCTTTCGGTCGTCTCGATATCGAACTTCGGCGCCGATGGTCCCGATCGCGACGCCAAGCTCAACGACCTTACGCTCTTCGCGCGCGGCGGATGGACCTATCCGGTCGGCGAAACCGATCGTGAACCGCTGACGCCGCCCGGTTCCCTCGCGCAATACATCGGCGGCGCTCCTCGGCGCGATCGCCGCGATGCAGGCAATGCTCGCGCGCGACTTGACCCTCGGTCATGGGCAGCATGTCGATGTCGCGCTGCTCGAAGCGGCGGCGCTCACGATGATCTACGAGCCGGTAGGATTTCAATACAGCGGCATCGTTCGGGAGCGCGCCGGCAAGCGCTTCGCCATCGGCCCGTATCTGATCGTCACGCTCAAATGCAAAGACGGCTACGCCGGTGTGCAATGCGTCACCGACAAGCAGTTCGAGAGCCTCTGCGAGCTGATGGAGAAGCCCGAGCTCAGCACTGACGCGCGCTTCAATTCGGCTCTACAGCGCTATGTCAACAATGACGCGTTGCTGGCGATCGTCGAGGAATTTTTCCTCAAGCATGACCGCAAGTGGCTCCATCGCGAGGGGCAGGCGCGCGCGATTCCGCTGGTCGGCATCCCCAACGTCGCGGAGCTGCTGGAATGGGAGCAGCTCACCTCGCGCAAGTATTTCGAAACTATCGATGACCCGGTGCTCGGGACGCTTACGCATTCCGGGCGCGCCGCTGCGACTGTCGTCGCATCGCGCCGGAACCGTCGCGGCCGGCGCCGCGGCTGGGCGAGCACAATCGGGAAATTTTCGGCGGACGCCTCGGGCTCGGCGATCGCGAGCTGGCGGATTTGAAAGCGGCGGGCACCATATGAAAACCATCGTCGAAGGAAAACTCAGGGCCATCGATCTCTCGATGGGATGGGCCGGGCCGCTGCTCGGCGAGCTGCTCGCCGAGATGGGGGTCGAGGTCATCAAGATCGAGGACACGCTGCATTTCGACTGGTGGCGCGGCTCGCTCTCGATGGGTCCGCCCGAGATGCAGGTCATCGAGCGCGTCGCGCGCCGTTCAACACCGCCAATCGCGGCAAGATTGGATGCACGCTGGACCTGACCAATCCGCGCGCGATCGAGATCGTCAAGCGGCTGGTCGCGACCGCCGACATCGTCATCGAGAACTACAGCCCCGACGTAATGCCGAAGCTCGGGCTCGGATGGGACGCGCTCGCGCCGCTCAATCCGCGCATGGTGATGATCTCGATGCCGTCGTTCGGCGCTGAAGGGCCCGAGCGCAACGCGCGCGGCTACGGCAACACCATCGAGGCGGTCGCGGGCGTGACCGGGCTGGTGGGCTATCACGATGGCGGACAACCCTACACTTTGAGCAATGCGCTGGGCGATCCCTCGGCCGGCCTCAACGGGCTCTTCGCGGTGCTGGTCGGGCTGCGCGAGCGCGAGGAGACCGGGCGCGGCCAACACATCGAGTTAGCGCAGGTCGAAGGCGTGGTGCCGTTCGTGGGTGAGGCGATCCTCGAATACGAGCTGACCGGGCAGGTGCCGAAGCCGCGCGGCAATCGGCATCCGCAGCACGCGCCGCATGGCATTTATCGATGCGGTTCCGGCTACGTCGCGCTCGCCGCGGAGTCCGACGAGCAGTGGCGCAAGCTCGCGAGCGCTGCTCGGCCTCGAGGCGCTCGCTCCGACCCGCTTCGCCACCGAGGCGGATCGCAAGCGCAACGAGGACGCGCTCGATGCGACGCTCGCTTCCGCGCTGAAGGATCGCGGCGCCGAAGATACCGCGCGCACGCTCCTCGAGGCCGGCCTCGTCGCGGGGCAGGTGAATTCGGCCGCCGACATGCTCGGCGACGCGCAACTAGCGGCGCGCGGATTTTACGTTCCCATCGAACGCGCGGTGGTCGGCACTCATCTATATCCGGGAGTGGCGGAGCATTTCTCCGAAACGCCGCTGGTCGCCGATCGTCCGGCGCCGCTGTTGGGCGAGCACAACCGCAAGGTCTTCGGCGACATCCTCGGAATGTCGGATGCCGAGATTGAGGCGCTCGAGCACGAGAAGATCATCGGCACGCTCCCGCGCCAGTTAACCTCGAAGGCCGCCTAGCGCCCGAGCGACTGGAACTCCTCGTCGCTGAGCCGGATTCCGGCGGCGGCGACGTTTTCCTCCAGATGCGCGACCGACGACGTCCCGGGAATCGGCAGCATCGCGGGCGAGCGCTTGAGCAGCCACGCGAGTGCGATTTGACTCGGAGTCGCATGATGGCGCTTCGCGATCGCCTCGATTCGCGAGTTGCCGCGCGCGATACCGCCGACCGCGAGCGGATACCACGGCAGGAAGGCGAGTCCCTCGGCTTCGCACAGATCGATGACCGCATCGGATGACCGATCGTTCATGTTGTAGCGATTCTGTACCGAAACGATTGGCGCGATCTTTTGCGCGCGCTTCAACTCGGCCACCGAAAAATTCGACACGCCGATGTGGCGAATCTTTCCGGCCGCGCGCATTTCCGCCAGCGCGCCGATCGAGTCCTCCATCGGCACGCGAGAGTCATGCGTATGCAGCTGGTAGAGATCGATGCGCTCGAGCTGGAGGCGCTTCAGACTTCCTTCACAGGCTTTCTTGAGATGCGCGGGCGAGCAATTCGAGCTCCATCGATCCGGGCCAGGCCGCGTCAGTCCACCCTTGGTCGCGATGACGAGCCCGGCCGGATACGGATGCAGCGCCTTCGCGATGAGCTGCTCGGAAACCTCCGGTCCGTAGGAATCGGCGGTGTCGATGAGGTTCACGCCTAGCTCGACGGCGCGACGCAGCACGCGAATAGCCTCGGCTTCATCCTTCGGCGGTCCCCAAATGCCGCGGCCGGTGATGCGCATCGCGCCGAAGCCGATCCGGCGAACCTTGAGATCGCCGCCAATCGTAAGAGTGCCTTCGGGAAATTCCATGCTGAAACTCCGTAAGAAGCTGCTAATGCATCTGCACTTTCGCGGCCGTGAGTTGCGCGGCTTCGAGCGCGGCCTCGGCGTTGAGCTTGGCGGGAAAGCGATTGTGCAGCGGGCTCAGCGAGCATCCGATGTTGACGATCGCGTATGTGATCTGCGCGAAAATCGCGAACGGCGGCGGAATCAGATCGATCGCGTCCTTGAACTCGCGCAACTCTGCGTCATCCCATCCGAGGAGCGCGCTGATGAACATGTAGACCGGGAGTGAGCCGATCAGCGTGAGCATGACCACCAGCCAGGTATTCGCGGTATGCCCCGGGCCGTGCCACAACGCGGTCGCGATCGCGCGCAGGATGAAATAGTTCGCGAACGCCGAAAGGATCGGATTCACGAAGGTCTGCCATATGCTGAACACCGGCGTGATGACGTAGCGCGCCATCACCGGCCACACGAACAGCGCCTTGATCGCGGCGGAGGCGGAGAACGCCCAGAACAGTCCGTGGAAGCCCCACCATTTGATGAAGAACCAGGTCATGCCGATGCGGAAAACATTTTCGATGATCGCCGCGATGGTGAACGTGCCCGAACGGCCGACCGCCTGAAAAACCTGGTCGGGCTCGCGCACGAAAAAATCGAACAGCCGAAAGATGTGGACCAGCACCAGCACGCCGACCGCGCGCGAAAACTGCGGCGGCAGCAGCCCTTCGATGAGCGGGCCGCAAAACACCACGTAGGCGCCGCCCATCATGGTGGTCGCCATCAGGCCCCATCGAAAGCCCTGGTCGATGTAACGCTGAGTCAGCTTGATCATGTTCTGCGAGTAGCTCTCGGAGATCGACGGCATCAGCGAGAGGAAGATCGAGACGCCGGTCTCGAGGTACGCGAAGGTGAGCCCGTAAACGACGATCCAGATTTCGTTTAGTTCGAGGAAGTTCGGCAGCAGCGCGCCCATGATGACCGGCACGGTGCCCCAGGTGAAAAACGGCATTACGGTGCCGGCGGTCAGCTTGGCGCCGTACACGAGCGATTTTTTCATGGTGTCGCGATTGAAATGCGCGAGCACCATCGTGAGCAGCCGCATTCCCATCCGCTCGTAGAACACGCAGCTGATGAGTCCGAGCAGTCAAGTTGCCGACGATGTAGCCGAAGGCGAAGCCCATCACCACGCCCATGCCCTCGCCGTAAGCCGGATGCATCAGGCCCCAGTGGCGGCCGATGATCGCGCCGATCATCTGAAAGCGCGGGATTCATGCCGAAGAAGAGCAGCGTCTCGAGCTGCGCATAATCGAAGCGTTGCTGGCCGCGAAACAGCGCGGCGAAGATCGGAAAAAAGGGCGGCACCCACGCGAGCGAATTCAGCACCACGAACCAGCTCAGGTACGCGAATGCGGTTTCCGGTACCGCGAGCGCTCCCAGCACGCCAAGCGCGCCCAGCGCACCGACCCCGAGCAGCAGATGAAACCAGACGAAGAACTGCATGTACATGATCGCGCGGCCGGGTTCTTTGACGCGGTACTCGGCGTAGTACTTGACCATCGCCTGGCTGGTGCCGAGGTCGAGCAGCGGGATCAGGAAGAGCATCACTTGCGCGACGGCCTGGCCGGCGCCGCGCGCTTCGAGGAACGGATTGATGAAGTTGCGATCGATCCAGAAGGTGATGAGGAAGTTGAACGGGATCAGCCCGAAGACGTTGAGCATGTAGTTGTAGATGAAGCCCGAGAGCGGGCGATGGAAACCGACGATCTCCCAGCGCGGATCGCCATGCGCCGCAGGGGCTTGCGGGCACCTCTTGCGGCATTGCCGCGGCCCCGAGCGAGGCCGGCTGCGGCGGCGCCGCACCGCGCCGATAGAAATGTTCGACCTCCTCCGGATGGCGCTTGCTGTAACGGCGCGCCCAGATGACGCCGACGATCAGCGCGCCGAACGTGACGCGCGAAAATTCCGATCAGCAGCGCCTTCGCGAACGGACCCGGCACCGGCGCGGCGACCCAATGGCCATAGCGAACCGGCGCGATGCCGGCAGACTCGCGCGTCATCGCATAGAGCAGCCAGTTGAAAAAGAAAAAGCGCTGGAAGTCGTAGTTCTGCGCGCCATGCGCACCTTGCAGCATGCGCAGGTAACTCTGCTCGCGCGCCGCGAGGTCGCCTTGCTTGAGCCACATGTTGAGGATGTAGATGGTGCCCTTGCCGATTTTGGTGCGCATCAGAATCGGCGTGCCGGGATGAATCGGATCGACGACTGGTAGTGGCGACCATCACGGTCGCCGCCGAGGAAACCTTGAGCAGGCTGCGCTCATGGATTCGCACCGCGGATTTCCAACTGACGTTGGTCGCGATGGGATCATCTGGGCGGTCCGACGTAGCTGATGATGGCGGCGAGCTTCTCCGCGGCCATCGCGTGATCCGGGTCCCGCTGGCGCATCGACGACGCCAGTCTGCTCGACGGCGCCATCGGTCAGCGCCTTGAGCGAGGCCGCATCGACATCAGCGCCGAGAATCAGACACCAGTCCCATGCCGTCGTTGACGCGAGCCTTCAGCGCATCGAGGTCGGGTCCAGGCGGAGGAAGTTGATCCTGATAGACGGCGGCTTGCGCATCGGCGAGTGTAGCCGACGACATTGGTGGAGGGATCGAGTTCGAGGCGATGCAGTGCCAGCGATCTCGCGTCCCTGGTAGTAGAGCGAAAACGGGGCTCTCATCGGCGGCGGACGCGAATCCGCGCGACGCCGAGACCAGGAGAAGCAGCATCGCGAGAATGAGGCGAAGGCGTACCGCGCAGTAGGATACGATAAATGATCTAGTCATCAAGCATCCCATCGGCACCATACGATATGGGCGCGCGACGCCAAGGAAGTTTGTCCGAAGCGCACTCGCGACAGCTAAAATCATTACTGCGCATCCACGTGTGATCGAGGCCGCGGAAGGATTCGCGTGGCCGACATCGAGGTTGATACGAAGATGAGCCGCTTCATGTGAAATCGTGTAGAAAAAGCAAGGCGTTCATTCGTTGAGTTCGAAGAAGCCACGTCAAGCCCCGCGGCGCAAGCCCGAGAGCTACACCGCGCAGGCGACTTCGCCGGCGCGCCGCCTCTGGTCGCTCGCGACGCTCTCGGATACGCCCCTCGCCGCGCTCGCCATCACGCTCATCGTCTACCTTCGATGCGTCGGCAACGCACTTCGTCTACGACGACAACGAGATGATCGTCTCAATCGCTCGATCGGCGACTGGGCGATGGTGTGGCGATCGTTCGTCAATGATTCGTGGTGGTTTCGCAATCCGCATCAAACTTCCGCAGAGCGCGTATTACCGGCCCCTGCAAGATGTCTGGCTATGGCTGAACTATCACATGTTCGGCTTCGCGCCCGCCGGATGGCATCTGACGATGATCGCGGTGCATCTGATCGCGGTGTGGCTGGTGTTTCGTATCGCGCGCGAACTCACTGACTCGCGGTGGACGCCGATCATCGCGGCGACGCTGTTCGGCGTGTTGCCGATTCATGCGCAGGCGGTGGTATGGCCGACGGCGATTCCGCTGCCGATGAGCGCGGTCTTCATGCTCGCGGCGTTCCTGTGCTTCATTCGGAGCGAGCGCGATACGCGTGCGCGCAAGATCTCTCGCGCCGATGTTTTATGCGATGGCGCTGCTCAGCCACGAATCGGCGGCGATGTTCCCGCTTATCGTTATGGCGTACGTGGTTCTCCTCGCGCGCTGAATGACGGCGAAGTCGACGTGGCGCGAGCGCGTTGTGCGCGCAGTCATAGCGGCGGCGCCGTTCTTCATCGAGCTGGCCATCTACCTCGTGATTCGATACCTCGGTGCTCGGCTTCATCAGCCGCCTCAACCTCACCAGCACGATGACGCGCGTCGCAGGAGCTGTTGACGATTCCGAGCGTGATCGGAACCTACGTGCTGCTGCTGGTCGAGCCGTGGCGCGCGGCCCGGTGCATCCGGTCGACGTCGTTTCGTCGGTCGCTTCGCGCGCGTTCTACCTGCCGCTGTTCGCGCTGATCGGCTTTCGCTCGGCGCGGATTCGTTTGCGTTGTGGAATGATCGCCGCCGGCGGCTCTATCTCTTTTGCGCGGTCTGGATGGCCGTCAGCATCGCGCCGGTGCTCAACCTGCGCGCGTTCAGCCCGCTCGCGCTGGTCGAAGATCGCTATCTCTATATGGCTTCGGTCGCATGGTGCATCGCGATCGCCGAACTCGCGGCGACATACTCTGCCGAAGCGTCGAGCCGTCGGGATCGGTTGCTCGCAGCGGCGACCGCGATCGTGACCATCGCATGCGCGGGCATCCTGTTTCATGTCGAAAGCTTCTGGCATGACGAGTACGCGCTGTTCTCGACCTGCGTGGAAATGTCGCCGCGCTCCAGCTTATGTCACGACCGTCTTGGCGTCGCGCTCAAGCGAGCGCGGCGATGCTGGACGATGCGGAGCAGCAATTCCAGCTCGCGCAGGAGATCGCGCCCGAGAGCGGCGCGAATCTCTACCATCTGGGTCGGTGCACGTGCGGATGGGCCGCATCGAGAAGCCCTGGGCGAATTGAAGCGCGCGCTCGCGATGCTGACCGACGCGCCGGCCGGCGCCTACGTCGAGTATGCGAAACTTGCCGATTCGGTAGGCAAGACCGGCGAGCGCGACGAGGCTTTGCATCACGCCGAAGAACTTCCCGGCGGCGTCGAATGCGGCGGAAGCTCGCGCGCGCGGAGCTGATGATCAACCGTCGGCGATTTCGCCGGCGCGGAAGCCTCGATGCGTCGCTGCGATCGCGCGAGAGACCCGGGCGATGCCAGCTACTGGACGATGCTGGGAGTGAGTCTCTCGCGCCAGGGCCGCAACGAACGAAGCGATGGAGGCATATCAGCAGTCGCTCCGGCTCAAGCCCGACCCGGCTCTACAGCGAGATGGTTTCGCAGACTGCGCGCTAGCGCAAATGAGGCGCTCAATGTCGCCATGAACTCTTGCGATGTGCGCTATATCGCTATAAGCGCATTAAATCGCTCTTTGAGGTTTCTGGTCGTGGTCCATTAGTAGCGCAGCAGTATCGTCATTGACGCGGCTTGGCATTTTAGCAATCTAAATTAACTGAATTCTGCTTAGCTACACTTATTGTCAAGAGATTGATATTTCAGTAGCTATTTATCGGCTGATGTAGGCCATTGTACGATTAGTTCGCTTGAAGCGGGCCCGGGCCTTTCTGACATTGCAGGAGGGGAAGAATGTCGGTTTGTGTTCGGGCCCGTCTCAATCTTCCGCGCGCTCGTTTACTGCCTAGAATCGGTCTGCGCATTTTTCGATCGTGAAATGAAAAACCCGGCCCTCGCGAGGACCGGGTTTTCGTTTCATGCGTCAAGGCTCGCCTACTTGTCGGGCTGCGGCGTCATGCGCAGATACGGGCGCAGCGCCTTCCATCCCTTGGGGAACTTCTTCTTGAGCTCCTCGGGATCCTGCAGCGACGGCACGATGATGACGTCGTTGCCCTGCTTCCAATCCGCCGGCGTCGCCACCGAATGGCTATCGGTGAGCTGCAGCGAATCGATCACGCGCAGGATTTCCTGGAAGTTGCGGCCGGTGCTCGCCGGATAGGTGATCACCAGGCGCACCTTCTTGTTCGGGATCGATGATGAAGACGGAGCGCACGGTCAGCGTGTCGTTCCACTCCGGATGAATCATGTCGTAGAGTTTCGCGACTTTTTTGTCGGCATCGCCGAGGATCGGGAAGTTCATCTTCACGCCCTGGGTTTCCTCGATGTCGCCGATCCACTTGTTGTGCGAATCGACCGGGTCGACGCTGACGCCGATCGCCTTGATGTTGCGCTTGTCGAATTCGGGCTTCAGCTTCGAAACGGCGCCCAGCTCGGTGGTGCAGACCGGGGTGAAATCCTTGGGATGCGAGAACAGGATGACCCAGTTCTTTCCGATCCATTCATGAAAATTGATCGGCCCCTGGGTTGATTCCTGGGTGAAGTCGGGTGCGATGGCTCCGATATGAACTGACATGATTCTTTACCTCGTTAATTTTTTGGTTTTGCCGGACTCAGTGCCACACGAGTCGCCGATCGGATACTAGCTCGGCACGGATGATTCAGGAAAAGATGATAAAAGAGACTCGCTAAGTTATCTATTTTCTATCCCGGCGTTCTCGCTCAATCAAGGACTCGATTCCCGCCAAGGCTTGATCTTCTAGCGCTTTGATCCGCGAGAAATCCGGCTTCCGCTTCTCCATGAACGCGGTCACGTATTCCTTGTGCTCGGCGCTGACGTAGCATTTTTCCAGCGCGAACATCTCGAACTGCATCGCGGTCTCCAGCGTCCCATCGAGCGCCTGATGGATCGCATGCTTGGTGAACGCCTGCGAGGTCGGCGAGCATTGCAGCATTTCGCCCGCCAGCTGCCCTCGCCTCCTCCATGACTTTGCCGGCCGGCGTGACCTGGCTGATGAGGCCCATCTGGAGGCATTCGGCGGCGGTGTACTGCTTGCCGGTCAGCATCATCTCGGATGCGCGCGCGAGCCCGATCATGCGCGGCAGCAGATAGGTCGAGCCGAGCTCCGCCATCACGCCGACGCGCCCGAAGATGACGCCCATCTTGGCGTTCTCCGACGCGATACGCACATCGAACAGAATCGGAATCGTCATCCCGACGCCGAGCGCATAGCCGTTGATAGCGGCGATGGTCGGCTTGGAGAGATTGCGCATCAGGGTCGGCAGCGGCGGCAGCGCGACGGTGCGACGGCCGGAAAATTCGCCGCGTCCGCCACTCTCGCGAGTGTTGACGTCTTTGGCGAATCCGCCAATATCGGCGCCGGCGCAAAATGCGCGATCGCCCGCGCCGGTCATTATGATGACGCGGACGTCGGGGTCGGCCTCGGCCTCCATCATGGATTCGGCGATTTCCATAGCCCATCTGCGGGGTGAAGGAGTTCATTTTCGCGGGCCGATTGAGGGTGATGGTCGCGATCTGATCGGCGACTTCATAAAGTAAGGTTTCGTATGCCATAGAGATCTGGCTCCTAGGCGCGTTTTTTTTTTTTGGATTTGCGGGCGACGCGGATGCGTTCCTTGAGGACTTCCTTGCGCCGTTTGCGGCGACGCCGCAGTTCCCGTTCTCTTTCACTTGCCATCGATATTCCGTTCCATCCTGTAGAGCGATTGCGAAAGATGAATCCTACTCCCGCGCATCAAAAAGCGGGAGAGGCACGTTTTGGCGATTTCTCTTCGGTGAGCGCGCTGCAGGTGGACGAAAATCAGGAGAGGCCTCCCCGATTAGGCTGGCCCGAATTGCGTCCGGCAAAATGTTACCAAAATGTTACTTGAATAACCTCTGCTCGGTTGCCGTACGGTTAAATGCTTTGTGTTTTTGCTGCGCTTGTGGCATATGCCATCACGCTTGTCGTGGGGACAAGCATCCTAGCTTCGTAAAAGACATACGGTGTGACGCCCGGAAGACTCGGGAGGGATTCCATGAAACACCTCACCCGCGCGCAGCTTGCGCGCTCGATGGCAGTTGTGCTGACCGCGCTTGCCGGATGCGCGCTGACCGGCCTGACGCCCGGGGGCTCGCCCGCCAAGGGAGTCGCGACTCCCATCCCAATGGTCCAGAACTGCGCCGTCGTCAACATCGGCTCGCCCAGCAAGTTTGCCTGTAACGGCAAGGTCTATACGACCTTCGAGCTAGCCAAGATCCGGGAAGACGCCGCGAAAAAAGCTGCGGCCGGAAACTGATCGCTGCGGATTGTGGGGAGAAACCAGCGATGAAACGTCGTTCATGGAAAATCGCCGCGCTGTCGATCGCGATGGCTTCGATGGTCAGCCTCGGCAGCATGCCTTCATCATTCGGACAAAGCGCCACCAAGCACGGCATCACGCTTTATGAGGATCAGAAAACCGGCGCGTTGTATCGCAAGCCGGGCAAGGGCCGGGTCCCGGTGGTGCTGGGCTTCGATGAGCCTGCGGAGCCGGCGCCGCCCGCTCCGGCCGCGATGCAGCAACAGGTCGAGCGCGAGGTCAAGAAGAACAACGAGGAGCTGCGCGCGGAGTTCCTCGCCAATCAGCAGACCCTCATCAAGGAGAATACCGAGCTGCGCACGCGGGTCGACAAGATTGAGCCCGCCTGGGCTGACTATCTGAACAATTTCCGCAACAAGTTTCGCGTCGGCGCGCTGCTCTATGCCGACTATGCGATGTACACCCATACCAGCTTCGGTCCGCAATTCCTCGAGAGCCAGACTTATCCGGGTCCGGGCAACAACATCTATAATTCTTTCGACCTCACCCGCGCCTATCTGAATTTCTACTTCAATCCGACGCCCGACTGGCTGCTGCGCATCACTCCCGACATCTACAAGAGCTTCGGCACCGCCTCCGCCAACGCGGTCAGCCACACCAGCGCGGTCGGCAGCAACCTGAGCGGGGACCTCAACTACCGGATCAAGTATGCCTACATCGAGTACAACCGGATTCTCGATTGGGTGGGGGAGCCGACCCGCGGTTCCACCATTTCGATCGGCGACCTGCCCAACAGCTTCATCCCGTGGTGCGAGGATTTGTTCGGCTTCCGCTACGTGTCCTATGGCCCGTGGAACTTCGTCGGGCTGTCATCCGGACAGTTCGGCATGAAGGTCGAAGGGCCGATCAAATATCACGAGCTGACCTATGTCGATTACTCAGTCGGCGCGTATTCCAATGCGAAGTACAACCAGTTCGAGCAGACCAACACCAAACAGGCGATGGCGCGGGTAACCGTTTATCCGTTCGGGGCCAAGTGGCGCTTCCAGGGCTTCGGCGCGACCGCCTTTTATGACTACGGCTACAACAACAGCGCGCCCGACAATGCCTCGGTGAATACCGGCTTCGGACCCAATCCCTCCGCCTTCGGCCACGTCAACAATGCGCATCTGACACGGTTTGCGGCACTGCTCCATTACGATTCCGAAGAATGGATGGTCGCGGGGGAATGGGACTATGGGCACAACTCATTCCCGGGGACCAGCCTGTTCTCCTCGAATGGCCCATCGGTGTTCTTCACTCCTCCGGCGTTCACTATTAGTGGCAACACGGCCAGCGCGGCCTCCAATCCGTATGCGGTTCCTTACTATAACTTCTCCGCGATGACCGCGGCGCTGCTCAACAACAGCCGAACCGTGCAGCAGGGTTTCGATTTCTTCGGACGGCTGCACATTCCGAATACGCGCTTCTCACTGTTCGGCATGTTCCAGTTCTTCCAGCCCAACACCAAGGTGAATCTGAATCCACTCGACTTTCAGCGCTGGGTAGGAGGCATCCAGTACCAGGCCAATGAATTCGTTCGCATCGCACTGGATACGCAGAATTTGCTCTTCTTTCGCGACCAGACTCCGTTCCCGACCGCGTATGCGAATACCTTCGGCGATGTGTTCCTGCCGGTGACCAATACCGGGAAGACCGGTCCCAAGACTTTCACCCCGCCAACCAATGTCAACCAACCTGTGCCGCGCGACGTTCACATTGTAGAATTGAACCTGGAGTTCAATTTCTAAGCTTTGAAGAAAACAGGAGACCATCATGGCGCTGAGTGCACGCAATCATCTGAAGGGCGAAGTCACCGAGGTACTGCTGGGAACGGTCACGGCGCTGATCACGGTGAAGGTCGGCAACGACATCATCGAATCGGTGATCACCAAGCATAGCGCCGAGGAGATGGGGCTTAAGAAAGGCGACAAAGTCCTCGCCGTCATCAAGGCGACCGAAGTGATGATCCAGAAGGACTAGGTGCGCCGGGTTTCGAAGATCGTTTTGCTGGTGATCCTTGCGCTACCGGCACTCGCGCTGGCGCAGGGATCACCGACGGTTCGCATCGACGGGCCTGATGGCAAATCCATCACGCTGAGCGCGGCGGAACTCGATGCTATGACGCGTGAGAAAGCCGAGGTTGCCGACGACAAGGGCAGGCACGCGATCTATGAGGGCGTTCCCGTTATTGAAATTCTGCAGCGTGCCGGAACGCCGTCCGGCAAGGATCTGCACGGCAAGAATCTGACGCTATATCTGTTAGTCACCGCATCCGATGGGTATCACGCGATATATGCGCTGGCGGAGCTGGACCCGGGCTTCACCGCTCGACAGGTGCTGCTGGTGGACAAGCGCGACGGCAAGGATCTGTCCTCCATCGAGGGACCATTTCGCATCCTCGCGCCGGGCGACAAGCGGCACGCGCGCTGGGTCCGCAACGTCACGAGCCTGAGCGTCAAGTCCGCGCAGTGATGTCACCCGAATAGGCGGACACGGATTTAGGAGAGGACACAATCCGCGTGTGCCTTCAACTCGGGTCGCACCGATTTTCCAAACGTCACCAGGTAGACTTTCAAACCTTCGGTACGGGCAAATTTCATAACCGGAACGAAATCAGAATCGCCGGTTACGAGCACCATTATTTCCACCAGCCGATTCAACGCGATGCGGGCGATGTCGAGACCAATTCGAATATCGACGCCCTTCTGTTTGAAGTCGGGAACAAGATCCTTAGCCTGGATCGGACGACCGCCGCGAGCGATGTGCCTAAGCGCATTCTGCTTGATCTTCCAACCCTGTCGAAGCAACACGCCTCGACGAACCGCGAAGTCAGGCTCTTGCTCGAGACCATCAATCAAATGATGGTTCGCGATGCTAAGGGCTGTGGTGCGATAGTTGGTCGAGAATCCGTCCATAGGATTGATCGCGACTCCGTCGTAAGGCATCGCATCGTAATAGAAGATTCGATAGAGAAGCCCGCAGTTTAGCCGCTCGTGCGAGAGGATGCGCTCGCAAACTTCGACTACGTCGGCGGGGTTAAGGATTTGATTGGTTCGAGCCTGCGTGAGGACCCGTCGCACGAAGCCGCCGTCAAGAAGAACTGCTATCCGATCGTTGGAACGCGACTTGACTTGCACGGGCAGCATCATAAACCAATCGTCACGATTGACCAACCCGACCCGGGTCTCTATTGTAAGATTGAATCGAATGACGCCCTCTCGACGTGTAACATCCAAGTAGGCCCTGCCTCACGCGTCGAGAGGGCTATTTTTTTGAGCCCGAAGCCAGCTCAAGTCCGTTCGATACCGCCGCGTTCTTCGAGAAGCAGTAGCCGGCGCCGTGCAGCCAGCAGGAGGCTTCCTTCGCGTGCTGTTCGCGGCGGAGCGAGCGCACCGCCTCTGCAGGCATCTTTAGCGCTTCTTCCAACCGGCGGTCTGCGTCGCGGTCGAGGGCGCCGAGGCATGGATAGATTCCGACCGGTGCAATGAAGGTCGCGGCATAATGATCGCGCGACTCACGGCTGACTCGCATCATCGCGCCACGGCCGCTGGGCGAGGTTCCCGAGCCGAAGATTTTTCCGGCGAGCCGCCGCACCCGCATCATCGCTCCCCATCCCGCGACGCCGTTGCCGAAGATCGCGCCGGAGGGCCATCGCACCAGCGGAAGCATCAGCCGACCACCTTCCTTCAATGAGTCGATCCACAAATCGAGCGGATACGTCGCGCCGGCATTGATGAGCATCGCATCGACGGGACCGGGATCGTACTTCGAGGCGTCGGCGGCGAGCACTTCGACATTTCTATACGGCGCGAGGTTCTCTTTTGCGCGCGCCGCGAGGTCCGCATCGACATCGTAGGCGATGATTCTGCCGGTCGCCCCGACGACCATAGCCATCAGCGCCGTGTAGTAGCCGGGTCCGCATCCGGCGTGCGCCACAAGGTCGCCCTCGCGCAAGTCGAGCGCGTCGATCCACCGAGTGAGGCCGCTCGGCATTCCATTGTTCAGATTGCGCGAAGTGTCGATGGTGACCAGCGCGTCCTGGTACAGATGCGCGGGCTTGGCGTCCGGCGTGTAATGCGGCTGCCGCGCCATGTCGATGATTCGCCACGGCCCCGGCCCGAGGAACGCCTCGCGGGGGACTTCGGCGAGCGCACGCACCAGGCGCTCACTGCGCAGTCCAGCTTTGTCTCGCAGCATCTCGGCATATGCGCGACGACGTTGCTCAATGGTTCCGTCAGCCATCTTTTCCCTAGAGCGAATCTAGGGCGTTATTTCGAGTAGGACTAGAGTCCCAGTTGAACTCTCGCTTACGTGCGATAAGCTGAACGGAGAAGCACGATGGGTGAGTTAATTTACATTCGCGAGCTGGCGCTGCGGCGCGATATCGCCAAAAGTGCCGCGCGCGACCACGACAGCCTCCAGCGCGCGGTGGATATCCTCAAAGAGAGCCTCCATGCCACCGCGGTGGAAATCGTCGATGCGCCCGCGCACGAGCAGGCCGAGTTACTGGAGCGTGCCGAGAAGTTCATCGCGATGATTCGCTACGGGATGCGGATGCTCGGCGACGATGACCCGGAGTTACAATTTTCGATCGATAAACGATGAGCGACGACGGCATTAACCTGCGCATCACCGGAATCGATCCCGGTCCCGAGGTCGCCGGCGCGCGATGGATTACGATTCAAACCACGCGCGGCCCCATTCCGATGATCCTGCATGCGGCGGCCGAACCCGGGCGCGCCGCACTGTGCGTCAGCGGCGCCATCGGGGGGTACGACGGTCCCGCGATGCTCTATGCCAAGCTCGGACTGAACCTGCCGAAGCAGGGCGTCAGCATCGCGCGCATCAACTACCGGATTCCCAACGACTTCGGCGAATGCGTCCTCGATACGCTTGCCGCGCTGGCGTTTCTCAAGGGCACCGGCTATCCGCGCACGGCGCTCATCGGGCATTCGTTCGGCGGCGCGGTTGCCATCAATGCGGGCACGTTAAGTCCCAATGTCACCACCGTCATCGCGATCTCGAGCCAGCTCGCGGGCGCGCATACGGTGGGCGAAGTGGCGCCGCGGCCACTGCTGCTCATCCATGGGATGGCGGATACCATCCTGTCGCATCAATGCTCCGAGATGCTGTATGAGCGCGCGGCCGAGCCCAAGACCATGAAGCTTTATCCGGGCACCGGGCACCTGATGATCGAGGCGCGCAAGGAAATGACCGAATTGGTCACTGACTGGCTGGAACAAAAAGTCTAGACCGCCCGGAATCCGCCTGAATACCCCTCGCCGTTAGCCGCCCGTTGTTCTAGATTCGGCTGCGATGCCGCCCGAGGGGTTTCCATCGACATTTGGTAGTTTCATCGGTCGCCAGCGCGAGCTCGCCGAATTGAACGCTGCGCTCGAGGACGCCGGCAGGGGGCGCGGCCAGCTTTTTCTGTTGTCGGGAGAACCGGGCATTGGCAAGACTCGTCTGGCCGAGGAGGTTGCGCGCGAGGCCGGCAATCGTGGAATGCGCGCGGTTTGGGGCCGCTGCTGGGAGGGTGGTGGCGCGCCGCCATACTGGCCGTGGATCCAGGCGATTCGCGCATTAGTCGCCGCCGTGGATCCGACGACGCGACGAACCATCGTCGAATCGGAGCAGGCCTACGCGACCATCGAGGCGGTTGCGCAGATTGTACCGGAGTTGCATGGGGGCGCGGGCGCGCGACGCCTCCGACCCTTGCCCCCGATGGATCCGGAGCAGGCGCGCTTTCGCCTCTTCGACGCGGTGGCGACACTGCTCAAGAGTTTCGCGCAGTTGGGGCCGCTGCTGGTCATCCTTGACGACCTGCACGACGCCGATCCGGCTTCGTTGCTGATGCTCCGATTCGTGGCGCGCGAACTTGGCCGCGTCGCGATCCTGATCGTCGGGACGTATCGCGAACTCGAGGTGCAACGTTCGAAGGAGCTCAGCCGGCACATCGGCGACCTCGCGCGCGAGGGGCGTTCGTTGCCGCTGGTGGGATTGAACGAGGCTGAGGTGGGTGAATTCTATCGCGCGGTGGCGGGACAGGCGCCCGCGGGCGAACTGGCCGCGCGCCTTCATTCGGCGACCGCCGGTAATCCACTTTATGTGGATGGCATCGTGCGCAGCATGGTTTCCGAGCGCGAGGGCGTTCGCGCGATAACCTCGAGTGAGCATTTCCGGACGCCCGAGACTTTGCGCGAGGCGATTCGCCGCCGCCTCGCGATGCTGTCGGAGCCGACCCGGTCACTGCTGAACATCGCCGCCGTGATGGGCAATGACTTTGCGGCCGCGACCTGTCGGAAGGTTGCCGCGGTCTCGCACGAAGAAGCCAACGCGATGCTGGACGAGGCGTCGGCGGCCGGAATCCTGATCGCATTGGAAAATGAGCGCTTTCGTTTCGCACATGCACTGATTCGCTCCGCGCTTTACGAGGCGTTCGATACCAACCGCAAAATCAGCTTGCATCGCGCGGTCGGCGAAGCAATCGAAGAGCTCCATGCGCAAAACCTCGCGGCGCATCTGGACCAGCTGGCGCATCATTTTCGCGCTGCAGGTGCGACGGAAAAGGCCCTCGATTACTCGGCTCGCGCAGCCAAGGCAGCATATGCAGTGTATGCCTACGCGCTCGCCGCAGAGCATTGGCGCGCGGTCGATAAGATGACCGCGGGTCAATGCGACGAGCGCCGCGCGGATATGCTTTTTGGCCTGGGCCAGATCGAAGCGTTCCAGTTGGATCCTGCTGCCGGTATCGCCCATCTGGAACAGGCATCGGAGCTATTTCGCGAGTTAAAAATCGACGAGCGCATCGCATCTGTAAATGTAACTCTCGGTCTCGCGCAGGTTTTCCTCGCGGATTTCGCGCCGCAAATGAATGTTGCGCGGTCGCTCGAATACTTTCGTAAGGGGCAGCAATGGCACGGCGAGTGGACCGACCGGCTGTCGCCCGGATGGCTGCATCGGGGCATGTCGGTCGCCCTGTTTCAGCAAGTCCATATCGAGGAAGCGCTGGCCTCGGCCAGACGCGCAACGGAGCTTTGGCGCGAACTTTCCGGTCCCATGTGGATCCATGCCGGCGCGTTTGTCGCACAGCTGCTTTCGCTCAAAGGTCGCCACCGCGAATCCGCCGCGATGCTGCAGAAGGTGATGCAGACTCTGCCGGAGATTCGCGACCCGACCCTGCTGCATGTCGCGATGTGGACCGGCGGCTGGATTAACATGACGATGCTGAATCCGGCCGAGGCGCGCCGATTCTTCACCATGACAGCGGAGCACGAGCGGATGCCGCCCAACCTGCGCGGGAGCGCTTTGGAATTTCTCGCGATGATCGAAATCATGGGCGGAAATTCGGCCCGCGCGAAGGAAATCGCCGCCGCCCATCGGGTCAACCCCCAGTTCCAGTCCGCGATCGCTTTGTTCGACGGCGATTTCGAAGGCGCGATCGAGATGCAACGAAACATGGTCGAATGGGGTCGGCGGACCGGCCATCTGTGGGACGTTGTCACCTCATTGCCGGGGCTGGCGGGTGCGCTTCGATTGGCAGGGGATCCCAAGCAGGCTCTGGAACTTATCGAAGAGACGATGCGGCTGTATGATCCCACTGACTATTGGCTTGAGAGCGGAGTTCGCCCGCTAGCCGCAACATTGGAGATCGAGGCGGGCCGTCCGGACCGCGCCGAGGCGCATCTCCAGGTATGTCGCGACATCCTGGCGCAAGGCGAGGACTGGCTCGGCCGCGCCGGTGTGGTCCATCGCGCGGAGGGCAGGCTGGCGGCGGCCCAGGGACGGCCGTTTGCCGAGCACTTCGAAAAGTCGATCGCAACCTTCAAACGATACGGTCTCCCTTTGGACGAAGCCGAGGTACTGGCCAGTTGGGGATCGGCGCTGCTAGCAACCGGCGGCAATCGTAGCGATGCCGAGGCAAAGTTCGATGCGGCAGTCGAAATTTATCGGCGATGCGGCGCTGGCCAGCGCTGGATCGAACGGGTCGAGGCCCAGCGCCATCGCAGCGTGGCTCCATCGAACGTGTCTTCCAGCTTCCGGCGCGAGGGCGATTTCTGGAATATCACGCATGCGGGCAAGACCTTGCGCATACGCAACATCAAGGGGTTAGCGTATCTCGCGCACTTGCTCGGGCATCCCGGCGAGCGCGTCAACGTCATCGATCTGGTGCAGGCGATCGAAGGCGTCGCGGCAAATTCGTCGGGCGCGAATCTCGCCCGGCTGCAGGGCCTCCAGGTTCAGCGCGGCCTTGGCGATGCCGGCGAAGTCCTCGATCCACAGGCGCGCGACCAATATCGGCGCCGTCGCGATGAACTGCGTGCAGAACTCGAAGACGCCGAGGCGCAGAACGACCTCGGTCGCGCCGAGGCGGTTCGCCGCGAGATCGAAATGCTGACCGAGGAACTTTCCGCCGCGGTAGGGCGCGGTAGTAGCCCACGCAAGAAGTTTGCACATGCGGAACGCGCGCGGTCGCTGGTGACCAAGCATATCCGCACCGGCCTCGATCTGATCCGGCGCCACGATTCCGACCTCGCCGATCATCTCGACCGCAGCATCCAGACCGGCACGCATTGCGCCTATCTTCCCGAGGCTTCCGAAAAAATCGCCTGGCAGACGTGAAGACGGCATTCATGGCCGCACGGCGCGCAGTAAGCGCGGACCAATGTCTTTCGCGCCCGTGCCATGAACGATGCAGCTCCCCGAGGGCCCGACGCGCGTCCCCTTCACATTCTGTAACCCAATTTTTCACGCTATATAGCTATGCGGTTTCGTGCGCGCCTAGGTGCGTTTAGGAGGGAGAATCAATGGCAAAAACGAATTGGGGGCGGTCGGCTCGGGCTTGCGCCATCGTGGTGGGCGTATCGGCTACGGTCGGGTTGATGGGGCCGGCCGCACACGCGCAAAACGGCTGGAACGACTATCGGGCCTCGAGCATCGAGGCCGCTAAAAAACCGCCTCCGCCTCCACCAGTATCAATCCCCGGATCGTGGGTTGGAACGATACAGGACAGCAACCAGGGACAGGGTGACATTGCGCTTACCTTCACTGAGAAGGCGAGTAAGACCAAAGGCACCTTGAAGGGCACCTGGACGATCAACTTTCCGAACGGGACCGAGGGCGCCATCAACGATGTCGGCACCATGACCGGCACAGTAGTCGGCTCCGACGTGACTATAACTCTGCTACCGAGAAAGGCCGACGCGTTGGGAAATTGCCATCTGGTGTTCGACACTTCCGAAGCAACCCAACAGGCGCTTGCCGGAAGCTATCACTTCACCAGTTGTGGAGGAAAAAATACCGGAACGATTTCGTTGGCGCCGGGAACGCCGCCGAGTACAGTTTACATAAATATCGGGGATGATTTCTTTTTCCCAACCAAGGTAACCATCAGTCGGGGTCAGACCGTAGTCTGGACCAACAATGGCGGCGAGCAGCATACGATCAACGCCAACCCCGGCACCGAGAAATGTAAACCTATTTCGGGCGAGGCGTTCGATTCGCCGGCGGTAAATCCGGGCGAAACCTTCGAGCGTACCTTCAACAACCCAGGCA
Organism: uncultured delta proteobacterium; assembly: GCA_963848285.1. Lineage (GTDB taxonomy): Bacteria > Desulfobacterota > Binatia > Binatales > Binataceae > DATGKG01. Next base: position 355,610 of record CAWKCZ010000005.1, on the reverse strand, counting down.
CCTTCGCCTATCACTGCGAGATCCACGGCTGCCCGATGAAGGGAACCATCATCGTCAAGTAGTTTTGGCAGCCGCTACGGACGCCGCGGATCCCGGCATGCGATCCGCGCCGGGGCGAGGCTGGTCACCGTTGCGCCATCGGATGCCGTCGCGGTGGCGATGATGCGGGTTGCGCCGCACAGCGCCGGCCGAATGATCGCATGCATCATGTAGTCGCTGTCGGCCGCGATGTAGGGCACCTGTTGGAGCGCAATCAGCTTGCGCTTGCCGCCCGGTCCGCGCTGGAAAAGCGATACCGTCACGTCGGAGGCCGGCGCCGAGGTCGCATGAAGGCGCAGATCGACTTGCCCGCGCCGATCGCGAATCGTAGTCCCGGCCAGCGCGAGGTCATCGATCGTCAAGATCTCTGCGCCCTGACTTCCGTTGAACGGACTGTTTTTGTCAGCGATGAAGAAGGGCGAATTGACCGGATACATCCCGAGATTGTTGCCGTGCGCCTGGGTTGGAACCTCGGTGACCTGGTTGAATGAGAGATTGGCTGGATTCGCGGCGAGGCCGTGATCGGGCATCTCCGGGACCAGGTTGCCATTCGCGTCCTCCATCCAGGTTACCGTCCAGAAGACCACGTACTGCCCGCCCGCGTATGGACTCGTATCGAAGTTCACCGATGCGTAGCGCCAGTTCGCTCCGTCGGTGTGACGCGTCGACTTGAGCGCCGGAATGTAGGGCAGCGTCGTCTCGCCAATCAGGAAGCTGTTACCCGCCAGGACTCCGGCGTTGTAAATCTGCCCGTAGAAGCGCACGTGAACCGAGGCCGCAGGAACGGTCAACGTCGGATCGTCGGTATCTCTCAGACTGAAGTTGAAAATTTGCGAGGTTAGGCTGAGCTGGTCGCCCTGGCGCGCCTCACTGAGCGTAGGTCCGCTGGTGCCGTGCGAGGTGATGAAGAATCCGCTCGCATGGTAAAACGGCTGATTGAGCGGTGAGACCCCGGGCTGTATGGCGTTGAAACTCACAGTCTTGCTCGACTTGAGCCAGTTCCAGCGCTCCGGATGCAACACTCCGACATCGGGCAGATTGTAGACCTGCTGCCACCATCCCGGCGCGCCGCCGCATGACAATTCGTCACCATCCATCGGGGTGGGGTTCGCGACGAATCCGACCACCAGTGGCCCGGTGGTCTGAACCTCGATCGGCTGGCCGTGGCTGGTGAGATTGAAATTCTGGAAAGTGCCGTTGGGATTGCCGAGCCCGAACAGGTAGCTGCCGAAGTCGTACAGGCAGCACGAGGCGACATCGGTACCGAAGACCGGCTTGGTAATGGTGATTCCTTCAGAGGCCGACAGCGTCTGGGTGCTCTCCTGCAGCGTCGTCATCGAGGTGCTGTCCGAGACTCCGACCGAAGCCTGATCGCTCACGCCGAATGCGCTCCCCGTGACGGTCAGCGAAGCATCGGCCGAAAAGGCATTGCTCGAGCCGCTGCTCTGACTCTTGCCGGAGCCGCTGCTCCAACTGGTCGAATACGAAACCTTCGAGGTATCGGTGCCGCGGCATGGCGCGGGATTGCTGGTCTGCGGCGAAAGATTTTCGGTGTACTGATTCTGCAGATGATTCAAATCCCACGGATAGGTGAGCACGTTGCCGGGCTCATGGCCGGGCTCGTACCAGTCCAGCGTGGTGACATCGAGGTCGGCCGGGCTGACCAGGTCCGGCGCGGAGAACGCCACATAGAGTTGAGTCTTCTGATCGGCCGTGCAGTTCGGCAGCGCCGCCGGGCAGATCATCTGCGCGATCACCGGGTAGTAATAGATGTTCTGGCGCGACTGGGTGAAGAACAGGTGATCGGCAAAACCGGTGGTGGCAGTCAGACTGTCGCTGCGGCTGTTGTAGGTATTGAATGCCTTCCCAACCCGCCGGTCGTGGGTGTCCTGCACCGAGGCTTTCACGTCCACCGATAGACTGCCTACGAACGGAAGCCCATAGCTAACCTTGGTGTTGTTGCTCGCTTTGATGCCGAAGCCGTAGCTGGTGGTCGTCGTGCGATGCGACTCCATCGAGGAAGTTGACGCGAAGTCAAACTCGGTCGCAAACCCGGTCCCCGGCGCCGGCACGCTGGGTCGCACCGTCAAATTGAGATTGCACGGCGTGTTGGGATCCTGACAACCGGGATGATTGGTCGGATTGAAGACAAAATTCGGCCGGATGTAGTCGACGTGCATCGGCGGGATGCCGAGCGCAATGTCCGGCTGGATCTTGGCGTTGACGACGACCTTGTCGGGCTTGCCGAGGCGCAACGATCTGCCCTGGGTATCGCCGATGATCATCTGCGCACCGACCAGGCCGCCCAGTCCGTCGGGCAGCGTGCTCAGCGTGTAGGAATTGGTCGGGACCAGCCAATCGGATGCCGAGGTATTCAGCTGATAAATCTCGCCAAAGAAGGTTTGCGGGCCCGACGGCGCACCCGGGCAGGTAAAGTTTTCGTCGTTGTTTCCTTGCAGATAAAATGCCGCTATCTCGAAGTTAGCAACGCGCTGCCCGCCGCTGTTGCGATTGTCGAAGTTCCCCGCCTCCAGGCTGTAGAGGCAGGTCGGCTCGGTAGTGCTGGTTTGCGAGACACTCGCGCGATGGAACAGCATGGTGTCGTCGAAGCTGCCGATTTGGATGATGCCGCCGAACAGCTCCGAGGTAAGCCCGATGATGAGCTGATCCTGTACGCCGAAATTGCCCGTCAGCGGCGCAGCTTTTCCGATCACATTGGAAATCGGAAACAGCACCGAGCCGCTTTTGACGTTCAGGAATGCGGCCTGTCCCACCGTCGGTGCCAGCGTGCTGCGATCGATCGCAATCGAGATGACGGCGAACTTTTTGGCGCCTGCGACCTGCCCGATCGCGGCAAGCTGATCGTGACTCGCATCGTTGAAGCGTCCCGCCACCAGCGTCGCATTGCCGGAGGCCAGGGCGAACGGCAACTGTACCGATTGACCGACGGTTATTTGCAGCGTCTGCGGATTGACCGCGAAGAGCTGCACCGTCTGATAGTCGGACATCAGCGCGGCCAGGCCGTATTGTCCGTTTCCGGCAAAATCGCCTGCCACCAGCGCGCCCACCAGCGGAACCACGCTGTTCCCGATGCTGGTATAGGCAGGACCGATGGTTAGCGGAGAGTCGGTGCTGTTCACATCCGATGCGACCACGACGTTCATCCCGAAGACCGGCGGAGTGACGTTGGAAACGTAGGCGACCGCGGCGCCCTCGAAGCCGTTGCCGGCGAAATCCCCCTTGGCGAGCTGCATCGCGGTCGTCATCGGGAGAGGAAACGGTGCAAAATCGGCCGGGATTTGCTGATTAAAGCTTGCGAGGCTCTTGGGGTCGCGCAGGTTGACCGACCATACAAAGTTGCCGTTTGCGGATTGTTGACCGGCAGTCAGGATGACGTCGTTGGCGGCGTTGTACACGCGCGCCAGCGTCATCGTCGAGACGGGCGTAAAGCCCGGATTTGTTAGCGACGCGCCGAAGGTCAAAACCGGCGTCGAGAAATTCGAATTGGCGCTCGGAACCAGGGTTTGCAGAAGGCTGTAATCGGAATTACTGAAAGTCCCCTGCTGAAAGATGACGTCGTCATCGCGCAGCAGGTACTGCTCGCCCTGCAGGATGTCCGAAACATTCGAGAGGTTGGGCTGCCCCGCCAGCGCGCGTCCGTTGCCCGAAAGAACCGCCAGCAGCGGCAGCGCCAGAATTATCAAAAATCGTACGCACCAATACGCCTTCGCGGCGATGACGCCTCGAAACAACGCGACCTTCGATTTCACCGGATGTTCCCCCTCGCAAGATGCAACCTGAACCGCATCATTATGGCGGAACTCTCCGAATCTCGGAACCATTCGATCCAACCCAAGGATGCGGCTAAACTATCGCCATGGCCAATGGGCATTGACTCGCTGTGGTTACGTGACCGGCGCGGTAGGACAGCTCATGATGTTTTACGAAATCTCGTGAGCAGAATCAGAGCCCTCGCGGCTGCGTTGGTTACGATATCGCTTTGGTTTTCCGTTGCATGGGGACAAAGCACCGCCAGGATCCCCGCCCTCGCGAAAGCCGATTGGTCGGTGAACGCGGCTCGCAATTTAGCCTCGGCCCCGCCTGAGCTAAATGCTGTAGAGGATTTCACCGGGCGTGCTGTTGGCGAAAGCGAAGAAAATCCGCCGGTTGATGTGTGCGAGTTTCGGTTTGCCGATTTGCGAAATTCCGGGAACCTCTCTCTGATTTTGTCGGTCGCGCCGGGCAGTTGGGGGTGCACCGAGCTCTACATTTTCGATAAGACCCCAAAAGGGTTCGAAACCTACCGAGCGAACGCTCGCGGGCACGATCTCGCGCACAGCGTGCTGGATCTCAATCATGATGGCAGGCACGAATTGGTTCTTTGGGCGGATCTGGCACCCTTTGCCACAGGGACAGCCTTCGGACAGCTAGGATGCAACTCAGCATGGCCCCTCATTTTTGCTTGGACCGGCAATGCTTATTCGGACGTAAGCGATCAGTACAAAGATTACCACGCGGGTTATCTCAAGACCGTGAATACCCGACTCGCTGCGTATTCCTCGGCGCTGGCGGCGGCAGCCGCCCCGAAGGTCAACCATATGCTTGGAGTGGGTGGCGGTACAGCGGAGCAAACCCTCGGTGAGCCCTCTCCCGCGGTTGCTACGGAAGTTAATGCAGCAGTAGTAGGTATCGGCGCCCCTTTTTCTGCTCCAACGCATGAAAGCGCAGTGCCTGTAGGGGCTGCCCGTGACGAGGCTGGACGCAACTATCCCTGTACGGAAATTGGAGCGGCCAAGGCTCAGGCATTCCTTGGTATCCAATCAGATTCCATCATGACCGCTGCCGTCAAAAATTCGGAAAGTGATGATCCAGATAAGCGTATAACCGCGGCGGTGGTTTTTTCTTACCTCGGGACCCAGGAAGCAGAGCAGGATTTGAGGAAGCTGGGCAACGACGCCGATCCGCGCGTGGCGGCTATCGCCAAAACAGCGGCCTCTTTCGGGGAGGATCCCCCTCCCGGCGCTCGCGCGATGCGCCGGCAAGATACCTATCTCAAATTGCCCGAACCACGTCAGTCCAGGCGCTAAAGGCCTCTCCGCACCTGCGGTGTTATCCGCCGAGGTATTCGATCCAACCCACGGATGCGGCTAAACTGTCGTCATGGCCAATGGGCAACGAGTCGCAGTAGTTGGCGCCACCGGTGCGGTGGGCCAGACCGTTCTCAAAATTCTGGAAGAACGCAACTTCCCGGTGCGAGATATCCGTTTGCTTGCGTCCGCGCGATCGGTCGGCAAGAAGATGTCCTTCAAGGGCGAGCAACTCCCGGTCGAGGAAGTCACCGCCGATTCGTTCAAAGGCATCGACTTCGCCTTTTTCTCGGCGGGCGGAGATCAATCCAAGAAATTCGCGCAGCATGTCGTGAAGGCCGGCGCGATCATGATCGACAAGTCGAGCGCCTTCCGCATGGATGCGACGGTGCCGCTGGTGGTGCCGGAGATCAATGGCGCCGCGGCGCGCAAGCATCAGGGCATCCTCTCATGCCCCAACTGCACGACGATCGTCACCGTCATGCCGCTGAAACCGCTGCATGATGCCGGCAAGCTCAAGCGCGTGGTCGCCACCAGCTTCCAGGCGGTATCCGGCGCGGGGGTCGGCGGCATCGAGGAGCTCCGCAGCCAGACCATGGCGTGGAGCAAGGGCGAGAAGCTGACCTCGAAATTCTTCCAGCATCAGATCGCGTTCAACCTGCTTCCGGCCGGCGACATCGGCGAGGGCGGCTATACCGGCGAGGAAACCAAGCTCATCAAGGAGACGCGCAAAATCCTCGATTTACCGGACCTCCCGATATGTCCAACCACGGTACGGGTGCCGGTTTTCACGGCACATTCGATAGCCGTCAATGCCGAAACGGAGCGGCACGTGAGCGCGTCGCAGGCGCGGGAGGCATTCGGGCGATTTCCCGGGCTGCGCGTATATGATGATCCGTCGAAGAACCAGTATCCGATGCCGATCATGGTCGAGGGCCAGGACGACTGCTTCGTCGGCCGCATCCGCGAGGATGTCAGCACCGCGAACGCGATCAATTTTTGGGTAGTCGGGGATCAGCTTCGCAAGGGCGCGGCTTTAAACGGCATTCAAATCGCGGAGTACCTAATCAGTTGAGGTGCCGGATTACACAAACGAACCCACCGCTGGAGGCGTGGCGGTTTCGTGAAAATGCGAAAACAAAGCCATTGCGAGCATCGCGAGCAATGGTCCTAAGGCTCGGCGAAGGACCTCGAACGGCGAGAACGCTCGAACAGAAAGTGCGAAAACAAAGCCACTTAATGTAGGAGTTTCAAGGAATTTTCCATATCACCGCAACGGTGAACGGCAAAACCCCGTGGCATGAATCGCGAAAACAAACCCATTGCGAGCATCGCGAGCAATGGTCCTGAGGCTCAGCGAAGGACCTCTAACGCCGAGAACGCTGAACATAAAAGTGCAAAAAACAAAGCCACTAACGCTCTCGATCAGTACTGTTATTTGAATCGGTAATTACCTTAGATAATCTATTTCTATCTTGATAGTAATTTATTAGCCTAAGCCACGCTCAAAGCCCTACCAGACCACGTCCGTTTGACATCGACGCCCCCACTGTATATCTCTGATGATGCTGATTTGCCTTATCGAGAGCGGCGGAGGGACAGGCCCGACGATGCCGCAGCAACCGGCCCCTGGTGGGCGCAGGTGCTAACTCCTGCGGGGAAACGAGTTCCCTGGAAGATGAGGCGAGAGTTATCCAACCCTCGTCCTTATCGCAGGACCGAGGGTTTTGTTTTTCGCGCTCTCCGCAAGGCCAGCCCGATGGATGCGCACTAACAAAAGCATACTGATTGTAGGCATTGGCGGACTCGGAGTTCCGGCCGCGCTCACGATTGCCCGCGCGACGGCGGTGGCCCGCGTCGGACTTATCGATCCCGATCCGGTCGAGCTGACCAACCTCCATCGCCAGATCATCTATACCGACTCGGATATCGGGCAGCCCAAGGTCGCGGCGGCCGCGCGTCATTTACGCGAGATCGATCCGGCGCTCGAAGTCGAAACTCTTGCGACTACACTTGATGTGGACAACGCGAGCGAGCTCATCGGACGTTTCGATTTCGTGATCGATGGCACCGACAATCCCGCGACGAAGTTCCTCATTAACGATGTCGCGATCGCGAAGGCCACTCCATTCGCATACGGCGGCGTACTGGGAATGAGCGGGCAGGCGATGACGGTGCTTCCCGGCCGCACCGCATGCCTTCGATGCCTCTTCGAGGACGCGCCGAATCCCGATGACGTCGCGAGCTGTCGCGAGGCAGGCATCTTAGGGTCGGTCGCGGGCGCGATCGGAATTTTGCAGGCGCACGAGGCGCTCGCGATTGTTTCAGGACGCCCGGGCGAGTTGGCCGGAGGCATTCTCACTTACGACGCATCGGGCTCCGCCCGAGTCCGCTTCACCAGGGTAAATCCGCGGCCGCGATGCGGTTGCGGCGCATTCGAGCGCGCATCCGGCGATCCGTCGCATGCGCAGGTCAATCACTAGAGGAAGGCGATGAGCTACATCACCAATCTGAAGTGCCGCGAATGCGGCCAGGAATATCCGATCAGCCCGGTCCACGTATGCGAAACGTGCTTCGGTCCACTGGAAGTCACCTACGACTACGCGCGCATCCGCGCCGCGCTTTCGCGTAAGCTGATCGAATCGCGTCCCCACAACCTGTGGCGCTATCGCGAGCTGCTGCCGGTCGACACCGAACCCGAGGCCGGGCCGTTCTCCGGCTTCACGCCGCTGGTGCATGCGAAACGCCTCGGTGCGGAACTCGGAATAAAGAATCTCTACATCAAGGATGACACGGTCAATCATCCGACCCTGTCCTACAAGGACCGCGTGGTGTCGGTCGCGATCACCAAGGCGCGCGAGTTCGGCTTCACCACGGTGTCGTGCGCCTCGACCGGCAACCTCGCGACCGCGGTGGCGGCGCATGCCGCGCGTGCCAACCTCAAGTGTTACATCTTCATGCCCGAAGGTGTGGAGTCCGGCAAAGTGGTCGGCTCGACGATTTACGGCGCGCAGGTCATCACGATTCGCGGCAACTACGACGACGTGAACCGGCTCTGCAGCGAGATCGCCGACAAGTACGGATGGGCGTTCGTCAACATCAACTTGCGGCCGTATTACACCGAGGGCGCCAAGACTTTCGGCTTCGAGGTCGCCGAGCAGCTCGGATGGAAGCTGCCGGACCATATCGTGGTGCCCACTGCGGGCGGCACGATTCTGCCCAAGGTCGCGAAGGCATTTAAGGAGCTGAAGGAAGTCGGCCTCATCAAGGATGCTAACTTCAAGATTCATTCGGCGCAGGCCGCGGGCTCGGGGCCGGTGATTCACGCGCTGCACAAGCACACCGATCTGATCGAGCCGGTCAAACCCAACACCATCGCGAAGTCGATCGCGATCGGAAATCCGGCAGACGGATATTACGTCTTGAAGGCGGTGCGCGAATCCGGCGGATGGGGCGACGTCGCGAGCGATCCCGAGATCATCGAAGGGATCAAACTGCTCGCGCGCACCGAGGGCATTTTCGCGGAGCCGGCCGGCGGCACCACCCTGGCGGTGACCAAGAAACTCATCGAGCAGGGCCGCATCAAACGCGACGAGACCGTGGTAGTCTCGATCACCGGCAACGGCTACAAAACGCTGGAAGCGGTTGCCAATGCCATCGAACAGCCGGTCATCATCGAGGCGAAGCTGAAGGAGTTCGACTCGCTGTTCGAGCGCCTCGAGAACGGCAAACGCGAGATCGCCGGCGCCGCTTGAGGCTGTCGACATCCCAACGTTAGGATCAACAAAGATTCAGGAGGTCTGTGCCACGCATGGCAATTAGCGTTCGAGTTCCCACTCCATTGCGGCGTTTCACCGGCGGCAAGGACGAGGTTCCGGCCGAGGGCGCGTCGTTGCGCGCGATTATCGAGAACCTCGAAACCCGCCATCCCGGCCTGCGCGAGCGCCTGCTCGATGACAAGGGCGAGATTCGCCGCTTCGTGAATATCTACCTCAACGGCGACGATGTGCGCTTCCTCGAGCAGCTTAACTCGAAGGTTAAGGATGGCGACGAGATCTCAATCGTCCCCGCGATCGCCGGCGGAAACTGAACCGGAGTTCGTGCCGCTTCAGCACGCGCCCGGCGTTCTCGATCTGATCGGGAACACGCCGCTGCTGGAGATCACAAAACTCACCGAGGGCATCATTGCGTCCGGCGTCCGCATCTTCGCGAAGCTCGAGGGTTTCAATCCCGGCGGTTCGGTGAAGGATCGCGCGGCGCGCAGCATGATTCTGCGCGGCATCCAGAGCGGCGAGCTGACCCCGGGGAAAGTGATCCTCGATTCGACCTCGGGCAACACCGGCATCGCGCTCGCGATGGTCGGGGCGGCGCTCGGTTATCCGGTCGAGCTGGTGATGGCGTCCAACGTGAGCCGCGAGCGCAAGCGCATCATCGAGGCTTACGGCGCGAAGATCATTTTTTCCGATCCGATGGAGCTATCCGACGGCGCGATTCGGCTGTGCCGGAAAATCTATGCGGAAAATCCCGGCCGCTATTTCAAGCCCGACCAATACAACAACGAGGCTAACTCGCTGGCGCATTTTGAAACTACCGGGCCGGAGATTTGGCATCAGACCGACGGTCGCGTCACGCATTTCCTCGCGGCGATCGGAACCAGCGGCACCGTGATGGGCACCGGACGATTTCTGAAATCGCAAAATCGCGACATCCAGGTGATCGCGGTCGAGCCCGACGATCCGATGCATGGCCTCGAGGGGCTCAAGCACATGGCGTCGTCGATCGTGCCCGGCATTTATCACGAAGAGCAGCTCGATTCGAAAATTCCGATCTCGACGGAAGACGCTTACGAGATGGTTTACATGCTCGGGCAGATCGAGGGGATGGTAGTCGGGCAGTCGTCCGGGGCCGCGCTGCTGGCCGCGATGAAACTGGCAGTCACGCTGCGCAGCGGCACCATCGTCACCGTGTTCCCCGACTTCGGCGATAAGTATCTTTCCACTAATTTATGGATCGGATGGCAGGAATGGCGGCAGGAACAATGGCGAGAACGCCTGAAAAAAATGGTCGCGAGAAGCATTCAATAATGGACCGTATTCACGAACGCTATTACCTGAGCTATCCACGCGCGCTGATCAAGGAGCCGATCCTCTATCAGCTGGTGAAGAAGTTCGACCTGGTGTTCAACATCCGCGGCGCCAGCGTGTCCGAGGACATGGGGCTGGTCGCCGTGGAGTTCGAGGGCTCCTCGGATCAGATCGAACGCGCGCTCGGATGGCTGCGGCAGACCGGCGTCACCGTCGAGCCCATCGAGAAAAACGTCATCGAGTAGGATTTCCCACCTCCTCGTTTTTGTCTTACTCTCTGTCGAAAGAAGCGATCGGGGGGTCGAAATCTCATGCCACTTACCAACCAACAAATCGCGCGCTACAGCCGCCAGATCATCATCCCCGAAATGGGCGGGCAGGCGCAGGAACGGCTGCTCAGTTCGCGCCTGGTGATAATTTCCACCTTTGAGGATCTGCAGGAGCCGCTTGCTTACCTGGTTGGCGCCGGAGTTGGCGATATCGATTTGTGTATCCCGGGCAGCAGCGATGCCCGCTTACGATCGTTGTGCGACCGAATGCGCGATCTCAATCCCGACTCGACGGTGAGTTACGGTAGCCTCGCGCAGGTCCCCGACCTGGTATTCGCGCTGCTCGGAAATGCCGAGGTTGTGCAATTTGCCTCCGCCGAAGCGCCGAGCGCGACGCCCGCCGTGGTTGCGCGGCTCGACGCGCCCGGGAAAATTGCGCTACTGCCGGTGCCTCCGCCGTGCATCCGATGCGCTTCGGGCGGGTTGTTCGAATCATTCGGCGAGCGCAGCGAGCGCGCCGGATTCATCGCGATGCTGGCGACCACGGAGGTTTTGAAAATCCTGGCCGCCACCGAAACCAAAGCTTCCGCCGCGATGCTGACCTTCGATGGTCCTCGCACGATCGTATCGCCGATAACCGCTTCGAAGTCCGATTGCGTTTGCACGCGAGCCTGATGCCTGAACGCTCGAAACGCGCGCCTCGTCCGTCGGTGCGCAAGCGGCTCTGGATTTTCGATTTCGACAACACCATCGCGCGGCTCGAGCCCGAGGTCGATTGGGCGGGAGGGCGTCGCGAGCTCGAACCGATGCTGCGAGGCCTCGGGGTGCCGGAAGATCTCTTCGAACAATTTCCGCGCGGCAACCTGCCGCTTTATAGCGGAATGCACGCCCGGTTGCGCGAGCTCGTTCGCGATCGGAACAGCGGTTTCAGCGCCGCTCGAATGCGATCGATTCTGCGCGCCGCTTCGAAGATGATCGAGCAATACGAACTGGCGGGCGTCGATCGCGCCGCCCCCCTCGAAGGCGCCATCGCGTTGCTTAAGCAACTGAAAGAGAAGGGCGCCAAGCTTGCGATCGTCACCTCGAATTCATCGCGCACGATTCGCCGCTGGTTCACGACGCATCGGCTCGGCCGCCTGATTGATGTCGTCGTCGGCCGCGACAGTCTGCTTACGCTGAAACCGTCGCCCGAAATGATCTCTCAGGCGCTCACAAAATGTGGTGTCCGGGCCAAGGACTCAGCCTTTGTGGGGGACGCGGATTCCGACTATTTTGCCGCCGCCAAACTAGGCGTCGAGTTTTTTGCTATCGCCTTCAACCAGGATCTCCGCGATCGCCTGGCCGCTGCCGGCGCGCGCCGGATTTTCTCTTCGCCCGCCGCCCTCGGCGTCCATCTCAACGTGCTGCATGTGAACGATGCGCCGGAAGTCGCAGCCGGACACAATCCCGAGACGCGTTCGTCGATTCAATCGTGAAGGAGTCATGTCAGGCAAGCTCCTTCATCCCCACGCTGCTCCGTTACCATTAGTCCCCCGCAGGCTCGTAGCGACCCTACATCTCGAAACTTTACTTTGACACAATGTAGAGTTAACAAAAGTATGTCTGCTCGTGAATTGAGTCAACGGTCCGACGACTTGACTGGAGTTTGGAGCGCGACCGCTCGCGGTGAGCTTTGATCGTGCCCGAGCTCTCTGCTACTCGCATCTCATGGCAGAACCGTGGCATTTCGAAAAGTTCACCCTGAAAAGCGGCCTCCGCATGCAGGTCGCGCGTGCGGGGCAGGACGCCGGCAAGCCGCTGGTCGTGATGCTGCACGGCTTTCCCGAATGCTGGTACTCGTGGCGCCATCAGATTCGCGCGCTTGCGCCGCACTTCGAATGCGTCGCTCCTGATCTGCGCGGCTATGGCGAGACGGACGCTCCCGTCGGGCGTCGAGAATTATTCGCTCGACAAACTAGTCGGCGATGTCGCCGATCTGATCGACGCATGCGGACGTCAGCGTGCGATCATCATGGCGCATGACTGGGGCGGCGCGATCGCGTGGGCTACCGCACTGCAACGCCCCGAGCTGGTCGAGAGGCTCATCGTGATGAACTGCCCGCATTTGAAAATCTTCCGCGAGAACCTGCTCAGTAACCCGCGCCAGATCTTAAAGAGCTGGTACATTTTATTCTTCCAGATCCCGCGACTGCCGGAGGCGCTGATCCGTGCGCGCGACTTCGCGGTACTCAAGCGGATGCTGCGCGACAGCGCGATGCAGAAGTCCGCCTTCAGCGACGAAGACCTCGCGCATTATCGCGCCGCGTTTCGAAACCCATACTCGATTACGGCGGCGATCAATTACTATCGCGCGCTGTTCCGCGAGAACCTGCGCAATCGCCAAACTCCAGAATGGATCGAGCGCAAAATCGCCGCCCCTACGATGGTGATCTGGGGGGAGCAGGATGTGGCGCTGCGCAAGGAACTGACCTTCGGCATGAAGGAACTATTCGAAGCGGACCATTCGAAATCCACTATGTGTCAGATTCCGGACATTGGGTGCAGCAAGAAAAACCGCAGCAGGTTAACGACTTGTTGTCAAAGTTTTTGACGTTTTCCGCTGCTTCGGCCTCATAAAGCCCAAAATCGCTTTACACTCGCACCCCTTGTAGTATGCTTTTTTATACGTACGCTCGGACCGCCCTTATCGCGTCGTACCCCCAATCCTGGTCGGGTCCCGTCTAAGAGCTTCCGGCCACAATTCAGAAGGAGGGCTCCTATGCCCAGTAAGTTGTACGTAGGTAATCTCGCCTATGCAGTCACGAACGAAGACCTGATGGAGTTGTTCGCCCAGGTCGGGACGGTCGAGAAAGCTGTCGTGGTGACCGACAAATTTTCCGGCCAGTCGCGCGGCTTCGGTTTCGTGGAGATGGCGGATCAGGACAGCGCGACCAAGGCGATCGAGACCCTCAACGAAACGGATCTGAAAGGGCGTCGCATCAAAATCGACCAGGCGCGCGATGGCGGCGGACCGCGCGGCGGAGGTGGTGGTGGCGGAGGTGAGCGGCGCAGTGGCGGGGGACGTCCGGGCGGTGGTGGCGGCTTCGGCAACCGCGACCGCGGCGGCGCAGGGGACGGTGGCGGCGGACGCGGCGGCAACCGCTGGTAACTGAAAGACACAAAAGCGGCGTAGGCATCCTGCGCCGCTTTTCTTCGATGCCTGTCACATCGGACGATTGACTGGCTGTCATGCCACCCGGCGCAGTCCATCAACCGCAGACAAGCGGGTGACTCCCAAGGTTGGCAGGATTCCGGCGACGATGCCGATCGCTACCGCGGCGGCCAATCCACCGAGCATCACCGGCGCGGGTAAACCAAAGGAGAGCAAGGGCCCCAGGGTTGGGAAGAACCCGCGCGCCCGATCAAGCATTTCGGCGGCGCTCAAAACCCCGAGAACTCCACCGGCAAACGCCAGCGTGCCATTCTCGATGGCGACTTCCGAAACAATTTGCCACGAGGTAAAGCCGAGGCTCTTCAACAGGGCAATTTCCCGCGCCCGTTCGCGCACCCCCATCGAGGCGGCATTCAATACCGCCAATCCGATCGCCAGCACCGCGCACAGTCCGATCCCCTGCACCAGCCGAGCCAGCGGCGCATAGTGCGAGACCATCTGCGCGAGGAAGGCTTTCTCGGTTTCCACCCGCGTCTCGTCCGACGAGTTTCGGAACATCTCTTCGATCTCGCCGGCGATGCGCGAAGCGTCGCCCATGCTCGCGCATCGCACCCACAACATGGTGGTGATTTTGGCGCCATGCAACGCGTCCTGAAGGTAGTCGCGATGGAACAGGAAGATCGTCAGGTCCGGCCCCTCGCTGATGATTCCGTTAATTCGAAAAGTGAGCGTAAGAGGGATCGCCGATTGGCGCAGGGAAACCACGTCGCCCAGGTGCCATCCGAATCGCGCCATCGTGGCAGCACCCACGACGGCGGAGTCCTTGGCCCTCGTGAAGCGCTGGATGGTGGTGCGGTCGAGCGCATATTCGGGCCACACCTGGTCTGCATTGTCGGCATCGATGGCGACGCTGGGGAACTGATGGCGCGGGTCATCGTAAACCCCGCCGAACCACGTCATGCGGTTCACTGCGACTACCCCAGGCAGGCGCGCGACTTTAGCGTAATAAGCGTCGGGCAAACCGCGCGACAATGAAGTTCGATTGGTGACTGCAAGACGTGGTACTCCATCGGCCTTGCTCACGATGGAATTCATCGCGAAGGGAACCACCATCACGACGGAGAACACCAGCGTCGCGGCGAAGACCGCCAGGATGGTCAGAACTGTGCGCCGGCGATTGCGTCGCCAAAGGCCCAGGCCGACCAGCGGCAGCAGCCGAAAGATCACATCGATGAGAGGTGCAACGGGCGAGCCAAGCCTCGAAGCCGAAAGTGGCACGACTTATCGCGAAGTCGACTGCAATTACTTGCGTTCCCGATCGAAATGTAGCTGATCGCGCCATCTGCCACTGAAGCGAAGTGAACCAGAAAATGCGCGAACCCTTGCCCGCCTCAGCTAGCCCGTGTTGATATGACGAGCGTTCACTGATGCTTATGACTCATTCAACTGCGACTCGGAGCTCGCCGCCGAACCTCGAGGCTGCCAACCATGCTTGAGCATTGTGTCGGATGGCCTCCTGCGATCGCCGCGCGCTATCGCGAGTCGGGCGCATGGCGCGACGAAACCATCGATGAGGCCGTCAGCCGCGCGGCAAACCAGACGCCCGACAAAACCGCCGTCATCGCGGGTTCCGCGCGCCTCAGCTACGCGGAACTGGATGCGCGCAGTGGGCGTCTCGCGGATGCGCTCTACCATCGCGGTTTGCGCTCCGGCGATCGGATGGTCATTCAACTTCCGAACAATCTCGAGTTCGTGCTGCTCTATCTTGCCGCCTCGAAGCTGGGCGTGCTGCCGATTATGGCGCTCCCGGCTCATCGCGAGGCCGAGATCGGCTTTTTCATCGATCATACGGATGCGGCCGCATATGCGATCGCGCCGAGCTATCGCAATTTCGACTATGTGCAGATGGCGTGCGGCCTCAAGGCCAGTCGGCCGAACCTGAAATTCGTGCTGACCTCGGGAAGTCATGCAGTTGATGATTCGGGATTCAGCAGCATCGCAACCTTGATCGAAAATCCGGTTTCGCGGCGACCGCAATTCCGTGCCGACCCCTTCGATGTTGCGCTGTTCCTCGTCTCCGGCGGCACCACGGGATTGCCAAAACTCATCCCGCGTACGCACGCCGACTATGTTTACAATGCGCGCGCCATGAATGAGGTGTGCGAGTTCGATTCCAGCACCATTCTGCTCCTG
This sequence comes from uncultured delta proteobacterium, assembly GCA_963848285.1. Lineage (GTDB taxonomy): Bacteria > Desulfobacterota > Binatia > Binatales > Binataceae > DATGKG01. Next base: position 339,787 of record CAWKCZ010000005.1, on the reverse strand, counting down.
GCAATTCCCGCTTCGCATAATTTCGGCCTCGCCTCGCCCGGCCTGATGGGAACGCTGTTGGCCAACGGCACGGTCGTGCTGCAGGAGTCGACCGCACCCGATGACATCCTCACAACCATCGAGCGCGAGCAGATTACCTGTATGCCCGGGGTGCCCGCGCTCTACATCACGCTGCTTGAGCGCCAGCAAATTGTGCGGCGCGATCTCTCTTCGCTCAAGCAAATCCTCGCGGGAGGGGCGAAATTCCTGCCCACCACGGCCAAGCGCGCGCTGGAGGTTTTCGGCTGCCGGGTGCAGCAAGTCCTCGGGATGGCGGAAGGATTCATCACCACGACCAGGCTTGACGATCCGGAGTCGGCGATTCTCGATACGGTGGGTACTCCGATTTCGCCGCACGACGAATTTCGAATTGTTGATGAACAAAATCGCGACGTGCGTGGCGGCGACGTAGGAGAGCTGCTGGTGCGCGGTCCTTATACCCTTCGCGGCTATTACAAGGCGGACGAGCATAATCGTCGTGCGTTTACCGAGGACGGCTTCTATCGAACCGGCGACATGCTCCAGCTCGATAGTACCGGTCGCCTGGTAGTAGCAGGCCGGGTCAAGGATATGATCAACCGGGCGGGCGAGAAGATCAGTGCCGAGGAAGTTGAGAACCTCGTCATCGATCATCCCAGGATCCGTTCGGCGGCGCTGGTGCCGATGTCCGATCCGGTGCTCGGCGAGCGAGGATGCCTGTTCGTGATTTGCGAACCGGGGATGACCGTTCAACTATCGGACATAGTTACGCATCTTGAACACAAGCACGTCGCGAAGTTCAAATTTCCCGAGCGCCTGGAAGTAGTGGACAGCTTTCCGGTTACCGCGGTCGGAAAGATTGCGAAAAAAGTCCTGCGCGAGCAAATCGAGCAGGAACTCAGCCGCGAGCGAAGTCACCAGCGCATTCCTTTGGAGAAATAACATGGCAGTGCAAGCTAGTCTGGGAGTGAGCGAGCAGCAGTACCATGAAGCCTATCGCGCGCATACTGGCGCGAAGAACTTCGAAGGCCCCGACAATCTTCCCGCCGAATACAAGGACCTGCTGGTCAGGATGCTTTCCATCCAGGCACGCATCGAACTCGAATACATGCTGGTACCGCAACGGACCTTGATCCGTCCGATGGAAAAAGCTCCGAGCCCCGAGGACCGCGCCGAGTATGCCGCCTTCTGGTCCGAAGAAGTTCGCCATGGAAGCTACTGGTGGCGCATCCTCGAAGGATTCGGCGTCAAAATCGACGACCAGTTCATGTCGACGCCGATACCTATCTATCTTTTCGAAATGCGCGACTTGTCCGAAGAATGGGTCGAGTACGCATTCTTCAGTTTCTTCGGCGATCGACAGGGCGCCTACATGGGATTCGAGTGGGTCGGCTGCACCTATGCTCCGCTGGCGAAGATTGCCGAACGGGTGTGGCGCGAGGAAATAGGTCATGCCGCATTCGGTTACACGCTTGCTGCGCCGCGTATGCCGCACTCCCGAAGGTCGCAAAGCCGCCGAGCACCATCTACCTAAATGGTATGCGGCGGGATTGGATATGTTCGGTTCCGATTCTTCCAGGCGTCAGTACGACTACATCAAATGGGGCCTGCGCAAGCGTTCCAACAAACAGATGCGCGACGAGTTCATCATTGAGGTGAATGACTTGTTAAAGAAGGTCGGCTTGCCGATTCCGGATCCGGCTGCGGGTCGCAAGTACCTTTAGCTTTCGATTTGCGTCATGGCTCATCGCGTCGCCATACGGCAATCGGACATCGTGGTAATGGTCGAGCCGGGCCAGACCATCCTCGAAGCGGCTCTGGACGCCGGCATCGATTGGCCCTACGGATGTAGTCACGGGATGTGCGGCACGTGTAAGGCTCGCCTGGTAACCGGCAAGGTCGACATGGGCGAGGTTTCGTCGTTCGCGCTCTTCGACGACGAACGCGCGGAAGGATTCATACTGACTTGCTCGGCGCGGCCGCTGAGCGACCTTGAACTGCTCTTCGATGAAGGATCTTTCGAGCCGGGCTAATGCTCGGTGCCTTGCTTCCAAAAGGTCTCGCGCGGGAAGCCGTTCCGCGATATCATCGGGTCTTCGAACGCGATGCGCCGAGGTGGCGAAACGGCAGACGCAGTGGACTCAAAATCCACCGTGGGAAACCACATGCGGGTTCAAGTCCCGCCCTCGGCACCACTCCACCATTCCAACGACTTCACATTCGTGTTGCGTCTGGGAAATCCATTCTTGATGACTGCGAGTCGAGCGATCACTGGCCGTAAAACACCTGGTCGGCCGCGCCGCCCATATAGGTGTCGTAGGATTGCTGGACCTGGTAGTTATCCATCGCTTCCGCCAAATCCTCTTGTTTGACGAGCGTCCGGTACATTGCGTAGTTCTGCTCGGTCCCGCGAAAAACGCACTTACAAACGTATGGATCGGCGAACCAGTAGCGGGTCTTACTGCCCTGCGAGAACGAGGTAACCTTAAGCGGTGTGAGGTCGTTGAGCTTTGCGACGCGGGTGGGATTGTCCGCCGGAACCACCGTGAATCCCGCTTCCGACAGGAGCGGCTCGACCCGATTGGCCCGCTGAGTCGCTGATTCCGCGCATCCCACACACAGGCTGAGGAGGATAATGCCGATCACCCGGCCAATCCGAGTCTGATAAGAAGTTGCCATCCCCCAAACCTACTTTAGTCTTCTTCCAACACCAAGATGGTACGACGCACTGACGCAGGTCGCATCGAGTGACACTCGAGTATGAATGGTGGGAGTGAATCAGCGGATGGGTTTATGACGGACCGTGCGATGGAGGTATTTCAAATAGGCGTTGTATACCATCTGGTTGTAACGCTCGCGCTCGCGCGCTCCACCCGAATGATAGTTGCTGATCCGATGCCACAACGATCCCCCGCGATCGAGTCCATCTTTGAGAATGGCGGCCCCGAGTGCGAGGTTTTTGCGCGGGTCGAGTAACTCGCCCTTCGATGCGACGCCACTGCGCGAACCCCAGAAACGCCAGTTGATCTGCATCAGACCGATGTCGATATCGTCGGTGGGTGCCGAGGCAAGGACCTTCTCTGCCTCCTCGCGCGACTGACAGAAAACCTGGTGCCCTCTGATGTTGAGGGCCCACGGATGATAGCCGCTCTCCGCGCCCGCAATCGCGATCAACAAATCTGGTGGGACCGCGGCATTGCGCGCCGCCACCAGGTAGGGACTCTCGATGGCTTCCGAGCGGGCGCATGCGGTCCCGGGTTTCAGCATCGCCGATAGCAAAAGCAATCCACCAACGCCGAGCAGGAGGCTCTCGACGAACAACATCGGCGGCGGCTTGCGGCGTTTGAGACTGCTGCCGACGACCGGTGCACGCGAGGCACGGTTCTCCATGCGGGAGCCAGGCAGCAAGACAAATGCCACCCGCCGACCCCCAGTTCGAGCCCTACATCTTGTAATGACGATGCCGAGCCTATGTAGGAAAAGATTTCACTTTGGTAGCGAACGCTACGAACGTCGCACGGTTGCTACTCGAAAGACCCAGGCGCCTTGATTGCCTATTCCTTCACGAAGATTCGCTTCAGCATCGAAGGTGCTCATTTTGGTGAGATTATTTTTCATCCAGTACGCCTCTCGTAGTAGCGCGAAGTGGGCGAAGGTGAATGAGCTTGCGGCTCTGCCAGATCAATATCGCAACCGCGAACCAAACCATGGTGGCTGCGGCGAGAACCAGACCCGCCGAATGATTCGGAAGCATACGCCAAATCAATAGCGCGAAAGCGATCAAGCCGATCCCGCCCATAGTGGCGCCGGCCGCATCGACCGCGGCAGCCTGTCTTCCCCGTCGAATGCCACTCATTCCTTTGCTCCGCTTCTTTTGGCGCTCATGTTTTTCGATGAGCGTGACTCCCGCCGGAAGGATCGCAGGAAAGGCAAGGAATAGGCCTCCAAAAACCGGTCCGCCGAATTTGGCGATGAGCCCCGCTATCGCTGTGATGAGACCGCCGAGCAGGAACCGAACCGCGTACTGATACCATCGCGTGCGTTCCAATGCGGAAGGATTGATGCCGATTCTCATTTGTAGACTGCCGGTTAGCGGAGCCAGATGGCCCATGCTCCGATCGCCACCATCAGCCACGCGGCAATCAAGACCGATGAAGCGAGTTTGGCCGAGTAGTCGCGATGCATCAGCATCTGCGCCAGCAGCGAGGCGTAAACCACCAATGCGCCCGCGCCGATGATGGTCGACCGTAACTCGGTAGCGGCGAAATGCTTGCCCTTGCTGCTGATGGTCAAGGCCAGGGTCGCCAACGCGACCGAAGGCGCCGCGCCGAAAATCCCGGCAAAGCTCTTGGGCTCGAACGCATCGCCGACGACGGCGAAAACCGAAACGATGAGTCCTCCGAGGAAGAATCGGAGGAGTAGTTCTTCCATTGGGTTAGCGACCGACTGTCAAGACTGTGGTCTGACCGCGCACATGCGCGTCGGCAATCCAGACTAAGGACGCCGTGCGATCACGCAAAATTCACAAACATTTCCAAAGGGAGGGTGGAGGCGGCGAGTGGAATCGAACCACTGAAACCAGGCTTTGCGAGCCTGACCCTTGACCATTTGGGTACGCCGCCGCCGGAGATAAAGGAGCAACTCGCTTGCCATCGTCATGGTGCCCCCGAAACTCGTCGAAATCAGCACTAATGCGGCCTGGCTGCATCGCGCGATGTCGCAGAGTAGGAATTTTTGTTCCGTCCTGAAAATTTTACCGTGCGGCTGTGTCATCCGGTTTGCGCGCGCCGGCGGAAACGCATTCCATGGACGCGATCGCTAAAGTGTTATAGACGAAACCGCATCCGATCGCGTCGAGGAGAAACTCCAGATGGCATTGCAAGTCGTAGGCGCCGGATTCGGCCGCACCGGCACCTTATCGCTAAAAAACGCGCTCGAAAAAATCGGCTGTGGTCCCTGCTACCACATGGTGGAAGTGTTCTCGCGCCCCGAACACGTCGCGATGTGGCATCGGCTCGCGATGACCGGCGCGATGGACTGGGACCTCGTCTTCCGCGGTTTCCGCGCGACCGTCGATTGGCCGGGCGCGCGATGGTGGCGTGAAATCGCCGCGCACTACCCAGCGGCTAAAGTGCTGCTCTCCGTGCGCGATCCGGAAGCATGGTACAAGAGCATGACCGACACCATCTACCAGCCGATGAAGTCAGGAATTCCGCCGATGCCGAGGGTCTCCGAACCGTGCGAATGCAAAATGAGATGGTGCGCAAGAGCGATTCTCGAGGACACCTTCGACAATCGCTTCGAGGATAAGGAACATGCCATCGGCGTCTTCAAGCGCCACATTCAGGAAGTTCGCGACGCCATCGCGCCGGCGCGGCTGCTGGTGTTCGACGTGCGCGAAGGATGGGAGCCGTTATGCCGTTTCCTCGAGGTCCCGGTCCCCAGCGATCCGTTCCCGCGCCTCAATGATACCGCCTCGACCCAGGCAATGATCGAGGTGATGCGGGCATCGATCCGGCAGAAATGACGCCTGCGTCGCAGCGTCGGCGCTGATCTGGGTTACGGTGCCTGCCTGATTTTCCTCGGACCCAGGTTGCTCCGTGGTCAACGCTTTGCTTGACGCGAGTGCCGCGACCTCCTACGGATTGATCAGATGCGGTTCTTGGTCGTCATAGCGATCTTGTCGGCGCTGATAGCGGCATCGATGCCGCTATCAGCATCATGCGCGGATGACGCAAAACCCTACTTTCTGGTAGCTAGCCCCGGAGATGGGCGACCCGGTGTTCCGCAACTCCGTCATCATGATGGTGCCGACGATGCAGCCACCGCTTGCTGGCCGGGGTCATCATCAACGAGCCGACCGGGACCGCGGCGCACGAGGTGTTCCCGCATTTTCCCGCGCTCAAAGACGATCCGAACAGCGCGTACTATCGGCGGTCCGGTCGACAATGGCGACCCCGACCATCGCCTTCCGCGCGCCGCATCCGCCCGGCAAGGCGGAGCAGATCATCGACGACGTGTACGTGACCACCGACGCCGACACTCATCGCGCAGTTGCTCAAGGATCATGCGGGATCCGGCGCAACTGCGGATCTTATCTCGGGCGCGCCCAGTGGCTCGCACGAGCAACTCAATACGAAATCATGGAGGGCGCGTGGTACCATGATGCCCGCCGATGCCGACCAGGTTTTCAGCGCCGACCCGACCGCATCTATGGCGCAAGCTGGTCGAGCGCGGACAGCTTCAGGAGACTCGCTTCGACCTGGCGCCGATGCTGCGCGCCTCGGCAGCGATCATAAGGCTGCGGCCGTCGAACTGACCCACCTTGATGCCCGAAGTGTCGACGCCTTCGAGGCATCGCACATTGATCGAAGTGCCCTGGTCCGCAGGTGATGTACGGCCGCATCCGCAGTTGGGGCAGAAGTGATGCTTGTACTTGCCGGTGCGGAAAGTGTAGGTGCGACGTTCGCCTGCCGGCGTCTTCAGATGGAGTTTGTCGTTGCCGACGAACCAATGGAGATAGCCGTGCTTGCTGCAAATCGAGCAGTTGCACTCGGCGAGCGAATCGATGTTCCCGTCGACCTCGAACGCGATTTTCCCGCAGTGACATCCGCCTTTATAACTCATCGTCGATTCTCCTGACTGTTAGTCGCTCAAGTTCTAGCTCGATCGCGAATGCCTTCGCGATCAGCGCCTGCGCCTCTTCCTGGATGCTCCGCAGATGATCGGCGCCTTTAAAGCTTTCCGCGTAGATTTTGTAGACCTCTTCGGTGCCCGATGGGCGCGCGGCGAACCATCCATTCTCGGTGACGACCTTCAAGCCGCCGATCGCCGCATCGTTGCCGGGCGCGCTTGGTCAGCGTCGCGACGATTTTTTCACCCGCGAGTTCCTTGGCGCTGATTTGATCGGGCGATAGCTTGCCGAGGATTTTCTTCTGCTCCGCGGTCGCGGGCGCATCGATGCGCTCGTAGACCGGCGCGCCGAATTCGCGCGTCAGTTCCTTGTACGCGACGCCCGGGTCGCGGTCCGGTTTGTGCCGTGATCTCCGCCGCCAGCAGCCCGGGAACAATGCCATCCTTGTCGGTGGTCCACACCGAGCCGTCGCGGCGCAGAAATGATGCGCCCGCGCTTTCCTCGCCGCCGAATCCGATCGAACCGTCGAGGAGTCCGTCGACGAACCATTTGAAGCCGACCGGAACCTCGACCAGGCGCCGTCCAAGCGCCGCCGTGACCCGATCGATCATGCTGCTGCTGACGACGGTCTTGCCGACCGCGGCGTTCTTCGGCCATCCGCTCGCGATGCTTGAACAAGTAGGAAATTGCTACCGCGAGATAATGATTGGGATTCATCAGGCCCGCGCTCGGCGTCACGATGCCGTGGCGATCGTTGTCGGTGTCGTTGGCGAATGCGACGTCGAAGCGGTCCTTCATCTCGACCAGCCGCGCCATCGCATACGGCGAAGAGCAATCCATCCGAATCTTGCCGTCCCAGTCCACGCTCATGAAACGAAAAGTAGGATCGACCGCATCGTTCACGACCGTTGCGTTGATGCGATAGCGCTCGATGATCGCGGGCCCAGTAATGCACGCCCGCGCCGCCCAGCGGATCGACGCCGATGCGGACGCCCGCGTCGCGAATCGCTTCCATATCCACGACGTTCGCCGAGGTCGCTCACGTAAGCTTCGATGTAGTCGTGACGATGAGTGCGTCGGCGCATTCAGCGCGCGCTCGAACGGCACGCGCTTCACGCCGCGCAGTCGCTCGGCGAGGATCGCATTGGCGGATTTCTCGATCGCGCCGGTGACGCTGGTATCGGCCGGGCCGCCATTGGGCGGGTTGTACTTGAAGCCCCCATCCAGCCGGAGGATTATGCGACGGCGTGATGACGATGCCGTCGGCGAGGCCGCTTTTGCGCCCGCGGTTGTAGGTCAGGATCGCATGCGAGATGACCGGCGTCGGCGTATAGCCGCGCTGCGCGATCGATCATCACCTGCGACGTCGTTGGCGGCCAGCACTTCCAGCGCGGACGCGAACGCAGGCTCCGAGAGCGCATGCGTATCCATGCCGAGGAAGAGCGGCCCATCGATGTCGCGCTCCTTGCGGTATCCGCAAATCGCCTGCGTGATCGCGAGGATGTGCGCCTCGTTGAAGGCGCGCTCGAAGGCCGAGCCGCGATGGCCCGAGGTGCCGAACGCGACGCGCTGCGACGCGATCGCGGGATCGGGGCGTTCGGTGTAGTACGCGGTTATCAGCCGCGGCACGTTGACCAGCATCGAGGCCGGCGCGGGCTTTCCAGCGAGTGGATGCAACTTCATAAACGCGGCATTACCTCGGATGCGAGCTTTTCGAGATGAACATTTAGATTACCCCTCGACTGCGCTTCGCTACGCCTCGGGTACGGCTACGCCGTGGCGCTGGCGCGCCCCCCTCGGGACTCATTCAAATATCCTTACAACCGCGGCATCACTTCGGATGCGAGCTTTTCGAGATGCTCCATGTCGTCGAAGACCGGATTGAGCAAAAAATGTTGCGCGCCCGCGCGCACCAGCTCGCCGAGCTTGTCGACGCACTTCGGCGACGCCGCCCCAAATCGAAACGCGCGGCGCCATGTCGGCATTTTTGTAGCGCTCGCCGAACCATTCGCGCAGGCGTCGCTCGGCGCGCTCGCGATTGTCATCGATCGCGAGGTAGACGCGCTTGGAGATCGGAAACTTCGCCGGGTCGCGCTGCGCTTCCTCGAGGAGCCGACGCAGCATCGTGCTTTGCTTGATGAAATCCGCGGTCGACGACGAACCCGCGCCCATCCATCCGTCGCCATGGCGCACCGTGCGCTTGAGCGCGATCTCGTCGCGCGCGCCGAACCAGATCGGCGGATGCGGCTTCTGAAGCGGCTTGGGCTCCATCGCGAGGTTCTCGAATTTCCAGAACTCGCCGGCGAATGACGCGCGCGGGGCTGGTCCACAGCGCCTTCAGTCACCTTCATTACCTCGACGAAGCGGCGCGAGCGATTTTCCTTTGAGATGCCGAATGCGGGCTCCGGCACGTGCGGACCGCCCATTCCGACGCCGAGCGTCACGCGCCCCTGGCTCAGTTGATCCAACGAGGAAAGCGCCTTCGCGAGATGAATCGGATTGCGCGTGATCGGCAGGATCACCGAGGTCCCGAGCCGCACCTTCGAGGTCAGCGCGGCGGCGAAGGTCAGCAGCGTGATCGGTTCGAGCATCGGCGCGTCGCCGAGGATTTGCTCCTGCACCCATAAGCTGTCGTAACCGAGCGCTTCGGCGCGGGTGAGGAAGTCGCGCATGAAGCGCACATCCGTCGGGGCGATGGTTTGTGGAATCGCGATGCCGCAGGGAATCTTGCCGGTCGCCATGATGATGCTCCTTGGTGATGCTCCTCGGCGCATCAGTAAACCACAACCGCGGCGCGACATTCGTAAGCGATGCGCGGGTAAGGCGCTTTCGGATGCGCCTTGAAAAAATTCCAGATCACATCGGTGGCGTTGAGCTTGTCGCTCGGCTTGCCCACGATCTGCTCGGGCAGCCGATTGATGCCGCCGGGCCACACATGCCCCATGTCGTCGATGAAATACTCCACGACCTCGACGCGGTCGCTGACATTTGTCGAAGGTGATTTTATCGACGCCGCCCGCGTTGCTGGCGTCCCGATCGGCTGCTGCGGACATCCATCGAGCGCGCACCACTGCGCGAGGTTCTGCTCGATGGGTGGCTGCTCGACCTGCTCGCCGCGAATCCTCAGCACGCCGCCCTTGGGCAACTCCAGCGGATCCGCGCGCCCGATGATGTAGAGCGTCGGCACCGCGCGCTTCAAGTGTTGATCGAACGAACAGATGCCCCGCGACCGGCGCGATCGCGGCGACCTTGTCCGACAGCTCGATCGCCGACCCGAAACGTCATCGAGGCGCCGTTGGAAAAGCCGGTCACGTAGATGCGATTGGGGTCTGCGCCATAGTGCGTCTCGAGGGTATCGATAATGTACGCGATAAATTCCACGTCGGGATCGTTGCGTTTGCCCGAGGCATGGCGGCCCGAGCCCTCGTTCCAGGTTTGCGGATTGCCACAGGAAGCTCGGCGGCCGCTTGGGATCCTCCGGCACCCCATCGGGAAACACCGCGATGAAATCCTCGTGGTCGGCCTTGCGATCCCATCCGGTCTGCTCCATCGCCTGCTGGCCGGTACCGCCCGCGCCATGCAGCATGATGACGACTGCGTGTTTACGCTTGGGTCGAAGCTCGGGGGAACATGAACCATGAAATGGCGATTGAAACCTCCGAGGCGCACATTCTCGACCCGATCCCACGGCGCGATAGGCGTCGCGATATCCTTGGCGGCCCGCGCGATTCGAGGCGCACCCGCCAGCGCCGCGACGACGATGGTGCTGAAGATCAACCCGAGGTGTTTCAGCCGTTGCATCGCGATCCATAGACGCCGGCGAAGGCGGATGGTTTCACCGGGGTCGAGATTCATGATCACTCCGATAGTCGCGCGTGTTCGCGACGTCGAGGATGCGCGGGCGTTTTTAATTTGGTACCTTGCGATGAATCCGGGAGGACATCCTTTTGCGTATCGCGCTGATTGGTCAGGCGGCCTTTGCCGAAAAAGCTCTCGACGCGCTGCTCAAGCAGGGCGATGAAATCGTGCAGGTTTTTTCGCCGCCCGATCCTCCGGCCGGACGCCCCGATGCGCTCACGGCTAAGGCGCGCGAGCTAAAGCTGCCGCTGAGTCAGCCAACCTCGTTTAAGACCGATGCCGCCTTCGAGCAGTTCAAGCGCCCTCGACGCCGACCTCGCGGTGCTCGCCTTCGTGACGCTGATCGTGCCCGAGCGCGTGCTGTATGCGCCGCGCCATCAATCGATCTGCTTTCATCCTTCGCTGCTGCCGCGTCATCGCGGCGCCAGTTCGATCAACTGGACGCTGATCGCGGGCGATACCGAGACCGGCGTCTCATGGTTCTGGCCCGACAAGGGCCTCGATACCGGCCCCATCCTGCTGCAGAAGAAAATTCCCGATCGAGCCGAATGATACGGTTGGCTCGATCTATTTCAACCGGCTGTTTCCGCTCGGAATCGACTCGATGATCGAAGCGATCGAGCTGATCAAAAACGGAAGCGCGCCGCGCATCGCGCAGGATGAGAGCAAAGCGACCTACGAGCCGATTTGCCGCGACGAGCATGCGAAGGTGGATTTCGCCAAGCCTGCGACCGAGGTGCACAACCTGATTCGCGGATGCGATCCGCAGCCGGGATCATATGCCGACGCTCGACGGACGCCGCATTCGGCTGTATGAGCCGTCGCTCGAGATGGGCTGCGGCGAGCGCGGCGCCGGGCACTATCGTTTCGATCGATGCGGAGCGGGATGAAAATCGCGCTGGCGGGCGGCGACGGTGACCATCAAGCGCGCGCGCCTGGAGCCGGAGGAAAAAAACTCGCGCCCGCCGAGCTGGCATCCTCGGGCGCGATGCGCGAAGGGATGCGGCTTTCCTAACAACTAGGTAGGCCTTTTCAAGGGCGTGGTTTTCGCGCTGGTGCTTTTTCGGCTTCGACGATTTGCGCAGGCCGAGCTTCTTCTCGACCGCCACTACCGCATCTTTGGCTTGCTCGATCGATAACTCGACGTCCTGCTCGATCGCCTCGACGATTCCCGCGGCAGTGACGCCGGAGGTTTTCTTTTTTGCACGAATGGCCATGGTTCAATCTTGCCAGCAACGGGCGAGGGAACCCAAGCGCGGCTCGTCACAAACCCATGCGCTGGATAATCGCGCTGGATAATCGCGCGATTCGCGGTGGATAATCGCTGATAACGCACACGAATGGGTTGTCGATCTCACAGCCTGCGTTAGGATCGAATGCGATGCGGCTCTGCATCGGGACATCCAAAGGGAATCGTCATCCTCGATCCCGCGCGAGGTTCCACCCCGGTGATGGTGCTGGCCGATCCCTCGCCGGTGTGGTGCATGGCGCAGGATTGCGAAGACCCCGGCTGCATCTATGCGGCCTCCAATGACGTAGTCGCGCATGGACGCGCGGTCTTTGCGCGCTCCGATCGACGGTGGCCGCACGTGGACCGAGATGCCGCCGCAGCGGCGCGCGCGAGGAGGAAATCTGGGCGATGAGCGCGTCGCCGCATGGTGCCGGACAGGTTTTCCTCGGCACCTCGCACGGACGGCTGCTGCGCAGCGACGATCGGGGCCGCACCTTCGACGAGTTGACCGCGTTCCTTAAAGTGCCGGGCCGCGATCGATGGAGCTTTCCGCCCCCGCCGCATATCCCGCACGTGCGCAGCATCAGCTTCGATCCCAGTTTGCCCGGCTTGATGTATGTGGGAGTGGAGGAGGGCGGGGTGTTCCGCACTCATGACGGCGGGACAATCGTTCGAATCGCTCAACCAGCGGCCTCTACGACGACGTCCATACCGTTGCGGTCGATCCGAAAGATTCGCGCCGTCTCTATGCCACCACCGGCCGCGGTTTCTATCGTTTCCGAACAACGCGGGCCGCTCGTGGCGGCACATCACCGCGGGATTCAATCGCACTTATACCGTGCCGCTGCTGGTAACCGGCGGTGAGCATCAGGCCATCTTCACGGTCGCAGCCGCGGCCCCGCCTCCGATGTGGCGGGTGGGTGCACGCGGCGCGGACTCGATGATGTTTCGCAGCGACGACGCTGGCGAATCATTCCACGCCGTCGAGCGCGGCGCTGGCGGTGCATCGCGGCATGATCATGCGCTTTCGCCTCGCGCCGGACGATTCGGGAGATTTCTTTGGGGTCTCCGACGATGGCACGGTGACGCGCGCCCATGGCAGCGATGCGCGCATCGGCGCTCGGTGGAGATCGCGGAGAAACTGCCGCCCGCGTACGACCTCGTCGATTATTCCCGTAGCGTCGATGCCAGCACCATCTTGACGAATTGTCAGCATGAGGCGCCGATCGCGAGCTCCAGGTCTCTGCGAGGAGAGAAACCCCACTCCCTGTCAGATCGCTGCTCGACAAATTGGTAGCGAGCGCCGGTGTGACTCCGAGGCCGGCTTAAACGGTGGCAGGCCTGCTACGCGGTCAACGCGCTGCTCACTTTTCGAGGGGCCGAGTGAGACCGGGAAAGGATGCCGACGTTGACCAATTGTCGGTAAAGCTGCTTAACGCGGCGGGCACCGCTCTTGCTTCTGACCTCGCTCACGTCGTCTGGGGTTCAGGGGGAATCCGTGGCTGCTAGTCTCAAGAGTGTCCTCGTCAGGGCCGTCGTGCCCGGTCGCTTGGCCGCGGCGGCGACCCCCCCAGGGAATGGCTGTTACCTTACCTATCCTTCCGCGCCGCAGTTCACGACGAGGTCTGGCGCGAGAACTGGACCAGCCGCTACATGCGGCCGGGACTGCTGCTGATCGCGCTCTTCGAACTCGCCAGCATTACGGTCAGTGCGCTGCTCCTGACACACCAAGGGCCGCCATTTGCCCTTCGAGATTTTCAATGCGGCCGCGGCGTTCGCGTGCCTGGCGTTCATGTGGACCTCGCGCTTCGAGCATCAATGGCGCGCGGCCGCGTTCTGCTTTTGCGTCGCGATCCTGGCCGCGGCCAGCTATCTTGAGCTCCATCACGCATCGCACCGAGCCGCTGCTGATGGCGGTAATGCTGCTGCTGTTCGGCGCGGGCGCGCTGGTACCATGGAACGCGAAATGGCAATCGGCGCTGACCGTGGTCTGCCTCGGATGGTTCATGGTCAATGCGATGTGGCTGCCGAAGGCCAGCCCGATTCGCTCGATCGATGGCTGGCGCTGCTGGCGGCGGCGGGACTGGCGCAGGTAGGCACCGCGCGCAACGAGCATCAGCGGCGCGAGTTCGAGTCGCAGGTCAAGGTCATCGCGAACCAGCCCATCAGCTAGCGCGCCCGTTTCCTCGTGGAACGCTCCGCCGGCAACATCCGGCATTTTTGGGAGGGTTCGTCCGCGACAAGAATCACGGCGATTTTATTGACGCGATCGGAGTCTGCCCCGGAGCTTCCAGCGTGCCTCCCACTACGTCAATTTCAATTTCATGCAGAAGGTCGTTTTGATCTTTCACGCTGATTTTCAGCGTCTTGTAGGCCGCAGCCGGCAAGAAAACATAACCTTTCAGCGGCGTCATGCCGCTTGGCGGCAAAGATACGCTTTCCAGCATGTCTGCTTTCCGGGCGTGCTCGCTGACTGCGAGATAACTCCCAACGCCAACCGCGCCGACCAGACCGGTAGCTGCTCCTAAGGCACCACCGGCTGCACATGTGGCAAGACCAATCGGTGGTCCCGCGTAAACAGCTAAACATCCAACATACAACCCGCCTGCCGTGAAGGCCGCGAGAGTCAGGCCAGACTTCCTGACGACATGCGCGATTTGACCTTCGTCAGAAAGCCTCGCCAGCAACACATCCAAACCGCCCGCCTCGGTTGCCGCTTCGTCAACCGAGAGCGCCGGGAATTGCTTGCCGCTGGGAGTAACACCGAAAATCTTCTCGTGATCCGGCGAAATGTTAAAGAATTTGGCACCGGCCTCGGGGCTCGCTGCCGAGGCGGTGAGATAGACATACACTGGCGTGGTACCACCAACCGCGGGTAAGGCCAGCGCTGAACCGGTGATCACCGGCGTCGGAGGCTGTCTGGCGACGGCGCACGATGCGAGCGAAGCTGCCAACAGCATGGGCAGAACAGTCGCCATCCACCTTGTGATGATCCCCCGGATTTTCATGGTGGCAAGTATCGCATCAAGCGGTCATCTGTCACAACACACAATGTCCAGCCATCGAGCTGCACGCGCCGCTCGATGTTCTTCATCGCGCGGCCCTACTCCCAAAAGCGGACATTTTGAAATGTTTATGCCCCAGACATTTTCGATGTTTGTGACATGGGTTTGGATGGTCAGCTCATCTGGGCGTTTAACTGTGTTATCATATGGTGTCTATTCCCTCCCCCATTGATTTGGGGGAGGTGGCTCGGCGTAGTTCATGCGATGGCCGCGAGCACGAACTGTGACGAGCCGGAGAGGGTCATCAGCGCTGGATTCTGCATCTGCCGAATGCGGGGAAATTGCAAAAACAAACCCACTTAGAGCATCGCGAAGGGCGTCGAACATCGGGCGAACGCAAGAACAAACCCACTTAGACTTCGGTGAAATGACGAAACGAAGCCCAAAAGATTAGATGAATGCTCAATTTCAGGAGCGGCGGAGTCGAAGCGAGATGGAAGAAGGTGGATGGCGCAGGTCGTGCCATGGCTGCGCGGATGAACTGTGACAGACGGGTGAGAGTGGGTGCGCGCGTCAGGTTGCTTCCTCGAGCCCCACTCTCATCCGTCCGTCACGGTTCTCGCATCGATAAGCCATCGCGAGAACCGCGCCGTCCACCTTCTCCCGCCAGCGGTAGAAGGGACAGGGGAACAAAGCCATTGCGAATCGTGGAATTTACGGAACGAAGCCAAAAAGGTCAGGTAAATGCTCGATTCAGGAGCGGCGGACGTGTCCCCTCTCTCGCCGGCGAGGGCGCGACGCCGCAGACGCGGAGCGTCAGCGGAGTCGCAGTGAAATCGAAGAAGATGGAAGGCGCAGGTCGTGCCATGGCTGCGCGGATGAACTGTGACAGGCGGGTGAGAGTGGGTGCGCGCGTCAGGTTGCTTCCTCGAGCTCCACTCTCATCCGTCCGTCACGGTTCTCGCGTCGCAGCCATCGCGAGAACCGCGCCGTCCACCTTCTCCCGCCAGCGGTAGAAGGGACAGGAAAAGCAAAGCCATTGCGGGAATAAACGTGGAATTTACGAAACGAAGCCAAAAAGGTCAGGTAAATGCTCGATTTCGGAGGCGGCTGGACGTGTCCTCTCTCGCCGGCATTCGCGCTTCTTCTCCGCCAGGCGGTAGAAGGGACAGAGGAACAAAGCCATTGCGGCTCATGGAATTACGAAACGAAGCCAAAAAGATCAGATGAATGCTCAATTTCACGAGCGGCGGACGCGTCCCCTCCCTCGCCGGCTTCGCGCTCCCGCCGGGCGGTAGAAGGGACAGAGGAGCAAAGCCATTGCGGCTCATGGAATTACGAAACGAAGCCAAAAAGATCAGATGAATGCTCAATTTCGGAGGCGGCTGGACGTGTCCCCTCTCTCGCCGGCGAGAGAGGGTGGATGGCGCAGTTCGTGCCATGGCTGCGGGCACGAACTGTGACAGACGGGTGAGAGTGGGAGCGCATGCCACGTTGCTTCCTCGATCCGCACTCTCATCCGTCTGGCACGCCGCTCGCCAGCCTGAAGAACGACCGACGCGCCATCCACCTTCTCCCGCCAGCGGTAGAAGGGATAGAAAGCAAGGAGTTCATGAAAATGCAAATCTACGAAACGGAGCCAAAAAGGTCAGGTAAATACTGGAGTTTTGCTAAATTCGATGGCGTGGACGAAGGATCTGGACAACTAGCCACTTCACCTGACGACAAAAGCAAAAACCACTTGACCGATAGCGAAGAAAAAGCGAAACTAGCCGCATAGGAGTTTCGCTATGTGTGCCGCTCTAGACCTCGACCTTCTCCTCGATTCCCACGATGACGCCCTCGAACCCCATCGCGGGGTCGAATTCCATGAGATGCCGGTGCGCCAGATCCTCAACCGCTGCACCAATCCCAGGATGCCCTTCCGATGGACTATCAACCCCTACCGCGGCTGTGAGTTCGGATGCGTCTACTGCTATGCGCGCTACACCCACGACTTCCTGGAGCTGCGCGACCCGATGGACTTCGAGCGGCGCATCTTCGTCAAGCGGATGGCGGCCGAGGTCCTCGCGCGGACGCTCTCGCGAACGCCCATCGGCGACGATTCGATCGCGATCGGAACCGCGACCGATCCGTACCAGCCGGCCGAGCGGCAGTATGGGCTGACCCGCTCGATGCTCGAAGTGTTCGCGCAGCTCGCGGGGCTGCATCTTTCGATCACCACCAAGTCGACGCTGGTCGCGCGCGATATTGACATCCTGGCGCGGATCAATCAGCGCTCGAAGATCTCGGTGAACTTTTCCTGCATCACGCTCAACCCGCGGCTGGCAGCGAGTGCTGGAGCCGCGCGCGCCGCGGCCCGAGCTGCGGATGCGCACGCTGGCGACGCTCGCGAAGGCGGGTATCCATTGCGACGTCCTGATGATGCCGATGATTCCGGGCCTGACCGATTCGCGCCGCTCGATCGAGAGCGTCATCGTCGCCGCGCGCGATGCGGGCGCGAAGGGCGTATGGTGGCGGCCGCTGTTCCTGAAGCCGGCTGCCGCGCGCCGCTTCCTTCCGTTCATGCGGGAGAAGTTTCCCGAGCTGGCGCCGCAAATCGATGCGTTACTATGGACGCGCGGTGTACGCGCCGACCGACTACGAGAATCGTATCAGCGCGATCATGGATCGGCTGCGCATCAAGTACGGCTTCGCGCCGACCCACGAGCGCAATGCGCCTCCGACGCCCTCGGCGCGGCGTCCGTCGCAGCTCAGTCTGGGGGTCGGTTGAGGAGAGGGGGTCTTTGGGATGCAGTATCCGGCGGTGGACAAGGTTCCGAAAGTTGTCCACAAAAGTGCTCGCGGAGGGTAACGCTAACATCGCCTCTGATCGGCTGCGGGAGATGAATTTAGTTTTATTCCTCTATAGCGGGCGCGCGACTAACAGCTTATCCACAGCCGGTCCAGATCGAGCGGCTAAATCAAGGCGAACAGCCGACCCCTCGTCAGACTCGTCGGTGTCTTCGAGAACCGAATGGGTCTGGGCCGGATTGAAGCGCATGGTCCCGAGGTCGAGGCCGTCGGGCACGGCGCCAGTCGCTAGCGGAATAAGCGCAAGGAGGATCGCCGCGATCTCGCGCCGGCCACTAAGTACAGGAGCGGCGCCACGGTTCGGTAGGCCGTCCAGCCATTTGTTGACGCTTTCCGACGGCTGCTTCCATGCCTTAAGGTCGAAGCCGGTGATCGCCTCGGTAGCCTCAATCTCCGGCAGAAGTTGTTCGCGCAGACGTTGGGCGGCGATGGGCGACAGCGGCGCAAAGGGCTGGCGGCCGGTCAGCCAAAATTCCCAGAAGCCTATCCGCTCGAGGAGATTGTACGTTCGATATGCGCGGTGCTCGTGCATGAAATCCATCATGTCGCTGATGCGTCGCGAGATGCGCCGGGTGCGCGGCTGGTATTTGTACGAGTTAACGTCGCTATCGCGAATGGTGGTGTTGGCGAGGGAGATGTGATTGACGCCGACGAAGTCGCAGACCTGGTCGAGAAAATTCTGTGGATGATTTCGCAGCTCATCGAAGAGCAGCACTTTGACGTTGTCGCTCCCGAAGAGATCCATCCATCCGCGCAGATGGAACGCATAGCGATTGGTATCGACGATTCGAGGGTGGTTGAGTTCCTCCTCGAAGGTCCCGCGCGCCAGTCCCATCTTGCGCATCAGACGGTACTGCGAGTAGGTGCGATCCACCGGGTCGCGCAAGGTGACAATGATTTTGCAATCCGGAAGGTGGCGTGCGATTCGCTCGCGTGCGTTGGGGGTCGCGAAGTACAGGCACGCCTCGCCGGCCGGCAGCGCGGGATCGCAATGGCGGAAATGGTCGGCATACCACTCGATGCCCTTATGGTAGTACTGGCCCCAGAACCGCGTCTCCTTGACTCTGAGTGGCAATCCGACATGGCCGGTCAGGGCGGCATGCAACCAGGTGGTTCCGGTCCTTCCAGGACCGACACAAATGAAGTCCGGCAGTCTCACTGGAGTCTTATTCATTCAAAGCCACGGGCAAAGCCACAGGCGGCAGTAGTTTGCATCTTGCCGGTTTGAGTACGTTAGGGAAACATGTTGGGTTCAGTTTTTCCGCGGAATTTTTATTCGACGTTCAGAACATTCCGGGACGGATGATATTCCATCGAATGACGCTGCACGTGCAAACGAAGAGCGGCGGACCCGGGGGCCCGCCGCTTTGACACTGGAGGAGGACAGTGAAGCTCTATGCGTCGAAGTACATCGCAAATTCGTGCGGATGCGGCCGCAGGCGGACCGCGCTCACCTCACGCGCCATCTTGTAATCGATCCAGGTCTCGATCAGGTCCTCAGTGAAGACGTCACCCTTGAGAAGGTACTCGTGGTCCTTCTTGAGGTTGTCAAGTGCGTCTTCGAGCGAGGCCGGCATGTTCGGAACTTCCTTCAATTCGGCCGGGGTCAAGGCGTAGATGTCCTTGTCGAGCGGCTGACCGGGATCGAGCCGGCGCTGGATGCCGTCGAGACCCGCCATCATCATCGCGGAGAACGCGAGGTAAGGATTGCAGGTCGGGTCGGGGAAGCGCACTTCGATGCGCTTGGCCTTGGGCGACGGCGAGTACATCGGGATACGCACCGAGGCGGAGCGGTTGCGGCTCGAATACGCGAGGTTGATCGGCGCCTCGAAGCCGGGGACCAGGCGACGATATGAATTGGTGCCCGGGATTGGTGAAAGCCGCGATCGATTTCGCATGGTGTCAGGATGCCCGCGATGTAGTGCAGCGCGAGGTCCGACATTCCCGCATAGCCGGAGCCCGCGAACAGCGGCGTCTCGCCCTTCCACAAGCTCTGATGACGTATGCATGCCCGAGCCGTTATCGCCGAACAGCGGCTTCGGCATGAAGGTGACGGTCTTGCCGTGGCGCCATGCGACGTTCTTGCAGATGTATTTGTACCAGGTCAGCGCAGTCCGACATTTTTACCAGCGGCAAAAAGCGCATGTCGATTTCGGCCTGACCCGGCAGTCGCGACCTCATGATGCTGCTTCTCGACCCGAATCCCGACGCGCTCCATCTCCAGCACCATCTCGGTGCGGAGTCCTGCAGGGTGTCGTTCGGCGGAACCGGGAAGTAGCCTTCCTTGTAGCGGGTCTTGTAGCCGAGGTTGCCGCCTTCCTTGCCGCTGTTCCAGGCGCCTTCGCTCGACTCGATGTAGTAGTAGCTCGAGTGCTGATTGGTATCGTGACGGATGCCATCGAAGACGAAAAATTCCGGCTCCGGACCGAAGTACGCGGTATCGGCGATGCCGGTCGACTTCAGATAGGTCTCGGCCTTTTTTGCGATGTTGCGCGGATCGCGGGTGTAGTCCGCGCGCGTGATAGGGTCGGAAACATCGCAGATGATGCTGAGCGTGGATCCTTGGTGAAGGGATCCATCACCGCGGTGCTGCAGTCGGGCACCACCAGCATGTCGCTCGACTCGATCGACATCCATCCGCGGATCGAAGAGCCATCGATGCCGAGGCCCTCTTCAAACGGCGCCTCGTCTTTGAACTCGGAGATGGGAACCGAGAAGTGCTGCCAACTGCCGAGCAAGTCGATAAACTTGATATCGACCATCACGGCGCCCTTCTCTTTGATCATTGCTAGAACTTGTTTCGGCGTCATCGAACCGGTAATCCTCCTCGCCAGTTTTGGGAACGGCGAACCCTCAGTTCAGATAAATTCAGACGCGGACGGACCGCATCCGTAAGTAGCCCGGATTGCAAACTGCACTACCGCGGAAAAGAGAAACCTGCTGACAAATGGTAAACCGCTTTCTCGCACGAAACCTCGCCTAACGCAACGCCCGTTCAGCGAGCAGATGCTGCCCGTTTTGACGTCAGTCGCAGAGCGAGCGAAGCCGTGCACCATCATCGCGGCGATATTCTCAAGCCTTTATTTCTTCGTAGCTAGACGATCAAACCTGAGAGCCACAAAACAGCAAAGTAGATGCCGAGCATCGCTAGCCCGATCGGAATCGCAATGCGTGCCCAGTTGCCACTTTTGATGCCCAGGGCGCCCGCCGCAATGACATTAGGGATGTTGCCGGGGATCATCATCCCACCCGAAATCAGCAGCGCCAGGATGATCTCGAGAGCTCGCTTCGGATCCACCGCACGTATCTCGAGCGCGACCAGCGTCGCGTTGTCGAGTACCGCGGAAATCATATTGGCCCAGAACAGACCGACATCACTCAGCATCGGAACTATTTTTCCGGCCAGAGGAGCGTAGGCTTCGCTGATCAGAACCAATCCCGCGATGAAGCCGAAAACCTCGGCTGCTTGCCGTATGATGCCGAACCAGCTCTCGCGCACGTGCGGGCCCGTAGGCGCCTCGAAATACTCGCCCGCGGCTAAGTATCCTGCCAGCAACGCCATCGCGATGATGCCGGGAATCACCCACGGCGCCAAGAGATCGAACAATCCAAAAAATCCCAGCTGCAGCGCGCTCGCCGCCAGCGTCGAGAGCGGCTCGCCCAGCGGCGTCAGTGCGGCGCCCAACCCGATCGCGAAACATCCCGCGACCACCACCCGCTCGCGCGCACCATCATGAAGCTGGAGCAGGCCGACGACTTCGACCAGTACCAGCGCTGCCACAATCGCCGTGATTGCGCTCGAGAGCATGGCGAGTGTGAAGATGGACGCGGCGGTGAGAAGCGGGCGGCGAATTCGCGCACGCAGCCAGGCGAACATTTCATCAAGCCGTTCGCGCGTCACGCGAAAGATGATTGCGGCGACGATGACCGCGACGGTTATCGGAATCGGTTCGCTCATCGCGTGGCGAATGAGCTCGGCGCTGAAGCCCTGACCGAACAGCGTTGCGATGATTCCGACCGCGAGGATGAACGGTTCGAGGTTGTGCTCGATTGGGCGGATGACCAGCGGCCCAACCAGGAGCAGGAGCAAAATGATGATGGCGGCGAGGTGATTCATCGCGATGAAATGCGAATAACCTACCCAAGATACCGCTCACTTGTTGCGATGGCGACCAAGCTGAACATTTCGGACCCGCCAGTCCATTTACCGGCGCCGCGTTTGTAGTAGACTCATCGCTATTCCGTCACATCGATGAAACCGAATCGTCTCAACCTGTCCGCCGCCCAGCTCGCGCCCTTGATCGTCGGATGCGCGCTGTTCATGGAAATGCTCGATTCGACCATCATCGCCACTGCGCTGCCGGTGATCGCGCGCTCGATGCACGAGGATCCGATCCGCCTCAATCTCGCGATCACTTCGTACCTCTTGAGCCTCGCAGTCTTCATTCCGATCAGCGGATGGATGGCGGACAATTACGGCGCGCGCACGGTCTTCCGTTCGGCGATTATTGTCTTCACCATCGGATCGATTCTTTGCGGCTTCGCGCATTCGCTGCATCAGTTGGTGGCCTCGCGAATTCGTGCAGGGCTTCGGCGGCGCGATGATGGTTCCGGTCGGACGTCTCATCGTGCTGCGGATGGTCAAGAAGTCGGAGCTGGTCACCGCGATGTCGTATCTGACGGTGCCGGCAATCCTCGGCCCGGTGGTCGGACCGCCGCTCGGCGGTTTCATCGTGACGTACTATTCGTGGCGCTGGATTTTCTTCATCAATGTGCCGATCGGGATTCTCGGTTTCATCCTGGTCACGACTTTCATCGACAACATTCGCGCGGAAGTCCCGCTGCCGCTCGATATTCTCGGCTTCGCGCTCACCGGGGTAGGTCTCGCAGGATTGGTCTTCGGTTTCGAGATGCTGGGCCGCGGCGTGCTTCCGGTTCCGGTAGTGATCGGAATCATCGCGGGAGGTGCACTTTGCACCACGTTCTATGTGCTGCACTCGAAGCGCATTAAATATCCGATCATCGACCTGAAGCTGATCGACATTTCGACTTTCGCGACCGCGACCGTAGGTGGCGGACTCTTTCGGATGGGCATCGGCGCGTTGCCCTTCCTGCTGCCGATGCTGCTGCAACTGGTCTTCGGCCTGAGCCCGTTTGAATCCGGCATGCTGACGTTCACCAGCGCGGCCGGCGCGCTCTTTATGAAGGTGACCGCGGTGCCGGTGATTCGGCGCTTCGGGTTTCGCAACGTACTCATCGGCAATGGAGTCATCGCGTCATTCGTGCTGATGAGTTACTCGATGTTTCGTCCGACGACGCCACACTTTGTCATAGTCATGGCGCTGCTGTCGGGTGGCTTCCTGCGCTCGTTGCAGTTCACCGCGCTGGGCACGCTGGCCTACGCCGATGTGCCGCCGCCGCTGATGAGCAATGCGAGCAGCCTCTCGAGTATGGCACAGCAGCTATCACTCAGCTTCGGCGTCGCGATCGCCGCGCTGCTGCTGCATCTGAGTCTGGGTGGGCGTCCGGCGACCTCGCTCACCTCGCACGATTTTATGGTGCCGTTCGTCACGGTTGGCGTACTCGGAGTACTCTCATCGTTGTTCTTCATCTCACTTCATCCCGATGCCGGCGAGGAAGTCAGTGGCCGCCGCGCTGGAATCGCGATTTCCAATGTAACGTCGAACGTAACCGCCGAGCCGGCCGCCGGCGTCGACTGATAAATCCGGGAGTTTTTATGCATACCGCCATCGAAACAGTTCTGCACGAATACGACCTGCGCGCCGAAGCCGAGATGAAGCGGATGCGGGAAATGCCGCCCGCCGACATGATGAAACACATCGATGAGTTTCTGCTACCGGTCGGTCCCGCCACCGGGCAGTTGATGAACATCCTCATCAAGGAGCAGAAGGCGCAGACCATCCTCGAGATCGGCACCTCGCATGGATACTCGACGGTGTGGCTTGCGGAGGCGGCGCGCGCGACCGGCGGCAAGGTCATCACCCTCGATGTGCATGCGGGCAAGCAGGAATACGCGCGCAACGCGCTGACCAAGGCCGGCCTTGCCGAGCTGGTGGAATTCAGGCTGGGCGATGCCCGTGAATCGATCAAGGCGCTGTCGGGCACTGTCGATTTTGTGCTGCTGGATTTGTGGAAGGATCTCTACATTCCGTGCTTCGATCTCTTCTATCCGAAGCTGGGATCGGGCGCGATGGTGCTGGCGGACAACATGCTGTTTCCCGAATTCTCGCGCGCCGATGCCGCGCTATATCGGGAGCACGTCCGTGCAAAAGGTGACATGCAGTCGATGTTGCTGCCGGTCGGCAGCGGTGTCGAGCTGAGCCGCTGCAGCCGCGGCCTCGAGTTCAAGTAGCCTTCAAGTAGCTCCGCGCTCACTGTGAGACTTACGCGACGCCGTACTTCTTGAACCAGGCGAGCATCTTAGCCCACGCGTCCTTGGCTTCCTTGGGACGATAGCTGGGGCGGTAATCAGCATTGAAGGCGTGCGGGGTGTCGGGATAGACGACAATCTCCGATGACTTGCCGGCGGTCTTGATCGCCTCTCGCATCGCGTCGATTTGCGCCGCGGTAATGCTCTCGTCGGCACCACCATACAATCCCAGCACCGGCGCGTTCATATCCTTCACCAGGTTGATCGGATTGTTGGGCGAGTTTTTCGAGCGCAAGAACTGCAGCGGCCCGTACCATGCGACGCCTGCTTTCAGATTCGGATTGTGCGCGGCGTAGAGCCATACCTGACGCCCACCCCAGCAAAACCCCGTGATGCCGAGCTTCGCGGTATTCGCCTTGCCGGTGCTCTTCGCCCACCCCACCGTCGCATCGAGGTCCGAGGCGACCTGCGCCTCCGGCGTCTTGCGCACGATCGGAAAGATTTCCTTCATGTCGGTCTTGCCCGCGACATCGCCCGAGCGCGAGTAGAGGTAGGGCGCGACCGCGAAGTAGCCGAGCTTCGCGAGGCGGCGGCAGATGTCCTTGATGTGCTCGTGGACGCCGAAGATTTCGTGCACGACGAGGATAGTCGGGAACGGACCACCCTTCGCGGGCATCGCGCGATAGGCCGGGATGGTGCCGCCCGCGACGGGAATCTTCACCTCGCCGGCGACGAGCCCTTTGTCGTCGGTGGTGATGGTCTGCGCCGACACCGGCAGCACCGAGAGCGCGAACCCGGCCGCGAGGCTGACCACGACAAACTGTCGCCGCGAAAATTTGTTGGGCGATCGAGGAACCTCGAACTGCCGGTCTTCGATATGCTCGTCTTCCCGAATCATGCGATCTCCCGGATGCGGCTGGTTGGTGTGAATGTGCCTTTTTCCAAACTCCTCGACAAGCGAGAATCCTTCACCTCGGGTTGCACGGAAGCGGGCGAGTGACGGATTATCGCGGCAACATACGTGCGATAGCTCCCCGATAACTCCCCGATAACTCCAAAGGAGAGAAGCTCATGCCAGCCGAAAAATTCTTTGCCGATAACGCGGCCGCGGTAGGTCTCAATCCCGACAAGGTCCAGGCCCTGATGGATCGCGCCGAGCGCGACGTCAAGGAAGGCGTGCTACCTGCCTGTCAGGTTGCAATTGCGCGCAATGGAAAGATCGCCGCGATGCAAACCTTCGGTCATGCGGTGCAGGGCGGCACCGATAAACCGGCCACCGATGAGACCGTGTTCGTCGCGATGTCCGCGACCAAGGCCATCACCTCGTCGGCACTATGGCTACTGATCCAGGAAGGCAAGGTCAGCACCGCCGACAAGATCGTCAAGTACGTTCCCGAGTATGGGACCAATGGCAAAGAGTCGACCACCATCGAGCATCTGCTGATCCACACCGCCGGGATTCCGACCGCGCCGGGCTCGTTCAAGGATTGGGGCGATCACAAGCGGCGTCTCGAGCGCTTCGCGCAATGGCGTCCGGTCAATCCTCCGGGCGAAAAGTTCTTCTACCATATTCATGCGAACTACTGGCCGATTGCCGAGGCGATCGAGCGCATCACCGGCAAGCGTCTCGGCGATTTTGTCCGCGAACGCATTGCCGAGCCGCTCGGATTGCCGGATCTACGAATTGGATTGCCGCGTTCCGTTCAGCCGCGCATGGCTGATGTGAAATGGGTCGGCGAACCCGCCAAGGATGAGGACTATCAGAAGCTCGGCATCACTCCGCCGCGCGCCGCTTTAGGATCGATCACCGAGGACGCGGTGCTCGAGATGAACGATCCCGCGATGCGCGAAACGGATTTTCCCGCCGGTGGCCTGATGACGACGGCCGGCGACATTGCGCTGTTCTACCAGGCGCTATTGAATGACGGAAAAGCCGCCGATGGGACACGCATCTGGCAGTCGGACATGTTGCGCGAGGCACGCCGCATCCGCAGCGGCAGCCTCATCGACCCGGCACGCGGCATCACTGCGAATCGCGCGTTGGGAATCGTCATCGCGGGTGACGACGGCAAGGGCAACCTGCGCGGCTTCGGACGCACCAACTCTGCCGAGGCGTTCGGGCATCCGGGATTCGGCGGCCAAATCGGATGGGCCGATCCGGCGACTGGAATATCCTTCGGCTACCTGACCAACGGCTTCGATCGCAACGACTTGCGCGAGGGTCGCCGCAGCGTCGCGGTGTGCAGCCTCGCCGGCGGTTGCGCGGCCTGACGGAAGCGCAAATCGACAGCGAGAAATAAAGAGGCGGGCCCGCGTGAGCAGGCCCGCCTCGCTTATCAGGCTACGGGAGGATCAGCATCATGAGCACCGCCACAGAGCAATTTGAAGGTGGATGTCTATGCGGCGCGGTGCGCTTTGTAGCGACAGGCCGGCCTAAGGGCGTGTACTGGTGCCATTGTCAAAGTTGCCGAAAGCACACCGGCGCCCCTGCTTCCGTCTTCGTGGCATTCGACCGCGAGGCTTACAAGGTCACGCAAGGCGAGGTAGCCAAGTTCGATTCCACTCCGGGCAGGACCCGTCGCGGATTTTGTGCGAGGTGTGGGTCAACCTTGACCTGCGAAGCTCTTCCGCAAATCACCGAGACGCATTTTCCGGTTGGCGTTTTTGACCAGGCTGCGCTGCTTCAACCCACGGGACACTATTTTTCCGAAGAACGCCTCCCCTGGTTTCACACCGGCGATGCTTGAGGGCTCGCTGCCTCACGATCGCCGAGCCTTGATAACCGGCGGTCCAAAAAGAGGCGGGCCCGCGTGAGCAGGCCCGCCTCGCTTCTTCAGGTGGTCTGGTCGAAACCACCTGTGGGTGGGAAGCCGATGTTAGAAAGCGAACAGGATGGCGCCCAGCAAGGTGTCCTGACCCTTCCACTCATGCTGGAGGCCGGTGACCGGGTTAACGAAGTTGTTGTTGCTGAACACGTGTTCGTTGGAATTGTCGTGACGATATTCCGCACGAACCAGTAATCCGGTGACATCAGGCACCTTGTAGGTGAGGGTCTGCGTGAGTTCCCACAGGGTCTGATGCGTGCCGCTGCGCGAGCCGTCCTCGTCGTCGAAGAATTCACCGCGCGTGGCGAATTCCCAGGCCTGCCAGTCGTACACGAGGTACTGCGCGACACCCTGCCAGGTGGCGCTATGCCCATTGATCACGTGCCCGGTTTCGCTCCCATACAGGTACTCGGTGGCGAGCGTTACGTTGGGCAGGAACGACGGCTTGATGGTGACGATTGGATCGACCGCGCCACGATTGGAGTTGGAATGGTCGAGCTGA
Organism: uncultured delta proteobacterium; assembly: GCA_963848285.1. Taxonomy (GTDB): domain Bacteria; phylum Desulfobacterota; class Binatia; order Binatales; family Binataceae; genus DATGKG01. The sequence continues at coordinate 312,470 of CAWKCZ010000005.1, read as the reverse complement.
TTGGGTCCCCAGATTCCGTTGAGAACGAAGGCCAGCGACTTGTCCTTGTTGTTCAGGACCAGCTCGCCCTCGTAGTTGGGACCGCCGTTGTTGATGCCCGCGCCGGAATCCCATCCGTTGTTGATGCCGCCGGTCGCCGAGAAGTAATCGTTAAACGTATACGACGCCCTGATCCCGGTGTGGGTCAGCGGCTCGCCGAGGTTGAACACGAAACCTCGCGTCTCGTTGAAGTTCTGGTTGCTGTAGGTCGGGATGATTTCCTCGCCGAGCAGAGTCACGAAGCGACCCGCCGCGATGTTGAGTCCAGACCCGACCGGCGCCGTCCAGGTAAGGTAAAACTGAGTGACGTCGATAAACCGCCCGCTGTTGCGATCGAGTGGCGTGTTCGAGGAGTTGGTCACTCCATTGATCGCCTCCGCCACCTGGCCGATGTTGATGTCGGTCACGAATCCGACCGTGCCATCGCGCTCGATGTGAATGTTGCCCTGGGTCAGCTGGAAGCCGTCCTGATCCCATGCACGCAGATTGTTGGTGTTGCTATTGGGCTGGTTAAAGTTGTGCTCGTAACCCGCATCGACCAGTCCATGGATGCTGACGCCGAGATTCTTTTGCAGATCACTTTCGGGTCTGCGCGAGGTCGTTTTCAACCATCGCGACGTGCTCGCCGATGGTGGCCGGACTCGGAGCCGCCGCCGGCGAGGGAGCATTGGCAGGCAGCGACCGGAGCCGCCACCGCCATCTGCTTCTTCATGTCGTTGATCTGCGCCATCAGCTCCATCCTGCTGCTTCTGCATCGCCTCCAGTTGTGCGCTCAAGGCATCGATCTTGGCCTGCTGCTCGGCGGTCGCCGAGGTTGTGGTAGTGGTGGTTGTGGTGGTGGTTTTGGTTGACCTTCTTTTTATGGGGCTTCGCCTCCTGCGCCCAAGCTCCTCGCAGTCCCGGCGCCAGCGCCGTTCCCACTGCGATCAGCGCCACGACGGCAAGTCGCGTCGCCCTCCCGGTTGACTTGGTCCTTCTCACTCTTGTTTCTCCTCCCAAATGCGGCGTTAGCCGCGTTGTCGTGCACCCACACACGTAGGGCGTGCTCGTTAGATAGAGCCGGAGCGCTTGTGTTCAAGATTCGTACCGCGCTGTAATCGGGACTCGAGATTGAAATTCGTGATAGCTACTGACCAATTGGACGGGAGAAAATTTCGCTGACGCCCGCATAGGAATGCACATGCCACGTGATTACGCAGGCTCGATCAGGTCGTGCATTTTGCAGAGCATAATCAATCGCTTTGACCAAATAGTGCCGGAGGAAACCGAAAGATGGACTTTGAATTGACCGCGGCTCAACAGGAAATCGTGCGCCAGGTGCGCGCGCTATGCGAAAAATTCGACGACGAATATTGGCGCGAGCGCGACGCCAAGGCCGAATTTCCTACACGACTTCTATGCCGCGGTCGCCAAGGCCGGATATCTCGGCGTCGCGATCCCGGAAGCCTACGGCGGCAGCGGACTCGGCATCACCGAGGCGGCCCTCGTGATGAAGGAAATCGCGGGCTCCGGCGGTGCGATGGCGGCCGCGAGCTCGGTCCATCTCTCGATCTTCGGCGTCAGCCCGATCGTCTTTCACGGCACCGAGGAACAGAAACAGCGCTTCCTGCCGCCGGTCGTGCGCGGCGAGTATCACGCCGCCTTCGCGGTGACCGAGCCTGATGCCGGCAACGACATCACGCATATCAAGACCGCGGCGCGGCGCGAGGGCGACTATTACGTCATCAATGGGCGCAAGGTTTTCACCACCAAGGCGCGCGAAGCCAAGAAGATGCTCATCCTCACGCGCACCACGCCCTTTGAAAATGTGAAAAAGAAAACCGACGGCATGAGCCTGTTCTTCGCCGACCTCGATCCGGCGGCGGTCGAAGTGCGCGAGCTGCACAAGCTCGGGCGCGCGGCGGTCGATACCAACATGCTCTTCATCGACAACCTGAAGGTGCCCGCCTCGGATCTGATCGGCGGCGAGGGGCGCGGGTTTCATTCGCTGCTCGACGGGCTCAATCCGGAGCGGATTCTGATCGCGGCGGAGGCCATCGGCATCGGCACCATCGCGCATCAACAAGGCGGTGCGCTACGCGAAAGAACGCATCGTGTTCGGCCGCCCCATCGGGCAGAACCAGGCCATCGCGCATCCGCTGGCGGACGCGTACTCGAAGCTCGAGGCGGCCGAACTCATGATGATGAAGGCGGCGTGGCTGTTCGACAATCGCAAGCCATGCGGACCGGAGGCGAACATCGCGAAACTGCGCGCCGCCGACGCCGCGTGGGAGGCATGCGATCGCGCGGTGCAAACTCTGGGTGGATACGGCTACATGCGCGACTACGACGTCGAGCGCTATTTTCGCGAATGCCGCCTGCTGAAAATCGCGCCGGTCTCGCAGGAGATGGTGCTGAACTCGATCAGCGAGCACGTGCTGGGACTGCCGCGTTCGTATTAGAGCGTAGTTGCGCAGAGTCGACGTGAAGCTCGGCACGGATGGCAGGATTGGCGGTCGCCGCGGGCTTCGTCGGATTCGTTGCCTACAGTTTGTTATAGTCGGAGCCGGTAAAAGTGCTCCATCCGCAGCTGCAGCATTCGGGCGACAGGGCGTCTTCGTCAGCGGCGCGGTGGAGAATACCGGGAGCTGACCGAGGAATCGGTCAGCCTCGAGATTCGGTACTACGATGCAGGGGGGCATCAGGTCGGCGTCGGATACCGTCAAACTGGACCACCTTGGCAGCGGTGCAACAATGGATTTTAGCCGGTCCCGCGCGAGCGCTGCCGCCGACTGCGAGCTATTCCATTTATCTGAATCATGGCCGGAATCCTTACGGAAACTGACGATTCTCAGTCAGTTCAGTCATGAATTATTTCTAATGTTGATTCATTGCTTCTGCTAACTCTAGATTTGTCGCGAACTTTGGCCTAAATCAATCATTCGTAGGCTGTTGGATGATTCCGACGCGCACGTCACTGTTGACCGCCGTGAAACAATCGCTGGCGATGCTATGCGCAACCTGAATTGCCTCGATGGTGCATGAATGCTACATACAGTTAGTAGCGACTTTACATCTATCTGATTGTAGAGGCGCGGCGGGGGAGCCGCAGGGCTCGGGGACCCGCATCTAACAGGAGTTACACAGTATGGCTAAGGCAAAAGATCGCTCGTTCGGACAGGTGATTCGCGACCGTCGTCGCCAGCTCGACCTGACCCAGGAGGAGGTCGCGCGCCGCATCAAGACCTCCACTCCTTATGTCGGCCACCTGGAGTCCGGCAAGCGTCATCCGTCCGACAAAATCGTTTCGCGGCTGGCCGAGGTTCTGGGGCTCGATCGGCGCGAAGTGTTCTTCCTCGCCAATCCGCGCGCGCAGGCGCTGCTCACTCCGCGCGAAGAGGCGGTCGATAATTCGGCGTGGGAAGATTTCCGCAAGAACGAGCAGATGCGCCGTCTCCACAACATCAACAATGAAGAGATGGAGGCGCTCTCGCGCGTCGCTCTGATGGGCGAGGTCCGTTCCGCAGCGCGATTTCATCTACATCCTGACCACCATTCGTCAGGCTCTCGGCCGCTAACCGACAGCTTCCTTTTCGAAGTGCGAACGTGGCGCGCGCGGAGTAAGCTCCGCGCGCTCGCGTTCTTGCGATCGTCGCGCTGGCCTTCTGCGCGTGCGCACGGGCTAAGCTTCGCGCCGTGCAGCCCGAACTGGCGGACACGATCGCGCGGCCGCTCGCATGGCCGCGGCGCTTCACCGTGGTGGCGCTTTTCTTCCTCGCCACCGTGCTCTGCTATGTCGACCGGGTCAGCATCTCGGTCGCGATCATTCCGCTCTCGCATGATCGCGGCTACGATGCCGCCGCGCAGGGCATCATCCTGTCAGCATTTTTCTGGGGCTATCTATGGCCGCAACTGCTCGGCGGATGGATGTCCGATCGCTTCGGCGGACGGCGCGTGCTCGCCGCCGGCGTCGCAGTATGGTCGATCGCCACGCTGCTGACGCCGCCGGCTTCGGTCGCGTTCGGCATGCTGATCGCGACGCGCGTCCTGCTCGGCTTGGGCGAGGGTGTCAACTTTCCCGCCATCCACAGCATCACCGCGCGCTGGACCCTGGCCGAGGAGCGCTCGCGCGTCATCGCGCTCAACTTCAGCGGCATCCATCTCGGCACCGTGACCGCATTCCTCGTGAGTCCGGCGATCATCGTCGCGTTCGGATGGCACGCGCTGTTCTATATCGCGGGCGCGATCGGCCTGGTGTGGGTTTGCGCCTGGCTATGGCGAACTTCCGAAACGCCCGACGACGATCCTCGACATCACGCGCGAGGAGCTCGCGACCATCGTTGCCGGCCGGCCCGCCGCGCCACCGGCAGTGGCGATTCCATGGGGCACCATCCTGCGCGAGAAAGCGGTGTGGGCCATCGCCATCGCGCATCTATGCACCAACTTCGGCTTCTACATCCTGCTGCTATGGCTCCCGACCTATCTCGACAAAACCTTCGCGATGGCGCTGCCGCGGGTCGGGCTGTTCTCGCTGATTCCGTGGATCTCGACCTTCATCTCCAGCAACCTCGCCGGATGGATCGCCGATCGGATGCTGCTCGGCGGCTATCGCGTGGTGACGGTGCGCAAGACCCTTCAAAGCGTATCGTTCATCGGCGGCGCGATTCCGCTGCTGCTATTGCCGTCAGTCACCGACGCCGGTGCAGGCGATCGTCGCTGGTGACATTCTCGGTGGCGTGCAATGGCTTCGGGACCGGCGCCTTCGCCGCGAATCATCTCGATATCGCGCCGCGCTACGCCGGCATCCTGATGGGCATTTCCAACACGGTCGCGACGATTCCCGGCATCATCGGAGTCGCCGCCGCCGGTTTCATCCTGCGCGCGACCGGCTCCTTCTCGGCGGTCTTCTATGTGATCGCGATGGTCTACTTTGTGGGCGCGATTGGCTACAACCTGTGGGCCTCCGGCGACCAGAAGTTCTGAGCGTCGCTAAGCCAGGAATTTCTTCAGCTGCTCCGAAACTGCCTGACGCTGTTCGATCTGCGGCACATGGCCCGCGCCCTGGATCATCTCGACCCGCGCATGCGGAATGAGCGAGGCAAACTCCGCGGCGTAGGCCGGAGGCACCAGCGCATCCTGCGCGCCCCATAGCACCAGAGTGTCCGCCTTGATTCGCGGCAGTCGTCGCCGCAACCCGCGCTCCGGAATCGGATGGATGAAATGCGAGGTGCTCGCCAGCGCGCCGAAGCGCTGCACCAGCGCGGCGTTCATCGCGTCGCGCTCGGTCGGCATCGCGAGCTTGGCTGCCACTTCCGGTTTCGAGGGATCGTTGAACAGCAGCTTCACCAGCTTCTCAGGCGCCACCAGCAGATGGTCGCCGACCGGAGGTCATCGCGCCACAGTCCCATCGCGTCGATGAGCACCAGCTTGCCGACCCGATCGCGGAACGTCGCGGCATATTCGGCGGCGACCATTCCGCCGAACGAATGGCCCACCAGATCGACGCGCTCCAGCCCGAGGCGATCGAACAGATCGTCGTAGTAGAGGACCAGGTCCGACAGGCCATCCAGTTGCTCGAGGTCGTCGGTTTCCTCGGAGCCGGCGTGCGCGGGCGCGTAGACCCGTCGATGCGCCGCGAGGTCGTCGAGGAAGCCGTCCCATTCCTGGCCGAACGGACCGTGGAAATATACGACCGGCGCGCCAGTTGCCCTTGACCAGCACCGGATTGGGCGCGAAGCCGCCGGGCAACTCTACATTTTGCTCGGTTGCGGTGTTCATGCCTGAACTTTTGCCTCCGCAGTGCGCGCGGTCGCCGCCGGCTGCGCGAGTTGCGGCTGATTGCGGGTCGCGCCCTGCGGCCACCATCGATCGACGTAGCCTTCCTTGTCCCAGATGCCTCTGATCTTCGGCAGTACCTTCTCCGCGAACAGGCCGCTGCTGTAGGCGGTCAGCTCCGGATCCATCGATTGAATTTGCAGGATGATCATCAGATGGCCGACGCGGATGTTGCGGACCGCTTCCTCGATTTGCGCCGCGACGGTGGCGGGGCTGCCGCCGATCACCATCCGCGAATCCTCGACCAGCTGCTTTCCAGGTCGCCTCATGCGGTTTGAAATCGAAGCTGAACGCGTTGGCTTGCCGCGTGGCTGAGCTGGAACTCGAAGCTCTTCTTGGTCATGAAGCCCGGCACGTTGCCGAAATGCGGCGCGACGTAGAGTGACTTCGAATAGAAATTTCGCAGATGCTTCAGATAGATGCGCTCCGCTTCCGCATCGGTGTCGGCCACCACCACCAATTGCGCGAATCCGGCGCGGTACGGATTGTCGTCCATGCCGGCCTTCTCGACCGAGTTCCAGTAACCGTCCATCAGCACCTTCGCGTACTTGTGGCCCATGAAACTCAGGTAGCTGTAGGTGTAATCGTTGTCGGTCGCGAACTTCCAGGTCTCGACCGATCCGCCGCCCGCCAGCCAGATCGGCGGATGCGGCTTCTGCAGCGGCTTCGGCCACGGATTGACGTAGCGCAGCTTGGTGAAGCGGCCGTTGAACGGAAATGGACCCGGACGCGTCCACGCCTGCTTGATGAGATCGTGCGCCTCGTAGTAGCGCGGGCGAACCTGGGTCGGCGGGATGCCGTAGCATCCGGTGGTATCCATCGGCGAGCCGACCGGAAAGCCCGCGACCAGGCGTCCGCCGCTCAGGCAATCGAGCAGCGCGAACTCCTCGGCCACGCGAATCGGCGGATTGTAGAGCGGCAGCGTGTTGCCGAGCACCACCAGCGCCGCGTCCGATTTGCGCCGCGCGAGCACGGTCGCGATCATGTTCGGCGAAATCGGAAAGCCGTAGCCGTTCTGATGATGCTCGTTCAGCCCGAGGCCGTCGAAGCCGAGATCATCGGCCATCTCCAGCTCGTCGAGATTCCAATGCAGGTACTTGGCGACTTCCTGCGAATCGCACAGCTCGTCGTTGGGCGGCGTCACCCAGATGCTCTCGTAGCGATCGCGAAAATCGTCGGGCAGATCGCGATAGCCTTGCATGTGAAACCAGATCGTCTTCATAAAGCTCACGCTAGTGGCTGATTTTTGAGATCGCAAACAGTATTCCGCAAGCTCTCGGCGAGGCCGGTGGCATCGCGGAAAAAACCTGCTGGTAATCCCCCGTGGCGCCGCGTTATATCAGGCTTAACTTTAGCGGGGTCTTATTAGAATGAGTGATGCCAATCAGCTTTCGCCGTACCGATGGGTTATCGAGATCCTGCTCCTCTTTACCCTGCTCTCGCAGTCGCTGACCTGGCTCGCTCCCGCGCCGCTGCTCGTTCCGATCACTAACAGTCTGCATATCTCGCCCGCCAGCGCGGGCCTCATCATTTCAATCATCGCGCTATGCATCGCGATTTTTTCGATGGCGGGCGCCATCGTGATGGAAAAGCTCGGCGCCTTGCGCGCGCTCATCGCGGGCATCTGGCTGATGGCGCTGGCGGAAATCCTCAGCGGCTATTCCGGGAGCTTCGGGCAATTGCTGTTGTGGCGCGTGCTCGAAGGCATCGGCTATGGCGTCATCATCGCACCGCCGGGCGCGCTCACGATGCAATGGTTCGGCGAGCACGAATGGCCCTACATCAACATGATCAACGCGCTGTGCGCATACATCGGGCTGTTCGCAGTCTTCCAGTTGACGGTGCCGATCTACAACGCGGTCGGAACCTCATGGCTGACGGTCCTGCGCGATTACGGAATCGCATGCGCCGTCGTCGCGGTGGCGTGGACGCTGTTCGGTCGCGAGCGCCACGTCGCAATCGTCGATGCCGCGCTCGCCGAGTCCGCCGAAAAACGCAGTGGCTCGGCCCTGGGCGAAGTCGCCAAGCGCCGCGAGATCCAACTCATCGCGGCAGGACTGTTCGGCGGCATGTGGGTCTTCCAACTTTACACCGCGTTCCTGCCGACTTACTTCAGCCAATATCGCGGACTCGGCCTCGGCGAAGCCTCGGCACTGACCTCGGTACTTCCACTCACAGGCATATTCGCGGCATTGGGCGGAGGGCTGGGCACAGGGATGTTGGGACTTCGAAAGCCGTTCCTGTGGCCGGTCGCGATCTGCACGCTGGTCGGCTCGCTCGGCGCCATCATGTTTCCCGATCCGATGATGATCCGGCTCTCGCTCGTTCTGGTCGGCATCGGCGGCGCGGGATCGCTGGCTGCCATCACCACGCTGGTGATGGAGCTTAAGGGGATGACGCCCGAAAAGATGGGCGTCGGCCTAGCCTTCGTATGGTCGGTCGGATATGCGGGCGCGTTCCTGTCGCCCATCATTGGCGGCGCGCTGGCAGAATCGATCGGGCTGAAGAATGTGATGTTGTTCTTCCTGGTGTTCCAGTTCCTGCCGATCGTGTGCATGTATCTATTGCCCGAAACCGGCAAGGGCCGGGCGACCGCGCCGCAGCCGGCGACCGCCGCCGCCGGCTAATGTCTGATATGTCCCCTCTCTCACTTTGTGAGAGACGGTGGACGGCGCGTTTTGTGCGATGGCTGCGAGCACGAAACGTGACGGACGGGTGAGAGTGGGGGACGGGCGGCTTCGTCCTCCGTTACTCCAGCGAACGAAATGCGCTCTCGGCCGCGCTGAAAAATTCTATTTCTTCGCGCCGATGCCGCTGTTGTGCGGGGCGACCTTCATCAGCTGGTCGTGCAGGATTCCGTTGGATGCGATAAGCCCTGCGCACTTGGTGATCTTCTTGTTGAACACCATCGGATGCCCGTCGATGTCGGTCATGGTGCCGCCAGCCTCGATGATGAGCGCGGCGCCCGAGGCGATATCCCATTCGTTTTTCGGCGAGCGGGTGAAGGTCGCATCGGCTTTCCCGCCCGCCACCATCGCGAGTTTGTAAGCGACGCTGCCGGTCGGCACCGCCACCAGCACGCCATCGAAGACTTCCCATTCGCCGCGTTTCACTTCGCTGCGGCTGGCCAGCACGCTCGCGCGCTGCAGGTGATCGGTCGTCGGTGACGTGCACGCGATGCTCGCCGAGATGGCATCCCATCCCGCGTCCCGACCACCACATTTCCTTGGTAACCGGATTGTAGGAAACCCCTACCACCGGCTCTGCGTTGTCGGACAGGCCAATCGCGACGCAAAATTCCGGCACCTTGTTGATGAACTCCTTGGTGCCATCGAGCGGATCGACGATCCATACCCGCTGCTTGTCGAGGCGATCCTCGTTGTCGACGGTTTCTTCCGAAAGCCATCCATAGTCAGGAAACGCGTGGGTGAGAATCGCCTTGATGGCGGCGTCGGCCTCGGTATCCGCGATGGTGACTGGGTTGTTCTTGCCCTTGGAACCGATTTCGTACTCGGTCCCGTAGTAGCGCATCAGGATTTCGCCTGCCGCCAATGCTGCCTTGCGCGCGTATTCAACCTCGCGCGTCAGATCGAGCGCGCCCGTAACTGTATTCTTGATCGATCGAATCACCCGGCCCTTCCTCGTCGGATCGCTGATGCTCTTCATTCCATCTACGATTCTCCACGAGCCAGCCGCTTTTTGCGAACCTTCTGGTACGCCGCAGGTCAGGTCGGCGAGCATCTTTTCGCGCTGCTCATAGAGGCGGCGCGGCTTGCGCGGTTTGCGTTTGTTGAGCGCGTACGCGGTGATGAGCGGCAGCGCGACGGTCGAATCGACATAGCATACGACCGAATCGGGAAGCTGGTCGGGATCGATTTTTCCCCAGCTCACCGCTTCCGAGGGCGTCGCACCCGAAAGCCCGCCGGTGTCGGGGCGCGCATCGGTGACCTGCAGGAAGTAGTCGTGCCCATTCTCCGCGACGCCCATCACTTCCTGGATTTGCGGCTCGGTCTGCAGCACGAAATTTTTTGGCGAGCCGCCGCCGAGGATGAACACCGCGCTCTTGCCACCGCTTTTCTTCGCCGCATACACAATCGACGCGGTCTCGTTGACGTCCGTGAGCGGATCGATGCGCAATGCCGCACCCTCGAGTTCCAGCAGCGCGAGGTTCATGCCGATCGACGAATCGCCCGGCGACGAGGTGTAAATCGGCACCGCATGCTGATAGGCCGCCGCCAGCAGCGAGCGTCGAGACAGCTTCAGCACGCGCTCACGCTCCGCGACGTAGCGGCCCGCGCGATAATGAAATTCCGCGCTGCCCATCGGATGCTGGAATTCCTCGTTGCGCGCGACCTCGCGAAAAAACGCATCGGTCGAGAGCAGCACCTTGTAGTCGAAGAAGATATCGTAGATGCGCACCACGCCCTGATCGCGCAGCGCGACGTCATCGGCCTCGGGCGAGCCCTGGAACATTTTCAAGCCCGATGCCGAAGTGCGTGTCATGATAAAGATTGGCGCCGGTCGAAACGATCCAGTCGACGAAGCCATTTTCGATGAGCGGGATGAGGCACGACATGCCGAGCCCCGCGGGCGTCAGCGCGCCGGTCACGCTCATGCCGACCGTCGAGTCGCCTTCGAGCATCTTCTCGGCAAACAAACGGCAGGCCTCGCGCAAGCGGCGTCCGTTGTAGGCGAGAAATGCGCTATCGATGAGTTCGGCGGCGCTCATGTCGCCACGCACCGCGGTAGGATTTATCTGTTGGCCGCCGAGCAGGTTCGGCCGTTTCTTCTTTGCCGCCATCGCGTCTCCTGGCATCGATTGAGATTGGGTAATCTGATCCGCCCAAGTCCGGAATGGTATGCGGGCACAATTTCGTGTCGGACGAGGATCGGGAGTTCTGAGACGCCGAAATCCTACTGATCCGGCTCGCGGCTTTCCACCTCTTTTGGTTTGCGCGAGATGAAATCTGAACCCTAAGATTGCGACGGGGCTTGCAAAACTTTTCGCTTGGGGTAAGCGGATGGCCGTAATCGCGATCAACCAGCAACTCGGCAGCCGCGGCGATGAACTCGGGCAACTCGCCGCAAAAGCGCTCGGATACCGCTACTGGGGGCGGCCCGAGCTGATCAGCGCCTCCGCGCGCGCCTATAACGTGGGGCCTGAGCAATTCGCCATTCTCGATGAACATTCGCCGCACTTCTGGGAGCGTCCCAAAGTGGATGCCGATCGGCTGCGCGCATTTCTGCGGGCCGCGCTTTTCAAGGAAATCGCGCAGGATGGAGTGGTCTTCGCCAGCAGTTCTGGAACGCAACTGCTTCCCGCCAATGGTTTCGCTCTGCGGGTGCGCGTCGTGGCGGCGTTTCCGGTGCGGGTGCGCAACCTCGCTGAAAGCGCGAAGCTCAGCGCCTCGGCCGCGGAAAAGCGCGTGCGCGATCACGATCGCGAAGTAAAAGCCCGCGCGCAGACGCTTTACAACTTCGACATCGACGACCCGCATCTCTACGACCTGGTGTTGAACACCTCGGTGCTGCCGCTCGCGACGATTGCCGAGACGCTGCGCTCATGCGCCGCCACGATCACCTCATCAGCCGATGGCCGCGGGTTGCAGGAGTTGCGCGACGCCTCGGTCGCCGCGCAAGTCCGCGCCGCGCTGCTGTCGCATCCGAAGTTCCTGCACGCCGAGATCAACGTCGGATGCGCCGATGGTGCGGTGCGCGTCGAAGGTCCCGGCCTGGTCGCGCCTTGGGGCGATCTCGCGCGCAGAGTCGCGGTCGGCATCGAGGGCGTGAAGACGTGCGACATCGGCGCCGACGATCCTCCGATGCCGCTGCGCGCGGAGTAGCGCGTCGCACGCTACGTCGTGCGGCGTGCTAACCTCGCGGGTTCGATTGCGCGCTGTAATCATCTTCCTCGCGACCGGAATTTACACCGGATACTCCCCGTTCGCGCCCGGAACCGCGGGCTCGGTGGTCGGACTCATCATCGGATACTTCTTGTGCGCGCCGATGTGGCAGTCACGAGCCGATGATCTTCGTCGCTCATTTTCGCCGCGGTGTTCGTGTCTCTCCTGCCTCATCGCGGGGCGCGCGGAGGAAATCTTCAGCGAGCATGACAGCTCGAAAATCGTGCTCGATGAAGTGCTCGGCATGATCGCGACGATGTTCCTCAATCCGCTCGGATGGGGCTCGCTGCTCGGCGGTTTCTTCCTCTTCCGGCTGTTCGACATCATCAAACCGTTTCCCGCTTCGATGTTATCGATCGAAAAATGCCCGGCGGTCCGGGCGTCATGCTGGATGATCTGTTTGCCGGAATTTATGCAAATATCGTCCTGAGAATTTCTGATTTCACGTGCTCTAGCGGGTATTGGCGCGCACCATGCACTTCGGGAGGCAGCGATGATTCAAAAAGCAGTCATTCTTTCCACCGGCGATGAAATCACCACCGGGAAAGTCGTCGATACCAACGCGAACTATCTCGCCGACAAGCTGCATGAAATCGGAATCGACCTCGCCGCGGTGATCGCCGTCGGCGATGTTCCCGATCGCCTCGAATGGGCGTGGCGTACCGGCATCCAGCTTGGCGACGTGGTGCTCTCGACCGGCGGCATCGGCCCGACCGCCGACGACCTCACCACCGAGACCATCGCGCGCATCACCGGGCGCAAGCTTTTTCGGCATGAGCCGAGTGTCGAGACGATGCGGCGCATGTTCGCCACCATCAATCGCGTGATGCCCGAGAACAATCTCAAGCAGGCCGACTTTCCCGAGGGCGCCGAGGTGATTCCGAATCCGCTCGGCACCGCGCCGGGATTTCATTTGCCGGTTTCGGACGGCATGGCGGTCGCGTCAGTCATCTGATCGTGATGCCGGGTGTGCCGCGCGAAATGAAACCGATGATGGAAAACTGGGTGATGCCGTGGCTCGGGAAGAATCGCGGGACCAACAAAGTTTTCGCGGTGCGGATTTTCCAGACCTTCGGCATCAGCGAGTCGGGCTCGACCAGGCAGTCGCGGGTCTCATCAAACCGGAGGAAGGGCAGCGTCGCGATTTCGCGCGAGCTTTCCGCAAATCTCGATGAAAATCGCCGTCGAGGGCGAGCCGGGCGAGGCCGAGCGCAAGCTCGAGGAACTCAGCGAGCGCGTGCGCGCGAAAATTTCCAACTACCTGTTCGCGGAAGGCGACGCCTCGATGGAAGAAGTGGTTGCGCAGCTCCTGTCGCACCAGAACATCAAGCTGGCAGTCGCGGAGTCATGCACCGGCGGCCTCATCGGGCATCGCATTACCAATGTCCCTGGCAGCTCGAAATTCCTACTCGCGGATCTCGTCACCTACTCCAACGAGGTGAAGCAGGATCTGCTCGGCGTCACCGATGCGACGCTCAATGACGCATGGCGCGGTGAGCGAGGAATGCGTGCGCGAGATGGCGGCGGGAGTTCGCAAGCGCGTCGGCGCCGATGTCGGCATCGCAACCTCGGGCATCGCGGGTCCCGATGGCGGCACGCCCGACAAGCCGGTCGGCACCGTATGCATCGCGCTGGATTCCGAAGGAGTGAAGACCTCGCGGCGTTACCAGATGCGCGGTACGCGCGATTGGGTGAAGCTGCTCAGTCCTCGCAGGTGGCGCTGGACTGGCTGCGCCGCTATGCGCTGAAAATTCCCATCGAGGAATCGCAATTATTTCGGCGTTGAGATCGTCGGAGGCACGCGACCCTCTGTCATTCTGAAGCGAGCGCGGAGCGCAAAGCTGAAGAACCTCGAAACTCGGGATGCCATCGCACTCCGAATCGAATGCGACCACGCTCGAACGCTCGCGCCGAGGTCCACATACAGTGGCTATTTCGCGAGTCGAGATCCTTCCGCCGCGCTGCGCTTGCCTCAGGATGACATACGTCAGAGTCCGCTTGCGTCAGGATGACAAGCGTCAGAGTTCGCTTGCGTCAGGATGACAAGGTGAGCGTGGAGCGTTACTTCATTCGGGCATAGGAAATCGAGTCGCTGCCGGTGCCGGCGATGCGAGAGCGAGCCCGGCGACGAGGTGCATCGCACCGGATTCGGGCAGCGTGTTGTCGCTGCACAACGACCACATCAGAGGCACTGCCGAAAAGCACGAATCGGTGATGGTCGCGAGGCCATCGGTCAGAGTCACCGCGCCCGCGCAATTGCCGCCGGAACTGAAACGAAAGCTCGCCGGTCGGACTCCATGCGGTCATCGATGGTGGGAGGAGGAGGCGGCGCGGAGTAGGTGAAACATCCCGCGCTGAAAGTCCGAGGATCGCGAAAAGAATTATGGCAATGCGCATCATTTAATCCTAACGGATTCTGGCGTAGTCGATCACGTCGTCGCTGGTCCCTTCAATGGTGAGCAGACCGGTAGTGGCCTTACAGCGCACCGGATTCGGATGCGACTCGTTGGTGCATAGCACGATGTTGGTATCGCCCGAGAAGCATTTGTCGCGCACCGTTGCCGTGCCCTGCGCGAGCGCGATCTTGCCCGCGCACATCGCTTCCTGGATGCGAACATTGGCGGCGCCGAACACGGTACGCGCCGAGCGCGCGTTGTCGCATCCCACGGCCATAAACAGAATCACGGAAATGATCAGCCCTCGCTTCATGCGCTGCCTCACCGCATCCGCGCGTATGCGATAACGTCGCTGCCGCTGCCACCGATCGCGAGCGCTCCGCCGCGCGGCGTGCATCGCACCGGGTTGATGCTGGTCGTGTCGGTGCAGACCACCACATTGGTGTCGCCGGTGAAGCACGAATCCTTGACGAGTGGCGCTGCCCTGCGCGAGCGGCACGCGGCCCGCGCATACGATCATCGAATGCAAGTTGACATTGGCGCCGCCGAAAATGCCGACCGCATTGATCGAATCGTTGGGCGTTTTCGTGTCGCCCGGAAGGGTCACCTTCACTTCGTTCGGGTGTCATGCGGCAGGCCCCGAGGGCCAGGCCTGCCACAGCGAGTGGAATGATCGCTTTGCGCATGAGTTCGATGCATCGGGCTCGCGCTCCGTTCAGTTGCCCAGCGTGAGTGTTCCATTGGCGCTGTTATGCGTGAACACGTCCATCGGCACCAGGCCGCGGCGACGGCGCTTGATGTCGTCGAGCTCGGCCGCGCCTTTGCTTCCGCGTTGCGACGGCGAATCTCGCCGAGCTTCTCTTCGACCTCGGCGCTATGCAGTTCTCGTTGACGCCGGCCTGCGCGAGCATCTGCTGAATTGACTCGCGGACTTCCTCCAGCGAGCGCACGTCTTCGTCATAGGACAGACTTTCGAGCGCCTGCTGGATGCGCACGCGCGCCTGCGCATTGCGAAGCCGCGCCATCATGCGCACCTTCTCGACTTTCAGTTTCTCGATTTCGTCCTTGAACGCGATGAGATTCTTCTTGGCGTCCTCGGCCTCGGTCGTGAGCTGGGTCAGCTCTTCCTTGAGGCGATCGGTTTCCGCTTCCAGCTCATGCTTGCGGCGCAGCAGGATGAGCGCGCATTGGTCCTCGTTCATGTCGGCGGCCTGCACCGCCTGCTCCGCGACTTCGACCAGCTCGGTGGTTTTACGCTTGAGGTCGCGCTCCAGCTTGCTGCGCATATAGATGACACCGGCCGCGGCAGCTTTGAGCTGCTGATAGCGGCGCACCCGGTCTGCGATTGCTGACTCGTAGACTGCCTCGGGGTCGCGCGACTCGCGCGCCTTGACCCATCGCCGTAGTTTGCCGCCGAACAGACTCAGGATTCTTTCGATGAACATATAACTTCTCCTCTAGAGCCAGCGCCTGACGCGCGTCTTGTAGTCGATGTATTGCGAACCGAAAATTCGCTCGAGGTTGTGTTCTTCGAGCGGAATCACCATTCGATCGATGATGACCAAGAACGCGATCGGCGCCAGCAGCATCACGATCGAGCTGAAGAACACCGCGAAGCCGAACAGCACCAGGGCCGTGCCGAGGTACATCGGGTTGCGGGTAAAGGTATAGGGTCTCTCGACCACGAATGCGGTCGCTTCGCCGTGCGGATCGAGGCCCGTTTTGCGCGCCTGAAAAAGCGCCGCCGCGTGCGAGGCTATCAGCGACTCCGCCGGCGACGATCAGCAGGCCCAGCACGTGATGGGCGTAGACCATGCGCGGGCCGTGTGACATCGCGTGCAAAAGCAATCCGCCAATCAACAGCAGCAGCGCGAGCAGCGGCGGCGGAATCGGCAAGCCCGCCCGGCGCGCGGATAGTTGGGGTTCATCGACGAGCTTGGATCGCAGCCACGCTCGATGACGCGGTAGAAGTTTCATCCATGATGTTCAGTCCTCATTCCTCTTCGGCTTTCAGTCCCAGCTCCGCGACGCTGATGCCCAGCTCGCGCATCTTCTGCTGGAAGCTCTGCCGATACATTCCGACTTTTTCCGCCGCGCGCGAGATGTTGCCGTTGGTGGAGCGCAGCGCGCGCACGAAGTAATCGCGCTCCCATTCGCTGACGAATTTTTCCTTGGCCTCGCGAAAGCGCAGCCCATTGGCGCCATTGCCGTTTTCGCCGAGCGGCTGCGCATTTGCGTGATTCTCAGACACAGCCGCAGAGGCGCTCGTGCTAACTTCGGGTTTCATCGTGACCTCCGGAGGCAGTGCCGCCGAGCAATTCGGCGGGAGTGATTTCGTCGCCCGAGGAAAGAATGACCGCCTGCTCGATGGCCGAGCGCAGCGAGCGCACGTTGCCGCGCCATGAATTCTCGACGCATGCGCGCATCGCCTCGGGCGTGAGTTGCTTGTTGATGGGCTTCTGCGCGGTGCCGAAACGCTCGCACGCATCTTTGAGAAAATGCTGCACCAGGCGCGGGATGTCCTCGCGCCGCTCGCGCAACGGCGGGACGCGAATCTCCACCACCTTGATGCGATAGTAGAGATCCTCGCGAAAGCGACCCTCAGTCACCATCGTTTCGAGGTCCTGGTTGGTCGCCGCGATGATGCGCACATTGGCCGACAGCGACTGGTTGCCGCCGATGCGCTCGAAGCGCTTCTCCTGGATGACGCGCAGCAACTTCGCCTGCGTCTCCAGGTTCATGTCGCCGATCTCGTCGAGGAAGAGCGTGCCGCCTTCGGCCGCTTCGAATTTCCCTTCGCGCCGCGCGATGGCGCCGGTGAACGATCCCTTCTCATGCCCGAAGAGCTCACTCTCGACCAGCTCGCGCGAAAACGCCGCGCAGTTGACGGCGACAAACGGTCCCTTGGCGCGCGGGCTGCGAAAGTGGATCGCCTTCGCGACCAGTTCCTTGCCGGTCCCCGACTCGCCGCGCACCAGCACCGTGGCGTCGGTCTGCGCGACCTTCTCGATAGTCTCGTACACGCGGATCATCGCGAGCGAGCCGCCGACCATATCGGCGAAGCGGCCGGCCTCGCGCGCGGCCTGTTCGCTCAGATGCTGATGCTCGCGCTTCAGCAGTTGCTTCTCCATCACCTTGCGCACCTTGATGCGCAACTCGTCGTTGTCGAAGGGCTTGGGGAGATAGTCTTCGGCGCCCGCTTTCATTGCTTCGACCGCAATCTGTTGCGAGCCGAACGCGGTGATCATCAGGACCGCACACTCCTTGTCGATCTGACGGACCGCGCGAAGCAGATCCATCCCGCTCATCCCCTTCATGCTGAAGTCGGTGATGATGACGTTGAAGGGCGCCGCTTTAACTTTCTCGAGAGCCTCCTCACCGGACTCCGCGGTCTCGACCTCGTAGCCTTCCTTGGAGAAGAGCCCCTTGAGCGCGATGACGATGCCGCGCTCGTCGTCGACGATCAGCAAGCGGCCCTTCATTAGCGTGCCCTCATCGAGTTAGCAGCCGGGTTAAGTTGCACGGTCGGCGCGGGATCGAGGTTTGTCGTCGAGGCGTGACTGTCAGTGGCGACGGGCGAGGCGGTCTGCTGCGGCTGAGCGGTCGCCGTGGTTCCATTCTGATTCGGCGCGGCGCCATTGAGGCTGCCGTTGACCCAGACGCGGGCCGCATCGGCCAGTGGAATCGATATCGATAGCTCGGTGCCTTCGCCGACGCGGCTGTTGACGTCGATCTTCCCGCGATGCGAATCCACCACCTTCTTCGCGATGCCCATCCCCAGCCCGGTGCCGGTCTGCTTGGTGGTGTAAAACGGATTGAAAATCTTCGCGAGCTTATCTTCCGGAATGCCGCATCCGTTGTCACGGATGGTCACCGTCGCCATGCCCGGGTTCATGCCGCGGATCGCGACGTCGAGATGGCGCTCGCCGGTGTTGCTCTCCATCGCGTCGATGGCGTTGTCGATGATGTTGGTGAAAACCTGGCGCAGCTTGTCGCCGTCGGCGCGCACGGTCGGCCCGCCGATGTAGTTGCGCGAGATGGAAACGTTTTTCGCTTCCAGCTTGGCGCGCATCTGGGTCAACGAAGCATCGAGGATCGCCGCCAGGTTGATGTTGTCGAAGCTGTAGTCCTCTTCCTTCGCGTACTTCAGAAGATGCGAAACGCTCTTCTCGACGCGCTGAAGTTCATCGAGCGCGACCTTGGCGTACTCGACGTTTTCCTGCGAGGTCGGATCCTCGCCCATCTGCTGCACGAGGCTTTTGGCCGCCGCGATGGGGTTTCTGATCTCATGCGCGAAGCTCGCAGTCAGTTCATCGAGCGAGGCCTGCTTCTCGGTCGCCATCACCTCTTTTTCCTTGGTGACTTCTTCGCGGACCTCGCGCTGAATGGCGGGTTCGAACACACGTTGGCGAATCACGTCCCATCCGTAGACCGCGGCGGCGTGGCTCACGATGCCGAAGCCCCATCCGAAGGCAGGCCAGATCCACCACCACGGACCGAACGGCGTGGTGAACATGTTGAGCAGGAACAGGAATCCGATGACGATGCCGTACCACATCAAGTGGACATAGAAGCCGGCCTCGCGTGAGGCCTGCTTGCGCGCGAGTTCGTAGGCGCGACGCTCCTCGTCGCTCTTGAAGATGGGATCGTCGCTTGCGCTCGGGCCGGCATCGCGCGCGGTGCGAAGAGCTTCCGGCATCGGAGGAGGCGTCGGCGGTTTGATGCCGTTGAACTTCGCGGTCTCGCGGTCGAAGGATTCCCGCAGCTTGCGCTGGAAGTCGCGCGCGGCCGCCTCGATATCCTTGGCGCCGCTCTTCCAATCCTGCTGGCGCGACCAGGCCTTGAACTCCTTCCATTCGGAGCGGCCCCAGTCCTCGAAATCGTGGGACCATTTATTCCACTGATCGCCGGAGGAGGTGGAAGCCGCCGGATCATGCTTGCGCATGTAACGGTCCCACTTCCTCGACCATCGATCGTAATTTTTGTTGCACGACATGCGTCGATACCTGCGCCGTTGAACCAATGCGAAAATGATGATGGCTACGATTATAAAACCCATGATTCCTGGCCTCGCCGCGCGGCCGCCTCTATAGATGATAAGGATGGGCAGTGACCTGTTTGCAGCTTAGCTTCCATACGCGAGTAATGGGAGCAAGCGAGATGCCACGCTGGCGGCTACAAAAAGCCTCACAACTTAACGGCTTTTTCGAAAAGGTCTCGTGCTGCAGGCGGTGCGCAATCTCCCGACTGCAGTAACCCGACTGCGCATCGGCGCGTGCTTTGTTAGAAATTACAAATCGAATCGGTGTACAGTTCTTGCGGGAAATTCCGATGACTCAGTACTGGCCATTTTCCGGCCTCACTCGATATGGCGCTTGGCGCGAGCGCCTGATTGTGTCGCTCGACCTGGGCGGTCGGCGCGAAGCTCTGAAGATGGTCGACCAACTCGGCCGGCTGGTCGGCATGTTCAAAATCGGCAAGCAACTTTTCGTCTCGGGCGGCCCTGACTTTGTGCGCGAGGTGCGTCGGCGCGGCGCCGAGGTTTTCCTCGACCTCAAGTTTCACGACTCGCCCCGCGAGCTGATGCGCACCGCGATGGAGGCTACGCGCCTCGGGGTGCGGATGTTCGACATCCATCTCAGTGGCCATGCGGAATCGGTCGGACGGGTGCGGGCGGAAATCAGCCGTGTCTGTCAGAGTGAGGGGCTGCGCAAGCCGCACATCGTCGCCATCGCGATGCTGATGGGTGTAACCCGTGATGTCCAGGGTAACGCGGCGCGGGCCGGCCTCGATGGCGTGGTGGAACTCGCGCGCCATGCTGCCGCCGCTGGTCTCGACGGCGTGCTTACCTCGGCGCAGGGCGCACCGCGCATCCGCAGCATGTGCGGACGACGATTCATCATCGTGACCCCGCTGTCATGCGTAAGGGACGGTACCAGCGAGATCGTCGATGGTGCTGCGGCGATTCATGCGGGCGCGGATTTTCTGGTAGTGGGCAGTCCGATCTGGAAGGCTGCGGAGCCGATGCGCGCGGTGCGCGACATCGTGGATCAAATCGATCGCGGGTTGCGCAATGGACCTCCGGTGGGCGCGCTGACGATGCTCCCGCGCAATCGATAATCGCGCATGGGAGCACCGCGGGTGGTGATTCAACATCCCTGCTAGCGGACATTTGATAAGAAGCCTGCAGAGCCGAAAAGAGACACAGGCTAAACCCTGTGCTACTGAGAGAGATTCTGATTTGGTGGCACAGGCTTTAGCCTGTGTCTTAAGAGATTCGACGGAAGTTTCAAGTTGGGGGAAATCCTACTAGGTCTGTTCGCGCTCTCGATCGCATCCGGTTTTATCGGCGCGCTCTCGGGCCTCGGCGGTGGTGTCTTCATCGTGCCCGCGCTGGTGATCATGGCGCGGATGCCGATGAAGGTGGCGGTCGGCGCCAGCCTCATCTCGGTGGTCGCCACCAGCGCCGGGGCCAGCGTCGCCTTCGTGCGCGATGGATGGACCAACCTCAAAGTGGCGATGGTGCTCGAATGCGCGACGGTCACCGGCGCATTGATTGGCGCTTACCTGGCGGGCGTCATTCCGACCTGGGTCCTCGAGTTAATCTTTGCATTGGTGATGCTGCAATCCGCGTACTTCTCGATCCAGAAGCAGGAAGACGATCTCATCGAGGTTGGCGACCCGATTTCGACGCGCTTGCACCTGGGCGGCGAGGTCGAGGACGAAACCGGCAAGATGCGCCACTACGAAATTGTGCATTTTCCGCAAGGCGCGGGTTTGATGGTACTGGCGGGATTGATGTCGGGGCTGCTCGGAATCGGATCGGGTGCGCTCAAAGTCATGGCGATGGATTACTTCATGCATCTGCCGCTGAAGGTTTCCAGCGCTACCAGCAACTTCATGATCGGGGTGACCGCCGGCGCGGGCGCGCTGGTTTTTCTTTCGCGCGGCGACGTGCCCACTTCGATCGCTGCGCCCGTCGCATTGGGTGTAACGATTGGCGCGCTGGCCGGCAGCAAGTTGTTGCCCCATGCGAACATCAGAGTGTTGCGGATGTCGTTCGTTGTCATTTTGGTCCTGATCGCGCTGGAGATGGGCTGGCGCGCGCTGCGAGGGATTTAGTGGCCGACGTAGAGAGCAGGGTTCTCAGCGAGGAAGATCGTATCCTCCGTGTGTGGACGCCGATCCTGCTGCGCACGATTTTGATCGCCTCGGCAGTGGTCCTGGGGTTCGGCCTCTACCTGATGGCGACCAAGACGCCGACCTTTTACGTGCAGCGCTTCCGCTCCATTCAGGCGGGCCATCTGCATCCTCAGGAGACCTTCGCGCAAGAGTTTTCCGAAGCGCTCAAGGGCGATCCTCATTCGGTGATGACCATCGGACTGTTCGTCCTGACCCTGGTGCCGCTGGCGCGAGTGGCATTTTGCTTTCTTTTGTTCCTCCGCGAGCGCGACTACACCTACGTCGTGCTTACCGCCTATGTGTTCATCGCGCTGATCGCCGGGGTGGTGCTCGGCAAGATCGGTTAGGAGATTGGTTAGTGGTCGCCATTGAAAAGATCGATGCTTTCTCGCTACGCCTGAATCACAGTCCACAGGAATTATCGGAGACAACATGGAAATCCGCGGAAAAGTCGCTGTCATTACAGGAGCCGGATCGGGAATCGGGCGCGCCACTGCTTTGCGCCTCGCCAACGATGGCGCCTCGATCCTCGTCGCCGATGTCGATGAGGCGGGCGGCGCCGAGACCGTCAAGCTGATTGAGAAAGACGCCGGCCGCGCGTTGTTCGTACGTGCCAACGTCACCGAGGAAGCCGACGCGCGCAAAATGATCGATACCGCGGTCGCCAAGCTGGGCGGGCTGGATATCCTTTATAACAATGCCGGGGTGGGGACCGGCGTGCCGCCGTTCCCGCAAGCCTCGCTCGCGCAATGGAAGCGCGTCATCGACATCGACCTGACCGCGGTGATCATGGGGACCTGGATTGCCGCGCCCATCATGCAGAAACGCGGTGGCGGCGCGATCATCAACACCGCCTCGATGGCGGGGCTGTATCCACATCGGCAGGATCCCGTTTACGGCGCGGCGAAAGCGGGCGTGGTGAACTTCACGCATTCGTGCGCGCCTTGGGCCTCGGAGATGAAGGTTCGAGTTAACTGCGTATGCCCGGGGATTGTCGACACGCCGATGGTGCGCAACGGCCTCGAGGCGGCGAGCAAAGCCGGACTCAAGTCGTGGGCGCCTTCGAAGATGCTGCGTCCCGAGGACATCGCGGATGCGGTGGTGCGGCTGATTCGCGACGAGTCGCTGTTCGGATGCTCACTGGAAGTGCGTCCGAGCGGTCCGCACATTGTCGATCCGCGTCCGGCGCCAGGATTGAAACGTTAGCGTTCGTTAATCCAGCCGGCGAGAAATTGCGGCCGCGACCAGTCGAGCATTACGGCGGGGAGCGGCCGCTTGGCGTTCCAATCGAGAGCTTCCATCGACAGCGCTCCATGCGCATTGATGACAATGCCGAGGGCCAGGAGCAGGGCGCCGATCGCAATCACGGGATTGCGCAGGGTATGCGAAGCGGCGGCATCGCAGCGATCGCGAGAATTGCGAGCAGCATTAACCACGGCATCGCATCGGAGAGATATCGCGGCCCGTAACAATTGCCGCCCCACCAATCCAGATGCGCGGCGACCACCACCAGAATGCTGAAGCTGGAAAACATTGCCAGCCGCGCCAACGGTCGCGCGGCCACGCTGCGCCAGTTGGCGACAAAAGATAGAAGACAATCGCGAGCACCGGACGAATACACGAACAATCCGCGCGAGGGGCTGAACAGACTTCCGAAAATTCCGGTCGCGAACCAAAGCGGAGCGGGTGCCCAGACCTGGGCATAGTAGGAAGGAAAGACAGTTCCGAAAATGCGCCATGAGTACAGCGCATACAGAACGAGCCACGCACTTCCCCCGATGGCATATCTAAGAAATTCGCGTGGGTGGCGGAGCAGCAGGTAGAGGCTGACACATACAATCGGTCCCGCTGCGGTCGGACGCACGAAGAACATCCATGAAAGCAGCGTCGCAAGCGTGATCGGTCGATACCGAGGCGCGACGAACTTCAGCCTCGCAGCAACAGGTAAATGACCAAGCCACTGAGAGTCATCTCCCAGGTATGACTCCACATCCCGCGCGAGGCAGTGCTCCACATCTGCGTCCCGAAGCCCGCGCCGATCGCGATGGCTGCGCTCCAGCGCCAGTCGAGCAGCAGTAACGCGGTGCGAAAGAAGATGATCACCAGCGACGCCATCAGGAGGGCGGCGATCATTTTTTGATCATCACTTCGCCGCCAGGTTGAACTGGCCGTCGGCGCTCGCCGGCGAAATTCCCATCGCGATCCATCAACCCGACCAATGGAATCGACAGAATCGAGGTGCCATGTGGAAAGCCATAGAGCAGGCGGCCGTTGGTGCGCATCAACTGGTACGGATGCGCGCCGCGAATCGCATTGAAGGGCAGGTCGGCTTCGTAATGACGGATCGAATAGCGCGAGAGATCGGGCGTGCCGTGATGGATGATGCTCTCGGCGGTCAGCATCGCGTACTTGGAATCGTTGATCTGTACGACCGGCGATCCGAAGAAGATCAGAAACATGGCGGCCCACATCGCGGCCTGGAGCGCGAGCATCGCGCGCGCGCTGAGATTTCGATCTCGAGACGCCAGGCTCGTGGCACGGCTGCCGACGCTGCAACCAACCCGCGCGCGCTCATCGGACGCTGCGGTGAATAGCTATCAGACGTGGAATGCGACATTCAGTAGAGGGATTCTACGGGTGCTTCAACAACGAGGCAAAGCACCCGGCTATGATAGTGGCTCCTACCCGTTGTTGCATCGCTGCAACCTAATCGCGCACGAGACTTGCTCCTCTCCAGGATGGGGGAATGCGATTCATCGTTACATTGCCGGCCGTTCGCAGGCATGCCGTACTGCTTTCGGCGCTTGTCCTGCTGTCCCTGCTGGTCGGATGCGTTGTCGCCCAGGCGTTATGGCTGAGCGGCGGCGTCTTCACCTATGGGCGCGACGACGCCTACATCCACATGGCGATCGCGAAGAACCTCGTTCTGCATCACGTGTGGGGCGTCACTCCATATGCCTTTGCGTCCGCGTCGTCATCGCCGTTGTGGACCTTGCTGGTAGCCGGGAGTTATCAAGTCTTCGGTATCGGAGATAAGGCGCCGCTGGTACTCGGCTTCCTGTCCGCGGTCGCGTTGATGCTCCTGCTGTATAATTTGCTGAAGCGCGAAGGGCTCGATCGATTTCCACTCGCGGTGACTCTGTATGCGGTGATCTTCGTTATGCCGATGCCATACCTGGTGTTGGATGGCATGGAGCCCGCGTTGCACACTACGCTCACCATCGGGTTTCTATACCTGGCCGGCGTGATCCTCTGTGGCGAGGAAAATCGGCGCGAGGAAGTCGTACTGGCGCTCCTCGCTCCACTGCTGGTGGCGGCGCGATTCGAAGGTCTCTTTCTATTGACCCTGACTGCGGGCCTTCTCGCGTTGCAACGCCGCTATCTCTACGCGTCCGTGCTGATCGCGCTGGGAGCACTGCCGGTCCTGATGCTGGGGATTCCTTCGATGCTGCATGGCGGCTGGATCCTTCCCAACTCGGTGATGCTCAAGGGCCATCGTCCGTCGGGAAGCTTGCTCGCATCGGTAGCACACCTCACATGGACTGCCGTCTCCAACCTGGGCGAGTCCGGGGCGCTTTTGCTGATCGCAGTGCTTGCGATGGTGGCGTTGGTGCTCAGCGCGGATCGAAAGAATTTCTGGCGACCGCCCATCGTATGGCTGGCACTCTTTCTGGGCATGCTTGCGTCGCATCTTGCGTTCGCACAAATCGGAAACCCGTTTCGCTACGAGGCCTATCTTATAGTTAGCGGATTATTTGTGCTCGCAGCATGTTCAAAAGAACCGTGGGCCGAGCAGCTGATTTTCCGGCTACGAAGTTTGCGGATGCGGTCTCCCACGTTCGCAGCCATCCTTCTCCTGATCCTCAGCTTTCCGTTGACCCATCGAGGCTTGGATGGGTTTTTCCGCGCCGCCGGTGCAGCGCACAACTGTTTCGAGCAGCAATACCAGACCGCCAGATTCGTCCAACGCTTCTATGCCGGACAGTCGCTGGTGCTCAACGACATTGGCTACATCAGCTATCTCAGCGACATCAGGTTGATCGATCTGGCAGGGCTTGGAAGCAATGAGATCCTGCGCGAGCGCGCCGTGGCTTCATCCGGAAAACCTCGGAACCATCGCGCGCGAGGCCCGCGCCAAAGTCGCGATGATCTATCCGACCTGGCTGACCGGAGTGCCGAGGGGCTGGATCAAAGTGGCGGATTGGCAGCTCAAGGATAAACCCTACGCGCTCGGCGGTCTCGAAATCGCCTTCTTCGCAACCGATGCTTCTGCGGCGAGGCTGCTAAAGGCCAACCTGGAAGCGTTCGATCGCGAGCTGCCGGTTGAGGTTGTCGCACGCATCGAAAATGCCGACCCGCCGATGGTGCGCGCGAGTAGTCGATAGATCTTCGCGCGCTCGAAGCAGGTTATCTTCGGCCTTTCGGCTTCGCTGCTTTCGCCTTGGCTTTCGCGCGCGAAGGGCGCTTTTGCCGCCGGCTTGGCAGGTGCTGGGGATGCCTTCGCTTTGACCGGTGCCGGCGCCGCGGCGTTTGACTCGCCGGCGATACGAACCGCATCAACCTCGATCTCGACCAGCATGTCCGGATGCACCAGCCGCTTCACTTCCACCAGCGTCGAGGCGGGTGGATGCTCGCCGAACATCTCTTTATGAGCGCGCGCGACTTCCGCGAAGCGCGAAATATCGGTGACGAAAACGCGCGTGCGGATCACATCGGCGAGGCTGAAACCCGCGCTCTCGACATGATGTTTGAGGTTGGCCAGGGTCTGGCGCGCCTGCACGTACATCTGGCCGGCGCCCACGAGCATGCCACGTTCATCGGTCGCGGTGGTGCCGGAGATTGCGAGCCAATTGCCGGCGATGACTTTGCGGACATAGCCGAAGATCGGCTCCCACGGCGTATTGCTGGCGACGCGTTCTATCCGGCCCATGTGCGGTCCCTCCGCGGGCTTGAGGCCCATTCACAATGCGAAGATTTACACCCCTGGCGAGAGGTTTACATCCTTGGGCCGAGCCCGGTGTCGGCTCAACGGTCGTGGGAGGGAAAAAACTCCTCCTGCTCGCGAGCCACCGAGCGCATCGGCGGTCCCATCGAGTTGCCCTCCGGCATCATCCAGCGTAGCGCCCTGGAAATGCTGCTCGAAATGGTCGAGGAGCGCGGCGCCAGCCGTCGCATGTCGAGGTCGGTATCGATAATGCGCGCGTGCTGATTTGAAGAAATTTCAACTGTTCCGGATGATCGCCATTGCCGCCACAGCCCCACCACAGATCCTCCCATCACCTTGCCGCCAGCCCGTCCCGTCCCCGGCCCGCCCGATGCGGGCGCGTCATCAGTCCCAGGCGAAAGAATTTCGCTCAGGAATAAATGAAAGTAATACATTAGGGTAGTGCGGATGTCAAAAATTTTCGCTAAAGTCCTTGAAAATTGTCCCTTCGAGGCATATGGCGCAATCGCGACCGATTGTGTCGAGGCGCGCTTGAAGTTGTCCAAGTCCTACAGTATTGTGGCCCTCGTTTGCACCGTTTTGATGTTGCGCTACTACAAGCGCCGAGGTCTCAAGGAGAAAAGCGATGCGCAAGGTCCTGGTCCTGGTTCTAATCTCTCTCTTTTTTGCGGCAGCTTGCAGTAAGTCGGAAGAAACACCGGCTCCGGAAGCGTCTGCTGCGGCGGAGTCTCCTGCTGCGGCCGCCAGCCCGGCTGACGCGGCGCCGGCTGCCAGCCCCGCTCAGTAAGCAGCTAATTTTGTTACGAACCCCTGCGCGTCGGCCTGAGAGGGTCGACGCGCAGGCTGCTCGTTTCCCGATTCTTTCGGCTTCAAGGTGACGGTCGGGAACCCCGAACGCCCAACTGCGCCGCGATTCGGGTATCGCGCGAAGTTCCGTTCCATTCTCCTCGCGAGCTTACGGCTTCCTTTCCGGATGAATCTCCCGCTCGATCGATGACTCGCGCGGCGACTCCTCGCGCTCCACAGTTTCGGGGCTGATCGATTCTGTTTCCTTGGTCCCCGACGTGTCGGGCTCGCGCTCGGTTGGCGGCCGGGAAGTCTCGTCGCTGGGCGAAGCTTCACTCATGATGATGTCCTTGGCGCGTCCCGCCGAATCCATCGCGAGGCGACCGAGCTCCTCGGACTTGCGCTTGAGCTCCTCGGTGCGATGCCCAAGTTCCGCCCGCAGCTTGGCGACCGTATCATGCGCCTGGCGGCGCGCAGCCTCGCGCTTGTCGGCATCGCTCAAGGCCCGCTTCAACTCCTTCGCGAGATGGCTGCCTTCTTCGCGCAAGGTTTTGAGCTGTCCCATCAAGGTCGTGCGCGCTTTTTTGGCCTCGGCGACGACTTTCGCTGATGTAGCGTTCACTTTGATCTCCTTCTCAAGGCGGCTGGTGAGCTGGGCGACGGTTTTTCGCAGTTGTTTGATCTGCGAAGACGCCATCGCGGCGACGCCGCCGCTGGTTGGTGCTTTGGGGCTGCGGCGCACCGACTTGCCTGGTGACGATGGGTTTTTTTTCTTCGTGGTTGGCATCGGAGGGCTCCTTTTGAATTGACGCTGCTGCCCCTCACGTAATTAGACGGTCTCGCCAAGGTCAACATTCCGGCAGGTCGCGCGGTGCAAAAGTATAGACTGAACCTGCGCGCGCGAGTTTAGTGGATGCGGCGAGAGAGGGGAGGGGGACGTGGCAAACGGATTGGCGACCGAGCAAGTACCATCACCGGGTCCGGAAGCGCGGTCGCTGAAGCCCGGCCTGTCGCTCTTCGATTCCATCACACTGGTAGCCGGCTCGATGATCGGGTCCGGCATCTTCATCGTGTCGGCGGACATTTCGCGCCAGGTTGGCTCGCCTGCCGCGCTGATCGCCATATGGCTGGTCGCGGGCCTGATGACCATCGCGGGTGCGCTCGCATATGGGGAGTTGGCCGCGATGATGCCGCAGGCGGGCGGGCAGTACGTCTACCTGCGCGAGGCCTACGGCGGACTGGTCGCGTTCCTCTTCGGATGGACGCTGCTGCTGATCGTGCAGACCGGCACCATCGCGGCGGTCGCGGTCGCCTTCGCACGCTTCACCGGAGTCATCTTCCCTCAAATCAAAACCGAGCTATGGCTCGGCATCGGCGGCATCGGACTTTCAGGAGAGCGCGTCCTCGCGATCGCGGTGATCGCGTTTCTGACCTGGAGCAATCTGCGCGGACTCGACCTCGGCAAGACCATCCAGAATTTCTTCACCAGCGCGAAACTGCTCTCGCTGTTGCTGATCAGCGTCGTTGGATGCGTCCTGGCGCGCAATCCGGCCGCGATCGTCGCGAACTTCGGCAGCGCGACGGCGTTTTTTGGCTCGGGTCCGATGACGCTCGAGTTCGCCGCGATATTCGGCGCTGCGATGGTCGGGGCGCTGTTCTCCGCCGATGCGTGGGCGAGCGTCACCTTCACCGCCTCCGAGATTCGCAACCCTCGGCGCGACCTGCCGCTCGCGCTCGCGTTCGGAACCGGGGTCGTCATCCTGCTCTACGTTTTGACCAACTTTGCCTACATGTCGGAGTTGCCGGTGAATGGCGACGCCGCCGGAGCCGACGGTGTTTGCGCGCGGCATCTCGCATGCCACCAGCGATCGCGTGGCCAGTGCCGCGATGCAGATGGTGTGGGGCAGCGCCGGCGCGACCATCACCGCCATCCTGGTGATGATCTCGGGCTTCGGATGCGCCAACGGTCTCATCCTGACCGGCGCGCGCGTCATCTACGCGATGGCGCATGACCGGGTCTTCTTCCCCGCCGCAGGCTTGCTCAATCGCGCGAGCGTGCCGGCCTTCGCGCTCATCATCCAGGGCGTGTGGGCGTCGATCCTCACCCTCTCGGGCAGCTACTCGCAGTTGCTCGATTACGTAATCTTCGCGCAACTGCTGTTCTATGTGGTGACGGTCGCCGCGGTGTTCGTGTTGCGCCGCACGCGCCCCGATGCGCCGCGACCGTATCGCGCGTTCGGCTATCCGTGGATTCCGATCGCCTACATCCTCGCGGCAGGCGCGATGATGATCGATCTGCTGATCATGAAGCCCGCGTATACCTGGCCCGGCCTGCTGATCGTCGTCGCCGGCATCCCGGTGTATGCGCTCTTCACCCGACGAAACCCGATTCCCGTATAGGATCCCAGACTCCGGGTTAGCCGCTGCTCGACGGCAATGGCAGAAACACGATGTTGCCAGAGTCATCGACCTCGAGAGCGTGATTGACCATCATCTCGGCGGGCTCACCGCGCCTCTCGAGATACTCGATCGCAGTCAGTAGCGCAGACCAGGTCCCAGCCCGCTCGACTAAGCTGCAAAGCTATCTGTGGGGAGAAGCATTCATCGATGAACAACTTCACGCATCCATCCAGGGACGTCCTCCCGGTCGTCCCATCAGGGGGTGTGCGCGGGCATATATGATCGCGGCCTCCAGCGCCTTGCGCGACAGATGGGTATGTTCTTCGAGTAGCATGTCGATGGTATCGCCGTGCTCGATACGTCCGAGGACCGAGTAGACCGTCAGTCGCGTTCCACGGATTACCGGCGTTCCGCCCATGATTTCGAGGTCGACCAGGATCAGAGCGTCACGAGCTTTCTGATAGCGTTGGGTGCGGTCCATGGCGTCGCCGATCAGCAATCCGGGTTTGAGCTCCATTGCCGGTGCGACTTCCCAACGAGCCTTGCGCAGCGCCCTCGGCTTGATCTCCGAAAGCCACCGCGCGAGGCGCTTCTTTTGCGCCAGCTCCAACTTCAGGTCGAGTCTGGAGACGATCAATGCGTACGCCACCGAGTACGCTGGGAGGAGACGTCGCGCGGATGGCCGGCCTCGCCCTGTTGCTCCGCGACGTACCTTGAGCACCCGATCCTCGATCGCCTTTTCGATCACGCGTTTCGGTACCTGCGAAAGCTCGGCCACCTCGCGCGGCGTAAGACCCGGTGAAAGCGTCATAAGTAGTCCCCTCCGAGGAACTACTTATACCATTCCTGCGCGCTTTCGCGAAGAAGCCATAAACGCCGGCGTACGATCGTCGCCTAGCCGAATAGCGTCTCTTTGGCCTTCAGGGTGTCGACGTATTCGCGGATGCGCCGGATCTTGCCGTTCTCGAGTTCGAACACGAAGCAGTATTCGTTCTCGTAGGACTTGCCGTTGCTGACCTTGCCGCGGTTGGTCAGTTCGAGGATGACCGCGTCGTCAGTCGCGTGTGCGCGGGTGATCTCGGTCTGCAAACCCTCGGGGAAAAGCGCGGTAACGCCGCCCGCGAATTTCATGATCTCATCCTTGCCGCGTTTGACGCCCGAAACGCCGGGAACATTGCCCGGAATCAACCAGCTCACATTGTCAGCCATATTGCCGAATGCGGTTTGGAGGTCGCCCTTGCCGAAAGCGATCCAGGTGGCCTTGACCATTTCCTTGTTCTGTTCAGCGCTCATAGCGGTACTCCTTATGTTCATTGCATAGCCGGTTTCCGATCGAATTTGCCAACTCGCGGCGGCGTCGAAAAAGCAACTGGACGGAGACGTCCGGACGCATCGTTCCACACAAAATCGCGTGCGCAATCGCACGCCCAGGAGTTTTGCTATGTCTGAAATTACCGAGACCGTAAAAGATTACTTCAGCAGTACATCGTTTGATCGCCAGTTGTTGATGGACAAACTGAGCGAGTTCCTTACGGTCGAAAAAGGCGGCGTCAAGCTTTATGAGGCCGCTTTGCAATGCGTCCAGAATCTCGAAGTGAAAGGCAAATTCGATGAGTTCCATCGCCAGACCGTCCGCCATGTCGAAATACTGACCAACATCATCACGCGCCTGGGAGGAGATCCCGGATACATGAGCACGGGCGCCAGGTTGGCAGAGAAGAAGGCGGAGGCCTTGCTCGCAACGATGACCAAAAGCAACGGTACCATGCCGTCCGCCGAGGCCGAGCTGAACGCGATCGAGAACATCGTCATCGCGGAGACCAAGGATCATGCGGACTGGGAATTGCTCGGACACATCGCGCATCGGTCGGAGGACTCGCATCTGTCGCAACTGCTGAAGCCTGCAGTTAGCGAAGTTGAGGCCCAGGAAGATGAGCATCTGCACTGGACGCAGAAGAAGATGGGCGAGTTGGCGCTGAGGGGCCTGGAGAAAAGCGGCAGGCACTAACCCGCGAGTATCTCACCCACGTAGGGCCGGGGCACCATTTCAAATGGGCTCCGGCCCTTGGTTTTAGGCCGCTCCCTCTAGACAACTCCATGTCATAGGTAAATGCTAATGGGTTATGGCCGCGCGTTCGTGCGGCCGTTCCCAAAGGTCGCATTCGTGTGGCCACTCCAAGGAGGCATGCGCTATGGCAGCCGTCCCCGTCAGTATCCCTTCCATCCATTTCCCGCCGCCGATCGTTGCGCTAACTGAGCGTCGGCTTGCAGCAAATCGTCGCAACGCGCGGCGCTCGACCGGGCCGCGCACCGCAGAAGGAAAAGCCAGGGTCGCGCGCAATCCGATCAAGCATGGCTTCTTCGTCGCGCAGGAAAAATGGACTCCGACGCAGCATCGCGATTTCGCGGAGCTCCTCGACGGACTGCGTGAGGATTTCCAGCCGCAGGACATTCGCGAGGACGGATGCGTCGCGAGTCTCGCGGCATCCTACCTGCGGATGGCCGCGATGCTGCGCTGGGAGAATGTCGCTGCCCTCAAATATCATCGGCAGCGCGAGCGCGAGATGGAGGAGCGTATAGCGGCCGCGGAGACCGTCGAAGCCGCGCGCCTGAAGGCGTATCGCGAGAACCTTCGGCGCGCTGGCTTGTGGCGGCCGATTCTGCCCGGCCCGCGCGAAGCGAATGCGATCATCCGCTATTCGGGATGTCTGGATCGGGCGATTCGCAGGGCCACCTCGGAGCTGAAGGGCTTGCAAAGCCTGCGCAATGGAAGCGCATCGCGTCATTTGAAAGCGCAAAAACAAACCCACTTCGATCCATCGGCGAGAAGTGGTCCTGAGGCTGCCGAAGGACCTCGATGGCCGCGCAAATGGGAAAAGCTATTGCAGGCGCTGGAGGAACAAAGCCACTTCGAGCCATCGGCGAGAAGTGCCCAGAGGCTCGGCGAAGGGCCTCAGTCGCCATCCAATCTCAGCAACAAAAATGAAAAAACAAACCCATTCGGAGGCATCGCCGACGGATGCCATGAGGCTTTGCGAAGGGCCCCAATTGGCACCCAGGTCAGCAATGAAACTGAAAAAACAAACCCACTAAACCCAACATTGACGGGCAATCGTCATGAGCGGCGTCGTGCAAAGGCGCTCGCGCGCAGGTCTGCACCTTGATTTGTCTCGCTGACGCGGATACCTAAGAATGTTCGTGTCGCTTCGTCAGTGCTCCCCGGTAGCTCAGTCGGTAGAGCGGGTGGCTGTTAACCACCATGTCGCTGGTTCGAGTCCGGCCCGGGGAGCCATCGAAAATAAGTCATCGCCGCAGCAGGGGAACCTCGGGAGGAAAGTCAGGCCCGGGTACTTCGGCCGGAACCGAGATTCTTCGAGAAGACTCCAAAAATTATCAGCGCAAAACCAATCACGCGTAGGACATAACGGAAGATTGAGCCCGGTCCGAAGTTCAAGAACCCTTCAATCGCATAGTTGGCGGACAGCAGCCAGAAGGCCGCGGCAAACCAGATGAAAAAAGCGTCCCGCGTCTGCCTCCAAAATCGCAGGAAATAGAGACCAGCCATAGCGAAGCCCATCGTATTCAGGCCAGCCACAAAGGCCATCACTGCTGATCGGCTTCCCAAATGAAGCCATAGAGCAACACTGAAACTGCCGCGAGCGACGTCAAATCGCGGGGAACGCGCAAATCAAAGTCCAAAAAAACGACGAGGTCTAAAAACAGCAGAATGTTGTTCAAGGTGAGCCCGACGAAGCACGCTGTGCTCCAAAAGAGCAAGGCTTGCCGCTCTCTGCGGTAGGTCATCAAAAGTAAGACCGTACAAAAAAGGCTGGTTATTGCGCATAGCAGGTAGACGGCGGGGGCAAGCACGCAAACTAGTCCTTTTTGATCTTGAAGGCGTTTGCGAAAGTTTGAATTTGGTTGTTCGGTGCGTTCAGGATTTCTTCGGTCACGCGCACGCGATTCTTTGCATAGGCTTCGGCCACCCGATCCACCAACTGCTCCAGCATCCGGCGCTTGGGCTTATATCTGAACAATTTTTTGCGAGTTTCAGAAACGAAGCCGTTTTCAATGAATTCCGGGAGGATTCCGCTAACGATCGAATCATTTGCGCGCAATTCACGACTCAGATCGGTAACCGACCATTCGCGTCCTCGTTCCCTCCGCATCAGCAGCAGCAGCTCGAGCGCCCACACCGATTTGAACGAATTGCGGATGAATTCGGCCGTCTCAAGCGAGAGCGTCACTGCCATTTGAGAAATTCCGGTTTTGTGAGCGCGAACACTGCGATTCAAGGCATACGTGAGCCGAGATTACCCAATTGAAACTAGCGAGTTTTTTGCGCCATGGCTACGCATCTATGCCTGCGATCCCTCGACCCGCCAGTCGGTGCGACGAACAAGAATGCCGCCACGCACTGGTTTTGTTTCGATCAACCCAAGCTGAGTGGTACGGTTTGCACTCACGATCAATCGGACTTTAAATCGCTGGCCCGTGTCCGGCCGGGGAGCCCATCGCACAAAATGCCTACCGCTCGCGAATACAACGACATGCGCAAGGGAACCTGGGTCGGCGACCTCGGTATCGAGATGGTCAATGTCGAGCCGGGCCGCCTCATCGGCCTCGTGACGATGCGCAAGGAACTCCTCTCCCCCAATGGTTTCCTGCATGCCGGATGCATCGTGACCTTCGCCGATAGCATGTGCGGTTCCGGCACGATGGAGAATTTGCCGAGCGGCGCGCGCGGCTACACCACCATCGAGTTGAAGGCCAATCTCCTCGGGACTACGCGCGAGGGCCACCTCGAGTGCGAGGCGACCCTGGTGCACGGCGGACGCACCACGCAGGTATGGGATGCGAAGGTGACCTCGCGCGAAAGCGGCAAGACGCTGGCGCTCTTTCGATGCACCCAGCTCATTTTGTATCCCGAGCCGGAGCGCGCTAAGTAGCATCGAGCAATCTCCAGGGAGGGGAATACCATGATCGTTCTTTTGATGGGCCGTCGCCTCGCGCTCGCATGCGCCGCGGTCGCGCTCAGTTCAGTGCTCGCAACGATGGCTCATGCCGATGCCGCGGCCGACGCAAAAACCGTTGGCGACGCGTTCTCCAAGGCCTTTGCCGCCTGCGATGTTCCCGCGATCATGGAACTCTACGAAGACAACGCGGTCATCATATGGCCGGGGCAGGGCGAGGTCGCGACCGGCAAGCCTGCAATCGAGAAAATCGTCAAGGCTAACTGTAGTGGGCCGTCCAAGCCGTCGCTCACGGAGGTCAGCAGCGAGGCACGCCAACTCGACAAGAATTACCTCATCCACATTGGTCAGATGGATGACGCCACCACGGGCCCCGACGGCAAGCCCGTCACCCTGCGTATTCGCACCAGCGAGCTGATGCACAAGTCCGGCGGCAAGTGGCGTTTCGTAGTCGATCACGCGTCGGTCGGGATGCCGCCGCCTCCAGGTGCAGATGCCGGCAAAACCCCGTAGGCCACGTCCCTCGCGCCGCGACGATGGCCCACTTTGGTTCGAATGGGAGCGGCATCATCAGCCGCTTTTGCCGCGCTGGCAATTCCTGGCGCGGCTCGGCCGCTGGGCCGGCGCGGCCTTTGTGCTGGTGGTTCTATCGCTCGCGGCAGGAGTATGCGGCTATCACTTTTTTGAGCACCTGCCGTGGCTCGATTCGCTGCTCAACGCGTCGATGATCCTCGGCGGGATGGGTCCGGTCGATCCGGTCAAGACGCAGGCGGGCAAGCTTTTCGCCTCCTTCTACGCGCTGTACAGCGGGCTGGCGCTGATCACGATTGCGGGCCTGCTGCTGGCGCCGGTGGTGCATCGTTTTTTGCACAAATTCCACCTCGATGGCAGCCGCAACTGATTGTCAATGACTATTGAATATAACCGCGAGTATATAAATATCTACAAATTGTGTGGGCTGCCGCGATGCCCCTGGACCGGGGATCGCTTGCGCTAGTGATTTTGCGACGGTTACCGTAGGCGCGGGGGAAATATGCCATCGATACAGGACTTTGATCTACGCCTCGGTCAGCGGCCGCGAATCGTGGTGATCGATTCCGAACCCAACTCGGCGCGCCAGACCGTCGCGACTTTGACGAACGCCGGCTACGAATGCTTAAGTTTCGTCGAGAGCGAATCCGCGATGGCGATGCTGCTCGACGGCGGCGCCGACGTCGTCGTGGTCGACTTCTCTTCCGAGCGCAGCGCGACCGAGGTCATCCGCCGGGTAAAGATGCAGTCGCCGGAAACCGCGGTGGTCCTGATGACTCCCAGTCCAACCGCGTCGGCGGCGGTGGCTGCGATGCGCCAGGGCGCCTTCGATTACCTCACCAAGCCCATCAACACCGACGAGCTGGCGGCGGTGGTCGGCAAGGCGCTCGAGATGGCGTCGCTGCGGCGCGAGAATCGTCTGCTGCACGAACAACTCGATGTCGCAAGCATGGCGGCGGCGTTCATCGCCGAGAGCGCCTCGAGCCGCAACCTCGCGGCTACCGTGCGGCGCGCGGCGCCGGCGAATTCCCCAGTCCTGATCCAGGGCGAAAGCGGTACCGGAAAAGAACTGATCGCGCGGATGCTGCATCATTGGAGCAGTCGCGCGCAGGGCCCGTTCATCAAGCTTAGTTTCAAACTGCTCGCGCCACCCGAGGCGTCGGCGCCGCTTGCCGACCGAGTAAGAATCGGCGCGATGCTGTCCGAATACGTGGAGCGCGCACTGGGCGGGACCTTGTTCCTCGACGAAATTTCCGAAGCCGGCCCGGAGTACCAGTCGGCGCTGCTGGGCTTGATTGGCGACGGCGAGCATCGCGGCTACGGCGCGACTCAGGGACGCAGCTCCCGCGTGGCTGGAGTCCGGATCGTCGCGTCGACCAATCGAGCGGTGACCCAGGAAGTCGCGGGCGGGCGCATCCGGCCCGATCTTTACTTCGCACTCAATGTCATCGCGATCGAGGTGGCTCCGCTGCGTGAACGGCGCGAGGACATCATGCCGCTGGCGCGCCATTTTCTCGCG
Organism: uncultured delta proteobacterium; assembly: GCA_963848285.1. Taxonomy (GTDB): domain Bacteria; phylum Desulfobacterota; class Binatia; order Binatales; family Binataceae; genus DATGKG01. Next base: position 275,982 of record CAWKCZ010000005.1, on the reverse strand, counting down.
CTTCATGCCGCCGAGAGCGGGCGCTCGCTGATGCTGACGGCGGATGCCGAAAAGGCGCTCTCCGCGTACTCGTGGCCGGGCAACGTGCGCGAGCTGGAGAACGTCATCGAGCGCGCCGTTGTGATGACTTCGAGTGAGCGAATTTCCGCCGAGGCCCTGATGATCCGGGTGGACAAAGCGGAAGCGCCGCCGCCGGCCATGCCAGCGACGGATAGCGCACCGCGGCCGCTGGAGGACGAAGCCGCGCACGCCACTTCCGAGGAGGCGGAGACGGCGTCCGATGCGGAAAACCTTGGCGCTGAGACCGCTCCGTCAGAGGCGCCGGTCGCGGTGGACGGTACGCTCCAGGAATTTCTCGATCGCGCGGCGGCGCTGCGCATCCGGCGCGCGATCGATTTTGCGAAGGGCAACCGCAATGCGGCCGCGGCCGCGCTCGGCATCGATCGCACCACGCTGTACCGCCTGATGCGTCGCCTGGGCGTCTAGCAGACTCGCAGTCAAGCGATGGGGGAGCGCCCCGGACCAGCATCCAACTAAGAACACCGGTCCGGGGCGGGTGAGACGATTTGACGGCGAGTTAGCCGTGGATGGTGCGCAGGACCTGGATCATTGCGGGACCGACGATGACCATGATCATCGCGGGCAGCACGAACAGTACCAGCGGGAAGAGAATCTTGACCGAGGCCTTTTGCGCCATCTCCTCCGCGCGCAGCCGCCGCCGAGTCCGCAGCGCATCGGAACTCGCGTGCAGCGCCGGGCCAATCTGAGCGCCCAGCTGTTCGCTTTGAATGAGCGTCGCGGCCAGCGGCTTGATGTCCTCGACCGCGGTCCGTTCCGCGAGGCTTCGCATCGCCTGACCGAGACTCGCGCCGGCGGAAATTTCCGAAGACACCAGGCTCAGCTCGGTACCGATTTCCTGGCCCTGGCGTTCGGCCTCGGTACCGACGACCTTGATCGCTTCATAGAGCCCAAGCCCCGCCTCGACGCATACCACCAGCAGATCGAGGACGTCGGAGAGCTGCTTCGCGATCGCCGCCTGCCGTTTTCGCGCGCGCCGGCTCAGGTAGTAGCTGGGCAGGAATAGACCGGTAGTCATCCCCGCGATGGTGAACATGAGGACGCGCCCGCCATCGGTACCGGAAATCAACGAAGAGACGAAGGCCAGAAAGGCCATTCCTACCGCGCAGAAGACCCGCAGCACCTGGAAGGTTTGCGCGGCGCCCGATTTGATGAAGCCGGCCTGCGCGAGGGTTTGCACCAGCTTCTCGCCTTTCGGCGTGTTGAGATCGGGCGGCGGAATTCGGCGTGCCGCCCACTTGAAGACCATCGTCGAGATGGTCGCCTGTTGCGCGTCGTCCTCCAGGCCGCCTTGCGCGATGCGCATTTTGAAAGCGAGGTCGGTGAAGCGTTCCTCGATGATGTGGTTCTTCGCGAACATCGCGAGGTATATCCCGAGCGCCGCCGCGCTGATCAGGGAAAAGAACATTATCGAAATAAACAGCGAGTCCATTCTAGTAGTCCACCCGCAGCAGGCGTCGGATGGTCACCAACGCCAGGAAGTCCATCACCAGGGCAGCCTTCAGGATCATCTGTCCAGTGGGATCGTGAAACAGCGAGTCAGTGTACCCGGGCTGGATCACGCTGAATGCGCACAACACCAGCACCGGCAGCAATCCCACCACCAGCCCACCCATCCGCGACTGCGCGGTGAGCGCCTTGATCTGCAGCCGCAAGCGTTGCCGGATGCGAACGATTTCCGACAGGCGTCCCACGATCGTCGCGAGGCTGCTGCCGATTTCGGTCTGCACCTTGACCGCAACCACCATCAGCTTGAGGTCGTCCTCGGGAACCCGCTGCAGCATATCTTCGAGTGCGCGGCCGAGCGGCAACCCGATGCGAGTCTGTTCCAGCACGGTGCGAAATTCGCCGGCCAGGGGATCGGCGAATTCACCAATCAGCACTTGCAGCGCGCGCGGCAGCGAGTGGCCGGCTTCGAGCGAGCCCTTGATGAGATCGAGTGCGAAGGGCAGTTGGGTGCCGAAGGCTTTGAGGCGGCGCTTGCGGCGAAAGCGAATATAAAGAATCGGCAGCGCGCCGAGGCCGAGAGCAGCGCCCAGCGCGAAGTAGAAATCGCCCCAAAAAGCCTGACCGCCGGTGTAGCCGGCCGCGAACAGCAGCAGGATGATCAGCAGAACATCGGACACGCGCCAATAGATACCCGCTTGCCACATCGTCTGCTCGAGGTTCTTCAGCAGATTCACCTGGCGAAGCACCACCGCGAGAGCGCTTTGATGATCCTTGCGCTTACGGGTGATGTCGATATCGAAATCGCTCTCGACCGGACGCAGCATCATCTTGGAAACGAATTCGCGCTGCTCCGAACCTCCTCCGCGCGAAAACATCAGGATCGCGATCGCTGCGAAGATCGAGGCGAAGATGATGCCCGCCAATATCAGGTCCATCGCCTACTTCTCTCCTCGCGAGAATACCTTCGCGTCGAATTTGAAGCCCGCCTGTTCCAGTTGCGTGGTGTAGGCCGAACGAATTCCCGTCGGCACGAATGCACCCAGCACCTTGCCGGTCGAACTGAGGCCCGCGCGTTTGAACTCGAACAGGTCCTGCATCATGATCATCTCGCCTTCCATGCCGGTGATCTCGGAAATCTTCAGCACCTTTCTGCTGCCGTCGGAGAGCCGGCTGACGTGTACGATCATGTTCAAGGCCGAGGCGATCTGCTGGCGCATCGCGCGCTGCGGAATCGATACTCCCGACAGCAGCATCATCATCTCGAGGCGCGCCAGGCACTCACGAGGATTGTTGGCGTGGATGGTGCCGATCGATCCGTCGTGACCGGTCGACATCGCCTGCAACATGTCCATGACTTCGCTGCCACGGACTTCGCCCACTACGATGCGGTCGGGCCGCATTCGCAGCGTATTCTTCACCAGGTCGCGCTGAGTGACCTCGCCCTTGCCCTCGACGTTGGAGGGCCGCGTTTCGAGGCGCACCACGTGCGGCTGCTGGAGCGAGAGTTCGGCGGAATCTTCGATGGTTACGATGCGCTCATCGGTCGGGATAAATGCTGACAGGCAGTTGAGCATCGTGGTTTTACCGGAGCCGGTGCCGCCGCAAACCAGGATGTTCAGGCGCGCCCTTACGATGGTGCGCAGGAAGTCGACGCATTCGGCCGTAATCGAGTCTTTCGCGACCAGGTCGTCGATCGAGTAGCGGCGTTTGCCGAAGCGCCGGATCGAGAGCGAGGGACCGTCGAGTGAGAGCGGCGGAATGATCGCGTTGATACGCGAGCCGTCGGGCAGGCGCGCATCGACCATCGGCGACGATTCATCGACGCGGCGGCCGACCTGCGACACGATGCGATCGATGATCAGCATCAGATGCTGATCGTCCTGGAATTTGACGTCGGTAGGATTCAGTTTGCCGAGCCGCTCGACGTAAACCTGATGTGCGCCGTTGACCAGAATATCGGTGACCGAGTCGTCCCACAGCAGCGGTTCCAGCGGCCCCAGTCCGAGGAGCTCGTTTTTGATTTCCTCGATCAGACGAGTGCGATCGGCATCGGTGAGCAAACGCCCTTCTTCATTGAGGATCTCGGTGATCGCGCCGGTCACCTTCTGCGAGGCGAGGTTGGCCTCCAGGCTTTCCAGCCGCGAGACATCGAGCGATTCGAACAACCGGTTGTGGACAGCGAGCTTCAGTTGCTGGAAGCCCTCGGCCTGCGGGTCCTTGCGGATCTTGTCCTTGTTGACCACCAACGCGCGCTGAAAGCCCGGCGCCGGGGTGTTGCTGAGGTTGCTTTGAATCTTGTCGAGCAGCTTCATCTTCGATGCCTCATCCGCGGGCGCTGAATGAACTCAGCAAGCGCGAGACGATCGAGCCGTTGCGATTGGAGTCGCGATCGATGACGCCATCGAGCTTGCGCGACATTTCCTCGATAGCCTTGGTCAAGGGCGAGTTCGGCGCGACCTGCCACAGGTCCTGGGCGCTGAGCTGCACCCGTTCAAGGATTTTTTCGTCGCGCGGAATCTTCGCGTAAATCGGACGCGCCAGGGTGTGGCTCAACTGCTCCTCGCTGATTGGATGATTGGGGATGAAGCGACTGATGATGAAGGCGGGCTCCAGGTTGTTGAGCCCGAGCCGTCCGCACAGATCGACGAACCGCCACGCGCAGCGCGCCGCGCCGATCGATTGGTCAAGCACATAGAACAGATGCTGCGAGCGTTCCCATGCGGCGACCTTGCCCGCGTCGATATGAGTTCCGCAATCGACGATCACATAGTCAAACAGTTGGCGCATGATCTCGATCACGTTGCCGACCGCGCTATCGGTCACCAGTTCGCTGTCTTCGATCCGCTTGGGCGCGGCGAGCAGATAGATTCCGGAGCTATGTTTGCTGAGCGCGCTTTCGAGCTGGATCGAATCGATCTTCTTTTCGCCCTCCGCCAGCGCCATCACGGTGCGATCCGGTTCGATGTTGAGGAACACCGATAACGCGCTCGCCTGCAGATCCAGGTCGATGATGGCAACTCGCTTGTCGAGCGCGTACCGCAACGCCAGCGCCAGGTTTCCGGCAAGGCTGCTTACGCCGACTCCGCCCACCAGGCTCACCAGCGAGACCACCGTCCCCATCCCGGTCTGATCCTCGCGGCGGCGCGATTCGCTGATCTTGAGGAGGGCGCGGGTGGCGTCGCCGGTATCCAGAGGCAGGAATAGAAGCTCATCGGCCCCGGCGCGCAGGACGCGTTTCATCAGGCTGGGCGAGCGTTCCCGCAGCAGCGCGAAGATCGCGGGACGCGGCTCGTGCTCGCCGACCTGCTGCAGGTAGTTGAGCGATTTTTCTTCGTCGCCGTTGAACACCACCATCACCACGTCGGGCGGGAGGTGTCCGTTACCGTTGCCGTTGCCGTTGCCATTGCTCGATGCGCCGATCGCGTCGGGCGATTTTTCGGTTATCTCGAGCGGAGGATCGGGCAGGCCCTGGAGCGACAGCAGCACTTCGGCGCGATGCGCTTCCGGCGCCACCAGCAGGACCCTGAGCGCTCCCTGCCTACCCTCACCCTTTCTCAGTACTGACACAGCATGCTCCCCCAAAATTGAACCATGCGCTGCTAGAACCGCGGCCGCGCCGCATCGGGTGTGGCGGTTTTTTCGGTCTTGATTTCCTCAGCCGTCATCGGCGGACGCGCGGTCGGGAGGTAGACTTGTCCACCGGCAGGTAGCGGGCGCACGATCTGCGGGGTCACGCTCATCACCAGGTCAGTTTCGGAATCCTCCCAGTCAGTGGTGCGGAACAAGCCGCCGAGGTAGGGAACATCGCCGATATATGGAACCTTGTTTATGACCGCCTTTTTCTCATGCAGAATCAGGCCGGCGACGATCAGCGTCTGGTTGTCGCTCAGGCGGACCTGGGTCTCAGCCTTGCGCGTGACGAACGCGGGGACCTGGAATCCGAACAGCGCTACTCCGTGCGCATAGTCAGGCTCGGAGACTTCGGGTTGGACCAGCAATTCGATGTCGTTGATGCCTACCACGGTCGGAACGAAAGTCACCTTGGTGCCGAACTCCTTGAACACGATCGAGGTGTTGAGCGCCTGCGCGATTACGATGGGAATCTCGCCGCCGGACAGAAACTTGGCCTTTTCGCCGGTGTTGGCGAGCAGCCGCGGCTGCGCCAGGATCTTCGCCATGTTGTGATCTTCCAGAAACTGAAAGAAGCTGTTGGTCGCGACGTTGGAGTTTTTCGCGGCCAGACCGTAAGTCACTCCCTGCGACAACAACAATGGGATGAGCGAGCCGGCGGTCGGTAGTTCGCCCGGCGCGCTGATGGTGGTCCCGTTGGGAGTGAGGATGGTGGGCGTCAGCGGCGAGGTTGCGGAATAGGGCGTTCCCACCGCACCGGGCAGGCCGAACAGCGAAACGCCATACTTCTGCAAGGCAATCGAAAGATTGACGCCCTGATTCTCCACCAGACCGCGGTTCAACTCCGCGACGATGCAGTTGAGCAGCACCTGCTGCTTGCCGTCGGGGCTGATGCGGACCTGGCGCTCTTCGTAGTGGCCCTGCCCAGTCCATACTGTGAGCGTGGTAAAGCCGGGCTTGTGTCCGATCAGATTGAGCTCGAACGGGTTGATGACCTGGATGTCGGCCACCGAAGTATCGGCAATCGAGACCCGGCGCATGCGGGCCGGGAAATCGATCACCTGCGAGGTCCCATTCATCATCGAGATGCCGTCGGCCGGGAGAAAGTGGCCTCCACCCGAGGACGCAACTCCGTCGGTCGAGTACGAATCTCCCGAGGACACTATCGAGGGGTCGGTGGTGAATTTGCCCTTGCGCATCATCGCTGCGGACGCGGTCTGACTGGGAATTACCGAGCTGCCTTTGGGACCATCGGGCGCTGGTTCTCCCATCTTGGCGGGCTCGTTGGGATCGACGGCCGTCAGATCGACGCCCGGGACCACCGGCGCATGCGTATTGGCGGCTCCGTCATCGGTGGCGCGAGGCGGATGGTTGAAGGTCACCGTTTCGGCCGGACTTGACGGCTTGTCTACCGGCCCGCTTCCGCTGTCGAGTGAGGAAACCGTGGCCGGCATCGAGCCGGCCGATGCCGATGGGGGCAGTCCGGCGTCGGTCATCGCGGGCGGTGCGGCCTGTGGCTTCAGCGGTGCGGCAGCGTTTCGGATCGCGCTGACATTGACGTTGTAAACCACGTCCTCGCCATCGCTGAGCTTGACCGAGATGGCCCACTTGCCTTCTTCGGCGCCGAGCAGCACCAGCTTGGTCGGATCCTCGTTATGCACCACCAGCGCGTGCTCGTTTTGAATGACCGTGATCGCGGGTTTCTGATCGGGGCTGAGGTTTTCGATAACCTGCGATTGACCCGCGCTGAGGTTGATAACTTCCTGTCGAGGCGCGCTGTCAGCCGCCCTGGCAGTCTGGCCGAGCACCAGGCTCATCGCGATCAACAACCACGGCAATAAATCCATGGTTCCGCAACCATGTCGAATCTTGCTTGTTGAATTTCTCATCTCCCCCCATGCCTCACGGTATGTCGATGGTTTTGCCCCGGGCCTCGAAAGAGGCCGAGGGATCCGGCGGGGCCGCGTCGGGCGGCGGTAAAGTCGGTCCATGCGAATTCGAGGCATGGGCCGCACTCGAGTCATCTTTGCCGGCGGCAGGCTCGCTGCTGCCGTCGTCGTCGGCGTTGTGATCTTCGACGATGGTGTAGCCATCGCCGGGTTGCGCCGCCGCCGCATGCTTGCGTCCGCTCTCCGCCATTGCTTCCTTGACGAAGGAAACTGATTCAGAGCTCTTGCCGTCCCGATAAATCTGGACCCGGATTTTCGGTTGCGGACGGTATACGGGTTGCGCGTCGGCATGCTGGACCGGCATGACGGGCGCCACACTGGGACTGTATTGATGCAGCAGTTCGTTGACGTCGGTGCCGCTGGTGAGGACGATTTTGCTGTCGGCGTAGTTGCGCATCGCGAGGTGGAGCACGCCCTCGCGGGTGGCGAGCGCGAGCCGTTCGGCGTCCTGCGGGGTAACCAGTACGGTGACCACCTTTACCAGCTCGGGCTCATCTTTTTTGTTTTCGACTTCCTGCGCTACGGCGAGGACTTCGACATTCTGCAACACGATTTTCGAGAAAGGTTTGTCGCCCTGGCCGCCGCCGCCCTGGTTGGCCATTGCGACGAGGATGTCAACTCGCGCATGCGGCAAAATGAAGCCGGCGATGTCGCTGACTTCGTCGACCTGGACCGCGACCGCGCGCATCCCGGGCGGAATGAGCAAAGGCATTACGCCCGCGGTCTTTTGGCCGAGGAACAACTTGGTCGCGACGATCGGTTCGTTGGTAACAAATTGATTCTTCACGAAGGCGCCGGCAACCTGGCCGGGATTGGTGAAGGCGCCCTCCGGAATCGCATCCGCGGACCATCGCGCGAGCTTCAACTGTCCGGGATCGATCTTGCTTCCGAGCGGCAAGTCGGTGGCGGCCACGACGATATATACCGTCTTGGCCATCGCACGCTGGACCTCGGCTTCCCTCTTTTTGAGGGCGCTGTACACGACAATCGAAGCCAGCATTGCCGCCAGACCCGCAAGCGCGACAAAAATTAGCGGCCGTCTCATCTTCGTTCTCCCCCACCGGCCCTCAGCGTGGCGGCCGGTTCATTCCCGATTCACAAGATCCGGATCCACGGCCCGTGGCGGCCTCGATGACCAATCGAGAACCGCAGCTGCTCGCGCGCCCCCTTGCGGATGGTGATCGCGCCGAGGCCCGATGCGTTTACAAGGAGCTGTCGATGGAACCGAGGAGTGTCGAAACGATTACTCCGGAGGTCTGATAGAGCGACACAACGACGGCTGCGATGGTGGCTAGAATCAGCGCGTACTCGGTCATGGTCTGACCGTCGCGTCTGGGTAGCTTCCTGACAGCCCTGGTCAGCCAGTTCATAAAGATGTCCCCGAGTGGCCAACAGATGGTGGTCAGGTAGGAAGCGGGGTTGGACCGGCTTCCTACCTGAACGGATTAAAGGTTGGTGTCGACCGAGTTCAGCAGCGTGGTAATGCTGGTCCCCATGGTCTGATACCCGATGTAGACCACCACCGCGACGGCTGACAGAATCAGCGCGTACTCGGTCATGGTCTGGCCCTTGTGCCATTCTCGAGCCACAACGTAGTTGCGAATAAGCCAATTCATCTTGCCTGGCTCCCTTCGTTTCGCTGGCACCCGGATTTCGCTTCCAGCCGGATGCGGTTACGGAGTTTTCAATGCAGACACTTCTTTGGCACGGAAGCAGGCTGCGTTGGTCGCGTCGGCAAAATCGATCGAGATGATGATCGCGGGCGCCGAGTGGTACGGCATCCCCGGTTATCAGCTCTGTCCGATCGGTCTTCACCGCGCGCTTCCTTCGCAGCGTCATCCTCCTGCGCCGCTTCCTAAAGTTGCGCACCGGCGGCAGAAGTTTCGGACTGACTGCCGCCGGCGGGTTCCTCTGTGGTTGGCGTGGGCCGGCCTACAGGTTGGTGTCGACCGAGTTGAGCAGCGTGGTGATGCTGGTGCCCATGGTCTTGTACCCGGCGTAGACCACCACCGCGACGGCCGACAGGATCAGCGCGTATTCGGTCATGGTCTGACCTCGCTGCCAGTTCTGAGCCTTGACAAACATTCTGGTAAGCAAATCCATTTCCCGTGTCCTCCTTAGACTGTTGCTGCATTGGCCTTTCGACCGGTTACCCGTGTGTAGGTGACCGCGCGCAATCGCGATGCATGGACTGTCGATCGGAGGAAAAGGCCGGAGCGTGGGCGGGTGGCGCCGGAAGCATCAGGTCGACCGAAAATCTGCCCCTCCAGGCAGTACGCCGAACAGTACGATTTACTGATCAACCTGATATTATGTTCCGGCGGCGTTCCCGCCCTGCGCATCATCGGTCCCCCCTCGAAAACGATCAGGCCAAAGGCATCCTCCCCCCTTGCCGTAGCAACGGAGATGCACACGTGGTCCGAACAGGGGTCGTTAGAGCATCTCCCATGCCAATAAAGCCTAAGGAAAAACCCAGTGAATGCGGGGCCACAAATTGTGCCCGAAAGACCTCTTTGCAACAGCGGTAGCGGGTCCGCAACAATCGTAAGCTGACTGACAGATACTTTCAGCAGTTGCTTATCATGAACTATACAAAGTGTAGGATACGGCCAGCCGGGGAGTTATCGAAGGAGTGCGGTTTTTTTCTCGCGAAGGAGAAACTTCGCTGCTGGTCCCACAGAGGGACGGGCGAGTTCTCTTCCCTCCGCGGCCGCTGTGTCAGGGGTGACGGTCGCCGGCTACCTCAAATCCGACCGCGCGCGATGGCGCTCGGGAGCAACATCCATACACTCCATCCTGTAGTGAAACCCTACAAAGCCACTATATCGAGTTGATCGCCCTCGCTGGTGCTGCTGCGCGCGGCAGCACCAGCTTCGAGCTCCAGCGCCCGGCGTGCGCCAATCACTATCGAGGACACTCGCCATGGCTTCAGCGCATGATTGATGCGCCGTACGCGGTTGCCCTTATCGAGGAAAACTATGTCGATCGCGAAGCGCATGAAGAACATGTGCATCCACATCAGCGGAAGCCAGTTGCCCTCGAACAGCATGCCGGCGCCAGGCGCGAGGCCGTCGCGTCCCAGCAGTCCGCGGCTTTGCGCCGCCATGCTCTCGGCCACCTCCAGTCGCTCGCACAGCACGCTGCCCTTGCTTCGATTCAGCACCTGTAGCGTCTTGCCCGCGGCCTCGTTGCTCATCGATTGATTTTGCCTCAGGTCCACTCTTGGAGCACTGTTTAGCAGCCCGCGCCTATAATAGGATCACTGCAAAGTTCATTCGAATTCGATGGCGTATCTTCCCATATTTCTTGACCTCACCAGCCGCCGATGCCTCGTGATTGGCGGCGGCGAAGTCGCTGCGCGCAAGGTCGTGAGCCTGCTCGAGGCCGGCGCCGAGGTGCTCGTGGTGAGCCCTGCGCTGGTCCCGCCACTTGCCGACCTCGCGCGTGCGGGCCGCATCATCTATAGGCATCGTGAGTATGAGCCGGGCGACATGACCGATGCCGCGCTGGTGTATGCGGCCACCGACGATCCCGCGCTTCATCAACGTGTCTATGTCGAGGCGCGCGGGCATTCGATTCCCATCAACGTGGCCGATGTGCCGTCGCTCTGCACCTTTCTTGCGCCCGCGACGATGACCCGCGGGTCGCTCCAAATCGCAGTGTCCACCGAAGGCGCCAGCCCTGCGCTGGCCAAGCGAATCATCGCGCGCATCGAGCGCATGTTCGGGCCTGAGTACGGCCTCGCGCTGGAGGTGCTGCGCGCCGCGCGCCATCACTTGAAGGCGACCGAGCCCGACATCCGCGTGCGCGCCTCGAAGCTGACCGCCCTTGCGCGCTCCCGAATTCCCGAATATCTCCGAAAAGGCAATCTCGATGCCCTCGACAGGAAGCTGTTGCGCGAGATCGGCGTCGGTCTCGATGCGCTCGGGCTGAGCGGCCTCCGCACCAACGCGACTCGCAGCGAGGGTACTTCGACGGTTCGCTAGATACATCATGGTTACCCTGTTCCTTCTTCCGGCGCTCCTTTGTTATGCGGCATCGTCCGCAGGATTCATCGCGGACCGTGCGATGGGCCGCATCCGCTGGACCGGGTGGGCGGCGCTTGCGCTGGGAGCCGGCGCCAGCTTCCATGCGCTCGATCTGGTCGCGCGCGGAATCCAGGCCGGCAATTTTCCGGTCGCCAATTTCGCCGAATCGCTCTCGTTCCTCGCGTGGCTGGTCGCGCTGGTCGCTCTCGTCATGATCGTGCGATTGCGGATGGCGATCATCGGCGCGGTCATCGGTCCGATTGTCACGGTCGCCTCGCTGGTCGCCTTCATGACAATGCAGACCACGCGTCTAGTGTTGCCTGAGAGCCTCCGCAGCGTATGGCTTCCGATTCACGTCACCCTCGCATGCCTCGGCTACTCCATGTTCGTGCTCGCGACCGTGGTGAGCCTCGTGTACCTCGTCTATGAATCGAAGCTGAAGGCCAAGCGCGTGATGCGTCCGGCCAACAGCGATGTTCCGAGCCTCGAGAAACTCGACCGCATCAACTACCGCCTCCTGGGATGGGGCTTTATACTCTTGAGCCTCGCCATCATCAGCGGTGCGATCTGGGCCGATGCGACCTGGGGCCGCTACTGGAATTGGGAGCCCGTCGAGTCGTGGTCGCTGGTCATCTGGATTCTCTATGCGGGTCTGCTCGAATCGCGCTTGACTGTGGGTTGGCGCGGCCGGCGCGCGGCGGCTCTCACCATCGTGGTGTTCACGGTGCTGGTCGGCTCGATGGTGGGCGTGATCCTCGCGTCGCCCGGCAAACACGGCGGGACTTTCGGTTAAATGGAAAACGCGCTCTTCATACTCGGCGTGAACCATCGGACCGCGCCGGTCGCGGTCCGCGAGCGGCTCGCGTTTGCCGAAGCCGAAGTCGCGCCCGCGCTGCAGCGGCTCAAGCAGGCCACCGGCATCGGCGAGGCCGCGCTGCTGTTCGACCTGCAATCGCGTCGAGATCGTCGGCGTCACTTCCGATCCCGATCGCGCCGAGGAAGAGGTCGTCCAGTTTCTCGCCGCCGATCGCGCGGTCGAGCGCGCCACCTTCAGCGATGCCCTCTACCATTTCAATGGACGCGATGCGGTGCGCCATCTGTTCCGCGTCGGCGCCAGCCTCGATTCGATGGTGGTGGGCGAGCCGCAGATTCTCGGCCAGTTGAAACTCGCTTACGCGCAGGCCGCCGAGGCCGCGACCGTCGGCCTGGTGCTTCATCGCGCATTCCACAAGGCGTTTCAGGTCGCGAAGCGCGTGCGCAAGGCCACCCTCATCGGGCACGGCGCGGTGTCGGTCAGCTCGGTCGCGGTGAGCCTCGCGGGGCAGATCTTCGACACGCTCGGCAACAAGACCGCGATGCTGATGGGGGCCGGCAAGATGGCCGAATTGACCGCGCGTCATCTTAAAGCGCTCGGCATCGAGTCGTTGCTCATCACCTCGCGCACCTTCGATCGCGCGGTCGCCCTCGCACGCGAGCTCGGCGGCACCGCGGTTCCGTTCGAAAATTACAAGCCATACCTGCGCATCGCCGACATCCTGATCGGGTCGGTTTCGGTGACGAAGCCGATCCTTACGCATCACGAGGTCGAGGCGATTATTCGCGAGCGCAAGTATCGTCCGGTGTTTCTGATCGATCTCGGCGTGCCGCGCAATTTCGACGAGCGCCTCAACGAAATCGAAAACGTCTATCTCTATGACATCGACGATCTCGATGCGGTCGCACAGAAATCGCTCGGCGATCGCGAGCGCGAAGCGGAAAAAGCCGAGGAAATCGTCGTCGAGGAAATCGAAGCGTTCCTCAAATGGCTGGCCGAGCTCGAGATCGTTCCGACCATCAAGGACATCCGCGTCAGCATGGAGCAGCTACGTGACCTGGAGCTGGCGCGTCATCGCGCATGGCTGAAGACCCTCGAACCGGCCGAGCGCGAGCGCATCGAGATGCTCACTCGCGGTCTGGTAAATAAGCTGCTGCACCGCGTGATGTCCGGCCTGCGCCACCACGACAGCAACTCACCCGAGGCTCTGAACACGGCCGAAATCGCCCGCCGCCTGCTGCTGGGCACCAACGGCGCCGATGCCTCCTCGATGGACCTCCCCGACCTCGACGACGACCTCATCGAAGATTCCACCGATGACGACCCGCTCTGAACCGCGAGACATTTCACGCGTGTTTCCGATGGACTGCGTCCTCCAGCGCCTGGCGGATGAAGCGCTGGTAGGGGACTCCAGCCTTGGCCGCTGACGCCCGAACTGCATCGAGCAGCTGCCGGGGGAGGCGCATGTTGACGCGCTCGCTCTTGGCCTGAAACTCGAATCGCATTGGTCGCATCTCGGACAAGTCGTATTGGGTCAGATCAGCCTTTGCGACGAAGTCCTCGGCTGCCTTATCGCTTCGCAGGCGTGGCAGTTTCTTTTTCATCCTGGTCCGTTTCGATTCTACAACACTGAACGCATTGGCGCTCCACAAATGTGCTCGCGCTGGGGCGTGTCGAAACGATGGCGGCGGGACCGCTATGATGTTAGTGAACCATGACTCCAACGCTCAGAATCGGATCGCGGCCTAGCAAGCTTGCCATCATCCAGGCCGAGATGGTGCGCGATGCGATCGCATCGGCGATGCCAAGCCTCGCGATCGAAATCGTTCCGATCAAAACCAGCGGCGATAAGAATCCTTACCCCCTCGCTGGCGGATGTCGGCGGCAAGGGGCTCTTCATCAAGGAGCTGGAGCAGGCTCTGGGGAGCGGCGGGTCGATATCGCCGTCCATTCGATGAAGGATCTGCCGGCCGTGCTGCCGCAGGAGTTTCGCATCGTCGCAACCCCGCCGCGCGAGAATCCGCATGATGCGTTGATCACTCAGAGTGGCGCATCGCTGAAATCGCTGCCGAAAGGCGCGAAGCTCGGGACCTCGTCGCCGCGCAGGAAGTTCGAAGCATTGCGGATTAATTCGGGCCTTCGAAGTGGTGCCGCTGCGCGGCAACGTCGACACGCGGCTTCAGCGTGTGCTGTCCGGCGAGATGGATGCCATCATCCTCGCGATCGCGGGATTGAAGCGCCTCGGCAAGCTTGCGGAAATCCAAGTACGAGGAATTCGATGAGCGCGAATTTATTCCGACTCGGCGGCGCAGGCCGCGCTCGCGATCGAATGCCTGGCGGACGGAAAAATCTGCGGTGCCGAGGAAATCGAACGCGCGGTCGCCTCGTTGAATCATCCGCGGACCGAATGCGAAACGGCGGCCGAGCGCGCGTTCCTCGCCTCGATTCATGCGTCGTGCGTCACGCCGGTCGGCGTTAAGGCCACGCTATATAGATGACCAGCTCGCGATGCGCGTGATTCTCTTCAGTGCCGATGGCGCGCGCGACCTCGCCGATGAAATTTCCGAGCACCTCGCGCGGGAGACGCGGCCGGGCGGGCGCCTCGGTGAGAAGCTCGGTGTTAAGATGATTTCGCGCGGCGCGCGCGACCTTCTTGATGGAGCTCTGATAGCAGCGGAAAAGTTTTCCTGGTCGGCGCCGGACCCGGCGCCATCGATCTGATCACGATGCGCGGCGCGGAGATTCTCAGCCGCGCGCAAGTCGTAATCTACGACAGCCTGGTGAATCCCGGTTTGCTGCGCCTCGCGCCGGCGTCGGCGGAACTGATTCATGCGGGCAAACGCGGCGGCGCGCACAAAGAGCTCGCACAAGCGGACATCAACGCGATGCTGATCGCCTACGCGCGCAAGGGGATGGCGGTGGTGCGGCTCAAGGGCGGCGACCCGTTCATCTTCGGGCGCGGCGGCGAGGAGGCCGAAGCGTCTCGTCGGCGGCCGGCGTCGAGTTCGAGGTGGTGCCGGGCATCACCTCGGCGATCGCGGTGCCGGCGTTCGCGGGAATTCCGCTGACGCATCGTGATTATGGATCGTTCGTCGCATTCGTCACCGGCCACGAAGATGAGAGCAAGGGCGCGGCGTCGGTGCCGTGGGACGACCTGGCGCGCGCGGCCAATCAGCGCGGCACTATCGTGATCCTGATGGCGACCGCGCGGCTGCGCGGAGTGCTGCAGCGGCTGGTGATGCGGGTTTGCCGCCATCTACGCCGGCGGCCGCGATTCAATGGGGCACCGTCGCGAATCAGAAGACCGTGGCGTCGACGCTGCCGCGCTCGCCGATGAGGTCGAACGCGCGAAGCTCGGGCGCGCCCGCCGTAGTAGTAGTCGGGCAGTGCGCGGACTTGCGCGAACATCTGAAGTGGGCCGAGCGGATGCCGCTGTTCGGGCGCCGCATCGTCATCACGCGTGCGAGCGAAAGGCCTCCTCCTTCGCGCGCGAGCTGCGCGCGCTCGGCGCCGAAGTGATCGAGTTTCCCACCATCGAGACGGTAGCCGCCGGATTCGTACGCGACCCTCGATCAGTCGATCGCGCGGCTCGATGCTTTCGATTGGATCGATCTTCACCAGCGCGACCGGCGTCGAGGCCTTCATCGAGAGGCTGAAAACCCTACAAAAAGACATTCGCGCGATGGGCAAGGCGCGCATCGCGGCGATTGGTCCCGCGACTGCCGAGGCGCTGAAAGAATACGCGCTCGTCGTCGATGCGATGCCGACCGAATATCGCGCCGAGGCCATCATCGATGCGATCGGCGCGGAGAAAATTCGCGGAGCGCGCATCCTGATTCCTCGCGCGCAGGTGGCACGCGAAGTTCTCCCGCAGATGCTGAAGGAAACTGGAGCGGCCGAGGTCGTCATCGCGCCGGCCTACAAAACCACTGTGCCCCAAGGGGCCGCGCTCGATCGCATTCGCGATTCGCTGTCGGCGAGCGGCTACGATCTGATCGCTTTCACCAGCTCCAGTACCGCGTCGAACTTCGTTGAAATCGCGGGGCAAGCCGAAAGCAGGAACTCGCGCGGCAGCGATCGGTCCCATCACGGCGGCAACTGCGGCCGCACTCGGCTTCGAGGTCGTGGTGAAGCCGCGCCGAATACACCATTCCGGCGCTGGTGGTGCGCGATCCGCGACTACTTCGCGTCACAGTCGCACAGCAGCTAGTCTCATCACCGAGAGGTGGCCATCATGGCATTTCCGATAAATCGCCCGCGGCGACTACGTCGCACCGAGACGCTCCGGCGCATGATTCGCGAGACGCGGCTTTCGCCCGATAATCTCATCCAGCCGTTTTTCGTATGCCCCGGGCCGCGATGTGAAACGGCCGGTCACTTCGATGCCCGGCGTCGCGCAACTGTCAGTGGACAATCTGGTGAGCGCCGCGCGCGAGACTCATGCCGCAGGAGTTCCCGCCATCATCCTGTTCGGAATTCCCGAGCGGAAAGATGCCATCGGCAGCGAGGCCTGGAATGATTCGGGCGAGGTACAGCGCGCGATTCGCGAGGTCAAGGAACGGGTGCCCAGCCTGTGCGTCATCACCGATGTATGCATGTGCGAGTACACCGACCATGGCCATTGCGGAGCGATTTCCGGCACCGAAGTCGACAACGACGCGAGCCTCGATCTACTGGTGCGCGAGGCGCTTTCGCATGCGCGCGCCGGCGCCGATATCGTCGCGCCATCTGACATGATGGACGGCCGGGTCGGCGCGATTCGCACGGCGCTGGATCAGAACGGCTTTGCGCACGTTGCGATCATGGCGTACTCGGCGAAGTTCGCGTCGGCATTTTATGGTCCATTTCGCGAGGCAGCTGAGTCAGCGCCACAGTTCGGCGATCGCCGTTCATATCAAATGGATCCGCCTAATGGCGACGAGGCGATGCGCGAGGTCGCGCTGGATTTGGAAGAGGGCGCCGACATCGTGATGGTGAAACCCGCGCTGCCGTACCTTGATCTCATCTATCGCGTGAAGCATGAGTTCAACGTGCCGGTCGCGGCCTACAATGTGTCGGGCGAGTATTCGATGATTCGTGCGGCCGGCCTCAATGGATGGCTCGACGAGGAGCGCACCATCATGGAGGTGCTGACCTCGATTCGTCGCGCCGGAGCGGACTTGATCCTGACCTACTTCGCGACCGAGGTCGCAAAGAAGATCCAGAGGTAACCACAGAGACACGGAGGCACAAGGGTGCAGCCAAAGACTTCTACCGACCAACTGTTGCCAGGCGGAGCGCTTCTTTCATCGTTGATTTGAGATCATATTGGAAGCGAAAAAACGATAGTTCAGATCGCGGAGATGAAGGTGCGGCAAACGGAACCTATTCCGCCGGCGCTAAATGAAGTCTCGGGCCAAGTAGTGAGTGCCGCCTTTGCTGTCCACGAGGAAATGGGGCCTGGTCTGCTGGAATCGGTCTACGAAGCCTGCCTGTGCCATGAGCTGACCTTGCGAAAAATCAGCTTCCGGTCACAAGTAATGCTTCCGATCAAGTACACGGACCTTCGGTTGGAAGCAGGGCTCAGACTCGATCTCGTCGTCGCGGACTCCGTGATAGTCGAATTAGAGTCAGTTCAACGGATTGAGCCCGTATTCGAAGCCCAGCTTCTTAGTTATCTTAAACTGACTGGCATCAGAGTGGGATTGTTGATCAATTTCAATGTGCCGCTGATAAAGGACGGAATTTTCAGAGTAGTTGTCTGATCTACTTTGTGTCTCCGTGTCTCTGTGGTGAAGCTCCTCTCTGCGGCTTGAGGTGCGTTTCATAGTAGGGGCGCATCGCGCGGAGCGAGCGCATCTGATGATACGCTAACTCATCGTCAGGGTAGCGATGCTCGGGGCCTAGCACGCATGCGACGCGCGCGTGGCAGCGCGGCGTGCAGTCCGCTTCCACCTCGACCCGATGGGTCAGGCATTTCGGAATGTCCCATCCCTTCTCGACGCTTACCGCTCCTGCTGGACAGGCGCTGATGCAGCTTCGCGCCTCACAGCTGGGCATGGATCGAAGCCGAGCGCTGCGCCCGGCGCATCGAGCGGCTGAGCGAGCAGAATGGCGGCGCGAAACGCGATCCAGGGTCCGTACACTGGATGCACCATCACGCCGAGCAGGCTTGGGCCGGACAGTCCCGCGGCTTTTCCCGCTGCCATGAAACTCAGAGTGGGGCCGTCGCCGACGAACGGATATACGATGCGATGCTCAATGCTGGAGGCGGAGAGGATCGGTGCCGCGTCGCGCTCGATGACTAAACGGGTGAAGTCGTCCAGCGGATGCTCACGCTCAGTCCAACCCGGATGTCGATCGGCGTGTTGCCTGAATGCTTTCCAGAACGCGTCGCCGCCATTGCCGATCACAATGATCGATTGCATGCCGGGAGCGATCGAAGAAACGCGGTATTGTTCGCTGACGGCGCTATCGTAGCGAGCGGCCGGCGTCGCCGCGATCAGATTCAATCCACTTCCGGCTACTGCGTTCGAGATGTTTGCGAGGATCGGATTCACTCGATCAGATGTAGCATAAAAAGAATCGCGCGGAGCCGAGGCCCCGCGCGATCCACGACGGTGTCCCCCGCCGCCTCCCCTTTAAACCGATCTAGACTACTGTTCGTCGGCCCGCGACCAGCCCGACCAGGAACAGAATCAGAAAGACGAAGAAAAGAATTTTCGCGATTCCGGCCGCGGCTCCGGCGATGCCGCCAAAGCCCAAGATTCCGGCGATGATCGCGACAACCAAAAATACCAATGCATAGTGCAGCATGTTTTCTCTCCTGTTCGGGCCGACCGAGGTTCGAGTGGGAGCGTGCTTAAGTATCAAGCCCGACTACAGGATTAGACGGGTTCCAATCGAGAAAATTCAGCAGAATTATTTAGGCGATTTTGTAGGTGATGAGAGCGTCGGCAATGAGCGCATCGGCGGAGTCGTGAATTTCGACGTTGATGCTCGCGACGCGTCTGCCGGCGCGACGAACCACTGCGCGCGCGATCAGATCGGACTTAATTCCGGGACCGGTGAAGTTCACCGTCATCGAGATGGTCATGCTGCGCAGCGTCGCTTCGAGGCTCCAGACCGCGGCGCATGCGGCGAAGTCGGCGAGCGTAGCGATCGCGCCGCCATGAATCGGGACGGCGGGGCCGCCATCGTTGAGCAGTGTCTCGGAGAACGGCATCCGCACGACGGCGACGCCGTCTTCGGCCGAGGTGATCTTCAATCCTGCAAGCTTCGAGAACGGCGCGCGCTCGAGGGATGCCATCGCGAGTTGCTGTTCGGCTTTCTTGGGCATGATTCAGTCTCGCGGAGAGGTCGCCAACTTGACTGCGAGTTCAACGGCCTCACGCGGAGTGTTCGCACGATGGAGGTCTTCGATTTCCGGCCACGATTTCAGCGCGACGATGGGGCGGCCGAACTTTTTGGCGAAGCCGATTTCGGCGAGCGTGCCGCCTTCGCCGGGCATCGCGATGACGGCATCGGAACTTGCGACGATGATCGCGTTGCGCGCCTCGCCCATTCCGGTCGCGACGACAAATTCGATGAACTCGTTGGCGCTCTCACGCTCGTAGCTGGGAAGGATTCCAATGGTGTGTCCCCCGGCGGCTCGCGCGCCTTCCGCTGCCGCACGCATCACGCCGCCGCGTCCGCCATTGATGAGGACCGCGCCGCGCGAGGCGATTTCGCGGCCGACTTCGCGCGCCATCGCGCAAACATCTTCAGGCGCATCACCGGCGCCGATGACGGTGAGCATCAGCGCGCGTGGCATCAGGAGTTCTCCAACAGGTCCGGTAATTCTGCGAGGTCGCGGATGATGTAGTCCGGTTGCGCGACGTCTTCGGGAAGCGGCAGCGCGTGGCGGCTGATCCATGCCGCCGACATGCCGACGGCTTTCGCTCCACCGACATCATGATGCGGGGTATCGCCGACGAACAGGATGTCGCGCGCCTCGAGGCTGAGCATCTCGAGCATCCGCTCGAAGATTTTCGGATTCGGTTTTCGCAGCCGCAGGTCGGCCGAGATGATGATGGCCTCGAACTTATCCTTGACGCCGGTGTCGGCCATGATTTCCCACCCAGTCTGTGAGTCATCGAAGTTCGAAAGCAGTCCGAGCCGATATTTCTCCGCGAGCCGACGGACAGCATCCTTCCTTGATGACGGTGCCGAGGTCACGTTGCGCACCCCGCGCATGTGGATTCGCCGCAACTCTTCGGCGAGCTGATCGGTCTTCGCACCGGATTCGAGGCCGAGGCGATGCAGCGTCCGCGCGAATCTCTCGAAGCAGGTGATCTCGATGCCGTCGCGCTCGCGCTCATGGTTGATTTCCTCGTAGACCGCGGCGTAGGTCGTCATGAAGGCGTCGAGGTCGTATCGCTCACCGAGCGCTTCCTGCACCTTGGGCAGAATCCATGGAATGGTCGTATGCATCTCTCGGCCCTTCCACTGCATCAGCGGAAGGCCGTCGGGATCCCAGTTCACCAACGTGTCGAAGAGATCGAGCACGATCGCTTTGAACATGATGCTAGACCCGCGGGGTGAGCGCGGCGGCAGTCCCGAAGAGCGCAATCAGGTCCATCAGCAGCACGGTGCCATTGAGGATGACTGATAGTCGATGAAGGCTGTCGAACTCGGCCTTGGTCGCGGGATCAGGATTGGCTTCTTCCGATACGCTGCGGATCGCGTCGACGCGCGGACGAATTTTGATTCCCGCGTAGAAGGTGCATCCGAGCGCGATGGCGAGCGTTAGGACGCTGGCCACCCACCATTGGCGCACGCCGGTTCCTTGTATGAGCAGGTAGACCGCGATGACAAACGCGATGGTTCCGGCGACGTATCCAAGGATGTAGTAGCGAGGAAAAATTACACTGACGACTTTGCCCGCATCGGGTCGGGCCAGACACCGTGAACACCACTGGCGCGGTGAAAAATGAGAAGAAAATTACCGAGCCGAGCCAGCATACGAGCGCGAGCAGGTATATAAAGATGAGGATCATCAAATTCGTCCGCACATATTTGTCTAGTGGTTAGTCTATCGTTGGCTTAGTTGAGCAGCGGCTTAGTCGCGCCTGGCAATGGTTGACGCTGCCCGAATCCGCTCTCGACGCTATGCCATGCTACGATGCGCGGCTCGCCATACTGCCAGCATAGGAAGACCACGTCGTCTTCCTGATCGCCGTCCGCCTCGATCAGAAATGGGAAATCCACCAGTCCCTGATCGATATCCTTAAGGAAGCAGCCCATCTCCTGGATTTCGCTGGCGATCTCGCTCATCCGGGACGCGATTGGCCGCAGCTCGGGATAGCGCGTGATTACCTTCGCGAGGTCGAGTTCGCTCAGCTTGTCATCAAAACGGGACAGCTCGGCGACTTTGGTCCGCATCACCCCCGCCTGAACTTGCAAATCGCGAATCAGGATCTCGAGGCGCGGAATAAGTTCATTGGCTTCGTCCGCGCTGAATAGTTTGTCGAATCGATGTTTACTCAAAGCTTTTCTGCTGCTGGCGCGATCCCACATCCGTGCTTAGGTTTGATCTCACGGAGATTATCTTGTCTGCCTTGCACCCGTATACTACGGTAAACGCATCGCTGGTCGAAAGCAGTGGGGGGACGATTTGGGCGGGCGAGTTCTCTCCGAAGAGGGTATAGCCGCTAATGTCAGACAAGCCCAAGGGTGAGAAAAAATTCGACGTCGATGAGGATCTGAGCCAGGTTGAGATTCCTGATATTCTGCCGGTCCTGCCACTGCGCGGGATCGTAATCTTCCCAAGCCAGATTCATCCTTTCTTAGTGTCGCGTCCTGCGTCACTCAAACTCATAGATAGCGTGGGCCAGGGCAGCCGCATCATTGCCCTCGCTGCGCAAAAGAATCCCGAAGAAGAAAATCCCGGTCCGGAGGGCGTCTATCAGCGCGCCACCGCGGTACGCATCCTTAAGATGTTGCGCTATCCGGATCAGAGCGTGCGCGTTCTGGTCCAGGGCCTTGCGCGCCTCGAGCTGCTCGATTTCACGCAGCGCGATCCTTATTTCAAAGCGCACGTGAAGCGCCTCGGCGACGAGCTGGTGGCAGACAAGGAAATCGATGCGCTCCAGGCCCATCTCGTCAGCCAGTTTTCGAAGTTTGTCTCGCTGGTCCCTTATCTTCCCGATGAATTGCAGGGCATCGCGATGCAGGTCCGCGAGTCAGGCCGGCTTACCGACCTGGTCGCCTCGTACCTGAAGATTGCGGTCGAGGAAGCCCAGGATCTGCTGTCGAGCACTGACGTTCGGCAACGGCTGGAGAAGCTGATCGCGATTTTGACCCGCGAGATCGAGTTGCTCGAACTCGGGCACAAGATCCAGTCGCAGGTTCAGACCGAGCTCAACAAGAATCAGCGCGAGTACTACCTGCGCCAGCAGCTCAAGGCGATTCAGAAAGAGCTCGGCGACGGCGATTCGCGTTCCGGCGAACTCGAGGAAATTGAGAAGAAGATCGAGGCCGCCAAGATGCCCGAGGAGGCACTGAAGGCCGCCAACAAGGAACTCGAACGCCTCAAGATGATTCCGCCGGAGTCGGCGGAGCACACCGTGGTGCGCACCTACCTCGATTGGCTGGTGACCCTGCCGTGGAGCATTTCCACTGAAGACAACCTCGACATCAAGCACGCGCGCACGGTGCTCGACGAGGACCACTACGACCTCGACAAGATCAAGGAGCGCATCCTCGAATTCCTCGCGGTGCGCAAGCTGAAGAACGATACCAAGGGCCCGATCCTATGCTTCGTGGGGCCGCCGGGAACCGGCAAGACCTCGCTCGGACGTTCCATTGCGCGTGCGATGGGCCGCAAGTTCGTCCGGCTGTCGCTCGGCGGCATCCGCGACGAGGCCGAGATCCGCGGGCATCGGCGGACTTACATCGGGTCGCTGCCCGGGCGCATCATCCAGGGCATCCGCAACGCGGGCGCGAATAACCCGCTCTTCATCCTCGATGAGGTCGACAAGCTGGGCGCCGATTTCCGCGGCGATCCGGCCGCGGCGTTGCTCGAGGTCCTCGATCCCGAGCAGAACAACACTTTCCAGGATCATTACCTCGATGTTCCCTTCGATCTATCGAAGGTGCTGTTCCTGACCACCGCCAACGTGCTCGATTCCATTCCGCACGCGCTGTTGGATCGAATGGAGGTGCTTGAGCTTCCCGGCTACACCGAGGAAGAGAAGCTGGAAATCGTCAAGCGGCACATCATTCCCAAGCAGTTGACTGAAAATGGCCTCGGCGATCTGAAGATTGACTTTACGCCCGCGGCGGTTTCGGAAGTGGTGCGCAATTACACCCGCGAGGCCGGGCTGCGCAACATCGAGCGCGAGATCGCCCACGTGTTTCGTAAAATCGCGCGCGGTGTAACTGAGGGCGAGCAACCGCCCGAAAAGATCACCCCCGAAATGATCCAGAAGTACCTCGGTCCGCCGAAGTTCTTCGCCGAGGTTGCAGATCGCACCCAAGATCCCGGCGTCGCTACCGGCCTCGCATGGACTGCCAGTGGCGGAGACATCCTGTTCATCGAATCGACGCGGATGAAGGGGCAGAAGGGCCTGACGCTGACTGGCTCGCTGGGCGACGTGATGAAGGAATCAGCGCAGGCCGCGCTTTCCTACATTCGCTCGCGCGCGGATCGGCTCGGCATAGCACCGGACTTCTACGACAACTCCGATATCCACGTACACGTGCCGGCTGGCGCGATTCCGAAAGACGGGCCATCCGCGGGTGTCACGCTGGCGACCTCGCTGGCGTCGCTGCTGACCGGACGCCCCTGTCGTCCGTACGTCGCGATGACCGGAGAGATCACCTTGCGCGGTAAGGTGCTGCCGGTCGGCGGTATCAAGGAGAAGGTGCTGGCGGCGCGGCGCGCGGGTATCAAGACCATCATCATGCCGCGGCGCAACGAGCGCGACCTCGAAGATATCCCCGAGGAGTTGCGGCGCGAGTTGACCATGCACTTCGTCGACACCGTCGATGAGGTCCTCGGCTACGCGCTGCGCAACGGCGATGAGGTGGACGCGCCCGAGGAGACGCGTCCGGAGCGCACCGTGCTGAACTAATCGAGCAAGCTTTGTGATTCAAAGGGCTACCGGGAAACCGGCAGCCCTTTTTTCATTTCCGGATCCAATAGATGATCGGTCCGTGAATCGCGATATCGATCGTGGGAGGCTCCGGCTCGGGCTCGCACTTGCCTTGGCGCTCGCCTTGATCACCGGCTATTCA
The DNA here is from genome assembly GCA_963848285.1 of uncultured delta proteobacterium. GTDB lineage: Bacteria > Desulfobacterota > Binatia > Binatales > Binataceae > DATGKG01. The sequence continues at coordinate 251,776 of CAWKCZ010000005.1, read as the reverse complement.
TCGATGGCTGCGGAGCCGGCCGCGCAGAAAATCCAGGTGGCCGGACTCGAAGTCGCGATGTGGACTCCTCCGCCCGGAACACCAGGTCCATGGCCCGTCATCGTTTTTTCGCACGGCTTTCACGGATGCAGCACCCAATCCACGTTTCTGATGAAGGGCCTCGCGGACGCCGGTTACGCAGTGTTCGCACCGAACCACCAAGACGCAGCGTGTAGAAGCCTCACGAGATGGTTCAATCGTCCGCAGACTCCGTTCCGAGAACCGCGTGAGTGGAGCGATAGCAGCTATGCGGAACGCGCGCAGGATCTGGAGAAACTCATCGATGCGCTCAGCAAGGATCCTCGCTATCGCGACGCGCCTTACGACTGGAATCACCTCGCGCTGGTCGGACATTCGCTCGGCGGCTACACCGTGCTGGGCGTTGGCGGTGGATGGCCGCGCTGGAAAGATACTCGGGTGAAAGCGATCCTCGCGCTGTCACCGTACGCGATGCCCTTCATCGAGCAGCATACGCTGGGCGGCCTCGATGCGCCGGTGATGTACCAGGGAGGCACGCGCGATGTCGGCATCACGCCGTTCATCAAAAAAGCAAATGGTGCGTATGCTCAAAGTCCGGCGCCCAAGTATTTTGTCGAGTTCGAGGGGGCCGGGCATTTCGCGTGGACCGATCTCAATCCGAAATTCCACGCCGCGATCATCGACTACAGCCGGGCGTTTTTAGATCACTATCTGAAGGGCAAAACTTTTCCCGCCGGCCTGGCCACCCAACATGAGGGCGTGGCCCTGGTCGAAATCGCGCAATGACTATTTCCTGAGGAAGCCCGGAAAATCGTTGCCGACCCATGCGAGGGTCTGCCGGATGGCGCGCGCTCGCAGGTCCGCCATTGCGAGCAGATCCGCGTCGGCGCGATAGCGCTCGAATGACTCCTGGTCGGGGAACGTCACGAGGTGTACCTCATGCGGCTGATCCGGCACTCGGCGGAATTCCAATCCTCCGTTCGAGGCGCCCGCCATAGCGCTGCATGATCATTTCGGCGGCGGTCTCGAATTGTGCAAATTCCACCTCGCATCCGGGATGGATGAACAGGGCGGCGACGATGCTCAGTCGGGTCGACATCGAGAAACGATGCCGCAAAGTCCGGCGATTGTCATGCTCCTCAAGCTTCGAAAATCGGCCCGATTGCGAATAGACTGTGCGGCTGGCAAATCGATCGCGATGCGATCCCGTTGCGATTGATGGAACGCCTTCGCTACTGTGCGCTGTCCTCGCGGAAGTGCCGCGAGCGGCCAGCCACCTCACTACTCAGGTCTCGGTTTCGAAATGAAGATTGCGATCGTCGCGGCGGAAATATCACCCTGGGCCAAGGCCGGCGGCCTCGGCGATGTCATCGGCGCTTATCCGGATGCGCTCAAAAAGATCGGCGCCGAACCGGTCCTCATCCTGCCGGGATATCGCTCGATTTTGCGCGAGTTGAAGACCACCGTCGTGGGCGACGCCGAGGACCATCACTTCGGCCACGGGACCGAGAGCTTTTCAGTTCTGCGCGCCGAAACTCCCTCCGGCATTCCGCTCTATCTCATCGGGCATGAGGGCTTCTTCGATCGCGAGGGCATTTACGGCGAGCGCAGCAAGGCCTACTTCGACAATGTGATGCGCTACGTCTTCTTCGGGCGCGCGGCAGCTTTCGTCGCGGCGAAGTATGTCCAGCCCGACGTGCTCCATACGCATGATTGGCATGCGGCGGCGGCCACCGTCGTGATGCGTGCCGACGAGGAGCTCAACGGAAAGCTGCGCAACGCGCTTTCGGTCTACACCATCCACAATCTCGCCTATCAGGGAGTTTTCGATCCAGTCGACTATTCGCTGCTCGGAATCGATTGGAGCTACTACACCGTCGAGGGTCTGGAATTTTTTGATCACGTCAATCTGATGAAGGGCGCGATCATGATGAGCGACGCTGTCAACACGGTGAGCCCGAGCTACGCCGCCGAGGCCGTGAGCGACCCCGATTTCGGCTTCGGCCTCGAAGGCGTGCTGAAGCTGAAGGGCGCGCACTTTCGCGGCATCCTCAATGGCGCGGACTATTACGAATGGAATCCCGCGACCGATCGGATGCTCCCGGCTAACTATGTGCCAAACCGGCTCGACGGCAAGAGCGTGTGCAAACGCGAGTTGCTCAAGGAGCTCAAGCTGGCGCCGCGCGAAGGCGCCCCGCTCATCGGGATGGTATCGCGGATGACCTCGCAAAAGGGCTTCGATCTGCTCCGCGACGCCTTCGATCGCATAATGCAGATGGAGTTGCAGATCGTGATGCTCGCCAACGGGGACACTACCTTTGAGTCATATTTTCGCGAGGCGCAGCGCCGTCATCCGGACAAGTTTCGCGTGCTCGACGAGTTCGACAACGTCCTCGCGCATAAGATCCAGGCCGCCAGCGATTCCTTCCTGATGCCCTCGCGTTTCGAGCCCTGCGGACTAACCCAGATGTACGCCATGAAGTATGGAAATCCGCCAGTCGCGCGCGCCACCGGCGGTCTGCGCGATACCGTGGTCGAATTCGATCCGCGAACCGGCAAGGGCAATGGTTTTGTGTTCGAGACCTATCGCGCCGAAGACCTGCTCGCCGGGCTCGGCCGAATGCTCACCGTGTTCGGCAAGCGCGAGCAATGGCGCAAGCTGATGGCGAATTGCTTCGCCGCCGATTTCTCGTGGGAGAAGTCCGCCCGCATCTACATGCAATGGTTCGAGCAGCTCCTGCGCGAGCGCCGCGCGGCGACCAAGTAGGCCCGATGGCGTCGGACGCGCGCAGGTACCTCCTTTATGCCGATGGCGCATGCCTCGGGAATCCCGGCCCCGGCGGATGGGGCGTGGTGATCGCCGAACCGGTCGAGGAGTATCGCGAGCTGAGCGGCGGACCTTATCCAGCTACCACCAACAACAAGATGGAAATCATGGCCGCGCTCGAAGGATTGCGCGACCTCGCGGAGGGCGCCGAAGTCATCGTGCGCAGCGACAGCTCCTACGTCGTCAACACCATGATGAAGGGATGGAAGCGCAACGCGAACGCCGACCTGTGGCGCGAGCTCGATCGCGAAGTCGCCTCGCGCAAGGTCCGCTTCGAGTGGGTCCGCGGACATGCCGGCGACAAGAACAACGAGCGCGCCGACCGCCTCGCATCTTCGGCTGCGCGAGGAGTAAAGCTGGAACTTGAAGCGACGCCCGCATCGACAAAGTTCGAAAGCGATCTGGAGCGCCTCGATCCGCTGCTGCAGCCGGGCGAATCGATCCGCCGCTGTGCGCGATGCGGCCAGTCCTTCGTGACCGACTCGCCCGATCGCGCATACTGCTCGTTGGTCTCCTGTCAACTACAGTCGCGCACCAAAAAGTAGCCGCGATTACCACAAGCTCGGGATCATCGCGTCGCTCTCGTCCTGATATTTGAGGTACGCCTCGCCGTAGCGATCGATGAGCGTGCGCTCCTCGCGCTTGATCAACCGCTGCATCGCCATTCCGACGATGATGATGCTGAGCAGCGCGGAAATCGGCGCGCCGTACGCGATCGGCCACGCGATCAGCGCAAAGTACACGCCGGAATAAGTCGGATGGCGAATGAAACGGTAGAAGCCGCTACGCACCAGCACGCGGTCTTCGGCGCCGTTGCGCTTTTCCCATGAGAAGAAGCCCAGTTGAATGCGCGAGCCGAGCGCCAGCCAGAGCCCGCCCAATTCCATCGCCAGCGCGAGCCCGCTCATCCAGCGTGGAGCCTCGCCGCCCCACAAAAAGGTGCGTTCGAAAGGAGCGGCGAAGAACAACAGCAACAATGGTCCCTGGTCGGAGACGCGTCGGACGACCGCGTCGCGCGCGGGGTCGGGTCCGTACTCGTCGCGTACCAGCAGATCGGCGGCGCGAAAGCCGGCATACGCGAGGAGATATGCGGCGATGTAAGTGTGCGCGCGGAAGTAGGTGGTGATCGCCAGACCGAGCGCGACCGCGCCGACCACCGCGACCAGGAAAATTCCCAACTCGCCAAAGCGTAGGAAAAAGTTCCGGTCCGGCAAGTTGGCGGGAATCGGTCCGAGGGGCGGCGCACCGAATGCGCTCGCTGCCGAGAAATCCACTAACGGTCCGGTCGGCTTGGCTGCGACGCTTCCCGATGGCGAATCGGAAACTTCAGGCATGAGCAGAATCTCTCAAAAGCGAAGCATGAATGATAGCGCAGCGAGGAAAATCGGGACTTCGCAGTAAATGAACTGCATGGTGCAGCATGCGCAATTCGCGAACTGCGAGAATGAATCGCGAATCGTTGCGAAGCGCGAATTACCTCTCGCGTAATGCTAGCTTTTAGCGATAGGTTAACCTTCAACAAAATCAAGGCTTTTTGTCTGCTGCCCTTCGCATTCTGCGCAACCTTGCACTCCTTGCCTCCGATTTAGCCATTCTCAACGCTGGCACCTCCCTTGCTCAAGTCCTCCCCCAACGAGTTTGCAGCAGGAGGATACGACCATGAACGCGCATACCAACGAAGCGACCATCAACGGATACATCGGAAGCGACCAGCACACCAGCGACGCCATCAACCGCGCTCACTATGCGATGCTGAACGAGCTGCCGGGCATCGTCTTCGGGTTCCTGACCCTGGCCTGGATCGTAACCTCGCTGTTCGGGTTGGTCTAAGACGCCTCGACATCAGCAACTGAATCGGATTTGAGGAGAAGAACATGAACGCAAATTTCAATGAAGCAACTATCCCGGGTTTGGTGAACAACGAAGAGCGCGCCGGCGAGGCTACCTATCGCGCGCGGTATGCGATGCTCAACGAGCTCCCTGGCGTGGTGTTCGGATTCCTGACCCTGGCTTGGATCGTCACCTCGCTCTTCGGGTTGGTCTGAGCCGGCGCCATCATGGCGTTCAGTGAAGCGCTCGCGTTCTGGCTGACGGCGCGCTTCATCACGGTGAGAGAAACGAAAACAATTGCGGCGGTGAGTATGATGGTAACCCAGATCATGGCGCGAGTGCGGCTCAGTATCGAGTTCAGCCGCTCCACCGTGAACGGCTCGCCGTCGCCATGCGCGGCAACTTCTTCCTGCCGCCCGATCCGAAACGTCAGCCCGAAGGTGATGTAGGTCTGGATGAAGATGAGCAGGAACGCCAGTCCCAGCTTCAGCGACAGCGCCGCCCAGATGCGGCTGAAGTACTCGAACTTCATCTCGGCCTTGACGTCGGTAAGCCGCATCGCGCCCGTGATCACCACGATCCCGAGCATCGCGATGGTGAACGGATTGTAGAACTTGAACCCGGTGATGAGCGCCGCCCGGCGCCGAGATTCATCACCCGCCTGCTCTGCAACCGGCAACAACATATAGATGACCGCGAACTGCGCACCGAAGTACGCAGACATCGCGAGCACGTGAACCCAAATCAGTAGACTGGCGCTATCCATTTTTTTCTGGCGAACCTGTCGAGTATCGGAGTAGGGGCGCCTCCGCAAGATGCGGCCTACTCGCCCGCTTACTCACGCGAATCGAAGTCGAGCACATTGGTGCGTGCGAGTTGCGCATACCACTTGCCGCTTTCCTTGACGATGCGCTGCTGCGTCTCGAAGTCGCAGTACACGATGCCGAAGCGCTGCTGAAAGCCCTCCGCCCACTCGAAGTTATCGGTGAAGGTCCATAGGAAGTAGCCGCGCACGTCGGCGCCTTTCTCGATCGCACGCCCCATCTCGCCGATATACCCGCGCAGAAACCGGATGCGCCGTTGATCGCGTACCAGGCCGTCGGCATCGGGCTTCTCGCCATATGACGCACCATTTTCGGTGACGTAGATCGGCATCTTCGGATAGTCGTGCGCGATGCGCATGATCATTTCAGAGAGCGCCTGCGGATAAACCTCCCAGCCGAAGTCCGTCAGCTCGTTTTCCTCGCCATGGTATGCCGGCCGCGTGCCCATCATGGTGTCGTGCGGATCGTGCGCGATCGTCATCCGGGTGTAGAGATTGATGCCGATGAAATCCAGCGGTGCCTTGACCATCTCCATGTCGCCCGGCCGCACGTCGAGCCATTCCTCCTCGCTGCCCTCGAGGAAAATTTTCGGATAGCGCCCCTCCATCGCGGTTTCGAGGAACCACACATTGTTGAAGCGATGGTAGCGCTCCGCGGCCTCGCGATCCTCGACCGAATCGGTCTTCGGAAAAACCGGCTGCATGCTGAACGCGGTGCCGACCATCTCCGGATTCGTATTCGCGCGAATCGCCCGCACCCCCAGCCCCTGCGCAAGGTTGACAATGTGGCCGGCCCGCATCGCGAGTCTGCGATCGTGAATCCCGGGCGCGTGGATGCCGAACATGTAGCCGAGCACGGTGAAAATCCACGGCTCGTTGAACGCCATCCAATGCTTGACGCGATCGCCGAAGTGCTTGGCGCATATGGCGGCATAGTCACCGAAGTGCCGCGCGGTGTCGCGATTCGCCCAGCCGCCGAGATCCTCGAGCACCTGGGGAAGATCCCAATGGTAGAGCGTCACGAACGGCTGGATGTTGTGGTTCAGGAGCTCATCGATCACGCGATTGTAAAAGTCGAGACCTTTCTGATTCGCCTCGCCCTTTCCGTGCGGCACGATGCGCGGCCAGGCGAGCGAGATGCGCGCGGCATTCAGCCCGAGTTCGGCCATCAGCGCGATGTCGTCCTTGTAACGATGGTAGAAATCGCAGGCGACGTCGCCGGTATCGCCGTGCTTGATCTTGTTCGGCGTGTGCGAGAAGCGATCCCAGATTGACTCGCCCTTGCCATCCGCGTCGTGCGCACCCTCGATTTGGTAGGACGCGCTGGCGGTGCCCCACAGAAAATTCTTCGGAAACGTGATCGATGCCATAGGCGATGTTTATAACCGTGCGCGCTTTCGCAGGAAACCGGCGCATGACTCGCAAGAATTTAGGGCTTGCGTCAGTGGCATTAAATGTAATAACACTACAATTACAAATAATGCCGAACGCTACCGCATCCAAACGGATTTTTGAGCCCCGCCAGCAGCGCAGTCGCGAAACCCTCGCGCGCGTGCTCGACGCCTTTGTCGAGCTGCTGGAGAAAAAACCCTTCGAACAAATCACCATGGCGGAACTGGCGCGCCGCTCGAAAATCGCGGTGACTTCGATTTACGCGCGCTTCGAGGATAAACGCGCCCTGGTGCTGGCCGCTCACGAACGGCATCGCGACGAGATGATTGGGGAGATCGATCGAATCCTGGATCCCGCGCAGTGGCGCGGCTCGCCGCTGGAAGCCATTGTACGCGAAGTCATTACGCGAGTCATCGCCGATCGCCGATCGCGCCTGCCGCTTTTGCGCGCCGCGCTGCTGGTCAACGATCGCGACGTCTACGAGCGCGCCGCGCAGATCTCGCGCCACGCGTCCGAGCGAATGACCGCGCTGCTCGCGCCGCATCTCACCTGGCTGCCGGAATCCGAGCGCGAGCACGTGGTCGATTTCGCCTTGCGTGCGGCCACTTCGGTGCTCCAGCAGCGGCTGGTCTTCGGCGATATCGAGCCCGCGCGGTTTCAACTTGGCGAAGCTGAAATGGCACATCGGCTCGCTGATCAATTTCTCGCCACGCTCACTCACGGACGCCCGCTAACGGCGAAACCGCATCGAGCTGCGAAGCCAAAAAAGGTTCGGTCCAGAAAGTAGCAACACGCGACGTCGAATTCGAAGGAGGCAGTCATGTTCGAGTATTTCGAAAACAACTATCCGTGGAATCTCGCGATCATCACCGCGCTGGATATGGGCGCGGTCGCTTCCGATGTCGACCTCGCGTGCCGGCCGCTGCGCAAGTTCGCCGGCCCCGACGCGCCCGGGGCGTCAGCCGGATGGGCGCAAAGCTGGTCCGCGATCGGCGAGCGGATGAAGCTGCAGGCCGAGCGCGACGAGGCGGCGGGACATCAGCGCAGTGCGGGACAGAAGCTGCTGCGCGGCGCGCTTTACAAGCTGATGGCCGAGCGAATCGTGCGCCCGTCGAATCCATGGAAATTCGAGATCTATCGCGACGCGACCGCGATGTTTCGTCGCGGCGTCGAACTGCGCGGCGACGCTACCGAGTATGTCGAAATTCCCTATGAGAGCACGACGTTGCCGGGCATTTTCGTGAAGCCGCGCGCCAAGCCGCCCTATCCGTGCATCATCCATTTCAATGGCTTCGACTGGATCAAGGAATTCAACTACCTCAATCTCGCCGAGGAGTATGGGCGCCGCGGCATCGCGAGCCTGTTTTGCGATCAGCCGGGCAGTGGTGGCGCGCTGCGCCTGCGCAAACTTCCGGCGCGCATCGAGTCCGAGGAATCCGCATCAGCATGCGTGGATTATCTCGAAACGCGCGAGGACATCGATCGAGTGCGCATCGGAATCCAGGGCGTGAGCCTCGGCGGCTACTATGCTCCCCGGGCCGCCGCCTTCGAGAAGCGCCTCGCCTGCTGCGTCGCATTGGGCGCCTTCTATGACGCGATCGAGGTGACGCAGCGGCGCGCGAAAGAGGGCGAGAAATATTCCAGCTCGGTGCCCGACCTCAACGAGCAGATGATGTGGGTGACCGGATGCGATTCGATGGAGGCTGTCGCCGGCTTCCTTGCGCGCCTCACGCTCAAGGGCATCGCCGACAAAATTACTTGCCCACTGCTGGTCACGCATGGTGGCGCTGACCGGCAGATTCCGGTCGACCACGCGCAGAAGACCTACGACGCGGCGGTCAACAGTCCCAACAAGAAGCTGGTGGTGCTAGGTCCCGAAGACGGCGGCATCGAGCATTGTTCGATCGACAACGGCCCGCTGATCCGCGAAATCGCCGCCGACTGGATTGCGGAAATCCTTCACGCGACGCACGGAGCCTTCTGATCTCTCCCCCGATGGGGGAGGCCGGTCGCGAGTCTGCGAGCGATCAGGCGAGGGACCTCATTCAGCGCGTCCTCGCGCGATTATGGAAATCTGTTCTGCGCTGATGCTGGCGATCCTCCGCGTTGGCTCCCGGAGAAGAATTCTTTAATCGCGTGCGATTACGCATGCTGGATAAGGTCCCACTCCAGCTTGCTCGCGGACTCGCAAGCGCCTCGCCCATCGGGCGAGGGTCCGGAGCCCCGATTCGCTTTTGGAGGCACCGCTCTTAAATTCGAGCTAGAGCGTCCCTTCACCGACTTGGATTGGAGCCGCGAGGACTTAATCGGCTTGACTGAAGCCTTCTTTTTTCGCGTGCCCGCGGTGGCAAGACGCGCGAGAGATTCTTCGTATCCGCCGCCGAAGTCGACCTTGGTCAGGTCTGCGAACTTATACGAGCGTGAGCGGCTCCATCGCGCATCCGGGTCAATCTCTTTCAGTCCGAACGTTGTTTCGCTCCTCGCGGCGAGGCGGCCGACAAAGCACACTTCGGAATCGAGCCATTCTTGATGGATGGTGAAGAGCGGAAACCGCTCGTTCAACGATTTCAACAAATCCGGCCAACTTGCGATTGATATTCCAATCGGGCTGATCGGACTGATCTCTTTAAGAGACAGGGCGCGAATAAGGAACGAATCTTTGCGCTGGACTTTCAACCGCCGCACATCGCGACGCCGAATGACGCAATAGCCGTTGAGACAGACCACGTCAGGAATGACCACGTTCAGAAGAATCAGATCCCTGGTTCGCTCTAGCAAGAATCCCTCGAGTGCATGCTCGTCGATCGGCTCGCGGTTTATGATGACCAGATCGTACACGACTGCATGAGCTTTCCGGAAAGAAGGCGACGAGACAACCGGCGGACGCCAAACAAAACGGCCGCGACACTTTGATGTCGCGGCCGTCGGTTCGTAGGTACTTACTGACTACGCGTGGCCGTGGCGAAGGAGTTTGCCAGGGGTCGCGCCTGTGCACTGATCCTCGGCAGAACGTCTCGACGCCATTCACGATGATCGAGCGATAGCCCTTCGCGCGCTGCACCCGACGCCATTCGCCGCCCGGCAGATCATGCGTCACTTCGCCGACCCAGTTCGGGCTCGATGTCGAGGCGCTTGAGGTCGTACACCACCACGTCAGCCGCCGCGCCTTCGCGCAGGATGCCGCGATCCTTGAAGCCCGCCGCGTGCGCGGGCGAGCGCCGAGAGCCGATAGTGCGCCTCTTCGAGCGAGACCTTGTTGCTCGTCGCGCACCATCCAGCGCAGGAAGTCGGTGGTAAACGCGCCGCCGGTGAAGAACTTGGTGTGCGCGCCGCCGTCCGAGACGCCCGGGAAAGTGAAACTGCGAGTTGTTGATGATCTCGGCGTTGTACTCGGCGTTGAATTGCGGAATCGCCTGCAGGAACTCGGCCTTCAAGTCGGTGGCGAGCGACAGATCGACCATCACGTCCACCGGATGCCTGCCTTCCTCCTGGCCAATCTGTGCCGAGCGACTTGCCGACGTACTTTTCGAGTTCCGGCTTGTTCTCGACCCATTGCACGACCAGCTTCGGCAGCCGTCCGCCGATGCCCGGGGCGTTCTTGTCGAGCGATCTCGCATCTGGACCGTCGCTCTTGACCGCCTCGCGAATCGCCGGATCCTTCATCTTGGCGGTTTTCTCTTCCTTGGTGCCGGTGAGCATGTCACGCCACGCCGGCGAGGAATCGTACAGGTTCCAATGCTCGAGGGTGAACGCGAATCCGCTGCGCACCGTGCCGCCCTGCCCGAAGATCGGCAGGCCCTTGGCGCGCACCTTATGCAGCCAGTGCGAGGCTCTTGCGATGGATCTCGGGATTGCGCGTGCTCGCGGTGATGGCCTGGAAAAGAATTGGACGCTTCGCGACCTCGGCGAGCTTCTCGACGAAGGCGAGGTCGTCCTTGATGTGGCCGGTCGCCTGCGTGATTTCGATGAAGCCTTCGTCGCGCTCCGCCAGCACCCGCGCGAGGTTCAGGATGTCCTCATCGCACATCGTGTCGGTGACCATCGGCTGAGCCGTCGAAGTCGGCCTGCGCGGAATGCTTGCCGAGTCGCTGAATCGAGAAGCCGCACAAGCCGGCGTCCATTCCTTCATTCAACAGGCGACGCATCTCGGCGCGCTCCGCTTCGGTCGCAGGGCGGGTCTTCGCCGCTTCGAGACCCATGACATAGATCATCAGCGACGCGGTCGGCATGTACTGGATGCAGTTGATGCCCTTGGGCGCGCGCTGCAAGCGAATCGAGGTACTGCGGAATGGTTTCCCAATCCCAACGTCATGCCCTGCTTCATCGAGGCGTAGGGGATCGCTTCGGTGCGGGTCATCATCAGCATCGAGCGATCGCGGACTTCCGGCTTGACCGGCGCGAAGCCGAAGCCGCAGTTGCCGAGCACGACCGAGGTCACGCCGTGATAGCCGGAAATCGTGCACCATGGATCCCAGCGAATTTGCGCATCGTAATGGGTGTGCAGATCGACGAAGCCGGGCGCGACGATAAGGCCGTCGGCCTCGATGGTCTTCTTGGCGAAGCCGGGTGCGCGGCCGCCGATTTGCGCGATCTTGCCGTCCTTGATGTAGACGTCGCCGCGATAGCGCGGGACGCGGGTGCCGTCGACGACGGTGCCGCCTTTAATTTGGAGATCGATATCCGCCATTAATTGTGTCTCCTTTATTTCCCTCGACTCCGCTGGCGCTCCGCCTCGGGGCGGCTGCGCCGCGGCGCTTCGCGCCCCCTTCGGGTCTGGCGCGGAAGCGTAGTACCTAATGGGATCAACCTGAAATGCTTATACAACTTTCGCCGAATTCCAACAAACCGATCGGTATGGAAATTGGCTGACCGATTCACTCTTCCCGGTCTAACCGATAAAAGCTATCTGCTCGCGAAGGATCAGTAACCATGCGTATGGAAATCCGCCGAATTGTCATGTTCACCAACCAGATGGAAAAGATGGCGCTCTTCTATCGCGACGTCATCGGCCTCGAGCTCAAGACCAACGAGCGCGGCTGGAAAGAGTTCGACGCCGGCGGCATCATGCTCGCGCTGCACAATGGAACCTCGGAAGTGGGACGGCGCGCGCCGAAGATGGTCTTCTATTCCTCCGATGTGGCCGCGACCCGCGAGGCGCTCATCAAGCGCGGCGCGAAAATGGGCAAGGTGAAGTCGGGCGCCGGCCTCGATTTATGCGAGGGCAAAGACCCGGACGGAAATCCGTTTCAGATATCGAATCGGGAGTAAAACTTCTTAGGTCTGCCTCCGCGCCATCGCTTTCGCACGTCGCCGCTCATGACGATTGCCCATAAACATTGAACTTAATGGGTTTGCTTTTTCATTTTCATCGCGGACTTGGGTGCCAGTTGAGGCCCTTCGCAGAGCCTCAGGGCATTTGTCGGGGCTGCCTCCAAATGGGTTTGTTTTCGCATTTTCACGTAGTGCCGGCGATGCTGAGAAGTGGGTTTGTTTTTTCAATCTCGATGTGAAGAATCCTTCGCCTAAGCGTAGCTTTTTCGAGGCTTCCAGCTCGGAAGTCGCCTGCCGGATCGTCCGGTCCAGCCGTCCGGTATAGCGGATGATCGCTGTTGTTTCGCGAGGACCCGGCAGCGTCGGCCGCCACAACCCGGCCCCTCGCAGGTGCTCACGATGCGCCTTCAGCCGCGAGGCTTCCCCAGCGTCGGCGGCCGCGATCTGCTCCTCCAACTCGCGCTCGCACTGCTGATGGTATTTGAGCGCGGCGATATTCTCCCATCGGAGAAGCGCGGCCATCCGCACGTAAGATGCGGCGACCGTCGCGACGCATCCTTCTTCGAAGCCGGATTGAGGCGCGAACTCTTCGCGCAGGCCCTCACGCAGTTTCTCGAAATCGCGGAATTGCGCCGGACTCCATTTCTCCGGCGCGACAAAGAATCCATGCTTGATGGGATTGCGCGCGACCTTCGCCTTTCCCTCCGGAGAACGTGGCCCGGTCGAACGCCGGGCGTTGCGACGATTCGCCGCAAGGCGGCGCTCGGTGAGCGGGAGACTTCTGACTCGAACACTGGGGAAAGCGGAAGCGGGGAGACTGACGGGGACGGCTGCCATGGTGCATGCCTCCTTGGAGTGGGCCGCGCGAATGCGCAGCCATAACCCCTTAGCATTTACCTATGACATCGAGTTGTCTACCCCTATGGCCCCGCTGCGCCCGGAGGCCTCGAGCTGATCGGTGCGTCGGAGCCATCCGGTCATGCCGAGGGCGCCGAACTGCCGGCGCGCGGCTTCGATATAAGGATGCGCGCGCTGCTCATCGCCGGAGGCACCGCGGCGCTGGAACATCAAGCCTTCGTCGTAGTCGCAAATCGCGCGCAGCGTGCGAGCTCCCTGCTCGTCGAGAGTTGCGCGCGCTTTCGCCAACCACTCCGAGGCTTCGTCATAGCGGCCTTGCAACGCGCATAGCCGGGCGAGCGATAGACGGCCATCGCTCAGCGGGTAGCGAAAGTCCGGCGCGATGACCTTGGCGCGGATGTTCTTTTCAAAGACCTCGGCGTGTTCGGAGCGATTGAGGCGCCATAGCGCCGCGGTCCCGATACATGCGGTGGCGCAATAGGTGGTGGCCCACGGAGTGCCGCGTTCCAGTGCGGTGGGCAGCAGCGCCACCCGCTGCATCGCTTGCTGGGTTTGGTCGAGATTCGCAAATGCATAAGCAAGGTAGGCATTAATCATCGCAGCGCCCCATTTGCTCTCGGCGATCGGGCCCTGGATCAGCGCCTGGGAGGCAGCCTCCGCTAACAGCTCTTTCCAATGTTCATTGGTCGCATGACAGAATTCCGCGCGCGCCGCGATTAGTCCCAACACACCAAACCAGGGTCCAGCGATGCGCGCAGATAGGGCCATAGTGCGATCCAGCGCGGCCTGCGCGGCGGTGAAGTCGCCGAGCGAAATGTGACATCGCGCGACCGAACCCCATCCGCGCATCGCTTTCGCGAATGCGCCTCGGCGTTCGTTGTCGGCGGCGTCCCGCTGCCAGATGGGCAGACTCGCGCGGAAGTCCGCCGCATGCATGAACAGCGCGACGGGCGAAGGGTCCGGATCGTTCAGAATCTCCTCGCGCGAGAGAAAGATTGGATCGATGTTTCGTGCTTTCAGCTGGGCGCGCGGCAACTGCCGCAGGACATCGCGTAACTCGCGATTCTCCCGCGAATCGGTGCGGATGCCGGGGTTGGTATCGTCCTCCGCCTCGGCCCGGTTGATGTCGATTTCGAACAGACTCGCCCACGTGATGTCCCGCCGATCGCCAATATGGCGCATACCTTCGCTGGCGAGGTCCCAGGCGCCGCGCGAGAGGCCGGCATTAAACATCGCGCGCGCATTCTGCTCGTAATACTCGGCGCCTGCCTCGGTCCCTTCCGCGCCGGCGATCAGTTCTCCCGCCTCGCGAATAATCTTCAGCGCCTCTTCGCCGTTCAAGGTCCAGATGAGGGCGAGACCGAGGCGCGCGAGCAGTCGTGGACGTCGCGGATCGTTACGGGGCAGCAGTTCCAGCGCGATGCGCAGGAAGGCGGCGACTTCATCGTGCGCGAAGGCCGTTTCCGCATTGTCGGCGGCGGCAATGGCATATGCCACGCCGCGTTCCGCACCCGTAGTCGCGGCGCTGCGCCAGAAGTGATACGCGACCTCTGCGGCGTGATCGACCGCCAACTCGCCCCATGCGCGCTCCATCTGTTCGGCGATGCGCCGATGCTGACGTACCCGCCGCGCCGGATTGAGTTCTTCATACAGGGTGTGGCGAATCAGCGCGTGGGTGAAATCAAAAGTATCCGCGTGCGCACCGGGCCGCAGCAATTGCGCCTCGAGTGCTTCGTCGAGCGCGGAGAGCGCGGCCTGCTCATCGAGTTCCGCGACTGCGGAGGCGACCTGAAAGGAGAATGATCCATTGAAAGCCGCTCCAACCGTGAGCAAGCGGTTGGCTTCATCTGACAGGCGCAAGAGGCGCTGCCGCACTACCTCCCGGACGCCTTCCGTCACGCCTAATTCGAGGCGGTTGATCGGAATTTTCCAGCCCTGACCCCCGGCCAGGATCTTGCCCTCTTCGCGCAGATGCAGCAGGACCTCGCGAATGAAGAACGGATTCCCTCCGGTCTCGGCGGTAAGCACGCGAACCAATTCCTTGGGCGGTTCTTCATCGCCGATGATGCCTAACAGATCGGTTACGGCCTCACTCGCCAAGCCCTTCAGCGCCAGAGCTTCCGAGTTCTTGAGCCTTCGGATCGCAGACACCGCACCCATCAATGGATGCTTGCGGTCGACCTCGGCATCGCGATACGCGCCAATCATTAAAATTGCGTTGCCCGAGACAAAGTGCGCCACATGACTGAGCATCGCCACGGTGCCGCGGTCGGCCCAATGCAGATCGTCGAGCACCACGACCAACGGCCGGCGATGCGAAATTTCGATGAGCAACTGGCTGACTGCATCGAACAGGCGGAAGCGTTCCTCGTCCTTGTCCACTGCGGTTGGCTCGACGATGTGGCCGAGGCGGTCGCGCAGCGCGGGCGCGATGCGCGCCAGGGTCGGTGCACTCTTGGCGAAGAATTTCAGCTCCTCCGAGTCCGCTTTGCGGGCATAGTCGAGAAGAACTTCCGCGAACGGTCCGTATGGACGTTGCCACTCGCCATCGTAACAGGCGCCGCGTACCACCATCGCGCCATGTTCGCGCGCCAGTTCGATGAACTCCTCCAGCATGCGGGTCTTGCCGATGCCGGGCTCGCCCAGCAGCATTGTCACGGCGCCGCGACCGTTGCAGGTTTCTTCGAGCTTCGCGGTGAGACGCTGAACCTGCGCCTCACGACCGACGAACGGCGTGCGGTTCAGCAATGCCGCCGCATCGTTGCGTTCATAGATAACCTCGGTGGTCGGAACCGGGGCTTCCAGACCCTTGAGTTGCAGGGGGCCGACATCACGAAATTCGAAGCCTCGGCGCGCGGCCAGAAAATCCTGGATCACCTTGCTGCAGAGAATCTGCCCCGCATCGGCGCGGTCACAGAGCCGGCGGGCGGTCACTATTGGCGTGCCGAAGTAGCCGGTCTCGCGCCGGATGGCCTCTCCGGTGTGAATTCCGATCCTAATATCGAAGCGTGCCCCGGGGCTCGGCCGACGTGCGGTTTGCTGAACTCGAATGGCACACCGCACCGCATCGGAAGCGGAGGAGAAGGCCGCCAGGATGCCGTCGCCAAGCCACTCCAGCTCCTCGCCACCGTTGGCACTTACGGCCTGAGTCAGCAGCTTGTGATGGGAACTAAAGAGGCTGTTTCCAGCCTCATCGCCAGCGCTCTCGAGCTGAGCTGTTGACTGGACCAAGTCTGTGAACAAGAAGGTTACGATGCCAGACTGAGCCATCGGTGCCACCCCTGCGAGAGTAAGGTCAGTTAACTGAGTACTCGCGCGATTGCCCAATAGGACTGCTTAAAGCCTAATTACCACACTTGTGCATCCTGAGGTAACCAAAGGTGGTAATTTGCGTCTGACAGTTAGGCGCAATATTCGTCTAAGCTTCGCCTCCCGAAGGGTGCGGTGAACTTAGAGTCGTATTGAAATGATCACAATTTCCGGCCCTGAACCTGCTATGAAGACCCCACCCCAATGGCTCCGCGAATTGTCACAGTCACCCTAAATCCTGCGGTCGATCTCGCCTGCGAGACCGACGCCGTCGTGCATACGCATAAGGTGCGCACAGGTACCGAGCAGTTCGATCCGGGCGGCGGAGGCATCAACGTCGCGCGCGTCGTCCGCGAACTCGGAGGCGAGGCGCTCGCGGTGCTGCTGGTCGGCGGCGGGACCGGAAGATTTCTCCAGGAGCTACTCGCCGAAACGGGCGTCGAATGCCTGCCGATCCCGGTCGCCGGGCTCACCCGCGTGTCGGTCACGGTGCATGAGCGATCGAGCGGACTCGAATATCGCTTCGTGCCCGAAGGTCCGCTGATGAGCGCCTCCGAATGGGATGCGGTCCTCGATACGCTGGCGCGGGTCGAGGGCGAGTGGGTCGTCGCCAGCGGCAGCCTGCCCCGCGGCGCGCCGACCGACGCGTACGCGCATATCGCGAGGATGTGCGTTCGGCGCGGCCAGCGTTTCGTCGTCGATACCTCGGGCCCTGCCCTGAAGGCGGCGCTCGGCCAGGGCGCGACGCTCATCAAGCCGAGCCTCGGCGAGCTGGAGGCATTAGTAGGGCATCCGCTGCGCGATGCTTCCGAGCAGGATCGCGAGGCGATCGCGCTGGTGCGCGCCGGTGCAGCCGAGATGATCGTCGTGACGCTGGGCGCGGGGGGTGCGCTGCTGGCGAGCGCAGACCGCGTCATCAGGATGCGCGCGCCGGAGGTCCCGAAGCGCAGCGCGGTCGGCGCGGGCGACAGCTTCGTCGCGGGGATGACATTGGGTCTGGCTCATGGCCTGACGCGCGAGGATGCGTTCGCACGCGGAATCGCCACCGGAGCGGCCGCGGTGATGCGCTACGGCACCGCGCATCCGCGTCGCGAGGACGTCGAGGAGATCTATCGGCAGATCAGAGGCTAGTTAGCGCATCGAGTGAGTCACTCGGGATGATTCGCCTCGAGCCAGCGTTCGGCATCGATCGCCGCCATACATCCGGTGCCGGCGGCAGTAACCGCCTGACGATAGACCGAATCCGCGATATCGCCCGCCGCGAATACTCCAGGGATGTTGGTGTAGGTCGAACCTGGCTGGGTCTTCAAATATCCGACCTCATCCATGTCGAGTTGGCCCTTGAAGAGTTGCGAATTCGGCTGATGGCCGATCGCGATGAACACGCCGTCGGTCTTGTGCTCAGCGGCGGCGCCATTGCTGCGTGTCTTTGAGCGTGACGCCGGTGACCCCATCCTTTTGATTGCCGTGGATGACATCGATGGCGGAATTCCAGATGAACTTGATCTTGGGATTCTTGCGCGCGCGTTCCTGCATGATCTTCGAGGCGCGTAATTCCTCGCGCCGATGAATTACCTCGACCTTGGTCGCGAAGCGGGTGAGGAAGGTGGCTTCCTCCATTGCGGTGTCGCCGCCGCCGACGACTAGAACATCTTTGTCCTTGAAAAATGCGCCGTCGCAGGTCGCGCATGCGCTGACGCCATAGCCCATCAGCGTCTTTTCGGATTCGATGCCGAGCAGCTTGGCGGTCGCGCCGGTCGCAATGATCAGCGACTGCGCGCGCAGCGTTTCTTTTTCGACGCACTACCTCGAAGGGCCATTTGCCGAGGCGCACTTCGGAGGCATGTCCGATAGATGAATCTTAGTGCCGAAGCGCTCGGCCTGGCGCCGGAAAATTTCCATCATCTCAGGGCCCTGGATGCCCTTTTCGAAGCCCGGATAATTTTCCACCTCGGTGGTGATGGTAAGCTGGCCGCCCGGCTCCGCGCCTTCAATCATGACGGGCGCGAGGTTGGCGCGCGCGGTGTACAAGGCGGCGGTAAGGCCGGCGGGTCCCGAACCGAGGATCAAAACGCGATGAATCTGGTCTGCCATATTTTCTCTATGCAAGTTTGCGCGATCGCGCGGCCGGATCAATTTCAGGTGAGTTTATTGTATATCCGATGCGGGTCAACATAAGCTCTTATCCGCTCTTAAGTATGGCTCGCAAGAAAGCCGATTTCGTCGAAAAGTCGCCTCACGCATCTCGATGCGCAGGGGCAGGTGCGCATGGTCGATGTCGGCGCGAAAGCGGTTACCCGGCGCGAGGCGATCGCGCGTGGCGCGGTGAAGATGGCGCCCGCCACGCTCGATGCGATCGTCGGTGGACGGCTCAAGAAAGGCGAAGCGCTCGCGGCGGCGCGTCTGGCAGGCATCATGGCGGCGAAGAAAACCTCCGAGCTGATTCCGCTGTGTCATCAGATTCCACTGCAAGTGGTCGATCTGGAATTCACGCCTGACATCGAGCAACTGCGACTCTCAACATCGAGGCGCGCGCGGTGACCGAGGCGCAGACCGGCGTCGAGATGGAAGCGATGACGGCGGTGAGCGTCGCGGCGCTGACGATCTACGACATGGCCAAGGCGATCGATCGCGCGATGGTCATCGATGCGGTGCGCCTGGTCGCCAAGAGCGGAGGCCGCAGCGGCGACTTCACGCGGCCGGGCGAGACGCCCGCGCCGCGCGAAGGCCTGACAATTCATATGGAACAGAGTTTTTCTCAAGCCGCGGACGTGATGCGACGGTGCGCGGCGGCAATCCGTGGATTTTCTCCGGCGCCATCGAGCGCACCGAACCGCGCACCATCGAAGCCGGCACGCCGGTGGAGGTTCACGACGCATCCGACGCGCTCATCGGGCTCGGCTACTATCATCCTTCGACCACCATCGCGGTGCGGATGCTCGCGTGGGGCACGACGCCCGCGATCCCGGAGCTGCATCGAACGCCGCCTGAACGACGCGCTCGCGTTGCGCGAGCTGGTCGTGAGCGAGCGACAGCGATTGCTATCGCCTCGTCAATGGCGATGGCGATGGGCTTTCGGGCGTCGTCATCGATCGCTATGGCGAGGTGCTGGTGGTCCAGTTGCTGACTGCGGGTGCGGATCGGATGCGCGATCAGCTCGTCAGCCAGCTCACCGAGCTGCTCCATCCGCATGCGATCCTGGAGCGCAGTTCCGGTGCGGTGCGCAAGAACGAAGGCCTCGAAGATCGCGATCGGCGTGCTGGCGGGCGAAGAATCTGCGGAAATCGAGGTGCGCGAAAACGGCAATCTCATTGTGGTCAATTTCGAGCATGGGCAGAAGACCGGCTACTTCCTCGATCAGCGCGACAATCGCGCGATGCTTGGGCGCCTATGCCGTGGGGCGCGCGTTCTCGACGCCTATTGCTATGCGGGAGGGTTCGCGCTCGCGGCGCTGAGCGGGGGCGCGGCGCACGCGGTCGCCGTCGACACTTCGGCGCGCGCGATCGAATGGGCGCGGCGCAACCTGGAGTTGAACGGGCAGGGCGAGGATCGGCGTCGAGCTGATGCGCGCTCGATGCGGCGGAATATCTGCGCAACACCAAGGATCGTTTCGATGTGATCGCGCTCGACCCGCCGCCGTTTGCGCGCAGCCGCAAGGACGCCGATCGCGCGGGCCATATGTATGTCGAATTGAATGCGCTCGCGATCAACGCGCTCGCGCCGGGCGGCCGGCTGATAACATTCAGTTGCTCGACGCATTTTCGCGGCGAGGATTTCGTGCGCGCAGTCAGCATCGCGCAGACCAAGGCCAGGCGTAACCTGCGCATCCTGGCCCATCTCGGCCCGGCGCCCGATCATCCAGTTCTGCTCGGCCATGGCGAGGGGGATTACCTCACCGGCCTGCTGTTGCAAGACCTCGGCTAGGTCTTTCAGGATCTGGAAAACGGGAATTCTCAGGAATTTCGGGGGATTCGAATGACTCGCTGACTGCCTGTATAATTACGACTCCTGTTGCGTAGATTTTAAGGGGGATCTTTCGTGGCATCGAGCATAGATTTGTTTCGTCGTGCGTTGCGAATGGCGATGGTCATCGGCGTTGTTATGTGTGCGGCCTCACATGCCGGAGCACAAGAGAGCGCCGCAGTCCCGCATAACCATCCAGCACTGGCGCGGGGAGCAAGAGCATCGGGAAAGCTGGATGCGCAGCGACCGCTCGCGATGTCGATTACACTTTCGCTGCGTAATCGCGAGCAGCTCAAGCAGCTTCTCGCCGACCAGCAGAACCCGTCTTCGCCCGAGTATCATCATTTCCTGACGCCGGCGGAGTTCGCGGCGCGCTTCGGCCCAACCAATTTGGAAGCAGCGCGCGAATGGCTGACCGGGCGGGGTTTCAAGCTGACCTCCAGCGGCGACGGCCGTCGCGTGATCGGATTCACCGGAACCGTAGAGCAGGCTGAACGCGCCTTCGGCGTCTCCATCGAGAGTTTCGGCGGCGCTGCGTTCGCGAATACCAGTGACCCGCAAATTCCGGCGCGCTTCGCGGGCGTCATCGGCCATATCCATGGACTGGACAATATGTCGGGACGCAGACCCGGAGTTACCAGGAGCAACCTCAAGCCGGCCGCCGCGCCGGATGATAGCGCCTCACTAAAGCTCCCGGCCTTCGCACGCGAGGCCAGCGGCGATCAGGCGCCGGGTTCCGAGCCCGAAAAAACAGTGGCGGGATACGATGTGCCGCATATCGGAGGGCCGTTCTTCGGGCCGACCGACTTCTACCGCTTCTACGATGAAACGCCGCTGCTAAGCGCGGGCCTCAAAGGCTCGGGCTGCATCGCGCTCATCGGCGATTCGAAGGTGACACCCAGCGCGATTTCGACCTTCGCCAGCAAATTCAAAGTTGGCCCGGCGCATCTGACGACGGTGCTGGTGGATTCGGGCGACCCCGGTTTCAATAACGATGAAATCGAGGCCGAACTGGACCTCGAATGGTCGCATGCGATCGCGCCCGGCGCGGCCTCGCGACTCTATGTGGGCAACGATCGCACCGCGCTGGTCGATCCGATCGTCGATGCGCTCGAAGCCGCGGTGAACGAAAATAAGTGCAAGGTCATCAGCATCAGCTTCGGATTTTGCGGCGTGCAGGACAGTGCGTATACCGAGGTTCTCGATCCACTGTTCGCGCAGGCCGCGGCGCAGGGTCAGAGCGTCATCACCATCACGCACGATTTCGGCGCCGTGTACCTGGACTTCGATGCTCAAAGTGAACAGTGCGTTCCGGGCGGGAGCCGCGCGGTCAGCGAAATGGCGGCCGATCCGAATGTTACGGCGATCAGCGGGACCTCGTTCAATCCGAACTGGGACGGCAAAGGCAATATCACTGGGCCGGTAGCCGAGCGAGTCTGGAACGACAGCAACGACGGCTTTCCGAATGACGGCGCCACCGGCGGTGGGGTCAGCAGGCTGTTCGAGAAACCCGATTTCCAAACCGGCAACGGGGTTCCGGCCGACGGCATGCGCGACATCCCGGATGTATCGCTGATCGCGAGTCCCCATTTCCCTGGTTCGTGGATCGTCACCAGTTCGAGCTGCTTTACCGCGAACGGATGCACCGGCAAGGGCGGCTTAGCCTACGGCATAGTGGGGGGCACCAGCCTGTCGGCGCCGGCCTTCGCCGGGGTGGTGAACTTGATTGGACAAGCCACCGGACAGGGACTCGGCAATGTGGATCCCACCATCTACAGCCTCGCCAATCAAAACCTTGCGGGGTCGGGGTTTCGCGACGTCACCAACGGCAATAACGATTTCAACGGTGTGACTGGATTTACCGCCGGCGCGGACTACGACCTCGCCACCGGATGGGGCAGCATCGATGTAGCGACCTTCGTGAGCGCATATGCCGGGACGCTGCCGGGTCCGCCTACCGCAACGCTTTCGCCTGCGCAGGTAAAATTCCCGTTAACCAGAGCGGGTACCACCAGCAAACCGAAAACGGTCACGATCATCGTGCCGAAGGGGCAACCCAAATGGGCACGGATCGATTCGGTATCGGCGTCGGGTGATTTCACCGCGGCGCAGACCTGCGTCGGTACGCTGATTGCGCCAGGCAAGAATTGCAAGTTTGGAGTGACGTTCAGCG
Organism: uncultured delta proteobacterium; assembly: GCA_963848285.1. GTDB lineage: Bacteria > Desulfobacterota > Binatia > Binatales > Binataceae > DATGKG01. The sequence goes on along the minus strand of CAWKCZ010000005.1, from coordinate 229,312 downwards.
CGCCGCCCGAGGGTGCGGGTCCATCCTCCGCGACGCTAACGGTCACCGACAACAGCGGCAACTCACCGCACACCATCAGCCTTATTGGCAGCATCAAGTAAGCGATCGGGCCAAGGATCGTTTTGAACACGAGCGAACGCGTGATGCTACCGGTTGGAAGTTTCTGGCTTGCGATCCTGAGCGATTTCCTTGACTATAACGCACAATCTAGCTTCCGTGGACGTTCGCTAATGCCAGAAAAGATAGTGCCGGCTCGATGGGGACGGCTATTTGTCGCCCTCGCGATGCTCTCGATGGCCGCGTGTCATCGCGAGGTCAAAGTCCCGCCGCTGGTCGAACGCAACATCACCCTTAGCGACGTCTTCTTCGATGTATGGCCGACCGGTCCGCAAAGCGCGCTGATCGGCGGCGCGCGCGGCAAGCTGCTTTTCACCGAGGATGGCGGCCAGCATTTCAAGCGCATCAAGCTCGGCAGCGACCTGGCGGTGTTCGGCATTCAGATGACCGATGCCGACAACGGCTACCTGTGCGGGCAGGACGGCCTCATCATGCGCACCCGCGACGGTGGCAAGACCTGGGAGAAGCTCAATTCGCGCACTCATCTATATATCTTTTCGCTTTCCTTCCCCGATCGACTGCACGGCTTTCTGGTCGGCGATCAGTCGCTGGTGTTGAGCACCAACAATGGCGGCGAGACTTTCTTCAAGCGCCGGCTCGAGAAGATCTTTCCTCCCGAGATCCAGGATTACGCGCTGCCTTATATGGAGCCGGTGCTATACGGGGTGAACTTCGTTGATGCTGACCATGGATGGGTGGTTGGCGAGATGGGACGCATCTGGTCCACCGACAACAGCGGCAAGACCTGGAGTGAGCAGCAGGACGCATTGATCGGTCAATGGAAACGTCAGCCGGCGGCCAACGAAGATCCGCGCTTTCGCGACTTTGTGTTGCCGACGCTGTTCGGGGTTTCCTTTCGCGATCAGAAACAGCGGCGCCGCATGCGGCCTGGAAGGGTCGATCATCGCCACCGAAGACGGCGGCAAGACATGGACCTTTCAGAAGGAATCGCCCAAGCCGGGCGCGCCGCCCGACGGCACCATTCCGGGCGCGCCGCAAATCCCCGCGCATGATCCGCTGTTCGGCATCCAGCTTTTCGGCGGCAACGAGGGGATGGCGACCGGGCTGACCGGAACGGTAATGCGTGAGCAGCCCGATGCCGTCTGGGCGCATGACCAGAACGTTCCCGCGCTGCCGCTGCCGCTCAGCCAGCCGCGCTTCTTCGATAAGCAGCATGGATGGATAGTCGGCTACGGAACCATCCTGCATACGGAAGACGGCGGCAAAACCTGGCGGATGTGCCAGGGCTAGACGCACCGGGCGGCATGACACTTCGAGGCTCATCGATGATCTGGTATCGATTTGGCGAATGGATAATTCGGCGCCGCTTTCTGGTGCTGCTGCTGATCGGCGCGATGACCGCGTTCTTCGGTTACTTCGCGGCCAAAACCGAATTGGTCACCAGCTTCGGCGACCTGCTGCCGCAGAATCATCCCTTCATCAAGATCGCGCATCAGTACGAGCAATACTTCGGCGCCACCAACACCGTCACCATCATGATCGAGGTCAAAAGACGGCGACATCTACCAGCCGAGCATCGTCCAGAAGATCGTCAACATGACGCGCAACATGGACCTCGTGTATGGGATCCAGCACGGTTCGGTCCGCTCGCTGGCGACTGCGAGCTATTTCCGTCCGTTGGCCGGCGGCGTCATCTTGAACTCGCCGATTCTTCCAGCCGGCCAGGTCCCGCAGACTCCCGAGCAGGTCGCGGAGCTCCGCAGCAACGTCCATAAAAATCCCGGCGTCGTGTATGGGCCGTACATCTCGCTTCGATGACAAAGCCGCGGTGGTGACCGCGAGTTTCCTGGAATCGCGGCTCGACTACAAACGCATCTTCGACGACATCAAGAGCATCGTCGTCAAACCGGAACGCGACAACACGGTTCGGATTTACATCGGCGGGCAGCCCATCCTTTATGGATGGGTTTATGCCTACACGCCGCAGATTTTCAAAATCTTCGTCGTCACCGTGCTCGCAGTGTGGATGCTGCTCTATCTCTACTTCCACGACTGGCGCGGCGCGCTGCGGCCGACGATCTCAGGCGTCATCTGCGCGATCTGGGGCTTGGGTTTCATCCGCATGATCGGCTTCACGCTCGATCCGCTGGTGCTGGTCATCCCGTTCCTCATAACCGCGCGCGCCGTCAGTCATTCGGTGCAGATGCACGATCGCTACTACGAGGAGTACTACCGGCTGCGCGACAAGCAGAAGGCGATCCTGTCGGCGTTCGCGGAACTCTTCGTGCCGTCGTTCTCGGGTATCCTCGCCGATGCTTTCGGGGTGCTGGTCATCCTGCTGGTGCCGGTGCTGTTCCTGCAGAAGCTCGCGATAACCGCGAGTTTCTGGATCGCCGCGATCATCGTCAGCGAGCTGCTGCTCAACCCGATCGTCTACTACTACCTCGAGCCGCCGCACATCGAGGTCATCGAGCAGCGCGAGCACGGAATTTTCAAACGCATCATCACGTCGATTAGCGCCGCGATGCTGTCCGGCACCGGGCGCATCGTCACCTTCATCGCGACCGCCGGCGGTCATCGCGCTATGCGTCTTTTTCTGGCAGGGACTCAAGGTCGGCGACCCTGGCTCCTTCAGCCCGATATTGTGGCCCGACGCACCATACAACCGCGCGATGGCGGCGATCCAGAAGCGAGTTCGGCGCGATCGAGCCCTTCGTGGTCGTCGCGCAACTCGACAAGCAGGAAGCGCTCAACGATCCCAAGCTCTATCACGTGATGGATGAGTACGAGCGCTATATGTCGCTCGATCCTTCGGTGGGACGTACCTTTTCGGTCGCCGATCTCCTCGCGACCAACGGCGCCGCGCTGCGCGAGTTCCAGCCGAAGTGGGCCGTGCTGCCGACCACCAAGCGGCAGGCTGGACAGCTCATCGGCGGATTGCTCGCGGGCGCTTCGCCGCTTTCGACGGCCTACATCCTGACGCCGCGGCGCGATGCCACCCAGATGACGGTCTTCGCCAAGGATCGCGAGGGCGAAAACGTCGAGCGGCTGGTGCTGCGGACGCAGCAGTTCATCAACGACCCGGCGCACAAGGTTGACAATGTGGAATTCAAGCTGGCCGCCGGCATCATCGGCGAGCTGGCCGCCGCCAACCAGGAAATCGTCAAGAACGATGTGCGGCTCAATGTGCTCGCCTTCGCGACGATCTTCATCATCATCCTGCTGACCTATCGATCCTTCGTCGCGGGATTGTTCTTGCTGTTTCCACTCGCGCTCGCGAACGCGACCATCAATGCCTATATGGGCGCACACGATATCGGCATCAACATCAACACGCTGCCGGTGGTAACTGTGGGTGTTGGATTCGGCATCGACTACGCGATTTACGTCGTCAGCCGCATCATCGAGGAACTGGCGCTCGGCCATGACATCAACAAGGCGACGTACCTTGCGCTGATTACCTCGGGCAAAGCAGTGGTGTTCACCGCGCTGACGCTGGTCGCCTCGGTGCTTTTTTGGTACTGGTCGGACATCCGCTTCGACGCCGAGATGGGCATGCTGCTGGCAGTCTGGATGTTCGTCTCGATGCTGGGCGCGATGACGATCCTGCCGGTGCTGATCGTGACTTTCCGTCCGCGCTTCATCGAGAAGGAAAAGGAGCGCGTGCTCGCGTCGCGCCGTCCCGATTTGGCGGCACGCCAGGTTTCCGCTGCATAAGCTACAATAGCCGGGCGATGAAACTTGAGCGGCTCGATCATTTCGGCGTCGAGGTGCGCGATCTCCAGCGCGCCGAGCGCTTTTACACTCGAGGTTCTCGGCCTCGCGGTCGGTGGCCCGCTTCGGCGATCAAATCCTGATGGATTGCGGGGGGCAAAACCTCGCGCTGTTCGAGGTCCCGCGGCCTCCGCTGACCGACGCCGAGCGTGCACAAATCATCGGGCATCCGCTCGGCCGCGGTCATCATGCATTTCGAGTCAGCCGCGCCGACTTTCTCGCCGCGCCGCTTCGTCTAAAGCAAGCCGGCGTCGAAACCGCGACGGCAATCGATTGGGGCGATCATGATTGCCTCTACTTTCTCGATTTGGATGGCAACTTGCTGGAAATCGTCAGCTATCGATGAGTCTTGTTCCACAGCTTCGATGCTTTATCGTCGCACTGATGGCGGTGCTGTGGCTTTGCGGTCCGGCGCTTGCCGAGCAGCATTTTCGTCTCGACCATCGACGAGAGCGAAGTCATCGCGGCGGTGCCGGAGCCGCTCAGCTCGGTGCGCGGCGACGCGGTGGGGAAGCTGCGGATGCTCTCGTGCGACATCTACCAGGATCCCAAGCGGCGCGCCGATGATGGCGCAAACATCTGGGTCGAGGCGGTGGTCGACGCGGCCAGCTACCATTCGGACAGCGCGATGCGGGATAGCGCGGTCAAAACCTCGATCCTCGATACGAAGGATTTCCCTACTATCAGTTTCAAAGGGGGATCGTCGTGGACCGACGTCAAGCAGACTTCCGAAACCAGCGGCTCGGTTACGCTGAAAGGGCAGCTCATGATGCATGGGGCGGTGCGTCCGTTCGAAGTTCCGGTGAAAGTCTCGCTCAGCGGAGACAAATTGATCGGAACCGGTGAGGTGTCGTTCAACTACACCGATTTCGGAATCGACCCAGCCGTCGATCCTCGGACTGAAGGCCGGCAACATGGTAAAGATCAGTTTCCGCATCGTGGCGACGAGAGCACCGCAAGGGCTCTAGGAGCTAGCGCAAGCGGATCGTCACTCGTGGCGGTGTCGCATACTCCTTGAGCAGAAGGTCGGCGTCGTAGTCCTCGGGCGCGTCAATCAGCATCGAAACCAGCGTATGCGATCCCGACGCGAGGTTTTCCCATCCAGTCATCAAATAGCCGATCCCGGGATGCTCACCGCGGACGCTTTCGGGCGCATCCGGGGTTTGGGGATCGTCGTTGTAGTAGAGCCGGCGATCGAGCAATTGCAGGTCGCTGCCGGGCGCGATGGTCTGGATGATCATGCGGCCGCCGCCGCGTAGCGCGATCCATTCGACTTGAGGTGGCTCGGATTTAGCGAACAGCGCCAGTCGCGGATCACCGATTTTGATCGGCATACCGTTCATCCCCGACCATGAAACCTTGTAGCCGTCCAATCCGGTGAAATCGAGATCCATCCGCACCTGGATCTCGCCGAAGAGAATCCGCGGCACCCACGGAAAGCGAATCTTGAATGGATTCTCCACGCAGTCGCGATAGAAGAAATCGTAGTTGGTGACTTCGGGTGAGCGGATTCCGAAAACCACGCGCACCGAATGGGTCAGCAGGCGCACCACGCGCACCGGCCCGACCTTCCACGCGATCAAGCGGTTATCGACCTTGTCTTCGTTGACGTTGAAGTGAAAAAATCTGAGCACCGTCGCGCGGACCCGAATTTTGAAACGGTCGATCAGATTCGGACCATTGGCATGCTCGCGAGATTGGGGCGCGTAGTCGCTGGGTACGCCATTGGTATAGCCGAAGCGATAGTGATCGGTATCGATAGAGCTCTTCGCCGCGTCGTAGTCCACATAGTGCAGCGCGCTCACCAGCGGATGCGCGACGGTTGCAAGGTAGGCATAGCGCGGCGGGCCGCCGAGCGAATCGCTGATTTCAATTTCCACCGCACTCGGAGGCCGCGTGGCATTCGGCGATACGCGCTCGCCGAGGTCAGCGATCATCATGACGATTTCGTCCTTCGCACCAAGGACGGCCGGATGCGATGACGCAATCGGTGCAGGTCCTTCCGGCAACACGTACTGGCCGTCGGGATTTATCTGGTCGATTTGAAACGGAATTGGCGCGAGTTTTCCGTCGTGCATCGCGAGGACTTCGAATTGATCGAGCGGCCGCGAGCAGAGTTGGGATACCGCTGCACCTTTGATGATGAGCGGCTGCCAAGTGCGCGGACTCGCAAACGTGGCGGAAGGGATAGCGAGCAGAAGTGCGGGAAGAAGGAGAAAGAACGATAAGCCTCCGCACCCTTTGATAGCCGCGCCATTCTCCATTAATCACTCAGCATGGCGGAATTATCGATATTTCCAGATAGCGGCAAGCTTCCTTCTTCGATCACGCGAACTCGCGCAGCAGATCCGCGCCGATGGCGGCGCGCCACTCGCGGCGTTTCAGGAGCCGGTCGGAGATCACTGGCATCTGTTCGCGATGATCCCGATGGACAAACTCGAGCCGACCCCGTTTCAGCGCGACCTCTCGCCCGCGCATATGAAACGCCTGGTCGAGGTGATGAAGAAGCTCAAGCGCTTCACCGAGCCGATCGTGGTGGTGCGCTCCGAAGGCGGCTATTGGACGCCCAACGGGAACCATCGCCGCGCCGCGATGAAGAAGCTCAACGCCGAAATGATTCCCGCTATCGTGATGCCCGAGCCCGAGGTCGCGTACCAGATCCTCGCGCTCAACACCGAGAAAGCGCACAACCTGAAGGACAAGGCGCTCGAGGTGATCAGGATGTATCGCGGGCGCCTCGAAGGGCGGCCGGGCGCGAACGAAAAAGATTTCGATTTCGAATTTGAGAAGGCCGCCTTCATCACCCTCGGACTGTGCTACGAGCAGAACAAGAAATTTTCCGGCGGCGCGTATTCACCGATCCTCACGCGGGTCGACACTTTCATGAACAAGCCGCTGCGCGAGGCGATGGAGGAGCGCGAGGAGCGCGCCGCGACCGTGCAGCATGCCGACGAACTGGTCAACGACCTCGTTGCGAAGGGAAAGAAGCGCGGCCTGATGCATCCCTATCTGAAGAATTTCATCATCGCGCGATGCAATCCGCTGACGCGCGTGCGCAAAACCATGCCGACTTTCAAGGCCGCGATGGCGAGTCTCACAAAAGGCGCTGGAGGAGTTCGACCTCGGCAAGATTCACTTCGGGCAGGTGCGCGAAGCAGCGAACCTGGTCGCCGCCGCATCATCGGAACCGAGCTGAACGACAAATTTAGAGGCCGGCTTTTTCGAGGAGCGCACAGCGCAGCTTGAAGAAGTGGACCATCGAGGTGAGATAGCGCACGCGCCAAACGTTACCCATCTTGCGCTCAGTCAGGTCGAGCTCGTACCTGGTACCGACCAAACCATACGCGCGGCGGATACGGCTGAAAAGCTCGTCGGACTTGCCGGGAATGACGTTCTTCAGTGGGCCGATCTCCTTGATGAGATCGTGACTGTAGGCCGAGAAGGCGACCAGGCTGTCCGCGAACAACTCGTCCTCTTCATGCAGGTGGTTGCTGAAAGTACCTTCGAGGAAAGCTGCCATCGGCGCGCGCTCACCTACCAGCGACCCATAGATGTAGTGGCCGATCTCATGACCGAAAGTTGCCACCACAGCGCCTGGATGATGAGCGGTGTTCAGGAAGATAACGAACTTGCTCTTTGCACCCACATTCGCGCGACAGAAAAAACCTCGCAGTGCGAGGCCTGCGCCTTCCAGGTATGGCTCGGCGCGAAGTTCCAGATCGCGGCCGCCGAACAGCTTGGTCAACACCGGCAGCAGCTCGGGAGCCTCCCATGGCTTTTTGCCGGCGGTATACCACGCCGCCATGCCCTTTTTGATATCGGAATCGACGACGCGGGAAAGCTCCTTGAGGAGATGTTTGTCGGGCAGGTCCGCCTCTTCCATGTAGTCGGTAGAGAGGACCTTCTTCAAATCCGCGAGATGTCCCAACACACGCTTGCCGAGCGATGGGAAGGGAATCTTAACCTCGGTGAGGAGCTTGGAAACGAGGCCGTCGACCTCACGCGCCGTCAACGCATCGGGTTCGCCGCTAAGGGCAAGTTGCCTGCGGGAGGTGGCTATTGATAGCGAACGTGCGCTCATAATAGGAACGGCTTTAGGAATTACTCAGATGCAACGTTCTGTCAATAACCTCTACCATTTGTCGCATTTAGGCGAATCGAAACAGTAGCGAGGTAGGGCTGCCAAGCCCCTACTAATCGACAGTTCGTTTGTCTTTTGCAACCACCTATAGTCCGCCCTCCTTAGAATGCCTTAAATTTAGGCACGAAAAATATTTTCCTAAATCTTCTTTGCCGCCCCAGTAAGTCCACTTTCCAGCATCGACTTGGTGACTTCGGCGTGACTTATACACCCGAGACCAGCGACTGCCGGATCGTGTTCAAGATGTAAATAAAATCGCGCGAGCTGCGCACCTCGCCCATCATCGCCACCTGCGACAGCATGTCCCATTCGCGCGAATTGATTTGATGTAGTTGATGGAGCTGTCCGTCGCGACGAAATTCTTCCCATGCCGAAGTGTTGTTTCCGTCCGCCTTCGGGATCAACATCGCACGCGCGTTCGGATTCGCGATGAAAAACAATTCGCGACGGTCGAAGCCGAGCACATCGGCCATCCGGGTCAGGATCTCGTCGGACGGATGGCGCTTGCCCGACTCGATGTGGCCAATGTACGGGGTCGAGGTCCGGATCCGGCGGGCCAGCTCGTCCTGGGTAAGTTCCAACTGCCGTCGGCGGTCGCGAATCATCTGACCGAAGCTCATCCTGTCATTCATGCGAGCCTCCTCCTTGGAGCTCTGTGGACAGCCGCGTGCATTCGGGCGCGGGCTGTATGCTGATCAAATTTCCAAATGCCACCAGTAGGTTGGCGTCATTTCTGGCTTTGCTGCGGCGCGCGGCCGCTTGGAGGCAGACTTCGCTGCCGAGGCGTCGCTCGATTTCGCTACGTTTGCGCTCCAAATCGGCGACCATTTCCTGGTAGATGCCCAGCTGCAGGCCGAGCTCGATCCAGTAGCAGGGCTGGCAGACCGGTGTGCAGAGGCCGGTTTCCTCGGGTCCGCGGCATGCATAAATGCAGGCGCACGTGAGGCATTGATGTGCGTGAGGTTCGTCGTCGGCCTCCGCACCATCGGGCCAGGGGAGCGACTTGATCGCGAGGGTAGGGTGCGTTGTAGCCGTACCGACTGGCTTACGACCTGCGCTTTCGCCATTAGGCATACTTCGAATTGTTATAGTTATCCTACAATTAGTCAATAGGGTGTGGACAAGTATTTTAGGGGTAAAACTGATCGATTTAGCCTGAAAAATCAGGCTGTATCGAGCCGCAATCGAATCAGGCAAATACCTACATAGTGTAGGTTATGGACGAATCAGCCATCGCTCGAACGAAATCCAGCCGGTCTTGCCCGAGATCATTTCGCCTTCCACGAATGCCAATGGCACCCCGAAGACTCCGCGGGCGACGGCTTCTTTGGTGGTTTTCGCAAGGCGGACGCGAGCCGCCGGCTGCGAACCCGAGGCGCTCGCGCGTAATGTTCGGGGCTGTGGCTGGGATGCTTTCGACTCCGCCTGGCGGAGGGCTTGGTTTCGGCCGGTCGGGTCGCACTGCTAGGATGTTTCGGTTGGCTCATCCCTCTACCTCAGGAGCAACCACGCACCATCATGAGCTGCCACGTTCCCACCGCAACTTATCGTTTTCAGCTTCACCGCGAGTTCAATTTCACCCGGGCGAAAGAGCTGGTCGACTACCTGCACGACCTCGGCATCAGCGATTGTTACCTCTCGCCGATTACGACTGCGCGCCCGGGCAGCGTCCACGGCTACGACGTCGTCAATCATGGCCAGATCAATCCCGAACTGGGGAGTGACGAAGACTTCAAGAGCCTGGTGCAGGAGTTGCGCGAGCGTGGGATCGGCATCGTGCAGGACATCGTGCCCAATCATATGGCGATTGGAGATTCCGCCAACCAATGGTGGAACGACGTGCTCGAAAACGGACCGAGTTCTCCCTACGCAGAATTCTTCGACGTCGATTGGAATCCGCCCAAGCACGATCTCGCTAACAAAATCCTGCTGCCGGTGCTGGGTGAACAATATGGCCGGGTGTTGGAGAACAAGGAGATTCAAATTGCGTATGACCAGGCGGGCGGCACTTTTCGGGCGCGCTATTTCGAGCACACCTTTCCGCTCGCGCCCCGCAGCCTGCAATGGATTCTCAAGCCCGCGTTACGCGCGCTCGCGCAGAAGCTTGGGGAATCGCATGAAAACGTGCTCGAGCTCGAGAGCATTCTGAACGCGGTCGAGCACCTGCCGGAACGTGTCGAGTCGGATCATAAAAAGGTTCGCGAGCGGCGGCGTGAGATTCCGGTCATCCGGCGCAGGATTTCCGAGCTGCATGAAAAAAGCCCCGAGGTTCGCACAGCGATCGAAGCTTCGCTGGCCGACTTGAACGGCATCAAGGGCGACCCGCGCAGCTTCGATCGGCTGGAAAATCTGCTCGCCGATCAGGCCTATCGTCTGAGCTTCTGGAAGGTTGCGGCCGACGAAATCAATTACCGCCGCTTTTTCGATGTCAACGAGCTGGCCGCGATTCGGATGGAGGATCGCAGCGTATTTGCGGCGACCCACGAATTGATCCTCAAGCTAATCGCGCGCGGATTCATCGATGGATTGCGGATCGATCATGTCGACGGCCTGCTCGATCCGTTGCAGTACCTGCGACGTTTGCAGCGCAGCGCCGCCGAATCTTCGCCTGACAATGAGCCTTCAGCGAACGGCGACCCGCGGTTCTATGTAGTGGTCGAAAAAATCCTCGCCGAGCACGAGCAGCTACAACCGTGGCCGGTCCACGGAACTACCGGTTACGAGTTCATGAACATGATTGGCCGGCTGTTCGTGGCCACCGAGAATCAACGCCGCTTTCGCGACCTGTATGCCGGCTTCATTGGGGCCCGGCCGAACTTTCGCGACATCGTATACGAGAGCAAGAAGCTCATCATCCAGAGCGCGATGTCGGGCGAGATGGCGGTGTTGTCGCGGCGGCTGGATCGAATTTCCGAGCAGCATCGATGGTCGCGCGATTTCACCCTCAACAGTCTCGCCGACGCGCTGCAGGAAGTCATCGCATGCTTTCCGGTCTATCGTTCTTACCTGCGGCCGGCTACTGGAAAGGTCGATGATGCCGATCGGCAACACATCCAGATCGCGATCCGACGCGCCAAGCAGCGTAATCCCACCATCAGCGATTCGATTTTCGATTTCATCGCGGCGGTGCTGCTGCTGGAGCATCCCGCTGGACTCAGCGACGACGAGCGCGCCGAGCGCGGTGAGTTCGTGCTGCGCTTTCAGCAATTCACCTCGCCGGTGATGGCCAAGGGCTTCGAGGACACCGCGCTCTATCGATACTATCCGCTCGCTTCGCTTAATGAGGTCGGCGGCGACCCGGATGCATTCGGTATCAGCGTCGATGAGTTTCATGAATGGAATCGCACCCGGCTCGCCAGTTGGCCCGATGCGATGTCGGCCAGCTCGACGCACGACACCAAGCGCAGCGAAGACACCCGGGCGCGTATCGAGGTGCTCTCCGAGATTCCCGACGAATGGGAGCAGGCGATCAAGCGCTGGTACCAGATGAATTTGAGTGCGCGCAAGCAGGTCGAAGAGAGTGAGGTGCCCGATCCGAACGAGGAATACCTGCTCTATCAAACCCTGGTCGGCATTTGGCCCAGCGCACCCATCGACGAGGCGCAACGCGAAGATTCGATCGAACGGATCCAGGCCTACATGGATAAGGCGGTCAAGGAGGCCAAGGTCCACACCAGTTGGATGAACGTCAACGAGGAGCACGATCGCGCGCTGAGCGATTTCCTCGCGACTATTCTCAAGGCCGGAAGCGAATTTGTCGCCGATCTCGAGGCGTTCCTGTCGCGCATCGGGCCGGCCGGAATGCTGAACTCGCTCGCGCAAACCATTCTCAAAATTACCGCGCCCGGGGTCCCGGACTTCTACCAGGGCACCGAACTATGGGCGTTGAGCCTGGTCGATCCGGACAATCGGCGGCCAGTCGACTACGCGGGGCGTCGCGCGATGCTGGCGAAGATGCGCGACGCGGCGCAGCGCGATCCTCTCGTCACTACCCGTGATCTGGTCAAGGAGATGCGCAGCGGCGCGATCAAAATGTATCTCATCAATCGCGTGATGGAATTTCGGCGCGACAATCCGACGCTCTTCGCGCGAGGCGAGTATATTCCACTGAATGTCAGTGGACCGCGCGCCAACCACGTCATCGCCTTCGCGCGCACCCACGAGGGCAAGCGCGCGGTTGTGGTCTGCGGCCGCTTTTTTACGCAACTCGCCGAGGCATCAACGCGGCCGGTCGATCCGGAAGCGTGGGCGGATACCTTTATCGATCTCACGCCCGGCGCCTCCGCCTCGATGACTGACGTGATCACGGGGCGTTCGATTTCCCTTGAAGGTGGACGCCTGGCGATCAGTGAAGCCTTCGCCGAGCTCCCGGTCGCGATGCTCCACGATTAGTCGAATTACGATTTCGACAACAACCTAAGTTTCAGAGGCATCGAAGATTTGTGTCATCTCAAAACCAAAGTGAAGGCCTATGGCATTTGGAATTCGGAGCACGTCCTGTCCCGTCGGGTGGGGTGCAGTTTCGCGTCTGGTCGCCGCTGACCAAATCGCTGTCGGTCAAGGTAAAAGCTCCGCGCGAAATTGTCGTGCCGATGGAATCCTCCGATGGGGTTTTCGCCGCTACGGTTAGCGACCTCGTTGCAGGAGCGGACTACCTTTACGTCATCGACGGTTCGAAGGAGCGTCCCGATCCGGTCTCGCGATTTCAGCCCCACGATGTGCACGGCTCTTCGCGCGTCGTCGATCCCTACGCTTTCAGGTGGACTGACTCCGAGTGGCGCGGTCTCGCGCTCGAGGACTATGTCATTTACGAATTCCACGTCGGCACCTTCACCCCGCAAGGTACTTTCGATTCCACGATCGGGAAGCTCGCGCACCTGCGCGACACCGGCATTACCGCGATGGAACTGATGCCGGTCGCGCAATTTCCCGGTGCCCGCAACTGGGGCTACGACGGGGTCTTTCCCTATGCGGTGCAATCGACCTACGGCGGTCCCGACGGCTTGAAGCGGCTGGTCGATGCGGCCCATCGAATTGGACTCGCGGTCATCATGGATGTGGTCTACAACCACCTCGGTCCGGAGGGAAACTATCTGCCGGATTTTATGCCGTGTTTGTCGCATCGCTACAAAAGTCCGTGGGGCGAGGCGCTCAATTACGATGGGCCTTACAGCTACGGCATGCGCCGCTACGTGATCGAGAACTCTATGTACTGGCTGACCGAGTACCACATCGATGCGCTGCGCCTCGACGCAGTCCACAGCATCCTCGATTTCGGCGCGAAGCAGGTGCTGGCGGAGTTGAGCGAGCAGTTTCATGCTCAGGCAGCGAAGCTCGGGCGCAAGGCGTTTCTCATCGCGGAAAGTGACCTCGACGATGTGCGGGTGATTCGCTCGCGCGCCGAAGGCGGATGGGGCATGGACGGGCAGTGGAGCGACGCGTTTCATCATTCGGTGCACACCGCGCTCACCGGCGACCATCACGGCTACTTCGAGGACTACGACGGCCTCGCGGATCTGCGCAAAGCGATCCTCGAAGGCTATGTCTACGATTGGCGCTTCTCGAAGTTTCGCAAGCGTTTCCACGGCAGCTCATCGAAAGATCGTCCCGGCAGTCAGTTTGTCATCTCGACGCAGAATCACGACCAAATCGCCAACGCGCTGTCCGGCAAGCGCCCGATTACACTGACTTCCCCAGGGCTGGAAAAAGTATCGGCCGCACTCCTGATCTGCGCGCCCAACATTCCGATGTTGTTCATGGGCCAGGAATACGGCGCGACCTCGGTCTTCACCTACTTCACCGATTTTCAAGATCGCGATCTCGGCAAAGCCGTGAGCGAAGGACGCAGGAAAGAGTACGAGGCTTTTCTCGGCAAAGGATTCATCGATCCGCAATCGCCCGAGGCGTTCGAGAGTTCGAAACTGGATTGGAAGGAAGCCGAACAGCCGCTGCATCAGGAGATGCTCAAGTTCCATCGCGATCTGCTCGCGCTCCGGCGAGAGCACGAGTGCCTGTCCAATTGCCGCAAGGATCTCTGCAGCGTCGAGTTCGATCAGGCCGCGCGCTGGATGACTCTGGAACGCCGCGATGAGTCGGGGCAATTCGCTATCATCGTATGCAACCTGGATAACAAACCGGCGCAAATTCCGATTCAGAGCAGAGGACGCGCGGCGCTTGCGTTGTTCGGCGGTGAAGCAGGCGCGGTATCGCCGCCGGCGCAACTCGAAGCGGGACGGCACAGCATTACCCTCGATCGCGCGGGCGCCGCTATCTACATCTCCAATGGTGACGTAAAAAATTGATCACCAATCGTGACCTCGATAATCATTCACGGGCATTTCTATCAGCCGCCGCGCGAGAATCCCTGGACCGGGGCCGTCGAGCGCGAGGAAAGCGCGCGCCCGTTTCATGACTGGAATGCGCGCATCCATTACGAATGCTATCGCCCCAATGCCTTCGCGCGCGTCGTCAACGGCAAGGGCCAGATCGAACGCATCGTCAACAACTATGCGAACCTGAGTTTCAATTTCGGGCCGACGCTCATGCGCTGGCTCGACGTCGCTTATCCGGAGACCAGCGCCCGTATCGTCGCGGCTGACCAGTTGAGCCGTCAACGTAACGACGGCCACGGCAGCGCCATCGCACAGGCCTACAATCATCCGATTCTGCCGCTCTGCAACGCGCGCGATGTGCGCACCCAGATTCGATGGGGCGTTGCCGATTTCAAGCATCGCTTTGCCCGCGAGCCCGAGGCGATGTGGCTGCCCGAGACCGCCTGCAACGACGAAGTGATGGGCGCGCTCATCGAGGCGGGGATGAAGTACGTGATCCTCTCGCCGCATCAGGCCGAGCGCGTGCGGCCGCTCGACGCCAGCAGCAACGGCGGCGAATGGAAAAACGTTGCCGACGGCAGCATCGATCCGCGCAAGGCGTACCAGTACTTCCATCGCGACGGCTCCGGACGCACTATCGCGATTTTCTTTTATGACGACGGCCTCGCGCGCGGCATCGCATTCGAAAACCTCCTGTGGTCGAGCGAAGCCTTGCTGGAACGCCTGATCCGTGGAGCTGGCGATGAAGGAATGGTCAACGTCGCGACCGACGGCGAGAGCTATGGGCATCATTTTAAATTCGGCGATCGATGCCTCGCCTACGCGCTCGAAGTCGAAGCGCCCAAACGCGGCATCGATGTCACTAATTATGGTGCTTTCCTGGCGCATCATCCGCCGCATGATGCGGTCGAAATCAAGGCTGGTCCCGGCGGCGAGGGCACCGCGTGGAGCTGCGTCCACGGGGTCGGACGATGGTGCAGAAACTGCGGATGTCACACCGGGGGCGAGGCCGGCTGGAACCAGGAGTGGCGCGCGCCGTTGCGCACCGCATTCGACCTCCTGCGCGATGAATGCGCGAGTCGCTTCGAGGAGGTCGGCGGCCAACTCTTCCGCGATCCGTGGAAGGCGCGCGACGATTTCATCGAGGTGATCCTCGGGCACGCTTCCGCGCACGACAACTTCCTCGCCCGTCATACGCGGCACAAGCTCGATGGCGAGGCGCGCCTCCGCGCGCTCACGCTGCTCGAAATTCAGCGCAACGCGATGCTGATGTACACCAGCTGCGGATGGTTCTTCAACGACATCTCGGGCCTGGAGACCGTGCAGACTATGAAGTACGCGGCCCACGCGATGGACCTGATGGAAAGCATCGGGCTGCGCACCCCGCGCGATCGCTTCCTCGAAGTGCTCGCGCTGGCGAAAAGTAACGTCTCGGAGATGGGCACCGGCGCCGAGGTCTTTCGCCGGCTGGTGTCTCCGAGCCGCGTCACTCCCAAACGCCTCGCGGTGCATGTTTCCATTTCGAGCCTGGCCAATCGCTCGGCGCATGATGGACCGATCGGCGACTACTATTGTCGCGAGGAAGACTTCCGCTTCGAAAGAGCCGGCAGAATCGCCCTCTCGACCAGCCGCGTCATCCTGCGGAATTCTATCCTCGGCAAACGCGATGAATTCGCCTGCGCCACCCTCCATCTCGGCGGGATCGACTTCTACTGCGCATTGAGAAATTTTGCGGGTCCCGACCAGTTTCGTCAGGCAGGGGAGGAGATTTGGTCACGATTTCCGACTGCTTCTCTGCCCGCAATCATTCGCATCGTGCAGAAAGAATTCGGCCGCGATGAATTCGGCCTCGAAGACGTATTGCCCGATGGACGCCTCGCGATCTGCGAGGCAGCCTTTAACGATCTTCTCGAAGGATTCACCGACCAGTTTTCGAGCCTGTACGAGGAATACAACCGGGTGGTCGAGATGCTGCAGGCGTCCGGCTTCGAGCCGCCGCCGCAATTTCGCCAGCTAACCGAATTCACCCTGGCACGCCGTTTCGAGCGCGAAATTTCGCGACAGCAGGGAAGTCGCGATCAACTCGCATACAAGAAGGCCATCGAGATCTCGAACTTTGCGGCGCAGCGCGGCTATCAAATCGACAAATCGCGCGCCAATGAAATCTTCGCGTCGACGATCAATCAAGCGGTCGCGAAGGCGGTCGAACGGCCCTCGCGCGCGCTGGCCAACACGGTGATGGATCTGCAGGCATTGTCAAAGCGGCTGGTGCTCGATCCCAACCTCGAACCCGCGCAAGAATCGCTCTACCAGGCGTTCGCCGCCGGCGCGCCTCATACCGGGCAATTGGCGCGCCTGGCGGGCGCGGTCGGCCTCGCGCATTCGGCGGTGCGACGGCCCAAGGGCCCCGCGGCTCGCGCAAGTCACGAGCACGATGGCGGGACGCTGGCGCCTGCGCATAGAAAGGATGCGCGAACCATGCGTCGTCGCCAGCCCCGACCTCGCGCGAGCTAGCAGAGTCTTTAGTCGCGTCTAACCAAACCGCCCGCCAACAAAACGACACCGACCGCCAATACGCCACCGGCCAGGATCGGCGGAATCATGTGCGTCTGCTGTTCGTTTTCCTGGACATGGAGTGGACCGACGTGTGCGACTTCTTTGGTTTGCTGGGTGGTGAAAAATGGATATGCGAGCAGGATGAATCCTACAATCGCGAGGATCGCGCCCAAGGGCATCAGTTGTTTCATTAGATTGACCTAGATGCGTCCGGCCAGGAGCAGGACCAGCAGGACGACCACTAACAGTCCCGCGCCTCCGCTCGGGTAATAGCCCCAACCCGCGCTGTACGGATAGATGGGCAACGCGCCGATTAGTAGCAGAACGAGAACGACCAGTAGAATTGTTGGCATGAAGTGCCTCCAGGATTTAGGTGGGAGATGGCCAATTGCCGGGTGGCTCCGTTTAGTTAGACGCGAAGCCGTAAAGTAAATTCGATCTGTCTTATTTCTGGCCGAAAGAATCGTGCAGCAGCAGGATGCGCCCCTTACCCGGATCGCAGATGTAGGCATTGCCAAGATCGTCGGCGGTAACGCAATGGCTATCGGTGGCGGTCGCAACGGTCCCCAAAATTTTGAGCTTACCGTTCGCCGAGACCTCGACCACCGCCATCGTCGCGCTGTCGCCGCCCGGCAAATATGCATGATGCAGCTTGGGCGCGTAAGCGATGATGTCCACGCCCTTGCCGGAAACGGCCTCGCCGAGCCGATGCCCATCCTTTGAGTCGAGGACCTCGAGCTTGCCTTCCTCGCATCCGACGAAGAGGAATCCGCGCCCTACATCGAGTGCGATACCGCGCGAACCGTGGCATCCGTTGCCCCATCGAGCGACGATCGCGCGGCTGTGCAGATCGATGGCGAGGCTCGCGTTGCTCCACAGATTGGTGTACGCGCGGCCATGCGCATCATCGATGATGAGCGATTCCGGTCCGCCGGGAATCGCAATTGTCGCGGCGTGGTTGGGCACCGGAAAGCCTTGCTGCGGGAGCGAGAAAATCTCAATCTCCGAGGTGTGCGGCTCGGTCACCCATACTTCGTTGGTGGCCGCGACAAATCGCACATAGTCGGGGCCGGCGGCCAACTTGGTTTGCGCAAGGATGCGTTTCGATCCCGGATCGACGAGGTCCAAGGTCTTTTCATCCCGATCGGTGGCGAAGATCGAACCGCGTCCAACGTCGGCAGAAGTAACTCCCTCGCCATGACCACCAGCGAAATCGCTTTGCGATGAGAATCCGCCGATTTCTTCCACTGCTTTAGATGCGGGATCGATCAACACAATTTTTCCGAGCCGGCCGCTGGGAATGATCACCTTGTGCAGCTCGCGGGAAAATCCCAAATCATCGAAACCGATTCCTCCCGCGCCGCCCGTGATCGGCAGCACGCTCGTTTCACCGGCGAACGATGCGATCGACGAGCAGCAGGTCAAGATCAGAGTTGTCAGAGTTGCCGCAAGCAGATCGCGAGGTTTGAGCATCGTCGTTACTCCATGATAGCGATGGCATGAATCCTATGGCGGCAAACCCTATCATCAGTAAAGGCCCGCTTAGCGGCTATCGCATCATCGATGTCACCCAGATGCTTTCGGGTCCGATGGCTACGATGATCCTCGGCGACCAGGGTGCCGACGTCATCAAAGTGGAACCGCCCGGCACCGGAGATCTGACGCGCGGGATGGGCGCCGGCAGCCGCGGCATCCCGCCCACTTTCGCGATCATCAATCGCAACAAAAGATCGATGGCGCTCAATCTCAAGGATCATCGCGGTCTCGCAGTGATGAAGCATCTGATCGCCGGCGCCGATGTCTTCGTGCAGAATTTCCGCCCCGGGCGCGCCGAACGAATGGGTCTTGGGGAGGCGGAGTTGCGTCGTCTTAAACCCGATCTCATCTATGTTTCGATCAGCGGCTTCGGCGACCGAGGTCCCTATGTCGAGCGGCGCGTGTACGATCCGGTGATCCAGGCGCTGTCGGGTCTCGCCGCGATTCAGACCGATCACAAAACCGGCCGCCCGCAAATGATGCGCCTCATCATCCCAGACAAGGTCACCGCGCTCACCGCCGCGCAGGCAATCACCGCGGCGCTGCTGGCGCGCGAGCGTACCGGTGAAGGGCAGCATGTGCGCCTCGCGATGCTCGATGCGGTCATCGCGTTTTTATGGCCCGAGGGAATGGCGCGGCACACGTTTGTTTCGTCGAAGCCATCGCCGTCGCGGCCGGCGTCGCGCGATCTCGATCTTCGAAACCGCCGACGGCTACATCACGTGCGGTGCCAACTCGAATGCCGAATGGCAGGGCCTCGCGCGCGCCCTCGGGCATCCCGAATGGATAACCGATCCGCGCTTCGCCACCATGGCCGCGCGGATGCGCCATCTAAATGAGCGCCTCGATCTCACTGCGGAAATCCTCGCTACCAAAACTTCGCGCGAGTGGCTCGCCGCGCTCGAAGCTCACGACGTTCCATGCGCTCCAGTGCTCACTCGCGAGGAAGTGCTGCGCGATCCGCAAGTCCTCGCGAATGAGTTGGTCGTCGAATCCGAGCACCCTCATGCGGGACCGATGCGCCAGCCACGCCCCGCCGCTCGCTTCGAGGGAACGCCGGCCGGACTCCATCGACCGGCGCCGCTGCTTGGCGAGCACACCGATGAGGTGCTACGCGAGCTCGGCATCTCCAATGAGGCGGCCGCCGATCTTCGCGCTGTCGGTGTCGTCGCTTAGTCGATCAAGTGCCATGCGCCCACGACTCGATGTAGTCGCGCTGCGACGGCGTCCAATTATCGTGCCGAAGCCCCAGCGCACGCAACTTCAACTCGGCGACGCGCTCGGTGAATTCCGGCGGCGGCAAGTTTCACCCGCCGCTCACGCATCTCGCCACGATTTTGCGCGATCCATTCCACCGTCATCGCCATCAGCGTGAAAGTGAGATCCATCACATCGGCAGGGCTCGCCTCCGCTGCGCTTTGACCGACCAGCCGCCCCTGTGCGAGGAAAAAAATTCTCTTCCCGTTGGCAGCGTATATTCCATCAGATTCGGGCGAATAGGCGATCTTGCTCGACGCGACGCGTTCGAGGCTCGCGACGTTCACCTCGACATCGAAGTGACCGGAGTTCGCGAGGATGGCGCCGTCTTTCAAATGTGCGAAATCCTTGGCGCCAATCACGTCGCTGCATCCAGTGGCGGTGACGAAAAGATCGCCGAGCTCGATCGCTTCTTCGATCGGCATCACGCGATAGCCATCGTAATAGGCATGCAGCGCGCGCGTCGAATTCACCTCGGTGACGATCACGTTGGCACCGTGCCCGCGCATCTGTGCGCGATGCCGCGCCCGACCCATCCGAACCCCGCGACCACGACGGTCTTGCCCGCGATCAGAATATTAGTCGCGCGCAGAATTCCATCGACGGTGTTCTGGCCGGTGCCATACAGATTGTCGAACTCCTGCTTGAGCGGCGCATCATTGAGCGCGACGACCGGGCAGGGCAGGGCCTCGTCGCGCGCCATCGCACGCAGACGCATCACGCCGGTGGTGGTCTGCTCGACACCGATGAATTCGAGCGAATGATCGTTCTGCGCGATGAAAGTGATCAGATCGGCGCCGTCATCGAGGACGATCTCGGGTTTCGACGCGGCGACCGCGCGCATGTTGTCGTAGTAGCTCTGGCGCGTCTCGCCATAGCTCGCGTATGTCGGAATACCTTCGAGGATGACAGCGCCGCGCAAATTTCATCCCGGGTGCTGAGCGGATTGGAGCCGCATAGCACCAGCGACGCGCCCGCGCCACTTGAGGCATCGCGCGACCGCGCCGGTCTCCGGCGTGAGATGCAGCGAGCCCGCGATGCGGATTCCCTCGAGCGGACGGTTGCGTTCGAACTCGCCGCGCAGATACGACAGCGCGGGCATCCGTCGCTCCGACCAATCGATGAGTGATCTTCCGCGCTCCGCCGATTCAGTCGACGTGCCATTCTTCGATACTGACATTTGCTCCTCCTCTGATGGGTTCAATTCATGCGCGAGGCCGGGAGCAGCGCGCGCTCCTTTTGAATCTGCCATCCCTGCCAATCCGCGTCCATTGAACTGCTCCGGCTCTCGCGAATGCATCGCGACTGCCCACGGCTCGGCATCGAAGTCTCAAAGTGAGCGAGCAAAGTTTCGATGACTTCGCCGAGCGCGCGCGGACGGGTTTCCTGCGCGCGCTCCGCGATCAACTCTTCGATGAGATTCCAGGCCGGCGTTGTCATCGCGATCCGGACCGCGCGCGATTCGAAGCTGGCTGGGAACTTTGGGAACAGCGGCCTGAGTCCCCGATTCTGCTCGGCCGCCGCCTGCGCCCGATACTATCTTGCGCGTCTCCATTGCTGCTATATCAACACATACGTACATATGTGTCAATGAGTAGCATGAAACCATGCTGCCGGTCGTGCTATCCGGTGTATGGCCGTCATAAGCGTTCGGCGGTTTGCTCTTTTTCCTTGTTATCTTGCCCGCTGAATTGCGATAGAAGGATCAAACGCCGTAGCAAGGAGGAGGACCCTTATGGCCTCGAACCGTGTCATCTCGGCTGATTCTCACGCGATGGAACCCGCCGATCTCTGGACCTCGCGCCTCGATGTGCAAACTGCGCGACAAGGCGCCGCATGTCGTCGAAACTTCCAAGGGCTATTTGTTTTCCGCGCCCGGAGTGCGCCCGTTCCCGGTCGCCGGAGGTTTCGGCATCGGCAAGAGCGGCGACGACCTCAAGCAACATCTGAAGAAGGGCTACGAGGCTGCGCGTCCCTCCGGATGGGATCCCGCCGAGCGCCTGAAGGATCAGGATGTCGATGGCGTCTCCGCCGAGGTCATTTACACCACCCTCGGCATGTCGCTGTTCGGCCTCGACGATGCCGAACTTCAGCAGGCCTGCTTCCGCGCTTACAACGATTGGGTCAACGAGTACGCATCGCTACAATCGCAAGCGGCTTTATCCGATCGCGCTGATCTCGCTGGAGGATCCGGCGGCCGGCGCGCGCGAGCTCGAGCGATGCGCGAAGCTCGGACTGCGCGGTGCGATGATCTGGGGCTCGCCGCCGCGCGAGAAGCCCTACTTCGCGGCGGATTACGATCCATTCTGGGCGGCGGCGCAGGAACTCGGCATGCCGCTCTCGCTGCACGTCGTCACCGGCAAGAAAGAAAATACTGCGCGAAGGATCAAGCCCGGTGGCCGCCCGGCGCGCTCGATGCTCGATGCGGGCGACGATGGACGTGCGCGGTCCCGCGCCTTTCCTCCTCAATGCGATGGGCGCGGTGCATTCGGTGCAGAAGTCGCTGCAACAGATGATCTTCGGCGGCGTGCTCGATCGTTTTCCCGCGCTCAAGGTCGTGTCGGCTGAGAACGACAGCGGATGGGTCGCGCATTTCATGTATCGCCTCGATCACGTCTACGAAAAATTTGGCGTGATGTGGGACAAGGTCGGCCTCAAGCTGAAGCCGAGCGAATACGTGCGCCGCAACGTGTGGGTCACCTTCCAGGATGACATGATCGGCCCGATGACATGGCGCTACTTTGGCGCCGATAACTACATGTGGGCGTCGGACTTTCCGCATGCCGATTCGACCTGGCCGATTCACTGACAGTGATCAGCGAAAGACTTCGAGGGAATTCCTGACGACGTTACGCGTAAGATGACCTGCGACAACGCCGCGAAACTTTACCGCATGGATCTGAACTAGATCGCGGAAATCGTTATGGCGTATGACCTTGATTAAAAATGGCACCGTCGTCGACGGCACCGGCGCGCGCGCGGGTGCGCGCCGATGTCGCGATCGCGAACGGCAAGATCGAGGAAATCGGAACCGTCACCGAACCCGCCAAGCGCACCATCGATGCGTCGGATCTGATCGTCGCGCCCGGCTTCATCGATCCGCACACGCACTACGATGCGCAGATCTGCTGGGATCCCCTGGTCACCTGCACCAGTTGGCATGGCGTGACTTCGGTCGTGATGGGCAACTGCGGCGTCGGCATCGCGCCGTGCAAGCCCGAGGTGCGCGATGTCGCGGCGTGGGACCTCGTCAACGTCGAGGCGATTCCGTACGACGCGCTCAACAAAGGCATCACCTGGGACTGGGAGACGTTTCCCGCAGTTCATGGACGCGGCGCAGAAGCGCGGCAGCGGCATCAACCTCGGCTTCATGGCGCCGCTCACGCCGTTTCGCCATTTCGTGATGGGCGAAGAATCGATGGAGCGCGAGGCGACTCCGGACGAGACCGCGAAGATCGCCGCGCTCATCAAAGAGGCGGTCGCGGCGGGCGCGTTCGGATGGTCGACGACGACGCTCGCGCAGCACATCGGATTCCATGGACGTCCGCTCGCGTGTCGCCTCGCCAGCCGCGACGAGCTGAAGGCCTACGCGGGCGCGCTGCGCGAGCTCGGCAAGGGCGTCATCGAGATCGCGCTGACGCAGCGCCCGGGCCGCGTATCGGAAGAGGAAGAGGAGCTGCTCGGATTCCTGGTCAATGAGAGCGCGCGCCCGTGACCTGGCTCGCGATGTCGAGTCAGCCGAAGCATCCGCGAGTTACAGCGCGGACACGATGCGCCGGCTCGAGCCGATCATCCGGCGCGGCGGCGTGCCGCAGGTGTTGCCGAAACCGTTCGTGGTGCAGTTGAACCTGCGCGATCCGTTCACCTTCGCCGATACCGAATCGTGGAACCCGATTTTCAATCAGCCCGCCGAGAAGCAGAAGGAAATCTATCGCGACAAGGACTGGCGCAATCGATGGCGCGAAGAGATGAAGAAGTCCGCGCCTGTTCGCCGGCAAGTGGCATCGCGTCGAAGTGCTCGAAGTTACCAATCCCGCGATGAAGGGCCTCGAGCGCAAGACCGTCGGGGAGATCGCCGAGGAGCGCGGCGCGGACCCGCTCGATACGTTCCTCGACCTCGCGCTCGAAGACAACCTCGACATCCAGTACACGATGGCGCAGTTCGACGAGAGCGGCATCGAGCGGCTCATCAAGGATGACCGCACGCTGATCGGGCTTTCCGACGGCGGCGCGCATGTCAACATGCTGTGCGACGCGGGATACTGCACCTACCTCCTCGGGCATTGGGTGCGCGAGAAGCAGGCGCTCACGCTTGAGCAGGGCATCAAGCGGCTGACGACCGAGCCGGCGGATTTCTTCGGCATCAAGGATCGTGGACGCCTGAAGAAAGGCCTCGCGGCGCGATGTCGCGATCTTCGATCCCGACGACAGTGGGCTCGGCGAAGCGCGCGCAGATGCGCAATGACCTGCCGGGCGGCGGCAAGCGCCTGGTGATGCCGTCGCAGGGTATCGAATACACCATCGTCAACGGACAATTGCTCTACGAACACGGCAAGCATTCGGGCGCGATGCCGGGAACCGTACTTCGCTCGACCAACTGATATTAACTGACTATTGACTGACTAATGGAGTAAATCGAGGAGTAATCGCGATGGCTGATTTCGGACTATTCATGTTTCCTACTGACTATGCAATTCAGCCGGTCGAATTGGCTATTGCGGCGGAAGAGCGCGGCTTCGAGTCGCTGTTCTTCCCGGAGCATACGCACATACCCGACTTCGCGAAAGTCTCCGTTGCCCGGCGGCACCGATCTGCCGAAAGAGTATTGGCATACGCATGACCCGTTCGTCGCGCTCGGCGCCGCGGCCGCAGTAACGAAGAAGCTCAAGCTCGGCACCGGAGTATGCCTCGTCATCGAGCGCGATCCGATCGTGCTCGCCAAGGAAGTCGCTTCGCTCGACATGATCTCCAGGCGGGCGCGTGCTGTTCGGAATCGGCGGCGGATGGAACGTCGAGGAGATGGAGAATCACGGCGCGAACTGCAAGAAGCGCTGGAAGACGGTGCGCGAGAAAATCCTCGCGATGCGCGAAATCTGGACCAAGGAAGAAGCCGAGTTCCACGGCGAGATCGTCAACTTCGACAAGATCTGGTCGTATCCGAAACCGGTGCAGCCGGGCGGGCCGCCGGTACTGATGGGTTCGGGATCGCAAGAAGGTCTTCGAGCGCGTCGCCGACTACTGCGACGGATGGCTGCCGATCAATCGCGCCGGCACACCGACTGGCCCGCGCTCATCAAGCAACTGCGCGAGGCCGAGAAGGCGCGCGGACGCAAAAAGTTGTCGCTCTCGCTGTTCGGCGCGCCCGGCGAAGGAGGACGCGCTGAAGCAGCTCATCGAACTCGGCTTCGAGCGGCTGCTGTTCCCGCTTCCTCCCGCGCCGCGCGACACCGTGATGCCGATGATCGACAACTACGCGAAGGTCATGGCAAAGATGCGCTGATCGCGATCACAAACGCAGTCTGCGGTGTTGCATCAGATAAGGATGCAGCGCCACAGACCGAAGCGGAATGTGGCGAGTACTCCGCTTCACGCTGAAACCGTCCCGCCGTTTCGTCTCGACCTGACCGCATGGGCGATTCGGCGCCGTCCGCACAACACTATCGATCATTTCGATGGTGAGACTTATCGCCGCGTCGTGGTCATTGATCGACCACCTGTAGCGATCTCTGTCAGTCAGATTGCCCCGCGCCGAAATCGCCCGAGATCGAAGTCGTGGCCGCCAGTGCGGGCATATCGAAGAATGATCCAGCGATCGAGGCGATCGTCGATCGCATCCTCGGGCTCTCGATCGATCTGCGCGATTTCTATCGCCTCGCACGCGACGACGAGGCTCTCGGCCGCTGGTGAATCGCCTCAAGGGGATGAAGCCGGTGCGCTTTCCCACCAACTTCGAGGCCTTCACCAATGCGGTCGCATGTCAGCTCGTCTCGCTGACCGCGGGAATGCATGTGGTGAATCGCATCGCCGAAAAATACGGCCGCGACCTGTCGAGGTCGATGGCGCGCGACTTCATGCGTGCGCCGAGGCTTCCGATATCGCGCATGCCGAGGTCGAGGATCTTCGCGCGCTCGGCCTGAGCCGCCCCAAGGCGCGATACCTGATCGGCCTCGCGCAGATGGCTGGCGAAAACGATCGCGATTTCCGATCGATGCGAGCCGCTCGATGACGCCGCCGCGATCGCGGCGCTTTGTAAATTCTCAGGCGTCGGCCGCTGGACCGCAGAGTACGTGCTGCTGCGAGGCTGTCGGCAGGTTCAACATTTTTCCCGGCGACGATGTCGGCGGACGCAACGGGCTGCGCGGGTTTCTCGGCATCGAGGACGAACTCGACTACGACGGGGTTCGCAACACGCTCGCGCGACTGGCACGCGTGGGGCGGCTTCATCTACTTCCATCTGCTGGTCAACGCGCTGGCAGATAAGGGAATCGTGCGCGCCTGACATGGTTCGACGAAGCGCTTCTCTGCCGTGCGATAATCCGCGCGATCAAAAAATCAGCGAGGCAATTCGATGGAACGCAAAAACGTCAATCCCGATACGCTGCTCACACCGCGTGGCTACTCGCATGTGGTCAACGATCGAGGGCGCGCAGAAGCTCGCGTTCATCGCGGGACAGGTCGCGGTCGATAAGGAAGGCAAGCTGGTCGGCGCCGGCGATTGACCGCGCAGATCAAGCAGGTTGCGCACAATCTCATCGCGGCGCTCGCGGCGGTCGGCGCGAAGCCGTCGGACATCGTCAAGATGAACACCTACATCGTGAACTATAAAGCTTCCGACTACGGCGCGATGCGCGAGGCGCGCGCGATCCTGTTTCCGAGCGGCGAGCCGCCCGCTTCGACGCTGGTCGGCGTGCAGTCGCTTGCGGTCGAGGGTCTGCTGGTCGAGATCGAGGCGATCGCCGCGATCAAATGAGTTGACGCTGACCGACGCCAGTTTGATTTCCTGCCCGCATGGCGGACTACGACGAATCCACCTACGGCGAGCGCATCGCCGAGGTTTACGACGGCCTCAACGATAGCATTGCGCTACGACGCATCCGCGGCAGTCGACTTTCTCGCCCCGCTCGCGAAAGGCCGCCGGGTGCTCGAACTCGGCATCGGCACTGGACGTATCGCGCTGCCGCTCGCGCAGCGCGGCATCAGAATGCATGGTGTCGATGCTTCTCCGGCGATGGTCGAGAAGCTGCGCGGCAAACCCGGCGGCGCGGAGATCCCGGTCGAGATGGGCAACTTCGCGAATCTGAAAATCGGCTGGGCGCTTCTCGCTCATCTATGTCGTCTTCAATACCTTCTTCGGTCTTCTCACCCAGGAAGATCAGGTGCGATGCTTCACCCGTGTCGCCAAGCGCCTTACTCCAGACGGCGGCTTCGTGATCGAGGCGTTCGTTCCGGACCTCACGCGCTACGATCGAGCCGGGCGGCGCACCTCCACTCTCCTGATTTCGGACGAGCGCACGCTGATGGAGGTCAGCAAGCTCGATGCGGCGCGCAGCGTGTGCGCTCGCAGTTCATCGCTGATCGATGAAGGCGGAATCCATCGCTATCCAGTCGAGCTGCGTTTCGCATATCCCGCCGAACTCGATCTGATGGCGCGCATCGCCGGCATGCGATTGCGCGAGCGGTGGGGCGGATGGGATCGGCGTCCGTTCACTTCGGAAAGCGTGAATCATGTTTCGGTGTACGAGCTGATGCCGCAACCGGTGTGACGCCGATCAAAAGCGCCAAGCGCGCGACGCCTGAAAGTAGTGCCGGACGAAAAGCGCGCGACGGTGATTGAGCACGACGAAGTCCCGCGGGGAGAGGGCGAATCTGATGAGCACCATCGAAGAACGATACTGGTCGATCACCGCGAAGTCGGCCGCGGTCGCCGCGCGCGCCGAGCGCGTGATGCCCGGCGGCGATACGCGCTCGGTCCAGCAGTATCTTCCCGTACCCGCTCACTATCGTCGAGGCGAAGGACCATTTCTCTTCGATGCTGACGGCAACCGCTACATTGATTTGCTCGGCAACTACACCAGCCTGGTGCATGGCAACGCGTATCCGCCGATCGTCGAGGCGATTCGCAGGAAGCCGTCGCGCGGGACGGCGTGGCCGGCGCGATCGCATGCGCAAGTCGAGCTGGCAGAATTGCTGCGCGATCGCGTTGCGTCGATCGAGCAGGTGCGCTTTTGCAATTCCGGCACCGAGGCTGGGATGTTGGCGGCGCATGTCGCGCGGCGGATCACTGGACGCAAATTTATCCTGATGGCACGTCACGGCTATCATGGCTCCTACGATGATCTCGAAGTCGGCCTCGCGGGACATGAAGGCGAGCGGACCTTGATTGCCGACTTCGGGAACGCGGAAGCATTCGAGCGGCTGCTTTCGGAGCGCGGCAAAGAAATCGCGGCGGTATTCCTGGAGCCGGTGATCGGGCTCGTCGGGCATTGTGATTCCTCCGCCGGGATTTCTGGCGCGCGTGCGCGAGGCCACTCGGCGTGCCGGTACGCTGTTGGTGATCGATGAAGTGATAACTCTGCGTCTGGATAGCGGCGGTGCGCAACAAATTTTCGAGGTTCAGCCCGACCTCACGATGATGGGCAAGATCATCGGTGGAGGACTTCCGGTCGGCGCTATCGGCGGTTCCACTGAGTCTGATGGCATGCCTCGATCCGCGCAGTCGCGATGCGATGTGGCATTCAGGGACCTTTAACGGAAATCCGCTCACCTGTGCGGCCGGCTTGGTCTCGGTCCGCGAACTGACTAAAGAACGCATCGATATGATGGATCGGTTCGGCGAGCGACTCGTGCGCGAATTGAAGAAGGCGGCGATGGCGGTCGAGCTTCCGTTCTCGGCGCGCCGGATCGGATCGCTGATGAACATTTTCTTTCTCAACGATGCGCCGCCTCCGGCCATCGCGCGCGAGGATGCGAAGCTGATGGCGGAGTTCCACCTCGCAGCCCTAAATCACGGACTTTTCCTGGCGCCGCGCGGCTTGATCGCGCTATCGACAGTGATGACCGACGAGCTGATCGATGAAATCATTGCACGCGCATCGAAGCGCTGCAGGATGTCGCATCTAGCGCCATTTAGTAGGGAGGCCCATGAATATTCCAAACATCGAAAAAACCCGCCGAGTCATTACCGGCATCGATGCGGAGGGAAAGTCATTCGTCGCCATCGACGGCCCGCCCGGATCGATCGTCGGCGCTAATGGCGCGGGACTGGGCGAGGTCTGGGCTACCGACGGCATCGCGGACAACTCGATCAAAGGCGATCTGGGAAAGCGGCCGGTGATTCTCGAGCCTCCGGACGGCGGCAGCGTGTGCCGATTTTTCATTGTTGAGCCTGAAGATAAAAAACTCGCGCCGAAGGAGCTTGAGGAGCGCGCGGCGGCCGGCTTCAAAGCGATCGGCGGTGAGCATTGCCGGCCCGATACGACGCGCGGCCCCGGCATGCATACCACGAGGACCATCGACTACGTGGTCCTGCTGGACGGCGAGTTGACGTTGATCCTCGACAAGGGCGAGGTCGCTTTGAAGCCGTTTGATGTGGTCGTTCAGCGCGGCACCAATCACGCGTGGGAGAATCGCAGCAGCAAGCGCGCGCTGCTGCTCGCGGTGCTGGTCGACGCGAAACCACTGCCGGGCAAATCAGGACTAATGCGATGAGCGCTGAAAAGACTCGAATGGTGCGCGCCTCGGGAATCGATTTCCATTGCCTCGAAATGGGTACCGGGCCGCTGGTTTTGTGCTTGCACGGATTTCCCGATACGGCGCATTCGTTTCGGCACCAGATGCCGATGCTCGCGGACGCGGGCTTTCACGTCGTCGCGCCATTCATGCGCGGCTACGCGCCCACCAGTACCGCGCCCGATGGGCATTACGAAATCGGCGCGCTGGCAGGAGACGCCATCGCGCTCATCGAGGCGCTCGGCGCCAAAGACGCTATCCTGTTCGGCCACGATTGGGGCGCGGTCGCATCGTACGAAGCGGCGGTCGCTGCGCCAACCAGGATTCGCAAACTGATCACCGCCGCGGTGCCCTACGGTCCGCAATTTTTCCAGTCGCTGGCGACCAACTACGCGCAGCAGAAACGCTCCTGGTACATGTATTTCTTCCAGAGCATGATCGCCGAGATGGCGGTGTCGCTGAACGACTTCGCGTTCCTGGAAAAAATCTGGGCCGACTGGTCGCCCGGATGGAAATGGGCGCCCGAAGATATGGAAGCTCTCAAGCGAAGTTTTCGTGCGCCCAGCACGACGGCGGCCGCGCTCGGCTACTACCGCGCCACGCTCGGACCGATGTTCCGCACCATGCAGCAGGGCGCGACGTCGCCAAGCACACATCCGATCGAAGCTCCGACGATGATGCTGCACGGACGCAACGACGGATGCATCGGAGTCGAACTGATTGACGGCATGGCCGCGTACTTTCCGCGCGGGCTGCGAGTCGAGATCATTGAGGGCGCGGGGCACTTCGTGCATCAAGAGAAGCCAGATCAGGTGAATCAACTGATCGCCGATTTCCTGAAGTAACCAGCGAGTCAGGTTTTCGCGGGCGCGTCAGCCTTCACGAAGTTGAGCGCCGCCGAGTTCATGCAGTAGCGCAGGCCGGTCGGCGCGGGACCGTCGTCGAAGACGTGGCCGAGGTGAGCGTCGCAGCGCGCGCAGAGAACTTCGATACGCTTCATGAAAAGGCTGTCGTCTTCTTTGGTCACGACGTTCTCCTTCGCGATGGGCGCCCAGAAACTCGGCCATCCGGTGCCTGAGTCGAACTTGGTCGCGGAGCTGAAGAGCGTGGTGCCGCAGCACACACAGTTGTAGATGCCTTTCTCCGTCAAATGGTCATATTGTTCTGGAAGGGGGGCTCGGTGCCCGCCTGGCGCGTCACCCGGTATCGTTCGGGGTCCAGTTGCTTGCGCCACTGGCGTCGGTCTTGACGACTTTATCCTCGGTGACGGTGCCTTTCTTCTGGCCCGCGTTGGTGAACTCGACGATGGATACCTTCTGGATGCCGCCCGAAGAGCTTGGCGGAGAGCCATCCGCAGCATGCAACATAGTTTTATCGACGATTACCGCAGCAGCCGCAGCGAGCGAGCCCAATACGAACCCACGGCGAGTAGAGACTTATTCAATCCTGCCTCCACGACGATCCTCTCTGATCATAGTAACCGCGAAAACAGGGTTGGAGTTCCCGTGCAATGTGAGCACCTCATTCGATGCTGCTGTTTCCCGACGAGGCCGGCTTGGAGGTGGAGTTCGACGTACTTGTCACTTTTGTCGTCCGGCGCAGGTCCGCCAAGCGCCTGGCCCGGTGCGAACACGCCCTTCCTTCTCCTCGTACTGGTAGCCGGTGTAGCCGAAACCGAGCGATCGGGATGACATGCATCCGGACAGCATCGCGGCAGTCATCGCGAACGACCGCGATCACAAAAATAGATTTTCGAAACCTTCATGATCTTGAGTTTCAGCTTCGAGCCTTTGAGCAGCCGTTCGAGTCGATCTTCCAGCGCGCGCATGCGCCGGACCAACTCGGGCAAACGCGGTAGCGCCATCGCATAGCGACGCCACTGGCGGACATCGACCGCAGGATACGCCCCCAACCACGGTATCACTCGCTACATCGGCATGAATACCGGACTTGGCCGCGACCAGCACGCGGTCGCCGATCGTCGACGTGATCGGCGCATCCGGAGTTGCCGCCGAACTGGCACCATTTGCCGATTTTCACCGAACCCGCGATTCCCACGAACGCGGCGAAGCGCGAATATTCGCCGATCTCGCAGTTGTGCCCGATATGCACCTGATCGTCGAGTTTTACGCCGCGATGTAGGATGGTGGCGCCGATCGTCGCGCGATCGATAGTCGAGTTCGAGCCGATCTCGACGTCATCTTCCAGCACCACGGTGCCGACCTGCGGAATCTTGAACAGGCCGCCGTCGTGCTCGCCGAAGCCAAAGCCGTCGGCGCCGATGACCGCGCCGCTCAGCAGCGTGACCCGATTGCCGATCGACACTCCCTCGCGAATCGAGACGTGACTATGGCAGCTGAAATCGTCACCGATGCTCACGTTCGGATAGATGACCGCATGTGGATGGATTTGCGCGTTTTTGCCGATGCGCACGCCCTTGCCGATAACGGCGAGCGCGCCAATCGACGCGTTCTCACCAATAGTCGCATCGGGTGCGACGTGCGCGGCCGGATCGATTCCAGGCGCCTGCTTGAGTGGAGGAAAGAAGACCTCGAGCACGCGCGAAAAATCGAAGTAGGGATTGGGGCTGATGAGCACCGGGCATTTCGCGCGCGCGGCGAATTGCCTCGGGTATGATGACGCATGATGCGGTGGTGCTTTCCAGCATCGGCGCGTACTTCTCGTTGGCGACGAAGATGATGGTGCCGGGCCCGGCTGCCTCGATGGGCGCGGGCATGAAGATTTCCACTTCGCCATCGCCGCGAAATTCCCGTCGCAGTTTCGATGCGAGTTCTTTCAGTTTCATTACGATGCGAGCACGTCCAGCGACGCCAGCGCTTCCAGCGCCTCTGCCGATTCAACCTCGCGCAGACAATTGTAATGGCCGAAGCGGCAAGTGCGCGCAAGGCACGGACTGCATTCCAGATGATGCCAGATCACGCGGCTATTCGCCTTCACCGGCCCGGTGCGCAGCGGATTGGTCGATCCGAAAATAGCGACAGATGGAATTCCGAGCGCGCTCGCCAGGTGCATGCATCCCGAGTCGTTGCCGACGAACGCAGATGAAATCGAAAGAAGCGCCATCAGTTCGCCGATATTCGTTTCGCCGGCCGAGATGATCGCGCCATGCGATGCGAGGGCCGCGACCTCCTCGCACTTGGCACGCTCCGAGGGCGCACCGACCAGGATGCATTCGGCGTTCATCCGATCCGCAAGCGCGTCGATCACGGCGGCGAACTTCACCGCCGGCCATTCCTTCGCGGGACCATACGCGGCGGCGGGAGCAATCGCGATCAAGCGGCGCATCGGGGTGTCGTCGATGCCGCGCGAGCCACTCGCGCATCGTCGCGAGGTGCCTCGCATCGGCGGAAATCTTGATGTCATCAGCATCGCCTTCGATGCCGAGCGTCTCGCGCACCATCGCAAGCCAGTATTGCACCTGATGTCCCTCGAGCGCATCGCGAGGAGGTGCGGCCTTGTGGGTAAGCATCGGGCCGCGCGCATCGAGGGCGTATCCGGCGCGGCGCGGAACGCCGGCCGCGGTCACCCATAGCGCGGACTCAAAGCTATTGGGCATCAGCACTGCGAGGTCGAAGTGACGCGAGCGAATTTCGCCGATACGATGCGGCGGCGATCGTTCAGACCGGCGAAACCGCTCGCGACGGAGTAGGGAATCACTTCATCGATCCAATCCGCGCCGTCGAAGAAGCTCGCGAGTTCCTTTTTGATGAGAATCGCCAAATGCGCCTCGGGAAATGCGCGGCGAACCGCGCGCATCGCGGGCAGCGTCATCACGACATCGCCGAGCCAGTTAACGGCCTTGATCAGAATTCGACTGGGCGCAGGCATAAGGCGAGGTATGGTCGTTGGCGAAACCGCCGCAACGATTTCCGGATTGGACCGCCGACTGCATCGAGTGTTCTACCTGTAAACGCCCATTAAAGAACTGTCATTCCAGAGTGTCGCGCGAATGGTCTAATGTCGAATCCGCGTTTTCCCGTTCGACAACCTTATACGACCTTTACAAAAGGAGTAATCACGATGCCCAAACTACTGGGAGCCTTTGGCTCGCCTTTCGTGCGCAAGGCTTACGTCGCACTGACCGAAAAAGGCATCACTTTCGAGCACGAGCAAGTCATCCCGTTCGGCGCGCCGCCCGAGTGGCGTAAAGATCAGCCCGCTGGGAAAAATCCCCGCCTTCCAGGACGGCGATCGCACGCTGGCGGATTCGTCGGTTATCATCGCGTACCTGGAAAAAACCAATCCGCAGACCGCGCTGTATCCATCCGATCCTTACGACTATGCGCGCGCATTGTGGTTCGAGGAGTATGGCGACAGCGGCCTTGCCCCGATTGTTGGTGGGAAAGTTTTCTTTCCTAAAGTGATCGGACCGCGATTCTTCAAGCAGGAACCGAATCTGGCCGAGATTCAGAAAGTCGTCGACACCGAGCTGCCTCCGATGTTCGATTACCTGGAAGGCGAAATCGGCGACAAGGAATTTCTGGTCGGCAACAAGTTCAGTGTCGCGGATATCGGCGTCGCCACTCAGTTCGTGAATTTCATGTTCGCGGGTTATGGCGTCGATCCGAAACGATGGCCGAAGCTCGCGGCCTATGTGAACCGCATCCACAGCCGTCCGTCGTTCAAGGGCGCGATCGAGAAAGAGAAAGCTGCTTTCGGAATCAGCTAGTCAATGCGCGTGCCGGCGGCACCTCGATGCCGCCGGCTCAAGCACGAGTTATTTCTTCAGCGCTTCCAACAGCTGATCGATGATCGCATCAGCCTTGTCGCGCATCTCGTCGTCATTCGCATCCTGGATTGGATGCGGTACGAAAACGCGATTTACTTCGGGAAGTCCGAGCGCCGCGGCCTGTTTCTCGGCCGCATCCTGAAACACGCTCGAAGCCACCATCACCGAGGGCTTGCCGTTTATTTCAAACCAGACTGAATCGTGCACACTGCACGTTGTACATGACCCTCAATCGGCTAGCGCTTCGATAACGAAGTCGCTCTCCCTGGCAATCTGCTGCCGCAACTCTTCGGGTGCGGGCTTGGTGAAGGTCGGCTTTTTGTAGCGGCGGATTTCGATGCCCGGAAGCTCCTCGCGCAGCCGCGCCGCCACCTGTTCGATGAGCACATCGCCGCGCGGTTTCGAAATGTCGAGCAGTGCGACGGATCCTGTGATCGTCGCCGCTGCGTTTGGCGAGCGTCCGCCGAATCGGCACGCGCTCGTCGGTCGGATCTACAATTCGCATAGTTCCCTAAACCTCCTCGATGCGACGGCTGACGCTGCTGGAGCCCATCGGCCCACTCACCCATCCTCCAAACACGGCCGAAAATTTCCCAGCCTCGCCGCCGGCCACAATCATATTGATATATTCGGATCTGCGAAATTTCGGAATCTTCGTGATCGAGCTGATCGGCAGTCGGATTCGTCAGGCCCATCGCCTTCAGCGGAACGCCCTCGCCGCACTCGGCATCGGGAACCAGCTCCCGCAGCGGACGCGAGGTGATCTCCTGGATACGCGCACGGACTTGCGCCTTGTTCCATTTGTCGCGCGAAATGGTGTCGGCATGCTCGGGGCATACAACCAGCAAAACCTCGCCGGAGCCATGTTGCTTCGGATGCCAGCACGACTCCAGCCCGAGACCAAGGCTTCCGCACAGCGCATGCGCAGTGCGCGAGGTTTGATCGGCGATCTGCCGTGAACTCGATTCGAGGCCAAACACCGTCACTACGCTCTCTTCTTTTTTGAAGCCGCGCTCCACATGTAGTGGCTCCCAGGGGCTGCGCTCCTCCCATTCGGCGAAGCAGGTGGTGAACTTGCCGATGGAGCCAAGCGTGGAGCGCTCGATGTCGCCGGGCTTTGCGCCGCCGACATTGCGCAACGTCAGTTTCACCGCGCGTCCGATGGTTGCGTTGGCCCGGTAGCCGTATCCGAGCGCCATCATCTTCATGTTCATGCCGATGCGTTCCCGGATGGGGCCGTTCACGATTATGACTGGCGTCGCACCCCAGGTCGTCGACATGATGCCGTGGGCGTTGAACTCCGGCGTCGCGATGGCTTCCAGAGCCGCGAGGACCACCGGCATGTATTCGGGTTTGCATCCCGCCATCACGGCGTTGGCAGCGATTTTTTCGATGGTCGCGGGACCCATGTTCGGGCGGCAGCGAGGCGATCACTTCCCGCGGATCGCGACCCGTGCCGGTGAGCATGCGTTTGACGCGTTCGGGCGTCGGCGGAATCACCGGCAAGCCATCGGTGAGGCCGCGCTCGAACATGAATTCGAAAATGTCTTCTTCGCCGATTTCGATTTGACGCGCAGTGAGCTTTTCGCCGCGTGCCTCGGCCTCCATCCGTTCGGCGATTTCCGGCTCGACGGATTTCGAGCCGCATCCGGGGCGCTGCTGAGGATATTTCGACCAATCGATATTGGGCGGGCGCGAGTGCGATAGCTGCGCCATCTCGGTAAGCAAATCCTGCCAGTCGGTCTTATCGAAGCCGACGAAGCGGCGCATTTCACTACCATCGGGCGCGGCGAGGATGATGGCCGGAACCGTATCGAAACCGTATGCGAAGGAGACCTTCAGAGCCGAGTCGTCCAGCATCGGAGTCTTCATCAGATGCTGCTCGACCAGCTTCGCGTTGCCCTCGGCATCCTGCCCGATCGCGACGACATCTATCTTCGATGCGAAGGCGGCATGCGTCGCCTCGATCAGCGGCATCGTCATCTGGCAGGTGGCGCAATCTTCCTTGACGAAACATAGAAGGGCGTGGCGGCCGGAAGGAAACTTAAATTCGCCGCCCGCCGGCAGCGCTCAGCGAAAATTCCGGAAGCTTGGGTCCATTCGCCATGCCACATTACTCGCTCAAGCGCGGAGGATTTGTCGAGGGCGCGCGCACGAATTCGCCGCGCTTGGGGGCGTAAAATTCCACCGTCGCGGTGACGTTGCCCTCGCCGTCGATGCCGCCCGCCACCATAACCTCGCCGTCGCGCAACCGGTTCGCGGTTTGATTGAAGCGCGCGACATGAAGGTCGGCGCCGCCGGAGAAAATGTTGCGCGTCGGATCGAACAGATCCGCGAAGCGCTCGCCTCCGATCGATCCGCCAATCGCTTTCCATCCGCCGCTGATCAGAACCATGCCGTTTTCCAGCTTGGTGGCGACGCCGAGGTAATGGGGCCGCTGCATGGTGCCGACCGCGCTGAACGAACGCGTCTCGGGATCGAAAACCTCCGCGGTGGCGAGGGGCGCGAGCCAGAAAAGATTGGCCGCCGCCGAAGGGACCTTGGACCCGGCCGGATTTCCCGCCCGCCAGTAGCACGCGGCCATCATCGAGGAGCGCCGCTTCCAGTCCAACCCGATCGTTAACCATCTGTGCGTTAAGTGTGCTGAAGGTGTTGGTCGCTGGATCGAAGATTTCCGCGGTCGCATACGCGATGTATCCGCCGGGCATTCCTCCGCGTCCGCCCCCGGCAATGAGAACCCTGCCGTTTTTCAGCAACGTCGCGGTATGGGCCTCGCGCGGCACGCCCATCGACGCGATCGCGGTAAAACTTCCTGTATGAGGATCGTACACTTCGGCGGTTGAAGTCGTGGTGGTGCCGTTGGGACTTCCACCTGCGACGAGTACGCGTCCATCGCGCAGCAGGGTTGCCGTATGTCCTTCACGCGCCGTCGTCATCGAGCCGGTCGCGCGAAAGCTGCCCGATGCAGGATCATAGAGTTCCGCACTGGCGAGGGTCGCGCGGAAGCCGATGTTCTTGGTCCCGCCGGTCATTAGGACCATTCCGCTCGGCAGGACCGTCGCGGTATGACCTTGTCGAGCCTGCGTCATCGAGCCGGTCGGAGTGAAGGTGCCTGCCACCGGATCGTAAATTTCCGCGCTATCGAGAACCCCGCCGACGTTCGCCGTGCTGGTGCCGCCGCAGATCAGGATGCGGCCATCATGAAGGGTGACTGCTGCCTGCAGCGCGCGCGGCGTCGTCATCGTGAGCATCGGGGCGCCGTGAATGCGCATCGGTAACTGCGCCGAACTCTCACGGATCGGTTCAGTGCAACCCGCGAGAACGACGACTGCGAGGAGGCTGAATATCGAAGTAAGAAGTTTTCCCATCGGTGCCACTCCAGCATCTCTCAAGTGGCGATGGCAATGGCGACAATGGAGCGGTCTGGGCGCTTTCTGGCCGGCCTGAGTCGCTACTCGCGGCCGGCCAGAAGCAAAGGAAGGATCACGGAAACCTGCGGGGCATCAACCTGGATGAGTCAGGCGCAATACACTCCCGACCGAAACCTCGTTCCTCGATTTCGTGAGCTGGACGCGGGATCATCGCCACCGCGCTTTCCGTCCATCGCAAGCTATTCGTCTTCGAACGAATCCGAATTCGTCGAAGCGCGCCCGTCACGAACCTCTCCGCCGCCAGCCTGGAATCAGCTCCCCTTTCCGACGCCTCGGCCCAGCCCATAGTCGCGTACCCCGCGCTAACATACCGAGCGGTATGCGCTCGGTTCAGGGCGGGTTTAGAGCAATCCTCGTTCCCAAGGCTGATTTAGGTTTGGACAAGCTAATGCGGCTGGTTGACGCACGGATGCCACCAAAAGTTGCACCCTCGCATCTTCTGGCCACAGACAGTGAACCACAACGTGAGAAAAGTGGATGGCGTCGATGAAATAAAAACGGCGACCCAGGTGGGCCGCCGTTTCAGGGAATCCCGATGACTTACTTGCCGACCACGAAGACGCAGCTGGTGGTGCCGCTGCCGCCGATGTTCAGCATCGCGGTGGTCTTGGCGCCCTCGACCTGGTACTCGCCCGCCGTGCCGGTCACCTGCCGATGCAGATCGAGCATCTGGCGGACGCCGGTGCATCCCACCGGATGCCCCGCTCCGATGAGGCCGCCGCTCGGATTGATCGGCAGCTTGCCGCCGATCTCGATGACGCCTTCCTCGACCGCCTTCCACGATTCGCCGGGCTTGGTGATGCCGAAATGATCGATCGCCATGTATTCCGAGGTCGTGAAGCAGTCGTGTGTCTCGATGGCGTTGATCTTCTCGATGCCCGAAACTTCGGCGCGTTTGAAGGCGTCCAGGATTGCCTGCGCGCGTATGCGGCAGGACGTATTGATTGCCGTAGCTCTCGGCCACCTTCACATCGAATTCAAGCGGCGCCGTGTGATGGCCCCATCCGAGGATGCGCGGGATGTCTGCGAGATTCTTGCCGTTGCGCTTCGCCCATTCGGTCGCGAATTTCTCCGATGCGAGGAAATCTGCCGCCGAACCATCGGTCACCTGCGAGCAGTCGCTCACCTTGATGCGTCCGCCGATGACCTGGTTGAACTTCG
The DNA here is from genome assembly GCA_963848285.1 of uncultured delta proteobacterium. Classification (GTDB taxonomy): domain Bacteria; phylum Desulfobacterota; class Binatia; order Binatales; family Binataceae; genus DATGKG01. Next base: position 190,567 of record CAWKCZ010000005.1, on the reverse strand, counting down.
ATTCCTTCTGCGCGTGGCTCTCGCTCATGAACCAGTTGCGGGTCTGCGCGAGCGGATTGCGCTTGGCGTTCGAATAGTTCACCGCCGAGATATGCGCGAGATGCTCGTCCTTGAGGCCATAGCGCTTGTCGTACTCATCGCCGAGGCGCCCGAACAGCTTCGGGAACGGAAACTCGATGCCCTTGGCTTCCTTCTCGTACCACGCCGCGGTGCCGAGGAAATCGCCACCGGTGGTGGAGTCGACGGTCTTCATCTGCTCCATGCCGACCACGCACGCGAGGTCGTAGCGACCGGCTTCGATTTCCGCGGACGCGGCGAGAATCGCGATCGAGCCCGACGCGCATGCCGCCTCATGGCGGCTGGTCGGCAGCCCATAGAAGGCGGGATCGACTTCGAGGAAAAAGGCGCCGATATGCCCCTGATGCGCATAAAGCTCGGCGGCGAAGTTGCCGACGTGCGCGGTCTCCACTTCCTTCGGCTCGATGCTGGTAGCTTCGAGCGCGCCGAGCACGGCCTCGCGCATCGGGCCTACAAAATGTTTTCCTTCCTTGGTCCAGTTGCGGGCGAAGTCGGTTTGCGCTCCACCCAGAATGTACACCGGAGCTGATTTGACATTGTTTTAAGATCTCCCTCGAACTCCGCTGCGCTCCGCCTCGGATTACCTCAAGCTGGATGCTGGGTGTCCGCTTCGGGTCTCAGCCCGAAGTCTTTATCTTTCTAATATAAGTCTAACCCACCAGCGTGCGCCCGTAATCGAGCATCCCGCCTTGATAGAGTTTACCACCATTGGCGGCTGCCTTTTCAACCACAGGAGGCACCAGCAGATTATAGCGCGCGAACATCGCGATGATGTTCTTTGCGCCAATGAGGTCCACGATCGCGGTCGGCGGCGCCCAGTTGAAGCCGAACGACATGATGGTGTCCACATCGTGCGCCGAGTGCGGCGACCTCGCCAACGCGATTGAGGGCATAGCTGACGTAACCGAGGATCACCCGGCGCATCAGGTCGGCCTCGGCGCCGCGTGCGTCGGCGAATGCCTTGAACGCCTGCCGATAGCGGCCCTCGCGATTGAGTTGCTTCATCTGTTCGACGAAGGGAATCGGCGCAGGTTTTTCCAGCGGCTTGGTAGGCTCCGGTCTTCGGATCGAAGCACCTCGACCGCCTTGCCCTCCTTGCGATAGAAGCCGCCCTGCTTGGGCGTCTTGTCTCCCAGTTGGCCGGCCTTCACGCCCGCGCTCCATGAACGCGGGCAATCGAAACGACGCATGCGCCTCGTCCTCGGTATTGGCGTAGACGTTGTCGACGATCGCCTTGTGGACGTCCCATCCGACGAGATCGATGGTCGCCAGCGGCGCCATCGCGCGCCCAGTATGCGGCCCGACCACATAGTCGATGAACGCCACGCCGTGCTCCTCGCTCAGCTCCGCGCATTCGTTGAGCACCTTGAAACCGACTCGATTGCCGACGAACGCGGGCCGGTCGCCGGTCACGATGACCTTGCGACCGAGCTGATGCGCGAGCATCTCGCACGCGTTGTTTGTTACCTTGGGATCAGTCGCAGGCTGTGGAATCACTTCGGCACCCACGATCACCTGGGGCGGATTGAACAGATGGATGCCGAGAAAATGTTGGCGAAATGAGTCGGAGCGTCCACGCGCCATTTCCGCAATCGACAACCCGGACGAGCCGGTCGCGACGATGGAATCAGGCCTGCGGCATTTGTCGACCCGCTCAAAGAAAGTCTTCTTGAGGTTGAGGTCCTCGGCCAGCGATTCGAAGATCAAATCCGCGTCGGCGACGGTGCGCTCGAAGTCCTTGTCATAGGTGCCATGTTTGACCCGCTCGGCGACCGCCTCGGCGCGGGCGGCAGTTTGCGCGCCCCCGATCGCGGTCTGAGCTTTCTCCAGGTCGCGGGCGAGCATTACAACCTCGAAGCCGGCGCTGGCAAACACCGCGCCAGCAGGGGCGCCCATCGTACCATTGGCGCCGAGGATGACGACTTTCATTTTTTGAGCCACGAGCGTCTCCGGACCGTGAAGGTAGTTCCAGAAGGTATCTGAGAGGGCCGATATAGGCGAGGGCCGCACGAAACTGAATGAATGGTTACCCTATGTAAGGCGTCTATACAGGCAGTAGCGCCGGATGGTCATCTCCAGTCCCCGCGGCGAAAGCCCATTCCGATGTCCATCAGCCGGCCTTCACGACACTCAAACATTCCGCGTCCACAGGAGCATCCACATGGCAGACACCAACCGAATGGCAGACGACGCGCAAGCAAAGCTTCGCGATGCGGCCGACTGGGCCTCGGATAAAGCACAGGAAGCCGCGGACTTCGGCGGCGAAAACATCCGCAAGGCCGCCGACAAGATCAACAAATCGGCCAAGGATGGCCTCAAGACCGCGCGGCAGTTCGCCGAAACCGCCCAAAAATATGTCGAGGAAACCGGCCTCGCCGATGTCGACGTACGTGAAATCGTAAGCCGCGATCCATGGATTGCGCTCGGCGTCGCATTCGCAGCCGGCTACGTCGCCGCGCAAATCATGCGCCGCTTGTCCTGATGGAGCGGTCGCGATGAAAGCATCAAATGGTAACGGAGATGCCCGGAGTGAACACAACGGGCGCGCTCATCATCAGAAGAAGGAAAAATCCTTGGCCGAGATCATCGTCGAGGAGCCCATTGCGTGCCTGGCGGTTGCCGCCGCGGCGGGTTTCATCCTCGGGGGCGGCGCGCGACGAGCGGGTGGCCTCACGATTTTAACCATGCTCGGACAGCTCGTGGTCCGCGAGACCTTGGGCGATTCCATCGCTTGACGACTTCATCAGCGAGGCATAGTGGACGATGACTCCCGAACAGGAAGAGATCGCCCAAATTGAAGAAGAGCTGGATGGGGCGCGCCGCGACCTTCACGAGACCCTCAGTGCGGTCGAGGCCAAGGTCGGGCAGCAGGTTGAGCGGGCCGAGGTTGCTCTGCAGCCGCAGCGTTTCTACGCGACAACCTCGTTGGGGCGGCGTGTGTCGCGGGAATCCTCGGCTATGTGGTCGGCACCAGCAAATATCGAAAGGTTGCAGGCCCCGCAATCGCCGTCGCCCTCGGCTATGCGGTATGGAGCGGCCTCGCCAATCAGGGGAGCGACGAAGATGGCAGAGAATCAACTGATTCCTAGGAGATCGGCTCGAAGCCGAGGCGCGCGAGACCGATTGGTCGAGCCTGCTCGCGCGTGCGGTCGACGACATGACGCGCATCGTGCATTCGGAGTTCCGGCTCCTCGTGCGCCGGAATGAAAGCCGTTCTCGATGAGGAGATCGATCGGGTGCTGGCGTTCGTCGCGACTGGCGTGCTGATGATGGGCGGTGCGATTTGCGTGCTCGCCGCGATCATCATGTTCCTGCACGAATTACGCGATGCTGCCGTGGTGGCAGTCATTCGGCATCACCGCGCTGTCGCTGTTTGCGATCGCTATCGCGCTGTCGCGCTTTTGCGTCCAGCCGGCGCAAGCGCCCGTCCCGCTTACGTAAGCCAACCTAACCGGAGTCAATCTCATCGAATCAGCCTGACATCTCTCCTGGGGACCCTGTAAAACCTGCAAATGGTGGCAGATCGAGCCGGGCGCGACGCCGAAGGCGTCCACCATGGGCTTGTGCATCGAGGAAAAGCTTCAGCGCTTCCGCCTGCGCGTATCCGGCAGCAGCGGATGCAACCGCTGGATGGAAGGCAAGCCGGCGAAGGCGAAGGGCTCGAGCTCCTCGCCTCCGACCGCCAAGCCGACGCGCTAGACTTCGGGACTAGGCCGCTTTGGCCTTGTTCTTCACATCCACCGGCGGCGTGGTTTCGCTCATCCGGCGCGTGACCTCTTCATCGGGCATCGTCCAGATCGCGGCGTCGGGCGGGGAATTCCATCAACGGCTTCGAGGGATCCGGCTTCGGCTGCGCGACTTTGCCGCCCTTCGATTCGAATCGACGGCGGCCGCTTGTAGCGCGCGAGTTCTTCGGCGCTGATTCCCGCGAGCGCTTGCACTTCTGGATCGATCCACGCCTCAGCATCGATGGCGCTGCCCTCGGAGGTTGAGAATTCGAGCATGATGCCTTCGGGCGCGGCGAGATAAATCGATTTGCAGAAGCCGTGATCCAAGGGCCCCATAATCCAGTTGCCATGGGAGCGGACGCGATCGCGAATCGCTAGCAGGTCGGCCTCGGTATCGACGTTCAGCGCGAGATGCTGCATCACGCCGGGCGCGACGTTGCCCGCGGTGGTGCCGGCATGCGAGACGCCCTTCATCGGCTTGATCTTGGCGATATCGGGATGCTGCACGAACGCAATCGAGGAGCTGTCGTTGAGTCGCAGAAAGCCATGGAAGGTGTTGTCGACCCCATGCATCCAGTACAGCGCGACCAGTTCGGCGCCGACGACCTGGGTAAAGAACTCGATTTGCTGTCTTGATGTCCTTGGTGCAAATCGCGAGATGATGAACTCCATTGGCCAGACCCATGATGTTCCCTCCGTAAATGCGTGCGAGATGCTTTGATACCTCTAGCACCTGAGCGCGGGATTTCTAATCGTCGGGTCGCGAAGCGACATTTTGGTCGCGTCGGCGACGCCGAGGCCATGGGCTTACGTGCGACAGATGGTTAGCTTCTGAGAGCGCACTATGGAGGATCGCCCGATGCCAAGTCCCAATGGACTCCCTCATCCAGCGACCGAAACCGCGCAGGTGGCGTGACTGCCCAATCGCGATGCGGCGCTCGAACAGTATCGGCGGCGGGCGAAGTTCTATGACCTCGAATTGGCGCTCATCGAGTCTGTGCGGCGGCGGGCGGTCGAGCGGCTCGGATTGAAAGGTGGCGAGACCGTCCTCGATGTCGGATGCGGCACCGGACTGAGCTTCGAATTGCTCGAAAGCAAAGTCGGGCGCGCGGGCAAAATCATCGGCATCGAGCAGAGCGCCGATATGCTCGGGCAGGCGCGTGCGAGCGCGCCGACCGCGAGGACTTTGAAAATATCACCCTGATCAATTCGCCGGTCGAGGAAGCGGAGGTCCCGGTCCTTGCGGATGCGGCGATGTTCCATTTCACTCACGACATTCTGCGCACGCCGGCCGCGGTGGCCAATGTGATCCGCAATCTCAAGCCAGGCGCGCGCGTAGTCGCCTCGGGTCTGAAGTGGGCGCGGCCGATGGGCGCTGCCCACGAACCTGATGGTGCTGCAGGCGGCGCTGGTTTCGGTCACCTCGCTCGAAGGCCTGCCGAGCCATGGAGCAACCTCGCGCGATGGGCACGCATCGAGATGTCCAGATGATGCTTAATCGCGCGGCGTCTACGTCGCGACCGCGACCGTAGGCGGCGAAATTCCTCTACCACTGTAGTCTACCCAGTGCGCCAGGCCATTCGCAGAGCCCTGAACGACCCGGTTGCCCGCTTCGCTGTCGCCGGCTTGACTGAGGTCGTCCTTCCCGGCGTCGAGTTCGGAATGTTGCTGGCCGATCCGATTTTCTGGGGACGTGGACGTGCCGCGTGGCGACGGTCATCCGGTGGTGCTGATTCCCGGTCTGCTCGCGAGTGACGACTATCTGCGGCCGCTAAGTAGCTGGCTGCGTCGAATCGGTTATCGCCCGCTGTGGTCGGGCCTGCGAATTGATCCGGGATTTTCCGAGGCGGCGATCCAGCGCATTACTCAACGCGTCGAGCAGGAGCATCGGAGCACGGGGTCGCGGGTCTCGATCATCGGTCACAGTATGGGAGGTGCGCTGGCGCGTTCGGCCGCGGTGCGAACTCCCAACGCCGTTCGTCGTGTGATCACATTGGGATCACCGATGTTCTTCGGCGCGCAACACCGCCTGTCACTTTCAGTGGGGCTCACCGCAATCTACACCCGTAGCGATCGGATCGTGCGGCATCCGTATGCGCTCGCGCCGCGATGACCATGCCGAAAATATCGAGGTGCGCGGCAGTCACGTCGGCCTCGCGCTCAACGCCGAGGTTTACGGCCACCTCGCACGCGCCCTCGCGGCTCAGGGGTCCAGCCATTCGAAGCCGTCGGCGCGGATAAGGCGGTCGGCGTCATCCGGTCCCCAGCTCCCCGCCGGATACTCGCGCATCGGCACGCGGGTATCGTCCTTCCACGCGTCGAGGATGCCCTGGATGAACTCCCACGATTTGTGGACGAAGGTGTCGCTCGGAAAGAGCGTGCTGTCACCCGCCATCACGTCGAGCAGGAGCCGCTCGTAGGCGTCGGGAGAAACGTCCTTGCCGAATTCCGATCTCGTAGTGGAGGTTCATCCGCACCGGACTGATCGCGAGGCCGAGGCCGGGGCGCTTGGCCATCACGTCGAAGGAAAATCCCTCATCGGGCTGGATGCGAATCATCAGCACATTGGGCGGCAGATTGGCGCTGCGATTGAACAGAATCTTCGGCGCATGATGGAACTGGACCGCGATGACGGTTTCGCGCTTGGGCAGCCGCTTGCCGTGGCGCAGGAAAAACGGCACCCCTGACCATCGCCAGTTATCAACGTAGGTTTTGAGCGCGACGAAAGTCTCGGTCTTCGAAGTCGCGCGGGACGCCCTTTTCCTGCATATAGCCGGGCACCGCTTTGCCGTCCATGCGTGCCGGCGGCGTAGCGGGCGCGAACCGTCGCCGGGCCGCGTCGTCGAGCGAGATGGGCCGCATCGCGCGCAGCACGTTGAGCTTGGATTCGCGGATCGCGGAGGCGTCGAGCGATACCGGCGGCTCCATCGCGAGCATGGTGAGCACCTGCAGCATGTGATTCTGCACCATGTCGCGCATCGCACCGGATTGATCGTAGTAACCGGCGCGCGTGCCGAGGCCTTCGGCCTCGGCGACCGTGATTTGCACATGGCTGATATTGCGCGAGCCCCAGAGCCGCTCGAAGATCATGTTCGCGAAGCGCAGCACCAGCAGATTCTGCACCGTCTCCTTTCCGAGGTAATGGTCGATGCGAAAGATCTGCGACTCATCGAGGTAGCGACGCAGCGTCTTGCTGATCTCGATGGCGCTCGGCAGGTCGTGTCCGATCGGCTTTTCGACCACCACGCGCGAGAAATATTTATCCCGCGGATCGCGAATCAGCCCCGCCTCGTGCAGGCGCTCGATCGAATCGCGAATCGCCTCGGGCGGAATCGAAAAATAAAACACGTCGATTGGGCGGGGTGCCGCGCTGCTTCTCGATCTCCTCGAGGCGTTGCCGCAGCCGCTTGAAACCGTCCGGATGATCGAGCCCGCCCAGAGTAGTTGAGTTTTTCTTCGAATTTGTTCCAGCAACTCGTCCTCGACCTTGAGGCGCGAATATTTGGTTACCGCTTCATGCGCGGAGGTGCGAAATTCCTCGGTGCTCATCTGGGTGCGCGCGAAGCCGAAGATTGCCGATTGCTCCGCGCAGCATCCCCTGGCCGCAATGCTCGAGGTTGTAGAGCGCGGGCAACAGCTTGCGCCGTCGCCAGATCGCCCGAGGCGCCGAGTATCACAATCGAACACGGCGGCGCCGGATGTGTTTCAGAAATGCTAAGCACCATCGCCATCGACAAATCCTCCGACAGAGAAACTCGATCCGTTTTGGCGCCGTCGACCGGCACAACATCTGCTCAACCAAGTCACGTCTGGCAAGTCACGCTGGCGTAGGGGAAGAAGAGGGGCGGACCGTCCCATCAAGGACGGTTCTTACTTCCCCGAACGCCGGGCCATCGCTCAAGTTTAGCGTCCCACTAAGCTCAACATCCAGACCGTGCCGCGATTGGCGGCGCAACCTGGGCGTGCTAGCGCGCCGGTAGTCTACCGATTAGTAGGATACATTGACTCGCTGTAGTAGACCGGCCAGCTCGTATTGGCGAAAGTTCTGGGGGAAGAAGCCGGAGACCGGTGGCGAGCGGGGTCCGTGGGGGAGCTGCGCGCATCGCCGGCTCCGGCTTGGTTTTTCGGCGTCACCCGTGCGAGGACGCCAGACCGACGGCACGATGGTGCCTAATGGCGGAGCCCTCCGATTTCCGGTTTAATCTAGGGTTCAGATCCCGCGGGTAATTTTTTCATCGATGGCAAATGACGTTGTTTTAGCTGCCGACGGCTCCCGGAGCCCGCAAGCGGTGGATTGGCTGCCGGTTCTAGCCTGGGGTGTCGTCATCTTCATGATGTCGACCACCACGTTTTCCGCGCTCAACACCTCGAAATTCATCGAGCCGCGCTGAGCTGGCTGTTTCCGCTTGCCTCGAAGGAAACCATTACGGTGCTGCATGCGCTGGTGCGCAAGTGCGCGCATTTCACCGAATATGGGGTGCTGTTCTGGCTTCTGCTGCGCGGACCGATGGCGGGGCGCCCCTACCTCGCGCTCACGGTATGCGTCGTCTATGCGTTCCTCGACGAGGGGCATCAGGTATTCGTCGACGGGCCGCACGCCTTCGCTCTGGGACGTCGCGCTCGATTCGACTGGCGCGCTGTTCAGCCGTTTTCTAAATCTGGCGCTCGCGCGAACTGGCGTAGTGTCCTAGGTGAGGCGGCTCGGGCGCGGCTGAGATACGATCCATCCGGCCATAGAAGGCACGCAGATGCGGCATCGAAGCGGGAATCTTCGAGCTCGCCCGCTCAAGGCCAGCAGAGCAGCTGGCCATACAGCGAAAAATCCGCGAGGCCGATGCGGCTGGTGAGAAATGCTCCGACTCCCGCGCCAAGTTGCTCCTCGAACGGCGCCAGGACTCCCAGCGCGAGTTTCCAGTTCGCGTCGAGTTCGGCGCCCATCCGATCGACGAATCCCTCGCCATATTTGCGCTCGCGGATGAGCCGCCACATCGCCTCGTGCTCGGCGCCTTGGCGACGGAAATATTCAACCTCATCGGGCACCGCGACGCGAAACAGCGCATCCTCGACGGCGCTGTCGATATAGCGCGCGAGCGCCAGATGAATTCCGCGCTGGCCGGGCGGAAAGATCGTCGGCTCCGGATAGAGCTCTTCCAGCCGCATCGCGATGCGCTCGGAATCGACGACGGTCTCGCCGCTAATCCAGCGTCAGCGCCGGCACCATGATTTGACCCGAGGCGGTGAGCAATTCCTTGCGCTCGAGGTAGTCGACCTCGACGATTTCGTACTCGACGCCCTTGTAGTCGAGGATCTTGCGGACCTTCGCGCAAAATGGGCTGGTGCGAAATTGGAATAGTCGCGCTTTCATTGGATCGATCCATCAGTGCTTCAGCATCTGCGACATCGTGGTTGCGTTCAAGATGCCGAAGTTCTGATAGCAGTTGTTGAACATCACGTAGGCGCGCTCGACGCCCGCGCTCGCCCAGCGACTTGAGCTGCGCTGCCTTCTCCGCCAACTCGCGTTCGGCATAAAGATACTTGAAGCGCTCCGCCGCGGTTTCATGCTTGCCGTACCATGCCTCGCGATTGCGGCCGTGAAATCGCACGTAGGCGAGCTCGCCGGTCGCATCCATAAACGATGGCGGAATCGATTTGTCCTCGGGCGCGTCGATGGAAACGAAGTACAGTCCGGTTGCGGCGCAGGAACTCCAGCGTCTCGGCGCGCTGCTTTTCCTCGCCGGTCCAACTGCGATGGCGAAACTCGATCGCGAGCGACGCGCCCGGCATCCGCGCGGGCAGACTCGCGATGTAATCCATAGTTGGAACTCTTGCAGACGAAGTAGGGCGGGAACTGAAACAGCAGCATGCCCGAGCGAGCCGCCGCGTGAGGAATCCGCTTCATGCAAAGGTGCGAGCGAACTCCAGAACATCGTCAAAGGCGGCGTCGAGGATTTCCTTGCCGGGATAGCCGAGCCGGCGCTTGGCGCGATCCGACTCCGGCAGCATCTCCTTTAGATCCTTTCGGCAAACGCGAGGCGTCGGTGGGATGCTGCGTCAGCCACGCGAAGGCCTTGATGTGGAACACGAAGCCGGGCGGGGTGCGCTGGTGCCATAGCTCAGCATTGCGCTCGGCGGGGATCGCGTAGTAGGTCGAATCGACCTCGACCGTTTTGAACTGCGCGGCATAGAAGCGCAGACGATCCTCGGCGGTCTTGACATCGGGTGGATAGAAGTCGGTGGTCTCGATGAGGGTCTTGTCGGTCCACGAGGCGGTTCCGACCATGAATTCCGGCGCGCCCATCGCCCAATCGTACCACGCAGCTCTCCTTTCAGGGTGGTGGACCCGAGCCGATGTTTTCGCGAGGGCGCTCGGCTAAGCTCCATCGATAGCGAGGAGAGTCAGGGCGGATGGGGGGAAACGGGAGCATCGAGCTTGCGCACCGGGCAACTGATGATCCGGTCCGTTCACCATCGGCGCCGCGTCCCGTGTCATTGCTCCGCTACTCGCCGGCGCTGGTGCTATTGGCGGTGGCAATCGTCGACGCTTATCGACTCGCCGATCCGGACTTGTGGGGGCATGTTCTTTCGGGCCGATTGATTCTCACCAGCGGACATTTTATCCGCACCGATCCGTTCAACTATTCCGCCCCCAACCACCTCTGGCTGCAGCACGAATGGTTGTCGGATGTGATCGAGGCGTGGGTTTTTGGCAGCCTCGGCGTGCTGGGCCTGAAGCTGCTCAAATTCGCCTGTAGCGCGACAGTGATTGGGTTAGTGGTACTTGCGATCACAGAAACCGGCGCGTCGATTACGATTCAACTCGCAGTCACGTTGCTCACTGCGCTCGCGATCGTGCTCGAGATGCAATATCGCCCGCAGATGTTCTCGTTCGCGCTTTTCAGCGGATTCGAATGGTTGCTGGCGCGGGCGAACTATCGGGGCCGCGCGCCCCTGTGGGTCCTGGTGCCGCTTTTGGCGCTATGGAGCAATCTGCATGGCGGTTTCATCATCGGCGTACTCGCGGTCGCGGCCTATGCAGTGGTTGCCGGTCTGCAGGATTTGGTTACGGGGCGCGGGGTCGGTCGTGGCGTGACAATCGGAATAATAGCCGTCCTCGGACTGGCCGCGAGCTTCGCTAATCCAAATGTATGGGACACCTGGCGTGCGATCCTCGTGACGTTTCGGGACCCGCTCACCTCGCATGTGATGGCGGATTGGCGGCCGCTCATCTGGCGGCTAATTCACGAACCCCCGACCGGCGTTAGCGGACTGTACTTCTGGTACAGCGCGGCTCTGATGGGAGGGACCGCGCTCTTGGTCGCGATGGTTCCGTTCGGCAGCGACCTTCCACTGTTGGGAATCGCCGTCCTGATGAGCGTGGCGGCGTTTTCTGCGACCCGCAACATCGCCTTCGCGGCGATTGCAGTCGCTCCCGTACTGGCGCGTCGATTGACGATTCTGACCGCACGCAGCGGTTCCGAGTCGCAGGGGCAAACGCCGGCGCGCGGATTTGCGAATGAAGTTATCGCGCTCGCGATCGCGATTGCGCTTGCCGCGTGCACGGGGTTGTTCTCGTCGCGGATGCCGGATTCGTTGGATTCGCCCGCGGGTGCGGTCGCATTTATGAAGGCACATGGACTGCGCGGAAATATTCTGAACGATTTCCCCTGGGGGCATTACCTGATCTGGCACACCGCCCCGGAGAGCAAGGTATTCATCGACGGTCGCTTCGATCTGCTTTACCCGCCGCGGGTGATCGAAGACTATGCGACGTTTCGATTCGCCGGCCCCGAGTCATCCGCAGTCCTGGCCAGGTATCCGCACGACTACGTGTTGCTGAAGCCGGGCACTCCCGCATTCAACCTGATGATGCATCGGAGCGATTGGATTCTCGTCTATCGCGACACGCACGCGGCGTTGTTTGCCCGCGCAGACTCGGCTGCCGCAAAAATTTCGGGCGTGCCGGTTGCGGGCCAGGCACCCGCCGACTACTTCCCTTGAGCTGCCAGGCATTCGGGTGCGCGCCGATCGTTCAGTTGTAGTCCTCGTTGAGCGCGTTAAGAAATGCGGTCAGCGGCGCGACATCATCGGCGTCGATGAACATATTGGACAGCTCGATCGAGCCGTTACGAAGCTGCGAGTTGTGATCCAGTCCGGAAACCGTGACATAGAAATTGACCACATCCTCGACCGTCGTCATCGCGCCGGAGTGCAGAAACGGATTGGATTGCCCGAGGTCGCGCAGCGTCGGCGTTTTGAAATAGCCGACCACCAGCGGCAGCAACGTCGCGGGATTGCAGCTCGGGCCGGACAGGTTGAACTCGGGGCACAGCACCTCACTCAGCGCCTGCTGCGGATTCGGGATGTCGGGATTACCCACGATGTTCCACGCGCCCAAGTCGGTGAAACCGGGCTTGGTCGATACCGCAGCGGTGCGAAACCGGCCGCTCGCGTTCGGATGCGCGGCAGACGGCGGCAGATACTGATCGAAGTTGGCATTGCGATCGATCAGATTCGGCACGCTGATCGCCGCGAAGCTGCCATTGCCGAAGATGCCATCGTACTCGACCTGCGAGGCGCCGGTGTTGTGCATTTGGAAATCGGTAAAGTTCGGCGGCGCGTGGCATGCGATGCAGTTGCCGGAGTGCGCAGCTCCCGGGGTCGCGGGCTGTGTGAAAAATGTTTGCAGTCCAGTCAACTCGGCCGGGCCGAATTGAAACGGCTGACCATTGTGAAATTGGAACTTGCCGTCCTTGGGGGTGACGAAGATCGGATCGCTCAGTTGATTGATCGCGGCCAGCAGGCGCTGGCTGTAAGCGATTGCGCTCTCGCCCGGATCGGGACTGCGCGGCAGTCCGTTCTTGATCAGAAATATGTCGTACGGCGAGCTGTTGTAGAGCCCGTCTGAATCGGTGGAGAAACGGAGCTGATCGACGTAGGCATCGATGAGCGCGACCACATCGTTCAGGATGTCGGTGTCCGAAGCGGTGGTAACATCGATACGAAATTGAGGCGGAATCACCAGCCGTTTTGGAATCGACGGGTCGGTCGCCAGCAGCAGCGTCGGATAGGAAATCCCGCCCCCGCCGAATGACCTCGCCAGTTCATTTTTGCCGTCGTCGCCGCGGATGATCGTTGCAATGTGGCCGATCGCGGTCGCGCTCTCGTCCGGCAGCCATCCGAAGTTGCGTCCAGTCAGCGTCTTGACGATCAGATCATCGACGGATGCGAACTCGCCGTCGAAATGAAACAGCGACGGGATATCGCGCGCGAGGGTGGCGTTGACCAGCGGTGGCGAATTTCTCGGGGTAGTGAGTAATCCATCGGACCGCGCCGAAATCGGGCTTTGCCGCGCGAAGTCGCAATACGTGCGCACTCCGCCGCCGGGCTCATCCTGCAATTCGTCCACTAGATGGCAGGAGCGACAGTTCATGCTCTGGCCTGCAAATGGCCCCGGCAGCGGCGCACCGGTGGTCTGGCTGGTCGCGACGGCCGGATCGCCCGCGGCGAGAGGTTGGTTAACCTGGCCGCCGGAGTTCGCGAAGAAAAACTGCGCAAAGCGAGTTTCGAGGAACAACCGCTCGCCCAATTGCACCTCGGGTGGATCGGTATCGGCGGTGGTTTTGCTGATGTTCGAGCCGGAGCTTCCGCCGCATGCAGCAAGGGTAGTGACGAGTGCCGCGAGCAGCCAGCTCAACGCGATTTGAGTCGTTCGCATCTGATCGGGGTGTGCCTTTCGCATCGAGAGTGGATGCTTCCTTTAGTGAATGGTTGGGCGCTGATGTGGTGGTAAACGATCGAGCGCTTCGACGATCGCGCCCGCCATCTCGCGATAGGCGCGCGGATCGAGGCGCATGGTGACGTAGCCGATGGTCAAATGCAGCGCGCCGCAATCGCATTCATCGACGGAAAAAGAGCCGCGTTCGGCGAGCCTGCGTCGGTGACAGTTACTACGCTCAGACATTTGAGGATGTCAGGGCCTCACAGGACCCGGGTTTGATGGCGTGAGAACCATGAGAATGATTCTCAGTATCGTTCACGGCTCCCGATGTCAACCGCTCCTGATCCAGATTCGCTGCTTCAAAAACGCCTTGACCCAAACGAAATTTCGCTCCGCGAGCCTCCGCTTCATTTTCAAATCCAATGCAAGCGCAAAATTTGCAATGCCGATGTTGCGACGGCGGTCCGCTGCCTGTTAGCGATTCGAGGCCCGAACGAACGCGCACGATCGGAGGCTTTCAACATGGCAATGGAGTCCGGCAATCCGTACCTGGCTTTAGGTTTCGAACCGATTCGAATCGAAGCGGACTGCGCGCACCTGCGCCTCGAGGGCGAGCTTCCACCTGAGCTCAACGGCACCTTCTACCGCATCGGACCGAATCCGCAGTTCGCGCCGCGCGGAACTTACAACCCGCTCCAAGGTGACGGAATGATTCATGCCTTCCATGTCGGAGAGCGGCGGGTTTCCTATCGCAATCGATGGGTGCGCACGCAGCGCTGGAAGTTGGAAAACGCGGCCGGTCGCGCGCTCTTCGGCACTTCGGGCCTGCCGGCCGATTCGGATCCGAGCGTTGCCGCGCTGCCGACCGACGGTGTCGCGAATACCAATCTCATCTGGCATGGCAACAAACTGCTAGCGCTGGAAGAAGGCCACGCCCCCATCCAAATCGATCCGGAGTCGCTCGCGACGATCGGTCGATGGAACTTCGAAAACAAGCTCCCGCGTAATATGACCGCGCACCCGAAGATCGATCCCACGACCGGCGAGATGCTGTTCTTTGCTAACTTTCCGACTGGCCGTCTCGACGGCGAACTTGCCTGCTACGTCGCGAACCGGGGCGGCGAGCTGATTCGGTTGGATCTGCTTCGCGGGCCATTCGCAGCGCTGGTGCACGATTTTGCCATCACTCGCGATTTCATAATGGTTGCGATGTGCCCGCTCACGGTATCGATCAAACGTGCGCGAGCGGGTGGGCCACCGATCGCATGGGAGCCGGAGCACGGGACGCACGTCGGCATCATGCCACGCAGCGGCGGTGCCGAAGACATCCGATGGTTCCAGGGTCCCGCGCGCATGGTCTGGCATCTGATGAATGCCTTTGGCGAAGGCGATCGAATCGTCGTCGATGGGTGCGAACAGGAGGCGGCGATGTTTCCGCTCGCCGACGGCACGCCACCGGATGTCAGCAGGACCACCCAGCGCCTGACGCGATGGGAATTCGATTGGAACAAGCCGGGCAGCTTCCAAGTTGAGCGGTTAAGCGAGGAACGCTGCGAGTATCCGCGCATCGACGAACGGCGAACCGGCCTGCACTATCGGCATGGTTACGTCGCGTGCCTGGGCGGACCCGGCAGCGGCGATATCTTTCACCGCGGCCTCGGGCATTTCGACACTGTGACCGGGAAGATGACCGTCTATAGTGCGGGCAAACATTGCGCGGTAGCAGAGCCGGTATTTGTGGCGCGCCAGGCCGATGCGGACGAAGGCGACGGCTACCTGCTGACCACCATCTTCGACGAGGAGCGTAACGCCAGTCAGCTTGCGATTTTCGACGCGGCGCAAATCGAACGCGGTCCAATTGCGCGCGCGCAGCTCGATCATCGGGTGCCGGTCGGGTTCCACGGCTACTGGCGAGCGGGCGGGCAGCATTTTGCTTATGCCGCGAATCAGTAAATTACCATTTACCTTGCGCGGCGAAATCGGTCATCATCAGGCATTCGATATGGCTGCTGCAAAACCAGCTGTGCGGGCCCCGGCCACGCGCAAGGCGCCCAAGCCGCGCGCGAAGAATGCCGCGCTCGCTCGTCCTGCGGAGAGCAGGGACGGCGCCGATTCGACCCGCGAGCGCCTGCTGCGCGCGGCGACGCAGTTCTTCGCCGAGCAGGGATTCGCGAGCACCTCGATGCCGGCGATCGCGAAGGCCAGCGGCGTCACTGCGGGCGCCATCTACAAGCATTTCAAGAGCAAGGCCGACCTGCTGTTCGAAGTGACGCGACGCGCGCTCGAGTCGATTCCGTTTTTCGTCCAGGCCTCGCAGCGCGAGCACGATGCTGCGACGCTGCCGGCGCTGGCTGCGCTTTACACCCGTCCCGAGCTCAAGCTGCTCCGCCAGCTTTCGATCGAACTCCACTCGGCGGCGACCAAGGACGCCAAGGTCAAGCGCGCCATTTCGGTTTCAAATGAGATGACCATCCAGTGGGTGACCGGGCTCATCGCCGCGGCGCAGACCGCCGGCACCATCGATCCGAAGCTGAACCCGGTGCTGGTGGCCTCGGCCTTCAGCGTCTTCATCATGGGTCTGACCCACATGGAGACGCTCATCCCACACCTGGTCGGTGACTCGGAGTGGCGCGATTTCGTCCGTGATCGGATCGCACCGCTGCTCGGCATGCGATGAGCGCGGAGGCCGCTAGAGCGAATCTTCGCGTGCTTCCTTGATGGTCTGGATGTCTTCCTTGATGCGCTTCTGATCTTCGGGCTTGAAAGCGCCGCTGTCGAGCGCGGTGCGGATGCTGCGGGCGGCTCGCATGGCGGCGAACATTCGATGGTTCTTGTGCGCTTCGCGAAGTTCCCGGAAATCGTCGCGAAGTTGTTCCTTCTGCTTGTCGGTAAGGGTCGACCGCTCGACGCCCACGTGCAGGTCCATCGCAAGCTGCTCCATGTCGTCTTTCATTTGCGCGGATTGCGCGAGCGCCGCGGTCGGAACCGCGAGGTAGCTCGAGCCGGTCAGCATCGCAATCATCAGCACTGCGAGAAATCTGCCTTTCATATACCTCAGTCACCCTCCCTTGAGTTGCTCATATGTTGATGCGGTGTCATCCGCAGCGCGAGGGTAAATAGCATAACCGCGGCTGCGACACTACGCCGGCTAGGAGGCCGCACCTGGATGGCTGGCGCCCATCGGCCACACCCGCTGGATCATCGCGAACAGAAACGCGGTAGTCAGTCCGAACAGCAGCATGCCGTTGAGCGCTTCAAGGGCTCCCATCAGCTGCCACCGCGGCTTTAAATACAGGTCCGCATGACCAAAGGTGGTCATTGCGCTGAGCGAGTACAGCATCGCGGATTTGTGGTCGGGCAGCGCGCCCAGAAACTGAAAAGCCTCCGCCCAGATGAAGGTTTCGAGCGCATGCAATGCGGTTACTTCCAGCGAAGTTTCACTCATCACGATCGCGAACTTGACCATGAAGTGCCGCCGCGCCATTGATGCGCCCAGCCCTCGCACGACTCTTTCGCCGATGAGCGCCAGCCCTCCGACGTGGATCACCACGGTTGTCGCGATCAAGGGCAGGCTCCAGAGCCAGTCCCCCAGCCACGGCCCTGCATAGGTTGGTTGCATCGCAGACCTCCAGCGAGGAGTCTACAGAGCCGCGCCCATTGCGCCATCCCATCATCGAGTGCGAGTTTCCCGCGAGCTAGTTCGCGGGTTTGAGGGCGAACGCGACGCTGGCCCATCCTCCGCTGGCCATCGAAGCATTGTCGGCGGCGATCACGCCCGGCGCGCCGAGGCTCTTGGCCGCCGAGGCCACCCCAAAATGCGACCCGCGCGCATACTGGTTGACAACCAGCGCGGTTAAATCGCCGGGCAGCACCAGGCCGGTATTCTCGGTCGCGAAGAATCCCAGGTAGAGATCGCCCGCGACGCTGTTGGCGAATGAACATAGACTTGGAGTCGCACTGTTGCCCTGGGTGGTGCAGAAGCCGTCTTCGAACGGCGCGGAGGCAACTCCGCGATAGGCCACCATTCCGCCTGCCGCATACGAGGTGGAACCGCCGAAGGTCCACGTATAGCCGGCTCCCGGAGCATCGCTGGCGGCGACGCGGTACCACACCGTCTCGACCCCGCTGCCGCTGGCGGTCGCGCTATGCAGCAAGGTCCATCCGCTCGGCGCCGTTGCGGTTGCCAATGACCAGTAGGAATAAAATGCCAGTAACAGGTCGCCGTTTTGAACGCCGGCCGGCACCGTCAGCTTGGTGGTGGTGCTGCTGGTTGAGCCAATCAACGAGATGGCGCCCGGGGTGGGTATCGCGGTCGCGGTTTGGGTCACGGTGGCGGTGCTGGTTGCGGTTACCGTGGGCACTACCACGGTAGGCGCCAAAGTCGCGGTCGAAGTGCTGGTCGGGGTTGCGACCGTGGCGGTCGGGGTCGCTCCGGAACCCAGCGCTTTGAGCGCGAAGACCACCGTCGCCCATCCACCGGAAGTCATCGAGCCGGTGTCCGCGGCAACTGCGCCACTGCCGCCGAGGGTCTTGTAAGCCGTGGCATAACCGAAATGAGCACCCGCGGCGTATTGATTCAGGATCACGCTGGTCAAATCCGCCGGCATCGCGAGGCCGGTATTTTCGGTCGCGATGAAGCCCACATAGGTGTCGGCACTATTGCTGGTGTTGAAGGAGCAGAAGCTCGGCGCGGCGCTGCGCCCCTGGTTGGTGCAAAAGCCGTCTTCGAACGTATCGGATCGACGCGGCGATAGGCGAGCATTCCACCCGCCTCGTAGGGCGTCGCGCCGGTAAAGGTCCAGGTATAGCCGGCCCCCGGCGTGTCGTTGCTCGCGAATCGGTACCATACTGACTCCACCCCACTTCCACTGGCAGTGGCGGTATGAAGCAGCGTCCAGCCGCTCGGGGCGGTCGCCGTCGCGAACGACCAGTACGAGTATGACGCGAGCAGCAGGTCGCCGTTTTGGACCCCGGCCGGCACCGTCAGCTTGGTGGTGGTCGAGCTGGTCGATCCCACCAGCGTGATTCCAGAGGTTGCGGTCGAGGTTGCGGTCGGGGTCGCGGTCCGCGTGGCGGTGCGAGTGATGGTCGCGGTTGGGGCTACCACAGTTGCGGTGGCGGTAGCAGTGCGAGTGACGGTAGCAGTGCGAGTCGCGGTCGCGGTGCGGGTTGGGGTCGCGGTGCGCGAGACCGTGGGAGTGGCAGTTCCGGTAGGGGTCGCGGTTCGGGTCGGCGTGGGGGTGGCACTCGAGGTACCCTCGAGGAAGGTTTTCACCGCGCCGGCGAAGACGTTGAAATCGACGGTGCCCCATCCGGTCGAGAGATCGTATCCTGACCCGGCACCATAGCCGGTCACGCCATTGAAATTGTTATTGCCGCTCGAGACGTCATGAAAACCGGCGGCCGCGTATTGGCTATTGGCGAGGGGATATATGATCTGGTTGAGGTTGCCGAGCCGCTTGCCGACCTTTTGCCCGATGACGGTGGCGAAACCCGCCCACAATGGCGCCGAGAGGCTGGTGCCGCCGATGCAGCATCGCACCGTCGCGGTGCCGCCAACATCGTTATCCCAGAACACTCCCGGAGAATTCGGACTTGCGATGAGTGAAATGTCCGGCACATCGCGCTTGCCGTCGTTGGGAACTCCCGCACCGGTCTGATAGGCGGGCTTGGAAAAGACCTGGCTCACGCCACCGCCGGTCGCGCCGCTACCATCGTTCCAAACTTTCTCGGTCGCGTAGCCCTGATCCTTTCCACCGGAATAGGCCGGGCTGAACTGGGTTCCACTGACTCCAGTGAGGTTCGGGTCGGCTGCCAGTTCACTAACCTGAAGGGTATTGCTGGCCACGCAAGCGGTGCCCGCCGAGTTCAGTGTGATGCCCGCCGCACCATCATCGCCCGAGGAAACGAAAACGCTTTGGCCTTGGGTGGCGGCCTGCTGCATTAATGGATCGATCGAATTTTGCATGAACGACGCCGATACGCCGCAGAATCCGTAGCTGATGCTGATCGCGCCGCACAGATTGTCGTTCACCGCGCCCGAAATGTCGGTCACCAGGTTGGAGCCGAGGTGAAACATGATGGAAGCGCCCGGCGCGGTAACGTGCGACCACTGCAAGTCGAGTTCAGCTTCCGCCTCGGCGCCGTTGCGGCCCGGATTGGTGCCATGAAGCACTCGCGTATAGCTGATCGCGGGCAGCGCAAACTGGGTGGCGAAGCCGGTCATGGTCGAGTCGAGGAAGTCTGAGGTTCCCACCACCGCGATACAGCTTCCAGTCCCATCGGAACCGGTGCCCACGGTCTCGTCGTAAAAGGTGCGCAAATCGGTGGGGCCGAACGAGGTGATGCCGTTGATTACTACTTCGGGAATTATGGTGCCTTCCTGGTCGCTTGCGCTCTCGGCGACCGCCAACTGCATCGGCAATTCAGCCGGCGACATCACTTTGTTGCCGACCAGATCGTCGACCGGCATCGGGTAGCGATGATTCATCGCCACCGTATGCATCATGTTGTCGAGGCCCGTAACCGCGCCGATAACGTCCGCGAATCGCCGCGGAATAAGCGGATCGGTCGTGTTCGCGAATGCCGACCCATTGCCGAACCTCGCGATTCGTACCGCAAAAGCTCGCTGCGCCTGCGCGACGGAACCGCTCACCTCGAGTGTCGTTCCCGAGGTCTTCTTGACCACAAAGCCTTCGTTGCCAAGCCATCTGGTGACGGCAGTCACTTCGGATTTGGCCGGCCCGAAGCGCTTCAGGAATTCCTCGGTAGTTAGCCACTTATGGTAATTCGGCGACGCCTGATTTTGTTGGTCAGCGAGTAACTTCGCGAGCGCCTTTTGATGTCTCAAGGCGAAGCGAATCTCGACCTCAAGGTTCTGGTCGGGGCTGACATTCCCAACTTCAGAAAACTTTTCGATTTCCACCGGATGATTGCCGGCCAGGACGGCCATATCGTCGGCATGGCCAATATCGGAGAGAAACAGGGCGCCCGACAGGCACAGCGCGCCGGCCGCGATGACCAACTCCACAATCCGTCGAACAATACCCAAAGAATGAACGGAAAATGCCTTGGTCATCGGGTGCCCACTCCCCCGGCGTCGACTAGCTGATTTCATATCCCCCCTGACCTATGACCCGCGATGACCGCGAAAACGACTCCGCGCCCATCGGCTAAACTTCGATACGTCTACATCGACGCGCGTTTTTGCGCAGATTGGCGCGTCTTGAGGAGTCTACGCAAAAAACGTTCCGCGTTGGTTAACCCGCGCTAATTGCTGCCCGCACCATTCGCGAACTGACTAAACGTCAATGAATCCTCATATCCAAAGGTCACAGGCCGAAAATGATCCGCAATTCAACTGCTTAGGGACCACTTCCGGCCCCCCATTGGAACCGTCGCGCATGTCGCTGGTGGACCCTTCGGCAGCATCGAATTGCTCCCAGAGGACGCTAGCAGAAAACGGGTCTATTTCTCGCAACTAAAAGTAGGCGGGGTTGCAACATTTCTGGCCGGGAAAGATGGGCAGGGTTAACGACCGATCAACTCGTAAATCTTGAAATCGGCGCCTGCTTCTTCGCCCGCCGCGTGAACCTTCCGGAAGTCCTCCGATTGCAGGTAGGCTTTGAGTTTAGCGCGATTCTCCCACCGGGTGATCAGCACGAACGTCACCGGGTCGACGCCGGTCTTCAAAACCTCGCAGCCAAGAAATCCGTCATGCTGATCGACCAGTCGCGGACGGCGAAGGAAGCGCGCTTCGATATTTGCAGCGTCCTCGGCCGACGAAGAAAAGCGTGAGATTGCCACTATCGTCGTTGCGTCCGGCCGCATCGTCACACCTGCCTCCCGACCAGGGTCTCTGCCACTCCCAGCGCCGATGCGGCGTCAGCAGCATGGCCATCGGCTCCCAACTGCTCTGCCAGGTCAGGGCTTCCGTCGAACAGGTATCCGCCGACCATGATGGGGATGTGTGAAGCGTCGCGAATCGCATCGATGGTGGAGGCCAACTTCGCCAGATGGGTCGGCATCGCGGCCGAGAGCGCGACCAGGTCGGGCCGCGCTTCTTTCATCAAAGTGACCAGGTCGCGCTGGGGCAGATTGGCGCCGAGAAAGCTGGTGCGCCATCCATTGAGCTCGAAAACGTCGGCCAGGACCCGAGCGCCGAGCTCATGCTGTTCGCCCTCGACGCACACCACCATCATCGAACGCTCGCGAGGCGGCCGGGAACTCATGATGCGACGATAAAAGCCGCTTACGATCGATTCCACTGCCGCGCTGCAAAAATGCTCATGCGCCACGCTGATTTCGTTACGCTGCCAGAGCCGCCCGATCTCGCGCATCATGGGCGGAATCACTTCGGTGTAGACCTGCATCAGCGGCATACCGGAATCCAGCGCGCTCTCGACCATCTCGCGCGCCACGCCGGTGTCAAGGCAGAGCAGCGCCTCGAGGAATCCCCGCGCCAACGCGTGTTCTTCGCTGGGTTTGGCCAGGTAGCTGGCGACCCGTTCGGGCATCGAATCAAGCTGTTGGAGCGCGGAATCCAGGAGGGATATGGCGAGGAAGTGGTCGCGAGGCCCGTCCGCCTCGATCGCCAGCTTCATGCAGCGCAAGCTCTCCCCGATATCGTCCGGTCCCACTCCCCGATGGAGCAGGACGATTTTCAGCCACGCGACGTAGTTGAGAAACATCCGCTCCTCGCGGGCATCGAGCGCGGCAGCCAGCGCGGCGAGGTTGTACAGCACATCCTGGCGGTATCGCATCTTGCCGTATTCGCCGTACCGGTCGGCCAGATATGGACGTTGTGCGTAGTCGTACGCGAGCGTTGCTTCGGTGATTCGGTTGGCCGCCGCACGCAGCCGATTGCCCGCTTCAAAATTCAGCACACCAATCCTCCGTGATCTTTCGGACGCGAACCGCGGTCGCCATCGGGCCGCTGAAATCATTCATGGCAGACATATGTTTTGCCCGAGGATGAAACATGCTTGCGCCGGCGTCAGGACCGGTGCGGCCAGGCCGATCAGCTCGCTTATCGGAGGCGTCGCAGCATCGGCCGGGGTACAGGTGTCGGCCGCGAAGAGGTTCCCGGCTGCGTCGATGCCGAGTGCATCGGGAGCGCAAAAATCCGCCCCTGCCGGAGCGAGGATCACGCCGGTGGCGAGGGCGCTAGTCGCGAGGAGTTCGCTGACACCCCATCCCGTGTCGGTGATGTTCACGGCGAACACGTTGCCCGCCGAATCCAGCGCCATCGCTTGAGGGTTGTTGAATGCGCTGCCGAGCGGCGCGAAGAACTGGGTCGAGCTGTAGTTGGGCGCAGCGAGCTTGCCGATTCCGCCGCTTGTGGCACCCCCTACCATCAGCAGTACGTTGGATGCGCCGTCGAGCGCGATCGAAGAATTGCTCGCGGCCAGACTTAGTCCTAGTGGCGGCGACACGGTGAAGTTGGCCGCCGAGACATAGTTGGTGGCGGAGTTGAGCTTGCTTACGGAGTTGTCGCAATTCGCGATGAACAGGTTCGCCGCCGCATCCATGGTCAGCGAAACCGGGCAAGTCAGGGCCGCATCGGAGGGGGCAAAGTTGAATCCGGTGGTGTAATCGCCGAGGGCGACCAATTCGGTCACCCGGCCGCTCATCCCTCCAATCGGATTATTCGCGACGAAGACATTTCCCGCGCCGTCCAGTGCAATCGATTGCGGATGATCGAAGGCTGCCTCTCCGGCGGGACTGAAGGTGAACCCGCTCGCATAGTTGCTGGCCGCGGTGAGCTCCCTCACCGCGTTGGCGCCCCGGCTGGTCAGGAACAGATTGCCTGCCACGTCAATCCCGATCGAGGCGCCGCCGGCAAGGCTGATAGTCGGCGAGAAAATGCTCGCCGACGCGTATCCGGTGGACGCGCTGATGCTGTTTAACGTCGAAGTAGTGGACGGGGTGTCGAAGCTGGCGACGAGCAAATTTCCCGCCGCATCGATCGCAAGCGCACTGTTCTCGGCCAGTTGTGCATTCGCCGGCGCCAGCATCAACCCAATCTCGAATCCATCGGGCGCCGCCGCCAGCGCGGGTTGATAGGGTAACGGCGTCAGCATCGATTGCAGGGCGAACAGCAAGCTCACATTGGCGGCAGGATGAGTTGCCATCGCGTGCGCTGCTGCCAGCGTCGTATCCGAGGCCGATGTCGAGGTGTTGGTAAACAGCGCCTGGCACGGATCGGAGTTCGGGCCCGCACTGCTCGCGCAGGCCGCGATGATGTTCGCGAGGGTGTCGAGCCGCTTTAGCCCGTCGCAGTTAGCAGGCGGTGAACCCCCGGCACATTGCAGCGCAGTCGGCAGGAAGCTCGAAGCCTTGCCGCTCACTGAAAAATCACCCAACGAGGCCACCTGCCCGAGGTTGTAGAAGTTCGCGTATCCGAGGCTCAGCCCGGCGCTGTTGGTTACCGACGATCCCAGCATTTGTCCGGTCGCGTCGAAGAACTGCGCCAGAGCCACTTCCGCGGCGGCCGAGGTCAGCTCGTTGATGGCGATGGTGGTTGCCGGAAGAATCGCGCCGCAAGGTCCGATCGCGCTGAGCAATCCAATCGCGGAGTTGGAGCCATTTCCCGCGTCGCCCCCCCGCGCAACCGCGTAGGTCTCCACCATGCTCGAGGGGCATGCGTATGGAATCGTATAGTCGCCGAGGTTGTTGGTGGCCGCGCTCCCGAGCGTCGTGGGCGATGATCCATAGCCGCTGCTACCGACCACATAGAAGGTGACCTCGGCTCCGGAGACCGGGATGCCATTGGCCGTCACATTGCCCCCGATGAAGAGGCCCGAAGGCGTCGGCGTCACGGTGGGTGTCGCGGTGGTCGTATGGGTTGCGGTCAAGGTGGACGTCGCGGTCAAGGTGGCGGTGGCGGTTAAAGTCGCGGTTGCCGTTTGGGTGACGGTAGCCGTCGCGGTCGTGGTCACTGTCGCCGTGTTGGTCGAGGTCACCGTCGCAGTTGCCGTGGCCGTTGCGGTTGTGGTCACGGTCGCCGTGGCGGTAGCTGCCGGACTGGGAGTCGGGGTCGCGACGAGAGTCGCGGTCGGCGCGATCGGAGTCGATGTGGGCGTTGCCGATGGAGTGGGAGTGGGAGGAGTTCCTTTAGCCGCGCCCTTCAAAGCCACGGTTACCGATGCTTTGCCCTTGGTCGCGTTGCTGACTATCGAAATTGCATCATGAAAAGACCCATCCGCAGCGGGTGCAAATCGAACTGTAACTATGAGAGGCGCTATTTTCGGCTGAAGGATGCTTTGGCCTGCACCTTGAGTAACACCGAAGGCAGAGGTGCTGGTGTTTCCCACGCTAACTGTGAGGGCGGCGGTACCGACATTTTCGATCTTGAAAGTTCTGGATTCATCCGCCGCCGTTTTGGCGAAGTTTATCTGTTTGAAGACCAGGTTAGCGGGGACAACCTTCATCTTGCCGAATGGCGTCGGAGGTTTTTTCACTTCCGGCTGAATTTCCTGAGCAACGGTATCGCCAGCTATCGCAATCGCTGCGACGGCAACAAATAAAGCAAACCCGGCCCAAATTATCGTGTTAGAACGTCCAGCCGCGCTAAAACTCATTACGCCGCCATGCCGACAAATTATTAAACTTAAAGTGAAGCGAGTTCAACGACAAGTCAGTTTACGATGAAGCCGGACCATGAGTCCAGCGTGTGCACAGATCTTCTGCAATGACTTCGCCGGCGCGACCAGTCTGACCTATCAGGTAATCCGCAATTCACGCCTTAATGTTCGAATGTTCAAGGGCTAGTCAAACTTCTACATCGATCTTCCTATAAGTGACGGTTACTATCGCCGTCGTGGTTTAAGCGGGCGTAGAGGGAGGCGAGGAAACTTCGGTGGTTAAGTACCGATCGAACATCGAGAACGATTGGGCGGCGGAGCGGACCTTATGACCTTCATCAGCGATCTTGACCGCGATCGCGCAACCTCTCCACAACATATCTGTATCGTAACCGAAACCTTTCCGCCTGAAGTCAATGGAGTGGCGCTGACCCTGTCCCATCTGGTCGAAGGACTACGCGCACACGGGCACCAGGTATCAATCGTGCGTCCCCGGCAAAAGAAAGCGGACCGCGCCACTTATGATGACAGTCAGACTACCTTAGTGAGCGGAGTGCCGCTGCCAGGATATCGGGGATTGCAATTCGGGCTTCCCGCGAGCCGATTGCTCCGCGATACCTGGACTATCCATCGGCCTGACGTCGTCTACATCGCGACTGAAGGACCTTTGGGATGGTCGGCGGTATGTGCGGCACAGCGCCTGAAGATCGCGGCGTTCAGCGGCTTCCATACCAACTACCACACCTATTCGCGGCACTATCGTCTTGGATGGCTTCAGCAGTTGGTGTTCAAATACCTGTGCGAATTTCACAACCGCACTTTAGGAACCCTGGTCCCGACCGCCGACCTTCGCGACAAGTTGCAGGCGTTGGGATTTAGAAATGTCAGCTTCGTGGGCAGAGGTGTGGACAGCCAGCTCTTCGGCCCGCAACGCCGATGTCCCCGGCTTCGTTGCGACTGGGGAGTTTCAGATTCCGATCTGGCCATTTTGTATGTAGGCCGGCTCGCACCGGAGAAGAATCTCGCCCTCGCGATCGACGCTTATCGCTCGATGAAGCAGAAGCGCGAGTCGGTGAAGTTCGTGTTGGTCGGCGACGGCCCCATGCGCGCATCGCTCCAGCAGCAACATCGCGATCTGATCTTCCGCGGCATGCTCACCGGCGAGCAACTCGCGAAGCACTACGCCTCGGCCGATATGTTCCTCTTTCCCAGCGAGACCGAGACCTTCGGCAATGTAACTCTCGAAGCGATGGCCAGTGGGCTGGTGGTGGTGGCCTATGACTATGCTGCCGCGAAGCTGCACATAAGACATGGCGAGACCGGAGTGCTGGTTCCCTATGGAGACTCGAGGGCCTTCGTCGATTCCGCCGCCTCGCTGGTATGGGAACCGCAAGCCATCCATCGCATGCGCCAACAAGCTCGCGAGTATGTCGCATCCATCAAGTGGTCGCGCGTCGTCGAAAGATTTGAAGCGCTCGTCACCGGGACTCATCGCCTTGTCGAGAAATCGAATTCAACAAATGACGTCGGGCGGTCTGGCTGTCGCGGCCCGAGGGAGGCTCTAGGATGTTGGTGGGAACTATGGACCGCTGGACTCAAGCAGTTAGTCGTAGCGTTAGCGCGATCGATTGGCATAGCGGATGGGTAGTGGCTGGAGTGGTTGTTCTCGCGGCAGCGGCCGTGCTGGTGGTCCGCAAGGCACTCACAGCCCTCCTGACGTTTCGGGCAATGGCACTTACTCCGAATTTCTCCAGATACTTATCGAAGTGGGTCAAGTCGAATGACTACTCAGCTGATCAATTCATGCGGGCCGACGGCGTCGATGAGCGATGGGTAAATCTTCGCAAGCAGGCCCTCGATCGCCTCGCCGCGTCCTTCCAAGGCCAATGCCCTAAGTCTATCGCATGGGGTGACGCGGTCCGCGAAAGCTTTTCCGACCTGCGCTTCACCGACGCCAACCGGGTTCCGTTTCCCTTCATGCGCACGATGCGGGAGAAGTTCAATCTATGCTCGGTGGTTACCGCATCCGAGGGCCCGAAGCTCCGCGACCTTGACGGTAACTGGAATCTCGATGTGAGCGGCTCCTATGGCCTCAACGTGGCGGGATTCGATCGCTACAAGGAGTGGACGGAAAAAGGTTGGACGAAGGTCAAGGACCTCGGACCCGTGCTGGGACCACTCCATCCGCTGGTCGCGGAAAACATAGACCTGCTCAAGACCATTTCCGGCATGGATGAAGTGTCGTTCCACATGAGCGGGACCGAGGCGGTGATGGCCGCGGTCCGGATGGCGCGCTTCAATACCCGGCGGAAACTGATTGTCTGCTTTTCCGGCGCCTACCACGGCTGGTGGGACGGGGTTCAGCCCGGGCTGGGCAGTGAACGCAGCATCGACGACTGTCTGACCTTGAAAGACATGAGTCCTGCGTCGCTGGAAGTGCTGCGCAGACGCGCCAAAGAAATCGCCGGCGTTCTTATCAATCCGGTGCAATCGTTTCATCCTAACTCTCCGCCGCCCAGCGATACCGTATTGCTCACCAGCGGAGTGCGTAAGACCGAGGATTCCACTTCATCCTATGCGCGATGGCTACATCAGTTGCGTGAGCTATGTACCGCGCAAAGATATCCCGCTGATCTTCGATGAAGTCTTCACCGGCTTTCGCCTCGCTCCTCGGCGGCGCGCAGGAATACTTCGGCGTGCAGGCCGACATGGTGGTGTATGGCAAAACCGTTGCGGGTGGAATGCCGATCGGACTCGTATGCGGCAAGAAAGGAGCTGATGAGGCGCTTCGATCCCGGCCCATCCGATGCGTCTGGCTTACGTCGTCGGCACCTTCTCCGCACATCCGCTGGTGATGGGTGCGATGAACGAGTTTCTGAAATGGGTGGTGACGACCGGAGGCGGCCGGGCTCTATCAGACCGCGGCAATCCGCTGCGAGGACTGGGCGCAAGCCACTAACCGTCAGCTGGTCGAGCAGGACCTGCCGATCCGCGTCATGCATCTGACTACCGTGTGGACGGTGCTCTTCAAGCAACCCGAGCCGCTACAACTGGCTGCTGCAATACTACCTTCGTGCGGAAGGTGTGATCCTGAGCTGGGTCGGCACCGGCCGCTGCCTCAGCAGCCTCGACTTCAGTGTCGAAGACTATGGGGAGCTAGAAGCCAAACTTGTGAATGCCGCACAAAAAATGAAACGTGACGCCTGGTGGATAAGTGAGCAGGAGCAGCCGGGGATGGAGAAGGCGATGCGAAATGGTCTCATCAAAGAAATGGCCGGAAGTCTGATCCAGGCTCCGCAGCCTTTGAAAACCTTTTACACCGAAATAATGCAACGCAAGCATGATGACCATGTCGCGTCGCATAGCAATCTCATCAACCAATTCTTTCATCTGCTCAGCTCCAGCGTGTTCATCTTCTGCTATGTCTTCATTTTCTTCGACCTCACCCAAGCTATGTGCATAGGTCTGGCAGCGCTGTTCGTGCGGCAATTCGGCCATGCCATTCTCGAGCCCCCTTGCCATGACAAAGAGCAGGCGCTGCTCGGCTTCAATACGCGCGACAAATCGTTTCTCGTAGGCGGCTATCTTCTGCTTCCGGTCGTTCATCTGATCAAAGCCGGCTCGATGTCGCCGGCCACCCTTGCTTCGATAGTGTCGCCGGTAGCTCATGAATGGTTTTTCCTTACCGCAGCGGTGGTGCTGGGACACGTGGCTTATCTGGTGTGGAAATTCAATTTCCGGACCTCGATGATCTGGTTCATCAAGCTGATTACCGACCCATTCACCGACCTTGCAGCCTATTACGATTGTCTCGCGAAGATGTTCGCGCCCTCGTATGCGCAGAAGGCGTAAGCCTCGTTGCTGGCGGCCCTTCTTCTCGCAGCGGCGCTGCTGAGCCTCGAGCGCATCAGCTATGTCTGGGTGTGGCGCCATCCGCAGTCCTTTCGCGAGCTATGCGCCCGCACGCGGGCAGGTGTCCTTGGCCCGCCGGTCGATGCTTTGCGGAGGATCTTCTATGTCTTCAAGGCTTTGCAGCTTCTGGTCTTTGCCGCATGGTGCTATCTCTTCGGCAATGGCGCACTGTGGCCGGCGAGCGATAGCGTTCTTTACTTCACTACGGGTCTGGGTCTGATCGTTCTCGGGCAGGTGCTCAACATCGGAGTGTTTGTTCGACTCGGATACGCGGGCGTATTCTACGGCAACCGCTTCGGGATCAAAGTCCCGTGGAACAGTTCGTTCCCTTTCTCGGTGCTCAAGCATCCGCAGTATGTAGGCGCCGTTCTGTCGATCTGGGGCTTCTTCATCGCGATGCGCTTCCCTCGCCCGGATTGGTATCTGCTGCCGGTGCTGGAAACCGTCTACTACTTTCTCGGGGCGCACTTCGAACAATAGAAACTAGTGATCGCCGCCGATGCGCCGCTCCGGTGCGGCGTTTGCATCGGTACCGTTCATCATATATGACTATATGCGCATGAAGATAAGGAACGGTGGTAGGCTCGGAGGACCGCGCGCCATGACGCCGGAGGCCCTCGAGATGGTGGCGGCACGGTTCCGTGCCATGGGCGAGGAGCTGCGCCTGCGCATCCTGCAGCAACTCGAAGCTGGCGAACGGAGTGTCTCGGCCCTGGCGGAGAGTCTTTCCGCGACGCAACCCAATGTCAGCAAGCATCTGCGGGTTTTGCAGGACGCCGGCCTGGTCCGCAGGCGGCAGCAGGGAACCAGCGCCTACTATTCAATCGCCGATTCCATGGTATTTGAACTGTGCGACATGATTTGCACGCGACTGCGCGACCGCCTCGAGGCGCAAGTGGGCGCGCTCAAGGCGCGGGTGAGAGCATGAGCATGGCAACCGATGTGTCACCCAATCCGCAGGCGGTACCACCCTCCAAACCAGCGGCTCCGGCCCCATGGCGGAGTGAACTTACCAGGGAAAATAGCGCGAGCCTCGCCGCCCGTATCGTGTTTCCGATAGCGGCATTGATAACCCTGCTGCCGTTCGTGTCACCCGGAATCGCATTGATGCTTGGGATCGTCCTCGCCCTCACCGTAGGCAACGCCTATCCATTCACCAGTGCGCGCTTTGTGAGTCCGCTGTTGCAAATCTCGGTGATAGGTCTCGGCGCCGGAATGAACCTGGTCGAGGTAGGTCACGCCGGTGTCCATGGATTCGCCTACACTGTGGTTGGGATCAGTCTAACTATGACAGTCGGTCTGCTACTGGGCCGACTTATGAAGACGGAGCGCGACACCTCCTTACTGGTGACGGTAGGCACCGCGATATGCGGAGGCAGCGCCATCGCCGCGGTAGCTCCCGCGATCCGCGCCAAAAGTCACGAGGTATCGGTAGCGCTGGCGACGGTATTCTTCCTCAATGCGATCGCGTTGTTCATCTTTCCCTGGATTGGACATCATTTTGCCTTAAGTCAGATGCAATTCGGCGTCTGGAGCGCGCTCGCAATTCATGACACCAGCTCGGTGGTCGGCGCCGCGATGCAGTACGGGGCACGCGCGCTTGAAATCGCCACTACCATCAAACTAACGCGCGCCTTGTGGATAGTGCCAGTAACTCTCGGAGTAGGAATGGCCTGGAATCGCGGAGAAGGAAAGGCGTCGGCCGGGAAGGCCAAACGTCCGTGGTTCATCCTGGGATTTGTCGCCGCCGCAGCATTAGTGACCTGGATCCCTGCCTTGAAGCCGGCGGGTCATATGGTGTTCGTCAGCGCGCAACGCTCACTCGTGGTCACCTTGTTTTTAATTGGCTCGGGACTCAGCCGCGCGGCGCTGCAAATGGTCGGCCGCCGGCCACTCATTCAAGGCTTCATCCTGTGGGTGATGATGGGAACCGGAACCTTGGGTGCAATATTGCTCGGCTGGATCGGTTAGCCGAGAATTAAAACAGACGGCGCGCCCGGTAAAGGACGCGCCGCCGCCGTGGTCGGTAGGTTCGTGTGAGGTTCTGGTTACGGAGTCGGGGTCGCCGAAGGAGTATCGGTCGCGGTCGCAGACTCTGAAGGCGATGCGCTCGGACTGGCGCTCGGCGTTGGACTTCCAGTCGCGGGTGCGATCACGCCGACCAGCTTCAGCTTGGCCGTTCCGGTATTGTCGATGGTACCCGAAACCGATCCGGTGCCATCGAGGCCCTCGGTGGACGGATCGAAGTCGAAGCCACCACCTACAGTCTGAGTACCGCCCGCCGGAGTTGAGTTACAGAGCGCGCCGGTAACATCCAGCGTATCGACGTTACTATCCTTATCGTTGGTGATAGCTATGCTGCCGAAGAAGGGGGTGCATCCATTGTCGGGCGAGACGTCAGAGTTATCCAGGGTAAGGAAGCCTGCAATCGGGCCCTTTCCGAGTGCTCCGGTGGCTTCGCCGGTCAACGCAACACAGGTGCAGGCCTGAACCGTTCCAGGGCAGGTTGCCGCGAAGGCGGTGCCGAGGGTACAAGCCCCGGCCGTTGGTGCACCAACAGTCCCTTTAACGGAAGCGGCGACCTTCTTCGGCTTGGTAAGTGGTTTGGATGCGGCAGTAGCTATCAGCGCCGACGCGCCAAGGCTCGCCACAAGGAGGAAAGCTAACATAAACCTCGACATTCGTGTTCTCCTGTAGTTGTCGGCCATCAAAGGCCCTGGTTGAAAAAGGGACCACGGCCCCCCAAGAGCTGGACTACGGAAGATTCAGAACAAGCGCGCGTGTCGGCGTCCTGGACAGATCTCTGCCGCGATAGGTAAACGACTGATTGGACATCGACGCAGTAGTTGCAGAAAACAATCCGAAGCCTTGTAACTGAACCCGGGATTGAACGCGTCGAGGCTAAGGTGCGGATTTCACGGAGTCAACCAATATCTGGAGGAGCGAAAGAAATGAATTGCAGTTCGTAACTATTTCACCCGGCAACTTACTTTGCACAGCAAAAACCTACTCATGCGGGCCCGTTTGTCACCAATTCGCGGCTCCGAGAAAGTCACGTATGGCATCTAGTCTGAGAGTGAGCAGAACGCCATGGCTAGAAACTCCAAGCCGGAGGGGCCGGGCCTGGGGAGGCCTTGCTTGAGAACCAAGAGCGCTCCTAGCTCGCAATCGCTGCGCGAGGGGAGGAGTTTTCAATCTTGCCGGCCCCGAAGACGGCCAGAGTCATGAACCCGGCGATTGATAAAATGAGGCTTACTGCATACTGACGCGGCCAGGTCTCAGAGCGAGGCTCATGTTGGCTACCGGTGGAGAATATACCTCAAACCGAGCCTCGCCGAGAACTTCCAAAGTTTACTTACCGGCTCCGAATTACCCCAGTCTGAAACCCTCGTAGCCGGCGGCGGCCACTTCCTCGACCTTCTTTTTGTAGAGTTGCGCACCTCCCAGATACATCAGGACCGTGCGCTTCTTGCCCGGGATGTTGGCGCCGAAGAACCATGAATCGGCTTCCGCCAAAAGCGTCCCCTGCGCTAACTCATTGACGTGGTCGGTCCACTCTTCCTCGGCCTTGGGCGTAGCCTCGATGCGATCGATACCCTTGTCGCGCAAGTAACGCAGACAGTCGGTCACCCATTCGACGTTCTGCTCGATACATCGCGGCATGTTGCAAAAGGTCGCGCCATTATGCGGCCCGACCAGGGTGAACAGATTCGGAAAGCCGGCGGTCTGGATGCCGAGGTAGGTCTGCGGCCCGTCGGCCCATTTTTCCTTGAGCGATTGCCCGCCCTCGCCGCGAAAATCGATGCGCGTCAGGGTGCCGGTGACCGCATCGAACCCGGTCGCATAGATGATGACGTCGAGCTCGTACTCCTTGTCGGCGGTCTTCACACCCTTGGGCGTGATGCGCTCGATGGGCGATTTGCGGACGTCGACCAGCAGCACGTTTTCGCGATTGAATTGCTCGTAGTAGCCGCTCTCCATCGGAACGCGCTTGGTCCCGAAGGGATGATTGCGCGGGGACAGCAGTTCCGCGACCGCGGGATCCTTGACCCGCTCGCGAATCTTTTTGCGCACAAACTCGGCGAAAAATTCGTTGCCCTCGCGATTGCTCAGCACGTCGTGGAAGTTGCCGAACCATTTGGCGAAGCCGGGCCGCAGCCATAGCTCCTCGAAGAAGGCTTCGCGCACCTCGGGACTCACCTCGAAAACCGAGCGCGGATCCTGGTCGTGGATAAATCCCGCGAAGGTTTCGCTGGTCTTCTTGAAGATGTCGGGATAGCTGGCCTTGATCTTTGCTTGCGTCTCGTCGTCGATGGGGCCGTTGCGCAGCGGCGCGCAATAATTCGCCGTCCGCTGGAAGACCGTCAGGTGGCCGACTTCTTTGGCGATCTCGGTGATGAGCTGGACCGCAGTTGCGCCGGTCCCGATGACGCCGACGCGCTTGCCGGTGAAATCGACGCGCTCCTTGGGCCATCGCGAGGTATGGAACGATTGTCCTTTGAAGCTGTCGACGCCGGGGAAGGGAGGAATGTTGGTCGCCGAGAGAATTCCGACCGCGGTGATGACGTAGTGGGCGCGCACGCGGCTGCCATCCGCAAGGCGGACTTCCCAGCGCTTGTCTTTTTCATCCCAGGTCGCGCCGGCAACGCTGGTATTAAAGGTGATGTCGCGGCGCAGGTCGAATTTGTCGGCGACATAATTAAGGTAGCGCTCGTTCTCGGGCTGCCCGGAGAAATGCTCCTTCCAGCTCCATTCCTGGAGGAGTTCCTCGGAGAACGAGTAGCCATAGGTATAGCTCTCGGAATCGAAGCGTGCGCCCGGGTAGCGATTCCAGTACCAGGTCCCGCCGACGCCGCTGCCGGCCTCGTAGGCGCGAACCGACATCCCGAGCTCGCGGACGCGAAGGAGTTGGAAGAGTCCAGAAATCCCGGCTCCGATGATGATTACGTCAAACTGTTCGACTGGCCCCGTCGTCGTGGTCGGCGTGGGCTGTGTAGATGCTGCCATTTTTCTTCTCTCGCGGGTTATTGAGTAAATCTTAAATAATTTGGCATTGCCGGCTGTCGATGTCGAGTTTCGGGGGCATTGGACTGGAGGTCTGACTAAGAGTCTAATTCTGCTACCATGCAGTTTGCGAATGGGCCCCGAGGGCTCGTTCGCGATGAAGCTGAATCGGCGCCGCTTCGCGAAATGACGAAAACAAAGCCATTAACATGAGCAGAGTTGCGGGTTTTCTTCGAGGGAGGTGGCATTCGGCAGGCACCCCCTCCCGGTCGGCGCGCTGGTCGCGCAAGCCAAAGAGCGACCATCGCGCCCACCGGTCTCCCCCACGCAGCGTGGGGGAGAGGAGCGCGGGAGCAGCGTGGGGGAGCGGGAGCGGCGGGGCGGTCTGGGAGAGAGGCCAGGGAATTGCGGAAACAAAGCCACTTCGCGTGGAGGGCGGAAACCGGGAATTACCAAACGAAGCCAAATTCGGCAGGAACGATGTGGGCTTCGTCGCGAGGGAGGTGGCATTCGGCAGGCACCCCCTCCCGGTCGGCACGCTGGTCGCGCAGCCAAAGAGCGACCATCGCGCCCACCGGTCTCCCCCACGCAGCGTGGGGGAGAGGAGTCGCAGAGCGTGGGGGAGAGGGGAGCCGCGCAATGTTAGAGAACGGAGTTGTGGAGCGGTCGGGAAAGGAGCCACGAAATTGCGGAAACAAAGCCACTTCATGTGGAAAGTTGGTTGAAATCAGTTAAACGTGCTGAATAGAATTTAGCGATTTGACTGATTGACTCATTTGGTTATGTATTGCATTGGTTTACGTGCAAATGGGGGGACTGATGTCTGTAAGCTATTCTGATTGGCTCTGTAAGCTTCAAAACGCCTTAAAGATAACGATTTCGAGCAAGCGCATCGCCTTCCTGATAATGGCGCTGCTCGCATTGGTCGCAGTGCCCATCGCCCGTGCCGCTGATACGCCGCCACCGAATATCCTCCTGATCGTCGTCGATGACCTCGGCATCGACCAATGGAAGGTGTTCGGCTATGGCGGCAACAATCCCGCGCCGACCCCCAACATCGATACCCTCGCCAATGCCGGGGTCAAGTTCCACAACATGTGGTCGATGCCGGCATGCTCGAACGGCCGCGCCGCGCTCTTTACCGGACGCTATCCCTTTCGCACCCACGTCTACACCGCCATCGGCAGCACCGACCTTGCGAACTACATGGTCAACCATAATGAGGTGACCATCCCCAAGTTGCTCAAGCAAAAGGGCTACAAGAGCGCGATGTTCGGCAAATTCCACCTGGGGACGCAAGGCAACAATCCCTACGGGCTGAGCATGGTTACCGCGCTGGGTTGGGACTACTACGACGGATGGCTGGATGAGACCGGCGATCCGTCGTCGATCGATTCCACAGCGGGAGGAGTTGCGGATCCCGGGACCTGGACTTGCGGCTTCGTGCGCGACGCGACGAATCTGGCGGCGCCGATACCGGCGCCTGCTATGCCGCCTACAACACCTGCCAGATAATCACCAAAACCGGAGCCGAGGCGCCGGGACGCATCTGCCGCGATGGCGGCGGCATTTTCGATCCTGAACAAGTCATGCGTCAGTCCCGTCCCCGGTTACATCAACTTCGGCACCCTGAGCGGGCACTTCGTCTCGCCCCTGGTGATCGACAATGGCACGCCTCCGCCGGATGCGGTGCCATCGACCGATATCCGCGCGCGTACCTATCGCGCGATCGAGCAGGTCGATGCCGCGGTTAGCTGGATCAATTCAGCAGCCGAAGAATCAGCCGTGGATGGCGAGCGTGGACTTCGCGATTGCGCATACGCCGCTGATGCAGCCGCCCAGTCAGTTGCTGCCGGCAAATGCACCCGACACCAGCAACCTCGATTGCTCGAACCTGATCGATCAAAACCTCATCAATTTTCAGATGACGCAGGCGCTCGATACCCAGGTCGCCAATCTCCTGGTCGGGGTCGGGCTCGCCACTCGCGGTTCCAATGGCCAACTGATCTACAATCCGCGCAGCAACAACACCTATGTCGTATTTGTCAATGACAATGGAAGCACCGGGACCGTGGTCAAAGCCTCCGTTCGATACCAGCCGCGCGAAGTCAACCGCGTATCAAACGGGTGTATGGGTTCCGGGATTTGTCGCCGGCCCCGAAGCAAAAAAGGGCCGCCAAGTGAAGGCGATGGTCAACATCGCCGACCTCTTCCAGCTCTTCGGCGAACTGGCGGGTATCGATGTCCATGCCAGCGTACCCGCCATCGTCGACGCCGAATCGATTGCTGCCGTACCTGAAGCATCCGGCTCGCGCGCAGCATTCGCAAGACCAACTACACCGAGCTCGGGACCAATCAACATGCGAATGGCGAGATCAACGGACCCTGCCAGTACGGCGGAGGCATCTGCACCCAGATCGCGCCGACCCAGGGCGTATGCGAGGACAACAACGGCATCTGGTGGGGCGCCGGTGCGACCGACCCTGTCAACCGCGGGCATTCCGGCCGATGGATTCAAGCTGTGCTGCGAAGTCGCCAAATGGCAGGCCGACCATCCATCGATGAAGCCGATGGTGACGCAGATCTATCCATTGGAGGCGAAGGCCATCCGCAATGAGAACTTACAAACTCGTAGTTAACAGCTATGAACTATACGATTCGGCCTCCGACGCATGCGTCGCCAACACCACCTACGAGTTCTACCAGATCAACGAAAACGTCCCGACCCCGCTGCTCGATGAGGCCGGCGACGATTTGCTCACCAATCGACCGAAGCCTCGCGGACCGCAGCAGCGTAACTATAACTCCTTGAACTCGGCCTTAGCTCGCTGTTGGCCTCGCAGCCGATCTGCCCCGGCGATATCAACCTCGACGGGGTGGTGAACTACCTCGATATCGGGGAGTGGGCGAACCTCGCAGGCGCTGACCGGCTGTCGAGTTGGGCCGACATCAATCAGGATGGCCTCACCGACGACGCCGACTTGGCGATCATCCTACAGAACCAGGGAATCTGCCCGACATCGTAAAGGTCAGGCGGGAATCGAAAAACGGGACAAATGACTCGTCGCTGCATAGTTTCGACGATGACGGCATGTTATAGGCGATATCGACACATTGTGAGAGGGGGATGCATGTTATCGCTTAAATGGCTATCGGCAGGCATTCTGTTGACGATCCTGGGCTTGGGTGTAGTGGGTTCGGCGGCAGCGCAACAACAACAATTTGTTCCGAACTCACCTTCCTTCTGGTCCAATTCCAAAAACTGGACCTCGAACTATGGACCAGCTTTCCGCGACACGGTTGAGATACCCTCGCAGATGCTGCCCTGCTCGGCGAAATTCGCGCTCTGCTTTCATTCGGGTGCCGAGCCATTCCCGTGCACGCTTTCCAAAGATGGGAGCTCTGCCAAGTGCAAATGCACCGTCGGCACGGAGACCAACTACACGCTCATCAACGCGATTTTGAACTACAAGGTTTATACTTCAACGGTTACCACCTGCGGCGCTGACGGCTCCGGTTGCGCGAGCACCGACTCCGCCCCGGTATGTGCGCCGCTGAACAATGGAAAATTGATCCCGGGCGCCAACATTATCTCAACCTACGATCCGGGATCGAAGTCGGAAATCCTCGACGCGATTGAAACCGG
Organism: uncultured delta proteobacterium; assembly: GCA_963848285.1. Classification (GTDB taxonomy): domain Bacteria; phylum Desulfobacterota; class Binatia; order Binatales; family Binataceae; genus DATGKG01. Next base: position 152,896 of record CAWKCZ010000005.1, on the reverse strand, counting down.
ACCCAGCGCCGTGACCACCTGCCCCAAGGCCCCGTATGCCGCGTGCATGACGGCGCCGTGTAAAATCGATAAGGGTGGCGCGACCGCGACCTGCAAATGTCCGGTTTTCTACGGCAAGTTTCAGCTCGTCGGCGCCGATGCCACATGTGCGCTGGGCGGAAGGTTGGTCCCGTCCGCCTCCTACATTCCGGCGTTGGATACCAATCCCAACGATTAGGCCGCCGCTGGCTTGGAACGAAACATGGCCGACGGCTTCGAAGCCGCCGGCCATTTTTTTCGTTGCAGGGGAGCTTCGAGCCTATTCGGCAACCGCCTCGCCCGAGCCGCCGAACTCCTTCGGGAAATCCTTCAGCTTCGGCAGTCCGTCCTTCATCGGCAGGACCGTCTCGGAATAATTCACGTGGACCCCGGGGGCGAACTTCAAGGTCGGCAGGGTCGCCGCGAAGACGTCGACCATCCCCAGCGGCGGATGATTGGTCATCAGATGGCCACCGCATTTGGTGCAGTATTGCCGATGGCTCAAGTCGGTCTTCTTGAAGGTCGCGATGTTCTCCGCGCCGGCGGTGACTTTCACCGCCTCGGGCTTCCACAGCGAGAACGCATTCACCGGCCCGCCGGACCACGAGCGGCATGAGCGGCAATGGCAATATCCCATCGCCTCGGGATCGCCGGTGACCTCGATTTTAACCGCGCCACAGAAACATTCGCCTTTATGTGTAGCCATCGTCATCTTCTCCTGAAACTTATGTTGGACCGGATACCTTATCTGAGCGCCCTACCTTCGACCAGAGGTAACTAATGCGACTGACTGCTAGCGAGAGCTATGCTAACATGCAGCCTGCGGCGTCCATCGGGGCGCCGCAGCTCTTTTGGGCGATCTCAAAGGACACCGAAATTGACCAAACGAAGCCAAATGATCCTCGCAGATGCTCAACATTTCAAAATCGCGCATGCGCAGGAGATCCTGAACCGCCGAAAATTGCCGGCATTGATGCTGGCCGCGTCGATTGCCTTTCTGCTCTCGCTTTCCTGCGGTTCGCCCGCAAAGGCGTGGGAACGTGGGCGTAGCGAAACCTTCGCCATCCTGCCGGACTTGCCGGGTAAGGTGCCCGTCGACAGCGAAGGATTGACCGTCGGTCCCGATGGCACTGTCTATACGCCATCGTTCGGCTTCAATTACCAGGGCGCTGTGCCCGCGCCGCCGCACCTGTTCTCCTTTCGTCCCAATGGCAAGCTGCTCAGCGACGTCGCTTTGGTCAATCCATCCGCGACCCCGCAACCGAGCGCTAACCTGGCGGGACTGGTGTTCCAGCCGTCGTCAAAGAACTTGCTGATTTGCGATTTGGCCGATGGAATCGTCTGGCAGGCCAATCCAACCACCGGCAGGGCGACGGTCTTTATGGATACCGGGCTGGGCTCGTCCTCCGGCCTTAACGGCCTCACCTTCGACCACGCCGGCAACGTCTATGTTGCCGATTCGCTGCAAGGTGTCATCTGGAAGGTCGGTCCCAATGGCGGCACTCCGCAGACACTTGTGAGCCCCCAACTGCTCTCCCCGCAGACCGTCTCGGGGGCGGTTCTGCTTCCCTCGCTCGGCGCCAATGGTGTCGAATTCAACAACGACCTCACCAGGATGTATGTCACCAACACCGCGTATCATTCGATCGTCGTGGTGCCGATGACGCCGAACCCGGACGGCTCGGTGACGGTTGCAGGCGAGGCGAGCATCCTCGCGACCGGACTCAATGCTCCCGACGGCCTCGCGGTAGACCATCAAGGCAATCTCTGGGTGGCATCCAATCAAGGCGACGAAATCGATGTCATCGATCCCGATGCGTTGGATGCGAATTGCCAGCCGCTTCCGACGGTGATCGCGAAGCACGGGGACTTCGATGGCATCACCAGGGGCGGCGTGATCAAGGGCTTGCTGTTCCCGACCAGCCCCGCCTTCAGCCCCGACGGGAAGAATCTATATGTGAGCAACTTGTTGCTATTTCAGCCGTACATATCACCACAGGCAGCCATTGACTCGGCGTGGACCCTCCAGGTGCGGCACTATTCGATCACCAGGATGCGCGCCGACATTCCTCGCCGTATGAGTCAAGACCCCGGGTCGTGTTCCCACTAACGGAATCAAAAACAAACCCACTTCGATGACACGAGAACAGGCGTCATAACCACGCGAAATCGTTAGTGAATTTGCATTTCAACCGACACCCCGTTAGCGCAATTTCCGTCTCCTTCCGGTTCCCCTCCCCTGAAGGGAGGGGGGCTAGGGGTGAGGTGACTCAAGCAGGACTTGAACTCACGTTGACTGTCAGACTCGTGCAACAGCATGAGAAAGTTGTCTCACTGTTTGCAACTCCTATTAAAATGGTCTACGAGAGATTATGATGCGCGTCGAGCACGACAGGACGCGGATTGAAAGCAATATCTCGCATAGTGTGCCATCGGCACTTGCGGGACCGAATTAGTTAGGGGGGAATTCGATGAGGGAAGATACTCGTGACGCCGGTTTCGCCGAAACGAAAGCCGCCGCGATCCTTTCGCATGTACGATCAGCGTTGCTGCTAGTCGCGATGGCAGTGGTTGCGCCAACCTTGGCGATGGCCAACGACATTGTGGTCGATGGAAAGCATTGCGTGTTCTCTTCGGCGATTAAGAATCACAATACGCGTAGCTTTGCAGACCAGAGTTGCGCGGCCGGAAGTGGCGACGACACGATCATCCTCGATCCGCGCGATGCCAGAGGGCAGCCGGAGCCAACGATATTTATAAGTGTATCGCAGGCGTTTTCGATCAACGGCACCTTGAGATTCACGACCCCTCAGCCGCAGATTTTTTTCATTAATGCATTTTTCAACGTTGAAGCGGGCGCTTCCCTGACCGTTTCAGCACCGATCTCAATGAGGGTCCAACCCGATCAGTTCCCGGCTCCCTTTGCCAGTCTTTTCACCGTCAATGCAGGTTCCACCCTGGTGCTGAATGGCAGCGGAAGGTTGTCGAATCACAACTTTGACGATGCGCCGTTTGGTGCCGCAGTCAGAAACCTCGGTGGATCAGTAACCATCGCCGGTGCTTACACCTTTGAATTCAACCGGAGTACCGAGGCCGGCGGAGCGATCTACAGCGAGGCAGGCGGCACCGTAAGGATCTCGGATGGCGTGGTGTTCAAGAACAACGCAGTCGCAGTAATGTTGGATTTCAATAAGATCTCGGGACAGGGCGGGGCGATCTACGTACGCGAGAGCGATCTCGAGATCAGCGGACAAATCCAGTGCATCCACAACCGTGCGCGCGACGGCGGTTGCATTTTCGCGCACAACAGCACGGTAAACATCAGCGCGCCAAACCCTTCTCAACTTTCTAATTTCATAGATAACGAAGGTACCCCCGATGGCGGCGGGCGCGGCGGTGCGCTGACGATGGAAGGTGGTACGGGGACGATCACCGGGATATTCGATAATAACAATTCCGGCAGCCCCACTAGTAGCGGCTGCTGCGGGCTGGGCGGGGCGATTTATCTCGAAAATGGTTCGCTCACCGCCAACCATGTCTCGTGTCAAGGGAACAAGGCGCACCTGGGCGGCTGCGTGTATGTGACCCACGCCAACTTCACTTTTTCCGACTCCAGCTGCCTGCTCAACAAGGCGCTTGAGGGAGGGTGCCTTGAAGCCTTAGGGGACAGCGATAACCTCGTGATCACTAATTCGACGATTGGGTCCAACGTCGCCGGCAAAAATGCTCGCGGCGGTGGAATGTTGCTCCAGAACACCAACGCATCGATAACCAACAGCAACATTGACGAAAACGAGGCGGGTAAGTTTAGCGAATCCGGGCTCGGCAGCGGCGGCGGCATTTTCGCTCTGACCACCAATCCATCCTTTCCCACCAAGATTGCCATGAGTGGTAGTGCCGTGACCTCCAACACTACTTCGAGCTTCAATGGAGCCGGGATAGAGTTGGAAAATTCCACGCTTACCGCCGTCAACTGCACCTTTGCCGACGAAATCCCGCGAAAACTTCGGAGGCGAGCCACCGGGAAGCGTATAGCGGCCGTCCACTTAATGGATAGCTTCGGCAATTTTTTATTCACGACTTTCCAAAACGCACAGTTGGTAAACGTCGGCAATAGTAAGATCGAACTGCGCAACAGCGTCTTCCAAAATAGCTCCGAGTGCATAGCCAACCCGCAGGACGACGGCTTCAACCTGCAGTTTCCAGCTCCCAATTGTCCGACCAGCATTCCTGTGGTCGATCCAAAATTGGATCCCGAAGGGATTCAGGCTGACAATGGAGGGCCGACGCCCACGGTGGCGCTGCTCGCTGGGAGCCCTGCGATCAATGCCGTCCCCAACGCGATGTGCACCGACTTCAATGGGCAACCGATAAGGTTTGACCAACGCGGCCTTCTCCGTCCGAAACCGCGTGGTGGACCTAACGGGCCCTGCGATATGGGAGCATTCGAGTCCCAGTAGATCGAGCGAGCTTTGTTGCCCGGCTGCTTTCGCCGCCGCGGTCAGGCTTGAAGGCCACCCTGACTGTCGGTGTAAACCATGCTACTTTGTGTGGTCGCAGCCGAGTGTTCGGCGGAAATGCGGCATTCGACCGCGGCTCATCGCGACACCGCCAGCAGGAGGAACCACCGATGAGGCGAAATCGTGGACCCCGCACCTGGATTCGGAAAGCACTAACGATGGGCGCCGTCCTCGCCAGCCTGTTGACCGGATGCCATCATGCGTCGGACGCCGTGCGTGATCTGCCGGAGCTGCCGCAGGAGTTCGCGCGCAATCTTGCGCCCGCGCGGACCGCGCCGGTGCTGGTGACCCGGCCGGCGGCGCCACCGATCAAGATCGAGCCAATTTCCCCGGGCGGGCCGATCTATGCCCTTAAATCGGCGTGCACGTCCTATTGGGACGGCTATGTCGTCTATCCGATCGCCGTCTGCTATCCGCGTACCGATTATTACAAGGCGATGATTCTGAGTACGGCTGCGGCCGCTCCTGTGATCGGAAAACAGGTGGTTATGCCGGTGCAGTTTTTCAAGCTCAGCTCGGGTCCGGGAGTGCGCTCCGGATACCCCTGGTTTTGTAGCGTGCGCGGCGGCCCCTGGTATGCTCAGGTTCGAGGCGCACAAATTTGTGACACCGACCCGAACATCCGATCCTTCAGGGCTGAGATCCTCGGCGCGCCGGAATCCGTGGTCGAGGTCTGGAGCGGGACGTTGAATGACGTTCCTCCGCCACTCATCCTGTTCGGCATCACGCAGTCCTCGCCCGACACTTGTACCTGCTGTTCCGGTACGACCTGCCCCAATGGTAGTTGCGTGCCCCCCGGGCATTCGTGCGGCGGTGGCGGACAAGGGCCACCAGCGTGAGGTCGACGCGCAACGCAGAAACAATCCCACTCAGCAGGACAGGCAAACAAATGGCCCAACTATGCGAAATCATTAGAGATTTCGCATAGTTTTCCACATTCTGTTAGCACAATTCCCGGCTCCTCCGGTTCCCCTCTCCTGAAGGGAGAGGGGTTAGGGGTGAGATCACTTCTCCTTTGCTCCATAACTTACGCCCAACCCCGCGCGCGCATCCGACTGGATGCCGTACTGCGGGATCGGATAGCGCAGCCCATTGGCCGCCAGCCGCTTCATCCCCTCGATGGTCTTGGGCAGGAAGTGCGGCGGAATCGCCATCAGCATTTCCTCGTCGAGCACACCGCCGTAGCGCCGTTCCGCATAGCATGGGATCGAGAGGCTGGGCTCGCCGGTCTTGAGCGCGCGGCCCCATGAATCCGCACACGCCGACTCCCCGACGACGCCCCATTGGAACTTCTTGTAGCCCGCCCACTGCAAGCCCGTTGATGAAGATGATCATCTGCCCCGGGGTGCCATAGATGAGGCATATGTCGGGAGGATTGAGGCGACCGGAAGCTAGCGGCGAGACCGCCATCGCGCGATGACGTCCATAGGGCGCGGTATCCATCGCATGCTGATGGTCCGAGGAGTCCTTGAGCGTCGAGTACCATACGCCGGCCATCGCCTTGCCCGAGAGCCATTCCTCATCCGGCGGATGCAGCCCGATGACCGCGCCGCATTGCGCGCCGACGAGGTCCTGCATCGTGATGCCGACCGTCCATCCCAGCCGCGTCGCCTGCGCGACGATCTGGTCGGTGGTGTGCGTCGCCTTGGGCCGGCGGATTTTCGGAATCGCCTCCATCTCCGCGACGGTGGCGAACATCTTCATGCCGATGGGCGTGGTGCGCAGGCGCAGCAGCGCGTTGAGGTCATCGGTAATGGCCTTCCAGTCATAGGTCGTTTCGGCGGCCGAGGCCGGGGACGATTCGGGGGTCTTTTCTGATGGCATAAGAATCGGTGTAGCGAGGCGGGGATGCAATTGGCAAGCGGAAACTGCGACGGGAAAGTGGCATTAGGATGGCGGCGGGCGTCTCAATTTCAGCATCGTTCGGCGCTGGCAGACCGTCATGGATTGGCGACGGGCGCACTGGTTTCACAAACCTGAGCCAAGTCGCGACCGCCATTGCCCGGTGATGGCCGTCATAGCTCAAGCTTTGGAGCGAATCGGTCGCAGGGCTGCGAAGCAAAGACGATGCGGCACACACCTTGTATCTGGGACAGAGACCTCAGGCGCTGAATCTGTTGCATTTGCAAATGTCCCATTCTGAAACCAATCGGCTAGTGAGACCGACGGTGGTTTTGAATAGCCCCCTCGGTGCCGAGTCGGCGCGGGTGTTCAGCAAGAGCACCTCGGAGTTGCACCCGGACCAGGCCGAGACCCATGCGCCATCCGAGATCGCAGAGGTGTGCTCGAAATTTTTGGTTAACCTGAGCCATGAGATGCGCACGCGGCTGAGCTCGATCGTCGGCATCACCGAAATGATGCTGGAAAGCGGACTCAGTGACTCGCAAAAGGAATTCATCGAGACCGTTGCGCAGAGTGCCGAGGCGCTGGCCGCGATCACTGATGACATCGCCGACTTTTCCCGCTCCCTCGCGGCGGGCGCCGAGCTCCGTGGCAATCGAAGTGAATCCAACGGCATTGCGCCGGGGGAACGCGAACTCAACTCCAATGGGAGCGTCGCGAGAAAGTTCGCCAACGTTGTGGATGCGTCGAAGCGAGGAGCGCCTATGCCTGCGAAAAGCCCCGGCGGTGGAAATCGATTGGGCTCCTTTAATGTCACCGCGAACTTCAGCACTCGGGTTCCCCCTGACACCGCGAGACTGATTCGAATCCTGGTCGCCGAAGACCACATGATGAATCAGCGGGTCATGTTGCGGATGCTGTCGCGCCTCGGCTTTTCTGCCGACGCGGTCAGTAATGGCGCGGAAGCGGTGGCGGCCATCACTCGCAGCCCCTACGACATCGTGCTGATGGACTGCCAGATGCCGGAGCTTGACGGCTACGAGGCCACCCGCCAAATCCGGCGCGGTGGTGGGCGCTTCCGTAGTACTCCCATCATCGCGGTGACCGCCAATGCGATGGAAGGCGACCGCGAAAAATGTCTCGCCTCGGGCATGAGTGATTACATGAGCAAACCGGTCCTGGCCCAAACCCTTGCGACAACGCTGGAAAAGTGGATCTTGCCCGATGCTGCGGCGGGTGCGCCAACCTCGGCCAAGGCGCCATCCGCCGCGGCTACCAGCGATGCTGGGTCGGCTGCTGCCGAAGATCGGCGTGCAGCCGGAAGCGCAAATGGGGCTGAAGATTCCGAGTTCGGTGACGCCGTCGATGCCGGCGCGCTCGAGACTTTGCGTTCGATCGACACCGGCGATGAAGACTTCATGACCAAGATCATCGAGCTGTTTTTAGTCGACATGGACGAGCGCATCGCGGCCATGCAGGTGGCAGCCGAAAACGGCGACGGGTCCGAGCTCAAGCGCGTCGCGCATGCTCTGAAAGGAAGTTGTGGCCATTTCGGCGCAAACCGCCTCGCTGCGTTATGCCGCAAGATGGAACAGATCGGCGCCCAACAGCCAGTCGAAAATGCGCCGGCAACCTATCTCGAGCTGGCGGCCGAAGCGGCACGCGTCCGCGTCGCATTGGAAAAGGCCCAAACTATTTCTCAAACCACTCTCTAGTATGGAGGACCTGATTCATGGCGGTCGCCGCGAAAGCTTCTGTTGCCCATAGCGAGAAGGTCCTGAGCCCATTCCTGATGTATCGGGATAATCTGGTCGAAACGCTCAAAGGAAAGCGATTCGCCTTGTTGGGGTTCGAGCCGGACGAGACCCAGGCGCTGCGCAGCGCAATCGATTTCGCCAGCGCGCGGATGCACTCGATCACCGAAGACCCGCGCCATCCGAGCCTGAGCACCCTGGCTCCCTTCGACGCGTGCGTGTTGAACCTCTCATCGGAGGTTTCCAAGGTGGCGGGTGGCGCGGTCGACCTGCTCGGGATCAGCCGCAAACCCACCGTGATCATCGGCGAGCGCGACGAGGTATTGGGCCACGCCTATTCGCTGGCGGGCGCCGCGCACGAGTTTATCATCAGGCCGTGGTCGCGCGAGGATTTTTACCTTCGTGCGTTTATGGTCATGCGCAATGCTTCCTCGGTTGCGCTCAATCAGCCCGGTCGTTCCTCCCCGCGCATCGAGCCGACTATCATCGTGGCGGACGACGATCGCACCACCATCATGATGGTGCAGTCGATCCTGCGGACCTGGAAAATCAATTGCCGCGTCGCACACAACGGCAAAGATGCGCTGGAACTGACTCGGGAGCTCAAACCGGACGCATTGCTCCTCGATGTCGGTATGCCTGATATGGACGGCTTCCAGGTGCTCGCTGCGCTACGCGCCGATCCTGCCACCCGCGCCACGCCGGTGGTGATGCTGACCGCGGCGCAGAGCGAAACCGAGATTGTGCGCGGCTTCGATCTCGGCGCCGACGACTACATCACCAAGCCGTTTCGCGCACATGAGATGCTGGCGCGGCTCAAGCGGCTGGTGAATCGTCGCGAGGCCGCCTAGGAATGCTGTGTCGCCGATCGATCTCAACGATCGATGCTGGTCCCCGCATCGGCAAGGTTAATTGCTTGGCTTGGAAGCGCCGTGATAGGCTGACCTGTCGCAGTTGACTGCTTCAGGCGGCGTACCCAAGTGGTAAGGGAGAGGTCTGCAAAACCTCGATGCATCGGTTCGAATCCGATCGCCGCCTCCACTTCACCTCTCGTGTAAATTTCTAGCGCGACATCACGTCGCGATAGTGCCGCCAGATGCCGCGTTGCGTGGTCTCATCGGTCTCGTGGCCCGCATAGCCGAAGTCGTCGCGCACCTCGCGATGGAGCCCACGCCGCAGCACCAGCCATTCGTTGACCCGCGCCTCGAAGCCGGCCTGGTTGCGCTCGTAAGCCTCGATGTCATCGGGAGCGACGCGTCCGGCCGGGCCGTGAATCATGTAAGTCTCGGTGAGGCGGCGCCGATTGATCTCCTCCGGCGCGCCTTTCAGCAGCGTTGGAAAATATGAGATCACGGTTTCGTTCACACCTACCGGCTGGATAACGCGGAACTGGTTCAGAATGAAAATGAGGTTGGGAAAGATGCAGAAGTGCGGCGGACCCTCGGCGAGGATTTTTTCTGCGCGCATTGCACCGTAATGCTGTTCCATCGAGGTGCGATATTGCGCGTCGGCCTCCTTGCTCCAACTCGGCGCGACCACGCGGCCGCCGTTGCGCGCGTGGACAGGATTGAGGTCCAGTTGCGCCACCCCATTGCCGAGGTCGCGTGCGAGCGCGTCGCTGCCCTCGCCGAACACCGCTTCCATGTCGGTGCGACCCTTAGTCATCATCACCATCGCCGCATGATGCAGGATGTTGGGATGGTAGCCGTCGACCGAATTCTCCAGCGCCATCTTCCAGTTGCCCTTGTACGAATGTTTGAGCACGCCGCCGCGCACGATGACCTCGCCTTCCGGCGCGAGATCGACAAACTGGTCGATGAGTGATTTGGCGGGACCGAGATGCTCGTCGAGCGAAGGGCCGCTCGTGGCGAGGCTCGCAAAGATGAGCCCGCGATGGCTCGCGACGCGCGGCACCATCGCGAGGCTGAAGTCGCTCTTCCGAAAAGATTCGTCGTAGCCGCCGGCGTAAGGAACTCCGACCAGTTCGCCGGCATTGTTGTACGTCCAACCGTGGTAGGCGCAGCGGAAGCTTCGGGCGTTGCCTCGCTCGCTCTGGCAGACGGTGTTGCCGCGGTGCATGCAGCGATTGAACATCAGGTGGATGGCGCCGTTCTCGTCGCGCGAAACGATCACCGGCTGCAATCCGATTTGACGCCTCACATAGTCGCCGGGCTGCGCAACCTCGCTCTCGTGCGCCACATAGACCCATTCGCGGTACCAGATCTTGTCCAGCTCTTCGCGGAAGATGGCGGGATCGTAGTAGAGGCGTCCGCTGATGCGATCGCGTTGAATCAGTTGGGAGTAATCGGTTGACGAAGTCAGCATGGTTGCCATGAGGTGATACCTCCGCCTAGTCGTTAACTAGCACCTTTTCGATCAGATGTTGCGCGGCCAACGCCATCGGCAAATTGAGGCCGAGCTCCTCGGCGCATTCGAGCGCGAGGATCAGATCCTTGCGCCACAACTTGCCCGCGCTCACCGCGGGTCTATGCTTGACCCAGTTGTCGGCGATGCGGCTGGATGCTCCGCCGGCTCGCACGATGTCCTGCATCATCGCCATATCGAGGCCAGCCTTCTTTGCCAGCGACATTCCTTCGGCGGCCGCTATCACGTTGAGCGCGACAATTACCTGATGTGCGAGCTTCGCGATCATTCCGGAGCCTAGTGGGCCGACGTGAAAAATACTCTCGCCGGAAGTTTCGAAAATCGGACGACATCGATCGACCAGGTCTTTCTCGCCGCCGACCATGTAACACATCGTACGGGCTCGCGCGCCGTGCGGGCCTCCGCTCACGGGAGCATCGATGACGTCGATGCTACGTGGTGTGCCGGCAGCGGCAATCTTGCGAACCGTCGCGGGTCTGATGGTGCTATGAATCGCGACGATGCTGCCAGGTTGTGCTCCTGCGAGGACTCCTTGGTCGCCGAACACGACCGCTTCGACTTGAGCATCATCGATGACGACAATCTCGACGACCTCGCACTGGGCCGCCACTTCCCGAGGGGAATCAGCTCTCGCGGCGCCCGCAGCGACAAGTTCATCGACGGGTTCCTTGCGCAGGTCGTAAACAATCAGCGCGAAGCCATCGGCCTTCGCGAGGTTGACTGCCAGTGGCTTGCCTTGCTCGCCCAGTCCGATGAAACCTACCTTCATGTCGCTTCTCACGATTGAGCAAGGCGCTAAATCAGAAATAAAAGATTCGGAAGCGGCTCGTTGTTGTTGAGCAGAACGACCTTCTTGAACTTGATGCGAAAGCCATCTCCATGCGGAACCAGTCTGTGAGTGGTACTGCCGGCCCACAAATACTGGTTGTGGTGATGCAGCTCGGTGAGTATGAAGGCTGAATTCACCACTATCTCGTGGTCACTCGCCGACTCTACTTCGATATTCGATACCAGGCGCTTGAGGCGCGGTGCCTGCTCGCGCAGCCACGAAGTTTCCTTGAGTCGCTGAATGCGCGCGCGCAGTTGTCCGCGCCGATCGTAGATGATGGAAACATTCTGCGTCGGATCGAGGTCGTCAGAATTGCACGGCACCCAGTAAGTCGCATCTTCGTCCCACAGCGAAAGCCATTCGTCATAGGCATGCGCGTCCATCAGCCGCGCCTCGCGATAAAGGAACCCCTCGATAGCAATGCGATCAATACCCATAGGACTACCAACCGGGCGGCGTTTCGTATGGCATTATGGTCCATACCGATTCCATCTCGTGGATCCTGCCGTCTTTGATTCTAAAGGTCTCGGCGAGATCGAGCGTCGCTGGCGCAACATTACCGGCGGGGCAGACCTGGCCGAAATCCACTACTTCAGCGCACTTCGCTCGGCCATGGGATTCGTAGGTCGTGAAGGCGGTGACCAATCCTCGTTCTTCATCCACCACCGGAAACCGGCGATGGTCGATGAAATCGGTCGCCCAAAAATGAGTGTCGAACTGCGCCTTACATCCCATCGCCGCGATGTTGGGCGGCTGCCTTCCGATTGGAGACATCAGGGCGAAGCGAAAAGCCGGATTGCCGGTAAGCGGGACGCCATTTTCCATGCGCATACAGTCGTCCGCGAAGGGCGTGATGTCGCCGCGCGCCTGCTCGATACCTTCGTAGTAGGAGTTGGCGATAGCGATCATTTTCGGTCGCGGCGATTGTTCCGACGCCGTAAGTTTCGCGCTGAGACCCGGTCTCGCAGTTATCAACGCACTGGGGGCGCGATTCCATTCGCCGCCCAGGCCATTGCGCGCGATGATTGTTTCGATCTCGGTAATTTTGCGCGCTTCCACCTTCAGTCTAGTCACGAACATCGTAGACCCATCGCCTTCCTTAAGTACTCCGATGTATACCGTTTGACCCGCTTCAGGATCGGCGACACTTACCTTGTAAGTTCCGAATCCACTGGCGGTCTTCCATACGCCTTCGCCGGGCTTTACGAGTGCAGCGTTTTCCGTGGACTTGGCATCGGAAGTTATCGGTGCGCGCGACGGATCGTGAGCGATCAGCGCAGCTAGATAGGAATCCATAATGCCGTTCAGGCACGCGCGATCGCAGGCTCGTTCATTCGCCGCATTGGCGGCCGCCGTCAGCCACATGATCAGGCTGACGGGCACGAGCCATCTTGCGATGAGCTTCATCCGCCCCAGACCTCGCGTGCGACTTCGACGATACGTCGCAGCTTCGCACGCTGCTCGTCCACGGTGAGTTTATTGCCCGGCGCGGTACTGGCGAAGCCGCATTGAGGACTCAGGCCTAGCTGATCGAGGTCGATGAACTTGGCCGCCTCATCGATTCGGCGCTTCAACTGATCTTTTGACTCGAGCTCCGGCAGCTTGCTCGAAACGATGCCCAGCACAACCGACTTATGCTTTGGCACGAAGCGCAGCGGTGCGAAGCCTCCGGCGCGCGCGGTGTCGTATTCCATCATGTAGGAATCGACATTGATCTTGTTGAAGAGCATTTCTGCCACCGGATCGTAGCCACCTTCAGTCAACCATCCACTTTGATTGTTGCCGCGGCACAGATGCATTGCGACGTGAATCGACTTGGGATGGTTGGCGAGCGCGTCGTTGATGAGGCTCGGAAAGACATTATAGAGGATGTCGTCGACGTCCTGGCCGCTCGCGTGAATTTGCGCGCGTCGCTTCGGATCGCAGTACATCGCGATCGGAACTTCGTCGAGCTGCACGTAGCGGCATCCTGCGGCGGCTAACGCCGGCAGTTCCTTCTGATAAGCCTCGACCAAATCGGCGCGCAGCAAATCGAGATCGGTGTAGGCTTCGGTGCTCACGTTGCGACCGTCCACCGAATAGATGCTGGTGGGCGAGGGCAGGGTCATCTTCACGGTGCCCTTGGTGAGTGCCTGGGTGAACTTGAATTCGTCGGCATGGATAGGCTCGGTCCATTGCAGACGGCCCGTGATCTTCAGCAGCGGGACGGGAATCTTGTTGCCCTTGTCATCGACGAAAAACATCCGCTCCGATTCGTAGTACGTCTCGGCGCCCTTGAGCCCGCGGCAGGCGAAGTCGGTGTAGAAGACGCCGCGCCGATATTCACCATCAGTGATCGACTGGAGTCCCGACCTCGTCCTGGAAGGCCACAGCCTTGCGGATGTGGTCGTCTTCGATTTTCCGCAGCTCGGCGGCGGTCAGACGACCGGCTTCATTTTCGGCGCGCGCCTTCAGCAGCTCGGGAGGGCGGAGCAGGCTACCGATGTGTTCGGCGCGGAAGGGCGGATTGTGCGGCGCGGTGTTTGGCATTGGAATCTCTCCTTCGACCAACGCAACAGGCCGATCAAAGCTTCCAATAGTTCAAATTCGCGATGAGTGCCAAACGCCCGATTCAGTGCGTGCAGCAATGACCGGGTCCGCCGGTGGATTCTGGTGGAGCGGCGCCTATCGGAGGTCACCACGAAATTCACGTCGCAGCCGTCGTCGTGGGCCGCGAAACAGAGATTCGCCACCGCACCTGCGGTATGCTCCTTGCGCGCCTCGACCGGGCAAACCCAGTTGCCATGCTGGCCGCGCAGCGCGACCGCGAAATATCGTCCCGCCGGGAGCGGCCCGTTTGAGCTGCCGCTGATCGTCTTCGCGATATCGAAACCGTCGTGACCCGCGCCCGGCGAAAATTGCATCAGGAACATCTGCCACGTTCCAGATTTGGAGTTGATGCGATAGCTCATTGCGCGCGTAGACGAAAACACCGGCTTGTCGCGGCACAGCCACGGACGCGGCTCCGCCGCGTGCGCCACCGACACGGAAGCAATCGCGAGAATTGACGCAAGTAACGCAGGCAGCCTCACGCGCGCGCCTCGCTCATCGCGATCAGGTCGCCGACGATCTTGCCGAGGTTGGAATCCTTCGGTGTAAATACTGCCTTGACTCCGAGACTGAGTAGCGGTTGCCGATCCTCTTCGGGAATGATGCCGCCCATCACCAGGCGCACATCGCTCGCGCCGCGATTCTTGAGCAATGCCAGAGTTTCGCGTGCGATGCTCATGTGTGCGCCCGCGAGGCTCGACACCGCGAGCAGATCGACGTCTTCCTGGAGCGCGGTTTCCACGAGCTGCTCGGGGGTCTGCTTGAATCCCGCGAGGACCACCTCCATCCCAGCCTGCATACAGGCTTGCGCGAGCAACTTCACCGCGTTGATGTGCCCGTCGAGGCCGGCCTTGCCGATCGCGATTCGAATCCGGTGCGACTTCGCATCGATGGTGGGAACTTTGAGTGGCGCGCCGATGGACGATCGATCGAGGATCATCGGCGTGTAGCGTCCTTGCGTCACGCGCTCGAGCGAGGACGGTCCACTCGCCGACGGTGCCGCCCGCGCGCGCGAGGTCGAGGGTTGCTACCATCAGCTCGCCGCCATCTTTCGCTGCGCGTTCGAGCTGCTCGCGCGCAGCATCGACCGCGCGATTGTCGCGCGCCTCACGCCATCGCGCGATCGACGCTATGCGCTCGCGTGAGATAGCATCGTAGTCGATCGATTCTTCATGATGCGCGCGCGGTGCGAGGCCGATTTCGCCGAGGAACGCATTCACGCCGATTTGCGTGATTTCGCCCGACTTCGAGTTTGCGCTGACGTTCGGAAAGTTGCCGCGTCAATTCGGAGCCGACGATACCGATCGATTTGGTGTAGCCCGCCTCGCGCATCCGCATCGCGATGTCGCGCGCGCGCTGCATCGTCTCGTCGGTGAGTCTTCTCGATGATCTTGCTGCCTTCGAAAATATCGACGCAGTCGGTGATTCCGGTCTCATGCATCAGGACCTGCTGCGTGCGCAGTCCGATGAGCTGCTCGGCCTGATCGGGCAGCGACATCGCCTCGCGAAATCCTGGAAGTTGCAGCGCGTTGACGCGCGCGTCAGCGGACAGCACCACCGGCAACGCCTCGTATGCGATGCGCAAAATGTTCACCTCCGGCTGCTGCTCGGTCAGTGTCAGCGAGCGCACCTGGCATCCGGCGCGAAACAGCACGCCGTCGATGCCGTACTCGGATTTGCATAGCGCCGGCCACAGCTTGAAGTATGCGCGGATTTTGCAAATCTCCGGCACCAGCTCGATGCCACTGTTGATGAAGAACGAAATGCGCTTGACGGTCTTTTCGAAGTCCGCGGGCTTCACTTCCGCGCGGAGAGCATCGAGGAGCAAGAGCGCATTGCCGAATGCGTAGCCGATTTCCTCGGCCGGCCCCGCGCCCGACTCCATGTAGTGATATCCGCACACATTGATCGGGTTCCAATTGGGCGCTTGCGTGACCGCGAACTTGATCAGCTCGGTGGAAAGCCGCAACGAAACCTCGGGATGAAAAATCGAGGTGCCGCGTGCGACGAACTCCTTCATCAGGTCGTTTTGCGTGGTGCCGCGCAGCTGACCCCAACCGACGCCCTGCTTTTCCGCGACCACCAGATACAGCGCGAGCAGGAACGGCGCGGTCGCGTTGATGGTCATCGAGGTGTTGATGGTCCCGAGCGGGATGCCGTCGAGCAGTTCCTCCATGTCGCGCCAATGGCAAATCGAAACGCCGGCCTTACCTACTTCGCCGCGCGCCACCGGAGCATCGGGGTCGTAGCCGTTCTGGGTCGGAAGGTCGAACGCTATCGAGAGTCCCTTCTGGCCGGCTTTCAGGTTCTGATGGAAGCGCTGATTGGCCTGGCGCGCATCGCCGAAACCCGCGTAGGTTCTGATGATCCACGGCTCGCGTTTGGGCGCGGATTTTTCGGGTTTCGGCTGGGCCTCGGGCATGGTCGCTTCTCCTGATGTCGCGCCATCAGCGTATCCAGCGTGGCGAAATTG
Source organism: uncultured delta proteobacterium (assembly GCA_963848285.1). Classification (GTDB taxonomy): domain Bacteria; phylum Desulfobacterota; class Binatia; order Binatales; family Binataceae; genus DATGKG01. The sequence continues at coordinate 136,486 of CAWKCZ010000005.1, read as the reverse complement.
GTCCAGCGCTCGTTCGCCAACCGGGATGCGCGCTTGAGTCATTGGGGGTATGGCCTTACCATCAAACCGTTATGGCCTCAGCGATGATCAAATCGACCTATAGCCTCGATCTGGAAACGGTCCGCAAGGTCGAACGATTGGCGGCGCGCTGGAAGGTCTCCAAATCTGAAGTGCTCCGGCGCGCTGTCGCAGTCGCCGACCAGGCACCGGCGGTGAAAGACGAAAGAACTCGGCCGACCTCACGCCGCTTGAAGCTTGGCGAAAAGTCACAGAAAGACATGCACCTGACGCCAACACAGGCACGCGATTGGGAAGAGGAGTCGAGACGAATCGACGCATGCTTCCCGCAAACGCGAATGGACGCGCCCCTGATTCATCTCGATACCGGATTCGCAATTCGCGCTCTCCAGGAAGGTTCTCCTGAAGATGCCGAGTTTAATCGGTTGTTGGCGCAAGGTGTAAGACTGGGAATAAGTGCCATCGCATGGAGCGAATTCCTCTGTGGCCCTTTAGACACGCGGCATCCGGATCTGATCGTGAAAGTAGTAGGCGAGCCGGTGCCATTTCTCGCTGCCGACGCGAAACTGGCAGCAGAGTTCTTCAATTTGTCCGGCAGGCGGAGAGGACATCTTAACGATTGCATGATTGCGGCCACTGCGGTTCGCGTCGGTGCGGCGCTCGCCACCACCAATGCGAACGACTTTCGCAAATGTCCGGGGCTAAGATTGAGCTATGAAGCGTAGATTGAGCGGCGCCGGTTCAAACGCGGTTGGCTTGTAGCTCCCCGCTTCCCTGAAAGTTTGCGGCGACTTCATCGGCTATTTTCCGCACCAGTTCTCCCCCTGAGACTCCGCCCAATAGCGGCAACTCGATCACCGGTGCCGACGTTTCATGCTGAAGTTGTATGAGGGCCTTGTCGGCCTGGCTCGCGCGATCAAGTTCGCTCTTCGCGATCTTCGCCAGGTACTCGGCCTCCGATGTTTTGCCGGCCGACGTCAGATGCTCCTTCAACCTGGTGACATCGCGTTTGGAAAAATTCGGCGCGCGGGTGCGATTGAAAACGATGGCCGCAGGCTTGATGCCGAGCTCGCGCAGCGTTGCCGAGGTCTCCAGGGTTTCCGAAATCGGCAGCGGCTCCGGCGTCGTAACGAGCACGATGGCAGTCTCGTTGTCATCGCGCAGCGCGCGGCTGATGTTGGCGGCCTCGCGGCCGACCACGCTGTCACCGAAAGTCTGACGCGCCGCGGTCGGCATCTTGAGCAGGCTCAGCGCCTGCCCGCTCGCGGGACCATCGACGACGATCAGATCCCAATGATTGCGGCCGGCGAGTTTGCGTTCGGCTTCGTAGTAAACCTTGCCGAGCAGCATCAGCTCTTTGAGCCCGGGTGCAGCATTGACGAAGAACTGGTAGAGGCGACTGGCGAAGACCGCGCGCATCACGGCGCGCGCGGGAATCACGAGCTTGAGGTACTCCTCGAGAGCGTGGCGACCTTCGAGGACCATCGCAAAAAGATGCTCGGAGACCATCACCGGTTCGAATTCCGGCTTGATGCTGAATGCGTTGGCCATCGGCGCGCGCGTGTCGGTTTCCATCGCGAGGACCGATTTGCCGTTATCAGATGCAACGAGCGCGAGTGCCGCGCTCACCGAGGTGGTGCCGACGCCTCCCTTGCCGAGCAGGAAAACCACGCGTCGGCCAAAGAGTTCAGCCAACGCCGAATTGGGGTTCGGATGTGATGCGCGAGAAATAGGGCTCCCGCTCTCTTACCAGCGCAGGAGGTTCGCACCCCAGGTCAGACCGCCTCCGCACGCACACAACATGATGAGATCGTTGTCGTGGATGCGGTTTTGTTCGAGCGCCTCGTCGAGCGCGATCGGAACCGAGGCAGCCGAGGTGTTCCCGTACGAATCGATATTGGTGAACACCTTTTCTCCCGGCAGGCCGAGACGATCTGCTACCGCATTGATGATGCGGAGGTTCGCCTGATGCGGGACGATGAGGCTGACGTCCTGCAGCGGCACGCCCGCGCGCCCCGCGACATCGCGCGAGACCTCTTCCATGCTTTTGACCGCGATCTTGAACAGCTCGGGGCCCTTCATCTTGATCGCATCGTCAGGATTGCGACGAATCTCCGAGTCAAGCGAGGCGCGAGTTCCGGTCGCACGCACCGAAAGCAAATCCCAATATTTTCCCGAAGAACGCAACACACTGCCGAGCACGCCGCGCTGACCGGGCTCCGCGACCAGCACCACCGCGCCAGCGCCGTCGCCGAACAGCACGCAGGTGCGGCGATCGTTCCAATCGACCATGGTCGAGAGCGCATCGGTGCCGACCACCAGCACCTTCTTGTAGTCGCCCGCACGAATCGAGGAATCCGCGACCGAGAGCGCATAGACAAAGCCCGAGCAGGCGGCCGCGACATCGAAGGCTGGAATCTGATCGGCGCCGAGGGCCGTTTGCAGGGAGCATGCGAATGACGGGAACGCATACTCGGAGGAAACGGTGCCGACCACGATCGCATCGAGCTCGCCGGCCTTGAGGCCCGCGCGCTCGAGCGCGATGCGGCTGGCGTCGGCGGCGATATCGACCAGCGACTCGCCGCTGCGCATCAGGTAGCGCGCGCCGATTCCGGTCCGCGTGCGAATCCATTCATCGGAGGTATCGATCACGCGACTCAGGTCGTTGTTGGACATCGCGGTGCGCGGCGTGGCGCGCCCGGTTGAAACTATTCGCGATCCCATCCCGGTCTCCGCTCAGGACCCAGGCCGGAAGGCGAGGGTGGTGTTGGTGCCGCCGAAGCCGAAGGAATTATTCAGCGCGAGGCGAATCTTCTTCTCGCGCGGCTTGTTCGGCACGTAGTCGAGGTCGCATTCCGGATCGGGATGCTCCTGGTTGATGGTGGGCGGCATGATGCCGCGCTCAATCGCGAGTATGCAGAAGACCGATTCGATCGCGCCCGCGGCGCCGAGCGTGTGCCCGGTCATCGACTTGGTGGAGCTGACGCCGATTTGCGCGGCGCGCTCGCCGAAAATCTTTTTGACCGCTTGCGTCTCTGCAATGTCGCCTTGCGGCGTCGAGGTGCCATGGGCATTGATGTAATCGACTTCGTTCGGATCGAGGTCGCTATCCTTCAAACAAATCTGCATGCACTTCGCCGCGCCGATGCCCTCGGGCGAAGGTGACGTGATGTGGTACGCGTCGGAATTGGTGCCGTAGCCGACCACCTCGGCAAGGATGTTCGCGCCGCGTGCGAGAGCGGCCTCGCGCTCTTCGAGGATCAACGCCGCCGCGCCATCGGCCATTACGAAGCCGTCGCGCTCCTTGTCGAAGGGGCGGCTGGCTTTCTCGGGCTCGTCATTGCGGGTCGAGAGCGCGCGCATGACGGCAAATCCGCCGAGGCCAAGTGAGGTCAGTGCGGCTTCCGCGCCGCCTGCGATGGCCGCATCGAGGTAGCCCATCTTCACCATGCGGTACGCCTCGCCGATGGCGTGGCTGCCCGATGAGCATGCGCTGGTGGTCGCGAAGTTGGGACCGCGCGCGCCGTACTTGATCGATATTTGCCCGGGCGCGAGGTTCGAGATCAATTTGGGAATGAAGAACGGGGTGATGCGCTTGAGCCCGGTCTTCATGAACTCCTTGTGGTATTCCTCGATGGTGCGCAGGCCGCCGATGCCGACGCCCACCAGCACGCCGACCGCTTCGGCGTTTTCCTCGGTGACCTTGAACCCCGATTGCCGCATCGCCTGCTCGGCGGCGCCGATCGCATACTGGATGAAGAGGTCCATCTTCTTGACGTCGCGCTTGTCGATCCAATCCTCGGGATTGAAGTCTTTGACTTCACCGGCGATTTTTACCGGGAAGTCGGAAACGTCGAAGCTGGTGATGGGCGCGATGCCGGAGCGCCCCGCCATCAGGGCTTCCCAATTTTTTTCGACCCCGGTTCCAAGTGGCGTCACCAGCCCGAGCCCGGTCACAACCACGCGGCGATCAAGAATTTGTCTCATCGAATGCCTCATCCTCCTCAGGCATCTACCACGCCATCTTGCAACAAATCGCGGCTGGGATCGATACGCGCCGCGGTCAATGCGTCGGCGGTCGCAGCGGCTCGCCGATCTCCTGCTCCAGCTCGATGCGGTCCTGGATCAGACGGGCGGCCGCCTCCAGAAACGATGACCTCGCCTCGCGCAGTTGCGCCCGAATATGAACCAATGCCGCAAGGTAATCGCCATTCTTGCGATATGCGGCGAGCGCGCTTTTGAAGAGTTCCTGCCGAGTGGGAACGATCGAATCGCGATAGCGGACGGCCTCCTGGTAGTCGAATTGCGCGTGGCGATAGAGCATGGTGACCCGCGCCGTGGTGTTGAGGCGCACGCCTTCCAAATCCTCGCGTGCCGCTTGAAGATCGTAGTCAGCGCGGATGACGTCCTCCTTCTGCTTCATCCAGAAAAATAAGGGCAGGTTGAACCCGACCCATATGTTGTGGGTTTGGGTCAGGTTGGGGCCGGGCGCGGCGGAGTCGAGCAGGTAATGATTAAAAGCATAGCCGACATAGTAGTCAGGCGCGTATTCGAGCTTCGCCAGCGTGAGCGCCGTCGCCGCATTTTCTGAGCTGAGGGCGAACTGCAGGATTTCCTGGCGCCGATGCCAGGCGCGATCGACCAAATCGTCGACGCGCTCGGTGATCGGCTCGACCTCCAGCGTTGAATCGAGTTCGATGGGCTCATCGGCGGGGCGGCGCAACAGCGTGTTGAGGCGAATCACGTCGTCGCCGCGCGCCTGGTCAAAACGCCTGATGTTCTGTTCCTCCTCGGTTATCTCGGCGGCAACTGCCTCGGCATCCGCCTTGGGCTGATTCGCATTGGTGGCGCCGGCCGACCTCCCTCAGATCGCTGATGGTCGTTACCACGCGGTATTTGAGCGCCTCATCGAGTGACAGTTGGTAGAACTCGGTCGCGGCGTTGGTGCGGACGTCGCGCATCACGGCTTCGTAGCTGAGGCGCGCGATTTCAGCCGAGCGTTTGGCGCGCTCACCTTGCAACAACGCCTTGCCGGGAAATTGCAATGCCTGATCGACTTCATATGTCCGTGACGATGCGTTGCTGAATCCGTTGGTAGGGCTGTCGAGCGAAGAGAAACTCAGCAGCGGATCGTCGGGCGCGTACCTTTGCAGGATGGAATGCTTGGCCGACTCCCAGCGCGCTCGCGAGGCGTGCACTTGCGGACTGACCTCCACCGCCATGTCGACGATCTGATCGAGGCCGAGCGGTGCAGCCACAGCGCGATTGGCAACCATCGATATGATCAGCATCAGGACCGCGGCCACGCGAATGTTTCCTGGCGGCGCCATCTTCATGTCCCTCCCGAAATTCATAAACCGTCAAACGCTGCTAGCGATCTTCCGCAGCGGCGGCAAGGGTTGGCGATAGCCTTGACATCTTCGCGCGTGAGGTGCGACGGTCCGCAAAAGTTCATTTGCGAGGCTGCCTGCTATGACCATGCTTCCCAACCTGAATGTCGGACTATTGTTTCCGTTTCGAAATCCGCCTGCTTGGCGCAAAGCGTGGCCGGATTTTTATGCCGACCAGCTCGAGCAGACGCGGGTCGCCGAGCAACTCGGCTTCGATGAGATCTGGCTCACCGAGCATCACTTCGCCGAGGACGGCTACTCTCCCGCGATTCTTCCGATCGCATCGGCGATCGCGGCGATCACGAAGAAGATTCGCATCGGGACGTATCTCGTGCTGCTGCCGCTGCATAACGCAGTGCGGGTGGCCGAGGATGCGGCAACCATCGACATCATTTCAAATGGGCGATTCGACCTCGGCGTCGGGCAGGGCTATGCGCCGGGTGAGTTTGCTGCGTACGGCGTCAATCGAAAGACTCGCGCCGGCCGCCTCGAGGAAGGTATCGAGGTCATCCGCGGCGCATGGATCAAGGAGGATTTTTCCTACGCCGGCAAGCATTACAATGTGAAGAACATCCGGCTGATGCCGCGTCCTGTTCAGTCGCCGCATCCGCCGCTGTGGATTGGCGCGGGCGCTCCCAAGGCCATCGAGCGCGCGGGCAGGATGGGCGTCAACTTCATGGGCCTCGCGAATCCCGAGGCGCAAAAAACCTACGACGATGCGCTGAAGGCGGCGGGCCGCAATCCCAAGGATTTCTCGGCCGCGCAACTTGCACTTTACCTACATCGCGAAGACCACCGATGAAGCCTGGGCGCAATGCCAGGATCATCTCCACTATATGATCACGTGGTACATGCGATGGCTGGCGGAATCGAACGACTTCCTCGGCACCAATCTGCCGCCGCTGCCGAAGGTGTCCGAGCTGCGCACCGCGCAGACCATGTTTCCGCTGCTGGTCGGGAGCCCCGCGGATGTCATCGCAAAGCTCAACAAATCCTTTAACTCTGTTCGCACGACGCATCTGGTGCTCGGGATGAATCTGCCGGGCATCGCGCCCGAACGCAGCCGCAGTTCGATGGAGCTCTTCGCGCGTGAGGTCGCACCTCATTTGAAGAACGTGAGCTGAGGAATCCGATGAGCGGTAGCCCCAATTTCAATCGCAAAATCGATGTGCACGCGCACTACCTTCCCGCCGGTTATGCCGACGAGGCGAGGAAGGCCGGCGTCCATCATCCGGATGGCATGCCCGCGTGGCCGAACTGGAGTGCGGAGCTGGCGCTGGAGGCTTATGAAAAACTCGGCATCGAGACCGGGGTGCTGTCGATATCCTCGCCGGGAGTTCACTTTGGCGACGATGCCGCCGCGCGACGCCTCGCGCGGATGGTCAACGAGGCCGGCGCCGATGCGGTGGTGAAACATCCGAAGCGGTTCGGACTGTTCGCCGAGCTGCCGCTGCCCGACGTCGATGGCGCGGTCGCCGAACTCGCCCACGCGATGGACACGCTGCATGCCGACGGCATCGCGCTCAAGACCAACGCCCACGGTATCTATCTTGGCGATGCGAAGTTCGAGCCGGTCTTCGCGGAGCTCAATCGGCGCAAGGCGGTGGTGTTCATTCATCCGACCTCGCCGATGTGCTGGGAACATTGCGCGATGGGCTATCCGCGCCCGATGATCGAGTTTCCCTTCGATACGACGCGTGCAGTGACGAATCTCATCTTCAGCGGGACGTTGGAGCGACATCCCGACATCAGAATTATCGTGCCGCATAATGGCGGCGCGATTCCGATGTTGGCGGGTCGAATCTCGGCGGTCGGCAGCCGGATGCGGATGGGACCGCACGGCCTCAAGGATGCGCTCACCTATCTCCGCCGTCTTTACTACGACACCGCGATCGAATCGAAGCACACGCTGTCGTCGCTGCTGGAGCTGGTCGAGGTTTCGCAGATCGTCTACGGCAGTGACTGGCCGTGGTATCCGGACGCGGCGGGGATGGAAACCAACCAGGATTTGGCGGACAGCCGATTCTTCAGCGACGCCGACCGCGAGGCTATCTGCCGAAGCAACGCACTCGCGCTGCTGCCTCGCCTCCGATCGCTCGAGTGAGCAATTTAATGCGCTGTTAGTGGATTTAGCCGCGCGCTTCGATTAGCAGGGTTGAAGTCCATCAAGTGAAGGTGGAACATTCGATCGATGGCGCTTTCTGATCCCACCAATGACTCCTTCTTGAAGTTCGCCGATGGCCTGCGCGAGCTCGAAGTCGTGATCGGCGAGAAGGCGCGGCCGGTCGTCGCGCAGGTTCGCGAGGAGTTGCGCGAGGCGGTCGCGAGTCGCGAGCGCGGCGACATGGCGGGGACGCTGGAGAAAATCCAGCGCGCGATGGAGCGTCTCGCAAACCTCGGCAGCGAAGTCGATCCCGCCGAGGGAGCGATGATGCGCGAGATTGCGCAAATCTTCATGCGGTCCTTGAACTTCGGCGAGAAGGGCGCCGCGAAAGATGTCGTCAACGTGATGCGCCACAAGGCCGGCGATCCCAAAGACGACGACCGTACCGACTGGTAACCAAAACCTACAACGCGGCGGCGAACCTCCCAACCTGACGCCGTCCCTGACCTAAGCGGTGGACCGAAAGTGGCGGATTCAAAACTGGAACAGTCACAGCTCGATCAACTTTGCATCAACACCATTCGCACCCTCTCCATCGACATGGTGCAGAAGGCGAACTCGGGGCATCCCGGATTGCCGATGGGGATGGCGCCGACGGCGTACACGCTGTTCTCGCATTTCCTGCGCTTCAATCCGAAGAATCCCAAATGGTTCGGCCGCGATCGCTTCGTGCTCTCAGCCGGTCACGGCTCTGCGTTGCTCTACTCGCTGCTTCATCTATATGGCTACGACCTGCCGATGGAGCAGATCAAAAAGTTTCGCCAGCTCGAGAGCATGACGCCCGGGCATCCGGAGAATTTCCGCACCGCCGGCGTCGAGACGACTACCGGCCCGCTCGGCCAGGGCTTCGCGACCGGAGTCGGGATGGCGATTGCCGCGAAACATCTGGAAGCGCGCTTCGAGCGCGAGGGCAGCGGACTTTTCGATTCGCGCATCTTCGCAATCGTCAGCGACGGCGATCTGATGGAAGGAATCTCGCACGAGGCTGCATCGATCGCCGGCCACCTCGGGCTCGGCAACATCGTTTATCTGTATGACGACAACCTGGTGACGCTCGACGGTCCCGCGCCGCTGTCGCTGTCCGATGACGTCATCAAACGCTTCGAAGGCTACCATTGGCACACGCAGTCCGTCACTGATGGCAATGATCTCGCGGCGATCGGCAAAGCGATCCAGACCGCCATCGAGGTGAAGGATCGGCCGTCGATCGTGCGCATCCGCACCATCATCGGATATGGCAGCCCGCATCGTCAGGGCACTTCCGAGGCGCATGGCAAGGCGCTCGGTCCCGAAGAGGTGAAGCTGACCAAGCAGTTCTACGGATGGCCGCTGGAGCCGGACTTCTATGTTCCCGACGCGGCGCTGACGGAATTTCGCAAGGCGGTCGAAAAGGGCAAGCAATCGGAGGACGACTGGACTCGCCGCTTCGATACTTACTCGAAGAAGTTTTCCGCCGAGGCCAAGGATTTCCATCAGCTACTTTCTGGTGAACCTCCCGCCGGATGGGATGCCGATCTGCCGGTGTTCACGCCCAAGGACAATCTCGCGACGCGCAAGTCTGCTTCGATCGTGGAGCAGGCCATCCTCAAGAAGTATTGGGGACTCTTCGGCGGCGCCGCGGATTTGAGCGAGTCGACCTACACCGATATGGAGGGCGACAAGGAATTTGAGCGGGGCAACTACAGCGGACGCAACATCAAATTCGGCGTCCGCGAGCATGGCATGTGCGGCGCGCTCAACGGCATCGCGCATAGTGGCGCGTTCATTCCGTACGGCTCCAGCTTTTTCTGCTTCACCGACTACGCGCGAGGTTCGATTCGCCTCGCCTGTTTGATGAAGCTGCACGTGGTCTGGGTCTTTACTCATGATTCGATCGGCCTTGGCGAGGATGGCCCGACCCATCAGCCGGTCGAGCATCTCACCGCGATCCGCGCGATTCCCAACATCACGCTGATCCGTCCCGGCGACGCGAACGAGGCGCGCGAGGCATGGCGCGCCGCGATCCTCCATAAGGACGGACCCACGATGATGGTACTCAGCCGGCAGAATCTGCCGACCTTGGATCGCAGCGAGATGGCGCCCGCGACCGACCTGCATAAGGGCGCGTACATCCTCACCGAGACCAAGGGCAAGACGCCCGATATCATTCTCATCGCGACCGGCAGCGAATTGATGTTCGCGGTCGGCGCCAAACCGGAGCTCGAGAAGAAGGGACACGCGGTCCGCGTCGTGAGCATGCCAAGTTTCGAAATCTTCGAACGTCAGTCGCAGGCGTATCGCGACTCGGTGTTACCACCCGACAATCGCAAACGGCTGGCCATCGAAGCCGGCTCGCCGCTGTGCTGGTACAAATGGATCGGAACCGACGGCGATATGATCGGGATGACCACCTTTGGCGATTCGGCGCCCTACAAGGACCTCGCGCCATATTTTGGTTTCACCGTTGAAAACGTCGTCGCTCGTGCGGAGAAACTGATCGCACGCTAACGGAGAAGTGACATGGCAGAAAATCCATTGAAGCAACTGGAACACCTCGGCCAGGCCCCGTGGCTGGATTACATCCGGCGCACGCTGCTTCCGTCTCCCGAGTTCAAGCGGATGCTCACCGAGGACGGGCTCAAGGGCATGACCTCGAATCCCACCATCTTCGAGAAAGCCATCGACGGCTCCAGCGACTACGACCAGCAGTTCGAGCAGCTCGTCGCGCAAGGCAAAGAGGTCATGGAAATTTACGAGGCGCTGACGATCCAGGACATTCAGTCGGCGTGCGATATGCTGCGTCCGCTGTACGATTCGACCGGCAGCAAACACGGCTACGTCAGCTACGAAGTTTCTCCGCTGCTCGCGAACGATACCAAGGGCACCATCGAGGCGGCGCGGCGCTACTGGGGACGCATCGCGCGACCCAACGTGATGATCAAAGTGCCGTCGACGCCGGCGGGGTTACCCGCAATCGAAACGCTGATCTCGGAAGGCATCAACGTCAACGTCACCTTGATGTTCTCGATGACGCATTACGACAACGTCGCCGAGGCCTACATCAAGGGCATCGAGAAGCGGATGCAAACCGGCGGCGCGGTCGACAAGGTTTTCTCGGTCGCGAGTTTCTTCGTGAGCCGGGTCGAGACGCTGGTCGATAAGAAACTCGACGCGAAATTGAAGGAGAAAAACGATCCGGCGGTGGTGGCGCTTAAGGGCAAGGCCGCGGTCGCGAACACCAAGCTCGTCTATCAACGCTACAAGGAAATTTTCCTCGGCCAGCGCTTCGCCGCGATGAAGGCCAAGGGCGCGCGCACCCAGTGGCCGCTATGGGCCTCGACCGGGACCAAGGACAAAGCCTACAGCGACGTGAAATATGTCGAGGAACTCATCGGGCCGGACACCGTCAACACCATGCCGCCCGCGACCATGGACGCTTTCCGTGAGCATGGCAAAGCGGCGGCCACCCTCGAAGCGAATCTCGATCAAGCGCGCCATGCCGTGAACCAGCTGAAAGCTGTCGGTATCGATTTGTTACAGGTTGGCGATGAGCTGCAACTCGAAGGCGTGGATCTCTTCAAGAAGTCGTTCGAGGACCTGCTCGCGGCGACCAAAAAGCATCGCGATAAAGTGCTGGGCGGGGAAAACCGCGCCTCCAAGTAGGATCGAAAGTCGAAAGTTGATTCAGCGCGCTGCGCCACGGCCTCGTGTCTGGCGCGGCGCGTTATTTTCCCGATAAATTTGTTACGGAAACATCATGAGCGAGCGACAGATCATCATCCTCGATACCGCGGAAGAACTCTTCGTGCGCGCCGCCGAAGAAATCGCGCACGTCGCCGGCGAGGCGATTTGCATGCACGGCGAGTTCAACCTATGCCTCACCGGCGGCACCACTCCCGAACGCACCTATGATCTCCTCGCTACGCGCTTTGAGTTGAGCGTCGACTGGAAGGAAGTGCAGTTCTACTGGGGTGACGAGCGATGTGTGCCGCCCGATGACGCCGCGAGCAACTACGCGATGGCCAATCGCACCATCCTCAGCAAGCTCAAAATCAAATCCGATCAGATTCATCGCATGCGTGGCGAGGATGCGCCCGAGGCCGCCGCACGCGAGTACGAAGACGAGCTTCGCGAGCGCATGAGCCTCGGCGAGGGCGAATTTCCCCGCTTCGATCTGATGCTGCTTGGCCTCGGCGACAACTGCCACATGCTGTCGCTGTTCCCGGGAATTCCCGCGCTGCACGAGGAGCATCGCCTCGTGGTCCCGGTCGAGGTCGAGGACAAGGTTCGCCATCGCATCACGCTGACTGCGCCGGTGATGAACAACAGCGCGCGCATCATGTTCATCGTCTCGGGCGAAAAGAAGGCGGCCGCGGTCAAGCGCGTCCTCGAGGGCACCGACGATCCGGAGCGCGTGCCCGCGCATCTGGTCGCGCCCAAGGACGGCGTCGTCATGTGGATGCTGGACAAGGCCGCCGCGAGCCAGCTCTCCGGCCGCTAACTCGACCTCAACTCGACATCTCGGACGCGGCGGCGGACAATCGTCGCGATGATGCCCTTCGCAATCCGGCACTGGACCGGCATTCTCATCGCCATCGTGGTCGGATGGTGGGCGCTGATCTATCTTCCCGCGAGTCCCTCGTTTGCGGTCTTCCAGTTGAAGCGCGCGATCGATGCGCGCGACGGCGAGGCGGCGGCGCGCTATGTCAATTTCGAAAGCGTCGTGAAAAACGCGGGCTACGAAATGTTGCAACAGAAGGCCAACGACCCCCTGAGCCAGATGGTAGGGAAAAGCGCCATCGATATTTTTGCCAAGCCGCTGGCGCAGGCCGCGCGCAACTACGCGGTCAAGGATGTCGACGACGGCGAGAAGGACGTCCAGATGCCGCCCATCGCAGTAGTCGGTGCGATGGTGCTGATGCATCGCGACAACGGCACCGCCTATACCAAGTTCGTCGACAAGAAGAAGCGCGAATGGGAAGTGCATATGGCGCGCGACGAGTCGGGCGTGTGGCAGGTGACCGAGGTGAAAAACATCCAGCAGCTGCTCGAAAAGCTGCAGCGCGACGCCGAAAAGCGCCTCGACCAGGAGCAACAGCCTCCGCCGTCGACGCTGTAAGGCTTCGCAAAATGTTAACCGAAGCCGGCTGAGGGCGCGTTTACTCCGCGCGCTCCGAACTGTACACTCAGCATTCGCGGCGGGCTCCTTTATGCGGCTCGCCGCACTTTAGTATCCGCCCCACGAGAAAATGCGCCGACAAAATATTCGTAATCTGGCAATCGTCGCTCACGTCGATCATGGCAAAACTACTTTGGTCGACGCGATGCTCCGCCAATCAGGCGTATTTCGCGCCAATGAGAACGTGGTCGACCGCGTGATGGATTCCAACGCGCTGGAACGCGAGCGCGGCATCACCATCATGGCGAAGAACACCTCGATCCTGTGGGACAAAACGCGGATCAACATCGTCGATACTCCCGGGCATTCGGACTTCGGCGGCGAGGTCGAGCGTACCCTCTCGATGGTCGACGGCATCCTGCTGCTGGTCGACGCCTGCGAAGGGCCGCTGCCGCAGACGCGTTTCGTGCTGAAAAAGGCGCTCGAGGCCGGCCTCGCGGTGATCCTGTGCATCAACAAGATCGATCGCGCCGACGCGCGCACCGCCGACGTCCTCGATGAGGTCTACGATCTCTTCATCGACCTCGGCGCCGACGAGGACCAGCTCGATTTTCCGATCCTGTATACCAACGCGCGCATCGGCACCGCGGTAACGAAGTTCGGCGAGCATGGCGAGAACCTCAAGCCGCTGTTCGAGACCATCATCACGCATCTGCCGGGCCCCGAAGTTGATCCCGAGGCCACCCTGCAGTTCCAGGCCAACAATCTCGACTACGATGACTATGTCGGCCGCCTCGCGATTGGCCGCGTCGTCGCGGGCTCGATGGAAGACGGCCGTCAGTACACTCTATGTCACCTCGACGGCAGCACCAGCGTGTGCAAGGTCGCGCATCTTTACGCATGGCAGGGGCTCAAGCGCATCGAGGTCGATCACGCGGAGGCCGGCGACATCGTGATGGTGGCGGGGCTGGAGGATATCGAAATCGGCGAGACGATTGCCGACCTCGAAAATCCGCGGCCGCTGGCAGGCATCAGGATCGACGAGCCGACCGTCGCGATGACGTTTTCCGTCAACAACTCTCCGTGGGCCGGACGCGAGGGCCAGTTCGTCACCTCGCGCAAGCTCGGCGAGCGCATCATTCATGAGTCGCGCCGTAACGTCAGCATCAAGGTCGAACCGGTCAGCGCCGATCAGTGGCGCGTGATGGGGCGCGGCGAGCTGCAACTCGCAGTCATCGTCGAGACCATGCGGCGCGAAGGCTACGAGTTGCAGGTTTCGAAGCCGACCGTCGTCACCAAGCAGAAGGACGGCGCAATCCTCGAGCCGATGGAATTTCTCGTCATCGACATCCCTGAGGAATGCATCGGCATCGTCACCCAGTTGCTCTCGGCGCGCAAAGGCAAGATGCGCACGATGGTGACGCATGCGAGCGGTCGCGTACGCCTCGAGTACGACGTTCCCTCGCGCGGGCTGATCGGATTTCGCGGGCGCTTCCTGCAGGAGACCCGCGGCGCCGGCGTGATGCATTCGATCTTCAACGGCTACATTCCGTGGGCCGGCAACATCCGTCGGACGTCAGAATGGCGCGATGATTTCCGATCGCGAGGGCAATGCGACCGGGTATGCCATCTTCCATTTGCAGGAGCGCGGCAAATTTTTCATTCCGGCCGGCGACCCGGTTTACGAGGGCATGATCGTCGGCGAGTACGCGCGCGAGACCAATCTCCCGGTCAACGTATGCCGCGAGAAGAAGCTCACCAACATCCGCGCCGCCGGCCATGACGAGGCGATCCGGCTGACGACGCCGCTGATCCCGACGCTTGACACCGCGCTGGAATGGATCGACGAAGAGGAGCTGGTCGAGGTCACGCCCAAGTCGGTGCGAATTCGCAACCGCATCCTGAGAACGGCGCTCCGCGACAAGCATCGTGCTGGGTGGTCTGACAGTGCTGGCGCTCCCAAGGTCGAAGCCTCCGAACGCGAATAGGCGCGCGAGCTCCCGCGCATCTGACAGTTTAGTTACGCGTCGCCCACGATGAGGCTCGCGCTCCGCATCGGTGCGATCGTTGCCGCGTTTATCGCCTCGCTGCTGATTACCGCGGTGGCGTTGATCTACTTCAATCAGCAGCGGCTGATTGTTGCGGTGCTGGCGAGCGTCAAGCAGCAGACCGGCATCGACATCGTTCCGGTTTCCAGTCACATCCAGGTCCGCAACCATTTGATCGTCGAACTCGATCAGCCGCGGGTGATGTCCGGCAATCATGAGATCGTCGCGCTGCGGAAAATCCGCGCGGTGGTCAATTTCCGCACCATGTTCACTCACGGACTGCCTCTGCGCGAGCTCGACCTCGAAGGCGCCGTGCTCAATGCCCCCTTCGATGCGACCGCGTCGCGCAGTGGTGCGATTCCGCGCCCGGATACCGCGATTGTGAAGGAGACCCTCGCACGCCTGACGGACCTCGCGCGCATCAGCCGCCGTTTTGTGATTGCGGATCTGGAGCTGCGCGATCGTTCCGGCGTCCCGCTTCTGAGCCATACCAATCTGTCCGCCTCTCATCGCCGCGCGACGCCCAAGCTCTGGTCGATCGGCTTCGATGCAGACTGCGAGTTTCCCAGGATGCGTGGAGCGCGCGCCGCCGGTGACTTCAAGATGGGCGAGGGCGGCGACTTGCCCGCCACTGACCTGCTGCAGGGCACCTTCTGGTTCTGGCAGCTTCCGCTTAAGCGTTTGACGATCGGGAATCTCGAGGTCGACGGTCAGTCGCACGGGCGCATCAGGTTCGCGCTCGCGCTCGATGCGGTGGTTAAGGGTGTTGCGGTGGTGGGGCTTAAAACTCTGACCGTTCGCAGCCCCGACCTCTCTTCGCCACTCGAGCTCGGCAACTATTCGGTCGAGGCCAGCTTCAATACTTCCACCGAGCAGGTCGCAATTTCGAGCGCGCGGCTGACTCACGAGGGCAAGCCGATTGTGGCTGCCCAGGCCTACATTCAGCGGCCCTACGAGCCGAATGCGCAGGTCGGGATCGGAATCAGCAGCCTCAAAGTGGCATGGAAAGATATCCTCGCGTCGATGCGCAGGCTCAAGCGACTGCCGCAGGAAGTCGAAGCGGTGATCCATCGGGTGAAGACCGGCCGGATCGAAGTTGCAAAAGCATCGATCGATTCGCCGCTTTCCGCGCTGGAAAACCTGTCGTTTGATTCGATTCTGGCCAGGCTTTCGGTAAATGCGACGCTGTCGGAGCTGAGCTTTGCCGCTCCGGAGAGCACCCGGCTACCCGAGGTCACCGGCGCGAGCATCCAGATCATTCTCGCGCATCGGATTTTGTCGCTCCTGCAAGGCACCGCGAAGATCGGAGCGTCCGAGCTGCGCGACATCGTCGCGCGGATTGAGCTGAAGGGAAATCTGGAAGAGCTTCCGTATCAGATCGCAATGCAAGGCGATCTGGATCTGGCCGAGTTGCGGCCGGCGATGGTTGCTCTGCTCGATCAGTTCAATGTTCACGAGCGCGATCGCCTTACCACCGTTAGTGGAAACGCACTGGTTGAGCTGGAGGTGGCAGGCACGCTCAAAAAAAACCTGCCCACCCATCCGGAGAAATACCAGGTCAAAATTGAGCCCCGCAATGTGATCGTCGGCTTTCGCGGCGCGCCCGGACCGATCGGGTTCGCCTCCGGTTCCATCGTATTGCGGCCGGACCTGATCAAGCTCGACAAAGTGAGCGCGCGCGCCACCGGCGGGACCGCCGACTTCGACGGCGAACTGCAACTCGGGAAAGTCGGGGTGGAAACCCACGGACTTCGCATCGCGATGCATCAGATGCCGATTGATCGATGGCTCGAAGTTCTGGTCGATCCGGACGATCTAAGCGCGGCGGGCAACGTCGGCGGCGAGGTGATGGTAACCGGCAATCTGCAAAATGGAATCCTGGTCAATGGCAAGATCACATTGCAGGATGGACGTGTGCAGTTGGGTTTTTTGCGCTCGCCAATTTTTGTTCATCCCATGATCGTGACCGTGCGCGATCACACGTTGGTGGTAACGATGCCGGCCGCGGAGCTCGAAAAATCGCCGATTAATTTCGATATCAATATCGCCGATCTGCGCAATCCTTCGATCCGCGTCGATGCGAACGTGCAGAAGCTGGATGTGGAAGTGTTGAAATTCGTGCGGCTGCCGTGGATGCCGCCGACCCCGACGCATCCGCCTAAATTCCCGATCAGCGGCCATCTCGACGCGCGCGAGGCGAACCTTGAATCGCTCGCGATGAAGAATGCGAAAACCGATTTTAAATACAGCAACGGCGATTGGAGTGTCGACAATCTCACCGCGTCGAGCATGGAAGGGCATTTGAGCCTCAACCTTGCCGGCCGCAAAAAAGACGACTGGATGCATATTTTCGGGCGCGCCCAGGACATGAGCGCGGCCGCGATCTTTCTGCTCAAGAGCGGCGTCACCCAGGCGCCGCTTTCCGGGCGTCTCGATGCGACCCTTGATTGCTGGGCGGACACCGACGGCGACTTCTTCTCGACTCTCGGCGGCACCGTTATCGTGAAGCTGCGCGACGGCACTCTCGATCGATTCACCTTGCTGTCGCGCCTGTTTGAGATGATCGACCTGCGTAGCTGGCTGACCGCGAACGTTCCCGATCCGCGCACCTCGGGCCTGCAGTTCCGTACCGTAAGCGCCGATTTCAAAGGCAACGAGGGGATCTTCTACACCGACGATCTTCTGCTCGACGGACCGGTCATCGATATTGTGGCGAGCGGCAACGTCAACCTCGATCGCTCGACCCTCGACATGAAGGTCGGCATGATTCCGTTCAACACGGTTAACTGGCTGCTCAGCGGTATACCGCTGGTAGGAAAAAACGTCGCGGGTGGTACCAAGAGCATTATCTCGGCCTATTTGAATGTGCGCGGGCCGATTACCAATCCGCACGTCACCCCGGCACCGATCAGCACGCTGGCGGAGCTGCTCAAGAAGACCCTCGGGCTTCCGATCAATCTGATTCGTCCCGACACCATCAAGTAGAATGGACCTGGTGCTTTATACCCGGCGCGATTGCGAACTATGCCATGAGATGGAAGTGGTGATCGGCGAAGTCATGCCGCGCTTCCGGGCTGAGCTCAAACGCATCGAAATCGACGGCGACCCGGCCCTCGAAGCGCAGTTCGGAATCGAGGTCCCGGTACTGTTCGTCAACGGGCGCAAGGCCTTCAAGTATCGCTGCACGGCGCGCGAACTGCGCAAACGCCTGGGACGTGAGAAATGAAACGTCGCGCAAGATCGCGCGATGCGAGGGTAGTGCTGGTGAATGCCGCAAGCGAGGAGCAGGCGCTGTCGATCGCGAAGGCGCTGGTAACCGAACGGCTCGCGGCGTGCGCGAATATCGTGAGCCCGATCCGCTCGGTTTATCGATGGGAAGGCGCGGTCCACGACGAAACCGAACATCTGATGATCATCAAGACGCGCGCGAGTCTGGTCGCGAAAGTCGAGGCGCGGGTCAAAGCGCTGCACAGCTACGAAGTGCCGGAAGTCATCGCGCTCCCGATTGTCGCGGGGTCCTCGTCATATCTCGATTGGGTGTTCGATTCGACCGCCGCTGAACCTCGGACGGCGCGAAAAGCGCCACGCACAACCGCTCTCAGAAAACCAAAAAAGTGATCCTCGCAGCCTCGGGTGCGCTCCACTGGGCGCGGACTTTCGCTTAATATCTTTTGCTCTATGTTTCGCGAAGCAATCGAAAAGATGGCGGCCTACAAGCCGGGCGAGCAGCCCCGCCCCGGCGAGCGCCTTATTAAACTCAACACCAACGAAAATCCTTATCCGCCTTCACCGCGGGTGCGGCGTGCGATGGTGAAAGTCGCGGCTGATAGTCTGCGCCTTTATCCTGCGCCGCGCGCCGATGCGTTCGTGGAGAGCGCGTCGAAGCTCTATGGCGTGCGCAAGGACATGATCCTCGCGGGCAATGGCTCCGACGAATTGCTCGCGATGGTTTTCCGCGCCGCGCTCGATCCCGGCGACACGCTGGCGTACCCTGTGCCGACCTACTCGCTGTACGACACGCTCGCCTCGATCCAGGAAGCACGCGTACTGCGTTTTCCGGTCGAAAAGGATTTTTCGATTCCGCTCGACCAGCTCGCCAAGGCGCATGCGAGGTTGACCATCGTGTGCAATCCGAACTCGCCGTCGGGGATTCTGACGCCGGCCGCAAAACTCGCGAAGCTGGCGACCGCGTTGCGCGACCGGTTGCTGGTCATCGATGAGGCGTACGTCGACTTCGCAGCGGAAAATGCGATCGGACTTTTGCGGCGCTTTCCGAATGTCGTGATCCTTCGCACGCTGTCGAAATCCTTTTCGCTCGCCGGGATGCGGCTGGGACTATGCTTCGCGCGTCCGGCAGTCATCGAAGAGCTGATGAAGGTCAAGGATTCCTACAATCTGAGCCGCATCGCGCTCGCGGCCGGCGCCGAAGCCCTCAATGATGCGCCGTGGATGCAGCGCAATGTCGAGCGCGTGAAGCATACCCGCGACGTGACTATCGCGCGGCTGCGCAAGCTCGGATTCGAGGTGCCCGACTCCTCGGCGAATTTTGTGCTGGCGCGGATGGCGGGATGCGACCTTGAGCCGCTGGCGCGCGCGATTCGCAAGAGCGGCATCCTGGTGCGCTACTTCGCGACTCCGCTGCTGCGCGATGCGCTGCGAATTTCCATTGGCACACCGACCGAGATGAATGCACTGTTCAAGTCCATCGCGACCAATCTGCCGGCTCTCAATCTTCCGGGTGCAAGTCTCAACGGACACGGCGCGACGGCACGAAAACGCGGATGAGTCTCAAGAATCTGTTCGGCGGCTTTCGCCGCGCACCCAAGGAAAAGAGCGCTGAGGAGCCGATCGAGGAGCCGCAATCGCAGATCAAATGGGTCGTCGCTGGACTCGGCAATCCGGGCGAGGATTATGCGCGCTCGCGCCACAACATGGGCTTTCGGGTGGTCGAGCGACTCGCGAAAACGAAGCATGCGCAATTCGATCGCCGCAAATTCAAAGGCCTGATCGCGGAAGCCGAGCTGGCGGGGGAGCGCGCACTGCTGGTCAAACCGCAGACCTACTACAATGGCAGCGGCGAATGTCTTGCCGCGGTGCTCGGCTACTACAAAGTCCCTCCTTCGCATCTGATCGTCGTACATGACGAACTCGATCTCGAGGCTGGACGTTTGCGCCTCAAGCAGGGGGGCAGCGATGCGGGCAATCGCGGCGTGCGCTCAGTCGCGCAGTCACTCGGCAACCCGAATTTCAACCGGGTGCGAGTTGGCGTAAGTCGCCCGCGCGGCGACAGCAAAGACTACCTGCTCGAAAGCATGAGTGCCGAGGACCGCGCCGAGTTCGAGGACTCGATCGAGCGCGCCGCCGACGCGGTGGAAGCGATCATCAGCGCTGGATTAGAGCGCGCGATGGGACGCTTCAATCAGCGGATCTAGTTGCTGCGTGGATGACCTCCGCAGCCCATTTCTTTCTCGACAGTTCGTACGATTAACTCAACATACTGATAGTCATGGTTGTATAACCAATAGTTGACACGCTTACGGTGCTCGGCTAAATCACGGCTATCGACCCAGGCGGAAGCGGCCCCTGCTGCGCTCCTCGAGCCGCGGTCTGCAAGGTCGAGCAGGAGCTTGCCGGAGGGTACGAAGTCTTCGTCCCGCTAGATTTGGCGAAGACTCGAGAGGCAACCATGGCGGGGAATAACACTGCGCGATTCAAATCGCACCAGGCTGCTTTGCGTTTCTACTTCAGGGCTCGTGAGCTCCTGATTCCGAACGCAAAGCCGGGGGTATTTTCCACCCGGCGTCCACCACGGGTCCACCCCGGGCCTAACATCGTGCACGATCTCATCGCGCTCGACGCATGTTTTCACGGCTTGAACGATGTGCAGCTATGGCTGCTGCACCAGCTCTTCCGTCCGGGCGGGTTTCAGACCCGCCAACCCTCGCTGGGGGAAATTTCCGAAGCGGCGAGGGCTCGCTTCCCCGACGAGCAGTGGACGCTACCGCGGATGGCGCAGTCCAAGCGTGAGGCGCTCAAAATCTTCGAGGCGCATCTGATCCGTCAGCGGCTGGTCTAGTCCGCGCGCCCGGTTCCTGGCGTGGTTGATGCGCAATGTAGGACGCGTGTGCGCTTTCGGGTAGGCTGGATCACCGCCCTCGGGCGAGAACAGCGCAAACGGATTTCCAAGCGGTGGATCAAAGCAACCTACAGGAGCGCGCGGCGGCGATGAGTCGGGGCGCCGTCGAAGTAATTTCGCAACCGGAGCTGGCCGACAAGCTGAAGCTGGGACGTCCGCTGCGCATCAAGCTGGGGATGGATCCGACCGCGCCCGACCTGCACCTGGGGCATACCATCACGCTCAAAAAGCTGCGCGATTTCCAGCGCGATGGGCATACGGTGATTTTTTTGGTCGGCGACTTCACCGCGATGATCGGCGACCCGACCGGTCGCTCGGAGACGCGCAAACCGCTGTCGCGCGAAACCATCGCGGTCAACGCCGAAACCTATCGCGGGCAGGCGTACAAGATTCTTGACCCCGAACGGACCGAGGTCCGCTTCAACAGTGAGTGGATGGATGGCCTCGGGGTGCGCAAGCTCATCGAGCTGGCAGCGCATCTGAGTGTGGCGCGGCTGCTGGAGCGCGACGACTTCGAGAAGCGCCTGGCGGCGCAGGAGCCGCTATTTTTGCATGAGCTGCTGTATCCGTTGATCCAGGGCTACGATTCGGTGGCGCTCGAGGCCGACATCGAAATCGGCGGGACCGACCAGAAATTCAACATGCTGGTCGGGCGCGAGTTGCAGCGCGCCTTCAAGCAGCCGCCCCAGGTCGTCATGACCATGCCGCTGATGGAGGGGCTCGACGGCGAACGCAAGATGTCCAAGTCGCTGGGCAACTACGTCGGCATCACTGAGAAGGCGGACGAGATGTTCGGCAAGCTGATGCGCGTATCGGACCCGCTGATGGTGCGGTATTACCAGCTACTGACCGAGGTGAGTGCGGACGAGCTTGCCGACATCAAGTCGGGAAAAATCCATCCGATGGAGGCCAAGAAACGCCTCGCGTCAACCATAGTGAAGGAGTACCACGGCCCCGATTCTGCCAACTCCGCGCGCGCATATTTCGAGAGTAAGTTTCAACGTCGCGAAGTTCCCACCAACGTCCCGGTCTATCGCATCGCCGAAGACATCTGGATCTGCGAGCTGATGAAGCAACTTAACTTCGCGCCCTCGAACAGCGAGGCGCGCCGGCTGGTGAGCCAGGGCGCGGTGCGGGTCGACGGCGAAACGATCAGCGATGTGAATTTTCGCTTCGTGCCGGGAGAGCACAAGGTCCTGGAAGTCGGGAAACGTCGAGTCGCGCGGATCGAGCCCTAAAGTCTCGAGACCTCACTATTCTTTTTTGCCGGATTCCGCGGCGACCGCATCACGAAGTTTTTTCATCGTGCGATCGAGGGCCTTGAGATAGCGCTGCTTGGTCCACTCTTCCTTGGTGCGCATCTTAAGCCATCCGAGTTTCACCGCGTCGGGCTTGTTGCCCATGTCGCCGGTCGAAACCTCGATGATGGCATGCTCCTCGGGCGAGAGCTGCGCCAGCACCTCGCGCTTCAGGTTCTGCAGAAAACCAGCCTTGAGGTCGATGTCGATTTTCATTCCGGGATCCCCACCCCTCTAGTGCGAGCGTAAACCAAGATCTACACCGGCTCAAGCTACTTGACAGTAGTGGCTGGGGGAAGTTACTCGGCACACGGGAGATGCCGATGAAATACTTCAAAGTCGAAACCGACCGCGCGATCCAGACCTGGACCATGTCCAATCCGCCGATGAATTACATGACCGGTGCGATGGTGGGCGAGCTGCTCGAACTCGTCGGCCGCGCCGAAGCGGATGAGGAGTTGCGCGCGATCATTCTCACCGGCGGTATCGAGGGCAAGTTCATCACCCATTACAGCGTCGAGGAGCTCGCGGCGGCCGCCGCCGATCCGGCCGAATGCGCGCGGACGTTCCCCGAGCTGGAAGCCGGATTCCATCGCTTGCTCGAGCGCATCATGTTGATGCCCAAGGCTGTCATCGCGGCGATCAACGGCGACTGCATGGGCGGTGGATATGAGCTCGCGCTGGCATGTGACTTTCGCCTTGCCGCCGATGGTCCATATCAAATCGGATTGCCCGAGGCGGTGCTCGGAATTCTCCCCGGCGGCGGGGGTACGCAACGGCTGCCGAGATTGATCGGAAGAGCGCGCGCGCTCGAAGTGATGCTATTCGGCAACGTGTATCATCCGCGCGAGGCGGAGCGGATGGGGATGGTCAATCGCGTCCTCGCGCCGGAGACGCTGATGTCCTTTGCGATGGGATGGGCGCGCACCTTGGCCAAACGGCCGCCGCGATCGATTGGCGCGATCAAACGCGCGGTCCAGCTCGGGATGGATCGCGACCTGGCGGCGGGACTCTACGTTGAGCGCAGCGAAATGCGCGACGTGATGTGCACAGAGGACGCGCGCACCATCATGAACGCCTACAATGCGGCGGTTCGTAAAGATCCGATGGCTGCGCGTAGCGAGTTTTTGAAAGGGATCGATGTGCCCGAGGCCAAGGGAAGGTAGGCCTCGGGCGAGCGCGATCGGAGCCCGGTTATTCTTCCTCGACCGCCTGGCGGATCGAGTTCAGGATGAACACGAACTGGCGGGGCGAGGTGACGCGACCCAGCATGTTTACCTGCTTCAGTACCCGCATCTCGCTCGGCGTGATCTGATGACGCGAGATAAGCGATTTGTCTTTGAGGAAGTTTCGCCACGCGTTGTCAGGCCGCTTTGACGGCAGGCCATCGCGCGAGGAAATGAGGTCCTTGGCCTCGGGATGCGCGAGCAGGAAGATGGTCTCGCTGTCGAGCCCCATCTCGTCGGAGAGGCGGCGCAGTAGTGACAACGAGGGCCGGCGTCGGCCATTTTCGAGGTACGCGACATGGCTCGCCTTAACGCCCAGTTTGGCCGCGAGTTCGCGCTGCGTAAGCCGCAAAAATTCGCGCCTATCCTTAAGAACCGATCCGAGAGTTTTCTTCTTCATCGTTAGTTTTGATTCCACCTTTTTTTGGATCGTCAATTTCAACTCAGGTCTCAAAACGAGCCCGGAATTGAAGCGGCGTGCTGACGAAAGCGACTCGACCGACGGAATGTGGATCGAATCGGGATTCACTGGCGACGCCACGGATTAGCTAAATCGTCCCTTTTCAATCGACTCTACTCTTAGATTAGCGTAGACGGCTAACAGGTTGCAAATGGATTTTCCACAAAATGATGAATGCCCATATTCCACTATGTAGCGGTATGACCGCGACACGTGGTTCATGACAACACGTCGGTTAAATAATCGCAAGACCCAACCATCCGGTTGGTAACTAAGACGAAGGTCCTACATGGTCAAGACATGGGCTTACGAGGAGCTACCGGGCACCACCGGGGGCAGGCGCGGCGAATGGCAACCGGCGCCGCCAATGCAATTCAGACCCGTAAAGATAGCGACGGCGGCTGCGCGAAAGGGATAGAACGCATAGTCTAACGGGGTCTGTATAGGATCGAAGGCCGGCTGATAGCCGTTTCCCGGTTGCTGCACGGTTTCGGCCAGGGTCGAAGGGCTCGAACCGACGTTAACTACATTTGCCACGCGCATATTCTGACCAAAGATCGCGGCTTCACCCGCATCCATCCACGTATAGCGAAGCATCGTCGCCCCCGCATGATTTGGATCCGGGATGCTGTCCGTGAGGTCGGGTTTGCCCATCGCTTCGATCGCCTGGTCGGTGGTCATGCCGACCTTGAGCGAGCCGCTGCCGCCGCCGTTTTGCGCCGAGCATGCTGCCAGCAAAAAAATCAGCGCACCCAACCACCAGCATCGTATGAGGATTCTCATTTGATGATTAATTTCTCCGCTTGAATCTTCCGGTGCTAACACACTTGCGTCAAATGCGGCAACGACCCGTGCGCTCAGGGCGAGGTTCGCGCGGCGGGCGGGTCGGCCACTACCGGTGATGCCGCGACCGGCTCATTCGCCGTCGGCCGGCTGAAAGGATGCGTCAGGCTGTAGATGCCGTTGAGCATCCGCACCCCCCATCCGATGCTGCCGTTGCCCCCGAGTAAATTCTTCGCATCGTAATAAAGGGTCGGGTCGTTCACTGCGAGGCCGACGCTGCCCTGGCCCGCATCGATCTTGTGCAGGATGTCTTTCATATCGGAGAGCGAGGTTTGCATGTTGGCCAGGAGCTGGTTGGCATATTGCTGGTCGCTGAGCAGGCGCTGCACCGCCCCGTTGCCGGTACTGAAGCGATCGACCAGTTGACTCAACTTGACCGCGGTATCTTTCATCGCGACCGCCGCGCTTTCCACCTTGTCGAGCAACACCTTGCCGTCGTTGCGGTCGGACACCATCGCGCCCGCCAGTCCACGGCCATGGTTTACCTTGTTGAGGAGCGCATCGATCTCGACCGCGAGCTTGTTCATATTGTCGAACGTCGTACGCAAATCGGCCAGCGTCAGCGGTGGTGGTGCGCCCTTCGGCTCGCCCTTGATGAGTTCGGCGAGGATGCCATGGCCGGTGTCGATCGATTCGAGGATCGACTTTAGTGACTGCGAGATTGCCATGGCGTTGTCGATCATCTGTTCGGCGCCCCGCTTCTGGAGCAGCGATTGCAGATCGATCGGATCTTCCGAGGCGAGAATTTCATTGGGCGCGAGTGAGGCGGATTGCGGATCGCCACCGGTGATCTCGATGTACTTATCGCCCAACAGTCCCATCGTGCTGATCATCGCAACCGAATCGGCACGCACCCGCGGCAGGTCGGCATCGACGATCCACATCTTCACGACGACATAGTCGGCGTGCGGATCGGCGGGAAAGCTTATCGACTTGACGCCTCCGATGTTAACTCCCGCCAGCGCGACCGGTGCGCCGGTCTGAAGCCCATTGATGCGATGGAAATGGGTTTCGATCGACGCCGTATGATGCAGGATGCGCGAACCGCGGCCGATCGAGAAAATCGCGAAACAGATGACCGCGAGACCAGCCGCAATCAGTGCACCTACGCGAGTCGCCATCACCGCGGATTTAGCCATCGAGTTGCCGTTTCCTCGGACGCATTCTACAGCGCCGTTTCGACGAATTCCCGCATCAGCTCGTCGTCCGTGGTGCGCACCTCGTCGGCGGTGCCGCTGAAACGGATCCGGCCCTGGTCGAGCAGCGCGAAGCGGTCGCCCACCATGAACGCACTTTTGAGATCGTGCGTCACCACCACCGAAGTGAATCCCAGCCGCGTCTGCAAGTTACGGATCAGCAGGTTGATTTTATGCGTAACCAGCGGATCCAGTCCCGTTGTCGGTTCATCGTAGAGCACCGCCTTCGGCTCCAGCGCCAGCGCGCGTGCCAGCGCGACGCGTTTCTTCATCCCGCCCGAGAGCTCCGCCGGAAAAAGTTCCGCGACGTCATTTTTGAGCTCCACCATTTCGAGGACTTCGTGCACGCGCGCGCGAATCACGGTCTCGTCGCGTTCGCCATGCTCGCGAATCGGGTAGCTGACGTTGCCGAACACGGTGAGCGAATCGAACAACGCACCGAGCTGGAAGACCATCGCGACTTCGCGGCGAATCGGAAACAGCGCGTCCTCGGAGAGCTGGTTGAGCAACTTGCCCTCGACCCGAACCTCGCCCGCGTCGGGCCGCTCGAGCCCGTTGATGTGGCGCAGCAGCACGCTCTTGCCCTCGCCACTGCCGCCGAGCACCACCAGGGTCTCACCCTCCATGACGTCGAGATCGATTCCGCGCAGCACCGGCTTGCTGCCGAAGCTCTTGGTTACTCCGCGCAGCGAAATGAAATCCTGCAGCGGGTTTTTATTGCCGTTTTCCATCAGATGGCCAGGAAAAACTTGGTCAGGAAGAAATCCGAGATCAGCACGCTGATCGACGCCGTCACCACCGCCGAGGTCGTAGCGCGTCCCACCCCATCGGCGCCGCCACTCGCGGTCAAGCCCTTGAAGCATGCGATGATGCCGATCAGGTAGCCGAAGAAAATCGATTTCCCGAGCCCGCTGGTAAAGTCGCCCAGCTCCACATGCTGAATTAACGAATTGTAGAAATATCCGCCACTGACGCCGAGTTGGGTGATTGAGATGAGCCATCCACCCACCAATCCGATCGCGTCGGCGAGCGCGGCGAGCAGCGGCATCATGATGATGGTCGCCAGCACTCGCGGCACCACCAGCTTCTTGATCGGGCTGGTGCCGAGCGCGCGCATCGCATCGATCTGTTCGGTGACCTTCATGGTGCCGAGTTCGGCGCTGAAGCCGGCGCCCACCCGCGCCGCGATCATCAGCGCGGCAAGGACCGGTCCCATCTCACGCAGCAGCGAAAGGCCCATGATGCGGCTGACGTAAATTTTCGCGCCGAACTTTTCCAGGAACTGGCCCATCTGCAGCGCCAGCACCATGCCGGAAAAAATCGCGGTTAGGTTCACCACATTGAGTGAGCGGTAGCCGACGCTATCGAGTTGTTCGATGAGCGCGCGTCCTTCGAAAGGCCGGCGCACCAGGTAGCGGAAAAAGTCGCGCGTGAGGAGGCCGATTTGGCCAAGCTGGTCGAGGAACAGGTATAGTCGCTCCAGCATCGGACAGGAGGGTAGCACATCCTCAAGGCGGTGTTCCGAATATGACGACCACGCATTTGCCCGACGGGTTGTTCGTTTATGGCTCCCTGCTCGAGGAGGCGAAGCGCGACGAAATCCTCGGCCATCGGGTCGAGGTTATCGAGGCTCGACTCGCGGGCTTCGAGCGCCGTCGGGGACGCTATTTCTACCTCGTGAGCGCCGCGAGAGCCGAGACCTCCGGCGCCGTCATGCTGAACCTGGCCGAGGCGGATTGGCGTCGCCTGGATGCGTACGAGGAGCTTCCGGATCTCTACACCCGCGAGGAAGTTGAGGTCGATACCAACCAAGGCCCATTGCGCTGCTGGATCTACCTTCCGACGGCAAAATGCGTGGATTCGTAAGGCGAATATTTAGCGAAGATATAGCATTGGCGCGGTGTTTTTGGCTTTGTTTTGTCAAATTCAGGTTTCGGCGCCGCTGAGAGATCGCATCATTCGAGTGGGTTTGTTTTCGCGATTTACGTACTTACCAGAAATCGCCGTTCCCTCCTCTTGCGATGAGCTCACTTCGCGACTCAGATGACCGCGCCTCACCCTGCTCCAGTATTTCCCCATCCAGGTCGCGAAGAAAGTATCTCTCCGTCGGAACCGAAGTGAGTCAGCTTCATACGCAGTGACGCAAAACCGGACAACATGGTTTGTCCTCTCATTCGCAAGGGTTAGCAGCGACTACGCCTTTGGATGGGCATATCGCTTGCTCCGGTTAATAAGGACCCATCGGTTACGAGCCGAAGGAAACTTTGAGGTTACGTTATGTCATCGATATCCGCAGTCAGTGGTCTGAGTACGGTGTACAACACCGCGCAAAGCGGCAGCTCCCAGGGAAATAATTTCTTCAGTGACTTCGAGCAAATCGCTTCGTCGCTGCAGTCCGGCAATCTGTCGGGCGCACAGCAGGCCTACAACTCGCTCGCCTCGATGCTGCAAAACTCGTCGAGCAACAGCCCCGCATCGACCGCGTTTAAAGCTTTGGGGCAGGCGCTTCAGTCCGGAAATCTGCAAGCGGCGCAGCAGGCCTTTTCCACCTTGCAGCAGGATGTTTCCCAGGGCGTTGAGGGGCTGTCCGGCGGCCACCATCATCATCACGGTGGCGGCGGAGGCGGCGGGATCGCGCAGCTTCTTTCCTCGTCGAGCACCGACGCTTCCAACAGCAGCATTGTCAACCCGGTGAGCACCGCGACGAGCACCACATCGAGTAGCGACACCACCAGCACGCAGACCAACAGCCTCGACAATCTGCTGAATCTGCTCGCGTGATGGGTTAGCGCGCGATTGCTGATGAGTCTTAGTCGCGGGGGCGCACCGAAACGTAGCGATTGCCTTTTTCATAAAATCGCCACGGGAGGGACGCCCATTCGCCCGCGTAGTCGACATTGATGCGGGGCGAACGGCCGATCTTCCGACCAGGGACCTCGACCTCATCCTCTTCCAGGAATAATTCTTCGCCGCATAAATCACGGCCGTAGTCCGCGCCGGTGATCGCGAGCGCGCCGGTCAGCTTGCCCGGCCCGTTGGTCAACTCGCGCGAGGTAATGGGTTTGTTTCGTCGCCGCGCCATCAGCTTCAGGCCGCGCACCGGCTCCAGCGCGCGAATCAGCACCGCATGCGGTTTGCCTTCCGACGCAACCACCAGGTTCATCGCCCAATGCATGCCATACAAAAAGTAGACATAGGCATGGCCCGGCGGGCCGAACATCGCGCTGGTGCGCTTGCTATGCAGTCCGCGCCGGCTATGCGCCGCGAGGTCGAGCGGCCCGCGATAGGCTTCGGCCTCGACGATGCGTCCGGCCGCCTCACCCTCCGGCGTGCGGTGAACGAGAATTTTCCCGATGCATTGCCGCGCGACAGTGAGTACCGGTTGCGCATAAAACTGGCGCGAGAGCTTACGGGGTTTTTGCGGCGCGGATTCGATCACGCGAGCCAATTTAATGTGGATGTTCGGATCGAACCAGAGACCGGGGCGAATTTTGGTCTTGACGCATATGAAACCAATCGGTTACATAAACCAGTATGGAAAAACATCAAGTGGTTTCCCATCAGGAGTGGATCGCCGCGCGCAAAGACTTTCTGGCCAGGGAAAAGGAGTTCACCCACCTGCGCGATGCGCTCAGCAAACAACGCCGCGAGATGCCATGGGAGCGCGTCGAAAAAAACTACGTCTTCGACGGACCCGACGGCAAGGTTGCGCTCGCCGATTTGTTCGCCGCCAAGAGCCAGCTCATCGTCTATCACTTTATGTTCGATCCGAGCTGGGAGGCGGGCTGCAAAAGCTGTTCGTTCTGGGCTGACAACTACAATTCGATCATCGTCCATTTGAACCATCGCGACGCGAACCTGGTCGCGATTTCGCGCGCGCCGCTCGAAAAGCTGCAGGCCTACCGCAAGCGGATGGGATGGAGCTTCAAATGGGTTTCTTCATCCGGCAACGACTTCAACTACGACTACCAGGTTTCCTCGACGCCGGAGGAGATCGCGAAGGGCGAGAGCTACTACAACTATCACCCCACCAAAATGATGGGTGAGCGACCCGGCATCAGCGTGTTTCAGAAGGACGCCGACGGCAACATTTTCCACACCTACTCGACCTACGAACGCGGTCTCGACATGCTCAACGGCGCGTATCACATCCTGGATTTGCTGCCGAGGGGGCGCGACGAGGCCGGCCTCAAATTCACCCAGGAATGGGTCCGCCGCCACGACGAATACGAGCCGCGCTAGGCTATCTCGCGACGACGATCTCCGATCTGACCGCGTGGGCGTCGATTTCGAGCTCCATCGCGATGATCGGTGGGCGTGAGTAATGCCATGTAATGCCGCGCTGCGCCGCGGTTCCGATCGCGGGAAGGATAGTCGACGCGATTACCGGGTGGGCATCGTGAACGGTGTACAGGTTGACGGCCGTCGCATCGCTCCATGCCATCTTCATCTCGCCCAGACGCTCGGTTAGCAGGCCCATCACGAATTTGGTTTTCTGGGTGAGGCCGGCGGTCGAAACGTCCGAGCCCGCGATGAATTCCAAATCGTTGCCGCGCATCGATTTCACTTCGCCCGCCCCTGCCAGCACGAAGCTCCGTGAGCGAGTGGTGTTGGGCATCGTGTAATAGAAGCCAAACAGAACCGGCTCGGGGACTGGCGCGATCTCGATTGCGACGTTAGTGCGCGCGATCGGATTGTTGCCGTCGAGGTGCACGTCCCACGCGGCGAGGCGCTTCAGGTATCCGGCGTTAAAGTCGTTGAAACCCTGCGGCGTCAACGGCTGTGGAATGCGCAACTCCATTCCGCATAGCGCATGAATCGGGCGGCCGGCCTCGCGCAGCTGCCGCTCGATGACTCCATAGCCGTCGTCGAGTTTGATGACCGGAACCGCCACCGCATGAACGATTTCGAAGCCGTCATTCGCGACTGCGCCCGACGAAAATGGACCGATGCCTTTGACGAAGCTGAAGCCGCCTTTGGGATTGTCGATTAGCATGCCCCCATCCTCGCCATTTTCCCAAAGCCCTACAAGCCGAATCCTGTAACTGATTTAATGAACGCCCTATGACGAAGCGGAGTTCGACCACGCGATGAAAATTTCCTGGGACCAGATCAAACAAGAATCGCTCGGCCATCTGCGCGAGCTGGTGAAACTCGACACCAGCAATCCGCCCGGCAACGAGCGCATCGCGATCGATTACTACGCCAATGTGCTCGGCCGCCATGGCATCGATTTCACCATCCGCGAGAGCGCCCCGACCCGCGCCAACCTCGTGGCGAGGATGAAGGGTCGCGACTCCTCGAAGCCGGGGCTGCTGATGTCGTCGCATGTCGACGTGGTTCCGGTCGAAGCTGCGCAGTGGACGCGGCCGCCGTTCAGCGCGGACATCGCCAACGGATGCGTATGGGGCCGCGGCTCCATCGACATGAAGCCCAAGTGCGCCATGGACCTGGCGGTGATGACCTCGCTCAAGCGCGCCGGCATCCAGCCCGAAAGCGACCTGGTCCTCGCCGCCGTCGCCGACGAGGAAGCGGGCTCCGAGATGGGCGCGAAATTCCTGGTCGATCGATATCCCGACCTGATTCGCGCCGGCTACGTGCTCAACGAGATCGGCGGCTTCACTGTGCATCTGGGCGATTCGCGCTTCTATCCGATCCAGGTTGCCGAGAAAGGATTCGTCACTGTCAAGATGACGGTAAATGCGCCTCCTGGGCATGGCTCGATGCCGCGCTCCGGTACCGCAATCGAAAAGATCTCCGAGCTGATCACGAAGATCGTCAAAACTCCAATGCGGCATAATCCGACGCCGCTGATGACCGACGTGCTGAAGTCGCTTGGCTTGCCGGTCGACTCGCCCCCGGCGCTGTTTCGCCCGATGCTCTCCAACACCGTCAGCCCGACCATCCTGCGCGCGGGCTACAAGGACAACGTTATTCCGGGCGAGGCCAGCGTGGTCCTCGATGGGCGCACGCTGCCGGGCGAGAATCCCGAAAGCTTCATGGCGGAGTTGCGCGCGATCGTCGGACCCGAGCCGTCGTTCGAATTGCTGAAGACGGCGCCGCCATCCGAGACCACCATCAACACGCCGCTCTACGATCTGATGAAGGTAAAGCTCGAGGCATACGATCCGGGCGCGCGCGCAATTCCGTGGATGATTCCGGGCGCGACCGACAACAAGTTTTACGCCGAACTCGGGATGGCATGTTACGGCTTTATGCCGGTGAAGCTGGACCCACATCTGCCGTTCGGATCGCTATTTCATTCGAATGACGAGCGGATGCCGATCGAGGGATTTTACTGGGGCTTGAAGGTTTACACCGACACGGTGCTGACCTTCATCGGCGCAAAATTCGCCGATCTGTTCGAATGAGTCGTGGCGCAGGCTTCAGCCTGTGTCGGCAGAGAGTGGCGGCTAGTTCGACGCGTTGCTCTGCGCAGTGAAGGTCACCAGCAGGCGCGGAGGTTCATTGAGGGGCACCACCGCATAGCTGCTCACCGGCACCGTGTTCACCGTGATGGTGGTGCCCTTCGCATCGCTGGAAACGTCGCAGTCCTTGAAGATCGACTTATCGAACACCAGGTGATGCTGGATGCTCGCGTCGGGCGTGACATCTTTGAGCAGCACTTTGACGGTCGAGTAGCCGGGGCCGTTTTCGATGTGCTTGTCGTATTCCACCGGCTTCGACAAATCGAAGATCACCGACATCGGCGGATTCGAGGCTGACAGGCGGATCGTGCGCAAAGTTGCGGGACCCTTCGCCTCGGGCGCGGATGCGACTTGCTTCGCGTCGGCGACAGGGGGCGGCGCTGCTGCAGTTGCCGGGCCGAGGTTCGGGAGATCGTCCTCGCCATATGCGTTATTGCTCGCGAGGTCGCGACCGCTGTCCTTCTGCTTCACGACGATGTTGTCGCCGCCGCTGTCATTGGTGGTTTCGCCGTAACCATTTTCCGCGAGCACCAGCTTGAGCGGATCGTCTTCGTTGTCGACCGGCTGATTAAGCTTCTTGAGTTCCGCGCTGGCCTTCTTCGCGTAGGCAGTATCCGGATAATGCTGCACCATCGCGGCGAAGGCCTGCGCAGCCGAATATTTCTTGCCTTCCTTTTCGAGTGCGACGCCGAGTTCCCATAGTGCGTCGGGTGCGACCGGAGTATCGGGGTATTTTTGCATCAGCTCGGCGAGGCGCGATTCGGCGGCGCGGAAGTTCGCGCGCTTGAAATAATAGTCGCCGACCACCTTCTGATGGCGCGCGAGCACCTCGCGGCAGATTTCCGACTTCTCCTTCGCCAGCTCGGCGAATTCGCTCTCGGGAAAGCGCTGCTCGATGGCCTTGAAGCGCGCCAACGCCAGCTCGGTCTTGGTCTGATCCTGATCCTCGCGCCCGACCTGGTCGAAGTAACTCATCGCGATGTAGTAGCTGGCGAGCTGCAGGTTCTTGCTGGTCGGATGCATGCGCTGGAAATCGTCGAGCGCGGCGATCGCCTGTGCGTAGTCTTTGTTCTTGTAGTATGCGAGCCCGATCTTCATCTCGGACTCTTCGGCGTAGGGGCTGAACGGATATTTATCGACCACGTACTGATAGTTCTCGATCGCCGCGTGGTATTCCTTGTTGGTGAAATCCAGCTGCGCCTGCTGATAGTAGTCCTCACCGTTGGGAGGCTTGCGCAAGCTGCAAGCTGTCAGCAGCGCGCACAGGGAGCAGGCCAGCAGGAAAAGTGCTTTGCGTGTCATGCGGGGCTCCGCAAAACGTTAAACGGTCATAGCCCTGAGCGCAAGGCGCGCGGCACGGCATACCATGCCGGTGGGGCGCCTCGGGCGTGGGGAGTGCGTGGTGCACTTTCCCGTTGGTCGAGTTGAGGCGCTCAGTTTGGACGCGGAGCTTTTGCGAATGACGCGAAGTATACCGGCTTGCCCTGCGCGACGTACTTGCGCGCGAAGCCGGTCCGCTTCGCACCGGGCGGTTCCTTGTCGATGCGGCGAAAACTGCCCTCCTCGAGCATCGCAAAAATTTCCTCCGCCCACTCCTTTACGTCCGATGCCGCATAGACGAGCCCATCTTCAGAAAGCGCGCGAGCGAGATTGTGGACAAAGATCGGCGACACCATCCGATGCTTGATGTGGCGTTCCTTCGGCCATGGATCAGGATAGTAGATGTGGAAAGCGGCGACACTGGAATCCGGCAGCATCAGGTTGACCAGCGTGCGCGCATCCATCCTGGCGACCCGGACGTTGGGCAGCTCGGCACGGCCACATCGCATCGCCAGGAGCTGCCCGACCGTCCCCGACAATTCGATCGCGAGGAAATTCTTCTCCGGATTCGCCGCGGCATACTCGAGAATGAAATCGCCACGACCGGCGCCGATCTCGATCTCCAATGGCGCACGCCGTCCGAAGATCACCTCGGGCTCGATGCTGAAGTAATCGACCTTTTGCGAGAGCATCGCACGCGATGCGTCCTCGCGCGCATCATCGCGCCACACCCGCGACGCTTTCCGGAGTCGTGACATAGCCGCATCGAGGGTATCCGTGCGTTTTGGCGATAGCCAGTGCTACAGTCGCGGCATCATCATGAGAAGGAATCGTCGCCGATGAGCAATGCCAAATCCGATACGCTCGACCATCTGACCGCCGCCGGCGACGCGATGCGCTCCGACCTCACGGAGTTCTATATCGATCTCCATCGCCATCCGGAGCTGTCGTTTCAGGAAGAACGCACCGCCGCGAAAGCGGCCGAGCGTCTGCGTGACGAAGGTTACACGGTTGCCGAGAAGGTCGGACGTACGGGCGTCGTTGGCGTGTTGGAGAATGGCGCGGGTCCTACGGTGATGCTGCGCGCCGATATGGATGCGCTGCCGGTGCGCGAGCAGACCGGATTGCCTTACACCAGCGGCGCGAGCGGCGTCGATCCCGATGGCAACGTGGTCGACGTCATGCACGCATGCGCGCACGACATGCACGTCACGTGTCTATCGGGTGCGGCGGCATTGTTGGCGCGCCATCGCGATCGATGGTCTGGGCGCCTGATGATGATTTTTCAACCCGCCGAGGAAATCGGTTCCGGCGCACGCGCGATGATCGATGACCACATCTTCGAGCGCTTCGGCAAACCCGACGTGGTGCTAAGTCAGCATGTCACGCCGGAGTCGGCGGGGACGCTGACCTATCGCGGCGGCGTCACGATGGCGGCCGCTGACAGCTTCGAGATTCGGATGTTCGGGCGCGGCGCGCATGGCTCGCGTCCGCAGGCGAGCGTCGATCCGGTGGTGATGGCGGCCTCGCTGGTGCTGCGCCTGCAGACCATCGTGTCGCGCGAGGTCGCGCCCTCGGAGCAGGTGGTGGTGACAGTCGGCAGCATCCATTCGGGGACCAAGGAGAACATCATTCCCGATACCGCGACGCTCAAGCTCAATGTGCGCAGCTTCTCGCCCGAGGTTCGCGCGCGCGTGCTCGACGCGATCCGGCGCATCGCCAATGCGGAAGCGGCCGCCTCCGATGCGCCTCGCGCGCCGGAGTTCCGTCCGCTCAACAGCTTCCCGATCATGACCAATCATCCGGGCGCGACGGTGCAGGTGGCCGGCGCGCTCATCGATCGGTTTGGCAGCGAGATGGTGAGCGAACGCGCGCTGGTCCAGGCGAGCGAGGACTTCGGCGAGTTCGGCGTCGCGGCAGGCGTGCCCTCGGTGATGTGGTATGTCGGCGGCTCGGATCCGAATCTCCTCGAAGCGGCGCGGCGCGAGGGTCGCCTGGAACAGTTTCCCGGCAATCATTCGCCGCTCTTCGCGCCGGTCATCGAACCGACGATGTCGGTGGGCATCGAGGCGCTGCTAACTACCAGTCTCGCATGGCTCGCGCCGCGCTAGTCGTGACACCGACCGACGTCATCGCAGCTAGTGGAATGATCACGATTCTCGACCGCAGAGAAGAAATTTATAACTACTTCCACCATAACCAATCGTGCCAGTCCTTCTTTTTTGCGGATGCGCAGAAGGAGCGATACGCGGCGTACTACACGAGCATGTACCTCATCCAAGACACCACTGAGGGACTTCTCGCCCATCGAGCCGCTGGATTCTCAGGCTTTCCGCCCCAGGCTTACATCGAGTTTTGGGGTGTGATGCAGGCCCTTATCATTCAGCAGGATTCAATATCAGAATTATACAATGCAGTTACTGGGACTCTGCTTGATACCACCCGCCTACTTTCGTGGCAGTCTATTCGAAGCCTTCGAAATACTTGCGCTGGACATCCTGCAAAGAAGGATCGGCCCAAAAGTACCCCGCTGACGCGGACATTCATGGGACGCTCTTTTGGCGGATATTCGCAACTTATGTACGAGCAGTGGGAGGCTCAAGGGAGCATCAGTCATCCAACCGTGCGTCTCGGGTCAGTTATCGACGAGTATGTGACAGAAGCAGAATGCAAAATGAAAGAAATTCTAGACTCAATGAAAGGTCACTGGCCCTGACGACTCAGTAGCGACCCGTCATCTCTCGAGTGTCGCGCTTAGCCGCACAACGGCAGCCCGACATCAATCTGTCCTATTCAGGAAATCCTTGATGCGCTGGGTTAGCGGCTTCAAATCGGTGTTGTCGACCAGCGCACTCGCCATCCGGACCGGGTCGCCGAAGAAAAAGCGTTCGTACAAAACCTGGCGGCCTGCGAAAGCGCTACCCGCGACGTCCCATGCGAGCCGGTAGAGCGCGACGCGTTCGTGCGCATCGGCGGCGGCGGCGGGATAGTACTGCTCGATTTCAGATTTGATGGGGCTCGCGAAGTCGCGTTCCGAGCGGCGTCGCCATCAGATGCGAGCTGCTATTGAGCTGGATGATTTCCACCATCCGTGGATAGAGCTTCGGAAACAGATTGCGCGCGGTGTCGAGGGGCGGGCGCGACGGCACCATCAGGCCCCACTTGTCGGGGGCAGGGTCGGCCTCGGCGGCGCGCAGGCAGGCGCGCATCGTTTCTGTCGTCGTGATCATTTCGGCGAGGCGCTCGCGAATGTGCGGCAGGCTGAGCGCATCAGTGACCTCGGCGATGCGGACCGCGAGGCCCAGCACGAATTCCGCCTTCGCGACGTTTTTCACTACTACCTGATGCATCATGTGGACGACGGCGCTGGTCTCGCCATAGAGCGCGTTGCACCTGGCGACGTCGCCGCACAGGAACACTCGCTCCCACGGTACCAGGACATCTTCGAAGATGACGACGCAGTCCATCTCCTCGAAGCGCGAGGCGAGGGGAGCATCGAAGTGCGACTTGCCCGGGTCGAAGGTGTCGCGGCAAATGAACTTGAGGCCCTTCGCATTGCAGGGAATTGCGAAGGCGAGCGCGAAGGGTTCGGCGGCGGCATCGGCCTTCAGCACCGTCGAGGGAAACACCAGCAGCTCTTCTGAAAGCGGCGCCAGGGTCGCCAGCATCCGCGCGCCTTTGACGACGATTCCATCAGCAGTCTTCTCGACCAGCCGTAGCGCAAGTTCCTCATCGGCATGGCCGGCCCACCCTTGCGCGCGGCTGGCGCGAGGATTGACGAGTGTGTGTGTCGCGCACCAGTCGTGCTTGCGCGCTTCGAGGTAGTAGTTGGCGATGTTGTCGCCGAAGCGCGGATCGCTGGCGCTGAAAAAATCGCGGGCGGCGGCCATCGCGGCGATACTTGCGTTGAGGTAGTCGGGCGTACGGCCGAGCATGCCGCCACTGAAGTTGGCCCACGCCGCCATCATGCGCGAGCGCTTGCGCAACTCCTCGATACTTTTTGGCTGAATAAATGACAGACCGGAGCGGCCGCCGTCATCGGTGCGATAAGTCATCTGCTCGGGCCGTTCGAGCTGCAGGTCGTAGAGCGACGCGATCGAGCGCGCGCAATTGCGAAACGCCGGATGCGAGGTGACCTCGCCGACGCGCTCACCGCCGAGCCAGATCTCGGCATTCAGCTTCTTCAGCGAGGAAAGATAGTTGCTACCCGAGCGCGCGCCCATCTCGATTGGTCTTCTCCGTTCCGACTTCTCTTCCTTCAAAGGGAGGGGTTGAGGGTTAGGTCAGATGATTTCCATCAATGCGGGGAGCCGCTTCAGGAGCCGCTCGGCCGCATCCTCGGGCGCCATGTATGGTGGGCGCGCCGGTCCCATGTCGATGCCGGTGACCACCGAGGCCGTAACTTTTGTAGTTCCGAGATGACCGAGAGTTTCCTCGCCACCGCGTGGGAAGCATCGATTGAGGCGGCGCTGGATTTCCTCGGCGCGTGCGAGGTCGCCTGCTTTGAATGCCCTCATCAGGGCGACTGCGGCAGGAACCGCGAAAATGTTGATGAACCCGCCGGCCGCGCCCAGCATCAGCCCCGCGAGCAGCGCGCGAAAGGTGTTGTAGATGTCGGCGCGTCCGCCAACTTCATCATAAAGCGCCTCGAGATGTTGCAAATCGGTGAGAACTTCTTTGAAAGCGACGACGCCGGGGATCGCCGCGAGGCGAGCCGCGAACTTCGGCGAGATGTTGAACTTGCTGAGCGCAGGATTGTGGTAGACGACCAGTGGCAAGTCGCCCGCCTCGGCGATCATTCGAAAATGGCGCTCGACTTCGAGCTCGCCGCAGCGCCAGTAGTAGGGCGGGATGACCTGCTGCGCGTCGTAACCCATTTTGCCTGCGATGCGCGCATACTTGAGTGTCTCCAGCGTGGTCGCGCCCGAGGTCATCGCGACCGCACAGATGCCCTGGCGCTGGCTGGCCTCTTCGAGGACGATTTCGAAAACGCGGGTGCGCTCGAGTTCATCCATATGCAGAAACTCGCCGATGCTGGGAGCGGCGACGACACCGGTCGCTCCTTTGTCCAAGGCCCATTTTACTTCGGCGCGCAGCGCGGGTTCGTTGAGGCGATAGTCCGCGGTGAAGGGGGTCACGAGCATCGCGATAATTCCGTGAGTGAGTTTCAAATTGTTCGCTCCCTTGGAGATTGATAGCCGCTTTTCAAAAGCGCCGGAAGCGCCCCCGCCAAAGTAGACACTGCGATGTCAACGGTGCGGAGTGAACTCTCCATCGCGCCGTGCCTGATCGTACGAATGCGAACCAAGTTGTGTGCCTCGTCGATTTCGTAAATTACGGGATAAATATTGCCTGTCGCACCGTACAGCAGATGGCGCAGCAGCCGTCCCCAAATCTTACTCTCCGGAGCTATAGGGCAGCGGTGAGGCAAGCGCTCGAGCGAGGAAATGGCATCTTCGAGCCCACTGAACCAATTCGCGCTCGCTGCAGAATCTTCCGCCGAAATACGCTCGTAGAGATTCTGCATCTCCCGCTCGGCCCGCTGGGTCAGCTCAACGCGGTATACCATGGCGGCGGCGAAATTCTTCGAAGAACTCACGAGCCGGACGCGTGCGTCCGTTTGCGATATCGTCCTCGCTTTGCCGGAGCGCCTCGTAAACGTCGGCCCGAGCGGCGATGTCGAGCAGACGCTGATATGCTTCCGCATCCTGCACAATCGCTTCGGCCTGACCATTGACGGTCAGAATGATGGGCCGTTTACTCTTCTTCAGTTGCTTGAGAAATTTCCCCGACTGGCGCCGAAAATTGGTCAGCGATTGAATGTCCTTGCTGATATCAAGCCTGGCTTTCATTGACGCACCTAATTAGGTGCTACGCGGAAGGGTGCTTCTTGTAAAGCGACTAGCGGTTTGGACTGAAATAGAAGATCGCCTGCCCGGTTCCGATGGCTGCTTCGTAGCGCCCGAACTGCTCGCCGCGCCAATCCCATTTTTCGGCACCCAGCGCACCCGCCATCATCAGGTAATGCGCGAAGCGACCTTCCGGTGAGCAATGGGTGCGAAAGTCTTCGGCTGCAGCAATTACATCCGCATGATGGCCGGCGCGGAACCATTCCATGATTTTTTCGTCGTAAAGCCGATTTGCGGTCGAACTGATATCGGCGGGATCTGCGGATGCGTGATCGAGGACGCGATCGTAATCCCAAAATCGATGCGACATTCCGCCGGACGCGACCATTACCACCCGCCTGTCCGAGACCCGGATCGCTTCACCGATCGCGGCGCCGAACGCGAGATCATTCTGCACCGATGCGATCTGGCATACGCCGATGGAAAGCACCCGACGACGCCGCTCGGAATTGAAATAATACATGACGTTCAGCGTTGGATAGTGGACTGGAAGATTGCGTGCCGCCGAGGCCACCGCGCGCATCTTGCGCTCGCGCGCCCTCGCCTCGATGCCGCGCGCAAGCTCGGGATCGCCGCGATAGTCATACTCGAGGTCATGCAGCATCTGCGGCAGCTCTTCCGATGTGTAGACGCCGTCGAGGCGCTCATGCGCGTTGAGAACGTATTCGAGGGTGGTGAACCAATGCGTATCGACGAGCACGAAGGTGTCGAATTCGAGATCGCGCAGGCGCTCGCGCTCGAGCTGCGGCATCGCATCGTAAAAGGTGGTGACGTTCTTGCCCATGTAGGCCTTGCGCGCTGCGAGGTCGGTGATCATCAGGCGCGGGACGTGGGTGGTGAAAATCGCGGCGACGATTTCGCCCATCAGCCCGGCACTCCTTCGAGGATGTCCATCGTCACATTGTGCGTCGGCCTGTCGGAGTCTCGCAACGGTCGTGGTCGAGGCGGGATGTAATCTGGTGTTCACTTCGGCGGGTTGGGCGGTCCTTGACCTCGGGGCCGGATCGCTTTAATCTCCGGCCAAACGGCACGGCGCTGGTGAAAGTGGCCGACCTACCGAGAATCATTCCGCTGTTCCCTCTTCCGAACCTGGTTCTATTTCCTGGAGTTGCGGTTCCGTTGCACATCTTTGAGCCGCGCTACCGCGAAATGATCGCCGAGGTCGCGTCGTCCCATGGGCTCATCGGGATGATGCTCCTCAAAGGTGAATGGGAGCGCGACTATTACGCGAATCCTGATACCTTCTCCGTCGGTTGCGCCGGCCAGGTCACCGAGCTGGTGAAGCTTCCCGATGGTCGCTTCAACCTGGTGCTTACCGGGCTGAGCGAATTTCGGGTGGTTCGCGAAAGCCGGGATCGCTCGTATCGGCAGGCGGAAGTGGAATGGTGTCCCGTCGATCCTCCGATGGATATCGATGCTGAGGCGATGGAGGGGCTGCGCCAGTTGCTGTTCGAATACCTCGGCGATACCGCGGCGGCCGCCTGGAAGTCATTGGTGGAACAAGGCTTACGCGGCGCGGACCTGGTGAACTTCCTGTGCTTCCATCTCGACATTCCCGCCATCGAAAAGCAGACCCTGCTGGAGGCACGCGGCTCGCGACTCGACTGTCTATTCGATGTCCTGACCTTCAAGCTCGAAGAACGCAAGCTGGGCGGCTCCGGATCGCATGGCGGACCCGGCAACGTGCAGTAAGACTTCCGCAGCGTTTTCAATTCAGCTCTGACCCGCAAGCCTGCCGGAAACAGCGCAGATCGTTGTTTCAGCCGTGCAACAATGACGGCATTAATTTGCCGCGCCGGGAATGCCCCAAACGCCTCAATTGGCGTTCTTGAGCAGAAGATGGAACGGGACGGGAGGTGTATCGCCT
Source organism: uncultured delta proteobacterium (assembly GCA_963848285.1). Taxonomy (GTDB): domain Bacteria; phylum Desulfobacterota; class Binatia; order Binatales; family Binataceae; genus DATGKG01. Next base: position 95,085 of record CAWKCZ010000005.1, on the reverse strand, counting down.
ACAATAGGCGAAGTGTTTCATAAAGGTTCAAACGAGTCACCAATGACGCAAAAGGGCTACAACGCCGCGGCCATGAAATGCTCGCAAAAGGCGTACATTCTCGCAATCTGCGATTCGATAAATGAAAAAGTTTGACATTTGCAAGGAGAATTCGAAGCCAGTCCTCGAGGTAGTGCGGCGAAATGCCCCATTACCTCCCTCGTCGGCATCTAGGCATAAAGCTTGCTCATGATCGCGCCTGACAGAGACACAAGTTTCATGAACGAAGCAAGAGGGCGTCGTTCGATGAGACAGGGGGATGCCCCATCGGGGCACGGTTCGAAAGATGGAATGGGAAAACACCGCGATAGGTAACTTGTTCGTGCCCGACGTTTTAACGCCGGAGCAGTTCTACGACAGCCGCAAGGACGACAGCAACATTCGTCCGGTGAAGAAGCTGATGATGGCCATCCTCGAGGATGCGCTGCGCTGCTTCCAAAACAATTGCGACGCCAAGGTCGGGTCACGCAAGCGGCTCTTCCAGGAAGCCGAACAGTGGCTCTGCGGCGAGGGCGGCGAGGGTCCGTTCTCGTTCGAGATGGTCTGCGAGACCTTGGGGATCGAGCCGAGCTTCCTGCGCAATGGACTGCGGGAATGGCGGCGTCAGCAGCTTGCGGGTAGCTCCACTCGACGCCTGGCGCGGCGTTCTCCGGTAGTCCGCAGCGGCCGCATCAGCGCACCCGCGCGCCGTCAGTCCAAGGCCGCCGCCCTAGCTCAGTAAGGCTTCGGGCTCAACCAACCGCATCAATAGAAGAGGCGGTACCAAGCGCATGATGCGTTCGGTACCGCCTTCTTTTTCCAGAACTTGAACGGCGCTAACTCAATGACTGCGCGATTCCTCGCGCGAGGCCAATCCTATTGAGTCTTGCCGCCCGGCGGAGGACCGCTGTACGGCTGTCCGCCCGGACCCGGCATGGTCGCATTCCCAACCATCGCGGCGCCGACCGGCGGAGGAGGAACGTAGCCCTTGGGCTGCGATGCCGTGAAGGCCTCGCACGCGGCGATGTCCTCGGCAGTTACGTTTTCGTGGGCCATGATCTTGTCGTCATCCCACTTCAGTTTTTTCTCAGTATGAATGCCGGGACACTTCACCTGAAGGTTAAAGTCACGGACTGTGGGTCCGGCCGAGGCGGTCTGAGCGCCTGCCGAACCAGATCCCCCGGCGGATGCTCCACTTCCCGCACCCCCACCACCGGCCGCACAGCCTGCGACCAGAAATGCCAGCCCGGAAGCCAGCGCAAAGCCAATCGTGCGTTTCATCGCATCCTCCTTCGATCTCCGGGAGCAACTCTCCCCCGATACGCGCGTCCGGTTTCGATGTACCCAACCATCATCCCGAAACTTGCCGAAACTGCGACAAAAATACACTAGGATTTAAAATTAGCAAGCCCCCTTGTGCGCAAGGAACTTATGCCGCTTGAAACAGGATCTTTCCATCGCGTTCGGTTTTCTTCGCCCGACCTTCGATATAGGCATGTTCGAGATGGGCTAGCGTTTCGAAGGTTGCCGCCATCACGTGGAAAATCGGCCGTTCCTCATCGGCGAAAATTTGTTGCGCGACCTCGAATGCGGTTTGCGCTTTGCGCCGGGTCAGGTCCAGCATTTCCGCCTCGCGATACCGATGATGTTCGATGAGCTGGTTGGCGCGATGGCGATGGTCCGAGTACACATTGCCGTGCGCCGGCAGCACATGCTCCACCTCAAATTTTTGAACTTTTAGTTGCGAGTTGATGAAATCTCCGAGCGGATCGCCGACCGCATCCGGATAAAGTCCGACATGCGGAGTTATCTTGGGCAATAGATGATCGCCGACGATCATCGCCTTCTCCTGGCGCAAGTATATGACGCAGTGACCCGGCGCATGCCCCGGGGTCCAGATGACTTCAAAGGTGCGTTTGCCGACCTTGATGATGTCGCCATCATTCAGATTCGCTTCCGGCTCCGTCACCGGATCATAAAGGTTGGTGCCCATCCACGCCGGACGCATCCCGGTCGGCGGATTGTTGCCGATGGGAAATCCGTGGCTCTCGAAAAACGGCCGCGACTCCGGCCGCTCCGACATCGGTCCCATCTTGCCGAAGAACAGCATCCGGTTGGCGCGTTCGACTTCGAACTTATGCAGGTAGGTCTTCGCGTGACTGCGGCGGCGAATCTCGCTCGACGCGCCGAAGTGATCGATATGATGATGGGTGCCGATGAGAAGCCTGAGATCCTCGAAGCGCGCGCCCACCTGATGGAACGCATCCTCCATCACGATGAAACTTTCCGGCAGGTTCATGCCGGTATCGACCATCGCCCATTCGCCGCCGCCACAATCGATTAGCCACGCATTGATGATGGTTGGCTTCATCGGAAGCGGGAGAAACATTTCGAAGATTCCCGGCAGGACCTGTTTGAATGCCATCTTGTTAGGGCTCTCTTTTGCGGCGGTTTCGCATGAACGGAATCATTGCGCTCCGGCGCGGGTAGTGCGGGCCGATTGCGGTCCCGCCTGATTTGTCGCGATCGCTAATCGTGCGATCGCCCAATCAATCATACAGCACATGCGAGGAACTCACTCGTGGAGTTGATCCTTCACTGCGAAGGTCAGGCGCACGCTCACCTTCCATCGCACCACCTGGTTGTTGTCCACTGCCGCGCTGATATCGGTCACGTGCGCAGTATGGATTCCTGAGATCGTCACTCCCGCCCTGGCCACCGCGAGGCCGACCGCGTCCTCGATCGAGTTGGCGGAGATGCCTGTAAGCGCGATCGTTTTTTCAACCATGATGTCGCTCCTCGCTGCTCGCGATGTTGCTGAATTGACGGCCCGCGCGCGTGGGCGCTAGCGTGAGCCTGACTTGGTGATTAGCGCACGCCGACGGTTCAAACAAGGCGGTTCCGTCGCGCCCGCCCTACAGATGTATCATGCCGATAACCATCGAAACTCCCTCCGATGAAAAGGCCCTCGAGGAGTTCGTCGCCTTCCACGACCGGGTTTACGGGTATCGTTCCGCGCGATGGCCGGTCGCGCACCGCCGCCAGCTCAGCATCCTGACTGGCAGACCTCCGTTCGGTGAGGGGCGCGAAATCCAGGCCTTCGTCGCACGCGATGGCGATGCGATCGTGGCGCGCGTGGCCGCGGTCATCGATCGGCATTACCTCGAGCATTGGAAGGAGCCGCTCGGTCATCTGATGGCATTTGAGGCGATGCCCGACTCCGGCCGCGCGGTGCGAATGATGATCGACGCCGCCTGCGCATGGCTGCGCGACCATGGAATGCAAGCGGCGCGCGCCGGCGCAACTGCGATGCTCGACTCGCCTTTCGCCATCGATGAGTACGACTTGCTTCCTCCTGGCATCCTTCGGCAGAACCCCGGCTACTATCATTCGCTGCTCAAGGACGCGGGCTTCGAAACTGAGCGCGGATGGATCGACTACAAAATCGAAGTGACCCCGGACCTCATCGCGCGCTACCAAGCGATGCTCGAAGCCGCGCGCCGCGAGGGGTTCATGATCATGCCGGCGCAAGATCTGAAAGCCGATCTACGCGTGCAACATTTCGTCCGCATCTGGAATCACGCCTTCGCGCATCACTGGGGGATGACGCCGCGCACCGAGCCGGAGGTCGCCTCGATGTTTCGCGGCTTCGGCAATAGCGGCAGTGGACTCGACACCACCGTCATCGCATATCGAGGTGACGAGCCGGTCGGCGTTTTGAATGCGCTGCGCTCATCGACGGATGGGGTAATCCTCGCGCCCGGTCGCACGCTGCGGGATTCCGAGAAGCTCAACTGGCTCGGCATCGGGGTGCATGAATCGGCGCGCGGCCGCGGGGTGAACCTCGCGATGGCGGCGTACGTGTACCTCGAACTGATTCGGCAGGATGCGAAGTTCCTCAGCTACACGCTGGTGCTGGACGACAACTGGCCCTCGCGCCGTACGGCGGAGAAGCTCGGCGCCAAGGTCTGCGCGAGCTATGTGACGTATAGACGGGCTATTACGTGATTATCGATGCATTGACCCGCTAGTAACTCGCTCTGGTGGGTTTGTTTTTCCACTTTACGATTCTCGATCTGTCGCGCGGTGGGTTCGTTCATGTGATCCGCTTCTTTGCTGTTTTAGTCCCTTCTCTCGCTGGCGAGAGAAGGTGACGGGCGCGGTTCTCGCGAAGGCTGCGATGCGAGAACCGTGACCGGCGGATGAGAGTGGGGATCGCCACGGCTCTACGTAGGCCATCCGCTTGTCCGAACCCCAGTATTTCCCTGACCTTTTTGGCTTCGTTTGGTAATTTCGCGTTTCTCGAAGTGGCTTTGTTTTCGCGTTATTCGCTTTCGGGCGTGCGCGCGCAGAATCCCGGCGCTGAGGACCCTCATCGGCCCATCACCCGGCATTCCATGCCGTCGGGGCATCGGAGTTCGTGGCGTTTGGTGCGCTGGGCCACTTCCCCCGAACCACGGGGGAAGGAACGGCAGAAAGTCTATTGTTTCTCGGCATTAAGTGGGTTTGTTTTCTCACTACAACGCATATTGTCGTTCGAGGTCCTTCGCGAGGACGCTCAGGACCACTCCTCGCGATGCTCGGAGTGGGTTTGTTTTTGCGAAATCGCATTCCTTGATGGCCGCGCCTCAAATGGCGACGGCGCCCATCCGGACGCCGTGACTTCATGATAGCACATTACGACGGGAGGTGAATCGGAGTGAGGGATCGCTTAATCTCCTCCTCCCACACGTCCTCGTGGGGGAGGCTAGGAGGGGGTGCAGGTGCGAGGTCCGCTGACTTCGCGAAGATGGTGACTCCCGGGCTGCACCCTCACCCGAGCGTCACGAGGCTTGCTCGCAGCCATCGCAAAGCTTCGCGCCGCCCGGACTCCCCCACGCAACGTGGGGGAGTGGGACTTCTCAAACCTGCACTGTGAAACTCACTTGATGATGCCCCGCTCGCGTAGCGATGCGAGGTGCGCGGCATCGTAGGCGAGGAATTCGCGCAACACCTCGTCGCCATGCTCGCCATGCAGCGGGGCGGCGCTCCGGATGCTTCCCGGCGTCCCCGAAAACTTCATCAGCATGCCGGTCTGCCACACCTTGCCCCATTGCGAATGATTCAGCTCGGCGAGCAATTCGTTGGCGGCGATCTGCGGATCGGAAAACAGATCGCGGAAATGATTGACCGGCGTCGACGGAATTCCGGCCTTGGTGAGATGCGCGAGGGCCTCGGCGCGATCAAGTTTCTGGAATTGCTCCGCGAGCGCCAACGCGAGGTTGCCCTCCGCGGGCTCCCGCGAGGCAGTCTGAGAGTCAAGTTTCGGCAGCGCCGAAAACAGCTTTCCGAGCGCGCTCCACTGGTCCGCGGATTTCGCATCGAGGTGGAGCCACTCGCTGTCGCGGCATTTGTAGGCGCGTGACAGTGCCGACGATCCCCGCCGCTCGGGCGCGCCGTTTTCCATGTCCGGGCGGCCATTGTAGAAGATGAACTCGCCGGCCTGAAATCCCATCGAGGCTTGCAGCAGCGTAGTCGAGCAAAATTGCCCGAGACCCGTTTTCTGCCGCGCGCGCAACGCCAGGATACATCCGAATGCGGAGAGCATCGCGGCGCCGTAGTCGCAAATCGCGCAGGTGAGATACACAGGATGATGATGCGGGCCGCCTTGCGCCGCCATCACGCCTGAGCGCGCTTGCAGCAGCGGGTCGAAGCCGGGCTGATTGTGGTCGGGTCCCTGGTTCCCGAACGCATTCACCGACATATAGATGATGCCCGGATTCGCCTTGGCCAGCGTGGCGTAATCGAGCCCGAAACGCTGCATCCGGCCAGGGCGCAGATTTTCCACCAGCACGTCGGCCTCTTCCGCGAGGCGGTACACGATGTCGAGGCCCTCGCGTTTGTTCAAATCGATCGCGAGGCCGCGCTTGCCCTGGTTCCATCCGAGGAAGCCGAAACCGAAGCTGCGGAACGCGTCGCCGTCGAGATTCTCGACCTTGATGACGTTGGCGCCGAGCTGCGCGAGGATCATCGGGCCGTACGAGCCCGCGATGTAGCTGGCGAAATCCAGCACCGTGACGCCGTCGAGCGGCCCCTTCGCGAGATGACTCGTGGTGGACGGCGCGACCGGATGCGGCGCGTGATGAAACGTCACATGCTCATTCGCGTGCGGTTTGGCCGGCGCGGGTCCGATGATTTCGCCCGGCGTCGCGGTGAGCGTGACCGGCACCCCGAGCTGCACCGTATCGCCGAGGACGTGGTCGCGAACTTCCTGGCGCATGCCGATGGCGGCGGTTTGCGGATATGCGATGAATTCCTGGCGCGTCATGACAGGAGCGCAGGGCACATCGGCCTCGCGGAGGATTTTGATCCATTCGTCGCGCGGCTTGGTGCGGATCACCGGCTCCAAAATGTCCTTGAGCGCCTGCCAATGCTCGGTGGGAATTCCCCACGGCGCATTTTCGAAGCGCGGATCGGAAACCAATTCGGGCAAGTCGAGCGCGAGTACGAATTTGCCCCAGAAAGTAGCATTGCCGCAGGCCGCGAAGAGGAACTTGTGATCGGAAGCCTCGAACAGCCGGTAGCATGGGATCGGTCCGAGCGGATCCTGCGGACCATGATACATCGTGGTCATTTTCTCATGCTTCAAAATGCCGCCGGTTTGTAGCGATAGCGCGCCAGCGAGTAGCGAGACCTCGAGCTCCTGACCCTCGCCGGTATGCTCGCGCGCGATGAGTCCCGCTACGACTGCGCTGGCCCCCATCACGCCGGCCGAATAGCTCGCGGCGGGAAACACCAGCGGCACCGGATCGCCGCTGCGCGCCCACTGCATGCCGGCAATGCCGGAGCGCGCCGCGACGAGGTCGTCGCTCGCGTCGAACTCGGCCTCGGGCCCGCGGCTGCCGAACGGAGGAATGTTCAGCGCGAGTGCGTGCGGATTGATTTTGTGAATCGAGGCGTAGTCGAGTCCCAGGGCCGCAAGCCGCTTCGGAGTCGTGCCGGTGATGACGACGTCGGCGCTCTTGATCAGTGCCGCGATGGACCATTTGCCGTCAGTCGAATCGGGGTCGATTGCGACCGAACGCTTCGAGCGATTGAGCACCTGGAAATGCGGGGTGCCGCGCTCGGACGCGCCGCCGGGCGGCTCGACCAGGATGACATCGGCGCCCTGCTCGGCGAGCAGCATCGCGGCATACGCGGCGCCGAGGTTGGAGTGGACCTGAAGAACGTTGATTCCGCTGAGTACTGTCGCCATCGAGGGAATATTCGCGCCGACGGCGGCTTGACTTCAAGGCATCGCAACGACTCGTTAATGATTTCGTAATCTGATTTTTCTTTTGGTCGGGTACCGTGGCGCGCTAGCATCGTAGCGATTGCTGCAATCTTTATAGAACCTGAACCTAGTGGGGAAACCGAATGCGAAAGGTATTGCTGCTCCTGTTGACCGCGACCATGCTGCTCGCCGGCTGGCGCGCCGGATACTCCGAACTACTAATCAACGGTGCCGGCGCCACCTTTCCGTATCCGATTTACTCGAAGTGGTTCGACGTCTTTTCGAACCAGCATCCGGGGATTCACTTTAACTATCAGTCGATAGGCTCGGGCGGCGGCATCCGTATGGTCACTCAGAAGACGGTCGATTTCGGCGCCAGCGATGCTCCGATGAACGACGAGCAGTTGAAGGCGGCTCCCGGCCTGCTGCATTTCCCTACCGTGATGGGCGCGGTGGTAATTGCGTATAACCTTCCCGACGTGAAGAGCACCCTGAAGCTGACCGGGCCGGTGATCGCCGACATCTTCATGGGCAAAGTCACCAAGTGGAATGATCCTGCGATCGCGAAGCTCAACCCGGGGGTTGCGCTTCCGGAGGACGATATTACCGCATGCCATCGCTCGGACGGCAGTGGAACCACCTATATTTTCGCCGATTATCTATCGAAAGTTAGCCCCGAATGGGCGAAGGGAATGGGCAAGTCCACCTCGCTCAAATGGGGCGGGGGATTGGGCGGCAAGGGCAATGAGGGCGTGACCGCACTGGTGCAGCAGACCCCGGGCGCGATCGGCTACATCGAGTTGATCTATGCCCTCAATAACCACATTCCGTTTGCCGAGATTCAAAATCACGACGGCAAATTTGTCACCGCGAGCCTCGCGAGCGTAACCGCGGCGGGCAACTTCGCGGTACGTTTGGCCGATAAGCTGCGCCTGGCGATACATGCTCCTGCCGAGTTCCGGCTTTCGATCACCGACGCCCCCGGTCCCGATTCGTATCCGATATCGTCATTCACCTATCTGCTGGTGTATCGACAGCAAACCGACAAAGCCAAGGGTCAGCAAATCATCGACTTTCTGAAGTGGATGTTGCACGACGGCCAGCAATATGGGCCCGCATTGCAATACGCGCCGCTTCCGGACTCGGTCGTCGCGCTTGAAGACAAGCAAGTCAAGGAGATTCGCCTGCCGAAGTGAGGGATCCCGAGGCTCGGCACGTCGCGGGCCTCGATGTACTATTGCGGGGAACGAAACCTGCGCGATGGCGCTGGCGTAGTTCCCTACAATGAGGCGGATCGCGCAAATATCGATGCTGGTATGGGTGATGTTCATCGCCACCGTCGCCGCCGCGCAAAGCGTCGACAAAACTACCAGCGACAAACTGACCAAGTATCTGCATACACATCGGCTTCCGATGGTAGGGGCGCAGGTGTCGAATACGGACTCGGGCCGCCACCTGATGCTCTACGGCTTCGTCGCCACCGACTTCGGCAAGGATGACGCGGTGACCAAGTCCAAGCGCTATCTGCATGATTCCTCGATCGCGGTGACCAACAACATCAAGGTGAATCCGCAGGTGCGGCATCTGAAGAAAAAGCCGTCGACCGACGAAGAGTGCGATGGATACCGGCGCGGCGGCGGGCCATCCACGCGCGGACTGGGAGAACACCCTCGATGATACGCTGCACTCCGGCGGCGCCTCGCCCTCGAATGATCCCAACCTGAGAATGCCGCCGCCGGGCGGTCCCGCGCCGGTGCCTCCCGGCGCAAGCTGGTAGGCGCGCGCAATTCGTCGGGCGCGTGGTACAATTCCGTCCGCCGTGGTCGACAAGATAATTGTTTTGCGCGAGAAGCCGCGCAACGATCCCAACGACGAGCGTAACTTCCGCATCAAGTACGCCGAGGTTCTGAATCCTGCGCAGTACGAGGCCGTCACGCATCGCGATGGCCCCCTGCTCGTGGTCGCGGGCGCCGGCTCCGGCAAGACTCGCACGCTGATCTATCGCGTCGCGCGGCTCATCGAGAGCGGCGTTCCTCCCGGCGCGATTTTGCTGCTGACGTTCACCCGGCGCGCCTCGCAGGAGATGCTGCGGCGCGCCGAGCAACTGGTCGGCGAGCGCACTCGCGCCGTCGCGGGCGGAACGTTTCATTCGTTCGCGAACACCGTGCTGCGCCGATGGGGCGCGCCGCTCGGGTTGAAGCCGAATTTCACCATCCTCGATCGCGGCGACATGGAAGATGTCATCAACCTGCTGCGCAGCCGGATGGGCCTGGCGGGACGCGAACGGCGCTTTCCGAAAAAGGGCACGCTGGCGGAAGCCATCAGCATGGCGCGCAACAAGCGGCGCGCGCTGGAGGATGAGATCGACCTCGATTTCCCGCATCTCATCGAGCACGCCGAAGAGATCGTGCAACTCGCCAAAAAATACGATGCCTACAAGCGCGAGCGCGGGCTGCTCGACTACGACGATTTGCTCGACAAGCTGATCGAGCTGCTCCAGCAGCATGAAAATGTCCGCCAGCAGCTATCCCAGAGTTATCGCTTCATCATGATCGATGAGTACCAGGACACCAACGAGGTGCAGGCCGAGATCGTGCGGCTGCTGGCAAGCGCGCATCAGAATGTGATGGCGGTGGGCGATGACGCACAGTCAATCTATTCGTTTCGCGGCGCCAATTTCCGCAACATCCTGGACTTTCCGAAAATCTTCCCGAAGGCGCACGTGGTCAAGCTCGAGGAAAATTATCGCTCGATCCAGGGCATCCTCGATGTCGCCAACGAAGTCATTTCGCGCGCCGCCGAGAGCTATACCAAGGTGCTCTTTACCAAGCGCACCGGTGAGATGCGCCCGATGCTGGTGCGCGCCTCCGATGAGCACATGCAGTCACGTTTCGTCGCGCAGAAAATCCTCGAACTTCGCGAGGAGGGCGTCGAGCTGAGCGAGATCGCAGTGCTCTTTCGATCGAGTTTCCATTCCTTCGATCTCGAACTGGAGCTGCAGCGGCGCGATATTCCGTTCATCAAGCGCGGCGGCTTCAAGTTCATCGAGACCGCGCACGTGAAAGATGTCCTCGCGCATCTCCGCGTCATCGCCAACCCGAGCGATGCAGTCTCGTGGTTGCGCGCGCTCACGCTGGTCAAGGGCGTGGGCAATCGCACGGCAGAGCGCATCATCGAGGTGCTGATCAACGCGCCCGATCCCGACAAGGCGCTGATCGCGTCGAGCGCGGTGACGATCGCGCGAGGCGAGGGCGCCGACGGCTTTCGGCGTCTCGCCGAGTTGCTCGCCTCGATGCGCGTTGACGGCCGTCGTCCGGCGGAACAGGTCGCCGCGTCGATCGCGTATTACCTGCCGCTGATGCGCGAGGCGTATCCCGACGACTATCCGAAGCGCGAGCGCGACCTCGAACATTTCCAGAACATCACCGAGCGTTATCGCAGCCTGCAGTCGATGCTGTCGGACATGGCGCTGGAGCCGCCCAATGATTCCCTCGGCGGCGTGCTCGCGACCGACACCGAGGACGAGTTGCTCACTCTCAGTACGATTCACTCCGCGAAGGGCCTCGAATGGAAAGTGGTGTTCCTCATTTGGGCCGCCGACGGACGTTTTCCCGGCCCGCAGAGCATGGATCCCGAGGACCTCGAAGAAGAGCGGCGGCTGATGTACGTCGCGACCACGCGCGCCAAGGACGAACTCTACCTGTCGTATCCGATTTACATGTTCGATCGCGCGATGGGCTATTCGATGGGCCGCGTGTCCCGTTTCCTCGAAGATGTCGCGCCCGAAATTCTGCCGACCGCGATGCTCCAGGAGAGCGAGGACAACCCGGCCTGACGATGCGTCGCGCGCGCCTCATTATATTTGCGTGGATCGCGATCGTGCTGATGCCGGCTCTGGCGGCATGCGATCCGACGCCGAAGGTGACGATCGTCGGCGCAGACAAATCCGCGCGTGGCGCGGTCAAAGCGGAAATCGCCAACACGCCCGAGTCGCGCGAGCTCGGCCTGATGTATCGTCAGCACATGGATGATGACTCCGGGATGCTGTTCATCTTCCCGCATCCGGAGTCGGCGCAATTCTGGATGAAGAACACCATCCTTCCGCTCGACATGCTGTTCGCCGACTCGGATGGCAAGGTCCTTGGCGTGGTCGCCAATGCGCAACCCTACTCGGAGGCGCTGCTCGGCGGATTCCCCGGCACGCTCTACGTGCTCGAGGTAAACGGCGGTTACGCCGCGAAGCATCACATCGCGAGCGGCGATCGGCTCGAATTCCAGGGCTTCAGCCCACATACCAATCGATGAGCGCCGACTGGCTGGTGCGTCGTCGCCTATGCCGATTCCGATCATGCTGCGCGGCCGCCCTCGCGGGGTGTGACACGAGATGGCGGTAGCAGCTACCACATGCCCGTCGCCATCCCAATCCCTGAGAGAGCGAGTACGATGCCGGCTGCGCGAGCGAGCCAAAGCCCGGCGGGCAGCACTCTTTCTGCCAGAACCAGCGCGGCCAGCGCGGCGCACCAGGCGGCGTTCATGACGCCCACGACCAACAAAAGCAACATCAATAGCCAGCAACAGCCGACGCAATACAGCCCGTGACGAACGCCCATCAGGAGCGCTCCACCCATGCCGTCGCGCCACTCGGCGAGCAGGAAGCCGACCGGCGTGCGGCAATGCTTGAGGCAGGCCGATTTGCCAGAGGAGAACTGGAACACTCCCGCGCTCACTAGAAGCACTGCGTCGAGCGCAGGGCTCGCGCTGCTCATGCCATAAGCGGATAGCATTGCCGCGGAATGAAGCCCCCATTGGGCGAGTGTCGCCATCACGCTGAAGCCAATCCAGACGAGTAGATATCCGCCCAGGAAAATGGTCGTCGTCCCCAGCGCGGTGCCGATGCCGCCGATCCGCCGACGCTCCAGCCCAGCGAAGGCCAGCACCATCGGGGATGCGGTGGGCGTCATCATGGCAACCATCATCACGGCCCACATCAGCGCGATGATTGCCAGCTCAGCCGGTCCCCATCGGGCCATGGGAGAGACCGGCAAAAGCGACGAGGTGTGCATCATGGCATTCCCGACCCACGTACTCTCGATCGCGGTGAAGAGAGTCAGTGCGGCCAGGCCGCCCGCCACGATCCAGCGATCGCGGCGCAGCACGGCGGTGAGTGGATCCGGCAGGGCTAAGCTCGGGTCACCCATTGGCGTATTGGAAGGAGGAATAGAGCCCGTTCTTTTTAGAGATCTCCCAACTGTAGCCGTGATCCTGGTAGCGAAGGTTTTCCGACCGAGCAGCGACCGCTGGGAAACCCGGCGCGATCGCGAGCGGATGACCGCTGACGGTGACGTCGCCTGAGGGCCCTTCGATGGCTTGAATGGTCGCATCCGCCACATTGCCAACTCGAACCGAACGTCGCTTACCTTCGGCCCGATATTCGATCGGTACGCTGCGGACCCCGAGTACTTCGCCGATGTGCTGGGCGATACGACCCAGGTGACCGCCGGCCTGACCACTGAAGATCTTCGTCAGGGCTTGTCGCTGTTCTTCCGATGCGCGTTCGTCGAGATAAAGCGCCGCCTTCCACTTGACCTCTGCCATATGACCGGGACTGTGGACGGCTAGCGCCACGTTCAGGCCATCGAGGGAGACATCACCGAAGTGACCGTTGTCAACGTGCCACGCGAGGAGCACAGTGCAGTCGGCTTCGGTAGGCGGACTCAAAAAGACACACGGACAGGCAGTCTCGCAGTTGCAGGTTTCGAAGTACCCGCCTTTGAGGGTCCACGACTCAGACATGGCTATTCCTCCTTGCTTGTGTTGCAGGACGAAGTTCGTTCGCCCTCGATTTGCGTTCTGCTTTAGCTGTTCTCGTCTCTGCGATCCGAGCCTCGATGGTACCCCGGAAGCGGCGGATCCCCGCGGCGATGCGCTCCGGGTCGTCGTGTGCTCTCGCCATAACGACGGCGCCCTCGATCACCATGAGCGTTTGTTCCGCGAGTTCGGCCGCTTCCTTTAGGCCGCGCGCGATGGGCCGGAAGATCGGCGCCAACCTATTGACCAGGTCATCGAACATTTCAGCTACGCGCCGGCGTATCGGTTGACTTGACTCGGCGAGCTCGCAGGCGAAATTTCCCATCAGGCATCCGTCCCGCCACAGATGGGGCCCGATTGCCTCAAGATGATCGAACAGCCCGAGGAGGCGCTGGTATGGATCATCGATTTCCGCATACGCGCCGCTCGCTATACGCACGCTACCTTCGGCAAAGAATCGGTTCAGGACCGCCAGCCCGAGTTCTTCCTTGGTTCCGAAGAAGTGGTAGAAGCTGCCTTTGGTAACACCCGCTCTTGAACAGATCTCGTCGACTGCGGCTGAGCCATAACCATACTTGAGCATCAGCTCGCGGGCGGTATTGAGAATCCTCGTGCGCGAAGGAGTTTCGAGCATACTCCAAGCGACTATACCAACCGGTCGGTCTAGTCAACGGATTCTCGCCCCGGTGTCCGTGCCCAGGAACGTTCGAACTCCACCGAGGTCACGCGGACGCGGTCTGTCGGGCAAGGGTGAGCCAGATACAAATCGTTGAATGGGCAGCCTTCGCGTGGCTTTAACCGCTGACGCGGTTGCGATATCTATTTGCGTGGCGCGCCTTTCCGCTTGACTTAAGCGGGCCGGCGCGACCCCTCGATTCCGCATATTTGGAGCATGGGCCTCAAAGAAAACATCGACAGGATGCAGGAAATGTCGCGCCTCGCCGAAGTTGGCGGCGGCGCGGAACGCCTCGCAAAGCAAAAACAGTCCGGCCGTCTGACCGCGCGCGAGCGCATCGATTTTCTCCTCGATCGCGGCTCCTTCATCGAGCTCGACAAGTTCAAGACGCATCGCATCACCGACTTCGACATGGCGAGCAAGAAGATTCCCGGCGACGGCGTGGTGACCGGCTTCGGCACTATCGATGGCCGCCAGGTCTGCGTCTTCTCGCACGACTTCACGGTTTTCGGCGGCAGCCTGTCGGGCGCGTTCGCGGAAAAAGTTTGCAAGGTGATGGACCTCGCGATGAAGGTCGGCTGCCCGTTCGTCGGCATCAACGACGGCAGCGGCGCGCGCATCCAGGAAGGCGTCGTGTCGCTCGCCGGTTACGCCGATATCTTTTTGCGCAACGTGATGGCCTCGGGCGTGGTCCCGCAAATCTCCTGCATCATGGGACCCTGCGCGGGCGGCGCGGTTTATTCCCCCGCGATGACCGACTTCATCATCATGGTGCGCGAGACCTCGTACATGTTCATCACCGGACCCGATGTCATTCGGGCCGCGACGCACGAGGAAGTTTCGATGCAGGAGCTCGGCGGCGCGGATACGCATTCGCAGCGCTCCGGCGTATGTCATCTCGAAGCGCAGGACGATCAGGCCGCGCTGATGATGATCCGCGAGATGCTCTCCTACATGCCGTCGAACAATGCCGAGGATCCTCCGTTTCGCGCGAGCAAGGACGATCCGCAGCGGCGCGACGCCGAACTCGACGCGATGGTGCCGGAGAATCCCAACAAGCCCTACGACATGGTCGAGTTGATCAAGCACGTCGTCGACGACGGGCATTTTTTCGAGATTCAGAAGGATTGGGCCGGCAACATTCTGATCGGTTTCGCGCGTATCGGCGGCTACTCAGTCGGCATCGTCGGCAACCAGCCGGCCAACCTCGCGGGATGCCTCGATATCGACGCGTCGGTGAAGGGCGCGCGCTTCGTGCGCTTTTGCGATTGCTTCAACATTCCGATCGTCACCTTCGTCGACGTGCCGGGATTTCTGCCGGGCACCGCGCAGGAATTCCAGGGCATCATTCGCCACGGCGCGAAGTTGCTGTACGCGTTCTGCGAGGCAACGGTGCCGAAGGTTACTGTCATCACGCGCAAGGCTTACGGCGGCGCGTATGACGTGATGTCATCAAAACACATTCGCGGCGATTTCAACTTCGCGTATCCGAGCGCTGAAATCGCGGTCATGGGACCGGAGCAGGCGATCAACATCTTATATCGCGGCGAACGCACTGCGGCCGAGCGCACCGCACTGACCGACGATTATCGCAAGACCTTCGCGAATCCGTTCAAGGCCGCGGAACTCGGGTACGTCGACGAAGTGATCATGCCGCGCGACACGCGCCCGCGCGTGATCGCGGCGCTGAAAGCCCTCGAAAACAAAGTGGATAAAAATCCGCCCAAGAAGCATGGCAACATCCCCCTGTGAGCAGGCAAACATTCTGGAGTGAGGCGCGAAGCGGGCGTAGCCGCGCCGCAGGCGCCCCGAGGCGGAGCGCAGCGGAGTCGAGGGCAAATTAAAAGATGTTTAAACGGATTCTGATCGCCAACCGCGGCGAAATTGCGGTCCGCGTCATCCGCGCATGCCGCGAACTCGGCATCGAATCGGTCGCGGTCTACTCCGAGGCCGATCGCACCGCGCTGCATGTGCGCGAAGCCGACTACGCGGTCCTGGTTGGACCCGCGCCTGCATCGCAGAGTTATCTGCAAACCGAAAAGATCCTCGCCGCAGCGAAAAATACCGGCGCCGATGCGATCCATCCCGGCTACGGATTTTTTTCCGAGAACGCGGGCTTCGCGCGCGCGGTCGAGAAAGCAGGCATCACTTTTATTGGCCCGCCGCCGGATGCGATCGTTGCGATGGGCGACAAAGTCGAATCGCGCAAGCTGATGATGGCGGCCGGCGTGCCGGTCGTGCCCGGCTCGCCCGATACATTGGAGACTGAAGAGCAGGTCCGCGAGATCGCCAACAAGATCGGATTTCCGATCATGGTGAAAGCGGCCGCAGGCGGTGGCGGCAAAGGTCTGCGCCTGGTCGAGAGCGACAAGGATCTCGGCTCGATCGTTCGCACCGTCGCGAGCGAGGCGAAATCGTCGTTCGGCGACGGCCGTTTCTATGTCGAGAAATTCGTGCGCAAGCCGCGCCACATCGAGGTGCAGGTATTCGCCGACAAGGCCGGCAACACGGTGCAT
Source organism: uncultured delta proteobacterium (assembly GCA_963848285.1). Taxonomy (GTDB): domain Bacteria; phylum Desulfobacterota; class Binatia; order Binatales; family Binataceae; genus DATGKG01. The sequence continues at coordinate 78,815 of CAWKCZ010000005.1, read as the reverse complement.
ATGTTCGAGCGCGAATGTTCGATTCAGCGCCGCCATCAGAAGGTGGTCGAGGAATCGCCCTCGCCGTTCGTCACGCCCGAGATGCGCGCCAAGATGGGCGAGGTCGCCGTGAAAGCCGCGAAGGCCGTGAACTACGTCGGCGCCGGCACCGTCGAATTCCTCGCCGATGCGGACCGCAACTTTTACTTCCTCGAAATGAACACGCGCATCCAGGTCGAGCATCCTGTCACCGAGATGGTGACCGGGCTGGACCTCGTGCGTTTGCAAATCGAAGTCGCGGCGGGCGCGAAGCTGCCGTTCAAGCAGTCCGACCTGAAGCAAAACGGCTGGGCGGTCGAATGCCGCATCTATGCCGAGGATCCCAAGGCCGGTTTCGTACCGGCGCCGGGAAAAATCGAGACGCTGAAATTTCCCGAAGGTCCGGGCGTCCGAAATGATGCGGGCATTTACGCGGGCGCCGAAGTCACGATGTTCTACGATCCGATGATCTCGAAACTCGCGGTCTGGGGCTCCAGCCGCTTGCAGGCGATCGAGCGGATGCGCCGCGCGCTCGCGGAATTTCAAATCGCCGGCGAGCTGACCACCAACCTCGACTTCCATCGGTGGATCATGACTCACGCGCGTTTTGTCGCGGGCGACTTCGACACCAACTTCATCAACCAGGAGTGGCATCCGGAAGCTGATCCCGTGGCTGAGGATGTCGAGCGAATGGCCGCGATCGTGCTGGCCGCACACGCCGCGCAGAGTCATCAGAATCATTCCAATGGGCAGGCGGCGCCCGCGCAGCAGGGTCCTCACGTCTCGCCGTGGAAGACTCGCGGTCGCCTCGAGGTTTTGAAGTAGCCGTGGCAACCCAGTATCACGCAATTATCGACGGGCTGGAGCACGACCTCGAAATCGAGGAGCTTGGTGACGCCGGCACCTACGAGGTGAACCTCGGCGGCAAGAAAATCAACGCCGATCTCCGGCAGGCGGGACCAACTTCGTTTTCGATCGTGGTCGGCAATCGCTCCTTCGATCTCGACGTCATCCGGCAAGGCGAGGAATTTGTAATCTCGTCGCGTGCGGGAGTGACGCGCCTCACGCTCGAAGACGCGCGCCGCCGCCTGATGACTTCGCGTGGAGCGCGCGAGGTCAGCGGTAAGGCGCAGATGCGCGCAATGATGCCGGGCCGCGTGCTGTCGGTTTCGGTGCAGGTGGGCGATCAGGTGGAAGCGCAGCAGGGCGTGCTCGTCATCGAGGCGATGAAAATGGAAAACGAGCTAAAGTCTCCTAAGGCGGGCAAAGTCGTCGAAATTAAAGTCGCCGCCGGTCAGACCGTCGAAAAAGGCGCATTACTGATTGTGATCGAGTAAGATTCTGCCGAGGACTTTGCAGGAAAATGTCCCAGCAAAATTCACCAACTGATTTCAAAGACCTCGAAGCCGCGCGCAAGAATTGGGAAGAGAAGAAACTCAACCCATCGCTCAAGCGCGGCAAAGAGCGGCGCGAAAAATTCGAGACTAGCTCCGGCATCGAAATCAAACGCGCGTACGATCCGTCGGACCTCGCGGATTTCGATTTCGTTCGCGACCTCGGTTTTCCCGGCGAGTATCCGTTCACGCGCGGCGTCCAGCCCACGATGTATCGCGGGCGGGCCTGGACCATGCGCCAGTACGCGGGATTCGGCACCGCCGAGGAATCCAACAAGCGCTACCGCTACCTCTTCGAGCAGGGCCAGACTGGACTGTCAGTCGCATTCGACCTGCCGACCCAGATGGGCCGCGACGCTGACCACGAGTTAGCGAAGGGCGAAGTCGGGCGCGTCGGCGTTTCGATTGGATCGCTGGCCGACATGGAGACGCTGCTCGACGGCCTACCGTTGGACAAGATTTCCACCTCGATGACGATCAATGCGACCGCATCGATACTGCTGTCGCTGTACCTGGTGGCGTCGGAGCGCCGCGGCGTCAAATGGGATCAGGTCAACGGCACCATCCAGAACGACATCCTGAAGGAATACGTCGCGCGTGGGACATATATATACCCGCCGCGCGGCTCGATGCGCATCATCACCGACATTTTCGAATTCGCGTCGAAGGAAGTTCCCAACTGGAACACGATTTCGATTTCCGGGTACCACATCCGCGAGGCCGGCTCGACCGCCGCGCAGGAGCTGGCGTTCACCATCGCGGACGGAATCGCCTACGTCGAGGCGGCGATGAAAGCGGGCCTCGCGATCGATTCGTTTGCTAGCCGGCTGTCATTCTTTTTCAACGTTCACAACAACTTCTTCGAGGAAGTTGCGAAGTTTCGCGCCGCACGCAAGCTGTGGGCGCGCATCATGAAGGAGCGCTTCAAGGCCAAGGACGAGCGTTCGATGATGATGCGCTTTCATGCGCAGACCGCCGGCTCGACGCTTACTGCGCAGCAGGTCGACAACAACGTTGTGCGCGTGACGCTGCAGGCGCTCGCGGCGGTGCTCGGCGGCGCGCAGTCGCTGCACACTAACAGTAAGGATGAGGCGCTCGCGCTGCCCACGGAATCCTCGGTGCTGCTGGCGCTTGCGCACGCAGCAGCTCATCGCCAATGAATCGGGCGTCGCGGACACCGTCGATCCTCTGGCGGGTTCGTACTACCTCGAAACGCTCACGCGCGAACTGGAAGTCAAGACGCAGGAGTACCTCTCGAAGATCGATGACTTCGGCGGCGCGGTCGCGGCGATCGAGCGCGGCTACATGCAGCGCGAAATCCAGAACGCGGCGTTCCTCTACCAGCGCGAAATCGAGACCAAGGATCGCATCATCGTGGGCGTCAACCAGTTCACTCAGGGTGGCTCGCCTCCGGGCGAAACGCTCAAAGTGAATCCCGACCTCGAGCAGAAGCAGCAGGCCAAGCTCGCGAAGCTGCGCGCCGAGCGCAATGCCGATGCCGCCAATGCCGCGCTCGCGAAGGTCGAAGCCACGGCGCGCGGTGAGGCGAACCTGATGCCGACCATCATCGATGCGGTGCGCGCGTGGTGCACGCTGGGCGAAATTTCCGACGCGATGCGGCGCGTGTTCGGCGAGTATCAGCCGGTGAATGTGGTTTGATGATGCAGATGCTGGGAGTTGACTGAAAGACGATGGGGCCGGTGCCGAAGGGCGTCTTCCTGACCAAGGGTGTAGGACGCCATCGCGAAAAACTTAGCTCATTTGAGCTCGCGCTGCGCTCGGCGAATATCGCCGTGTACAACCTGGTGCGCGTGAAGTCGATTTTTCCTCCCAACTGCAAGCTCCTCTCGCAGCAGGAGGGGCTGAAGTTCCTGCGCCCCGGCCAAATCGTTTTCACCGTGATGAGCGACAACGCGACCAACGAGCCGCATCGGCTGGTGGCATCGACGATCGGCGTCGCGATTCCCGCCAACAACGCCACTTACGGCTATCTTTCTGAGCATCACAGCTACGGCGAGACCGACCAGAAGGCGGGCGACTATGCCGAGGATCTCGCGGCCTCGATGCTCGGGACCATCCTCGGCATCGACTTCGACCCGAACACCAGCTACGACGAGCGCAAGGACATCTGGCGGATGTCGGACAAAATCGTCACCACGCGCAACGTCACGCAATCGGCGGTGGGCGATCGCGACGGGCTGTGGACCTCGGTGGTCGCGGCGGCGGTGTTCGTCGACTGGTAGCGAATTGAGCTACGCGCTGCGGCGGGCTACGCTTTAGGCATGGCTACCGAAATTCTCTACTGCGCAGCTTGAGGCTACAAACCCCGTGCGGCCAGTCTGGCCGCATCCCTGAAATCCCGCTTCGACGAGAAAACTTCGATCGCGCCCGGCAAGAGCGGGCAGTTCGACGTCCTGGTTGATGGCAAGCTGGTTTTCTCGAAATCGCAGACCGGACGCTTCCCCCTCGATGGTGAAGTCGAGGATATTTTCGGCGCGCTCAAGCCGAAATGATCATTCGGCGATGAACAGCTTCTCGAGATCCGCGGGTTCAGTCCGAATCGCGAAGTAGAACGGGCCGAACTTCGCGTACGCGGCGCTCGCCTCGTCAAAGCGCATTTCGTAGACCAGCTTCTTGAACACCAGCGGATCGTCGGCGAACAGATCGACGCCCCACTCCCAGTCATCGAAGCCGATCGAGCCCGAGATGATCTGCGTCACATGTCCCGCGTAGCGTCGCCCGACCATGCCGTGCTCGCGCATCAGATCGCGGCGCCGCTCGATATCGAGGCGATACCAGTTGTCGTCGCCCTCGCGCTTCTTGTCCATCGGATAGAAGCATAGGTAGCGGCGCGGCGGGATCTTCGGGTACAGGCGGGTCGAAACTTTTTCACGCTGGCGCGCCATTTCGGCCTCGACCCCTGCGTCCCACTCCTTCGAATGCGGCTCGATTTGTTTGCCGACGAGATCCTTGTACAGGGCGACCGACGCCTCGTAGAGCCCTAGCTCGATCGCCGACAGGTACGATGTGGTCGGCTCCAGGTAATCCGACAGCTCCAGCTGCGCGATCGCGATCTCCGTCTGATCCAGCTCATCGAAGCTGCGGCGGAAATGCACCAGCATCAGGTCGCCCTTGTGCCCGAGCTGCGAAAACAGCGCGCTCTCACCGTCCTCGCGCTGCTGCATCTCGCCCAGCAGCGACGCAGCCTGATCGATAACGCGATCCTGCGCCTCGCTGTCGAGCGCGCGCCACGGCGCCCGGCGGATGCGAAACATCTGATGCAATACCGCATAGCCTTCGAGTGCGAGCGGCGCGGCGGGAATTCCCTGGTTCGATTCTTCGGCCATATCGTCGTTATGTTCCTCGTTTAGATGCCGATTATGCGTCGCAGCGCGGCCATGTCGATAGCGCTCCGCACCGTCGCTGCCAACCGGTCGTACTCGCTCTCGCGATCCGCAATCGCTGCATGCCCAGTTCGTGCGAGGCCTTTGCGCCGCCGCAGCTCGGTCAGCAATCCACTGCGAGTGGATGGGTTTTCGAAGATGCCATGCAGCATGGTTCCCACGATATTGCCGCCGCTCGAGATCGCGCCGTCGGCGTAGCGCGCGAATTCACCGTTGCGCGAGATTACCGTGAACGCGGGCGCATCCGAAGCGGTCGCGGTGACCGACCCCATGTGGATTTCATAGCCGGTGATTTCCGGAGCGTCTTCGTTCCAGCCGAACCATCCGGGGTTGGGGCGCGCGATGACACGCGCGGTGGATTTGTTGCGCTTGAAACGCGTACGCAGGGGCAGCAGATCGAGGCCGCGTGCGTGAGGATCGTGCGACTCGACGCCGTAGGGGTCTTCGATGGCCTCGCCGAGCATCTGGCAGCCCCCGCAAATGCCGAGCACGACGCCTCCATGCTGCGCGTGTTTTTCGATCGCATCGGCGAAACCCTCGCGGCGCATCCACGCCAGGTCGGACATGGTCGCCTTGGTGCCGGGAATTATCATGATGTCTGCGCCGTCGAGGTCGCGAACCTCGTCGACATAGCGTAGGTGGACGTCCGGCTCGTGCTCGAGCGGAAGAAAATCGTCATAGTTCGCCATGAAAGGCAGCTTTATCACCGCGAGATATAGTTCCGCGGTCGGAGCAGGCGGCGTGCTCGGCTCCTGCAGCCGCACGGAATCTTCCTCGGCGATGCGCAATCGGTCGATCCACGGCACCACGCCGAGCACTGGAATTCCGTAGCGCGTACGAAGGTAGTCGAGGCCTTCCTTCAGCAAGTGGGCCTCGCCGCGAAATTTGTTGATGAGAAATCCCGCGACCCGATTGCGCTCGTCCGGAGTTAGCAATTCCATCGTTCCGACCATCTGTGCGAACACGCCACCCTTGTCGATGTCGCCGACCAGGATTACCGGCGCGTCCGCGATCCGAGCGACGTGCATGTTTACGATGTCGGTGCGGCGCAGATTTATCTCGGCTGGGCTGCCCGCGCCCTCGATGACTACGAGGTCGTATTTTGAACGTAGAGTCTCGAGACATGCGGCGATGGTGCCTTCGAGCGACGGCATCATGGCGCAGTACTCGCTCCAATGCAGACTCGCAGTCGGCTTTCCCATCACCACTACTTGTGAGCGCAGTCCCGGTTCAGGCTTGAGCAGGATCGGGTTCATCTCGATCGACGGCTCGATGCGCGCTGCTTCCGCCTGCACCGCCTGCGCGCGCCCGATTTCGAGGCCGTCGGGCGTGACGAACGAGTTGAGCGCCATGTTCTGCGACTTGAACGGCGCGACCGAAAAGCCGTCGTCGCGAAAAATCCTGCACAGCGCAGCGACGATGAGGCTCTTGCCCACCGAAGATGCGGTGCCCTGGACCATCATGGTTTTCGCGCGCGTCATGCGGCCTTGCGGGACTCCATGCACGCTTTCACGAATGCCTCGGGAATCGCGGGATTGGAGGCCCAGTGCGCGTGAACGTACGACGCCACGAGGTTGGCGGACGCATAGCCTTCTACGAATGGCGCGCCCCACTTGGGCTGCACGCTATATAGAGGATGCATGCTGCGCGTTGTTTTCAAGCGTCGAGTAGCGAAATTGATGACCGCGAAATTGCGTCCCGCTCCGCCGAGTATTGATGGCGCGCGCGTTGCCACCTCGACATAACCCAGCGCCTGCAAGCGTTCGGACATCACGGCGACGCCCGCGATCAGACCGGCCATCGGCCAGGTCTGTCCACTCAAAGTGCGGATCGCGTCAGTCAGGTACATCAGGCCGCCGCACTCGGCGTAAATCGGCCGCCCGGATTTCGCAAAGGCGCGAACCGCGTCGATCATTTTGTGATTATGCGAAAGCTCGCTGCGCGAGAACCTCGGGATAGCCGCCGCCGAAATACAATCCATCGACTTTGGGCAGGGAGGCGCTCGTGAGCGGGCGAGAAGCGAACAATCTCCGCGCCGCATTCTTCGAGCCGGCGCAGATTGTCCTCGTAGTAAAAGTGAAACGCGTCGTCCCATGCGAGTCCGATGCGGCAAGCCTGCCGGCCTTTGTGATTTGGCGCACGAACTTCGACCGCTAACTCAGGAGCCGCGCGCGCAATGGACACGATCGCATCGAGGTCGAGCCACTCCGCGGCGAGCTTGCCCCACGCATCCAGAAGTCGCTGCGGCACCGCGGTTTCATCCGCGCTGCGAAGCCCGAGATGACGCTCCGGAAACGCCAGCGCCGCATCGGCGGGAAGGCCGCCGACCACGCGCACTTGGCTCGACGCCATCCGCAACATGTCGAGATGGCCGCGACTGCCGACCCGATTACAAATCACTCCGGCGACGTTCACCGCGCGATCGAAGTTGGCGTACCCGGTCGCCATCGCGGCGATGCTGCGGGCCATGCCCGAGGCGTCGACGACCAGCAGCACCGGCGCGGCGAGCCACTTGGCGATTTCCGCGGTCGAGCCTTCATCGCCGGTGGGCGTGGCGGAATCGAACAGCCCCATCATCCCTTCGATGATCGCGATGTCGAAATCGCGCGCGCATCGCGAAAAGGTCGCCAGCACCGCCTCGCGTCCCATCATCCATCCGTCGAGGTTGTGCGAGGGCACGCCCGCCGCGCGCCGATGGTAGGTAGGATCCAAATAGTCGGGGCCGCATTTGAAGGCGGCGACCTTGAGGCCGCGCGCTCGCAGCGCATCGATGAGACCGACAGTCACCGTGGTTTTGCCCACGCCGCTGCCGGTCGCGGCAATCACGATGCGAGGAATGTTGAACGCGCTTTGCACGCGCGGATTCTACTACGCGCGCGGCGCCCGCCGCATCATCGATTAGCCGTGCACGCGCGGAAGTACCTCATTGACAAGGCGCTCGAACTGCCCTTTCTGATCCCACGAGGTGATGCGCAAGGTGATCGCCTTGGCGCCGTCATTCGCGAGCTCGCGCAGATGCGCGGCGCATTGCTCGGGCGTACCCGCCGCGGTCCATGCCGCGACCATCTCGGGCGCGAAGACCGGTCCGTAGTACGCGTCGAGAAAGCGCTTCGACTCCTCGAGCGCGGCGTCGCGATCCTGACTGATGTTGATGTTGTGATACTCGATGTTGCCGAAGCTCGCGGGGTCGCGGCCTTCCGCGCGCAGCGCGTCTGTCAAACGCGCCCAGTTGCCGGCGAACATTTTCGGAAACATCTGCACCGTCATCCATCCGTCGGCAATTTTGGCGACGCGCCGCATCGGAACTTCGGCAGCCATCGGCGGCGGGTTCGCGGCGATCCAGATCGGACAGGGCTGCTGAATCGGACGCGGAGTGATCGTCACGCATTCGAAGCTGCGATACTTGCCCTTGAAGCTGACGTTGTCCTCGCTCCACAGCCGCCGGCATATCTCGATGTTCTCGGCCATCCGGCTTCCGCGCTGACCATCGCTGATGCCCCAGACGCCGCCCTCGCGCGCGCTCACGCCTCCCGCGACAATGCCGGTGCACGCCGCCAGCCACATCCGGCCGTTGGAAATCAGATCGAGGGTTGCCCATTGCAGTGCGAAGACGATCGGATCACGTATCGGGAAACTCGCCATGCATCCGACGCCGAGTTTTACCCGCTCGGTCGCCGCGCTCAACGCGCCGAGCAGCGCGATGGATTCAGGGCGCGGCTTCGCCATCACGCTGTCTCCAACCCAAACCGAATCGAACGCGCCGGAGCGCTCCGCTTGCTGCGCGAGCTTCAGCATTTCAGGCCAGGTCGCGATGCCGAAAAAGACGCCGCGTTGCGGAAGCGTGAATCCAAAACTAATTTTCCTCGCCATTGCGCGCTCCTTATTGGATCTTCAGCCGAGCGTTGTGGGTGAGCATGGGATCAAGCTCGCCCGCGCGCTCGCCGATTAGCGTCGCCTGGTAAGGGCCCGCTGATCGCGTGCGCAGGAATTCTGCCACCGGGCCGTTCGGGCCACGTGGCGAAATGATGTCGAGCTGATGAGGCCCAAGCTGAAAGCGCGTCCCTGCCGCATCGAGGTCGCGATGCTCGATCGCATCGCCTCCACTGCCGGTTATCACGCGATACCATCCCGCGACCTCCGCCGCATCGGGCACAGCGATAATAAGGTTCGCCAACCCCGTTACTCCGTTGCGATGGGTTCGCTCGCTGGGCACGCGTTCGTCGCGCGGCGTGTCATCCTTGATCAGAAATGGCACGCTGCCGTTGAACGGCGCGTTGGGAATCGAAAGCACCCAGCTCAGCCGGTAGCCGTCGGGGCGGTCGCGCGTCATGCCGTTGGGATCGGTAATGCCGATGCCGGCGCGGCGAAAGTTCGCGACGTCGGCGGCTAGGTCGTCGGTCTGCGCGCAAAAATCCACCATGCCGCCGCTATTGCGCATCGCGTCGTACCACGGATGTCCGGCGACCGGGGTGAGGAACGCGATCAGCTCGATGTAGGATCCATCGGCGAAGGCAATCAGCGCATTGTGAGTCCCGATGTTGTGTTTGCCGCCGCGCACCACGGTGAACCCAAGTTCGCCGTAACTTTCGATGCCGGCTTCGAGTTCCGGCACCACGACTACGAAGTGATCGATTCCCTTGATCATGGCGATTCCTTTTGCGACCAGCGCTCGTGGAGCCTCAGATAACAAGGCGGCCAACCATCGGCAAGGCATTCCGTGGGAAGGCGAAAGAAGGATCAGGCGAGGAACAATCGCATCGGGGTAACTTCGCGCGTGACGGGATTCACCATCAGGCCGAGGCTTTCCAGCGTCAGCGCGCCGAGCAGCGGAGTCGCAGCGGCCGGGCCAAAGACGATCTTCGAAGTGCCGCGCCGTTCGCCGAGTTCGAAGAACGCCTCGCCGACGTCGTAGCTGCGATGGGTTCCGTCCGCCAGGGTAAACTCTTCGCGCTCCAGTTTCTTCAGCGCAATTTGCCGCGCCAGCGCGAGCAGGGACAACGCTGTACAGCGCGCCGGTATCGATCAGAAACTCGATTTCGATCGAGCTTCGCCCCGGAGTGCGAGGATTCGAGATGCGCGCCTTGGTTAGTGTGATGCCCATCGAATTCGTTCTGTATTGGAAAATCCAGCATACTTCCGCCCAGCCTCCTGAAGCCAGCCGCGTCTCCGAGGGCGTTCATATGATCGGCCCAGCGATAGCGGCTAGACTGGCAATGCGCTCCCTGCGCCACTGGTTGAGGTCATCCTGAATATGCGACACCGCTTTCCTCTTCATTCTGCTTTCTTCAATCTTCCTGCTCACCAGCTGTGGCTCTTCCGCGAAGAAAGCCGCTGAGGAAGCTGCACAGGCGCAGGCAGCGCGGAATGCTGCGGCGCAACAGCGCGCGCAATTCGAAAAGCGTTGCGGCAATCCGGTGCGATTTCCCGTTAGCGATGAATGCGTACGGATGGCCGGCGACCGAGGGGCCAGCCTCAAAAAGCAGAGTGATTTGACGGTTGCGATGTGGCGAATGTGCGCGCTGACGCCTAGCTCGGCCGAGTCCATCAGACAGGATCTGGTCGCCAAGGGCAGCGCGAAGTCCACCATCGGTCAGAAGATGATCGGCGAGATGGAAAGGACCGAGCAGCATTCGGACAGTCCCTGCGTCGTCGCCGATCTGCGCGATCTCGATTGCGTGGCCGGCAATTCCGAGGCGTGCGAATCCGCGCGCAATGCCGATCCATCGTGCGTCGCATGGCTGAATGACAACGACACCCAGGCGCGCATCCATTGCATCGGGCGCGCGGTCCACGATCAGTCGTGCATGGCGAAACCATCGGAAGAGCGCCGCGGCGAGCTACTTTTCCGACAGCCAGGCGCAGGCCGAGGATTGCCGGCGCATCGAGAAAGCATGCCTTCACACCCTGGACGAATGCGCCAACGCCAAGGGCGCGCTGGATACGTTCCTCAAGGAATCGGAAAAACCTTCGCGAGCCTCGGCCCCCTAGCTCTTGCATCCTTGGCGCATTCTAAATATTAACCTACGTTAAGTATTAACGAAGGTACAGGGAGTCGAAGATGGGAAATCCACAGAGCTGGGATCCGGATCGCTATGCACGCAATGCCCGGTTCGTGTCCGACCTCGGCATGCCGGTGGTCGAGCTGCTCGCGCCGCAGCCGGGCGAGCGCATCCTCGACCTCGGATGCGGTGACGGCGCGTTGACCGCGAAGCTGGTTGCGATGGGATGCGAAGTGGTCGGCGTCGATGCGAGCCAGGCGCAGATTCGTGGCGCGTGCGCGATGGGCCTCGACGCGCAGGTGATGGACGGCGAGCACCTGACCTACGCGGGCGAGTTCGACGCGGTGTTCAGCAACGCGGCACTGCACTGGATGCGCCATCCAGATGACGTGATCGCGGGCGTCAAGCGCGCGCTGCGGCCGCGCGGTCGTTTCGTCGCCGAAATGGGCGGCCATCGATGCGTCGAGAAGATTCGCACCGCGCTGGTCAACGCGCTCAATCGCCGCGGCCTCGATGGCGAAGGCGCGGTGCCGTGGTATTTCCCGACCGTCGAGGAATACTCGGCGCGTCTCATCAAGGGGGGATTTGCCATCGACTATATCGCGCTGATTCAGCGGCCCACGCCGCTGCCCGGCGACGTGATCGGATGGCTGGAAACCTTCGCGGAAAATTTCACCTCGAAGATCGCCGCCGCGGAGCGTCGTGCCTTCCTGGAAGAAGTTCGCGAGGTCTTGCGGCCTCAACTCGTCGATGGCGACGGCAAATGGGTTGCCGATTACACGCGGCTACGTTTTGCGGCTCGGCGCGCAGACTGAGATGATGAGCCTCGATGGACCCGAAAGGCAAAGTAGCAGTTATCACCGGTGCCGCACGCATCGGGCAAACGGTTGCGAGCGTGCTCGCCCAGCGCGGATGCTCGCTCGCGATCATCTATCGCGGTTCGCTCGCGCCCGCCGAAGCGACGGTGGCCGCCGCGAAAGCCGCCGGCGTCAAGGCGGTTGCGATTAAAGCTGACGCGCGCAACGCGGATCAGATCGAAGCGGCAGTGGTCGAGACGGTGCGGGCGCTGGGCAGCCTCGACATCCTCATCAACATGGCGTCGACCTACATCAAGACGCCAAATCCTACCGAGGGGACTGGATCGATGCGATCGATTCCAACGCCAGGAGCGCGTTCCTGTTCTCCACTCACGCCGCGCGCATCATGAAAGAGCGGGGCGCGGGTCGCATCGTCAATTTCACCGACTGGCTGCCGATCAGCGGGCGCCCTCGCTACAAGGGGTACGTTCCTTATTACACTTCGAAGGCCGCGGTGACTGCGATAACCGAGAGTCTGGCCCTGGAGCTGGCGCCGGAGGTCCTGGTCAATGCGATCGCGCCGGGCCCGATTCTCGCGCCCCCCGATCATCACGCGAAGAAGAAAACAATCGCGTCATCGAGGCCACCCCGTTGCGGCGATGGGGCGGCGCCGAGGAAATCGCCAGAGCGGTAATGTTCCTGATCGAGACCGAATTCGTCAGCGGCGAATGCATCCGCGTCGACGGCGGCCGCCACCTGTTTTAGCGCATCGGCTATCCCGAGCACGCCCGAGGCTACGAGGTCGCCGATCTGTTCGTCGTTGTAGCCGAGGATTTTTTCCAGCACGTACTGGTTGTCCTGCCCCAGGGTGGGCGCCGCGCGGCGCGCCTGTGCGGGAGTGCGCGAAAGCTTCGCGCGCGGTCCTTCGACGGTGGTTTTGCCATACACGGGATGCGGCAGTTCAACGAAATGGCCGCGGTGCGCGACTTGTGCATCGGAATAAAATTCCACGCTGTTCTGCACCGCATGCGCCGGGATTCCGCGAGCTTGCGCGAGACGTTCGGCCTCACGCGGTTCCAGTTCGCGCGTCCAGTTGGAAATGATCTCATCGAGGGCCGGCGCGTTCTTGCGACGGTCGTCAGCGGTTGAGAATCGCGCGTCGCGCGCCAATTCGGAACGCTTCATCACCGCGCATAGTGCGCGAAAATCGTCGTCGTTCCGGCAAACGACGGCGACCCATTGATCTTCCCCCTTCGAGGGTAGATGCCATGCGGCGCTAACTCGCGGTCGCTGTTGCCGGCGCGGAATTGGGCGCGTCCATTGGCGCTATAGTCAAGGAGGGCAGGGGTCAGGAAGTGCAGCGAGGCTTCCGCCTGCGACTGATCGATGTACTGCCCCTTGCCGGTGCGCCGCCGATATTCGAGCGCGGCGAGAATCGCGAGCGCTGTGAAACGAGGCGAAACGTAATCGGTGTACGCGCCGAAGGGTCCGGCGGGTGGCCGATCGGGCCATCCGGTGAGGTTGTGAAAGCCGGAAATCGCCGCCGCGAGATTTCCGAAACCGGCAAAACTCGCCAGCGGACCCGTCTGCCCCATCAGGCAACTGCTCAGCATGATGATGTCGGGTTTGATCTTGCGCAGCGCCGTGTAGTCGAGTCCCCACGCGCGCATCGCCTTGGGAGAGAAGGACTCGGTGACGACGTCGGCCCATTTGAGCAGATCGAAAATGACCTCGCGCGAGCGCGGATTGGCGATGTCGAGCGTGATGCCGAATTTACCGGCGTTGCAGTTGCTGAACAGCCCCGAGGCATCGGGACCGATCTGGTTGCCATGGTATGGCTGTAGGGTGCGCGCGGTGTCGATGCGGTTGGGGGACTCGATGCGCACGATCTGCGCGCCATAGTCGGCGAGCATCCGGGTTCCGGCGGGCCCCGCCATCACCCACATGAAGTCGAGGATCTTGACGTCTTCGAGCGGTAGCCGCGCCATCAGATGACTCCTCGTGTTTGCAATTCCGCGACTTCGCGATCCGACATGCCCATCTCGCCGCAGTAGATTTCGCGATTGTGCTCGCCCACCAGCGGTGGACGCCGTCGATATTGAATCGGTGACTCGCTGAATTTCACGAACGGGCCCGGATATCGAAACGAGCGCCCGAGCTCCGGATGCTCGACTTCCTGGAAATAGTCACGCGCACGAAGTTGCGAACTTTCGATTACGTCTTCGATGGTCGAAACCGGAGCGAACAGGAATTTCTTCTCGATCGCGAAGCGCAGCAGCTCGGCCTTGGTATGCGCCTCGGTAAATTTCGACAGGATTTTGCACGCGCGATGATACTCCGACATCGGTTCCGCGCCGGTCGCGAGCGCCGCGCCGAATCCGATCCAGTCCTTGTTGGCCGTTGCTTCGTCGCACCATCCGTTTTCGCCGAGGTAGCGCATCAGCTTGACGGTGAAGACTCCCAGTGCACTGCCAAACAGAAACGTGCACGAGATCCAGCCGTCTTTCGCGGGCCAGAGCAGTTGCGCAGTCAACGGTCCCGATTTCACGCCGCCCGCGACCCGGCGATATTGGTCGGCGTCGAGCGGCGCGGCGAGCACGCCCGATTGCGTGGCGATGGCGAGCGATTGCTGCGCCGATATATCCACATGCTGCCCGAGGCCCGAGGAGCATCGCTCATGATGCGCGGCGAGCGCGCCCACTGCGGCATCGGCGCACGCGTGCAGGTAGCCCTGCGGCACGCTGACCCGCACCGGAGCGCGATCGTCGTCGCCGGTCAGCACTAGCGGCCCTCCCGCGGCCAGGATGATCAAGTCGCTGTCCGCGTAGCTCGCCTTGGGACCATCCTGTCCGAACGGTGTGATCGAGACACCGATGAGCGCGGAATTTTTCGCCGCGAGATCCGGATAGCCGAGCCCGAGCGATGCCATATGTCCCGGGCTATCGGACTCAATCAGAAAGTGCGCATCCTTGACGAGGCGAAGGAGAATCTCGCGACCTTCACTCCGGGTCAGGTCGAGCGTGATGCTCCGTTTGTTACGATTATACGACCACCAGTAGAGCGACCGGTTGGGATCGGGTTGATCTTCGAAGAAGGGACCCAGCCTGCGTGCGGACGAACCGCCGGGAGGTTCAACCTTGATGACATCGGCGCCAAGGTCGCCCAGCAACTGGCCGCAGAGCAGCCCGCGCTCGTTGGTGAGATCAAGGACGCGATACGGCGACAACATCTTCGTTGCATAGCATTGCGAGTTCCGATCGGCCAAGCGAAAAAGTCAACGCCCTCGGAAGATGCCGGCGGCGACCTCCGATTGCATGGTCGCCGGCACGCCGAAGCCGGTTCGGGAGCGGCGCGAGAACTCAACCAAACTGCGAGCCTACCAGGGCTTGAGCAAGCGTCGGCAGCAGAACCTGTTGGATGATCTGGATTCCGAAAATCACAACCAGTGGCGAAAAATCGATCCCACCGAAGACTACCGGCAGATGTTCCCGGATCCAATCGAGGACCGGCTCGGTGACCGAGTAGATGAAGCGGACGATCGGGTTATATGGGTTCGGCTCGATCCAGGTCATCACCGCGGCGATGATGACGATCCAGAAGTAGAGAGTCAGGAGACTGGAAATGAAGCCGATGGTTCGAAGTATGAAAACTGCCCAGGCGCCCAAATTGTGCTCCTCGCTAGAAGTTGCGGCCCAGTTCGCGCGAGCGATCCGCGGCTGCATGGACAGCGGAGGCCACGATATCAGAAAAGCCCGCGGCGGCGAACCGTTTGAGCGCGGCCTCGGTGGTGCCGCCGCGTGACGCCACGATTTGGATCAACTCCGCAGGCGTCAGCTTCGACATGCGCATATTGAGCTCGGCGCCTTCGACCGTCTTGAGCGCCATCCGCAGCGCGAGGTCGCGCGGAATGCCTTCGTTGGTGGCGGCGTCGGCGAGCGCTTTCACGAACAGATAGACGTACGCGGGGCCGCTGCCGGAAAGCGCGGTGACCGGATCGAGCAGTGCCTCATCCTTGAGCGCGACCGCATCGCCGACCGCGAGGAAAATCTTGAGCGCGAAGGCTTCATCGGCCTTCGACGCGCCTTTGGATCGCACCAGCGCCGCCATCCCACGCCCGACCATCGCCGGCGCATTCGGCATTACGCGAATCACGCGGGCCTTCGCGCCCAATGCGCCGGTCAATCGCGCGATGGTGATGCCCGCGGCGATCGAGATGAAAAGCTTTTCCTGGAGGCGAATTTTTTCCGCCCCCGCGACGCCGCTCAGGACCTCGTCGATTTGCTGCGGCTTCACCGCGAGCAGAATCGCGCGCGCTTCGCGGATGACTGCGAGGTTGTCGTCGGTGGTCGCGATCTTCAGCGTGCGCGTGATCTTGCGCCGTCGATTGGCGTCGACATCCGAGACCATCAGCTCGGCGGGCTTGAAAAGTTTGCGCTCGATGAGGCCGCGCGCGAGCGCTTCCGCCATGTTGCCGCCGCCGATGAATCCGAGCTTTTTCATTCGGGCCGCTCGCCGAAGATCGCGCGTCCGACGCGCACCATCGTCGCTCCTTCTTCAATCGCCACTTCGAAGTCCTCCGTCATTCCCATCGAAAGCTCGCTTAGCGCAAGCCCGCAGCGCGCGGCAAGCCGATCGCGCAGTCGGCGCAGCTTTGCGAAGTAGTTTCGCGCGCCGGTCGCACTCTCCGCGTGCGGCGGGATCGTCATCAGTCCGATTATTTCAACCTTCGCGCGCACCGCATCGATCAGCGATTCGACGTCGCCTGCGCCAATCCCGGATTTGTCCGGCTCGCCGCCAAGATTGACCTCGATCAGCGCGCGCATCGGAGGCGTGGGCTGCGCATGCGCGATCGCATCGGCGAGCCGCGCGGAATCGACGGTTTGGATGACCTCGAAGGTCCGGGTGGCGAGCCTGGTTTTGTTGGTTTGTAGATGGCCGATGAGATGCCACGTCGCATCGCCGAGATCCGTGAGTTCAGCGCGCTTGGCAGCCGCCTCCCGGACGTAATTCTCGCCAAAGTGGCGCGCACCGGCCTCATACGCGGCGCGGACCGCGTCGGCGGGTTGGGTCTTGCTCGCAAGGATTAGGCAGATGGCATCGGCGGAACGGGAAGAACGTTGCGCGGCCCGCGCGATGCGCTCGCGCACCTCGGCCAGGCGATGGGCGATTTCCTCAGCGGCGAGCATCACAGGATCTCCAATCGCCGCAAGACCGCGACGACTTCATCCGTCGGCAGTCCCATCACGTTGTCGCGCGAGCCTTCGACATGAGAGATGAAGCCGCCGCCGATTCCCTGGATTCCGTACCCGCCCGCTTTGTCGAATGGCTCGCCGGTCGCGATGTAGGTCGCGATTTCCTCGGGCGCGAGCGCGCGAAATGTCACGCGACTCGAGATCGCCTCGGCGGCAAGGACTTGCGCGTCGGAAGCAATGGCGAAGGCCGTCACCACTGTATGCGTGCGGCCCGAGAGCCTGCCGAGCATCCGCGCGGCATCATTCGCGTCGACGGGCTTTTCGAGGATCTCGCCGTTGCATTCGACCACCGTGTCGGCGGCGAGGATCGATCGATGCCGATGCTGGTTGGAGACTGCGAGCGCCTTTTCGCGAGCCATCCGCAGCGCGTAGTCGCGAGCGTTTTCGTTTACCGCGCGAATCTCATCGACGCCGCTTTGAATCACTTCGAACTCGATCTTCGCACGCGTCAGCAACTCGCGTCGGCGCGGCGAGCCCGAGGCAAGAATAATTTTCGACTTGGCGCTCATCTATGCGCCTCAGATTATCCCGAGCTTCGGATCGCGAGCCACCCCAATTGAGCTGCGCGCCGCCATCAGATAACCCAATGAGAGGTGAGTATGAAGCGGCGTCATTTGGTCGCAACGATTCTGATGGTGGCGGCGGTTGGGTGTGGCTCCACGACGCCGCCTTCTGAGGAGACTGCCGCGCCGCCTGCGAAGATGGCGGCCGCGCCGATTCCCTCGCCTGCAGCATCCTCGGCTTCGCAGGCTTTCCTCGACGGCTACCGCGCGTATCGAAACCACGACTTGCCACTCGCAGTGGAACGGCTCGGCTATGCGTCCGATCACTATCCGCGACTCGCAGACTATGCGCTCTATTATCGCGGGCTGGCGCAGCGCGATTCCGGCGATCTTGCGACGGCAGCATCGACGCTGGAAAAACTGATCGCGACGTACTCACAGAGCGTCACCATCGGGGATGCCGAAGTTGCACTGTCCGACGTTTATCTGCGTCTGACCCGCGCTGCCGACGCTGCTGCGACCGCTTCCAGAGCCCTCGTGCGCACGGCAGATGCGAAGGTCGAGCAGTCCGCGCGCCTCGCGCTGGCGCGCGCGTTAGCGGCTGAGGGCAAGCCGCGCGAGGCTTATCACGAGCTGATGACCTTGCGTGAAGCTTACCCGCATGGAATCCATGACGCGGAGGCGCGCAGTTTCGCCTACTCGATCCTCGCCAACAATCCTGAAGTCGCGAACGTCAATTCGGTCGAGCATCACCGCGATGAGGCCGCGTTGCTGATGAAGGAAGGGCAGCCGTCGATCGCGTTGCAGGAGATCGCCGCCGGCCTCGCGATGCAACCGCCGCCCGCGCTTCGCGCTGAGTTCGTCTTCATGAAAGGGCAGGCGTCGAAGCCGCATCCCGAGCAGGCGGAAGCGGCATACGCGCAATACCTGCGAATCGCACCGACCGGACCGTCGGCGCCGGCCGCAACCGAAGCGCTCGCGCTGATTTACTGGCATCGCGAGGATCGCGACCTCGCGCGCGCGACCTTCACCAAACTGATTGCACGTTTTCCCGAAAGCCGTTTTGCACCCGGTGCGATGTTGCGCATCGGCCGCATCTTCGAAGAGGACGGCAAGTACGATTTGGCCCGCGCGCAATATGGAAAACTCATCGCGCGCTATCCCTCGAGCGCCTCTGCCGATGACGCGCGCTTCCGGCTCCCCTGGACGTTCTTCATGACCCATCGCTACGGCGAGGCGGCGAGGAGCTTCGGTGCGATGCGCGCGCATCCGGGATCAGGGGTCGGCGCGCATGACATGTTTACCTACTGGGAGGCGCGGGCGAAGGAAAAGAGCGGCGACAGCGCGGGCGCGCGGCCCTTGTATGAAACCTGCGCCGAGAGCATCGAGAGCAACTACTATCCCGAACTGGCGCGGCGCCGCATCGATGCGGGATGGCCGGAGCTTCCGGCCGCCAACGCGCCCGATCCGATCTTCAACGCGAACCTTGCGGCGCCCGCGGGTGCGCCGGCATTTCACGTCGATCGCGTAATTGCGCTGCGCGAGTTGGGTTTGAAGGAACTCGAAGCCGGCGAGTTGCGGCAACTCGAAAGCTATGCTGGATCCGATGCGGACTTGCGCGGTTTCATTTTGGCAGGACTCCAATCCTCGGGCGCGTACTACGATGCCATCGTCGCGGCGAGCAAGCTGGAAAAGGCCGGCCACCTCGGTCATTCGGAAGCCGAGCGCATCCGCTATCCGCGGGCGTATTGGGACCTGATCGCATCGAAAGCCGATGGCGGCGGCCTCGATCCGTACCTCGTCGTTTCGCTGATGCGTCAGGAGAGCTGGTTCAACCCCGACGCGCGCTCGGTCTCCGACGCGCAAGGCTTGATGCAGCTCCTGCCGTCCACTGCCAGTCGCATGGTGCGCGAGCACGGCTTGCCCATCGCCCAGCCGATCGATCTCTATAACCCGAACATCAACGTGGTGCTCGGTACCGCCTACCTGAAACAGCTCCTCGCGATGTTCAACGGCAACGAATTTCGCGCAGTCGCGGCCTACAACGCGGGCGAACACGCGGTGACGGGGTGGAATGAAAAATTTCCCGGCCCCGATGACGAGTGGGTCGAGAACATCGGCTACCACGAGACGCGCGACTACGTGAAGCGCGTCATCGGCAACAAGCGCGAATACCGAATGCTGTATCCGGGCGCGCTTCAGTCGGCGGCGAATCGGTAGCGCGCGAGGGGGTTGCGATGAAAGGAAGCTGCTGGTGAGCGGGTGCACGCAGCGTGAGATCGTCATCGCGCCGGATGCGACGATCCTTGGCGTCGACGTGGGCGAGGATTTCCTCGACCTCGCGATGCTGGCCGCGAATTCCTCGCGGCTGTCGTATCATCGCGTTCCGCTGCGAGGAATCGCGAGTCCGGCTGTTGATGCGATCGCGCATCGCATTGCCGATGCGATCGGCAGCGATCTTCGCGGCGCCGTTGCACTGATCGATTCGCCGCGCACGCCTCGCGACCTCGATTGTTCGGGTTCCTCAATGCTCCTGCGTGGCGATGTACCTGACGGTAGGATCATCGACGCTTCGTTGCGCACGCTTTTGCGCGAGAGATTCAACGGCGCGATGCGGCCGCTCTCGATGTTCCCGACTCCGCTCGCGAGCTATTTCGCCGGATGCATCGCGCGGCGCGACTGCAAGCCGCATCTGCGCGCGATCGCCGAAGAGTTGCTCCCGTCGATCCTGGCGCCTCGATCAGATCTGGCCGATGGAAAGATCGCGGGCGGCACTTTCACGCGCTTCATGCTCGCTGGATTCGCGGCATTTCCGGCACTCGAAAAACTCGGCGTGCGCGTCTTCGAGGCGTATCCCGATTTGCAGATGCGGCTGTGGTCCGACGGTGTACCGGTGCCGCCGAAAAGGCTGCGCGGTGAGGCGATCCGTACGCGACAGAAAATCTGCGCGCGACTGGCGGAGACGGTCGGGATTGCGAACTTCGCGACGCCGCAAAATCTCGATGAAGCGGATGCTGCGATCCTTGGCCTCAGTGCGGCCGCCAGCGCTTCGTCGCGATCCTTGATCGAGTTGCATTGCCCGCCCGAAGGCCGCTTCGCCGTGGCCTTCCGACTCAGGTCCGGGCGCTCCACGCTTGACAGTCGCGGGAGGGCAAGCTTGAAAGATAGGAGACCAACCGGGTCGCGGAGATAGATTTGCCGAGCAACAAATTCAAGGCGGTGTTTTTCGATCTCGACGGAACGCTGGTTGACATCCATGGGCCGCTCTACACGGCGGCGAAAAAGGCGATCGATGAGCTCGGACATAAGCCGCCGCTGACCCGCGAACGCTACTGGGAGGCCGTTGCGCAGGACGATCGCCTGCTCGGGGTCCCGCAGCATATGCAGCGTGACTTCGCCAAGCTGGCCTTTGCGTACTTCATGACCGAAGTGGACGCTACAGAAAGGATGGAAGTCCTTCCTCATGTTTCGGAAACTCTTGCCGACTTGAAACGGCGCGGCTATGCCACCGCGGTGGTGACCAGCCGTCCCGGCGATCCCAACCTGCTTCTGAAAAAGCTCGCGATGGTCGGACTGGGGGCGCATCTCGACCAGGTGGTGACACAGAACGCCACTTCGCTCGCGCTGCTGCTCGACAAAAGCGAGAGCCTGCGCGACACCGCGCGGCGCGCCGAGGTTGAGCCTGGCGCATGCGTCTATGTTGGCGATGAGCCGCGCGATGTAATGGCGGCGACCAATGCGGGCTTCGGCGTTTCGATCGGAGTCGCGACCGGACCGGCGACTTACGAGCATCTACGCACCCACCCGCAGTACAAGCCCCATCATGTGATGCGCTCGATGGGCGAGTTGCTCGACGTGCTGCAAAATTTCCAGGCCGCCTCGAAGTAGGAAATCGTGCCTGATAGCAAACCGCCGCGCGCCCTCGAAGGAATCAAGGTCGTCGAGGTTTCGTGCTTCGATTCGATGCCGAATTATTCGGCCGCGATGGCCGGCAAGGCCTTTGCCGATCACGGCGCCGAGGTCATCAAGATCGAGCCGCCGCGTGATGGCGCACCGGAGCGTCGTCGCGGCCCGTTCAAGGACGAGCTGCCTGATCCGGAAACCGGCGGGGTTCATCTGTACCTCAACACCAACAAATTGGGGGTCACGCTCAACCTCGCGAGTGAAAAAGGACGTGAGCTCTTTTTCAAACTGCTCGAAGCAGCCGACATTTTGCTCAATCCGAATATGCCGTCCGAAAATGATCGCCTCGGGATTGGATGGCGCGAGCTGGTCGAGCGGTTTCCGCGTTTGATCGTTGTATCGCTCACCAGTTTCGGCGCGGATTCCAGGTATCGCGACCTGCGCGGCGGCGATCTCATCGCCACCCACATGAGCGGGGTGGGATGGGAAACTCCGGTTAACCAGGTGACGGATTTCGCTACTCATACGCCGCTCAAGCCGGCCGATCGCCAGGCCGACTACCTTGCGGGTTTCACCGGCGCGGCCGCCGCCATGTGTGCGCTCTTTCAGCGCAAGCGTACCGGCAAGGGTCAGCACGTCGACGTCAGCGCGTGGCTCGCGATGGTCAGCATGTTTCGCCCGGCGGTAGGAATTCATACCCATGAGAAGGCCGAGTCGCCGTATGGGGTGCGCATCCGCACCCGCGCCAAATTGGGACTGCCGTGGGTCTATCCGTGCAAGGACGGATGGGTAAGTTTCAGTCCCATCACCGATCGCTTCTGGAAGGGCACCAAGGCTGCGATGGGAAATCCGGAGTGGGCCGAGACCGAACTCTTTTCAACCTTCATCAGTCGTGCGACTCATCACGATGCGGTCGAGGCCTCGCTGATAGACTGGCTGTCAAACGAGACTCGTCAGGAAGCCTTCGAGAAGGCGCAGGCGCAGCATGTGCCATGCTTTCCGGTGAATCTTCCGCATGAGGTTGCGGACAATCCGCAGTACAAGGCGCGCGGATTTTTCGTCGAGCACGATCATCCGGCGGCGCGCATGGTGCGGATGCCCGGTGCGCCGTGCATGTTCAGTCGCACGCCGTGGCAACTGCGCGCGGGCGCCCCACGCCTCGGCGAACACAACACAATGATCCTCGGCGAGCGACTCGGCGTCTCGGCGGAAGACCTCGCGCAAATGCGTCGCGAGGGAATCATCTGAGGCGCTGGTTATTAGCGACCGGAGGAGGCCAGGCCGAAAAGTAAACCGGCCTGGCGGGATTCCGAATAGCCGCTCAATCAAAATGCTGGCCGGGAGCCAGCACCAGCCTGCCCTTGCGACGGCAGTTCCAGATCAGGTCCGCGTCGATCGCTGCCGAGGCGTGAATACCGTCGTTGGCGATCATACGGGTATGCAGGGTCGCGACCGATTGCGAGCTGGTGCAAGCTGAGGGGGAAGAGATTACCGCCTTGTTAACATTTATCTGGAGATTGGCTCTCGGATCGGTGTTTTTAACCACTTTGATTTTGACCTTTACTCGTGGTTGCGACGGGTCGCCCTCCGTAATGTAGGTGGCCCGAGCCGTATTGCTGCCACTCTGCGCGACCAGCACTATCGGAAGGTCTACCGCATCGGCATCTGCCTGCCGGACCAGCTCGCCGCTGGCGGCATCCTCGGAAAGCAATTTGTCGAAGGTCAGGCTCGCGCGCTGCAGTTGAATGCCGCTCGGAATGGTGAAACTGCCCTTAATCACGATCGAGCCGTTAGCCTTGTTTGATCCGCTATTCTGGGTAGTGCCGGCGACTGGTGCAGGCGACGGAGTGGTGCTGGAGCCGACGGTTTCGGTTTGCACTCCGGGAACCATGGTGCCGGGATCGGCGACGATCTGGGGCGTCCCTCCGGTTGAATCGCCATACCAGAAGGTTGCCGATGAACTCCCGGCCGGTATCGTTACGCTGTCGACTACCGCTCCATTTTGGGTGAGCGAGAAAACCCCGGTATCCGAAGAGGAGGTTAAGTCGACCGTAGTAGCGGTGGTGAAGGTCAGTGGCTGCACGGTTCCAGTAGAGGTGATGTTTTGTAGTTGAATGGTAATCGGTCCCAGTGACGCTGTCGTGCCGGGAGACCCCGAGAGCGCCGAGCTGGTGAACGCAACCTGTTGGAAGGGACTGCGCGGCGCGACCTGGGCGAAGTACGCATCGAAATCGGCGCCACACATGGTGGGCACACCTCTGAAGTTGGTGCTCGTTCGTTTGAGGGCCGCTTGCAGGAAACCATAGCTTAGGTTGCTTCCACAGGTCGGGCTGCTGACGTCGATCGCCGGCCAGAAATAGCCGCCCTCCGAAACCGTACCGTTGGACTTAATCAGCCATGAGGGTTGCCCCGCGCCCTGCCAATCGCCGGGGGGCGCCGGGCAGTCGGACTCAGTCCCTGAGTCAGCGTTCCAGGGGGAAACCAACAGGCTGCTGCAGCTCGTATTTCCGTCAAAGTTGTAGAAACAAACCTGGTTGGTCGCAGCTTCCAATGCGGAATTGGAAGCATAGGCGAGGCATGGGGCGCCGTCGGTGCCATCATTAACGCTGCCTTTCGTTTCGAGCAGGGTGGTGGCGTCACCGTAATCGACATCGCTGTTGCTGCCGTTGTAGCACCAGGGCTGGCGCGAGATGGAACGCGCTTGATTGGAGTCGAGGAAGCAATCGGCCAGTGCTCCTGGCGTGCCGAAAACGTCAAGCGGAGAGCCGCCAAAATCCTGCAAGACCGGGGTTGCGGTGTAGGTCGTCGGGGTGAGGATGATCTTGTCCGAGGCATTCTGAAAGCCGAGGCCGGTCATGCTCTGTGCGAGGGTTTGACTGGTGCTGCCATTGTTGAATGCGTTGGCCACCGCGTTCCACATGGTAGCCGTAGCCGGGGCCCATCCGGTTTCGAACTGATAGGTATCGTTGAAGAGGTCGGTCCAAAACGGAGTGGTGGTGGGATCGTTACGAAAGGTCAAGCCGCACGGGCTGGCTGAGGTGAGCGGCGAGGGGCAGTTATTCTGTGGAATATCCTCGTAGTTGGTGAATTCCTCGAGCGAAGCGGCAAACAGGTAGTTGGTATTGGAGTTATCTCCGACGAAATATAGACCGGTCTGCAATTTCCCGCTGCTGTCAAGGGTCGAGTAGGGTACTCCGTTGGCGGAGTATTGGTTCTGCAGGTAGACATAGAGTTGCTCAGTCACGTCCCGAGCGAAGCCACATTGGGTCGCAGTACTCCCGGTCGGATTGGCGCAGACCAGCGCCGCTTGCGGGGCGGAAAGCCCATTGGTGACCTTCCTCGCGGAGAAGTACGGCGAGCGCAGAAATGCCTGGTAGTTGTAGTACTCGACCAGCAACAGCGTCGCCATAGTCTGGTAGTCACCGAAGTATTGCAGCAGATTGATTGGATCCTGGTAGAAAGTCAGGTCGGCGCCGAAGCTCGCGGCCGCCGGAAGGGCGACCGCACTTTCGCACGAACCGATGATCCCGTCATTGTTGGTCGACTGCAGCGCAATATTAATCGCGTCCAACGCCGACGCTATCGAGGGTAAGCCGCCCCCTGGCCCGTTTGCGATCTGATTCGCCAGGTTGAGGATATCGGCCTGGCTCACGGTCCCGCTCGCGTTCTGCCCGGCCGCGAGCAGTTGGGTATACCTGGTGGAAACTGACGCAATCGAAGTCAGCGCGTTGGTCACTGCGCTGCTCGAAAGCGCCACCACGCAGGTCTGGGTTTCGATGGCCGATTGGATATCGGCCAGTTGGCTCGAGATAGTATCGAGTTCCTGGTTAATCTCGAGGAGTTGGGTTTCGATGTCGGTTTGATACGCCGACTGCGAGTTGAGGCCGAGCGCGCTCAGGGCGTAGCCGGTCAGCGAAGTGCTGACACCGCCCGAGATGCCCACCACCAGGCTCCCGACGATCGCCGACTCCTGGGCCCGCAGCGCGGGCCGAGGTGCGAGCAACAGGATGATTAAGGACGCGAGAATTGTTTTTTCGGCTAGCTTGCGCTTGGCGTGAGACATAGCATCAAACCTCGATCGGGTTGGCGACTCTCGACAAATGTTGTCCCGCAGTTAGCGGGAGCCGCAGATTTGAGCGATAGCGATATCCACAATGCAACGAATGCTGAATACACATCTCGAAAAGGTTCCTTAGTCTTCGACGGCTTCTCATGGGGTAGCGCTCGCGAGCGTATTGAGGTTGCCGCTGCGGTGGCATCGATAATTCAGGTTGAGGTCCAGCACTGCCGAGGGATGGGTTCCGTCGTTGGCGATCATCCGGGTATGCAACATCGTCGAGGATGGATTGCCGGTGCATGCGCGGGGGCTCGAAATCTCCGCACCGCCGATCTCGATCCGAAATTTAGCCAGCCCGGGATTTCGTTTCAGCGCTTTGATCTCGACCTGAACCCGCGGGAAACCATTGCCCTGAGTGAGGTAGGTGGAACCTTGAGGCTTACTGTCACGGAGGATGGCCAGCACGACCGGCAGATTCAGCGGCATACCACTACCTTGGCGCACCAGCTCGCCATTCCCGGCGTCCTTAGAAAGCACTTTGTTGAAGGCCAAGGTGGCGCGCTGAAGTTGAGTGCCGCTGGGCAATACCATCTGCCCCTTGATTTCGATCTTGCCGTTCATCCGGCTAGTGCCGGTATGTTTTGCAGTGGCGGAAACCTCCTCGGGAGCAGGAGTGTCGGACGAGATGATTTCGTCCTGGATTCCAGGAACCATGGTGCCCGGATCGGCAGTGATTTGCGGCGTGCCTTGGTCGCCGTCGTCGTAATAGAAGGTCGCCGATGACTGCCCGGTGGTAGCCGAGGTAAAAGTCAGCGGCTGCGTCGCGGAGTAGTAGGGCGAGCTGAAAAAAGCCTCATAGTTGTAATATTCGACCAGCAGTAACGTGGCGACGGTCTGATAGTCGGCGAAGTACTGCAGCAGATTAATCGGGTCCGCATAGAAGGTTGCGTCGGCGCCGAAGCTCCCGGTTGCCGGAACCGTGCTCACTGCCCGTTCGCACGAGCCGATGATTCCATCGTTATCGGTCGATTGCAGCGCGATGTTGATTGCCACCAGCGCGGAGCTGATCGGCGGCAGGTCACCGCCCGGTCCCATCACGACTTGGGTCAGGAAATTGTTGATGTTGGCGGGCGACACCGTGGCGCTGGTGCTTTCACCGGCTTGCAGCAAATTGGTGTAGGTATTCGCCACCGTCGCGATCGAGTTGAGGCCGATCGCGGTGAGAGCATAGCCGACCAGGGTGTTGCGGAGCCCCCCGGTAACACCCTCCACCATTCCACCGACCAGCGCCGCCTGCTGTGCCTTCAGCGCAGATGCGCGGGCGAGGGACAATCCTGACACGGTCAGGAAAATTGTTGCGCCCGTCAGTCGATGTTTCATCAAGCCCCCCAGCAGAATGATTCACCCGCTCTGTTCGCCCTAGCGAGGAAAATTGCTACACGGAGTAGGATACCGCCTCGATTGTAGGGCGGTCAACAAAATGCCAAACAGACCACCTCAGCCTATAGAAGCATCAAGATGGCAAAATCGATGCTCCTGGGAGTACCTCGGCAGATTTTCAAAACCGGCCTCTGTCGACTAGGGTCAGGTAGCCTCAAAGAGAACCAGAGAGAGCGGGCCGATGACGCTGCCGTTTGAAGGAATCAGGGTTGCCGACTTCGGTGGATCTTCGCCATCCCGCATGCGACTGCGTGGCTGGGTGCGATGGGCGCCGAGGTGATTCGCGTCGAGTCGAGCGTGGCGCCCGACCTGGTGCGTTTTCTCAGCGGCACCGACGGAACCCCCGGTATCAACCGGAGTGGGATTTTCAATTCGATCAATTTTTCCCGCAAAAGCGTGTCGCTCAACCTGATGGATCCGAAGGCGCGTGAGATTGCGCACCGGCTGGTCAAGGCCAGCGACATCGTGACGGAAAACTATACCGTCGGTAACATGAAGAAGTTCGGCCTCGACTATGAATCGCTGCGCGCGGTAAAGCCCGACATCATAATGCTGTCGGGAACGCCGCTGGGGCAGACCGGTCCCTATGCGAACACGGTGGGCTTTGGGCCGACCACCCAGGCCTTTGCGGGCATGTGCCATTTGACCGGGTACCCCGACGATTTTCCCTGCGGCATCGGCGGCACCTGGCCCGACTTCGCGGTCGGCACGGCGATGGTGTTCTTCCTCCTCGCTGCGCTGCATCATCGCGATCAAACCGGTGAAGGGCAGTACCTCGATCTCTCGATGGCGGAGACCGTGACCGCGATGCTGCCGGAAGCGATGATGGATTACTTCCTCAACTGGCGCGACGATGGCCCGATCGGAAATCGCGATCCGGCGATGGCGCCGCACGGCGTGTTTCCCGTGAAAGGCGACGACCGGTGGATCGCGATCGCGATCACCAGCGACGAGGAGTTCGGTGCGCTGTGCGAAGTGCTGGGAGTTCCCGCGCTTGCCGGGGATGCGCGCTTCGCGCGGCTGGCCTCGCGCCTTGCCAATGTCGATGAACTCGAGCGCGAGGTCGCGTCGCGCACCCGCGAGTTCGAGCGCGAGGTGCTGGTGGAGAAGCTGCGCGAGCGCAACCTCGCCGTCGGACCGGTCTACAATCCCGTCGATTTGATGGAGGATCCGGCGCTGCGCGAATCGGGCATGCTGATCGAACTCGACCATCCTGAAAGTGGCAAGCGCATCGTGCCCGGACTGCCGGTCACCTTCAGCGCGATGTCTGCCTGACTATCAGTCCCGCACCCGCCATCGGCGCGGACTCGGAACAGGTGCTGGGTGAACTGCTCGGTTATTCGCGCGATGAGATCGCGCGACTTCGCGATGAAAAAGTCATAGTCTGAAAATCCATAAACGCGAGGTCCCTTATGACTGACGCGCAAGCGATTCCTCATAGTGGCGGCGCGCGCCCCGGCGCGTTTGCGATTTGGCTGCAGGCGGTGCGGGCGCCTTCGCTAAGTGCGGCCGCGGTTCCGGTGCTGCTCGGCACCGCGGTGGCGGCGCGCGACGGTTACTTCCACGGATGGCGGATGCTGATCGCGCTCATCGGCGCGGTCGCGATCCAGGCCGGCACCAATCTCATCAACGACTACTACGACTTTCGTAGCGGCGCCGATTCGCATCATTCGCTCGGACCGAGCATGGTCATCCAGCGCGGGTTGCTGACGCCCGAGCAGGTCTGGCGCGGCGGTATCGTTGCATTTGCGATCGGCGCGCTGCTCGGCTTGATGCTGGTTTACCTGTGCGGATGGCCGATTCTCGCGATCGGCATCCCCAGCATCGCGGCCGGATACTTTTACACCGCCGCGCCCGGTTTCGCTCGCATACATCGGACTCGGCGAGCTGACGGTGTTCCTGTTCATGGGACCCGCGATCGTGCTCGGCGCGTACTACGTGATGGCGCTGACGTTTTCGTGGAGCGCGCTGTGGGCCTCGGTCGCGCTGGGATTCCTGGTCGCGGGCATCCTGCACGCCAACAACATTCGCGATATCGAGACTGACGGTCTGCATGGCAAGCATACGCTCGCGACGATCCTCGGACGCAGCGGCGCGATTTGGGAATTGATCACGCTCGATGTGCTGGCATACGTGACCACGCTGATTGCGGTCCTCGCGCGCTCGCTGCCGTGGACCGCGCTGCTGATTGTTCTCACGCTTGCCCCGCGCGCGCGATCAGATTCGGATCGTGCGCAGCACCACCGAGGCGAAAAAGTTGAATCTCGCGCTGCTGCGATCGGTGCAACTGCACATGGAGTTCGGCATCCTGATGATCATCGCGTTCGTGGCGGCGGCAATCTTCAAATGGTAGCCGCCGCAGCCTATAAGGTTTCGGCGCGCGAGAGCGATTCGCGACCGCATCGCCGAGGTCGAACGTCAGATCGATGACAACGAGCTATCGGCCCGGCCCGTGGGACAAGCTGCTGAAAGATGTACGCGGATGCTGCCGCGCGAGGATCGTGCGGCGCTCAAGGAAGCGATCACGCGCGTCAGCAGCAAGCTTCATCGGCGCGATGGCAAGCGAACGCTTTCGCTTCACGACCGGCCTCATTGCCGAGGCGGTGCTTGCGCTCGTCGGCGGCGTGGTGTTCGTCCTGCGCGATCCACAATCATTCGAATCTGTTCGGAATCGTTGCCGCGCTTGATCTGGATCGACGGCGTTTCAGCCGCTGGTGAAAATCGGCGTCGGCTACTTGCTCGGCGTCGGCTACGAGTACGCTTATTTCAACCGTGGCGAGCCGCGTTTCAAGATGCGCTTCGGCGACTACCTCGCGGCGCCGCGCTGGGCGCGCATCGTGCTGCATTTGTCCGGCACGATCGGATCGCCGCTCGGCGCGTGGCTGGTGATGATCTGCCTTCCCTCCGACCTTCGCATCGCAATCGACGTATGCTGGGCGATTTTCTGGATCGTGGTCGCGGTGAACGTGTTCGGATTTGTTGTCGCGATCGCGGGAGTGAGGAAGCTCGGCCCGATGAAAGCGAGCGCCAGCAGCGGCGGCGCGGCGCGCATTGGAACTGCGCGAAGCGCTGGAAATCTGATAGCACTCTGTCTGTCATCCTGACGTGAGCGCGAATCGCGCAGCGGAAGGACCTCGAAACGCTGATGACCGCGCCACTTCAACAGTGGATCGCACTGCGCCCGCTACGTGCAGGCGTGGGATCGCGGCGTCGCGAGTGCGAGCGACATTGTGCTCGCTCAGTCGAGGTTCTTCGGCTACGCGCTGCGCGCTCACCTCAGAATGACATGAAGTGAGTCGCACGCGAGGGGCAGCGTTTCGATGGGCGGACATGGCTAAAATTGCAGGTGCTCGAACCGCGGTGGCGAGGTCGCGAACTCCGCGCGCAATGCCTCGTAAGCCTTAAGTCATCCACGGTGCGGAACAATCCGCGATGCACGTAGCCGAACACCGGCAGCCGATTCGCCACCATCGGGCCGAATAGACCCGGTGAACAGCGCCCACGGCGGCGTCTTCGGGATCAAGTCGAAGATCGCGGGCTCCATCAACAATGACGCCCGGGTACATGTACGAGTCGAGCGATGCAGGATTCGAGGCCGTTGATCTCCGGCGGGATATTCGACGTAGGTGAGCGGATGGCGCGACGTGATGAGTCGCATCCGGCGAATGCGCGCCGTCGCGCATCGATCTCGATGTGCTCGTAGTCGCGCCCGTCGTGTCGGCTTCAGCAGCGCCGATCGTCGCGATGGCGCCGCGATCGCGATGCAACGCGATCATCGCGGCGAGATCCAAATCGAGGATGCTGTCGCTGTTGGCGAGCACAAAAGTTTCGTTGCCGAAGTATCCGCGCAACGCGTTGAGCGGCCCGCCGGTGCCCATCAGCGTCGGCTCCGGCGAGTAGGTGATCTCCATTCCGAGCGAGCTGCCGTCGCGCAGTCCGCGCTGAATGCTCGCCCGCCAGATGATGCACGTTGATGGCGACCTGCGTGATGCCCGCGCGCCTGAGCATCGCGAGCGGATAATGAATCAGCGGACGGCCGCCGACCTCGAGCATCGGTTTGGGAGTTTTCTCGGTGAGCGGCCGGGCGCGCTCGCCCAACCCCGCCGCCAGCACCAGCGCCTTCATGATTGAATCCTTGCGCAAGCATCATGCGCCAGCGCCTCGCGCAGACTGCGGAAAATCCGCGCGAGGCGAGCGAGCATCCGGCGCGCCTGTGCAAGTGCATGCGGAATGTATGCCGCGTATTCGTGCTTGCCCTCGCGATCGAGGAACACGAACAGCCCGATGCACTTGAGCGCGTGCTGCAGGACGCACATCGCGTAGCTTTGCAGGAATTCGTCACGACTCATCGTCTGCGATACCGCGCCGGAGCAGTCCGGTGAAATAAAAATCGAGCAGCCGCTCTTCCATCGCGGGCGAAATCAAATCGCCGGTGTCGCGCGTGGTGAGTAGGACCGCGAGGTCCTGGGCCGCCGGCGCCATCAGCGCATCCTGAAAATCGATGATGCGCAATTTTCGGCGTAGGCGATGTCACCTTGCACGAAAATATTGTTGCCGTGGAAATCGCGATGGGAGAATACCCGCGGCAGCGCGCCGAGTTCGCGGGCCAGCTTCGCGAAGTCGGTCTCAAGTCGCGTGCGCATCGGCGCCGGGCGCGACCGCATCGAGGCCGAATTCCTGGAAGCGGCGCATCTCCCATGCGAACAGGCGCTCGTCGTATGCGACCTGAAACGCAATGCATTCGCGATTCGCGTTCGGCGGTGCCGTCGATATGAAATCGCATCAGCTCGCGCACCGCATCGCGATAGAGGTCGGCGGCCTTCGATGGATTGGCGCGCGCCGCATCGAAGAGCGAGAGCGAGCCGACATCCTCGACCAGCAGGAGACGATCCTGCGCCGACCATTCATAGAGGGCCGGAACCGGCGCGCCAAGCACGATGAGAAATCGATGGAGGTTTATCCACGGCGGCTCCGGAAGCGGCGCAGGATACATCCTGAGCGCGCGCGCGTAGAGCGGAAGATCTTCGGGACCGAGATCGATGACGATCGCGCTCGCGGGAGCTTCCGAGGCATCGCGAAGTTGCACGCGCCAGAAGCGCCGGGTCGAAACATCGCCGCGCAGTGCGACCATCTCACGCCGCGGAAGCGCCGCGCCATTTCGCCTCGATAGCGAGTACGCGTCCAATTTGCGATGCGTTGATCGTCAGCATCCATCCGGCATCGAATTGTATGGCACCCGGCGCGCGATGAAAAAGCAACCGGCCCACCCCATGATGGGGCAGGCCGGCTGCGGCACAGTTTCGAGGTTCAGGCTCAGTCGCCCGAGATCGCGTGGCCGCCTTCGGCCGCACGCGCCATCTGCTCGGGCGTGAACCAGTCGCGATCGATGGCGCCCATGTTGATGAACCATGAATCGCGCGACGGCGCGTGCATCGACGGATGGTAACAGACGGTGGCGAAACCGCTTTGCACGTTGACCGCTCGAGGAGCCGACCTGGAACTCGCGCTTGAAGGGATAGATCGCGATGCGCGCATCAGGCTCGGAGCGATCCGCGTAGTACATCCATGAGGTGTAGTTATTGAAGAGCTGGCCCTGCGCGATCGTACATGTCATTCGGCATGACGAAGACCGCCTCGCTGTCGAGGTAAAGCACCTCGTGCTCGTAGAGCGAAGTGAAATGACCTGGGCGCGGGCTGCGCTTCGATCACATACATGTGGCGGATTTCCCATGGATCGGGGCAATGGCTGGCGCCGCCGTCAGTGGGGCATCGCACGTCAGGCGAATGCCCGACGTTGATCGCGGCAAGCATGTTCTTCTCGCCCAGCATCTTGAAGTCGTAGTTTTCGTTCTTGCCGCTGAAGCCCTCGTAATGATTCGGGTCGTAGGCCTGCGGCCCCGAGGCGGTATCGAGGATCGAATAATTGAGCCGTCGCACCCGGCGCGAACCGGGAGTCCAGGTCCAGACTGTCGTCCTCGCGGCCCGGATCGGCGTAACGGAATTTGATGAGGCCGGTACCGCGCGCATCCTCCGGCTGGAGGACCGGGTAGAGCAGATTCAGATAGTAGCGGCCGGTTTTCTTGAAATCGGGATCGATCGGAATCGGATCGACTTCGGTGCGGCCGACTTCGTTGTATCCGGCATAATGGCCAACTTCGTAGTCGACGATCTGGCGGAACGGCGCGTTCTTGCCCCAGTATTCGCTATCGCAATCGAACCAGCGGAGGTCGTAGTCATCGCTCGAGATCGGACGGAAGGTTTCGTTCCACATCACCTTGTCGCCGGCGTGCGGATCGTTGTCATCGATGATGGGGAACGGTTCGCCGGCGACGTATCCAACCAGGCTGCGCCCATCGCTGGAGAGACGCACCTGCGAGGAATATTTCTCGGTCGCTTCCTTGTAAGGCGGAGGCCAGTCGATGCGCTCGGTGGGGGCGACCTTCAGGCTCATCCCATGCTGAATCCGCAGCATCTGGCCCGGCGACACCAGGTCCTGCACCTTTGGATGCATTCTGGTCGGTGATGAAGTCGCCCGGCTTGACTTGCGCGAGGGTGGGTGAGGCCGCCGCTAACACTGCGGTAACAATCGCGATGGAAGCGGCGGCAACCAAAAATCTGACGAAAACTCCTCATAAACATTGGCCTCCGTTGTTCCACGTGCCGTTAATGCATTAGCTTGTCGTCAAAACTTCGCGAGCTAGTCCTTATGATCGTGATTAGCTCCGCTGCTACAAACTGTCAACAGAATTTAATGCCGAACCGACGGGGTCATTCGAGCATGTCGATCGGCCGGAGTCGATTCGGAAAGTCGTTAGCCGGAGTTCGGGCCGCAGTCCGTTGGAAATAAGTCGCTCATCGGGTAAGGATATTCTGATCGTTCTGAAGTTCGCGGGTGATGATAATGGTGACCTGGTTTCCGATCCTGGTGACATTGGTGGTGGCCGGCATCGTGGTCGGCGTGATGGTGAACATCAACGCGCTGATCGGTCCCAAGCGCGTCTCCACCGTGAAGATGGAAACCTTCGAATGCGGCAATCCGCCCAGCGGCAGCGCATGGGGCCGCTTCTCGGTGCGCTTCTATCTCACCGCGCTGCTGTTCCTGGTCTTCGATGTCGAAGTGATCTTCCTTTACCCGTGGGCGGTCGAGTTGCGGAAGCTCGGGATGTTCGGCTTCATCGAGGCGCTCATCTTCATCGCGATCCTGTTTGTTGGGACTGATTTACGCATGGGAGCGCGGCGCGCTCGATTGGGACTAGACCTCGATGCTGCTGGATAAGCTCAAGGAAAAATTCGGCGCCGCGCATTCTGCAGACCTCGGATGCGCTGGGCGAGGCCTGCCATCGTTATCGATCGGGAACAGGCGCTCGGAGATCTTCCGCACGCTTCACGATGACGCCGATTTCGTCTTTCGAATTTCTCATCGATGTGACGGCGGTGGATTGGCCCGAGCGCCGTCCGCGCTTCGATGTCGTCTACCAGCTGAAATCGATGGCGCGTAACCTTCGACTGCGGGTCAAGATCCAGGTCGGCGCCGGCCGATGCCATGGGTGCCGAGTGCGTATCCGGTCTGGAAGTCGGCCGACTGGCTGGAGCGCGAATGTTTCGACATGTTCGGCATCCAGTTCCGCGGCCACCCGGATCTGCGGCGCATCCTGCTCTACGACACCTTCGAGGGACACCCGCTGCGCAAGGATTATCCGTTTGCGAAACGGCAACCGATCGTGCCGGAAATCGATCCGATCACCAAGCCGCTGCGACCAACCAAGTAAAGAGAACATCATGTCGCTTCCTGCACGCTGGTCAGAAAAAATCGAGGCCTCAGATCCCGCCGACGAAATCATGGAGCTCCAGATGGGCCCCTCGCATCCGGCCTCGCACGGCACCATCAAGTTCAACCTCAAGCTCGATGGCGAGCGCATCGCCGATTGCGACGTCGAGGTCGGCTATCTCCATCGCGCGTTCGAAAAGATGTGCGAGCAGGGGACCTGGACCCAATGCTTCCCGTACACCGACCGGCTCAACTACGCCTCGCCATGCATCAACAATGTCGGCTTCGCGCTCGCGGTCGAGAAGCTGCTCAGCCTCGAAATTCCCGAACGCGCGAAGTATCTGCGCGTCATCATGAGCGAAGTCTCGCGTATCACCGATCATCTCACCTGCCTGGGGATGGCGGCCAGCGAGCTCGGCGCGGTGACGGTCGGCTTCCTGATGATCGAGGGGCGCGAGATGCTCTACGACCTGGTCGAGGCGGTGACAGGCGCACGCCTGACGGTGACCTGGTGCCGGGTGGGCGGCGTCGCGCACGACCTGCCCGAGGACTTTGCGGAGCGCGTCGTCATCGCGTTACGGCACATCGATGGGCTGCTCTCCGATGCGGACAAGCTGCTCTCGCGCAACCGGGTCTTCATCGATCGGATGTCGGGCATCGGCGTGCTGCCACAAAAAGACGCAATTTCCTACGGGTTGACGGGCCCGCTGCTGCGCGCGAGCGGGGTGCCCTACGACGTCCGCAAGGCGAGTCCCTACCTCATCTACGATCGCTTCAACTTCGAGGTCCCGGTGGGCGAGCGCGGCGACAACTACGATCGCTTCAACGTCCGCTTTCACGAGATCGCCGAGTCGAAAAAGATCATCGAGCAGGCGATGAAGGACCTGCCCGGCGGCCCGGTGATGGTCGGCGACCCCAAGGTTGCGCTGCCGCCCAAGGAGCGCGTCTACAATTCCATCGAGGGGCTGATGAACCATTTCAAGCTCATCATGGAAGGTATCAAGGTGCCGGCCGGCGAGACCTACAGTGCGGTCGAGGGCGCCAACGGCGAGCTCGGCTTCTATGTGGTCGGCCGACGGCAGCGGGCGTCCGTATCGGGTGCGGGTGCGGCCGCCATGCTTCCTGGCGATGGGCGCGCTGAACAAGATGCTGATCGGCCGGATGATCCCGGACATCATCACGACGTTCGGGATGATCAACATGATTGGCGGCGAGTGCGACCGCTAAGTGCGCGGCGATAGATTACCGACGATGCGTCGGTAGGATTGCCGTTCCTGGATTCCAGGAATGGCCCCGCATCTCTCGCCTTAATGGCTTTGTTTTTCCCTTTCATGCGTTTGCTCAATATGTCCCTTCTCTCGCTGGCGAGAGAAGGTGGATGGCGCGGTTCCCGCGATCGCTCTGATTGGCGAACGCGTGACCGGCGGATGAGAGGGGGACCGAGCGCCTCCACGCACCCTCCATCCCCATAAAACCTCAACAATTCCGCCCACAAAGTGGGTTTGTTTTTGCGTTTCGCATTCCCCGACGCGTTTCATTGTTTCGTCAAATCGTCATTAATGGAGGGCAGCCAGCGAGGAATTAACGGGGCGTTCGCGAACGCCCCCCAACGGCTCGCTCGGTCAGTGGGTTTGTTTTCGTATTTTTTGTGATCGTTGCGCCCTCCAAAATGCACGCTATGCTGACGCCCTTCGCGTGGCGCCGCTAACACCCAAGTATACTCCTCCAACCTCCCTGATGCTTTAAGGTTCGCGGCGGCTGGCCATCCAGCCGCCGCTTTCCTATGCCGCCTCATGCAGAGGCAGTGCCGTTTTCGTGCTGCATCCGAACCGGCTCGACCCGGATGATCTCGCTCTCCTCGACCTGACCGATGTTGGCCGGGAAGCGCACGATGCGATGATCGTCGCGAGTCTCGAATCCGGTTGCCCATACACGATTAACCCAGCGCCGCAGATGCTCGCCTTCCGAGACCATCGCCTGGCACCAGATCTTGCCGCCTTCCATGGTCCGCGCGTAAGGCCATTCAATCGGCTCGCCGGTCGGGACCAGGTCGCGATAGAAGCCGGTCAGGTCCCACGGCTTGACGATCGCGTATCCAACCACCGCCTGCGCCTGGAACAGCCCGAGCAGCAGCACGGCGCCGAGCTGCGCGCACATCCCGGCGCCCTTGGCCAGCGACCACATCTCGCCGATTTCGTAGACCGATTCGGGCGGGTAGTGGCTGAAGTCCGGCTTGGCGTGCGAGAGCGCGAAGGACGCCTGGTCGTGCATGATGAATCCGGCGATCATTTTGTCCGGCTCCGAGGATTCCTCATCGAACAGCGCGTAGGACTTGCCGAACTGCAGGTGGATGTTGCCGATGCAGGAGCGGTTGGTCTCGCGAAAACCGCCGTTGCGAAACGCCCGCGCCTGGGTCATTCGATTGGCGAACATTTCCCGCTCTTGCCCATCTGTAATAATTCGTAACTCCATGTAGACGACCTCCTGATAAGTTTTGTGACCGTTTTTAAAACTCTCTCATTCGATAGATCAGTCTGAGTCTGGCGGATAGAGCTACCCGCGAAAATGCACGAAATCGCGATCTTGCGGGGTGGTCCACCCTCTCGCAATGATGTTTTCAGACATCGCGTCGGTCTTGACATTCACCGCGCAACGGATGAAATGAAGTAGACTACTGGTTGTCATTAGACTCGCATGACCAAACACAAGCAGCCCAACGGCCTGGGAGCCCTCCGCGGCATCGCCCAGCACATTCTCGCGAGCGCACGGCTCTCGCCCGAACAGCGCACGTTCTGGCGTCAGCCCCTGCGCGATATCGAGAAGCTGCTCAAGCGCGATTACAGCAAAGCGCTGCGCCAGCATGTCAGCCGCGAGGAAGTGTTGGCGCTGGTGAAATCGGCCAGCCGGCTCTGGCCGGGGCTCAATCGCGAAAAGCTGCCGGTCCCGACCAAAGCGGACTTCAGCGCGATTTCCAAGCAGGTCTCCGTAAACCTGTCGATTCGCAAGGCTCGCGAGCACGATGGGATGGCGCTGCGGGGATTCTACGTCCGCTCGATCGAGCAGGTCGCCAAGGCCGCGCAGAAGGGCGGACTGATCTATCTCAACACCGCGCATCATCCAGCGGCCGTGGGCGCCACTTTCTGTCATGAAATCGGTCACCATCTGGCGCTGAACCTGCTCCACCATCCGGATGAGCGCCCGGTGCATTTTTTCTTCGATGCCGCGTATTCGAGCCATCTCGACGACCCGGTCGAGCTGACCGCCGACGTGCTGGTGAGCATCGCGGCCTACCCCAAGTCAGCAGCGCGGAAAATGTTCAAGAGCGAAATTGCCGCGCCACACGAAGTGAGCGCGCGCAACCTCGATCAGTTGCTAGCGTATCTAAGGAGCGGATGGGGCATCGACTTCGAGGGCCCGCGCCAGTCGGGACACCATCTAATTTATCTGGCGGGAATGGTTCACTATGCAAAACTGCGAAGGGCGCTGTTAACAGAGTATCGAATATGAAAAAGCGAACACTGGGTGCGGTAATCAAAGAGGCACGCGTCTCCCTTGGCCTGAGCCAGCGGCAGCTGGCCGAGGAAATCGGCGTCGAGGGCAGCCACATCGCCTACATCGAAGCGGGTGCGCGACGCCCCTCGTTGCGGCTGCTGTCCAACATTGCGGACGTGCTGAGCCTCGACAAGGCCAAGCTGTTTCTGCTGTTGCATCCGGATGCAACGGAGTTTGTGCCGACCTCGACGCGGCCGGCCGCGCGGCGACCGAATGAGGCATGGAACCAGTTCCTGCTCAGCCGGGCGCTGTTGCGTCAGCACAAGGTGACCTCGGCGGAAATCAAGGTCCTCAAGCAGGTGAACCTGCTCGGCGACGTGATTTCACCGCGGATGTTCCTGTTCGTGCTGAACGCGATTCGCCAGTCGCTTCAATAGGGGCCACCTCCGCGTCGTTTGGGGAATAGGGCGCGCCTCCGCGCCCTGCACATCACATCATTATCCGCGCAACTTCGGCAGCACTTCGTTGGTGAAGCGCTCCAATGAGCGCATCGCCTTGTCCGGCGCCAACCCAGGCAGCTGGATGTTGATGATCAACTCGGTCGCACTCGAAGTCGCGATGACCTCCGCCAGCTTGGCGCGCACCGTCTCGGGACTTCCGATGACCGCGGTTGCCTTCAACTGATTGGGGTCGGGCAGGATCCAGTTCTGCCCCGGCGCCGCCGCCGATAACCATTTTCCATAAAGGCCGGCCTGGTACATCGCCGCCGCCTCGATATCCGCCCACGCCTTTTTTTCGTCGTCGGCCACGTAAACGATGCGGCTGTTTACGAGGCTGTAGTTGTCGGGGTTCTTGCCGCGCGCCTGCATCGCCTCGCGATAGATGTCGATTTGATGACGTCCGAGATTGCATGCGAATCCAAGGTCCAGTTCGGCGGCGCGCTGGATCGCCTTGGTGGTCATCCCGCCCCACAGCAGCTCGGGATAGGGCTTGCTAACCGGGCGTGGCAACACCCGCACATCGCGGAAGTTGAAGTGTTTGCCTTCGAAGCTGAAGCGCTCTCCCGTCCACGCCCGCTTGAGGATTTCGATTGTCTCCAGCGTGCGGCTGAGGCGGGTCTTTTTCGAAACCTGGAAGCCGTCGAACTCCTCGTCGCGATACGCCACCCCGATGCCGAGGCGCAACCGTCCGCCCGAAAGCACATCGATCATCGCGGCGTCTTCGGCCAGGCGCAACGGATGATAAAACGGCGCGAGGAGAACATAGGTGCCGAGCGCGAGGCGTTTGGTGCGCGCAGCGATCGCGGCCAGCATCGGCATTACGGGCGCGAGGTAGCCGTCATCGACAAAATGATGCTCGGTGAGCCAGATCGAATCGAAGCCGTTCTTCTCGATGAATTCGATCTGCTTGAACATTTCGGCGTAGAAGGTGGCGAAGTCGAGCTGCGAGGATTCGGGATTGCGAAAATCCAGCATGTAGCCGAACTTGATGGGCGTGCTCATGATGCGGAGGCCTCCTGTGCGATGCGGAGCGTCATCACTTCATTGCACAAAAGGACTGGAGTGGGGGAGTGCGCGGGCTAGCGCTTCACGACTTCCTTGCCCCCGATGTAGACGTACTCCAGGTCCAGCGAGGTTAGCGGCTATCCTTCTCGCGGATGCGCACGCCCGCCATCTCGGCGATGAACAGCGTATGGTCGCCCGCGAGGTGGCTGTCGACGACGCGTGCCTCGATCGAGATCATCGCGAGATCGAGCCATGGCACCTTGAGCGTCGGCGACAGCTCATAGGCGAGGTCTTCGAGGTTGTCGGGCTTGCGCGAACGCGCCGAGTAGAAGTAGTCCTCGAGTTCCTTGCCGCGTTTCCCCACGATGTTGAATCCGAACGCGCCGACGCTCGCCAGCATCGCGCGCGAGAAGTGGTTGTTGTCGACGGCGGCCATGAAGAGCGGCGGCGCGCCGGAAACCTGGGTCACCCACGAAGATGACATTCCGTGGCGATGAGTCCCGTCGTTGACCGTGAGCACGTAGATGCCGGTGCTCAAATGCGCCATCGCGATGCCGATATCCTTTTCCATGGCCGCTCCTGGCAACATCTTACACGCAAAAATGCTCAGGCAATTGACCAAACCAAAAGCGACTTGCAAAATTAGAGGCTGATGAAGGGGCAGGGGATACGATGAAGAGGTCCGGCCTGATCGCCGCGGCCGCTGCGTGGCTGGTGCTGCTGCGGCGCCTCCAGCTTTCGCGCGCACGCGGCATCATTCCACCGCGGCAAAGCTCGATGCGCAGCAGATGCGCATCACCGCGTCTGCCACCAGCGAGCCGGTGGTCGCCTCTCCCGTCACCGTCCCCGAGGGTCATCGGTCTACAGCACGCCGCTGCCGAAAGCCGTCGCCGCGCTGCCGCCGCTTCCCGATGTTCAGCGAGCGGGTCATCTCAACCGAGGCCGTCGCGAAGACCGACGATGGCGCAACCGCTAACAGTGAGACCGCCAAGACTGAGAGTGGCGTCGATGGCGCCTCGCTCGACGGGGTGCAGACCGCATCGATAACGCCGCCGTCGTCGTCCGAAGCGGCCAAGGACGTATGTGGACCTCCGGCGCCGGCGAAAGGTGCGCGCACGCCGGGCGCGGTTCTCTTCGACGCCACGCGCGACGACTCGGCGCTCAATCCGATGAGCTGGGCGGTGAGCATCTTCAAGAAGCGCCACGACCTGACGGTCTACTACAAGGGGCGGCTGTTCAAAAAATACGACGCGGTGTTCGGGCGCAACCTCGACCTCGGCGCGAAGCTATGGGCGCAGGATCGCCGCACCCCCGAGGGCGTTTATTACATCGAGGAGAAATATCGCAGCGCGCGCTTCGAATGGTTCCTGCGCCTCAACTACCCGAACCTCGACGACCGCATCCGCTACGAAACCATGAAGGTCAACGGTGTCGTCCCGGTCGACAGCCAGGGCAAGTCGCCGCTGGTCGGCAGCTCGATCGGCATTCACGGCACCGATGTCCCGATCCTCAACGCGGGCCACATCAACTGGACCACCGGATGCATCTCGGTCGGCAACAAGGACATCGACGAGCTCGATCGGCTGCTGCCGGTCGGCACCGTGGTCATCATCAAGCCCTGACGCCTGCCAAAAGACACAGGCTGAAGCCTGTGCTACAAACGCCTGAAAATAGACTTTGTGTAACGCTCAAATTATTGCTTTTATGAGCGCACCATAAGGGAGAGTCTTACGATGGGTAGCGAAGCTTCATCTGCCACCAACAGTCTAGGTTTCGACGTCGAAGCATTGCGCGCCAGATATCGCGCGGAACGCGACAAGCGCCAGCGCGCTGACGGCAATGAGCAATACGTCGAAACCAAAGGCGACTTCAGTCGCTATGTCGACGACCCCTACGTCAAGCCTGGTTTCACCCGCGAGCCGCTCACCGACGAGGTCGAGGTCGCTCATCATCGGCGGTGGCTTCGGCGGCCTGATGGCGGGGGCGCGGCTGCGCGAGGCGGGCGTGCAAAAAGATCCGCATCATCGACAAAGGCGGCGACTTCGGCGGCACCTGGTACTGGAACCGCTATCCGGGCGCGCAATGCGACGTCGAGTCATACGTCTACCTGCCGCTGCTCGAGGAGACCGGCTACATCCCGAAGGAGCGCTATTCCTTCGCGCCGGAAATCGTCGAGCACGCCCAGCGCATCGCGAAGAAATACGACCTCTACCGCGACGCCTGCTTCCAGACCCAAATCAAGGACATCACCTGGAACGAAGAAGAGTATCGCTGGATCATCACCACCAATCGCAATGACCGCATGCGGGCGCGCTACGTGGTGATGTCGAATGGCCCGCTCAATCGGCCCAAGCTGCCCGGCATTCCCGGCATCGACAGCTTCAAGGGGCATACGTTCCACACCAGCCGCTGGGATTACGACTACACCGGCGGTGACACCACCGGGAATCTGCACAAGCTGCGCGACAAGCGCGTGGCCGTCATCGGGACCGGCGCGACCGCGGTGCAGGCGTGCCGCATCTCGCGCAGTCCGCACAGCAGCTTTTTGTCTTCCAGCGCACGCCGTCGTCGGTCGATGAGCGCCTGAACCGTCCGACCGATCCGGCGTGGGTGGCGAAGTTGACTCCCGGTTGGCACAAGCGCCGGATGGACAACTTCAATGCGCAGGTCAACGTCACCGCGCTGATCAACGGCATCGACAATGAAGAAGATACCGTCAGCGACGGATGGACCGACATCAAGCGCAACCTCGATGCGATCGCGGCGGCCGCGGCTGCGGACCCCTCCATCACGCCGGAAGCGACCGGGCAAATGACCGAGCTCGCGGACTTCCAGAAGATGAATCAGATCCGTGCGCGCGTCGACGCCATCGTGAAGGACAAGGCGACCGCCGAGGCGCTCAAGCCGTGGTATCGGCTGTTCTGCAAGCGGCCCACTTTCAACGACGATTACCTGCCGTCATTCAACCTGCCCAACGTGAAGCTGGTCGATACGCGCGGACGCGGCGTCGATCGCATCACGGAGAAAGGCCTCGTGTTCGATGGCGTCGAGTATGAGGTGGATTGCATCATCTTCGCGACCGGCTTCGAGGTCGGCACTGCCTACACGCGTCGCGCGGGCTTCGAGGTCTACGGGCGCGACGGCAAGTCGCTTACCCAGCATTGGGCGGGCGGTCCGCGGACGCTGCATGGTTTCTACAGCGCGGGATTCCCGAATTGCTTTCACATGGGCATCACACAAAATGCGCTGACCGCGAATTTCACGCATATGCTGGCCGAGCAATCCGCGCACATCGCCGACGTCGTTCAGCATGCGAAACAGCACGAGGCGCGCAGCCTCGAGCCCACGGCGGAGGCCGAAGCCGAGTGGGGCGAGGCGGTCAAGCGGAAAGCCTCCAAGAGCGATTTCCACATGAGTGTACGCCGGGCTACTACAACAATGAGGGCCAGCTCGATCAGGGTCCGGGTTTCGTCGGCGGCCTCTACGATGGCGGCCCCATCGAATTCCACGAGCTCATCCGCAAGTGGCGGTCCGACGGTCAGTTGAAGGGGCTGAAGCTGGGTTAGGCGGGCCCGATCCCCACTCTCATCCGGCCGTCACGGTTCTCGCAACGCAGCCATTGCGAGAACCGCGCCGTCCACCTTCTCTCGCCAGCGAGAGAAGGGACATCTGGACGATCGCGGCTCCACTTTTTTCGAAGGCGACTATTCGGACTCAGACTCCCAGTGGCTCGGCGACCTTCCGATCGGCGTTGAAGACCGTCTGCGGCATCCGCAGCCGCTCATCAGATTCGTAAAGTTTGCGGATTTCCGCAAATGCCTCATCGCCCGCGAGCGTCAATGCCGCCACCCGATCGAGGAGCACCTTGCGTTCGTCGGTGAGCGATTCGTCGCCGATTTCCATCATGCCCCATACGTCCCACGGCAGTCCTTCCATCCGGTTGAGCGAAGCGAAATCGCGGACCACGTTGCCGCCGATGAACCACATGCCCTGGAGGCCCGGAAGCATCGAAAGCCCGAAACAACTCGGATCGGCCCCGCCGGTGCGGCAGCGCTGCCACGCATCGCCCGCGATGACGAACTGATCGCGCGGCACATCGAGCGGGTCGAACGGCAGCTTGAAAGTTTTGCGCTGGATCGGATCCATTTGCGCGTCCACCAGGATCCATCGCGATTGCGCGGCGTTCCAATATTCGCAGACCCAATGGTCCTCGAACTTGCCGGCGTTAAAATAGGCGCCGAAGCCGCATCGGGCGCGGGCAGGAATTCCGTGTGCGCGCAGGATGGAACTCAGCATCAGCGAGAAATGGCGGCATACCGAGGGCAGCCGATGCGCCGGGTCACGCGCCTCACCGAGCGGACGGTCTGCTAACTCGTGGATGCGATCCAGCATCCGCGCGGTGCCACGGATGTTGCCGTCGTCGCGCTGCTCGTCATTCAGCTTCAGGTCGTACAGCCACGGCGCAATATCGCGATGCACGAGGACGCCCTGCACGATCTCGCACTGCCTCGCGAGGTCGCTCGGCAGCGCGCGCAACTCGTCGGCACGCGCACCCGGCGTCGACATCGAGCTGAAGCCCGTGTAGTAGTCTTGGAGAGTTTCCTGCGGAGTTTCCATCTCCAACCTCCTTCCCTCGATCCGAAGTCGCTCACACCCGGTGGTCGCATCCGCACGCGAGGTAACGCTCGAGGTTGCCGAGCGAGATTTCCCATCCCAGCGCGCACGGTGGCAGATAGGCCAGCATCATTTCGTCGATGGAGCGGCAGGCGTCGCGCACCGCTTCCATCTCACTGGCTGCGGCGCCAATCGAACCGCCTTCACGCTGCGGATCGATGACGAACCAGAACCAGCTTTGGTTGTTCTCCCAGACCTCGAACACGATTCCGAGATATTGCCTTTGATTGCGTTTCAGCATTGCTAACTCTCAGATATGGCTAGGCCCGCGCTGATTTCAGATACTCGGCGAGGC
Source organism: uncultured delta proteobacterium (assembly GCA_963848285.1). Lineage (GTDB taxonomy): Bacteria > Desulfobacterota > Binatia > Binatales > Binataceae > DATGKG01. The sequence goes on along the minus strand of CAWKCZ010000005.1, from coordinate 34,314 downwards.
AATCCATGGTGCTGTTCCATCCGGTGTTGTGCTGGTCACGGCTCTCGACGTCCGGGAAACCTCCGTGACGCAAAGTCAGGCGGGTTTTGCCCGCGATGTCTTCGAAGGTCAGCTTCACATCAGTGTCGTGACGGGGCCACGAGAAAATCAGCCGCTCGGGCGGCGTGACCTCGCGATAGACACCGCGCCAATGATCATCGTAGTTGGGGCCGCGCATGTGGAAGTGATAGGTGCCTCCCGTGCGCACATCGCTCTCGATGACAGTGGCGGTGAAGTCCTTGGGCCCGAACCACTTCACCAGATGCTCAGGATCGGTCCAGGCTTTGAAAACCAGCTCGCGCGGCGCATCGAAGATCCTGGTGATGACGACCTCGCGGGCGGAGGCCGGCGCGCTGACTTTACTGCTTGCTCCCATTTTCCTACTCCTGGTCGCCTATCGAGTTGACTTGAGGTGTTCCGCCAGCCGATCGAGGCTGCTGTTCCATCCGCCGCGATGATCTTCGCATGCGCTCACCGATTCGAAAACTTCCTGACGCAGTAGGAGCCGGGTTTTTCCACCCTTGTCCTCAAAGGTCAGCGTCACGACGGTCTGCGGACGAGTTGCCTCGCCGCGTTCATTCGCCCATTCGTAGGTGAACTTCAGCAGTGCGGGCGCGACCATCTCAAGAATGACGCCCTGTTGCCAATGATCGCCGCCCTGCGGGTCGCGCATGTAGTAACGATATGAGTCGCCGGGCTTTTGTGCGGCCTTCAGGATTTTTCCGGTGAAGCCTTGTGGGCCGAGCCACTGAACCTGGCGCTCGGGCTCGGTCCACGCTTTGAAGACCAGTTCGCGAGGCGCATCGAAAATTCGCTCGATGATTAGTACACGGTCCGAGGTTTCGGCCGCATGGCCGGCGGTAGTCTGGCTGGTTTCCATGCTCACGCTCCTTCGCTTTGTTTTGGCGATGCCTTTAACGCAACCCAGACAGATAGTCAGTGAGGCGATCGAGGCTGCTGTTCCATCCTTCCTTCGCCCCGCGCGCGAATTCCGTTTCGGCGAATGTCTGATGCACGGTGAGACGGGTTTTGCTGCCCGCATCTTCGAAGCTGATGGTCATGACCGTTTCGCTAGCTGGGTTGGCATTGTCGACGCCGCTAAATACGAGGCGTTCGTTCTCGACCACCTCGCGAAACATGCCGCGCACCCAGATATCGGTGCCCTCGGTCGGGCGCATGCACAACTTTAGTGCGCCGCCGACGCGGACATCCATCTCGCAGGTGGGCGTCGTGTAGCCGCGCGGCCCCCACCATTGCGCCAGATGCTTCGGATCCGTCCATGCCTTCCACACCAGCGCGCGTGGGGCGTTGAACTCGCGCGTGATGATCAGCTCGCCCGGCTTGGATGCGGTTTGGGAACTTGCGGTCGCGAGGCTGCTGGAATGACTCATAGTCAAACCTCCGCGGGCTAATGACGTGCGCTCTGCTGCGCGTTGGCGAGATACGCGTCCAGCCGATCGTAGGTCGCATTGAAGCCCTGGTCCATGTTGTCGCGGCCGGCATTGAAGGTGGCACGCTCGGCCCCGGTCGCGTTGTGCGCGATTGCCTCGACCGTGATGGTGGTCTTGCCCTGATGCTCGGTGAAGGTGGCGACCGTCAGCATTTCCAGCGGCCAGTCCGGCGCGAACGGCGCGCGCACGATGTTTCCTGATTCATCGCAAAATGAGACCACTGAAACGAGGCGCTGGGGCGGCTCGATCTCGCGATAGATCCATTTACCCCACATCACCGAATGGTCGGGCATAGTCTGGGAGTAAAGAAATGTGCCTCCGGGGCGGACGTCGAGTTTTGTCACGCAGGTGGTGACTCCGGGACGCCCCCACCATTGCTCGAGGCGCTCTTTCTCGGTGAATGCCTTCCACACCAGCTCGCGCGGCGCGTTGAAGGTGCGCGCGATGACGAGTGGCCGTTCTTCCGAGTTGGTTGCGACGCTACTGCTTGTCGCCATGCTGCTACTCCGTGGTACTTCAGTTGAGGTTGCGGGTTTCATTGATAGGCAGGCTAGGCCGCCAGCTTCGCCAGTTCCTGCTCGAGGTTGTCGAAGCACTCATGCCATCCGTCGATGTGCTCGCGCTGCAGCTCGATGCTCTCGAAAATCGCCTGATGCAGATTGAGCCGCGTCTTGCCCTCGAGGTCCTCGAAGCTCACTGCGACGATCATCTCGTGACCGACGGCGCCTTTGTCATCGACGAAGGCGTAGGTGAACACGATCCGCTCGGGTTCGCTGATATCGCGAAAAACTCCCTGCTGCCGGTCGATGCGGCCCTCGGGGGATTTCATCGCGATGCGCCAGGCGCCGCCGACGCGAAAATCCAGCTCGCATTCGAGCACCACGAAGCCGGTCGGACCCCACCATTGCATCCAATGCTCGCGGCGGCTCCAGGCCTTGAACATCAAGTTGCGCGGCGCGTTGAAATCACGCGTCAGGTTGAGGACGTATTGCGAAGCGTCAGTCGTGGCGCGGCTTCCGACGGCCATTTTTCTTCTCCTCTTTTGAATCAACCTGACGGGCCTCCCCCTCCTGCGCCTGCACCTCGCGCAAATAATCCTCGAGGCGATCGAAACTCTGCTCCCAGAACTTGCGGTAGTGCTCCAGCCACTGCGAGGCATCCTTGAGCGGGCCGGCCGCGAGCTGGCACGGACGCCATTGCGCCTCGCGCCCGCGTGCGATGAGTCCGGCGCGCTCCAGCACCTTCAGATGCTTGGAAATCGCAGGCAGGCTCATCTCGAAAGGCTCGGCCAGCTCGGTGACCGAGGACTTGCCGGACGCCAACCGGGCGAGAATCGCGCGGCGCGTAGGATCGGCGAGCGCCGCGAAGGTGGCAGAGAGGTGGTCTTGGGAGAGGGTCATTGGTTGTGAACCATTCAGTTAAATAACCTTTAGGTTAAATATCGCGAGCGCCGATGGATGTCAAGCTGCGGATTTCGCTAGCACACACAACGGCGGCGGCGAACCGCGAATCTGACGGATGGTCGATTTGTGATATCATTGAGTCAAGGAGGACCGATGGCCCCGGATGCTTCGATGGAAAATGAAAAAACAAAGCCACTTCTCGGCATCGCCAAGAAGCGGTCCTGAGCGTCCTCGCGAAGGACCTCGAACGCCGCGACGCCGGCGGATGCCAATCGCGCCGAAAGAATCGAATCATAAAAAACAAACCCACTTCATCGCGGTGTCTGCTGAGGAATTGGATGATTCGAGTCGGGCAACATCCCCACTCTCACCCGAATGTCACAGTTCGTGCTCGAAGCCACGGCACGAACTGCGCCATTCACCCTCTCTCGCGAGCGAGAGAGGGGACAAAAGGAAGCCACCTCGCGTGGCGGGCGGAATCGCAAAAACAAACCCACTTCATCGCGGCGCCTGCTGAGGAAAATGGATATGAGCCGGGCCTCATCCCACTCTCACCCGGATGGCATGCCGGTCGAACGCAGCCATCGCGACCCAGCGCGCCATCCTTCCTCTGTCGCCAGCGAGAGAGGGGACAAGACCCCCAGCCAATTGTGGAAATCGGAAAAACAAACCCACTAAATCCAGCAAGGACAGGGGTTTTCCAGAAAGCAGCCAAATGCAGGGCTGACGAATACGTCAGGCGGAAATGCAGAAACGAACCCACCGCGAGGCGCCGAAGATTTGGTCTCAAGGCCGCGACTAATCCGACACGATGTCGGCATCGGCAATCTGAATCGGACTTCCGGAAACGATAGGACGAGGTCGGAATCGACGGATTGCTGCAACCGCGACGTTCCCGGTTATTCGGCCGAAATCCAGAGATTGTTTTCCGGGAGCGGACGATCCTCGTGCCAAAGCTCACCCAGTACGTCGCGAAAGTTGAACCCCCGCTGCCGCAGCTCCGCCAACAGGATGCGCTCACGCTCGGTAAGGTGGTCAGGGGTTCCCAAAATTTCGACAATCAAGTGTCGGACCTGTCGAATTGCATCACCGAGGCCGTCCAGTACTTCTCGCTCGTACCCTTCGACGTCGATCTTGAGCAGCGCCACCTCTGCGAGCTTGTGCTCGGCGAAAATCCGGTCGAGCCGAAGAATGGGCACGCTGAAGCGCTGCGGAAGATCGGTCCGAGAAGGAATCGCCAACGAGAGGAGGCTGCGGTCGCCGGCGGACTGGACCGCGAGGCTGACCTGACCGTTGTGAGCGCCGACCGCCGCAACTACGACCATGATATTCTCGAATCTGTTAATTTTCGAATTCTCGATCAAATCTGCGCAGTTCTGCGGTTGAGGTTCGATGGCGACCACGCGGCCTTGCGCGCCGACGATCCGCGCGGCAACCATCGTGTGAAACCCGATGTGGGCGCCCACGTCGACGCAGGTATCACCCGATTTCAAAAGCCGCTTGAACAGCGCCACTGTGAGCGGTTCCAGGCAGCCTTTGCAAAGCAACCTGACTTGGCTCCATTCGACGGGTCCCAGCCTCATTCGGATTCCGTCGACCACGGGCCAGGTCTGTGAGCGAAACAGCAGCTTCCGCAGCCGGCGTTCGACCAGACCTTTGTGCCGGGAATAGGGAGGGCAACGAGACCATCGATAAATCCTTAAGGCGAGGGGCAATCTCGATTTCGAATTCGCACTGCTCATTGGCGGGCCAGGGTTTATCAATGGTCCGAAAGTCCGACGCCATCTAACTCGATCATTTGGCACAGGGGTTCTGTCGGAGTCGATCCTGACCAGCGGTGAAGGCGATTTCAACCTATCGGGACCAGCCAATGTTGAGGGGTATAGTCGCGTTTGCGCAAGGCGCGATTGGTATGCTCTTTTCGTGAACATCTGACGCAAGCAACCTCTGACGGAAGAGAGATATCGCGATGGCAACAGCTCCGACCGGCACTCATAGCTCGATCACCCAAACCGCTCACGATTGGCGCGCGCAACTCGGCGCGCGCCTGGTCGAAGCCGACGAGGCGGTAAGCCACATCAAGTCAGGCGATCGGGTGGTCGTTTCGATCGCGCAGGCGACGCCGTTGACGATATGCATGGCGTTGTCGGGACGGCTGATGGAACTGGAAAACGTCGTCGTCAACCATGGCGCGGCGGCATTCAACTGGGATTTGCCGGGACTCGGCGAACGTTATCGCCTCGAGTCGATGTACTGTTCGCCCTACGATCGCGCGGTGTATGCGGCCGGGCGTGCCGAGTTCACCCCGGTTTCGTACTACCGCGAAGGGCATCTGCCGCCGGGGCTGGAGAACTTCAACGTATGCCTCATCAAGGTCAGCCCGCCCGACGAAAACGGCTTCGTCAACTTTGGCGACATCCAGATCATGCAGAAGCTGCTGGCGCGCAGCGCGGATTTAGTCATCGCGGAAGTCGAGCCGAACTACATCCGGGTCGGCGGCGACAACCAGATGCATTTTTCGGAGATCGATTTCTTCGTCGAGCGCGCGATGGAATTTCCCACCGGCATTCTGCCGCCGGTCAACGAAGAAGAGCAGCGCGTGATTACCACCGTGTGCCAGACGGTCGCGAAGGAATTCGTCCACGACGGCGATACTATCCAGATTGGCGTCGGCTCGATGTCGGGGATGCTGATGTATCACCTCGGCAATCATCATGACCTCGGGATGCAGACCGAGATCATTCCGTGGGGCACGACGCCGCTGGTGCAGTCGGGCGTGCTGACCGGCAAGTACAAGAAGATTTTTCCGGGCATCGTGGTCGGCGCGGCCTTCGCCGTCCTGACGCCGCAAGAAGAGTTGGACCTCGCCAATAACGACCCGCGCTATCAGCTTTACGATTTCAACTTCACCGACGACATCCGGCTGATCGCGAAAGAGGAAGGGCTGGTATCGATCAACAACGCGCTCAACATCGATCTGACCGGCCAGACTAACGCGGAGTCACACGGCCCCATGATGTACACCGGGACCGGCGGTCAAACCGCATTCGTCATCGGCGCCTCGCTGGGCGGAGGCGATACGGTCGTCGTCACGCCGTCAACCTCGATGGTGAAGGGTCAGCGGTTCTCGCGCATCATGCCGGGGCTGCCGCCGGGCAGCGTGATCACCTCGCCGCGGACGTTCGTCCACAACGTGGTGACGGAGTACGGCATCGCGAGGTTGAAGGGAAAGTCGGTTCGCGAGCGCGTCCACGAACTCATCGCAGTGTCGCATCCGGATTTCCGCAACGACCTCCGCACCGAAGCGAAAAAGATGTACGGCGTCTGATCGAGGGAGGCTGGCTTACTCGGGACGCGCCGCATAGACGCCGGCGAAACCGGGCGGACGCCATCCCTTGTTCGCGCACGGGACGCATACGGTCCAATTCTTCGCGACGGCGTCCTCGCGCCCGCGCAGGCTTACCATCGATTCGGTGGAGACGGGCTTGTCGCACGCGGCGCAGGTGGCGACCAGCGCCTTGTTCTCTTTGGCTTTCTCACTGGGCATGGGTGTGTGGTATTCGGAACCGCCGCCGTCCGCAATCTCAATCGAGGGGAAAAACTCCCGAGGCGTTGCCGCCGAGCAGTTTGCGCTGACGCTCGGGGCTCAGCGCTGCCACGCTGGCGCGGATCAACGACGGCGCCTCCAGCGTCGAATCTATGTGCGGGAAGTCGGAACCCCACAGCACGCGGTCTTCGCCCATCAGATCCATCACGGCGCCGATGGTGCGTTCCTCGGGCTCCGCGACGACCCACAGATTGCGGCGGAAGTAGTCGCTCGGCTTCAGCTTGAGCGGAAAGGACCATCCCAGGTGCTCATACTTCTCGTCGAGGCGATCCATCATGTAGGGCGCCCAGCCGCAGCCGGCCTCGACGCATAAAACTTTGAGGCGCGGGAAGCGATCGAAGTGACCGTCGGCGACCATCGTCATCGCGGCCGGGACGACCTGCGCGAAGCCGCCCAGCGCGAAGCCCCAGACCGCGCGAAATTCGCCGACCTGGTAAAAATCGCCGACGATGCCGGGACGCCGGTTGAACCTCACGATGACGTGCAGGCACACTGGAATCCCCGCGTCCTCGCATTCATGCCAAATCGGGTCGAAGTCATTGTGCGAGAAGCGTTTGCCGTTGATGTTCTCGGGCGGAAGGAAGATGCCCTTGAAACCGAGCTTGAGGCATCGGCGCAGTTCCACCAGCGCGGCCTCGGGATCCTGCAACGCGAGATGCGCGATGGGAATGATGCGCTTGCGATTGTGCGCGGCGAAATCGTTGATCCAGTTGTTGTAGGCGCGCGCGTAGGCGGTCGCGAGGCCGTTGTCGGCGACGTCCCACAAAATCCCGACGGTGGGAAACAGCACGCCCGCGTCGACCTTCCATTCGTCGAGCATGCGGATGCGCTCTTGCGGCTCATAACTGGCAGGCGGACATCCCTCCATATAGGAGACCTGCCCCGGGACGAAGAGCGTCTTGCGATCGACATTGGCGCCGCCGAGTCCCGCGAGCATCCCTCGCAGCATCGGTTGATTATCGATCAGCAGGACTTCGAGGCCGTCGGCGGGGTCGCGCACAATCTTGATGGCGCGGTCGCGATACTTCGGCTCGAGGTAGCGCTCCCACAAATCGGGCGGCTCCATCACGTGCGAATCGCAATCGACGACCAGGTTCGACATTTCCATTGCTGCTGCTAATTCTCCCAAAATACCGAATGCGTGCCGGCTAACGCTTGTTAGCTTATCACGTCGGCGTGACGTACGAAGAGGGGCCGGCGCTGATAGCGGTCAGCAGGTGGCCGGCCCCAGACTTTCCAGCGATTAGCAGCGGCGCCTCAGGCAACCATAAGACCGAACTGCGCCGTCAGTTGGAGAGACATGCGGCCGTTCCCTTGCAAGCTTTGCCGCTCAGACTCAGGTTGAAGCCACCGGCTGAGCCCACAAACTTTCCCGCTACGTTTGGTCCGACACCATCGAAAAGGATCGATGAGGGGCCGTCGAACGTGAAACCGCCGGTGAAAGTCGCCGAGCCATCGAGGTTGCTGCAGGCGGCCCCAACGACGTCGACAATCTGGCTATCTTTCGTGCCAGCGATCAGGATAACGCCAAAGCCGGGAAAGCAGGTTCCATCGGGGTCACCGGGCTGGTTGTCGAGATCGACGGTGAGCTCGAAAGTGACATTTGAGCTGGTCCCGAAGGTCGATCCTTTGCCCGAACCCGTGAAGGTATTGCAGCTACAGTTTCCCGAGGCGCATTGGTTCGCGTATCCGTCGGGACAAACTCCGGTCACCGCACTCAGCCGCGTGAGCTTTAACGAGGCTGTGTAGGGAACCACTTTACTCCCGGAAGCCTTGGCGTTGGCGCCAGACTCCGAGGATGCGTCTGGAGGCGCAGGAGCGATGCCCCAGTTTTGCGGCGCGCTATTTCCGTAATTGCCCGCAACGGCGGAGCCGACGCCCAGTGCAAGAATTAAAATCGTCGCAGATATGACTTTGTTCACGAAAACCCCCCTCCAATGCGCCCTTGGCGCTCACTCATTCGTTATCCAAAGCCAATATCATCTCTGATGCTCAGCAACAAACTGGCTGTCACTTGAGCAAGATCCCCTCGGCCTCACTCGCTATTTCGACCACGCGGCGATGAGCCACACGACCAGACCAACGATCACCATCACCAGCAGACCCAGCATTCGCTCGGCCTTGCGATCGGCGCTTGCCTGTTCGGGTTCCGGTAGTGGAACTTCGCTATGCGCCGAATGAAATCCCGAATGGTAGCCGCGATGCGAGGTGTAGTAGATGCCGGTTCCCGGAAGGCCCACGGTGCGTGTGACACCCTTGCGCCCCATTGTGATGTGCGCGCCGCGAATGCCGACCGTCAGACTTGGCCCGGAACGCGAGACATTAATCGAAACGCCTGGGAAAAGATGAACCCGTTTGTAGAAGCGCAAACCCATCGCATCCGCCTCATCTGCTACTTCGTTCTTAGTCGGTTCGGGGCGAGGCGTCCATTTGTGCCATCGAAGCCGATCGGGTTCCAGGGTAAATGGCGCCATTTAGAGGTGCACGGAGGGCAGACGCCATCTTTACTTCGAATGACACCGATTGGACAGCGATATGAGCCTATAGCATTAGGAGGTAGAATTTTTCAGGGGGACTAACGAATGAGACGGCTTTCATTGCTCGGTTTGGTATTGCTCATCATTGCGACTGCGTCTTTTGCTCTGGCAGATCCACCACCTCCTCAACTCCCGCGCGACTTTCAATGGCAGGGCAGATACTTCGTTAAGGACCTCGGCGTCAATGTCAGCTTTTCGTGGCAAGGGCACGACGGTGACATGCAGATGATTGCCGGTAGCGAGGCGGAGGCGATTCACTTCACTAATCTCATTTATCACGACAATTTGTACACGCTGACATACAAATGGGACAAAATCGTGCCGCCGCAGCCGGTCAAATGCGTATGCCTCGGGCAACTGCCCCTGGACACATTGAACCAATGCCTTGCCAGTTCGCGTTTCGTGGGGGCCGAGATCCTCGCGCATGCAAAGCATCCGCTGGTTAATCACTTTCGGGTGGGAGTGGTGTTCGGTGCGGCTACGGTTGACCCGGCGTTTCGATTCCCGGTGATGGAAGGTGACATTTACGTTGAACGTCACAATTCCAGCCGCATCCGCAAGATGCTGCACTATGGCTATCAGAACGTCTTCGATCCGGCGCTCGACGAGTGGCTGGAGGTGAACAAGATCAAGAACAAACCCGGCGAGGTCATCCTGCCCGATGAATGTTCGCCGGCGCAGATAGAGAAGCAATGCGGTGACGCCCCGGCTTTTCCAGCCGGCTATTTCTGCAAGTGAACTGTTCCGGCTTTATGTGCGGCGCTGGCGGAAGAACTCGCGCAACATCGAGGCGCACTCATCTTCGAGCAGGCCGCCATGCACCTCGACGCGATGGTTGAGTTGTCCATCGCGCCCGATGTCGTAGACCGAGCCGAGCGCGCCCGCCTTCTCGTCACGCGCACCATACTTGATGGTCGCGAATCGCGCATGAATGATGGCGCCGACGCACATCACGCACGGCTCCAGCGTCACATAAAGGATGGCGCCTGGCAGCCGATATGCGCCGAGGGTTCGGGCGGCCTCGCGAATGGCGACGATCTCGGCATGCGCGGTCGGATCCTTGCTGGCGATCGGCTGATTGTGCCCGCGCCCGATGACTTTTCCATCGAGCACGACCACCGCGCCGACCGGGACTTCATCGGAAGCCGCGGCGAGCGCCGCCTCCGCGAGCGCCTCGCGCATGAAGGCGACATCCTCGGCACTCGGCCTGGCCTGATGCATCCCGCAGTAATAGCACGTTGACTTACGCTCTCGCCCGTTTCAGGATTCGTGACAGGTTCGAGGGATTTAGCTGCCAATCCCGCAGCCGGAGGCCTCCCATGAAAAGACTGCTGATGACGGCGCTTGCGCTCACGATCGCATCGACGGCGCTGGCTGGCGCGCGGGTGGAAATCAAACCTTCCGAGGAGGCGCAGGAAGCGACCCGTCAAGCGGCGTACGACAAATATCTGAACGATCATCCGAAGACCGAGGCGATCGGCAATCCCGATTTGAAGATCGCCATCACCACCGATCGCATCATGCGCTCGTGTTGCCGTCCGCCGGACCTGGTAGTGTCCGGAAAAATCACCAACGCCTCTGCGCAGCCGATCAATTACGTGCGCATCCTGTTCGCGTTCGAGGACGCCGACGGGAAAGTGCTGCACGCCGAAAGCACCTACAATCATAGCGCGGTAAGCCTTGGCGATGACGAAGAGGTCGAGCAGATCCTCAAGGAAAAGCCGCATTTCACGCCGCTCAAGCCGGGTGAGACCGACAGCTTCGCGATGTCAGTTCCGTTGCCGATGCTGCCCAAGTTTGCCAAGGTCGAAATGTTCTCCAACGACACGAGGCCCGCGCAAACTTCGCAGGAGGCCCGATGAGGTTGCGGTCTGACGATGCCCGAGCTCTCCGAGATTGAACCGATCGAACTGAAACGCCGCATCGACCGCGGCGACCGGCCGCTCGTCCTCGATGTGCGCGAGCCATGGGAAATTTCCACCGCCGCGCTGCCGGGAACCCTGAACATTCCGATGGGAGACATCCCATCTCGCCTGACGGAACTCGATCCGGATCGGGAAACCATTGTGATGTGCCATCATGGCGTCCGCAGTGCGCAAGTCGCGATGTACCTCGCGCGCAACGGATTCGAAAAGGTCATCAACCTCGCGGGCGGCATCGATGCGTGGTCGGATATCGAGCCTTCGATTCCTCGCTACTGAAAGTTTCGCTACACGAACACGATGTCCTATATAGCCGCGGCAATTCAGATGAGCGCCGGCTCCGACAAAGCGGAGAACCTCGAGCGCGCCGAACGCCTGATCCGCGCGGCGGCGGGGCACGGCGCGACGCTCATCGCGCTTCCGGAAACTTTCAACTGGCGCGGCAAGCGCGGCAGCGAGGCCTCGGCGGCGGAATCGCTCGAGGGCGGAACGACCGCGTTGATGGCACGGTTGGCGCGCGAACTAAAAGTCCACCTCGTGGCGGGATCGATCACCGAACACGTCGCGGAAAATGAAAAAACCTACAACACCTCGGTGATGCTCGGTCCCGAGGGCGTCGTGATGGGCGTCTATCGAAAAATCCATCTGTTCGATATCGACCTGCCCGGCCGCGTGACTTCGCAGGAGTCGTCGATTCGGATTCCCGGCTCCGAGGTGGTATGCGTCGGCTCGGCGCTCGGCGCGATCGGCCTCAGCGTATGTTATGACCTGCGCTTTCCGGAGTTGTATCGACGGCTGACATACGCGGGCGCAAAGATTCTCACCGTACCTGCGTGCTTCACATTTCCTACCGGCGAGGCGCACTGGGAGTCACTCTTGCGGGCGCGCGCGATCGAAAACCAATGCTACGTCATCGCGCCGGCGCAGTTCGGTCCCAACGTGCACGGCTTTTCGGATTACGGCAATTCGATGATCATCGATCCGTGGGGCCGCGTGCTCGGGCGCGCCTCGGACCAGGAAGGGGTGGTCACGGCGCCCATCGATCTGCACTACCTCGACAAAGTCCGCCACGAACTCCCGGCCCTGACGCACGCAAGACTCAAAGCGTGAATAGAAAAAAGGCGCCCGGACGGATGCCGCCCGGGCGCCTTTCGTTCCTGGAGTTGTCGAGCAGCTTAGAGGCTCAGGTGGTACAGCTCCGCGACGTTGTCGTGCAGTACGAAGTTCTTCTCGTCCTCGCTCATGTTCGCGGTATGCTTCTTCAGCACATCCTGTGACCATGGCCACGTCGAGTCACTATGCGGAAAGTCGTTGGCCCACATCAGGCGCCGGATGTTGCACATGTCCTTCATCTGGAACGCCACCCAGTCGTCCTGGAACGTGGTGTAGATGTTCTCGCGGAAGTACTCGCTCGGCATCTTCGAAAGCGTGCCGGCCGGCAGCCAGTAGCGATGCCGATCGTAGGCGTGATCCATCCGGTACATGTAGTGCGGCACCCATCCGGCGTCGGCCTCGACGCATACCACTTTCAGTTTCGGATGGCGCTCGAACACCCCGCCGAGGATGAAGGTACCCATGATGTCCTGGCAGCCGCGGATGATCGACAAAAAGCCGTTGAGCTTCGGCCCGCGGGTTTTGAAGTTGTCCTGGCTGCTGGTCAGGATGTGGAAGCTGAGCGGCATCTGGATATCGATCGCGGCTTCATAAAACGGCGCGTAGATCGGACTGTCGTAATCCTCGACCGCGGGGTTGCCGGGCATCATGACGCCCTTGAGCCCCAGCTCTTTCATCTTGCGCAGATCCTAGATGCCTTCCTCGACCGAGCGCATCGCGGTCTGGCCGATGCCGATGAGGCGATCGGGATGCACATCGCAGTATTCCGCGATCCACAAATTGTACGCATCAAAACACGCCTTTTTGTAGTCGATAGTCGCTGATGATTGCAGAGGATCATGCCGACGGTGGGATAAATGACCTCGGCCGAGACGCCGTCGCGATCCTGATCGGCGATCCGCGCGTTGGGATCCCATCCGCCCTTGTGCAGGTCGTCGAACTTGGCGCCGAAGACGCGCAGCTTCTCGGCATCGATGCCGGCGGCGGCTGCGAGCCCGATCGTCGAGCGGACGCGGGAAATCCTTGACGATGAACACGTCGCCCAGTTTCTCGTCGCGCACCATGTGCGGCGCGGTGTCCTTGTACTTGTGGTCGATCCGGTCCACGTAGGTACCGGCCGGCTCAGTGATGTGGGAATCAGCTGAAATGATTGGCTTCTTCATGCTTGCTCCTCGATTTTTTCCTTGGTGGAAAACTTACCGGGAATTTTTCTCTATGATCCTAAATACCGGATGCCCGCCGCCTTTGACAAACGACCATCCGGCGCGAACCGGTCAGATTCAAAATGGATTCTCGGTCGGCAGGCCCAGCGCGATGCCGCCCAGCTCTTCCGGATACGCGGTCCGGATGCGCATTGATATGTATAGGCATCGCCTGAAAGTCGCGATAGCGCCGCTCGAAGGATTGCCCCTCGCGCAGACCGTTGCCGCCCAGCACGCGCAGGATCAGGCGCATCGCATCGTCGCACAGACGCAGAGTCATCATGCTGGCGCCGAGCTGCTCGAGGTAATCGCTCTCGGTGGGAATCTGATGCGCCGCGATGCGGGCATCGGTCCTCGCGCATGAGTCATACACCGACGCGCGCGCGGCGCCGATGATCGCGACCGCCTGACCGAGATTTAAGTGGATGTTCGGCCGCTCCGCCATTTTGACGCCCAGGATGGCGACGCGATCCTTAATCCCGCGCACGCTTCCTTGAAAGCGGCATCGGCGACGCCGACCGCCATGCATCCGAGCCAGAGATCCGACAGTGCGACCCAATCCTCGCGATAGCGGTCATCGATCATCGGCATAGGATGGATCGCGGAAGAGCGACGCGGTAAGGCATCGCAAACGGCACCACAGCGGCGACGGGGCTCGCGCACCTTTCGTAATGAACGTGGTCAGTCGCTGACGCGCGCAGGCTCATCGCTTTCCAGGTCGGGTCGATGCGTACGCCTTTCTGATTGGTACGCACCAACGCCAGCTGCGGCGCGCGCTCGCCCTCGAAGACAAAGGCGACGCCCGGCATATTCGGCATAGCGACCGCCGGAGCCGAACGATGCGACGCCGTTCAGCACGACCTCGTTCCCCTTCTATCTTGCCAATCACCCCGCTACCGGCGCCGGCGGGCAGGCATACCCAATGCCGATTGGCGGTGATGCTGCGCAGCAACTCGATGTGAGCAGGACCCAAAAGCCCGCAGTAGAAATGGAACACGCAGAGATGGTTCCACAGGCACCATCCGGTCGAGCCGCATGCCGCAGCGACCGCTTCGAGCTCGCGTCCCATCGCGGTGATGCTGCTCTCGAGCCCGCCGATTGCTCGCAGCCGCCGACATCCGCATGACGTCGTTGCCCTTCAGCGCCGCGATTACCGATGGCGCAGAGACTGATCGAGTGGCGTCGGCCTCGGCCGCCTGTGCCGCGATCATCGGCAGCAGCGACGCGATTGAACCACTCGCCTCGCATTTGGTGATTTTCAGAGGAAGTTCGACTTTCCATTTTGCGCTCATCTTCTTACATATCGCTACTATTCGATGCGCGCGGCATTTGACAAACAGACTGCATCTCGCTCGCATACGTCATCAAGTTAGCCACTCCGCGATACTCCTGGAGAGCATACATATGAGGATGAAAGATAAAGTCGGTATCGTCGTCGGCGCGGGGCAGACGCCCGGCGAAACCATCGGCAATGGACGCGCGACCGCGATCCTGCTCGCGCGCGAGGGCGCCAAGGTGCTGCTGGTCGATCGCGATATCAAATCGGCCGAGGACACCGCCGCGATGATCGCCAAGGAAGGCGGCACCGCGAAGTGCATCGCGGGCGACTGGACCAGCACTGCCGACTGCAAAGCCTACGTGAAGGCGTGCCTCGACGCGTGGGGCCGAATCGACTTCCTGCACAACAATGTCGGCATCGGCGCCAATGACGGCCCACCCGAGCGCGTCACCGAGGAAGCCTTCGACCGCATCATCCAGGTGAATCTCAAAGGATGCCTCTTTCATGCCAGGCGGCGATTCCCGCGATGCGCGAGCAGCAGAGCGGCAGCATCGTGAACATCTCGTCGCTCGCGGCGACCGCGGGTGCGGTGCCGCTGACCGCTTACAAGATTTCCAAAATCGGCATGAATGCGCTCGGGCAGTCGCTCGCGCTCAGCAATGCGAAGTACGGCGTCCGCGTCAACACCATCATGCCCGGCCTGATGGATACGCCCATGGCCATCGAGGGAATCTCGCGCGCCAGCGGCCGCCCGCGCGAGGAAGTTCGCGCGCAGCGAGACAAGGCGGTTCCGCTGCGCGGCAAGATGGGCTCCGGATGGGACATCGGCTATGCGAGCCTGTTCCTGCATTCGGACGAGGCGCGCTTCATTACCGGCATCGTGCTGCCGGTCGACGGCGGCCAAGGCGCCAAAGTCGGCTGAGGCATACAATTCTTGGCTGACCGGAGGGGCCTATAGATTCATTAGCGAGGGCTGACACTCGCGGGCTTGTCGGCTAATCTCGTTTCGTGAAATAAAGGACGCAAAGGGACCAACATACCGATCGTTCAACCATAAAGCCCACGCGACGCCGCATCGCCCTGTCTCGACGCGCTAAGGGCACGGAGGATCCATGTACGACATAATCATTCGCAACGGGACAATCGTCGACGGTTCGGGGATGCCGCGCTTTCGTGCCGACGTCGGCATCGCAAACGGCAAGATCGCCGCGATCGGCAGGCTGCACGAGAACGCGCGCGAGACCATCGATGCCGACGGCCACATCGTGTCGCCCGGCATCATCGACGCGCATACGCACATGGATGCGCAGGTGTTCTGGGATCCCATCGGGACCTGCTCATGCTGGCACGGCATCACCTCGGTGGTGATGGGCAACTGCGGCTTCTCGCTCGCGCCCTGCGCCGAGAAAGACAAGCTGCTGGTGATGCGCAACCTCGAGCGCGCCGAGGACATCGCGCCCGAAGCGATGGAGGCCGGCATCAAGTGGAGCTGGGAAACCTTCCCGCAGTACCTCGACGCGGTTGAGCGCACTCCCAAGGGCATCAACTATGCCGCCTACATGGGGCATTCGGCGCTGCGCACCTATGTGATGGGCGAGCGCGCGTTCGACAGCGAAGCGAACTCCGAAGATCTCTCGGCGATGAAGCGTGAGATGCGCGCGGCGATTCGCGCCGGCGCGATCGGCTTCACCACCTCGCGCACCCGCAACCATCAGACGCCCGACGGACAATCCGGTGGCGAGCCGCCTCGCGAACTGGGACGAAGTCCGGCAGATCGTCGGCGTGATGGGCGAAGAAGGCGCGGGCGTGTTCGAGATCGCCGGCGAAGATACCGGCTTCGATCCCGAGCGCATCAACGATTACCTCGGCCGGCTGAAGGCGCTGGCGGTCGATACCGGCGTGCCCGTGACCTTCGGCATGTTCAGCTCGCGCAAGGCGCCGGACTACTGGCGTCCATTTTTCAAGCTCGCCGATGAGTCCTCCGCAGGCCGGCGGCAAGATGTTCATCCAGGTCCACAGCCGCTCGCTGAACCTGGTGATGTCGTTCGAGACCGTGACGCCCTTCGATCGCATGCCGGTATGGCGCGACATCCGCAAGCTCTCGCTCGCCGAGCAGGAAGCCAGCGCTGCGCGATCCGGAAATCCGTCGCGCGATGGTGCAGGCGACCAAGGAAAACGACGCGCGCAATCGCGAGGCGGTCGGCGCCGAGCCGCGCGGCGTGCAACTTCAAGTATCTGTATCGTGATGGACAAGGCGACGCCGCCGTGGCGCTCGGTGCAGGAAATCGCGGACGCAGCCGGCAAGGATCCGGTCGATTGCTTCATCGAGTTGGCGCTCGCGAAGAACCTGAAGCAGTTCTTCCTGCAGCCGCTCGCCAACGAGAATCAGGATCACGTGCTCGAGATGATGCGGCATCCGCGCTCGGTCGTGACCTTCTCGGATTCCGGCGCGCACGTTTCGCAGATCATGGATTCCTCGCTGCAGACCCACGTGCTGAGCCACTGGGTGCGCGACAAGCAGGAGTTCTCGCTGGAAGAGGCCATTCGCATGCTGACCTTCGTGCCGGCCTCGAACTGGGGACTCTGCAGAACCGCGGCCTGCTGCGCACCGGGATGGGCGGCAGATGTCATCGTGTTCGATCCCGAGAAGATCGCGCCGATGCTGCCGACGCTCGATCACGATCTGCCCGCGGGAGCGCGCCGCCTGAAGCAGAAGGCGACCGGCCTCAAGACCACCATCGTCAACGGGCAGGTGCTGCTGAAGAACAATGAGCACACCGGCGCGTTGCCGGGTCAGTTGCTGCGCGGACCGCTGGCCTCTCGCGCCTAGTCGCTAAGTCACTTTTTGAAGCAAGGCCGGCCGGAAGAAATTCCGGCCGGTTTTTTTCATGTCGCATGACCTGTCCCGATGTCGAACATCTCGTGTCAGTTTGAAGCGCTGCTAACTCTCAGCTTCCAAAGCTGAAGCGGCTTTTACGCTGGCACAGCGCGATGCAATTCCTTCGTGGAGGCGTCCGCCTCATGCGAAAGATTTTATTGACTTGTCCAAGCGCCGGCTCGTTCGTGCGAATTTGTCCGCAGTCCGGACAGGTGATGGTGCTGGTATGTCTCGCCATCATCACCATCATGGGGTTGGTCGGGCTTGCCGCCGATGTGGGCTCGTTCGAGGCGCAAAAGCAGCTCCTGCAAACCGCGGCAGACAGCGCTGCGCTGGCAGCGGCGCAAGAACTCAATTATGGCGACAGTGTTGCCGCCGCCAAGGCCGATGCGACGCGCAACGGCTTCACCAACGGTCAGAACGGTGTGGTGGTAACCATCGACAATCCGCCGAAAAGCGGACCTAACACAGGAGTTTCCGGCTTCATCGAGGCGATCGTTTCGAAACCAGAGCCGACCTTCTTTCTGCGCGCGCTCGGCTATTCCACGATCACCATTTCGGCGCGGGCGGTAAGCGGCATCGGCAACGGTCCCAGCTGCATCTATATTCTCGACCCATCTGCCAGCAGCGCGATGACTGTCAACGGAAATGTGAACATCCAGAGCGGATGCGGTTTGCTGGTCGATTCCAGCAGCTCGAGCGGACTTTTGATCAACGGCAACGTGACGATCAACGCCTCCTCGATCGGCGTGGTCGGGGGATACTCATCTAACGGCAATGTTTCGCTGACGCCGACACCGAAAAAGGGAATTTTGCCGGCCGCCGATCCTCTCGCCTACGTGCAGGCTCCCAGTTATGGAGCATGTAACTACAATTCCTTCTCGCTGAACGGTAACAACGGAACCTCCGGCAGTCCGTATCAGATGAGTCCGGGAGTCTATTGCGGCGGAATCAATGTCAACGGCAATTCCTATCTGAAATTCAATGCCGGTACCTACGTTCTCGCCGGTGGCGGGATGCTTATAAACGGAAATGCGACCATGACCGGTGCAGGGGTGACCTTCTATAACACCACCGGCACCGGAGGCTACAAGGCCATCACGCTCAATGGCAATGTAACCATGACGCTGAGCGCGCCGACCTCGGGCGGGCTTTCGGGTATCCTGTTCTTCCAGGACCGTTCGATTCCCAGCACTGCTGCCGGAAGCATCATCAACGGTAACTCGGGGTCTACTATCGACGGCGCATTATATTTTCCGACCACTACTCTCACTTACAACGGCAATAGCAGCGTTCATGGCTACAGCATCCTGGTGGTGGACAAGCTGCTGGCCAACGGAAACAGCAGCATCGGCAACAATTACACCTCGCTTGCGAATGGTTCGCCGATCAAAGGAATAGTGCTGTCGGAGTAACTATGAAATTGCTCCGAAGTCATGAACACGGGCAATCGATTGTGGAGCTGGCTTTGGGGCTGCCGCTGCTTACCGCGCTTCTGATGATCGTGGTTGAAGTCGGTCGAATTTGCCTGGTCGCCATCGCGCTGGCAAGCGCGGCGCATGCGGGCGTCCAGTACGGCGCGCAAAATCTGACCACGGTGAGCGATAACGCCGGAATGCAGAGTGCGGCCAAAGCCGACGCGCCCGGTCTCTCCAGCATGAATGTCACTGGAAGTCACTTTTGCCAATGCTCCGATGGCTCCTCGTCGACCTGCCTTGCGACCGATTGCTCGACCAGCCATCGCCTGACCTATGTCCAGGTCAATACCAGCGCGACCTATACCCCGTGGTTCAATTGGCCCGGCGTTCCGGCCACCACTACCTTGACCAGCCAGGCGGTCATGCGAGTGGCACAATAGGATGCTAACCCGAAGATTCCAGCGTGGCACCTCGATGGCCGAATTCAGCGCTCATCGCGCTGCCATGTCTGACGATCCTCTTCGCGGTGATGAATTTTGCGATGGCGCTTGTACTGCTACGACTTCGTCGGCTATAGCGCGCAGGCCGGCGTCCGCTATGCGATGGTGCACGGCTCAACGGCGACGGTAGTTGTCGCCGCGAGTGACGTGCAGACCTACGTGAAGGGTCTCGTGGCCGGCGTCATGGACACCTCGCTGGTAACCGTCAACACGACCTGGACGCCGAACAACAAGCCGGGCAGTGTGGTGACGGTGACGGTCGGCTATACGTTCAAGCCCCTGACCAGCCTGGTTTCGAAAGTGAACATCGTCATGTCGCAGACTGCGGCGATGGTCATCTCGCAGTAATTTCTCTTACGCGTTCTCCCTTCACATACCAGCCGACCATCTTTCGCCGACCAAAGTACTGATCATAGTGCTTCGCGTGGCAGGCCGGTTCGTGGTAAATCCGCATTAAGCCCAATGGCGCCGGGCGGCAATTCGCCGGACCGACCGCGAGTGGAGGTTTACATGGAAGGCAAGTACGACCGCGCGGCCGAGGACCTTGGCAACATCGTCGCGCTCGAGCATGTCAATGTGACGGTTCCCGATCAGCAGCTCGCGACGCTGTTCTACGTCGGTCGGACTCGGGCTTACCCGCGACCCATACCTGATGACCAGCATCAACAACATGTGGGTCAACATCGGGCGCAGCCAGTTTCATCTGCCGACCGCGAAGCCCCAGGTGGTACGCGGCCATGTCGGCATCGTGGTTCCCGATCGCGCGGCGTTGCTGGAGCGCCTCTCGCGCCTGCGCAAACGCCTGGCGAATACCTGCTTCGATTTCAGCGAGCAATGATGTGTATGTCGACACCCGATGCCCATGGGGCAATCGGATTCGATGCTTTGCGCCGAATCCATACCTCGGCCCGATGACGTTGGGCATCGCTTATGTCGAATTCGAAGTTCCGCCGGGAACGGCGAACAGCATCGTGCGGTTTTATCGCAGGGTGATGGGAACTGCCCGCGATGTATCGAGCGTGACGCGACGGGTTCTTTTGCGAATGTTCCGGTCGGCAGATCGCAGAATTTCCGCTTCCGCGAAACCGATCGCGCCGATTCCCGACTACGATGGACATCATGTGCAGGTTTATGTCGCCGATTTTTCCGGACCGCATCGCCAGCTCTGCGAGAAGAGGTCTGGTGTTCGAGGAAAGCAGCCAGCATCAATATCGCTTCAGCGACATCGTCGATCCGGACAACGGCCGGCCGCTGTTCACGATTGAGCACGAGGTCCGCAGCATGACTCATCCGCTGTTTATGCGACCGCTGGTCAATCGCGATCCGGCGCAGAACATCATGGAACTACCGGCCCGGCCACGACGCCTTGATCTGAAGCGACTCGGGAAAGGAGCAAGCGGCGATGAATCAGCTTAATACCGAGCGCGAGCAACGCTTCGTCGACCTCGCGGCCTCGCTCGCTGATGATTTCGCCCCGCGCGCCGCGCAACACGATGAGGAAGCGTCGTTCCCGCATGAGAACTACGCGCGCCTGAAAGAGACCGGCTACACCGTCCTCATCATTCCCGAGAAGCTGGGCGGCCTTGGAGCGACGCTGCTGGAGCGCGTCAAGGCGCAGGAACGTCTCGCGCAAGGATGCGGCGCGACCGCGCTCGCGATCAACATGCACTAGCAATACGTACCTACCAAAGCAGCTTACATAGACAGCGCCATCATTGCCATAACCGTTTTGATGACAGTTGCACTCGAAACCCGGACCCAGTGATTTTGCTGTGGTTTCAGGCAATCGGCACCAAAACCGCAACGTCAAGCATCCGATAACAAAATGTGACGAATATCGCAAGTTTTAGATCGGAAAAGCATTGAAAAACATGGAAAAGCAGTTTGAATGCTGGATTCGATGTTTGGGTGCGAAAAACGGTTCGTTGGTGGTCTATTTCAAATAAGACATGCGAGAATCCTCAGCCGTGGCGCGTTCATATTTCGATTTCCGCAGCTTGTGTGCGGCAGCGCGATTTTTTACGTCGATGAGTTTCCACCGATCGATCCCGTACCATTGCCTGTGACTCCGTTCCGCTCGGAGACCCGTCGAGGGATAGGTTGCATCCCGAAACCAAACGGCCGCGATAGATTGCCTTGCTCGCCGATGTAGCCGATCCTCAGGTCGGCGCGCCGGGCCGGAAGCTGTCGGCGGGATGTCGCGTGCGCGCGCTTGATGGAAGCAAAGAGACCGCCTGTCCTTGGGGAAAGCGAAACCGTTCGGCGCGACGCGCCGGTCTATTCGCGCACATTCTGGATCGTTTTCTCCGCCCAGTTCGCCGTCAACCTGGCGATGAATGCATTCGTGATGTTCCCGGTCGAGCTGGCGCGGATGGGCGCGAGTGCCGCGCTGATCGGCGTGGTGACCGGGATCGGATGGATGGCGGCGCTGGCGGCGCGTCCCGCGTGCGGCATCGGTATCGATCGCTATGGGCGTCGCTCGATCGCGCTGGTA
Source organism: uncultured delta proteobacterium (assembly GCA_963848285.1). Lineage (GTDB taxonomy): Bacteria > Desulfobacterota > Binatia > Binatales > Binataceae > DATGKG01. The sequence goes on along the minus strand of CAWKCZ010000005.1, from coordinate 12,471 downwards.
TTCCTGCTCTCAATGCGGTCGCGACCCTGGCTTACATTCCGCTCCATGCGGTGGGCTTTCCGATGTACGCGGTGCGCGCGATGCACGGCGCCGTCGATGGAGTTGCGCGGGTCGCGCTGTCGCCATGGTGTATGAAATCCTGCCCGAGGGTAGGCGTGGCGAGGCGATGGCGATTTTCAGCCTGTGCGGCCAGATTCCGGCCGGAATCGCGCCGCTGGCCGGCGAAGAAATCATCCGCTGGTCCGGGTTTGGCGGGTTCTTCATTTTCACCGCGCTGCTATGCGTGATCGCCGCGGTCTTCGTGTCCGTCCTGCCGACCGATCGCCCACTGCGCGCGACCGATGCCATCACGTCGCCGCCGGTATTGGGGCCGGCGTATCGAGCGCTGTTGAGCAATCGCGAACTTGCCCTTCTATGGATCGTGACGTTGTTGTTCGCGCTGGGAATTTCGGCCCGGCTCAGCTTCATCACCCCGTTCGCCTATGAGCGGCACATACCCCGCATTGGGATTTATTTCTTGATTTACAGCACGATTGCCGTGTTGCTGCGGATCTTCGGTGCACGAATCATCGATCGGGTCGGGTTGAGCAGGATGCTGGTGCCGTCGATGCTGACCTTGGCGGCCGGACTCGCGCTGATCGCGATGCTCGGGATGCCGGGCATGATCGAACTCGCGGCGCTGCTCGGCGGGATTGGGCATGGCTATCTATATCCGGCGCTGAGCGCGTTGGTTATCGAGCGAACCCCGCTCGATGCGATGGGCCGCGCCTCCAGCATCGACACCTCGTTGTATGACTTCGGATATATGGCCGGCCCATATCTTCTGGGTGCAATCGCAACCGGATTCGGCTACCCGGCGATGTTCACCATTGCGGGCGCGATGCTGCTGGTAGGAGCAATCTTGTACCTGTTGTTCGAGCCCGCGGTCGAGCGCGCGGAAGTTGTTATGAAATAGCGAAGAAGGGAGGATCTGCGGCTCAAAGCCCGAGCGAGTCGCGCCACTGGCCGATCCAACTTCTGGTGGGCAAGGAGATTTCAGGCGCGCCTTGAATTGGCGTCCGCCCCCTCCATTTAGTGATCCGAAATACCGCCGAGGCGATGGCACCGCCGCGGGTGCAGCGCACCGGCGAAGATGGGAAGGAGATCGATAGATCGCGGAGGTTCCCGATCGCGCCGCCCGGCGACATACGGCGCGATAGATTTGGCCGTCGGCGCGAATCGCGAGCGACTCGATCCCGGCGCCGCAGTTCCAGAAGCGCCAGTGATTCTCCCCGCGCATAAGCAGGTCCCGGGGACCTACGCTCGCTGAAGTTCCGTCCTCGTAAACACATCGCATCGTCCCGCGGAAGGCATTGAGTTGCGGGATCGTCGCGCCGAACTCTCGCATCATCTTCAGCTGCGGCTCGGTGTACGGGTAACATCCACTCGCTGCCAAAGTTCACCAACAACGCCTTGAGGGCAATGCTTATGCCATCGCAGCGCGCGAGAAGTTGCGAAGCATGCTCGGCGCACTCGTCAAACCGATGCGGCGGCATCGTCACGTTGACGTGAGTTCGGACCCGCGCTGGGACGAGCCGATTAGCCACGCGACGAAGTGGTCGAGCTTCGCAAACTCGATGTGATAGGTCAGTACGATGCCATCGAGGCAGGGAATCGCGGCATCCCGATCAGCCCAGCTCCCGACTGCCATTGGAGTTCATCGCGGCGTAGGCCCCCAGCGCCTTGATCCTCTGCAGGACCGTGAGCATGCCTTTGTAAAGGCTCGGTTCGCCGCCGGTGAACTTGAAGAACGTCTTCTTACCAAGACCCTGATAGTGACCGATTATCTGCTCGGACAGCGTGACGACCTGATTGGTGGCGGCCCACTTGCTGGAGCCATCGTGAAGTGATTTCGGACAGTAGCTGCATTCATAGTTACAGAAGTTCCCCAGCGCCCAGTCGACGACCGTGACGTTGGAGTGATCCGAATCGTCATGAACGATTGCGAGCTGTTTCTTCATGTCTTGCGCTGGGCGCAAAGCGTGAGGGTCGAAGAACTCTCCGGCGCGGAGGTCGCGCGCCTACGAGGCTCGGTTTTTTACCGGCCAACTGTCAAGTGGCGCGCCAGAGGTAGTCGGGATTAGCGCTTGCTCTTCGGTTTGGGTCCGGATGCGCCGGGAGCTTTAAGGATTGGGGCCACGGGTCGCTTCCCGTCGAGGTGGCCGTCGAGCTTCCCGTCCAGATGCCCGTCCACGTGCCCATCCAGATAGCCGTCGCCGGCAGCTTTCATCGCCTCGGCCGTCTTTCCATCGGCCATCCAAAGACCGATTTCATCGAGGTCGAAACGCCAGACCCGGCCGATTTTGAATCCAGGGAGGCTGCCGTTTTTCAGCAGACGATAAATTGTGATCCGGTGGACGTTAAGATGTTCGGCTAACTCGGAGACGGTCAGAATCTTGTTTGCCATCTTTGTTGTCCCGCTCGCGAAACCGTTTAGGTTCGCGAGCGGTCGTCAAGTGGGCTCGGTCAGGACCTAAAATGTCCAGCATAAAATTTGGTGAAAATCGGTATCGGTCAATCCGTCGAGCTATTCCGAATGGTACGCTTTAATGAATCTACGTCAAGCTTAAAGTAGTCTTACTTGCTTAAATGTTAACATGAGCATATATACGCACGCCATAGGTATAATCGATCGAAAATTAAACGAAGGTTGTTTCGGTCATCGAGAGAGCGTTTCAGTGACTTCGATGCTCGCCCGAGAGATTGTCAATTTGAAGCGCGGCAGACCGAATCAAAGCCGTGTGAACTCGCTCGATTTGGCGACCCGAAGAAATGGAGTATCTTCTGCGGCCGCCGCGATATAAAGTGGATCGATATGCAATATGAATCGCGCACCGGGGTGCGCCGGAGCTTCCTTTCCGGCGCGTTTTTTTGTGCCCTCGCCATGGCACTGTCATGGCGTCGGTTTCGATCGCGGCGGACCCGGGCCAAGTGGTTGCCACCGTCGGCAATCACAAAATCACCGAGAAGGATCTCGATGCCAAAATCAAGCCGCAGTTCGCCTCCGTCGAAAGTCAGATCTATGAGCTGAAAGTTCAGGCCATCAAAGCGATGGCTGATGACTACGTGCTGGAGCAGGCTGCCAAGAAAGAAAACCTTAGCCCCGACGGCTATCTGAAAAAGCATCTGCCCGGGAAGCCAGTCACCGACACCGATGCGAAGCTGTTTTACGACCAGCACAAGGAAATCCAACAGCGCTATCCCAAATATCGACGCGATCAAGGACCGCCTGACCCAGGCGCTGGAAGCGCAGCGCGACGAGCAGGAACGCACGCGCTCTGGATCAGCTGCGCAAGGAACATCCGGTTACCGTGATGCTGACCGCGCCGCGCATCGAGGTGAAAAGCGCGGGTCATCCTGAAATCGGCGCAAAGACGCGCCGGTCACCATCGTCGAGTTCTCGGATTTTCAATGCCCGTTTTGCGGCCGCGCCGAGCCGACGCTCAAACAGGTCCGCGCGAAGTATGGCGACAAGGTCCGCCTGGTGTATATGGATTTCCCGCTCGGCATCCATGACCACGCCATCGATGCCGCTTCGGCCGGACGATGTGCGGGGGAGCAGGGCAAGTTCTGGCAGTTTCACGATGCGATGTTTGCCGATCAATCGAAGCTCAAGCCGGATGATCTGAAGGCGGACGCCAAGAAGCTCGGCCTCGACACCGCGAAGTTCGACGAATGCCTCGACAAGGGCAAGTACAAGAGCGCGATCGAGAGCGACATGGCGCAGGGGCGCGACCTCGGCGTCGATGGCACGCCGGCGTTTTTCATCAACGGTCGTCCCTTAAGCGGCGCGCAACCGTTCGAGAAGTTTCAGACCACCATCGATGAGGAGCTGGCGGGCGGACAGAAACAGGCGAGCGCGAAGTAACCGCGTCGATTTTACAGAGTCCCGCTTTAGTTCCGCCGTCCGCGCATTTCGGTGCGGGTCATCGGAGCGGCTTGCAATGAACGTTCGTTCAATTCTAATATTCGTTAGGTTGGCGTCAGATTTATCGCTGGCGCCGATCGATTGCTGCATCTATTGCAAGGTAAAATTTGATGGCTGTTAATTTTCCTTCGACCGACTATTTCGAAGCGCTCAAGGGTCAGATGGCGGCGGCGCAGGAGCATTTCTCGCGCCTCGGCTTTATCGACACCACCTTCGCGGTGAGCGTCGCCAACAATGGCAAATCGCACAACTATGTTCTCGAGTTCGAGGTCTTCGAGCTCAAGAACGTGCGCGAAGTTCCCGCCATCGATCTGAAGAAAGTGGATTTCTCGATCGAGGGCGACGAGCGCGTGTGGCGCGAGATGATCGAGAACATCAAGCGCAACGGCCAGGCTGACACCGCTCACGATCTCAACACGCTCGCGCACTTCGGCGAGCGCCTAAAAATCCAGTACGACGATCCTGACGGGCACGACAAGCTCTATCGCTTCATGGAATCGATCCAGGAATTTTTCGACCTTTCGAGCAAGCTCGACGTAAGTTTCAATTAGCGCGCGGAGGAGCGGCAACCATGGCATACCTCGCAACCCACGATTACCTCGAAGACAAAAACTTCGTTGACAAGTGGCTCTACACGATGCGCACCGGCGAGATGGACCTCTCGTGGATGAACGCCAAGACCGAGAAGGTCACGCCGCGCCCGCACAACGCGCGCCGCGGGCTGACCTATCGCGACCTCGACGTCGGCAGCTATGGATTTACCGACGTGCCGGAGAAGGTGCGCGACAATCGCTCCTACGCGCCGCGCGGCGCCGAGATTCCCGAGGGCGTGCCCGACGCGCAGCCGTGGGTCTCGCGCAAGAGCGAACTGTGGGCCTTCAATACCGAAAGCTATTATGAGGAAGCGGTGTCGCGGCAATGGAACGCGACCACCGACATTCCATGGGACCGGCTCGAAGGCGTCGAGATGCCCGAGGCGACCGGCAAGGCGCTCTCGCAGCTCATGACGTTCCTCACCGAAGTCGAGATGATCGCCACCGACACGCCCGCGATGTGGCTGCCGCGGCTCAACCCCGATTTTATCGAGGTGAAAGCTTTTATCGCGAGCCAGGCGATGGACGAGGCGCGCCATGCTGAGGTCTTCCGCAAGCGCGCGCTTACCACCGGCTACGGCCTGATGGCGGCGAGCCCGATGAATGAGATGGCGCTGAAGCATCTGCGTGACGCGGATTCGTTCAGCGAGATGTCGGTCGCGCTGCATCTGGTCGCCGAGGGCAACGTGCTCACGATGTTCCGCTTCAGCGAGTATCTTTCCCCGACCGATGTCGACAAGAAGATCTTCCGCCTCGTGATGCAGGATGAAGCGCGACACGTCGGCTATGGCATGCAGCATTTCAAGTACGTGCTGGAGAATTTCCCGGAAAAGCGCGAAGTCCTGCATGCGCATCTGGATGAGGCCGAGAACATTTCCTTCGCCGGCGCGGCGGCGACCGAGGTCACCGAGAGTTTCATCATTCTCGCGGGCGGCGGAATGAAGAAGGAACAACTCGACGAGGGTATCAAGGTCACTACGCAGTTCAACTTGAAGCAGATGCACGAGCACTTCGAGCGGCTGGAAAAGTGCGGCATGCCCGAGCGCAAGGATCCCAATCGCTCCAAGCTGTATGCCATGTTCCTGGCCGGCAAGGCCGACGCCGAGGAGAAGGGGATTACATTCTAAGTGGCCTTCTACGCGGACAAGGATTACACGCAGGACCAGGAAGTCCTCGAAGCGATGAACCAGGTGATGGCGGGCAATCTCGGCCTCCATTGGTTCAACGCCAACACCGAAAAAATCAAAGGTCACGCCAGCGAGCCGCAGCGGGGGCTGACCTACGACGATCTCAACGTCGGCTCGTACGGCTACACCGATTTGCCGGAATACCTGCGCACCAGTCAATCGATGGTGGCGCGCGGCAGCGATCAAGCTCGGGCAAGCTGCCGGACATGGGCTACGTCGTCAATCGCAAATCTGAGGTGTGGTCCGACAACGTCTCCGCGCTGTACGAGGAATCGAAGGCGCGGCGATGGGCCCCTGCGACTGACATTCCATGGAGCGCGCTTGGCGAGAAGCCGGTTCGCGAGAATCTCGAAATCGCGTGCGCGCAGCTCTACACCTTTCTCCAGGAATGCGAGCTGGTGAGCATGGATTTTCCCTCGCGATGGGTCGCGCTCATCAACCAGGATTTCATCGAGCAGAAAAGTTTCATGTGCTCGCAGATGCTCGATGCGTCGCGGCTGCTGGAAGTCTTTCGCAAGCGCACGCTCTACGGCGGCGCCGGACTCAAGCGCGCCAGCGTCAACGCCGAGCAGGGCCTCAAGGAATGGCTGTGGGCCGAGACCTATCCGCAAGGCTCGATCTCGATCAACATCGCGCTGCAGGGAATGCTGCTCGCGATCTTCCGCCATGTCGCGGCGTTCGCGCCGAGCGTCACCGATCGCGCGATCATGCGCAAGGCGATGCAGGACAGCGCGCGCTGGGTCTCCTACGGTGACCGGATGCCTGCGCTACCACCTCGAGCATCAGCCGGGGCAGCGCGTCGCGTTGCATGAGTATCTCGATGAGAGCGAGCACGCGATGCTGGGCATCATCGGCAGCGCGGAATTCCTCGAGCCGCTGATCATCATCTCGGGCGGCGGGCTGGAAAAAGATCAGGTCAAGGCGGGACGCATCGCAGTATCAAAGCTAATCAAGCTGATGATGCGTGAGTACTTCGAGCGCCTCGACTATGCGGGCCTCGGCGGACGCATCGAGCGCTCGCGCCTCCCGCATGTCATTGAGCGGATACAAGTCGCATAGAATGCGCTCATTGCGGAACTAACTTGAGTATAACCGGGCGCCGGCATCATCGATGCCGGCGCGCTTTTGTCCTACGAAGTTTGTCGGAATCTGTGCCGTGATCCATGTTATCAATCCACAAATTGCTACTGGTTTTGTGACTTTGGCCCGATTATAATTCGGCGTGCTGTAACCGCGCGCACCGTCCGCGAACCTGCTGATACGCCCTGATGAAGCACGGAATCGAACCTATTCAGCCCAGCTACCCATCCCTCGCTGTTGCGCCGAGGCCAGCCTCGCTACTTCCACTTGCTCTGGGAGGAAGACCTGGAGGAGCTGCGCCCGGTGATCGAGGCGATCAAGGAGCGCCGCGCCGAGGTCGTCGAGCGCTGGTATCATCTGTATGTGCTGCACTTCGGCGACTCGCGCACGCTGTCCGAGCCGGAGTTCCGCAGCATCTTCGAAGACGCGCTGGAGCGCAACCAAAACGACCTGCTGCGCACGACATGGATGCCTACGCGGCCGACCTGCATCGCCTCGGCGAGATCCTCGCGGAGCATCACGTTTCGCTGCAGGAAATCATCGCGTCGCTGCATCTGTTCGAGGAAGCGGCGCAGTCGGTTTTTCCCGAGGGTCTGAAGGATCCGACGTGGGTTTACACCACTTTCGATCGCCTCAGCCACATTCGCATCATGCTGCTCGCCGATTCGTATGTGCGATCGCAGTCCGCGATGGCGGGTGCGCGGCTGCATGCGATGGAGCGCGAGGCCTCGAAGATCGCGCCGGAAAAGCGCGAGCGCTTCCACGGCATCGTCGGCAGCTCGGCGCCGATGCGCGAGCTGTATCGGCGCATCCAGGCCGCCGGTCAGACCCGCGGCACCGTGCTGATCGTGGGCGAGAGCGGGACCGGCAAGGAACTGGTCGCGCGCGCGATTCATGAATCGGGACCCAATCCGCATGCGCCGTTCGTCGCGCTCAACTGCGCCGCGCTGCCCAGCGACCTCATCGAGAGCGAGCTGTTCGGCTACAAGCGCGGAGCGTTCAGCGGCGCCAACACCGAATACCTCGGGCTGTTTCGCGCGGCCGAGGGCGGGACGCTCTTCCTCGATGAGATCACCGAGATGTCGGCGGAGACGCAGAGCAAGCTGCTGCGCGCGTTGCAGGAGCATAAGGTGCGCCCGGTCGGCGCGACCGCCGAGGTCCACGTTGATACGCGCCTGGTAGCATCGACGAATCGCAATCCCGAGGAAGCGGTACAGCGCGGCTTGCTGCGCAACGATTTGTACTATCGCTTGCAGGCGGCGGTGCTGCGGATGCCGCCGCTGCGCGAACGTATCGAGGACATCAAGCCGCTGGCCGAGCACTTCATCGATTTTTTCAATGAGAAATTTCCGCGCAAGGTGCCGGTCGTCGGCCTCGATGACGCGGCGCTCGCGGCGATGCGCAACTACTCATGGCCGGGCAACGTGCGCGAGCTCTCCAATGCGATCGAGGGCGCTTTCACCTTCGGCAGTTCCGGCACCATCCGGCGCGAGGACCTTCCGCCCGGCATGACTGGCCTCGTCGCGCCGAACATCCGCGCCGACCTCGGAGAGCAATCTCGCGAGCTACAGCGATGCCGAGCGCGACCTGATCGAGCGCGCGCTGCAGATGGCCGAATGGAACAAGGCGAAGGCGGCGCGCATCCTGGGGATCTCGCGCAAAAAGCTCTACGCGCGCATCACCAAGTACGGGTTGGAGTAGGCCCCAACGTCGTTGCTGATACTCGCGCGCAGGCTTGACAAATGGTAGGCCGTCCGGAGTAAGCCGAATGAAATTCGCCACGTCCCGCGCTCGCTCTGGTCAGCTGGTATCCATTAGTCCGCCTGCGATACCGCGTCGACCAACGCCCCACTCCTTACTACCCCGTAACATACGACTATGGTGCGCCTCTCTTTAAGAGGAATCGAAGCGGCACGGACTTCTCCGATCGGCCGAAATGCTGAAGATTACAAATGTTTTCAATTTAGAGCGTGGCGAACCAACGAAATGCCATGACCCCCAGCGCGGCATTGGATCGAAGCGCTCGACCGAAGCTTTTGTATCGAGAAAACTGATCCACGACTCAAATCAAACTCGGGTAACTTAGGTTCTCGAGAGCGGACCGTCCCGCCAAAAGTAGGCTAGCGCCATGCGCGGATGCCTCTTCATTCGTTCTGGCGCGGCTGTTAGAATCCTGCCGTTCCGATAATTCCTCTCCTCGATCGCAGGAGGGGTTTTTTCTTTTGGTTCGATGAATCGAACCCGGTCCGCTGGCGTATTGATGTTGGGGCGAAGGGTAGGGCGACCATAGAATGACGACCGATAGCGATACCGATATCCCTCTGCAACGAGGCTTCTTCGAGCGGCTCTGGGACCGCTACGTTCCGCACACTCCGGTTTTCAGATTCCTCACCTTCGTGCGGCCGCATCTGTGGCTGGTTGCGGGCGGCTCGCTCGGCGGTGTGCTGAAGTTCGTCCTGCCGCTGGCGTATCCCGCTGGCCTCCAAATACGTCATCGATGTGCTCCTGCTCCCGCAGCCGAAGCTCGATCGCTACGACGGCGCGATCGATCGATGGGCGGTCGCGTTCACCCACGCCTTCGGCATGCACACCGATTCGTACGGCAAGCTGGAGGCGTTGGGGATCGCGCTGACGGCGATTTTCCTGCTGCAATCGATCGCGACTTACTATCGCAATTACTGGGCGAGCAGCGCCGGCCACCGCCTGATTTTCGATTTGCGCTATGCGCTCTATCTCCATATGCAGCGCCTGTCGCATTCGTTTTTCGATCGCAGCACCTCGGGCGGAATCGTCTCGCGCTTCACCAACGATATCAGCCTGGCGCAGAACTTCGTCGGCTCCGCGATGATCAACATCTGGATGGACAGCGCGTCGCTCGGCATCGCGGCATCTATCTGCTGTTCACGCTCAACGCGACGCTGGCGCTGATCTCGCTCGGAGTGGTGCCCTTCTATGTCGCGGTGATCCGCCTGCTCTCGCCGCGCATCAAAAGCGCCAGTCATGAGCTGCAGGAAGTGACGGAGGATTTTTCCGGCGAGCTCCAGGAGCGCATCGCCGGAGTCGCGACCGTCAAGTCGTTCGCGCGCGAGCGCGAGGAAGCGGCCAAGTTTCATGAGCGCACGACCGAGCTCTACGACCTGACCATCAAGAACGTGAAGCTCGCCTCGCAGCATCAGATGTTCACCGAATTCATTCGCGCGCATGGCGCCGCTGGTGGTGCTGATGCGCGAGCGCGGTGATGGTGTTGCGCCATACCACTACGCGTGGGCGACCTCGTCGCCTTCAGCGTTGCTGCCGTGCTGTACCTGCCGCTGCAGCGCTTCTCGGAACTTTCGGTGATCGTGGCGACCTCGCTGGCCGCGATCGAGCGCCTGTTCGCATTCTTCGATGAGGAACCGGAGGTCGCGGATCAGTCCGGGCGCGACTGCCACTGAAGGTCAGCCAAGGGTCGGGTCGTGTTCGAGGACGTCGACTTCGGATATCCGCCGAAGGGCGACGACGAACTGCGCCTGATCCTACGCGATGTGAACCTCGTCGTCGAACCGGCGACGACGGTCGCGCTGGTCGGGCGCTCGGGCGCGGGCAAAACCACCATCGCGTCGCTGATCCCGCGCTTCTATGAACCGACTTCCGGGAGAATCACCATCGATGGCATCGATATCTCGACGGTGACGCTGAAGTCGTTGCGCGACAATATCGGCATCGTGCCGCAGGATGCGGTGCTGTTCACCGCTTCGATTCGCGAGAACGTGCAGTACGGGCGGCCCGGCGCGCCCGATGCGATGGTGTGGGATGCGCTCGAGCAGGCCAACATCCGCGACTTCGTGGAGTCGCTGCCGGATCAGCTCGACACGATGATTGGCGAGGAAGGCATCCGTCCTTCGACCGGGCAGCGGCAGCGGATCGCGCTGGCGCGCGTGTTCCTGAAAAATCCGCCGATCCTGATTCTCGATGAAGCGACCTCGGGCCTCGATTCCGAAGTGGAGAACCTCATCCATGATGCGGTCCGTCGCCTGATGCGCGGGCGCACCTCGTTCTTGATTGCGCATCGGCTGGCGAGCGCGGTGGAAGCCGACGTCATCATCGCATGCGATCAGGGGCGCATCGTCGAGAGCGGAATCGCATTTGCAGTTGCTCGCGCGAAACGGCGTCTATGCGCAACTCTACAACGAGCAGACACGCAAGCTGATCCCGTCCGAGCAGACCGTTCGGCGTCCCGGGTCATTGCGCGCGGCACAAACCGAATCCGGCACTCCGGCGAAAACTGGCACCTGAAATTCTCAGGGCGCCACTCCAGGTCGCCCTCCCCCATCGTCAGGTACCATCGTTTGAAGTTCCTGAATTTCATCAGGTCGGTTCGCCGATGTCGCGTGTAGCGCATGAAGCGGATCGGCCTGCGCTGGGGGACGACGAAAAAGCCGCGACGCAACAAGACCGCGCGTGCGTCGGGATCGGTCGTGTGGCAGGTAACGGCGGCGGCTCCGGCCCGGCGAAGATCTTCGAGGGCGGCCTCGAGCAATGATGAGAGCACGTCGGGCGAATTTTCGGGGACAGGAAATCGACCACGTAGGCCCATTGCATGCCTCGGAACGTAGACAGGCGAGCAACCAGAAATCCTTCCAATTCTGCTCCGCGTTCGACACCGTAGAACATATAGGTGGCATCGGGACGCTGACAGTAACGCCAATTCAGATATTGCCGGTCGCGGACAATCATCGCCTTGTCGTGACGCCGAGCACGCTCCCACAGGCGGTCCACAGAATCATTGAATGAAGTAAGGCGTACCACGTTCCCTCGCGCTCGACGCCTGCGCGTCAACGCCAGCCGAGCGATGGCGTGGGCCGCGGTTCCGATCGAGGCAAGCGATCTGAGGTGGGTGAAGTGTTCGACCAGTGGTCCCGCATCGAGGACTCGGAGGAGCGGTCTCACCGGATCGCTGGGACGGTTTTGTTTCAGGCCGACATAGGGCGGAAGCCGGCTCCAACCAAACTGGACCGGAGCAAAGTTGCGGCGCGAGGACTTAACCCGGCTCCAGAGATTCTTGCCGTAATAATCCGGATGGACTACCCAACTGCCGAGACCTGCTCCGGTACATTCGATCCCGCCCATCCACATTGGCAGCGCAAAGCCGGCAGACAGCCCGACAATCTTGCCGCCCATCCGAATGAAGCTTACATCCGGGCCTTCGGCCGGCGTGAAAGGATTGGTTTCAAATCTCCACGGCCATTGAGTGATCAAACGCGTGCTGATCTGAATCGGATAAACCTCGCGAAGGAAATCGAATAACTCCGCGCGATCGCTCGCCTGGAAATCATGCAGGACCGGAACCTCATCCATCGCGCATCACAGATACCTCAGGCGGTGCCGCCCTGGGAAGCCAAGCCCTTTTTTCGTGCGCGAATGGCGCTGTCTTGCGCGGGTTGGAACCCGCGGTTTATATAACAAGTGTTAGGAAGCACTGCTTCCATCCCATCCGGAGGAAGACATGGATTTCAATTGGTCGAGTGAGGGACGAGGCGTTCCGCCACGAATTGCGTAGTTGGCTCGAAGCCAATCTGCCCAAAGGTCAGAAAGGCGACGACGGCCTCGGCATGACCCACGAGGAAGGCGGCGAAGCAATACGGTACAACCAGTAAATGGCAAA
>CAWKCZ010000004.1:0-369624 GCA_963848285.1 uncultured delta proteobacterium | reverse complement strand
ACCGAGGAACTGCTACTCAAGGAAGGATTTCTCGCCGGCGCGGAACAGCCTCGCCATGACGAAGGCGCCGCGGAAAGACCCGAGTATTTGCGGTACTCCGACCCGTCGTGTACTCACGCGTCGGGCCTGAAATTTCTCCATCGCTACGAAGCAGCGTTTTTGACTCGCGACCGGATGATCGCGATTGCGGCGTTGGGTATGCCGATTCTCGCCTTTGCTCATCCCAAGGACGTGCGGCTGCGGCGACTTTCACGATTCGTCGAGCGCGGCGGTACGTTCTCTCACTTCGATGAAGTGCTCGACTTCGCCGCGGCCAAAGGTCTTCCGGGGCGTTCGCTCGAGGCGATTGCGCGAGAACTGTTCGAGCAAAACACCGAATCGATGCAACTCCAATGCGCCTAAGAACACACCACGACACCTCAGCCGAATCGGCTGGCGCGTTCGACAATCTCGTGATCTCGGGAAACCCGAGCCGCGAACGTGAGGAGGAGCCGGCGCGCGACGCCACCTATCGCTTCGACACTCTGCGGCTGGTGGATGCGGTCGATCGATGTGTCAACGGCGCTTGGGACATGCCGGACTTTCAGCGCGGCTTCGTATGGAAGCCGGACCAATCGGCGATGCTCGCTGACTCCTTGTGGCGTAACTATCCGACTGGCTTCGTGTTGCTATGGACCACGCCGCCTGAAGAAGCAGCCGAAAGCATTCGCTCATGGATCGCGGACGGGCAGCAGCGCTTGACCTCGCTGTGCCTGCTGTTCGGAAAACGTCCGCGCTGGTGGGGCAGGCGTCCGGAACCGGAATGGGGAAACGTGAGCGAACGCTATGATATCCGCTTCGACGTCGAAGGCACGGGCTTCTCACGCTTCCTGGCCGAACATCAGGCCATGGACGAAAATCGTTTCATCCCGCTTCCGAAGATTCTTGCCAACGATCCCCGCAGCAATTACGGACGCGCGCAACTGCAAATGCTCGCCGCGCGCGCCAAGCTGGCGGGACATGCTGAGAATATTACCGACGAAGAAGCGTTTGCGCGGCTGATCAAGGTGGCGGAGCTGCGCAACAAGACCCTGCTGATCAATTCGGTGACGCACGAGTATCGCGACGTTATCGAGATCTTCGATCGCCTCAATTCGCGTGGCATCCGCTTTCGATGGCTCGTCATAAGAATCCTGCGCGAGGCGATCGCGGCGGTCCTTGGCGACGTCCGCGAGCGTGCGATGCGTGACTTTCGGACTCATAGAACTGCCTGAGCTTCAGGCATAGCCGGAACAAGGAGGACATTTCAGCAGACCAATTCCGCGAGGGGGAAACGCATCAACCTACCCAACTTCAAAAGGGAATGTAATGTTTCTCGAAAAAGCTCAATCCATTCATCCGATCAGGCGCAACCTCGCAGTCACCGCAGCCCTCACATTGATGCTCTCACTTGGCGGAACCGCGATGGCGAAGCGGGCGCCCAAGACCGTCAATCTCAAAAATCCTCGCCTTAAGCACGTGTTCGTGGTGGTCGAGGAAAACATCGGCTATGAGGCCGCTCAGCAGGAGTTGGCCGCCGGTAATATGCCCACCTTGCAGTCTCTCCTCAGCCAGGGCGCGGTGGCCAATAACTATTTCGCTAACACCCATCCCTCAATTGGCAATTACTTCGAGTTGACTACCGGTCAAACGATCACCAACGACGACAGCTTCACCGGACCGATCGATGTGGGAATTAACAACGTTGTGAAGCTCCTCGATGCGACGCAAAGACTCAAGAATGGTAAGCCGGCGCCGCACCCCGTGACCTGGAAACTCTATGCCGAGGATCTGCCTAACCCTCCGACCGGCGCGGGCAATGGCGACCCCTACGAGATGCATCACAATCCGTTCGCCTACTTTCCCGAGGTGATCGACAATCCTGCGGATCAGGCCAACCTCGTCGACACCACCCAGTTGGCGACTGATATCCAGAACAACACGCTTCCGAGTTATGGTTTCATCGTGCCCAACGCCTATCACAGCGGGCATACGGCCGATCCGAATGCGAACGGGCAGGATCGCGAGATCGAAGTTGACAACTGGCTAGCATCTAACATCGTGCCACTGGTTCAGGCGATGAAGCGCTCCGACGGTATCGTTATCATCGTTTGGGATGAGGGCGATGGGTCGGACAACCTCCACGGTGGCGGGCAAATCCTCGCGGTGCTCGATGGCGCGAAGGTAAAGCCCGGCTACCAATCCGCCAACCTCTATCAACATCAGAGCGTGCTGCGGCTGATGCTACAGGCACTGGGTATTAAGGCCTTCCCCGGGGATGCCGCGAAGGCGACTCAAATGGGAGAGTTCTTCCACAAGTAGAGATTACGCTGCGGAGGGATGGCCCGGTGTGGGGCACGTCCCTCGCGATCGACGCCAAGCTGCTTCTATCGCGCCGTCGCTTGGAGCTTGTCCGCCAGCACCGAGGCCTTCTGCGCGAAGCCCGAAGCCGCCACGTAATCTTTTTCTTCGAGCGCCTGCTTACCCTGATTCAGTAGTCCACTGGCCTCGTCGTAGGCGGCGAGTGAGGACCCGCTAAGCCGCGTGCGATCGTAGCGTGCAAGGCGTTGGCCCGTGAGGTCGATGGCTCTCTCAGCGTTGCCAGAGGTGTCGACTGGAGCTGCCATCGAAATTGCCGAGGTCGGTGGCAGCGGAGGAGCAGTCTCGGTGACCTCAGGCTCGGGTTGGATGCTCATCTCCTTCATGTCCGGAGGAGGTTTGGGCTTTTTGCGTCGGTGCGGGCGCACCGACGCGGTCTGCGCTCGCGGCGGCGTTTTTTCCGCGGGCTTCGCAGCGACAGGCACCGGCGCCTGATGCACCTCGGCCGGAGGAGGTCCAAAGCTGCGCCGATCCCAGTCGTAGTAGACCTGCGAGCATCCGGCTAGCATCGCAACCGCGAGTATCGCCAACGCAGTATGTGACCACCAGCTTGTCACGACGTTCGCACCAACTAATGCACCGCGGTGCCCGAGGGCAACTGTTGAGCAAGCGTGTCGCCGGCAGGAAGCTTGATCTTCACGATGGTTCCGGCGCCCGAATTGGATTGTACTTCCATCATCCCGTAATGCAGATCGACCGCTCGCAACGCCAGCGAAAGACCGAGGCCGCTGCCGCTCTCCTTGGTCGTATAGTACAGGTTGAAGATGTGGCTGAGATGTTCCGGAGGAATTCCCTGCCCATGGTCCTTGATGGAAATCTCCACATAGCCGTCGTCCGATAGCTGCGTCTCGAACTCGATCTCGCCGCCGTCCGGCATCGCCTCGACCGCGTTCTTGGCGATGTTGCGTAACGCCTCGCCGAGCAACGCGCGATCGGCCATCACCTCAGAAGCAACCATATCAAGATTATTTTTTACCGTAATCCCCGGACGTTCAACTTCCCTTCCGACTTCGTTCAGCAAATCCGCAAGGTCGATCTGACCAAGCTTCAATTGCTCCGGCCGCATGAAGCGTAGCAGCGCGCTAATCGCTTCGTCGAGTCGAATGATTTCGTTGCGCACCTTCATCACGCGTGCCTCGACCGGCTTGCCCTGCGCGGCTTCCTCGTTGAGCAGCTCGAGCTGGAGATTCATCGCGTTTAGAGGATTGCGAATCTGATGCGCGACGCCGGAAATCAGTCCGCCGAGACGCGCGAGACGTCCACTGTAGTTGACAACATTCTCCAGTTCCTGGACGGGATCGAGGTCGCGCACGATGACCAGCAGCCCCGGAGGCTCGGGTCCCTGCCCCAATGAGAAAATGGACACCAACACCCGAAGCGCCGTGGCTCCCCGCCCTAGTTCCATCGCGACGTCGCGGACTTCGCTGCCTATTACATAGGCATTTTCAATCATTCGATTGAGCGGATGGTCCCTCCCAAGGAGGAGGTTCAGCGGCCGTCCGTCGGACAGCCCGCCCGCAGGCAGGCCCAGCTTCCCCTGCGCCTCGGCATTGGCGAAGAGCACATGCCCGCGCGCATCGAGTAGCAACAGCGCGTCGGTAATCGACCTGAAGATGTTGAAGAACTGCCCGCGCTCGGTTTCCCATTGCGCTCGATCGTTTTTTATTCGCCTCGAGAGCTGATTGAACTTCTCCGCCAGCGTTCCGAACTCATCGTGCGCCGCGACGCTGACCCGGAAGTCCCCGCGTCCTGTCGCCAGCTCATCGACACCGCTCGCGATCGCCGCCACCGGCCGCAGGAAGAATGCGCCCCCAATCGCGCCGCCCGCCAGCGCGAGAATCAACCCGATAATCCCCACCGTGACGATGCCTTTGAGCGTCGCGCGCACCTCGCGCTCAATCAGCGCGGTCGACAGCCCAACCTTGATGATGGCGAACGGCTTACCGTTCATATCCACCGGGCGGCTGACCTCGTAAACCTCGCCGCCGAACAGCGCGTGAACCTGCCCCATCGGAAGCCATCCGCTGGTCTTCTCGGCGAGCTCCTCGAGCGGACGGACCGGAATCGCCTCGGCGGGCGAAGGCAGCGGCGTCCCCGCGATCAGCGACCCATCGATGCCCTCGATGCGCGCATACACAACGCCCTTGGTAAACGCCTGCGCCGACCGCAGCGACGATGCGATCGCGGGATCGTCGCGCAGCACGACGGCCGGTTCCCCTTGATGCTGCGTGAGCGCGACGCGCATCTGCTCGAAGACCTGGTTGGCCAGCGCGACGCCGGTATCGCTGAGGTTGGACACCATCATGCGGATAGTGCGTTCGAATTCGAGGGTGCTGATGGCGGTAACGGCCACAATCAGCAGGGCGGCAAAAACGAGCGCCAGCTTTCCGCGAAAGCCCATCAAGAAAGTCCGTGCAAGGGTAATAGCTAGCTTCCTGCGACTTAATTCGATGCAGAAGCAAGCTTAGCGGATTGAATTTGCGATTGGTATGCGGGAAATCAAAGCGGAGGCGCGTCCGCCGAGGGCGTCCGCGCATCGAGGATTCCGAAGAGCCGCCCCCCGGCCCGGCCCCCCCCAGGCGGGATGGCACTCCGGTCGCAGGAAGGAAAGAGCGACCGTCGCGCCATCCCGCCGCCGCACCCACCCGCCCCGCAGGCCGTCACGGCCGGCGCAAGCCGAAGAGCGCCGCCCGCGCCGTCCTGCCCCCGCCGCCCCCAATTTCAAATCCTGAAAGGACACAGACTGAAGTCTGTGCTACCTTCCGACTCCGATTCGCGCATGACGCAAGACCAAAAGGACTGAAAATGCTGGAGGACCTGACCTGGATGTTTCGCCGTGCTCGCCGCTTTAGTAATGTCGCGACTCTTTCGAAGCAATGCCTGGCGAATGGATGCCTGGCCATCCTATGCCTGATGCTGCTGGCGCTTTCCGCATGCGGCCCCAACGCCGGCAATGAAGCCCCGCCTCCGCCGTTCAACCCGACGGCCGGGATGCCCGTTCAACCTCCCGTCGTCCCGAATCTCAATCATCAGATTGTGGGCAACTGGTCGGCATCCTACCCGGGCGGTCCGTATCGCGTGACGATTCAAACCGATCCGCTGATCGGCCGCACCAACTATGTCGCCACGCTCCTCGATGGCGGCTATGGGACCTTTCACCCCGGCGATGTCGTATTCAGGGGAACTCCGGATGAGACCGTCCCGAACCTCGTGAGAGGAACGCAAAAGTGTCCGGACCCCGGCTACGCCGGCCCCATCGATGTATCGATGACGATAACCGTCCTCGATGCCAACAACCTCACCGAAGATCTTGGTTCAGAAGGGTGCGTGTAAGGGCTATCCGGTGAAGTTCACCCGCACCGCGGCGTCGGCGTCGCCCTAATTTCCTAAGTCTGTCATCCCGAGCGAGGCTCGCGAGTCGAGGGACCTCCGCGCAGCGATGCTCTTAACCCTCTCCCAATGGGAGAGGGTGCGCCATCTGATGGCGCTGGAGTGGGACCTCATTCAGCGCGCCCCGCGCGATTCAGGAATTCCGGCTGATTTCGATAGTAACGATTTCGCTACTGACGCGAAACGCGCTCCATGAGATCTTGGTTAAGCATTTCGAGATCCTCTCGGTAATGTGTTCTGTCTTCAACAGACAGCCCTGCACTCAATTCTAAGCTGGCCTGAGCCAGAGCACCTCTCCTCAAATATGCTCGGGCTAGTTCCAAATGCATTTTTTGCTTGACGGTTCGCCCGAGTTTTCGATTCGAGATTTGGGTTGCAAGTTCTTCCGCACGTCTATACTCGCTTCGCCCTCTTTCGATGTCTCCTTCCCAAAGATAAAGCAGCCCCCAAGTGGCGGTCAGCGCCACTCTGCTGGATTTCTCTACACTGTCTAGTCGAGTTGACTCGAGGACTTCCCTGGCTTCTCCGCGTTGTCCGAGCATCAAATGAACATAAGCCAAGTTGTTCACCAGTGTGGGGCTGTCTTTAAACTGACGATAACCGGTCTTTAGTATCTCGAGAGCGGCCCTGAAGTCTCGCTTTCGGTCCGCTAGAATGAAACTCAGCGCGGCGTAGAATGGCGCGGTTGCTTTGCCTCCTTCTATTACAGCACTCAGCTCATCAAAACTCTCTTGGACCCTGTTGAGCTCCAGGAAGCAGTATGCACGGGTCAGCCGGGTGTCCTGATCGTCAGGAAACTTTCGCACAGCAGACTCCGCCAAAGCGAGAGCCTCCGATGGTTCTCCTTCTCTAAGACGTAGGCGAGCAAGGTTGTTGTAGGGGATTGGCGATGCATCATCCCGCGCATCGATAGCGTATCCGTACCATCGCTTGGCGTTTTGCACATCACCTAGAAAAAAGAAGCAAACACCTAGATTGTTTGCGACAGTCACGATCTCGGCGGTCCTTCGATTCCCGCTTGATTCGCGTAACTCGATTGCCGATTGAAACTGGTCTCGGGCTCTACTGTACTCTCGAAGTGCCAGATAGGAATGTCCAAGAACTTCTCTCGATCGAAAGTCAGCCGGAAATTTAACGACTAGATCTTTTAGTAACAAGACTGCATTTTCATAACGGCCCTGTTGAGCAGCAATTTGTGAGATAGCTCGAACTGTTTCTGACGTTCCAGGTGCGAGTGTTAGCGCGACGTTTAGAGATCGGGATGCCCGCGTCCAGTCGCCTGAAGATGCGTACGCGACTCCTAAGGCTTCGTGGAGGGCGGCAGAGCGAACATCTTCACGTGCCGCGCGTCGGAGATTTGAGATGGATTCGCGATAATTGCCTTGTTCCATGAGAATGGTGGCAAGATGGTACCTGGCCATAATCTCAGTTGAGCCAAATGTCGTTAATTTTCGGAGTAGTTCTACGGCGAGATCAAAATCTCGGCGCTGGATAGCAATATAGGCTAGTCCCATCAAGGGAACTGGATTCTTTGAAAAAGGAGCGAGATCCTGCAGACCTCTATAAAGCGCTTCGGCTTCATCTAATCGGCTTTGAGCAATTCTCGCTCGAGCTAGGGTCAGTTTCACGAGATAGTCGCTCGGTACAATCTCGAGAGCCTGCTCTAGTTGCTCAGCGGACTCATCTATTCGTCGCGCATTTAGTAATGCTGTGGCGAGATTTACCCTAGCACGAACACTTTTAGGATATCGTCGGACTTCGCGCACGATCCGATCAATGACATCATCCAGCAATCTTTTGCTCGACGTCCCTTTCTTCTCGGGTTCATCCAACAACCACTCCGCACTAATACCCTGACCAAGACTAATGGAGACGGGCATCTTATCCAGGAACGGAGCTTTTGGCGGTTCCAGCCGAAAACGTGGTCGAAATCGTACGATATGGCCATTTCCGTTAATCTTTAGTTGTAGCACTTACTTGCTCCAATATCCTGATCGGAATGACTAGCGCCTCGAAGTCGCCGCTTCCGTTCGCGCCAACTTCGATATTTTGTTTCGTTACGCAGAATCAGTAGGCAGATTTCAATTTTTCTGAAGATGCCTACAAAATCGCAGCATCGCTTTCGATAGTCGAGATGAGCTAGCGACATATAGAGATCATCAAGCTGCTTAGTAATACAACCAGGCACGCTGGCGCCAAATGTTCCGAGTTCTGGGAGTCTATACGCTGAAGCAATGTTTCCGACAAACTGATCGTAGATATCACGACGCTTCCCCCGAGAGATCGCGCCCATAGCATTCATCAGCGCGCCGGCATAAGAACTATCAAATAAGTGGTTAGCTAGTTGGCTACCGGAAAACAATTCAAAGAGTATTGCCCCCAATGAGTAAAAGTCCGCTTTGAAGGCCATCACAGGGTCTTCGTCGTGAAGGAGAGCAAAGAGCTCCGGCGCGGAGTATCGTAGGTCGCCAGGCGGTCCCCAGCTATAGGAGGGGAGGAGTGGAGTCGTGTTCTCGTCGATCCTTCTCCCGGTCCCCAGATCGGAGAGCTTAGTACTTCGGTCCGGCATGATTAGGAAATTCGAAGGCTTGAGATCGCGGTGCGCTATATTCAATCTATGAATTCTTTGAATCGAACGACACATTTCTCGAAATGCTACGAGGTTGTGCTCGGGATCCCATTCACTATTCGCGATGGCTGCAGCAACATCGGAATGGGCCAATTCCAGGGCGTAGTATGAGAATCTTACTTCAAATGGAATATCACCTGGCAGTCTGATCTCGTGAATCAATTCAGATATAGGTGACACCAATGATACGATGTCCTTTTGGCGGCCTATTTCGCTAAGTAATTGTCCTTCGCGCATGAACGATTGAAAGCGATACTGATCGCTACGCTTATGCGGACTAAAGACTTTTATGGCGACCGCCGTTTCAGAGGTCGAGTCGTCAGCTTTGAACAGTAGCGACCAGGCACCGCCCCCGCCTAAGGGACCTAATCGTTTGATGTTGGTAAATCGTCCATCAAGACTACCGATCCCTTCCATTATCCGGAGATGCGCTTCCCGATTTCGCTCTTCCTCGTCCATCGGACCTCCCGCCAAACCGCCTGCGTAGAAACTCCACTGCCTCTTCCGGATTCTCACGAAGGATTCTAAGAACCTCAGCGGGAACTCTCCCTGCTGCGAGCAGAAGACGGTCCGCATCGTAGTGGAAATAGGTTGCGACCCGATTGACGAATTCTTCAGACGGGCTCAAATCCTTGTTTTCGAGCTTGCTTAGGTAGCTATAAGTAACGCCCAACTCAGGAGCCAGACGCTTTATGCCCATCCTTTGCTTGTTTCGAAGTTCTCGTAGAATCTCTCCAAATTCACTCACGGTCACTATTGTAGCGTGGGTTGACAAATCAGTCAACCGGAGGCGATTATGAAAAGGCAATCTTAAGTGTTGCGAGCCGAACAAGACTGAGATTTTCTTACTGCGGTATCGCATGAAGGCAAAACCACCGAAGGGCAAGAAATTGCCCGCGCTCAAAAGCGATAGGGCGGCGGAGAAATTGCTCGACAAGGATTTGTCGGCGTACATCAGCGCCGAGAATTTCGCGCCGTTTCCATTCGAATATAAGCCCAAGCAGGAGTCGGTAAATCTGCGCATCTCGACGGAGTTGCTCGATGCTGTTCGCGTTGCAGCGCGGCGGCGCGGAATTCCATATCAGCGATATATCCGGCAGGCGCTGGAATTGGCGCTGCGGCAGCAGGAGAAGCGTTAGGAGCCATCAAAGATTCCAAACGGGCGGTTTCGCGAACCGCCCCTACGAGGATCGGAAATCGGCAGGCGGAGGAATTGAATTTATAAAAGGACCCTCACCCGGTCGCGAGAAGCTCGCGACCGCCTCTCCCCTACCGGGAGAGGGTATTAGGAAAATCGCTTCGCGCAGGCCCTTCGCCGCACTTAGGGCGAACCGCTTTTGCCCGAGGCGTTCTCCGAAAAGCGCGGGTCGTCGAGTTCACTCACAGTGTATTGACACCAGCCTCCAATACGCCCACAGTCATGTTGTCGGGATCGACCAGCTTCGAGTCCCACTTTGATCCGGCCTGATGGTGGCACTTCTCTCGCCTTTGACCACTCTCCGCTCGACCAACCCCTGACGTCCGCAGTAAAGGCCCGTAAAGGATCGCATGCTACCACTTCGTTTCCTTTCCAATCGGAAGGGATCCATCGCCATTAATCTATCCGTCGGAGGAGTCCAATGAGCGGAACCACCGACAAAATCAAGGGACGCGTGAAAGAGGCCGTCGGAGCGCTGACCAATGACAAAGGCCTGAAGAATGAAGGCAAGGCCGATCAGGCCAGCGGCGCGCTCAAGGACGGCATCGAAAAGGTGATCGACAAAGTAAAAGGCGTCGCCACCAAGAAATAGACCTAGCTGGGGAATTTCTGGAATACCCAGGTCTTTCGTTGCGTAACTGAACATCGGAGATTTTTGACCATGAAAATATTTTTATTGACTCTCGCACTTACTGCGCTCACCGGCGGATACGCCATGGCTAACAATTACCAACAGACGCATTCATGTGAAAACGTCAACACCAAGGCCTGCCGCGACGCTCGCGCGGCCTACGCGGAACATCACAACGGCCAAAGCCCCGAGCAATTTAATAACCATTGGTACCAGGGAAAACCGGGACGTTGGAGCCAAAGCGACAAGAACAAGAACTGGCGATGGGACGGCGCGAATGGTGAGCAGTACTCGAAAAGCGAGAAGGGCTGGAAGTGGAGCGACCTCACGCACAAGCACCACAACGACAACGACCACGATCACAATTAACTGATAGAAATTGGAAGTTGGGGACGGGTGGCGTACGCGTCACACCGTTTTCATTTCATGAAAATATGAGCAGGAAATTGCCTCCGCTCGGGATGACAGGAAAAGAGCAGGCAGAGGAATTGAATTTTGTAAAGGACCCTCACCCGGCCGCGAGAAGCTCGCGACCGCCTCTCCCATCGGGAGAGGGTTAGGAATTCAGGCGAGTTTGGCCGATCGGATTTCCGACTGATACCGCTCCAGCCGGTTATACAAAGTCTTCAGACTGATCCCTAAAATCTCGGCGGCGCGCGCCTTGTTGCCATCGGTAAGATCGATCGTGCGCAGGATGAGATCCTTTTCCACCGTCTCGATGCTGCTGCCGAGGCGAATTTCGAACGATGGCGCCGCTTCCGGCCGTCGCCGGCGTCTCGGGCGGCAAATCGCCCACGCTCAACAGCGGGCCGCGGCTCACCACCAGCGCGCGCTCGATGACGTTGCGCAACTGGCGGATGTTCCCAGGCCATCGACGCTCCTTGAGCGCCTGCAGGCAGTCGTTGTCGGCGCCCTGGATCGCCTTGCTCATCTGCGGACCCAGCTCGCGGATGAAATGATCGACCAACAGTGGAATGTCGTCGCGGCGGCGATCGAGCGTCGGCAGCTCGATGGAGAAAACATTGAGGCGATAGTAGAGGTCCTCGCGAAAGCGGCCCTCGGGGATCGATTGCTCGACGTTGCGGTTGGTGGCCGCCAGCACGCGCACATCGAGGGGCACATCGACGGTGCCGCCGACGCGGCGCAGCACGCCCGGCCTCGAGCACGCGCAGCATCTTGGCCTGCAGTTCGACCTTCATCTCGGCGATTTCATCGAGGAGCAAGCGTGCCGCCGTTGGCCAGCTCGAAGCATCCTTCGCGGCGGCGATCGGCGCCGGTGAACGCGCCGCGCTCATGGCCGAAGAGCTCGGACTCCATCAGATTCTCGGGCAGCGCGGCGCAGTTGATGGCGACGTAAGGGCCCTTGCGCGCGCGTCGAAAGCTCATGAATGGTGCGCGCGACGACCTCCTTGCCGGTGCCGCTTTCGCCGCGAATCAGCACCGAGGCCGAGGTAGGCGCAACCTGCTTAATCAGCACCATCACCTGTTGCATCGCGCGCGACTGGCCGATCATCGGACCGAGCTTGCCGGCCTCCATCAGACGGCGGCGCAGACGCTCGTTCTCCTCGGCGACCGTGATGTGCGCGGCGAGGTTGCCGAGCATCACCTTGAGATGCGCGGGGTCGACGGGCTTGCGCAGGTAGTCGTAGGCGCCGAGCTTGATGGTCTTGACGACATCGGGGATGCCGCCCTGGCCGGAAATCACGATGGTCGGGATGCGCAGGCCGCGCTCGTTGAGTTCCTGCAGCACCTGCGAGGCCGTTTTTCTTCGGCAGGTTGAGGTCGAGCAGCAGGATGTGGGGATCATAGGAGTCGACCTCGGTCGAGGGCGATTTCGCCATTCTCGGCGGTGCGGACTTTATAGCCCCACGCGGCGATGAGCTCGGTCCAGGCATCGCGGGTGGTGCGGTCGTCTTCGGCAACTAGAATGCGTTTTTCCAAATTGATGCAGGCCGCAAGGTGGAGTCAGGCGTCGTGCCCGGAAGAAGAAGTCGGCCCTGAAGCATGATCGCAAGACCATCGAGAATCCGCAACGCCTTGTCCCCTCTATCACTCGGTGAGTGAGGGTGGCGATGCTCGCGAAGTTTCCGGCGTCGACGAAGCGCGTCCTCAAGCCCGAAGGATGCGCGCAACCCGCATCCTAATCGATGCTCTGGACGAGAATCCGCAGCCGCTGAAGCTGCCCGATGCGTTCGGTCCTCGCGAGGTTCACGTCGCCGGCGAGTTTCTGCTCGCGCAGGAAACGATACTCGATCGATGCCGGCCCGCGCCGGAAAGCGAGAGCGTGGCATCCCATCAGAACCCGGAATCGCGCAGAATGGCGAGGGCCTCGGCATCGATGTCCATGGCAGAATGATGGTGAATTTCCATGCGTCGAAAATAGGATCGGATCCGGCGCGCGTCGATTACTCGCGAGGTAAGCGTCTGAGGTCGCGGGTGCTAGTGGACGAGCGAATCCAGCGTCCGGAATAGCTCATCGCGATCGACCGGCTTGCCGAGGAACGCATCGAAGCCGGTGGCCTTCGCGAGTTTGCGATCCTCGGCGGAGGCGTGCGCGGTGAGCGCCACCACCGGCAGTCTTTCGTAGCGCTCATCGAGGCGCAGGTTGCGGGTCAGAGTGACGCCATCCTCGTCGCCCTTGAGCGACCAGTCCATCAGGATCAGCTCGATCGTTGGCCGGTATCGTGATCGAGTTCGCGGCGCGCCTCGTCGGCGGAAGACGCGAGGCGCACGTCATAGTTCTTCTTGAGGATGGTTCGGATCAGAATCTGGTTGTCGGGATCATCTTCGACGACGCAGGATGCAGGGACGACGCATCGGAGTGCAGGCGCGGAGCCATTGGTGGGCATCTCGACCATCGGAGTCGGGGCACGTGAGCTTGAGCTCCGACTCCGGCGAGAAGCTGATGGTGAATGTCGAGCCCTGGCCCTTCTGGCTTTGCACCGAAATCGTCGGCGCCGTTGAGCTGCAGATAGCTGCGAGTCAGCGCGAGGCCGAGGCCATTGCCCTCGAAACGGCGGGTGTAGCCCGACTCCTCCTGCGAAAAGGGCTCGAAGATCCGCGCCAGATAGCCGGGCTCGATGCCGATGCCGGTGTCGGTCACGGAAATTTTCAGCATCGCGATCCAGCGCCGCGATAGAGCTTCGCCGTCACCGAGCCCTCCTCGGTGAACTTGATCGCGTTCTGCAGCAGGTTGGTGAGCGCACCGGAGCAGGCAGTACTCGTCGAACAGCACAGTGGCCGTGGACTCTTCGACGACGCATCGCAGGCGGAGATTTTTTTGCTCGGCGAGAATCCGGATGTCCTCCACTTGGCGCTCGAGCATCGTGGCGAGTTTGACCGGTTGCGGACGCAGCTCGAACGCGCGCGCCTCGATCTTGGAGAAATCGAGAATGCCCTGGATGGTCCGGTTGAGGCGCCGCCCGGCGCGCCGGATCGCATCGAGGTGCTCCTTCATGTCCTCGTTCTCCTGCGCATCGATCTCGTCCGCGAGCACATCGGTGTAGCCGAGCACGACGTTGAGCGGGGTGCGAATCTCATGACTCATGTTGGCGAGGAACTCGGACTTCACCCGCGACGCCTGCAGCGCGTTGTCGCGCGCATGCTTCAATTCGCGCTGCGCACGCTCGATGCTCGATGCCATCTGGTTGACGCCCTCGGCGAGGTGGACGAACTCTTCGCTGCCCTCCACCGTGCAGCGTGTCGAGAGGTCGCCCTGCGCGATTCTGCCGACCGCGGCCGAGATCTCGTCGATTTCGTTGACCACCGATCGTCCGAGCATCGTCGAGGCGACGAACCCTACAATCAGCAGAATCAGATCGGCGAACAGCAGAGCCTTGAAGACGATACTCGCGAAATCCATCGCGAGCCCTGCGCCCAGGGTTTGCGAGAAATTGTTCTCCAGCACGATGAGGCGTTCGTTGAGCTCATCGATGCGTCCGATCAGATCTGGTCGCGGTCGCGCGGCGGTGAGCAGACCGCTGGCAGCCTCGCGTGCGCCTTGCGCCCAAGTTCTGCGAGCTCGATCAGTCAGTTGATCGGCTTGCTGCCAGATCCGATCGCGGCCTCCATGAAGCCGAACGTGACGGAAGCGCAGAAAAAGTTTGACCATCGAGGGCAGCATCGGCGGGCGAATTTGGCCGGCTTCGGAAAAACCGGGCGGCGCTGGTCGCGATCCGGCGAGGGCCGGTCGAGCGCGCGACGGGCATTGCCGTCTCCGAGCGGAACCAGGATCGCGTCGGAAAATCTTCTGTAGTCGGTTTCATGGCCGGTCTGAACGTAACGGCGCAGATAGAAAACCGCATCTTTTTGATACTTTGCGTATAGTCCTTCGCCCGCGACGTAGGCGCGCACACCCGAAACGATGGTGATGGCGAAAATCGTAAGGACGGTAAGCGTGACAGCCAGAATGAACAGCAGGAAATTCAGGAATACGAATTTCCTGGTGATACCAGGCGAAATCCAGCGGGTGAGGGTAGACCCCTCGCATCGAGTGAGAGTCTGACCTGTGCCGTTGCACCGAGCAATAGGCTAAAGCATCATTATGCTACTTTTTGTATGCCATTTCGATCGTCGCGTCAGCGATTTGAAGGAATTTACGCCCTGCCGACTATGAGGCGGCGCGGCGACGTTCCTGTTCGCGCGTCTGGAGTCGCTGTCCATAGCGGCCGCTTCGCCGGGCAATACCAGATGATGTGCCTTGCGCCAGGATCGCAGACGCGATCCTGGAAGCTTTCCATGTAGGTGTAGACGACCGGCGTGATGTACAGGGTCAGGAACTGCGAGAACGCCAGACCGCCGACCACCGCCACTCCCAATGGACGGCGCGATTCCGAGCCGGCGCCGACTCCCAGCGCGATGGGCAACACACCCATCAGCGCCGCCATCGTGGTCATCATGATGGGGCGGAAGCGGATGATGGCGCCCTCGAAAATTGCCTCGGCGGGAGTCTTGCCCTCGGTGCGCTGGGCGTCGAGCGCGAAATCGATCATCATGATGGCGTTTTTCTTGACCAGGCCCGACCAGCATGATGACGCCGACGAAGGCGAACAGGTCGAGTTGCATGCCCGAACAGCCACAGCGTCGCGAGCGCGCCGAAGCCGGCCGACGGCAAGTCCGGAGAGAATCGTAATCGGATGGATGAAGCTCTCGTACAGAATTCCCAGCACCAGGTAGATGATGAGGATCGTCATCAGCAGCAGCATCCCGAGTCCGCTCAGCGAGTCCTCGAACGCCTGCGCGGTGCCCTGATAGCTGGTGGTAAAGGATGCGGGCAGGGTGTCGCGCGCGAGCCGCTTGCACCTCGTCGAGGCCTTTTGCCAGCGAGACTCCCGGCGCCAGGTCGAACGAGATCGTGACCGCGGGCAACTGTCCCGAATGGTTGATGGCGAGTGGGCCCACGCCGCGCACGAATTTGACCACGGTGCTGAGCGGCACCAGCGGTCCATTCTGCGATCGAACGTAAAGCAGTGACAGGGTCGACGGGATCATCCTGGTATTGCGGCTCGACCTCCATCTCCACTTTGTACTCGTCGTTGGGCGCATAGATGGTGGAGATCTGCCGCGAGCCGTAGGCGTCGTAGAGCGCGTCCTCGATCGCCTGCGCCGAGACTCCGAGTGAGCGAGCCTTGTCGCGATCGATTTCCACATTGACCTGCGGATTGGAAATTTGCAGGTCGCTGTTGACGCCGCGGAGGTCCTTCAGGTCGCGCATCTTCGCTTCGAGTATCGGAGCGTAGCGATAGAGTCGCTGGTATTCGGACTCTGGATGGTGAACTGGTACATGCTGCGGGTGAATTGCGCGCCGAGCCGAATCGGCGGCGGATTTTGCAGGAACACATTCAGCCCCGGAATCGTGTTGACGCACCGGACGCCACTTATTGATGAGCTCGATCGACGCTCACCGAACGCTGCGAGCGCGGCTTCAGGTGCATGAACACGATTCCGCTGTTGCTGGCGCCGCCCGGACCGCCGGGCCCGATGCTGGCGAAGTAGTCCTCGATCGCCGGCTCCTTGGTGATCATCGCGGCGAGTGCGAGCTGATGCTGCTTCATCGATTCGTAGGAGATGCCCTGCTGCGCCAGGGTGAACATGATCAGGTTGTTGTTATCTTCGCTGGGAATGAAGCCTTTCGGAATCGCATAGAACATCCACACCGTCACCAGCAGCATCACGCCGGACAGGATCATCGCGGCGCGCCGATGGCTGCATGACCCATCCGAGGCTGCGCTGATAGCGATCGAGCACACCATCGAAGAAGCGCTCGGTGACGGCATATAGATGGCCATGGCGCTCGCTCTTCGGTGGCCGCAGGAAGCGCGAGCACAACATCGGGGTGAGGGTCAGCGAAACCACTCCTGAAACCAGAATCGCGGCGCCGATGGTGATCGCGAATTCATGCAGCAAGCCGTCCCAGGAGTCCGGCCATGAAGAGCACCGGGAATGAAAACCGCGGCGAGCGAGAACGTCATCGACATGATGGTGAAGCCGATCTCGCGCGAGCCTTCCAGCGACGCCTCCAGCACGCCCTTGCCCATCTCCATGTGGCGCACGATGTTTTCGAGCATTACGATCGCGTCGTCCACCACGAAGCCGACCGCCAGCGTGATCGCCATCAGCGACATATTGTCGAGGGTGTAGTTGAGCACCCACATCACCGCGAAGGTGCCGAGGATCGACATCGGCAGCGCGAGGCTCGGGATCATCGGTCGCCGAGAGGTTGCGCAGGAATATGAAGATGACCATCACGACCAGGAACACCGTCAGCAGCAAGGTGAACTGCACGTCGTTCACCGAAGCGCGAATGGTGGTGGCGCGATCGCCCAAGCTTGCCGATCTTCAGCCCGGCCGGCATTTCGGCCTGAAACGCCGGCAACAGGCTCAAGACGCTTGTCCACCACCTCGACAGTGTTGACGCCCGGCTGGCGCTGGATTGCGAGGACCACCGAAGGCTCGCCATCGGTCCATCCGGCGGTCTTGTCGTTCTCGACGCTGTCGATCACTCGGCCGACATCGGCGAGGCGCACCGGCGATCCGTTGCGATAGGTCACGATGAGCGGGCGATAGGCGGCGGCATTGACGAGTTGCCCCTGCGCCTGCACGGTGAACTGCTGATGCGCGCCGTAAAGGATTCCGGTCGGCAGATCGACGTTGCCCGCGCTTGACCGCCTGCGCGACCTCGTCGATGCCGATTCCTCGCGAGGCGAGCGCGCTTGGGATCGACCTGGATGCGCACCGCGTATTTGCGCGCGCCATAAATCTGCACCTGCGCGACGCCGCTGATCATCGAGATGCGCTCGCCGAGATAGTCCTCGGCATATTCGTCGACCTTCGAAATCGGCATCTGGGTCGAGGCGAGGGACAGGTACAGGACCGGCTGATCGGCCGGGATTAACTTTCTTGTAGATTGGGCGGACTCGGCATCCCCTGCGGCAGTTGCGACTGCGTCGCGACGATCGCCGCCTGCACATCCTGCGCGGCCGCATCGAGGTTGCGGGTCAAATCGAACTGCAGGGTGATGTTGGTGGAGCCCTGGATGTTGCTGACGTCATCGAGCTCAGCCCGGCGATGGTCGAAAATTGCTTTCTCCAGCGGGGTCGCGACCGACGAAGCCATCGTTTCCGGGCTCGCGCCGGGCAGGTTGGCACTTACCACGATGGTGGGGAAATCAACGTTGGGAAGATCGTTGACCGGCAGATAGCGATACGCCATCAGCCCGAACATGACGATCGCGAGCGAGATCAGCGTCGTCATGACCGGACGGCGAATAAAGGTTTCCGCTATATTCATGAGGCCGCCTTGCGGCGTCGCGCCGTCCACGTTTTTGATCATGACCGTACCGCCCGGCATCAGCCGAATTGGCCGTCCGTCACCACGGTTTCGCCGCCATGCAGCCCGCTCTCGATGACGGTGTCGCCTTCGATGGTGTCGCCGACCGAGACTTTGCGAATGGCTGGCCGTCATCTTCGGATCGATGACGAACACATAGGAGCCGTCCTGCCCGGTTTGCACCGCCTGGCTGGGCACCAGCACCGCATTGGGGAGTTGGCTCAGGGTCAGATAGGTATCGACGAATTGGCCCGGCCACAGTTTCTGATCCTGATTGTCGAACAGTCCCTTGAGCTGAATGGTGCCGGTGTTCGCGATCGACGGCGTTGTCGACGAAGCTCAACTTACCGTGCACCTCGGTCTTCTTCTCGCCCGGCGCGACGACGTCCACGTCCAGTGGATGCGACGCCATGTTCGCTGCGAACCTCACGAGATCCTGTTCGGGCAGGGCGAAATCGACATAGACCGGCCTGAACCTGGTTGATCACCACCATCGCGGTGTCGGCGTTGGCCTTGACGACATTGCCCTGATGCAGAATCAGGTTGCCGGTGCGCCCGTCGATCGGCGAAGTGATGCGGGTATATTCGAGGTTGAGGCGCGCGGTCTGAACGTTGGCCTCATCCGCGGCGACACTCGCATCAATCGCCTCGTACTTCGACTTGGCCTCATCATACTGCTGGCGCGAGCCGACGCCTTCCTTCAAGAGGGTTTCGTAGCGGCTGAAGTCATTGGCGATCTGCACCTTCTGCGCCTGGTCGCGATTGAGCGCCGCGATGGACTGGTTCAGAGCGGCATCGAATGGGCGCGGATCGATGGTGAACAGCAAATCGCCTTTCTTACCTCCTGCCCTTCCTTGAAATGGACCTGCATCACCTGGCCACTGATCTGCGATTTGATTTCCACCGTCGAATAGGCCTCGACGCGGCCGATCGCGTGGATTCGCTGCGCCACGGTTTTGCGAATCGCCTTGGCGACCAGCACCGGCACGGGTCCGTGGCGCCGAATCCCGGTCCCGCATCGCCGCCATGGCACCCGGTGAGCCATAGCGCTGCGACGAGCAAAATCGACAGGTCGCGAATCCCAATACTTCCTACCTGGAAAATTGTTGTCCGCGACGCAAAGGCATGGATTCCCCGCGCATCGCGCAAACCACGCCGCTTCTTCAAGAATTCCCTTTCACGATCTATCGATGATGGGAGACCGAGCAATTTGCTCAGTCTCGGCAATTTCGCAATCCTATCAGGCATTTACGAAGCGGGTAAAATGCTTTGTGACTTCCAGCGTCACAACCGTCCGGTCACCCGCTTCATGGTCGAGAGCGAAACCCATAGGCTACTGTGGCATCAGGGAACCCAATCAGGAGGAACCATGGAATTTACAGACATTCTTTATCGCAGCGATGACGGGGTCGCGATCATCACCATCAACCGGCCCCAAGTCTTGAACGCGTTTCGCTCGCAAACCGTCGACGAGCTGGTCGAGGCTTTCAAGCTGGCGTGGGCCGATCGCGCCGTCGGCGCGGTCATTCTGACCGGCGCCGGGGAGCGCGCGTTCTGCACCGGTGGCGATCAATCGACGCGCGAGGAAGGCGGCTACAAAGGCAATCCGGTGCGCTCCGACCTGGGCCTCGACATCGAGGATCTTCACAGCATCATTCGCGACATTCCCAAGCCGGTCATCGCGGCGGTCAATGGCTATGCGATCGGCGGCGGCCACGTCCTGCACGTCATTTGCGATCTCACTATCGCGGCCGAGACCGCGAAGTTCGGCCAGGTCGGGCCCAAGGTCGGCAGCGTCGATCCCGGCTTCGGCACCATGTACCTGGCGCGCGTCGTCGGCGAGAAGAAGGCGCGCGAGATGTGGTACCTGTGCGAGCAGTTCACCGCCGCCGATGCCAAAGACATGGGACTCGTCAACAAGGTGGTGCCGGCGGCCGACCTTGATGAACGAGGCGATGGCGTGGGGCAAGAAAATCGCCGTCGATGAGCCCGACTGCGATCAAACTCGCGAAAGCCTCGTTCAACGCGCCCAGCGAAGAGATTCGCGGCATTGGCGCGGTGGCGCTGCGCGGCCTGTCGCTCTACTACGAGACCGAAGAGGCGCTCGAAGGCAAAAATGCGTTCCTCGAAAAGCGCAAACCCGACTTCCGAAAATTTCGGACGATAGCCAATATTCCTGTCCCCCTTCCCTCAAGGGAAGGGGCTAGGGATTAGGTTTTGCCGCCCGCAGCGCGGGATGATCCGCAGGAAGTTGGCAGAACCCATCGCTGGGAATTTCCAGTGCGCGATTGAAGCGCGCACGCATGTTCTCCAGCGCGATCATCGCGACCAGTTCGACGATCGCTTTCTCATCGAAATGGCGGCGCACCTCCTCGAAGACCTCGTCGGGCACGGTGACGCTGCGCTCGCACATCGCCTCGGCCATCCGCAGCGCGGCCTTCTCGGCGTCGCTGAACAGCGCGCTGCCCTCGAAGCTTTCCAGCTCCGCGATTTTCTCGAAGCTGATTCCGTCCTGCTCTGCCAACGGCAGAGTTGATATCAATTCAAAAGGGACAGCCGACGATTTGCGCGGTCCGGATGGTGACCAGCCGCTTGACGATTTTGTCGGCGCCCTTGGAAAATTCCAGCGCCATTCCGGCGATCGCGAATCCCCACATGATGCCGGGGCGATGCGCCTGCACTTTCAGCGGCGTCAGGACCTTGCCGACTTGCCGCTTGACCGCCGAAAAAAGCAGTCGTGCCGAAAAACTCGCTTCCTTTCGTTCCAGTGGACGAATACGCATTGTCATCTCTCCTTTCAGGCCGCGCGCGCGAGGCGCTCCGACGTTCGCGAGGCGCGGGCTTCGCACCAGATAAATCGCAGATCGCGATCAGGATCAGCGTCGGAGGTAGATGCCGACGACTTCGGTGCCGAGATGATCGAGCGACAGCAGGCCCGCCTCATGCGAATAGATGTGCAGGATCGAATGAAACAGGTTGGCGATCGCCGCGACGACTACCGCTGCGACGTGGCGGCGCGGATCGAATCCGGCAATCAGCAACCCGACTCCCACCGCGATGAAAAACGTTCCGCTGTCGGCGACCAGATGCGCATTGAAGGGTCCGGTCTCCGGCACGCCCGGCACCATGCGAAAGAACCACGTCGACGGGCATGAAGAACATCTCGATGCCGTTGATCGAGCGACGACCGCGCCGAGAATCCACAGCAGCGATTTTTATCCATCGCGGTTGCGTCATGCGCGCAGCCTCCACCATTTGCGATAGCCCTGCCGCCCGAGGTCGCCGTGAATCGCGATCGCGAGCGCGACCGCGAATGCCGATCGATCGCGAAGGTCGCGAAACACACGGACCGCATCCAGCTTGCGCGAAGTAGACAGAGCGCGATTCCGATCGGAATCAGCGCGATCGCCGATTCCATCAGCACCACGCCGACGACGATGACGAAACTCGTCGCGCGAAGTTTTACCGGCCACGTCATCTCAGTCTTCTCCCGGCAGCGTGCCGCACAGCGGGAACACCGCGTCGGCTTCGACCGGTCCAAGCACGCGCGCCTGGCACGCGAGCCGCACGCGCGGACTCACCGACAGGTGGTAGCGGAGCGAGAGCTTTCTCCTTGAAGCTCATCGGCGTGAGGTTGTCGGCGCCGTCGGTCACCTTCACGCGGCAGGTTCGCGCATAGAGTCTGCGCGCCGCACGCGTGCATCACGCGAACGCCGTTTTTCACCGCGGCGGCGAGTAGCGTGCCGCCCGCGCGCGCCTCCAGCTTCGAGCCGCACAGACGAATCGGCACCGCATCGGGACGCGCGGCGACTTCGCTCAAGCGCGCGGCGAAACGCGATGCGAGGTCGCGGGTGATGGTCGCGCCTTTGCGTGCGCGAGTCCCTTCAGGCGCTGCGAAATTTCAGCTTCGGAATGTTGCGATTTCATTTTCTTCCCCGCCTATTGCGAGCGCCTTGGCAAGGCTTTGCGCGCACGGGCCAGTCGCGATTCGACCGCATGCTCACTCACGACAGAGCACGCCGGCGATTTCGCTCACCGTCATTTCCTCGATGTACTTCAAAACCAGCACTTCGCGATGTTCCGAGGACAACGACGCCAGCGCGTTTTTCAAATCCTGATCGGGCGGTGGCTCGATGATGAGCCGCACCACCTCCGCGGTATGATCGCGCATCAGCTCGCCGCGCCGCGCGCGATTGCGGACGAACGAAAGGTTTTCCGATGCGCGATGGCGCACGCGAAGGTGAACAGCGAGCTCTGGCCGCGAAAAAACGGCAGCGCCTCCGCCAGCGCCATGAAGGTGTCCTGCAGGATGTCGTCGGCGTCGGCGTTATTGCCGGGTCCGAGCGCGTGCAGGATGAAGCGATGGATGCGCGCCGAATACGCGTCGTAGAACTCGCGCGCCGCCGCAGGGTCGCCGCGCCGCAAGCGTTCTCGCAGCGAGATTTCGTCGTCGCCCACCTGATAGTCCGGCGCGGACCGATTGCGCTTAGCTTGCAGCATACGCGATCGCAAACCGGTCCTCGGAGAGTGTTCGCATCATTAGTCGCGCGACAGAGCGAAATCCGTCGCACGGTTAAAAATAATATCGACGCGCCGAACATTGGTCTGCAGCGCCGCGCGGATGCTTCGGCGCGTGATCTCGCATGACGACGCGGATCAGTTCAAATGATAAAGCTCCGCCGCGTTGTCGTGCAGGATGTAGTTCTTTTCATCCTCGCTCAGATTCTTGGTGTGCTTGGCCAGAACCTCCTGCGACCACGGCCAGGTCGAGTCGCTATGCGGGAAGTCATTGGCCCACATCAGCCGCCGAATGTTGCACATGTCCTTCATCTGAAACGCGACCCAGTCATCCTGGAACGTGGTGTACACATTCTCGCGGAAATATTCGCTCGGCATTTTCGACAGCGCCGTGCCGGTCATCCAGTAGCGATGCCGATCGTAGGCGTGATCCATCCGGTACATGTAGTGCGGCACCCAGCCGGCATCGGCCTCGACGCACACCAGCTTGAGCTTCGGATGACGCTCGAACACGCCGCCGAAAATAAACGTGCCGATGATGTCCTGGCATCCGCGGATGATACCGAGGAAGTTGTTCAGGCGCGGGCCGCGCGCGGTGAAGCTGTCGGCCTTGCTGGTCAGGATGTGGAAGCTCAGCGGCAGCTCGCAGGTCGATCGCGGCCTCGTAAAAAGGCGCGTAGATGGGATCGTGATAGTCGGAGACCGCGGGATTGCCCGGCATCATCACGCCCTTGAGTCCCAGCTCCTTGATCTTGCGCAGGTCGGCGATGCCTTCCTCGACCGAGCGCATCGCGGTCTGGCCCATCCCGATCAAACGATCCGGATGCGCCGCGCAGTATTCCGCGATCCACAAATTGTAAGCATCGAAACACGCCTTCTTGTAGTCGAAGTCCGGATGATTGCAGAGCAGCATCCCGACCGTCGGATAGATGATTTCCGCGGCGACGCCGTCGCGATCCTGTTCAGCCATGCGCGCCTCGGGATCCCATCCGCCACGATGCATGTCCTCGAACTTCACGCCGCGACCGCCAGCTCCTTGGCCGGCTTGCCCGCCGCCGCGAGCAGTCCCATCGGCACCGGACGCTCCATGCCATCAATCACGAACATGTCGCCCATTTTGGGGTCGCGAACCATGTGCGGGGCGCGGTCGCGAAACTTGCGGTCGCATCGATCGACGTAAGTGCCGGGCGGCTCGGTGATGTGTGAATCGGCCGAGATGATGGGCTTTTGCATCGTCGTGTTCTCCTCGATTGGGAAATTCCCTGACCGGGAATTCGAGCATCATCTTTACAAGAGCGCCGCCGGATTGACAACGCGGCGGGTGGACGCGCGGAAATATCGGCACTATGAGTGAGCAACAAAATCTCGACGTGATTCGGATGCCGTTCGCCGATTTGCTCGGAATCAAAATTGTCAGCGCCGCGCCCGAGCGCGTTACCGCCGAGATGACGGTGCGCCCCGAGCTTTGCACCAACCCCGCGGTGCTGCACGGCGGCGCGCTGATGGCGTTTGCCGATTCGCTCGGCGCCTACGCGACGTTGCTCAATCTGCGCGACGGGCAGGGCACCACGACCATCGAGTCGAAGACCAACTTCCTCGCGCCCGCGCCGGTCGGAACCACGGTGACCGCCGAATGTGCCGCGATTCATCGCGGGCAGGCGCACGATGGTGTGGCAGACGCGGATCACCTCGGAGCAGGGCAAGCTGATCGGCATCGTGACGCAAACCCAGATGGTGCTCGATCCGCCTGCGCCGAAGTAGGCCCCGCTACTTTAGCGGCGGGAGACGCTCGATCGCATGCGCGGCCGCCGCGAGGTAGACCGGCTTGGGATTCAGCGCGTACTCGTGGATGCATGCCTCGGTGAATTTGATCGCATGCTCATCGGCATTGGCGATCGCGCGATCGACCAGTTCGTCGATGCTCGAGCTGACGTGGCGCGGCTTCATCGCGCGAGGGCGACTGCGTTCCGAATGCAGCATATAGTCCGGCGGACGCCTGCCATGCGTACCGCGCCGCCAGCCGCGCAGTCGCATCATCTATATAGGGCGACAGGTTGCGCACCGCGCGCGAGCCGGTCACGCAATGGATGAAAGCGATCACGCCGCCGAATCCCGATCGCATTTTTCACGTAAACCCGCGCGAAGGTCTCGGTGAGGTCGGAAAGAAACGCGGATAGATCGCCGCGCGTGTCGACCATCGCGACGACGTCGTCTGAAGGGCTCGAAGGTCGCGAGCTGCGCGATGCCATCGGTGAGAAAGCCGCCGATTTTGCGACGCTCCATCGGCAGCCGCTCGACCTTGTCAATCGCGCGCGAGGGCAGGGCGTCATGCGGCCCCTCGAGCGAGCCCGGCAGCGGCTGATAAGTCGCGGCCCAATAGCCGAGGCCCTCCGCGAGTTCGCGAATGGCGTGGCGCCAGTCTCGCGCTCGCCGAGCGAGCGCGCCGCGTGAGCGGTGCGCAAGCACGCCATGAAAGGCGGCGGCCGCAATTCCCGGCGCGAGCCGTGCAACCCATTGATCTGAGGATGTCGCGCCATGGCGCCTCTTTAAGCATCGTCCTCAAAAAATGCGATCCAGTCCGCCGACGCGATGTTCCTTGCCGAGCGCCTCAGCGCCATTCTGCTTCCGAAATTCGCGACGACGGCGAAGGATGCGGCTCGAGCCGTTTTGCGTATCGATGCGCCCACTTCACTATCGTCTTCCGGGCGTCGCATCGCGGCGATTGCCTCCGCCGCCATTGGACCGTGATTCGAAAGTCCGCCGCCAAACTCGGGCCCGGTGCGCGCGAAAATCGCGTAGGCTTCGTCGATGGATCGTAATCGTGATTCATTCGGAGGCCTCCTCCGCGCGTCACTAGTTACGATAGTATGTGCTTTACTAAGTAAGTCAAGGAAACACTTGCTAAACGATCGAAGCCGACTAAGATGACGGAGATGGAGACCGATCGATCCGCCGACCGAATCCTGTTGCAGCTCAAAACCAAGGGCCCGCAGCCCGCGGCTCAGCTTGCGCGCAGGATGGGAATTACCGCGATGGCGGTGCGCCAGCATCTCTATGCATTGCGGGACAATGGTTTCGTCACTTACGAAGACGAACGACAGAAGGTGGGCCGCCCGGCCAGGATGTGGCGCATCACCGATAAGGCGCAGGCGCGTTTCCCGGATTCGCATGCGGAATTCACCGTCGAGATGCTGGCTCTCGTTCGCGCCACTTTCGGTGAGCGTGGCATCGATCGGCTTATGAGCGAACGGACCCGGCTCCAAATCAAAGCATACACGCAGCGGTTGCGCGCGGCCGGGAAATCGCTGGAGGCGCGGGTGAGCGCGCTGGCCAAAATCCGCGCCGAGCAAGGCTACATGGCGGAAGCTTTACGGCAGCGCGATGGTTCGTTTCTGCTGGTCGAGAATCATTGTCCGATTTGCGCAGCCGCGAGCGCTTGCCAGGGACTGTGCCGCGAAGAGCTGCTGCTCTTCTCCACCGTGCTCGGCCAAGATCTTCGGGTCGAGCGCACGGATCATATCCTTGCCGGCGCGCGTCGCTGCGCGTACCGAATTACCGGAAGCGCGGGAAAATAAATCGCGTTGGCGACTAAAGGCGGGTCACCTTGAGCGCGACCGCCACGTCGTCGCGGATCAGCTGGCGGATGTGGCATCCACGCTCGGCGACCTCGACCAGGCGATGCAATTTGTCGTCGTCCTCGGAGCTTTCGACTTTAAGTTCTACTTCAATTTCTTTGACGTGGCCCTTTTCAGTTGGCGCGCGCGACCACCGATGCGCGTCCGACATTGAGTTTGCGCACTCGCGCGCCAACCCGTAGCGACATCAGCAGGCACGAGCCGAGCGCGCCGAGAAAAGTCGTCACCGGATCGGGCGCGGACGCATCTTCGGCAGAGGAGTTCCACGTCAGCGCGCCGTGAGTGATTCGAGTGCGAAGAGTGTCGCCGATCGCGTCGACGACGACCTCGCGCGGACGCGCGGCGGCAGCTTCGACGGCCTTCGCAGCGCTCGGCGAAATCCGCCGCCTCGAGTATCGCTTTAACTTTGGTCGTGAAGCGCGAAGCCGTCGCGCCATCGATGCCGCGATGGTCATACGCGATCGCGATTTGCATCGCGGGACGAACCTCCGCGCGACCCTCGATCGCGAGGACCTCGTCGCGAATCGCGCCGACGAACATCAGCGCGACCTGCGGCGCGAAAATCACCGGCGTGCCGTTCTCGACGCCGTATGCGCCGAGGTTCGAAACCGTGAACGTCGCGCCTTCGAGGTCGGTCGGACGAAGCTGGCGATTGCGCGCGCGCTCCGCAACTTCGGCGACCCGCGCGCTCAGCCCCGCAATGTCGAGCCGATCGGCATCGTGAATGACCGGCACGATGAGGCCCTCGGGCGTATCGACCGCGACGCCGAGATTGACGCGATCGAAAATCAGCATCTCGCCGTTATCGTAGTTGGCGTTGATGCGCGGATTTTCCTTCAGCGCGCTGCACCGTCGCGGCGAGGATCAAATCGGTGATGCCGACCTTCGCGCCGCCGTCGTTGATCGATTTGCGCGCGGCGATCGCGCGGCTCATGTCGACCCGCACCATCTGCACGAAATGCGGAATCGCGTTCCAGCTCGCGGTCAGATTGCGCGCGCCGACCGCCTGGATGCGGGTCAGCTTCTCGCGCCGCGACGGCGTTAGCGCTCCATGCGCGGGAGCCGGGTCGGTGCCGGGCAACCGAGTGCCGAGGCGCCCTGCTCTGCCGCGCGCTTCACATCGTCCTCGGTGACCATGCCATCGGCGCCGGTTCCCGCGATGCTCGCGAGGTCGATGCCGCGTTCGGCAGCCATCCGCTTCGCGCGCGGCGACGCGATGACTCGTCTTCGATCGCCGCGCGCAGCGCGGCTACCACTCGAGCGCGGTTGCGAATTCGTCGCGGACGTAGCGGCGCTGGCAGAGCTCGCGACGCCATCGAACTCCGCGGGAACCGCTTCGCCCTCCGCGGTGATGACGCCGAGTGGACCGCCGACGGGAACCACCATGCCCTCGGCGGCGATGAGTTTCGCGAAGCACGCCGGCGGTCGGCGCCTCGACTTCGACCTGCGCCTTGTCGGTCTCGACGGTCAGGATCGATTCGCCCTCGCGAATCTTTTCGCCGGGGCGCTTATGCCACTGGATGACGGTGCCCTCGGTCATGGTGTGACCGAGTTTGGGCATCTGAATACGAAAGCCATCGAATTACAAGTCTGACTAATCGCTTGCGCTCCAACATTTCAGCTCCAACCTCAGCGCCAGCAGTCTCCTTCGAGCATCGCACGCTGGTAGATTTTCTCTTCACTCGGGATGACGAACTTCTCGAGGTTGCCGCCGGTCGGGACCGGCACATCGGGCATCGCGACCCGCCGCATCGGCGCATCGAGATATTCGAGCGCCTCCTCCAACAGCATCGCGCCGATTTCCGCGCCGATGCCGAGGGTCTTGTAGCTCTCCTCCGCGACCACGATCTTGCCGGTCTTCTTGACCGAATCGATAATCGCCGCGCGATCGAACGGCACCAGCGAGCGAGGATCGATCACCTCGACGTTGTGGCCGTCCTTGGCGAGGCGCTCGGCCGCTTTCAGAGCCTTCGGGACCATTGCGGAGATCGCGACCAGCGTGAGCGCATCGCCCTCGCGGCGAATCGCGGCCTTGCCGAGCGGCACCAGATGATCGCCGCCCTCGGGAACCTCGCCCTTGGTCGCGTACAAAAGTTTATGCTCGAAAAACAGCACCGGATTGTCGTCGCGAATCGCGCTCTTGAGCAGCCCTTTCGCGTCGGCTGGCGTCGAGGGCGAGACGATTTTCAGTCCGGGCGCGTGCATGAAAAACGCCTCGGGACATTGGCCGTGCTCGGGACCGACGCCGGCCGCGCCCGAGGGACATCGGATGACGAGCGGCACCGTGTACGCGCCGCCGTGACCGTAGCGCCACATGCCGGCCTTCAGCACCACCTCGTCGCGCGCGGTGAAAAGAAAATCGGCGAACTGCAGTTCGACCACCGGACGCAGTCCGGTGAGCGCCGCGCCGACGCCGGCGCCGACCAGCGCATTTTCGGAAATCGGCGTATCGAACACGCGCTCGTCGCCGAACTCTTCCTTGAGTCCAGCGGTCAGCCGGAAGATGCCGCCGAAGTTCGCGACATCCTCGCCATATAAGATGACCGAGCTTGTCGCGCCGCATCTCCTCGGCGAGACCTTCGTTGATTGCCTGCGCGTAAGTGATGGTTCGCATGCTATGCCACCGTCTCAGCGAAGACGTCTTCGAGCGCGGTCTCCGGGCTGGGGAATGGCTGCGCGCGCATGAACTCGCAGGCCTTGTCGATCTGCGCCTTCGCGTCCGCCTCGATCTGCGCCTTGAGCGAGTCGTTCAGGATTTTCGCTGTCGGTCAGCTTCTCCTCGTAGCGAGGCAGCGGATCCTTGCGCCATCGCATCTCGACTTCCTCGCGCGAGCGATAGCTTTCCGGATCGCCAATCCAATGACCCCACAAGCGATAGGTCTTCGCTTCGACCAGCGAGGGTCCCTCGCCCGCGCGCGCGCGCTTCACCGCGGCGCCGACCGCGTCATACACCGCCTCGGGATCGTTGCCGTCGACGATGACGCCGGGGATGTCGTAGCCCGCCGCGCGCGAGGCGATATCTTTGCACGCGGTGGAGCGCTCGGTCGGCATCGAGACCGCCCACCCGTTGTTCTCGCATAGAAAGACGACTGGCAGTTTGCGCACGGCGCAAAAATTGAGGCTCTCGTGAAAGGTCCCGCGATTCGAGGTGCCGTCGCCGAAGAAGCACAACACCACTTTGTCTTCGCCCTTCACCTTGATCGACAGGCCCGCGCCGGTCGCGATGGGGAAGCATCCGCCGAGCGTGCCGCTCTCGCCGAGCACGCCCGAGCTTCGGATACACCACGCGCATCACGCCGCCCTTGCCGCGATTGGTGCCGCCCTCGCGACACGCGAGGTCGCACAGCACCTTCTCCAGCGGGATGCCGCGCGCGACCCAGTACGCCACGCCGCGATGCGCATATAAGAGGTAGTCGTCGGGGCGCAGCGTCGCGATCGCGGCGACCTGGAGCGCCTCCTGCCCGACGCCCGGGATGCATGAAGCCCCCGACCTGGCCGGCCTTGATGAGTTCCGCGACGCGCTCTTCGAGCGCGCCGGCTCAGCACGATTTTGCGATAGATATCGAGCTGGAGTTTCTGATCCACGAGACGACCTCCTGACGCATGCCCATCGATCGTGGGAAGCTAGCGAGATGCCCGTGATCCTACAAACAGTCTGGTGCGTCCGTCCTGGAGGCTATACCGACGCGATGTCGATTATCGTTCCTATGACCCGAAGATTACGCTTTTTGATCGCCCACTCGCAGTGGGTTTGTTTTCGCATTTTTTCGAAATTCTAGAAGAGCTGGCGGTGGGTTCGTTTCTGCACTTTGAGCGTGACGCGGAGTTGAACGCGCTTCGTTGTGACTTCAAAAAAACTGAAAAACTCGCTCAGTTGCTCGCCTTAATGGCTTTGTTTTTTCGTCTTCACAAAGATCCGCGCCACCCTTCGCCGCGCGCGGTGGGTTCGTTTGTGTAATCCGTCACCTCGGCGATCGGGTTCGATGACCACGAGTTGCACCCACATCGCCAGTATACACCAATTGTCGCGCTGCGACATCCGAGGATTCCCGCGAGGCCGCTTCAACCGGCCGCGTTGATGTGCGAGCTCTCGCGACGAATCACATCGACGCGGGAGGCTCATGGGCACGCTCAACCTTTACCAATATCCAATCTCGCCGTTCACCGAAAAATTGCGGCGCGTCCTCACCTACAAAAACATCAAGTGGAACCCGATCGATTGCCACTTCGAGGACAAGACCAACCTCCTCGCGCTCACCAAGGGTCAATGGACGCGGGTGCCGGTCGTCGAATGGGATGGCGAGGTGGTGTGGAACTCCGCCGACATCATTCGATGGATCGACAAGAAGGTGCCGGAGCGCCCGGTGATTCCTGCCGATGCGCGCGGGCTGTGCGATATCCTCGATCTGTTCGCCGACAACATGCTGTTCCCGTCGATTTTGTTCCTCGTGATCCCCGATCTCCTCGATGGGGCCGGCGACGCGAAGCTCAAGACCAATCGCGAGAAGCTCATCGGCATGACCACCGACCAGATGCGCAAGCAGCAGTCGGCGTGCCTCGACGACGCTCAAGACGCATTGCGCGATGATCGACAAGCAGGTCGCGAAGCAGGATTTCTTTCTGGGCAAAATTTCACCATGGCCGATGCGTCGCTCTACCATCCGTTTTTCTTCCTCGCGCTCAATCCCGGCAACTTCGCGAAGGTGGCAGAGTTTCCCCATCTCATGCGATGGTACGAGCGGGTGCGCGCGATCGCGCTATTCAGCAATTGAGGCCCGAACGAGGCGCGTAGCGCCGCGCCTTAGAAGGCGGACACTCGTTGTGGAGCGCAGCGGAGCCCGAGGGAAATTTAGGAGACAAAATCGATGGCTAGAAAATTGACCATGGGACTCAACTGGCAGGGCAAGCTCGATTTCAAGGCTCTGATCGATCGCGTGAAAATCGCCGACGATGCCGGCATCGATTCGATGTGGGTCGCCGAGGCGTGGGGCCACGACGCGTTCACGCTGCTGGCGCTGCTGGCGGAGCACACCAAGCACATCAAGCTCGGCACTTCGATCGTGAATATCTACTCGCGCACACCGGCCGCGCTCGCGCAGCATTTCGGCACCCTCGACGAGCTTTCGGACGGGCGCATGATCATCGGGCTCGGCACCAGCGGTCCGCAGGTCATCGAGCATTTCCACGGCATCAAGTTCAATCCGCCGCTGACGCGGATGAAGGAATACGTCGACATC
Source organism: uncultured delta proteobacterium (assembly GCA_963848285.1). Lineage (GTDB taxonomy): Bacteria > Desulfobacterota > Binatia > Binatales > Binataceae > DATGKG01. The sequence continues at coordinate 338,162 of CAWKCZ010000004.1, read as the reverse complement.
ATCAATATGATCATGGCCGGCACGCCGCTGAACTATAACGGCAAGATTGTTCAAGCTCGGGCGCGGCTTCACGATGCGCTTCGAGCCGGTCCGCAAGCACATCCCGATTTTTATCGCGTCGCTCAATCAGAAGAGCGTCGAGTTCACCGCGCAGAAGGCCGACGGATGGCTGCCGGTGATGATCCCGGTCTCGGGCCTGCGGCAGGGCGATTTCGGAATTCCAGGCGATCGCAAAAGCCGCGGGTCGCGATCCCAAATCGATCGAGGTCAAAGCGCCCGGCGGCGTCGTGATCACGAAGAACGTCGAGCGTGCGAAGGCGGGGCAGGCCGGCACCATCGCGTTTTACGCCGCGCGGATGGGCACCTTCTATTCCGAGCAGCTCACGCGCTTCGGCTTCGGCGACGAAGTCCGCACCATCAAGCAGGCGTGGGATTCGGGCGGCTCGAAAGCCGGCACCGAGGCGGTCTCGCCGACAAGATGCTGTCGCAGCTCGGCTACGTCGGCGATGTGAACGGCGCGCGCGAGCGCATCATCGAGCATGAGAAGGCGGGCGCCGATCTGCATGCGGTGGAAATCGATGCGAAGGATCCCGCAGAGTTTGCGAAGACCGTGCGAAATGCTCTTAGTAGCGTAGCGAATCGAAGGAGAGTCAGAAATGAAAGCAGCAGTATTTCAGGGAACCAAGAAACCGCTCGTCGTGCAGGATGTTCCCGATCCCGAATGCGCTCCCAACGGCGCGCTGATTCGGGTCGAGGCTAACGGCGTGTGCCGCTCCGATTGGCATGCGTGGTCGGGCGACTGGCACTGGATGGGACTGGTGGCGCAGCCGGGCCAGGTCCTCGGCCATGAGCTGTGCGGCGTGGTCGAGGAAGTCGGCAAGGAAATCAAAAGCTTCAAGAAGGGCGATCGCGTCGTCGTTCCATTCAGCCAGGGCGACGGCACCTGCGAATATTGCCGCAACGGCCAATCCAACGTATGCGATGACGCCGCTAACTCCGGGTTTCTCGTATCCGGGCGGCTTCGGACGGATGGTGCCGGTTCCGTTTGCCGATTTGAATCTGGTCGCGCTGCCAAAGAGCGTCGATTTCGTCGAGGCGGCCTCGATGGGATGCCGCTTCATGACGTCGTTCCACGGCATCGTCGATCGCGCGCAGGTGAAGCCGGGCGAATGGGTCGCGGTGTTCGGATGCGGCGGCATCGGGCTGTCGGCGATCAACACCGCGGCGGCGGTCGGCGCGAATGTCATCGGCATCGATCTCGATTCCTCGAAGCTGGAACTCGCCAAGGGCATGGGCGCCAATCACGTCATCAACGGCAAGAAGACCGACGCGGTCGCGGAGGTGGTGGAGCTGACCAAGGGCGGCGCGCATGTCTCGGTCGATGCGCTCGGCATCGCGGCGACTTGCCGCAACGCCATCATGAGCCTGCGCAAGCAGGGACGTCATTTGCAAATCGGTCTGACGACGGCGGCGGAGAAGGGCGAGATCTCATTGCCGATCGATCGGATGGTGACGATGGAGCTGCAACTCATCGCATCGCTCGGGATGCAGGCGTCGCATTATCCGGCGATGCTGCAGATGCTCGAGGCGGGCAAGATCTCGCCGAAGAAGATGGTGACCGGGACGTGCAATCTGTCGGGCATCAACAAGGTGTTCGAGGAGATGAACACCTTTCAGAACGTCGGCGTCACCGTGATCAACGACTACACCAGCTAGGCGCGCCGCATCGATGACGGTACTCTGGATGGGGAGAGACCGCAGAGGTCTCTCCCCATTTTTTGTGGAGGACCAATGCACCTCATCATGATGCATCTGCGAAGCTGCTCGCGCTCTTCCGGCGCGCTTCGCGATGGCCGCCGCGGCGCCGGCATTCGCGCAGAATGCCGCGAATTCAGCAAAACATCCTGCGCGTCCAGCTCGACGGATTTCGCAACGACAAGGGCAAGGCGCATTGCAGCATTTTCAATGATAAGGATCCCGCGGCCTTTCCCGAGCAACGACGACAAATGGTTCAAGGACGTCTGTGGCGCCATCGATCAAGAATGCACACGCGGAAGTCGACTTCACCGGGCTGCCGCCGGGTAAATACGCGGCTGGTCTGCTATCACGACGAGAACAGCAACGGGAAGTTCGATCGAAGACCTTCGGCATGCCGAAGGAAGGCTACTGCTTTTCCAACAACGTCAAGCCCAAGTTGTCGGCGCCGAAATTCGACGAATGCGCCTTCGATTACAAGGGCGGCGATCAATCGATCTCGATCACGATGATCTACTCTATGATGCGCGATCGGTTAGCACAGCGATCGGAACGCCGCTGACGTGACATCGGGCGCATCCGCGAGGCTCGGCTGCTTCGGCGCGATCGGACACTTTGCGGATCGTGTCGAGCAGGATGCTTTTTTTGATCGGCTTGCTGAGGTGCAAATCGCATCCGGCGGCGTGGGTGCGCTGCACGTCTTCCTCCAGCGCGGATGCGGTCAGCGCGATGATCGGGGTCGGGGAGCGATGATTGTCGCTCTCCCACTTTCGAATCTGGCGGGTCGCCGCCAGTCCGTCGATCTCCGGCATCTGCATGTCCATGAAGACCATGTCGTACTGATTGGATTTGAACTTCTCGATCGCGAGCTTGCCGTTTTCCGCGAATTCGAGCTCGCATGGCTCGCGGCGCAGATAGGCGCCGATCAGGAGCCGATTGTCGGCCGAATCATCGGCGATCAGAATCTCGGCCTCGGCTGATGCGCGCTTCCGCTGGGCAGGCCGATTGCCGCGACTGCGCTCGGGCAGCGCATCGGAGCTGTTGCGATTCGCATCTTGAAGCACGCGCGCGATCGCATCGAAGAGTTCCCTGCGCGTGATCGGTTTCACCAGGTACGCGTCGAGGCCGAGTTCCTTGAGCCGCGAGAGTTGCGGCTTCAGGTCGTCGGACGAGAGCATCAGGATCAGCGGCTCGGTCGGCAGATGTTCGTGCGCGGATCCTCTGCGCGACCTCGAGGCCGTTCATCCCCGGCATCCGCATGTCGAGCAGAATGATTCGATAAGGTTTGCCTTCGTCGGAGGCCTGGCGAATCGCGACCAGCGCGTCTTCGCCGCATACCGCCTCGCTCACCTCGGCGCCGCAATTGGAGATCATCTCGCGCGCGATCAGGCGATTGATGTGGTTATCGTCCACCACCAGGACCCGATAGTGATCGAGGTTGAGGACCACGTGCGCGGTCGGCGAAATGACTCGAGTCGCGAGCCCGAAGCGGATCGTGAAGGAAAACTTGCTGCCCTTGCCGAGTTCGCTCTCGACCGCGATAGTGCCGCCCATCAGCGTCACCAGGCGCTGCGCGATCGCGAGCCCGAGCCCGGTGCCGCCGTATTTGCGGGTGGTCGAGGAATCCGCCTGGGTGAACGATGGAGAAGATCGTCTTCGAGCTTGGCGGGCGCGATGCCGATGCCGGTATCCACCACGGCGAAGCGCAGCTCGGCGGGATCGCTGCGAATCGCCGATCCGGTCCACTTGGAGGACCACCTCGCCCTTTTCGGTGAATTTGATCGCGTTGCCGAGGAAGTTGATCAGAACCTGGCGCAGCCGCAGCGGATCGCCGATCACATGCGCCGGCACTCCCGGCGCTATCCGCGCAATCAGTTCGAGGCCTTTGCTGTGCGCCTGCACGCCGAAGGTCGAAATCGGTTTTGTCGATCAGATCGGTGAGATCGAATTCGGTCTTCTCGATTTGCATCCGCCCGCTCTCGATGCGCGCGAGATCCAGGATGCTGTTGATCAGCTCGAGCAGTGAGTTTCCATTGGCCACCATCACGTCGAGGTAGCGGCGCTGTTCCGCGTTGAGCTTGGTATCGAGCAGCAAATCCGCCATGCCGAGCACCGCGTTCATCGGGGTGCGGATCTCATGCGACATGCTGGAAAGGAATTCCGATTTGGCCCGCGACGCCGCCAGCGCGTCCTCGCGCGCGGTGATGAGGTCGTGCTCCATCTGTTTGCGCTGGGTGATGTCGCGCGACATCGAGACCAGGCACTGCTCGCCGTCGATTTCGACGATCACCGCCGGAAACGCAGATAGGGAACGATTTTGCCGGACTTGGTGCGGACCTCGATCTCGAAGTTCCAGCATCCGGCCTTCCCGCGCGCAAGGCCACCATCTCCGTCTCGTATTGCTCGAGATCCGCGAACAATGTTTAAATCGGCGGGGTCTTGCCCTTGATATCTTCAAAGGTGTAGCCGGTCGCGCTGAATTGATCGTTGGCGTAGACGTAAGTCATTTCCGGGAAGCCGACTGATGATGATCAGGTCGAGGCTGGTTTCCAGGACCTTGCGCAAAATCGCCTCGCGCCTCTGGCGAGCTTTTCCGCGGTCTCGCGCTCGACGATCTCCGCTTGCGAACGCTCCTCGGCCCTGATTCGGCGCAGATTCTCGTCGCGCAGCCGCTCTTCGCGAGAGCTCAATTCTATGATCAAATTCTGCTGACGCCCGAGAAAGACTTTCAGCATTGCGAGGCTCACGCACAGCAAGCTCACGGTTTCCAGCGCGATCCAATCCGGAATATCCTCCACCCTGATGAGGCCGGCACTCGCGATGGTGAGGAAACAGGCGACATTGAACAGTGCGAATAAGACCTGCCATCGCCCGCCCCACGGAATTATCAGCGCGGTATCAAGCAGCAGCACCAACATCGCGACGAACAGTGGTTCTTCGTCATGAACGGACAGCGCGGCAATGGTGTAGCTGAGCATCAGCACTACGAAATAGCTGAAGATGAAGACGCGCCAACTCCGCCGCGAAACGAAGGGGATGGCTCCGATCGCGAGGAGGGTAAACGCAATGTTGAAAAGCCGAATCGGCCGCGGGCTGATCGCGATCGCTTCATACCAACTGTTGCTGAAGAAGGTCGCGACCGCGAGTATCAGCATGATACCCAGCGCCATCCGGAGCAGATTTCTCAGCTTGGGTAGACTCGCTTCACAATCGGGCGGGCAGGAAATCGCTTCGACGAAGCGCAGGCCAAAGGGAGAAAACGGTGCGAGGCTTCCTGCCGCGGAGGATTTCGGGATGCCGTCGTTGTTTTGAGCGATCGATTCCATGTTGATGGCGGATGCAACGCCGTGCGCGCATCGTTCATGGAGGCAGAACGCAAGAGCGATGCCGTCTGATTCGCCAGCTTCAGCATTCGTCACAGACAATCCCGTGTCATCGCAAATCCACTATGTGTCATCAGGTCGGATCTTTCAGCCGGATGACCCGAAACAGGACATTTCGCGATTGCGCCCGGCCTCTATCATTGACGCGTCGGGGGAGCTTTACTGATTCGCGGGTGGAACTTACCGAACGAACAACGGGCGATTTGCGAGGTCGCTCAAAGCGGCGGCGCCGCGCTCGCGCTCAAAATCCAGGCCTTTGCGGGGACCGGCAAAACCACCACGCTGGCCGCGATCGCCGATGCCTGCCCGCACGCGCGCTTCCTCTATGTCGTGTTCAATCGCGCTGCGGCCGACAGCGCGCGCGCAAAGATGCCCTCCAACGTCGAGGTACGCACCGCGCATTCCATCGCGTTTCGGAAAATCGGATGGCGTTACGAAGCGCGACTGACTCAGCCGCGCATGGTCATGGCTGCCGTTCATGCGCGAGAAAATGCCGAAGGCGCTCAACTCGGTCGCGCGCGGCGGACGCACGCGCTCTGCGGCGGGCGCGCTCATCATCAAGACCCTGGAGCATTTCCTGCGCACCACCGATCGCGAGGTCAGCCTGAATCACGTGCCGAGCTGGTGCGATGGCGGCCTCGCAAGATCGACTGCCGACGCGGTCAGCGACCTTTGGGAGGCGATTCGCGATCCCAACGGCACCGCGCCCGTCAGCCATGACTGCTACCTGAAACTGTTTTTCCTCGGCGATCATCAAGTCGCCGACGCCGATCGCACGCTGCTTCTCGATGAAGCGCAGGATGCCGATCCTGTCATCCTCGGGCTGGTCCGCGTCATCCGGGTCCGCGCGTGCTGGTCGGCGACAGCTATCAGCAGCTCTATCAATGGCGTGGGGCGATCAACGCGTTGGAGCACGCGAATATCGAAACTGCGGTGATGCCGCTGACGCAGACTTTTCGCTTCGGCAACGGCGCTGCGCGATGGGCGAATCGGGTGCTGGAGCTGCTCGAGGAAGATCATCGCATCGTGCCCGCCGCGCACGCGACGGCGGCCTCGGTCAGCGACGACAGCCGCAACGTCGACGCGGTCCTCGCGCGTACCAACGCCGGCGCCCTCGATGAAGCGGTCAAAGCGCTCGAGCACGGGCGCAAGGTCTACGTGATGGGCGGCGCCGAGCCGCTGGTGCGTCTCATCGAGAGTGCGTGGAAGCTGCGCTCGGGAAAAAAGGGCACCGGCGAGCTCGCGGTCTTTTCGAGTTGGGATGAGCTCAAATCCGCGGCGCAGGGAAACGAGTCCGAGGACTATGGCGATCCGTCGTTGCAGATTCTAGTCCGGCTCATCGAGGAGCGCGGCGCCCGCGTGCTTCCGATGTGCACCCGCCTGCGCGCAATGCGTCGAATCGCCCGAAGGCGCGCAGGTGACCGTCAGCACGGTGCACAAGGCCAAGGGCCTCGAATGGCCGCGCGTGCTGGTCGCCTCCGACTTCAATCGCTTCATCCGGCGCGAGCACGGCGTGGTGCGCCGCGACCTCGAAGAGGCATGCGTGATTTACGTGGCGCTGACGCGCGCGCGCCATCAGCTTCTGATTCATCCCGAATGCGTCAAGGAGCTGAAGGCCTCGAGTGAGGCGTGAATCCTGAAATCGCGGAGGCACGGCGAACGGGAGCAAGTCCGAGCCGCGAACGGCGGCTGCCCCCGGAACTCGCGCTCCGCCGACGTCGGCGCGCCGAGGAACCTCACGTCCCAATCGAATCTAGAAGAAGTAGCGCTCCACCAGGCTGACGAAGCGAGTCGACGTCGAGCGGCTTGTGCACGATGATGTTCGCGTCGATGCCGGCATACACGCTCGCACCGGTCATGACGACCACCGGAATGTCGCGCAGCTTGGCATCCTTGAGTTGTTCGCGGCGAAATTCCCATCCATCCATTTCGGGCATGAACAAATCCAGAATGATGAGCTTCGGGGCAGCGGCGCGCCGCGCAGTTGCATCAGCGCATCCTTGCCGTTTTTCGCGGTGGTGATGGCGTAGCCCTCGCCGGTGAGAATTTCGCGTTAGCGAATCGATCGATGCCGCATCATCGTCGACCACCAGGATCGATCGGTTAGGTTGAGCGATGCGGATGGATCTTGCGCGAAGGTCATCTGCAGGTTTCTCCGCGTTGGGATGCGCGACAGCTGGGAGATTCTAAACTCGCACGACCGCGAAATTTCGACGGCCTCAGGCATTCGCCGCCGAAGGTTCGAGCATCGATTTCATCTGCACGAAGCGCGCGATCTGCGAGCGCGTGATGAGTCCCTTCAGCCGGTCGCCATCGAGCACCAGCAGGCGGCCCGCATCATCCTCGGCCATTCTGATGCATCGCGTCCGAAATCGTCGCGCGCGGCGCGATCGTGACCTTGTCGCTAACCGGCATCATGATGTCGTGAACGTGGCGCGTTCGCGCGCTGGTCGGCGCGGGCATTCGCGCACTCGCGCCAGCGAGAGAATTCCCATCGCGCGCCCGTCCTTCACCACCGGATAGCCGGCATAGCCATGATGGAGAAAATAGCGATCGACAGCCTCGCTGACCGAGGTGTCGGGATCGATCGTGATCGGCTCGCGAATCATCAAATCAGCTAACCTGCGCGCGCCCGAGCATCTGCTCGATGACGACGCTCTGATAGCTGGCGTGCGCGGCGCCGCGCAGGAACAGCCCGATGAAGATCATCCAGATGCCGCCGACCAGTCCGCCGCCGAAAATCTCGAGCGCGCCGAGCGCGATCAGCCCCCACGCGATGGTGTTGCCCCAATCCGCCGCGGCCGCCGTCGCGCGGCGAAAGTCGCCCCAGAACTGCCACAGGATCGCGCGCAGGATGCGGCCTCCATCGAGCGGGAAACCCGGCAGCAGATTGAACACCGCCAGCGCCACATTGATGAAGGCGAGGTAGCTGAAAACCGCGACCCACAGATCGCCGGCGCATGCATCCCGAGCAGCATCTGCTCGATGATCCAGAAAATCGCCGCGATGACGAGGCTGCTGAGCGGTCCGATCGCGGCAATCTTGAATTCGTCGCCGCGGTTTTCGGCTCGCTGGATCAGATGCGCCATCCCGCCGAAGATGAACAGCGTGATGCGGGTGACGTTCTCGCCCAGGCGGTTTCCCAGCGCGGCGTGCGAGAGTTCATGGCCAAGCACCGAGGCGAAAAACAGCATGGTGCCGATCGCGCCGACGATCCAGTAGCTGGTGAATGCATGGCCCGGGATATCTCGCGCGGAAAATATCCGGCCGAAAGACTCCACCATACCAGCACCGCGATGACTATCCAGGAATAGTCGATCTCGACTTGAACGCCCGCAACCTTGAACAGCTCGATGCTTCCCTTCCGCTCGCTCGCCATCGATCCCTCCCGCATTTTTCGGACTACCACGTCCGAGTTGCGGCCTATCGTGGCATGCGCGCCGATTTGCGCACCATCGGCCACTCGCGTCGCGAGCTGAAGGCACCGACCCTAGAACTTTCTCCTTGAACGGACGCACATCGAGCTCGTGCGTCCATGCGCTCGGATCCTGATGCGCGAGGTGCCAATAGGATTCCGCAATCGCCGACGGCTTCAGCATGTCCTCTTCCTGGATATTCGGGCACGCGCTGGCGAATGAAGGGCATGTCGATAGGCCCGTCGACATTGATGTAGGCGACGTGGATGCGCTGCGGCTGCAGGTCGCGCGCCATCACCTGGGCGAGGCCGCGCAGCGCAAACTTCGCGGGCCCGAATGCCGCCGAAGTCGCAAATGGCTTCACACCCGCAGTGGCGCCGGTGAAAAGGATGACGCCCTTGCCGCTTTTGATCATGTCGGGCACCACTTCCTGCGACGCGAGGAAAGCGGCGAACGTCGCGACCCGCCAGGTATTTTCGAAGGTGCTCGGCTTGGTTTCCATCAGCCGTCCGAAGGGCGCATCGCGGCATTGAACAAGCAGCACCTCGGGCGTGCCGAGCTCGCGGCGAATCTTGTCGAAGGCGCTTTTGATTTCCTCGGCCGAGGCGACGTTGGCGGGAACCGGAAACGCCTCGCCGCCGTCGGCCGCGATCTCCTTCGCGAGCTTCGCGAGGTACTCCTCGGTGCGCGCGATCATTGCGACGCGATAGCCCTTCGCAAAACGGCGCGCCAGCGCTGCTCCGAGTCCCGCGCCGACGCCGATCACCACTGCCACTGGACGTTTGTGTCAGATGCCATCGCCACGACCTCCGCAAGTTGGCTACGGGACCAGGATCAGCTTGCCGGTCGAGCCGCGCGATTCCATGAAGCGATGCGCCTCGGGCGCTTCGATGAGCGGGTACTTCTTGCCGATCAGCAGCTTGAGCTTGCCGTCCTTCATCAGCTGGAACGAATGCTCGATGCCGCGCTGCCATTGCTCCTTGCCGGTGTGCTGCTGATTGAGCATGAAGCCGCTGACCTTGGTCGATCTCTGAAATAGCTTGAACACATTGAGCGGATCGGGCGGTCCGCCCGCGCGTCCGTAAAGCACCAGATGCCCCATCGGCGCGAGGCAGTTGATACCCTTCTCAAAGGTGGGCTTGCCGACCGCATCGAGGATCAGATCCGCGCCGCGATTGTCGGTGAGGCGCATCACCTCGGCGGAAAAATCCTTCGCGACATAATCTATGACCTCGTCGGCGCCGTACTCCTTCGCCAGTGCTGCCTTCGATGTGCTCGAAACGGTTCCGATCACGCGCGCGCCGGCAGCCTTGGCAATCTGCACCGCGACGATCCCGACGCCGCCCGCCGCCGAATGCACCACTACAGTCTGGCCCGGGGCCGGTATGATGCGAGGTGTGCAGGATGTGCCAAGCGGTGAGGGTCTGGATCGGATACGCCGCGCCCTCATCGAAGCTGACGTGGTCGGGAATCGGGATCACCTGCGAGGCGCGCGCGACCATATACTCGCTGTAGGCTTTCGCGCCAATCGCCGCGACGCGCATGCCCGACACTGAATCCGCTGACGCCTTCGCCAACCTTCTCGATGACGCCGGCGGCCTCGAGACCCGGAGTATCGGGCAGGACCGGCGCTTGCGCGTACTGGCCCTGGCGGAACAGCGTATCGGCGAAGTTGATGCCGATGGCGCGATTGCGAACCAGCACGGTGCCTTTGACGGCCTCGGGCACTGGAGCCTCGGCCAGCTTCAGGACTTCGGGGCCGCCGATTTTGTCGAATTGGATCTGCTTCATTGGAGAGTCTCCTTTTAAAGTTTCCCTCGACTCCGCTGCGCTCCGCCTCGGGAGCGGCTGCGCCGCGGCTTCGCCCGCTTCGCGTCTTGTTCCCAAATCGCAATAGGTGCAATTGATCCGAGCGCTATTTCAGCGCCGCTTCGACAAAGTGCATGCGGTCGTTGCCCCAGAACATAGCATCGCCGACGAAAAAGGTGGGCGCGCCGAACGCGCCGCGCGCGACTGCCTCGTCGGTATTGGCGCGCAGCCGTTCCTTGACGTCCTCGCGCTCGACGACGTCCGGATCCATGTCCGAGATTCGAGAAAATCGCCTTGACGATGTTGGGATCGCCGAGGTTCACGCCCTCGGCCCACATCGCGCGAAACATCGTCGCGTGGTAGGCGGGAAAGCATCCGGCGGATTGCGCCGCGACGGCTCCGCGCATGATGCGAATCGTGTTGATCGGAAAAAACGGATTCATCTTCATCGGCACGCCGTAATGCGCGGCCCACAGCGCGAGGTCGCTGCCCATGTACTTGCCCTTGGCCGGGATCGTGATCGGCGAGGCATTGCCGGTCGCCTTGAACACGCCGCCCAGCAGCATCGGCTTGTAGATGATTTGCGCACCGGTCCGTTTCAGCAGCGCCCTCGATTTGAGTATCCGCGAGATAGCTGAAGGGACTTCCGTAGTCGAAGAAAAACTCGAGTTGGCTTGCCATACGATGGTCCTCGGAAGATCGATCGGAATAGTTGCAATTTGAAACCGGAAACCTAGCAATCGAAGTTTCAATTTGCAACTATCAAACAGGGTCATCTGGGGTAGATATTCAAAGGGGGCGCGTAGCGCCGCGCCGCAGGCGCCCCGAGGCGGAGCGAAGCGGAGTCGTGGGACAATTTCAGGGGAGAGGCTGCGATGCAATGGCGATTCAGTTAAAGACATGAACTGCTCGGTGGCGCGCGCGCTATCGGTGGTCGGCGAGCGCTGGACCATGCTGATTCTGCGCGAGGCGTTTCTCGGGCGGCGCCGCTTCGACGAATTCCAGAGCGGCACCGGCATCGCGCGCAACATCCTCAGCACGCGGCTGCATGCGCTGGTCGAGGCCGGGATTTTCGATCGCAACTCGAACGCCGAGCCGGACCATCACGTCGAATATCGCCTCACCAAAAAAGGCCAGGACCTCTATCCGGTGATGATCGCGCTGCTGAATTGGGGCGACACCTGGATGGCCGATGAGCAGGGGCCTCCGCTCACCCTGACGCATCGCACCTGCGGGCATGCCACCACGCCGTCGATGGTGTGCTCGCACTGTGGCGCGGCGATCGAACCGCGCGCGATGACTGCGCACGCCTCGCACGATGCGGAGCAATCGCCGAAGGTAAAGCCTCGCGCGCGCCGCCATCACGAGACTTATTGACCCAAGCACATCCGTTCGAACCGTAGGGAGCGTTCGCGAAGGCCTCATAAAAATCTTCGATGACATGGTCCTCAATTCCGAGGCGCCGGATTCTGGGAATAGATGAACGCTGCGCGGATCAGGATTCATCGGGTCGTTCGCGAACGACCCCTACGGTTCCGCGGCAGGTGGCAATCCCCGATGTGAGTTGGCAATCGAACGGCTACTAGCTCGCGTTCGTCGGCTCATGGAAAATACTCGACATCATGATCGAGCTGGTGATGTTCGACGCCGATGGCGTCCTGTTTGAATCGTTCGAATCCAATATCGCTTACTACAATGCGATTTTCGCGCAGGTCGGCGAGCCGCCGCTCAATGCCGACGAAGAGATCAAGAGCATTTCGTACGCGGCCAGCGATGTCTTCAAACTGCGCGCGCGGCACGACGCCGAGTTGCTCGAAAAAATCCATGGCATCGCGCGCAACCTCAATCAGCAGCCGTTTTTCGATTTGCTGCGGCCGCCCTTCGAGTTGCGTCCGTTCATGCTGGAATTGAAGAAGCGCTATCGGCTCGCGCTCGCGACCAATCGCTCCGCGACGGTGCCCGCGCTGGTCGAGCATTTGAAACTCGCCGACATCTTCGATGCGATCGCGAGCGCGCTCGATAAGGTGCCGCCCAAACCCGCGCCGGATATTTTGCAACTGTGCATGGAGCGCGCGCGGGTCAAACCGCATCAGGCGATTTACGTCGGCGACAGTCCCATCGATCGCGAGGCTGCCGAGGCAGCGGGAGTTGCGTTTATAGGCGTCGGCCCGCGGGTTGATCATCATCATCGAATCACGTCGCTCCACGAGTTGAGCGACGCGATCGAGAAGGTCGCTTCGCGCAAAACGCACGCGTCGTCGAACACCTGAGCCATCGCCCATTTCATGCTGATCCTGAACCTGCTCGGCACTTTCATTTTCGGATTGAGCGGGGGATTTCTCGCGGTTCGCAAACGCCTGGATCTGTTCGGCGTGATGGTGCTGGCGGTGGCCGCGGCGCTCGGCGGCGGCATCATGCGCGATGTTTTGCTGGGCCACACTCCGCCGCAGACCCTTACCGATTGGCGCTATCTGGCAGTGGCCGCCATCGCGGGCATCGCGGTGTTTATGCAGTACCCCCGGATCGCTTCATGGGCAAATATCGTCAAAACCTTCGATGCCGCAGGCCTCGGACTCTTCACCGTCACCGGCACCACCGCGGCGCTCCATGCGGGACTGGGTGAAGTTCCCGCCGCGCTGCTGGGAATGCTGACGGGCGTGGGTGGCGGCGCGCTGCGCGATGTCCTCGCGCAGGAGGTGCCGATGGTGCTGCGCGGCGAGATTTATGCGCTCGCATCGTTGCTCGGCGCGATCATCGTGATTCTTGCATATGAAGCGGAGTTGCCGGTCCTGCCGTTCGATATCATCGCCGCGGTGGCGACCTTTACCTTCCGCATGGTCAGTTTGTGGCGCGGCTGGAATCTCCCAGTCGCGCTTTCGTCCGATCGATAACTCACGCGGCGAGCTTCGCGGTGGCCCCCTCGACGACGGTGCCCTTGAAGAAATCCGGGTTCGCCTTCAAATGCAATCGCGCCGGATAGGTGAACACGAAGTCGCGATAGTCGGCGTCGTTGAGGATTCCCTTGTCCACCAGGTGATGGCTTTCGAGCAGCACCCCCTTGATGTCGGGAACATCCCAATGTCCGATATCGGAGCTGAAGATCGGCTGGAAGCGCATCTTGAACGGATTGGCGCGCGCGTCGAGTGCGCGATGCACGCTGGGATCATCGGCCTCGCATCCGAAAAAGAAATTCTGAAAGATACGCGCGAAGTCGTGCTCCTCGCGCACGCCGGTGTGTGACCATTCGTCGCGATCGGCATCGCGATCGTGGCGCGCAACGCCTTCATCATATGCGCGACTGAGCCGCTCACCCGACGCCGCGATGTACTCGGGGCCGCCGTATTCCTTGAGCAGCGCGAACAGCCGCGCGCGATCGAGTCGCGCCGGATCGTAGTTCTTGAGGCCCTCGACATTGCGCTTTTCCCAATGCTCCTCGAGCGAATGGAGCAGGTCGACCGCCCATCCGGCGCCGCATTCGAGGAAACCGAACGCGAGATTCGGAAAGCGCGCGGGCACGCCGCCGAACACGATCGAGCGGCACAGCTCGCCCTGCTGATACGCATGCCCACCGATGTGGTTGAACATGTAGTTGCTCGGCGAGCGGCGGCCGAGCGGCAGGAATCGCAAACCCACGCCGCCATGCGAGGTGACCGCGAACTTCAGCTCCTCGAACTTGCGCCACAGCGGGTCGTAGTCGTGGAAGCTGTCGAGGCCATAGTTATCGAAGTATGCGGCCGCAGGAAAAGCCTCGGGCGAGAGCGACGGGATCGGACGCGCCACTCCCGGTGGAATCATTGCGACCTTGAGGCCGTGGGCGTGCGCGAATTCGAGTTCCTCGATCGCCTCCTGCGGCGTATGCATCGGGATCGCGGCCGCAGGTGCGATGCGATCGCGAAACGGCCCGCAGATTTCCGCGTTCATGGTGTTGAGCGCGCGGGCTGCGCCGCGCCGTGCGTCCGCGTCGTGGATCGTCGGCAGCGCGAGGCCGAGGGTCGGATACATGATCGCGAAGTCGATGCCGATTTCCTCGAGGCGCTGATGCAGCAGCTTGGGCGCCATCACGGTCGCGAGGTCGTAGGCATCGTTGCCGACGCCCCACCATGCGCCGCGCATGTCGCCGGTCTCACGATTTCCGCGCGAGCCGGTCGGATGCTCGCGCAGCTCGTGCTGGTAGCGATCGACGAGATCCTTGCCGCCGGTTTTGTGCAGGTAGTGCTGGAAGAGCGGGGCGGGCTCGATCAGATGTCCATCGCCATCGATGACCGGATGGTCGAAGGTAGCACGAAGGCTTTTCACGCGCGCGGCAATTTCGTTCGACATGATGCGAACTCCTTGCGCTCGGCTTGCCAAAGGCTAGCTAAGCGCCGAACTCCCGATTGGTCAAGGAAGGCTCACGCCCTCGCCTGGTGAGGCGGCCAAGGACGGGAATTTCCAGAAACGCCGCCGCCTGACATCGAAGGTCAACCGAAGGAGTATCGCTCGAACAGCGCGCGAAGACGATCCAGATGACGCTTGATGTAGCCGCGCACTTCGGCCGCGACCGGCCCGACGATGCGCGCCGGTCGCGACGCCGCCCGCCAACTCGCCCATCGCGGATCTCCATGCATTGTAGATCGGGCGGTTCCTCGTCGGATGCGCGCACGCCGCCATCGATCGGCCTCCCGAAATCCGGCGGCCTCCAGGATCGCCGACTCGCCATGCGGGCGGATCGCATCGAAGGTCTGCTTCAAGTCCTCGATCTCGGCGGCGGTGTGTTTCGGAAATGCTTCGATCCATTCGGCTGGCAGCGCTCAAGACTTTCGCGGCGGCGGCAGCCTGCGAAATTGCGAATGGCGATTTGAGTTCCGGCACCATCGTTTCGCTGATGCGTGCGAGCATTCCGGCGAGGATTTCTTTGGGTGTCGGTCGCATCGTTCCTAAACCAGCTTCAGTTGCGCCGCGAGATCTTCGAGCAAGATCGGCAGCACCATCTTGAGTCAGCAGCACCATCGAAGGATCGAAGCTACGGCCCTCGGCGAATTCGCGGATTCCCGAGAGGCAAATCACCGACATCTTCGCATTGCCGAGCACCTCGTAAAAGAACAGCCGCTTGCGATCGACGAGCAGGGCCGGACTTCGCTTCGTACAGCACGAATGAATTCCTCGCGATCGATGAGACCACCAGTTAGCGAGCCATGACCCCATAGCCGCATCGAGGCCCATGCGAGGTCTTCGAGCGGATCGCCGAGATGCGTCATCTCCCAGTCGAGGATCGCGACGAGGCCGTTGTCATCGAAGAGAAAATTCCCCGCGCGAAAGTCGCCGTGCACGATGCTGATGCGATCGGCCACCACTGGATTCGCCTTGAGCCACGCGAACGCAGCATCGAGGATCGGCCAGGTCTCGCTCATCCGATGTGATGATAGCGGTCATACCAATGCTTGCGTCTGCGCGCGCGCCGGCTCCGCGAGGTCATTGGGAGCGCCGAGCCATTCGAGCTGGAGTGCGCGCCAGTCGAGCTGATGGAGACGGACCATCTCGGCGATGAACTGATCGGCGAGCTTGCGCCGCAACGGTACGGGCTCTACCAGCATTGAGGCGCCATACGCGGTGCGGCCCGGCACCCGTTCCGTGATGAGGAATGGTTCTCCCAGGGTCGAGGTATCGAGCTCCAGGAACCGCGGCTCGGGAGTCTTGATACCGGCCCGATGCATCGCGACGAGGACGTTGAATTCGCGCTCCGAAGCTCCGCGTTGGAGAATCATCGGCAGCGTTTTGAGGATGCCATCCTCAATCCATTCGGCATCGAAGGAGTAGGTCTCGCGCGATGAGCCAGCCAGAGTCCGGACGAGGCTGGTGACGTGCAAATTTTCCGCACGCGGCGTTTCGCGCTGGAGATATTCGGCTAGCTTGAGGGCGTCCATCAGGTTTGCCGAGACTACGTATCGACGCGCGATGTTACCATATCTAAATTGAGATGCTTGTTGGGTTCGTCAACCGCCCGGAGGAATCGCGTGAGCGCAGTAAAGTTGGACCTCAAAAAAGAAAAAGGCCGGAACTGAATTCCGGCCCTTCGACATTCTGCACAATCTGGTCGATTACTTGCGCGCCTTCGCTAGAAGGGTATCGACCTCGCGATTAATTTCTTCCGCAGCCTTCAGGATCCGATCCAAAGCTCTATCCATCGAAGCCTGATCAAGCTTTCCGTTGTGTTCAGCGGCATGCTGCAACGTTTCAATTTTACGACGCGTAGCCTTTACCGTTTTCATAATTTCAGCCGCCGTTTCGCGAAGTTCCGGGTGACCTTCAAGCGAGATTTTAGATAGCTCGCGCGCCTTTGACAACGCTGCCATGAGCAGCCGCACGATGCGTTCAAGTTTGTCCATCAGGTCTCGGTCAGTCAGACTTCACGCGTCGCTCTACTTGAACGCCGGCATGACCTCTTTTGCGAACAGCTCCAAGGTCGCGGGGGGCGCCATGTCGCTGAAGAAAATCGTGAAGGTCGTGATCCCCATCTTCACCCGATTCTTTAATTCCTCGATGAGCTGCTTGGGCGTCCCCTTGATGCCGGTGATCGAGAACGGCTTCATCCGCTGCGCCGCCGCCCATTTCTGTTCGACCTCGGCATCGTTGTTGCCGATGCAGACCAGCAGTTGCTCCGAGATATTGATCTCGTCGAGGTTGCGGCCGACCTTTTTCGCGTGCTCCTTCAGCACGTTGAACTTATGCTCGAAGCTCTGGTACCCGGCCGGGCAGTTCCAGCGGTCGGCATACTTGGCGACCAGCCTCAGCATCACCTTTTCGCCGCTTCCACCAATGGTGATGGGCACGGGCTTCTGAATCGGCTTGGGATTATTCGCCGCGCCCTCGATGGAGTAGTACTTGCCCTTGAACGACGGCTTCTTATCGGGGCCGAGCATTGCCTTGAGAATCTCAAGTCCTTCTTGAAGTTGCTTGAGGCGCACCGGCGTCTCAGGGAATTCGTAGCCGTATGCGCGATATTCCTCGTCCATCCATCCCGCGCCGATGCCCACTTCGAGCCGCCCATTGCTGATGTGATCGATGGTGGTGAGCGACTTCGCGAGCAGCGCCGGATTGCGATACGAGTTGCATAGCACCAGCGTTCCGATGCGGATCTTTTCGGTGCGCGCCGCCAACGCGGCCATCATCGTGAGCGCCTCGACGTGGTCGAGATCGGGCATCCCGCGGGTCCAGAAATGATCGACCAGCCAGATCGAATGGTACCCGAGCTTTTCGCATAGATTGGCGCGATCGAAGAGGGCCTTGGTCGATTGGCCGGCCTGGGGCGAGAACAGCGCGAATTCAACTTTGCTCATTCGAAGGGACTCCCGTGAGAGATTGCGGCGACGATTCTAAGGGTTCGCCACAGTGTTTCGCATGGCCGAATGTGGAGGTCAACCGGCGTGCGTTTCAGGGGCCGACCGCGATGCCCATCGGATGGCCGAGGCCGGTCATCGGTCCATTGATCCTCGCGATGGGCGCGACATTGCCGTTGCTGCCGGGCGCATAGACGGTGATGGAGTCCTTGGGATCGGCGCGCGGCCGTTGTCGTACCGGCTCGGCATCCTCCGCGACGTCCTCGAGTTGCCGTCGTTGGCGACGTAGATCTTTCCGTCGGAATCGACCGCTATGCCTGAGGGTAAGTGTAACTGCGTGTCAGGTCCGTGATGACGGCCATCGGCGCGACGTTTCCACTAGCGCCTGCCGCGTACACGGTGATCGAGTCGAACTTGCCACCGATGCTGCTGTTGTTGGTGACATAGATATTGCCCTTCGAATCGAGCGCCATCCCGGCAGCCGACTTCATTCCGGTCCTGTTGCTGCCCGGGAGGTCGACGATGGAGCGGACGGGTCGGACATTGCCGTCGGCCTTCGGCGAATAGACTGTGATGCTCCCATCGGAGGTTGGACCACCATCGGTGTTCAGGACATAGAGGAAGCCGTCCGAATCGAGGGCCAAGGCGCCGGGGCTATGAAGTCCAGTCAGGTCGCCTTGCCTCGGTCCGCGAATGGTGCGGATGGGAGGAGCCTTGCCGCTGGAGCCCGCAGCGAACACCGCGATGCTGCCGTCATTGGCGACATACATTGTCCCGTCAGGAGCAACCGCGATCGCTTGCGGTGAGACGAGGCTGGCCAAACTGAGGTTTGTGTTGTCCGGATCATATTCAAGTATCGTCGCAAGGGGTGAGGCATTGGCATCGGTACCGGCCGGGAAAATAGCGACACTGTTATTAAGTCCAACCGCGATGCCATCGTTCACCATGTAGATCTTCCCGCTGGCGTCGAGCGTGACATCGGTGGGAGCGAGGATGCCGGTTTCGCCATCAAGTTTTGTCAGCGGCTTCACCGTTCCGTTGGACCCGACGGGATACATCTCGACGCGGTTCGCCTGGGAATCCGGAACGTAGACATTACCGATGGGATCAACTGCGATGCCGCTGGGGGCGTCGAAGGGATCACCGGTTGGAGAGATAATCGCCTTGGCGGCCCAACAGATTCCCTCGGACTGTCCGAACTGCGTATCCTCGATCCGCTCGTCTTCAAATACGATTATCTTTTGCGCCGGAATGCCGGTGGTCCCGAGATAGATTCTTCCGTTTGAATCCACAGCCAGTGATCCGGAGGTAAAAAATCTTGCCGGGTCGCAATAGCCGCCGTCTGCATTAAGTGGAGCGACGTCGCCGCTCGCATTGCCGGGAAATACGAGGATTTCTGTCTCGCCCCACGCGTCCTTCTCCTTGTCCTGCTGGCTGGTTACATAGATGAAACCCTTGGGACTGACCGCGATGCCGCCCGGCAGCCGGACGCGCGTCTTGGGGCCGGAGATTGTGCGTGCCGGACTCACGTTGCCATTGGTACCCGCGGAAAAGATGAGAACGGCATCTTCGCTTCGTTCATCCCCAGGCGCGACCGTGACATAGAGGTTGCCTCGCGCGTCCACGGCGATGGCACTGGCGCCATCCAGCCTCGCGTTAGGTCCCTTTATCACCGCCTTGGGTTCAACGTCGTCGTCGCTCCGTGCCGAGTATACCGTGATGATTCCGGGGTCGCCGGACGCACCATCATTGAGGACATAAATATTTCCCGAGGAGTCGAGCGCGATCGCCGACGGGTTGTTCAGTTGAGTCTTCGAACCTTTGATGGTGATGATCGGTTCCGGTCGGCCCGTCGCGTTGGCCGGGTAAGCGGTGACCGAGTCATTTCCATTATTGGCCACATACAGATTGCCGCCCCACCATGCGATACCTTGGGGCGCATTCAGATGGGTCTCGGTGAAGAGAGACTTAGCGTTGCCGTTGGCATTGATCGGAAAGACGCTGAGCGTGTCCGAGGCGAAATTCGCGACGTAAATCTTTCGCGGGGCGGTTTGCGCCTCGACTCGCTGCCCCCAGGGCGCGGAGAGCGCAATCGCGAGGAGAATCACAGATCGGACGATGAGTGGTGTGCAACCGGCGCGAGAATCCTGGCGTGGAGCGCGACTAATCAAGTTGTTAGCAAGCTTCGCACACCTGCATCTGCCAAGCAACGGGATGCATCGCGAATGGCCCAGGTTTTCTTTTTCGCCATCGCGTTGCATACTCGCGCGAATCGGGACCGCGTTCGAGGAGAATATGTATGGGCATTCTGGATGGAAAAGTGGCGATCGTGACCGGGGCCGCGCGCGGGCAGGGCGAGGCCGAGGCCCGACTCTTTGTGGCCGAAGGCGCCAAGGTCATGCTCACCGATGTTCTGCCGGAAGGAAAAGCCGTCGCCGAAGGGCTGGGCGACCTCGCGGCGTTCTCATCCCACGATGTCAGCAGCGCGACCGATTGGGAGCGCGTGGTCAAGGCCACTACCAGTCGCTTCGGGCGGCTCGATATCCTCATCAACAATGCCGCCATCTACAAGATGCGCTCGCTGCTCGACACCACCGACGAGGACTTCGACGAGATCACGCGCATCAATCAGCGCGGGCCGTTCCTCGGCATGCGCACCGCTGCCCCAGCGATGAAGGCGTCCGGCGGAGGGTCGATCATCAATATCTCCTCGGGTGCGGGACTGCGCGGCGTGCGCCAGATGCTCGCCTATGCCACCAGCAAATGGGCCGTGCGCGGGATGACCAAGTGTGCGGCGTTGGACCTCGCACCCGATCGCATTCGGGTCAACTCGATTCACCCCGGCGTGATCCAGACTCCGATGCTGAGCGGTAATCCCCAGGCGCTCAATGACGCGATGGTGCGTGCGACGCCGATTGGGCGCATCGGCCAGCCCGAGGATATCGCGCGGATGGCGCTCTACCTCGCCTCCGATGCCGCCAGCTTCATCACCGGCGCGGAGTTCGCCGTCGACGGCGGCGCGGTGGTCTAGGCTCGAATGCATCCCATGAAAACGATGCGACTCAGAGTCACTTTGATTTTCGTCGCGGCATTCCTCGCGATGCTGCCGGTCTCGCGCGCGCGCCACGCCCACCGAGGGATTCGTGCCGCTGGGCGAGGCGCATTCGTTCAAGGATGCGCCGACCGTCACCGAATGGCGCTTCGAGGATGTTCGCGGCACCTCGCCCTTCGACAAGATCGGGCTCCATCATGTGGCGATCGGCAAGGAGGCGCCGACCAATCCCGCGCTGGTGATCCTCTATCTGCCCGGCACCAACATGAACGGCATCGTCGCGCCCGATGACGTCAAATATTCGCTCGCTCTCTACCTCGCCACGCATGGCGCGGATTTCTGGGCGATGGACTATCGCACCCATTTCATCCCGCCCGCGACGCCGCAGAGCGACCTCGCCGAACTCAAAACCTGGACCTACGATCTCTTCGCCTCCGATGTGGACGAGGCGGTAAAGTTCGTCCGCGCGCATACCAGGCACGGCAAGATTTTCCTCGCGGGATTCAGTCGCGGAGTTACCAACGAATATCTCTACACCTCGATGCATCCGGAGAACGTGCAGGGGCTGGTCGTCCTCGATGGCTTCCTGTCGCTGAAGACGCCGCGCACCGCGCCCGCGGATGTGTATGCCGATGACATCGGCGGCGCGCATCTGACTTACGACAAGCGCAAGACCCTGATGGAGATGGTCATCGCGAATCCCGACGGTCCCGCGCCGATCCCGAAGTACAAGACCGCGCGCGAGAACCTCGAGCATGTGGTTTACGATGCGGGCGGTGTGTTCGGCGGGCATGGCGGCCTCGCCAATCCGCAGGGCGGCAAGTCGGATCCGGTCGAGCTCGCGAAGTTGCTCATCACTTACGATCGCTACTGGCCGACGGTGCAGGACTACGAGAATCCGTTCACGCCCGAACGGCTGGCGGCACTTGGGCAAATCGATGGTGCCGGTGATCGCATTCAGCAGCACCAACATCGCGCCCGATTGGCCCGCGATGGTCGAGAAATCGGCACATTCGACCGGTGCGCCCGCCAAGGATGTGAGCTTCACCAAGCTCGACGGCACCGGCCACCTCGACGTGCTATGCGGTACGGAATCCGAAACGAAGGTGTTCGCGCCGTCGCTCGAGTTCATCAAGCAGCATCAGAAGTAGGCGGGAATTCTTCGGTGCCGGAAGGCGCGGGCTTGCCGATCAGCAGCACCACGATGAACGCCCATAGCCCGAACAGGAATCCGAAGATGGCCCACGTCTTAGTCGCGCGGCCGCGTCGCGATGCGACGATCGCGGTGAGTGGCGCCAGCGAGGCATCGACGGCGAGCGAGGTCGCGATCAGGCTCGGGATGCTTTCGTGCGGGCGCATCAGCGCGAAGCCGGAGGCATAGGCGAGTATGGTCGCTAGAGTCTCTATAATATTCCCTCGACTCCGCTACGCTCCGCCTCGGGTACGGCTGCGCCGTGGCGCTGCGCGCCCCCTTTGGGTCTCGAACGTATCGGCGTAACTTCTTAACAGTCCCACTTTCATTTATATTTCGAAGCATGGCACAACGCGACGCCGACAACCTGATTTCCAAGCTCCGCGCGATGGGCGAGGAAGGCATTTCGTCATTCTTCAGCGAGGTCATGAGTAACGATCGGCTGCGCGGCAGGCTCGGCAATGCGGGCGAGCGTTTCATGGCCAACAAGCAGAACTTCGATCGCAACGTCGAGACGGTGCTCGACTTCGTGAACATCCCGACCAAGAAAGATGTGCGCGACCTGAAGCAGCGCCTCGACCATCTGAGCAGTCAGCTGCTGAACTTGAACATCAAGCTCGATCGGATTCTGGCCGAGGGCAACGAGAAGAAGCTGACGCCGTCGAAGCCGCGCGCGCGCAAGAAGGACTAAACCTTACCGACATAGCGTCGATAGATGGTGGCCTGGTTCAATAACTATCGCGATCCGAAACGTCGATAGTTTCCTCTGCGCGATGGGTTTGTTTTGCGTTTTTTACTTCGTCGCGATTTCCGGTACGACCCGGCGCGACGCTCTTGGCCGTCACGACTCGATGATAGCACATTTCATCCGAAGGTGAACGTACCGCCAGCACGCATTCGGGTTCGACGCGCTACTTTGTTGGGATGAAGTGAAGAGTAATTCGACTATTCACAATGGCGCCCGCCACTTTTCCGCTTTCGGTTCGGCCGCGCGCTGATCGCTCGATGTGATAGTTGCCCACGATGCTGGAGCGTGGTTCGGCGCCGCATATAGAACCTTGATAATCTATCTGTGCGACATCCTTGGTTCCCACCAGAAAAGTTGAGGCATTGAATGGATGGCACGTGCTGGTCAGATCGGAGTCGTAGTGGATATCTGTTTGCCCGTAGCCGGCACCGACCGCACCCGAAATGACTCCCTGCAGACTGTAGCAAAAACAGGTCGGCTGCGTGCCTGGACATGATTGATCGAGGGTGGAACTGCTGCAGTCCGAGCCCGTCCGCGCATTGAGGCTGGTCGAGAAGTTAGTCTGCTGCGCGTACACGATGGCAGTGTCGGTTAGAAATCCGAGCAAAAGGGTTACTACGACTGCGGCCAGGCCGCTCTGCATCGATGGAATTTTTCTACCAGCGTTCATTTGATCATTTGATGTCAGGCCCGAAAACGAGGTGACCGAACCCGAAGTTAAGGCTGCGGGAACCAGGCCCCTTTACCGCGTTCGAGGCCAGCGTAACGGTGGCAATCGGACTTCCGCTGACCTGCTGTTGTTCAGGTGAATATTTCAGGATCAGAATGTCGCTCTGTACCCAAAGGTTGCCGGCCGCGTCCATCGCCACGCCGGTGGCTTTGCAGGCGTCCAGTGGTGAACACACACCGCCGGGCCCCTGCAGCACGACTCCGGGGGTGGGTGTAATCGTTCCGGTGCCGACCAGGTCAGATGCCGAGTATCTGAGCAGGGCTCCGGGTGTCACCACGCTGGGATTCGGATCCGGCGGACCTGAGGCATAGGCAACCCAAAGATTTCCCGCCCCGTCAGAAACCAGATCGGCGGGCCTTTGAAACGTTGAGTGAATTGTTAGATGAGGTTGCGCATCTCCGGTGCTGGAAAGTTGCTCGGCCGTAAACTCAAATACGTCCGTCAGGTCGGTGACCCAGAGATTCCCTTGCGCGTCGAATTTCGCAGGGCCCGTCTGATAGGCGAGTTCGGAGTTCCAGGTAACGACACTTTCGGGTTGAGCGTTAGCGCTTAAAAGCCCGGACGATTTGTACCGCACAAAGGAGGCCGCCGCCGTCGGTGTCCAGCCATTTGAAATCCAGAGGTTGCCCAGGGAATCGAAAGCCAGAGCCCTCGGGCAGGTAATACTGGAATTTCGCAGCTCGGCCGCGACCGTCACCCCCCTGAAATGGTTGTGGGCAATCTTAGTCAAGGCAGAAGGCGAAAATGCGGCTACCACTCCATGCTCTGGGTCAGCATCGGAACAGAACGGAATCCACAGATTACCGATGGTATCAAACGCGATGGCGCCGAGAGTTCCCGCATTTGAGGGCCCGGTATTCAGCGCCCGTTTCGGAATTCCCGAATGCCCGAGCTGGTCCGATGAAATCTCGGAGATGAAATTTGGGGACGATACATTGGCGATCCAAAGCCCCTGACGCGCGGCTTGGTCTGCAGTCTCAGCGTGGATCGCACGGACACTAATGGTCAGCAATCCGATCAGCCAAACCACCAACCAATATCGAATCCTGTTCAACGAGCCGCCCCCCTACGTTCTCAGCTAACAATAAGTCAGCGAAAGGATCAAGAGCAGACCCGAAGTTGTGAAGTCGTTCAGCATACGCAGCGAGACAAGGGGTTCGCCATAAAATGAAACGGAGCACCTTGAGGAGATGCTCCGTTAGTAGTTGCGATGAATCTGCAGGCCTACGGGACGGCGCCGTTGGCGCGTAGGGCGACCGCGATCGAGGCCCATCCACCCGCGCTCATGAAGCCGGTATCTGCGGGGATTATCCCGGAGGCGCCCAACGCCTTGTTGGCCGTGACGATGCCGAAGTGAGTTCCGGCTACATATTGGTTTGTAACCAGCCCGGTCAAATCGCTGGGAAGAACCAGGTTGCTGTTGCCGGTCGCGAAGATAGCCACATACATATCGTGGCTAAAGTTGGCCGTGAACGAACACAAACCGGGCGACGAGCTGACTCCCTCGGTAGTGCAGTAACCGTCATCGAAGGAAATCGCGGAGACTCCTCGGTATGCGAGGATGCCGCCTGCCTCGAATGCCGCACCTCCACTGAAGGTCCAGGTATATGGCGCGCCTGAGGCGTCGCCATTGGCGAATCGATACCATACCGCGGCCTGCGCGTTACCCGGTGCCGCCACCGTATGGAGCAATGTCCATCCGCTCGGGCCGGTCACGGTTGTGGTGGACCAGTAGGAATAGACCGCTAACAACAGGTCACCATTCTGTACGCCGTTGGGAATCGTGAGCTTGGTGCTGGTCGAGGAAGTCGTGCCAACCAAACTGATC
Organism: uncultured delta proteobacterium; assembly: GCA_963848285.1. GTDB lineage: Bacteria > Desulfobacterota > Binatia > Binatales > Binataceae > DATGKG01. The sequence goes on along the minus strand of CAWKCZ010000004.1, from coordinate 312,933 downwards.
GCGGAGGAACCCGCAGTCGGGGCCGCGGTCGGTGTATGGGTCGGCTGCTGCGTAGTCGGTTGAGTGGTGGGGACCGAGGTCGGAACCGGACCACCGGTGCTCGAAGGCCGGAGCGCGAACGCAATGCTCGCCCATCCGCCATTGTTCATAAAACCGCTATCGGCGGGGACCGGCCCGGGAGCGCCGAGGGACTTGGTGCCGGCGCTTACGCCGAAATGAGATCCGGCAAGATAGGGGGTTATCTGCCGCGCTGTAAGGTCGGTCGGCAAGGTCATATTCAGGTTTTCGGCCGCGAACAGTCCTACATAGGTATCGTTGCTGCTCGTGGTCGAGAAGGAGCACAAAGCTGGCGCCGTACTATGGCCGGAAGTCAGGCACGAGCCATCTTCGAAGGATGCTGCCACGCCTCGATATGCGAGCATCCCTCCCGCCTCGAATGGAGTGCCGTTAAAGGTCCAGGTATACACCGAACCCGCATCGTTGCTGGCGAAGCGATACCATACGGTCTCCACCCCGCTGCCGAGCGAAATTGAGCTATGCAGCAAGGTCCATCCGCTCGGCGCGCTGGCGGTGGCGTTGGACCAGTAGGAAAAGAATGCCAGCAGCAGGTCGCCATTCTGCACATTGGATGGCACCGTCTGGTTGGTGGAGCTGGTGGTGCTGGATCCGATGAAGGTGACCGATGCGGGAATCGGAGTCGCTACTACCGTTGCCGTGATCGTCGCAGTCCGCGTGGGTGGTGGAGGAGTCGGTGGCGGCGCGCTGGTAGGAACCGAAGTTGGCGTTGCGCCGCCGGTAGTCGGGGTCGCACTCCCGGATTTCGGTTTGATTGCAAAGGCGACGGTGGCCCATCCACCGCTGTTCATCGATCCGGTATCGGTGGAGATGAACCCTGCCGCGCCGAGATTCTTATTCGCCGCCGCGACGCCGAAATGCGAGCCGGAGGCATATTGATTGGTGACTCGTGCGGTCAGATCGCCCGGCAGCGCGAGGTTAGTGTTTTCGGTCGCGAAGAAGGCAACATAAGTGTCCCCGGCGTTTCCGGTGGTGAAAGAGCACAGGTTGGGAGTGGAGCTTTTACCCTCATTGAGGCACAAGCCGTCCTCGAAGGTGCCGGGATTCGCGCCACGATAGGCGAGCATTCCTCCCGCCTCGTAAGGCGTGCCGGTGAAGGTCCAGGTGTAGGCAGCACCGGCAACGTCATTGCTGGCGAAGCGATACCAGACCGATTCCACTCCGCTGCCGAGCGCAGTCGAGGTATGGAGCAAAGTCCATCCTGAGGGCCCGGAGGCATTCGCACTTGACCAGTAGGAATAGAAGGCGAGCAGCAGGTCGCCATTCTGGACCCCCGAGGGGACCGTCAAAGTGGTGCTGGTCGACGAAGATGATCCCACGAAGGCAACGCTTCCCGCGGCTGAGGTCGAAAGCGCCGTCGGGGTGGCGGTCGGGGTCGCCGTTCTGGTGGGTTGAACAACAGTAGGTACCGGGGTCGGCTGCGAGCCGAGCACCACTGCATTGTTGAGATAGACGCGATCGAGAGCGAAATCGGCCAAGGAGCCCTGCGCCTGCGTCAGACTGAACACCACCGAACTGATATTCGCTCCGGAACGGTCCAGAATGCCTATGTAAATCGCGTGGCCGCTCGAGTCGCTGGTTTGCGTGAAGCTGCCGAGCGACGCTCCGTTGCTGCTAAAGGCCTCGATCTTGGCGATGAAGGTGGAAGGGCCGTCGGATTGGATGAAAGCGCCGGCGCCGGCCTGAGCCCGCGAAAAGTTAATCGATAGCGGGCCGTTGCCTCCGTTGGCACCGTTGTTGGTCCAGATCAGTGAATCTCCCGAGGCCATCCCATTGCCGGACCAGTTGCACGACGACGCGGGACATACGACCGATAGAAGGCTGTTGGAACCCGTCAGACTTATGCTCACCCCAATGCCGTTAGCCGAAGTCGCGGAGAAACTCGGCGCCAACACGGTGGCATTCGAGCCGAGCTGCGACCACGCCACCGAATCGTTGGGTTGCTGGGCCCCGGTCGAGGTGACCAGGCTCATCGAATCGGCGCGGACCGCGTCAAGGGTGCCCAGCATCAAGATGATCGCCGCCGTCAACCCACCGATCGCGAGCAGCGCGAATCGGCGCTGGCTACGGACCATTGAAAAATTTCCCGCCTTTGCGAAATCGCTCATTGGCATACCTGGCCGGCACCGCTAGTAAAGGCGCCGCTGTTGGAGTACACGCCGGCCGCACCGAGCGAGGGGACCTGGCGATTGGACCATGTGGACAATGCGAATGGTCGTGGCTTGTACGTGAATGTCGGGGACTCGAGGACTGGTCGCAGCGGCGTACCGGATGTCGCCCCTTTGATCGTTCGCGTGCCGTCGAAGAATGGGCTCTCGCCAGCCATCGGGCCGGAAGAGGATTTCCCATCGATAGGCGAACTAACGCCGTGCTTCCGCATCGCGATCAGCGGCGAGGGTGCGGACAGCGCTGCGATCGCGGAAGTGACCCGCGCGAGCTTAGCAGCGCGAAGCGGAATCGCTTTATGATATGCGCTCAGCGGCAGCGTTCGTCCCCCATCCTGCCCACGCACCGTCGATGCGGCCGCCGACAAGAGCGACAATGCGGCCGGCCCGAGCGTCCACAGGGCTCGCGTCATGGTGTCCCCTTTAGAACCGAACCGCACAGTATCGCGCACCTGCGACGGTCGCAGACCACGCGAGAACCTACTGTCTGAGCGGCTGGGTCCCCCTCCAGAACCGAGACACGATTGTATCGCCCCAAAAGATCGCGGAGCAAGTAATAAATGAAGCGAAAAACGCGCGGACTATCGTCAAAACCGATGGTTGTTTGGCAAGAAACACTAAGGATTGAAGCTGTTTTGACTTGCGCCGTTTTGGCTGCTACGCCCTAAATAGTACGGACCTGCCAGACTCTGCCAGTTTCAAGATGTTGAAGTGGAGGCTCCCATGAGGTCGAGGCTGCTTGTGTCATCGCTATTTGCGATTGGCTGTTGGTCATTGTTTGCCGTCCCGCAAGCTTTTGCCGTGCACTCTCAACAGGACGTTTCAGCCGCGATGCAGATGGACGGCGGCTACACCACCTGCCCCTGCCAATGCAAAAAGCTCATCATCAAGGGAGAGAACCAGGAGCTCTGCATTCGTCCCAACGTGTGTGCCGAGGGCAGCCGCTGCAAATGCGATATGTTCGACATGAGCACGGGCTCCGATCAATCGCAGTGGAAGCACATCTGGTCATCGGTGATGAAGCGTCCGGCCCCGGACAAGAATCACGTTTGTATCAGCGTGAAGAAAAAGTAGCGCGCCTCGATCCAGTTCATTCGGCCAATTGATCGGAAGGAGAACTTCGCTCGAAACGAGGATGGTGTTGCGAGACAAGCGATGGTTCGCATTGGGGGCGATAGGGCTGCTGGCACTCATCGCGGCCTCGCTATGGCATCTGCGCGATCCCTACAACATCTATCTCTGGTCGACTCCGTTCCAGGGCTATGTGGCGGTGCTGCCCAGCACGCTATGGGCCGCGACGAAAATCTGGACCTTCTGGGCGATTGCCGTCGCCATCGCCGGCCTGATTCTCCTCAAGCTCAGCCCCGAACTAGGTCTTTGCGATGCCGTCATCGGTGGCGCCGCTGCGACGTGGATTTTTTCCTACCTGGCGGGCAACCTGCTCGGACCCATCGGACTCTTTCGCACCTCGACCATATGGCTGATGCTGATCGGCGCGATCATCTGGATCGCCAAGGATCCGCCGCACCTCGAATGGCGTCCTCCTACGACCGGGCAGAAACTCGCCGCGCTGGCCTGCCTCCTGATGATGGTGACGACCTTGCCGCTGGAGCTCGGCTCGCCGGTATCGCCATACATGGACGCGCTCAACCTGCCGTCCTCGGTGCAGCGCATCCTGACCTTCCGCCGCTACCTTCCCTTCGACAATGATCCCTACGGCTACTGGGGACCGACCAGCGAAACCCCCGGCGCCGAGACGTTGTTCGGATTCCTCGGACTGGGCGCGCACATGTCGCTGGGAGTGCTTACCGTCACCGGCGCAATCGTACCGATGGCGGCATTGCTCATCTTCGCGACCTATCGCCTGGGACGTTCGCTGATGAACGATGCCGCCGGCGGCCTGGCGGCATTGCTGATTTTCGCGGATACGCTGCTGGTACGGGCGCAGCATATGCGCGGAACGCCGATCGCATTCGCATTGGTGGCGATCGGGCTGGCGTTTCTGATGGATCGCCGGAGATTGCCGATCCGAACCGCGATCGGCGCGCTCGCGTTGGGCGTCGCGGTGCCCACCCAGGCAATCGACGGAGGCTTCGCCCTCGCCACCGCCGGCAGCGTGCTGCTCATTCGGCTTTTCGAAGATGGAATCCTCGACACCCTGCGCGAGGGCCTATGTCTCATCGGTGCTGCGATGGTGTCGCTGCCCGAGTTCGCGGTCGCACTGCAGTTCCATGTGCCGTATCCGGTGCTGCCGATGGTGCAGCTCATCGGGCTCGCAATCGTCATCGTCGCGGCGCGCTCGATGAAACCGCTGACGCGCCCGCGGCTTGCCCTGGCCGATTGGGCGATGCGCGCGGTCATCCTCGGCACGCTGGTTGTCTTCCTCTATCATCCGGCCGGGATCTTCAGCGGATTGCAGACCACCTTTCCGATGCTGCTGGTGCTATGTCTGCTCGGATTGCTCGCCGCGCTCCTCGCACCGCGCGCGGAGTACTTAAGCGGCGTCTATGTAGCGGCGACCGCCCTGCTGCTGGCGAAGCTGGTCGAATATCTGCTCACCGCCAGCCTGTGGAGCCCGGCCAACAGCGCGGCGCAATTCGGTGTCGATGACATCCTCTGGAAGCTGAACGAGTACTGGTGTCCGTACTTCCTGATTTTCCCCGCCGCGGCGCTGTTCGCGTTTTTGTACCGCAACTTTTCCAAGCCACTGACAGTCATTGCGCTACTGGCGCTGCTGATCTTCCCATGGCGGCAGCATCCCGAGTTGGACCTCGCCTACAACGAGCATTCGCTAGCCGAGGGATGGGCGCATGACGCCTTCACCATCAAGGTCGGATGGTGGACGACTTTGCCGGACCATCGATGGCTGCAGAGTCCGACCGAGCTCGAGTTGAGCGCGGCGCTGCGCAAGGAAATCGCCGCCGGCCGCATCACTCCGAAGACTCACATCGTGCATGTCACGCCGCAGGCGATCATCTGGCAGGACGTCCTGCTGCATTCGCTCTATACCGGCGTCGACGACGACCTCTATGTGATGCGCCCGGATGGCGACCTGACCAAAAACGCCTACGCCAACAGCCGCATGCGGTCGGTCAAGGATCTGCCGGCGGCGATGGCGAAGAATCCACCGTATGTGGTCGTGTATCGCGAGGCATATGAGGTCATGCGGCTGCCGCCGCCGGGCTACGATCAGATCTTCGCAGAGGATGGAATTTATCTATTCCGCCGCCACGACCTCGCGCCGGCTTCATCGGCGCAGGCCTCGAGGAAGTAGGTTCAGTTTGAGAATGGTCATGCGAATGGTGATGCAACGTCTTGCGCCTCTTTTGCGGCCTTGCCATAAAGCGTGCGCATGACCTGGGGAGCATCGAACGACGACTCTTCTCACGCAGCGACTTCGGCATCCGCGGCGCCCGATGAGTCAAGGCGGCTGTGGCTGCTGTCGCCGCAGGAAACGAAGCGCCTGATCCTGGGGTCGCTGGCGTTTGCGCTGATCTTCATTTTTCCAATCATCTTCGATGACCGGGTGACCGGTCCGACCTTCGGATGGCTGAAAACCTCGCCGCACTTTCGCTTCTTCGATCAGGTTCCCGGCGACGGCGACCGCGACGTCTTCATGCAATTGCGCTGGGTGCCTTACTACACCCTCAGTCACTTCCATCAGTTCCCGTTCTGGAATCCATACAAGTGCGGCGGCATGACGCTGATCGGGAATCCCGAGGGCGCCGTCATTACACCCTTTGTCATCTTCTACCTGCTGTTCGGCATGGCGACCGGCCTGCTCTGCGAAATATATTTTCACCTCGCGATCGCATTTGCCGGCGGCTATGTGCTGGGCAAGGAGATGCGATTTCAACCCATCGCATGTATCGCGCTGGCGGGGATGTTTCCCGGGAGCTCATGGCTATCCCTGCACGTGGGCGCCGGTCATCTCAATTTCTTATCGGTCGGTTATACGCCATGGGTGGTGGTGTTCTTTCTGGCATCGCTGCGAATGAAGCGATGGTATCCCGCGATCATAGGTGGAATTTTCTGCGCGCTGAGTCTCACCGAAGGTAACTATGGATTCGTCTTTGCCGCGCTGATCATCGCGATTTTTTCCACTACCCTGGCGCTAACAACCCTCAGTATCAGGCCACTCATAGTGGCGGGGGTAATAGGGGTTTTCGCGATCGCATTCAGCACCACCAAGCTGATTCCCACCGCAGAGCTGCTCGGCATCTATCCGCGCGACTGGGGCATTTCCTTCCACGACTGGTCGGGCGTGTTTCCATCGATCTTCTCGCGCAACCAGGACCTGACGCGGATGCCGACCGCGTCGTTCTTCTTTTCCGAATATGGCGGTTACATCGGCGCGCCCTTCGCGCTGCTGGCACTCATCGGAGCAATCACCGGCCGCCTCAAAGCGATTCCGTGGGTGTTGGGAACCTATCTGTTTCTCATGATGTATCGTGGCGACACCAGTCCTAACGCGCTGACTGAATGGCTGCGCATAGTGCCGCTCGGCGGGAACGTGGGATTGTGCGGACGCTGGGTCATCCCGCTGGTGTTTTGCGTTGGTGTGCTGGCGGCGATGGGTGCGCACTACCTGTGTACCCGTCCCGAAGTATGGGCGGGCAGGATGGCTACGGTGCTGGTCGTCCTGGGTCTGCTGGATACGTGGTTGGTGTGCGCCCCTAACTATCGCTACCTTTTTCGCGGCGACTTTCCGCCGCCCATACAGGCTCAGGAGTTTACCCAGTTCTGGGGCAACGGCATCGGCGGAATGACGAGCGCCAATGAAGCCAACCTCGGCGCGATCCGGTGCACCTGTTGCGCATACTATCCGCCCCGCGGCAGTGTGCGCGGCTACGATCAGGAGGGCTATCGCGGCGAGTACTATCTGCTGGGGCCGGGCGAGGTGAAGCAGGCGCGCTGGACGCCCAATCGACTCATCTACGATGTCAACGTGCCGGCGCCGACCGCATTGATCATCAACCAGAACATGTATCCCGGATGGCGGGTATCGCAGGGTGCCGCGAGTCTTTCGGCTTACAATGGATTGATCGCCGTCCATCTGCCGGCCGGGAAACAACGAGTCGTACTTAGGTATGTCCCCCGCGACTTCCTGCTCGCCTGTCTGATAACTTTATTGGCATTGGCAATCCTGATCGGGGTTTGGCTGGTCGAGGAACGCGGCCTCTCGATCGCGAGGCTGAGATGAAGCGCCGTCATTCAATCGCTCTGGTCTTCATCGGCTGGTACCTGATGATGCCGCCGATGGCCGCCGAACTGGAACCGGCCTGCTCGCAGCCCGGCATTTTCAAGACCTCGACCCTGTTCACCTCGATGGTCGCGGGAGTAAGCCCGCGGGAGTACAAAACCTTGCGCTGCGACCGCCTCGAGCATCAGGTCGCCAGGTACGCGCCGATGGCGGCATGGCCGGACAGCATGAGCACCTGGAACAAAATCGGCCAGTTCGAAACTCTCGTGGCATGCCAGGCTGCCTACGATGCGGAACAGGCGAAGCCTGTCGACCTGAGTCAGGCGCGTCGCGAGGCGGAATCGGAGCTGGCGGCCGAAGGAAGCGCAAATCCTTCGGATCAGGCGGTGCAACAGCGCACTCGAGAAATCGCCCAGGGACTCGCGACGCAAGTCGCGGGTGCGCGATGTATCGCGACCGATCCGAACCTCGCGCGCTGGTAAAAATTTACGCCGAGCATACTGCAGAGGCCCCGATTTGCTACACTTTTCCTGTAACCGCAGGGCAGGTCGGAACGTATTAATGAAGCGGTTATGGCACGACTTGCTCTGGCGCGACGAATTGGATGGAGTACGGCCGTCAGACCCGATGAGGAACTGATCGCGGATGCCCTCGCTGGGCAAACCGAGGCTTTTTCGGAGCTGTCGGCGCGCCATCGCCAGCGCGTCGAGCGGCTATGCCAGCGGTTTTTCTCCGACCAGGAAATTGCGCGCGACCTCGCGCAGGAAGCGTTCCTGAAAGCATTCGCGGCGCTCGCGACCTATCGCGCTGAAATGCCCTTTGGAGCATGGCTGCGCGCCATCGTGGTTAATGTCTGTTATGACGAATTGCGCCGCCGTAAACGTCGTCCCGAGGATTTGGTCGGCGACTTCAGCGAGCCCGAACTCGGATGGATGCAACTGGTCAGCACCGCGACGCCCGAGGAGTTGGTGGCCGAGGCAGAGGAGCGGCGCGAGTCGCACGACCTGGCGCATCGGCTGCTCGACTCACTGAAGCCCGAGGATCAGGATGGTGCTGGTGCTGAAGGACAGCGAAGAATTGGGTGTCGCCGAGATCGCCGAGATGATGGGGTGGAGCGAGGCTAAAGTGAAAATTCGAGCGTTTCGCGCGCGTCAGGTTCTTCGCAAGAGTGCGGAGCGTATGATGAGCGCGGGTCGCGCGCGAGTAGCCAAATGAACTGTTTCGAAGCACGACAGGATTTTCGATCGTTCTGGCGCAAGGAGCTCGACGCCGAGCGCCGCGCCGCGTTCATTGCGCATCTGGCTGAATGCGCCAAATGCGATGGCGCCTTTCGCACCTTCGCGCTGACCGCGCCGGTTTTTCATTCCGAGGCTCGAGCCTGATCGGACGGGGCTCGCGACGTCACGCGCATTCCGCATCGGCGCGGCGCGATGGCAGAGCATATCGCGAGCAGCGCCGCGCTTCGTCATGGCTTTCGATCGCGGCGGTGCGTCGCGCTGTTCCTTACCGGCGCCTCGGCAGCATACTTCTCGGTGGAGACTCCTACCGAGACGCTGAGCGAGGCGATTCATCAGCCCTCGCAATTTATCGAGCTGGTCAGCGCGGATATGCCGGAGGCCAACAGCGACTTTGGGCAATAGCCTGAAATGGATCGGAATCACCTTCGCGATCATTGCCGGCGTGACTCATCGGATTCGCGCTGACCACCTTGGCCTATCGGCATCGGCTTCTGCGACATTCCATTCCATCACGGCTTTCGTCGATCGGCTCGATCACGAGTTGAGCCTGAGTCCCGACCAGCGTCATCAGGTTCAGGCGTTGGTGCGCGATACCCGGAACAAGATGATGCAGCTCCATCAGGAGTTCCGCCGGCATCAGCACGCTCATCTAATCCTGCAACGCACGACCAGATCCGATCGCTGCTTACGCCTGAGCAACAGCATCGCTTCGACCGCGATTTCTCGCCTCCGGTTGGCCACGACCACGACGATCATCACGACGACTGATCGCTCCCACTCCCCCACACATTCTCTCCCACTCCCCCACTATTTGGTGCGGGAGTCTGAATGGCGCGCTGGTCGCTCTTTGGCTGCGCGGCCAGCGTGCCATTCGGGAGGGGGTGTGGATGCGAGGGCCACTGACCTCGCGAGGATGGTGACTCTCGGACTGCACCCCCACCCGCGCGTCACGCGGCTTGCGCGCAGCCATCGCAAGCCGCGCGCCGCCCGGACTCCCCCACGCAACGTGAGGGAGTGGGTACGGAGGAGTGGGGGAGTGGGAGAAAAAGAAACCTAGGAGGCGCCCATCTGGGTCAGGATCTTGCGCGCCTCGGCCGCATAGCTCGGATTCGCCGCATCGCCGGCCGCCTGATGCAAATACCGGATCGCCTGCGTCCCGATCGCCTTCCTGCGCCATGATCTCGCCCATCCGTAGAGCCGCCATCGAGGAATGCGAATCCAGCTCGTAGGCCTTGCGATAGTAGGGCAGCGCTTCCTTGGTCTTGGGCGGGGTGAACGACATGTACGCCTCGCCGATGTTGAGCCACGCGCTCACAGAGTTGGGCTGATACTTCACCAGCTTCTGGTAGACCTTGGCGAGGTCGTCGAAGTCCTGCTTCGAGTTGTAATACATCCCGAGGTAGATGTAGGGCTCCTCGAGCGCGGGATCGATGTCGGTGGCCTGCCACAGCAGCTTCACCGCCTTTTCGCTGTCGGTCATTTTGATGGCGGCATCGACCAGCGCATGCGCCTTGGCGGCGTTGGAATCCTGCGCCCGCACTGATGAGGCATCGGCCACCATCAGGCCCAGCGCCAAAAATATCACGAGGAGTTTTATCGATCGCATTGCGTCGGCCGCGCGGATGAGACCGCGGGTGGCCCCTTAGAATGCTGGCATGAATGCTTACCGATGCAAAGTTCCCGTCGCTGGACATCGATTGAGATTTATGTAGCGGCGATATAGTATGCAGTTGCAGCGAGGAGGCGTCGCGCGCGTGCCGGAAGAAATCGAAATCGATACCGACAAGATCGAGGACGACGTCAAGGAGCAGCTCGAACGGGAAGGCGGCTCCTTGCTCAAGGCCATCGCGCTGACCACGGCGCTGTTCGCGGCCTTCGCGGCGATCGCCGCATTGCGTGCGGGTGGCACCGTCAATGAAGCATTGGTGCTGAAGACCGAGGCCACGCGACTTCAGGCCGAGGCTTCGGATGAATGGACCGCGTATCAGGCGAAAGGAATCAAGGCGGAGATCCAGCGAGGCCTCGGAGGCGATCTGGGTCGGCGCAGGGTAAGGAATCGCCGGCCTCGTTCAAAGCCGACCGCGATCGCTATGCGCATGAACAGGCGGACATTCAAACCACGGCGCGCAAACTGGAGCGCGAGCGCGATGCTAAATCCTCGGAGGCCGACGAGTTCCTGCATTACCATCATCAGGTTCGCCGATAGCGTCGCATTGTTTCAGGTTGCGATCGCATTGGGCGCGGTGGCCGCCCTCGCGCGGTATCGCCTGGTGTGGTTTCTCTCGATGGTGCTGGGCGTCGCCGGCTGCGGCGCTGTTCGTGACTACGATGCTTTGATGCGGGAGGAGAGTTCGATGCTCGCTCACGGTAGGCGGATTGAACATTCATTATGAAACCGAAGGGCGCGGAACGCCGGTCGTCATCCCGAGCCTCGCGGGCAGCCGCTTTTACGAGCGGAGCTTTTTTCTCGGCCACGCATCATAATCTGCAAGTCACGCAACGTCGAATTGCGCGGCAACCGCTCCGACATCGGCAAGGTCGAAGGATTGACGATCTCGCAGCTATCGGATTCCTTTCGCGAGTTCCTCGATCAGATCAAATTGCCGAAGGCCGTGGTGGTCGGCCATTCAGGGCATGGCTTCCTTGCGATGGACTTTGCGGCGCGCTATCCCGAGCGTGTCTCGCATCTGATTCTTGCCGGAGCGGCACCGACCTTCGGCGCAGACTTTGTCGCCGAGCAGGCGAAGTACTGGGAGATGCTCGCGTCACCCGAGCGCAAACTCATCGATGCGGAAAATCAGGAGCGGTCCGTCGCCGAGCGAGACAAGCTGTCGCCGCAGGACGCGATCGTGCGCATGTATGTCCTCGGCGCGCCGCGGCTGTTTTTCGATCCGAAGTTTCGACTGCACATTTCTTTGGGAGGGCACCAAGGCGAGTCCTGAAATTTGGGATCGCTTCTGGGGCGGCGGCGGCGAATGGAAACGCTTCGACGCCGCATCGACATTGCCCAAAATCAAATGCCCAACCCTGATCATCGCAGGCATTTGCGACTTCGTGGTGCCGCCGACCCTGTGGCATGGCAAGAAGGATCTCATCCCTGAGTGCGAGTACGTGCTGCTCGACCGCAGCGGCCATAATCCGCAGTTCGAGGAGGCGGAGCGCTTCGACCGCTTCGTGTTGGAGTGGCTCAAACGCCATTGAGGATCGCGCGCGTCGCTGGCTTTGTACGCTGACTTTGATAGATGTTGAGGATGAAGGGGCAGCGCGCCTTTGCACGCGCCTGACATCGCATGACCGAACGGAAATTCCTCGTCAACGGCCTGATGCTCAACTGCGTCGACTACGGCGGCGAGGGCAAGCCGCCGATCCTTTTCATCCATGGCGGCTCGGCCCATGGGCATTGGTGGGATTTCGTCGGACCGCATTTTGCCGATAGCTTCCATGCGCTCGCGATGGATTTGCGCGGGCATGGTGACAGCTGAGTGGCCCGAGGAATGGGAGTACGGCACGCGGCATTACATCGCGGACATGGACGACCTCATCGATAGCTGGGGCCTTGGCGCGCCGGTGCTGGTCGGGCATTCGATGGGCGGGCACAACGTGATGGCGTATGCGGCGCGAGCATCCGGAGAAACTTCGCGCGATGATCGCGATCGATTCGCCGGCGGATTATCCGGCGCGCGCGGTCGAAATGCTGCGCAAATTCTCGGAGCGGCCCGGGCAAGCGTTTCAAGTCGCTCGAGGAGGCCATGGCAAACTTCAAGATGGTGCCGCGCGAGACGCTGGCGAAGCCGGAGGTGCTGGCGCACGCGGCGCGCCACACTTTCAAGGAGACGCCCGAGGGCGAGTGGATTCACAAGCTCGATCGGCGCACCACCATTCGCGAGCCCATCAACCTCGGACGATGACCTCGCGAAAATCACCTGTCCGGCGCTGTATGTGAAAGTCCTGAAGAGCCCGTTTCCCACGCTGGAGCAGTCGCAAGAGATGGTCGCGATGATGCCGCAGGGCAAGCTCGCCGTGCTCCCCAGACTCTTACCATCATGCGATGTTCGACAATCCTGCCGGCCTGGTCGCGATCCTCAAAGAATTTCTGCGCGACATTCCTGAACCGATATGTTTAATCGATGAGCGCGCCGCGCAGCCGCTTCTCGCACACCAGCCCGCGCCTCCATTTCCTCGAATGGAATCCCGATGCCTCGCGCACCATCATCCTGCTGCATGGCAACTCTGCTAACGCATGGTGGTGGCAATGGGTCGCTGCCGAACTGCCGCGAGATCTGCGGCTGCTCGCGCTCGATCATGCGTGGCCATGGCGACAGCGAGTGGGTGAAGCCGCCCGCCTACAAGCCGCATGACTATGCCGGCGACCTCGCGAGCTTCATCGGCGAAGAAGTGCGCGGCGAGCGTCCGATCGTCGTCGGCCACAGCATGGGCGGCGTCGTGACGCTGGCATTCGCGGAGCGCTACGCGGACCTCGCGCGCGGCATCATCGTCGTCGATACCGCGGTGGTTTCCTCGCGCGGGCGCGATCGCTTTCTGCATCGCCTCAAGGCATTGCCGACGGTGATGTACCCGGACCTCGAAACCGCGAAGGCGCGCTTTCGCCTGATGCCGAATGAAGGCGAGATTCACCCAGACCGCGTCCTCGCGATCGCGGAGAAAAGCCTGATGCCGGCGGAGTCCGGCGGCTACACGCTCAAGTTCGATCGCGAAAGCTTCTTCGGCGGCGACGGCCTGCAGGTGATGGAAACCATACGCGCGCTGCGGCTGCCGACGCTGCTGGTGCGCGCGGAAAAGAGCCGCATCATGACGCAGGACTCCTCGGAGGCCGCGGCCGCCTCGAATCCGCATATGCGACTGACAGTCATTGCCGATGCGCATCATCATGTGATCCTCGAAAAACCGGCCGAGGTCGCGCAGGATCATCGCGGAGTTTGCAACCTAACCCCCGGCCCCTTCCCTTGAGGAAAGGGGAGCAGGAAGGTTGGCTTAGGCGCAACTCCAGCATCCGGATTGTTTCCACCGGCTGTCAAGTCCCGATTTATCGATAGCGAACGGGGCGCCGGAGCGGCGCGATCGGTAATCTACGCCGGATCGCGGCGATCCGGATCCTTATCGGTGCTCGCGAGCGGAGCTTGCGAGGTGGGATTGGCTTCCTTCGCCGCAGAAACCTTCGCATCTGCCGAGGCTTTTTGGGTTTGTTTATGTAATGCGTCATCGTTCGTGGGCGCGCTCGGCTTTTGCGGGCCTTCCTTTTCCGGCGCGGGCGCAACGGCTTCGTTGGTGTAATCCAGCTCTTCGAGCTCCTCCGCCGATTTGGCGCGTTGCATTCGCCGCCGCTCCAAAAGAGTTAGACATCGGGTCATCATCGTATTGATCGCGCCCTGGTAGCGCAGGATGGTGTTGGCTGAGGCGCGCGGAATGGTGGGCGCGAAGAGTCCCGCCTTACGCAGGGTCTTGCCGTCCTCGATCGCGGTCTGGCTGTCCTCCAGCTTCTGCAAGGCGTTATTTTCGTTGCAGCCGCGGCTCTCTTCGCTGCCGTCATAGACATTCCATTCGCAGTACGCACGTTCCTGCTCATAGCGCCATACCTTCGCGAGCTTCCAGTAGCATCCCGCGAGCTGCTGGATCGCCATTTCTTCGGTGATGGTGCGCGGCTGGTATTCCTGCGCGAGGCCGGCCAGCAGCGCCTCGAATTCGACGCGGCGGTCTTCGCCCTCAATCGCCACGTTGAACGCGGCCCTGGCGAGGATGCCGTGACGCAACGCATTCATCGCCGCGTGCGCTTTTCCCTGCGGAGTGCGCGGACCGGTGGAGCGTTGAGCATTGGCGCGATTGGCCGCCAGTTTGCGCTCACTGACTGATGCTTTAGGAGAAGGGTTCGAGGTTGGGTTGGAATTGGTCGACTGATGCATAGGGTCCCTGCGCGAAAGGCGCAACTTGGCCGGCGCGCATGCCGAACGCATCGGAGAGTGGAGCGAGAGGAGATTTGAGGGGAGGCATTAGGGAAACGCACCTCCCGCGAGGAAACAGACAGTATAGCATCGCAAACAGTGAGTGTACAGATGCATCAGTACCTAACCCCCAGCCCCTTCCCTTGAGTGAAGGGGGCAGGAAAAGAAAGACAAGAAGCTCTTTTCTTCTTCCGCTCGGTTCCCCTTCAAGGGGTTAGGGGCTAGGTCAACCCGCGCATCATCGCGCCATGTGCGGATCGCGTCAGTTCCCCTTCAGCAATACCGCTTGCGCGGACAGGACGACAGTGTCGCTCCCCGACGCAGTCGCGTTGTAGGTCGGCGAGGGATTTCCCATCGAAGGCGCTGCCAGATCGCCGAGCGCGATCGCGACGCCCTCCTTGGCCGAGGTCTCATTCGCGCGCGAATTTATCGGCGCCGATTCGGAAATGTTCGGTGCGCCAGAGGTTTGCGCGCCGTAGAAATAAACTTGCAACTCATTGTTATTGGCCGGGGTTAACGATGGGGCCGCCGCGATCGCAGGTCCTCCCGCAGCGGTGGCACCCGAGGATTGGTCTAGCGGTGTGCCCGAAGTGCCACGCCAGGCGCCCATCAGAGCGGCGGCCTTTTGTTTCGCGATGCTCCAACTAAACAAGAGCGGTTTACCCGCAGTCGCAACCCTGTAATAGAGCCATGAAGTCATCCCATTGGCGCCACTTGCGATCTGATCGTGACGGATAAGGGTCCATCCCTGAGGCGCGACCGGTACGTTGCTGCCAGTCCCGTCGAGGACCACGATTTGCGTAATCAGCAGATCGCCCACGATGACTCCCGTCGGCCTGCGCACACTAATGCTCGTGACCGGATTGACGGAATGAAACAAAGGACCCACGCGCACAAATTTGATCGGCGACGGCGTTGCAGTCGCCGTCGGAGTAGCGGTTTTGGTTGGAGTCGCAGTTTTAGTCGGAGTAGCGGTCCTGGTGGGGACCACAGTTTGAGTCGGCGTTGCGGTCGCGGTCTTTGTAAGAGTGGCAGTTGCCGTCGTGGTAGCAGTCCGAGTTGGAGTCGGGGTCTTGGTAGCCGTGGTAGTTGTGGTCGCGGTTGCCGTCCGAGTCGGGGTCACGGTTGCGGTCCGGGTAGGAGTTGCGGTCGGAGTTGCAGTCTTTACCGGAGTCGCGGTTGCGGTTGCGGTCGGAGTCGTGCTTGGGGATGCGGTGGGAGCGGCTGTAGGAGTCGGGGTCGGACTCTTGTCCTGGAACTCATAGGCACCGATGTCGCAATAGCCGTCTGCTCCGCGCGGAAATAAGCGCTGATCGGTGGTAACTGGATTGCCTTTCTGGGTCACACAATCGGCAAGCGGGATTGCGGAAATCGCCGGACTGCCGTCCTGCAATGCGATGGTAAGAGTTGGTCCACCATTGCTCTGGAGGTTTCGCGGATCCAGCAGAGGATTCATGTTCGGAATACTGGCGGGGCACGAAGTGCTGGAGAACTGCAGATTCATCCCGTCATCACGGACCTTCTTGCATAGGGTGTTGGCCAGGATGCTGTTACTAACATTGAAAAATTCCGGAGTAGACCGGTTGTCAAGATCGACGACATCGAAGGTCGAATTGACTATCGCAGCTTTCCCGGAGGTAAGCGTGATGGATTCGGGAGCGCTAATGGTGCCGAAGAAGGTGCTGTTGATAATCGAGAGTTGGCTGTCGCTGGTATTGTAGATACTGGCGCCCTTCTCGCTGGCGTGATTGTTGTAGAAGGTACAGTCGTTGACATTGGCATCGCTGTCGTTGGCGACCAACAGGCCGCCACCGCTGCCAGGATTGGCGGTATTATCATGAAGATCCGATTGCCCAAGATTCAGTATCGCACCGCCGTTTCCAAGAATCGCACCGCCATTGCCTTTAGCGGTGTTATTAAACAAGTGCGATTGCGTGACGTTGGCACTAGCTCCGGTGGTTAGAAACATTCCTCCACCGCCGGCTTCCGCGGTGTTATCGTGAAGGAAAACCTGGCTTAGATTCGCTAGCGCGTTGTTGCTGAGAAAGATCGTTCCAAAAAACTTACTTGAATTGGAGAAAATATCGACATTGTCGATGCTCAGGGTGCCGCCCTCACTGTAGATCGTGCCATTCTTCGCTTTGTTGGAAGCGAACTGCCGCATCACGTCCGTGGCCCCCGAATGAGTGATGATCACCTTGCCGCCATCGTTATAGATCGCGCCACCATTCGCTGCGGTGTTGTTCAGGAACAAATAATTATTCGATTGAATTTGCAGCGTGCCTTTCTTCCCGTTGTAGATTACGCCGCCGCGATCTGAACTGTTGTTAGCAAACTTGGTTAAAAGGCCGCCCGGATCCGAGATGGTTACCGTCCCGCTGTCGTTGTAGATCGCACCACCAGCCTGGTCTGCATGATTGTTCGAGATGAGTCCGCCCTTAATCACGACAGTGCCGTTGTTGCGATTGAAAATTACTCCGCCGAACTTGGGGAATCGATGCTGGGTAAATTCGCTGCTGGAAATATCGTTTTTGAAAGTGCAAAAGCCGAAATGCTGATCAGATCTCTCTGCTCGTCGTCGATAATGAGTACGCCGCCATTGTTGTCGATCATGCTCACGTCAATGCCATTAAAGCCGCTACCCCCGTGCACCCATACGTTGCGGAACGTGAGAGTCGCGCCATCATTAACCGTGAAAGTACCCGGATCAGTCAGGGAAACTGTTATGCATCCAGCATTGGTAAACGTTGAGGTTGTAATCGTCACTTTGCCGCTGGTGATCGCCGGGAGCTTTTTTTCTACGCTGGTCCCCGTTCCGGTAAGGAATAAATCATCGTCGGCGCTGCCAGGCCCGCAACCCTTGTTCGGCTGGCCTTCGGCGTTGTGGTTCTCGATCGCCTTTTTCAAACTGCACCCGAGCGGGAAGTCGTCAGGGCTGGCGTCTACATCAATCGTGTTTGCCTTGGCGGTCGCGGCATGAAGCATAGACAACAGGACTATGCATAGAAGTACCGCTATCGAGACGAATAGCCTTTTGATTTTCATCGCCGCCCCCCATTGAATTCTCGCCGTGAGTTCACAGCGTCGTAGCCGCGATGCGAAGTTTACGGGGTGTGCAAATAAGGCACTTTAATGCCAAATCGGCGCTAATAGCCGTATTTCGCTCGTTTAAAAAGGTTAGACAAAATAGCAAGGCAAAAGCAAGCATCGCTAATAGATTCAGGTGAGAACTAACCAGACTACTCGTCAAGTCGAAGAAAGAGGTCCTGCAGGCGTTTAGGTGGCCGCGAAGCCCCATTATTGACATCCGACGAGTCATCGGATGCTGCCCAGATTCTGTCTGGTTCCCCTCTCCTGAAGGGAGAGGGGTTAGGGGTGAGGTCTACAGCTCCCGCACCATCGCGCGATGCGCGATGCCGGCCTCCTCGAATACTTCGCCAATCGGCGCGTAGCCATTCTTCAGATAGAAGCCTTCCGCGGTCATCTGCGCGTGCAAAATCGCGTGCCGATATCCTCGCTCGCGTGCGATGTGCATCAGGAAGAGCAGGATCTCGCGCCCGATGCCGCGCGTGCGAAGGTCGGGCAGCACCGCCATCCGGCCGATCTTCACCTCACCGGATTTACTTCGTGACCATGCGCACGAAGCGGCCGCATCCGACCGGCGTGCCATCGAGTAGCGCGAGCGCATGAAACGCGTGCGCGTCGTCCTCGTCCATTTCGATTTCCTCGGGAACGTGCTGCTCCTCGATGAACACGCGGCGGCGAATGTCGTGCGCCTGCTTGCATCTGCTCGGCGTTTTCGATCGGACTATCTGTAATCCCTCGATGGCCATGCCGATTGCTAGCATTTCCGCGTTCGGCATTGGCGGGATCGTCGCGAGCATCATGCAACTATGCTGAGCTTCGATGCCAACTATCAGTGAGACGATTTACGCCCCCGAACTCGAAGGCGGCGACCTGGATTCAGGGCGGCCAGGTGCATCTTAAGGAGCTGCGCGGCAAGGCCGTCGTGCTGATCGATTTCTGGGACTACACCTGCGTCAATTGCATCCGCACGCTGCCCTATGTCGAGGGCTGGCACAGTCGCTATCACAAGGACGGCCTGGTCGTGATCGGCGTGCATGCGCCGGAGTTTTCCTTCGCGCGCGAAGGCTCCAACGTCGAAGGACGCGGCCACGCGCTTCGGCCTCGAATATCCGATCGTGTCGGACAGCGACTACGCGATCTGGCGCGCGTATTCGAACAAGTACTGGCCCGCGAAGTATCTCATCGATAGCAAGGGACGCATCCGCTACTACCATTTCGGCGAGGGCTCGTATGCCGAGAGCGAGTTGCAGATTCAGAAGGCGCTGCAAGGATCTGAATCCCGCGCTGCCGGATTTTCCTCCGCCGATGGAACCGGTGCGCGACAGCGATCGCCCCGGCGCCGTATGCTATCGCGTCACGCCGGAACTCTATCTCGGCCACGCGCGCGGCAATTTCGGCAATCCGGAGGGCGTCAAGCGCGACCAGCCGCATGACTATCGCGATCCGGGCCGACATTTGGAGAGCACCGCGTATCTCGATGGCCGATGGCGCGTCGAGACAGGAATCTGCGCGCGCCGAAGCACGCGAAGCGCTCGCTGCGGCTGCGCTACACCGCGCGCGAAGTGAACCTCGTGATGGCGCCCGGGCGCAGAACGGCGTCGCTCGAAGTCCGATGATCACGCTTTCCGATGGCGAGCGGCCCGGCACCGATGTGAAGACTGACAGTGGACGCGCGATCGTGCAACGTCGACGCGCCGCGGATGTACAACCTGGTCGACAACGACAACGTCAATCAGGGCGCGCTCGAATTGAAAGCGCTCGACCCCGGCCTCGCCGTTTACGCATTCACTTTCACCTCATGCACCGTCGCGTGAATGAGGATCGCCGCATGGCAAATGAAGAAGCGAAAATCGCCACCGATGAGGAAATCGCCACCGCCGCGGACGTCATCCTGCGCGCGAAGTATCCGATCGCGCTGACCGGCGCGGGGATGTCGGTCGAAAGCGGCATCCCGCCGTTTCGCGGGCCCGGCGGGCTATGGACGAAATACGGCGAGCCGCCGATGAATCAGTTCCAGCGCTTCATGGAAAATCCCAAAAAGGCGTGGGAGGAGCGGATCAGCCGTCAAAATGACGAGCTGTTCAAGCCGCTCAAGGTGGCGAAGCCGAATCCCGGCCATCATCGCGCTCGCGCGAGCTCGAAGCGATGGGCGTGCTGAAATTCGTCATCACGCAAAATGTCGACGACCTCCATCGCCAGGCCGGGCAGAAGGCGCTCGCCGAGATTCATGGTAACTGGAAGTTGATGCGATGCCTCGATTGCAGCTCGCGCTTTCAGCGCCGAGGAAATCAGCCTCGAAGTGCTGCCGCCCAAATGCCCGAAGTGCGAGGGCATGGTGAAGGCCGATACGGTTTCGTTCGGCGAGCCGATTCCGACCGATGTGCTGATGCGATGCCAGGATCATTCGGCGCGCGCGGATTTGGTGATCGTTGCGGGAACCTCGGCGACGGTGTATCCGGCGGCGGGCTTCGCCCTCGAAGTCAAACAACGCGGCGGTGTGCTGGTCGAGGTCAATCTCTACGAATCCGAGATCACCGCCATATTGCAACATCAGCCTGCGCGGCGGCTCGGCGAATGTGCTGCCGCGACTGACCAAGGCGATCTCGGAGAAGCGTCGCGCGAAGCTGTCATAACTTTGTGGCACCGGCTTTACCCGTGTTAGCGGCTGTGGTTCGCGCATCTGTACCTGTACAGTTGTAGTGCCGAGAGTGCGCCGGACGATCGCTTCGCATCGCGGAGAGGAAAGTCCGGGCTCCATAGGGCAGGATGGCCGTTAACGACGGCGCGGAGCGAGCCGCGGAAAGTGGCACAGAAAACAGACCGCCCGCAAGGGCAAGGGTGAAATGGTGGGGTAAGAGCCCACCGGCGCGCGGGTGACCGTGCGCGCATGCCAAACCCCATCCGGTGCAAGGCCAAATAGGAGGGTGAGCGGCCCGCTCACGATCCCTCGGGTTCGGCCGCACGAGCCGGCGAGCAATCGCCGGCCTAGAGGAATGATCGTCGCCCCGCAAGGGGAACAGAACCCGGCTTACAGGCGCACTCCGGCATTTAGACAAAGAGTAACCACAGAGGCACAGAGACACTAAGTAGGAAAGAAGGACACAAACTACTCGGCGTGAGGCTTCCGCGCCGCACGCCGTCCTAACTTTGTGCCTCTGTGCCTTTGTGGTTTTGTCTGTTCTTCTTCAGCGCGACTGGAGTGAGCAAGCAATTCGCGACGCGCGCCAGCGCCGCGAGATCGCGCACGCCCACTTCGATTTCCGGCGCGACCGCGACCGTCACCTTCGATGATAGCTCGCGCACGAATTGCTCGACCCGCGCGATGTCGTCGATCGCGCGCGCGCGATACTCCTCGAGGAAATCGACGACGCCGTTCACTCTCGGCTCGCTTCCATCGACGGCGCGCAGCTTCCGGATGCCGTTCATCCGCGATGGCTCGGCGCCCGGATGCTTCATCACCTCGGCCCAGGTTTCCTCATCGAGGAAGCGGTTGATGACGATGGCGCTGAGCGTGAGGCCTTCCGCTTCCATCTCGGCGATCAGCTCGCGCGCGCGACGCAGCCGATCCTCTTCGGCAGTCGTGACGAGGACGAAGCGCACCTCGGGCGAATGCAGCAGCGTTTCGGTTTTATGGAGCCGATCGACCATCGCATCGACGGCCTCGGCACGCGGCCTCGAAGAAATCGGAAATCGTCGAAAGCACGTTGCCGCCCGCGAAGCGCTCCAGCTCGCGAATCACGAAACGTGCGGCAGTATTGGCGATGCGCATCGCGAAACGGCCCGCCGAGAGCGACGGGCGTGAAGAGCCATCGCGCGGCACGGGAATCCAGCAGCCTCGCGAGGCGGGCGGGCGCCTGCAGAAACTCGAACGCATGCGCGGCCGGAGGAGTATCGACGATCTCGATATCGAAGGCCTCCGACTGATGCAGATCGTAAAGCTGCTGCAGCGCCGCGTAAGCCTCGGAGCCCGCGTACTCCTCGGTCAGGTTTTTGTAGAACGGATTTTCGAGGATCTTTTTGCGCGTGGCGGGCGATTTGGCGAACCGCTCGACCATCGCATCCCACGCGCCTTTGACATCGAGTTGCATCGCGGAAAGCTTGCAGCTGCGGATCGAGATCGGCAGCGCTTCAGAGCGCGCTCCGAAATGCGCGTTGGAGTTCCGCCCAGGCGCTTCAACCCCAACGCCTCGCGCAGGCGGCGCGCAGGATCGACCGTGATCAGCGCGGTATCGAGCGGAGCCTCTGCGCGGCCGCGAGTCCGAGCGCCGCGGCGACGGTGGTTTTGCCGACGCCGCCGGTGCCGAGCAGGATGAGAATCGAGCCTTTCTTCAGAAGATGCTTCATCGACAGGATGCGGGCGATCCGGCAGATGTGCAAAGAAAGATAGCAGGCAGCGCGGCGCACAAGCATCGCATTCGGAGCGCGCATCGGGGTAGAATTTTCAGAGCTTCGGACGCGGTTCGAAGCGTGGTGAGTTGGAGGTGGTGCGATGGAGTGGATGGCGGTGGCCGCGGTAGCGGTAGTTGCGGCATTTCTCGGCATGGCATTCGGATGGTTCATCGCGCGCACTCGCGCGCCTCCGACGCGGAAGGCAAAATCCGCGAGGCCGAATCAATCGCGCATAGTGAGCGCATTCGCGGCGAGTCTCTCGATACGCAGCGGCTCCAGTTGCAGGCGCAATGCGACGATCTGCACGAACGCCTGCGCCTCGCGGAGACCGGCCTTGCGGAGACCCGCGCCGCGCGCCGAAGAAACCCAGAAGCGCTTCGAGGAAGAGCGCGGTCTCCTCGCGCAGGCCGAGCACAAGCTCGCCGACACCTTCAAATCGCTCGCATCGGACACGCTGCGGCAGAGCACCGGCGATTTCCTGAAGCTCGCCGAGGAGAAGCTGCAAGGCCGCGCAGGATGTCGCCTCGAAGGATTTCGAGGCGCGCGAGAAAAAGATCGACGACCTCGTGAAGCCCGCGCGCGAATCGCTCGCGAAGCTCGACGTGGAAATCCGCAAGATGGAAAGCGATCGGCGCGGCATCGAGGGGCAGCTCAACGAACAACTTCGCAGCCTCGGTGCGCAGACCGGCAAACTCTTCGATGCGCTGCGGACGCCCGGCGGTGCGCGGCCGATGGGGCGAGATCCAGCTCAAGCGCGTGGTCGAGATCGCGGGGATGGTCGAGCATTGCGACTTCTTCGAGCAGGAGATGCAGACCACTGAGAGTGGCCGCTTCCGTCCCGATCGTAATCATCCAACTGCCCGGCAATAAGAATGTAGTGGTCGATTCCAAGGTTCCGCTGAAGGCCTATCTCGAAGCGACGGAGTGCGCAGACGAAACCTCGCGCGCGCGCGAAGCTGACTGAGCATGCGAATCAGATTCGGACCCATGTCATCCAGCTCAGCTCCAAGAGCTATTGGGATGCGTGCAAGCCGACGCCGGAATTCGTCGTGCTGTTTCTCCCCGGCGAAATGTTCTTCAGCGCCGCGTTGCAAAGTGATGCGGCGCTGATCGAAGACGCCGCCGCGCGCAAGGTGATCCTCGCGACGCCGACCACGCTCATCGCGCTGCTGAAGGCGGTTTCCTACGGATGGCGCCAGGAGCAGCTCGCCGAGAACGCCGAGCACATCAGCGAGCTGGGGCAGGAGCTTCACGAACGCATCGCCACGATGGCCTCCTACCTCGCGCGGCTGGGCGGCGCGCTCGGCAAGGCGGTCGAGGAATACAACAACACCGCGCGCTCGATGGAATCGCGGGTGCTGGTGAGCACGCGCCGCTTCAAGGAGTTGGGCGTCGCGAGCAAGAAAGACGTCGAGGAACTTCCATCTCATCGAGACGATGCCGCGCAAGCTGGTGCTGGTGGGCGACGTCGCCGAGCGGGGCTAGCGCGAACTCCCCTCCCACACGCCGCGTGGGGGAGGATCGAGGAGGGGGTGCAGGGCGAGCGTCGCGACCTCGGAGGTTGGTGACTCTCGGTCAGCACCCCCTCCCGCTTGGCACGCGTGTCGCCCAAACAAAAGAGCGACACGCCCGCCAACCGGACTCCCCCACGCGGACGTGAGGGAGTGAACATCCTGATTTCCCCTCTCCTGAAGGGAGAGGGGCTAGGGGTGAGGTTCTACTCCACTTCGGCGTCCGAGGGCGGTGGCGGTTTGAGCTGGCTCCGTTCGCGGCCTTCCTCGATCCAATGCTGCACTTCGCGGCTCTCGCGCTTGAGGAAGTCGCCGACCGCTTTCGCGAATCCCGGATGCGCGAGGAAATGCATACTGCGAGTTAGCGCCGGATCGAAGCCACGCAGCCATTTGTATTCGCCGCCCGCGCCCGGCTCGAAGCGCTTCAATCCGCGCTCGATGCAATGCTCGATGCCCGCGTAGTAGCACACGTTGAAGTGCAGGAATTTGTAATCCTCGAAGCATCCCCAGTAGCGCCCGTACAGCACGCCGGCCTTTTCGAGGCAGAAACTCCCGGCCACCAGCTCACGTCCTTTATATGCGAGCTCGAACGCGACATTGCGCTTGAAATCGGTGCGCATCAGCTCGAAGAATTCGGGCGTGAGATATTGCCGACCCCAGTAGAGCTTCTCGATGGTCGAGATATAGAGGCGATACATCGGGCCGAATAATGAATCCGGAATTTCCTCACCCGCGAGGACCTTCACTTCGAGGCCTTGCTCCTCGAGGGCGTTGCGCTCGTGCCGTACCGCGGTGCGACGCTTATGTTTTAATCGAGCGAGGTAATCATCGAAGGTTTGAAAGCCGGTGTTATGCCAATGGTACTGGTACCCGAGGCGCTCGAGGAATCCGAGCGCGGCGAGCGGCGCGACTTCATCGGTATCGCAAAAGGTGACATGCGCCGAGGACAGTTTGTTCTCCGAGCAAATGTTCATCAGCGCGTGGCCGAGCGCGCTGATCATCGTAGGCCGATCGACGCCGGGTGCGGTCAGGAAGCGCCGCCCCGTATGCGGCGTGAACGGCACGCCCACCAGCAGCTTCGGGTAATACTTGATGTTGGAGCGCTGGGCGGCCTCGGCCCATCCGTGGTCGAAGACGAACTCGCCCATACTGTGAGTTTTCAGGTAGAGCGGGCACGCGGCGAGGATTTTTTTGGCGCCGTCGCGAATCAGCAGATGATACGGCGCCCATCCGGTGTTGCGATTGGCGCACTTCGCCGCTTCCATCGCATGCAGCCAGTCCCATTCGACGAAGGGAGAATCGGCGTCGGTGAGCAGCGCGTCCCAATCGTCGCGCGCGACTTTGGCGATGCCTTCGACGATCGCGACTTCGATCACATTGGTTCTGCTCTGGGTCATCTGCCTCGGCTCAAGCTTAACAACACTTGAAGCATCTCAAAACTGTTTTCCGACCAAACGGTCGTTTAAGTTCACGCTCGAGGAAAATCGGTTGCATACTCCCTACACCGCGGTGCAGTCTGCTATTCTGATACGTGTGCAAAGCGGAAAAGTGACCGTATGACTTCAGATGAAATCAGACGGCTCGCACCTGCGGCCAAGAGCACCGACGGCGACGAGAGCGGCGACGGCGGCGGTAACAACGGAACCGTCATCGAGCGGCGCACCAAGACGCAATCCAAGACCAAGCGTCCGCCGATGTTCAAGGTCATCCTTCTTAATGACGACTACACTCCGATGGAGTTCGTGGTCGAATTGCTGAAAACGGTTTTCCATAAGCCGCACGCCGAGGCCACCAAGATCATGCTGTGGGTGCATCAGAACGGCATGGGCGTGGCGGGCGTGTATCCGTTCGAAATCGCCGAAACCAAAGTGCATACGGTGGAGGAGCTCGCGCGCGAGGCGCAGTACCCGCTGAAATGCGTGATGGAAAAGGAGTGAAAGCGCCGCATCCCAGCGACGCGAACGAAGTGAAAGCTATTCCAGGAAATGAGGCGCGAAGCGGGCGAAGCCGCGCCGCAGGCGCCCCGAGGCGCAGCGCAGCGGAGTCCGAGGGATATATACGGTTTACTGAGCTCGCGCGCGAGGCGCAGTACCCGCTGAAATGCGTGATGGAAAAGGAGTAAAAGCGCCGCGCTGACGCGACGCGCATTTAGATGGCATCAGGAAATATCATGCTGAGCCGCGAGTTGCAGGTGACCCTGCAGCTTGCCGTGACCGAAGCGGTGAATCGACGCCACGAATACGTCTGCCTCGAGCATCTGCTGTACGCGATGCTGCATGACGTCACCACCAGCAACATTTTGCAGAACTCCGGCGCCGACCTCGAGGAACTCAAGAAGAAGCTCGCGCGCTACCTCGACGAGCAGGTCGAGCGGATGCCCAAGGGCGAGACCGTGATGCCGCGCTACGCGATCGGCGTGCAGCGCGCGCTGCAACGCGCCGCGCTCCACGTGCAGTCATCCGGTCGCACCGAAATCAACGGCGGCAATGTGCTGGTCGCGATGTTCCATGAGACCGAATCGCCGGCATTTTTCTTTTTGCAGGAGCAGAATGTTTCGCGCTTCGATGTCATCAACTTCATCTCGCATGGCGTCTCCAAGATTGCCGAGCAGAAGGAAGAGGCGGGCGGCACCGAAGAAGCTGACGGTGAGAACGAAGCCGAAGGCGGCGGCGAAGAGGACGGCGATCGCAAAGTCTCGCCCTCCAAGGCGCTGAAGACTTACGCCATCAACCTCACAGAGCGCGCGGCGCAGGGAAAAATCGATCCGCTGGTCGGCCGCGAAAAAGAACTCGAGCGCTCGATCCACGTGCTGCTGCGGCGGCGCAAGAACAATCCGATTTTCGTCGGCGAAGCGGGCGTCGGAAAAACCGCGCTCGCCGAGGGCCTCGCGCTCGCGGTGCACGACGGCAAAGTTCCCGACGCGCTCAAGGGCGTGGAAATTTACTCGCTCGACATGGGCGCGCTGCTGGCGGGTACGCGCTTTCGCGGCGACTTCGAGCAGCGCCTCAAGGCCGTCATCAAAGCGGTGGTCGGCAACAAGCAAGCGGATCCTCTTCATCGACGAGATTCACACCATCGTCGGCGCGGGCTCGGCCTCGGGCAGCACGATGGATGCGTCCAACCTGCTCAAGCCCGCGCTCGCATCGGGCGAGTTGCGATGCATCGGGTCGACGACGTACCAGGAATACAAGCGCTCGTTCGATCGCGACAAGGCGCTCGCGCGCCGCTTCCAGCGCATCGACGTGAACGAGCCGACCCAGGAAGAGACCATCCAGATTCTCAACGGGCTGAAGTCGTATTACGAGAAGCATCACAATGTGAAGTACACCTCGGCGGCGCTGCGTGCGTCGGTCGAGATGTCGGCGCGCTATATAAATGACCGCTACCTGCCCGACAAGGCGATCGATGTTGTCGACGAGGCCGGGGTCGCGGCGCATCTGCGCGGCAAGGGCAAGAAGGAGCCTGAGACGGTTGGCCTGCGCGACGTCGAACGCACCATCGCGCGGATGGCGAAGATTCCCGAGCGCACGGTTTCCGCGAACGATCGCGAGCGTCTGCAGAACCTCGAGACCGAGCTGAAGGAAGTCGTGTACGGGCAGGACTCGGCGCTGGAAGCCGTCTCGCGCGCAATCAAACTGGCGAGGTCGGGCCTTTCGCATCCGGACAAGCCGGTCGGCGCGTTCCTCTTCGCGGGACCTACGGGCGTCGGCAAGACCGAGGTCGCGCGCCAGCTCGCGAAAGTGATGGGCATCGAGTTTTTGCGTTTCGACATGAGCGAGTACATGGAGCGCCACACGGTGTCGCGGCTTATCGGCGCGCCTCCCGGATATGTCGGCTTCGATCAGGGCGGGCTGCTCACCGACGCCATCAACAAAACGCCGCACTGCGTGCTGCTGCTCGACGAAATCGAAAAGGCGCATCCTGACCTGTTCAACATTCTGCTCCAGGTGATGGACCATGCGGCGTTGACTGACAACAACGGGCGCAAGGCCGACTTCCGCAACGTGGTGCTGGTGATGACCACCAACGCGGGCGCGCAGGAGCTCGCGCGCTCGATGATCGGATTTCACGGCGGCACCAGCGGCAGCCCGAAGAACATCATCGATCGGATGTTCAGTCCCGAGTTCCGCAACCGGCTCTCCGCGATCATCGATTTCGCGCCGCTCAGCACGGTGGTGGTCGAGAAGGTAGTGGACAAGTTCATCGGCGAGCTATCGGATCGCCTCAAGGCGCAGAAGGTGAAGCTCGAAGTTACCGCGAATGCGCGCAAATGGCTGGCCGAGCACGGCTACGATCCGAAGTTCGGCGCGCGCCCGTTGGGACGGCTCATCGAGAACGAAATCGCGCGCTCACTCGCGGATGAGTTGCTCTTCGGACGCCTCAAGAAGGGCGGCACCGCGGTGGTCGACCTCGCGGATGACAAGCTGACCTTCGCATACAAGGAGACGCGCGAGCCGGCGCCCGCGACCGCCTGATCTGATTTATTCCTCGTCCGTTGCTCGTCCCTCCCCCGTTGATCGGGGGAGGTCGCTCGGCGTGGTTTTCGCGATGGCTGCGATGCGAAAATCGTGACGAGCGGGAGAGGGACCTCAGCTCCGGATTCTGCCTCTGACGCGCCTCGCAATTTTTTGGGAGGTCAAATCCATCTCGCCGGGCGCCAAGTCTAAAATCCTCCGTCAGATTTAAGGGCGGCTCGCAAGGCCGCCCTTCCTTTTTTCCCGCCGCTGCACTTGGTAAAGGTGAACCCGCACGACAAGAGAGTGTAGATGGCGCTGGAATACGAAATTCGCGACGGCAAGCTGCTGTGGATCAAAAACCCGGTCACCGAGGTCATTTCGTATGTCGTCGATCTGCGCGGCAAGAGTTTCGCCTTCACCCTCAGCGGCCGTGAGCATCATCCGCCCGATGCCGGCACTCTCGATGAGGCGACCATCCGGCATTCAATCGCGGCGTGTCCCTTTTGTCCGGGAAATGAGAACCAGACCACGGCGGAAATCTTCCGCCTGACGCGCGAGGAGATGCCGCATTGGACCGGCGGCGATGCGGTTCGCGGCGGCGGTTGGATCATCCGCGTCATCAATAATCTGTTCCCGCGGATTCCGTCCGAACTTACCGGCGATCGCAACGAGTCATACGTGGTGATCGAGGACCCCCGCCACTTCATCGAGGCGCCCCGCACCCAGGCCGACCTCGCCTACACCGGCGTGCTGGGCGAGGAGCAATTCGTAAAGCTCATCGAGACCGACGCGCGCGTGATGGTCCACGCCTTTCAGAATCGCGAGGTGAAGGCGATCGCCGTGCGCAAGAACCAGGGCCGCGAGTCGGGCGCGTCGCAACCGCACGTGCATCAGCAGATCATCGGATCGCCGCGGCCATTGCCCGCAGTTGCGCAGGAAGCCTCGGCGGCGCGCGAAACGCCGGGACTGTTCAACGAGATGATCGATCTTTTCGATCGCCTGCAGCTCATCATTGAGAATCGCGACGGCATCGTGACCTATGCGAGCCCGATCGGATTGTTCCCGCGCAGCTACGACGTCGTGATGCCGAAGCATCTCGGGCTGCTCACCGACCTCGATGAGCACCAGCTCGACATCTTCGCGCGGGCGCTATTTCGCATCCTGCGGATCCTCGGGCCGCTGCCGCTTGACTACGAGATTCATCAAGGCGAGGGGCTGCCGCTCCACGCGCATATCAACGCGCGGCTGTATCCCTACTCCAATGTGGCCGGGACGCTGAACATTCCGAGCACCCTGCTGCATAGCGCGGTCGCGTTGCGCAAGGCGCTCGGCGTTAACGGCTGATCATTCGCCGCGCCAGTTCGGCTTGCGCTTTTCGAGGAACGCGCGCGGACCTTCCTTGGCGTCGCTACTGCGGCGCACCGCGGTGGCGAGGTCGAGCATGTCCTGATGCCATGCGTCGAAAGTCTCGCTCATACATCGACGGACGGTGGATTTCATCGCGCGCAACGACAGCGGCGCGTTGCCCGCGATCTTCTCGGCGAGCGCGCTAACGGTCTTGTCGAGCTCGGCGGCGGGCACCACCTGCGACATCATGCCCATTTCGTACACCCGCTTCGCATCGAAAAGATCCGCGGTGAAGAGAATCAGCGAGGTGTTTCCCGCGCCGATGACCTCGATGAGCTTGCGGGTGAAATCGTAAGGCACCATCAGGCCGACCTTGCCCAGCGTCATGCCGCACTTGGCGTCATCGGCTGCGACGCGGATATCGCAATGGAGCGCGAGTTCGAGACCGCCGGCGATCGCGGCGCCATTCACCGCGGCAATTGTGATCGCGGGAAGGTTTTCGAGGCGATGGAACACGCCCTCGAGGCTCGCGGGGTTGTGACCCGACTCGGCCTGCTCGACTTCGGCGAGATCGATGCCCGCGCAAAAATGCCGGCCCTCGCCGCGCACCACCAGCGCGCGAATGTCCTTGTCCTTCTCGACCTCGCGCAGGGCCTTGTCCATGCCGGCCAGCACTTCGACGTTGAGCGCGTTGCGCTTGTCGGGACGATTGAGCGAAAGCACGGCCCAGTTCTGATTGCGCTTGAGGGTGACTACATCGGCCATCGAAGGAAACTCCTTGCGTGATGCGAGCGTTGTTGACGGCGAGCATCGCACGCCGCGCGCCGAATCTTCAAGCCAGAAGTCTTCAAGCTACACGACGATGCTCAGCATCTTGCCCGCAACGTAGATGATCTTCTTGGGCGTCTTGCCGTCGAGATGACGCTTGACCGCGTCGCTCGCGAGCGCCAGCGCGGTAATGTCGGCCTCGGGCGCGCCCGCTTCAACCTGCAAGCGATCGCGGACCTTGCCGTTGATCTGCACGACGACGGTGACGGTCTCTTCCTTCGTCAATGCGGGATCGAACTTCGGCCATGACTCGAGGTGAATTGACTGATTGTGGCCGAGCGCGCGCCAGAATTCCTCGGTGATGTGCGGCGCCATCGGCGCGAGCATGACGAGGTACGTTTCGAGGGCGAACCTGCCCAACTCATCGGGCTTCAGCTTCGCGAGGTAGTTGAGCTGATCCATCATCGCGGCGAGGCCAGTGTTGAAGCGCAGCCGCTCGATGTGATCGGTGACGGTCTGAATTGTCTTATGCGTCGCGCTTGATGGTTTCGTCGCTGGGATTTCCCGCGGGTGCGCCGGCCTCCACAAAGCGTCGCACCATCGTCCATACGCGCATCAGGTAGCGCGAGGTGCCCGCGACGCCGTCCTCGTTCCAGTTGGTCGGCTCGTCGAAGGGGCTCATGAAAAGCTCCCACAGCCGCAGCGGATCGGCGCCGTACTTGTCGATCATCTCGTCGGGCGTGACGACGTTGCCCTTGCTCTTCGACATCTTCTGGCCGTCGCTCGCCCACACCATCCCCTGGTTGCGCAGGACGGTGAACGGCTCGCGAAAATTGATCATGCCGGCGTCCGCCATCACCTTGGTCCACATCCGCGCATATAGAAGATGCATGACGGCGTGCTCGGCGCCGCCCACATACAGGTTGACCGGCAGCCAGTAATCGGCCGCCTTGCGATCGAACGGCACCTCGGTCGTATGCGGCGAGGCGAAACGCAGGAAGTACCACGACGAGCAGGCGAACCCGTCGAGGGTGTCGGTCTCGCGCTCGGCCGGGCCTCCGCACTTGGGGCATGTCGTGTTGACGAACTCCGGAACGTTGGCGAGCGGCGATCGTCCTGTTCCCGAGGGCTGATACTCCTTCATTTCGGGCAGCCGCACCGGCAGTTGGTCGTCGGGCACCGCCACGATGCCGTCGGTTTTGCAGTAGACCATCGGAATCGGCGCGCCCCAGTAGCGCTGCCGCGAGATCAGCCAGTCGCGCATCCTGTAACTGATGGTAGGCTTTCCAATCTCATGGTCGATGGCGTACTGGCCGACCGCCTTGATGGCCTCGTCGCTGGTCATTGCCGGTCAGAAAGCCGGAATTCACCGTAATGCCCCGCTCGCTGTATGCGCGATCAGTCGGCGCTTTGCTGCCGTCGGCGGGCGCGGTGACGACCGGAATTTCGAGGCCGTACTTTTTTGCAAACTCGAAGTCACGCTGATCCTCGCCCGGCGCCGCCATGATCGCGCCGGTGCCGTAACCCATCAGCACGTAGTCGGCGATCCAGATCGGAATGTCCTTGTCGCTGAAGAGGTTGTGCGCGTATGCGCCGGTGAACACGCCGCTCTTGTCCTTCGCAGTCGAGAGGCGCTCGATCTCGGTCTGCCGCCGCGCCTGCGTGACATAAGCCTCGACGTTGGCGCGCTGTTCGGGCGAGGTGATCTCCGCGACCAGCGGATGCTCGGGCGCCAGCACCATGAACGAGACGCCGAACACGGTGTCGGGCCGGGTGGTAAAGAAGCGGACTTCCTTGCCCGGATGCGCGGTGACCGGGAACGCGAGCTCCGCGCCCTCGGAGCGGCCGATCCAGTTGCGCTGCATCAGCTTGATGGGTTCGGGCCAGTCGATGTTTTCGAGATCATCGAGCAGCGCGTCAGCGAACGCGGTGATCTTGATGTACCACTGCTCGAGGTCTTTCTTCGAAACCGGATTGTCGGTGTGCCGCCAGCAGCAGCCATTGACGACCTGCTCGTTGGCCAGGATGGTGCGGCATTTGTCGCACCACCATTGCGAGCCGGTCGCGCGGTACGCGAGCCCGCGCTTGTATAACAAAAGGAAGAACCATTGCGTCCATTTGTAGTACTCGGGCGAGGACGAATTGATCTCGCGGGTCCAGTCGTACGCGCATCCCGAGATGATGAGCTGGCGCTTGAAGTTGGCGGCATAGCGCGGCACCGTCTCGCTCGGATGCGACTGGCGCAGCAGCGCCTCGTTTTCGGCGGGCAGCCCGAACGCGTCCCATCCCATCGCGTGCAGCACGTTGAAACCCGCCATCCGCTTGTAGCGCCCGATGACGTCGCACGGCACGTAGTTGTGCAGATGGCCGACCGAGAGTCCGGCGCCGGACGGGTAGGGGAACATTTCGAGGACGTAGAATTTCTCGTGCGCCGGATCCTCGCGCGTCAGGTAGAGCTGCGCGCGCTCCCATTCCGCCTGCCATTTGGGCTCGATGTCTTTAGGGTTGTAACGTTCTTCCATGTGCCGCCTGCGAGGTGATGTCTTGCGAGTTTAGCGTGCCCCGCGCCGCGGCTCCATCGCACCGCGTCTTGGCCGATCTGGGTGGCGCGTCGACGCGGCATAACTTTCTGGCCGAATAGCGTGATGAGGCTGAACGCTCCGATAGAAGGCGAATCAGATCAGTCCCGAGAGGGGTAAGTAGAGAAGGCGATCCCGAACTTCTCCCCCTTCGGTCCGAGAGAATCTGTTGCGGACATTGAGAGTGTTCTAAAGCAACGACGCCTGATGCAGCGCTAGATTGGAGTAGCAACGAGGTATGCAGCGCCCTTAACTATGTGTGTTTCGGCGAGGTTCGGAAGAACTCCCTTCTTCCGCACATGGCGACCGCCTGAGTCAGGGCACCGGATCGGCCCAGTCCTTTTGCGGCGAGTTCGCTCTGAATGCGTTGCAATTTGGCGTGGAATAAATGCTGGCGAGTAGAACTCTCTGCGCCAAACCGATCCTGCGCTTTTTGCAGTGCTTCTTGGTCAATCATTAGGCAAAATCGTGCCCGGCGGTGAGTTTAAGCACAATAGTGCACCTTTGCTACGAGGAGCGCCGCGTCAGAAGCCTTCGCCTTTGTTCCCCCTCAGCCGGGCAAACCCAGCTGAGGTCCTAGATATTGCATCGTCTCGCGCGCATCGTAGGCATTCGCATCACCCGGTGGCTTCTTTCCCGCGAACATCTTGATCATTGCCTCCGTTCCATACTTGCGGATCGGCATGCTGGACCCCGAACCATACGTCTGGGCTGAGCCAACCGCATAGTTCCCGGAGCCGAAAGCATTAGCGTTTGTCGTTGAGGAATAGTTGCTAACGTAGCCGGTCCGGGTTTCAGTTTCACCATTGTTGACTATGAAATAGTCAAAGCCGTCTTGCCTTGTGACTTCGGCACAGCGGTACAAAAGATACAGTTGGACGCGCTCTTTTGGCGTGTAGCCGTTTCCCTTAAATGATACGAGCGCGGTATCCTTACTGATGCGCGTGTCTGAGTAACCACCGGCGAAGCTCCGTTGCTGATACGGCGTCGCGCACCCGATCGCGAAGCTGAGGATTGCCCCAACAGTGCTGACTGCAACGACACCGAGCTTTTGCGTGTACATAGAGTCGTCCCCCCAAACATCCCACCGGTACGAGAGTCGAACCGCAAGATCTTCCCATTGCAGTGGTATCGCGAATCCGTGAGCCGAACTTCAAGCGAGCTCTGAAATATCGAGAGTAAATGAAATCTGGCTCTGCCGCGCCTTGTAGAGATTAAGGCGCGGCTCACGCCCACTAATGCAACTCTTAATCCTATCTCGGTCATGGTCGGTGACTTGGCAACCTAGTATGACGCCGGCCAGCAAGTCTGGAGCGAGCGTGTGCAAGCCTCGGCTTTGACTGCGACTTGCCGCCCAATCGACGATACGCCACTCGCGTTCATAGGCCCAATCTTTGGCCTTCGTCAGATACATATATTCAACCACCTCCTTCTGTTTCGCACGTGCGGTTTCATCTTGACCAAATATAAAGGGCTCGTATTTAAGGAGATCAACAACCGGGTAGTCGTTCGAGTAGACTACCCTCAGCGGCGGAGTGTCTAGCCGTTCAAGGCCACGAAACTGAAGGCAGACTCCTTGATGCTTGTTCGCATAATGAGACCACATGAGAATGCTATCGTTTCTTTCGGTCAAACAGAGCATTCCGACCGAGCTACCTATTCGCACCATCAGGCGTTTCGCTGCTTCTTCAAAAGAGGCTTTGCTGCTTGCACGCTTAGCGATTCGTTTCAACTGATACTTAGGCATCGCTGGGTTTCGTTCGCGTACTAAGTTACGATTAAATCGTTCTCTTTTTAATGCTGATGCGGCAAAGACCGGCCGAAATTTACAGTCAAATGGATCGTTGAAATCCTTTGGACTGGGAAAAAAAACTTTGCCTTGGGTGAGAATCTCCTCGGCCCGGTCGATCGTAGTAAAACGGTATAGAAAGTCACTAGCTCCACTCATGGTCTGTACCCGGCGTGCCTAGGAACAATTTCACACTGCTCAAAACCGCCGCCCCCGCCGTTTGTCGATTCGGAAACTCGGCGCGATTGTTGTCGACAATTTCATCTTATCAATGTGTCTGGCTGAAACTAGAAGATTGTTCACTGCCGGATGCTTTGGGCGGTCGAAAAGCCCTGCGCGCGTGCAGATTGTCTCGAATATCGAGTCCGGTCTGCTGGCGCGCGTAATCTCCTGGGGCGCGAATGAGCGGGGCCCGATGTTTTCTCTTGGCTTCCAATGGCCGTTTTTCAGCGCCTGAATCGATCGCGCAGTTAACGGCTTCGCGATTTCCGCCAGTCGCTGGGGTGGAATCAGCTTGAGAATTGGGACCAAGGCCCCACCGCATGCGTGCGGCCTGAACTGAATCAGCGTCCTCAGTACACTAAGTTTGGTTGACCGGATCCCATGGGCGCGGTAAACGGTTATTAACTAACATCTGGTAGGAAAGTGAATCAGCTCATTTCCATTGTAACCGATTCCAGCGTCGATTTGCCCGGCGCCGAGACCGCGCGCCTCGGCATCGAGACCGCGCCACTGCAAGTCGCATTCTCGACCGAGTTTTTTCGCGATGATGCGCTCGATCGCGACGAGTTCTATCGCCGCCTGAAAGATGAGCCGCGGCTGCCGACCATCGCCGCCGCGATGCCGTCGGATTTCCTCGCCGCCTTTCGCAAGGCGCATGAGCGCGCCGAGCGCGTGCTATGCCTCATCAATCCCTTCGAGTCGTGCTCGACCTACACCGCGGCGTATTCGGCCGCCGTCGTCGCCAAGCGCGACAGCAAGATCGACGTCGAGGTGATGAACACCGGACGCGCGCTGACGGCGCTGGGAGCGGTTGCGATCAGTGCGGCAGAGATGGCTGCGCGCGGCGCGGAGCTGAAGGACATCATCGCGGCGATCGAAGAAGCGACTCCGCAAATCGACAGCTTCTATGCGCCCGCGACCAGCGAGTATCTGCAGCGCGACGGCCGCATCTCCTTATATGAGATGAAGGTCGGACCGCTGCGCGGGATGCTGCCGCTGATTCGCGTATGGGGCCGCATCGCCGTCATCGGCAAGGCGCGCACGCAGGCCGAGAACGTCGCGAAGATGCTGGAGCTCGCGGAGAAAGAGCTTGCCGGCAGCGAAGCGATTGTCGTCATCACACATGGCAACAATCCCGAGGGCGCGAAGAGCCTCGCCGCTGACGCGCAGAAGCGCCTCAAATGCGCGAAGCTGATCGTGACTCCGCTCGGCCCGTCGGCGGGCGCATACTGTGGTGAGGGAACGGTGGGGCTGGGATTTTGCCCGAGCCTGCAGAAACTGAATTGAGGTAGCGCAGGCATCAGCCTGTGAACGGAGCATCGCCTATGAAATTCGGAATCTTCTACGAACATTCAGTACAGAAGCCATGGACGCGCCAATCGGAGCTGCGCGAGTACGACCAGGCGATGGAGCAGATTGTCGCGGCCGACGAACTCGGCTTCGACCAGGTGTGGCAGGTCGAGCATCATTTCCTCGAAGAATATTCGCATGGCTCCGCGCCCGAGGTTTTTCTCGCGGCGGCGGCGGCGAAAACCAAGCGCATCCACATCGGGCAGGGTATCTCGGTATGCCTGCCGCCGATGAATCATCCGGCGCGAATCGCGGAGCGCGCCGCGATGCTCGATCTCGTATCGGGTGGCCGTCTCGAATTCGGCACCGGACGTTCGGCGACGTGGACCGAGGTCGGCGGATTCAACATCGATCCCGACAGCACCAAGGAAATGTGGGACGAGTGCATCCGCGCGATTCCGAAGATGTGGACCGAGGACGAGTTCGAGTGGCATGGGAAGTACTTCTCGATGCCGCCGCGCAACGTGTTGCCCAAGCCGATCCAGGATCCGCATCCTCCGATGTGGGTCGCGGTGTCGTCGCCCGAGACCGCGGTGCAGGCGGCCGAGCGCGGCATCGGGATGCTCGGCGTGACGCTCGGCACGCCGGCGGACTATCGGCGGCTGGTGGCGGACTATCGCCGCATCATCAAGCATTGCGATCCGGTCGGGAAATTCGTGAACAACCAGGTCAACGCGGCGAGCTGGCTCTACTGCGGCGAGAATCCCGAGGAGGCGAAGGCGGTGGGCGGCGCGGCGGCGTTCTCGTTCTTCCAGACCGCGGCGCATCTGGTCGGCCTTGGCGGGATTTATCCTTCGCACGCGTACACCTCGCAGGCCAACGCGACTGCGCTGCTCAGCCAGGCGGAGATTCTCTCGCTGCGCGAGGGCTTTCCGGTCGGCTCGCCCGAGGAAATCATCCAGAACATGCGCTACTGGGAAGAGGTCGGCGTAGAGCGCGTGGTGATGCTGGTAAACTTCGACCAGATGATTCCGCATCAGAAGGTGCTGGCGAGCCTCGAGCGCTTCGCAAAATACGTGATGCCGGAATTCACCGAAGAGAAAATGGCGGAGCGCGCCAAAAAAGGCCCGACCAAGACTGATGGTGGACCGGAAGCGCCGCCGATGCCGCAGGCCTGAAGACCTAACCCCTGGCCCCTTCCCTTGAGGGAAGGGGGAAAAAGAAACAGGGAGTAGGGTCGAATTTTATGGTTCCCCTCTCCTGTAGGGAGAGGGGGTAGGGGTGAGGTCAAGTGCCGGATTTCGGAAGAGCCAAACACGAGAAGTATCGCATCGAGCTGCCGTCCTCGAAGCCCGATTATGCGGCGCTGCCCTGGACCTGCGCCGACGCGGTGATGATCAACGTCTACTTCGAGGTGCGCAAGGAGATCCTGCTCGACTGGCTGCCTTCCGAGTACGGACGCACCGTGCCCGCGTACTGCCGCCTCTTCATCATGGATAATTCGCAAAGCCCCATCGGCGCTTTCCGCGATGCGACGTTATCGCTCGGATGCCGTCTCAGCATGATGCCCGCGGTATTCGTGGCCGCCTCGCTCACTAACAGTCGCAGTGCATTGGCGGCCGGCATCTTCGAGCGGGGATATCCCAGCGCTTTCGGCAAGATCGATTTCGAGGCTGACCGCAACCATGCGCACGCGCTGGTCAGCGATGAGAAGGGCCCGCTGATCGAGGTCACGCTGCCGCTGCTGCAGACTATCGAGCCGAGTCGCCTCGCCTACGATCACGTCGATGCGATCAAAACCTCGGGCGATGACGGCAGCAAGACCGAGCTGCTTATCACGGCGCCGGACCTGAAAATCGATCAAGCCGCCATCTGCAAGAATGCGCGGGTCGAATATCCCGCCGAACGGCCCGAGAGCGCATGGCAGATTCTCAACAACCGCAACCTCGTGAGCGCGCAGGTGGTTCGCGGGACGCGCACCTTCGCCGCCGCCAAGCCTCCAGGCTGAGCGCTACTTCTTGCGCACGATGGTGATGCCGTCGGCGACCGGAATCATGACGGCGTCGACGCGGGTGTCGCGCGCGATGAAGTCGTTCAGTTGACGGATCGCCGCGGTGTCTTCCGACTTGTCTTCGGGCTCGACCACCTGACCATTCCAAAGCACGTTGTCGATCAACAGCAAACCATTGGGCCGCAGCCGCTTCAGAATCTCTTCGTAGTAAATTCGGTAGTTGGTCTTGTCCGCATCGACGAAGGCAAAATCGAAGGTCTCTGAAGCGGGGAGGGCACGCAGAGTTTCCGCTGCCGGAGCGAGCTTCAAAGTGATCTTTCCGCTGACCCCCGCCCGCTCCCAGTAGCGCCGCGCGATCGAGGTCCATACCTCGTTCACGTCGCAGCAGAGCAGCTTGCCGTCGGGCGGGAGCGCGCGTGCGATCGAGATGGAACTGTAGCCGGTGAAGACGCCGACCTCGAGCGCGGCCTTGGCGCCGACCGCCCGCGCCAGGATTCCCATCATGGTGCCTTGTTCGGGCGCGATCTGCATTCCCGAGATTCGGCCCAGCGCGCGAGTCTCCTCGGCGAGGTCGCCGAGGATCGGATCGCCGTTATGTCCGTGCGCGATCACATAGTCGTAGAGTTGCTGATTGAGATGCAGAAATTTGTCCGAAGAAGCCATCGCAGATCGCTCCCGAAGGAAGGTGTCATCGATCACGATATACGCTTCCGCTCCCGATGCGTATCCATCAGGAAGGCCTCGACTCTGTGGCGAGGAAGCGGGCCTACTTGCCGCCCAGGTAGCCGTAATCGCCGTGCTGATTGACGGTCAGGGTTCCGGTGAAGATCGAATGCGGATGGTTCTCCTGACCATCGAACGCAACGCGATATAACATCTCGGGCGATCCCACTTCGAAGAATTCGTCATTGCGATCCAGCACGTAGAGCTGTTCGCGGCCATCGGTATCGGTCGCACCGACGAACATCGCACCCGACGCGGTCAGCACCGGATCACCCAGCGATTCGATGACTGCGCCGAGCGGCGTCATCTGGCCGCGCTGGATCCGGAGATCAAGCAGTCCGCGAGCGAGGCGAAAGATAACCGGTACCCGTGCGCATCCGGCGAGGATAGCGGCAGTACCGTCAGGCATCAGGCCGGGGCGTCCGGGCGAGACGTACGATACCGGTCCGAGCGGGGACTCGGTCCCGGTTTGCAGCATCCGGACCATTCCGGTTCCATCATAAAGGAACAGTGCGCCTCCACTCGGAGTCTTGGCCGTGAAGGCAACCAGGGTTCCCTGCGGCGATGCGATCGCACTCGGCAGCCCGAACGGGCGCTGATACTCGGTGTGGTTGGGACCGAAGTCGCCCTCGACGGCGAGCTCATGGATGCCGGCGCGAGTCGCGACGAGCAGGGCTTGCAGATGCTGGTGATCGCGCGCCGAGTCGTCGCCCTTGGGCATCGCATGGAGGGCCGAGGGTTTGAGCCACGCGTTGAAGACGACCTCGCCCTTGTCCCCGATTTGGAGACTGCCGAAACTCAGCACCTGGATCTGGTCGCCCTCGTTGGTTTTGCTGTCCGATTCCGCAATGCACGTCACCGCGCCATGCTGAAACAAGAGGAGGCCGTCACGATCGCGGCCCAGCGCCGCCATGAAGGCGATTCGTCCATCGGCATCCGCGACCGGATAGGGGTCACCGTGGAAGGCAGGGTCGCACCATGCGGGCTTGGTTTTTATTTCGAGAGCGCTGATGCGATGTTCGGGGGAAGCATCAGGATTGCCGATAAAAATATCCCATCGATGGCGATCGGTGGATCCGCGCTCGCCTTTGGTGGTGACCTCGGCGCCGAACACGACACGGCCATCGGGCATCATCGCGGGGACGCCGAGTTCGGTGATCTTGCCGCCGCCGGGCGCCGGCAGTCCTACCGCGGTGATCGCGACCGCGGCGCCACTACTGTCGCTGGCATATAGCGCCTGGGAGTTTCCCACGCTGACGCCGCTACCGGCGCCTTCGAGGGTAAGCGATACGGCGTGCGCCTTGAAACTGAGGCCGAGAATGAAGATAACAATCGCGCCCAACTGGGCTTTCTTCATTGGCGTTCCTCCCGCGGGCCTTAACCTGGAGTTCTCCAAGCTGTAACTCCCTTATAGTGAATCCTCCCGAGCAATGACAATCTAAAAAATTATCTACTAACCAATGGTAACGATTCTAATCCCATCCGGCGGATCTGGTCGGCGATTCGTCCCGGATGCGTACCACCCCAATATAGATGGGCGCAGTCGGGGCATTCGAAGAACTTGTCGTTCGACGCATACACGAACGGTGGAACCCGAAGCCTTACAATCTCGCGGTCTACCTCGATGAGCCCGCCGTTGCAGTGGGAGCATCGCGAAAGAGCATTCTGGTGAAGATCGAAAGGATGGCGCGCGAGGATCGTGCGGAGCTGTTCGGCGAGGGAATTGGATTCGAGGAAAAGCACCTCGGGCGCGGCCTTGAGGCGCTTGTCCCGAGTCA
This sequence comes from uncultured delta proteobacterium, assembly GCA_963848285.1. Classification (GTDB taxonomy): domain Bacteria; phylum Desulfobacterota; class Binatia; order Binatales; family Binataceae; genus DATGKG01. The sequence continues at coordinate 272,344 of CAWKCZ010000004.1, read as the reverse complement.
GTAAGACACGGGCCTGCGCGCGCGCAAGTTTAAGCATCGCGGCGCCGTCGATGCGCTCGTCGAAGATGGTATCGGCCCCGAGCATCCTGAGCCAACGCGCGGTTCGGGCCAGCATCCGATCGGCTGCGAATTTAACGATTGCCTCCATCACCAGCTTTTATGACTATGTTCCGATGAAGGAAGAATCCGTCAAGATCCCGTCCGGTGAGTTGAGGCTCGAAGGTCTCCTGGCCAAACCCACCGGCGCAGGAGTTCACGGCGCGGTGGTATGCCATCCGCATCCACTGTATGGCGGCTCGATGCACAACAATGTCGTCGAGGCGATCCTCGAGGCGTTGTGGAAGCGCGGCTATGCGACGTTGCGGTTCAACTTTCGCGGCGTGGGCGCCAGCGAAGGGGAGCATTCGGGCGGAGTGGGCGAGGCCGATGATGCGAAAGCCGCGCTGAAGTTTCTGCTCGCGCAGCCGGGAATCACCGGCGATACGGCGATCATGGCGGGGTACTCATTCGGTGCGGCGGTCGCGATGCGCGCCGGGGCTGAGTCAAAAGACGTTTCGACTATCGCGGCGATCGCGCTTCCGGTGGGGATGAGCGATTTTTCCTCGGCGGCAGGGAGCGGCAAGAAGATCGTGCTGGCGGCTGGCGATCACGACAGCTATTGCCCCAAGCGCGCCATCACGGCGTTGGCCGAAAGCTCCGGCGCGAAGCTAAAAATCATCGAGGGCGCGGATCACTTCTTCGGCGGTTACGAAGCGGCGCTGACCGAGGCACTCTCGGATTTGCTTGGCGCCTAGCCGGGTGGCTGCGGCGGCGGGGCGTCGCGAGTCGCTTCCCATATCGCATAGAAAGGATCCGCGGGATGCGATTTTGCTAACTCGATGATGCGCGTGATCGTCGCGCGCAAATTTCCATGATTTAGCCGCTCCAGCGCGGCGAAGTTGCCGAGGTCATGGAAGTAGATCAAATAGTTGATGAGCACGGCGTTGTTGAGCGGCTCCTTGTCGAGATCGAAGCGCTCGAGTCCGGATAACGTCGGCTTGAGCTTCGCGTAGTCTGCCTTGATCTGATCGAACGCTGCCGAACGCCGGGTGAGAATTTCTTCTCTCGGAAGGCCGCTGTCATAAATGCGAAGCAGCTTGGCCTGCGCCTGCAGCAGGAAATCCGCGAACTTCAGGTCGCTTTCGTAAACCCCGCGCGCGGCAATCGTATCGGGCGCACCGTCGCCCTCGGTCTGCTTGAAAAATTCGACCGCGCCGCGCGATCCGACGTAGTTGGCCGCCGATTCGTCGAACGTGACATTGCTCGGGAGGAAATACGTGCGATGAAAAAGCTCATGAGTAATGACGCCCGCGAGCTCGACTTTGTCTAACTGCAGCAGATTTGACAGAAGCGGATCGTTAAAAAATCCGAGGCTGGAAAATGCCACCGCCGGACGCACCATCGTGTCGTACCCCTTGGTTTCCATTTCTGCGGCCAATGCACGCGCCTGGTCCTGATTGAAGTAGCCGCGATACGGCACCGAGCCCACGATCGGAAACCACCATAGGTAGGGTTCCAGCGAATCGCGCGGTGCCGCCATGACCACATAGACAATCGCGCCCTTATCCACCTTTGACACCGTGGTGTAAGCGCCGCCGACCGTGAGGCCGAGCTGATCGCGATCGAAATCGCGCACTGCCAGTACGGTTTCGAGCCGAACTCGAACTTCAGGAGCAAGCTCAGGATTGGCGATGACCTGCGAGATGGGCCTGCGATTCCACAAGATGCGTGCTTCTTCGTAGGCACCTCGCGTGAGGTACCCGATGTTGCATCCCGCCAGCAGCAGTGCCGCCGCTGCGACGATCAGGGTGCGGCGCAGCGCGCGTGGCACGTCTTAGTCCACAGCCTCGCGCGAAGGCTCCTCGACCATCGCGTACTGCAACTGGAAGAGCCGATAGTAAAGTCCGCGCAGCCTCAGTAGCTCATCATGCGTGCCGCTTTCGCGTAGCGCGCCGCCGGCCAACACCATGATTCGATCGGCGCGCTCGATGGTCGACAGGCGATGCGCGATCACCAGCGCCGTCCGATCGGCGAGCAATTCGTTGAGCGCAATCTGAATGAGGCGCTCGGTCTCGCTGTCCACGCTGGAGGTCGCTTCATCCATCACGAGGATCTTCGGGTCATAGGCGAGTGCCCTGGCGAACGACAAAAGCTGGCGCTGTCCCGAAGAAAGATTCGCGCCGCGCTCGCTGACCTGCTGTGCGAGGCCTGCCGGCATCCGGTCGACGAAGCGCAGCGCCTGCGCACGCGCGAGCGCCGCGCGCACTTCCGCTTCGGAGAGGTCGGCCCGTCCGAGGCGGACATTTTCCATGATGTCGCCGGCAAACAGGAACACATCCTGCTGCACCAGCCCGATGGCGCGCCGCAGTGCGGTCAGGTCCCATTCGCGCACGTCGACGCCATCGACGAGGATCCGTCCCGAGGTGACATCATAGAAGCGGTTGAGCAGCTTCATGATAGTGGTCTTGCCGGAACCGGTCGGACCTACGATGGCGATTTTCTGCCCGGGCTCAACGCTGAAGCTCAGGTCCTTCAGCACCGGCTCGCCCTTGCGATACTCGAAATTCACATGCTGGAAGGTGACCGAGCCGCCGCTTGCGCTAATGCTCTGCGGTTTGGCAGGACTGGCAATCGTGATCGGTTCCATCATCAGACGCTCGATTTTATCGACCGCCGCGAGTGCTGATTGCAGCGTGGTGTACTTGTTGGAGATTTCGCGCAACGGTCCGAAGAAGCGCTGGGTGTAGTCGATGAAGGCGAACAAGGTTCCGATCGTGATCGCACGGCGGATGACGTCGCCGCCCCCCGCCCACAGGACGACCGCCACGGTGATCGCACTTAGCGACTCGACCGTCGAGAACAAACCAGCCTCATAGATGTTGGCGAGCATCTGGACGTCGCGGCTTTTCTTGTTGAGCTCGTCAAATTCGCGGGCGCTGACGTCCTCGCGCGTGAAGAGCTGGATAACCGCCATCCCATTGATCGATTCGGAGAGGTACGCATTGACGGCGGCGAGGCGATCGCGAATCTCGCGATAGACGACGCGTGCGCGCACTCGAAAAAAGTTGATAATTAGAAATCAGCGGTGGAATCGACAGAAACGCCCACAGCGCGAGGCGCGGATTGAGCATGAACATGATGACCGCGATGCCGGCGAGGGTGATGAAGTCGATGAAGATGGTCAGCGAACCCGATGCGAACATTTCACTGATCGCATCGATGTCGGTGCTGATCCTGCTCACCAGCCGACCGATCGGTGTGCGATCGAAAAACGCCATCGGAAGCTGCTCGACGCGCTGGAATAGCGCCAGACGCAAATCGGAAAGGCTGTACTGCGCGACCATCATCGTCAGGTAGAACTGGCCATAATAGGTGCCGAACTCGCCGAGGACCAGCACCAGATACAGCGCGCCCATCACGAACAGTCCATGATTCGGTGCGACGCGGGCGATGAGCGGTGTCAGCCATCGCGGTGGCGCGACTTTGCGATGGGCGAGAAAGATATCGATGGTGAGTTTGACGACGTAGGGCTGTGCGAGTGCGAAGACCGAATTGAGCGGCATCAACAGCGCGGAAATCCAAAACATGCGCTGGTAGGGTTTCACGAACTGCCAGATCCACCGGATCAGGTGAGTATCGTAAACCTGCACCTCGCGCGCTTGTTGTTCCTCGTGGACCATCAGTACTCCGCCAACTCTTCTTCGAGCAGTTGGCGATGGAAAAGCTCGGCGTAAATTCCGTGTCGCGACATTAAGTCTTCATGGGTGCCGCGCTCGGCGATGTGACCCTCGTCGAGGACGATGATCTCGTCCGCATCGCGCACCGTCGACGCGCGATGCGCAACGACAATCGTGGTGCGTCCTTGCACGCTGTCGCTCAGATTGTGGAGCACGGCGCGCTCGGTCTCGGTATCGACGCTCGACAGCGCATCATCGAGTACCACCACCGACGGATGATAGGTGATGAGCCTCCCGATGGTGACGCGCTGTTTCTGCCCGCCGGACAAGCGACATGCCGCGCTCGCCTACGATGGTGTCGAACCCGCGCGGAAGCATCGCGACATCGGAAGCGAGGCCCGCGACCTGCGACGCGGACTCGATTTCGTTGATGCCCGCATTGGGCGCGCCGAATGCGATGTTGCGCGCGAGCGTGTCCGAGAACAGCGTCGGCTCCTGCGGAACCACGCCGATCGTCCGGCGCAGTGCGCGGACAGGAATCTCCCGGATATCGCGGCCATCGAGCAGCACGCGTCCTTCGGTCGGCTCGATGAGCCGTCCCGAGCAGCTTGATCATGGTGGATTTCCCGGACCCGGTGCGCCCGACAATCGCGAGCTTCTCGCCGGATGTCACCTTCACATTTACATTTCGCAGCGCGTACGGGCGCTCGGCTGCCTTGCCATTGCCGTTCGAAGGAAAATAGCTGAATGAGACGTTCTGCCATTCGATGGCGCCTTCGACTTCGAGGCGTTCCTCGGCGCCGATGACGGTCTGCTGTTTCGTGCTCGTCGAAAATCTCGTCGATGCGCTTCATCGCGGCCTTGCCGCGCTGATAAATCGAGAGCGTCCATCCGAAGCGAGGTCGCCTGAAACGCGAGCTGGGTGACGTACAGCATGAACGCCATCAGATCGCCGATCGACATCTGCCCGGCGCGCACCAGCACTCCCGCCATAGATGAGGACAATCATGGTCGAGCTCGCGGCGACCGCCCGAATCATCGGGAACAGCGCGCCACGGGTGCGCGCCAGCGCCAAGCCCCTGCTCGTTGTAGCGGTCATTCAATGCGCGAAAGCGCTGCAGCCTCGTGCTCCTCCAGGGTGTAGGCTTTCACGACATGAATGCCGGCGAGGCTCTCCTGCACCTTTGCTCCGATGTTGCCGAGTTCCTGCTGCACTTTGAGGCTGCGCTCCATCAGTGCGCGCGTCAGTTTGCGAACGGCGAACAACAGCAGGATCGCAGGAATGATCGCCGCGACCGTCAGCCGCCGATTCAGATAGGTCATGAAGATCAGCGCATAGATGAAGTACACCGGCGTGTTGGTCATCATCAGCACGCCCATGCCGACCAGCAGGCGCAACGCGGTAATGTCATTGACCATCCGCGACATCAGATCGCCGGTGCGGAGGCGCTGATAGAAGTCGGGTCCGAGCCGGGCCATATGGGCGAAGAGGTCGTTGCGGATTTCGTATTCGATATCGCGCCCGATGTTGAAAATGACGAAGCGCGAGATCCATCGCGAGGCGCCCAGCACGATCGCGATCGCCGCAATCAATTCAGCGTAGTGCGCGAGCGAAGCACGATGCCCCGCTTGCGCAGCATTGATGGCATCGCGGGTAAAAAGCGGAATGAAATTGTAGAAGCTGGCCGTCAGAAAAGTCGCGAGCAGTCCGCCGGCATAGGTCAGCCAATGACGGCGCATGTAGCTGAACAGACGTTTCATGAGACAGCGCCTAAGTTATTCGCTTGTAACCGGAAAATGAAGTGAACCCCGGGGCGCAAACCGTTCGACCCCGTACTGCATATGTGCATCGATTCACAGCCGTCGCGATTTGAGCTTGCGCTCGTAGAGCTTGGCGTATTTGAGGAAAACGTAGAATGCCGCAGTCATCGCGGCGTAGAGCCCACGGCCACCGTCGCGGAAGCCTCCGCGCAGGATGTAAAAATTGAAAAATCGCCACATCGGATTGGTGAGCATCTGCACAGGCGTGAAGATCGTCGGTTGCTGCTCCATCGCACCGCGAGTCGAGAAGCGATTTATCGTCGCGACGTGATCTGCGATGTCGCGATAGCTGAAGTGCAGAATCGGATGCGCCATTTTGCCGATGGCGCCGTTGACGATGACCTTGTCATGCGGATCGCGACCCCCGATATGGCCCAGCTCGCGCCGAAACAGCCGCACCGGATTATCGGGATAAATTCCGTACGGGTAGTAGTGTCCGAGGTGATAGAGGATGCGCCGGATGCGGTAGCCGTCGGCAGGATTCGGCCCGCTGACGGCTGCGAGGATCTCCTCGCCGAGGTCGTGGGTCGCCTGCTCGTCGGAATCCATCAGCAGCACCCAGTCGCCGGTCGCGCGATCGAGCGCCATCTGCTTCTGCATCACGTAGTTGGTGAACTCATGCTGGAAGACGTTGGCGCCCGAGGCACTTGGCGATTTCCACCGTGCGATCGGTCGAGAGTGAATCGACAAGTACAGTTCATCGCAGAACCATGCGCTGCGGAGGCACTGCGCGATATGCTCCTCCTCATCGCGCGAGATCACGATGAGCGATATTTTCGGCTTGCCGCTCACGCGATTTTCTTGTCGTCCGCGACCACTTCTTCGGTCATGAAATGTTGCGACGCTTCGGATGCGACGCGGTAGTCGTGCTCGTCGATCTCACCGCGCATCAGCGCGACCCGCAGAAACAAAAAGTAGGTTTGCACTACATCGTTGCGGCAGTAGCGATGAATCTCGGCGAGGCGGCCGGCCTCGAAATATTCCTGCACCATCGATCCGTCCATGCCGGTTTTTCCCGGCATCCCGATCATCTTAAGCAGCAGGTCCATGCCGCCCGCCAGCGAGACCGCGCCAAAGTTGGTCAGGTAATCGAAGAGATCGAAATGGCGTTCGTTCGAGTAGCGGTCCCGCGCGAGGCTCTCCTCGCCGAAGTGGATCGGCGCCGCGATACCGTGGCGCAAGGCGGCGAGCTCCAGCACCGGAATGTCGAAGCGGCGTCCATTGAAGCTGACCAGCGTTCCCGCGAAGCGCTCGGCGCGCGTCCAGAATTCGCGCACCAGGTTTTCCTCGGTATACTCATCGAGCGCGAGGCTCTCGACCGCGTTCAGCACGTAATCATCGCCCACATTGCCGATTGCGATTGAAATCGGCAGATGCAACGTGATGGGGAGAAAATCGCTGTCGCGCCGGCGCCGCAAATCTTCGCGATAGCGTTCGAACGCCTCGTTGTCGCCGAGTCCTTGACCCTCGAAGTAGACCTGGTTGAGGAGGTGCTTGTCGACTCGGGTCTCAACATCGAAGACCGCAAAAGCCATCAGCTAGGGTGCTCCTCCAGGCCCTCGATAATTTTGGCGGCGACCGCTTTGAAAGCGGCCGTCACCGGATGCGCCGGGTTAACCGCCACCAGCGGCATCGCATGGTCGCCGCCCTCGCGCAGCTCGCGCGTGATGGGCAGCTCGCCGAGAAATGGTACCTCAAGGCTTTCGGCCAGGCGCGCGCCGCCGCCGTGCGAGAAAATCTCGTGACGATGATGGCATTTGCCGCACATGTAATAGCTCATGTTTTCGACGACGCCGAGGACAGGGACCTTGACCTCGGAGAACATTTGCACGCCACGGCGCACGTCGATCAGCGCGATTTCCTGCGGGGTGGTCACGATGACGCCGCCATCGAGCTTGACCCGCTGGGTGATGGTCAGCTGCGCATCCCCAGTGCCGGGCGGCAAATCCAGCACCAGGCAATCGAGTTCGCCCCATTCGACGTTGAACAGGAACTCCGTCTCGAGCTTGGTTACCATCGGCCCGCGCCAGATGACGGCCTGCTCGTCGCCGACGAAAAACGCCATCGAGACGTAGCGGATGCCATAGCGTTCCAGCGGTATGATTTTCCGCTCAGGGGTAAGGTTCACCTTACCCTCGGTGCCGACCATCATCGCGACGCTAGGGCCGTACACGTCGGCGTCCATCAGGCCGACGCGCCAGCCCAAGGCCTTCAGCGCGAGTGCGAGGTTAACCGCGACGGTCGATTTGCCGACGCCGCCCTTGCCGCTCGCGACCGCGACGATGTGCTTGACTCCCTCGATGCTGCGTTGCCCTGCGGTGGGGGTGCGAGGCTGCGTCGGGGTAGGCTGTTCGACTTCGACCTTGACCGCGGGAACCCCCGGCATCGCCGCGACAGCGCCTTTGATGTCTTCGATGATCCGGCTGACAACTTCCGGCTTGGCGGATTGCACGCTCAGGGAGACGGTGACGCCGGAGTAACCGACCTCGATATCCTTGATGATGCCGAACGACACGATATCGCGGGTGAAGCCGGGATATTTAACCTTCTTGAGTTCCGTCAGGATTTCGTTGGGACTTGGCATATTCGGGCGCGATGCGTGCGTTCTCCTGTTCACCGAGTGGAGGTCGCCCGTCTACTACAAACGGGAAACATCTTTCAACTGGCTGTTTAGGTGAATTTCCTCTATTAAACGGCAGTTACCCATGTTATCATCTCTGGAGCGCCGGAAAAAACTTGGCGATACAGGAGTGTAGATCAGGGGACGATGCCGAAGAAAGCGGGCGTGGGGACGCCAGAGATCGTCATCCGATATAGCGGAACGCCGAACCAGGTGGCATCGATTGCCGCCCGCGAGTTGGCCGAGACTCTCGCCAAGATGTCAGCTGCGAACGGCGGCTCCGATTTCCGATGTCGGCGCTCGATTCCCGGCGCGATGCTGGTTTCGCTCGGGCTCCGACGTTCCGGAGAATCCCGCGCCGGCCTGCCTGACGGACGACAACTTCGAGATTTCTCGTCCCGGCAAGAACAGCCTTCGCGATTCAGGCCGGGAGCGAGCGCGGCTTGCTGCATGCCGCCTACGATCTGCTCGATCGCATTGGTGCGCGCTTCGTTCCGGGCGCGCCGCCGAATTTCCCGAAGCTTGAACCTGCCGAGATTGGCGAGTCTGAAGCCCTACCAGGTGACGCCGGCGTTCAGAGCGGCGCGGCTTTCGTCTCGGACATCATGACCTGGAACTACACCCATCCGGACCGGCTCGAGCTGCATCTCGCATTCGATCGCGAATTCATCCCCTGGATGGCGCGCCGAGGGATCAATGCTTTCGAGTACATCCGCCATGCACACGACACGCGGCTGCGGATCGATGAATTGACGCCGCTCTACCATTCATACGGCGTCGGCCTTGAGTACGGCGGCCACGTACTGCAGATGCTGATGCCACGCGAGCAGTTCGCATCACATCCGGAATATTTTCCGACGGCCAAAGACGGCACGCGGATGGCGCGCGGAAATCTGTGCGTCTCGAATCCCGAGGCGATCCGAATCGTTTGCGAAGGCGCGCCTCAGCTACGTGCGCGAGTATCCTGAAAACGAGCTGCTGCATATCTGGGGCGCCGACGTATGGGAAGGCGCGTGGTGCCGATGCGCGCAGCTGCAAGAAGCTTTCGCCGCAGATGCAGTATATGAAGATCGTCAACGCGATCGCGGCGGCGGAGGAGTCGGCGGCCGGGGGCGTGCCGGTCGCCTATCTCGCCTATCACGACACCATCGATCCCGATCCGAAATTGCGCCCGCTGCCGAATGTATGGTTCGAATGGGCGCCGCGCGAGCGCTGCTACATCCACGCGATCGACGACCCCGCCTGCAGCATCAATCCGCGCTACTTCGAGTCGCTGAAACGCTACATCGAGATTTTCGACGGCCGCGGCCATGTCTTTGAATACTATGCCGACGCGATCCTGTTCGGTGGGCTGGGTTTCGCGACGCCCAAGGTGATTGCGCGCGACCTGCGAGCCTACCACGCGCTCGGCATCGACAGCATTTCCAACCTGACTTTCGGCGCCTACAGCGTGCTGGCCTATCCGGTGAACCTCGAAGCTTTTGTGCGCGGGGCACGCATGCGCCGAAATTTCAGCCGTCACGCGGCGTCATCGACGACTGCGCCGCGAGCCGCCATCCGAAAGCTGCCGAGGCTCTCGGCAAGGCATACCGCGACGTCGAGAGCGCGGCGGCGCTGGTGCTCGACTACGCGGATGTGATGCGGCCCTACAAGATGACGCCGCAGAAAGGCGGCCGCCAAGAAGCCGCAGATCCTGCGGGCCATCACGCAGTTCGAGCATGCGGTAAAAATCGCCGGCAGAGCGCAGGCGAGAGCATGGCGACGCTCTGGCCGGCGCGGAAGCAGACCTCTGGAACTATAGCGTCGAGGTGCTCAGCGGCATCGGCGACTACATTCGCGCGCGCGACCGAAAAGGGCATCGTGCGCCATACGCTGGGTGACGGCGCAGTCGCGCTGGTCGCGACCGCCATCGAGCACATTCATCATATCGATCCGGCGATCAAAGGAACCTGGGGCGCCTACGACCTCGAATGGATTGCGCGAGACTCTGGCTCGACGGCCTGCGAAAGAACCTCGGCGGCGGTGAGAACGAAACTGGACGATCTATTCTGAACTGCGGCCTTTCGGTGATAGACGATTCTACAATGGAGAACGACACCGGATTTCGCAACTCTCGGAAGAGCTGTCCGCGCTGCGCGAGCAGGTCCGCCGGATCATCCGCGACGAAATAATTCCGATCGAAAAAACCGTCGATCCCGACGCCGCCGAAATTCCCGAAGAAGATTACTGGCGCATCGCGCAAAAAGGTTCAGGCCGCCGGGATGTGGTGCATGAGCGCGCCCAAGAAATACGGCGGCGGAGGCCTCGGGCACCTTCGACATGTGCGTGCTGATGGAGGAAATGGCGCAACATCGGATGGGGCTCTACAATCCGGGCGCCAGCGTGTTCGGACGCAATCCGCCTCCGGTAATCTACGGCGGCAGCGAAGAGCAGATTCAGAAGTACGTGGTGCCGACGCTCAAGAACGCATGGTACACATTCTTCGCCATCACCGAGCCGAGCGGCGGCTCCGATCCTGCCGGATCGATCCAATGCCGTGCCGTGCGCAAGGGCGATACTTACGTGCTCAATGGCACGAAGATTTTCATTTCGCATGCGCACGAGGCCGAATGGGGCGTGGTCTTCACGCGCACCGATCCTAAAGCCGGCCGCAGCGGTATCACCTGCTTCATCATTCATAAAGGGCACCCCAGGTTTCACCGCGCGGCCGTTCGCGACTCTGCGCACCGCGGCGCTTCCCAACGAAGTTCAGTTCGAAGATTGCGTGATTCCGGCCGAGCAGCGCATCGGAGAGGAAGGGCAGGGGCTTAACCTATGCCTCGATCTGCTGACGCGGCTGCGATTTCCGTATTCGGCTGCCAATGTTGGAGTCGGCGTCGCGGCGCTCAGGATGGCGATCGAGCATGCGAAGACGCGCAGCACCTTCGGCGAGAAGCTCGCGAAGCGGCAGGCCATCCAGTGGATGCTGGCGGACTCGGAAGTTGAGCTCCGCGCGGCGCGATGGCTGACGTGGGAGGGCGCGTGGAAGGCCGATCGCGGCGAAGACTCGCGCAACGAAGCCTCGATCGCGAAGTTGTATTCGAGCGAGGTGCTCGGGCGAGTCATCGATCGCGCGGTGCAGATTCACGGCGGGTACGGCGTCAGCAAGGAGTTTCCGCTCGAGCGATGGTACCGGGAGGCGCGCATCCGCCGCATCGGCGAGGGCCCTTCGGAAGTGCATCGCATGGTCATCGCGCGCAACCTGCTGCGTTAGAAGGATTGGAAATGAGCCTGCCGCTTCAAGGAATTCGCGTCATCGATTTCGGACAAATCTATGCGGTGCCGTACTGCACGCTGCAACTGGCCGCGATGGGCGCCGAGATCATCAAAATCGAGCCGCCCAAGACCGGCGAGATGTTGCGTCGTCCCGACCTTCCCGGGCGGAGCGAACTATTCGTTCCTGATGCTCAACGCCAACAAAAAATCCGTAACGCTCAACCTCAAGCATCCGAGCGCGCGCGAGATCGTTTTCAAATTGCTGGATGGCGCCGACGTGCTGGTCGAGAACTATCTCGATGGCGTGATGGAATCATTTGGGCTTGGCTATCTGGAAGTCGCCGAACGCTTTCCGCGACTCATCTATGCTTCGGGAAAGGGCTATGGCTCCAAGAGCCGCTTCGCGAAGCTCGGCTCGATGGATAACACCATCCAGGCCTCGTCGGGATTCATCAGCATTACCGGATTTCCCGATCGCGGAGTGAAAACCTCGGCGACCTTCATCGATATGGGAACCGGCAGTCATCTCGCCAGCGGGATTCTAGCGGCACTGATTCATCGCGGAAAAACCGGCAAGGGCCAGAAGGTCGAGGTTGCGATGCTCGATGTCGCAATCCCCGCGCTGACCAGCATGCTCGCGCCGGTCCTGCAAGGGCGCAAGTTCAAGCGCCTGGGCAATCGCCATTGGGGCGCCTGCCCGACCAATGTGTATCCTGCGAGCAACGGCGAAATTCTGATTTTCTGTTTGACCGAGCCGCATTGGCGCAGCCTCGCGAAACTGATGGGACATGAGGAACTGATCACGAAACCCGGAATATCGCGATCACGGCACGCGCCTTCCGCATGCGGACGAACTCGATGAGATGGTCTCGAACTGGACCCGGCCGCAGCGCCGCGACGACATCATCCAGATTCTCATCGAGACCGGCGTGCCATGCGCACCGGTGCGTGAGGTCGAGGAGGTGATTGCGGATCCGGAAGTGACCGAACGTGGAACCTTGATCGCGAGTACCTATCCGAGTCGCGGCGATATCAAGGTGGCGGGCTCACCGGTGAAGCTGTCCGCAATAGCCGCGGAGGAACTTCCTCATGGCCGCCCGCCCGAACTCGGCGAGCATACCGAGGAGGTTCTGGCATCGATCGGAATTACGTCCGAGAGGATTAGCGAGCTTCGAGCCGAGGGTGCGATCTAGCGGTCCGAACTTTTCTAAAGGACCCGCTGACGCTTGGGACTGCCGGGCGGAAAGGCGCTGGCGCGCTTGGCTCGCGCCTTGACCTTCATTCGATCGAGGGCGCGGAAATAAACGTTGCGAACTTCCTCGAGCGCCCACAGCAGCCCGAGTCCGGCCATCTTGCCAAAACCCTGCAGCATCTCGGAAATGAAACCAAGAGTGGTGAGCTGCTCGGCATTGGCCAGCGTCTGCTTCAGTTCGTTCTGTTCCAATGTTTCTTGCATTCGCCGTTAAGACTAAAGGGCGCGTCGCCCTTGTGCAAGAACGACGCGCCTTGAATCGATCAGATCAAATCACTCTATGGAGGTGGCGGCGGAGGCGGAGTTCCGGCTGGCGCACCTGCGCCGCCCGTATCGCCACCGCTCGCGCCCGGCAGCGGCAACGTTAAGGTGAGATTGTCGAAACGTGCCTGCGAATCGTTGCTCGACCAGAGTCCGATGCGGCCTTTTGCGATCTTGCTGTCCTGCACGTCGAAAAGCATTTTGCCTTCGTCGTAGGCGAGGAAATGATCGCCCTGTACTTCGAGTTTGATCTTGTACCAGTTGCCCGCATCGATCGCGACGACCTTCTGTTGTAGCTGATCGAGTTTGCCCTTATACATGCGCAGCAACTGCACATAGTCACTGGGGCATCCGAGCGCTAACACATAATAGTTGTCGGTGTCGATCTAACGAACAATCAGTCCGCCCGAGCAGTCGAAGTATCCCTTGATGGGTTTGAACTGAACTTCGGCGGTGAAGTCCGAATACTCAGTCGGATCCTTCATCACAACTTTCGGATGATATTCGAGGCCATGGGTCAGTGAAGTGATCATGCGGCCGGCCGGCAAGCCGAAGTCATTGGGCTGACTGGGCGCGCTCGGATCAGAAAATACCACCCATCCGGCGCCGTCGACATCCTGCCATCCGTCGGGGAGTGCTCCCGCCTTATCGTTGTCAAAATTCCAGACCTTGGCTTCCGGCGTGGCAGTAGCCGTCGCGGTCATCGTCGCGGTGGGAGTAGGCGTTTCCTTTTTCTTTTTGGAAAAGGCTGGGGGCGCTGCCGTCACCATCGCCGCCATCACAACCGCCACGATCAATGCTGCGCTGCGCAGCCATGTTCTGACTGTCATAGTTCTCCTCTCGGTCTAAGTAACCCGGTGCCCCAAAAACCCCAAAGGCGATTCGAATCCAATGTGCCAGTAACCGGCGCGAGTTTCGCGAATGCGAGGCCGTCATGTCAAGCAAGGATTTCGGAAATACTCAGTGCCGGTAACTTCGAGCTATAGCCATCGCATGGCGAAATATATTTGAAGTTAGCACTTACTCGATATGTAGTTTCGCTTTTGTTTCGTCTCAATAGCTTTCCGTGACTCTAAGTCATTTTTCCACGATCACAGTCGAGTTCCTTGACTCTGGTGGGGACAAGTGGGAGATTGTGGGAACTTGGGGTAACACTCGGTGTTTAATGGGCGCTTCGATCACGCTATCGACGATAAAGGAAGGGTCAGCATCCCGGCCCGTTTCCGCGAAGCGTTGGAGCGCGATGGTCATGATCGCCTCTATATCACGAATTTCATCTTCGAATGTCAGCGATGTCTCGAGGTCTATCCGCCTAATGAGTGGACGCGGCTTCAGGATCAGATTCGCACCAAGGCGCGCTTCGATACCAAGGTGCGATCGTTCGAACTTTTTTACATCGGTGGTGCGCACGAGGTGCTCGTCGACAAGCAGGGACGCATCCTGGTTCCGCCGAAGCTGCGCGAGTTCGCAGCGCTCGGACGCGAGGTGACCTTCTCGGCGCTCACCGATCATTTTCAGCTATGGGACAAGGCCGCCCTCGAGCAGGTGCTGAAGGCGACCGAGCAACAGCTCGAGGATCCGGAATTTTTTCAGAAGTTAGGTCTGTAGGATTTTTCGATGAGTTTCGTGGCAATGAGCGAGGACGGAGCGGACAGGCGAGCGCATGTGCCGGTGATGGCGGCGGAGGTGGTGGAACTCCTGTCCGCTCCGAATTCTCTCACTGTAGTCGACTGCACGCTGGGAACGGCGGGGCACGCCTTGGCGATGCTCGAGGCCAATCCCCGCGCGCGGCTGCTCGGCATCGATCAGGACGCTGCCGCGATCAGTCGTGCCGGCGAAGTTTTGGCGAAGTTCGGCGACCGCGTTTCCCTCCTGCAGGCTAACTTCGCCGAAGTTGCGGCAGTATTGCGCGAGGCCGGTTTCGATCGCGCCGATGCCATCCTGGCCGATCTCGGCATGAGCAGTTTTGCCCTCGACGATGCCGCCCGCGGCTTCAGCTTCCGCCTCGACGGTCCCCTCGACATGCGGATGGATCAACGCGCGACGCTGAGTGCCTACGACATCGTGAATGAGGAGCCCGAGGCGGAACTCGCGCGCATTTTTCGCGAGTACGGCGAGGAGCACATGCCTGGCAGGATCGCGCGCACCGTTGTCGAGGCGCGGCGCAAGCGGCGCATCGAGACCACCGGCGAATTGCGCGCCCTGGTCGAGCGCGCCATCGGCCCGCATCGCCGCGGCGGGGTGCATCCGGCGACCCGCACCTTCCAGGCGCTTCGTATCGTGGTTAACCGCGAGATCGAAAGTCTCGAAAAATTCCTTCGCGATGCTCCTGGGATGCTCGCGCCCGGCGGCCGGCTCGCCGTCATCGCGTACCACTCGCTCGAGGATCGTGCGGTCAAGGAGCGCTTTCGGGAAATGGGCCGTAGCACCGACTACGACAATCTGACGAAAAAAGTGATCAAGCCGACGCATCGGGAGATCGTCGAAAATCCGCGTGCGCGCAGCGCCCGGCTCCGATGCCTGGCGCGCAGGGAGTCATCGCAATGAGCCCTCGGCGTAAGAGTCCGGTTAACAAACGCTCGCGGCTGGTGCCCGCGCTGTTGGCCGTCGCGATCGTCGCAGTCGGATTCGCAACCCTGCTGATGCGACTGGAAGTCACCCAGGAGGGCTATCGGCTCTCCGCGGTCCGGCTCGATATCGTGAAGCTCGAAGATCAGAATCGCCGGCTGCGTCTGACCGCCGCGCAACTCAGTTCGCATGATCGTTTGCGCGCCCTTGCGCCCAAGTATCGTCTCGAGCCGCCTCGCAATGGCCAGGTGGTGATGGTCCGATGACTCAGGCATTGAAGCAGCGGCGCAGTCGCATCGGCATCTTGACCTTTGTGCTCGCGGGGTTGTTCGGCCTCGCGGTGCTGCGCCTGGTCGCGTTGGTGGTGCTGCAAGGGTCGCGGCTCAATTCGATGGCGCGCGAGGAGCATACTGCCGAGACCGAGCTGGCCGCGGTGCGCGGGCCGATCGTCGATCGCCACGGCGAGCCGATGGCGCTGTCGGCAGAGACCCGCTCTATTTTTGCGCGACCGAAAAAGCTTCTCGAATCGAATCCTGCCGATCGCTCCAAGTTAGCCGCGGCGCTGGACATGGACGCGACGGAACTGGCACGTCGGCTCTCCAAGCCGTCGCCATTCATTTGGCTGCGCCGCCGACTGGATCCCGCGCAGGCTTCGGCGGCCGAAGCGCTCAACCTCGACGGGGTCGGCGCGATCAGCGAGTACAAACGTTTCTATCCGGAGAGCAACCTGGCCGGTGCGGTGGTGGGATCGGCGGGGATGGACGGTCAGGGGCTCTCCGGAGTGGAACTCGAGTACGACAAGCTGATTCGCGGCGAGCCGGTGCAGTTGAGTTTCTATCATGATGCGCTGGGGCATCCGATTCTCGACAGCCCGCTTGCGATCAAGTCGTCGCAGCCGGGCGCGCAGGTCGAGTTGACGATCGACGGGCGCATCCAGTCGTTGGCGGAAAATGAGCTGGCACAGGAAGTCGAGACCAGCGGTGCGCAGCGTGGCGCCGCGATCGTCCTCGATCCGTGGAGCGGCGAGGTGCTCGCACTCGCGAATGTCGATGCGAAGCCCGATCCGGTGCATGGGCGTTTGCACGATGCGGCAGTTCAGGATGCGTTCGAGCCGGGCTCCACCATGAAGGGGCTGCTCGCATCGATCGCGCTGTCCGACCATGCGATCACCCAGAGTGAGCAAATCTTTTGCGAGAACGGGGTCTATCATCTCGATGGCCGCACCATTCACGATGACAGCCGCCACGGATACCTGGACCTCGCCGGCATCATCGAGGTCTCATCCAACATTGGCGCGTCGAAAATCGCGCTGCGCGTGGGCGCAAAACGCTTCTACGACGGCCTGCGCAACTTCGGCATCGGGCGCAAAACCGGCATCGATCTGCCGGGTGAAGCCAACGGCCTTTTGAGCAAGGGCTCGACCTGGCGCGAGATCGAACTCGCCAACCACGGCTTCGGACAAGGCGTCGCGGTAACCCCGATGCAACTTGCAGTCGCATATTCGGCGATCGCGAACGGCGGCAACGTAGTGCGTCCATATGTAGTGAAATCCGTCTCCGACGCCGAGGGCCATGTCCTCCTGACCCATACGCCGCAGGTGATCGGCCGCGCAATTCCACCCGAAGTGGCGCATCAGATGAACCTGCTGCTGCGCAACGTGGTCAACGGCGCCGGCGGAACCGCACACAAGGCGCAGGTCGACGGCTTCACGGTCGCGGGTAAGACCGGCACCGCGCAGATGGTGAATCCGGTGACTCACGGCTACTTTCAGAATCGTCACGTTTCGTCGTTCGTCGGGTTTCTTCCTGCCGACGATCCGAAGCTGCTCATCCTCGTAGTGCTGTACGATGTCGGCCATGGTCACTTTGGTGGCCTGGTCGCGGCGCCGGTGTTCAGCGAAATCGCGTCCGGCGCGATGCGCGATTTGAACGTCGCATCGAGTGAGCCGGCGTACGATTCCGCCAGCGTGTTAGGCGTCGACGCCTTCACCGCGAAACCGCACAAAAAGAATGTCGATCCGCTGGCCGCGATCGACCCCGGCGTCGATTACGATACCGCGCTGGTCGGCAAAACCACTCCCAACTTCAGCGGCGCCAGCCTCCGTCACGCGCTCGATATAGCGCGCCGGGTCGGTGCCAACCTCGAAGTGAAAGGGCAGGGCTATGTGGTCGCGCAGGAACCGGCGGCGGGCAGCGCGCTTTCCAGCGTTCCAATCAAGCTGACGCTGATGCCGGCCGGGACTTCCACCCGCGATCCGGTTGGCACGATGAAAAAGATTTCGATGGTAGCGGTGCCCACAAGTACGCATACGCGATCGAAGACGACCATCTCGCTTGCAGTGCGTGACAAAGGAAGGCGGCTGGACCGGAAGATCGCGCGCGCCGACTGAGTGTGGCGCAGCCGCTCGCGACCTCACCCGGCGCAGTAGCGCCACCCTCTCCTTGAAGGGAGAGGGAAAAAGGAACCGGCAACTTTGGTAGGAGCGCAGGGGAGCCCGAGCGAAGACCAAGAACGAGAGTGCGAAAGACGTAGGCAGAAACTTTCAAGCGAGACCCGAAGGGGGCGCGCAGCGCCGCGGGTCGCGACCTCACCCGGCGCAGTAGCGCCACCCTCTCCTTGAAGGGAGAGGGAAAAAGGAACCGGCAACTTTGGTAGGAGCGCAGGGGAGCCCGAGCGAAGACCAAGAACGAGAGTGCGAAAGACGTAGGCAGAAACTTTCAAGCGAGACCCGAAGGGGGCGCGCAGCGCCGCGGCGCAGCCGCTCGCGAGGCGGAGCGCAGCGGAGCCCGAGCGAAGACCTAAAGATGACACTCGACCAGCTGATCGCCGGAGCGCCGGTTCGAACTATCGAAGGCGAACAGAAGGTGGAAATCACCGGTATCAGTTATGACTCGCGTGCGGTGCGGCCCGGGCATCTGTTTTTTGCGCTGGCGCGCGATGCGGCGCGTAACCGGGCCAATATAGATGATGCATTAAACCGCGGGGCGCGGGCGGTGGTGGTGGATGCGATTGGGGGAGCGAAGGATGAAACGCGCCTCGCGGAACCTGTTCCCGCCGGAGCCTTGCCGGCGGGAACCACTGTCGACGCGCCGCAGCCACGGCGCCTGATGGGCCTGGCTGCGGCGCGATTTTTCGGCGCGCCCAGCGAGCGCGTAAATCTCGTCGGCATAACCGGCACCAGTGGCAAGACTACGACGACATATTTGCTGCGTTCGATTTTCGAAGCCGCGGGGCGTCCGACCGGAATTCTCGGCACCATCGGAATCTTCGTGCGCGAGGAGAAAATCTACCATGGCCTGACGACGCCCGAGTCGGTGGACTTCGAAAGCAGTCTGGCGCAGATGGAACGCGAAGACGTTCACGACGCGTTTGCCGAAGTGTCGTCCATCGGCATTGCCGAAGGGCGTGTCGATGCACTCAATTTCAGCGGGTGCTTGTTCACCAACCTTGGACGCGACCATCTCGACTATCACGGCACCATCGAAAATTATTTTGCGGCCAAGCTGCGCCTTTTTACCGAGATTTTGCCCAAAACCACGCATCGCGAGCCGATGGCGGTGGTAAATGGCGACGATACGCACGGACGGCGAGTCCTCCAGGCATTAAAGGGAGGCAGGATTCGCCCGATCAGTTTCGGTCTCGACCCCTCGCTCGATGCGCATCCACTGCGAGTGGACACCGGGATCGATGGAATTCACGGCACGATCAGCGTGCTCGGACACGAGATCGCGATCGATTCGCCGCTGCTCGGCGAGTTTTACCTGCGCAACATCCTCGGGGCCTCCGCGCTGTCGGTGGCCTCGGGCATCGACGGGTCGGCGGTGGCTGAAGGTGTGAGGCGATGCTCCGGGGCCCCCGGCAGAATGGAGGCGGTGCCCGCGCGCGCCGGCATCACAGTGCTGGTCGACTACGCGCACAAGCCTGATGCGCTCGAGGCAGTGCTCGGCACGCTGCGCCCGCTCACGCGCGGCCGGCTGGTATGCGTGTTCGGATGCGGTGGCGATCGCGATCGCGGCAAGCGTCCGCTGATGGGCGAAATCGCGGGACGTCTCGCGAACCTCGCCATTCTGACGTCCGATAATCCGCGCACCGAGGATCCATTGAAGATCATCGCGGATGTGGAGGCTGGGCTGAGGAGTGCGAATCTTTCTCGCATCGCGGAAAATGCAACCGGCAATTCGACCGGCTACCTCGTCGAACCGGATCGGCGCGAGGCGATCGCGATCGCGTTACGCGTCGCGCGCGCGGGCGATGTCATCGTCATCGCGGGCAAGGGACATGAGGACTATCAATTGGTAGGAAATCGCGTCCTACAGTTTGACGATCGCGCGGTGGTTCGCGAACTCGCCGCCGGATTAAAAAGTTGATCCACCTCTCGCTTCCCTCCCGCGATGCTGTCCTTCCCCCGTTGATTGGGGGAGGTGGCACGGCGCGCTTTTCGCGCTGGCTGCGCGCGAAAAGCGTGACGGGACGGAGAGGGACCTCAGCGCCGGATTCTGCTCTGTCGCTTCACTCCGTGGTCAGCTCGCTCGGCGCTCATCTCTCACCTCTGCTATTCTGGGCCGCCTGATCCCATGCTCTACCTGCTGCTCTACCCGCTGCACACGCATCACGTAGGCTTCGGCGTCCTGCGCTATCAAACCTTTCGTTCGGTGATGGCCGGGCTGGCGGCGCTCGCGCTCTCGCTCGCGCTCGGACCCATTCTCATCGAGCGTTTCCGAGCGGCCCATGTCGGACAAACCATCCGCGACGAAGTCCCACAGGCGCATCAGAAAAAAGCCGGCACTCCCACCATGGGTGGACTGCTGATCCTCAGCTCCGCCGTCCTTGCGACGATCCTACTCGCCGACATTCGCGAGGCTTACATATGGATCGCGCTCTTCGTTGCAATCAGTTTTGGCGGCGTCGGCCTGGCCGATGACATGCTGAAACTCAAGCGCGGACGCGGCCAGGGAATCAGCGGGCGCAGCAAACTCGGATGGTCGTTTTTTTTCGCGCTGGTCGCGGCGGCTGTGCTGTTCGGCCCGATGCATTTCGATACGCATCTGACGATTCCCTTCGCCAAAAATCTGCATCCCAATCTCTATTGGTGGGGCTACATTCCATTTGCGGTGTTCGTGATTGTCGCGTCGTCGCACGCCGTCAACTTGACTGACGGTCTGGATGGCCTCGCGATCGGCCCGGTGATGACGGTGGCTTTGACCTACTGGGTCTTCACCTATGTCGCGGGCAACATCAAGTTTGCGACTTACCTCGCGGTGCCGCATATTCCCGGCATCGGCGAGGTCGCGATCTTTTGCGCCGCGCTGGTCGCCGCCTCGCTGGGATTTCTCTGGTTCAACGCCTATCCGGCCTCGATGATGATGGGTGACGTCGGCGCACTCTCGCTCGGCGGCGCGATCGGCACTATCGCGGTGCTGGCCAAGCAGGAACTGGTGCTTCTGATCGCGGGCGGCATCTTCGTGGTCGAAACACTCTCGGTCATCATTCAGGTGTATTACTTCAAACTGACGAAAAAGCGCGTGTTTTTGATGGCGCCGCTGCATCATCATTTCGAGCTCAAGGGATGGCCCGAAACCATCGTGGTGATTCGCTTCTGGATCATTTCGATCGTATGCGCGCTGGTCGCGCTCAGCACGCTGAAACTTCGATGATGGAACTCAACGGCAAGCGCGTGATGGTGGTGGGGCTCGGCGTCAGCGGACGCGCGGCAGCGCACTTCCTCGCCGAGCACGGCGCCTCGTTGCTACTTACGGACAAGAAAATCGACCTCGCGACGGATGCGCTCCCAGCAGGCGAAGTCCATCTGGGCGATGAAAATCCCTCGTGGCTGAACGGCATCGATCTGGTTGTCACCAGCCCCGGCATCCCGCGCGATTCGATATTGCTGCGCGAGGCGCAACGGCTCGCCATCTCCGTGATTGCAGAACTGGAACTCGCGTGCAATTTCGTCAGTGCGCCGATCATCGGCATCACCGGCACCAACGGCAAGAGCACCGTCACGACGATGATCGGCGACCTCCTGCGAGCGGCCGGCAAAAATGTTTTCGTTGGCGGCAACCTCGGCACCCCGCTCATCGAGGCCGCCGGCAAGGATGTCGACGCGCTGGTCATCGAGATTTCCAGCTTTCAGCTTGAGTGGATCGGGAAATTCCGTGCTCACATCGGGATTCATCTCAATCTCACCGACGATCATTTCGAGCGCTACCGCGACCTCGAAGATTACGGGCGCGCCAAGGCGCGGCTGTTCGAGAATCAGCGCGCCGAGGATTTCGCGATCCTGAATCGCGACGATCCCCACGTATGGAAACTCCGTGATGCGATACGCGCGCGCGTCATCGGTTTCGGATTCGAAACTGCAACCGCAGATGCGATTTGGCCGGAAGATGGAACCCTGTCGTTCGACATCAACGGAAATCGTGGACGAATCGATCTCGCGCGGTTCAAGCTGCCGGGACGGCATAACCTCGCCAATGCGATGGCCGCCTCGGCTGCTGCGCTCGCATTCGGTGTCGACACGCGCGCGATCGAGCAAGGCCTCGCGAGCTTCAAACCCTTGAGCCATCGCATCGAAATGGTGCGCGAATGGCGCGGTATCAAGTTCATCGACGATTCCAAAGGGACCAACGTCGGCGCGGTGGTCGAGGCCCTCGAGGCGGTGAGCGCGCCGGTAATTCTGATCGCGGGCGGCTTCGACAAGGGCGGCGACTACGCGCCGTTGCGGAAACCGCTCGCTGAAAAAGTGAAGCTCGCGATTTTCATCGGAGCCGCGCGCGACAAGATGCGCGCTGCGCTCGATGGGGCATCGCGAATCGAGGTGGTGGAGAAACTGGCCGGTGCGGTGGCGCGCGCGGCAGAGGTGGCGGTCGCTGGAGACACCGTGTTGCTTTCGCCGGCGTGTTCCAGCTTCGACCAATTCAGGGACTATGCGGAGCGCGGTAACATATTTAAAGAGCTGGTTCGGGCGCTTTGAAGCTGTAAGTCAGCGACGGCCCGATCCGTGGCTGTGGCTGCCGGCGATGGCGCTCTTGATGTTGGGCTGCCTGATGGTGCTCAACACCACCTACTTTATGAGCCAGGAAAAAACCGGCGACGCATTCCATTTCTTCAAGCTGCACCTGCTTCATCTGGCGGTCGGCCTCGCGATGCTGATCGCGCTCTCGCAGTTCTCGCTTCGCGGATTACGCCGCCTGGTGTTTCCACTGCTGGTCATCTCGGTGGCGATGCTGATCCTGCTCTACGTGCCGCATCTGGGAATCGTGCGCGGCGGCGCGCGACGCTGGCTGCGGCTTGGCCCCTACGTCTGCGAGCCGGTCGAGTTCGTAAAACTCGCGGTAGTGTTTTTCCTCGCGGAGTTTCTAAGCCGCCGCCAGGAACGGATGCGCCTGTTCGCGGAAGGTCCACTGCCGGCTTTTCTCATCATGACGCCGATTTCGTTGATGATCCTCAAGCAGCCGGACCTTGGTAACACCGTGATGCTCGCGCTGGTGCTGTTCGCGATGCTCTACGCGGCCGGCGCGAAGATGAAGCACCTCGGCATCGCGGGCGGCGCGGCGCTCTGTATCCTGGTGCTGCAGACGATGGCGAAAACCTACCGGATGCGGCGCGTCACCGCGTTTTTGCATCCATGGGAGACCGCGCAGGGCGCCGGCTTCCAGCTCATCCAGTCGTTCATCGCGCTGGGCGCGGGCGGCGGATGGGGCGTGGGCCTCGGCGAGGGCCGCCAGAAGATGTACTACCTGCCGCAAGCGCACACCGATTTTATTTTCGCCGTGGTGGGCGAGGAGTTCGGCATCCTCGGCGGCGTGATCGTGGTCGCATTGTTTTGCATGATCCTCTTTCGCGGAATGAAAATCGCCCACGACGAGCCCGACGGTTTCGCAAGCCTGCTCGCAGTAGGCTTGACTGCGAGTCTTTCCTTCCAGGCGCTCATCAACATGGCCGTGGTGATCGGGCTGATTCCCACCAAAGGACTGCCGCTGCCGTTTTTGAGCTACGGCGGCACCGCGATCATGATGTCGATGGCGGCGCTTGGCGCGCTCCTCGCGCTCGGACGTCGTCCTGCGGTTCGGTAAAAATGAAAGTGATCATTGCGGGCGGCGGCACTGGAGGCCATTTGTTTCCCGCGGTGGCGCTCGGCGAGGAACTGGTCCGCGAACGTCCCGACACCGAGGTTCTCTACGTCGGCACTCGCTACGGCTTCGAGGCGAAGTGGCTGCCGAAAACTCAGCATCGTTACGAGCTCTACGATGTGCATGGCCTGATGGGCGGTCGCGGCGCGATGGCGCGGGTGAAATCGATCGCAGAACTTGCGCGTGCAATCGTGCTCGCGCGCGCGACGCTGAAGCGATTCAGCCCCGATTTGGTCGTGATGGCGGGCGGCTATGCTTCGGCACCGATGGGCGTCGCCGCGATCCTCGCGCGCACGCCGCTCGTCCTGATGGAGCAAAACACTACGCCGGGTTTTTCCAACCGGATGCTGTGGCGGTTCGCGGACAAGATTTGTATCGCGTTCGCGGAAAGCGCCGCGCACTTCAGCCCCTCGAAAGTGGTAGTGACCGGCATTCCGGTGCGCTATCAGCCGCGCGCTGACCGGAGGCCTATTTCGGACAGTCCACTTCAAATCCTTGTTTTAGGCGCGTCGACCGGAGCACATCGCCTTAACATGGGGGTGCTGAAAGCTTTTGAAATCTGGAGAAATAATGTTATAAATTTCGTCGTTACCCATCAGACGGGCGAGGCGGACGAGGAGTTGGTGAGGGCACAATACAGAAATCTTCCGCTCCAGGCGGAGGTGACGCCGTTTATTGACGACGTCCCGGGCGCGTTGAGCCGGAGCGATCTGGTGATCGCGCGATCCGGTGGCGGCACCGTCACCGATGTTGCGCTGGCCGCCCGTCCGGCGATTTTTGTGCCCTATCCGTTTCATCGCGATCGCCAGCAGTTTCACAACGCGCGCGTGATCGAACGTGCCGGCGGCGCGGTCATCGTCGACGACGACGATAATCTCGGAGTCAACCTCGCGCGCGAAATCGAGCGCCTCGCATCCGATCGCGAGCTGCTCCAGGTGATGGGCGAGAAGGCGCACGGCGCGGTGCCGGCGGATGCGGCAAGACGAATCGCGCAAGTTTGTTTTGAGGTGGTCGAGAATCGGAGAATTTCCGCGTGACGCACCCGCATTCCACTTCGCTGCTCAATCGCCAACGGCGCCTACATTTTGTCGGCATCGGGGGTGCGGGCATGAGCGGCATTGCCGAGCTCTCGTTGCGGCTGGGCTTCGCGGTGAGCGGATGCGATCTGAAAGAGGGCGCGGTGACCGCGCGGCTGAAATCGCTGGGCGCGGAAATCGACACCGGCCATCACGCGACGCACATCAAAGCTGGACTCGACGCGGTGGTAATTTCTTCCGCGGTAAAATTTTCCAATCCCGAAGTCGCTCGCGCGCGGGAGTTGAAGGTTCCGGTGATTCCTCGCGCCGAGATGCTCGGCGAGCTGCTGCGGATGGCGCAGGTCGGCATCGCGGTCGCGGGCACCCACGGCAAGACTACCACTACCGGCCTGGTCGGCCTGATCCTCGAAGAGGCTGGCCTCGATCCCACTGTGGCCGTTGGGGGAAATCTTCGCTCGCGCGGAAGCAACGTGCGCCTCGGACGCGGCGACTACATGGTGGCTGAGGCCGACGAGAGCGACGCGTCGTTCCTGCTGCTGGTGCCGACGCTGGCGATCGTCACCAACATCGATGCCGAGCATCTCGATCATTACGGCAATATCGATCGGGTGCGCGACACGTTTCTGAGTTTCATCAATCGGGTTCCTTTTTATGGCGCGGCGGTGGTTGGAATCGACAGCGCCAATGTGCGCGTCGCTGCTGCCGTCGATTCGCAAGCCGGTGATAACTTACGGTGTTGCGCCCGACGCCGATTTGCGCGCTGAGAAAATCGTCATCGATGGGCTCTCGACCCGCTTCGAAGTGGTGCGCAAGGGCGAAGTGCTGGGCGTTGTGACGATCCCCACGCCCGGGGTGCATGTCGCGATGAATTCGCTCGCGGCGATCGCGATCGCGCTCGAGTTGGGAATCGATTTCGAGGTTGCGGCGGCGGCGCTGGCGAAATTTTCCGGCATCAGCCGCCGCTTCGAAATCAAGGGCGAGGCCGCAGGGCGTATCGTTATCGATGACTACGCGCATCATCCCGAGGAAGTGAAAGCGACTCTGGCAGCGGCTCGTGGAGCCTTCAAGCGGCGAATCGTCGCGGTCTTCCAGCCCCATCGCTACACCAGGATGCGTGACCTCTTCGATGGTTTCCTCACTGCCTTCGACGACGCCGACGTGCTCTGCCTGATGGACATTTATCCGGCCGGCGAGGATGCGATTCCTGAGGTATCGTCGCATCGCTTGTACGAGGCCATCCTGAAACGTGGCCATCTCAATGTGCGATACCTCGGTGCGCTTGCGGGCGCGCCGCAAAAGCTGGCGGACTTGACGCTGCCGGGTGACGTGGTGCTGACGCTCGGCGCCGGCGACATCTACACTCTTGGTGATCAACTGCTCGCGGAACTTGGGGTCGAGCGAAAGGCGCATGAGCAGGCTTGAAGATGAACTGCGCGAGGAATTTCGGGAGCGGCTCAAAGTGAACCAGTCACTCGCAGAATTCACCTCCTTTCGAATCGGCGGCCCAGCCGACTTGTTCATCACGGTGGAGAACGAAGCCGAGCTGATGCGCGCCAAGAGTGCGGCGCATCGCGGGGGCGTACCTACTTTTTGCCTCGGTCATGGCACCAACCTGTTGGTTAGCGATCGAGGTATCCGGGGCCTGGTGATTCGACTCGGCGAGGGTTTCAACAAAATCTCGATCGACGAGGTGAAGGTTACCGCGGGCGCGGGCGTCGATTTTGGCGAGCTGGTCGAAACCGTTGTCGAGCTGGGCCTGGCCGGATTGGAGTTCGGCGAAGGAATTCCGGGCACCGTCGGCGGTGGGCTGGTGATGAATGCCGGCGCTTTCGGCGGAGAAATCGCGCGAGTGGTGACTGCTGTTCACGGGGTCACCGCCGAAGGCGAGGCGCGGGCGCTGACGCCCGAGGAAGTCAACTTCGCGTATCGGCGCACCAATTTGCCGGCGCATTTTGTGATTTCGCGGGTGGACTTCGAATTGACTCACGGTGATCGTGAGGCATTGCGCGCGCGCGTGATGGAAGTTCGAGGCAAGCGCGCGGCACGCCAGCCGCGCGGGGTTCCCAATGCGGGATCGATTTTCAAAAATCCGCCGGGGAATTTCGCGGGACGACTGCTCGAAGCGGCCGGCATGAAAGGGCATCGCATTGGTGGCGCGGGTTTTTCCGAGCAGCATGCCAACTTCATCGTGAACCTAGGCGGCGCGCGCGCCAATGAGGTTCATGCCTTGATCGAAATGGCGCGCGTGAAAGTTCATGCGAGCAGCGGCGTGCGGCTGGAAACGGAAGTTAGGCTGGTCGGCGAATGGTAACCGCGAGTGATGCGAGTTGATAAAGTTGATTTTATCGCGATAATTTGAAGCTTCGGGCGAAAGCCCACCGAGGGCGCACGGACGCGCTCTCGGATGGCCGGCAGAGTTGGAGTTGAGGTGGCGGTGGCGGCGGCGAAAGCAAAGAAGAGCGAAAGCGCATCGGGGTGGAGCCCGCGTCTGGCGGGGGTTCTGCTGTGCGCTTTTTTCGTGCTCGGCGCGATGACCGGGTTCAGCGAAGCGGGCCGCCGCGTGGTGTTGCGCGCCAAAAATCTTTTCACCACTTGGACCGATCGCACGCTGGCGAAGCTGGGTCCGTTCCGCCACGCCGGAAACACTTTCGATCAGAGCATCGTACCGCTTGAAACTCTGCTGCGGTTGCGGAGTCCCGCGCCGGTTCCGTCGGAGACCGTCGATCCGAAGATCGCGCTCCCGCGTACCTCGGATGATCCAATCGCGATGGTCGAGCGGCACGACGGGTTCTATGCGCTCCTTGCGCGCGGGGAAATTCGGGGGCCGGTATCGCCCGCGCAGCAGCCCAATCTGCCGATTATGAGCGGCGCTGGAGTGGAGACGGCCAAGGCGCCCGACCTGCTCGCCTACGCGGGAATCCTGGTCCGCGCCGAGGCTCAAATGTCGAGCCTGATTTCCGAAATGCGTATCGATAGCGATGGCGCCGCATCCTTTTATCTAGATCGTCAGCGAATGGCGGTGGTGGTCGACCTCGAGCAGGGAACGTTCGAACTCGCGCGCGCTCTCGACATCCTCCAGCAGTGGCGCGGACGCGAGCGGCTGATTGCGATGCTCGACATGACCACGCCGAACATGGCGGTGGTGCGGCTTAAGACCGATTTGCCGAAGCAGGAAAAGCGCGCGCCGGTAGTAGTGCGCAACACTTCGAGTGAGCCTGCGCGCGTCAGCATCGCGGAACGCGGGGCGGTGATGCGATGAGAAATATCCTGGCGGGTCTCGACGTTGGCACCAGCAAAATCTGCGCGATTGTTGCCGAAGCGCCGGCTGAAAATGAGATCGCGGTACTTGGCTACGGCGTCGCGCCGTGCAGTGGATTGCGCAAAGGCGTGGTCGTCAACATCGAGGCTACGGTCGAGGCGATTCGCGCCGCGGTTGAAGAAGCCGAGCGCAGTTCGGGAATCAGGATCGGATCAGTTGTCGCCGGCGTCGCGGGTGCGCACATCCGCGGACTCAACAGCCATGGAATCGTTGCCGTGCGCGGTGGCGAAGTGGGGCCGCGCGATGTCGATCGTGTCATCGATGCCGCGCGCGCCGTCGCGATTCCGCTCGATCGCCAGGTCTTGCACATCCTGCCGCAGCAGTTCGCGGTGGATGACCAGGAAGGGGTGCGCGATCCAATCGGGATGGCGGGGGTGCGCCTGGAGGCGCGCATCCACATCGTCACTGCGGCGCAGAGTTACGGCGCCAACTTGACCAAGTGTTGCGAGCGCGCGGGCGTGACGCCCTCGGAGCTGGTGTTCGAGCCGCTCGCTTCGGCCGATGCGGCGCTGTTTCCCGAGGAGCGCGAACTCGGAGTGGCGTTGCTCGACATCGGCGGTGGCACCACCGACATCATCGTGTTCCATGGCGGCGCTGTGATGCATACCGCGGTGCTGCCGATTGGCGGTAACCATTTGACTAACGATGTTGCGGCGGGACTGCGGACGCCCGCGGCAGATGCGGAGAAACTCAAGATCGATTACGGCGTTGCGACCAGCCTGGTGGTGCGCCGCGACGAGACGGTGCAGGTGCCGGGCGTGGGCGGGCGCGAGCCGCGCATCATCGCACGGCGCATCCTCGCGGAAATCCTCGAGCCGCGCATGGAGGAGATTTTTTCGATGGCGCAGCGCGAGCTGATGCGCTCGGGAGTTGCCGACAGCCTCGCGTCGGGACTGGTGCTGGTCGGGGGCACGTCGCTCCTCGAAGGCACGCAGGAACTGGCGGAGCGCGTGTTCAATCTTCCGGTGCGGCGCGGGCTGCCGACGAATTTGAAAGGAATGCCTGAGGAGCTGATGAAACCGATGTACACCACTTCGGCGGGCCTGCTGCTGTACCAGGCGGGCGCGCGCGGGATGGGCAACGGTGCGGCTGCGCGGCTGCGCAAAGTCGGGCGGCTGCGCGCACGGCTCTCAGATTGGGTGAGAGATTTTTTCTAGTGCCGCGCGCGAGCAAAACTCCAGCGTCGCGGAAAATCCACCAAGGTGGTGGAGGAGGAAGTGTGATGATTGAGTTGGTGGACAACCCCGATCCTGGCGCTCGCATCAAGGTGATCGGCGCGGGTGGATGCGGCGGCAACGCCGTCGCTCACATGATCCTGGCTGGAGTGCGCAACGTGGATTTCGTCGCCGTCAACACCGACGCGCAGGCGCTGCAAAACAGCAGCGTGCCGGTCAAGATGCAAATCGGCGAGAACATCACGCGCGGACGCGGCACCGGAGGCAATCCGGAAATCGGCCGCAAGGCCGCGCTCGAAAGCGAGGAGCGTCTGCGCGACATGCTCTCCGATGCCGAGATGGTGTTCGTCACCGCGGGCATGGGCGGCGGCACCGGCACCGGCTCGGCCCCGGTCATCGCGAAGATCGCGCGCGAGCTCGGCGCGCTAACTGTCGGTGTTGTGACCAAGCCGTTTCAATTCGAGGGGCGCAAGCGCGCGGCGCAGGCGGACCACGGATTGCGCGAGCTCAAGGCCGCGGTCGACACGCTGATCACGATTCCCAACCAGCGCCTGCTCTCGGTCGCGAGCCGCAACATGTCGCTGCGCGAGGCCTTCACCAAGGCCGACGACGTGCTGCTGCAGGCGGTGCGCGGAATTTCGGAACTGGTGACAGTGCACGGCCTCATCAACCTCGATTTCGCGGACGTGCGATCGATCATGGCCGAGATGGGCATGGCCATGATGGGTGCGTCGAGCGCGTCGGGAGAGAATCGCGCGGTCGAAGCGGCGCAGCGCGCGATCTCGAGTCCACTGCTCGAAGACGTTTCGATCAAGGGCGCGCGCGGATTGCTCATCAACTTTACCGGCGGCCCGGACATGTCGCTGTATGAAGTGAACGAAGCGGCGAGCCTGATTCATGAGGAAGCGCACGAGGACGCCAACATCATACTGGGCGCGGTGATCGATGATCGCCTGACTGACGAGATTCGCGTCACCGTGATCGCGACCGGATTCGGCGAGTTGGAGCGCGCCTCGATCGGGCCGAAGTATTCGCCCTCGGGCACTCCGGTGACGACGCCGATCATGGCGTCCTCGACGCGGCCGGTGGATGCGGGCGAGTTGCGTCCGATCGCGTCGCATACGATGGCGCCGGCTGCGAATCCGCAGCCGATCCGTCCCTTGCCGCCGCTGCCGCAGAATCGGCCGGTGCGCAAGATGGGCATGATCGTCGATGACAACACGCTCGATATTCCAGCATTCAAGCGGCGCGGCGAAACTCCGTCGCTGGAGGAGAAGCTGGAGCCGGAGCGCCTCGCGGATGCCGAGGACAAGCTCGACATCCCGACCTTCCTGCGCAAGCATCTTGACTGATAGTGGAATGAACAACGGGCAAGGCGCTCGGAGAAATCCGGGCGCCTTTTCCTGCTCTGCGCGCAGTGATCGCTGACATCGAGATAGCAGCGCTGGTTGACTTCGCTAAGTCCACTCGATTACACATTGCGACCGATGGACTGGTCCTCAATCAGTACTCAAAGCGTAATCGGTCGCACGCTTCGCCTTCCAGGCCGACTCCTGCCAAAATCCATAATGCTCACCATCCGACGCGGCCCGGCCAAAGGAATGAAGTGGAGAGTCGGTGCTAACACTCACGGCTGCTGGCTCGGAACTTATGAACTCGACAAGCAGCGAGCTCTGATGCGTTTCGTACGCGAAAGGATGACGATCTACGACGTCGGCGCTCAAGCCGGATTTTACACGCTCTTTTTTTCCCGACTGGTCGGGCCGGAGGGCCACGTATATGCGTTCGAGCCGTGCCCTATGGGAGGTCGCGATCTCCTCCGCCACGTTGAAGTCAACGCGATCGCCAACGTTACAATTCTGCAGGTCGCGCTCAGCGATGAAGTCGGGATGATGCCATTTTCGATGGACCGAGATACGTGCATGAATGGATTGGTGCAGGAGTCGCAGCTTCTGGTGCCAACCGCGCCGCTCGACGATTTCGATTATCGCCCGCAGCTCATCAAGATGGATGTGGAAGGCGGGGAGTCCAGG
This sequence comes from uncultured delta proteobacterium, assembly GCA_963848285.1. Classification (GTDB taxonomy): domain Bacteria; phylum Desulfobacterota; class Binatia; order Binatales; family Binataceae; genus DATGKG01. The sequence goes on along the minus strand of CAWKCZ010000004.1, from coordinate 241,155 downwards.
GCACTTCTGGGATCACGTCAGCTTATGGCAACGGTCAGGCCGATTCTGTTCATCGCCCTGCATGGACGCGAACAGTTCGAGTGCGTAACCAACATTTTGCGCGAGTTTCGCTACCAGAAATTTTCCTTGCACGGAACTCCGATTCCTGGCACGCCCGAGACGGACGAAATTTACGCCTTGCCGACCTAGCTTTAAAAAAAACGAACGCGGATATTTCAAAGCGTCAACAGCTTGCGAAGCTTGGGCGCGCTGAAACCGAGCATCGTTTCGTTGCCGACCTTGATGACCGGGACCGCGCGAAATCCCAGCGCGAGGAGTTCGTCGCGCGCCGCGGGATCATCGGCGAGGTTGCGTTCCGTGTAAGTCACGTTGTGGCGATTCATAAAGTCCATCGCCAGGTGACAGGCCGAGCATCCGACATTGGTGTAGATGGTAACGTCCATATCTTTCCCTCGACTCCGCTTCGCTCCGCCTCGGGTACGGCTGCGCCGTGGCGCTACGCGCCCCCTTCGGGCCTCGTTCGTATTAGTGTAAGCGTCCGTTCTTGCGCACGACGCCGCCCGGTTGCATGCAGCGGCCGTCGCATTCCTTGACCATCTTGCGCAGGGTGCGCCGCAGCCGATTCAGCCTCGCTATCTCCGCGTCCATCTCGGCGAGCTTGGTTTGCGCCTTATGCGTGACGGGGCCGCATTCGCGGGTCGATTTTACACCGGCGGTTAGCAGTTCCTTGATCTCGCGCAGCGAGAAGCCGAGGCCCTTGGCCTCCTTGATGAATTCGAGGCGATCGAGCACCTCCTCGGGGAAATCGCGATAGCCGGAGAACAGCCGGCGCGGCGATGAAATCAACCCCTCGCGCTCGTAGAAGCGCAGGGTATCGATGCTCAAATCCGTCTTGTTGGCGACGCTGCCAATTTTCACTTTGATTTTCCCTCGACTCCGCTTCGCTCCGCCTCGGGTACGGCTGCGCCGTGGCGCTGCGCGCCCCCTTCGGGCCGAGATGGCACCCGTCGGTGCGCGCCCTTTTAAGCTTCCACCCTTTTGGAATCCTAGACCCTTGAGCATAGTCCAGAGTCAAGCTGCGCAGGCGAGTTGGCTTTCGAGGATAGCCGTCCGCGCAGTGTATATAGATGTCCATGAAAGCGATCATTCTGGAGAAACCCGGTGACGAGAGCGTACTGAAACTCGCGGACGTTCCCGATCCGGTTCTGAAAGACGAAGACATTCTGATTGGCGTGACGCATGCCGCGCTCAATCGCGCCGATATCATGCAGCGCCAGGGATTTTATCCTCCGCCGCCGGGCGCGTCGGACATCATCGGACTCGAGGTTGCAGGCAAAGTCCTCGCGGTCGGGCGCAAGGTCAAAGGATGGAAAGTCGGCGAGCGCGCGATGGCGCTGCTAGCTGGCGGTGGATACGCCGAGAAGGCCGCGGTCCATCATGGTTCCGCGATGCACGTGCCCGAGAGCCTCAGCGATGCCGAGGCTGCGGGTTTGCCGGAAGTTTTCCTTACCGCGTTCCTGAATCTCTTCATGCTGGCTGAGGTGAAGTTCGGCGACACCGTGCTGATTCATGGCGGGGGCAGCGGCGTCGGGACCGCCTCGATCCTGCTGCTGAAGGAAATCGGTGCGCGCTCGATCGTGACCGCCGGCTCCGATGACAAGTGCAATCAATGCCTCAAGCTGGGTGCGGACATCGCGCTCAACTACAACAAGGCGCCTTTTGCTACTCAGGTGAAAGCGGCGACCAACGGACGCGGCGTGGACATCATTCTCGACAGCATCGGCGCGGCGTACCTCGGAGCGAATATCGAATCGCTCGCGCACGGCGGCCGGCTGGTGCTCATTGGACTGATGAAGGGCAACAAGAGCGAGATCGATTTGATGCCGGTGTTGCGCAAGCATTTGAAGATCATGGGCTCGACGCTGCGCAGCCGGTCGGAAGCGGAAAAGGCGGAAATCGTCAGCGCATTCGTGAACATGAATGCCCCGGCGCTGGAGCAGGGCAGGTTGCGTCCGCCGATTTACAAAGTGTTGCCGGCCTCGGAAGCGGCCGCGGCGCATCGGATGATGCAGGCGAGCGAGCACTTCGGGAAGATTGTTTTGTCGTTCTAAAGCAAGGGCGAGGCTGTCATCTTGAGGCAAGCGTAAAAATAAGGTTTGTCATCCGGAGGCAAGCGAAGAAAAGAGGTTTGTCATCCTGACGTAAGCGTAGCGCAGCGGAAGGATCTCGAAACGTGGAAAGCCACTATCAGTGGACCCTCGGCGCGGGCGTTCGAGCGTGGTCGCTGTCGATTCGGAGTGCGATGCCATCTCGCGTTTCGAGGTTCTTCAGGTGCGCCGCTGCGCGGCTCACTTCAGAATGACAAGATGTTAGCGCCATAGCTCGGGGCGGGCCGGCGGCGATGTGAGCGCGGACGTCGTCCAGCGTCGTCTTCCATGGGAGCGGTGCTTCGTTCCACCAAGTCGCACCGGCGTCGATGAAAGGTGCTGCGACGTCGATGGCCTCGCGCTTCGACATGCCCATCGTGTTGCCCGCGTGCACGAGGTCGAAGGGGGCATTACTGGTGCGATTTTGTTTGATGAAGTCCGCGATCGCGCGCACATCATCGACGCTCAAATCTTTTTCGATGTTCGCGGACATCGGCACCACCCCGTCGAAGCGCGCGGCGCGACGGAACGGTCGCGGGCGCGGCCAGGTTCCTGCGATCCAGATTGGGACGCGCGGCTGAATCGGCTTCGGGAGGAATTGCGTCGGTTTCATCGTGTAGTGCTTGCCTGCGAAGGAAAACTCCTCGCCGCTTAGCAGCCCGCTGACGATGGCGAGGCCCTCATCGAGGACTTCGGCACGCACTACATCGTCGGTCGGATATCCAAAGGAGCTGAGCTCGCCGAACCAGTCGCCGCCGAGCCCGACGCCGAGGATCGAGGCGCCCGTTTGACAGATGGTCAAGCGTGGCGGCCTCGCGCGCGAGCTTCCACGGATGGCGGCGCGGGAGCGGCGTGATCATCGGGCCGAATTTTATGCGCGAGGTCGCCATCGCGATCGCCGCGAGCTGCACCGTCGGATCGCCGACCGGGCCTCCGCCGACTATCAGGATGTGATCCCATATGAAAAAGCCGTCCCATCCGGAGTCCTCGGCGCGATGGGCGAGGTCGGCGAGCATGCGCGGGTCGGCATAGGGTCCGAAGTTGGCGACATCGAAGGCGTATTTCATAGGATCTCCTCCCATTGGCTTAGGGAAGGTGCTCGGGGCGCGCAAGGAAGGTGGGGATCGCGATTTGCCTTGGACGGGCGCGCGGCATGCGTTGCGGCGATTCGGAGAGTCACATGATGAACTATTCAAAGGGGCGCGCCTGCTCGCGAGCACGCGAGTTCTCAGCCGAAGGAAGACTTCGGGCTAACGATCATCCTCGATATTCCACTTTGAGTGCGGCCTGACTCTGGCACTCGCTGGGCACTCGACAGTGCGCTCGGATATGTTCGAACATTCCTGGTCTCGGTGCGGATGTCCGAATCGGCGCCGAGATCGAGTGTAAAAGGACCTGCGGTGAAGATACGACTGCGGCATCTCTGGGAGGTCGTCAGATCCGGTTACTGGTTCGTTCCGGGATTGATGATGCTCATCGCCACTTTGATCGCGTTCGCGCTGATTCATCTGGACCGACTGCTGATCGACACGCAGAACCTGCCATCCTGGATTTATTCTGGCGGGTCCGACGGCGCCAAGACGCTTCTCTCCACGGTGGCCGGTTCAGTCATCACGGTGGCAGGAGTCGTATTTTCCATCACCATTGTCGCGCTGACGCAGGCATCCAGCCAGTTCGGACCGCGACTCTTGCGGAACTTCATGCGCGACACCAGCAATCAGGTGGTGCTTGGCACTTTCGTATCGACCTTCGTTTACTGCCTGCTCGTTCTGCGGACGATCCACGGTAAACTGGACGAAGGTCAGACCTTCGTTCCGCAGATGTCCGTAACCGGGGCGGTCTTATTGGCGGTGGCCAGCATCGTGGTGTTGATCTACTTCACCCATCATGTCTCGGTCTCGCTTCAGGCGCCGAGCGTCATAGCGGCCATTAAAACAAACTTGACGAATCTTATCGATCAACTGGCTCGGGAACGGGCCTCGGAGGACCTACCACCAGCGGGCGTCGCGCGGGTGGATTCTTTGCCCGAGGATTTCGAAAAGACCTCCTGGCCAATAGTTTCGACCGGCGACGGGTACGTGCAGGCGATCGACTATAGTGGGTTGCTCGCTCTGGCGCAGGAAAAGGATCTGGTGCTACGGCTGGAATATCGACCCGGAGACTACGTGATCGAGGACAGCCTGCTGTTGCGGTTGTGGCCTTTGGACCGAAGCACGCCCGAGTTGGCCAGACAGCTACATGCCGCATTCATACTCGGCAACCAGCGCACTGCCGAACAGGATGTGGAATATGGCATTCGAGAGATCGTTGAGGTTGCGGTTCGGGCGTTGTCGCCAGGGATCAATGATCCATTTACCGCTATCAACTGTATCGACGCTCTGGCATCAGGGATTTGCCGCATTGCGCGGATCGGCCTACCTTTACCGACCCGCTACGACTCCATGGGTAAGCTACGAATGATAGTCCCAGTGTCGACCTTTGAGGGCCTTGCCGACACGGCCTTTGAGCAGATTCGGCAGTACGGCCAAACCAGTGTCGCGGTCACGGTTCGCTTACTGGAGGTCTTTGCGCTGTGCGGGCGGCAGGTCATTGGCGCGGATCACCGGCTGATCCTGGTTCGGCACGTTGAGAGCGTATATCGGCAAGGCTATTTTGCAACGGCGGACGTCGGTGACAGGAAGGACATCCTGCACAGGTACGAAGCCGCAATGCTTGCGCTTCGTAGGGAGAGCTAAAGAGGTCACCACCACGTTCCGAATGTTCTTGTCTCGCTGCTAAATGGAGCATCCCTGGAGTCTCGATTTCGCATGAGTTTCTCGAGGGGCGAGGGGGCATGCATGAGCTGGCGAAGCGCAGGTGGTTCAGCTCAGCAGGGAGGGACTCATTTCGGAACCTCGTCGCAGAAAACCCAGCGAAGCGAGCCCGTGATGACGAAGTGGCATCGATCTGTAATCATGGGGATAGGCGCACTGTTGGGGCGAAGATAAGACGAATCGCCGTGCTCATTGTGGCAGTTCCGAATTCAGAAAAGTGCAAAAGCAAACCCACTAAGGGGCGGGCATCGATCATCGAAAAACGGCAAAACAAAGCCACTTTGTCCGCGGAAATACTAGACTTTCGTGAATCTTCAACTTCGGTTGGCCAGGTGTTGCCCCCTCTCATCCGGCCGTCACGGTTCTCGCAACGCAGCCGTCGCGAGAACCGCGCCGTCCACCGTCTCTCGCCAGCGAGAGAAGGGAGGTCGTCGATGGACGGGTATTCCAGCGTCGCGGTGCGAGCGTTTTGACGAAACGAAGCCAAATGATCCTTGAAATTGCTGGCCTTTCTTTTTAGCGCCCAATGAAAATCGACGAACTCGACTACAACCTGCCCGATGATCTCATCGCGCAGGAGCCGCTTGCCAAGCGCGACGAGGCACGCCTGCTCGTGCTCAATCGTAAGAGTGGCGAGGTCGAGCATTCGCGGTTTTACAAGCTCGCCAAACATCTGCAGCGAGGGCGATCTGCTCATCCTCAACGACACCCGCGTCATGCCGGCGCGAATTTTGCGAATAAGGAATCCGGCGGCAAGGTCGAGATACTGTTCGTGCGTCCGATGACCGAGCGGCCCGGTTCGTGGCAGGCGATGGTCCGGGCGCATCGTCCGCTCAAAGAGGGCACGCGGCTGCTGCTCGATGATGGCCACGCGATCGTGGTGCAAGGCTATGCGCGCCCGGGTCGCGCCATCGTCGCCAGCGAGAATTCCGTTCCGCTCAACGATCTCATTCGCGAGCATGGCAAACTCGCGCTGCCGCATTACATCGAGCGCGAGGTGAATCCCGCCGACGCCGATGACTATCAGACCGTGTATGCCTCGCATGAGGGCGCCATCGCCGCGCCGACTGCGGGTCTGCATTTCACCGACGAGGTTTTTCGCGCGCTGGCCGAGGCCGGGGTGCGCCGCGCGTTCGTGACGTTGCACATTGGGCCGGGAACTTTCGCGCCGCTGCGCTCCGATGTCGTCGAGCAGCATTCGATGGAGGCGGAGTGGTACGTGATTCCGCCCGAGACCGCTCGAGGCGATCGCGCATGCGAAGCGGACCGGCGGGCGCATCATCGCGGTCGGCACCAGCAGCGTCCGCACGCTGGAGTCGCATGCGGTCACGGGCGACACCGAGGGCTTCACCGGGCTGTTCATTCATCCGGGGTTTCGCTTCAAGCTGGTTGACGCGATGATCACCAACTTCCACATGCCGCGCACGACGGTGCTGGCGATGGTGATGGCGATGGCGGGGCGCGACAAAATTCTTGCCGCGTATCGCGATGCGATTCGGCATCGCTACCGGTTCCTCAGTTATGGCGACGCGATGTTGATCCTATGAGCAGCAGCCCTATTGTCATGCGGGCGCGAGCGAAGCCTCATCCCCCTGTCATCCTGACGCAAGCGCAGCGCAGCGGAAGGATCTCGAATCGGGGGGTGCAACTATCCTCCGCTCGGGTGCCAACAGGCGCGCTTTCGGACGGCGCTACCGCTGCGATGTGGGTGCCGTCGGCTGGTCGCGGCGGTTCCACGTTTCGAGATCCTTCCGCTACGCTGTGCTTGCGTCAGGATGACAAAAGCGCGTCCTTTGGGAAGCGCGGCGGAGGCGCTGCGCGCGACGAGGATTCTACGGGACGTTCGCGAACGCCCCCTACGAATTTCGAGGATGTGCGTGCTCGGAGTGGAACGTCGTGAACGCCACTCCGATTCAATTCCACATCACCGCGCGCGATGGGCTGGCGCGATGCGGCCGCCTCGTCACCGCGCATGGCGAAATCGAAACGCCATGCTTCATGCCCGTAGGAACCCAGGCGGCCGTCAAGGCGATGGCGCCCGATGAGCTGTGGAACATGGGCTATCGGCTCATCCTCTCGAATGCCTATCATCTCGCGGTGCGGCCGGGGCAGGACCTGGTCGGCGAGATGGGCGGCATCGCGAAGTTCATGGGCTTTCCCGGCGCGGTGCTCACGGACTCCGGCGGCTTCCAGGCGATGAGCCTCGCGAAGATAAATTCCATCACCGAGGAAGGCATCCGGTTCCGCTCGCATCTCGATGGCGCGCCGCTGATGTTCACCCCCGAGAGCGCGGTGCAGACGCAGGAGCGCATCGGCTCCGACATCATGATGGCGCTCGATGAATGCACTCCGTTTCCCGCCGACTCGCGAGCGCGCGCAGGAGTTCGCTTGAAATGACCGCGCGATGGGCCGAGCGATGTCTGCGCGCGCGTACCAGCGAGACGCAGGCGCTGTTCGGCATCGTGCAGGGCAGCATATATCCCGATTTGCGCGAGATAAGCGCGCGGCAGATCACCGCACTTGCCCTTCGATGGCTTCGCGACCGGTGGTCTCTCGGTCGGCGAGCCGAAAGCGGCGATGCGCGAGATGGCGGCGCTGTCGGCGTCGCATCTGCCTGAGGACAAGCCGCATTATCTGATGGGAGTGGGAACGCCCGCCGATCTCATCGCATGTATCGGGATGGGGTACGACATGTTCGATTGCGTGCTGCCGACGCGCAATGCCCGCAACGGCAGCGCGTTTACCAGCATCGGGCAAAGTCTCGGTCAAGCGCGCCGAGTATGCGCGTAGCCACGAGCCGCTCGACGCCGATTGCGATTGCCGTCCCTGCCGCACCTTCACCCGCGCCTACCTCCGACATCTATATATGTCGGGGGAGATACTCGCGGCGCGGGCTCTGACGGAGCATAATCTGTACTTTTATCGGCGCTTGATGCGGGAGGCCCAAGCTGCTATCGCATCGGGCACCTTCAAATCCTTCGCGGAAATGAGGCTTGCGAAGCTCGCCGCGGACGAAATTCAAGAGCCGCTACAGGAATAAAATCTAATGTGGTCGTTGTTCGAGGGAACCGCATGGGCGCAAGGGGTTGCCGCCGGCGCGCAGGCTTCCGAATACGGTACGCTGATCCAGATGGCGCCGATCATCGGCATCATCGCGATTTTCTATTTTCTCATCATCCGGCCGCAGACCCAGAAGGCGTCGGAGCAAACCAAGATGCTGGGCGCGCTCAAGAAGAATGATGAAATCGTGACCACCGGCGGCCTGATCGGGCGGATCACCGATTTGGGCGACAAGATCGTGACCTTGGAAGTGGCGCCCAATGTTAAGGTGCGGGTCGAACGCAGCCAGATCGGCGGTCTGTCGACATACGGCAAGACGGCGGCACCAAAAAAAGATTAGGGGGAAGCAGCGGGCCGGTCTTCCTCGCCTCGAGGGTGGCCGCCGCGAGTGGATTTTCAGGTGGAATCAGCAAATCAAAATTTCGCTCCGGTTTTAGTGCTGCTGTCTTTGGTAGCGGCGTTTCTTTATCTCCATTTCACCGGTGGCAGCGGGCGTAGCCGGCTTTACCTCGCGGGCGTGCTGACGGTGGTCGCAATCATACTGTTGCTGCCGACGGCCAACCTCCAATTGCCCGATCAGCTTCAGAGCTGGATTCCCGGCAGCAAGATTCAGCTCGGTCTCGATTTGCAGGGCGGCACTCATCTGCTGATGGCGGTGAAGCTCGAGGATGCGGTCAAGACGCAACTCAAGCGGCGCGGTGACGATCTGAAGAAGGAACTCAAAGATAACAAGATCGACGCCGATATCACGCAGAATCCCGGCACCGGAGACTTGACCATCACGCTCAAGGGCAGCGCCGATGGAACGCGTTCAGCGACATCGTGCAAAAGTCATTTCCCGATTTGACATCTCGTCCGCCAGCACCGAAGGCGGCGCGCCGGCCTATATCGCCAAGTTCAAGCCTGCGCAGATCAGCCAGATCGAATCCAACGCGATGGATCAGGCGCTGGAAACCATCCGCAATCGAATCGACCAGTTGGGCGTGCGCGAAACCACCGTCGTCAAGGAAGGCGACAACGAAATTCTCGTGCAGCTCCCCGGCATTCAGGATCCGCAGGAGGCCAAAAACCTCATCGGCAAGACCGCGGTGCTGGAGTTCAAGCTCGAAGACGACAAGCACAGCCTCAGCGACGCGCTCAAGAATGGTCCGCCGCCGGGCGATGAAATCCTCGATGGTAAACCGCAAGCCGGCGGCGCGCAGAAGTACCTGGTCGAGAAGGCGGTGCTGATGCAGGGTGACGTCGTGACCGATGCGCGCGTGCGTCCGGGCGGCCGCTTCGAGGGCGACTACGTCAGCCTGGAACTGGATTCGCGTGGCGCGCAAATCTTCGATGCGCTCACGGCGGACAACGTCGGGCGCAAGCTGGTCATCGCGCTCGACAATACGGTCTATTCCGACCCGGTCATCAGGGAGCGAATTCCCGGCGGGCATGTGCAGATCACTGGACGCTTCACCATGCAGGAAGCGCACAACCTCGTCATCGTGCTGAAGTCGGGCGCATTGCCGGCGCCGATCGAATTCGAGGAAGAACGCACCGTGGGCCCGTCGCTGGGACGTGATTCGATTCGCGCCGGCGCGTTCTCGTTCATCGTCGGCGCGGCATTCGTGCTGGTCTTCATGGCGGTCTACTACGATCGCGCTGGGATTCTTGCCGACTTCGGACTGACGCTGAACATTCTGCTTTTGCTGTGCATGATGGCGGCGATCGGAGCGACGCTCACACTGCCGGGCATCGCAGGAATCGTGCTGACGCTCGGAATGTCCGTCGATGCGAACGTGTTGGTGAACGAACGCATGCGCGAGGAATTACGCAACGGCAAAACTCCGCGCGAGGCGGTGAAGCTCGGTTACCAGCGCGCGTGGGATGCGATCCGCGATTCGAACATCTCCACCTTCATGGCAGGGGTCATCCTGTTCCTCTATGGTGGTACCGGCCCGGTCAAAGGATTTGCGGTAACTTTGTGCGTCGGAGTGCTTACCGGCCTTTTTTCGTGCATCGTGGTGACGCGGGCATGGTACGATTACCTGATTTCGGTGCGCAAATTGAATGCAATTAGCGTCTGATAGACATTTAATGCCGAATATATTATGTTAAAACATAATATATCGAACCGATTCGACTCCGAGTCGAAAAATTGAAAAAATAGCTTCAAATCGCCGTCAAATCGGTTGGCCTCGCCGGTTAGGCGAACTAAACTTGACAGCACCAAGAACCGCGTATTAGTAGAAGCGCTTCACTGTAACATCGAGATCAAGCCTCTTGCTGAAACTGATGATGGCCGATAGAGACGACATCCTTCTGAATTCGCGCGAGGTTGCGTTCCTCCTCGACATGAGTCCGGACACCGTAAACGAGTTCGCGCGACGCAATATTTTGCCCGGCTTTTAAAAAGGGCAGGCAGTGGCGGTTTCGCAAGCGGGACATTACTTCAGCGAAGCGTCAGCTTTCGCGAGGAATCAACGCCGCCGCTTGAAGCAGCGATCGGGTGGGTCGGAAAGCCGGGGCCTTTCGCATCTCCCTCCCGCATAACAGACTCCTTGGGGATAATCGATGGGAGAACCGCACGAGAGCAAGATCTATTCTGATCTTGCAATAATTTACGACTCTGTTTTCGGGCGGATGTTCGTCGACAGCGAACATTCCGTTATCGAAAGCCTCAAGCTGCGACCCAACCAAAAGGTCCTCGAAGTCGGTGTCGGCACCGGCATCGCGCTCGATGCGTATCCGCCCTACGTTCATGTGGTCGGCATCGATCCATCGCTCGACATGCTGAAGGTCGCGCAGAAAAAAGTCCGCGAGAACCAGCTGACCAACGTCGAGTTGAAGCAGGGCGATGCGCTCAATCTCGACTTCCCCGATGAGAGCTTCGACGACGTCACTACCTTCCACGTGATGACGGTAGTGCCCGATCCGGTCAAGATGATGCGCGAAATGATCAGGGTCTGTAAGCCCGGCGGCCGCATCGTGATCATCAATCATTTCGGCAGCGAACGGCCCCTGGTTTATGCGCTGGTCTCGATGATGAATCCGCTCACGCGGCATCTCGGATGGACCACGCGGCTGCGCGCGCGTCACATCCTCGAAGGGCAGCCGATCGTGGTGGAGCGCAACGAGCGCATCAAGCTCTCGGTGCATCGGCTGATCGTGGCGCGCAAAGCGTAGGAATCAGCCCAAGCACCCAGGCCCCAGATTCGGACCAGCAATATTTGTCCATAGGGACAGGATCAAGAGCTCCTGCCCAGAAGAAAGATGCGGGCCTGAGACGTCCCTCTTTCGAAGACCTTCCGGTCTGGACGGTGCCGTGGTCCGGGTGTAACTCACGGTAGAGAAAGGCTCGTCCCGATAATCAGAGGACGAAACGTTATCGGATTTCTTCGGTCACAAATCATCCGCCACTGGTAAGCTTCAGCACCACCCACAATGGGTGGATGGTCGGGTCCTGGGGGTATCCAATGAAGACTGTCAGGAGTCTGGTCGTCGCGATTTTCGTAATGCTGCTGGCTACAGATTCATGGGGAGGTTCCAACCTCAACTTGTCAAAGAGCAACATCAACCGGCTGCAGAACAATTCCGTCGTCATAACGGCTTCGGTGAACCTTGGCGCGAGCGAGTCGGTGCTTATCTACACTGCCCCGGCAAGCGGGGACTTCATGCTCACACAATTCTGCGCGAGTCCGGATGCGACTGGCGGCGTGCGCCTCGATGCTAGCGCGCTGGGCAGCGTTGCGCAGACGACCACCGCGATGAGCTGTTTCACCTTCAATCCGGGAGTGAGCATTCCGAAAGGTTCCAATGTGAGCTGCACCACCAATCCGACGGGCATTGTCGCGGCCGCTGCTTCGCCGGCGCTTCCTTCGCCCAGCACTTTCTTCTGTACGATCTCAGGATTGCAGACCGCGAAGTAGGGCGCGGCGTGGAGCGATGCTTACTCCGATGCGGCGCCTTGCACGACGATCACGCATCGATCGCCTTCCGGAACCTCATCGAGCGGAAGTCGGACCTCATCGGCGAGTTTCTTTCCTACAATCAAAAGCCGTCCCGGACTCTGATGTAGTAACTGGTCGAGGCTGCGCTCGCTGAGGACGTCGCTATGGAAGCGGCGTCCGATGCTCTTGCGCGCATCGCGCAGGATATCGACCATGTCGTCCTCTTCCTCAGGTTGATGCACCGAGTTGGAAACCAGCAGCGCGCGCAGTTTGGCGTTGTTCGAGCGCGCAATTCGCAATGCGAGGTCGAGCGCCGCGCGTCCGTCCGGACCCGCGTCGACGGCGGCGTATATGCGCTCGATCGGCTGATCGGTTCCCTGGATGAAGACGCCGACGTGAACCGATGCATTGCGCGCGATCGCGAACACGTCGCGAACTACGCCGCCCATAGTGTCCTGGCCCGAGGCCGCACGATGGTAGCCGAGCAGGATCCAGCCCGCGCGCGCTTCGTGAGCGGCGGCAATGATGTCCGAAGCGGCGCTGGCCGACCATACCGAACGCGGCTCGATCGCGACGCCTCGGGTTGCAGCATAGTCGACCGCAGTCGTCAGCGCGGGCGAACTTGGGGGAACATCGGAGGTCGGGTTGCCGGTCGAACTCCGCACCAGCGCGACCACCCGCGTCGGAGGATCCTCGGGCGCCGTCGCGGCAAATGCGATGGCAAGGAGCGGCGCAACTCCTTCCGGGTTGGCGACGGGCACCAAAAGCCCGCGGCGTTGCGGGACGTCTGTATCGGAACTATCCAATCGAGGAATATCTACCAAAAATTCTGCGGGCAAACGCTACCGATACGTTAAATATCCTGTGCGCTTGCGCCGGCCAAATCCAGATCCACAAGTTATATCTTTTGACCCTCCGGCGAAGCGCGACGGTCAGGGTTCATGGGCTAGGCGCTGCGCTGGCGCGCTGCCTAAGATGTCTCTTCGTTCACATAAGAGGTCATGTGATGCCCGAAAGCATCGCCTCAAAGTGTTGCGCAAATGCGCGGTCTCCTCCCGCTCTCAAAATAGCCCGCAACTAAAATCGGATTGAAATTAATCTGCCACTTTAGAATTCGGCCGGCTGCTGAACCTAAAAGGTGATCGGGGGTTTCAATGAAGAACTTAGGTCGTTCTGGAATAGTCATGTTGATCGCGCTACTCGCGACCAACGCATCTGCAGCCAACAATCTCAATTTGTCGAAGAGCAACGTCAACCGCGAATTTCCCAGCGCCTCGATAGCTACGGCTTCGGTCACCCTCGGCGCCAGCGAGTCGGCGATCGTCTACACGACGCCCGCCAGGGGCGACTTCATCCTCACACAGTTCTGCGCCAGCCCCGATGCGACCGGCGGCATCCGCCTTGATGCGGGGAAGCTAGGCAGCATCGCGCAAAGCGGAACCACCAGCTGCATCACCTTTACACCGGGAGTGAGCATTCCGCAGAATTCGACGGTGAGTTGCACGACCAATCCTTCGGGAGCGGCAGCGGTGTCATCGGCCGCAGTTACCCCGGCGCTACCGGCAAGCTTCTTCTGCAGTATTTCGGGAATGCAGACGACGAAGTAAGCTCAGGGGAGGATTCCGAAAAGGGGGACGTAGTTTGGCGACTCGAATCACGCTGGATCGCTACGTATATGAGGACATCTATCCGGCCTTCAAAGCCACCACCGATGAGAAGAAAATCACTGCGAAGATCAATTCGTCCTTCCTGAATAGCCTCGCCGAGCGAGGTCTGGTGGTCATCGGAAACGCGCCGGCTCCGGTAGCGGACATCGGATGCGGCCCGTGCGATACCCTGATCCAATACCTGACCGGGGTAAAGTTCGCTCCCGGTTTCACTCTGCGCGCGACCGATTTTCTTCCCGCCTATGCCGACGCCGAGCGTGGCGAGGCCTTACAACATCTCAAGGACGCCCAGGCGAGTGGCATCATAAAGGTCGCATCGTTTGCGGCCCGGGCCGGCGATGCTTTCGCGGGCAAACTCCTCGAGCTCTTGAGCGGCCCGCACGACGGCGCCTCAATGCGAAATGCCTTTCGCGTGGTTTTCGCCTCGCATGTGATCTACCACGCCGACGGCCCGGAGCACGTGCGCCGTTTCATCGGTGACGTTGCTAACAACCTGCTAAGTCGCGACGGCATTTGCATCATGTACCATATCGCCAATGCCCCCCGGACCTTTCAGGATTTTCGGGCGCGCTTCGGCAGCGAGGCGGGAAAGAATCGCGACAGCGATACCAGGGCGGTCAGCATTGATGATCCTCCGGCGCAGATCGCCGCGGCCTGCGATGCGGTGGGGGCACTAATCTACCAGGCGGATTTTCTCACCCGGCTTTTCTTCAGCCAACTTCGCGATGCCGAATGGCATGCGTTCAAGGATCCGGCCTCGTATGACGCGCTCGCCGATTCCAATCCGGCCGCCTACGAGGACTTGAAGCGGCTCTACTTCGTGGTTCAGCGCGCGCCCCTGGAATTTGCCGCAGACCATTCACCGTCGGGCCTCGGGGCTTACATCGACGAAGCCCGCGACGCGATCGAACGCAATCAGGGGATGCTTCCGTCCTCGGAACGGATGCAGGTATTCAGCCGCGCCGATGCCGCGCCGCACCTCGCGGCGGCAATTCCCGAAGCGGTCGCGGCGTCGCTCGCGTCGTCCGTCGCAGAAAAACTGAATTGATTCATCTTTCTTGACAGCGCCATCGTCGCGCGCTACAAGAAACATGAATGGATTCATCTTTAGTTTCATCGGCTCCAGCCAAGTCCGGACGCCGCGAGCTGCAGAAGCTGGAACGCGAACGCCGCATCATTGCCGCCGCCCGCCGACTCTTCGATCGTAAGGGTTACGCCGCCACCGCGATGGAGGAAATCGCCGCGCGCGCCGGCCTCGCGGTTGGGACCCTTTACAATTACTTCCCCTCCAAGGACGAGCTGCTGCTGACGATTCTGCGCCGCGAAACCGATGCGCTGATTGAGGCGGGCGAACGGGTGCTGCAAAATCCGCCGAGCTCCTTTTCCAAGGCGGTACTTGCGATCGCCAACCTGTTTGTCGACAGCATCACCTCCGATGAGCGCGGGCTATGGCGCGAGGTCCTCGGCGCCGCGATGTCGGCGTCGCAGAAAATGCGCACCCGGCTGTTCGAGCTCGACTTGCGTTTCATCGCGCAGTTCGCGTCGCTGGTCGAGCGATTCAAAAGCCAAAACCATGTAGCGGCGGACGTCGATCCGATCCAGGCGGCCGGACTGTTCTACAGCGTATGCGTCGCGTGGGGCATGGCGTACCTGACCAATGACGAAACGACGGTCGCCGAATTGCGCGATCTGGTCGACGGCGGAATTCGCCTCGCTATCCGCGGCATGACACTGCATCGCACCAACAAGGAGTCCCAACGATGATTCCCAACCAATGGTATCCGATTGTGGAGAGCCGCCAGGTTACCTCCCGAAAGCCGATCGGGGTGACGCGGCTCGGCGAGCGCCTGGTCTTGTGGCGCGAAGCCAACGGCCGAATCGTAGGTATGCCGGATCGATGTCCGCATCGATCGGCGCTGCTGAGCCGCGGCAAGTTGCGCGCGGGATGCATCGAATGCCCATACCACGGATTGCTTTTCGACCATGACGGGCGCTGCAAAATGATTCCCGCCAATGGATGCGACGCGGCGGTACCGAGCGGCTTCGACCTCGCACCTCTGACTGTGCGCGAGCAACATGGCGTCGTCTGGTATTGGCATGGCGCGCGGCAGCCGTCTGCGGAACTTCCCTGGCTAAGCGAAATCGCCGAGCTCGGCGGCAACACCGTTTCGTTTCATTACGAGGCGCAGGCCCCGCAGCTTCGCATCGTCGAGAACGTATTCGACTTCCATCACTTCAACTTCGTGCATCGATGGACGATTCCCGGCGTCGGTCCGCGCGTCGACGATTTCAAAGCCGAACAGCACGGCGACGTGATCGTATTCGGCGGCACGTTGCGGCACGAGAAGCCCGGGCTGCTTAAGCAGGACAGCCCCTTCAACGTGAAGTTTCGCTTTCCCGGGGTCTGCTCGATCAAATTCGGTGGCGTCGACATTGCCTACGCGTTCACGCCCATCGATGCGAACCATTCGTGGATCTGGACGCGTTATACGCACGACAGGTTTCCCAGCTACCTCGGCGGGCGCATGCTCTCGCGATTGTTCGCGCTGCTGGACTACTTCGTCTTCAATTTCCAGGACATCCACATCCTCAGGTCGCAAGTCGACCCGGTCGGCGACATTTCGAAGTTCCGGCTCTACGAAGCCGATCGAGCGATCGGAATTTTCTTCGGGATGGTGAAGCGCGCGATGCACGAAGCCGAGGAGCATCGCGATGCGACGCCGCACGAGGAGCACATCAGCGCCGCGGCAGGCCGCTAGCGCGCCCGGACAGCATTGGCTATCCGAGCGCGCGCGGGAAAAATTCCTACGGCGACTTCTTCAGCGCGAACGCGATGCTCGCCCATCCGCCGCTGTTCATCGAACCTACATCGGCAGGCACAGTTCCCGCCGCACCGAGCACCTTGCTCGCGGCTGCGACGCCGAAATGCGATCCCGAGGCGTATTGGTTGAGGACCAGCGCGCTCAAGTCGCCGGGCAGAATCAGGTTGGTCGCTTCAGTGGCGAAGAAGCCCAGGTAGGTATCGCCACTGTTAGTGGTCGAGAACGAGCACAACGTCGGAGCCGTGCTGCGGCCCTGGTTGGTACAGAAGCCGTCTTCAAACGAAGATGTCGCCACTCCGCGATAGGCAAGCATCCCGCCCGCCGCGTATGGACCCGACCCGGTGAAGGTCCAGGTGAATTGCGATCCGGGCGCATCGGCATTGGCGAAGCGATACCAGACGGTCTCGACGCCGCTGTTACTCGAATTCGCGGTATGCAGCAACGTCCAGCCTGCCGGCGTGTTCGCCGTCGCCAGCGACCAATAGGAATAGAACGCCAGCAGCAGGTCACCGTTCTGGACTCCCGACGGAACCGTTTGGGTATTGCTCGAGGTAGTGGTCGATCCGACCAATGTGATCGAAACCGGCGTCGCGGTTGCGGTCGGAGTCAAGGTTGGAGTTCCCGGGCTCGGCGTCGAGGTGGTGGTCGGCGTCGGACCTGAGGCTTGCGGCTTCAGCGCGAACGCGACGGTGGCCCATCCGCCGCTGTTCATGCTGCCGGTATCGGACGGCACCTGACCCGGCGCGCCCAGGTTTTTGCTTCCTACTCCAGCTCCGAATCTGAAGCCGGAGAGATATTGATTGAGCACGAGGGTGCTCAGATCGCCCGGGAGGACCAGTCCGGTATTTTCGGTAGCGAAGAAGCCCAGGTAAACGTCGTTGCTGCTGGTAGTGGAGAAGGCGCACAGGTTTGGTGCCGTGCTCTTGCCCTGATTGAGGCAGAAGCCATCTTCAAACGATGCTGCCACACCTCGATACGCCAGCATCCCTCCCGAGGCGTAGGGCCCCGAACCGCCGAAGCTCCAAGTATACGATCCACCGGGAGTTTCGTTATTGGCAAACCGGTACCATACCGTTTCGACGCCACTGTTGGTCGAGGTCGAGGAGTGCAGCAGCGTCCATCCGGCGGGCGCGGTTGCGGTGGCACGGAACCAGTAGGAGTAGAAGGCGATCAGCAGGTCGCCATTCTGAATGCCGCTGGGCAGCGTGTTGGTCGTCGTGGTTGTGGTGGTCGAGCCGACGAAACCGATCGCGGCGGGTGTCGAAGTTGCGGTCGGCGTCGAGGTTCGCGTGATGGTTGTCGTTGCAGTTTGCGTGAGGGTCGGCAACGCCGAATTCGTATGCGTCGGGGTAGCCGTGATGGTAACGGTCGGGGTGAGGGTGACCGTCGGTGTTGCGGTCAAGGTCGCGGTCCGGGTGACCGTCGCGCTGACGGTTGGCGTGGGAGTTCCGCTGGACGCTTTCAGGGCGAGCGCGATAGTCGCCCATCCGCCATTGTTCATCGAACCGAAGTCCGACGGCACCGTACCGGCTAAACTCAGGGGCTTGTCGCCGGTCGCAACTCCGAAGTTGGAGTTCGCCACATACTGGGTAATTACTCTGCCGACCAAATCGCTCGGGAGGAACAGGCCGGTGTTTTCGGTCGAGAAAAAACCCACATACATGTCATTGCTGTTGTTGGTAGTGAAGGAACAAAGCGTTGGAATCGTACTCTTGCCTTGATTGAGGCAGGAGCCGTCTTCCAAGGCGTTGGGATCCACCCCTCGATACGCGAGCATGCCGCCGGCTTCAAACGGTGAAGCGGCCCCGAAGGACCAGTTGTAACCCGATCCGGGTGCGTCATTGCTGGCGAAGCGATACCACACGGCCATCACGCCGCTGTTGCTCGCGGTCATCGTATGAAGCAAGGTCCATCCCGCCGGCGCACTCACCGTGGCATGCGACCAATACGAGAAGAAGCCCAACAGCAGGTCGCCGTTCTGGATTCCATTGGGCACCGTCAGGGTATTCGAAGTGGTGCTCGAGGAGCCGATAAACGTTATCGCAGTCGTCGCCGTGGCAGTTGCGGTTGGAGTGGCCGTCAAAGTCGGCGTGGGGGTCAAGGTCGGCGTAGGCGTGATGGTGGGCGGCACGAAAATGGTCGCGGTAGCGGTAGGAGTGGGCGTCGGCGAGAACGACGCTACCGCGCTGATGTAGGTGGAAATATCCAGGGTGCCCCATCCGGTCGCTTCGTCGTAGCCGGTGTCCGCGGCGAAACCAGTCACATGGTTGAAGTCGTTGTCGCCCAGCGTCACATCGCGAAAACCATGGCTCACGGGGTTTTGAATGGCGAGCTGATACATCTTGGGATTCAGGTTGCCCTGAGACTCACCGGCCGCTTGCGCCAAAACCCGCGCGACACCTGCGAGCGCCTGCGTGGAGAGGCTGGTTCCCCCTTCGATTTGGAAAACGGCGTTCAGGAAGCCGTCGTCATTGACGAACCATGCACCTGGAAAGTTCGGGCTTCCGAACAGCGAAATATCTGGCGTATCGCGCTGCCCATCGGCGGGAGTGACGCCTTGCTGATAACTCGGCTTGAGAAAAGTCGCGCTGGGACCGCCGCCACCGGCGCCTCCGGATGAAACCGCATCTTCGGGATCGTTCCAGACTCGTTCCACAACATTGCCGATATTGTTGCCGTTGGAGTCGTAGTTCGGATTGAACGAGGTGCCGCCAACCGAGGTCACGTAGGTACTAGCCGACAGCTCGTTGACGTTCTGAGTGGTGCCGGTGACGCACGTCTGTTGGAGGTTATTGAAGACCAGTCCCGCGGCCCCCTGATCGCCCGAGGCGACCAGCACCGACTGTCCAAAAGAGGCCGCCCGCATGAACAAGGGATCGAGAGTCCCGGTGAGAAATACCGGCGTCGCGCCGCAAATCTGGAAGCTGATGCCGATCACGTCACATGCGTTGTCGTTGACCGCGGCCGCGATCGCATCGACCAGTGCCTGCACCGCTCCCACTTTCGGATTGCCGAGGTAATACTTTTGCGTCGCACCGGGCGCGGTGGCGTGCGACCATTCGAGGTCGAGCAGCGCCTCGTCCTCGTCATCGTTCAAGCCGGGATTGGTGCCGTCGACGATTACCCGTGTGATGCTGGAGGCCGGCAAGGAAAATTGCGTGTTGAAAGCGGTGATCGCCTTGTCGATATAGTCGGAGTCGCCCACGATCGCGATGCATCGCCCGCTCCCGGTGAAGCCCTGATTCAGGATGCCATTTTCATTGTAGAAGCTACGGAAATCCGCCGGCCCGAAGGCATTTCGAGTGCCGATGCGCGCCAGCGGGGCGGTCGTCGACGAACCCGGACGCGAGGCCATCGCGATCTGAACCCCGCTCAACGAGAGATCCTTCGAACTTGGAGCAGAGGCCGCCAACAGAGCCGAATGGTGCCCCTGCACCACCGGCCTGATCGCCATCATGTTGTCGAGTCCGACAATGTTGTCGATGACGCCGGCGAACTTGCTCGGAATAACCGGATCCTCCGAATGCCCATAGACCGCGCCATTGCCGTACTTCAGCAGCTTGACGCCGAAGGTGCGTTCCGCACGAGCCACCGCTCCATGAAAACGGACTGCTTCGTTGCCATCCCCGTCGATGGTGTAACCCTCGTCCTTCAGCCACTTTTTGACCGCCGTGACGTCCGCTTTGCGCGGACCGAAGCGACGCTCGAATTCGGCCGGCTTCAGCCAGTGATGGTAGTTGGGCGAGGTCGGGTCGTGCTGCTCCGCGATAAGCTTGGCGAGTTGGGCGCGATTGCGCAGCGCGAACCGCACTTGCATCGAAAGCGCGCCGTCAGGATTCGCGCTCCCGATCGGAGCGCTGCGGTCGGCCGCAACTGGATGATTGTGCGCGAGAAGGGTAACCGGTTCAGCGTAGCCGGTCGAGCCGATGATTAGGACCAGGCCGCATAGCGCGGTCAGCGCAATACCAAATCGTTTGATCAAAAAAATGCCCCCCGTGGCGAGCGCTCACCAATCAATTCCAGAAAGCGTCAACCCGAACAAGTAACCGCCAATTTTAGCGTGCGGCGCAAGCGAACGAAAAGGGTTTGATTGCCGTCAAATGCACCAAATATGGAAATTAGGTCGGCCCCGGTCAGATCGGCTCTCGCGGGGAATGCCGATTGTGTGGCAATAGTCCTCACAATGATCGTGAGGTGAATGATTCTTATGCGAATCATTGTAATCGGGGGCGGCATTGGAGGCCTCGTGGCAGCGTTGACGCTTCGGCGTGCTGGCTTCGAGGTCGAGGTTTTCGAGCAGGCCACCGAACTGCGCGAGGTCGGCGCCGGCGTGCAGATAAGTCCCAATGCCACGCGCATCCTGCATCGGCTTGGACTCGAAGAACCGCTGCGCCGTTTTGGCGTGCGTCCACTCGCGGGCGTCATCCGGCGCTGGGACGATGGTCGGGAAATTTCACGTCAGCCACTGGCCGACGCATGCGTGCAGAATTTCGGCGCACCGTACTATCATTTCCATCGCGCCGAGCTGCTGGACCTTCTTTCCGCAGCGGTGCCGCGAGATATCGTCCATCTGAACCATCGATGTGTCGGACTGATCCAGCTCGATGATCGCGTCGAAGTACGCTTCCAAAACGGCGCAACCACCGATGGCGACCTGGTGGTGGGCGCCGATGGCATCCACTCGGTCGTGCGGGACGGGATACTCGGACCGCAGTCCGCGCGTTTTTCCGGGCACGTCGCCTATCGAGGACTGGTGGCGGCGGAGCGCGTTGCCGATCTTGGTATCGCGGTTGAAGCGTCGTCCTGGTGGGGCCCAGACCATCACTTTGTGCATTACTTCGTCGGCAAAGGCGCGCGTTATCTGAATTGGGTTGCCGTTACCCCCGGCGAATGGCGCATCGAATCGTGGACCGCGAAAGGGGAACTCGCCGACGCGCTGAAGGAATTCGAAGGATGGCATCCGCGGGTGCGCGCCATGATTGCCGCGGCGGAAAGCGACCAATCGGTGGGCGCTCTACGATCGCGATCCGTTGCCTCGATGGACCATTGGCCGCGTCACGCTGCTGGGCGACGCCGCGCATGCGATGCTTCCCTACATGGCGCAGGGTGCGGTGCAATCGATCGAAGACGCAGCCGTGCTCGCGAAATGTTTGGAACGTGACGCGCAGAACCTCGCGCACGCGCTGCATCGCTACGAAGAGATTCGCAAGCCGCGCGCCTCGCGATGCCAGGAAGGCTCGCGGCGCAACGCCATCATGTACCATCTGCCCGACGGCGAGGATCAACGTAAGCGCGATGCTAACCTTGGGTCATCGACGACGGCGCCGCTGCCGCAGAATTCGTGGCTATATGGGCATGACGTCGAAGCCGAGTTCGAAAGTTCCGAGCGCTCAAACTGAACCAAAACCGAACCTCGAGGTCTACCGGTTCAGTTTGTGGAATTGCTAGGCTGTCAAGCTTGAGAGGAAGGTAAGAGATCGCCGGTTTGAGATGCCGGCTAAATGGGGGGAACCATGAATCGACGACAATTCTTGTCGCTTGGCGCGGGAGTCCTGGGCGGAACGACCATCGGCCTGACGGCGAATCCGCCCGCGTCGATGGCCGCGATCGAGGAGGACTTTACTGAAGACCGGGCCGTGCTTGGCGGCCGTATCCCTCGCCGCGATTCGGTCAATCGCGCCTATGGCTACCTCTCGTTCGCGATGGACGCCTTTCAGCAGGGCCAGACTCCTCGGCTTCTGCAGAGCTTTGCCGATTCGCAGCAACTCGGCAGCACCGGGTTCGTCTACGACAACTCGATGGCGCTGCTCGCGTTTTTAGAGCGCGGCCGGCGCGATGACCTCGCGCGCGCGACGCTCCTCGGAGACAGTTTTCTCTACGCTCAGGCGAATGATCCTACCTATGCCGACGGCCGGGTGCGGCAAGCCTATTGGGTCGGCCCGTTCACCTTGTCGTTCACCAGCAACGATTTCTATTTCGTCCGTCCCGACGGCAAGGTCAATCTGGTCGGCGCGCCGTGGAACTTCCAGGGCAGCTCGACCTCGGACATGTGCTGGGTGGGAATCGCGCTCGCGCGTCTGTATGCGCGCACCCGCATGAGCAAATACCTGACGGGAGCGGTCGGCCTCGGACAATGGATCGTCGACAACGCCTTCGACACTGTGGGTCTGGGCGGCTATAGCTTCGGCGTCGACGCGATGAACAACCGCTTGAATCTGAGCAAGCTGACCGAGCACAACGTTGACGTTTACGGATTCTTCAACAATCTTCTGGCGCCGCTCACCCGCGATGCGATCTGGACCGACCGCGCCCAGCACGCCCTCGACTTCATTGACCTCTTGTGGAATCCGGACGGAGGCTTTTTCTATACGCGCTCCAACGACGGGATGACTATCGACAAAAGCATCGTGTTGGAAGAGGTGCAGTCGGAAGCCTACCTCGCATTGCTGGACGACAAGTACGAAGCTGCACTCGATTGGACGAAGACGAATCTCATCGCCACCGACACTCCGCAATCGCTTAACTCCAGTTTGGCCGGTAACTTGCGGTTGAGCGGAGTAACCTTTGCCGACCTCAGCCGGCGCGCGACCGAGCGCGGTAACCCTGGCGATCCATTGCCCGATCCGGACGGGGTCTGGTTCGAAGGGAACGCACACATGGCGGCGGCTCTGCTGGCGCGCCGGCGTCTGCCTCGCCATGACCTGCCAACTTTTTATGGCGACGTGAACACGGCGTGGGACTACACCAATCAAAGCATCCTGGCCCAAACCGAGCTCGGCCGAAATCAGACCATCAACAACCTGGCGATTCCCGAAAGTTCCGGCGTAGTCGCAGGTTCCAGTGTGCTCAATACGGGAACCGGGTTTTCCTACTTCCCAAACGTCCATCTCGCCGCGACCGCGTGGCATCTCGTCGCGATGATGAGAGGGAATCCGTACCGCCTGCGCCGTGGCTAGCTGTGGTCTAAAAGCATCCGCATGATCATCGGGCCTATTTCCTCGATGCCGATCGCGGCCGCTGTGCCATCGCGACGAGCGCCCGGCTCCAAGGTGATCAGGAATCCATCGGGATGATGATTGCCACCGCGGCCGCTGCCCATATCGCCGGTCAGCGGTCCGAAACACGAATCGACGCGCATCGCCGGTGCAACCTGCGCCCATCGAATGATGAGGTCGGGCAGAATGCCTTCCGCCTCGCCATGAAAGTGCTCGGATGCCCCTGAGACGTCGCGCACGAGGCGCGTGCCATCGAAGGTTCGCAAACTTGCGAAGCTGTCGCGAATCAACTTTTCGTATCGCGCGAGGGCGCCGCTGCCGGGTTCGAGCATGCCTTCGCGCTCGCGGCCCCGGATGTTGAACCTCAGGTAGCTGCTATTGTCGGCGCGCAAAACCAGCCCCGGCGTATGCTTCCAGTCGTGACCGGCAGTGGCCGCGCGATCGATAACCGCGTCGCGCATGCTCTGCGGAACCATATTGGCGATCATCGTTTGCAGCGACGGCGGAACCCTCTTGCGTAGCACACGCATGAGGCTGCGCTGGCGCGGCGGTCGACCTGATGGATACAGCCCCGGCTCGAGTTCGGCGAAGCGGTCATTGATACGGTCCATCAGCGGCGCGACCAGGTGGTCCTGCGAGGAATTGTCGGTCATCCCGTGCAGGGAGAAGAGCATCACCGTGGTGCGTTCGAGATCGATCGCCGCGAGGACCTCGCCCAGCGCAGTATCGAGAGCGCGATAGACCTCGAGCAGGGCGCGCGCGGGAGTTTTTCCATCCGGCCACAGGATGTGGCCGCCGCGATGAGTCTCCCCGAACACGCCGATGAAAAGATCCCATTCGTGCGAAGTCAGCAGCCTGCGCATGATCTCGCTCTTCATCCGCGCGCCCATCACGAGCTTGTCGCGCACTTTCATTCGGCGATGCAGCGACATCTCGACGGGAATTTCCAGTCCCATCGGATGCGGCCCATAGTTGCGCAGGATGTCGGACACGACCTCTTCCGGAAACGACGCGGGCGGACCGAAAGTGTCATGCGCGCCCCAACTGCTGATCTCGATCCCATGGCCGGTCTTGGCGGCGACCGCGAGCGGCACATCGACCGCGATAACTTTCAGTCCGCGCCGATCGAGCTTGCGCCAGAATGGTTCATGCCGAATCGGATCGATCGTCACGCGCCGGATGCGCATCGCTTCCGGATCCCATTGCACGATGTGGTAGATGCCGTGCTCACCGGGAGTCTTAGTGGTAAAGAAGCTCGGCCACACCGACCCGGCCAGAAGATCTGCCGACGAGCGCACGGTCCGTGCCGCGCCGGATTCCAGCGCGCGGCGGAAGTTGGGCAGCGAACGCAGCGCGCTCTTTACGTAGTCCAGATCGGCGCCGTCGAATCCGATCATCGCCAGTCTGGGAGCGGTCGGCTCACGCATGTACTTCCACCACCTGCTTATCCGGAATCGAGGTCATTGCGGCGTCGAGGCAGCGGATGTTTTCCATCGCGTCGGCATACCCGGGCGAGAAATGCCCGCCTGTCGAAACGGCGCTGAAGAACTCCGCCAGGGAAGCACGGATCGTGGAGCGCAGCATCGAGCGATGCCGCATCAGCGCCCGCGACGCAAAGACCGCTGCATCTTCGATGCTGTGCCGCCACGATTGGCGCGCCGCAAGGTGCACCGCGCAGTTCGGGTTTTCGATCCGCGCCGCGCCTCGATCGCCGAAGATTGCAATGCTTTCGCGGTTGCGATCCGTGTAGGCAAGTTCGCTTACCACCTCGAGGCCGCTCGCGAGCTGGGCTTCAATTCGAATCTGATCATGGGGCCAACGGCGGGTTTCTGCATCAGCGCGCAATCGCACCAGCTTGCTTGCCAAGATGTACTGAATCAAATCGAGTTGCGAGCTGCCGAGATCATAGAGCGCGCCGCCCTCGCGTGGGTCGCCTCGATGCGAGGTGACTGTCAGCCACGGACGTACATCGACTTGCAGTGTGAATTCGGCGCGCTGGAGGTTGCCGAGGCGTCCGCTCGCGACGATCTCGCGCAACCGGCGATAGGCGGGCCACAAGCGGCGATTGAAGTTCGGCATCATGAGTTCGAGCGCCTCGCAGGGAACTCGCAGTGCCTCGAGTTGACCATGCAGGAGGATCGGTTTCTCGACGAACACCGGGACGCGTCGAGGAAGAACATCGTTCAGAACGCTCAAATGCGTCGACGGCGGCGACGCGACCAGGATCGCATCGAGCGTTGGGAAATCGCGATAGTCGTGACAGATCGTTGCCTTGGGAAATGCTCGCCCTGCCGCCGCGCGTGAAACCTCGAGCGGATCTGCAATCGCCGCCACGATAACCGAGCCGATGCTGCGTAGCGCGGGAGTATAGTAGGCTTGTGCGAGGCGCCCGAATCCTACTATGCCGATCTTGATCACCGCGCTAGAAAACACTCTGCTTCCCAGTAGCGCAATGCCCGCGCCGGAGGCGCTTTTGAGGATTAACCGCATGTGCAGAAACATCAGGACCCTGTTCAACTTTGAGCCGCCGGTTAATGACGATGAGATTCGCGCTGCTTCACTACAGTTCGTGCGCAAAATTAGCGGGTTCAACAAACCGTCCAAGCCGAACGAGGCCGCATTCCTGCGCGCGGTCGATGATGTAGCGGCGATCTCAGCGCGCCTCCTGGCATCTCTCGAAACTACCGCGCCGCCGAAGAATCGCGAGGAAGAAGCCGCGAAGGCCAAGGCGCGCGCCGCCGAAAGATACGGCGTGAGAGCGTAAACCTACTGCCTGCGCTCGGAAGTTACTCGAAGAACGATCGCGGCCGCGATCGCGACGATCCCTAAGCACGATCAGCGATAGCTTTACCGCGATCGCCGCGAGCAATCCGCCGAGCAATCCTGAAAGCGATTCGGCGCCGACCTGCAGCGCCTGATTGTTGCCCATCACGCGACCCTGGTTGGCGTCGTCAGTGGAGATCGAAAGCAGCGTCGCGCACGATGGCAGGCATAGCGCCAACGCCATCGAGGTGAGGAACAACGTGATCCATAGCGAGGCGAGCGGGCGCGGAATCACCACTACCACCATGAAGAAGCCGGTCAACAAGGCCGACCAGAACGTGAGCGATCGGACGGAAATAAGCTTCGAAAGAAATCCGGTCAGCCATAGATTCGCCAGCACGATCGGCACCCCAACCCATGCGATGAATTCCGAGACGCGTGACACGCCGAGATGGAATTCGTCGACGAGATACATCGGGTAGCAGCGGAAGAAGCCGAAGATCGCCAGGTAGAAAAAAAAGTTCAGCCAGTAAAGCCGGCGCAAGCGATGATCCGTCACCACCGCCGCGAGGTTGGTGAAAGCCTCGAGGTAGCTGACCTTGCGCCGGGTCGCGGGCGGATTGGTTTCATCGAACAGCAGTGCAGTGGCGGCCGCGGTGATGACTAACAGTATGAAAACCGCCCAAAATGGCGTGGCATTGCTGAACCATGGCTCGAGGGCAGGGTCGGCGAGCTTGCCGCCCACCAGCGGCCCGACGATGTAGGCCGCGCTGACGCTCATATAGATGTAGCCGAAGAAGCGGTTGCGCTCAGCGGGCGCAATGACATCGGAGATCGCGCTCTGCGCGGTCACGATGTTGGCCTCGGCGAATCCCGCGATCAGCGAGACCGCCGCCAGCAGCGTCAGATTTCCGATCGACAGTGCCGTCGCGATCAGCGCATAGCAGATCGTGGTGACGGTCAAAGAAATGAGCAGGACGGGCTTGCGCCCGAAGCGATCTGACAAGGACCCCATGATCGGGGAGCCGGCAAATTGCCCCGCGGGATACAAGCACAACAGCACTCCCAGCAGGATGGTGCGCCGCGCGGTTGGCATATCAGCGGGCACGAATGCGGCGTGGCCCTGCATGATCATCGGGGTGAAGATGGTGATCATGAGGCTGTAGCCGACGAAGCCGACGAAAATCACCACGTAAAGTGGCAGTACCGAGCGCAGCGATGGAACTTGCGAGGTCAATTGGGAATCAACCATCGGAATATGTGGGCCAGCATCAGCGATTGTCGTTCGAAGTGTCAAACTTTGAATGCGCGTTGACAATTCGCCATGCCATCGATAGGTCTTAGCCGCGCACTCGCGACACGGCGAAATAATGAGCGATCCGACCGATAAATCATCTGACGAAAACTCCGCCACCGAGGAGCGAAGGCGCCGATCGCGACGTCGAGGAGCTCGCCAAGGAGCTCGCGGACAAGCTGCGCAAGCTTGAAGAATCGCGACGAGCTGACCGACTATGCGGTGAGCCTGCTGAAGCGAGAGCAACGAGGAAGCGGATCAGAAGGAGTATCAGAAGCGGACCGTCGCGCGCGCCTCGAAGGGCGATCCGTTCAACCCGATCGCATTCGGAATTCCGCTGCTGGTGATCGGCGCGGTGCTGTGCGCGACCGGCATCCTGATCGGGCCGGGGCTCGGCGTCATCGGGATCGGCGTGCTGATGGTGCTTTATGGGTTGGTGGTGTCGATTTTCAGCCGGCGCGGCAAGGAGCGCCGACATAAATGTGGATGTATCAGTGGGGTTTTATTGCACGCACGGACCGCAATTAGATACTCTTACGTCCGCTCGATGCGGAAGTGGGGATGCTGGGGCGTTGAAAAGTATCGCGTCTTTTAGATAATCATCTGGATCCGCGATACACGACGACAAATTAACGCGGAAGGGAAAAGGCTGCCGCTGAGGAGCCGTTAGTTTAGGAATGGCCAAATTCGACTGGAACGAAACCAAGCGGCAGATCATCGAGTCGCAGGCCTGGCAATCGATTTTCCGCCATGGCTACGAGGACACGCCGCGCAACCGCATCCTGATGGTGTCGGGCAACATCTGGCTGCACCTGCATCCCTCCAAGGTGCAGAAGCATACGGTGCGCCTGCGCTTCACCTGGTGCATGGGCGGGATCACCTTCCTGCTCTTCCTGGTCACCGTCATCACCGGCGTCTACCTGATGTTCTACTACCGGCCGACCGCCGAATACGCGTACGCCGACATGAAGTATCTCGAATTCGACATGCCGTTCGGGATGCTGATGCGCAACATGCATCGATGGGCCGCGCACGGCATGGTCATCGCGGTGTGGCTGCATATGTTCCGCGTCTTTATGACCGGATCGTACAAGCCGCCGCGCGAGTTCAACTGGGTGGTCGGCGTCATCCTGCTGGTGCTGACGCTGCTGCTGTCGTTCACCGGATACCTGCTGCCATGGGATCAGCTTTCGATTTGGGCGGTTACCGTCGGATCGAACATGGCGCGCGCCACGCCGCTGCTGGGTCACGGCGGCCCGTTCCACGAAGTGATGGGCGTCAATCCGATTTACGATGCGCGCGCGTTCATCTTCGGCGGCGCGGAAATCGGACCGCATACGCTGCTGCGCTTCTACATCCTGCACTGCATCTTCTTCCCGCTGGTCGCGAGCCTTTTCATGGCGGTGCACTTCTGGCGCATCCGCCGCGACGGCATGTCGGGGCCGCTCTAGCGGGTAGCTGAGCAGACTATGGGTGAATTGTTTTCAGGACTTGCTGCGCACGGGAATCGTGCGCGTTCTCTTTGTGCCGATCGTGATGGGTCTCCATCATGTATGGATTGTGGGTGCTGGCGGCCCCGCCGAAAGATCCGACGAGGACGATACTCACGCGCAAAGTCATTAGTCGCGCAGAGGATTGATCATGGCTACGAAGGTAGTGGACCGATGATGCGAGCGGCGGCGCGGCGGCGCCGTTTCCTCGGGCGGCGCTGCGCGCGCGGCTGCGCCGAGCGGCAAACGCTCCGAGGTTCCGATCAAGAAAGCCGGCTCGGGCATCGAGGAAAAACTGCACACCTGGCCGTTTCTGGTGCGCAACGAATTCCTGATGTCGCTGCTGGTCGTCGCGGTGCTGACGATCTGGTCGCTGACCATCAATGCGCCGCTGGAAGAGCCGCAGCAACCCGACCCGCACGCCGAATCCGTCGAAGGCGCCGTGGTACTTCCTCGGCCTGCAGGAAATGCTGGTCTTCTTCGATCCGTGGTATGCGGGCGTGGTGCTGCCCAGCTTCATCATCGTAGGTCTGATGCTGGTGCCGTACCTCGACATCAATCCGAAGGGTAACGGCTACTACACCTTTCGCGAGCGCAATTTCGAGACTCCTGACGTTTCTTCTTCGGATTCCACATCCTGTGGGTCTCGTTCATCATCATCGGAACGTTTTTCCGCGGCCCCGGATGGAACTGGTTCTGGCCCGGTCAGATTTGGGATCCACATCTGGTCGAGGCGCTGACCAACGTCGATTTGCCGTACCTGTTCGGCTTCCGCGATTACTTCATGTCGGCGATGTTCGGGCTGTTCGTGATCGGCGCGTACTTCGTGGTCGGCTATGTC
Source organism: uncultured delta proteobacterium (assembly GCA_963848285.1). Lineage (GTDB taxonomy): Bacteria > Desulfobacterota > Binatia > Binatales > Binataceae > DATGKG01. The sequence continues at coordinate 211,334 of CAWKCZ010000004.1, read as the reverse complement.
GGATTTCTATTGGTGGATTACGACGGCGACCGGCCGGCGATCCGTGGTCGGCGTTTCCCGGTGGCGGCAAGGAAGTCCTGGAGGCATGGGGACCGGTGCGCTTCGGCATCACCGGATTTTTGTTCATCGCGATGATCGGAGTGGTCGTGAAGATGGCGCTGCGTCACGCGTTCAACATCAAGTACATCCTCGTGACGCCGTGGATAAATATCTGAGACCAAAACATCTGAGTGTTCTTCCTGGCCAAAACTCTCGAAGCGATCGGCTGTGTCGACGTGCTGTTCGCGTTGTACGTCGGCATCACCGAGCCGCACGGGATGGGGCGCGAGTTCGAGATTACCGGGGTCGGCATTCTGATTTTCATGGTGGGCGTAGCGATCGAGCGTTACTTTGGCGAGCAACTATAAAAGACTCATGCGGAAGGCTTTTTCCGTGGCAGGTGTGAAGTAGATGGCTGGCAGACCGGGACTCGATCCCATCGAAGAGGGAAAATCGTTCAGCGCGCTGTTCGTGCTCATGATCGCGGTGCTGCTGGTCAGCGCGATCTGGGCGATCTGGGACGACAACATTTCGCGCCGCCCGTGGAAGGAATACCAGGTCGAGTTCGATCGCCTCGCGTACAACAAGTATATGAAGGATGTCGCCGATGAGCAGAAAAAGCTCAACGACAATCCCGATTACGTTAAGGATGAGAAAGATCTCAAGGAGGCGCGAGCGCAAGCTCGCACTCGGGCGAAACCCAGCGCAAGCTCGATGATCTCAAGCCGCAGGAAGTCAACCTCAAGAACGTCGCCGACGACAAGGACCAGGCGGTCCGCTTCACCAAATCGGTCCTCACCGAGCGCATGTATGACTACAACCATGCGATCCAGGTGAAGGAAGATGCCGCGCCGATCTGGAGCGACATCCAGAAGCTGCAGAAGGAACTCCAACGGCGAGAACGCCGCGTCCGACAAGGCCAAGAAGGACCTGCAGGACGTCAAGGATCAGGTCGACAAGATCAATTCCCAGGTCACCGAGCTGACCGACAAGCTCAAGGTCCTGACCAAGACCCGCGACGATCTGATGGACAAGGCCGACACCTACATGATCCCGGTCAAGTTCATCGGTCGGGTTGTCGCGCGATATCCCAAGATTCCCAAAATTCAGCAGACTGCGATCGATGACTTCGATCGCAACGCCTTCGACGAAGCCATCGCGCGCGTCGATCGATGCCAGAGCTGCCACATGGGTATCGACAAGAAGGGCTTCGAGGACGGCGCCGCAGCCGTTTCGCACTCACTCGCAATTTCGATGCGATCATCCTCAAGCATCCGCCCGAGAAAACCGGATGCACTCCTTGCCACGAGGGCCAGGGACCGGCGGTCAATTCCGTCGCGATGGCGCATGGCAACGAGGAGCATTGGGAGCATCCGCTGCTGCAGGGCGAGGAGATGCAGTCGCGATGCATCACCTGCCACATCGACGTCGGCTCGCTGCGCAACAAGGAAGACAAGCAGATTGCGATCAACTGGGTGGACGGCGAGCGCGACTTCCAGCAGCTCGGCTGTCCAGCATGCCATCTGGTGGCCGGCTATGAAGACATGCCGAAGATCGGCCCGTTCCTGAAGCTGGCGTCGGCCAAGCTCGATCCTTCGTGGACCGTGCGATGGATTACCGATCCGCATATCTTCCGGCCGCATACGCGGATGCCGAATTTCATGTTCAATCGCGATCAGGCGACCGCAGATTGCCTCCTACATCTTCAGTAGCTCGCAGAAGGACGGCGAGGAGTGGACCAAGGCGCATCCGGCACCGGCGGAGCTCGCAGGTGCGATCTGACCAATGCGGGCATGATCGAAGAAGGCAAGGGCCTCTTCGAATCGGTCGGATGCAAAGGCTGCCACGCGATCGATCCCGATGCGTATGGCACTCCGGTGGGATATGCCGAGGATTTCAAGCCTAAGGAAACCCGCACCGCCAAGGACTTCGCGCCCAATCTCGACAACATCGCAGAGAAGACCGACGCGCGATGGGTCTGGTGGTGGATCAAGAGATCCCACCAACTACGCGGCGCATCCCGCGATGCCCTCGTTGCGGCTGAGCGATCATGAAGCACTCGCGCTGACCGTCCTTCCTGATGACCCACGGTCAGAAGAAGGAAGATCCGGCGTCGAGACCGCGCTGAAGGATCCGGACAACATCCAGAAGGGCGAAGCGCTGGTGCGCAAATATGGATGCTTCGGATGCCACGAGATCAACGGCATGGAGCATGAGTCGCGCATCGGCGTCGAACTCAGCACCGAAGGCTCCAAGCACGTCGACGAGCTGTTCTTCGGCAATCACACCGACATCCCGGAGACCTGGAACGACTGGATTTACAACAAGCTCAAGAATCCGCGCACCTACCAGACCAAGGACGTCGAGCAGGTGATGCCGAACTTCGACCTGCAGGACCAGGACATCAAAAACCTGCGCGTGTTCATCGCCAGCCTGCATGAAGGCAAGGTTCCGGAGCGCTATCGCGCGCCCGGGACTCGCGCATCAGGAGCAGATCGTGCTGGGCCGACGCGATGGTGAACTATCGCAACTGCGTCGGATGCCACATCATCGAGAATCGCGGCGGCTACATCCGCCGCTTCTATCCGCCGGATCAGATCAACCTCGCGCCGCCAGTCCTCAATGGCGAGGGCGCCAAGGTGCAGCCCGAATGGCTGTTCAGCTTCCTGCAGAGCGCCGACCCCGATTCGGCCGTGGCTCAAGATTCAGGATGCCGACCTTCCATCTCGATAACCATGAAGGCGACACGCTGGTCGATTACTTCACCGCGATGGCCGAGCTGCAGGTGCCGTTTGTCTATCTCAATACCAACCTGCTCCCGGCGGCTGATCTCGAAGCGGGCGCAGAAGCTGATGTCGAAGGACTATTTCAACTGCTTCAGTTGCCATCAGCAGGGCGACAAGCATCCGGAAGGTCCGCCCGAAGGATGGGCTCCCGATTTGGGCCTCGCGCACGCGCGACTCAATCCGGATTGGATTCCGCTTATGGCTGAAGGATCCGCAGGCGATTCAGCCCGGCACCAAGATGCCGTCGTTCTATCCGGGTGGTCCCGACGACATCCTGAAGGGCAACGAGGAAGCGCAGCGCAAGGCGATTCGCGACTACATCTTCTGGTTCGGTACCCATCCGGGGCAGATCGCTGCCCGTCGCAGGTAGCGAGCCCGCAGAGCTCCGGCAGCCGGCCGCGCCGGCGAAGAAGCTGAAGGTTAGCGACAACGAAGCACGCAAGTCGGAGAACCGTCGTCATTAACCTTGAAGCGACACTCGGAGCAATCTCAGGAGGAAATCGAAAATGAAACGTTTCGCAATTGTCACCACAGCGTGTGCAGCGGTGGCTCTCGGTATGACTTTCAGCGCGGGCAGCGCGCTTGCCGCCGGCGGCACCATCAGCGGCACCGTCAAGTATGACGGCACGCCGCCCGCGCCCAAGCCGATCGAAGTCACCAAGGACAAGGAAGTCTGCGGACTCGTCAAGCATGTTCAATGAAGACCTCATGGTCGACAGCGGCGGCGGAATCGCCAACGCGGTGGTCGTCGTCAAAGGCGCTAAAGGCGACCTGAAGCCTGAGACCGTGACCTTCAATCAGAAAGGTTGCCGCTACGATCCGCATGTCCTCGCATTTCCCGCCGGCAGCACCGTCAAGATCATGAACGACGACGGCATCCTGCATAACATCCACACCTACTCGACGGCCGAATCCTTCCTTCAACGCGGCCCAGCCTAAGTTCAAGAAGGAGATGGACAAGAAGATCGACAAGCCGGAAGCGATCAAGGTCACCTGCGATGCGCATGGCTGGATGCACGGATGGTGGATCGCGACCGATACCCCGTACTTCGCGGTGACCGACGACAAGGGCAACTACACCATCAAAGATGTGCCTCCGGGCGACTACACCGTCGAGGTATGGCAGGAAAAGCTCGGCACTGCGGATGAGAAGGCCGACGTGAAAGACGGCGGTCCTCGAGACCGTCAACTTCTCGATGAAGCCGAAGGGCTAGTCGAAGCTACAATCCCAGGATCGCAACAGGCGTCGGATATCCTCCGGCGCCTGTTTTTTAGTGGAGCCCATTCCCGGTCATGTCATCCTGACGCGAGCGCAATCCGATGCATGTCATCCTGACGCGAGCGGAGCGCAGCGGAAGGATCTCGATCCCACGAATGCGGGGACCTCTTCATCAGATGCCACCACGACGAATCGGCAGCGCGGGAGAGGAGCCATAGGGCATTCGAATGGGAGGCGCATTTTCGCGTTTCGAGATCCTTCGGCGGCGCAGGCTTGCCTCAGGATGACACGGAGTGGCGCTGCGCTTCTTCAAAAGATCGTGAAGTTGGCTATTCCACCCGCGCGTCGAAGGACGCGGTTTCGATGCGGCCGGCGCGTTTGAATTGCAGGAAAATGCGATAGTGGCCCGGCTTCGGAAAGCCATACGGCATCGAGAGTTCCGGTGCGATCTTTTCGTTCGCCAGTTTCATCTCGGCCATCGAGGTTGCGGCTGAATCGGCGCTCGCCATCATCATCGAAGCCATCGAGGCGGTCCCCGACGGATGGATGTGTGCGAACACGCTAAAGTCATCGCGGATGATTTCCGCATGCGCCGCCATCCCCATATAGGGCTCGAGGTCGCTCGCGGGCGCGCCGTTTTTGTCCTTCACCTCGAACTTCAGGATCATCGGCACGTTGGCTTTCAGTGGAGCGGTGTCACGCTGCCAAACCACCTGGGTCCCATCCGCAAGCGTCGAGGTGGTGGTCTCGCTGGAGGCTGTTAGCGGTGCCGCGATTCCCACCGAATCGTCGGCGTTCGCCGTTACCCCTGTAACGCTCGGCATATCGACGGTGCCCACCAGAGTCCATGGGAACCCATATTGTCCGACGACATCGGCGAAGACCTGGTAGTGGCCGGCCTCTACCGAAGGAAGATTTTCTTCGAAGGTGCCCTTGTCGGTCCGTTCCGGATGCAGATGCCAGATGCGATCGAGTCCGGGGGATCGCACCAGGAACAGATGCATCAAGTGGCCATGATCGAGCAGGAGCTTGTTGATATTTTCATTTTTGACCCAGATGGGATCGCTGGGTCGAATCGACAGACGGTTGCCGTCGTGCAAGGTCGCATCGAGTTTTGGCGATTTGAAGAATTTCGCGAGGTTGGCGTAGGCGCGCGCGTCGGTATTCCACCACGACAGTCCGCCATAAAAGATCAGCCCCATCAGGACCGCCATGATGGCCATCGCGCGCCATCCGCGACGGCGATATTCGACGGATACGTCCTGGCCGGGAGCAACACGCGCTTCGCGCGCCGCCGCCCCGACAATGGAAATGGCGCCGAGGGCGAGACCGATGGTGAGCGCGAGGAGCAACGCGCCGAGGCCGGTCGGCATCGCGAAAGTGCCCTGGCCGAACGATGCCACCGGGATCGATAGCTGCGCGGGACCGCGCGTGCCTTTTACATTGAGGACCACCCGCAGCGAGCCATACTCCATCAGCCACACGCTGGAGGTGAAAAATCGCGGGTCGGTCTTCGAGCGCTGCGCAATGTCTGGGACGGGAAGATTCTTCGAGGCCGGCCCTGTTATCCACGTGACCGCGGTTGAGATCCGCTCGACGTCATCCGAATTGGCGCGGACTTCGACTTCCGCGACTCCCGGAACCACCTGCGGAACCCGGATGGTGACAAACAGATGATACGGGCCGGCGTCGCCTTCGTAGAAAACGTCGGGACTGCCGACGTGCGCGAAAGCGGGAGCCGCGAAGACAACCAGCATCGCGAGCGTCGCGAGGAATCGGAGCGCGCGCTTCATCGGGACCTCAGCGCTGGACTTTGCGCATCCAGTTTCCCAGCGCCATCCCGATCGAGCAGAAGATCATGGCCGTGATGACGGCCGCGACCATCCCGCCCGCAAAGGCCGCGTGGGTCTTGTCGAGGTGCGCGAAGTTGTAGGGATTATAAAAGACGTTCGCGCCGTCGAAGTATCCGAAATAGATGGTGCCGAAGATGCGATTGCGCGCCGCCGCCGACATGAGGAAACTCGCGAACGGCCACTGCGCCGCGAGGAACACGCCGATGTAGACGCATGCGGCGAGCAGCGCCGAAGTCCAACTGCCCCATCGCTCGCCCATCCGATTGCGCAGCAGGTCGAGCGCGAATGCGGGCACGATGAGCAGGGTCGGGAACCACAGCGGAATCATATGCGTGATCGGCTGGTAGACCGGACCCAGTTTCGGCTGCGCTGGAAAACAGCGGGAAAATCCACAGAAACGCGAGGAAGCCGACGGTGTAGACGGCGGCCATCGTGGTCGCGGGCCACTTCGATTTCGACGCGCGCGAAATCGCGATGAGCACGACCGGGAAGGTGCTCGCCATCGCGCGGTAGAAACCGCTGCTGTGCATGAATTCCATCGGGGTCGATTCCAGTGCGAACAGCGCCGCACCGAAGATCTCGACTCCGCCGACATAGACCAACAGACGATCGAGCTTCTTCTGATACTCGCCCGACGCGCGATTGACCTGCGCGCAGATCAACAGCATCGCACCGAGGCTGATCATCGCCTCGCCGAGCGCGAGGATCGAATGCGGCAGGCTGACGATTTTCACGTCGAGGCCGTAGGCGTTGTGCCACCAGTTGTCAAACGGCGCCGAGGTCAGCATTGCGAACGCGCCCCACGTCGCGATGAAGCATCCGAGCGGGCCGCGAAATCCCCAAATCGATACCGACTGATCCTTCATCTCGCGCGAGGAGCCAAAGGTCGTGGTCAGGATCGCGTAGCCGCACGAGATCGCCGACAGGACGCCGGCGAGGTAGACCATCATGTGCGCGGGGGTCCAGAAGGTGTCGCGTCCGATGGAGATATGCCACGAGATGTCCCAGTAGCCGCCGAACGCGTCGGAGGTCACCGCGGCGGCGAGGCACCATACGTACCATGGGATAGCGGCAACGCGCGCGCGGGTGGTCGCGCGCTCTGCGATTCGTTCGCTTCCAAGCGTGACTGGAAAGGCTGCGTTTCCCATAAAGACCTCGCCTGATTAGGCCTCTAGCGTATCCGATTTCCACTCGATGATGACGTCTGAGTTTAGCGTATCGACCGCGATGGAAAATGCCGGCGCGAGACTGCACTGATGCCCGCTCACGCACTTGCCGGTTGCGACGTCGAAGCGGAATCCATGCCATGGGCATTCGATGATTCCGTCAGTCACGGTTGCCGTACCGAGCGGACCCAGCGTATGGGGGCAGACGGTGGCGTGCGCGAGGAGTTTGCCGTCGACCTCGACGATGCGAAACCGCCGTCCACGTTCTTCAATTGTCATTGGGAGTCGGCGTCGCACCTGCTCCAGCGGGCCGAGCACGCGCCGCGAGGGCGACCTTGAGGTAGTGCGATTCTTGACCGCATCGAGCTGCGCCTGGCGGCCCACCATCATTTCTACGTCTTCATCGTAAAGCAGCGCGTACAGATTTTTGTATGCCTCGAAGACCTCGGGAGCGCGTTCCGGCGCGATGCCGGGGGCGAAAAAGTCCACCACGATGTGGGTCTCGCGATCGCCGATCGGAAACGCATGCGTCCAGACTTCGTTGCCTTGCCCCGGACCTTCGAGCGTCGAGGTGATCCAGCGCCGGCAGTCCCGATCGAGCTTCAACTCGATGACGAACATCCGATGCTCATCGTACGGCTGCGACCACGTGCGTGCGCGAAAACCCCATGAGCCCGCGTCGAGGCATTCGATCTTCGCGAAGCTGCTGCGATGCAGATACGGCAGATGCTCCCAATCGATCGCGTTTTCATACAGGCGCTCGACGCTCACTGGCAGCACGCGCTGGTAGGTGCCGATATGGGGCACCTTGCGCTCGATGATTTCGGTCGCCATCTGGGCATCATCATAGATCAACGCCGACCTCTACTCTAATGCCCGTTAGGCGGGAGAATTCGCGATGCTGGTGTAGAGGGCCGTGGGCCGCTAGAAATTATGCATCATGATTAAGCGATTAGACCGCCTCGACGTGGCCACCAGCGACCTCAATGACGCGGCGTCCATCTACGAGAAAAACTTTGGCTTCAAGGTGACGCGCTCGGGCGAGCACGCGTCGGTGAGCATTGGCGGCGCGGAAATTCGACTCGCGTCGGGCGCCTCGGCCGCGGACGCCATCAAGGCCAACGGCGAGGGGATGTTCGCGCTATGGCTGGAGGCCGACGATCTCGATCAGGTGGTCGCGGCGCTTCGAAAGGCCGGCATCGCGAGCGGCGCCATTCGAAAGGAAGCCGGGCAGCGCATCCTCGCGCTCGATCCAAAGCTCGCCAACCAAGTCCCGCTCTTCATCTTCGATCGCAAAGGCTAGCGAACCGCCTCCGCGTAGGATCAATCGACCGGCTTGAGCGTCAGGGCGCGGTGCAACGGCAAAAGCCCTTTCCGCTCCCTTGTCCGATGATATTGCCACATTGGTTTGTCAGATGTGTCTGCTCTCCAGAATCTGCGTCGCCTGAGTCTGCCAGCGGTACTTCGGGAATTTGCGGCTCTCCGAAGGTTAGGAGTGCAAATCTTAAAACAGACTGGAAGAAGGCGTTGTGTTGGTTGTGCAGCATGTAACCCTTCAATCCGCGGGTGGTGACGAGAGGCTCCCGGTTGGTGGGATCACAACCGCCATTGCAACTTGTATTTTGCCCGCATTGGTCTGGACCGGCATTGGGTTGGCCCGCGATGATGTCAATCACGCCGGATTTGTCGAGATTTGAGACCTCCACCCAATTAGAGGTCAAGTCGCGCTGTACTGAAAGCGAAAGCAATACGTCGGTCTGGACCGGACAGCCGCAACATTCGCCCATGCTGCCGTCGCTGCCCATGACGTAAATCATCGCGCATAGGGTTCCGTTGTTGGCGGTTGGATTGTGAAGACGGAGAAAATTGTCTCCTGCGCCGGTTCCATTGTGCGTCAAAGGTTCCGAGACATCGAAGTAGCCGGTCAGGAAGGTTCCCGCACAAGGCGGATTTCCTGGAGTGTTGCATTGGGGTTGTGCGGATTGTGCCATCGCTCCGCCAGCGAAAATGATCGCGAAAACGGACGCAACGGCTAAAATCCCGGACACCATTCTGAAATTCCTGGGCAGTAGCGTGCTCTTTGTCATCGCTAAACCTCCCGCGAACAGACCTGAGTCCATCAGTGTCTCCGTAACCCGAGAGTCACCAGACAACAAGTAAAATGATTGAGCCCGTCCGGTAAGCGAAGGCGTGCGGTTCAGTGTACAATGTTAACCGGTAGTGCATCCGTGATAGCGGGTGGCATGAAGGATGTTGGATAGAACTGCGCGATCGCGAAATTGCAGAAACAAACCCACTCGAACGTCGCGATCGTTACGCGAAATTACCAAACGAAGCCAAATTCCTCCGGAAGGATGTGGGTTTTTTACGAGGCAAGTGGCATTCGGGCTGCACCCCCTCCCGGTCGGCGCGAGGGAGAGGAGCCGGGGAATCGCGGAAACAAAGCCACTCCGGCAGGAATGCCAAGAGCGTGAAATTACCAAACGAAGCCAAAAAGGCCAGGGAATCATTGGAGTTTCAAAAAACGATAAGCGTAGCGGAGCGCGTTTTCAGGTCGAAATGACTATCCGAGACCCTTGGGATTGCTGGCTTTATCGGATCGGGGAGCCTCATCGACACCGCCACTATGAGAATTACCAAACGAAGCCAAATAATGGTGGAAAACGCCAGCTTTTCAAAAATGACGCGGCTTAAACAAGCCGGCCTAGTCTTATCGACACTCTGTCGATAAGACTAGGCTAAATCCTCGCGCCGGCTTAGGGTTGCGAACAGGACCGCGATCGTCGTCAGCATCGCGCCGCGCTTCGAATCTTCCATGACTCCCTCCCCAGCGAACTTTGTTCAAAGCTCCGGCACGAAGGCCGAACGCACCGCGTCCTCCAACTGATGGGTAAGCTTCTCGCGGTCGCTGCCTTTGGCGCGTTCGGTCGCTGGGACTGGCATGATCGGAGGCAGCAACGTCATCCGCATGCGGCCGCCCGGGACCGGGAACTTCGCCTCGCGAGGAAAAAACGCTCCCGAGCCGCTGATGGCCATCGGGACGCACGGCAGCTTCGCCATCGTGGCGATCCATGCCGCGCCCTCGTTGAACTCGTGAACTTTGCCGTCGTTATGACGATGGCCCTCGGCGAACACGCAGATGGGATAACTTCCTTCGCGGGCCGCATCGAGTGCGCGGCGAATGGTGCGGCCGCCGCCCTGACGATCGACGATGATGTGGCCATTTTGGACCATCGCATACCCGACCACCGGAATTTGTCAGGAGTTCCTTTTTCGCGACGAAGCGGGTGTCGCCCGGCAGGTACGCGAGCACCGCGAAGATGTCGAAGAAGCTCTGATGGTTGCAGACCAGCACGTAGGAGTTGAGGCCGCGCAGATTTTCGAGGCCCTCGATTTCGACCTTGATGCCGCAGGTGCGAATGATCAGCCGTCCCCAAATCCGGGAAATGCTGGAGGTGGTTTTGTAAAGTCCCATCCGCGCGCCCATCGCGGCCAAGGGAGCACAGATGATCGTATAGAGCACCGCCATCGTGGTAGCCAAAGACGCCCCATACCATTTTGAACATCCGCATGGGTGCCGGGGTTGCGAGGCGTTGCCGCTTCGACATGATTTGGCATCGTGGGTATTTGAGCGGTCAGACCACGCATTATCAAGCCCGCCCAAATCGCATCCGCGGCCACTCTCGTTGACACTGCGACTTTGCATTGATTGAATGGAGTGACCGAACATCGCACTTGAGAGTCGCGTACTTGCGAGGCAGGCAATGGAGCCAATCAGCGGACTGCAACAGTTTCTCGGCATCGTCACCCAGCCGGACAACATCCCCATCATGGCGATGATGCTGCTGGTGCTGTTCTTCACCTACCTGGGGATGAAGCAGGCGCGCCGTAACGATCAGCTCATCGAGCGCGGGCAACGCGACAAGATCATCGAAGAGATGCGCAAGTAGGCGGATTCGTTACTTCCGAAACTTGAACGAAAGGTTTGCGAAAGGTTTTCACTGATGCCGTTTACGATCATTGCCGAAGCCTGCACCGGATGTAGCGCGTGCGAAAAACGCTGCCCCACCGGCGCCATCTCCGGCGAATCCAAAAAAGTCTATTTCATCGAGCCCGGCGCATGCATCGATTGCGGCGCGTGCGGGGTGATTTGCCCTGACGAAGCGATCATGACCAATCACGGCGTGATCACGCATGTGCTCAAGCGCGCGGAACGCCCGGTCGCCGTCGTGCATCCTGACAACTGCAACGGATGCGGCGTGTGCGTCGACGTATGCCCCTTCGACTGCATCTCGCCGTCGCCGGAAAACAACGCGGTCTATCTCGGCAAGGTGCAGGTCAACGAAAAGACCTGCGTCGGATGCCTGCTATGCGAAGAGGTTTGCGGATGGGATGGAATCTACATAATGCCCACCGCCGAAAAAGTGGTCTTTCTCGAATCGCTCGGTTATCCGAGCGGCGAGGAAGCGGCCTGAGTCGAGCGCGATCGCCTCGGACCGATTTGCGAGAGCCGGCCACGAGGTCGGCTCTTTGCTTTCTGACCGTCGCGCTGACCGCGAGTCTAGTCCTGCCGATGCTCGCCGCAACGCCGGGGGTAGCGGCGGGACCTAAATCGCTTCCACCGGAAGTCGCATGTACGCAGATTCGCGACGCGGTCCATAAAGTCGCCGCGGCCGAGCGCGATCAGGCACTCGCACTTCATCTGATGGCCGATGGAAAGCCGACCCCGATGGTGCAGACGCGGCTGACCGAACTGCAGGCTCAAATTGGCGACTTGCGCGAAGTTCTGCGCCGCGCGCGAAACGGAAGCTCCAAGCATAACTCCGACGTCGCCGAATGCCTCGCGATGGGATTCCAGATCGCTAAACGACGCGGAAAATGTGAGCCGTCAAATTCAGGATATCGTGATGGGCGATGGCGGCGTGCTTGCCCTGCCGCCGCAGATCAAGTCGGGCGAACCGGATGCCCCGAAACTTCCCGAGCCGCCTTTGCCGCCGAGCCACGCGGAATGATCATCGCTGCGGCCGCGAATGCGATCAGCGCCAACTGCGCGGCGATGCTCTGCACCGTCGGATACAGGCCGAGCATCGGAATCGTCGGGACGTAATCGACGAAGGTCGCGCTGATCCACTGCGGATTCCTGGAAGCTCGCGATGCCCTGTCCGATGAACACTACCGCGAGTGCATACAGCAGGATCGACGTTGCATAGAAGAACTTACCGAAGGGAATTCGATGCGCGGCGCGGTTGAGGACGAAGAAGGTTATCGCCAGGCCCGCGGTGGCCGCAGCGATCCCCGCCATCACCGCATGCTTCTCGAAAGAAGCCGTCGCGCCCACCGTGAGTGCCTGGAAAAAGACGATGGTCTCGGCGCCCTCGCGAATCACCGCGAGAAACGCCGTCAGCCCCAGCGCCAGCCCCGGCACCGCGCTCTTACGGCATCCTTCACCTGGGCATTGATGAAGCTCTTCCAGCTATCGGCCTGGCTCTTCGAGGTCAGCCACGAACTGACATAGAATAGCGTCGCGGCGGCGAGGACCTGGAAGATCCCTTCCATGGTATCGGTGGCATCGTCGCTGATGAGGTGATTGACGCCCCACGCCAGCGCGATGCTCACCGCGATAGCCGCCAAGGCGCCGCCATAGATATCCCTGGCGCGACCCTCGCGACCGGATTCGCGCGTCGCCGCCACCAGCGCGATGACCACCAACATTGCCTCGAGGCCCTCGCGAAAGAGGATGCCGGCGGAATAGAGGAAGTATGGGACTACGGTGCGAGTCATCACGATGGTTGCGCGCAATTGAGAATCATTCTCAATTTGGACGATAGTGCCTCCGAAGACATTTGTCAAATCTCGATGGTCCATCGCCGCCTGTGCGCGCCTTACGATGGTATTCCGCCTTAAAGCAGTGGCCCTGCTTGCGACCTATCGGACACCGGTGTAACGTTCGAAGTGAAGCCGGGCCCGCGTCATCCGCGTGCGCCCGCTTCGTTTGTTTTAAGGGGTTGCGAGTTGCTGTGATTTCCCAATACACAGGATTTGCGCGGTAACCGCAGGCGTTTTCCCATGCGATGCGTCTATTGCCGAGCACGAGCAGGCTTTCTTCGCCGCACCTGCCCAACTTGTGCCAAGGTCATCGAAATCGTCGATAAGTCCGCCGGTACCGTCGGATTTCCTGACCCTCGTCGATATCTTCAAAGCCGCCGGTTTGACCCAATCCCAGGTCGATACCGTCCTCGATGCTCACGTTAACGGCTCCGCCACAATTCGCGACCGTCTCACCTCGCAAATGACCAACGCGCTGATGCGTGGCCTCGGGATGCCGGGCCGCCAATCGCCCGAAGACGTAAAGAAGGTGCGCGAGTCGATGAACGGTCCGGGCGGGCAGGGCACCTACAGCCATGGCGAAGAGCCGCCGAACGGGGCGCATTAGAGGAATCGTCCGATGGAAAAAGATCGCAGCGACTTCGCCGTCATGAACCGGATGATCGATCACATCCGATTGCTTATCGCGGTTGACGACGAAGCCATTCCGGTCAAAAAGAAGCTCGAGGCGCAGGCGCTGCTCAAGGATTTCCAGACCCTGCTCTCGGTGCCCGAAGAGCAACAGGAACGCGGCCGCATCAAGGGCTACTACGAAATCTTGTGCCGCGATCTCGGCGACGAGGCCGACGTAGCGGCCCTGCTGAGTTCACTCAAACATTACATTTCGTACATCTGAGCTGAGGGAGGATGGCTGATGGAAGTTCATACTGTGGGGGTCATTGGAGCCGGCCAGATGGGCGCCGGAATCGCGCAGGTCACGGCGCAAGCCGGAATCCCGGTCCTGATGCACGATGTGTCGGCGGAGTTCTGCAAGCGCGGCTTCGAGGGCATCCGCAAAAATCTCGATCGCATGATTCAGCGCGGCCGCTTCAAGCCCGAAGAGCGCGACCGCGTGCTGGAAAGCATCAAGACCGGCACCGAAATCGACGATGATGAAGAAGGCCGACTTCGTCATCGAAGCGGTGACTGAAAACGAAGACGCCAAGATCGCCATTTTTCAGCAGCTCGACAAAGTCTGCGATCCCGACGTGATCTTCGCGTCCAACACCTCGTCGATCTCGATCACGCGCATGGGCGCGCGCACCACCCGCGCCGACAAAGTCATCGGGATGCACTTCATGAATCCGGTTCCCGCGATGAAGCTGGTCGAGATCATCCGTGGGCTCGCAACTTCGGACGAAACCTATCGCGCCACCCAGACGCTTGCCGAGCGCGTCGGCAAGGCCACCATGACGGCGCAGGACTTTCCCGGCTTCATCGTCAATCGCGTGTTGCTGCCGATGATCAATGAGGCCATCTACACGATGTATGAAGGCGTCGGCGGCGTCACCGACATCGACACCGCGATGAAGCTCGGCACCAACCAGCCGATGGGCCCGCTCGAGCTCGCCGACCTGATCGGCCTCGATACCTGCCTCGCGATCATGGAGGTCATGCATCGCGTGCTCGGCGACGACAAGTATCGTCCCTGTCCGCTGCTCAAGAAGTACGTCGACGCCGGCTACCTTGGGCGCAAGACCAATCGCGGCTTTTACATCTACAATGAACAGGGGAATCCGGTTCCGCCGCCGCCACTTCGGTGACGCGCGAACAGCTATCGCAACTCCAGAAAGGAGAACGCAGATGGTGGTTAAAGCTTTCATCCTGATCGACACCTCACCGGGCAAGGCGCGCGATGTCGCCGCGAAAATCCGCCAGGTGCCGGGCGTCTCGATGGCGCACGCGGTGACCGGACCCCACGACATCATTGCGATCGCGGAGGCGGCTGACGTGACCACCCTCGGCGAGCTGGTGGTGCAGGGCATCCAAAGTGTAGCCGGCGTGAATCGGAGTCTGACTTCGATCGTCGCTGATTGACTGAGAGTTTTGTAGTTTCGATTTCCAAAGTGAGACCAACTGAGTATGGCTGAACTTCCCGTAGTAAAACGGCTGCGCGACAGCATGGAAGTCCTCAAGCGCGAGCTGACCGTGGATCTGCCTAAGGAACTCGAGCGCGCACGCGCGCATGGCGATCTGTCGGAAAATGCCGAATGGGCGATGGCGAAACAGCGTCAGGAGTTTCTGCGCGCGCGCCTCAACAACCTCGAAGCGCGAGTCGCCGAGCTCGCCACCATCGACCTCAACTCGATTCCACGCGACACCGTAGGCCTCGGCAGCAAGGTCGAGCTGGAGGACCTCGACGAAGGCGGTAGCCACGAGTACGAAATCGTGGTGCCGGAAGAAGTCGACGGCGCGCAATTCAAGATTTCGCTGTCATCGCCGCTGGGCAAATCGCTCATCGGCAAGGGCGTCGACGACGACGTCGAGGTGCATACGCCGAAAGGCAAGCGCGCTTATGCTATCAAGAAGTTGATAACAATCCACATTTTGTTATCGCAGGAAAACGGTGCCCCGAAGTTGTAGCACCGGACATTCTCGATCCTCGAAGCGGGCGGGCATCATCATCCGATGACGCCCGCCCGCTTCATTTCCTCATTTCGGATGGGATCGAATGGAATCGAGAACGTAAGTGTCGCCCTCGATTCGAAAATAGAAGCGCCACGAACCGGTCACTCGAGCCTGCCAAAGGTCTCCGGTAGCGTCGTATTTCTTCGCGCGTAACGACCGATGCCGCAAATCGCGAAGCAGACTCCTCACCTGCTTATCGAAGGCGCGTTGGATTTCTGGAGGGGCAGCCCTAAACAGTTTTTGAAATCTTGCTGACGCGACGGCGCGCGTATTTCGCTGAGCTGCGGGACGTGCGTGGTTTACGCTTTGGTATCGAGAAAGTTCCCGGCTTGGCCGGAGAGTTAAGTGCGAGGATCAGATCATCTGCGTTATCAAAGGGTCCAATGGAGCGGCCGGCGGCATAGTCGGCTTTCGAGGCGCGCAGATCCTCTTCGAGCGACTTATGAAAGTCGACCAGGCGCTTGCGTTCCAGAATGATGCTGTGGTTTTTGCCCACGCGCGCCTGCACCAGGTCGCCGACCTTCAGACCTAATTCGGTGCGCACCGACTTTGGAATCGTGACTTGAAACTTCGGTCCGATCTTCTGAACGTCTGATGACATAACCCTCCTATCGTAAGACAGTTGGAAAGTTAGTCAAACCGACAGGATGCTAAGCTCTTGCGGCAGGTTCGAGCTGACTGGCGCTGATGGGTTGCGCTTCGCGATGGGAAGGCGACGCCAGCGTTCGGCCGCGGCTGTATTGCCGGGGCGAGCAGCCCATCACCCGCTTAAAGGCTGTGCTGAACGCGCTTTCAGATTCGTAGCCGAGTGACGACGCGATGAGAGAAATGGGATCGCTGGAATTCGTCAGCTTGTCACCGGCCAGCAGCATCCGCCAGCGGGTCAGATATTCCATTGGCGACGATCCAACCAGCTGTTTGAATTTCAAAGCAAAGGTCGATCGTGACATACCGGCGCGCTTTGCCAATTCCTGCAAAGTCCAGCGATGCGCCGGATCGTCGTGCATTAAGCTGATTGCCGCGCTCATCTGTTTGTCAGCAAGGGCAAACAGCCATCCGACACCGCCTCTCGCGCCCTCCGCCATATGCAGCCGCAGGGCCTGCACCAGCATCATGTAGGCGAGGTGCTGTGCGATGAGAAAGCTGCCGGGCTGTGGCTCACGAAGCTCCTGCATGAGCCGGTCAAGAGACCATCGCAGCGTCGCCTTATCCGATTCGGCACGGATATGCACAATGGGTGGCAGCATCTCCAGGAGGATGCCGGCCTGCTTACCCCCGAGGACGAAATGCCCGCCGACAATGAAGCAGTTCCCGCCGCCATTGTAGGAGGCGATACTGCCGTCGCGCTTAGTCGATAAAATGGTGCGGTAATCGATCGGTGGCAAATTCAGATCGGTCGCGAGGCGGAACGGGCGCCCGCGCGGCAGCAGGAAACAATCGCCGGCCTTCAGATGCACCGCATCGCGAACGCCCTGGACCGCGAGCCAACCCTCGCCGGAAACCAGCGCGTAGCACTTGATGCCGTCGTGCTCAGGAAACTGAATGGACAATTTTCCACCCACATCAAAACCACCGGATGCATAGCTGCGCGGTTTCAGCAGCGACAGAACATCTGAAAGAGGATCCATGGGTCACCCTTGGGATGATTGCGGACGATCGCGAAGATAATATGGACTTTACAGCATAGACCGTATGGTCTCGGCTACCTATCTTGATGACGAGGCGTCCTGGATGCGATCACGGCCGCGGAACGAAGTAAGGAGAACTCCGATGCGTGTATTCCTCACCGGTGCTACCGGTTTTATCGGGTCTGCCCTCATTCCCGAACTGATTGGCGCGGGCCACCAGGTCCTCGGACTGGCGCGCTCAGATGCAGGAGCCAAGGCTCTCCTCGAGGCCGGCGCGCAGGTGCATCGCGGCGACCTTGAGGACCTCGAAAGCCTGCGCAGTGGAGCGGCGATGTCCGACGGCGTTATTCACTGCGCATTTAACCATGACTTCACGAACTACGCGGCTAACTGCGAGGCCGATCGCCACGCCATCGAGGCGCTCGGTACACCCCTCATCGGATCTGACCGCCCCCTGGTCGTTACCTCCGGAACTGCGGTCGTCCTCACGCCGGGCCGCCTCGCTACCGAAGATGACGCTCCCATCTCGAGCGCGAGTGGCATCCCCCGAAGCGCATCGGAGGAGGCGGCGGCTTCGATGGCCTCGCGAGGAGTGCGGGTATCGGTGGTGCGCCTCCCGCAGATTCACGACCGATTCAAGTTCGGCCTCATCAGCCCTGTGATCGCCATTGCGCGCGAGAAGGGCGTCTCGGCTTATGTCGGCGATGGGCTCTATCGATGGCCCGCGGCGCATCTGCTCGATACTGCCTACCTTTATAGGCTCGCGCTGGAGAGGGGTCAGGCGGGCGCGAGGTACCATGCGGTCGGGGAGGAAGGCGTGCGGTTCCGCGACATCGCCGAGGTGATCGGGCGCGGCTTGAAAGTGCCGGTGGTCGTCAAGTCTCCCGAGGAGGCGGCCGAACATTTTGGCTGGCTCGGGTTCCTTATGGGTATCGACATCGCGGCCTCGAGCGCGCTGACACAGGAGCGCCTGGGATGGCGTCCGGCGCAGCGCGGGCTGCTGGCCGATCTCGAGGAGGCACACGACTTCGAGATCTGAAAACGGGTATTGGCGGAGGCTCTATATCTAATATTCCTTGCGTCTCTCTTAAAAATGCTTTAGAAGGGCATTAGATGTAAATGTTCTCAGTCAGATGTTGTTGTGCCGGAAATTATCCTATGTGTAGCGAATGAGCGTTCTAACCGATGCTTTTCCTCGATTTTTAGCGTCCTTTTTGGAATTCTGCTGAGCTGGGTCAGTCCGTTTTCGACGCTCGCCGCGACGATTGACTACCCGCCCTTAAAGATCAATCAGTTCGGTGCACGCTGCGACGGCGTCTCCGATGACACTGCGGGCTTTATTACTGCGGTGACACGCGCGAGCGGGACCGGCGCGGGCATTCAGCTTCCCAGCGGAACCTGCAGGATATCCTCGGCCGATATGACCGGGCTGCACAGCTTTTCGATTGTCGGCAACGGGTCGGGCAATGATGATACTGCCTCGACCCTCTTGCTGACCGGCGCTGATTCGAAAGCGTGTACCGCGGGAGCTAATGGCGGCCTGGTCTTCGGCAAGAACACCTGGAACATCGAGCTCCGCGACCTGAATCTCTCGTACAACAATCCCGGGCGCGATTGTTTGATCAACATCAGCCACGCGCCCGGCGATGGATTCGATCCGGCGCGCATCCGCATCGAGCGGGTGGTGTTTTCCGGCAGCGTGACGGGGGCGACGACCAAAGCTATTTTTTATGACAATGCGATCGAGCAGTTGGTCGAGGACAGCCTCTTCGATGACAACAAGTTTCAATGGAACATTTTCCAGCCGATCGTCGCGCAACATTACCTGATCAACAGCACCTTCAGTCGCAATCAGTTCGGCGCCAATTTCACGCCGAAGAATTTCCAGGTCGCCCTCGGCGCGGGGGTGGTGAACCTTACCTTGAGCGGCAACAACTTTGAGGTCGGCCCCAACGGGGTGGATTGCTCGGGGGCTGCGGCGACCGGAGTCAATTTCATCGGCAACATTTTCGAAGATGTTACCAGCGCGTCCGGGACCTGGATCAAATGCGCGCTCAGCGGTTCGATAGTCGCGGGAAATCAGCTCTTCGCAAATCAGAAAGGCATTGAGCTGAGCAGTGGCTCAGGTAACACAATTTCCGGCGGATGGATCGGGAACATGAGCCTCGCGGGAATCCAGGATGCGGGTTACGCCAACGCCATCGAGGGCGTTCACTTTGCCGGCAGTTCCAAATCGGCATCGATCGATATCCTCGAACAAGGCACCGGCGCGCGCATCGGGGTGAACTTCTACGGCTCCGACAGCGGAGTCATCAGCAATTCGATTCAGCTCAGCAATGGCTCTTCCGGATTTCTCGACTACAGCCTCGATAGTGACAGCTCCGTTCGAGGTATTGCCAATCTCGCCGACTTGAACGCGTGGCAGATTCGCAAGATCAAATCCGACGGAAGCACATCGTCGCTCGCGCTGGGGACGGTCGCAGCCGACTACTTTCCAGGAATCATTTACTCCGCCGCTCGCGCGCCGGTCCCGCCTTGCGATGCAGCCAACAACCATCGCAGCATATGCACTTCCGATCAGGTTTCGACCTGCATCAACGGATTTGCCTATCGGCCGGGTGGCACTACCGCTTGCAGGGTCTACTGCTCCAGCGGCCTCGGATGGCTCGCGTCCGGCAGCGGCTGCTGAAGCCCTCGCTTCCGCGCAGCTCAGTTGTTCGAACCCGAAGCATCCGGAGCATTTTCCACAACCGGATTCGTCTCCGGTCCGACGAAGTACTGGGTGAGTTTTCCGACCGTCAGGCCTTGCACGATGATTGAGAAGATCACGACGGCATAGGTCATCGCAATGATCGCGTCGCGTTCGCGAATCGGCGGCAACGAGAGCGCCAGCGCGACCGAGATTCCACCTCGCAAACCTCCCCAGGTTAGAATCGAGATGGTCCCGCGCGCGATCGGCTGCGCGAATCCCAGCACCGCGACCACGCCCGCCACGCTTACCCATCGAGCGAGCAAGGTAATAGGTATCGCGACCACGCCCGCCAGGAGGTAGGGGCCGCTGAACGGGATAACCAGGATCTCGAGCCCGATCAGAACGAACAGCACCGCGTTGAGTATCTCATCGATCAATTCCCAAAAAGTATCGACATGCTCCCTGGTCTCGGCAGACATCGCGAGCGTGTGTCCCTGGTTGCCGATGAGCAGACCGGCTGCTACCACCGCAATCGGTGCCGAGATCGGGACCGGCAATGCCTCGGCCAGCGCGTAAACGCCCATCGCGAGTGCGATAGTGACCAGGACTTCGACCTGGTAGTGGTCGATACGTCTGAGCATTAAATATGCGATGGAGCCTGCCGCCAGTCCGAGTATCAGTCCGCCGGCGGCTTCTTCCGCGAACAGAGTCGCGACATTGGCGGCGGAGACCGACGCGGCGCCGGTCGCAATCTGGAGGACGATCAGGAACACCACAACTCCGATTCCATCGTTGAACAGCGACTCGCCCGCGATCTGGGTTTCGAGACTTTTGGGGGCGCGCGCGTTTTTCATAATGCCGATCACCGCGATCGGATCAGTCGGCGACACCAGCGCGCCGAACAACAACGCCGATGTCAGGCTCACGTCAATTTCGACCACCCGCAAAATCACCCATGCTGCGCCACCCACGACTGCGGTAGACAGCACGACGCTTACCGTCGCCAACAGCAGGACTGCGACCTTTTCATGTCGGAGGTCGTTGAGGTCAAGGTGTTGCGCACCGGCGAAAAGAAGAAATGCGAGCATGCCGTGGAGCAGGGCGCGGTTGAAATCGACGCCACTGAGGACTTGTGCTGCTTCGGCTTTCCCGTCGACGACCCCTAGCCATCCGCTGACCAGCAGCGCGATCGAGAGCGCGAGCGCGATCGCCATGACACCAATCTTCGCGGGCATCCGAATGTATTGAAAATTGAGGTAGCTGAACAACGCCGCGACGGTGATCAGCACGCTGGCGATTTGAAAGAAATCCATCATCTGCGCGGTCTCATCGATGTGTTCAGCCTCGGCATAGTTGTAGGTGCAGATAAAGCCCGAGGGTCTCACGAATTTAACGCTGCCTGAGTCACGTCTTTCAACACACGCATTTTTTTCGCCTGGTTGTGATGAGACCGTGCTGGCCTTAAACTTGTTCAATAAGAGGGCTGCTTGCTCAATCGGGATACTTTCCGAAACGAGCGGCGTCAGGTTCGCTCTCACTTCAAGTCGGCCACTCGTTTGGCCCGCGCATGCTTCCTATGCGGATGCGATTCTGCCGACTTCTAATCTCGGTGACGATTCATCGCCCCCGGCGGCGCTGAACATCTATTCGCACCCGCACTGCCCCCTGGAGTGACTCATGGATTCGATTCGGTCCGCTAGCTGGTTCCTCACGCTGCAACATTTTCTAAATTGGAAGATCGCTGGCATCGAGGCCGCGTCGTTGTTGGTAGCGGTGGCCGTCGCCACCATCGTCTTTGTGGCCCTGCTCTCGATGCGGCGTCTCCTCAATCGCTATCTCGGCGGATGGGCAGTTCGCACCAACATCGCTTTCGTGGATCTGATCGCCGAATTGATCGCCGCCACCAGGACCTTCGTACTCCTGGTTGTAGCAGTCTACGCCGGATTGTTGGTGCTGCCGCTGAGCGCGCGATGGCTGGTAATCCTCGGCGCGCTCACGACGATCGTGGTGTTGCTGCAAATCGGACTGTGGGGGAATCGGGTCGTCGGATACTCCATCCGCCACCTGGTCGAGCGCCATGCCCAAGAAGATGGCGGCCTCGCCAATGCCGCGGGTGCGCTGAGCTTTCTAAGCCGCGTCGCGCTATGGTCGCTGGTCGCGCTGCTGGTGCTGAGCAGCCTGAAGATCAATATCACCGCGCTGGTGGCGGGTTTGGGCGTCGGCGGCGTGGCGGTTGCTCTCGCGCTCCAGAACATCCTCGGTGATTTGTTCGCATCTCTGTCGATACTGATCGATAAGCCGTTCGCGGTCGGACATTTCATCGTGGTCGATGATCTTTCCGGAACGGTGGAGCATGTCGGGGTCAAAAGCACCCGGGTTCGCAGCCTCTCGGGAGAGGAAATCGTTCTTTCCAACGGCGACCTGCTGAAGTGCCGCATCCACAATTACAAGAAACTCCTCGAGCGGCGAATTCTGTTCGGCTTCGGCGTGACCTACGACACCCCGCATGAAAAACTTGCCGCACTACCCGCTGCGATGCGTAAGATCATCGAGGGCATTCCGAAGACCCGCTTCGACCGCGCGCACTTCAAGGATTTCGGCGATTCCGCGCTCAACTTCGAGGTGGTCTATTTCGTGCTCGATCCCGACTACAACATCTACATGGACATCCAGCAGCAGATTAACCTCGAGATGGTCCGGCACTTCGCTGAAGCTGCGATCGAGTTCGCGTTCCCGACCCGCACGCTCTATTTGATGTCGCCGGCTCCGCCCTCGTCAGCGCCCGGCGACGGAAGGAACACCAACGACAACTCCGTCAGTCGCAAACCGGTGGCGGCTCATCCGGAAACTTAATCGCGGAACATCGAGTCGATAGCGTTCTGGTAATGCTGCTGGACCACGCGGCGGCGCACCTTCATGGTCGGAGTCATCTCGCCGTTCTCCTGCGTGAAGGGTTGCGCGATGAGTGTGAAGGCCGCAATCGCCTCGACATCGGAGAGCGGCTTGTTGAACTCGCGCAGCCGCGCCTGGAAGAAGGCGCGTAGCTCTGGCGATTTGACGATCTCCTCGTGCCGCTTTCCTGCGAGGCCTTTCTCCTTCAGTACGTCGTGCAGATTCTCCAGCGCTCGGCACCAGCAGTGCCGCGAGATGCTTGCTGCGATCGCCGAACACGCACGCCTGCGAGATGATACTCGATCAGTGACCAGCTTCGTCTCGAGGTAGGCGGGCGAAATGTTTTTGCCGCCCGACAGCACGATGATCTCCTTCTTGCGATCGGTGATCTTGATGAAGCCTTGCTCGTCGATTTTCGCGATGTCGCCAGTGTGCAGCCATCCGTCGCTGTCGATGGCCTCTGCGGTCTCCTTGTCAAGCTTGAAATAGCCCTTCATCACGTTGGGGCCGCGCACCAGTAGCTCGCCGTCGGCAGCGGTCTTCGCCTCGACATTCGGCAGACGCTGGCCGACGGTCCCAATCTTCGCACGGCCAGGCAGCAGGTTCACCGACACGATCGGCGCCGCTTCGGTGAGGCCGTAGCCTTCGACGAGCGGAATCTCGGCGGCCGCGAGGAAATGGTAAATCTCGTTGGGCAAGGGCGCGCTGCCAGAAATCAGGTAGCGCAAGCGTCCGCCGAAGACGCTGTGGATGCGCCCGAACACCAGCTTGCGATAGAGCGCCATCTGCATCGCGAGGATTGGCGGCATTGGCTTTCCGGTATGACGATACTCGGTCGCGCGCTTGCCGGTTTCGATCGCGAGGTTGAACAGCTTCTGGCGCAGCGGCGGACTGCTGCGCACGGTCTTCTGTACGCGTTCGTAGATCGCTTCGAGCAGACGCGGCACCACCAGCAGCAGCGTCGGCTTAATCTCCTGGAGATTGGCGGGAATCTGCGCGAGGCCCTCGGCATACGCGATGTGCCGCCGCCGAGCACCACGGTGTAATAACCGGCGGTGCGCTCGAACGAATGCGCGACCGGCAGGAACGACAGGATGCTATCGGTTTCGTTCACATTGAGGACCGCCACCGCATCCTCGGCATTCGAGAGCAAGTTGCCATGCGTGAGCATCACGCCTTTCGAGGCCCCGGTCGTCCCCGAGGTATAGATGAGCGTCGCGAGGTCCTCGCGTTTGCCCTCGCCGACCGGCGCGGGGGTATCTGCGCTCGCGGATTCCAGCGTCATGATGCGCGGGGTGCCGTTGGAGGCCGCCTGCGCCGTCGCGCCCGGATGCATCGCGATGATTCCTTCGATGTTCGGAATCGCGCTGCCGAGCTCGACAACTTTTTTCACCATGTCGTCGCCGTTGGCGGCGATGAGGCGCGCGCCCGAATCGTTGAGCACGTGACGATGCTCCTCGGCGCCGCTGGTGGTGAACAGTGGGGTGGTGACCGCACCCAGTCCGAGCGCCGCCTGATCGACGATGACCCATTGTGGCGAATTGTCGGAGAGAATCGCGACGCGGTCGCCAGGCTTGATGCCCATATTGATGAGCCCGGCACGCAGCTTTCCGGCGGCCTCGGATATGGAGGTCCAGGAAAAATCGCGCCAGACCTTTTCGCGTTTCTGCTCGAGCAGTGTGCGCGAGGCGTATTTGCGTGCCTGACTATCGAACGCCTGGGCGAGAGTTGCGAAGTGCTCGGGCATGAATCGAGGGCCTCCCCAACCAAAGGCTGTTTTAGCGAAAAGCATCGACATCGCAAACAGCGGCGAAGTTGAGACGGTGATAGATAAGCGTGATTGAACGACCGAAAGCGCGAGCCCGAACGCGCGACACGATGTCGTCGTGCGGAACGCCCGTCCCGGTACCTTGCAAAACGTCTGCGAACACTGGAAAATGGTGCCGCGACGTTGCTACTGTCCGCGTTAGCCGGATTCTCATGGGGCAGTGCTGAATTTTTCATTTCCGGATTCTCACGCGCAGGCGCACAATCGCTGGAAATTTCAACTCATAAATGATTGGTTGGCGTATCGCCGGAATGACGTTGCAGGACTCGCTTCGCGAATCCACGATGCAGCCTCCGGCGCGATAGGGGTGAGACTTAACGATGCTCGAAAAGATGTATTTCCCGCACGACATCTCGACCTTCGGTCCTTCGATCGACGCGATTTTTCTCCTCATCTTCTGGATCACGATGGTCACCTGGGTGCTGGTCACCATCACCATGGTGGTCTTCCTCGTGAAGTACCGCACCGCCCGGGGCGCAAGGCCGAATACATCGAGGGCAACAGCAAGCTCGAAATTACCTGGACCACTGCCACCACGGTGATCCTGGTCGCGCTCGCTCTGCTCAGCCGCTCGACCTGGGCCGACATCAAGGAGAACGGACCTCCGGGCGAGTTTTTCTACAAAGTGACGGCGAAGCAGTTTAACTGGGAAATCACCTATCCCGGTCCCGACGGCAAACTCGGCACCAAGGATGACGTGACGATAGAGAACGAGTTCCATGTGCCGGTGAACAAGGTGGTGCGGCTTGATCTCGAATCGAAGGACGTCATCCATAGCTTCTTCGTGCCCAACATGCGGCTCAAGCAGGACGCGGTTCCCGGGCCGCACCATCGAAGTGTGGTTCCAGGCGACCGAACCCGGGCAATACGAGATTCCATGCGCGGAGCTGTGCGGCTTCGGGCATTCGGGCATGAAGGGAAACCTTACGGTTCAATCGCAGGAAGATTACGACAAGTGGCTCAAGGACACTTACGCGAATCAGTAATTTTGTCGGTTGATGTCGGCCCGCTGAACGCGGGGGAGATTGTCGAACGATGAGCAGTACTGCCGCAGTTGAAATACATGGCGCGCACGCCGGGCACTCGGATGCCGGATTCATCCGCACCTACCTCTTCTCACTCGATCACAAGATGATCGCCAAACAGTTCTTGTTTGTCGCGCTCTTCATGATGTCGATCGGCGGGTTGATGGCGATGCTGATGCGCCTCGAGCTGGGATGGCCGGAAAGCCAGTGGGCTATCCTGCGGGTGTTTCCTGAGACTTTGCAGCAGGACAACGCCATCACGCCCAACACTTACAACTCGATGTTCACCATGCACGCCACCATCATGATCTTCTTCGTGGTGATGCCGATCCTGGTCGGGACCTTCGGCAACCTGCTGGTGCCGCTGATGATCGGCGCGCGCGACATGGCGTTCCCGGTCCTCAACATGCTCTCGTTCTGGATCAGCGCGGCTGCCGGCGTGATCATGGTGTCGTCGTTCTTCGTACCCGGTGGCGCGGCCGCCGCGGGATGGACCTCATACGCACCGCTCAGTGCGGTCCCGAATTATACCGGCGTCGATTGGGGCCAGAACCTCTGGTGCATCAGCATCATCGTGCTCGGCATTGGATCGCTGATGGGTTCCATCAATTACATCACGACGATCATCAATATGCGGACCAAGGGGATGACGTTCTTCCGTCTTCCACTCGTGGTCTGGTCGCTGTTCATCACCGCGATTCTGTTGCTGCTGGCGCTGCCGGTTCTGACCACCGCGCTGGCCCTGTTGCTCTTCGATCGCATGGGCGGCACGCACTTCTTCCTGCCCTCTGGCGGAGGCGAGCCGCTACTCTGGCAGCATCTGTTCTGGTTCTTCGGACATCCCGAGGTCTACATCATGATCCTGCCCGGGATGGGCATCACCTCGGATATCATCGCGACGTTTTCGCGCAAGCCGATTTTTGGCTATCGCGCGATGGCCTATGCGATGATCGGTATCGCGTTCCTGTCGTGGATCGTATGGGGCCATCACATGTTCCAGTCGGGCATGAATCCCGCGCTGGGAACCAGCTTCATGCTCACCACCATGGTCATCGGCGTTCCGTCAGCCATCAAGACCTTCAACTGGCTCGGCACGCTATATAAAGGAAACATCCACTTCACCGCGGCGATGCTCAATGCCCTGTCGTTCGTCGCGATGTTCGTCATCGGCGGCTTGTCGGGGATCTTCATGGCCTGCACGCCGGTGGATATGTACATCCACGACACCTACTTCATCGTCGCCCACATTCACTATGTGCTGTTCGGCGGCAGCTTGTTCGCGATCTTCGGCGGCATCACCTACTGGTACCCGAAGATGTTCGGCAAGATGATGAGCGAGAAGATCGGCAAGGTGCACTTCTGGATCACGTTCGTGGCGTTCAACTGCACCTTCTTCCCGATGCACATCCTCGGGATGGGCGGCCATATGCGGCGCATTTACAACCCGCTGCAGTATGACTTCCTGAAGCCGCTGGCGGGCATCAATGAGTTCATCTCGATCAGCGCACTGATACTTGGCGCCGCGCAGTTCCTCCTGCTGTTCAACCTGATCTACAGCTACTTCTACGGCGAAGAAGCGACCGAGAATCCGTGGAATGCGAACACTCTGGAATGGACCACGCCGGTGCACCCGGGTCATGGCAACTGGCCTGGCAAACTGCCGGTGGTATATCGCGGACCCTACGAGTACAGCTCGCCCGAGACCAAAGAGGATTACTGGCCGCAGAACGCGCCTCCCGAGCACATGAGCGCAGCGGCGGACTGACCACAATTTAGTGAGAGAGAGACCCGAAGGGGGCGCGTAGCGCCGCAGCGAAGCTGCTTCCGAGGCGGAGCGAAGCGGAGTCGAGGAAAAATGAAAAGATTACTGGCCGCAGAACGCGCCTCCCGAGCACATGAGCGCAGCGGCGGACTGAAGAGGCGGATTTCGCGAAATTAGTTCCTTGCAAAAGACGCCAAATAACGGGCTGCATCGTTTTGCGATGCTGCTTGCGAGCGCGACCTTCGTGCTGATCTTCGTCGGCGGTCTGGTGAAATCCACTGGCTCCGAATTATCGGTGCCGGATTGGCCGCTCGCGTTCGGCAAGCTGATACCATCGCTGCAGGGCGGCGTGCTTTTCGAGTACAGCCATCGCGTCGTAGCCGGCATCGTATCGATTCTCACGCTGACGCTGATGCTGTGGGCGATTCTGCGCGAGCCGCGTTACTGGGTTCGAGTACTCGCGATCGTGGCGTTCGCGCTGGTGATCACGCAGGCGATCCTCGGCGGCATCACGGTGCTGTTCCTGATTCCGCTTACCGATCGCGATGGCGCATACCGCGACCGCGAATGCCTTCTTCTGCCTGGTGGTGGCGCTCGCGATTTTCACCAGCCCATGGTTCATCGATGCGACGCCGCGCCAGGAAACTCCGCCAGCGCTTCCGCTCGCGAAGCTTTCGCCATTACCACGGGCGTCATCTATCTTGCAAATCATGATCGGCGCGCTGATGCGTCATCTGGGCGCGGGACTGGCGATTCCCGATTTTCCCACTTCGTTCGGGCAAGCCGATGCCGCCGGTCTGGAATGAGTTCATCGCGATTAACTTCATCCATCGATGCGGCGCGGTGGTCGTCACCGGCTTCGTTGCATGGACGGTCGTTCGAGTGCTTCCGCCCATCGCGATGAGCCGCGGTTGCGGCGGCCGGCGCTCGGATTGATTCTGCTGGTGACACTGCAGATCTGCCTCGGCGCGATCACGATCTGGACGCGTCGCGCGGTATTCCCGACCACCTGCGCATGTTGCGAGTCGGCGCGGCGGTGCTGGTGACCAGCCTGACCATTACCATTCGCGCATGGCGCGTATACGGCATCCGCGGCGCGCAGGCAGTTACGGAGTCATCGAGAACGAAAGTCGTGGCGCATCGCCACGTAGCCGCATGAGCACCAGGTCGGCAATACTCGAGACGCGCCTCGATGCGGCGCGCACTCGCATGGCGGAATACCTCGAACTCACGAAACCGCGTGTCACCTTAATGGTGCTGGTGACGACGCTGGCCGGATACTACCTCGGTGCGACGGGCGCTTTTGAAATTGTCGTCGCGGTTAACCTGCTGATCGGAACCGCGCTCGCCTCGGGCGGCACGCTCGCGCTCAACCAGTACATGGAGCGCGATACCGATGCGATGATGGATCGCACGCGGCATCGGCCGATTCCCGACAAACGCATCGAACCGGTTGACGCGCTGTGGTTTGGTGTCATCACCACCGCTGCCGGCCTCGGATACCTGCTGCTGACGGTCAATTGGCTTGCGGCGCTGGTTACCGCGGCGATCGCGCTCAGCTACCTGCTCGCGTACACGCCACTGAAGCGCGTCTCATGGAGTTGCAACATCGTAGGCGCGATTCCGGGCGCGTTACCGCCGGTGGCAGGATGGGCCGCCGCGCGAGGAACTTTAAGCGTCGAGCCGTGGATCATGTTCGCCATCATGTTCCTATGGCAATTGCCACATTCGCTTTCGATCGCGAAGCTGTATCGCGCGGACTACAAGCGCGCGCGCCTGTGGCTGATCCCACTCGATCGCGAAAACAGCTATCCCGGAAAATCCGGTCATCGTCGTATCGAGCATCGTCCTGCTGATGGTCGGCGCGCTCCCGACGTTCCTGGGATTCGCCGGAATCATTTACCTGGTCACCTCGCTGGCACTCGGATGCGCGATGCTGGCGGCCGCTATTGTTTTGGTGCGTGGCGAAGAAAGCGCAGCCGCGGCGCGTCGCGTCATGTTCGCATCACTCTTTTATCTGCCGGCAGTGTTGCTGGTGATGGTTCTGGATAAGGTTTAAGTGGAATTGTAATGCCGACCAACCTGGTAACTCGCGAAGATCGAAGCGAACGACAATCGCCGGACGCTGATGGTCATCTTTGCGATCATCGGAATCCTGGTTGCGGTCTCGCTGGTAACAATTCTGGTGAAGAACTGAAATGCCCGAGTCACGCGCATCATGGCCGCCAAAGTACGGCCGCTGGTCGCTCCGGCGAAGCGACCGCGTCGCGATTCTTTCGATGGCGACGGTGCGCAGCAGCCGTTCATCTCCAGCGGCAAGATCGCGATCCTGATGCTGATCGCGAGCGAGATGATGCTGTTCAGCGGCCTCATCGGGCCGTTCCTCGTCTATAAAGGCGAGGCGCCGTTCTGGCCTCCGCCGGGACTGCCGCGGCTGCCGATCTTTGTGACGTCGATCAATACGGTGGTGCTGTTAGCAGCGCGGTGACGATGTTCCTCGGCGTGCGCGCGGTGCATCAGAATCGCCAGCGCATGCAGCGACGATGGCTCGGCATTACGCTGCTTCTCGGTTCCGCGTTCCTCGCGATCCAGGGCAGCGAATGGGTGCGGCTGGTCGCGCATGGATTGAAGCTGTCGAGTGGAACCTATGGCGCGACGTTCTATACGCTCATCGGATTGCATGGCGCGCATGTGACGGCGGCGGTGGTATGGCTGGCCTTCATCGTGATCTCCGCGATGCGCGGGCGTTATAACGCGAAGAATGCCGAACCGGGTGGAGATTTGCGCGATCTACTGGTATTTCGTATGCGCGATCTGGCCGGCGCTGTTTGTGCTCGTCTATCTGACTTAGTATCGCAAAGGAGTATGAGCGATGCGTTTTGAAAAATTACTGGCAGCAGCAACCGGAGTGGCGAATCACCGTCGCGCCGCGCATCGCCAGCGCCTGCGCTGTATGCGGCCTGGGTCCCAACGACGTCGGCGGACACGCATTCAACAGCAGCGTGCTTTTCATGATGGCGGTTCCGTACACCACGGTTGCTCTGATTGGCGGCGCGTTCTATCTGACCTGGCGCAGAGCCGCGCAACGCCGCAACGCATTCGCCCATTGCAGGGGCGCCGAAATATTGAGATGACTGAAAGGTGGGGCTCGGCATCGGCCCCGTTGCAGGATAGGGGAGAGACTCTATGAGCGAGGCCGCAGCACTCGATACACACGCGCACGAGTTCCACGATGAGCTGGAACCGTCGCTGACGCCGGGAAATTCCGGCAAGCTGGGAATGTGGATCTTCCTGGCCGGCGACGCGATGACCTTCGGCGCCGGCATCGCCGCCTACGGCGCCCTGCGATGGTACAACGTCAACTGGCCCAATCCCGCGGACTGGCTCGGCATCACGCTTACCGCGGTGATGACGTTCATCCTCATTTGCTCGAGCTTGACCATGGTCGAAGCGCTCGACGGGGTGAAGAAGGGCAACATGGACAAGATGCGCATGTTCCTCGCGCTGACGGTCCTCGGAGGAATCGTCTTCCTCGGATGCCAGGCCTTCGAGTGGCATCATCTGATCGGAGGCGAAGGGCTCTCGATCAAGACCAGCCTGTTCAGCGCGACGTTTTTCATCCTGACCGGATTTCACGGCTGTCACGTGTTCGGCGGCGTCGTGTACCTGGCGAGCATCCTGTTCGGATCGATCGGCAAGGAAGCCTCTTTCCATGAGGTAAAGCTGGTCGAGGTGGCGGGACTCTACTGGCATTTCGTTGACTTGGTGTGGATTTTGATCTTCACCTTCATCTATCTCATTTGAACTTTCGGAACCGGGTCGGGAGAGCTATAACGATGGCAGAAATGGCAGCAGCACACGCATCGCACGATGCGGTTGAGCACTGAAGGTCCGAGCTATGTTTCGGTCTTCATATATCTCGACGCTACTCACCGGGCGCCGAGCTGGGAGTGTATGGACTGGGCCTTCCGAAGACGATTTTGGTCGGCTCGCTCGTAGCGCTCGCGTTGGCGAAGGCAACCTTAGTCGCGATGTTCTTCATGCATCTGGCGATGGAGCGCAAGGGTCTTTGGATCATCGCGGTAATTCCGCTGATCATCATCGGATTCTGTTACCTCATGCTGCGGCCGGATCTCAGCCGACGGACCTGGGCGCATACCGACGAGACGTCGTCGTTGGACATCCGCGAGGAACCGGAGAAGATTCTCCCGGAGATCCCACAAGGCAAAGCACTGACCCATGCCGATCAGCCGAATGATACGCAGGTTGGGCAACCCAATGCTGAACCGGCGGGGCGCAATAGTCCTTCGGGTACGGCAGCCTCGCCTGCGGCGCCATAGCAGTCTAGCACAGCAAAATAGTCGAAATGAATACGCCCGTCGCATCATCGCGGCGGGCGTATCAGTATCAGGATATAGTGTTCTCGATTTACTCACTCGCACCGCTTAACGCGATTCTGAATAGTACCGCAACTATACTTTTGGTCGGCGGGCTTCTACTTCATCAAACAGAAGCGGGTGCAGGCGCATCGGCGATGCATGATCGCGGCGGTCGTGGTTTCGGCGGCCTTCCTGACCTCCTATCTGATCTTTCACTATAAGGTCGGCGACGTGCGTTTCACCGGCCAGGGTTGGATTCGCCCAGTATACTTTGCGATACTCATTCCGCACGTCATCCTCGCCGTAACTATACTTCCGCTCGCGCTCACGACATTGTATTTCGGGCTGAAAAGCAACTTCGTCCGTCATCGACGCATCGCGAGGTGGACCTGGCCGCTATGGATCTACGTCTCGGTCACCGGCGTCATCGTGTACCTGATGCTCTACCAGCTCTACACGCCGAACTTGCCTCACTTCATGCTAAGCCTTGGCGCTAGGCCGGCTCGACACCGACTCGTGCCATCGCGCGAGGTTCTTCTGCTCTCGGTTGGATTCGAATGTTGGTCGGTCGTGCCGAAATCGATCCCGACCATCG
Organism: uncultured delta proteobacterium; assembly: GCA_963848285.1. Taxonomy (GTDB): domain Bacteria; phylum Desulfobacterota; class Binatia; order Binatales; family Binataceae; genus DATGKG01. The sequence goes on along the minus strand of CAWKCZ010000004.1, from coordinate 178,977 downwards.
CGGTGATGTCCGCGATGGTGAAGCGATCGCCCGCGATGTACGGCCGATTTGCTAACTCGGTGTCGAGCCATTCGAGGCGCTTGAGCGCGGCGTTCTTGCAAATCTCGCCATACTCGGGAACCTGCGGGATGCGGCCTTTGAAGAATGCGCTGGTGTTGCGAAACGCGCCCGCCGTCATGCTGAGGATTTCGAATTCCATCCGCCGATTCCACATCTCGACCACCGCGATGTCTTTCGCATCGACGCCCATCAGGCGCGGCTCCGGATGGATGCCCTTCGAAGTAGCGGCAAATCGCGACCGACTCGGCGAGCTCGGTTCCGTCGTCGAGTTCCAGCACCGGCAGCCCGCCCATCGGATTGATTTTGAGAAATTCGGGCGAGCGATTTTGTCCCTTCCCGATATCGACCTGTTCGTAAGGAACCGTGATCCCCTTCTCCGCGAGGAAGATCCGCACGCGGCGCGGATTCGGCGCCCGGGTGATATTCGTAAAGCTTCATAGTGATCCTCCACTCTTGAGTTGCAAAATGCAACTGCTATTTGTAGCGCCGACTGATCATGAAGGCAACGTCGAAATCCTCAGAGCGCGTCGCGGCGATCGATGACGCGGCGCGCCTTGAACTCGGTCTTGGGCAGAGTGCCCGGCGTCACCAGGCGCACGCGCGGGCGCAGCTCGCATTGGCGGATGACTTCGGCGGCGATGAGCTCAATCAGCCGCTCACCCTCAGTCGGCGGCAACGTGATCGCGCGTCTCCGCCACGATGGTAAAGGTGTCCATCACGCCTTCTTTTTCGAGCACGATCTGAAACTCGTCGCCGAGCACATCGAAGCCGCGCACGACCTCTTCGATGACGCTCGGAAAAAGCTTCTGCCCCCGAATGTTGAGCATGTCATCGGCGCGTCCGACGAAGCCGCCGCGAGCGCGCGCCAGCGTCCGCCCGCATACGCATCGATCGTAGTCGAGCGTGGTGAAATCGCCGACCACGAAGCGCAATTGCGGCGAACCTTCCGAGTTCAGGTTGGTGACGACCGTGAGACCGGGCTGCCCTAGCGGACACCGGCTCCATCGTGATCGGATCGACGGTCTCCCAGATTTGCAAATCCTCCTGCACGTGGGTGGAGACCGGATCGAGCTTGAGGCCCTCGTGGCAGGTGACGGCCCATCCGCCGGGAACCGCCTCGGTGCATCCGAAGACGTCGTGGAACTCGGCATCCCAGGTCTGCTCGATGCGCCGCCGCGTCGAGGGAATTCCCGATGCTGGCTCGCCGCCGCAGATCACCTTCGCGATCGAACTCGACGACGGATGCAGCCCGGCATTGCGCATCGCACCCGCGAGATGGAGCGAGTACGAGGGCGTCGCGACCAGCAGATTGGGCTGATAGAGCTGGATCATCTGCACGCGACGCTCGGTCTGCACGCCGCCGGGAATCACCGTGACATGCATCAGGTTGAGCGCGTAGTGCGTCGACCAGAAAAACACGTGCGGGTTGTAATTGGTGCAGGTGAGCGCGGTATCGCCGGCGCGGATGCCCATCGCATAGAGAGCGCGGGCGCTGGTGCGCGCCCAGATTTCGCGATCGAGCGCGGTATAGCGAAACGATCGCGGCGTGGTGGTCGTGCCCGAAGTCGAGAAGACCATCCATCCTTGCTTCGCCCAGGTCTTGTCGTCGATGGGCGTGTAGCTACCCCATGGCGGATTTTTCGCCACATCGTCGGCCATCTCGTTCTTGGTGGTGACGGGAAACTTCGCGAGGTCGGCGACGCTGTCGGATGTCCTCGGGGCGGAGCTTCGCGGCGCGGAACTTCTCGCGATAGAACGGGCTGTGGTCGTATAGATAGGGGAGCATCGCGCGCAGCTTCTCTTCCTGGATCTCGCGGATGCGCGCGCGCGAGGCCGTCTCGAACTGCGGCGCCCAGTACTTCTTCGAGGCGGGCTCCTCGGTGCCGCCCATGTATTCGACCAGCATCGCGAGCCATCGCTCGCGGGAATCGAGGCGTCGCGTTCTGACGCCCGGTCGGTTAGTCTTTTTCATCGCGCGCGATTGTCACACGAGGTCTGATGCAGATTGCCACGAGTGGGTTTGTTTTTGCGGATCTGCGTCGCGGATTTGGAGTTCATTTCAAGGAATCCCCGTATTTCCTCGCTTATTTGGCTTCGTTTGGTAATTTTCGTGATCGACGCCGCAGCCGACAATGGGTTTGTTTTCGCAATTTTACATGCGGGGACATTGCCATTGAGGTCCTTCGCGAAGCCCTCGGACGCACCCTGACTGCCGCCGAATTGGGTTCCTTACCGCACCTTCGACATCGATTTCGATGCGCGAACGAATCCTTGATTTTCCTCGATCATTTGGAATCGTCTGGCAATCCCGCTCGAAGCGTGACCACATGCGAGTCATGATATTTTCATTTGACCTATTTTCAGGATGATCTAAAAATTTCCAGACCATCACCACCGGAGGTCAAACCATGAAGATTGTTGTGATCGGCGGAACTGGTCTGATTGGCTCGAAGACGGTTCCCCTTATGCGCCAGGGCGGTCATGAGGTCGTCGCGGCCTCGCCTCAAAGCGGCGTCAACACCATCACCGGCGCGGGACTCAAAGAGGTCGTTGGCGGGCGCGCAGGTGGTAGTCGACCTGGCCAATTCGCCTTCATTTGATGACCAGGCGGTGCTGGAGTTCTTCCAGACCTCCGGCCGCAACCTTCATGCGGCGGAGAAAGCGGCAGGCGTCCGGCATCATGTTGCGCTTTCCATCGTCGGAACGGACCGGTCGCCCGACATGGCTACTTCCGCGCCAAGGTCGCGCAGGAGAAACTGATTGTGGCCTCCGGCGTCCCCTATCGATCATTCGCTCGACCCAGTTCATGGAATTCCTCGGCGGCATCGCGGACTCGGGTGCGGTTGGAAACGTGGTCAGGATGTCGCCGGGCCTGTTCCAGCCGATCGCGGCCGACGACGTCGCTCCAATCGTCGCCGAGGTGGCGCTCGCGGCGCCGCGCAACGGCATCGTCGAGATAGCCGGCCCGGATTCGATTACCCTTCAACGAAATCGTCGCGCGATATTTGAAGGCGATCGGCGATCCGCGCCAGGTCGTGAGCGACCCCAAGGCCCGATACTTCGGCGGTCTCGTCGAGGAGCGCTCGCTCGTCCCGCTCGGCGAAGCGCGCCTGGGTCACATCGGCCTCGACGAATGGCTCCGCCGGGCACAGAAAAGAGTCTGAACCACCGACGCGACGCCGCTGACGATCTCCATTCGGGTACTGAGCCCAATGAGGTACAGTTGAAAGAGATGGCTCTTGAGGCGAAACCGGTAGTGCATAGCGACCCCGACATCCTCGGAGGGACGCCGGTCTTCATTGGAACGCGGGTGCCGCTGCGCAACCTGATCGACTATCTCGAGGCCGGCGAGAGCCTCGACGAGTTCCTCGACGATTTTCCAAGCGTGTCCAGGCGATCAGGCGGTCGCCGCATTGGAGGCCGCCCACGTTTGACAGCCACGTGCGCGTAATCCTCGATACAGGTAATCCTCGCCGCCTATGATCGGGCGCGCGCAACCGTTTAGTAGAAAGGCACGGCAGGGGTTGTCAAGCTAAAACGGGGGCGGCGCGCATGATGCGCGCCGCCCCGTCCATGAATCCTAGGACACAGACTGAAAGTCTGTGCCACGACATCAGCCCTTCAGAAATGCGTTGACCGCCTTGCAGAATGCCTCCTGCTGCTCGTACGGCAGCATGTGGCCGGCTTCCGCGATCGCTGCTCCTTCGCGCCCGCGATGCGCTTGGTGAACTCCTTCGCGTATAGACCGGAGGAATCAGCTTGTCCGAGGCGCCCCACAACACCAGCGTCGGCGCCTTGATGCGATAGGCGCGCTTCTTCAGCCCGCGATCCGGAATCGGCCACAGGAACTTGCTCGCGGTCGAGAACCGCTTCACGCGCTCGACGTACATCGCTTCGAGCTCCTTGAAGTCGGTCGGGATCGCGCCAAATGCCTGCGCCATCGGGCTTTTCGGATCATGGAACATCATCGGCGCGATCTCGTCGAGCTTGGCCGCGAAGAGATCCGGAATCGGATGCTCGTCGAGCCACATCCCGGCGGGCGCGACCAGCACCAGCTTTTTCGCGCGGCTGTTGTCGAGCGCCGCGACTTCCGCCGCGAGCATCCCGCCCATCGAATGGCCGACGAGGTTGGCGGTCGGAATTTTCAGCTCGTCCATCAGCTCATGGTAGAACAGCGCCGCATCGATGACATCATCGATGTGCTCACTGCCGGTCGATTCGCCGTAGCCGGGAAAATGCGGCGCATAGACGTGATGCGTCTTGCCCAGCTCTTCGAGGAACGGATCGACGCCGAACAGGCCGCCCGCGCCGTGGAGGAAGAGCAGCGGGTCGCCGCTGCCGAATTCCCACATCTCGATGGAAAACTTACCGCCGAGAAGTTGCTTGGTGGTTTTCATTTACTTCGCACTCCGGGTCTCGGCGTTGGCGCCGTTGGGACGCGCATGGCCGTTGGTATGCTTCGGCACCTTGAGCTCGAACTCGACCGGCGCGGGAACCGCGCGCTCTGCGACCGGCATCGGATTCGCCGACCACTTGTCTTCGTGATCGCTCCACAGATCGCGCAGATACGGCATGCACTCGCGCGCGAACAGCTCGGTGCTCTTCTTGACCAGCTCCGGCGGCATCGAGCCGAGCTGCATCAGCATCATGAGATGGCCGCAGTTGAGCGACTTCATCGCCTCGCGCAGACGCTCACGCACAGTCTTGGGCGAGCCCGCGATGACGTAGCCCTGATCGATGAAGTCCTTCCACTTGAGGCCTTCGCGACGCAGCGCGGCCTGATCGCCGACCTGCCCGAGGATGCCGGCCTTGATGGTCTTGACGGTGCGATAGCCGGGCGCGTCGGCGAAGCCGTCGTACACGTGCAGGCAGCGGTTGTAGAAGTAGTCCATGTGCGCGGCGTAGTCCTTCTCCGCCTGCTCGTCGGTCTCGGCGACGGCGACCACCTGCGCAAATCCCATCGAGTAGGGATTGAGCGGCTTGCCCATCTTCGCCATCACGTCCCAGTAGCCGTCGGCGACCTTCTTGCCCGCGATGTACCCGAAGTAGGAAAGGAAGCTGTAGTTGTAGTCATTGCGCGCGCAGAAATCCCAGGTCTCGACCGAGCCGCCGCCCGGAATCCAGATCGGCGGATGCGGCTGCTGAATCGGCTTGGGCCACAGGTTGACGTAGCGCAGCTTGGTGTACTTGCCGTTGAAGGCGAACATTTCCTTCTCGGCCCACGCCTTCATGATCAGATCGTGCGCCTCGTAGTATTTCTCGCGCAGGGTGGCGGGAATTTCGCCGTAGCAGAAGTTGGTGTCCATCGAGGTGCCGACCGGGAAGCCCGCGCGCAGGCGCCCGCCCGACATGACATCGAGCATCGCGAATTCCTCGGCGACGCGAATCGGCGGATTGTAGAGCGCGATCGAGTTGCCGAGCACGACGATGTCGGCGTTGCGGGTGCGGCGGGTGAGCGCGGCCGCCATCAGGTTCGGCGACGGCATCATCCCGTAGGCATTCTGATGATGCTCGTTGATGCCGAGGCCGTCGAAGCCCATCTGGTCGGCGAACTCGAGCTGGTCGAGGTAGTCATTGTAAAGCTGATGGCCGATTTTGGGGTCGTAGAGGTTCTGCGGAATGTCGACCCATACGCTGCGGTACTTGTCCTTGAAATCCTCGGGCAGATACCGATACGGCATCAGATGGAACCAGGTAAATTTCATATGCTCTCCTTCGTGCGGCGCGTCGCCGCCTTCCGCTCAGGCGTGCGCCGTCGCGGCTGAATCTGTTTGAACTGCTTTCCGTTCGTTCCTTTTTCGTGGCACAGGCTTTAGCCTGTGCCATTCCCTCGTTGCCATTCCCGTTGCCATTGTCATGATGCGCGGCGAGCGCTTGCGCGGCACTCAAATGAAACTCGAAGGCGCGCTCGACGAAGCTTTCGGGATTGAGTCCCGTCAGCTCGCGAAAAGTGTTGTCCTGGCCGGTCAGCAGGAACGCGCCGTTGAGGCTGGCCCACATCACCGAGGCGGTCGTCGCGAGGTCCATCACATTGGGAATAAGGCCGAGCTCATAAACCCTGCCGACCGCGGCCTCCCATTGCCCAAACGCCCGATGGCCGAGGACTGAGCACGCTGTTGTAATGCTCGAATCTCGGCCTTGCGCTTGAGGCGCTTGCGAATCCGCGCGTAGCCGACCGACTGATGAATCAGGAACAGCTCGCGCGAGTTGTTGAGGTACTCGATATAGGCGCGCGCCATGGTGCGCAGCTCGGCGAGCGGCTCCAGGCCGCGACGCCTGAATAGCCGCATAGCGGGTGATGAGTCCCTCGATGCGATCGGCGGTGAGCTGGAGGAACAGATCATCGCGCGAGGAAAAATACAGGTAGATGGTACCGACGGCGACCTCGGCCTCGCGCGCGACCATCTCGATAGTGGCGCTCTCGAGGCCATGCTTCGCGAATACGGACGCGGCGGCCTCGAGGATGGTCTGTCGGCGGGCGTTGCGCTCGCGCCGTTTGCGTTCCTGTATGCTCATCGATGACGAAAGTGAATGAAGCTTCAGTTTCTGAAGTTCAACTCATAGCGAGCGTGCGGTATGCTGTCAAACGCGAGAGAGGTCGTAGTCGCGAGGCCGCTGCTTACTGCTTGAAGAGCAACGGGGGGCCCGCGACGCGCTTACCGCTCAGGGTCACGCTTACCTCGACGCGGTCGGCGATTTTGATGAACGGAATGCCGCTGTTCATTCCATAGTTCTTGCGGTCGAAGGCCATCGTACCGCTGATGGTACCCGAGCCTGTCCCCCTGCCTGACACCGTGAGGGTCAGTTTCTCGACCTTGGTCACTCCGCGTATGGTAAAGTTGCCGTCAACTTCGAAGGTGGTAGGACCGGTCTGCACGAGCTTGGTTGACTTGAAGGTGATCAGCGGATTGTTGCTCACGTCGAAGAAGTCTCCGCCCTTCAGTTTCGAATTCTTCAAGCCGCTGCCGGTGTCCACGCTGGCGGCCTGAATTTCGACGTCCAACACCCCGGTCGTCACGTCGGGGGACGTGAAAGTCAGACTGGCAGTCCACTTGTCGAAAACGCCCTTGATTGCCACTGAGGCTTCTACGTCAAACTTAATCGAACTGTTCTCCGGGGTAATCGTGTAGACCGGCGCTTCCTGGGCCTGGCTTAGTGAAGGGAGCAAAGCGGAAATCAAAATGACGACTGCAGCTATTCGCATGCGTGGCACTGTGAGTTCTCCCCACGTCGCTGTCAAATCGGCCCTTAGGCCCATATCCCAGTTTGGCCCAACGCGTTAGATCGGATTGCTCCCCGACTTGATGAGGCAGGAAGACTGTGTGAACATCGCCAACCCAAGTTCAAATAAAGGCACGGTAAGCCGGTGCTAAAAGGCCATCGCATCCTGATTCGAATGCTCCTCGTTTTGACTGCGGCCGCGATGCTCGCGTGGGCGGGTCCATCGGAAGCGAATACAACCCAAGCGGCGAGGTTGCCGCCCGCGGTGATGCAGAATGGCACTCCGCTTCATCAGATCGGAAAAGGATCGCAAAGTATTTTCGGGCTGAAAGTCTATCATGTCACCCTGTGGGGAGTGAACGAGCGATGGAGTCCTGACCAGCCCCATGCGCTCGACATCGAGTCAAATCGCTCAGTCTCGAGCGGACAACTCGTCGATGCGGGAGCGAAAGAGATGACCCGCCTCGGGGTTGGTACCCCTCAACAGCGGGAGGCGTGGCGCGCGGACCTCCAACGCCTGATGCCGTCGGTAAAATCGGGCGACCAGTTGGTCGTCTATTGCGCACCCAATCACAAAACTCTCTTTTACCTGAATGGCAACGAGCGCGGAGAAATTGCTGATCCGGCCTTCGGGTCTGCATTCTTCAGCATTTGGCTCGACCCGCGTACCAGCAATCCCAACCTCCGAAAGTCTTTGCTGAATCATTAAGCGAGGCACCTGCCGGCAATTGTTCAAACTGTGCGATGAGGGCATAGTGTAGCGGCTGATTCGATCGGGGAAGCCGGTGTGAGGCCGGCGCTGCCCCGCAACTGTGTCGAGCGCGATCGCGCTTGAAGCCAGGAAACCGATCGAATCGATGGAGGCCGATGGACCTTCGCGGGTGAGGGAGGCTTCAGGAACCGTCCGCCTTCGTTGCCTCCAGCGCAATTTCGGCCGACTGATCCTGCCTCTCGCGATTCGCTTTCGCATCGGCGCTCGAACGGGCACCGATGGAGCACGAATCACAGAGTCAAGCTCGATTCGCAATCGCGCATCGCAGGCACGGTCTCGCGTTCGTCGCATCGATTGCGGCGCATGTGCTCGTCATCGGCGGGCTATTGTTGCTGATCCCCGAGGCTGAACACCCACATCATGACTGGGTCCTCGCGTACCTGGTGGAATTCGATCGTCCCGGCGCTCCGGGGGCGGAGCCGCTGCGGGCGATGCCCGCAGCGGCTCCCTGCCCATCGCCATCGCGCGCGGATGCGGCACCGGCGGCGAGGCCGCCGGCGTCGCATCCGCATCCCCGCCGCGCCGCTCGCGCGGAGGCGAAGCCTCCGGCGCGCGCGCCGGAGCCGCAGACCGCGGACATCACGGCGGCGCCGGAATCCGGCGCCGCCGCGATATCCGCGGGGAGGGAATCAGCGTCGCCCGCAGATGCGGGCTCGGCTGATTCCGGCGGGCAGGTCGTATCGGCATCGCCGATACGACGGCGGCGTTGCGGGGGGCGGGGGCGGCGGTATCGCCGCCGCGGGGGAGGGTTCCGGATCCTGGTTCGGCACATGCCGACTATGGACAGAATCCTGTCCCGCGGTATCCGACCGAGGCCCGTCGCCATGCGCAGCAGGGAACCGTCGTCCTGCGCGTTCGGGTGGGCGCCGACGGTTCCGTGGAGCGGGTTGAGGTGGCGCAGTCCTCGGGGGTCGATGCGCTGGATGACAGCGCGATCGACACGGTGCGTACGCGATGGCGTTTCGTGCCCGCGCGTCGCGACGGCCTCGCCGTCGAGAGCTGGTGCGAGGTTCCGATCCGGTTCACGCTGACCGAAGCTCACGCCGATTGAAGGGTCCACATACCAGTGCGCGAACCATTTTCGGGTCGAGGAAAACCCGTGCTATAGACGTGTTCAATAGTGCGTCTTATGGAATCGGGGGTAAGGGACAATGGCTGACAAGATGATGAGGAAGGGATTCGCGATTCTGGCAGCCGCGCTTTTTGTGTGCGCGCTTTTGCTGCCGTCCAGAGCCGGCGCGATCGAGGTCAAAAAGCATCTGCCCGGCGGCGAGAGCAGCGGTGGGGGTGGCGGTGGCGGAGGGGGCGGCGGTTCCGCGCCCAATCCGATGAGCAAGGCGCAGCAGCAGGCGCTTCAGGATGCGGTCGCCAATGACTCGGAGTCAGTACCTTGGTCAGGAAAGTGAAAAAAAGGCCTCCGGCGAGGCTTACGTCGATCTCGAGCACGCCAAGCCGCATATCTTTCCGAGCGGGCGGCAAGGTTACGGTCAAGCTTGCAGGCCGATTCCTACAAGGCCAAGGCCAAGAAGACCGGCGAGCAGAAAGCGTTGGTGTTGAAGTACAAACACAAGGGTAACAAGTATGTACTCGAAGGCGACCCGAACTGGGAAGATGTCAAGGACGCCGGCGCCGAAACCGCCAAGAAGAAATAGCCTCGAAGCGGGCCGCTGACTCAGAGTTTCAGCAGCCCGCTTTTCGCTTGATTTCTGATTACGGACGCGCTTCAAGCACCAGATTGAATGGAGTCTGCGTTGCGATGCGCACGCGGCTGAATCCTCCGCCTTGACCACTTCGATCAGCCGCTTCGGGCCGGCTTGCGTGCCGAGCGCGAGGCCGACTTCTTGCGCTCGCGATGCCGGGCGTGCAGATCATCGTGGAGGCCGAGTAGAACATCCGCCCGATGGGATTCAGGTTTGCGGCGATGTCGTCGTTGGCGAACGGCTCGACGACCATCCAGGTGCCGTCGGGCTTCAATGCCTGGCGGATGTGCGCGGCGACGCCGACCGGATCGCCCATGTCATGCAGGCAATCGAAAACATGCGATGAGATCGTATTTGCCGGGGAAATCCTTTGCGGCAGCCTTTTCGAAGTGCAGCCGTTCCGCGAGTCCGGCCGCGTGTGCACGTTCCCGGCGCTATCGATCGAGGCTGATGGAAATCGAAACCGGTAAATTGCGATTTCGGATAGGCCTTCGCCATCAGCATGGTTGAGGCTCCATGACCGCATCCACGTCGGCGACTTCGCGCCGCGCCAGCTTCGACGCCATCAGCGCGGGAGCCAGCTGGATGATATTGGCGGCTATCCGGGCGAAGAAGCGTTCGGTGCCGCGAAAGACATGCGTCGTGCTCGCCCCATCCGACGCCTGCCGAGCGATACGCCTCGGTATCATCGCGCCGCGATCGCGCGCCGACGAAGAGCGGGCTGTCTTCGTTGGCGAACGCCATCGCCTGCTCTTCGCTCATGAAGTAGCGCTTCGCGGCGCATCGTAGGAGATGTAACCGGCGGCGGCCTGCGCGGCGAGCCACTCGCGGACGTAGCGCTCGAAGGTCCCGGTGCGCGCGGCCAGCTCTTCCGAAGTCGCGGGCCCACCCTCTGCCAGTGCTTTGTAGAGGCCGAGCCGATCGCCGACCAGCACCAAAGCCGCGCCGAAAGCGACGCCCATGTCGCCAACCATCTTGTTTGCAAGCTGCTGAAATTTTTCCGGATCGATTGCCATTTCACCCCTTCCCGCATGCAAAATTGGAGCGCGAATTTTCGACGCGCTCTCGAACGGGGATGTTCCGTTATAGGATGGGCTACACGTAGGGAAGAACAAAAGTATCGGCGCCGAGCAGCATGCCGCCGATCATTTCGAGGGTCCGTTTGCGTTGCGCGACGATGTGTTGGCAGAAGGTCTCCGCATCGCGCAGCGCCCGATCGAGCAGATGTCCGCTCCGAGTATATCGCCATCGAGCCGGCCGCATCGTAAAGCATCCGAATGATCTCGCGCGCGGATTGCGCGGCGTTGACGCGCGACAGCCACGCGTCGGCGCGCTCGCGGACCGTCGGCTGCTCGTCTTTTTCCAGGCGCGCCCACTCGTCGTTCCATCGCGGAGAAAACGTAAGCGCGCGCCGCGCCGAGCATCATCTCCGCTTCGGCGATGACGCTCTGGATGCGGGGCATGTTTTTGTATGGCCGTCCGCTAGGCATCTCGACCTTGGTCTGCATCATCTCGATGACGTAGTCGATGGCGGCGCGCGCGGCGCCGAGCGGCACGCCTGAAACTTTGGGCAGAAAGTTGGTCGCGCGCTCGCCAGAGATTCCCCTCGCGGCGGCGCCGGCGGGCGCAGGTTGAAGAGGAAGCGCTCCGGGACGAAGAGATCCTTCGCGCGATAATCCGAGCTGCCGGTGCCGCGCATTCCGGTGGTATGCCAATTGTCGACCACCTCGACATCCTCGAGGCCGGCGTCAGCATGCCGAAGGTCACCGGCGTGCCCTTCGACTTTCATCACCGGCGCGCCGTTCTCATAGAGCACGCAACTAAGACCCACCACGTCGGCGTGGCTGACTCCCGAGCCGAATGACCACTGCCCGGTGACTCGAAATCCGCCCTCGACGCGCTCGGCCCGCCCGGTCGGGATGACGCTGCCGGCGGTGAACATGTCGAGGCGCGGGTAGATTTCGCGCGCGGCGCGCTTCGTCGAGATAGCCGGCGAAAAATCCGGAATCGCATCCGATCATCACGCACCACGCCGCCGAGGCGTTGGCTTTCGCGAGTTCCTCGATGATTTCGACTTGCTCGGAGGGGCGCAGTTCGGGACCGCCCCATTCCTTGGGCATCATGAGGCGGAACATGCCGCCCTCGCGCAGGCGCGTGACGACCTCGGCCGGGAGCTTGCGCGCTTCGTCGATCGCGGCTGATTGCTCGCGCAAATAGCCGCTCAGCGCGCGCGCATTTGCGTAGATGTCCGCCGCGCTCATCGGCGTGTCGTGCGCGGACGCGCATTTCGGCGCGGTCGATTCTGATCCCATCGAACGGTCAGCTCTCCGAACGTTCAGGTAGCGTCAGCAGTACTACGGCGGCGGCGCTTTGATAAGCGCTTCGATAGCGTCGGCGAGCGAGCGCGTTCGCGAGCGCGAGGTTGCGAATCATCCAGGGAATCTTCAGGAACGCGCCGGGATTGCGCACCAGGTAGTTCGCCGCCGCGAGCGGTTTGACGCGGCCTTCTTCATCGGCCATTTCGGCGCCGAAGATTTCGTCTTCGAGCGAATCGATCACGGTGCGCACGATCGCGAATGGAATCGCCGCGCGCGACTGCCTCGCCCGCAATCGCGGCGCTTTCCATATCGACGGCGATGGCGCCGCTCTGCTGCTTGGCTGCGCGCTTCTCGGCGGCATTCGGAATAACGCGCAGCGAGCTGAGGATCGCGCCGGTGGAAGATGCGAAGCCCGGCGCGCATGCAGGGTGCGCTCGCAAAATTCCAGCGTTGCGGCATCGACCGGGACCACGTGCTCCGGATGCGCGCTGTCGGTCGCGCGCGCGCATCGCGCGGTCGGCGATGACGATATCGCCGGGCCGCAGCCCGCCGGAAAGCGCGCCGACGACGCCGGTTGCGATCACCAACTCGGTTTCCGGCAATCGCCGCCAGCGCCTGGCGCGCGATCGCGCGACCGCGCTTAAGTCCGATGCCGGTCGCGACGAAGGCGACCTCGCCGCGATCAGTTCGGCGGCGAAATCCGCTGAGCCCCTTGAGCTTCAGTTCGCGTGCGATTGTTCAGCCGGCGCTTGAGCGGCCGAGACCTCGCGCGAAAATGCATAGAAGATCAGAATCAAGATGATGATGCGCTTGAGCGACGCGCGCGCCGCAAGCAAAATTGCGCGGACCATGCGCGCAGGGTCAAGCTGATGCCGCTAGAATGGAATTCGTGGCGACGTGAAAAAGCTTGATCGTCAATGGCGACGACTTCGGATATTCGCGCGAGGTCAACGCCGGCATCATCCGCGCACATCGCGAAGGAATCCTCACCAGCACCAGCCTGATGGTAGCTGACGCAGCGCGCGACGAAGCCGCCGCGCTGGCGAAGGAAAATCCCGCGCTCGATGTCGGCCTCCATCTGGTCGTATGCATGGGGCGCAGCGTGCTGCCGCCCGCGCGAAATCGCGCCGGTCGTCGATGCGCTGGGCCGCTTCAGCAATAATCCGGTGCTTGAGCGGGATGCGCTATTTCTTCACGCCCGGCATCCGCGACAAGCTGATCGCCGAATGCCGCGCGCAAATCGAGCTGCATCTCGAAACTGATCGGTTACCTCAACCACATCGACGGGCACCTGAACTTTCATGTGCATCCTGCGATGGCCGATATCGTCGTCGAGCTGGCGCATGAGTACAAAGTCCCATGCATCCGGTTACCGGCCGAGCCGATCTTCACGACGCTGGCGATCTCGCGCGATCGCGATCGGCGGCCAAGCTGGTCGAGGCCGTGATCTTCCGTACCCTCTCGCGCCGCACCCGGCGGATGGCGGCCGAGCGCGGCATCAAGTCCACCGACAGGTTGTTCGGGCTCCATCAGACCGCATCACATCACCGAGGACTATGTGGTCGGCGTGCTGGAACGGCTTCCCGAGGGCCTCACCGGAACTCTATTTCCATCCCGCGCTGGATATCGGCGGGACGCCGCCGGCGCCGTCATCGCAGCTCGAAACTGAAGTCTTGACCAGCGCGCGCATCCGTGCGGCGGTCACTTCGCGAGCCATCCAGTTGACGACTTTCCGCGAGCTTTCGCGCACGGCATGATTAGAAGAGATGGCCGAATTCCTCATCCGCGATGCGGCGCGCGCCGATCTCCCGCGCCTGACTGAAATCTACAACCACTACGTCATCAACACGCCGATTACCTTTGACGTGGAACCTTAACCGTCGACACGCGCACGCCCTGGTTCGATGAGCATTCGCATCGCACGGACGCCATCGCCTGATCGTCGCCGAGGAAGAAGGCACGGTGATCAGCTACGCGAGCACCGGCCGCTTCCGCGTCAAACCGGCATACGACACGACGGTGGAGTCGAGCATCTACTGCGCGCCCGAAGCGGTGGGGCGCGGCATTGGAACGAAACTGTATGTGGCGTTGTTCGAGGTGCTGGCGGATCAGGACATCAATCGGATCGTCGCGGGTGTGACGCTTCCCAACGACGCATCGGTCGCCTTGCATCGGCGCTTCGGCTTTCAGCCGGTTGGAACCTACACCGAAGTAGGGCGCAAATTCGGACGCTATTGGGACGTGATGTGGTTGGAGCGTCCTTTGAAAATCAGTCGTTGAACGATTTTCGGAGCAAACCCATTTTCCCTCGCGCCCCGAAAATAATTGCCATACTCTGTCTGCTATCGATCGGAATCATTGCCGGCAGTCGCAGCGACGCCGCGAAAAAGGAAATTTCAATGTTTGACCAGGAAGGCGCGCCGCTTGCCGAGACCGGAACCGACTTCCGTCTGCCCAAAACTGTAACTCCTCGACGCTACGAAATCCGGCTTATTCCCGACCTGACCCAATTCACCTTCGCGGGCGAGGAAAGCGTCGCGATCGTCGTCAACTCGGCGACCTCGGAAATCGTGCTCAATGCGCTCGAGCTGGAAATCGATCGCGTCAGCGCCGAGCGCGGCAAGACCTCGCTCAACGGCAAGGCCGAATACGACACCAAAATGGAGCGCGCCATCCTGCGTTTCGATAGCGCGCTGGAGCCCGGCGACTGGACGTTGCACCTCGCGTTTCGCGGCATCCTCAATGACAAGCTGCACGGGTTTTATCGCAGCCAGTACCAGGACGCCGCGGGCAAGACCCACACGGTGGCGACGACGCAGTTCGAATCCACCGATGCGCGCCGCGCGTTTCCGTGCTGGGACGAACCCGAGCTGAAGGCGAGTTACAAGGTCACCCTCGTCGTCGATCAGAACCTGACCGCGATTTCCAATGCGCGCGCCGAGAGCGAGCAGCCCAGCACCATCAAGGGCAAGAAGGAAGTCGTCTTCGCCGAAACGATGGTGATGTCGACCTACCTGGTCGCCTTCATCGTCGGCGAGTTCGAAGCGACCGCGCCCGTCGATGCGGGCACTCCACTGCGCGTGGTGCACGTGCCGGGCAAGGACAACCTGAGTCCGCTTTGCGAAGGAGATCGGCGCCTTCTCGCTGAAATATTTCGCCAACTACTACGGCGTGCCGTATCCCGGGCGACAAGGTCGACCTGATCGCGATTCCCGATTTCGCTTCCGGCGCGATGGAAAACCTCGGCGCGATTACGTTTCGCGAGACCGCGCTACTGGTGGACGAAAAATCCGCCTCGCGCGCCGAGATGGAGCGCGTCGCCGACGTCGTATCGCATGAGAACGCGCACATGTGGTTCGGCGACCTCGTCACGATGAAGTGGTGGAACGGCATCTGGCTCAACGAGGCCTTCGCCACCTTCATGGAGATGCTCGCGGTCGACGCATGGAAGCCGCACTGGCGGCGCTGGGACAGCTTCTCGGTCTCGCGCGCGGCCGCGATGGCGATCGACGGGCTCAAGAGCACGCGCCCGATCGAATTCACCGTCAACAGTCCCGAAGATGCGCGCGCGATGTTCGACGTGCTGACCTACGAGAAAGGCGCGTCGGTGCTGCGGATGCTAGAGCAGTACATGGGCGCGGAGGAACTTTCGCAAAGGCATCGCCGCGTACCTGAAGAAGCATGAGTACGCCAACGCCGAGACCACCGACCTGTGGGACGCGCTCGAGGAATCCTCGAAGCAGCCGGTCCGCAAGATGATGGATTCGTGGATTTTCCAGCCCGGCTTTCCCGATCATCCGCGCCGAGGCGGGCGCCGACGGCAAGAGCCTCAAGGTCAGTCAGCGGCGTTTTTTCCTGCTGCCGGACGGAACCGAGAACGATCAGCTTTGGCATGTGCCGCTGATGATTCGCGCCAAGACCGATCGCGGCATCATCAACAAGAAAATCGTGCTGACCGACAACGCGAGACCACCGTCGCGCTCGACGGCAAATGCGATTGGGCGCTGGTCAACGAAGGTGGCCACGGATTTTATCGCGTCAACTACGCGCCCGCGCTGCTGCAGGCGATCACGCATAACCTCGGCGAGCTGAAGCCCATCGAGCGCTTCGGGCTGGTGAGCGATACCTGGGCCGCGACCGTCGCCGGTCTCTCGCCGCTGTCCGAGTTTCTCAAGATGGCGCGGCTCTTCACCAACGAGACCGACATCAACGCGTGGCGCGCGCTGATGGGGGCGTTCAACTATCTCGATATGATCGTCGATGAAAAGCGATCGTCCCGCGCTTCGCGGCGGAAGTTCGCAGAATCATCGGCCCGACGTTCGCGCGACTGGGATGGGAGCCGCAGCCCGGCGACGACGAACTGACGCGCCAATTGCGCGGCGTGCTGGTCGGCGGTCCTCGGCACTTTCGGCGAAGATGCCGGACGTGCGCGCCAAAGCGCAGCAGCTCTACAAATTGTGGGATGATGATCCTTCCAAGGCGGATCGCGACATCGCGCCGGCGCTGGTCTCGATCCTCGCGTACTCGGGCGACGCGGCGCGCTACGACGAATTCAAGAAGAAGTTCAAAGTCCGCGCGCACTCCGCAGGAGGAGCAACGCTACCTGTTCGCGCTCGCGAACTTCCGCGACAAGTCACTGCTCCATGCGCACGATGGACGATGAGCCTCGATGGTGAGGTGCGCACGCAGAATGCGCCATACCTGATGCATTCGCTGCTGCTGAATAACTCCAGCCGCTACGACGCATGGGACTTCATCCGCAGTCACTGGGATGAGATGACGCGCAAGTATCCCGACAACGCGCTGCCGCGGATGTGCGAGGGCGTGGTCTCGTTGCTCGATCGCGAGGACGAGGTGAAGAAGTTCTTCCAGGAGCATCGCGTGCGACTCGGCGGCAAGATCATCGACCAGCACCTCGAGCGGCTGGCGATCGCAGTGAACTTCCGCCGCCGCGAAGGCGCGAAGCTGAGCGTCGACGCTGAAGGGCGGCTGAGATTCTTCCGGGTAGGGGCGCTTCGCGAAGCGCCCCTATGGGAATTTCTAATGCACCATGCGGCGCGGGTCCGGCTGCGTATGCCCGAGGATCGGATGCGCCTTGTAGGGCTTTTCGAGAGTCGCGATCTCCTCGGCGCTCAGTTTGATCTCGACCGCCTTGTATAGCTCGGTGAGTTGCGGCAGTTTGGTCGCGCCGATGATCGGCGCGGTGACGCCCGGCGCCTGCAGTATCCACGCGCATGCGATCTGCACCGGCGTCACGCCGCGATTCTTCGCGACCTTCTCGACCGCATCGAGCACTTCGAAATCGTTGTCGCGAAAATACATGCTCTTGGCGAAGTCGTCGGTCTTCGCGCGCGTGGTCGGCTCGCTGCTGGTCTTGGTGCGATTGCCGGCCAGAAAGCCGCGCGCGAGCGGGCTCCATGGAATCAGCCCGACGCCCTCGTCGATGCACATCGGATTCATCTCGCGCTCTTCCTCGCGATAAACCAGGTTGTAGTGATTCTGCATCGTCACAGAATCGATGCCATCCGTTCGGCGCGCTGCATATTGAGCATCTTGTGGAACTGCCACGCCGCCATGCTGCTCGCGCCGAGATAGCGGACCTTGCCCGCGCGCACCAGCGAGTCGAGCGCGTCGAGGGTTTCCTCGATCGGCGTGGTGAAGTCGAAGCGATGAATCTGGTAAAGGTCGATGAAATCGGTCTTGAGCCGCCGCAGTGACGCGTCGCAGGCTTCGAGGATGTGCTTGCGCGAGAGGCCCGCGCGATTGTGCCCTGAGCCCATCGGGCCATGCACCTTGGTCGCGATCACGACCTCGTCGCGCGACGCCATCTCGGCCAGCCATCGGCCGGTGACTTCTTCGCTGACGCCTTGCGAATAGACATCGGCGGTGTCGAAGAAGTTGATGCCCGCTTCGAGCGAGACCTGGAAATGCTGGCGCGCCTCATCGGAGGTCAGCACCCAGTCGCGCCACTTCTTGTCGCCATAGCTCATGCATCCGAGGCAGATGCGCGAGACGGTCGCGCCGGTTTTTCCGAGCTTGGTGTATTCCATGATAACTCCCGAAGATAGCTCTCGAATTTTGGGCCGAGATGGCCATTAGTTGCAGTTCGAGGTTGATCGCCTTGGACTATAAACCAATTCGAAGGCGAAGCTCAAAACAGCGCGTGGAAAAAGGAAGGGCTCAGGTTTTCGGCGCGAGTTCCTGCTTGACGAGTTCGCTCGCCATCTTACCGTCGAGGCGGGCACCGAATTTGTCGCGCAACGATTTCATCAGCGGGCCGATTTGCGTCGCACCGCCTGCGACCGCCTCTTTAATCGATATCCGCAGCTCATCTTCGCTGATGCCGGCGGGCAGATAGCTCTCGATAATTTTCAGCTCGGCCTCGTTCTGCTCGACCAGGTCGGTGCGATTACCCTTGCGTGCGAACATCAGGGTTTCCTCGCGGCGGGCCTTCTCGCGCTTGAGGATTTGCACGATGGCTGCCTCATCGGCTTCGCGGCGCACATCTTTTTCCACTTCGAAGCGCGACACTTCGGCGAGCACGCCCCGCAACACCATGGTGCGGGTTTTGTCGCCGGACTTCATCGCCGCCGTTAGTTCATCACGCAATTTCTGCTTCACCCGCTAAGCTTACGCGCCTCGGCGCGATGGCAAAAGCCATCTGATCCCCCTCCTTTCCATACAACGGACAACTCGCGAAGGACTGAATGAGTGGATCGACGGCAAGTATGCGCCGGCGGGTTCGTTGTAGAGCCCGATGCTCATCAAGGTCATTTGCTGCACGAGGCGCAAGCCATTGGCCAGGCACCATCGGAACAGCTCGCCGTTGCGGGTCGGCACCAGGATGCCGGGACCGAGCAGTATTGGCGCCGCGCCGATCAGGGCACGGACGTCGTCGTTGCTCTCGCCCACCGCATGTCCGAAAAACGCGATCACAGTCGCATAGCCGGTGATACGTCCGAGCCGCTCGACCACCGTCGCACTGCCGCCCCGAATCGCATCGAGCAGTTCACCACCGCGATGATGCCCGTGAACCCTCACGCACAGCCGATTGCATGCTTCGAGGTCGGGTTCTTTTGCATGGCGTACCTCGTAACCGCGCATCTTGAGGTTCAGCGGCGGGCCTTGCATGACAGAGAGTGGTTCGCGGGTTTCGAAGCCAAGCTTGGTGTAAAGGCATAGCGACCGATTGTGGTACGCGGTCTGGACCAGCCGTACGCCGGCAAAGTTGCGCGCGCGCACACGCTCCAGCACATTCTCCATCAGGTTGCGTCCGATGCTCTGATTCTGAATCGACGGATCGACGCTGATGGGGCCGACGCCGGCGATCGGATTGCGCTCGTCCATGAAGTTGCTGCCCGCAATGTTGCCGTCGGCCTCGGCGACCACGTTGTAAATGCCCGTCGTGCGAATCAGCGAGGTCACGGTGCCGACCGCATACTCGACCGACGGAAAGTCAGGCGGAAAGCCGTGCTCTTCGGCGATTTTCTTGAAGGCGTCGTAATTGATTTGGGCGAGAGCCGGTGCGTCCTCGAGCGACGCATGTCGCAGGTTCAGCTTCATGTTGTTCTCCATCGGGTGAGACGATAGATAGCAATCTCCGTCAGGCGTATGGCAAAAATCAAACGCAACAGGGAAGGTCTCACGATGGATGCCAAAGCCGCGGTCAAGGAAAAAATCGGCGCCACTCAGAGTCAGCTTATCAAGCTGAGCCATCGCATCCATGCCAACCCGGAACTCGGTTTCGAGGAGCGCCTGGCCTCGACCTGGCTATGCGAGATGCTCGCCGACGCGGGCTTCACGGTCGAGGCAGGCATCTGTGACATTCCGACTGCGTTCGTCGCGCGCGCCGGATCGGGTCCATTACACATCGGAATCTGCGCGGAATACGATTGCCTTCCGCAAATTGGGCACGCGTGCGGGCACAACATCATCGCGGCCTCGTCGATCGGAGCAGCCATCGCGGCCGCAAAGGTCGCCGATGAACTCGGCCTTACCATCAGTGTGTTCGGCACGCCCGGCGAGGAAGTCGGCGACGCCGGCGGCAAGGTCCTGATGCTTGAGCGCGGCGGCTTCGAGGGCATCCATGCCGCGATGATGGTGCATCCGGCGCCGATGGACACGCTCGATTTGCCGGGCACCGCGATCACAACATTCGACGTCCACTATACCGGCAAGGAGGCGCATGCGGCGGGATTTCCGGAACTCGGCATCAACGCGCTCGATGCACTGACAGTCGCGCAAACCGCGATTGGCCTCTTGCGGCAGCATATGCGGCCGACCGACCGCGTGCACGGCATCATCACACACGGCGGCGATGTTCCCAACGTGGTGCCGGCGCATACCAGCGCGCGCTTCATGGTGCGGGCGTATAATCTGCGCGACCTCGACGAGATTCGCGACAAGGTGTTTCGATGCTTCGAGGCCGGCGCGCTCGCCACCGGCTCCAAGCTGGAGATACGTGGAGGCAAGAAACCCTACGCCGAGTTACATCACGATCCGCGCATCTCGGCGCTCTACGCGCGCAATGCCGAAAGCCTCGGACGCAGCTTCATCCGATTGCCGGTCGGCACCACCGGCGGCTTTTCGACCGACATGGGCAACGTGTCGCTCGCGATTCCTTCGATTCATCCGACTATTGGAATCGCGTCGATGCCGGCGGTGAATCATCAGCCGGAATTCACCGCGCATTGCATCAAACCCGAGGCCGATAAGGCGCTCCTGGATGCTGCGACCGCGATGGCGTGGACGGCGATCGACCTTGCGAGCGACGCCACCTTGCGTCACCAGCTCATCAATCGCGCAGCTTAGGTCGCAAGAAAATGCACCGTCGTTCGATCATAGAACATGAAGCATCGAGCGATGATTGGAATCTCCGCGCTGGCGCTGTTGTTGGCCGTCGGCACTTGTGGCGCAACCGAGTTCTGTGGAAGCGGTCCGGACACGAAGCTTGACCACCCCTGTGAGGATGACTTCGATTCCGCCATGGCCGCGGCTGCCAGGTACCAGTCGCAGTGGGCGAGTATTTCCGGCGTCGCCGCGGTTACGGTGGCGCAATATGAAGGCGATCGTCTGCAACTGGTAGTCTATGTAGATCCGGCGTCGCTGGTCCCGTCAATCAGAGCTACTCTGCCGACCGAAGCCGATGGATTTCCGGTGCAGGTAGTTCGCTTGGTTTCAGGAAGTCAGGGCGTAATCATTTCTCCCGGACATATTGCATACGCAGAAATGTCGCTGTGCCATGCGGACGATTCCAGCGACCCGCAGTCCGACGCTGACTCGAGCGATACCAACACCAGCCAATTCGAGGAGGCGATCAGGGACCATGAAACTCAATCGTGGATCGATCTTCCGGGCGTCCTGCGGCTTGGCCCATTAAAATGCGGAAATTGCGACTGCAATCCGCCGCAGATCGCTGTGACCGTTCAATCCGCCATGATGGAGTCTGTTCAAGAACAAATTCCCGCGACCCAATTTGGTGTCCCGGTGGTGGTCGTCCCTTCCGATGGCGCCGTAGGTGCGGCATCTGATGGGGCTTGGTGAGACGCGACAATGTCGGTGTATGATTTTCGCGAACGCTCGGGGAGGAGCTTTCGCGATGATCGACAACAATGGATCCGAGTTGAATTTTCTCATCGTCAACCGCGCCGAGGTCTCGTCCCAGGGATGTAGCGCGTGCGGCAACGCCTTTACCTTCGAACCGGGCGGCGCGCCCGCGCTCAACGC
Source organism: uncultured delta proteobacterium (assembly GCA_963848285.1). GTDB lineage: Bacteria > Desulfobacterota > Binatia > Binatales > Binataceae > DATGKG01. The sequence goes on along the minus strand of CAWKCZ010000004.1, from coordinate 157,180 downwards.
ATCGATCGGCGCGAACAACACCACCTACGTTTTTTGCGCCGGATGCGGTGAATCGATCATGGCGCATCTTCAGATCGATGCGGTGCGGCAACATTATCTGTGGGACTGGACGATTCCGCTGCGTGGCAAGCCGCTGGAGGGAAATGGCGTACACTAGCGCGTCCCTCGCGCCGATGTAACATTTTGGCGTAGAAGTAGGTCTACAGGTTGTTGTAGCGATGTTCTGGCGATTCGCATTCGAGGAAACTCTCCGGGCGCCGCCGCGTGTGCTGCTGGTGAATCGCGCCGACGTAGTACCCTCGGTATGCGAAGCATGCGGAGCTGGATTGGTCCCAGGTCCCTCCGGCGAAGCGATCCTGGTCGTCGGTCCCTGCGCTCCCGACAGCCACATTCACACCTACTGTGCGAATTGTGCCGATCGCATGTGGGTCCCGACGCTGGCCGGCCGCGCCTTCAAGCGTTATGCGCTCGATTGGGCGGTCCCACTGCGCGCCAAGTCTCGCGCCCTATCCGATCAGATGCCGGTCGCGACCGTAGGTTAGTGCGAAGTTTGCGTCGGATGCGGCAGGACATTGAGCGCCGCGCATGATTTCCACGCCCACGTCGCACTGGCGAATTCGTCCTCAGCCAACAGCATAAGCGCGTCGCGGGTCTGAATGTCCTGCGTGATCAGCGCCGCGAAATTGCGAATCGGTTGAATCGATTCCTCGGGCTTGCCGAGGCTCCAGGTGAAGCGCCGTAGCTTCTCACGATCCGCGATGTTGGGGTCGCCCAGGTAATCCTTGAATCGGCGTCCTTCCTCGGGCTGCACGGGCTGCAATTCCGCGCCCAACTCGATGAGCCGCCGCTCGAAAATCCGCGCGTGACCGGCCTCGCGCTCCGCAATCATCAGAATGCCGCTCTTTAGCGCCTCGGTGCGGCATACCGCGGACCATGCCGCGAACGCTTCCGCCGCGTTGGCCTCGCTCGCACGGACCTTGGCGAGTAGCGCGAGGATGGCGGCACGCTCGGATGGGTAGGTTTTGCCGAAGGCATGAAAACCCTGACCATCGCCCGGTAGCGCGACCGCCGCGCTTTGGGGCGAAAGTTCATCGTCGACCGACGGTGTACGATGAAGTGGGATGAGCCAATCCCATTCGTAGTGCTGACGAGCCGCCTCGCTATGGACATGGCCCATGATCATTTCGGCGCAGTTCGCACAGAACAGGCAGGTCGCGCCATCGGGGCCGACCGCAACGCTGAGCGCGCGGACGCCATCGGCACCCGCCGCGAAGATTTCCCCGCACGCGCGGCATCCCTCGCCCGTCACTTTGGCGCGATTTACTACCAGATGTTCGACCGGTGCGACTTTGCTGAGGTCCATGGCGATTCCCTGCTTGGAAATCCTACCGCGCCGGGCTCACTTTGGGCAGAGGTCGGCGTGTATCCAAAAGTGACATCGAATCGTCGCAGCTGGCGCGAAATCGTCGGTGCGCAGACATAACCACAAAGGCACAGAGACACAAAGTTTGGAAGAATATGCGGTCCGAGGCGGACCTCCAGGAAATGAGGGTCAATTCTCTTCGAAGTCCTGCTAACAGACGCGTTGCGCGCCGCATTCTGCTCCGAACTTTGTGCCTCTGTGCCTTTGTGGTTTTGCTTCCTCCCGCGTTCCTCGGCGATGGCAGTTGAATTGCACTAATCGCATCGAGCGGAGGTGACGACCATGGAAATGCTGCACGTGATGACGAAACATCCCGAGACGATCGGCCCCAGCGACATGCTGCTGAAGGCCAAGGAGATGATGGACATCGGTGGGTTCCGGCGCCTGACGGTGGTCAAGGACGGCCAAGTCATCGGGATAATCACCGAGCGCGACCTGCGCGCACACGACGGCTATCTCAAGTCGACCAAGGTCGACTCGGTGATGAAGTCGCCGGTGCTGACGGTCGATTCGCATACCACGGTCGAAGAGGCCGCGCGCATGATGCTGACCAAAAAGATCGGCGGGATGCCGGTGGTCGATGCGGGCAAGCTGGTGGGCATGGTGACGACGAGCGACATGCTGCACGCGCTGCTGAGCGTGATCGAGACGGCACAGAAGGCTTTGCGCGCGAGCTAGAAACCTCGGCATCAGGTGGATTTGAAATGTCCCTCGCTCATTGGGCGAGGTTCCTATTCCGTGGCACAGGCTTCAGCCTGTGTCTTCGCTGGAACGTTAGCGCTTCACTTTGGATGAGGAATGATGTCGAGCAAAATGTAGCTGTCGACTTTGATTTGAAAATCGAAGCGCCAACCGCCGTTTACTCTCGCCTGCCAGATGTCGCGCGCATCATCCTACTTTTGGCGCGTAGAGACGGATGGCGAAGACTCTCCTGCAAAAATCCGGCGCGACAATCGAAGGTACGTTGAATGGATGCCGGCGCATCCAGGTAGCTGCGGCGAAAGCGGTCGGCATAGAGCTGCCGCATCAGGCGGGAGTCTTTCTAGTCTGACGCAGCGAACGAACCATCTCCCTCGCGGTGCCGAAGGGACCATGGATGCGCCCCCGCTTTACATCATCGAGCGCTTCGGCGAGGCGCTTTTCGACCAGCGCCTTGGGGGTGAGGATCATCTTGTCGTCGTGCAGTTCGACTTCAAGATAGTCGCCCGGCTCGAGTCCGAAGCGGTCGTGGATTTTCTTTGGAATGATGACCTGACGGCTGGCCCCAATCTTGACGACCGACGCCAGCGAATCCACCGGCTTCCGCTGCGTTTGTATTTACACAATCGCAGCTTGCCATCCTAACAGATGGACTTTGGGTCAGTAGAAGATGCGGCGCGCATGATGCTGGCCAAAAGATCGGTGGATGCCGGTGGTCGATGCGGGCAAGCTGGTGGGCATGGTGACGACGAGCGACATGCTGCACGCGCTGCTGAGTCAGCCTGTGTGGGGTGGGGGATGGCGCGCGGGTCGCTCTTTCTTGCGACCCGCGTGACAGCATCGGGGCGGTCTGCCGCGGGGGGCGGCTCTCCGGAATCTTCGATGCTACCCTACCGTATCGAGGGGCGGGGCGGCTTGGCGGGTGCCATCAAAACGAAAGCGGCGGATGACATCGTCATCCGCCGCTTTGGAATCTGTGTAAACGAAGCCTCTTAGTCGGCCCCGGCCTTGAGGTCCTTTACCCGATGGTCACGGGTCTGCAGATAGGCATCCTGCACCGCGCCATACAGGTCGACCGCGTAGCGGTCCGCTTCTTCGAATTGGTCCAGATGCAGCGAGCGATAGTTCACCGCCTCGATGACTCTCTGACCGACATTCACCGATAGGCTGACATACCACGGCACGAAGTAGCTGACCGGATCCATGAAGCCGTCGGCAACTTTTCCGACCGTGTCGCCAATCGTTGAGGGTCCGAGGAACGGGAGCATCACGTATGGCCCAGTCGGCGCGCCGTAGTAGCGCAGCGTCAGGCCGAAGTCGTCAGGATGCTCCTTGAGGCCGAACCAGTTGTCGGCCGGGTCGAAAAGGCCCAGCACGCCCACGGTGGTGTTGATGCCGAAGCGCGCCACCTCCGTGCCGGCCTGCGGCAGGCGAAGCTGGAAGGCATTGTTGGCGAAGCGCGGAATGACGCGGACGTTATCCAGCGCGCGGCCGATTGCTTCGCGGCCGCCCTGCGGGATTACCTTGGCATAGCCGCTGGCGACAGGGTGGAGGACATAGTCGTCAACCTTCACATTGAAGGTGAACATTGCGCTATTGAAGGGCTCCAGCGGATCGGCTTCTTGGGCTTGGAGGCTGGTGTCGCCGGTATCGGGGGCATTGGCGCTGGCGGCGACGGGCGCTTTTGACGGAGCGTCGGCAGCTGAGGCGGGAATCGCCGAGGCGCCGAACGCGAAGGAGGCGGCAAAAATCGCGGCAAGAATCGAGGAGCGACAACAAACGGGCATCGATGGCTTTCGAATCAGCATTTATCCTTGTAGCGCAACCGGAAGCGGGCGCGCGGTTAAGGTAGCACAATGCGACTTTAATGCGAAAACGTCATGCGTAAAAAATCGCGAAAAATTGCGACGATTCTAGTCGTGGGCACGAGACGTGCCGAGTGAATCCTCGAGGCCTTGCTGCTTACGCTTGAGGTCGCTCAGAAGGGTATCGAATCCCTGGTTGTTAATCACCCGATTGAACTGATTGCGATAATTTGCGGCAATCGAAATATTGTCAACCGCGACATCGTAGATCAACCATTTGCCATTCTGCTGCCGAAGCGAATAGTTCACCTGGATCGGGGCCTTGCCGTTGCCCTGTTCGATGTTGGTTTTCACTTCGGTGCGATCATCGCCGAGCGAAGTTTCCCCGAGGAAGTTTACCTGGGCCGAATAATCCTTGATCCGGCTGATGTACGAATCGCGCAGGAACGCGGTGAAGGTGTTGGTGAAGTCCTGGCGCTGCTGATCGGTGAGATCCTTCCAATGAAGTCCGAGAGCGGAACGTGACATCGCGCTGAAATCGAAGACATTGCCGGTGATGAGCTGGCGAAGCTTCTGGGCGCGATCCTGAGCGCTCGCCGACTTGTCGCCGAGGATCTGCAACGCCGGATTGATGAGGCCCTTGACGACGTCGGTAGGTCCCTGAGCTGCGTATGCTGCAACCGCTAGAGCCGAGACTACGAGCATCGTTGCCGCGAAAGTTTTGAGGATGAGGTTACGAGGTGCTGGTAAGCGATTCATAGATATTACTTCTTTCCCTTGTTATCGGATTTGCCCTGATCGGCCGGGGTGGGCGAGGCCTGCGGAGCGCTATCGTTGCCACTTTTGCTGTCGCTTCCGCTCTTGCTTCCGGAGCCATTGACGAGCTGTCCAATGGCGTCTTCGAGGACGAAGGAGGATTCCGTATGGACGATGGTTCCTCCTTCCTTTAGAGGATCGCCTCCGCCAATCGAAATCGCAACATACTTATCTCCGATGATGCCGCTGGTCTTGATCGACGCGATCGCGTCCTCATCGACCATGATGCCATCGTTAAGCTGCAAAGTGACCCGGGCGCGCTCATTTTTCTGGGAGAGCGTGATGGCGGCAACCTTGCCGACTTTGACCCCGGCAATCTGAACTGCGTCGTTGTTTTTGAGGCCCGAGACATTGTCGAACATCGCGAAGAGGGTGTAGTGCGGTGCAGCCACCAGCGGAATACGCCCCAAGGTAAACGCCAACACCGCGAGCGCGGCGATGCCGACCAGGCCAAAAATGCCGACGATGAATTGTGTGGTGCGACTTGCGTACATTCAGGTTCTCTCAACCAGAGCCAATTTCTGCGCCGTCGCCCGCGGCCCTGCCGGCCAGGAATCGATCGAAAATGTCGTCATGAGCAGCGGTCACCTCCTGGGGAGACCCATACAGTCGCATCTTGCCGCGATGGATAAATCCAACCCGGTCGCAAATTTCGAATACCGCGGGAACGTCGTGACTCACCATTACCACGGTCAGGCCGTAGCGTTTTTGGGTATCGCGAATCAGGCGATGAATCGCGCCGGTGCGCGCCGGATCGAGACCGGTGGTCGGCTCATCCAGCATTAGAATCTTGGGGCGATGAATCAGGGCGCGCGCGAGCGCCGCGCGTTTCTGCATTCCACCGGAGAGTTCCGAGGGAAATTTTCCTTCCACCGATTCGAGGCCGACCGCTGCCAGCGTCTCTTTGACTCGCGCGTCAATTTCTTTCTCGTTCAGATGGGTCTTCTCCACCAGCGGAAACGCGACATTGTCAAAGATGCTCATCGAGTCGAACAACGCGCCCGCCTGGAACAGCATACCCAATTTTTCCCGCACTTCGTTCAAGGCGCGGGTGCCGAGCTGTGTGACCTCCATCCCATCGATGATGATCTGCCCCGAGTCGGGCCTCATTAGAAGATTCAGATGCTTCAGCAGTACCGTTTTGCCGCCGCCCGAAGGTCCAACGATGCAGGTGACCATCGCGGCGGGAACGTCGAGATTGACCCCGTCGAGGACGACTTGGCGGCCGAAGCGCTTGCGCAACTCCCGCACTACGATGGCGTTGGTCGCATTGGATGCGCCATTGCCTTTGCCGCCGCCGTTGTTTCCTGAGTCTTCCATCACAAAGCGCAAGTCCTAGAACAGCACCGCAGTGAGGAAATAATCCCACGCCAGGATGAGGACACTCGAGAGCACCACCGCCTCGGTGGTGGCTTGGCTGACCCCGGTTGCCATCCGTTTCGCATGGTATCCTTTGTAACAGCAGACCCAGATCACAACCACGCCGAAAACCAGCGACTTATAGAGGCCGGTGATGATGTCATGGCTGGTCATGTAGGTCGCGATACCATTGAGGTAGCTGCTGCTCGGCGCGCCCATCAGCACTACCCCAATCATGTAACCGCCCCAAATTCCGATCACATCGAAGACGCCGGTCAGCAACGGGAAGCTGATGATTCCGGCCAGCAGCCGCGGCGATACGAGGTACTGAATCGGATTGATCGCCATCACCGTCAAAGCGTCGATTTGCTCGGTGGTCTGCATCGAGCCGAGCTCGGCCGCCATCGCGGAACCGGCGCGCGCCGCAATCATCAAGGCTGCGAGGACGGGGCCCAGTTCGCGGACCAGCGTAAGCGCGACGAGGGTGCCGAGTGCGCCTTCGGAGCCGAATCGTCGCAGCGAGTTGTAGCCCTGCAGTCCCAGCACCATGCCGGTAAATGCCGACACGAGCACGATCAGGAAGAACGATTCCGCGCCGATGGTGCGAATCTGGCGAATGACCAGGCGTGGCTTATACGGCGGAGCGAAACTGAACCATAGCGCGCTGACCAGAAATAAAATGAATTTCCCTAGCGCATCGATGCCATCGAGGATGAACTCCCCGAAATCTACGATCAGGTCAGCTAGAACCATCTGATGGGGTGAAGGATCCTGATTCGAGGTTTGAAGGGCTTCAATTTGAGGCGAGGCCGAGACGCGCAAGTTGGTTCAAGGTATTCGACGGTCCCGCCGTGCGGACAAATTCTAGCAGGTCCGCCAGTAAATCAAGATCAAGTGCGGGCCCGCTTTGCCGAATGATTTCGCATCGTGCATTCGCGCGTCGGCATTCGTCGAGATGCTTTACCAGGCTCATGCGGCCGAACAGCGTAGGTATCACGTTGGCGGGCGACCGCGCGATGATATTGGTTCCGGTAAAGTCGCGCGAGGGGACCAGCACCACCCCATTGCCTGGCGCCAGCGCCGCGAAGACCTCATCTATATCGCGCGCGGTCACGAGCGGGCAGTCCGAGAGCACGGTGCATACCTCGGTCGCGCCTGCCGCGATTAGCGCGTCAATAGCAATGCCCACTGCCACATTGAGGCCGCGCGGATATTCCTCGTCGATGGTGAGGGCGCCGGCCTCGCGCGCGAGCGCCATCAGCCCCGGATCGGAGGTCACCACCGCAACCCGCTCGGCGCGCTGCGAGCCCATCGAGGCCGCAAGGACATCGCGAAACATCGCCTCGGCCAAGCTTCTGCGTTCCGCCTCAGGCAATGCCGAGGCGAGCCGAGTCTTGGCGAAGGCGAGATGCTTCGCGGCAATCAGGATGAAGCGCACTCGGTCCTTATATCGCACCCTCGCCAGCCCGCCAACGGTACGTGAGGATGGTACGGAGAATCCTGAGCGTGGTGACCGCAATGATGGCCCTCACGCGAATCTGTGCTTAAATTGCACCGGGCTCAACGGCGCTTAAACTGAATGGTCCAAACCTGAGAGGTGCTGCATGAACCAGCGCAACTGGCCGATCGCGAATAGACTTCTGATTGCGGCAGCAGTCGCACTCGCGCTTTCGGCATGCCACAAGAAATCGGCCGACGATTTCATTACTGCCGGCGACAGCGCGATCCAGGATCAGAAACTGGACGAGGCGGAAGGCGATTACAAACAGGCCGTCGATCTGGCGCCTAACGATGCGCGCACCCATGCCGCGCTCGCCAACCTGTATCTCCTCGAGCATAAGGACCCGGCAGCGCAGTCAGAGTTCATGCGCGTGCTCGAGCTGGACCCCAAGGATGCTCCCGCGCATATGGCGCTCGGCAACCTCTACAACCAGCAGGCGCAATACCCGATGGCCGAGGCGCAATATCGCGCCGCCATCGCCGTCGATCCTGCGCGCTCAAACTATCATGCCAGCCTCGGCGCGGTGCTCGCCAAGCAGGGCCGCTCCGCCGACGCGCAAACCGAGTTTCGCACCGCGATCGGCTTCGATCCGAAGAATGCGGAAGCGCACTATCAGCTTGGAAATCTTCTGGCCGCCACTCCCGGTCATGATGCCGAGGCCAAGGCGGAATACGACCAGGCTCATCAGCTCGATCCGAAACTCATTCCGCCACCGCCGGTCACACCTCCAGTCGTGAGTGCTACCGAAGCTCCCGCGGGTGCGGCCGTCAGCACCTCGAAGATCAAGCCAGTCAGTCCGCCACGGCTTTTCCTACTAACGCACGATTCGAGTGTGTACGCGAATCCCGACACCACCAGCGGTCAGGTGGGAAAAGTTCGGCATCGGAAATATGTGCGTGTGATCGGGTTGGCGGGCAAGGATTGGCTGCAGATCAAACTGAAGAATGGTACGGTGGGCTTCATTCCGACGTCGGCGGCCGAGTAGAGCGACAAATCTCAACTGCTGGAGGTTAAGTCATGGCAGAGATTACTACTCAGGATGTCAGCTATCCGGGCCAGGCCGGAAATCTTAAGGCCTACGTTGCGCATCCGGCCGGCGCCGGAACGCAACCGGTAGTCATCGTGGTCCAGGAATGGTGGGGGCTCAACGAGAACATCAAGGACATCGCGCGCCGCTTCGCCAACGAGGGTTACTTCGCGATCGCTCCTGACCTCTATTCGCGTCAGGGCAACAAGGTCGCTACCGATCCCAACCTTGCCGCCGAGTTGATGGGCGGGCTCAAGACACCGGACGGCATCGACGATTTGCACAGCACCATCAGTTGGATTCGTGCGCAGAAGGACAGCAAAGCGTCAAAGATCGGCATCACCGGGTACTGCATGGGCGGAAGTTACGCGACGCTGTTGCCGTGCGAATCGAAGGAGATTTCCGCGGCGGCGCCGTTCTATGGCGAGATTCCATCCGACGACAAGATCAGGAATCTCAATTGCCCCATCTTTTATGCGTACGGGGCCAATGACGGATGGATTCAGCGTCCCGATGTTGAACGGCTCGCGGCTGCCCTCAAAAAGTTCGGCAAGAAGGGCGAGGCCAGGATCTACGAAGGATGCGACCATGGCTTCTTCAATGACACTCGCAAGGATGTCTACGCCCCCGACGCCGCCAAAGATGCGTGGCAGCATACGCTGAAGCTGTTTTCCGAAAATCTGAAGAGTTAGGACGCCGGCCCGGATTTGACACGAAAACCGCCGTTCCCTATTCTTGAACCTTCCGGTAAATGAACATTTACCAGCACGGGGTTCTCTCATGAGAGAACCGGCCGGAACGGAGACTTCGGATGAAAGCGAATCATGTCGTGGTGATCGGCGGAGGCATCGGAGGAATGTGCGCGGCGCGCGTGCTCTCCGATCACTTCGAGCGCGTCACCCTGATCGAACGCGACGAGCTGCCCGAGGGCGCGGCGCATCGCAAAGGCGTGCCGCAAAGTCGCCATCCCCATGGCTTGCTCGATCGCGGACGCCGCGAGCTGAGCGCGCTGTTTCCCGGCCTCGATGATTCGCTGCGCGAGCGCGGCGGCCTCGACATGGATGCGGCCCTCGAACTCGCCACGCTCAATCCCGAGGGATGGGCGAAGCGTCGTCGAACCGGCCATCAGATGCTCTTCGCGAGCCGGCTGCTGATCGAATCGGTGATTCGCGATCGGGTGAAGAAGAATCCGCGCGTCAAGTTCGTCGAAGGGACCGAGGTGACCGCGCTGCTACACGGCAACGGCGATACTTCGCGCGTAACCGGCGTTGCGACGCGTAAAATCGCTGATTCATCCACCGCCCGCATCGAGGCCGACCTGGTCGTCGATTGCAGTGGGCGCAGTTCGCGCGCATCCGAATGGCTGACGAGCCTCGGCTATCCCGAGATCGAAGTCGAAGTCGTCGACGCGCAGGCCGGCTACAGCACCTGCTGGTACCAGGCGCCGCCCGCCAACCAACGCCCTGCTAACTGGTGGTGGAAGGGGATTTTCCTCAACCCGACGGCCAAACCGACGCGCGAGGAGGACTACTATGTCGCCCTGATCCTGCCGATCGAGGGCGACCGCTTTCTGCTGACGCTCGCGTCATGGGGCGAGCGTCACGCTGCCGACCGATCACGAATCCTTCGCCGCACTATGCGGCCGGCTGCGCTCACCGATTGTGGCCGAGGCGCTGGCGATCGCGAAGCCGATCTCCGCGATTTTCCATCGCAAGGGCATGCAGAACATCTGGAAGCATTATCGAGAAGCGCGACCGGACCCGGCCGGATTCGTCGCGATGGCTGATGCGGTGTGCGCATTCAATCCGGTCTACGCGCAGGGCATGACCAGCGCCTCGGTATGCTCGCAGATTCTCGGCAAGCTCGTCGGCAGAGATGGATCCGGCTGACGCGAATTTTCCCGCGACGTTTTATCAGCGTCAGGCAGAGTTCGTCAAGCCAGCCGTGGGATATGTCGGTCGCGCGCGATCAAGCAGGCGCTCGGGCAAACCAACGGCTCCGAAGGCGCGATGGGCGGCGAGGCGTGGGAGCGCATTCTGCGCGAGGGCGGCGGAGTGCCGGTCATTGCCGAGGCGCTCTTCAACGTCATCAACCTGAACCGTCCCGCCGAGTCGTTGATGGGCGACGCCGAATTTCTCGCGGCGGTGAATGAAATCATGCAGAGGCCGCCGACGACCTGCGGTCGACCCCGACCAGCTGCACGCCGTATCCACCGGCCGAGATCGCGAACTATAGCGCTTTGCACGACTGCGTCGTCGAAGCTGAAAAACTACCCGAACTATACGAGGCATCCGATGGCGACTTCGACCTGGCCGGCCGCCGCTCGCGTGACGCTCGCGCCGCGCGCGAATCAGCCTTCCATCAATCTGACCGTACATGAAAGCGGGGAAGGACCCGCGGTGGTTTTCTGCCACGGATTTCCCGAACTCGCGTACTCATGGAGGCATCAGCTGCCGGCGGTTGCAGCGGCGGGTTTTCGCGCGATCGCTCCCGATCAGCGCGGCTATGCCGATTCGAGCGCGCCGGCCGCGGTCGACTGACTATGGTCTTACCGAGCTGACGGGAGATTTGGTCGGTCTCCTCGATGCGCTGAAAATCGATCGCGCGATTTTCGTCGGTCACGATTGGGGCGGCTTCGTCGCATGGGCAATGCCGGTGCTGTACCCCGAGCGCACCGCCGGCGTCATCGGCGTATGCACGCCCTACATGCCGTTTCCGCAGACCTCGTTCATGCGCACGCATCGTCAACGGCAAAGACGAGCGGATGTACATCCTGTGGTTCCAGGAACCCGGGCGCGCCGAGGCGGTGATGGATTCCGAAGGCGCGGCTGATCTTCGATCGCCTGATGCGCGCGCCGCTGGAACCCGCCGAATCCGATCAAGCGCATGATGGCGAGCGGCGAACTCGACATGAATCCGTTCCGCCGTATCGAGGATCTTGAAACCCGAGACGCGCGCTCATAGTCACGCCCGAAGAGCTTGACGTGTACGTTCACGCATACGAGAAGAGCGGCTTTCGCGGAGGCATCAACTGGTATCGCAACATCGATCGCAACGCGCGCGAGCATCCGCAGGTCGGCGTGCAGAAGCTCACGCTGCCGTGTCTGATGATCACCGCCGAATGGGACGGCGCGCTGCCGCCGCGGATGGCCGCCGGGATGCCGGCGCTGTGCTCGAACCTCGAAATGAAAAACATCGAGCGCGCGGGACATTGGGTGCAGCAGGAATTTCCCGACGCAGTCAATCAAACGATTGTCGATTGGCTGAAACGTCGCTTCAAAAAGAACTGATCAGGAGAGAGGAATCTAAATGAGCCAGGCAAATCTCGCGATTCGAAATGCAAAAATCGTCGATGGCACCGGCGCGCCCGCCATTCCAGGGCGATGTCGCCGTCGCCGACGGAAAAATCCTCGCGGTCGGAAAGTTCGATGGAACGGCCGCGAACGAAATCAACGCCGGTGGACATGTGCTGAGCCCTGGCTTCATCGACGTGCACACCCATTTCGATCCGCAGCTATGTTGGGATCGCCTCGCCACGCCGAGTCTCGAGCATGGCGTGACGACGGTGGTCGTCGGCAACTGCTCGCTTAGCCTCGCGCCGGTGCACGAGGGTGCGAGTCGCAAGCTGATCAAGATGTTCGGCAAGATCGAGGACATCAAGGAGCCGACCTTCGACGCCGGCGTGCCCTTCAAATGGGAGAGCTTCGGGCGAGTACCTCGACTTCATCCGGCCCGGCCTTGGCATCAACGTCGGCGCGCTGGTGGGCATTCGGCGCTGCGCTACTATGTGATGGGCGCGGAGAGCCAGGAGCGCGTCGCGACCGACGCCGAAATCGCGCAGATGTGCGAGCTGCTCGAAGGCGCGATGGCGGCTGGCGCGATTGGCATGTCCACCTCGTATGTCGACATCGACGAGAACAATCGTCCGGTGCCGAGCCGCTTCGCCGATATGCGCGAGAAAATCGCGCTATGCAAAGCGATGGCGAAGAGTGGACGCGGCACGCTGCAGACAGTTCCGTACCTCGTCGATCCGGAGCAGCAACTCAAGAACATCGAGGAGTTGGGGGAGCTAAGCCTCGCGAGCGGCATTTTCTGCACCATCGCGCCGATCATCTACAGTCCCGGCGGCGCCGAACTTTTACAAGCGCAACCTCGACAAGCTCGATGAGCAGCGCGCGCGCGGCGCCAAGGTCTTCGGGCAATCGATGACTCGCAGTTTCAACATCAACGTGCGCCTCAGCGAGACCTCGTTCCTGCTGTACGGGCTGCCCACCGTGGAACGCGATCATGCAGCTTCCGCTGGAGCAGCGCATCGCCGGCGTTTGCAGATCGAGCCTCGCGTCAAAAGCTGGTCGACGAGGCCGAGGGACGTCTCTCGCTATTGCTGCGCGGAGCGATCGTCGGCGAGGTCTACAGCAAAGAGAACGCGGAGTTCAAAGGACGCCGCCTGACCGACATCGCCAAGTCGATGGGCAAGCCGCTTTCGGAGGCGATGCTCGAAATCGCGGTGGCCGACGACCTCCAGACCGAATTCCAGATCAACGACTTCATCCACGCCGACAAGGACATCGTAGCTCTGATGCTCGACCATCCGTCGATTCATATCGGCGCGTCGGATGCGGGTGCGCACGTCGCGCAGTTCTGCGGCGCGGGCGACACCAGCGATCTGCTCGCGCGCTTCGTGCGCCAGTTCGGCAAGCTGAGCCTCGAGCGCGCGATCCATCGCATCACGGCCGAACCCGCCGATGCGTGGGGAATCAAAAATCGCGGGCGCATCGCGGTGGGCGCGGCCGCCGACCTGACGCTGTTCGATCCGAACACCATCGAGCGCGGCGCCGAGGAGTTCGTCAACGATTTTCCGGGCGGCGGCAATCGCTACATCCGCCACGCGCGTGGCATCGACAAGGTAGTCGTCAACGGCGAAGTAGTGATGGACGCCGGCAAGTACACAACCTCGCGCAGCGGCCAAATCGTTTAGTTATTGAAAAGCCGGTCAGGTCGAGCCGAACCCTGCTCGAACTGACCGGCTGTTAGCGCGCGAGCTTATGCGCTCTTGGCGAGCGCGGTTTCGATGGTGCTGGTCACCTGTGCATCGGTCGGGGTGATGTCGGGTGCGAAGCGCGCGACGACTTCACCCTTGCGATCGACGACGAACTTTTCGAAGTTCCACGCGATATCGGTTTCGTTCTTAGGTCCCAGCCCATGCTGGTCGAGGGTCTTGCGCAGCGCGCTGTCGGCTTTGCCCTGCGCCTTCGGCACCGACTTAATCAGATGCTGATAGAGCGGATGCTGGCCCTCGCCCTTGACCACGATTTTTTCGAACATCGGAAATTTGACGCCGAACTTGGTCTCGCAGAATTGTGCGATCTCGGGATTCGATCCCGGCTCCTGCCCGGCAAACTCGTTGGCCGGGAAACCCAGCACCTCGAAGCCCTTGCCATGATAGGTCTCGTAGATCTTTTCCAATTCGGCATACTGCGGAGTCAGGCCGCACTTTGATGCGACGTTGACAATCAGCAGCACCGAACCCTTGTAGTCGCCCAGCTTCGCGTCCGAGCCGTCGATGCGCTTGGCTGAAATTCCGTAAATGTCACCGGCCACGATGAAGTCCTCCAATGTGAGAGATGTGACGGCAGGCTAGTGCGTGCGCGCGGGCGAAGGCAAGCTTGAAAAACGTCGTCAGAATTATCCGCGAGCTTTTGCGGCGCATAGGTCAGCTTCAGCGCGTTTCAGCCATCCCGGCATGCCCAGGAGGCGGAATTTTTCGATCGCCACTTCAAGCAGAGAGCGAGCGCGTTCCAAGTCACCCGGCGCACGGCGCCGCAGGTACATCAATCCTTCGTCATAGTCGGTGATCGCTCGCAGTGGACGCGCACCTTGCTGGTCGAGAACCATCCGCGCCTCGGCGAACCATTTGATGGCCTCGTCATAGCGGCCCTTGCAGCGCGCAGACGCGCCAGCGCAAGGCGCGAATCCGACGATGGCCAGCGCAAGATCGCCGGCCAGAACCTTGGTTCTGATGTTACGCTCGATGAGCTTCGACGAAATCGGTTCGCTCAAGTACCCAGATGGCGGCTGCGGCGAGCAGCGGCATCAAGATGTAATTGATACCCCATGGAGCTCCGTGCTCGATCGCATGGGGAATCTCACGCAGGAAGCCGAGTGCGCGCTCCGGCTGGTTGCCATAGCGCATAGATGTATGCCGCGTATGCTCGCGACACCGGCCACAGTCCACTTTACTTCAGGACCGATAGCTTTCAGGATATCAACCATCACTCATCGCCGGGTCCGCAACCCCGAAGCTGCGCCGGTACTGAGGCCATGAATTGTCCCCAATTCTCCTCGACCAGTACTTCCAGCTCGGTTCGCGCACCGAGCAGACTGACGGTGCCAAATGTTGGCCTTGCGATTCGCACCACAATCCACCGGCGCGATCCAGTGCGGCGCGCGCTCGACAAATTCCCCAAGCGCCGCACGGCATCGGGAGACGCCGGCCCACGCACGCACCGCTCTGGCGATTGCGCCGGATCGCTCGCAGTCAGCGGCCTCCTGCTGCCATAACGCCAGCGCCCGATGCAAATCCCCTCCGCGCATGGTGACACGTGCCACCGGCTTAGGATCCGCAGTTGATCTCGTCGCGGGTCAGAAAACGCGGATCGATGTGCCTGATCTCGTAGTTGCTCGCGTGGACATTTCGCCAGGACCTGCGCAGACCTCCTGCTTTCGGGAGTATCGTATTCGCACCCGGCATTATTCCGGGTCTTGGGCCTCCGCGCGATTGATGTCTATATCCTTCAGACTCGCCCACACGATATCGCGGCGATTACCGATGTAACGCAGACCCTCGGTGGCAAGTTCCCATGCGCATCGCGCAAGACCGGCGTTGAACATCGCCCGCGCGATCTGTTCGTAGTAGTTGGCAGCGGCCTCGTTTCCTTCGCAGCGGCCAGGCTCTCGCCGGCCTCATGAGCGATTTTGGTTGCTTCCGGTCCGTCCAGCGACCAGGTCAACGCGAAGCTCAGCCGCGCGAGGATCCGTGGCGTTTGCGGGATCATCGACGCGAGCAATTCCAAGGCGATTCGCAGGAACGCCGCGACGTCGTCATGCTCATAGGCCGCTTCGGCGTTGTTGGCGGCTGCGATGGCGTAGTCGGCGCCCCGCGAATTGCCCGGGCGGTTGCCCCGCGCCAAAATTGGAATGCCACCTCCGCGGCATGATGCGCGACCCGCTCGCCCCACGCACGCTCCATCTCCTCCGCGATCTTGCGATGTAACCGGGTGCGCCGCACCGGATTGAGCTGCGCGTAGAGGGTGTGCCGGATGAGGCATGGGTGAAGTCGAAACTTTCGACGTCGCCAGGCGGACGCACCAACTGCGCCTCCAGCGCCTCATCGATGGCGGCGAGCGAGGCTTCTTCATCGAGGTCGGCCACGGCCGCGGCGACTTCGAGCGAAAATGCGCCATTGAACGCGGAGCCAACCGACAGCAGGCGATTGGCCGGCTCGGAAAGTCGCGCAAGGCGCCTGCCAATCAACTGGCGAACTCTTTCGGGAATGCCGAGTTCTTCAACACTGACCTTCGCAGTCCAGCCGCGCCCGGCGCGAAGGATTTCGCCCTTTTCGAGGAGATGCAGCAGCAGTTCGCGGATGAAGAGGGGATTGCCGTCAGTAGCTTCGTCGAGCGCTTTCACCAGCGAGGCGGGTGCATCCTGATCGCCAATCATCCCGAGCAGGTCCGCGACCTCGTCGGGGGGGAGCCCTTCGAGGCTGAGATTTTCGAAATTCCGCGTCCGGCTCATCGCGGCTATCGCGCCGGCAAGTGGATGCTTACGATCCACCTCCGCGTCACGGTAGGCGCCCAGCAGCAGGATCGGATTGGCGGTAATGAAATGCGCCACATGACTGATCATCGCTACCGTGCCGCGATCGGCCCAATGGAGATCATCGAGTATCAGCAACACGGCGGTCCGTTGTGCAATCGCGATGAAGAACTGGGCGACCGCATCGAACAGCCGAAACCGTTCATCCTCTTTGTCGAGCGGAGCGGGTTCGTTGATGCCGTCGATCGATGTCGTGCAGTGCCGGGGCAATCCGCGCGATGATCGAGGCGCGCCTTCCGAGTGCCGCCATAAACTCTGCGCGCTCCGCGTGGCGTGCGTAATCCATGATCGCCTCGGCAAGTGGCGTGTAGGGCGGTTGCCACTCGCCGTCGTAGCATGCGCCGTGCAGCACCATCGCGCCCTGCTGGCGGGCCTGTTCGGCAAATTCCTCGATGGTGCGCGACTTACCGATTCCCGGCTCGCCGCGAAGCATCGCAATCGACCCGTGCCCATTGCGCGCATCTGCGAGCCTGGCCGAGAGGCGCTTGAGTTGAGCGGTGCGTCCGACGAAGGGGGTCCGGTTGAGCATCACCGCGGGATCATTGCGCTGGTAAACCACTTCGCAAATGGGCAGCGGCGTCGCCGAATCCTTTAACGTCGATAGCGCCGACGTCGCGAAAAGCTGAAGGTCTGGCGCGAAGCCAGCAATTCCGCAATCAATCGGCTGCACAGGATCTGGCCGCTCGATGCGCTATCGCACAATTGCCGAGCGACGTTCATTGGAAAGCCGAAATAGCCGTCCTCGCGCCGGAGCACCTCGCCCATGTGGATGCCGACGCGAATCTCGAAACGCACCCCGGCGCTAGGTCGTCCTGCGGTCTGCTGGACGTTAATCGCACAACGAACGGCGTCGGCCGCGGAGGGAAATGCGGCCAGCAAGCCATCGCCCAGCCACTTCAGTTCCTCGCCTCCTCCGCTACGACCGCATCGGACATCAGTTTGTGATGGATGCGGAAGAGATTATCTCCGGCTTCATCGCCCGCGCGCTGAAGATGCTGAGTGGAACTTACCAGATCGGTATAAAGCAGTGTAAGGGTGCCGGATTCCGTCATGAGCCGGCATCCGGACGGGTGCTACAGTGCGGTCGGTGGGACACAATTATTGAACTAACTCGCGAGGCGCGGATGATGGATAGCTAAGGAAACCGATTGTAGGAATTGCTGACTAGAGAGGCAAGGCTTGCCTCGCTTAAGAGTCCGCGCAAAGTCACTTTCGGCGGGTTAGTGAGCTTACCGGGACTGGCGAAGCTTCAAAGCATGTTTCGACTCGTTACCTGTCGATTGCTCTAGCGGCTCTAAGTCTGAGACTTTCTGATTCCTAAAGGACTCGCTACCGAAAAGAGAGGAGACCGATGAAGATCGCGTCGGCCAGTGAAACTGAAATCATGGATCTTCTAGCGACGGTTCCGTTGTTCGCGTCGCTGGAGGAAGCGGATCGCCGCCGGGCGCTGAGAGCGGCTACTGTCATCACCGCCGGACCCGGCGACGTGATTGTGCGCGAAGGGTCTGAAGCACGGGAGTTCTTTGTCCTGCTTTCGGGCGAAGCAACCGTCGCCGTCGCCGGGCACGATGACGCCGATCCCATCGAAGTTGCCATGGTGCGGCCCGGCGAAATCATCGGAGAGCTAGGTGCGCTTCTCGCGATTGCGCGTACTGCGACCGTTACCGCAGCGCACATCTGTCACCTGCTCCGTTTTGACGCTGCCGGGCTGGAAGCTCTATTTGCGAACGTCCCGAGCTTTGGGATGGCCCTTAATCGGGAACTAGCACGCAGGCTGCAACACGCGCTGGCGATGAAGAATGAACTTCAGCTGGCGACCAGCCGGAGAAGATATCGCTCGAAGCGCCCGATATGACGCGCATGCGGCAGTACATGGTCACCTACTATGTGACTGCGCTTAAGAATGTGCTCAAGCAGCATCGACTGCTGGTCGATCGACGCTTCCCTGCTTACGAAACCATCTTTACTCTCAGCCCGGAAGAACATCAGCGATGGTTCCAGTTGTTTGAGAACAGCGAGCCGATTACGCCGTTCACTTATCATACGACAGTTGGAACCATGGCCCTGATGCGGGTGGTAGGGGATGTAGGGGTAAACTTCAAAAATCTGATGCATCTTAAATCCGAGATGAACCTGGCCGACAGAGCATCCTATGAGGGCCGGGCAGAGCTATCGGCTCACTTCACAAATCGAAGACATTATCGCATTGCGCGATGATCGGGTGGCGTTGATTTGTGCGTCAGAGATTCATGACCAGGATGGATTCCGAATCCGTACCTATCGTGACTACTTCGTAATCCTCAACCTTGAGAACGAGTACGTTGAAGCTTTGCGGGCCGCGAAACGCTATGGACATACGGATGCCGCGGAGTTTCACGGACTGGCCGGACGCGAAGCCCGACTAAGTGTCCCCGACCATCGAATTACTATCGAAGTGCCGGAAGACATGGGCTTTCGCTATGGGAAGGTATCGGGCGATCTAAATCTGATCCATACCACTCACTTGGCGGCGAAGCTGTTCGGTCATCCCCGGCCATTCGTGCAAGGACTCTGCACGGCGAATTATGTTTTGCGGCATCTGACGCAGGCATATGGTCCGCCGCAAGGCTTGCGCATCACTTTTGCGAAGCGGGTCTTCGTTGGGCAAACCGTCGAGCTCAGGTGCAATGAGAAAGAATTTGAAGTTACCGACGCACAGGGAGAATTGCTGGCATTCGGTGACTTCGATCGAGCGAGTTAGTCGGCAGCCTGGAAAATTTTTCCTCAGTTGGGTCAGCTTTGGGCGGCGCGACCAAATGAGGTAACTCTCTGTCGAGGGCGATCCGCTCTCACGCACCGGATCAGTTCCTCCAGGTATGGAATCTCCACCAAGGCCACTGCCATTGCGAGAAACATCGCGGTGTACTTGAAGGTGGGCACACCGCCGGTTTTTTTGTGGATCGAAAATTCCGCAACCCTGGAGCCGATCCCGAATAGCGACAGAAAATCCTGCCAATGCAGAATGATCACGAAAGAAACCGCCATCAATGGAATCATATCGAGGAAGCTATGGATGTTCTGTTCGATCGGCATGAGCCTACGATGTGCTGAAGCATAGCGAACGTCCCACATCGCAGTTGCCTCGTGCGCGAGATACGCGATCAACATCAGGGCAATTATCAGGGCATTAATTTGCAGCAGCAGACCCGCCAGCATCGCGATGCCTGCTTCGGTCAGCATCAACATATGAATCATCGATTCCTGGATGCCGCTGGTTTTTTCGATGTGCGACAAGCGATGGCAAACCCAGTCAGCCAGGCCCGCACCAATCCATAGCGGAAGCAGGAAATAGAGCAGCAACCCTCGGGTTACCTCCGCCGTGTCCGGTAGCATTCAAATTTCACATCCTCCGTGCGAAGAGACCGGGAAAGAACCAAGCGGCCTCAAGCGAGCGCCGATTTTTCATATCGGATCAGAACACCTTTTTTCTTTTCCAACACTTCCATCGTGTGGCGATAGGCAGCGTCGATAGTGAAGTCGAATGACTTCCAGTCAAGCATGCTGACCCCGCCGAGCGGAGGTTCGATCAACAAATCCACATGGCCACGCAGTTTCTTGACCTGCGAATAGCCGCTGATGGTCCCGGCCGCCATCAACAGTCGCAGGATGTTAGGCGTGCCTTGCCGCGCGTGGCTGACCAATTGCCAGAGCGGGCGATGATCGATGTCGTCGATGGTGGCTTCGAAACCATAGTCGCTGGAGACGTCGACCGCGAGGATGGGGCCGCGACGCATATCGCTCATCACATCGATCGGAAGATTGTTCATGATGCCGCCGTCGATGAGAATATCGGAACCTTCGATCACCGGAGGAAGCACGCCCGGAATAGCGGTGCTGGCCCGGGTCGCGAGCCAGAGCGGACCAGTCCGGTGAATTTTAAGAACGCCCTTGGTCAGGTTGGCGGACACGCAAAAATAGGTGCAGGGGCAATCCTCGATCAGTTCCTCGCGAAAGTGCCTGCGAAACAGGCCGGTCGCCTTGCGGCCACGCGCCAGTGAGATCATGGGCACGGTGTAATCCCCGACCGGATTCTCAATCGCGAATGCTTCGTGCATCCGTTCACGCAGCACCTTGTCGTCCCACTCGAGCGCGCCGCATGCCGCCACGATCGATCCCATGCTGGTCCCGCCAAAGAGGTCCAGCTCAATTCCGGCTTCGCGCAGTGCGCGAACCACGCCGATATGTGCCATCCCGCGTGCACCGCCTCCCGACAGCACCAGGCCGATCGCGCGTCCGGTGAGCATGCGCGCGAGCCGGCGAAAATCGCGAGGTGCCTGGCGGCGAACATGATGATGCTGGCCGGCGCCGAAAAGTTTGAGCGTCGATATGGTCTGGTACGGCGCTACCGATTCATCGCGATAAAGCACCAACTCGACCAGCGCACGCCGCGGGTTGTTGAGGGCTGCTTCAAAGGTCGGAGTTATGAATGATGGAGGACGGCTGGCCTCGACCAGCAGGACCACGCGGTCGGCCTGGCGCAAACATAGCCGTGTCCACTCAGAGTCCTCGGCCTCCGCCTCGTAGAGCACGACGTCGTGCGCATCTTCAACATTATTGAACCATTCGACGGGACGCTCCACCGAGGTGTGGTCAAGCACCGTCGCATCGAGGTTGTTTTCGGCGAATGCTTTTGCCAGCGCACGCGCGAAGCCCGAGGCGGCCAGTTCGCGATTGAGCGGGAAGATCGCAATGGTCTTGGGCGCGGCCGCAGAGGCTGACAGGCGCGGCGGTTCGCGCAGCCGCCGCACCAGGAGATCGGTAACGAAGCGAAGTGCCTTGGGGTGGGCATCTACCAGCTGGTCGAAAGCCGCCTTCGACAGGCGAATCAATTCGGAATCCCGCAACGCCACTACCGTTGCGGATCGAGGTTCACCCGACAGCACCGCCATTTCGCCGACGGTCTCGCCGGTGGGCATCTGGCGGATGAGTACTTCCTTGCCCTCGTCATCGATGAGGAATGCGCCCAGGCGACCCGATAGGACCACATAGAGGGAATCGTCGTGATCGCCTTGCCGAAAGAGGAGTTGCCCGCCCGGCAAACTGAACCATTCCAACCCCGAGGCAATGGTCTCGAGGACGGCCGGGTCGATGCTGTGAAACAGAGGTAGGTTTGCCAGCTTCTCGATGAGGCCAGGCGCTGCTTCCGGTTCGAGGATCAATCGCGTTGATATGGCAGCCACAGTCTTTGAAAAAAACCTACGCTGAGGTGCGCGGGATCGAGCAAGGACGCGTCAATACTACAATCAGGCACGATTTAATACAATGAAGCATCTTGAGGGTCAGGTGAGGCTACCTATGCCTACGCATTCTCATTTAAGTCCACGTTTATACGCCGTCTGCCAATGTTTGCATGTTTGAGACAATACAAACTTCTATTCTTTACGTACAGGCTGTATAGGGCTACGATTGCGTTGATTTATTCTTCAGAATGTTATGTTGGTGATTGTAGTAACGCGCTATTCCTCCTTGTGTCTTGACCACAATCATCGTCGGCTCGTCCGCGAGCATCTTCGCTTTCAATTGGAAATATTCTGTCGACCCTTCAAAAAGGTGAGGATCGATGCGCTTGAAAATGGATAGGCTATTTCGGGCTTTGACTTATGGAGTCGTGATCGCGCTTTGCGGCTGCGGCGATAGCCCTAAGCCGGTGCAGTCGCAAACCGCCGTGACAGTGCTGACCGTGCGCGAGGCGACCGAATCCAACTCCGGTGCGTATACCGCGAGCTTTCAGCCTTACCGTCAAACCACCGTAGCTTTCGAAGTGGGCGGCTATGTCGACTACATCAAACAGGTCCCTGGCGCCGATGGGCATCCGCGCGACCTGCAAGGAGGCGACTGGGTCAAGGCCAATGAGCTGCTGGCCAGCGTTAAGTCCGACACTTTTCAATCTCAAGTCAGCCAGGCGCAATCGGCGCTGGGAGCGGCCCGAGCCGCCTATGACCGGGCCAGGCTCGATTTCGATCGCGACCAGCAACTCCTCGATCAACACATCCTCGCGCGTTCCGTCTATGACATGGCGCAGCAGCAATTCCAGACCTCCCAGTCGCAAGTCACCCAAGCCGAAGGCTCACTGAAGCAGGCGCAGATAAATCTCGGGCACTGCAGGCTGACCTCGCCGATGGAGGGTGTGATCCTCTCCCGCGGCATCGAAATGGGTTCGCTGGCGGAGCCCGGCGCAGCAGCCTTTCAGGTTGCCGACACCACCAACATGAAAGCGGTGTTCGGCAGCTCGGACATTCAAGTGGCGCAACTGAAGCAGGGTCAGACGCAGACTTTAACCAGCGAGGCGATTCCTGGGGTTCGGCTAGTAGGGACGATCACTCGCATCGCGCCCAATGCCGACCTCGCCACCCGCATTTACGATGTCGAGATCACGGTGCCCAACAAGGATGGAAAGATTCGTCCGGGTATGATCGCGTCGCTCCAGATCGCCGGGGCGACCACCCCCGCCGCGACCTCGGCCACGCTTCCACTTAATGCCATCGTGCGCCCGCCCGACGATCAGAAGGATTACGCGGTCTACGTGGTCCAGGAGAAATCGGGCAAGACGCTGGCGCAGTTGCGCCGCGTGCGACTCGGGGAAATCGTCGGCAACGACATCACGGTCTCCTCGGGGGTGCAGATGGGAGACCGCGTCATCGTGCGCGGGGCGACGATGGTCACCGACGGCGCCGAAGTGAGGATCATTCCCTGATGGCGCATCGTAGCGAGGAGGAACTGATCGCGCATACTCACAACACGGCGCGCTTCTTTGTCGAGAATCGCGCCATCGCGTGGGTCCTGCTAATCGCGGTGGTCGGGTGGGGCATCCTGGGCTATGCCAAAATGCCCAAACGCAAGGATCCCGATATCCCGATTCGGCAGGCGGTCGCGATCTGCCCGTGGCCCGGCATCAAGGCCGAAAAAATCGAACAGATGGTCACCCGCAAAATCGAGGCGACCATTGCCGAGAATTCCTACGTCGCACCCGCCGGCGCCAGCAGCAACTACGGCATCCAGTCCGTCACTCTCGACGGCGTCGCCTATGTATATGTGCAGTTGAGCGAGAAGACTCCCGACGAAGGAAAGCAATTCAGCGACATCAACCTCAAGCTCAACAGCATCTACGATCTTCCGCCCGGCGCAGGCCCGATTATTTTCGTAGCGATTTCGGCGACACCACCGCTCTGATGCTTACCGTCGCAAGCCCGAAGCTGGGTGCGGTCGAGCTGTCGCTGCGCGCTCGCGCGATTCGAGCCGCGATTGAGAAAGTGCGCGAACAGGCGCGTGGCGATGCGAAAGGGTCGCGCGTATCGCTGGTGACATTATTTCCCGAAGCCATCGGAGCCGAAAATGTCTCGCGGGTGCGCGATGGCTTGGTGCGGTTCCTCAATGGCCGCAAGCTGGCGCGCGATGTGCGCCCATTCGACGGCAACGGCTTCGTCGGCCTCGATGCGGTCGCACTTCCCGGGGTCGATTTGCTGAAAATCACCCACGACTTCGTCACCGATCACGTCGGCACTTCGGTTTTCCCCACCGTGCATCCGGATGCCTGGCCGCCAATCCTGATCCGCAACCCGGCCGACACCGAAGCAGCGCTGGAAGCCAACGCCGGCGACAAGTACACCTATCGCGAGCTCGAGCGATACTCGGATCTGATCCAGCGCGCGCTGGAAACGATTCCCAATGTGGAGAAGGTTTCCGAATCGGGCGTACTGCCGGAATGGATCCAGCTTGCCTACTCGCAGCGCCGGCTCGCATCTTATGGCGTTCAGCCGATGCGTCTTGCGCAGATTCTCTCGGAACGCAATATCACCCGCGCCGGCGGCACTCTCGACGCCGGCGGCACCGATGTTACGGTGCATCCGAGCGGCGAATTCACCAGTCCCGCTGAAATCGGCGATGTGATTGTTCAGACCGGGCCGACCGGTACGCCGCTCTATTTGCGCGATCTGGTCGATGTGCTGCGCGGCTATCAAAATCCGCCGCGGCTGCTCAACTTCTACACCTCGCGAATCCGCCGAACGGACGATGGAGCCGCGATCGCGCCGTTACGCTGGCGGTCTTCATGCGCTCCGGGCGAGCAGATCGATGCATTCGGCAGGTCGGTCGATCGCGCACTGGGCGATCTCAAAAGCCGGCTCCCCGAGGACCTCATCATCGCGCGAACCTCCGACCAACCGCGCCAGGTCCACGAGAACCTCGACCTGCTGATGGACGCGCTCTACGAGGCGATCGTCCTGGTGATCCTTGTCGCGCTGATCGGCTTTCTGGGAATGGCGCTCGGCGCTGCTGATTGCGCTGGCGATCCCGCTCACGCTCGCCATGACGTTTGGCGTGATGTACGTGCTCGGAATCGATCTTGCAGCAGGTTTCGATCGCCACCCTCATCATCGCGCTCGGACTGCTGGTCGATGATCCGGTGGTAGCCGGCGACGCGATCAAACATGAGCTCGGGATGGGCCAGCCGCGAGCGATCGCGGCGTGGCTGGGCCCGACCAAACTGGCGCGCGCGATCCTGTTCGCGACCATTACCAACATCGTCGCGTATCTGCCTTTCCTGATGTTGACCGGCGATACCGGAACCTTCCTCTATAGCCTGCCGGTGGTGATGACCTGCGCGCTGGTCGCCTCGCGCATCGTCTCGATGACCTTCATTCCGCAGCTGGGCTACTACCTGATGCGGCCGGGCAAGCCGCTGCCGCCGATCGAATATCGGCGTACGCACGGAGTTACCGGCGTGTACTACAAGCTCGGCCACTACGCGCTGGAGCATCGCAAGATGTTCGTCGCGGGTTCGTTCGTCTTTCTCGCGGTCGGGGTCGTGATCGGCTACCAGTTGCAGAGCGCCTTCTTTCCCGAAGACGTGCAGTACCTGGCCTATGTGGATGTATGGCTGCCGAATGGCGCGGCCCTTTCCGATACCAATGCGTGTCGCCTCCGACGCCGAGAAGGTGATTCGCCGGGTTGCCGCAGCAATACGGACGAGAGCATCCGGGACGCGACGGCAAGCCGCGCGAGATTCTGCAGCTCCGTCACCAGCTTCGTCGGCGGCGGCGGTCCGCGCTTCTGGATCTCCGCGCCCTCCGAGTCCGCAGCAGACGCAACTTTGCCCAGCTGATCCTGGAAATCGAAAACAAGGACGACATGCCGAACCTTGTCGGCCCGCTTGCAGACCGCGCTTTCGGAATCGGTGCCCGGCGCCTACCTCGATGCGCGGCAGTTGCTGACCAATCCGGTGCGAGTACCCAATCGAGATTCATGTCTTCGGCCATGGCCGATATCGATCCCGACCCAGGAAGATGATCGACATCGCCACTCTGCGGAGCACCACCGATCAAATCGAGAAGATTCTTCGTTCGACTCCCGGGAGTCCGAAACGTCCGCACTGACTGGATGGAAGAAAGTCCCGGCGTCGAGCTGCCGATCAATCCCGACCGCGCCAACCTGGCCGGGCGTAAGCAATGCCGACATCGCACGCTCGGCCGCCGCCGGTCTCAGCGGATGGCACGGTCGGAACGCTGCTCGAGGGCGATTCGCGGATACCGATCGTCGCGCGCCTGCGGCAGGAAGAGCGTGCGCAACTCGCCGATGTCGCCAACCTCTACGTGTATCCGCAAACCGGCATCGGTCGCGTCCCGCTCAACTCGCTGGCGCCGGTGATCTTTCAGATGAGCCAGGAGCGCATCGTGCGCCGCGATCACTTCCGCACCATGACCGTCAACGCGCTCACTGAAGCCAGGGGTCCTGTCTTCGGAAATCATGGCGGCAGGCCAATGCCGAAAATCGATGCGCTGCGCAGTCAGCTTCCTCCCGGCTATCGCATCGTCATCGGCGGCGAGCAGTACAAGCAGGAGGAGGGCTTCGGCGATTGGCGCTGGTACTGGAAATTTCGGTCGCGATGATTTTCGTCGCGCTGGTATTGCAGTTCAACAATCTCATCAAACCATGGCTGGTTTTCACCGCGGTGCCGTACGGCGTGGTTGGCGCGCTGGCGGCCTTGTGGCTGACCGGCACGCCGTTTGGATTCATGGCGTTCCTCGGAGTCGCGAGTCTGGTCGGCGTAATCGTCAGTCACGTTATCGTGTTGTTCGAATTCATCGAGGAACGCCAGGAACTCGGCGAGGAACTCATCCAGGGATCTGCTCGATGCCGGCATCGAACGGCTGCGTCCGGTGATGGTCACCGTCGGCGCCACCGTGCTCGCATTGTTACCGCTGGCCCTGCATGGCGGGCCGTTATGGCGTCCGTTGTGCTTCGCGCAAATCGGAGGCCTGAGCCTCGCGACGGTCATCGAGCTGGTGTTGGTGAAATCCTTCTATGCGATCTTTGTGGCCGACCTCGGGATTCTGAAATGGGGTCCGTCAACCACAGTGAAGCATCCGGAAGGCGCCTAGTTAACCGATGAGGCCGAGGCTTCTTCGGCGCGACGGATCCATCCCGTCATACCGATATTGCGAAACTGCTCCGATGCGACTTCGAGTAGCGGCGTCGCGCGATTGCGATCTCCCGGCTCGGCCCGCCGCAGGTACATCAGCGCCTCGTCGTAGTCGGTGATCGCTCGAAGTGGACGCGCGCCCTGCTCGTTCAAAACCACGCGCGCTTTACCGAACCAGTCGACCGCCTCATCGTAGCGATGCTGGAGAGCGCACAGCCGCGCGAGGTTGAGACGGTTGTCGCGCATCGGAAAGCGGAAGTCGGGATCGAGAACCTTTTCCCGAATATTTCGCTCAATTACTGCGCAGTAGTCGCTGCGATTCATGACCCATAGCGCGAGGGTGGCATCGGAAGCGATGATGTTGAACGCCGCGGTCCACGGCGCACCGATCTCCAGCGCGCGCGGCACGATCGTGAGCCACGGCAATGCGCGGTCGGACAGGTTCAACCGCGCCAGTACCGAAGATGCGGTTACCGAAATTGCCCCGCGGCTCCAGTGAATCTCGGCCGACGGATTGATCGCCGTCAGGCGTGCGCCGGAATCCGGTGCGAGAAGCTCTTCCCATCCCGAATCCAGCGCCATCCGCAGGTCCAGGCTCGCTTGCAGCACATTCATCAGCTCGACCGAGGGGGCATCGATGCGTGCCTGCCAGGTTCGAGCACGATCATAAGCTGCCTGAGCCGCAGCCAAATCCCCCATTCCAATATGACACCGTGAAACCCCGGCCCACGCGCTCATTGCCCATGCGATACGTCCGCGGCGCTCAGCATCGACGGCCTCTTGCTGCCACCGGGTCAACGCGCGCCGATAATCGCAGGCGAAGAAGAGCAGTGCGAAGGCGCTGGCCTCCGGATTGTCGAGCACGTCCTGCCGCGAATCATAGGGGATTTCGATTTCGTGCTCGCGCATTTCCTGCCGGCTCAGTTGCTTGAGCAGGACGCGTCGCTCGCGCTGCCGAGGCGAATCGGTCCGGATGCCTGGATTGGTTTGATCTTCCGCTTCTTCGCGAAGCAGGTCGATTTCCGTCAGGCTGGCCCAGGTGACGTCGCGACGCTCACCGATAAAGCGCAGACCCTCTTTGGCCAGTTCCCATGACCCTCGGACCAGTCCCGCGCCGTACATCGCGCGGGTCGCCTGCTCGAAATAATCCGCCGCGGCGTCGTTGCCTTCGGTCGCGGCGAGCAACTCGCCGGCCTCGCGGCTAACCTTGATCGCATCGTCCGAATCGAGCGTCCACGCGAGGGATATTCCCAGGCGCGCCAGTAAACGCGGGCGACGCGGATCGCTCTTGGCCAGCAGTTCGAGGGCGATACGCAGGAAGGCGACCGCTTCATCGTGCGCGTAGGCGGCTTCGGCATTGTTGGCGGCTGCGATCGCGTAATCGGCGCCACGTTCCGCGCCCGATGCGGCCGCGCCGCACCAAAATTGATAAGCGACCTCAGCCGCATGCTCTTTGACCTTGTCGCCCCAGGTCCGTTCCATCGCCTCCGCCATCTTGCGATGTAGGCGCACTCTCCGCGCTGGATTCAGACCGGAGTAGAGCGCATGGCGGATGAGCGCATGCGTGAAGTCGAAGGTTTCGGGGTTGGCTCCGGGCCGCAGCAGTTGCGCATCCAGAGCTTCGTCGACCGCGGCGAGCCCGGCGTCTTCGTCCAATTCCGCGACGGCCGCCGCTATCTCGAAGGAGAACGAGCCCTTGAAGGCGGCGCCGACGGTCAGCAGCCGATTGGCGTCCTCGGACAACTTCATCAGGCGCCGTCCGATGACGCTGCGCACGCCCTCGGGAATGCCCAGTTCGCCGACGCTGAACCGGGTGCCCCAGCCTTTGCCGTCGCGCAGGATTTTTCCCTCTTCGTGGAGATGCAACAGCACCTCGCGGATGAACAGCGGATTGCCGTCGGTCTCCTTGCTCAAGGTCTGCACCAGGTCTTCGGGTGCGTCCTGGTCAGAGATCATTTCAAGCAACTCGACTACATCGCCGCTTTTGAGCCCGCCCAGCGCGAGCACCTCGAAATTCGGCAAGCGCCGCAGGGTGGTGAGAGCGCGGGCCAGCGGATGCATGCGATCGACTTCAGCATCGCGGTAGGCACCGATCACCAGGATCGGATTGGCGGGCACATTGTGGGCCACGTGATTGAGGAGGCCGACCGTCCCGCGATCCGCCCAATGTAGATCGTCGAGCACCAATACCAGCGGCGTGCGCTGCGCAACCGTAATGAGGAACTGCGCGACCGCATCGAGCAGCCGGAAACGTTCCTCGTCCTTATCCAGCGGAGGCGGCTCGGAAAGGTCGCCGATTCGTTCGCGCAGTGCCGGTGCGATGCGCGCGATGGTCGCCGCATTTTTTCCCAGCGCCGCGGTGAGATCCTCGGACGAGGCGTGGCGAACGTAGTTGGTGATCGCCTCCGCGAAGGGCCCATAGGGCGGCTGCCATTCGCCGTCGTAACAAGCCCCGCGCAGGACCACCGCACCGCGCTGCAGGGCGAGGTCCGAAAATTCCGCGATGGTTCGGCTCTTGCCGATTCCGGGCTCGCCCTGAAGCATCGCGATCGATCCGTGACCGTTGCAGGCGTCCTCCAACTTCGCCGCGAGGCGCTTCAATTGCTCGGCGCGGCCGACGAACGGCGTGCGATTGAGGAGCGCGGCCGCATCGCTGCCCTCATAGACGACCTCGCTCACCGCGGTTGGCGTCGCGATGCCCTTGAGTTCCAGGGTCCCCAGCTCGCGGAAGGCGAAGGATTGACGCGCGGCGAGCATTTCCGCAATCAGCTTGCTGCAGAGTATCTGTCCCGAGGCCGCGCGGTCGCACAGGCGCCGCGCCATCACCACCGGCACTCCGAAGTATCCATTGTCGCGGCGCAACACTTCGCCAACATGAATGCCGATGCGAATCTCGAGCCGCACGCCCTCGACCGGGCGCCGCGCAGTCTGCTGAATCCGAATTGCGCACCGCACTGCATCCGCGGTCGAGGAGAACGCGGCCAGCACGCCATCGCCGAGCCACTGGAGCTCTTCGCCGCCACTGGCCGCGATCGCATCCGACATCAGCTTGTGATGACCACGAAAAATACGCTGGCCATCCTCGTCGCCGGCGTGACCGAGCAGTTGGGTCGAGTTGACCAGATCGGTGAAGAGCAGGGTGAGAGTGCCGGAGGCAGCCACGTCAGGTCGCGCTCCGGCGGCTGACCGGCATTCTGTTATGCGGCTTTGGGCAGTCGAAGGCGCAACGATTCATGAAGATGGCTGGGCGCGGTTGTGGCCGCTGGCGCATCGAAGGATTTCCTTACTGAGCAGCGCCCTCAATGGGCTATGTGCTCCTAAATCAGGCTGAATCGTACGACGATCGGCATAGTGTGTCAATCAGTAGCTAAACTAAGACAAACTGTGTGGCGGCTTACTCAAACTGTCTGTACATGCGATAAGCTACTGTCTTCGCCAGCCAACGTTTTCCATCGCTGAACAAGCAGCCCAACTGAAAAAACCTAACAGTTCCGCGGGTTAAGTGGCTTTGTTTTTGCACTTTTATGATCATCGAACCCCATCATCGCCAAAAACCAATGAGCGCGGCGACCAAATGTCACCGCGCCCACTCCGGCAGTTTACCACAAACCCTCTATGCGGCGAAGCTATCACGTGCGCGCCGAAGCCATCCGCTCATCCCGAGTTTG
The DNA here is from genome assembly GCA_963848285.1 of uncultured delta proteobacterium. GTDB lineage: Bacteria > Desulfobacterota > Binatia > Binatales > Binataceae > DATGKG01. The sequence continues at coordinate 126,548 of CAWKCZ010000004.1, read as the reverse complement.
CGAAACTGATCGGTAGCCATGTCCGCCAGCGCCGCGGCATTTGCAAGGTCGCCGGGGCCGGCCCGATGCAGGTGCATCTGCGCCTCATCGAAATCGGCGATCGCGCGCAACGGAAGCGCACCCTGCTCGTCGAGGACCGCGCGCGCTTTCGCGAACCAATCCTTCGCCTCATCGTAGCGGCCGCTCAGTGCGCATAGCCGAGCCATCGAAAGCCGGCTGTCGCGCATCGGGAAGCGGAAATCGGGGACCACCACCTTATGTCGAAGGGCGTGCTCGACGACCTCCAGATGATCGGTTCGGCCTAACGTCCACAGCACCGAGGCCGCATCGCACGCCATCAGGCTGTATGAGAAAGCCCACGGCGCTCCCGCCGGCAGGGCAGAGCAGACCCTCGCCAGCCATGGCAGGGCCTTCTCGGTCTGGCCGAGACGTGCGAGCGACTGCGCGGCGGCGGCGCAGATTGCGCCGAAGGCCCAGCGGCTCTCAGGCGGCGGATCTTTCAGGATGCCCGACGCGTCGGCGAAGGCCATGATCTCTTCCCAGCTCTCGTCGGTCGCGATAAAGAAATCCTGCTTCACCGAAACCAGGTTGATGACTTGCAGTGAAGGGCGGCCGGCCCGGGCGGTCAGCACGGTCGCGCGATCGAGCGCGGCCTGGGCCGCCGGAAAATCTCCCATCGCGTTGCAGCAGCGCGCCACCGCCGTCCACGCGTTCATCGCCCATGCGAGGCGGCCGCTATGCTCGGCGGTCGCCGCCTCCTTCTGCCAAATGGGGCGGCAGCTCCGATAGTCGCCGGCCAGCAACAACAGCGCCTGCGGCTGATGCTTCGCGTCGTGGATGATTTCGTCTCGAGAATCATACGGCTGCGCGATTCGTCGCGTGGCAAGTTGTTCGCGCGGAAACCGCTTCAAAGCGGATCGCAATTCGCGTTGCTCATCCGAATCGATGGGGATGCCGGGATTTTCCGGATCTTCGGCTTCTTCGCGGGCGAGGTCGATCTCCTTCAGACTTGCCCACACGATATCGCGCCGCTCCCCGATGCTGCGCAGACCTTCCTTCGCAACCTCCCACGACGCGCGCATCAGCCCGGCCCATCGCATCGCACGCGCGGCGCTCTCGAAGTAGTCGGCGGCCGCGTCCTCGCCTTCCGCCACGGCGATCATCTCGCCGGCCTCATGCGCGGTCTTGAGCGCTTCCTCGGCGTTCATTGTCCACGTCAATGCGGCAGCGCGTCGCGCGAGCATCCGCGGACGGCGCGAATCGTGGGGCAGCAGCAACTCGAGTGCGATGCGAAGGAAGGCCGCTACTTCATCGTAGTCGTAAGCGGCCTCCGCGTTATCGGCGGCGGCAATCGCGTAGTCCACGCCACGGCCCGCATCGGTGACGGCGGCGCCGCGCCAGAACTGGTAGGCGACTTCGGCGGCATGCTCGTGGACACGCTCGCCCCACGCGCGCTCCATCGCCTCGGCAATCTGCCGATGCAGCCGCACCCGTCGGACCGCACTGGTCCCGAGGTAAAGCGTGGTGCGCACCAGCGCATGCGCGAAGTTGAGCGACTGCGCATCGCTGGTGGCGCGGACGAGTTGCGCGTCGATCGCTTCATCGAGCGCGGCCAGCGCCCGGTCTTCCGTAAGTCCAGCGACCTCGCGCGCGATGTCGAAGGCGAAGGGTCCATTAAACGCAGCGCCTGCGATGAGGAGCCGATTGGCGTCTTCCGACAGCTTGGAAAGGCGCAGCGCGACGACCTCGCGCACGCCTGGTGGGATACCCAATCGATCGAGATCGAATTCCGTGGTCCAGGCGTTCCCCGGCGCGAAAATTTTTCCTTCCGCGGCCAGATGCAGAAGAATTTCGCGAATGAAAAAGGGATTGCCCTCGGTCTCGGTGCTGAGCGCTTTGATCAACTCGGCGGGCGCTTCTACGTCGCCGATAGTTCCGAGCAGCTCTCCAATGGCGTCGGCGGGCAGACCGCCCAGCGCGATCGCCTCGAAGTTCGCCAGCCGTCTCAGTCCCGCCAGCACCGGGGTCAACGGATGTCGGCGATCGATTTCGGCGTCGCGATACGCACCTACCAGAAGGATGGGCTTTTGACTTACGGAGCGGGCGACATGACTCAGCATTGCCGCAGTTCCCGGATCGGCCCAGTGCAGGTCGTCGAGGATCAACATCAGGGGCGCGCGCTGCGCGAGGTTGGCGACGAATTGCGCGACGCAATCCAGCACCCGAAAACGCTCCTCTTCCTTATCCAGCGCAGGAGGCTCGCCGAGGTTAGGCAGTCGATCGCGAAGCTCAGGTGCGATGCGAGCGAGGGTGGCGCCGACTCGCCCGATCGCATCGTTCAACTCCTCGGTGGTGCTCTCGCGAACAAATTGTCCAATCGCCTCGGCAAACGGGCCGTAAGGCCGTTGGCATTCGCCTTCGCGGCACGCGCCGGACAGAATGCGCACCCCTTGTTGACGTGCGAGGTCGGAGAATTCCTCGAGCATCCGGGTCTTGCCGATGCCCGGCTCGCCGGTCAACATCGCCAGCGCGCCTTTTCCCTTCGATGCCTGTTCGAGCTTCGCCGAGAGGCGCTGAAGTTGATTTTCGCGTCCGACGAATGGCGTATGGCTGAGTTGAGCGGAGGGATCGTTGGGCCGATAGGCGACCTCGCAAACGCTGACCGGCGTCGCGATGCCCTTGAGCTCCATGGTCCCTAAATCGCGAAAGGCGAATGACTGACGGGCCGCGAGCAGATCGGCAACCAGCCGGCTGCACAGGATTTGCCCCGCTTGCGCGCGATCGCACAAGCGTCGCGCGATCACCAGTGGAGTGCCGAAGTAGCCGCCCTCGCGGCGCAGCACTTCCCCGGCATGAATCCCGATTCGAATTTCAAGGCGCACTCCACCGATCGGACGGCGCGCCGACTGCTGCATCGCAATGGCGGCGCGGACTGCATCGGCGGACGAGGAAAAAGCCGCCAGCACGCCATCGCCGAGCCACTGCAGCTCCTCGCCGCCGGAGGTAGTTATCGCATCGGTGAGGAGCTTGTGATGGGCGCGGAACAGGCCCTGTCCGGCTTCGTCGCCGGCATTTTGCAGATGTACGGTGGAATTAACGAGGTCGGTAAAGAGCAGAGTAACGGTTCCGGATTCCACCATATGGGCTTGCGGCAATCGAAGCTGAGTTGCCGTAAAGTTGCCACGTGCTTCTAAATCAACCCGAATCCTACGATTATAGGCATAAAGCGTCAATCTATAGCTAAACGACAATCCTTTGTTTGTTGTTGTACTCAGCCCGATTGTGAATGCTTAAGCACGGTAGATCCGCAGTTGACGATAAAGATCCAGCATTTCCGTGGAGTTAATGGGTTTGTTTTTGCGATTTTCGATTCTAAGCCGGCTTCCATCTTGATCGCGAAGCTTGGCCCTCACCCGGGCAATGTGAAAAGGAAAAAGTCAGGTTTTTCGGGCATTTAATGGCTTTGTTTTCGCACTTTTCAAAATTCGCCGATGCGCTTCCTCCAAAACGACGAGCGCGGCGACTTAAAGTCACCGCGCTCAAGCCCTGAGTGTACAGCAAAGCCTTAAACTGGAAAAGCGCCGCCGCTATCCAATGAGGCCCGGGTTCGCGCCGCCATCGATGGTGATGTTCGCGCCGTGAATGAACGCCGCGCGCGGCGAGGAGAGAAACAGAATCAAATCCGCGACCTCCTCCGCCTTTCCCGGGCGCCCGAGCGGCGTCATCCGGCGCATGATTTCCTCGGCGCTCTGCGCTGCCACCAGCCTCGCGCGCGCGCTGCTTGAGGAACAACTCCAGCCGCTCGGTGAGGATCGGTCCCGGATTGATGCCGACCACGCGCACGCCATGCTTCGCGCCCTCGCCGGCGAGCGCCTTGGTGAAATGATTGAGCGCGGCATTCGCGGCGCCGCCCACCATGTATCCTGCCGACGGAACCAGGCCGCCGGTGCCGATGACATTGACGATGACGCCGGTCTTTGCGCTCGGCCATCCGCGCCATCGCCTCGCGCGCCATCCGCACATAGCCGAAAAATTTCAGCTCGAAGTCGAGCTTCCAGTCGTCGTCGGAAATTTTCTGGAAATCGCCGGGCCGCGCGCTGCCGGCATTGTTGACGAGGATGTCGATGCGGCCGAATTCCGCGATCGTGCGATCGATGACGCGTCGAATCGCGGCGGGATCGGTCAAATCCGCGGCGACTCGCCGCGATGCGCTCGCGCGCCGATGCGCCGACTGCCGCGACCGTCTCATCGAGCGCCTCGCTGCCCGCGCGCGCATACCACCACCGACGCGCCTTCCTTGATGAATCCCAACGCGGCGGCCCGCCCGATGCCTTTGCTGCCGCCGGTGACGATCGCGACTTTGCCTGCGAGTTCGAGTTCCATGGTTCACCTCGTTCGTCGCCAACGCTCGCATCGCCGCGCGCGACGCGTCAAGGGACGCGCCTTAACAGTGCACGCCGCTATCTGGCACCATGAAGGCCTCATCGATGAAAGACCTCATCGTCTCGATTATTTCCGCCGCAATCGAAAAGGCGCACGCGGCCGGAAAGCTGAAATCTTCCGGCGTCGCGGTCGGCACCGAATCGCCCAAGGATCCGTCGCATGGCGATATCGCCTCGAATGTCGCGCTCGCGCTGGCAAGGCCGAAGGCAAGCCGCCGCGCGCGATCGCCGAGATCATTCGCGAGCACATCGAGCTTGCCGGCTGATGTCGAAGGAAGTGACCGTCGCGGGTCCCGGCTTCATCAACTTCCGGATGGCGTCCGCGCTACTGGCATCGTCGAGATGCGCCGCGCGCATTCGCCGAAGGCGCCGCGCTATTTTCGTCCGCGCAAGTGGACACTGCGCGAAGGCGGCAACGATACCATGCAGGTGGAGTTCCTCTCGGCGAATCCGACCGGCCCGCTCACGGTCGGACACGGCCGCAACGCGGTGCTGGGCGATACCATCGCGCGGATGTACGAGGCCGCGGGATTCACGGTCAATCGCGAGTACTACTTCAACGATGGCGGCCGTCAGATGCGGCTGCTCGGCGAGTCGGTGCGGGTGCGCTATCTGCAGGAACTCGGGCGCGACGCCGAAATGCCCAAGGACGGCTACCAGGGCGAGTACATCATCGAGATCGCGCGCGCGCTGCGAAAAGAGCGGGGCGATCACTCTCGCTGATAGCGAGGATCGCGAGGTCTTTCGCGCCGCCGCGGTGAAAGCGATCTTCGCCGAGATCCTCGCGACCTGCAAAACGCTGCTCATCCGCTTCGATACCTTCAAGAACGAGCTCGACCTGGTGCGCGACGGCCGCGTCGAGCGGGTCATCCACGGGCCTCGAAGATCGCGGCCTCGTCACGCAGAAGGACGGCGCGCTATGGCTGCGGGCCGAGCCGCTGGGACTGCCCGAAGGATCGCGTGATCGTGCGCTCCGGCGAAGACGCCGATCCGATCTATCGCACCCCCGACATCGCGTATCACATCGAGAAGCTGGAGCGCGGCTTCGACCTGATCGTCGATGTATTCGGCGCCGATCACATTGCCGAGCACGAGGACGTGATCGCGGCGGTGAAAGCGCTCGGCCACGAGACCTCGCGCATCAAGGCGATCATCTATCAGTTCGTGACGCTGACGCGCGGCGGCGAAAAAGTGAAGATGTCGACCCGCAAGGCGACCTACGTCACCCTCGATGAGCTCATCGAGGAGGTTGGCGCCGACGTAGTGCGCTTCTTCTTCCTCTTCCGCAAGCATAACAGCCATCTCGATTTCGATCTCGATCTCGCGAAGAAGCAGGCGCCCGAAAATCCGGTCTTCTATGTTCAGTACGCGCACGCGCGGCTCGCCAGCGTCTTCCGCGAGGCCGAAAAGGCCGGGCTGACGCTGCCCGAGGACACCTCGAAAATCGATCTCGACTCTGCTCTCGGCGCGAGGAACTGGATCTGGCGAAACGTGTGCTAGATTTTCCCGAAGTGGCTACCGCCGCCGCGCAGGCGCTGGAGCCTCATCGGATGCCGTTTTACCTGCTCGAACTGGCGGGCGAGTTCCATCGCTACTACAACCAGCCCACCAATCGTATAATCGGACCTGAGCGCGAGCTGAGCCTCGCGCGGCTCTATCTTGCGAGCCTGCTCAAAATCGGGACTCGCGCAAGGGCTCGAGTTGCTGGGAGTTTCCGCTCCGGAGCGCATGTGAAAAACGACTATGCGATTTGAGATCAGAACCGGGGGGTGCGATTTTAATCCTGATTGGTCTCGCGGGACTTTCGGTGGTCGTGTTCGCGCTCGGACTTTTCGCCGGATACGACATGGCGCGCAATACCGCGCCCGAAGCGCCGCAAGCCGCGAGTGTCTATCCGCTGCCGAATCCGCCGCCGGAACAGGCGAAGTCTCCGCAGCCGCCTCGAATGAGGCTGCTCCGGCAGCGGCGGCCAAGACCGTGAACAATGACTAAATCGGCAGCCGCTCCCAATGCGCCCTCCCTCTCGATGGATAAGAATGCGGGCCCGGTATCCGTCGCCTGCGATCGCGCGCGATGGCGAATGCCGCGGCACCTGCGCCGAAGCTCACCTCGCCGGATGCTGCAAGCGATGAAAAGCCTCGCGTGACGAAGCCGGTGTCAGCGAATCCTCCCGCGAAGTATGCCTCTGCAACTGCTGACACCACCGGCGGTCATCATAAGCCATTCAACATCCAAATCGATGCCGTGATGGATCGCACCAATGCCGAGCAGATGACCGCGCGCCTTTCAGAAGCTCGGCTATCACGCCTTCATGGTGCCCACCGACATTTCCGGGCCAGACCTGGTGGCGGGTGCGCGTCGGTCCTTATCAGAGCCAGGAACGAAGCGAGCACGGCGGAGCAGGAACTGCGCGCGAAGTACAAGGAATCCTACACTCCGTAGGACGAGCGCCAGTTGACAGAGAAGCGAACTGATCATACTTAATGACGAGCAATGGAATACGCGAACCGCAGCGTTTGGGCGAACTGGTGGTGGTCCACCAAGGCATTCGCCTGCGCGCCGGTTTTGTAATCCATCACAAAACCAGTTGATCCAAGGGCCGCGGGCGAAAATCCTGCGGCCCTTTTCGTTTATGCGCGAGGGCGCGGATTCCCGATCCCTGGGATGGAAGAGGATGGGAGAAAACAAAATGACGCTATTGCCGGACCTGCAACAATTCGAGCGGCTCGCGCGCGACGGATTCAACCTGATTCCCGTCAGCCGCGAGATCGCCGCCGACCTGGAGACGCCCGTTTCGGCGTTCCTGAAGGTCGCGCGCGGCGACTACTCGTTTCTGCTCGAGAGCGTCCGCGGCGGCGAGAAATGGGGACGCTACACCTTCCTCGGCACGGAGCCCTCGATGGTCATCCGCGCGCGCGGTGATCGCACCGACATCATCCGGCCCGGCCGCGCGACCGAATCGCGCATCGCGCCGAACGCCTTCGAGGAGCTGCGCAAGGAAGTGCAGCGCTTCAAGGCGCCGGAGATTCCCGGCCTGCCGCGCTTCTTCGGCGGCGCGGTAGGCTTTCTCGCCTACGACATCGTGCGATGCTTCGAGCCGCGCATCCCGGCGCGCGCGCACGACGACCTCGGCACCCCCGATCTCTACATGATGTTCACTGATTCCGTCATCATGTTCGACAACGTGCGGCAATCGCTGACGCTGATCGTCAATGTCGCGGTGAATGATTTCGCCTCGCCGCGCGAGGGCTACGAACACGCGCAACGAAAGATCGCCGAGCTGATCGAGCGCCTCGCCGGACCGGTCATTCCGCCGCGCCTGGAAGGGAAGCCGATCGCATTCGATGCGCCGGTCGCCGTGACCTCGAACACCAATCGCGAGGCCTACATGACGACGGTGTCGCGCGCCAAGGAGTACATCACCGCCGGCGATATCATCCAGGTGGTGCCGTCGCAGCGCTTCGAAGCGCCGCTCGAAGTGCATCCGTTCAACATTTATCGCAGCCTGCGCACCATCAATCCGTCGCCGTACATGTTCTACCTGCGGCTCGGCGATCACACGATCGTCGGCGCATCGCCGGAAGTGATGGTGCGCGTCGAGGGCAGCGAAATCACGCTGCGGCCCGATCGCGGGAACGCGCCCGCGCGGCAAGACCGAGCCGGAAGATCACGACCTCGAAAAGGAACTGCTCGCCGATCCCAAGGAGCGCGCCGAGCACATCATGCTGGTCGACCTCGGGCGCAACGACGTCGGCCGCGTCGCGAAAATCGGATCGGTCAAGGTCACCGAGCTGATGGTGGTCGAGCGCTACTACAGCGTGATGCACATCGTTTCGAATATCACCGGCGAGCTGCGCGACGGAGTGCGACGCCTTCGATGCGTTCGCGGCGACCTTTCCGCAGGGCACGGTTTCGGGCGCGCCGAAAATCCGCGCGATGGAAATTATCGATGAGCTCGAATCGGTGCGCCGCGGCGTCTATGCGGGCGCGGTCGGCTATTTCAGTTTCACCGGCAACACGGACACTGCCATCGCGCTGCGCACGCTGCTGATCAAGAACAATCGCGTCTACGTGCAGGCAGGCGGCGGGGTGGTCGCCGATTCCGATCCGGGCGCGGAGTTCGAGGAATCCGTGAACAAGGCGCGCGCGATGATTCGTGCGCTCAACGCGGCACGCGAGTTCGAAACCGCCGCGGTGACGGTGGCCAGGTGAGCATCATGAAAATTCTGATGATCGATAATTACGATTCGTTCACCTACAACCTCGTGCAGTATCTTGGCGAGCTCGGCGCCGATGTGACCGTAAAGCGCAACGACAAGATCGATATCGCGGGTGTGCGCGCACTTGCATCCCGACGCGATCGTCGTTTCGCCGGGCCCGTGCACGCCCAAGGAAGCGGGCATCTCGCTGTCAATTTTCAAGGAGCTCGCCGGCGAGCTGCCGATCCTCGGCGTATGTCTCGGCGAGCAATGCATGGGCGAGGCATTCGGTGGCCGTGTCGATCGCGCACCGCGCCTGATGCATGGCAAGACCTCGCCGGTGATTCATGATGGGCGCACGATTTTCGACGGGCATGCCGAATCCCTTCGAGGCGATGCGCTATCATTCGCTGATCGTCGATGCGAACTCGATTCCCGAATGTCTCGAAGTCAGCGCGCGCACTGCAGAGGGCGAGGTGATGGGCCTGCGGCACAAGACTTTGTTTGTCGAGGGCGTGCAGTTCCATCCCGAATCGATCGGCACGCCGGAAGGAAAACATTTGCTCGCACAATTTCCTGAAGCGGGCGGCAGCGTGAGCGATTTCACTCCAGCATACGAGGCGGTGCTCGCGCGACATTCGCTTGTCCGCGGAACGAGGCCGAGCGCGCCTTCGGCGAACTGCTCGACGGCGAGGTCACGGAAGTTCTAGCCGCGGCTTTTCTGATCGCGCTTAAAATGAAAGGCGAGACCGGCGACGAGATCGCGGGATGCGCGCGGGCGATGCGCACTCGGGCGCGCGCATTGAAGCTCGGCGTCGAGGGCATCCTCGATACCTGCGGTACCGGCGGCGACAACGCCGGAACCTTCAACATTTCCACCGGCGCGGCGCTCATCGCGGCGGCGGCGCGGGCGTGCCGGTTGCGAAGCATGGCAATCGCGCGATCAGCGGCAAGGTCGGCGGCGCCGACGTCCTCGAACATCTCGGCAGTCAAGATCGATTGCGATCCGCCGGTGCTGAGAAAATGCCTGCGCGAGGCCGGATGTTGCTTCATCTTCGCGCCCGCCTATCATCCCGCGATGGCGCGCCTCGCGCCGCTGCGCCGCACGCTCGCCACCCGGACACTGTTCAACCTGATGGGGCCGTTGGTGAATCCCGCCTTGCCTCGGCGCCAGGTTTCCGGCGTGGCAGAGGCGCGGCTGTTCGAAGAGATGGCGCGCGCGATTGCGGCTGCTCGGCACCGAGCACGCGATGATTTTCCACGGGCTCGACGGCCTCGATGAGATTTCCATTAGCGCGGAGACGAAGGTCGCGGAGATTCGCGGCGAATCGATTTCCGAATACACCATCACGCCCGAGCAATTCGGGATCGAGCGCGCCGGCCGCACTGGACTCCGCGCCGACGACGCGGAGCATTCCGCGAAGCTGTTGCGCGCGGCGCTGGTTGGAGACGAGGACGGTCCGGCGGAGGATATTCTCGCGCTCAACGGCGGCGCGGCGATTTACGTCGGTGGCAAAGCCGCGTCGCTGGCCGAGGGCGTCAAAAGAGCACGCGAAATCATCGAATCGGAGGCCGCGATCGAAGTTATCGAAGAGATGCGGCGCATCACCAATGGTCACGACCGCGAAAGCGAAAACCAAATGAGTTCGATACTCGACAAAATCTTCGCCGCCAAGCGCGACGAACTCAAAGAGCAACGCAAGCTGGTGAGCGATGTCGCGATCGTCGCGCGCGCGAAGGATGCTGCGTCGCCGCGCGATTTCGTAGCTGCTCTACGCGCCAAACGCCCCGCGATTGTCGCCGAGATCAAGCGTGCGTCCCCCAGCAAAGGCGACATCCTGCCGAATCTCGATCCGGCAACCGTCGCGCGTCAGTACCAGGCATGCGGGGCGGCGGCGATTTCGGTGCTCACTGATCGTCACTTCAAGGGCACGCTCGACGATCTTGCGTGCGGTGCGCGAGGCGGTGGAGCTGCCGCTGCTGCGCAAGGACTTCATGTTCCATCCGTACCAGATCTACGAGGCGCGCGCGGCCGGCGCTGACTGCATCCTTCTTATCGTCGCGATGTTGAAAGAGGGCGAGTTGCGTTCGCTCGCAGCGTTGGCGCGCGAAGTGAAAATGGCCGCGCTCATCGAGGTCCACAATCCCGAGGAGTTCGCGCTGGCCGAGTCACCTTGGCGCAGAGCTGATCGGGATCAACAATCGCGACCTGCACACCTTCGTTACCGATCTCGCGGTGACTGAGAAACTGCTCGCGAACTATCGTGGCGATGCGCTGATCGTCGGTGAAAGCGGCATCAGTACGCCCGAGGATATTCGTCGCCTCGACGCCGCCGGAGCGCGCGCGTTTCTGATCGGCGAGAGCCTGCTGCGCGACGGCAATCCCGCTGGCAAGCTGCCCGAGTTGATGAATGCACTTGAGGCATCGGGTCGATGAGCATCAAGGTAAAAATTTGCGGCATCACCAGTGTCGAGGATGCCCTCGCGGCGATCGATTTTGGCGCCGATATGGTCGGAGTCAATTTTTACGCGCCGAGCCCGCGCTCGATCTCGCTGGACCGCGCGCGCGAAATTCGCGCGGCCGTTCCCGAGGCGCATAAAGTGGTGGGCGTGTTTGTCAATGCCGCGCGCGAATTCATCGTCGATTGCCTCGAACAGGTGCGCCTCGACCTGCTGCAATTTCATGGCGACGAGGCCGACTCCTTTGCTCGAGGGCTGGCCGGTGCCGGTGATTCGTGCGCTGCGGCTCAAGAGCGGCGAGGAGTTTCGCCCTGCGCAAACGCATCATCTATATATACGCTGCTCGATACCTTTCATCCGGGACTCTACGGCGGCACCGGTGCGAAGCGTCCGCTGTCCGACTTACGCGGACTCGATTTGACCCGCGTGTTCATCTCCGGCGGCCTGGATCCCGACAACGTTCGCGAAGCCGCCGAGCTGCTCCCCGTATGCGGTCGACGTCGCGAGCGGCGTCGAATCGGCGCCCGGCATCAAGGACCACGACAAACTCAGGAGATTCATTCGCAATGCCAAGTCTGCCCGATAGTCACGGCCACTTCGGCGAATTCGGCGGCATGTATGTCGCCGAAACGCTGATGCCGGCGCTGGCCGAACTGGAAAAAGCCTACAAAGAGGCGCGCCGCGATCCGGCATTCAAGCGCGAATTGGAAGCATCGCTCGCGCGAGTTCGTCGGGCCGTCCGACGCCGCTCTATCATGCGGCGAATCTCACCGCGCGGCTCGGCGGCGCGAAGATTTACCTCAAGCGCGAGGACCTTTGTCATACCGGCGCGCACAAGGTGAACAACGCGCTCGGCCAGGCGCTGCTGGCGGTGCGGATGGGCAAGAAGCGCATCACCGCGGAGACCGGCGCGGGTCAGCATGGCGTCGCGACGGCGACGATGGCGGCGCTGTTTCAGCGCGAGTGCGAAGTCTTCATGGGCTCGGTCGATGTCGAGCGCCAGGCGCTTAACGTGTTTCGCATGAAGCTGCTCGGCACCAAAGTCACCGCGGTCGACGTGGGCAGCAAGAGCCTCAAGGACGCGCTCAACGAGGCGCTGCGCGACTGGATCGCGACGGTACGAAACTACCTACTACCTGATTGGTACCGCGGCGGGACCGCATCCGTATCCGATGATCGTGCGCGATTTCCAATCGGTGATCGGGCGCGAGGCGCGCAAGCAAATCCTGCAGCAATGAAAAGCGCCTGCCCGATGTCCTGGTCGCATGCGTCAACGGCGGCTCCAATGCGATCGGGCTGTTCTATCCGTTCATCAAGGACGCGGGTGTTGAAATGATCGGCGTCGAGGCGGCGGGACTCGGGCATCAACACTTCGCATCATGCGGCGACCATCAATGCCGGCAGCATCGGCGTACTCCATGGCAATAAAACCTACCTTCTGCAGGATGAGCTGGGGCAGGTACGCGAGACGCATTCGATCGCCGCGGGCCTCGATTATCCGGGCGTCGGGCCCGAGCTGGCATACCTCAACCAGAGCGGCCGCGCCTCAGTATGTCGCGGTGACCGATGCCGAAGCGCTCGACGCGCTCAAGCTGCTGTCCGAGACCGAGGGCATCATACCCGCGCTGGAAAGTTCACATGCAGTGGCGTATGCGGCAAAGCTCGCGCCCACGATGCGCAAGGACCAGGTGATGATCATCAATCTGTCGGGGCGCGGCGACAAGGATATGCATACGATCGTCGGCGCGATGGGAGCGAAGGTTTAGATCTGCACGATGAAGCATCGAATTGCTGCAAAATTCCGCGAGCTGCGCGCGCGCAACGAAGCCGCGCTGATTCCCTATGTCGTCGCGGGCGATCCGAACCTCGAAGCGACTGCGGCGCTGGTGCGCGAGTTCGATGCGCGCGGCGCCGATATCATCGAGCTGGGGGTGCCGTTTTCCGATCCGATGGCGGACGGTCCCGCCAACCAGCGCGCGTGCGCAACGCGGCCTTAAGTCCGGCGCCTCGCTCGCTGCGATCCTCTCGATGGTCAGCGAGCTGCGCAAGGAAACCGAAATCCCGATCATCCTGTTCGGATATTTCAATCCGATCTTTCACTACGGATGCGAGCGACTCTGCGCAGATGCGGCGCGCGCGGGAATCGATGCGCTGCTGGTCGTCGACCTTCCGCCGGACGAGGCCGCCGAATTGAAGATCGCCGGCGCAAGGCCAACGGCCTCGATCTGATTTTTCTGCTCGCGCCGACCACGCCCATCGAGCGCGCGCGCAGGGTGGTGCGCTCTGCCAGCGGCTTCATCTACTATGTCTCGGTGACTGGGGTGACCGGCGCGCGCACCGCGCTGGCGTCCGACATCGAGGAGCATGTGAACAATCTTCGCACCGTTACCGATTTGCCGATCGGGGTGGGCTTCGGAATTTCCACGCCGGCGCAGGCCGCGCATATCGCGCGTTTTGCCGATGCGGTCGTGGTGGGCAGCGCCATTTCGCTGTTGGTCGAGGCGAATGGCGAATCGCCGGAGCTCGTGAACAAGGTCGCCGAACTGGTAGGATCGATGAAGACCGCGATGAAACGGTGCGACGCGGTACGCAAATGCCGACAAGATGAGTCGACCAATGGCTGAGCGCGAACAATCGAAAAACCCGTCGAGGCCGCGGCCGTTAGCGAAGACATCTGGGTCAAGTGCCCGGCTGCAAGGAGATCGCGTTTCGCAAGGAAGTCGAACGCAACCTCAACGTATGCGGCAAGTGCGGGCATCATTTCAGGGTGACGCTGAGTCAGCGGCTTTCGATCACCGCCGATCGAGGAAGCTGGCGCGAACTGTTCGCCGACATCGCGATTGGCGACCCGCTTGAATTCGTCGACAGCAAGCCGTACCCCGGTCGCATCGAGGCCGCGCGCAAATCGAGCGGGCGCAACGATGCGGTGGTGGTCGGCACCGCGAGCATCGAGGAGCATCCGATCGCGCTCGCGATCATGGACTTCGATTTCATGGGCGGCAGCATGGGCGTGGTGGTCGGGGAAAAGTTGGCGCGCCTGTTCGATCACGCGCTCACCAATTCGCTGCCGATGGTGCTGTTCGCGGCGTCGGGCGGTGCGCGGATGCAGGAAGGTGCGCTCTCGCTGATGCAGATGGCGAAGGTTTCCTCGGCGATCGCGCGGTTTCGCGATGCGAGGTTGCCGTTCATCTCCGTGCTGTGCGATCCGACTACCGGTGGCGTCGCGGCATCGTTTGCGATGTTGGGTGACCTCAACATTTCCGAACCCGGTGCGCTGATCGGATTCGCGGGACGGCGCGTGACGAAGCAGACCACCGGCGCGGATCTTCCGGCGGATTTTCAGCGCGCCGAATTTCTTGCTCGCGCACGGGATGCTCGATGCGATCGTACAGCGCGGACAGATGCGCGCGACGCTCGCGCGTCTGCTTGCGATGTTGCATCGCCCGAAAGTTGCGGCCTCGCGTCCGAAGACCGTGGCGCGGGCGAAGAAATAGTTCGACTTGCCTGTTTAAGATCGCTCCATATCCTCGATTCCATCCTTTCGAAAATGCTCCGAACGCGCCGAGGTTGAGGTTTTCGCGCCGTTGGCTGAGAACGCCCGCTCATGTGGATAGTACGATTCGCGTTGCGCCGCCCGCTTTCCGTCGCCGTGATGGCGGCGTTGATGCTGGTGCTCGGCGTGCTCTCCTTCGGCATGATGAACATCGACATCTTTCCGGCGATCGATCTGCCGGTGGTGATGGTCATCTGGAATTATCCCGGGCTGCCCGCGATCGACATGGAGCGGCGGGTCGTGTTCATCAGCGAGCGCGCGTTCTCGACCACCGTCAACGGCATCGAGCACATCGAATCGCGATCGATCCAGGGCATCGGCCTGATGAAGGTGTACTTCCACGCGGGCGAGAGCACTGCGGGTGGAATCGCGCAGATGACCTCCGTCACGCAGGGCATTCATGAAAATCATGCCGCCCGGAATCCAGGCGCCCGAACGTCATCGATTACAATGCCGCGAACGTCCCGGTCGCGCAGCTCAACATTTCGAGCGAGACGCTTTCCGAGCAGGCGCTGTTCGACTACGGGCTGAACTTCATTCGTCCGAAGCTCTTCACCATCGAGGGACTCTCGTCGCCCGCGCCATACGGCGGACGCAGCCGCGCCATCATGGTGAATCTCGATCCGGGCGCTCTGTACGCCAACTCGCTCTCCGCCAATGACATCAGCGATGCGCTCAACCGCACCAACGTGATTCTGCCCGCGGGCAGCGTGAAGATCGGCGACCGCGAATACTACGTCGAGCTCAATGGCAGCCCCGATCGGATCAAGGATTTCAACCAGCTTCCGGTAAAGATGGTGGGCGATACGCCGGTGTTCCTCGGCGATGTCGCACCGGTTCGCGATTCCCACACGGTGCAGACCAACGTCGTCCGCGTCAACGGCAAGCGCGGGACGTACCTCGCAATCATCAAGCATGCGGCCGCCTCCACGATGGCGGTGGTAGCGAACGTCAAGAAGCGCATCCCGTCGATCATGGCGACCGCGCCGGCCGGGATGAACATGTCGATCGCATTCGATCAGTCGCAGTTCGTGCGCGGCGCGCTATGGGAAGTGGTGCGCGAGGCGGTGATTGCAGCGACCCTGGTGGCGATCATGGTGCTGGTGTTCGTCGGCTCGCCGCGCAGCATGATCATCGTGATCGTGTCGATCCCGCTGTCGATTCTTACCGCGATTATCGGGCTGAAACTTTCCGGGCAGACCATCAACATCATGACGCTCGGTGGACTGGCGCTCGCGATCGGAATGCTGGTCGATGACGCAACGGTGGAAATCGAGAACATCCATCGCAACCACGCGATGGGAAAGCCGCTGCTGGTCGCGATTCTCGATGGCGCCAGTCAAATCGCCACGCCGGCGTTCGTCGGCACGCTCGCGATCTGCATCGTGTTTTTTCCCGTCTTCCTGCTGGGCGGCGTCGCGAAATATCTGTTCACTCCGCTCGCGTTCGCGGTGGTGTACTCGATGCTCACGTCATACCTATTGTCGCGCACGCTGGTGCCGACGATGGCGCGCTACCTGCTCTCCGAATATCACGAGGAAAATGTCGGGCACGGCACCGGGTGGTGGAATCGATTTGTTACTGGCTTCGACGCGCTGTTCGATCGCTTCAAGGAACGCTATCGCACGGTGCTGGCGAAGTTTATCGCGCGGCGGGTGTTGGGCCTGGTGTGCGTTTCGATCATCGTGCTGGCCAGCCTGGTGCTGATTCCGGTCGCGGGGCAGGATTTTTTTCCGACCATCGACGCCGGCATGATGAAGCTGCACGTTCGCGCGGCGACCGGCACCCGCATCGAGGAGACCGAGCGAATCATCGACAACATCGAGCGCGGGATCCGAACCGTCATCCCGCACGACGAGCTGGGCGACATCAGCGATACCATCGGGCTGCCGCAATACTTCAACCTGGCGTTTTATCAGACCGATAGTATTGGACCGCAGGATGCGGACATGCTGATCCAGCTCAAGCCGAATCATCAGCCGACTCGCGGCTATGAACGAAAAGATCCGCAAACTTCTCAAGCACGATTTTCCCGATGTCGAGGGCTATTTTCAGGCCGCTGATATCGTTAGCCAGGTGCTGAATTTCGGGTTGCCAGCGGCGATCGATGTGCAGGTCATCGGCAACGACATCAACTCCGACTACGAGATCGCGTCGAAGATGCAGGCCAGGATGCATCGGATTCCGGGCCTGAGCGATATTCGCATCGCGCAGCGGCTCGACTATCCGACGCTGCGGGTCAACGTCGATCGCTCGAAGGCGCTGCAACTGGGAGTGGATCAGTCGGCGGTCGCGAGCAATCTGCTGATCTCGCTCAGCTCGAGCTTTCTGCTGGCGCCGAACTTCTGGCTCGATCCGAAAAACGGCGTCAACTACAACGTCAACGTTCAAACCCCGCAGCACATTGTCGATTCGGTGGCCGAGTTGGCAAATACGCCGCTGACGCCGACCGCGTCGATGGTGTCACGCGCGCGCCGCAGTTGCTCGGCAACGTCGCCACTGTCAGTCAAACCGTCGAGCCGGCCGCGCTCGATCACTACACGGTGCAGCGCGTCATCGATGTAAACGCGGGCGTGAGTGGCCGCGATTTGGGCGCATCGTCGAATGACGTTCAACGCGCGATCGATTCGTTGGGGACGTTGCCGAAGGGCACCGAGGTCGTCATTCGCGGGCAGAGCCAGGCGATGCGCGATTCGTTCGGCGCGCTCGAGCTCGGCCTGGTGCTGGCAGTCATCCTGGTCTACCTGCTGATGGTTTCAAGCTACCAGTCGTGGCTGGAGCCGTTCATCATCATGCTGGCGGTGCCGGGCGCGCTCGCGGGCGTGCTGTGGATGCTGGTGCTGACGGGGACGACCATCAACGTCGAATCGATGATGGGCGCGATCATGGCGGTCGGCGTCGGCGTCGCGAACGGCAATCTTGTGATAACGTTTGCCAACGAACTTCGCGAGGATGGCTATACTCCGGCGGCCGCGGCGATCGAGGCCGCGACTATCAGACTGCGTCCGGTGTTGATGACCGCGCTCGCCATGATCCTGGGCATGTTGCCGATGGCGCTTGCTATCGGCGAGGGCTCCGAACAGAACGCGCCGCTAGGCCGCGCGGTGATCGGAGGACTGCTCGCAGCGACCGCGATGACGCTGCTGGTGGTGCCGGCGGTGTATTCGACGATTCGGCGCGAAGTATCAAAGGCAAGCATGAGCGCGACGCCGAGATCGACGCGATCACGCTTCCGGGTGCATGAAGAATTTCAAAGCTGATGGCTGAAGAAGATCCGAAAAGTTTTACCCCTCCGCCGACCGGAAAGTTGTACGTGTTCGGATGGATGGGCGCGGTTGTGATCGTCGTCGCATTGACTGCGGGACTGGTATTGGCGCGGGATCTCTGGATCGGGCGCCAAAGCTCCGAGTTGGAACGCCAATATCAGCAGGGGCAGCGGGTGCTGGCGACCAAGGTGATTCATAGCCCCAAAACCGCGCCAGCTCAAGATTCCCGGCAGCATTCATGGATTCATCGAGACGCCGATTTACGCGAAGGTTTCCGGGCTATCTGAAGATATGAAAGTCGACAAGGGCGACCGCGTGAAGGCGGGCCAGGTGCTGGCGATCCTCGAATCGCCGGAACTCGACCACCAGGTGGCGAATGCGCGCGCGACCTACGAAGTGAAAAAAATCACCGACACTCGAAATCAGCAACTCGCGCGTCATGGAGTTATCGCGCAGCAGACCGCGGATGACTCCAATGCCACCATGCTCGAGGCGAAAGAGGCGCTCGACGAGCTCATCGCTACCCAAGCCTACGAAGTGATCAAGGCGCCCTTCGAAGGCATCGTGACGGCGCGCAATGCCGACCCGGGCGCGCTGGTTCCGCAATCGACGATTCCTGCGGTCGGGCCGCTTCCGATCGTATCGATGGCTACGCTCTCGCCCTTGCGCATTTATGCCGACGTTCCGCAGAGCGCCGCGCCGTTCATCAAGGATGGCGACAAGGTGACGGTGATTGTCCGCGAATATCCGCAACGCACCGTTTACCGGCACCGTCACGCGGCATGCCAATGCTCTCGACGGCGAGACGCGCACGATGCGGGTAGAGGTTGACCTCGAAAATCGCGACCGCGCGCTGTTGCCGGGAATGTACGCGATCGTTGCGCTTTCGGTTTCCGCGCCGTCATCGGTGCCGATGGTACCGGACGATGCGCTGGTATTTCATGGGGGCAAGGTCTTCGTGCCGGTGGTGCGCGACCATCGATTGCATCTGGCCGAGGTGACGCTGGGTTACGACAATGGCGTGAATGTCGAAGTCATCAGCGGCATCAACGAGGACGACATCGTCGCGATCAATGTTGGACAATCGGCGCGCGAGGGCGAGCTCGTCGAAGCGGTGATGCAGACCGCACGCGCAGGCGCCGACGACTAAGTCTCACAGTTACTTCTGCGGGAGCAAGCCGAACACCGTCAGACGTTTTACAGTTCCCACGAAGACGCGGCCGTTGGCGACGGTAGGAACGGTGAACTTTACGTACCCAGTCATCCTGTCGCGATTCCTTTTGGCCTGGCTGCTGTTGTAAAGCTCATGGCTCAGGTCAGTCGCATCCAGGCCATGCAGGACGGCGACTTTGGTCCCGCGTTCGATCGCCCACACGATGCCATCCTGATCACCGTTAGCGGAGACTACCGGTGTCGTCCCCGGAAAGCCGAAGCTCATGCTCGATTCTTGCGATGGGGTCGTCGAGAGCTGCCCATTGGACAAGCTAAAAGCCTTGAGACTTTCGCCGGTATCTCCGACGTACACATTGCCATTGAAGTAAGCGGGAGTGGAGAAAATGTGATTGAGTTGCCCGTCGATCGATTGAACGACGGCTTGTGCCTCGAGATCTTCGGTCGCGGAGAAACCGCCCAAGCTATCGCGATTGAGCAGATAGAGGATTCCAATCTTGCCCCCAGTGACAGCCAGATGCTGAGGTCCGACGGCTTGGTCGGGGAGCGCGATCACACCGCCTGATCCAAAATCCGTGTCCCCAGCTTCCAGCGCCGCCTGATCGAAAGGAGTGAACGAATCCAGCACGTCGAGATTGGTCGAGCCGGTCGGCCCCAGCTTGAGGAGACTATCGCCATAGTCGGCCCCTCCGACGTTCGCATCGAAGGTGCCGTTCGCGGTCACCACAAAGAGGCTGCCGTCGGCATCGATCATCGGCGCACCACCCGACATCCAGATGCCGCCCCAGGATGGATTCGGGTCGGAACTGTCGGTGTTGGGACTGACGATAAAGGAGCTGACCTGTTCGAGAGTCGAGGCGTCATAGCCGAGCATCCAGCCGTGGTATTCACCGACATCGCCATGCGAGGCGAACGCGACATAGACCACGCCATTGCTGAGCGCGAGGCCGCTTCGTTGGTTGGCCAATAGTGGATCGAAGGTAATGGTGACTGGGGTGCTGTTGTCGATGGTGCCTTGCGCGGTGGCCGTGATGGCGATCGGTCCGCCGAACTTCTCCGCACCGGTTGCCAGATCGAGGGCGTGGAGACGCAGAAAATAACGTCTGGTTTTGTTTGGTCCCTCGCGGGTTTTGGCGACGACAAAAAGCGTGTTGCTTGATGGATCGATGACCGGGGTGCCAGTGATGCCAATCTCGGGCGAAAGATCGTCGGTGCCGGTGTCCTTCGCCGGTACGGTCGTAACCTTCGCTTTCTTGTTGAGAAAGCTCACCTGCCAGAGCGGCTTCTTGGTGGCGCCCGTCGCGTCGAAGGCGTAGACGCTGTCGTGCTCGGTCCCGACGTAGACCACCTCGCGCGAGCCGACCCCCGGGATTTGCACCGCGTTGACGTAGAGCGGTTCGGCATAAACGTAGCCGTCGACATTGCGCGAAAAAACCTTGCCGAAGCTGGCCGAGTTGACATTCGCATGAGTCAGAATCGTTTCGTTGGTGTTCTGACCATCGCGAGCATTATTAAAGTGATAGGTGAAGATTCCTGAAACAGGATCAGCGGAAGCGGGTCGGAGAAGTAGAAGAACAAGGCCAGCGGCAAGAAAAACCGGTCGAAAATTCTTCGCCATGGATATTTAGCCTAAAGATGCTAATACCATAAAGCAACATATCAAATAGCGGCAAAACTCCGGTTGGCGACACTCCATGGAGGCGAATTCCGAATCGCATCGAGCACGTGCTCCGGCTCCTCGACCACCGACCACATGTCCCGATGTCGCTCGTCCATGAAGTGCTGCTCGACCGAGCGATCGAGCATTTCAAGCATCGGCGTGTAGTACCTGTTGGTGTTGACGATGATTATCGGCCCGGCATACAAACCGAGCCGCTTGAAACTCATCGCCTCGAAGAGTTCCTCCCAGGTGCCGCATGCTCCGGGCAATGCGATGACCGCGTCGACTTCCTGAATCATGAGGCGCTTTCGCTCGTGCATATCGTTGACGAGGATCAATTCCGAGAGCCGCTGATGGCCCCATTCGACTTCGTCCATGAAGCGCGGCAGCACGCCGACGACGCGGCCGCCCTCGGCCAGCGCGCCGTCAGCCAACGCGCCCATCGAGCCGGACTTGCCGCCGCCATACACGATAGTCACCTGGTTGCGCGCGAGGAACGCGCCGAGACGCGCCGCCGAATCATGGTAAATCTGATCGCATTGCCGGCTCGATGCGCAATAAATGCAAACTCGATTGATTGCCATAGCGCGAGGTTAGCGGATGCCTCGCGATGCAGCTATCAGCCTCGAGGGCCGCGTCGCGCTAACTAGCGCGGTCCGATGGTCCTGCGGAAAAGTTCCATCGTTCGGGAGCGTGCGAGCTTGGAGGCGTCCGGGTTGAACGATGCGCGCCTGGTGCAATTGAAGCCGTGCTCGGCACCATCGTACACGAAGACCTCGGCATTGGGGCGCCCGGCGAATGCCTCACGAACTTTGCTCCACACTTCGGCGGGTATCGCCGCGTCCTTTTCGCCGAAGTGGAATTGAATCGGGCACTTCACATTCTTCGCCTCGCCGATGAAACCATCGATACCGCCGCCGTAGTAGCACGATGCTGCCTTTACCTCGGTGCGCGCCGCCGTCAGATACGCCATCAAGCCGCCGAAGCAGTATCCGACCACGGCAAGGTTGCCGTCGCAATTAGGCATCGCGTGCAATGCCTTCATCGTCGATTCGATGTCGCGCGTGCCATTGTCGAAGTCGAACTTTACTCGGAAGCCGCGCCCCTTCTGGACGTCCTCGGCGGTATAGCCGAGCTTCAGGTTGGGCTCGAGGCGCCAGAACATATCGGGCGCGATCGCGAGGTAACCGGCGGCGGCGTACTCATCGACGACCTCGCGGATGTGATCATTGACGCCGAAAATTTCCTGAATGACGACGATGCCCGGCGCCTTCGCGCTGTGCGGTTGCGCCAGGTATGCGCCGAACTTGCCGCCGTCGTGAGCGGTGATGGATACGTCGCGTCCGTTCATGATGTCACCTCAAAGGAAAATTTAGCAGCGTCCTGCGGCGAGCCGATAGCGCGTCGTTGTTGTCCGGCGAGGCAATGTTCTAGACCTTTATTCCTCTAAACAGCTGGTCATCCGGGGGGATCAATGCAGTTTCTACGTGGCGTCGTCCGTCCGCGTTTTTGGGTTGCGATCGGCGTAATCGCAGTCGCATTTGGCGCGATCGCGGCGGCGCAGTCGCCGTCGCCAGTGACAGCGCCAAAAGCCGCGAAGCCGCAGGTGCGCGATGCCTACGGGCATCTGCCGCTGAGCTTCGAGGAAAATCGCGGACAGACCGACGCGCAAGTGAAGTTCCTCGCGCGCGGCGGCGGGTACTCGTTGTTCCTCACGCCGAGCGAAGCGGTGCTGAAGCTGCGCGCGCCTTCATCGTCGAAAAACCCGAAACCCGGCGCGATGCCGATTGCGTTTCATCCCGAAGATGGGAAGCAGAAGCTCTCGGTGGTGCGCATCCAGCTCGAGGGCGCGAATCCGAATTCCACTGCGAGTGGCGTCGATGCACTGCCGGGGCGCAGCAACTACTTCATCGGCAAGGATCGCTCGAAGTGGCGCACCGGCATCGCGACTTACGGCGGCGTGCGCTTCGAGAGCGTCTATCCCGGCGTCAACCTCGTGTATCGAGGTACTCAGGGCCGCCTCGAATATGACTTCCTGATCGCGCTGAATGCCGACCCCTCGCGCATCAAAATGAACGTCGAAGGCGCTGAGGATCTTCGCATCGATGGCGCCGGCAACCTCGTGATCAAAACCGCAGATGGTGAGGTGATCTAGAAAGCGCCGGTGATTTACCAGGAATCGCACGGCAATCGGGATCGCGTCGATGGCGGCTACGCGCTGGTGGGCAGGGATTCGGTGACTTTCAGACTAGCCTCGTACGATCGGAATCTTCCTCTCATCGTCGATCCTTTGCTGACCTACGTGAGTTACCTCGGCGGCAACTTCGTGGATTTCGCGAGAGGAATAGCGGTCGACGATGCCGGCGAAGCAATCATTACGGGATCCACATCTTCGTTGGATTTTCCCGTGCAAGGCGCTTTTCAGCCTCAGCTCTTCGGGGCGCAAGGATTTAATGATGCCTTCGTTACTAAGGTGAGTGCGGATGGAACCGCATTGATATATTCGACGTACGTTGGCGGCATTGAGAATGACGGTGCTGCCGGAATCGCGGTGGATCCGTCGGGAAATGCGTACATCACGGGCTTCACAAGTTCCGTCGATTTTCCGGTTACAGTCGGCGCATTTTCGACCGTCTATCAACCGATCGGAGGTCTTGAGGCTTTCGTAACCGCATTTGACCCGGACGGCGGACTCATCTACTCAACTTTTTTTCCGGGAGGCACCGGCACAGCTATAGCAGTTGATTCATTGGGTGATGCCTATGTAGCTGGGGGAGCTGCAGTCGGAAAGTTCAATCCGATCGGGACCTCGCTCCTCTACCTCACGACGATTCCCGACCTGGGACAACCTGGAAGTGGACTCTCCGGAGTCGCAGTCGATGCCGCCGGGAATGCCTATGTCATAGGCCAGGTCACTTCGGGCGCCACTTTCGTTCTATGCAAATTAAACTCTGACGGCTCGGTTTCGTTTTAACAAAATTCTCAATTTTGGCGATCAACAAAACTGCCAATTCGGATGCACAAGGGCCGAACTGCCCGGTATTGCGGTCGAGCCGTTAGGAAGCTTCTATGTGAGTCAAAACGTGAAGAGCAGCTTTCTCAACCCGTCGTTCGGGACGTTCACATACAATGGGACGCCTTCTCTCTCGAGTTACGATTCGAATGGCACACTCACAAATCAAGCGTTGGTGCTCACAGTTGGTGATCCCGATCTTACGCCCACTGCAATTGCATTGAGTTCCTTTGGGAATATTTTCATTGCGGGTTCGTCACAGAATAACGAGCCGCAACTTGGGATCAGTCCTGGAGTGTTTCTGGTCGAATTTGATCCGTCTAAGGGGCAACGTGTCTATTCGACCTCCTTGGCAGGATATCCCGATCAGGCGGTGGGCGTGTCCGTGGATGCGTTCGGCAACGTCTACCTCGCGGGTAATTCCCAGTCGTTCCAGGTTCCCGTCACGGCGGGAGTTTTCCAACCAAATCCGAAAAGTACGGTGGTCAGCCCTTTCGTTGCGCGCATCGCTGCGCCTCCCACTCCGACCGAGACTCTAACTCCGACTCCAACTCTAACCGCCGCCGCAACCGCTACAGATACCGCAACGCCCACAGCCACTCTTACCGTGACACCGACATCCGGTCGCACTCCGCTGCCGACGCGCGTACCCAGCGCCAGTGTGACCGCTTCGGTGACTCCCACTGCGGCCGCAACCACTACGATCACGATTACTGCGACGGCGCCAGCGACGGTGTTTGCGCAAACCTCGACCGCAACCCTCACCCCGACCGCGACGCTCACGACAACGGCCACGCCGACCGCTACCGCAACGGCGACGCCGGTGGGGCCGGTGGTTTATGCGCCGGCAAGCTTGAAATTTCCAAAGAAGAAATCCGGGACGCATACCGCGCCGAAGTTCGTGACGGTGAAAAATCCGCGCAAGGACCAAATTACCATTTCGATCACGGGAGTGGCGCTGCAATCCGCAAATGCCGGCTTCAGCATCGATAGCGCGAAGACCACCTGTGCGCCCGGAGGTTCGATTGCGGCGGGCAAGAGTTGCCGGGTCGCGATCATCTTCGCGCCGGTCCTCAGCGGCCCTGCGAGCGACACTTTGCTCGTCACCGGCAACATGACCAACAGTGGCGCGGCCGTGACGCTTGCCGGAATAGGCAGATGATTACGTACTCGCGCCGGCGCTGCGTTTGGTAAATCGATCGAACATTGCTACGGTCCCGCACTGACAATGCGTACAAGCACTGCTAATGCTTGTGGCGCGGGAGAAACATGCTTCATCGTCTATTCGCCGCCGCTTTTATAGTCGCGCTCCTGGCCGGATCTGTATTCGCCATGGATATCGATCGGCATGGCAATTATACCGAAAAAAGCGCGTCCGGCGCCGTCGCCGCGAAGTGCAAAAATTTTACCGGGACCGATGACAACCGCGGCCACTGCACTGATTGGTGCAGTGACTACCTCGCCTCGAATGCCGGTAACTCCTGCGACTGCGATGAAGGCACCTGCGCGGACCCGTCGGCCCCGGCGGCCACGGCCCCGCCCAGCTCCGGGCAGTAATAATCAGACCAGGTTGGCTACGAATGCGGCGATCGGCGCGTTTTTCGGTAACCCGCTAGCGGCGCTATGAACGCATCAGTTCGACAATCGCCGGCGGACGAAGTTCAGGGCACTCTCGCGCAACTCGATTCCGCGCAAGCGTGGCTGATGGTGGCGGCGTCGTTCGTGACGCTGTTCGTACTCTACGGAGTGGCCTACAGCTTCGGCGCGTTCTTCAAATCGATGGCGCTCGAATTTCGCGCGGGACCCGGCGCGACCTCGGGGGTTTTTTCCAGCACCGTCGTAATCTGGTGCGCGCTCGGATGGCCCGCCGGACACATCGCGGATCGGATCGGCGCGCGACCGGTGATCGTCTTCGGCGCGCTCGCGATGGGCGCCGGCCTGGTGCTGACGTCGCTCATCGATCGGCTCTGGCTCGGCTATCTGACCTACGGCCTCGGGGTCGGCATCGGCATCGCGTGCGGATACGTCCCGATGATCGCGGTAGTCGGTGGATGGTTCCTGCGCCGCCGCAATACCGCACTCGGCCTTGCGGTGGCGGGCATCGGATGCGGAACGCTAGTCGTTGCGCCGATCTGCGCGGCGCTGATCCAACGCCTCGGATGGCGCGAGACTTACGTCGTACTCGGCATCGTCAGCACAGTGGTACTCCTCGCGTGCGCCTTCATCGTGCGTCAACCGCCGGTGCACGTCGCGCCGATGCCATTCAGCATCCGCGAGGCGATCCGGACGCCCGCGTTCAAGCTGCTGTATTTTTCCGCAGTGCTCTCTTCGATGGGACTCTTCACGCCGTTCGTTTTCCTTCCCGCCTTCGCGCGTGACCATGGCTCCAGCGAGGTCGCGGCGGCCACTCTGGTCGGCCTCATCGGAGGCTCGAGCGTTGTCGGGCGCATGGGCCTCGGCTCGCTCGCCGATCGCATCGGCGTCGTGCGTCTCTATCAGCTTTGCTATCTGGTGGTGGCGCTGAGTTTCCTGCTATGGCTCGTCGCGCAGTCATACGCGGTGCTGGTGATCTTCGCGCTGGTGCTCGGGGTCGGCTACGGCGGGTATGTCGCGCTGTCGCCCGCAGTGCTCGCGCATTTTTATGGAACCCAACGCCTCGGCACCGTGCTGGGCGCGCTCTATAGCAGCGGCGGTGTGGGCGTGCTGATGGGACCTCCGGTGGCGGGGTTCATCATCGGGCACAGCGGCTATCGATGGGCGATCGCGTTTTCATTCAGCACCGCGATGGCATCGTTCCTGGCGCTGCTGCCGCTCGCGAAACACTCTCAGCCACTGAGTAATTGACGGAGCAATCGATGAGCTCTTCCGATTTTCAACATCACTACGCGAATCTCAAAGGTGTGCGGCTTCATTTTGTGACTCTCGGTCAAGGGCGTCCGGTGATTCTCATCCACGGATGGCCGCAGACCTGGTACGAGTGGCGTCGCGTGATGCCGCTGCTGGCGGACAAGTTTTTCCTCGTCGCCCCGGATCTGCGTGGGCTCGGCGATTCATCACGTCCCTCGAAAGGTTACGACAAAAAAACCGTCGCCGGCGATCTATGGAACTTGATGCACGAGCATCTCGGTTTCGAGCGTTTCGACGTCGTGGGGCATGACTGGGGCGCGCCCACCGCATTCAGACTTACCGCCGATCATCCGGAAGCCGTAACGCATCTGGCGATGCTCGACGCTCCGGTGCCGGGCGATCTTCCGCAAGGCGCGGGACTCGGCGGTGCGCCGCGCTGGCATCATATGTTTCACCAGGTGCCCGATTTGCCCGAGGCGCTGACTTACGGTCGCGAGCGCATCTACCTCGAATGGTTTTTCATGGCGGGCACCGATCAGGCGAATGTCTTCGGCGAGGCCGACATCGCGGAGTACGTCCGCACCTATTCGCAACCGGGCGCGATGCGCGCGGGTTTCAACTTCTATCGCGCGCTGCCACAAGATGTCGCCGACAATCGCGAGTTGCTCGCGACCGGCTTCAAACTTCCGATGCCCACCCTCGGCATCGGCGGCGGCGGCAGCCGCGGGCGCGCCAACCTCATCGTCGAGTCGCTGCGGCGGGTGGCGCTCAAAGCCGAAGGCGGCGCGATCGCCGACTGCGGTCATTTCAT
This sequence comes from uncultured delta proteobacterium, assembly GCA_963848285.1. Classification (GTDB taxonomy): domain Bacteria; phylum Desulfobacterota; class Binatia; order Binatales; family Binataceae; genus DATGKG01. The sequence continues at coordinate 99,127 of CAWKCZ010000004.1, read as the reverse complement.
CCCTGAGGAAAAACCCGAGGAGCTGGCGCGCCTGCTGCGTGAGTTCCTTGAAAAATAACTGTCGTCGCGCTCCCGCTGGAACGGCTATCATCATTCGATGATCTTCAACTCCTTCCCGTCGTTCTGATGCTGATCGTCGCGGCCGGCAGTTCGATCGCAAGATATCCGCAGGGTGGCGGAATTTTATCGTGGATGCTGCAGTTCCTGTTGGGGCTGCGTGCGTTGGGTCACAACATTTTCTGGCTCGAGCTGATCAAGTCGTCCGACGATCCGGATCGCGACGGCCAGATAGCGAAAGATTTTTTTGCGCGGATCGCCCTCTATGGGCTCGAGCATCATGCCGCGGTGCTCGCGTTCGAGGACCTCGATATTCAGGACCTCAGTCGCGCGCAGGTCTATGGCCGCTCTGCTCAAACCGTAGCCGACATCGTGGGTGGCGCGGACATGCTCTGGAATTTCGCCTGCACCATTCGCCAGCCGCTGCTGTCGAAGTTCCGCCACCGCGTGCTCCTCGATGGCGACCCGGGCCATCTGCAAGTTTCCGCGACTCAATTCGATATGGGCGTGGCCGACCACAACGTCTTACTAAGTGTGGGCGCCAACTTGCCTGACCCCGACTGCGATGTGCCGACGCTAGGTCTCACCTGGCGGACTTTCCTACCGTTTGTTTATCTTCCAATGTGGGAAGCTTCGCCGGATCCGGGCGTCGATGCGCCGTTTTCCTCGATCACGCAATGGACCTGGGAGGAACTCTGGTACCAGGGGCGCGTGCTGAGTGTTTCCAAACGCACCGCCTACATGCGGTACGTGGATCTGCCGAAGCGCGCCGGAAGGCCCTTCGAGCTCGCCACCAATATCGGCGATACCGATCCGGCGCACGATCGCGAGGCGCTAACTGCCGGTGGATGGCGGGTGGTCGACCCGCATCAGGTGGCGGCCGACGCCGGAATCCTATCGCGACTATATGCGTGCCTCGCGCGCCGAGATTTTGTGTCCCAAGCCGATTTATCGCGAAATGAATACCGGGTGGTTCAGCGATCGCAGCATTTGCTACATGGCGCTGGGACGGCCGGTGCTGGCCGAGGATACCGCGTTCGGCCAGGTCATCCCGACCGGCCGCGGCATTATCGATTTCCGCGACCTCGAGGAGGCCTGCGCGGGGGTGGCTGAGATCGATGGCAACTACCAATTGCACAGCCGCTGGGCGCGCGAACTGGTCGAGGATCTGTTCAACTCCGACCGCCAAATCTCCGCGATGCTGAAGGCGTGCTAGGGGCGTTCGCGAAACATTCGCGCGTCGAAGTGGAACGGAACCGGAGCTTCAAAGGTGACCCGCGGAAAATCCGCATGAGCGGGATTTAGCAGGACGTTCCATTCACCGCGAACCGGCGCCGACGGTACCAGCAGCGCCACGGTCTTGCCCGCCGCAATCCAGCTATCGCCGAGGTGACGAAGCGATTCATCGCGCGTCTCATACCAGCGATCGGGCAAAGTGTTTTTATCTAACCGTTTCACTTTAACGTCGTCCCGGATCGTGCCCTCAATCGAAACAAGATCGTTGGGCTGGAGATTCGGCTCCAGGTTTACGAAGGTTTCGATTGCAGCCAACGCCAAGGACGTCGACGCGTAGACCATGCTCACTCCGCGGCTGTTCCAACGCCCGCCGTACAAGCGCGCACCCTCGCCGGTGGCCGCTGCTGCGGCGTAGCGGAGGCGACCTATCCGCCAGAACTTCACCTAGCTATAGACGCCATACGCGATGCGGCCGAGAAGGTCTTCAACTTCACGCGCACCGAGGTCGGTGTCGAGTTGATCCAGAGGCTGTGCCCCGCCGAGTGCACGATTGGGTGTGCCGAGCCATTTTACGGCTTTGTCCTCGTTGCCAATCATTTGAACTGCGCAGGCGAAAACCCGAGCCAGGCGCACCATCCGGTCTGATTCAGCGGCGGTTAGACGCGACTGATGGTTCAGCCGGCGACTCATCGTTCGTTGCGGAATCCCAAGTTGGCGCGAGAGGCTGGCTTTGCTGATGGCAAGCTTCTCGGCCAGTGCGGTCAGCGAATTTGCCGGCAGCCCCTCCCGGACCATCCGCGTCAGGTCGTCGGGTTTCTTGACTACTTTGCCGAGTACTTTGCGCCCGCCCAGGACGTTGGCGATCATGGCAGTTTCCATGTTTCGACGCTGGCCTCTTGGCGAATTATATCACGCCATATGGCCAATCGGAATCCGCCATACCGCCAGCGCCTTGAGCAGCCATCCGCATCATTTGGAAATGCTTGGGCTGCGCATTTCGTACGCCTCAAGGAATTCGCGGAGCTTTTCGAACCAGATGAGCTTGTGCTTGAAGCCCGGGAAACTCGCATTGAGGCCGCTGGGATTGGGCAGCACGAAGACCCGCGCGCCCGAGATCAGTCTCATCCTTTGCGCCGGCGCCGGGACTTGCCGTCTTGCCGAAGAAATCGCGATAGATGCTCAGTCCGACGAACGCGACGACCTCGGGACCGATGCGTTTGATCTTCCTCGCGAGGATGCTTTTGCCCGCGACGATCTCCTCGCGCGTGAGCTCGGCCGCCGAGCGCGAGGCGCGCGCACAAAGGTTCGTCATCGCCATGCCGAATTCGACGAGGCGCTTGTCGTCGTCGCAAGTCAGCGGAAGCGGGAATCAGCTTCGCTTCGAAGAGCAGCTTCCAGAACGGATTTCCGGGGCTGGCAAAGTGATGCCCGACTTGCTCTGATCGAAGACTCGGATTAATTCCCACAAATAGGACGCGCGGATTAGGGATCAGAATGTCGCGTAGGGGCACGCGCTGAGTTTAGCATTCAGAACGAATAAGACCCGAAGGGGGCGCGCAGCGCCACGGCGCAGCCGTACGCGCAGCCGATTCGGGCTGTCTGAGGGCCGAATCGAAATTGCTGATGAGGCGGACGCAGCGGAGTCGACGGAAGATTTCAGATGACGAAGCGCGGCACCCATGACATAATCGCACGTTCGTTTGGGGACCAACTAAGAGGAGAAAAGCCGTGGACTTCAACATTCCAAAAGATGTTACCGATTATCTCGGCGAGCTCGACGATTTCATCGCCAAAGTGATCAAGCCGCTCGAGAACGAGAACGACAATATCCGCTTCTTCGATCATCGCCGCGAATGGGCGCGCACCGATTTCGAAAACCAGGGCCTCCCGCGCCATGAATGGGAGGCGCTGCTCGGCCAGATGCGCAAGCTGGCCGACAAGGCGGGGCATTATCGCTATGGCTTGCCGAAAGAATACGGCGGCAAGGACGGCACCAACCTCGCGATGGCGATCATCCGCGAGCATCTCGCGGCGAAGGGCCTCGGGCTGCACAACGATTTGCAAAACGAAAGCTCGATCGTCGGCAATCTCCCGACCGTGCTGATGTTCCGCGACTTCGGCACCGAGAAGCAAAAGAAGGAATTCATCCCGAAAATCCTCGACGGCTCGATGCGCGTGGCGTTCGGCCTCACTGAGCCGAATCACGGCTCCGATGCGACCTGGATGGAAACGCGCGGCGTGCGCGAGGGCGACATGTGGCATATCACCGGCGCCAAGATGTGGAACACCGGGCTGCACGTCGCGACGCATGATTTCGTTTTCACCCGCACCAGCGGCAAGGACGGCGAGTGCGCGCGGCATCACCTGTTTCATCGTGCCGACCAAGAACGAAGGTTTCAAAGTCGAAGAGTACATGTGGACCTTCAACATGCCGACCGACCATCCGCGCGTGTCGATCGATGTGCGGATTCCGGCGGAGCCCGACGCGATCCTTGGCGATCCCGAAAATGGCCTCGCGGTCGCGCAGCACTTCGTCCATGAGAATCGAATTCGCCAGGCCGCCTCGTCGCTCGGCGCGGCGCAATACTGCGTCAACGAGAGCGTGAAGTATGCGAAGGAGCGCAAGCCGTTCGGCAAGCCACTCGCAGTCAACCAGGCGATCCAGTGGCCGCTGGTCGAGCTGCATACGGAATGCGCGATGTTGCGGGAGCTCATCCACAAGACCGCGTGGGAAATGGATCAGATGCCGAAGCAGGACGTGGCGCGGCGGCTCTCGGACAAAGTCGCGATGTGCAACTATCGCGCGAATCGCCTGGTCTGCAATGCGGCCGACCGCGCGATGCAGGTTCACGGCGCGATCGGTTACTCGCGCCACAAGCCGTTCGAGCACATCTTCCGGCACCATCGCCGCTATCGCATCACCGAGGGCTCCGGAGGAAATCCAGATGCGGCGCGTCGCGCAAATCATGTTCGGCATCACCAGCAGCCGCAACAAATCCAAGGAATAGGGCGCAGCGGGCGTTTCGATGAGCAACGAAGATTTGGCATTGCGAAGCTGAAGGCAGGCGGTGGCGCGTCATATCGGCGCGCCCGGCACCATTCATAATTTTCAATCAGCTGACCGGCGGCGCGAACAAAAATACCTATTCCTTCGAGGCCGAGGTCGGCGCGTCGCGGCTGCATCTGATTTTGCAGATTCCCGGCAAGCCGAAAGACGACGAGCCCAATCCGCTCGAAGGCGTGATGCCTCGCGTAACCGCCGATGAGGACGCGCGCCTGATGATCGCGGCGCATGACGCCGGCGTCCCCGCGCCCAAGGTGCGCGCGATCTTCGACGCCTCCGACGGCCTCGATCCCGGCTACATCACCGAGTTCGTCGCGGGCGAAACGCTGGCGACCAAGATTCTGCGCGAGGATCAATTCGCGAAAGCGCGCACGCTGATGACGGCGCAATGCGGGAAGATTCTCGCCGGCATCCACAACATCGATCTCGGCGAAGGTTCCATTCCTTGGCCGGCAGGATGCCGCGCAAATGGTCGCGGGATACTACAAAGTCGTTGACCTGCCGGGTTTTCGGCTGCCAGCGCATCGAATGGGGCCTCAAGTGGGCGGCGGAGAACGCGCCGAAGAGCACGCGCCATACCGTGGTGCATGGCGACTTTCGCCACGGCAATTTCATCGTCGGCGAAGAAGGCATTCGCATCGTGCTCGATTGGGAAGTCGCGCACAGCGGCGACCCGATGGAAGACCTCGGCTGGGTATGCGTCAAGACCTGGCGCTTCGGCGGGCGCAAGCCGGTCGGCGGATTCGGCACGCGCGAGGAACTCTTCGAGGCTTATGAAAAAGCGAGCGGGCTACAGCGTCGATCCGAAGCACGTACGATGGTGGGAGGCGTGGGGCGGTGTGAAGTGGGCCATCGGATGTCTGCGGCTGGGCACTCGCGGCGTCGAGGAAGTTAACGTCGAGCGCATGCGCCATCGGACGTCGCATCGAGGAGCCGCTATGGGACTACTTCAATCTCATCGAGGGCCGCGACTGACTATTAGACTGAGTAATCGACTGACTATTTGAACGGATACTAACTTCGATGCCGCAAAGTTATCCCGACGCCAAAACTCTACTGGTCGCCGCGACCAAGTACATGGAAGACGAGCTGATGCCGACGCTCGACGGCTACCATCGCTTCAAGGTTCGCGTCACCGTCAATGTGCTCAACACGATCCGGCGCGAATTGGAGATGCGCGAAGCGCAAGCGAAAGCCGAACATCAAGCGGCTGGTCGCGATCCTCGGTCACGACGGCGAGGTCGAGATGCTGAGCCGGGAGCTCGCCGAGCGGATCCGCGCGGGCGACTTCAGCCTCGACGATGAGCGGCTGCGCACGCACATCAAGCAGTCGCTGTCCGACGCGCTTTCGATTGCCAATCCAAAGTGGCTGACGCGATGATTCGCTCAGTGGCGTAGACAGCGTCGGCACAAAAGCTCAGGTCACTTGATCAGCAAGAGCATCGAGGACCTCCGGTGGAACCGATCTCGCCTTAATCAGCCGAATTCGCGATCGACCGCCGTTCGTGCGAAGCTTCTGATGTGATGTGGAACGGAAGCGGCAGGTCGCCGGCGGCCTCAATTGCCGGATGGACGATTCTCTTGCCACTGGGGTTGGGGCTGATGTCCTTGTCGGCCTGCGCAGGAGCCGCGGCCGTGAGCGCCTTGCAAACCGCCGGTCCGATCGCTTTGTCGGCGACGCAACAGCTGGCCTCCGCGCATGCGAACGCAAATTCGAAGGATGACTCTGACGAATCGTCGAAAGACACCGGCGACGAAGACAAGACCATGAAATGCGACCAGCTCGTACGTCATCCACCCGGCATCGAGGAAATTCGGCGTACTCCCGATCTGAACATTGAAACTCGCGAGATCCGGTTGATGCGCGCAGGGGAGAGCTATCAATGGGAGCCCTATCGTTCGCACGGCAGTTCGCCGGAGGGATGGCGCAAGCAAAGCCGCCTGGACGGCCTCCACTTCAATCCGCCGCTCCAGTATTTGCTGCCCGACAAGAAGCCGCGATATGTGGTTTATGCGATTGCCGTCCCCGAAAGCATCGAGGATAGCGAGCAGACCATCAGTGTAGCCGATGAGTTCGGGGCCAAAGTCGGCACCTTCGAATGGAAGGACGTCCACTACAATTATACGGTCTCGAAAACGCTGCCGTGTTTCCCGGAGCCCGACGAAAAGTGATCGCGCCAATCGGAAAGAGAATTTCTATGCGGTGATGCCGGCGTCTTCCAGATATCGATCCAGCACCGGTATCTCATTCGACGAAACGATCGCTGCGACGTAACCGTCGGGCCGGATCAACACCCATTGACCTTCCGTAAGGCCGTACGCTTCGCGAACGTGGCCGCGATGATCGATGATTTCTTCGCCCGGTCCCACGGTATGAATGTGCAAGTCGCGGCGCGGCGCGATAACAGCGCGGTCAGCATGGTAGCCAAGCAAGGTCCAATGCGTGCCTTGATAGAGTTTGAAGAGCCGCGTCGGTTGGCCCGCCGCTCCGATGATGGGAGCATCCGGCGCACGATCTCCCGCCATCAGGCGATCCGGAGAGCGACGCGGCTTATTGAGTGAGAGGCTCGAGTCCGGATAGCCCAGGTCGAGCTGATGCGTCTCGCGCCCACGTCGCATATGGCCGCGCTCTTTCGCGGCCAGCAGCAACCTGGTCGAAAGGCCAAGCATCTCGGCCGCGATTGGGCGACGTTCCTCTTCGTAGGTCGTGAGCAGTTTTTCCCCAGCGCCCTCGACCACGGCCGCCAGCTTCCAGCCGAGGTTGTAGGCGTCCTGCACGCTGGTGTTGAGCCCTTGCCCACCGGTGGGTGGGTGAACGTGCGCTGCGTCACCGCATACGAAGACGCGTCCCACTCTGTACCTGTCGGCCATCCGCGCATTCATGTCGAAGCCCGAGGCCCACGCGACCTCGCGAATCACGATATCCTGGCGTCCGGTGCGCGCCACCGCCCAAGACGTCAGGCCCTCGGGAGTGAGGTCGAGGTCGCCTTCCATCGGTATCGGCGCTTGTAGCTGAAACATGTCGGTGCCGCGCAGCGGACAGAACGAGACCTGCTTTTCCATCGAGCCTTCGTTGAATCGATGCCAGACATCGCTCCCGAGACCGCTAAGGCGAACATCCGCAACCACGGCGCGGACTCCCAAGGTCTTCCCAGGGAAGCCGATATTCAACGCGCGCCGCACGAGGCTCTTCCCACCATCAGTACCGATGAGATAGCGGACCCGCTGGATTTCCTCGCCATCCACACTGCGGAGATGAGCCGTGACGCCCTCGCCATCCTGCTCGAACGCCGTCAATTCGCAGCCGAAGCGGGGACGGTGGCCCAGCTCCATCAGGCGCTCACGCAGGACTGCCTCGGTAAGGAATTGCGGAACCATCAAAGCGATATGGTAGGGCTCCTCCGCGGTGGCCTGGGTTTCTTCCTCAAGCGGAGTGTCTTTATAAGTACCGTCTTCTCGATACTCGCGCTGCGGTGGATACGTTCCGCCCATCGCTACGAGCCGATCGATGACGCCAAGATCCTCGAACACTTCCTGGCTACGCGGCTGGATGCCTTTGCCGCGTGAGCCCTCGAACGGCCGCGGCAGCTTGTCGATCAGGCGAAAAGCTACCTTGCGGCGAGCCAACTCGATGGCCAGCGTCAAACCGGCAGCGCCAGCACCGGAAATGAGGACTGCGGTCGTGAATTGCTCTTTCATCGAGACGCGCTCATAGTAGCAATGCCATAATGTGTATTATACACATAATATCACGGTAACGACCAGACGGAAAAGAGGCGCCACGACCATGCGCGACGAGATTCGCCAACTGCATCATGCCCTCGTCGAGTTACTGGCGATGATGAATTCCCCGCGCCGCGATGCGGCGCTCATCCGCGAAGCCGGTATTTCAATCGATCGCGCGCTGTTTCCCTTGCTGGTTGCGATTGAGCGAAAGGGGCCAATCGGAGTTGGAGATCTGGCAGACCTGGTGGGGCGCGATTACACGACCGTCAGTCGGCAGGCGGCAAAGCTCGAAAGCCTGGGGCTCGTTAAGCGCCGCGCATCGAAAGACGATCAGCGGGTGCGCGAAGCGGCGATCACGGCGAAAGGCCGTGCCATGACCGACGCCCTCGACGCAGCGCGTGAACGCCTTGCGTCGACGCTGCTTGCTGGATGGCGCAAAAAAGATCTTCGAGAACTTACTCGCCTGATGGGTAGATTTGTGCAGGACCTTATCGCTCGGCGCGACTAATCGATATTTTGGAGGGCGTCCACTCTTAGTTACGGATCCTTGCGCGCGCGATCGACATATACCTGGATGCCGTCCGGCACGATCACGTCGCCGAGGGGCGCCTCGAGCCTGGCCTGTACGGTCCGCGGTGGCAGGCACATCGCATCATTGCACGCCTGGTAGGTGAGGTTCACGGCAATGGGGATCGAGTCCACCTCGCGTGCATGACCGAGCTTCACCAGCTCCGAGGTCAACGTGACCGGAATCGCAATGTCCACGGTGCCGGTGAAAACGCGAAATTGCAGGTCGAGAGCGGCCATCTCGTAGGTCTCGCTCCCGGGATAGATAGCCGCGCCGACGCGCAAACCTCGGGTGGGCGGAATCTCGACCCGCGTGGCGATGAATCCATCGGGCACCGGTTCCGCATAGATGTGCAGGCCATCGGGCAATTTGATGCGGCAGTAAATCATGCTCACGACTTCAAGTTTCAGATTCGGCTCGCGCAGAAAGACCGTGACTTCGATGTCGTCATCGCTCAGGCTGACGCGCGGCGAAGCGCCGGGATCGACCACGCGTCCGAGCAGCTGATCCAGGATCGTTTCTCCCGACTCGCGGATCGCGTGATGCTGATTGAAAAACTTGCGCGTCACCGCGCCGGATTCGTCGGTGACATAGGTGCCGGGATATGGAATGCCGTACCATCGATGCCCCGGTTCATCGGGACTAATCAGCGTGTTGAGAATGCCGAAGCGCTTGATGACGACTGAGCCGAGATCAGAAAGCAGCGGATACGAGATTCGCTGCCGGTCGGCGAAGTTGCGCAACTGTTCCTGCGTATCGTAACTGACCGCATAAAGACGATAGCCGGCTTCCTCGAGCTTGGGCAGAACACGTTGCAGCTCGACGAGCTGCGTCATGCATGGCGGTCACCAGAACGCCGAGCGATGGAACACGACGATCGCTTTGCGCCCGTCTCGATCGGCATGAAAATCGACTTGGCGTCCGAGCTGATCCGGCAGTGAAAAATCCGGCAGTCGTTCTCCCACTGCCGGCCCGGTGGGAAAATCGGCGCCGGGCTCGCGGCGCGCCGGGCGGCTGAGCGGCATCGGGCTGTAGAAGCCGAACTCGTCGTAGTACTCGCGATCGAGATCCGTCTCGGTCCGTTTCTTTTCTTCCATCGCGCGACCGTTACCGTTTGGCTTCGAGCCAGTTTCGAATGTGCGTGGCAACTTCCTCGCCCGCATCTTCCTGGATGAAGTGGCCCGCGCCTTTGATGACTAACGGTGGCGCAACATTACGGAATATCGCACGCACGCCTGGCTCCGATTGCCCCAGCACCGGGTCGGCATCGCCCCACGGCAGCAGCACCGGCAAGTCAAGCTGCTTGAGACGCTCGATCGCGACCCGGTTCTCATACGCTCCAGGATGATCAGGCCGGGTCGGCACCAGCCGAGGAAACACCAGCGCGCCAGCCTGGTACGCGCGGGAAGGGAAGGGCGCGCGATAGGCGTCCGCTTCAGCATCGGTGAGCGTCGATTTTCGCAGCGTCCCACGCACAATATTGCCGGCGTCCATCTGATGCAGCCGCTGCGCGTAGTGCCGCCACTGCATGAAACCCTCGCTCATCGGACTGCCGTCGGGCAGCGCGGTATTCATCGCGACCAGATGGGAGAAGCGTTCGGGCATTTGACTCAGCACCCGTAGTCCCAGCAGGCCGCCCCAATCCTGGCAGACCAGCGTGATCTGCTTGAGGTCGAGCTGCGCGATGAACTTCCGCAGCCATCGCGTATGCGCGCGGTAACTGTAAGCGTTGTCGGCCACCGGTTTGTCCGAACGCCCGAAACCAATCAGGTCGGGTACGATCACGCGGCCGAGCTTCCCGAGGATGGGAATCATTTTGCGATACAAAAAGCCCCAGGTCGGCTCGCCGTGCAGCATCAGGATGGGAGCGCCGGAACCGGCTTCGACATACGCCATCCGCAGATTTTCGATTTCGGTGAACTTAGGTTCGTATGGAAAGTCGGGCAGATGGTTGAAGCGCTCCGCGGGCGTCCGCAGCACCGAGCCTTCCGGCCAGGTGGGGTCGTGATAGTCGTGACTCAGCACCCGCGTAAGATTTTTCGGATCGAGGCCGTCGGAAATTTCGGCGAGCCACAGACTGAAATCGATGAGGTCGGCGTCGATCTCATGCTCCGGCGGTCGAGGTTCGTAGCGATCCCACAGTCCACACACAGTTGCCATCGAGGGGCGCCCGCGCCCGAGGTCGGCCAGCTCCAACGCATAGAGATGATCGTGCGCGGAGCGCCAATATGACTTTCCGGCGCGATGCCCGACGGCGCGCTCGACCGATTCCGCGACCTTGGGACGCACATCGAGCTCCTGCTCCCATAGCAGTGGATCGGCGCGAAGGCCCGACAGCTCTTCGGAGGTTGGTGTGATAAATTTCATGACTTCGCCAGTACCGTGCGCTTGAGAAACGGAACGATCGCAGCGACCAGATCGGCCCCGCGATCATCCTGGAGAAAATGCCCTGCGCGATCGAATAGGATCGGACCCTCGGCGTGCGGCAGCAGTTGCTTCATTCGATTTGCATATTCGATGGCAAAAGTGGTGTCTTCCGGCGCCCACAGCAGCAGCGTCGGAACTTGCGCCAACTCGGGCAGCCTGCGCTGAATCGCCTGCATGTCGGCCCATCCGCGATCCCCTTCCTGCAGCGGGATGGTCCGCGGCCAGGTCAGCACCACGTGGTCGGAATCGGGCTCATCGTAGACGTGATGGTAAGCGCGCTTTTCGTCCTCGGTCATCGTGCGCTTGGTAATCGCCGACACCCCTCGATGCGAGAGCAGCTTGAACCGCTTCATCAACAACTGCCCGATCAGCGGCGCATGCCAGGTGGTCCATGGCAACGGCGACTGATGAAACTTGCCGATATAGTCGGTGAACAGCCAGGTGTTCATCAGCACCAGGGCGTCGAGCCGTTCGACGCGTTGAAGGGCTGCGCCGACCCCTTGTGGACCGCCCCAGTCCTGCCCCACAATCGTGAATCCGCGTAAGGCCAGTTGATCGATCAGCGAAACAAGGTCGGCGATGTGATGCGCCAGTGAGAAGGCGGCATCGATGCGCGGATGATCTGAGTATCCGGAGCCGATGCAATCGGGCACGATGACGCGGCATCCGGCCTCGCGCAACGGCTCGACAAAATCGCGATACAGAAATCCCCAGGTCGGATTGCCGTGGAGGAGCAGCACCGGCGGCGCGCTCGCATCGCCTTCGTCGATGTAGGCCATGCGGCGTCCATTGACCTGGAGGCTTTTCTGTTCCCATGGGAACATGCTTTTCAGCCAGGTGGGTTGGTTTTTCATCAGCGGATCGGCACCAGTCGATTGTTTAAGGCCGGTAACTTTTGATGTTGGTGGGCGGTGCAGGGATTGAACCTGCGACACCCGGCTTGTAAGGCCGATGCTCTACCGCTGAGCTAACCGCCCATCCGAAGCGTCAGTTTATACGGTTCGAGCGCGCGCGCGAAGTTCAGAACGGCCTCGTGCCTCGGCTCGAATGCCAGAAAGCAAGCACCTCAACACTTGAGGGCGCCGCACGATAGTAGAGCGAATACCTAATCCGCCGCAGATTCACGCAGCGAACTTTCGTCAAACGACTGGCCGAGATTCGAACGCCAATTTCAGGATGAGACGAAAGTAGGGCTAACGCTCGGTCAACCTCCTGTTGCAATAGACCGGGCGCGTCAGTTCGATTTCTGAGCCACCATTCGAGGGCTGCGTTGAAATGCCGAACGGCGCGAGGGGTTAGACGGACCGGGACCGATGCGTTCAAAGTTGACGACGAAAATTGCGCAGGAATACTTCCGCATCCACCAACTCACCACGGTCCGCTTCCGCAATGGCCTCGAGGAGTTCTGCCTCCTGCTCGGGCGTGAGCTCCATTTGCTCGAAGTCCTCGGTCGAAATCACCGTAACAGTGGTTCCGTCTTCAAACGGTTCACCCTCGATTACCACTTTGCCTCCGATAACTCTTCCAGTCGCTTTGCGCATAATTGAAGCTTACGACCATCCGGAGTTTGGGTCGAGCGATGCAAATCTTCAGGCCTTTCACTTTCTCGCCGCAAATCTCGCGCCCCGAAACAAAAGCGCCCGCGCGAGGGATGCTCGCCGGGCGCGCGTTCGGTCTCAATCTGAGCTAATCAGGCTTCCGGTTCATCCGGGCTCGATGGGGCCGCGCCCTCGAGGCCTTCGTTCAGGGAATCCTTCAACTGCTTGCCGGGTTTGAACTTTGCTGAGCGGCTCGCCGAGATTTGAATCGATTCGCCGGTCTTTGGGATTGCGTCCGGTGCGCGCCTGGCGATCCGATACCGAAAAGGTGCCGAAGCCGGAAATATTAACCCGCTGGCCCTGCTTCAGTGCCATAATGACATCTTCCAGGACGATGTTGATAGCTTTTTCTGCATCCGCCTTGTTCATCGGAAGCTTGTTGGCCAGAGTCTCGATTAGTTCCGCCTTTGTCATGGCTGCTTCGGCGCCCTCCCGTACCCAAGTTAAAGCCGCGAGGCTGCATTTGTACCATGCAGCCCCGCGGTATGCATATCAGGTTGTTTCAAGAAAGGTTGGGGTTGGGCGAGACGGTCGGAACTTCCTCGTCGTCGCCGAGATCGGCCTTCTCTTCCGCGTCGAACCTGTGACGGTGTTGGCGCGGGCGCTTTCTGCGAGAAGAACGCATCCGGATCCGCCAGCACCAGCGCATGCTTGAGGACGTCGTCCATGTGCTCGACCATCATCAGAGAGACGCCCTTGAGGATCGGAGCCGGAATCTCCTCGATGTCCTTCTCGTTCTCCTTCGGGAATCAGAATCATCTTGATTCCGCCGCGATGCGCCGCGAGAACTTTCTCCTTGAGGCCGCCAATCGGCATCACGCGGCCGCGCAGGGTGATCTCACCCGTCATCGCGAGGTCGTTGCGCACCGGCACCTTGCACAGCGCCGATACCAGCGCGGTTGCCAAGGTGATTCCTGCTGACGGGCCGTCCTTTGGAATCGCGCCCTCGGGCAAATGAATGTGGATATCGATCTTGTGATAGAAGTCCGACGGCAGCCCGATCTTGTCGGCGCGCGAACGCACGTAGGACATCGCTGCCTGCGCGCTTTCCTGCATCACCTCGCCAAGCTGACCGGTGATGGTGAGCTTGCCGCGTCCGGGGACGATGGTCACTTCGACCTGGAGCAGCTCGCCGCCCATCTCGGTCCATGCCAGTCCGGTGGCGACGCCGATCTGCGGTTCGGTATCCGCGATGCCGTAACGGAAGCGCGGCGGTCCGAGGAACTTCGGCACGCTCGAGCTGGTGATCTTCACGTGCGCGTTGCGATCGGTCTTGACGACTTCGACCGCGGCCTTGCGGCATACGCCGGCGATCTCGCGCTCGAGGTTACGCACGCCCGATTCGCGGGTATAACGGCGCAGGATCATCAGCAGGGCGCCATCGGAGAATTCGATGTTCTCCTCTTTGAGGCCGTTGGCCTCGCGCTGCTTCTTGACCAGGTAGCGCTTCGCGATGTTGAGCTTCTCGACCTCGGTGTAACCCGGGATGCGGATTACTTCCATACGATCCAGCAGCGGACGCGGGATGCGATCCAGCGTGTTGGCCGTGGTGATGAACATCACCTTGGACAGATCGTAATCGCAGTCGAGGTAATGATCGTTAAAGGTGTTGTTCTGCTCGGGATCGAGGACTTCGAGCAGGGCGGAGGAGGGGTCGCCGCGGAAGTCGGTCGACATCTTGTCGACCTCGTCCAGCAGCATTACCGGGTTGCTCGAACCGGCCTTGCGCAGGCTCTGGATTACCTTGCCGGGCAGCGCGCCGATGTAAGTCCGGCGATGGCCGCGGATTTCCGCCTCATCACGCACGCCGCCGAGCGAGACGCGGACGAACTTGCGTCCGGTCGAGCGCGCGATCGACTTGCCGAGCGAGGTCTTGCCGACGCCCGGAGGTCCGACGAGGCACAGGATGGGGCCCTTCATCTGGCCGACCAGCGTCTCGACCGCGAGGTATTCGAGGATGCGCTCCTTGACTTTCTCGAGGCCGTAATGGTCTTCCTCGAGGACGCGCTCGGCTTCTTTGATGTCGAGCTTGTCCTCGGTGTACTCGAACCACGGCAGCGCGAGGAACCAGTCAAGGTAGTTGCGGACGACGGTCGCCTCGGCCGACATGGGCGACATCATCTTGAGTTTTTTGATTTCGCGCTCGCACTTCTCGCGAGCTTCGGCCGGCATCTTTTTCTGCCGAAGCTTTTCTTCCAATTCCTGAATCTCGTTCTTGAATTCGTCTTTCTCGCCGAGTTCCTTCTGAATCGCGCGCATCTGCTCGTTGAGGTAGTACTCCTTCTGGGTCTTCTCCATCTGCTTCTTGACCCGGGAGCGGATGCGCTTTTCGACTTCGAGGATCTCGAGTTCCGACCTCATGTAGCCGAGGATCTTTTCGAGGCGCTCGGCCGGATTGGTGGTCTCCAGCAACGCCTGTTTGTCCTCGAGCTTGATCGATAGATGTCCCACCAGCTTGTCGGCGAGGAACGCGGGATCGTCAACCGCCGCGATGGAGGTAACCATCTCGGGCGGAATTTTCTTGTTGAGGCGAACGTAGTTGTCGAAGGTCGAAGTGACCGAGCGAACCAGCGCTTCGACCTCGGTAGTGCGATCGCAGACTTCCTCGATTTCCTCGCATTCGACCTGGAAATACTCGTCGGAGCCGACATACTTGAGGATGCGCGCGCGCTTCTTGCCTTCGAGCAGCGCCTTTACGGTGCCGTCGGGGAGGCGGAGCAACTGCACGACGACGCCGAGGGTGCCGACGCTGTAGAGGTCGCCGGCCTGCGGCTCGGCGACTTTCGCATCTTTCTGGGCGACCAGCAGGATGGGGCGCTTGCTGTGCTTCGGAGGCCTCCAGCGCTTTGATCGACTTTTGGCGCCCGACGAAGATTGGATAAACTTCGTGCGGGAACACTATCAGCTCACGCAAGGGAAGCAGTGGAACCACTGCTGCCGCGCCAGGATTGTCTTTCTTGTCGTTTCTAAAAAGCATTTGATTGATCCCGGACCTTCAGGCCGTCTCCGCCGTCTTTTGGTAGACTAAAAGCGGCTGTTCTTTCTGGGTTACAGTTTCCTCCGAGATCAGGACCTCCTTGATGTTGGGCTGCGACGGAATGTCGTACATCAGGTCCACCATGATGGCTTCCATGATGGCCCGCAGTCCGCGCGCACCCGACTTCCGTTTGAGCGCCTCGCGCGCGATCGCGCGCAGCGCGCCGTGGGTGAATTTGAGGTGCACGTTCTCCATGTCGAACAGCTTTTGATACTGGCGCACCAGCGCATTCTTCGGCTCGGTCAGGATCCGCACCAACGCATCCTCATCGAGCTCGCCCAAGGTGGCGATGACCGGCAGACGTCCGACGAATTCGGGAATCAACCCGAACTTCAGGAGGTCCTCGGGCTGAACGTCATAGAGGAGTTCCGAAACCGACTTGGTGTCGCGATGGGACAAATCGGCGCGGAAGCCCATCGTCTTGCCGGCCAATCCGGCGCCGGATGATGTCTTCCAAGCCTACGAAAGCGCCGCCGCAGATGAACAGGATGTTGGTGGTATCGACCTGGAGGAATTCCTGCTGCGGATGCTTGCGGCCGCCCTTGGGCGGGACCGAGGCCATCGTGCCCTCGATGATCTTCAGCAGCGCCTGCTGGACGCCCTCGCCGGAGACATCGCGGGTGATCGACGGGTTGTCGCCCTTGCGCGCGATCTTGTCGATTTCGTCGATGTAGACGATGCCGCGCTGGCAGCGCTCGATGTCGTAATCGGCATTCTGCAGCAGCGACAGGATGATGTTCTCGACATCCTCGCCGACGTAGCCGGCCTCGGTGAGCGAGGTCGCATCGGCAATCGTGAAAGGGACCTGTAGGAAGCGCGCCAGCGTCTGCGCCAGCAGCGTTTTGCCGGTACCGGTCGGACCGATCAGCAGGATGTTGGATTTCTGGAGTTCGACGTCGCCGGTCACCATTTGCGAATCGATTCGCTTGTAATGGTTGTGGACGGCGACCGAGAGAATCTTCTTGGCGCGTTCCTGACCGATTACATATTGGTCGAGAACTCGCTTGATTTCCGCCGGCTTCGGAACCGCCGATGATTGGCTGAAGGCTTCTTCGTTGTCGGTTTCCTCGGCGATTATATCGTTACAGAGGTCGATACATTCGTCGCAGATGTAGACCGTGGGTCCCGCGATGAGCTTGCGGACCTCGTCCTGGCTCTTGCCACAGAACGAGCACACCAAATTGCCCGAGCGGTCCTCATGTTTCGCCATTACTGCCTCCCATCACTTCACTTGGAGGGCCCTCGGCTAACGATTACCTCATCGATTAGCCCGTATTCAACCGCCTGCTGCGGTGCCATAAAGTTGTCGCGATCGGTATCCTTTTCCAACTTCCGCAAACTCTGCCCTGTATGCTTCACCAGGATGTTGTTGAGTTCCTCGCGCATCCGCAAAATTTCCTTCGCATGAATCTCGATATCGCTGGCCTGCCCGCGCGCGCCGCCGAGCGGCTGATGGATGCAAATCGTCGAATGGGGCAGGGCATAGCGCTTGCCTTTCTGGCCCGCCGCCAGCAGAACCGCGCCCATGCTCGCCGCGAATCCCATACATAATGTAGACACGGGCGGCTTGATAAACTGCATCGTGTCGTAAATCGCCAGACCCGCCGTGACCGATCCGCCGGGCGAATGGATGTAGAGGCTGATTTCCTTTTCGGGGTCCTCGGATTCGAGGAACAGGAACTGGGCGGTTATCAGATTGGCAACATCGTCGTTGATTTCGGTGCCCAGGAAGACGATGCGGTCTCGCAGCAACCGCGAGTAAATATCGTATGCGCGCTCTCCGCGGCCGGTCTGCTCAACAACAATCGGGACCAGATTGCTCATAAAACCGAGCCACGGACGGGGGTTTTCCACCCTGGCGCGCAGCCTAACTCCCCTGCGTAAGATTCTATCGGTTTCAGATTTTTCGGGCAACATGAACCAACGTTTACGAGAGATCTTTCATGTCTGTTGCGGCGCCACCTCGGCCGGTTCGCTCGCCACCTTGGCGCGGGTCAGCAGCTGATCCATCGCTTTTTCGCGGCGCATCGTCTGCCGAAGTCCCTCCGCGATTCTGCTCCTGCGCATAGAATTCCTGAGAATCGCTCCCGATTCTTCGGTCCCGGCTTGCCTCATTATAGCACCGATTCGCTCCGCCAACTCATCATCGGTGACTTCGACTTTTTCCTGCTCCGCAATCGCATCGAGGATGAGGCTGCTGGCCGCGCGCTTCTGCGCCCGGGTCTTGATGTCTTCGGACGCGGCCTGCACTCGCTCGGTTACCTGCTCTTCGCGGCATCCCGGCCTGCCGCAGCGTCGAGGCCAGCTCGGATTCCATCGCGCGCTGCTCGCGGGTCACCAGTGATTCGGGAACCTCGATCTTGTTGCGATCGAGCACGAGGTCGAGCAGTCCGGCGCGCGCCCGCGCATCAGCTTCGGATTTGGCGTGGGTGAGAAGATCGGTGCGGACCCGATCGCGCAGCTCGGCCAGGCTCTGGATGTCGCCCTGATCCTTGGCGAAGTCGTCATCCAGCGGCGGCAGCTCCTTCTTATAGATTTCCTTGACGTTGGCGCGCCATTCGATGGTCTTGCCGGCGAGGTCCTTCTGCTCGTAATCGGCGGCGTAGGTCCTGGTCTTGCGATTTTCCTCGCCGACCTTCGCGCCGATGAGCACCTCGTCGACGCCGTGGGCGAGGCTCGTCTTCGAAATCTCCAGCAGGCGGTTCTCGCTCTTGGTCTTCGGACAGCGGCTTGCCGTCCTCGAAGCCCTCGATGGTGACGACGGCGACATCGCCTTCTTCGACGATGTCGCGGCCCTCGACCTTCTTGAGGCTGGCCTGGCGCTCGCGCAGCCGCTCGATGGTGTCGTCGACATCTTTATCGGTGATCGCGATGGTCTCCTCGGGAACCTTCAGACCCTCGTAATCCTTGATGACGATTTCGGGCTTGAGGTCGAAGACGGCGCTGAACTTGAGCGTCTCGGGAAGATTGGTTTCCTCGTTGATGATCTCGGGCTCGACGATGGGCTTGAGGTTGATGCTCCTCGAGCGCCTTGTCGGTGTATTCCTTGACCAGCTTCTGGATGACTTCGCTGCGGACCTGGTCGCCGAAAAACTTTTCCAGCAGGTTGCGCGGAGCGTGGCCGGGACGAAATCCTTTCAGCACCACGCCGCGGCGCAGTTCGTTGTAGGTTTTATCGAGTTCCCGTTTGATCTCGTCGGGCTCGACCTCGATGGTGAGTTTGCGCCGGAGCGCGGAATTTTCTTCGATATTGACGTTCATGTTTTGCTAAAGCCTTAACAGATAAACACACGGCGGATGGATGGATCAACGCTTCCTCTCGATATGCTGATGATCGCGCGCTTGCAAAATCGATCTCGCGATGCTCGCTCGTTCGATGCAACATAACCATTCGCGCGCTGATAAATACGCGATCTTCGCGTCGCGCACGAGTCTATCAACATCGCGGCGGCGGATTGTGGAAAATCACACCGCGTGCCGCGGGTCGATTCATCGTTTTCAATTGAGTCAGGAGATTTTCCTTCTGCGAGATACGAATATCGATGCCCGCGTTAGCAGATCGAAGGTGAGCAATAGACCACGCGCTCGGCGACACCTCACACTTCATTACGCGCCCTGATTGGCTGGACTTCATATGCAGGAAAATCTAGGATGCGCCAGATAAGCTTGGGGCAAAGGTCTGACGTAACAATTCTCGTCGTCGTTGCAAGACCGTGTTGACGCAATTGACAATCTCATTGTTGACCTGAATCCCGCATTCCCAAAATTTTCAGGAGATCGAAGTTAGATGAGTGAAGCCAATATCGTTCTGCCAGCGCTGACCAGCGCGCAGGTTGCGATCCTATGGTTCATTCTTGGTTCCGCTGTGATCGGTTTGCTTTACGGCGGCATCCTGGTTCGCACCGTGCTGGCCGCCAACCCGGGACCCAAGTCGATGACCGATGTGAGCGACGCGGTGGAAGATCGGCGCGATGGCGTATCTCAAACGCCAGGTCAGCACCATGTCCATCTTCGTCGTGATCATCTTCTTCGCGCTGTTCTTCATGTATCGCAACGTCTACCACGACCTGTGGCTGTCGCTCGGAATCTCGGTCGCGTTCCTGCTCGGCGTCGGCGCGTCCTATCTCGCCGGCTTCATCGGAATGTGGCTCGCGGTCAAAGGCAACGTCCGCAGCGCCAATGCCGCACTGACCAGCTTCAAAGATGCGATGGAACTCGCCTTCAAGGCGGGCGGCGTTTCGGGGATGGCGACGGTTGGCCTCGGCCTGCTCGGCGCGACGATTATCTTCCTCGTATACCAGCAGGATGCGATGAAGGTCCTGGTTGGGTTCGGATTCGGCGGCTCCTTGGCCGCCCTTTTTATGCGCGTCGGCGGCGGTATCTACACCAAGGCGGCTGATGTCGGCGGCGATCTCGTCGGCAAGGTCGAAGCGGGAATCCCGGAAGACGATCCGCGCAACGCCGCGACCATCGCTGACAACGTCGGCGACAACGTCGGCGATTGCGCCGGAATGGCGGCCGACGTTTTCGAATCCTACGAAGTGACCCTGGTCGCCGCGATCATCCTCGCGGCGTATGCGGTCAACGAGCCCGACTTCATCGCGATATATGGCAGTATGGCCGGTGCCTTTGCGATGAGGCTGATCGTTTTCGCTCTCATCCTGCGGGCGGTCGGCGTGTTCTCCTCGATCCTCGGAATCATGGCGGTGCGCGTGCCGGCCGGAACCGCGATGCGCGATCCGATGAAGCCGATTGTCACCGGCTACATGGTTTCCGCGGCCGCCTCGGTCGTCGGCTTCTTCGTCGTCAACTGGCTGTATCTTACAAGACCCGCGAACCGGCGCGACCGACTGGCGCTTCGCCGAATGCGCGACGCTCGGCATCATTCTCGCCGTCGTAACCTTGTGGCTCACCAACTACTTCACCCATCCGGATAAGAAGCCGGTCACGGAAACCGCTACCTCCGCGCGTACCGGTCCGGCCACGCTGATCCTCTCGGGCCTCGCTGAAGGCATGGAATCGTCGGTATGGGCGCTGATGGTTATCGCGGCCACCATCATGGGCGCGATGATCATCTTCCGCGAATCGCTGGCGCTGCAGTTCTTCGGAATCGCGCTGGCGGGCCTCGGACTGCTGACCACCACCGGATTCATCCTCGCGATGGATACCTACGGACCCATCACCGATAACGCGCACGGAATTTTCGAGATGGGCGGCATCCATCAGGAAGAAGCGTCGCGCACGCTGTCCTGGATGGACGCGATCGGCAACACCACCAAGGCGCTGACCAAGGGCCTCGCGATCGCGACCGCAGTCCTCGCGGCGGTGTCGCTGTTCCGCTCCTTTATCGATGAAGCGCATCTCGGCGCGATCGGCGTCCAGATCAACATGCCCACCGTGTTCGTCGGCCTGATGATCGGCGGCGCGGTGCCGTTCCTGTTCAGCTCGTTCGCGATCAAAGCGGTCACCCGCGCGGCCTACCAGGTCGTGTTCGAAGTGCGCCGCCAGTTCCGCGAGCATCCGGGCATCATGGACTACACCGAAAAGCCGGATTACAGCCGCTGCGTCGATATCGTCACTGCCAGCGCGCAGCGCGAACTGCTCGGCCCCGGCATCCTCGCCGTGTTCGCGCCGCTGATGGTCGGGTTCGGCCTCGATGTGGGCGCGCTCGGCGGCTTCCTCGGCGGCACCATCCTCACCGGCCAGTTGATGGCGGTGTTCATGTCGAATGCGGGCGCCAACTGGGACAACGCCAAGAAGAAATTCGAGGACGGCTTCCTCGGCGGCAAAGGCACCGACATTCATAAGGCCGCGGTGGTCGGCGACACGGTAGGCGATCCATTCAAGGATACCGCCGGTCCCGCGCTCAATCCGATGATCAAGGTGATGAACCTCGTCGGCATCCTCGCGGCGCCGTTCTGCACGCAGTCGCTCAACGATGTGACGGTGACGCGCGTCCTCGTGACCGCTTCTCGGTGATCATGCTCACGATCGCGGTGGCTTCTCCAAGCGCGGTTCGCTGGCCGAAGAAGCGCCTGCCGCAGGCGAGACCAAACAGGCCGCGTAGCTTTTCTTTCTCGATGCAACAGGGCCGGACGGCATCTGCCGCCCGGCCCTTTATTTTCGAATGCGAAGCGGAATCAGTAGTGGTAACGCGCTTGCAGGAAGTCGATGCGATGGGCGCTTACGGAACAGACCAAACGATGCTCCTCGGTAATGCGCCGCGACCACGCACCAGCGAGGATGTACTTCAGGGGCTCTGGCTTGCCTATCCCCGCAAATGGGTCGCGCATGGTGGCTTCGACCAGGTCGATAATCCTCAGCGCCACGCGGCGATTGGTTTCCACCCAGAATCGCAGGTCCTGCCGAAACTCGGGATGGAAGATGGCGAGGCGTTCAGATTTTTTCGCCAAGATCGAACTCGCGCCGAAGCTGGTCGATCGACTTGGCTTTCAACTTTCTGTTACGAGCGCGCGCCAGCGCGGCAAGCAGTCGCTGGGAGTTTCTCGGCGATCGCAGCAGGTGCGCGGTTTCTGTTAGCGATGCGAGTTCGTCAGCGGCAACCAGCGCAACGTCGCGAGCGCCGCGACGATGAATGATCAACGGCTCGCCGGTATGTACGACTTCATTGCACCACGACGCAAAATTCGCCCGCGCTTCAGAGTAGCTGGTTTCGTTGCGCATACTCTCATCGTACAGGACAGCTGTACAAGAGAGTATAGGCCGCATTCTAATGTCGAATGGGTTCGTCGCCCGCGAGGCGTTCGAGGCGCTGCAGCTCGCGCAGCAATTCGTCGGTGCGCGCGAACAGCCGCGCGAAGCCGCCCGACCTCGGCGCTTTCGGTCTTGCCGAAAAACTCGAGGTGATGCTTGCGAAGGAATTCCTTGACGTCGCTCTCCGACGCCATACCGCTGACGATCAGCAGCGTGGTGTCCGGACTTTCCTCGCGAATCGTGCGTGCGAGCTGGATTCCGTCGATGCCGTTGTTGATCGGCATGATCAGATCGAGCGTGATCAGGTCGGGACGCATCTCGCGCATCGCGCGCAGACCGGCGAATGCGTCCTCCGCCTCCGCCACGTCTCCATCCGGCCGATTCGAGGCGCAGGCGCAGGTAGCGGCGAACGACCGGGCTATCGTCGATTACGAGAGCCGTCGGTGAATTAGAGTCCATTTCCCCCTCCCCAGTTAAGCAACTATAATCGACCGGAGCCGTGATACCAGTCAATTAGTAGCGAAAATCTACTTTTAATGTTCGCTGCATTGACGATGCTGTGTGTAGCCATTGAGCGCTTTCGGACAGATTGCGGCTATTCTCGGTGCAATAGAATGTCGGACCCGCGACCCAGGAGAAACCGATGAGCACTGCCGATCGCTACGCGCTTCCGCTCGATGACTTCGAATGGAAAGTGCCCGAGAATTTCGAGAGCCGCTTCAAATGGGAATATGAAGACGGCAGCCCGTCCCTGCATCGCCTCTATGAGAAGGGCAAACAGCAGCAATGGAACGCGAGCAACCGCATCGATTGGTCGCTCGATCTGGATCCGGAAAATCCCGAGGAATTGCCCGACGAGTATCTTTCCATCTTCGGCTCGCCGATCTGGGAGCGCCTGACCAAAAAGGAAAAGGCCGACTTGCGGCGTCATTCGCAGGCCAACGATCTTTCGCAGTTCCTCCATGGCGAGCAGGGCGCGCTGATTTGCACCGCGAAGATCGTCCAGCAGGTCCCCGATATCGAGGCGAAGTTCTATGCCGCCACCCAGGTGATGGATGAGGCGCGCCATGTCGAGGTCTACAAGCGCCTGCTGCACGAAAAGTTCGATATCGTTTATCCGATCACGCCGCCGCTCAAGATGCTGCTCGATCAGATCCTGCGCGACTCGCGATGGGACATGACGTACCTCGGCATGCAGGTGCTTATCGAGGGGCTCGCGCTGGCGGCCTTTGCGGGAATTCGCGACATGGCGAAAAATCCGCTCGCCGCCGCGGTCAACGCATACGTCATGCAGGATGAAGCGCGGCACGTCGCCTTCGGCCGCCTCGCGCTGCGCGAGTACTATCCGCATCTGACCGCAGAAGGAAAAAGACGAGCGCGAGGAATTCGTCGTCGAGGCCTGCTACATCGATGCGCGATCGGTTCAACTCGCATGACGTGTTCGAGCGGCTGGGGCTGCCGACCAAGGAATGCATCGAATGGGAAGAGAGTTCGCCGGGGATGCAGGAATTTCGCGCCGCGTCTGTTCACCCGCATCGTGCCGGCGATCAAAGACATCGGGCTATGGGGACCGAAGGTCACCAAAGCATACGCGGATATGGGCGTAATGGCGTTCGCCGAGATCAACCTCGAGGAGATGGGCGAGCGCGACCAGGCGGTCGCCGAGGAGTTTGACGCGCAGCGCGATGTCGGAGCGCGGCGCCGCGGTAAAATAGGCGCGCGAATTCGCCAAAACAAAGCCACTCGATCGAAGGAGAAATCATCATGCTCGATCACATCGGACTGGCGGTTTCCGATCTCGCGAAGAGCAAAGTCTTTTTTCAGGCGGCATTGGCGCCGCTCGGCTACAAGATGCAGATGGACTTCGGCGAAGCGATTGGCCTCGGCAAGGATCGCCCGGATTTCTGGATCGCGAGCGGCTCCGCGACAGGCAAAATGCACATCGCTTTCACCGCGGACAATCGCGCGATGGTCAAAGCATTTTACGACGCCGCGATCGCGGCGGGTGGCAAGGACAACGGAGGTCCCGGGCTGCGTCCGCAGTATCATCCGAACTACTACGGCGCGTTCGTCCTCGATGTCGACGGCAACAACATCGAGGCGGTGCCTCAGCCATCGAGGCGGTTCGCGAATGCAAATGGTGCAGATGCAACAAGCTGTCTTCTCGAGTGTAATCGCGCGGGTCGTCGCTAACGACCCCTCGAGGAATACGGCGAGCGGTAAGAGAGGCGAAGCACGCGGGCCCACGAATCGCGATCGGCGGCGGCATTCGAAACCGTATCGCCACCCAGCGCCATCATCGTTTTCACCACCGGATGAAAAATTTCGGTGATGGTCGGTGAATAGGGAAAGCGGATGAAGTGCCCGGCGCCCGCGTAGGTGATGTGGTCGAATTTGTGGGCGAAGTTGTTGCGCAACAGCCGCTGCGCCGCGATGTCGGCCAACATCAGTGACGGCCACATCTGATCGTCGGACCCCGACATCATCAGGATGGGGCCGCGGGTCTTCTCGACCTCGATTTCGGGCCATTCGGCGCGCGGCACGCATTTTCATGGCGGCGTGGAAACGTCGGAGTCAGCACGACTGGAGGCTTGCTCCAAGCTTCGAGGTCGGGAGGCGGGTTCGGCATGAAGGCCACTCGCTTCGCCGTCGCGCGTCCAGGCCGGAAGAGTGCTCTGGGGTCGGCGTCGCGACTTAGCCCCGGCCATATGACGCCGCTCGGAACGTATGCGACGACCGCCTTGAGGGCGGGAAACGTCGCACCCAGTAGCAGCGCGAGCTCGCCACCGCGAGACATCCCCATCACCGCGATGCGCTCGCGATCGACCGACGGATGCGTCCGCATCAATTCGATCGCACGGCCGAAGTATTCGAGGGGAATGTTCGCGAGGTCCTCGGGCACGCCGTCCATGCCGAAATAGGCGAGCGACAGAACCGTGTAGCCGCGGCTCGCGAGGAGTGCCGGTTGATCCTCCGCCAGTCCACCGCCGGATCCCGATACGATGATTACTCCCGGACGCGCGCCGCCCTCATGATCGAAAAATGTCGCGACGAATCCCTGCTCGCGAACTTCCTGGCGACGCATGCCGCGCGCCATCAGGCGTCTGACGATCTCGATCGATGCGGTTTCGGAGGCTTGCTGGGCGGTAATAGTAACGGTCAGCGGGGTCGGCAGTGTCCTGAAAAATGGACCGCGCTCGACGATGGCCGGATCGAGGCGCATCGACCAGAACAAACCCATCGCGTCTTTGCCGGGATAGCTGCCCGACTGCGCCACCTGCTGGCTGATCTCGACCACGCCCGCGGCATCGGCGATGAAGACCGCGCTCGATTCCCATCGATGCTGCGAATCGTCGACGGCGACGGCTCGAACCGTGACCGCCGCGCCGGGTGGGCATTCGCTGACCCGGATCGCGATGGGCTGATCGTAGAGCGCGTCGGTTCTATCGGCTTCGATTCGCACGCGATGTGGTTAACATATGATCCGAACTGGCGGAACAGCGCGACGCGGGCGAGGTTAGTCGATCACTTGACCGAATCGGCCCCATCGAATCGCGCGGGATCGTCGCGCTGCGGTGCGGGATCCCACGAGCAGTAGACGAGAATCGCGCGGCCCTCGACCGCATCGATATCGGCGAAGCCCCAGTAGCGGCTGTCGTAGCTGTCGTCGCGATTGTCGCCCATCAGAAAGAGTTTGCCGGCTGGCACGGTGACGGGGCCGAAATTGTCGCGCGGATTGCGCGCCTGGATCGGGGTCCGCGCCAGATCAGCTACCTCGAAATATGCGTGCGGATCATCGATCGGATGGCCGTTTAGGAAAATCTTGCCGCCGCGCACCATCACCGTATCGCCGGGAACG
Source organism: uncultured delta proteobacterium (assembly GCA_963848285.1). Taxonomy (GTDB): domain Bacteria; phylum Desulfobacterota; class Binatia; order Binatales; family Binataceae; genus DATGKG01. Next base: position 72,841 of record CAWKCZ010000004.1, on the reverse strand, counting down.
GCGACGACGCGTTTGATCAAATCGATGCTCGGCTCGACCGGCGAGACGAGCACGACAACGTCGCCACGCTGCACCGGTTCGAAGCGGCATAAATAGTGCCCTAGCGGCAGGCCCGGAACCTTGAGGCCGAACACCGAGTTCGGAACCCGCAGCCCATATCTGATCTTGTTGACCAGAATGTGATCGCCCATTTGCAGCGTGGGGATCATCGAACCGCTGGGGATAACGTATGCCTGCACCAAAGATGCCCGCATAACCAGGGCGATCATGAGGGCGAGTCCGAACGCCTCGAGATATTCGCGCGCGGCTGATTTCTTGTGTGCGGGCTGCGGTGTTTCAGGGTTCGACGAAATGTTCTCCGCGCTTGCGAAAGTCTCCAGGCTCATGGGCTATTCACCTCAAGCAGTCGTGAATTTAGCATCGCGAGACGCGTACGGAAACGCGCCGAACGAAGGTGCCGAGCGATATCGCAATTAGGGCGCAGCTCGGTTTGGCGCTCAATCTGTACCGATCAACCGCACCTTGTGTCCGCTGGGCGGAAAACCATTTCGGCATGCGAAGAATCCTGCCATTGCTAACATACTGTGGAGACAAACCGACTACTAAGATTGCTCCTCGGAGCAATGGCCGCGACTTTCTGCGCATGCTCCGCGATGCTACCCGATCGTGCTGCGCAGGAAGAAAAGCAGCGCCAGATGATCTATCGCATGGACAGCGCGCATGTGTTTGTCACCAGCGGCGATTTTCCGGCGAGCAAGCCCTACAAGGTGCTGGGCGATCTCAAGTACAGCGAGCCCTTTTCCAGCGACGCGATCGATACGGCGATCATAAAAGTGAGACTGAAGAAGCTGGCTCTTGCGAAGTATCCCGATACCGCCGACGCGGTGATTAAGGCCCACAGCGACGTCGAGAGTTCCGGCCCGGAGATGATCGTAACGGTATCCGGCGAGGTGGTTCAGTTCGACTCCTCAGCCGATCGGGACGCGATGCATAAGATGTGGGAAAATTTGACGGTATCGCCGAGATGATTCAGGCGGAAAAAAGAGAACGTCCGGAGCGCCGAGGCGCCCCGGACGTATCGTTCAACCAAACTACGGCGCGGCTTTGGTCATCGCCTGGGTGGTGAAGAATTGCTTGTCCACCGCGCCCATGTTGATGTACCAGCATTCGCGCTCCGGCGTCTCGATGCCCGGCAGATAGCACATCGTCGCGAGGCTCGGACTGCACGTCGGTCGAAACCGCGCCGACCACGAAGCATCGCTTGAAAGGATAAATCGCGACCTTCGCATCCGGAACCGGACGATCGCGGATCGCCATCCAGTAGATGTGATCCTGATAGAGCTGACCCTTCTGATCGTAAGTGTCGATGTAGGGGGTGAACCAGACTTCGCCATCGATGTAGATGAGCGTGTCGCTATGCATCGCCTCGCGATTTTCCTGGCCGCCGAGGCCACGCCGCGGCTTAGCCGACATGACATACATATGACGCATTTCCCACGCCTCGGGGCATGCGCTGGCGCCGTTGTCGGTCGCGCATCGGACTTCCGGCGAATGTTCGGCATGGATCGGGCCGAGCATGTTCTTTTCGCCGACCAGCCGATAGTCGTATTCCTCGAGTTTCGCATCGAAGCCGGCATAGTGGTCGGGGTCCCATGAATGGGCGGAAGTTCCGGGCGCGGTGGCCGAGCTCATGATGCCTTCGTTGAGGCGGCGGATTCGGCGCGAACCAGGTATCCACGCCCAAATGCCGTCGGGCTGTTTCGCATCGGCATAGCGGAAGCGCAGGAAGCCGGTGCCGCGAATTTCGGCGGGCGCTAGAACCGGGTAGAGGCCGAAAATCCAGTAGCGATCCGGAAATCTTGAAATCGGGATCGACCGGCATCGGCTCGACCTCGGTGCGGCCGATCAATTGATAGCCGGCGTAGTGGCCGATCTGGAAATACTCAATCTGGCCGGTCTGCACCTTGCCCATCTGGTTGTAAACGCTGTCGCAATCGTAGAAGCGCAGATCGTAATCGTCGGTCCACATCGGCTTGAAGACCGTGTTCCACATGATCTTGGTGGCGACGTGTGGATCGTTCATGTCGAGAAGCGGGAAACGGCTGGCCCGAGACATAGCCGAGCAGGATGCGATTATCCTCGGTCAGGCGGACCTGCGAGGAATATTTCTCCGTCATCTCTTTGTATGGAGGCGGCCAGTCGACGCGCTCGGTCGGGATGATCTTCATGCTCATCCCGTGCTGGACCTTATAGTAGACCCCCGGCGAGACGAGGTCCTTTATCTTCTGGGCATTGTCCGCTGGTGATGAAATCTCCCGGTTTAACCTGTGCCTAGCCGACGCCCGCGAGCGCTAACAAACGCGCAATGCTGTGATTGAACCGAGGCCCCAATGGTCCATAATCTTGGAACGCATAACGATCGCCTCCGCAAAATTGTTACTTCCGTTCGATACTGCCCGTCTCGATAAGTATTTTTACTAACTAAACAGACGCCTTTCTTATATCCATATGAGCCAAACTGTCAAACATCATCACGTATGCTAATCGATATGGTGCATGCCTTCGGGCCAGAATGGCTGGCCGCGAGGTGGGGAAATTCCTTGGGATTGCGAGGACGCCGGCAAAGGGAAAAGAGAATTACGCATAAGATGGCATGTTTTGAGGCCGCGTCCTTGCCGAATACCGGCGCCGGATGTACTCTGGTATAGCGAGAAGTGGGCTGGTGCCCACTTTTTTGTTGGCGGAGCGGAAATCGGGCGTCGGGTTGGCCGGTGATAGTGCTGGAATTGCATCCGGTGGCGCGCAAGATTGTGGACCTTTTGGACCCACATCTTCAGCGCCAGGGATATGAATTGATATCAGTGGAGTTCAAACAGGGATCGCGAGGCGCGATGCTGCGGCTGCTGGTCGATAAGCCCGGCGGCGGCATCTCGCTCAGCGATCTCGAACGGCTGAGCCCGGTATTGAGTGACCTATTGGATGTATACGACCCTATCGAGAGCCGATACCTGCTTGAGGTGGCGTCGCCGGGGATAAATCGGCCGTTGCTGAAGCTGGAACATTTCGAGGCGTTTATCGGTCAGCGGGTGAAAATCAGGACGCATGCGGCGCGCAACGGCACCAAGTCTTTCGTCGGTAAGCTGGTCGGGGTCACTCCCGCCGGCATCGAGTTGGAAGACCGCAATTGGTCGGCCGGGAATCGCGAGGCGTTCGCATTCGAGGAGATACGAGTCCGCCAATTACGAGCACGACTTTGATGAAGGCAAGCGCAGACCGGCGGCGCGGCAAGGCGCACGCGCGTTAGCTTGATGCAAATTTTCATGAACTCCGCCACGCGACGGAGGTGTTATGCAGGTAGATCTGAACCGGGTAATCGAACAGGTCTCCAAGGAAAAGGGGATCGACAAAACCATCGTCATCACGGCGGTCGAGGAGATGATGCATTCGGCGGCGCGGCGCACCTTCGGCCCCGACCGCAAAATCGAGTCGCGCTTTAATACCGAGATCGGCGAAATCGAGCTATTCGAGATCAAGACCGTGGTCGAGACCGTCGCCAATCCGCTGTCGGAAGCGACTTTGGTCGACGCGCGCTCGAAGTACGATCCCGACGCCGAGGTCGGCGACGAAATTCTCATCAAGCTCGACACCGCGACGATGGGCCGTATCGCCGCGCAGGCCGCCAAGCAGAACCTCATCCAGCACATCCGCGATGCCGAGCGGAAACAGATTTACAACGAGTTCAAGGATCGCGGCGACGAGGTGGTATCCGGCATCGTGCAGCGCTTCGAGCGCAAGAACATGATCGTCAACCTCGGCCGCACCGAGGCGATTCTGCCCGAGAAAGAGCAGATCCCGCACGAGCGCTATCGCCAGGGCGATCGCATCCGCGCGCTGATTGCCGAAGTCGATCTGTCCGAAAAGGGACTTTCCATCGTGCTCTCGCGCACCTCGAACAATTTCCTCATCAAGCTGTTCGAGCAGGAAGTGCCCGAGATGTACGAGGGCATCGTCGAGATTCGCCAATGCGCGCGCGAGCCCGGCGGCCGCGCCAAGGTCGCCGTCTATTCGAAAGATTCCGATGTCGATCCGGTCGGCGCCTGCGTCGGCATGAAAGGCACTCGCGTGCAGGCGGTGGTGCAGGAACTGCGCGGCGAGAAAATCGATATCGTGCCGTGGACCGATGATCAGGCGGAACTGGTTTGTCGCGCGCTCGCACCGGCGAAGGTTTCCAAGGTCATCATCGATGAAGACGAGCACGCGATGGAGGTGATCGTTCCCGACGATCAGCTCTCGCTCGCGATCGGCAAGCGCGGACAGAACGTGCGCCTCGCGCATCGCCTGACCAACTGGAAGCTCGACGTGCGCAGCGAGGCGGAAGCGGAAGAAGAAGCGCGCAACGCGCGCCAGTCGCTCAACGCGATTCCCGGAATCGGCGACATCAATGCCGAACTGCTGTACCAGCTTGGCTTTCGTTCCTCGGAGCAGCTCGCCGAAGCCGACGAGACCTCCTTCGACGTCGAAGGAATCAGCCAGGAGCGTGCGCATCAGTTGATTGCGGCGGCGCGCGAGCATGTTAGTAAGAAGAAGGCGGAGGCTGCGGCGAAAGCGCAGGCCGAAGCCGATGCGGCTTCCAACGAAGCATTGCGGCGCGGCCGGCCGCGGGCAGCGAAGCCAGCATCGGCGGAAGCATTGTCGGATGAGGAGCGCGCCGAGCGTCGACATCGGAATCTCAATGAAGACTGCGAAGGAGGAATCATAGGCCCCGAGCGCACATGCCTCGGATGTCGCCAGCGCGACGCGAAGCCGCGCATGACCCGTATCGTCGCGCGCAACGGAATGGTTAGCGATAGACTAAACAGGCAGTGCACCGGGGCGCGGCGGGTACCTCCATCCAGAACCTGCGCTGCCTGGAAAAATTTGCCGCATCGAAAGTTAGGGAATTTCGCTCGTTGAAATCCAGCATCGATCGCGACCAGCGGCTGCGAATCATCGCCGCCGTCAAGGACGCGACTTCGCTGGATAGTGAGACGAGGCATAAATAACATAGGACAGATGGCCCGAAAGCGAATTAAAAGTCTGGCCAAAGAGTGGGGCGTTCCTCTCGAGGACGTCATCGCCAGTTGCGAGCGTCTGCAAGCTTGCCCACGCACATAGCGACGCGAGCCTGCTCGGTCCCGACGAGGCCGACCGGGTGAAGGCCGATCTCGACGAGCAGGCGCATCGCAATGCGATGCTGCGCAAAGAGACCGTGGTCGAGACCAGCGCCGGCACCATTGTCGAGAAGCGGCTCAATGCCACCGTGATGCGCCGCCGCCATTCGGAAACTACGCCCGCGCCTGCGGGCGAAGCGGCGCAGCCATTTCACTTCGAGGCGCAGGAGGCTGCCGCAGGAGGAGACCTTCGTGGCTCCCTTCATGAGTGAAAGCGCCGCAGCCCAGATCGACACGCCGGTTTTCCAGCCGGTGCTTCGAACCCGCCGTCGAGCGCCGTCAACGCCAGCCGCCGGTTGTCACTGCGCCGGAAATCAACGCGCCCGAACCAATCCAGGAAACCTCATATCGAAGCTCCCGCTGCTGAAGTTCACCCGGCGCCGCATCACGTCGAAGCGGCGCCGATGCCGCCGCTCCGAGAATCTTCCGAACGCGCTCCGCAACGGCCGCGAATGCCGCGGATGCTGAGCACGCAGCAGGCACCCGCAGCGCCGCGCGAAGCGAGCCGGCTCCAGCCGACGCCGCCTCGGCTCCAGCCGGCGAAGCGCCACGCCGAAGCTCCGCGCGAGCCGTCGCGTCCGATGCCACCGCTGCTGCGCGACGATCGCCGCGATTTTCGCCGCCCCGACATCAGCAGCCGGCCCCGGGTCGAGACGCGTCCGCCGCAGGTGGTCGCGCCACCGACGCGTTAACGGCGAGCGTCGCACGTTGAACTTGACGAAGACCGGATCGCATCCGGCGGCGCCTTCATTGGATGATGGCCAGCGCGGACCCAAGGTCCTGGGCAAGATCGATCTTCGCGCGAAGGTGGCTGCCGCCGAAACCGGCCGCGCCGACGGGACGCACGATGGGACCGGGTGGACGGCCCGGGGACAACCTGCCGGACGTCCCCAGGCCGGAGCGCCGCAACAGGCGCAGCCCGATGGACCGCCTCCCGAGCCGTCGAACAAGCCGGGTGCGGCAGGGCGCGCGCTCAAGAAAAAGAAAGTCGTCAAAAAGGACGGCGGCGATTTTCTCGCCGAGCGCGAGATCCGCGGACTTCGCGTGCCGAAGAAGCGGCGCGCGCTTGCCGGGCAAGGAACAGCGCAAAACCGAAATCACCACGCCGCGCGCCTCGAAGCGCGTGGTCAGGATTACCGAAGGCGTCACGGTCGGCGATCTTGGGCCGCTCGATGGGCGTCAAGGCCGGCGATCTCATCCGCAAGCTGATGGACCTCGGCCAGATGGCGACCCTCAACCAGGTCCTCGATGTCGATACCGCGTCGCTGCTCGCCAACGAGTTCGGCTACACGGTCGAGAACGTCGCTTTCGACGTCGAACAGGCGATCGAGGAAGCGCCCCGAGCAGGAAGAGGCCGGCGAGCTGGTCGCGCGGCCACCCGGTAGTCACCATCATGGGCCACGTCGATCACGGCAAGACCTCGCTGCTCGACGCGATCCGCAGCGCCAAGGTTACCGAAGAAGAATATCGGCGGCATTACCCAGCACATCGGCGCGTACACCGTCGATGTCGATGGCCGCACGATTACCTTCGTTGATACTCCCGGTCACGAGGCGTTCACTTCGATGCGTGCGCGCGGCGCCAAGGTCACCGATATCGTGGTGTTGGTCGTCGCGGCGAATGAAGGGCCGATGCCGCAGACGATCGAGGCGCTCAATCATGCGCGCGCGGCCAAGGTTCCCGTCATCGTGGCGATCAACAAGATCGATCTGCCCGATGCGAACATCGACAACGTCAAGCAGAAGCTGACGCAGATCGGGCTGATTCCCGAAGACTTCGGCGGCGACGCGATTACGGTCGGCGTGTCGGCGCGCACCAAGGAAGGCATCGACAAGCTGCTCGAGATGATCCTCCTGCAAGCCGACGTGATGGAGCTCAAGGCGAATCCGAATCGGCCCGCAAAGGGCACGGTGGTCGAGTCGCAACTCGATCGCGGACGCGGCCCGGTCGCGACGGTGCTCATCCAGGAAGGCACGCTCCATCAGGGCGATCCGTTCGTATGCGGAGTGTCGTATGGCCGTGTGCGCGCGATGCTCAATCATCTGGGACAGCGGCTCACCGAAGCGGGCCCATCGACGCCGGTCGAGATTTTCGGATTGTCGAGCGTTCCCGAACCGGGAACCCAGTTCGTCGGCGTCGCCGAGGAAGCCAAGGCGCGCCAGGTCGCGGAGTTCCGCCGCTCGCGCCAGCGCGAAGGCGAATTGCAGAAGACCAGCCGCGTGTCGCTCGAAGATCTGAGCCAGCGGATGCGCGAGGGCGAGGTCAAGGACCTCAAAGTCATCATCAAGGGCGACGTGCAGGGCTCCGTCGAGGCGCTGCAGAACGCGCTCGAACGCATGTCCACCAACGAAGTCAAGCTGCAAGTGATCCATGCGCTCGGCAGGCGCGATTTCGGAAACTGACGTAACGCTCGCCTCGGCCTCCAAGGGCCTCATCATCGGATTCAACATCCGGCCGGAAGCGAAAGCTGCGCAGCTCGCGGAAAAAGAAGGCGTCGAGATTCGGCTCTACACCGTCATCTACGAGGCGATCGATGATGTGCGCGAGGCGATGGAAGGATTGCTCGCGCCGACCTTCCGCGAGAAGGCGCTGGGCCGCGCAGAAGTCCGCAAGACCTTCAACGTCCCGGGCGGAACCATCGCGGGTTCGATGGTCGTCGACGGCAAGATCACTCGCGCGGGACGTGCGCGCCTGGTGCGCGACGGCCGCGTGGTATGGGAAGGCAAGATCGGCTCGCTCAAGCGCTTCAAGGACGACGCGCGCGAAGTTGCGGCGGGCTACGAATGCGGTATCGGGCTGGAGAATTACAATGACCTCAAGCCCGGCGACGTGGTCGAGGCCTTCGAGATGGAAACCGTGCTGCGCAAACTGACGCCGCCGCGCGCGCCCGAGGGTCGCGGCTCGGCGCAAGTCGAAAAGCAGCTTCCGACGTAATTATGGATCTGACTCGGCGGGCGTGGTGAATAGCCGCGCCCGTCGCTTTTTTGGGATGGAAGGGGCCTCCCATGGTGGTCGGCATACTGCGCCTCACCCTGTTTCTTCCGGAAAATCATTCGCTCAAGGGCAAGCGCCAGGTGTTGCGCGCGATCAAGGCGCGGGTGCGAAACAAGTTTAACGTCTCGGTCGCCGAGACCGACGAGAACGATATGTGGCAACGCGCGGAACTCGGAATTTGCCAGGTCGGCAACGATCGCGCATTCGTCGATTCCGCGCTGCGCGAGGTGGTGAACTTCATCGACGCGCTTAGGCCTCGCGCCACTGGGCGAGGAGATTTTGGAGATCGTGAACTTTTGAACTCGTCCTCCTCTCCGCGGGAGCTGCCGCCGCAAGCTGAAGATCAACCCCTCTCCCGCAGCTGAGCTCGCGAAGCTGCACGCTGGGAGAGGTCGATTGACGATCATGCGAAGCATGTCCTCAATCGGGTGAGGGTGCAGGCGAGTGCCTCAACTCCCGAGTTGGCCGAAGCTGCCAAACCGGAGAAGTATAGTGCCTGAAGTAAGAAGAGCGGATCGCGTTGCGGAATTGGTGCTGCGCGAACTGTCGCAGTTGCTGATTCGCGAATTGAAGGATCCGCGACTGCGCGGCATCACGCTCACGCGCGTCCAAATGGATGATGATCTTCGCCACGGGCGCGTCTACTTTTCGCATCTGGAGGGCAAGGCTCGCGCGGCGGGAGCGCTGGCGGGCTTCAAGAGCGCAAGCGGCTTCATCAAGCGCGAAATCGGCAGCGCGCTGAATCTTCGCCGCACCCCGGACCTCGATTTCGAATTCGATCCCGGCATCGAGCATGCGGCCCGCATCGGCGCGCTGCTGCGCGAAACGCCCCGAAGGAATGATCGCGCGCATCCGTCGAGCTTTGGCCCCACAAATTTACATGGACGGAATAATTCTCATCGACAAGCCGAGCGGGATCACCTCGGCCGAGGTGGTGCGGCGCATCAAGGCTGAGGTGAAGCCGGCGCGCGTCGGCCATCTCGGCACGCTCGATCCGTTCGCGACCGGCGTGCTGCCGATCATGGTGGGCGAGGGCACCAAGCTCGCGCCGATGCTCGAAGGCGGCGAGAAGGTTTACGAAGGCATCATCAAATTGGGCGTCGAGACCGATACCCTCGATCGCGACGGCAAGGTGATTCGCGAAGCGCCGGTTCCTGTCGATCGATGATGCGCGTCTGGCCGAAGTTGCGCGCCAATTCACCGGCAAAATCGAGCAGGTCCCGCCGGTCTTTTCCGCGATCAAGCGCGACGGCGTGCGGATGTACAAGCTCGCGCGCAAGGGCGATCCGCAGGAGCTGGAGCCGCCGCCGATTCGCACCGTCGATATCAAGCAGCTCTCGCTCGAAGTTGCCGCGTCCCGATGAAATCCGCTTCGTCGCCACCTGCTCGCCCGGAACTTACGCGCGCTCGCTCGCTCGCGATATCGGGGTCGCGCTGGGGACGGTCGCGCATCTGAAGGAGCTGCGCCGCACCAGGAGCGGCCATTTCGCGCTCGCCGATGCGATCAGCCTCGACGAAGCGCTCGCCGTCGCGCCCGAGTCGCGCCGCCTTATCGGTCTGCGCGCCGCGTTGCCGGATCTCGCCGAGCTGAACGTCGATGACGAGGCGGAGAAGTTACTCCGCAATGGTGACCCTCGCGCGCTGGAAGGAAAAATTCCGCCTGGTACCGAGATGTTCAAGGTGATTCACGAGGACCATCTGATCGCAGTGGCGAAGGCGACCTCGCGCGTGACGGCGATCATCGTGCGCGGCTTCAGCGTCGCTCATCCGAGCTCAGACTAAACTCCCGCGAACCATTCGTAGCCCTGGTTTTCCCAGTAGCCGCCGGTCGGCTTCGGGATGAAATTGACCGCGGTCAGATATTTCACCATCTTGTAGCCGAGCTTGACCGCCGAATAGAGCCGCAGCGGCGCGCCGTGATGCGGGTACAGCTGATTCCCATTCATGCCGTATGCGAGAATCGTCTGCGGATGCATCGCGCTGGCCAATCCCATGAGGACCAGTAGTCGTCATCGAAGGAGCGAAACTCGACGTATTGCGCGCGCGGATCGACGCCGACCATTTTCGCGATTTCGCTAACCCTGACGCCGTGCCACGACGCGACCGCCGACCATCCTTCGACGCAATGATGCCGCACGCGCATTTCCGTGCGCGGCATCTGCTTCATTTGCTCGAGTGGTCAAAACTCATCGGCTTGGAAACCATCCCGCCGATGTTGAGCGTCCAGTTCTCCGGCGGAAACGGCATGTCGTCCGAGATGAAATAAGCTCGGGAACGCCTTTCCGGCGTCTGCTCCGACGCGGGAAGCTCCGGCGCGAGGCGATGTCGGCGAAAATAGCAGCCTCCTCGACCTTGCGATTGACCAGATTCCATCGCGTCGAGAAATCCTGTCACCGGGCCGCTTTCGCATCCGGCGAGGAGCGACGCGGCCGACGCCGCCGAGCGATGAATTTGCGCCGAGTGATGATGCTACTCACGCTTGCCACCGGTGATCATGTTGACGCAGCTCGCGCGGATGCAGCGCGACCAGCACGATGTGAGTCAGAACGAACCGACCAGCAGCCACAGCGCGAGGAAATGTACCGTCCGTGCGCCGTCATAGCCGCCGAACGGCACCGTCAGAAAATGGAGTTGGACCGGTTTGTAAATCGCGAGCCCCGACACACCATCACGACGCCGAACATGATCGCCGAGGTGTACGCGAGGCGCTGCAGGCCGTTGTAAAAATCCACCGGCGGTGGAGTTTTACGAATCCGCGGTAGTAGGGAACATCGCGGCCGCGTTGACGAGATCGCGCTGCGGAAGAAATAGCCGCCGACGCCATTCGCCGCGCGCGAACATGTAGGTGAGATAGACGAGCGCCGTTGAGAATCAGGAACCACGCGATCGCGAAATGCCAATGACGCGCGCCGCCGAGCCATCCGCCGAAACGAAGCCATTCGGGCGGCGGGTTGCCCTGCAATGGATACCACGCAGTACTGCGCGCCGCGCGGCCCCAGTCGCCGGATACGCGACAAAGATTTGCAGCCCGCTGCCCGCCATGATGACGAGCAGCGGGATAGCGAGCCAATGCGTGAGGCGGATCGGCAGCGGCTGCAGCGGCCGGCCCTCGAAGGGGTTGATGCTCGGATCGCCGTGAGCTTTTGGGTGGGTCTAGTGATTGGCCATCCCCGTGGCTTTGCCGCCTTGCATGATTTTTCCGTCCATCATCATCATTTGCCGTCCTCATTGACCTCGCCGTCACTTCGGTGACGGTTCCGTTGGTAACTGGTGCCGTTGCATGCGACAGGTCGATTCAGCATCCGTCGCCTTGCCACCTCCATCATCATCATTTTGCCGTTGTGCATCATGAGCCGTTCATTCGCGGCTCGATCCGTGCACCAAGCGCGCCACGAGGCGACCCCGATGTTGCCTGATCTTCGATCGACTAAAAGGCCTCATGAGCAATTCGATGGTTCGCTCTGCACTCGAGTGATTGCGCCGCGGCTCCAACTCTGGTTGATGCCGACGCTACCCCCAGCGTTACCGATACGCTGGAGGAAGTGCAACGCTCGTCGGCGAAGCACGTGATCTTTCTGGTCGCGACGACGGGACGCATCGTCGGCTCCGTCATCGGAGGATGGGACGGATGGCGCGGCAACATCTATAGGCTCGCGGTCGCGCCCGAGGCGCGTCGGCATCGGGTCGCGGCAGCATTGGTGCGCGAGGTGAGCGAGCGGCTGGGGCGCGAGAAGGGCGCGCGTCGCATCACGGCGCTGGTCGAAAAGGCGCATCCGGATGCGGTCGGATTTTGGGATTCGATGGCGTCCGAAGGCTACGCCTTCGACCCGCGCATCGTGCAGGTATGTGAAGACGGCTATGAAGCAGAGCCTAAATTGGTAACTTATCCAAAGTGCCTAAGAACGATAAGCGACAATTGATCTCCCTGAGGAAGACCGGCGTTTCTGGGCCAGATACTTTACTCTACCGGACGGCTCTGTTACGGTGCTCGGATAACTTAAGGAAGAAGGGAAGATAAAGAACTCCTGATGCCTCTCCCGATCGCCCGGAAACGGGAATTAGTCCAGACCCACGCGCGCACTCCCAACGATAGCGGCTCGCCTGAAGTTCAGGTCGCGCTGTTCTCGGGTCGCATTGAGCAGTTGACCCAACATTTGGCGACGCACAAGAAAGACCACCATTCGCGCCTCGGGCTGCTGCGCCTGGTTGGGAAACGCCGCCGCCTGCTCGATTACCTCCATTCGCGCGACGTTGCCCGCTACCGTGGGCTGATCGAAAAGCTCGGCATCCGGAGATAAGGCCGCAAGTCGTTTTGCCGCGCATCCCGAGCAATTCGGGAAGCGCGGGACTGGGCCTCGCACATCGGCGAGATTCCGGTCGCGTCACTATGGACGCCCCCGGCGGGAAAGAGACCCGTCGGAGTGTTGTGGTGTTGGCGGCCTTCCAAGACCTCCCCTCAGGTAAAAAAATGTACAAGAAAATGGAGATTGAATTCGCGGGTCGTCGGCTTTCATTGGAAACCGGCCGGCTGGCGAAGCAGGCGCACGGATCGGTCCTTGCGCAGTATGGCGACACGATGGTGCTCGCGACGGTAGTTTCGGCGTATCGAGGCGCGGCCCAACGTCGACTTCCTGCCGCTGACCGTTGACTACGCCGAAAAGACTTTCGCCGCCGGAAAAATCCCCGGCGGTTTTTTCAAGCGCGAAGGACGCCCCTCGGAAAAGGAAATCCTCACCTCGCGCCTCATCGATCGCTCGATGCGCCCGCTGTTCCCCAAGGGCTATGACTGCGAAACGCAACTCATCGTGACGGTGCTCTCGGCCGATCGCGAAAACGATTCCGATGTGCTCTCGATCATCGCCGCATCCACCGCGCTGGAACTGTCCGACATCCCGCACGCCGGCCCGGTCGCCGCGGTCAGGATGGGCCGTATCGACGGTAAACTGGTAGTCAATCCGCTGGTTCCCGACTACGAGAACAGCGACATCTCGATCATCGTTTCGGCCAAGCCGGATACCATCGCGATGCTCGAAGGCGGCGCGCGTATCGTCGACGAAGACACTCTGCTCGAAGCGCTTTACATGGCGCATGAAGCGATGGCGCCGATTTTCGAGATGCAGCAGGAACTCAAGCGCCTCGCCGGCAAGCCCAAGCGCGCCTTCACGCCCAAGGAACTCGACAAGGAAATCCTCGCGGCGGTGAAAGAAATCGCGAGCAAGAATATCGAGCAGGCGCTCGCGGTTAAGGAAAAGAAAGCAGCGGCGCGAAGCGATGCACGCGGCGCAAGCCAAAGTGGTCGCCGAGCTTGCGGAAGGCACCGGCGCGCGCTTCGCCGGCCGCGAGAGCGAAGTGAACGAGGCATTCGACAAGGTCGAGCGCACCATCGTGCGCCAGGCGGTGGTCGATCACGATCGCCGCATCGACGATCGCAAATCGACCGAGATTCGCCAGCTCGCCGCGCAGGTGCAGGTGCTGCCGCGCGTTCATGGCTCGGCGCTGTTCACCCGCGGCGAAACCCAGGTCCTCGCGACGGCGACCCTGGGCACCTCATCCGATGAGCAGAAGATCGATGCGCTGCTGGGCGAGCGCTACAAAAAGTTCATGCTTCATTACAACTTCCCGCCGTTCTCGACCGGCGAGGCCAAGCGCTACGGCGCTCCGGGCCGGCGCGAAATCGGCCACGGCGCATTGGCGGAGCGCGCGCTGACGCCGACGCTGCCCGACGAGGAAACCTTCCCGTACACGATTCGCGTGGTGTCGGAAGTGCTCGAATCCAACGGCAGCTCCTCGATGGCCACTGTATGTGGCGGCAGCCTCGCGCTGATGGATGCGGGCGTGCCGGTCAAGGCGCCGGTCGCGGGCATCGCGATGGGCCTCATCAAGGAAGGCGACAAGATTGCGGTGCTGACCGACATCCTCGGCGACGAGGATCATCTGGGCGACATGGACTTCAAGGTCGCGGGCACCGCTACCGGCGTGACCGCGATCCAGATGGACAACAAGGTCGGCGGCATCACCAAGGAGATCATGCATCGCGCGCTGATGCAGGCGCGTGACGCGCGCCTGTTCATCCTGAGCGTGATGGAAAAGGCGATTCCGAGCGCGCGCAAGGATGTCTCCACCTACGCGCCGCGCATCGTCACCATCAAGATCAAACCCGACAAGATTCGCGACGTCATCGGCCCCGGCGGCAAAGTCATTCGCGGCCTTGTCGAAGAGACCGGATGCAAGATTGATGTCGAGGACGATGGCTCAGTGTTGATTGCGGCCGCCGACAACACCGCGCTGGAAAAAGCCATTGCGATGATTCAGCAGATCACGGCGGAGCCCGAGATCGGCAAGATCTACGACGGCGTGGTGCGCAAGATCGTCGACTTCGGCGCGTTCGTGGAAATCATGCCGGGTACCGACGGCCTGCTGCACATCTCGCAAATCTCCGATGAGCGGGTGCGCGCGGTCGAAGACGTGCTGCATGAGGGCGACGAGATTCCGGTCAAAGTGCTGGATGTCGATCGCAGCGGAAAGATTCGGCTCTCATTGCGCGAAGCGAAAGCCGATCTCGCCAAGAAGGGTAAGTAAGCCGGGCAAGTAAGCAGGGTAAGTAGGAAGTAGGGCCAGATGGTTCGAAAGAGTGTGCTTTCCAATGGCATTCGCATGCTCACCGAAGACATGCCGTCGATGGTTTCCTCGACCATCGGAATCTGGGTCGAGAACGGCTCGCGCTACGAAGAGCCGGCGGAGAATGGGCTCTCGCACTTCATCGAGCATCTGCTGTTCAAGGGCACGAAGAAGCGCACTGCCGCGCAAATCGCCGAAGAAATCGATGCGGTCGGCGGCGTGCTGAACGCCTTCACCGGTAAGGAATACACCTGTTACTACGCCAAGGTGCTCGGCGACGACCTCAAGATGGCGACCGAGCTGCTCGCTGATATCTTCCTCGAATCGGTGTTCGATCAAGATGAAATCGTGCGCGAGCGCCAGGTCGTGATCCAGGAGATCTCGCAGGCCGAGGACACGCCCGACGACTTCATCCATGACCTCTTCAGCCTCGATTTCTGGAAGGGACATCCGCTGGCACTGCCGATCTTCGGCTCGCCTGCCACCGTCAACACTTTCGATCGCGAGGCGGTGGTAACCTTTCTGAACGGACGCTACCGCGCCGAACGCATCTTCATTTCGGCGGCGGGCCAGGTCGATCACGATGCGCTGGTGCCGCGAATGCGAGCGGCTCTTCAACCCGGTCGCCGGCAACGGCCGCCCGATAAAGTCACCGCGCCGTGCGCGCATCCGAACGTGCTCAACCAACAAAAGAAGCTCGAGCAGGCGCATCTGGTGATGGGCGGGCCCGGACCTCGCTATACCGACCCGCTGCGCTACGCGAGCTATGTCATGAACACCGCGCTCGGCGGTGGAATGTCGTCGCGCCTGTTTCAGGAAGTGCGCGAGAAGCGCGGCCGTGTCTACAGCATCTACTCGTTTATGACCTCGTGCGCCGATACCGGCTATGTCGCGGTCTATGCCGGCACCAACCCTGAATGGGTTGATGAAGTAATCGAGGTCACGCTCGCGGAGATCAAAAAGGTCA
Organism: uncultured delta proteobacterium; assembly: GCA_963848285.1. Classification (GTDB taxonomy): domain Bacteria; phylum Desulfobacterota; class Binatia; order Binatales; family Binataceae; genus DATGKG01. Next base: position 57,052 of record CAWKCZ010000004.1, on the reverse strand, counting down.
AGCGCGAGGGGCTTACGCAGCCCGAGCTCGACCGCGCGAAGAGCCAGATCAAGGGCAACATGCTGCTCGGCATGGAATCCACTGACAGTCGCATGAATCGGCTGGCGCGCAACGAGATTTACTTCCGTCGCGACGTGCCGCTCGAGGAGCTTGCCAAGGGCATCGAGTCCGTGACCAACGACCAGGTGGTCGAGTTGGCCTCGCGATGCTTCCAGCCCGATCAAATGGCGATGGTGATGCTGGGGGACCTCAAGGGCCGCAACATCAGCGACGACGTCTTCGCCGCGCTCGGCTAGGTAGCGCTCTCTTGCCGCCCCCGCAAATGTCGGCGGCGGAACGATCGTCGAGAAGAATGATCATGAGCAAGGATGCTCCCAGACTGAGATAATCCCACACGCGAATTATTCCTGTTCACCAAACTCGTTTGCGTGAACCGGTTTTCTGATACCGATCGAAACACCCCGATCTCTCCAGTGTTTCCTTTTGGCGTCGGAAATTAGGTGAAAGCCCGTTTACCGAGCTTTTCAGTTCTGGCACGACTCATGCGCCCTCCGATTGGGTCGCGAATCGTCAAGGGCGCAGCGAGAGGCAAGGAATGGACACGGACAGACACAGCGAAAATTCAGAGCCCACTCAACGTGCGGCGGCACTCGGAAAGAACGGCGTCGGCAAAACCGAGCATTTCGACGTCATGATTGTCGGGGCGGGAATCTCCGGGTATTGGCGGTGCCTATCATCTCACCAAGCAATGCCCCGGCACGCAGTTTCGTGTCCTCGAAACTCAGGAAAGCTTCGGCGGCACCTGGCTGACTCATCGTTATCCGGGCATCCGGTCGGACAGCGATCTCTATACCTTCGGCTATCGTTTCAAGCCGTGGATCGGAGCGCCGATCGCGACCGCGGCTGAAATCCGCACCTACCTGGGCGAAGTCATCGCCGAGAACGACCTCGGCCGGCACATCCGCTATCGCCATAAGATCAACTCGGCGCAATGGTCGAGCAGTGACAATCTTTGGACGATCGAAGCCGTGCAGACCGACACCGGGAAGACGGCCCACTTCACCGCAAATTTCCTTTGGATGTGCCAGGGATACTATCGGCACTCGGAGGGTTACACGCCCCAGTGGCCGGGGATGGACAAGTTCAAAGGCCGCATCGTGCATCCGCAGACCTGGCCGAAGACCTCGACTACAAGGACAAGAACATCGTCGTCATCGGCTCGGGCGCCACCGCGGCGACGATCGTTCCCGCGATGGCACCTGACGCGCGCCACGTCACGATGCTGCAGCGCTCGCCGACGTATTTCATCCCGGCGCTCAACGAAAACGAGCTCGCCAACATCTTGCGCGAGCTGCAGATCGACGAATCCTGGATCCATGAAATCGTGCGCCGCAAGATCCTGCATGATCAGGCGGTCTTTACCCGCCGCTCATTCAGCGAACCGGAGGCCGTGAAGCAGGAGCTGCTGGCGGGCGTGCGCGCCTATCTCGGTCCCGACTACGACATCGAGAAGCACTTCACGCCGAAGCTACCGGCCATGGCGGCAACGGATCGCCTTCGTACCGGACGGCGACCTGTTCCGGGGCATCGCCGCCGGCAAGGCCTCGGTCGTCACCGACGAGATTGATCGCTTCACCGAAACGGGAATTCTCACTCAAGTCGGGCAAGCTGCTCGAGGCCGACATCATCGTCACCGCCACCGGCTTCAATCTGAGTGTGCTTGGCGATATCGACTTCGCGATCGATGGCAAGCCGCTGGTTTTCTCGGACACCGTCACCTATCGCGGCATGATGTTCACCGGCGTGCCGAATCTGGTCTGGGTGTTTGGATACTTCCGCGCGAGTTGGACGCTTGCGGGCCGATCTGATCGGCGACTTCGTGTGCCGGCTGCTCAATCACATGAAGCTGATCGGCGCGAAGAAGGTCACTCCGGCGCTCCGGCCCGAGGACAAGGACATGCCGTTGCTGGCCTGGATCGATCCGGAGAATTTCAATCCCGGCTACCTGATGCGCGCGATGCACCTGCTGCCGAAGCGCGGCGACAAGCCGGAATGGCAGCATACCCAGGACTACTGGCGCGAAAAGGACACTCTGCCCGCTATCGATTTTGACGATCCCATCTTCGTCTACGAGGGATTCGATAAGAATCGAAATGGCCACGCTTCGCTATTGTCGAGGCCGATCTGATCGCAAAACAATAGCAGCGTGCGCCGAGAGTCTCCGCTCATCCGGTTCTGGTTGGATTGGTGATGGTGACACCCACTCTAATCGTTGTTAGCGGCCCTCCCGGGTCGGGCAAGACAACGCTCGCGCACGCCATCGCGCGAGCGATGCCATGTCCTGCCATTTGCCGCGACGAGATCAAAGATGGTTTGGTCCATGCCGCCGGCATCGGCGACAAGTCCTTCGATGACGATGCAGTTTCCCGCCAGGCATTCGGAACCTTCTTCGATATACTACGACTCCTGGTCACCAATGGAGTAACCGCCGTCGCGGAGGCTGCGTTTCAGGATAAACTCTGGCGCCCCGGTCTCGAACCATTGTTGGACCTCGCCGATATTCACGTCATCCACTGCGTGGTCGATGCTGCGCTGGCGCGCCAAAGGATCGTCCGACGCCTGACGGAACAAGCTTCCAGCCGAGCATCGCACCTCGACCGCGAGTTTCTGAGGAAGCTGGACCGCGGAGAGCTATCGCTGGAATTGTTTCAGCCGATCTCGATTACGGCACCGTCAATTTGCGTTGACACTACCAACGGGTACAACCCGAATCTCGATCAAATCATCGGTTTCATCAATCAGCGATGAGCCTGTTGACGGATCGCGGTCCGGCCGCCGACGGTTGTGGAACGATCGCGAGTTGGGGTTTGCGACTCGATCACGATTTGACTTAGCTGAGGCGATGCGCCGAGACTTGCGCTCCACCATCTCATGACACCGACCATCAAGTTCAAACGATTGCGAAGTCATCCGCTGCCACTGCCCGTCTACCAGACCGAGCACGCTGCGGGGATGGACCTGATGGCGGATATCGAAGCCGAATTTATCATCGCGCCGATGTCGCGGGTCGCGGTGCCAACCGGCTTCGCGATCGAGATTCCCCCGGGCTTCGAGGGGCAGGTGCGCCCGCGCAGCGGACTCGCATTTAAGGAAGGCGTCACCGTGATAAATGCGCCCGGCACCATCGATGCCGACTATCGCGGCGAAATCAAAGTTTTGCTGATAAACTTGGGCAACGACTCGGTGCAGCTTCATCCCGGCGATCGCATCGCGCAACTGGTGATATCGCCGGTGGTTCGCGCCGCGGTGGTGGAAGTGGATAGCCTGGAAGAGACCGCGCGCGGCGCGGGAGGCTTCGGACATACCGGACGTTAAATTCCTCCTCTCCCGCATTTTTCGCGGGAGAGGTCGGCGGGAACGGTTGTCGCTCTTCGTTATTGCGACAAGCGTGCCCACCGGGTGAGGGTGCTTCGAATGGCAGGAAACGAACACGATCGCGAAATTTCCCTGATGGCGGTGACGCCCATCGACGGCCGCTATCGAGGCCGCACGCGCGCGCTCGAAGGTTACTTCAGCGAGTTCGCGCTGATTCAATACCGCGTGCGCATCGAGATCGAGTGGTACCTCGCGCTCGCCGCGCATCCGAAAATCGATGCCGTTAAGCCCCTTGCGCCGCCGCTGGTGCGCAAGCTGCGCGCGGTCTACAGCTCGTTCACCGTGCGCGACGCGATGCGCATTAAAGAGATCGAAGCCGAGACCAACCACGACGTGAAGGCGGTCGAGTACTTTCTCAAAGAGCGCCTGCCGTCTATCGACGAATCGTTGCCGCTCGAGATGATGCACTTCGCGTGCACCTCGGAGGACATCAACAACACCGCCTATGCGCTCATCCTTAAGGAATTCGCCGAAGACCAGCTGATTCCAAAAGTGATCGCGGTGATGCGCGCGATTGCCGAGCTGGCGCGTCGCTTCAAGGACGTGCCGATGCTCTCGCGCACGCATGGCCAGGAAGCCTCGCCCACCACCGTCGGCAAGGAGATGGCGATTTTTGCCGCGCGCCTCGAACGTCAAATCAAACAGCTCCGCGCACAGGAGTACCTCGGCAAGTTCAACGGCGCGGTCGGCAATTTCAATGCGCATGCGTTCGCGTATCCCGAGGTCGACTGGATCGAGTTGTCGCAAAATTTCGTCGAAAGCCTCGGCCTGATGTGGAATCCGCTCACGACGCAAATCGAGAGTCACGATTTCATTGCCGAGATGCTCGCCACCGCCTCGCGCATCGATACGGTATTGCTCGGCTTTTGCCGCGACATGTGGAGTTACATTTCGATCGGCTATTTTCGCCAGCGCAGCATCAAGGGCGAGACCGGCTCCTCAGTCATGCCGCATAAGGTGAATCCGATCGACTTCGAAAATGCCGAGGGCAATTTCGGAATCGCCAACGCCATCTTCGAGCATCTGGCGGCCAAGCTGCCGATCTCGCGATGGCAACGTGATCTTTCGGATAGCACCTCGCTCCGCGCTCTCGGCCCGGCCTTCGGGCATGCGATGGTGGCGCTCAGCGCGCTCGAAAAAGGCCTGACCAAAATCGAAGTCGACGAAGAACGCATCGCGCAGGACCTCGATGCCGAGGAATCATGGGATGTCGTTTCCGAAGCGATTCAAACGATGCTGCGACGCCACGGCTATCCGCGCCCATACGAGGCGCTTAAGGAACTGACTCGCGGTCGTAGCGTCGATCAGAAGCGCATTCAGCGGTTCATCGAGTCGTTGGATCTGAAAAACGGCGCGCGCGAGGCGCTCAAGAAGTTGACCCCGCGCAACTACGTCGGCCTCGCCGCGAAGCTGGTCGAGCGCTACGCGCCCGCTCCCGAAAACGACAAGCGCCATCGCGGCCGCGACTAGCCGATTACCATAGCGATTTCTTCGCGCGCGCCGGCCACTCGTTGTCGTACTTCTCGCCGCCGACGCGACCCTCGCTGACCTCCGCGAGCATTTCGCCGGCGCTCGGAAGCGAATGTGGATCGACGCGGCGCTCCGGATTCCATAGCTCCGATCGAATGATCGCTCGAGCGCACTGGAAATACACTGCTTCCACTTTGATAACGATGACGGTACGAGGAAGCTGACCCTCCATCGCGAAGGACTCCAGCACATCAGTATCGGTCGTTAGATGGGCGAGGCCGTTGAGTCGCAGTGTGGTGCCGGAACCGGGAATCATGAACAGCAACGCCACCCGCCCATCGCGAACGATGTTGCGTAACGAATCCACGCGATTGTTGCCGCGCCGGTCCGGCAGCATCAGGGTTTTGTCATCGACGATGCGCACGAAGCCGGGTTTGTCGCCGCGCGGCGAGCAATCGAGGCCCTCGGGGCCGCTGGTCCCCAGCACCGCGAAGGGCGAGGCCTCGATAAGAGCGCGATAGTGCGCGGTGATATAATCGACTTCTTTGACGATGGCTGCTTCGACCGGCGTTCCGTAAATGGCTTCGAGTTCTTCGATGGTTCTGATGGTCGGCATGGTGCGGGCGTCCGGCGATGTTGGCATCTTGCGAAACGATGCGCATCTTTAGAGCATAGTCATACACAATGCGGCATCCGCCGATGTGAATAAACAGCGCGATTTGTGGATACCGGGGCATCAGGCCGACGCGAAATCGTGGCCAAAGCAGCGCCGCATTCATATAAGATTAACGCAACGAAAATCCCCGACCCGACGGAGCTTTGACGTGGAAACCAATCTTGAAAAACGCGAAATGTTTTACGAGGGTAAGGCCAAGAAGCTCTACACCACCGACAATCCCGACCTCATAATCCAGTACTTCAAGGATGACGCGACCGCCTTCAACGGCAAGAAGAAGGACACCATCGAGGACAAGGGCCCCGTCAACAATCGCATGTCGGAGATTTTCTTCGGCCTGCTCGAGCGCGAGGGCGTGCCGACTCATTTCGTGAAGCGCCTTAACGACCGCGAGATGCTCTCGAAGCGCCTCGACATCATTCCGTGCGAGACGGTGGTGCGAAACATCGTCGCGGGCTCGCTCGCCAAGCGCCTCGGCCGGACCGAGGGCGAGGTTCTCAAGAAACCGTTTGTCGAGTTCTACTACAAATCGGATCCGTTGGATGATCCGCTGATTTATCCCGAGCATGCGATCGAATTCGGCTGGGCTACCGAGGAAGACGTCCGCATCATCCATGCGATGGCGCGTAAGGTGAACGACGTCCTGAAGAAGTTCCTCGACAACGTTGGCGTCATCCTGGTGGATTTCAAGCTCGAGTTCGGCCGGCACAAGGGCCAGATTCTCCTCGGCGATGAGATCTGCCCCGACACCTGCCGCTTCTGGGACAAGGCCACGCGCCAGAAGCTCGACAAGGATCGTTTTCGGCGCGACCTGGGCGGCGTCGAAGAGGCATACCACGAGATGCTACGTCGGGTGGAGAACTAAGAAAAACTCCTCTCCCGCATTTTTTCGCGGGAGAGGTGGGATGGCGCGGCTCGCGCTCTTTGCTTTGCGCGAGGCATGCCATCTGGGTGAGGGTGCTGCGAACGCCACCCGCGCTCGCGAGAAGAGGGAGTTCTTGCAAGTAAAAGTCTACATCACGCCGCGAAAGGGCATCCTCGATCCGCAGGGGCGCACCGTTGAGCATGCGCTGCAGAGCCTCGGGTTCGCCGGCGTTTCCGATGTGAAAATCGGCCGCTATATCACTCTCGACATCGATGCCAAAACTCCCGACGAAGCGCGCGCGTCAGCCTCGAAGATGTGCGAGCAACTCCTCGCCAATCCCAACATCGAAGATTTCCGCTTCGAGATCGAAGGCGCTGCCTGATGCGCTGGGGCGTCATCCGCTTTCCCGGCTCGCTCGATGACCTCGATGCGGTCTACGGGCTGCGCGATGTGATGGGCCAGGATGTGGCCGCGTTGTGGCACAAGGACGAGAGCCTCCAGGGCGCAGAATGCATCGTGTTGCCCGGCGGTTTCAGCTACGGCGATCACCTCCGATGCGGCGCCATCGCGCGATTTTCGCCGATCATGAAAAGCGTCGCGAAGTTTGCCGCCGAGGGCGGACTCGTCATCGGCATTTGCAACGGCTTTCAGATTCTGACCGAGGCGCATCTGCTACCCGGCGCGCTGACCCGCAATGCAACGCGCTCATTCATATGCGAGCGCGTTCACCTGCGCGTCGAGAATGCGAAAACTCCGTTTTCATGCAACATGACTGCGGGTGAAGTCCTCGCCCTGCCGATAAAACACGGCGAAGGATGCTACGTCGCGCCGGAGAAGGAACTCCTCCAGATGGAGGAGCGCGGGCAAGTCATCCTGCGCTATGTCGATGCAAAGGGTGAAACAACCGACGAGGCGAATCCGAATGGCTCGATGCGATCGATCGCGGGCGTCGCCAACGATCGCTTCAACGTGTTCGGCCTGATGCCGCATCCGGAGCACGCCGTCGAAGCTTCGCTGTTCGGCGCCGACGGGCTCAAGATTTTCCAATCCATCATCGCATTTCAATCCGTCCCCGAGCATCGCGCGCCACTGCGAGTGGAGCATCCGTGAGCGCCACGCCAGTGTCGCTAGCCGGCGAGCCGAATGTCGATCTCGCGCAGGCGCACGCGCACGGCCTGACCGACGACGAATTCCGTCACATCGAAAAGCTCCTCGGCCGCGCGCCCACTTTTACCGAACTCGGCGTCTTCTCCGTGATGTGGTCGGAGCACTGCTCCTACAAATCCTCGCGCCGCCACCTCAAGACGTTGCCCTCGGGTGGCGATTTGGTCGCGGTGGGCGAGGGCGAGAACGCGGGCGCCATCGACGTCGGCGACGGATGGCTCGCAGTGTTCAAAATCGAAAGTCATAACCATCCGTCGTATGTCGAACCGTACCAGGGCGCGGCGACCGGGGTCGGCGGAATTCTCCGCGACATCTTCACGATGGGTGCGCGTCCGATCGCCAACATGGACTCGCTCAAGTTCGGATCGTTCGATCACCCGAAGACGCGTTTCCTGCTCGGCGGTGTGGTCGGCGGTATCGGAGGTTACGGCAATTGCGTGGGCGTGCCGACGGTCGCCGGCGAGACGATGTTCGACGCGGCCTACAACGGCAACATTCTCGTCAATGCGTTTTCGCTCGGCCTTGCGCGCAAGGGTGAGCTGCAAAGCGCGCACGCCAAAGGTGTAGGGAATCCTGTCCTGTATGTAGGATCGGCTACCGGGCGCGACGGCATCCACGGCGCCAGCCTGCTTGCGTCGGCGGAGTTCGACGCGACCAGCGAGGCGAAGCGGCCTACCGTGCAGGTCGGCGATCCGTTTCAGGAAAAGCTGCTGATCGAGGCATGCCTCGAGGCAGCGAAAACCGGCGCGATGGTCGCGATGCAGGATATGGGCGCGGCGGGACTCACCTCGTCGTCGAGCGAGATGGCGGCGCGCGGTGGCTTGGGCATCGAGATCAATCTCGACAAAATTCCGCTGCGCGAAGCGACGCTGACACCGTATGAAATCCTGCTGTCCGAATCGCAGGAGCGGATGCTGATCGTTGCGGAGCGCGGTCGCGAAGCCGAACTGCAACGCGTATTCGAAAAATGGGATCTTCATGCCGTCGTTATCGGCACCATCACCGATGATGGGCGATGGCGTGCGACCTGGCGTGGCGAGGTCGTCGCCAACATTCCGGTGCGCGCGCTCGCCGACGAGGCGCCGATGTACGATCGTCCGTCCGCGGCGCCGACCACGCCACCGATTCGACCTGCGCCGATCAAATCGCATCCGGAGCCGAAGCGCGCGCTGCGTGAACTGCTTGGCAACCCCAACGTCGGCTCCAAGAAATGGATCTATCGCCAATATGACTCGCTGGTGCTCAGCAACACGATTCTCGGTCCCGGCAGCGACGCCGCGGTGCTTCGCATCAAGGGCAGCAAGCGCGGCCTCGCGATGAAGGTGGATTCCAACCCGCGCGCCTGCGCGCTCGATCCCTACCTCGGCGCGGTCGGCACCGTGTGCGAGGCCGTTCGCAATGTTGCGTGCGCCGGCGCGCGTCCCGCGGGCATCACAAACTGTCTGAATTATGGCAATCCCGAGCGGCCCGAGATCATGTGGCAGTTCAAGCAGGGGATTGCCGCGTTGCGCGATGCCTCCCTGGCGTTCAAGGCGCCGGTCATCAGCGGCAACGTGAGTTTTTACAACGAGACCGAGGGTCGCGCGATTCCGCCGACTCCGACCATCGCGGTGGTCGGCACTATGGATGATGTATCGCGGCGGACGACCCAGTTTTTCAAGGCGCCGGGTGATTACATTTTAATGGTGCGGACGTCGAAGCCCTCGTTGGCAGCCTCCGAGTACGAGGCGATGTATGGCAGCTCGCCCGAGGGGCTTGCGCCGGTTGATATCGAGAGTGAGCGGCGGCTCATCGACGCGCTACTTGGCGCGGTTGGTCAGGGCCTGATAAACTCGGCTCACGACGTCGCGGAAGGCGGGCTCGGCGTCGCGATAACCGAAGCCTGCTTCAATCCTGACAAATTCCTGGGAGCGCATATCGATGGACTTTCGACCTCCGATGCGGCGGAGTTGTTTGGCGAAGGACCCTCGACGATCATTCTCAGCGCGAATGAAAACGCGGTGGCGGAGTTGAAGCGGATTTTCGAAACTGTGAGTGGCGATTTTCGTACCATCGGGCGAGTGACAGACGAGCTGCGATTGAAAATCGGAACCGTGATCGACGAAGACGTAAACGAGCTGAACCGAATTTATGAGTCGGCGCTGCCAGGGAGGCTCTAGGATGGCATCATCTGAGCTGGAAGTGATCGTCGACGCGAAGGAATCCAACCTCGACGAATTCCACGAGGAGTGTGGCGTGTTCGGCGTCTACGGGCATCCGGAGGCGGCCAACCTCGCGTACCTCGGGCTCTACGGCTTGCAGCATCGCGGGCAGGAATCGGCCGGCATCGTCTCGTCCAACGGCAAGTCGCTCATCGCGCATCGCGGGATGGGCCTGGTCGCGGACATTTTCAATGAAGACGTGCTGCGCAACCTCGAAGGCACCAGCGCCATCGGGCACAACCGCTATTCGACCACCGGCTCGACCAGCATCAAGAATTGCCAGCCACTGGTAGTGGAATACGCGCGCGGCGGAATCGCCATCGCGCACAACGGCAACCTGGTCAATTTTGCCGAGCTGCGCGATCGCCTCGAAGCGAGCGGCTCGCTTTTCCAGTCCTCCTCCGACAGCGAAATCGTCATTCATCTGATCGCGGCCTCGCATGCGCCGACCGTTGTCGAGCGCGTCATCGAGGCGCTCTCGCAGGTCAAAGGCGCATACTCGCTGGCGGTGCTCACCGAGCATGAGCTGATCGCGGTGCGCGATCCGCAGGGTTTTCGTCCGCTCGTCCTCGGCAACCTTAATGGCGCGCCGATCGTCACCTCGGAAACCTGTGCCCTGGATTTGGTGCGGGCCGAGTACGTGCGCGAAATCGAGCCCGGCGAGGTCCTCGTCATCAATGAAGACGGCATCCGCTCGATCAAGCCGTTCGCGCTCGCGCCGACCAAACGATGCATCTTCGAGTACGTTTACTTCTCGCGTCCTGACAGTTTGCTTTACGGGCGCAACGTCTATTCGGTCCGCAAACATCAGGGCAGGGCGCTCGCGCGCGAATGCCCAGCCAAAGCCGACCTCGTAGTGCCGGTGCCCGATTCAGGCAACGCCGCCGCGCTTGGCTATGCCGAGGAGTCGGGACTTCCGTTCGAGATGGCGCTGGTGCGCAGTCACTACATCGGGCGCACTTTCATCGAGCCGCGCCAGTCGATTCGCCATTTCGGGGTGAAAATCAAGTTTAATCCGGTGGCGGAACTGCTGCGCGACAAGCGCATCGTGCTGATCGAGGATTCCCTGGTGCGCGGCACCACGCTGCGCAAGGTCATCCCGATGCTGCGACAGGCGGGCGCGCGCGAGGTCCACATGCGCATCGCGGCGCCGCCGACCACCAACTCATGCTTCTACGGCATCGACACGCCGACGAAGGAAGAGCTGCTAGCTTCGAGTCACTCGGTCGAGGAGATCCGCAAATACATCACCGCGGATTCGCTCGGCTACCTTAGCTGGGACGGCCTCTATTCGTTCCAGGAAGGGCGCGAGGGTTACTGCGACGCGTGCTTCACCGGCAAGTATCCGATCGAGATACCGTCGGGCCAGACCGCGCATCAGTTGCATCTGTTCGATGCGCACGAGCACGCCGCCAACGGGCACCGCTAGCGCGATCCTCCGATCGCTATTGTTCGGAGGCTGGTTTACGCGGGCTGCCGTCATCAGCAACAAAGAAGCTCGCCGCCGAATAAATCACGAGCGGCACCAGAGGCGCGAGGTAACGAACGTTCTCGCCATATTCCATGAAGGCCTGGACCATCGACCCCGCAAGCACAATCGTTATGACCCCGAGCTCAAAGTCAAAAGCTCGCCGACCACGCGCCCATCGTAAGATCGAGTAAGCCGCGATAACCAAGAACGCCAGGTTGATCGCTAACTGCAAAGTGCCCAACGCGACTATCAGTCGATACAAAAGAGGCCTCTCGGATTCCTTGAAAAATCCGATGAAGTGGTAGAAGTCGGTTCCCCAAAACCTCATCCAGGCACGCGCGACCGATTGCAGATACAGCAGCGGATGCTGCAGGAACATTTCCAGCGACATCCGCGTCAGCACCTTTGATAACTCCGGGTATGAAAGGCCGGTCGCACGGCGGATTTCCCCTTCCGCGTACCAGATCGTCATCGCATGCGTTCCGAGGCGCGGGATCTGCCATGCACGGTAGCGCAGGTAGATGGCTGCGATCTTCGAGTACTTTGCCGGCGCGAGTTCCATGAACCCGCCGCTGTGGTTGCTCAAGTTGTAGCCGGTGGTCGTCGTCACCCCGAAATAGTTGACCGTATGTTTGTTTACCATCGACCACGCGAGCGCCAGGACCAGGGTCGGTACCAGGACCATCGAGGTGCGGGTGACGCGAACGTGGCGCGTGCGAGCCGTTAGGAGTATGAAGTACAGCGGCGCGAGGAACAGAAACATCGGCCGCGTCATGCCAGCCAGTGCGGCGGAAATTCCCAACAATGTGTAGTCCACGACGCGCGGGTCTTCGACGGCGCAAATTCGCTGGTACGCGAAAACCGAAAGCACAATCCAGAAGGTGCAGAGGGTTTCGCTGTAGATAATCTGCTCATAGCCTAACTGGCTGAGCGCGAGACTACTGAGCATCCCGACAACCAACGATGCCGCCACATTGCGCGTCCGGCGCCATGCCACCAAGAACATCAGGCATGCGATGCCGATCCCGAGCAGCGCCTGCATCCATCGGATGACGTCCCAATCCATTCCGCCGAGCAGCATCAGCAGCGGGTAGACCGGCGTTCGTTTGCCGTCGTAGTGGCTGAAATCCAGCGTTGCGATCGAACGCGCGGCCAAAACGTAGCCGTCGGTATCCCAGGAACCGCGTACGCGAAATGTCGCGATGAGAATTGCGCGTACCAGCGCGGAAATCATCACTACCGCGAGCAAAGCAATCGCGGCGCGCCGAGCCGGCGGGCGTCGCGGCCTGGATCCGGATGTACCTAACATCGATGGACACGGAGAGTAGCCATCATTCGGCGCCGCTACAAATCCGGTTCCTTCGCCAAATACTTTTCGATGCGGGCGCGTCTAATGGTCAACTTCGATGACCAGAAACGCCCTCGCGGGCAACAAGCGCCGCAGCCTCAGATGCCTCGACCTGGTGAACTTTTTCCAGGCCGACACCCAGACCGGCGTCGGCCCATTCCTGGCGGTCTATCTTCTTGCGACCCGCGGATGGGACCCTGCGAAAATCGGCGTCGCGATGTTCGCGCAAGGCGTTGCGGTAGTATTAGCGCAAACCCCAGCCGGCGCGCTGGTCGACTGCTCACGGCGCAAGCGTGCGATGATCGCACTTGCTTCGATGGGAGTGGCGTTCGCGAGCATTGCGATCGTCCACCTAAATGGCCTTGCCACCGTGGTGGCCGCGCAGGTGATGGTTGGAGTGTCCTCGGTCATTATCCCACTGGCGATCGCTGCGCTCACTATGGGACTGGTAGGGCGCGAGCGCTTCGCACGGCGGATGGGCCGCAACGAGGCCTTCAATCACGGCGGCAATGTGTTTGGCGCAGCGCTCGCCGGCGTCCTGAGCCGGCTGGTGAATCAGAGCGCAATTTTTTATTTCGCGGCTACTATGGGGCTCTCGACGGCGGCCTCCGCGATGGCGATTGGCGAGGATGATATCGACCATCGTGCGGCCCGCGAAGCCCGGGAAGATTCCGATGGCATGCCGGAAACCGCCGGATGGCATGAGATTCTCGCCGACCGACGTCTTTTAATCTTTGCCGGATGCGTGATTCTCTTCCACTTCGCCAATGCCGCCATGCTTCCGATCCTGGGCGAGCTGCTCGCAACCATCGATCATCCGAACTCGGCGCTCTACATGGCAGCCTGCATCATCGTCGCGCAGACCGTGATGACGCCGGTCGCTATTTTCGCAGGACGCTACGCCCAACGATGGGGCCGCAAACGAGTGCTTGCGATTGGTTTCGCGGTGCTGCCGATCCGCGGACTGCTTTACACGATGGTGCGCAATCCCGCCGCGCTGGTCGCGATCCAAATCCTGGACGGCATCGGCGCGGGAATCTTTGGCGTCGTCTCAGTGATCGTAGTTGCCGACCTCGCGCGAGGGACCGGCCGCTTCAACCTGATTCAGGGTGCGATCAACACCGGGGTGAGCATCGGAGCGTCGATCAGCAACCTGATGACCGGATTCCTCGTGAGGCGCGCGGGGTACAATTTCGCTTTTGCAGTACTGGCGGCGATTGCCGCCGCCGCGCTCGCATCGCTACTGTTTGGGATGCCTGAAACCAGAGACATCGGAGAGCAACAAGATGCAAATCGGATGGATCGGGACCGGAATCATGGGCGCGCCGATGGCGCGGCGACTGCTCAAGGCCGGACATAAGGTCAGCGTCTACAATCGCACTGCGGAAAAGGCGCAGCGCCTCGCCGCCGATGGAGCCAAGGTGACGACCGATTCGGTGGACACTGTCGCTAACGCAGAAGTCATCTTCATCATGGTGCCCGACACTCCCGATGTGGAGGCGACCATCGCGCGGATTAAACCCGCGCTGAAGAAGGGGCAGCTCGTCATCGACATGAGCACCATCGCGCCGCATTCGGAGCGCACCACTGCCGGTCAACTTCGCGAGGTCGGCGTCGACTACCTCGACGCCCCGGTTTCCGGAGGCGAGACCGGCGCTATCGAAGGAACCCTGACGATTATGGTCGGCGGCGAGAAAAGCGCGTTCAATCGCGCGAAGCCGCTGTTCGAGCATTTAGGTAAACGCATCACGCATATGGGTCCATCGGGCGCGGGTCAGATGACCAAGCTTGCCAACCAAATCGCAGTGTCAGTGACGCTCGAAGCTGCGGCGGAGGCACTCGCGTTCGCCAAGGCAGGAGGCCTCGATCCATCGCAAGTGCTGGAGGCGATTGGCGCGGGTGCCGCTGCGTCGTGGCAACTCAACAACCTCGGTCCAAAGATCATCGCGAAGGACTGGCGGCCGGGATTTTTCATCAAGCTGATTCGCAAGGACCTGCGCCTGGTGAACGAGGCCGCGGGCGAGGCTCAACTCGCGCTGCCGGGCCTCGCGCTGATGACCTCGATGTTCGACACCGCCGGCAAGCTGGGCCACGACATGGATGGCACGCAGGCGGTCGCCCTCGCGCTCGACAGTGTTGCCCGAGTGAAGTAACTACAAGGCAATCGTCTGCGCATTCTCGCGCTGCATTTTCAGGGAGGACATCATGCCCGATCTCATCGTCGAATTACGCGACCGCGTGCTCTATCTGACCCTCAATCGGCCCGACAAGCTCAACGCGATGTCGCCCGAAATGATGAATGGCCTCACCAACGAACTGCAGAAGGCCTCGCACGATCCGAAGGTTGGCGCGGTCGTGCTGACCGGCGCGGGACGCGGATTCTGTTCCGGCGGCGACATCACCGCGATGCGCGCGCGCAACGAGGCGACCGGTCCGGCGCCGACGCTGGAGGATCGCGCGGCGAATCTGCGTCACGGCGAAGAGGCCTCGCGACTGCTGCACGAAATGCCGAAGGTCACCATCGCGGCGGTCAATGGGCCGGCGGCCGGGGCGGGACTGAGCATCGCGATGGCGTGCGACCTTCGCATCGCGTCGGATGAGGCGCGCTTCGGCACTGCATTCGCGCGGGTGGGATTTTCTGGTGATTACGGCGGGACCTGGTCGCTCACGCAGTTGGTAGGCTCGGCGAAGGCGCGCGAATTGTACTTTCTGCCCGATGTCATCGACGCCAATGAAGCGGTGCGCATCGGATTGGCGAATCGCGTCTTCCCGGCGGCGTCGTTCAAGGATGAAGTCGAGAAGCTTGCCAAGCGCATCGCGAATGGGCCGACAGTCGCGTACACGCACATCAAGGCAAACCTGAACCTCGCGCTGACTCATGAGTTCCGCGAGCTCCTCGATCGTGAAGCATGGGGCCAAACGTTGACCGGCCAGACCGAGGACCACAAGGAAGCGGTGAAGGCGTTCCTCGAAAAGCGCGAACCGAAATTCCAGGGGCGCTAACTCTGCTCCACTGCTGACGGACCTAGCCCTGCCCCCCTCCCGTGGGGGAAGGGAACCGAGGATTCATGGATTTTAAAACGATCATCTATGAAGCGCGCGAGCGCGTTGCCAAGATCACCATCAATCGGCCCGAGCGGATGAATGGCTATACGGAGCACATGGTAAAAGAGCTCGTCGCTGCCATTGACCTCGCGAGGCAGGATGACGAGGTGCGCGTCCTCATCATTACGGGTACTGGGCGTGCGTTTTGTGCCGGAGGCGACATCAGTGGCGCACCCGATAGCGCCTCGCGGTTCCGAGGCCATCCGATGGGCCACATGCTCGAAATGCGCGAGGGGTTTCATCAGCTCGTGCTCTCGCTGCATCGCTTCGACAAGCCCGTCATCGCGGCGATCAATGGCGCCGCAGTCGCGGGAGGACTGACGCTCGCGCTCAGTTGCGATTTCCGGATCGCATCGGATGAGGCGCGCCTCGGAGACACCGCCTTGAAATTCGCGCTGCTATGCGACGAGGGCGGCGCCTATCTCTTCCCGCGTGCGATGGGCCTCGACCGCGCCCTCAAGATGACGCTGCTGTCCGAAGTTTATGATGCGCAGAAAGCCTATGAGCTCGGACTCGTGACCGAGGTCGTGCCGCATGCCGAACTGGAGGCGCGCGTGCACGACTTTGCGCAGCGCCTCGCCGAGGGACCTCCGCTCGCCATCCGCCTCGCCAAGCGGATGATGTACAAGCAGCGCGAAATGACGCTGGAGAACGCGCTCGAGGATGCCGCGCTGAACGTGATGATCACCAATCCCTCCGAAGACGTGCGGGAGGGGACCCGCGCATTTCGCGAGAAGCGCAAACCGAAGTTTCAAGGACGTTAGCCGCCATGCCGATGAAGAAAAAAGATATCGATGCCCTCCTTGCGCAGCCGCACATCGCCGTCGTTGCCGTGACGGCGCCCGATGGCGCCCCGCATGCGGTGCCAACCTGGTATGAGTACAAGGGCGGCAAGATCGCGTTTCATACGGAACCGACCGCGTTCAAGTACAAGTGCCTCGAGCATGATCCTCGGATCACTTTCGTCGTCGATACCAAGAAGCCGCCCTACAAATGCGTGATTCTCAAGGGCACCGCTACACTCGAGGTCAAGCAGCATGACGATGCGCGCGGGCTGCGGATGTCGATCGCCTACCTCGGGAAGAAAACCGGTGTCGCGTATCACGACACCGTCAAGGGCGAGGAGGTCGCGGTGGTGACCTTCAAGCCCGAGCGCGTCATCTCCTGGGACTACACCGGGGCGCTTTAGAATCGATGAGATGATGAGTCGATTTACCCGCGAGGTGTCGGCTTTGGTCGGGATGACTCGCGGCGGGACATCATCCGCAGCCACTCTCGAATTCTCGGAGTTGTAGGTGAGGGAGCACTTGTCTCCGCGTGGCCTTTGCGCCAGCATCTTTGTGACCCCGATTGGTGTATACTCACGGCACTTGGAAGTGAACGCCGAACGCAATCCGCAGGGGCGGGCTGCAGCCTAAGGTATGGATCTCCACCTATCTGATCGCCACATCATGGCGCTCAACATGCTGCTGGTCGTGGTGTTGGCGTACTTTGCAGCGCTGGCAGTCGTCGATGTAGTCGCCCTTCGCCACTCTTCCAGTGACGCGCCATTGACGCGCGCGCACGACAGGGCCGTCGACCAAGGTTTTGCGAATCGGCCGCGCGCCGCGTACCAGTCGATCGTCGAACGGGACATTTTTAATCTTACGCCGCCACCGGCGGCGCCGGTTGAAGTCGTAGTCGAAGATCTGCATCTGACGCTGATCGGTGTATCGCAACCCACCAAGGGCAAGCCCTTTGCCATCGTGGCCGATCAGCGTGGCGAGCAATCGGTCTATCGGGTTGGCGAAGTGATTCCCGGTTCCGGCAAGTTGCTGGAAGTTGGCAAGGACAACGCGGTGATCGAGCACGGCGGCAAACATGTTTCGATCGAACTTGCCAAGGATGACTTCAGCGGCGATGGAGATGCGGGTGGGGAGGACGCGGCCGCATCGCCCCAGGAAGATTTGAGTCCTGCGGAAGCCTCCAGCCGCGACCGGATGCATCATCGTTTGCGCCGCCACCACGAACGCTAAACCCATTCTTACTGCTTTGCGCACTCTTTCTGTGATTGTTTTCTGCCTCCTTCAGTGGGCGGGGTTTGAGCTCCTCTCTTCCACCGAAGGATGAAGCACAGAGTTAAGAGATTTTAGTTGTGGGATGAGAAAACGCACTGTAAGCTTCAAAGCCTCACAATCGAATTCTGGGGCAACGTTAGAATGATGTATCGCTTTATGGTAGGTGCGGTTGGTGCCCTTGCAATCTCGCTCTGCGCTTTCGCCTCGATTCCTGCGCGTGCTGCTACCGCTCCGGCTCGTCCGCCGCAGAATGAGATTACGATGAACTTTCAGAACGTCGACATACCGGTATTGGCGAAGTTCATCAGCGAAATTACCGGTAAGAATTTCCTCGTCGATGAAAGCGTGCGCGGCAAGGTCAGTATCATCTCGCCGACCAAAGTTACTGCCGACCAGGCCTACCAGATTTTTCAATCGGTCCTTCAGCTCAAAGGATTTACCACCCAGCAAGCCGGTCGCGTGATCAAAATCATCCCGTCGCGCAACGTTCGGCAAGCCGCGCCGGTCACGGAATCCCAACAGCCGTTCGATCAGGGTGGCGATCAATATGTGACGCGCCTGATCAAGCTGCATAATGTCGATGCCGGCGCCATCGTGAGCGTGATCCAGCCGATGATCTCGCACGACGGGTTGGTGGCGGCCTTTCCCGACGATAACACGGTCATCATCACCGACGACGCCTACAATGTTCAGCGTCTGCTGCAAATCGTCGGCGAACTCGACGTCGCGGGCCAACACAAGAATGTCGAGATCATTCCGTTGCGGTATGCCTTCGCAGCCGAACTCGCACCGATGATAACCGACCTGCTCGGCGGTACTTCGGCTCCCGGCCGCGGGCAGCCCGGACAAGGCGTAGTCGCCCCGGCTGCGCAGGCGCCGAGCACGTCGTCGTTCAAGGTGCTGCCAGATGAGCGCACCAACTCGATTATCGCCGCGGGCGGACCGATCCAGATGAACCAGATTCGCGAGGTCATCGCGAAGCTCGACATCCGCTCGCCCGACGCCATGAAGCGTATCCATGTCTACCGCCTCAAGAACGCCGCGGTAAGCGAAATCGTCCAGGTACTCGGCGGTCTGCTCGGCGGTGGCGGAGGTGTCGGGAACCTATCGCCTCAGACCGGAAAGAATTCGCTCGGGCGTGGCAGTGGCTTCGGCAGTGGCTATGGTAGTTCCTCGGGCGGTGGTGGATTCGGCGGCAGCAGCTTTGGAGGCGGCTACGGTGGCGGGGGGAGCAGCTTCGGCAGCAGCTTTGGCGGGAGCGGTATGAGTAGCGGTTCGTTCAGCGGCGGAATCGGCGGCGGCGGACTGATGGGTGGGAGCAGCGGTGGTGGCGGAGGACGGTCCGGCATCGGCGGCGGTCCCGGCGGAGGCAGCATGGCGGCGGCCTCGGGCGGACACACCGCGGAATTCTCCAATCCGGTAAACGTCACCGCGGATCCGGCAACCAATTCGCTGGTCATCAGCGCGGCGCCGCAGGATTGGGAAACCCTCCACAACATAATCCTGGAGCTCGATGTTCCCCGCATCCAGGTTTTCGTGCAGGCGATCATCGTCGAAGTGAGCGCGGAGCGGCAGCGCGCCTTGGGCGTGAACTTCTCGGCCTCGACCGCATTTTCGAACAGCACCTTGGGGCTGGGTACCCTCAACTTCGGCCAGCTTCAAAATGCCATCGGAAATCCGCTGGGACTGACGGGACTGGGGCTGGGGCTCGCGTCGGGTAGCGTATGTGCAATTCCGGCGGCCGTAGCGGCCGGAACCACCACCACGACAGGAACGACGATCAACGTTCCGTGTGACATTGCGCTGATCACGGCGCTGGAATCGGATACCCACTCGAATGTTCTGTCCGCGCCGACGCTGCTTACCGCGAACAACATGGAAGCTTCGATCGTGGTCGGCGAAAACCTGCCGTTCGTCGGATCGGCCGCGGCGAATGCCGGTTTGCCCGGCCAGATCTTCAATAGCGTACAGCGCCAGAACGTAGGAATTACCCTCGATATCGTGCCGCAGGTTTCGGATGCGGGTTATGTCCGGATGGACCTGTACGAGGAGGTATCCAACGTCGTCGGCGCTACCGCCAACAACGCGCTCGGACCCACCACGACCATCCGATCGGCATCAACCACGGTGCTGGTACAGGATCATCGCACTGCGGTGGTCGGTGGCTTGATGTCGAACAACGAAAACACCCAGCGTCAGGGCGTCCCGTGGATTTCCGATATCCCGGTGCTCGGCAACCTGTTCTCCAGTTACTCGACCGATAAGATGAAGGACAACTTGCTGGTGTTTCTGACCCCTCACGTAGTCCGCAACAAAACCGACTTGCGTGCGCTCGCGCTCGATCAGCGTGCGCGCTTCACTCAATCGCTGGGCGGCCGCGAGATGCACGATATGCCGGCCAGTTCGATTCGCTCATTGTACGAGCCGTCCTTCTCGGTATCGGTGCCACCCGCAGCCGATCTGAACTCGATGAACACCGGTGCTCCGGTCGCGCCGGGCGCGATGCCCGAGGGCGACAAGCCGACCCCCTTCAACACCGAGGAGATTCCGAAGCCTCCCGCGCCATAGGCCTAGTTGGCATCGTTCGATTTCGGATCCGAGCATAGCGAATACGCCCCGAGCCGGGGCGCTATTCGCGTGGCGCCGGAATTCTCCGCAGCCGCGATCGGGAACTCCTCGCAGATGCGAGTGAAGTAGTTCCCATAGTCGACCTCGACCGCGAGGTAGATGTAGCCGATGCCATCCTGGATATCGGCCAGCTGACCGCTGGTGAGCGCGTCGCGCCCGAGCGCCACCAGTGCGTCGCCGTTGGTTTCCGAGAAGATGAAGCGATGCTTCTCGCGGATTCCACCCATGCCGTCGATGCCGCCAATCCTGTTTTTGCTATAGACCACGGAACTCCTGACGTGCGCATCGGCGGGAAGTTTGCCGTGATTGACGACATAGAACGGGACCACTGCGATGGTTCCGCCGGCCGCAGCCGAGGTAATCGACGTGCTGAACCCCTGCTCGTGCGCGCTCACAGCCAGGTATGGTCGCGAGGCAGTCTCGATGATGCGTTGATTGAACTGGTTCTGCCGGTCGGCCTCCCACGTATACCAGATCACCGCGACCATCGTGATGGTCAGTACGATCGCGGTCCAAATCTCGATCGCGGAGGATTTGTTGTGGTGGTTTTTCTCGCGCGCCTCGCCCATCTCCTCGCCTTTCTCTCATGCCAAAAGAACTGTCATTGTGGTCGGCATCGTTAAATTTCGGGACCTTCGAATCTATCACGACCCGGTATGGAAACAGCGCAAAAAGCGAAGTCGCGATTGAAGTCCAGGCTGTTTCATTACGCGATGCGCAATCCGCTCTTCGCCGGGGAGCGGACCGCCTTGCTTGCGCCGCTGCAGGGTCGGGTGTTGGAAATCGCCTTCGAAACCGAGCGCAATGTTCCGTACTATTCGCCGTGGGTAACCGACCTCGCGATCGTATGCCTCGAAGGTGCGCCGGCCGAACCTCGTCGCGGTACCAGCGATCGGGGCCTGCGCATCGAGCGGATTTTCCCTGGCGCCGGTTGCACCAGACTGCCATTCGAAGACGGCCGTTTCGATTTTGCGGTTAGCACGCTCACTCTATGTCGCACCGAACACTCCGAAGCGATCCTGGCGGAGGTCCGCCGCGTCCTGAAGCCGTCGGGCGCGTACTACTTTCTCGAACACGGCCGCAGCGCCGATCCCTCGATGAGCCGATGGCAGGCACGGCTGCGCAACCTCTGGCTCGAGTACGGCGGATGCGACATCGATCGTGAAATCGACCAGCTCATCGTCGGCGCCGGCTTTCGCATCCAGAAGCTCGATCGCATTCAATTCGGCCAGCCGAAATTTCTCTCCACGATCTATCGCGGGATCGCGCGCTGCGACTGATCGCCACGGGCTGTCAGATAGCTGGCGTTTTCTGGACTTCTTGTCCGTGTTATCGGGAGCATCTCTAGAAAGCTCATGGCGACAAAGCGATCCCGCGCTATACTCCGATCGAAGCGAACAGGAGGAACGCCATCGGTCATCCAATGATCCCCTTGGTAGCTCGATGGCCCTCGTCGGGACCGCTTTCGCGTCCGAGGAGTGCGACGATGTACGGAATTTTGTTGGTCCGTCCGCGGGGGCAACCTGAGTTGGTCACCATCGCCCGCTCGCGTGCGGATTTTCTCGCCGCCCTCAAGCTCAGCAACACGGCGCACAACTGGAATCGCGCGGTGTCCGAGTTCGCCGTCGCGCGCGAGGTCTCCGGCTTCCGCGCCGCCAGGCGGGCGCTCGACGAGGTCCGTCGCGCCTGCCCCCAGTACTACCTGGATTGCCGGGCTTTGCTGGGTGGGTTCCTCTGTCGCGCAGCCTGAAGGTTTGGCTTTTAGGCCCGAAATTTGGCTTTAGAATGGGCGAAAGAATAGCGAAGACGCTGTGCCCGCGCGGCTTTTTTGGCTTCGTTTGGTAGAATTACATTTCCGCGCAGAACTTCACTTCGCATTTCGAAGTGGGTTTGTTTTTTCGATTTGGAGAATGAGATACTCCGCGTTCACCGATGGTTCCACCGACCTCACATTATGACGCAGAATCCCGCCCCAATCGACGTACCTGTTTCCCGCCTGCGTGCATTTGTAGAGTCCGCGCCTATCGCGCTAGATAAAGTCGATCAACCTTTCACATCCCCGCCGAAGGAGGCGACATGAAATTTTACGGAAGCTCCAGGTCACGTGCCGCTCGATGTCTGTGGGCGCTCGAAGAAGTAGGCGCCACTTACGAACACGATCCGATGCCTAACACCCAGGCCAAGAACCCTGACCATCTCAAGCGCAATCCTAACGGACATATCCCGGTGCTTGAGGACGGCGGCCACTACATCTGGGAGTCGATGGCCATCAACCTCTACCTCGCCGAGAAGTACGGCAAGAATGGCCTGTGGC
The DNA here is from genome assembly GCA_963848285.1 of uncultured delta proteobacterium. GTDB lineage: Bacteria > Desulfobacterota > Binatia > Binatales > Binataceae > DATGKG01. Next base: position 34,318 of record CAWKCZ010000004.1, on the reverse strand, counting down.
CCTCCGACGCCATCGGCCACGCGGATTGCTACAAGTGGAGTTTCTGGGGCATGACGGAATGCGAGGCGCATCTGCTGACGCTGCTGGTCAATCGTGTCCTCGCGCCGGCCGAACAGCGTGACGAGAAGGCCGCCCAGAAAGCCGCCGATGCGCTCAAGGCGCCGCTGAAAGTTCTCGACGATGCGCTGAAGAGCAGCGAGTATCTGCTCGGCAATACTTTCACGATTGCGGACCTCAATGCGGCCTCGGTGCTGTCGTGGGCGGCGATGATGCGGCTGGACCTTTCGGCGACTCCGAAAGCGGCCGCATGGCTACAGAAGTGCCTCGGCCGCGAAGCGAACGCCAAGGTCCGCGCGATGAAGTGACCACACAGCATCGCTGAGTGGTCATCCGGAGCGCCGCGCGAGGGATCTCGCACAGCACGATAAGAATTGAGCGGGGATCGATAAATCGATCCCCGCCGTTTTTTCAGGGCGATGGAGGACTGCTGACCGTCGGTGGAGTCCCATCAGCTTCGGAGGAAATCGGAGTCACGCTGGACTCCCCACTTGCAGGGCTAGCGATGGCGGCGGGAACGTCGGACGGCGGATTCGAGGTATCTGCAACTTTTTCCACGCGCGCGGGCGCCTCGCTTTTCGGGCTCACGACCCCCTCGACGCGAGTCACCTTGACCTTCGCAACGCCGCGATGATCGATGCCGATATGTTTTGCAGCGTCGCGCGAAAGATCGATGCCGCGTCCCTTCACATATGGCCCATGATCGTTGATCCGAACTACCACCGACTTGCCGGTCTTGAGGTTGGTGACTTTCGCGTGCGAGCCGATTGGCAGCGTCTTCGAGGCCGCCGTCATCGCATGTTCGTTGTAACTCTCGCCACTGGTGGTTGGATGGCCTTGAAGTGCGGGCGAATAGAACGACGCGGTCGTAACCTTCGGCTTGCCAACCTCGCGCGGCCCTTCGACGACCGGCGGTGGTGGCGGCGGGGGTTGAACCGCTGGCATCGGAGCCGGTGGAATTGGTGCCTGTGTGCTGCATGCGTACATGACGATACTGAGCGACGCGCCGAGCAGCAGGCGAACTACCAAATTGGTAATCGAGGTGCGGACGTTGTTTGGCGGGGACATCGGCATAAATTCTCCCGAGCAGGTGGGGACGGATGGCCGACCCATCAATACACTACACTGTCGAAGGTACAGACGCTGATAGGCGTTATGCATTCAACTTCAGTCATATTTCCGACACTTCTCGGGCGGTGTTTCTAACCTCGCGCCAAGCCTGTAAAAACTAGGACTCATGTTGTTTATGCTGGACACCCGATGGCGATAGCCACTTCGATCAAACCGGAAACCATCGCACGCACGGACAGCGCGCCGCGCGAGGCGCTGCATGGCGAAGGCCTCACCAAAATTTATGGAGGCCGCGCCGTGGTCGATGGCGTTTCCGTCACCGTCAATCGCGGCGAGGTGGTGGGCCTCCTCGGTCCTAACGGCGCCGGCAAGACGACCACCTTCTACATGCTGGTCGGGCTGCTCAAACCGGATCGCGGCGTCGTCACGCTCGGCAACGACGACATCACGATGCTGCCGCTCTACAAGCGCGCGCGCCGCGGCATCAGCTACCTGCCGCAGGAGCCCTCGGTATTCAGGAAGCTGACGGTCGAGCAGAATCTGCTCGCGGTGCTGGAGACCTTGCCCCTCAACGAGGAAGAGCGTCAGGCGCGCCTGCAATCGCTCCTCGATGAGCTGGGGATCGCGCGGCTCGCCAAATCCAAGGCGGGCGTGCTCTCGGGCGGTGAGCGGCGCAAGGTCGAGATCACCCGCGCGCTGGTGCTCGACCCATTGTTCCTATGCCTCGATGAGCCGTTTGCCGGCATCGATCCGATCACGGTGGTCGAGATTCAACGCATTATCGCATATCTGAAGGAACGCGGCATCGGCGTGCTGATGTCGGATCACAACGTCTCGGCGACGCTGTCGATCATCGATCGCGCATACGTGGTGTCGTCGGGAAAGATTCTCTTCGAAGGCTCGCCCAATGAAATTGTCGCGAGCGAAAAGGTACGCCAGGTTTTCCTCGGCGAGCGCTTCAAGCTGCCGACCTAATCAGGGGCCGTAAGGCGAGCCGCCCGGCGTCGGGTAGGAAGGCGACGGGTACGACGGATATCCGCCGCCATACGGCGAGCCGAAGCTCCCTCCGCCGAAGCTGCCGCTTCCAAAGCTGAAGCTGCTTCCACCGCCTCCGAAGCCGCCCATCAGTAGCGGCAGCATCATGAAGATACCGCTGCCGCCCAGCCCGCCGCCTCCGAACGGGGAGCCCTGGTTCATATAGCTTGCTGTTGTTGGTTGAGCGTCTGGTTATCGAGCTTTTGCTGGTTCTCGTAGGTCTGGATATCGGGATTGTTGAGGTCGGAATTGCTCGCCATCGGCGCATTCGGACTGCCATTCGGTTCGGCCGGCGAGGTCGGGCTCGACCTTGATGCGATTGTCGACCTGCGCGTCCGGATCATTGAGCCATTGCCGGGCCTTGTCGGCGGCATCCGCTTTGCCGAAGGGGGTGCGCGACGTATCCGTAGAGGATCGCCTGGCGCGGGCCGCCATTGGAGGCGAGCACGCGGGCACCGACCAGCGGAAGTTGATGGCCGTGAAGATGATTGGTTAGCGCCGCGCTCTGCGCGTTATCGATGGGAGTGTTGGGGGCGAAATGAACGTCAGCCGGCGGCGTCGAGCGGCGAAGCTGATCCCACTTGTCTGAATCGGAGGATTCTGTGCTGTAGCCCGGGTTGATTGCGGCGCGCAGGAGGCGAGGGAGATAAGTCCCAAGGCCAGCCAGATGCCCACGCATATTTCGAGCATACCGGCGTATCACGATCTAATTGTATGTCCGCTCCGAAACTCCCGCAATTGGATTTCGCGCTACTGCGGCGCGTATTTGACCTCGCGCAGGAAATCCAGCACCAGTTGATTGAACACCGGCGCGTTCTCGAAATACACCGAATGCCCCGCGCCCGGCACCAGCGCCAGCCGCGCATTCGGCAGCGCCTTGCACCAGATGTCGAATCATCTCGGGCACGATGAGCGCATCTTCTTCGCCTTCGAGGCACAGGATCGGCATCTTGAGGCGCTCGCGCACCTTGGCGAGGTCGTAGCGGCGGCTCCCGAGGCGTTCATCGCATCGGCAGGTGGGCGCGCCCCGAGGATCAGCAGCGAATCATAGAGGTACGCCATCTCGCGATGGCGCGCGAAGTAGTCCTTGGCGTAGGTCGGCAGCGATCCGATCGCGACGGCCTCCAGCGGCCCGCGCCCGCCTGCGCGAATCCGCTCCATCATCGCATCCATCTCGGGCGTGAAGATGCCGCCCGGGGTATCCGCCATCACCATCGCGGCGACGCGCTCCGGATGCTCCAGGGCATAGCCGACGATCGTCCATCCGCCCATCGATTGCCCGACCAGCACCGCCTTGTCGATTTTCAGATGATCGAGCAGCGCGCCGAGGTCGCTCGGATGCGCATCGCAAAAGCGTGCCGTCGGGATCGGGCGAGAGGCCGAAGCTGCGCTGGTCCACCGTGATGCAATCGAACCATCGCATGAAGAAGGGCATCTGCTGCCACCACGACAGATGGTTACCGCCGAGGCCATGGAGAAAAACGATCGCAGGGCCGCTGCCCGCGCGCTCGTAGTAGAGCTGGAACTTTCCGATGGGCACGCGGCCGGGAACGAGTTCGAGCATCCATGGATGATAGCCTCGCGCGGAATCTACCACCCTCGCGCATGGGGCATCAAAGGCGGCAATTTTTCCTCTCCCGCATTTTTGCGCGGGGGAGGTGTCGCGGCGCGGCGCTTGCGATGGCTGCGAGCACGCGACCGTGACGTGACGGAGAGGGTGCTGCGAGAGCCGCGGAGACGCGCGTCGCAAATTTCCGCGCAAGTCCTATAATCCGCCGCATGGCACCTCGAACCGTGATGATAGAGTCGGCGATCAACGGCAACGCGATGCGCGAGCTCAATCCGCACATCCCCTACTCGCCCGAGGAAATCGCCAACGATGCGATCGCGACCGCGCAACGCCGGCGCCGCGCTCATCCACTTTCACGTGCGCGATCCGAAAACCGGCAAATGGGTGCAGGACGTGCCGGTCTATGCCGAGGTTTACAAACGCGTCCGCGCCGTATGCCGACCGCTGCTGTGGCCGACGTTTCCCTTCGATGGCACCGCGGCGGAACGCTTCAGCCATTTCGTCGCGCTCGCGAAAGATCCGGCGACCAAGCCGGACCTCGGCGCAGGCGACATGGGTTCGGTGAACCTGGGATTTTACGACCGCCACAACAAGAAACTGCGAGGCGAAAAATTCGTCTATCAGAATAGCCTCGCGACCTGCCGCTACTTCCTCGAAACCTCGCGCGAGCTGGGACTGCGCCCGACGCTGCAAATCTTCGAGCCCGGCTTCCTGCGCGCGGCGCTCGCTTCCTCGATATGGGATTGCTGACCGAGCCGCTGCTGCTGAAGTTTTACCTCGGCGGCGAGGAGCAGAGCTTCGGTTTGCCGCCGACCATCAAGAGCCTCGAAGCGTACCTGGAGATGATCAAGGGCGTGCGATGCAACTGGTTCGCGGCCACTCTCGGTGGCGACAACCTGCCGCTGGTTCCTGCGATCGTCAGCCTCGGCGGGCACGTGCGCGTCGGCCTCGAGGACTACCAGTACACGCGTGACGGGAAGCTATCGAATCCGCAGATTGCTGAGCGCGCCGCCGCGACCATCCGCGCGATGGGCCATCGAAGTGGCAACCATCGAACAATCGCGCGAGCTGCTGGAAATTTAACCGCTCAGCCTTCGAAGGGATTTTTCAGAACGCTGGCTCTCCATAACCACGCGCAGGATGCGATTGATGCGGGTTTGATACCCCTTACCTTGTGCGCGGAGCCATTTGAGGACATCAGCGTCGAGCCGAATCGTCAACTGCTTCTTGGAGGGGGGCCAGGCAGTGGTGGCGCGCGCGAGGAAGGTCTTGTCCAATGGCGGAATGTCCGAACAGTCGATTTCGGCTTCGCGTATACGATCAACGCGCGCCAAGTCGCTTTTGATAGATCGTTTTTTCACGTCGATGCCACTCAAGCTTGATGGTAAAGCGTAGCTCTTATTGTAGTTACACGCCAGCCAATCTACCAGCGTGCCAAATGGATCCAGGGGTGGATTTATTCGAACGGATTTTTCAGCACGATGGTGGCGTCGCGCGAGGCGCCCACGCCGATCATCGCGATCGGCACGCCGCATAATTCCGCGAGACGTTCCACATAGCGGCGCGCGTTCGTGGGGAGCTCATCGAGAGTGCGCGCGGCGTCCGGCTTTTCGTGCCATCCCGCGATTTCTTCGTAGACCGGCTTCGCTTTCGCGAGCGCGTTGCGGCCCGGCGGCATCGTGTCGAAGGAGTCCTTGCCGATTTTGTAGCCGACGCAAATTTTCAGCGGATCGATGCCGGTGAGAACATCGAGCTTCGTCAGCGCGAGGCCCCACAGTCCGTTGACCCGAATCGCGTAGCGCGCGAGGGCCGCATCGAACCATCCGATGCGCCGCGGCCTGCCGGTCGCGCTGCCGAACTCCGCGCCTTCCTCGCGCAGACGCATCGCCGAGCGCGCCGTGAATCTCAGTCGGGAACGGGCCGGCGCCGACGCGCGTGGTGTAGGCCTTGCTGATGCCGAGCACGGCGTCGAGTTTTCCCGGCGGCACGCCGCCGCCCGCATAGACAGCGCTCGCAATGCAGTTCGACGAGGTCACGAACGGATAGGTGCCGTAGTCGATATCGAGCATGGTGCCGTGCGCGCCCTCGAAGAGAATCTTGCGGCCTTCGCTGGTGGCGCGTGCGACGTAGGCGGAGGTGTCGGTGATGTAGGGCATCAGGCGGCGGCGGAGTTTCTGCAACTCGGCGAGGAGCACCTTGCCGTCGATCGGCTTGGTCTTCAGGACCGCCTTCAAGTACAGATTTTTCTCCTTGATGTTTCGTTCGAGCTTGTCCTTGAACGAGGCCCAATCGATGAGGTCGTCGAAGCGCAGCCCCTGCCGCGACATCTTGTCTTCGTAGGTCGGGCCGATGCCGAAGCCGGTGGTGCCGATGGCGCGTTTGCCGAGCTGCGCCTCGCGCGCGCGATCGATCGCGATGTGGTACGGCATCACGAGGTGCGCGTCGAAGCTGACCAGCAGGCGTCCGTCGAGATTGACGCCGCGCTTTTTCAGGTTCTCGATTTCCTCGAGCAGCGCGAACGGATTGACGACCATCCCGCCGCCGATGACGCAGACCTTCTCGCCGTTGAGCGCGCCCGACGGCACCAGGCGCAGGATGAACTTCTCGCCGTTGATGACGAGCGTATGCGCCGCGTTGTTGCCGCCCTGAAAGCGCACGATGATTTCGGCGTCGGCGGCGAGCAGGTCAACGATTTTGCCCTTGCCCTCGTCACCCCACTGGGTTCCCACTACGGCGACAGTATTCATTCTCTATTCGCTCATCGATCACACACACGCGCGCCCCGCCCGCGAAGGCGGTCAGATCAGGTTCGAGCGAATGTCAGAGTTTCAGCAGGCTCGCGGAAATAATCGCGGGCATCGTTCTTCAGCTTATCGAGCACCGCGGCGGGCACCGGACCGTCCACCGCGAACAGGCTGAGCGCCATGCCGCCCGCGCGATCGCGCCCGAGGTCCAGCCCCGCGATATTCACCTGCGCCTGCGCCGAGCAGCGTGCCCACCGTGCCGACGACGCCCGGGACGTCGCGGTTGCGCAGCATCAGGAAGTAGCCCTCGGGCACCGACTCGACGCTGAACCCGTCGATGCGAATGAGGCGCATCGCGCGATTGCCGAGCACCGCGCCCGCCACCTGATGCTCGCCGGCTGCGGTCCTGACGGTAACGCTCAGCGTGTTGACGAAATCGGTGCTCTCGCGCGAGCGCGTCTCGTTGATGGTGACGCCGCGTTCGCGCGCGATGAACGGCGCGTTGACGTAGTTCAGATGCCTCGTCGAGGAAGCCGCCCGAGGAGTCCCTTCACCACCGCGGCGGTGATCGGCTCGGCCTTCAGATTCGCGGCCTCGCCACCGAGACCGATCGTCACCTCGGTCGGAGTCTCGGTGATGAGCTGGGCGGCGAGGCGTCCGAGCTTCTCGCCGAGCGTCAGATGCGGTCCGAGGACTTCCAGTTCTTTCGGCGATACCGCCGGGATGTTGACCGCCTGACTCGACAGTGCCTTCGAGGAGAAAATCGGCCACCTGTTGCGCGATATCGATCGCGACCTGGACCTGCGCTTCTTCGGTGGCGGCGCCCAGATGCGGCGTGACGACGACGTTGTCGAGCTTGAGCAGCGGATTGTCGGGGGAGGGCGGCTCCTCGACGAAGACGTCGAGCGCGGCGCCTGCGACTTTGCCCGAGGTGATGGCCTCGGCCAGCGCGGCCTCATCGACGATGCCGCCGCGCGCGCAATTGATGATGCGCACGCCCTTCTTCATTTTCTCGAACGCGGCGCGCCCGATCAGACCGCGGGTGTCATCGGTGAGCGGCGTATGCACGGTGATGAAATCGGAGCGGCGGAAAATCTCGTCGAGGCCGACCAGCTCGATGCCGAGGCGATCGGCGGCCTCGCGCGTCATGATCGGATCGAAGCCGATCACCTTCATCTTCAGGCCCTGCGCGCGATCGGCGACGATTCTGCCGATGTTGCCGAGCCCGACGACGCCGAGCACCTTGCCGCATACTTCGGCGCCGGTGAAGCTCTTGCGATCCCATTTGCCGCGCCTTGAGCGTCGCGTTGGCGGCGGGAATTTTGCGCGCGCATCGCCATCATCATCGAGATCGCGTGCTCGGCGGTGGTGACGCTGTTGCCGTGCGGGCTGTTCATCACCACGATGCCGCGCCGGGTGGCCGCTTCGAGGTCGACATTGTCGACGCCGACGCCCGCGCGCCCGATCACCTTGAGCGAGTCGGCGTGATCGATGATTTCGCGGGTGACCGTGGTCGAGCTGCGAATCAGCAGCGCGTCGTAGGGCGCGATGATGAGCGCGAGCTCGGCCGGCTTCAGGCCGGTCTTGACGTCGACCTGCAGCTCGGGATGGCGCTTGAGGACATCTACTCCTTGTGAGGAAAGAGAATCACTCAGCAGGACGCGGAATTTTTTATCGGGCATGATTGATGTCAACTCATTGTTATCAGACACTCTTGGCGATGCGCGCCTGCACCGCGGCGACGCCGGCGCCCATCCGCACTTCCATCCCGACGAACTTCAGCGCCATTTCCAGCGCGCTCACCGCGATCAGCATGTCGAACGGGCTCTGATCGCCCATGTGGCCGATGCGCACCAGCTTGCCCTTCATCTGATCCTGGCCGCCCTGGATCGAGACGCCGAGTTGATCGCGCATATGCTTGACCACCTTGCCGGTGTCGATGCCGTCGGGCGCGAGGAGTCCGGTGACGCTCGGCGCGGGATTCTCGGGAGCGATCAGGTTCAGTCCGAGCGCGATCGCCAGCCTCGCGGGTGGCCTGCGCCATCAGCGCGTGGCGCGCGTAAACATGCTCCAGGCCCTCGGCATGAATCAGTTCGAGCGATTTGTTGAGGCCGAAGACCAGCGAGACGGCGGCCGTCCACGCGGTGGTATGCTCATCGCGCTGCGCCTTCAGCTCGCGATTGAGATCGAAGTAGAAGCGCGGAGTCTTGATGCTCTTGGCGCGATCCCATCCGCGCTGCGAGAGCGCGATCATGCCGAGGCCGGGCGGCAGCATCAGCGCCTTCTGACTGCCGGTCACCAGCGCGTCGATGCCCCACGCGTCCATCTTCTGCTCGAAGCACGCCGACCGAAGTGATCCCATCGACGATGAGCATGACGTTGCGGCGCTTCGCGATCTCGCCGATCGCGGCAATCGGATGTACCGCGCAGGTCGAGGTTTCGCTGGCCTGCACGAAAATCGCGCGCGCCTCGGGATGTTGCTTGAGGGCGTCCTCGATTTGCTCGGGACGCACCGCGCGGCCCCATTCGACCTTGACCTCATGCGGCACCATGCCGAAGGTGGCGAGCATCTTGCCCCATCGCTCGCCGAACTTGCCGCCATTGACGAAGATGGCGTGCTCGCCGGGCGCGAGCAGGTTGATGACCGCGGCTTCCATCGCGCCGGTGCCGGTCGAGGACAGGAGGAGGACTTCCTCCCTGGTGCCGAAGAGCGGTTTGAGGCGCTGCGCGCGCCTGGTCGAGCGTCTTGGAGAACTCGGGCGTGCGATGGTGGATGACCGGGCGCGCCATCTCGAGCAGGACCTCGGGCGGAACCGGCGCGGGACCGGGGGTGAACAGATACTTCTTTAATGCTGGCACTATAATGCTCGCGGGAATTCTGGAGGGCCGCATCCGGCTGGCAAAAAAAAGGCTGGTGCCCGCATGCGCGTTCGCCAGACCCCGAGATATGAATCCCAAGCCCTGTCGGGCCCCCGTCCTGCCTACAGGGATAAATGACGGTGGGAGTAGAGTCAAGGTGAGCAGGCGGCGAGGCTGATTATCGGGCTCGGACTTGCCCGAAGTCGCTCGATAGGCTCCCATAGTTGCGCGGCGCGGGGACGAGCGTGATTAGCAGGCGGGATTTCCTTAAAAGAAGCGCATTAGTGGGGGCGGCGATGGCGATGCCGACCATCGTGCCGGACACCGACGATGCCCTGCACGAGGTGGTTCCCCGCGCGACCATCGGGCCGGCGTCGTTGCCGCGTTATGTCGATCCTCTCCCGATTCCCGAGCTGGCGCGACCGATTGAGTATCGCCCGGATCCGATGAAATCTGCGCGGCGCGTGCCTTTCTACCGGGTCGAGATGCGTGAGCTGATGGCCAAGCTTCATCGGGATTTGGCGCCGACCCGGATGTGGGCATATGGCGGCACTTCGCCCGGTCCCACTTTCGAGGTGCGAAGTGGACATCCACTGATGGTGGAATGGGTGAATGCGCTGCCGACGGCGCATCTGTTCGCCGTCGATCATCACATCCACGGCGCCGAGGAGAACAAGCCCAACGTGCGCGCGGTGGTGCATCTGCATGGCGCGAAAGTTCTGCCCGGACAGCGACGGCTACCCCGAGGATTGGTATGTGCCGGGGAAATCGCGGACCTATTACTATCCCAACGGCCAGGACGCCGCGATGCTGTGGTACCACGACCACGCGCTGGGCATCACGCGGCTCAATGTGTATGCGGGATTGTTCGGCGCCTACTTCATCCGCGACGAGGCCGAGGCGCGCTCAATCTGCCGAGCGGAAGTATGAAATCCCGCTCATCCTTTACGATCGGAAGATCGATTCGCGAGGCGCAACTTGACTATCCAGCCTCGCCGATGTTCAACGCAGCCGTGGAGTCCGGAATTTTATGGCAACGTCGATCCTGGCCAATGGCAAGTTACTTCCGTTTCTTGAGGTCGAGCCGCGGAAGCTACCGCTTCCGGGTCGTCAATGTATCCAACAGTCGCTTTCTGAGCCTGTCGCTTTCCGACCAACAGCCATTTACCAGATCGGATCCGATCAGGGATTGCTGCGCGCGCCGGTGAAGGTGACGCCGGTGATTCTCGCGCCTGCCGAGCGCGCGGATCTTGTTATCGACTTCGCATCTCTATCGCGGGCACGGAGATCGTACTGAGCGATTCGTCGGGACCCATCACGCAGTTTCGCGTCGAGCTCTTCGGCGAAGACTGTCGCTCATCGCTGCCCGGAAAATTGCGCCCCATCGCACCGCTGAAGCCAATACACGCGGCGCAAACACGCGGACTCTGACCCTCGATCAGTACAACGGTCCTTCGGGGAAGGTCATGCGGATGCTGCTCAACGGCCGCATTGGGACATGCCGATTACCGAAAGGCCCAAGCTGGGAACCATCGAAATCTGGCGCTTTGTGAATCTCACGCCCGACCCGCATCCGATTCATTTGCACCTGGTGAGGTTTCAGATCCTTGGACGGCGCGCATTCGATGTCGGGGATATCAGAAAACGAAGCGCTTCTATTTTGCCGGTCCTCGATACCGCCCGATCCCAACGAATCTGGATGGAAGGACACCGTGCGCTGCCCGCCGAAGACCGTTACTCGATCATCGCCGCTTCGAAGGCTTCACCGGGCGATACGTGTGGCATTGCCACGTGCTGGAGCATGAGGACAACGAGATGATGCGGCCTTATGAAGTGATATCCTGATCGAATCCAGGTCTCATGCGAGCGAAGTCAATTTTTGCGATATCCCTCGTCTGCGCGATCGTGTTGCCGGTGCGCGCGTTCGCCCAGCTTTCGATCGCGGGCAAGCTGATGACCTATCGCACGGTCGACACCGATTCGGGCGAGGAGCTGCAGCGCATTCGGAGCTGGGAAGCGACCAGCGGCGGAAGCGCCATCGAAGTGACGGTGGCCAGGTATCCGTTCGGGACCGAGGTGCAAACCCAATGTACCTTCGGCAACGGACGCGGGCGGCCTGCGACGTCCCTTCGATCGGTGATGCGCGCAGTAAATGGCGAGCTCGAACGTTCCGATTTCGACACCTTCGATCCGATCTACTATCCGTTTCTGGAGCAGCCGGTGACCGCCGAGATGCAACCCGGAACCTGCCTCAATCGTCGCATGATCGATTTTCCGGCGCTCATTCGCGGCGACGAAATGACTACCTGGATGTGGTCGGACTCGGGACTGGTCGGGGCGATTTTCCATCGCGAGGGTGATGAGAAACTGACCGTTCCCGCCGATACCTTCGATGCGGTTCGGGTTCGCATCGACGTCGATTTGAGCAAGATCTTTCCGCGTGTGCCGGAGCTGTTCCTGAAGCTGGTCAAGCCGCACTTTACGATTTGGATCTCGCGCGCCGAGCCGTACTACGTGCTCAAAATGGTCGGCATCGGTTCCAACCCGAATCCGAAGCATAAGAACACCGCGGTGGAGTTGGCCTCGATTGAGAAGGCGCCGGCGAATCTGCCGGTGGCGACGGAGATAGCGCAGGTCGACGCGATCGGAACGCCGGTCCCGCTGGTGCCGGTCAACGCCGGCCACTTCGCGCAGGGCAATCGCGCGGGCCGAGTGACGCTCAGTAACGGCTCGACGGATGGAGGCGAGCTGCTGGTGACGCACGTGGCATTCGACAATGGGCTGGCGACCGAAAGCCGCACGCTCATCGATCATCGCGCGTCACCGGTAACCATCTACCTCGATGATCGGAGCTTCGATCGCAAAGGTGCGATCGCGCGCAAGCACGTGCTGTTTTTTCGCAAGCCCGCGTTTCCCGATGATCCAGACAAAGAGTTGCCTGCCGATCTATATGGCGCCGATACCACGCTGGGGTTGGTGCTTCCGGAAAGGTTGCCTGCGGGGACCGACGAGAGCAGCTTCCACGTGATGGATTTTTACGGCCAGGTAAACCAATTGAACATTCGCAAGGAAGAGCCGACCAGCATCGCGATCGCGAGCGAGGATGGCGCCGGCAATTCACGCGAAGCTGAAACCGATCGTCGATGTGCCCTTGCTGTTGCGGCCGCTGGCCTACTTCTTCATCCCCACGTTTGACGCCTACTTCGATGCCGACCCCTCGCATCGATTGCTGAAGTTCGAAGGTCCGCTGGGGCCGCCCGGGGTGCCGAACGCGACGATGGTGGCCGACCAGAAGCCGCCGGTGGTTTCAACGTCAGCGCCTTCGGCCTCGCGCAGCCGCTAAGCTCGTCTTTCTAGAAAACCCAGCCCGAGGTGGACGAAGCGCGTGCGATGACTGCGACCTGGCGTCCCAGCAGTTGCCAGCCGGTGCCGTTGCGCATCCATACGTTCATGTAACTGCAGTATACGGTCTTGCCCAGGTCGGGGCCGTTGGCGGGTACGATCGATTCATTGCCGGTGGTGATGACCACCTCGCCCTTCACGGAGAGGCGGGAAATTTTGCGATCGAAGGCTTTGAAAAGAACCTGTCCGCTCTTTATCCGGAGCAGGAAATGGTCCTTGGTGTAGATGATGTTCTCGGTCGCATTGATGATGAGCTCATCGGACCAAAGCGCTTCCAGCTTTGGCAGATCGCTGGTGACCCGCGCCGCAGCCTCTTCACTTTCCAGCCGTTCGATCTCGGCCTCCAGTTGCGCTGAATGGTTGGGGTCATTCATACGAGACTCCACATCACCTGCATCAAAACTGCGCGCGGCACTACCTCTCGCGATTGCGCATCATTCGACGAAACGATCTTAATCACGATCGGCGCTTGTGCATGCGTTCCGGGAAACCTCCATTCTAGCTGGGAATTCGCCGGATCACGATGGTGCGTTCGACGCCCGAACAATTTCGGACCGAGGGCTATCGATCTCAGATTGCGATCGCCCAATCTTCGCGGGTGAGGGTGAGATGCCGATTGTAATAAGGATCGCCGCCCTTCAAGTGCGAATCCCAGCGCTGCACAAAAACCGCCTGGTCCGCTTCGACATGGCCATGCCGCCGCGTCGCGCTCTCATGATGATGGAGCAGGGCGCGGGGAGTGAAGACGATGCGGTAGCCGCGCGCGCGCAGGCGCAGGCATAGATCGACGTCGTTGAACTCGACCGCGAGAGCTTCGTCGAAGCCGCCGGCTTCCTCGAACACCGCTCGGCGCATCATCATGCAGGCCGCGGTCACTGCGCTGCAGTCGCGAATGACATCGGCGAGGCCGAAGTACGGGTGCGCATCGGCGCGGGTTAAGCGGAACGCGTGGCCGACCATGCCCCATAGTCCGAGCACGATGCCCGCGTGTTGAATGCGTCCATCGCCGAAGAGCAACTTTGCACCGACCGCGCCAATCGCGGGACGCTGCGCCTGCTCGAGCATCGCGCGCATCCAGCCGGGTTGAATCACCTCGGTGTCGTTGTTGAGGAAGAGCAGAACCTCGCCACGCGCCTTGGTTACCCCGAAGTTATTGATCGCCGAGAAGTTGAATCGACCGGGAAACCGATGCACCTGGACCTTGCCATTCAGGGACTTGAAGTAGTCCTGCGTGGCCGGCTCGACGCTGTCATTATCGAGTACGAGGATCTCGTAATTCTTGTAATCGGTGTTGTGCTCGATGCTCTCGATGCACCGGCGCAAGAGGTCGGCATGATCGCGGGTGGGAATCAGAATCGAAATCAGTGGCTCTTCGCGAAGTTCATAGCGCACCGCAAATAGCCCCGGGCCGACGATGTCCACCTTCCCGGATTCACCGCGCCTGCTAATCGCGGCTTCGATAGCGCGGGCACTGTGACGATCCGATTGGTTCGCCGTCGAAGGAGCCTCGGTGTGGCGATGATATAGAACCTCGGGAATGTGGACGATTCGGTCGGTGCGCTCGGATGCGTGTAGAGCGAGCTGATACGTTCGATCGGGAAGGAAACCGCCGGCCTCGTCGGCGAGAGATTTTCGGACCACGAAGCATCCGCCGAAGTAGTTCATCGAGAGGAGCAGTTCAGGACTCCAATCGGGTTTGAAGAACGGCCGGGTTCGGCGTCCTACGGAATCGATTTGATCTTCGTCGAAATAGAAAAGGTCGTCATGCGGATTGCGATTGAGCCGCTTGATCACTTCGTAAAATGCATCGGGCGCGAGTTGATCCCAGGGATCGAGAAAGGTAACGAATTCGGCCGGTATCGAATCATGCCGAGCGGCGATCGTGATGCATGAATCATTCGCGGCGTAACGGGCGAGCATCGCTGCCACGGGCGGGTCGACGTTCTCCTCGCTCACGATGCACAGATGCCAGTTGTCATACAGTTGCGCGCGCACCGATTCGATCGCGCTCGCAATCAGCTTCTCCGAGGGCGCACCGTCAATCGAAAGTGTCACGCCAATCAGTGGACGATATGGAAACGCCTTCGCCGTCGTGCTCGCGCGCTCGATGTATTCGGCGCTCCGGTTATGCGCGTCCATCCAGAGCACGTAGCGTTTTGCGGGATCCGGCTCGTCGATGCCTACCGCCCGTTTGAGCATCCAAATGGCGAGCTTTTCGTAGAGCTGGACCGCGCGATTATCACGATGACGCGCCAGCCAGTGCCGATAGCCGTCGATCAGCTTCCATGCGTAGCCATGCTGAATCTGCTGCAGCTCGCGGCTGAGGGTATCGCGCTCAAGCTCGAGGCGTTCGACCTCGCGATTGAGAAACTCGTTCGACTTCTCGATCGGTGAAGGCTCGGATGAATCCGGTTTCATCGCCGATAGTGGGGAAGGCGTTCGGGAGCGATCTTCGCGAGGGTCGGATAGTCGGCGTCGCGCGGCGCCAACTGAGGATTTTGGATCCCCCAATCGATGCCGATAGCGGGATCGTTCCAGAGCACGCCGCACTCATCCTCAGGATGATAGATGTCATCGCATTTGTAGATGAACTCGGCGGTTTCCGACCGCACGACGAAGCCATGCGCGAAGCCGCGCGGAACGAAAATCTGCCGCCGATTTTGCGCCGACAGTACCACGCCCACCCAGCGCCCGAAGGTTTCAGAACCGATCCGGATGTCCACCGCGACATCGAAGACTTCGCCGGCAATCACGCGACATAGCTTGGCCTGCGGATGATGAAGCTGATAGTGGAGGCCGCGCAAGACGCCGCGACGCGTCAGCGATTGGTTTTCCTGGACGAAGACCGCATCGATACCCAACTCGGCGAACTTGTCCCGGCGATACGATTCGAAGAAGCATCCGCGCGCATCTTCGAAGACCTGCGGCTCGATGATGCATACGCCGGGAAGCTCAGTATCGATGGATTTCAAGGAAAATCCGTGGTGCTAGCGACGTTGACTGTAGTTCACCGCGAGCCAGTCCTGGTATGCTCCACCATCCGCGACGCTGCTTACCCACTCCATGTTGGTAAGGTACCATTTCACGGTCTTTTCCAGCCCCGATTCGAAGCTTTCCGAGGCTTTCCAACCCAGCTCGCCCATCAGCTTCGAGGAGTCCAGCGCATAACGTCGATCATGCCCGGGACGGTCGGTGACATGCCTTATGAGGCCCTTGTAACTACCTGATTTCCTTGGGTATTCGCGGTCCAGCAGCGTGCATATCTCACCTACTACTTGAAGATTAGTTCGCTCTGCCCGCGCGCTGATGTTGTACACCTCGCCGGCCCGCCCTCGCGCCATGATGCATCGTAAGGCCGCGCAATGGTCGTCAACGAAAAGCCAGTCCCGAATCTGCCGCCCATCGCCATAGATAGGCAGCGGTTCCTCCTGCAAAGCGCGATGGATGATGTGCGGTATCAGCTTCTCCGGATGCTGATATGGCCCATAATTGTTGCAACATCGCGCGATGGTCGCGGGCATCCCGTAGGTCTGGTGGAATGCGCGCACGAACTGGTCCGCGGCCGCCTTACTGGCTGCATAAGGGCTATTTGGCTCGGGCGGATGCTTTTCATCGCAGGGCGGCGCGGAAACCGGCAGAGAGCCATACACCTCGTCGGTAGAGACCTGCAGATAGCGGAAGCCGCTCTTGTCCGCGCCCTCCAAACCGTCCCAGTAATGGCGCACCTCGTCGAGGAGGTTGAAGGTCCCCATCACATTGGCCTGCATGAATTCTTCCGGGAACTTGATCGAGCGGTCGACGTGGGTTTCGGCCGCGAAATTAATCACCGAAGACGGCCGATGCTCGTGAAGCAACTCCCGAATCAAGGTTCGATCCGCGATGTCGCCGGCTACCAGGCGATAGCGCCCATCCTGCGGCAAGCCCGACAGGGTGTCGGAAGCGGCCGCATAGGTGCCCTTGTCGACTGTGATAATCGAGCCGGGCGAGCCCTCGAGCCAGGATCGGACGAAGTTGGAACCAATGAATCCGGATCCGCCGGTGACCAGAATGTTGGGCTGCGCCATATCGACTAAAGACTGATCCCGTTCCCCCAAATGTTGTAGCGAGCCCCCCGCATCCTGACGGAATAGCAACGCTAAATGAACTTATTGCATCTCCGTTTTGCATGAATACGCGAACCGATCAGGTGACGCAACCGAAAATACCGGCTGATGATGAAAGCGTAACATTTTGTAGACCGTCCCTGCCGGCGTTCCAATCGCGCGCCGCTTTAGCTCTAATATGCCGCCCCATCCCTGACAGATGCCCGGCACTCTCACCGATGCGATCAGATCCCACGAGGTTGATTTCCTGATGGCCGGGAATCACCTCGAGCGCGAGCCACGCTTTGCGGCCCGCGTCGTCCACGAAGAGGAGAGAGCGTCATGTTCCAAGGGTGCGGGCAAGCCTGCGGCCGATCGAGGCGAGCGAGTTTAGGACCGAGGCGCGACTGAAAGCTGTCGTCGCGGACCTCAGCGGACATTCGGCATCAACTGATTCGTGCCATTCGGGAGGGGGTGCGAATGCGAGAGCCAATGACCTCGCGAAGGTGATGGCATTCGGGCCGGACCCTCGCGCGTCACGCGACTTGCTCGCAGCCCTCGCAAGGCCGGCGCGCCGCGCGGACCCCCGCTCGCGCGTCACGCGACTTGCTCGCAGCCCTCGCAAGGCCGGCGCGCCGCGCGGACCCCCGCTCGCGCGTCACGCGACTTGCTCGCAGCCCTCGCAAGGCCGGCGCGCCGCGCGGACCCCCCGCTCGCGCGTCACGCGACTTGCTCGCAGCCCTCGCAAGGCCGGCGCGCCGCGCGGACCCCCGCTCGCGCGTCACGCGACTTGCTCGCAGCCCTCGCAAGGCCGGCGCGCCGCGCGGACCCCCGCTCGCGCGTCACGCGACTTGCTCGCAGCCCTCGCAAGGCCGGCGCGCCGCGCGGACCCCCGCTCGCGCGTCACGCGGCCTGCTCGCAGCCGGCGCGCCGCGCGGACCCCCGCTCGCGCGTCACGCGGCCTGCCGCAGCCCTCGCAAGGCCGGCGCGCCGCGCGGACCCCCCTCCCGCGCGTCACGCGACTTGCTCGCAGCCCTCGCAAGGCCGGCGCGCCGCGCGGACCCCCGCTCGCGCGTCACGCGGCCTGCTCGCAGCCCTCGCAAGGCCGGCGCGCCGCGCGGACCCCCTCCCGCGCGTCACGCGACTTGCTCGCAGCCCTCGCAAGCCGGCGCGCCGCGCGGACCGCCGCTCGCGCGTCACGCGACTTGCTCGCAGCCCTCGCAAGCCGGCGCGCCGCGCGGACCCCCGCTGCGTGGGGGAGTGAGTACCGGAGGAGGATCTTTTCCTGCTCCTCTTGCACGCAGCGTGGGGGTGATTTCAGATGAGTTGATATCTGGCGGTTGCTCCAAGGCCGTCTATGTGTCATCAGAAAACTCATGGTTAACGACACTACCCGCGATGAGTTTTCCGAAGAGAGCATCCCCCCTCCCACCGGCACCATCTTCATCATGGGGATGTACATGCTGGCGTTAGCGGTTGGTTGGGGCGTGATGTTCTGGATGCTGGTGGGCAGGTAGATGGAACGCTACGAAAAGAGATTCCTGGTAGCGTGCGCGGCCATCCTTTTTATCTTCCTGTGTGCGCTGGGTTACAGCAGTCTCGCGATGGGCATTCATCTACCGTCGCATCATTCGATGATCCATTACGTCGCGGGCCAGAAGCTGCGCAAGGTGCTCCGGACCTCGCCGCCGTTCGATCATATCGGGGTGCAGGAAATCGCGCCGGGCAAGTACCAGGCCACCATCATCGGACAGACCTGGGCCTTCACGCCCGATGTGATCGAGGTGCCGGTGGGCGCCGAAGTGGATTTCGTCGCGACCTCGGCCGATGTGATCCACGGATTCTTCATTCCCGGAACCCGAGTCAACATGATGCTGATTCCCGGCCAGGTCTCGGAATTAGACTATCGGTTTACCAAACCGGGCGAATACCTGCTCATCTGCCATGAGTATTGCGGCCGGCTGCATCACACGATGTCGGGCAAGGTGGTGGTCAAATGAGTACCGCGATCGTTTCCGATCCCGCCGGGTTCGCCCTGCCGCAGGGCCAACAAAACGTCATCAAGTGGAACATCTACTTCGGCTTCGCGGTGCTGGCGATTGGGGTCATCTTCGGGCTCGAGCAGGCGCTGAACTACGCGCACGTCGACGCCATTCAGCACTATCCGATCGTGAAGTCCTACTACCAGGGCCTGACCATCCATGGCGTCTTTAATGCGCTGGTGCTTACGACCGCGTTTGCCAACGGGTTTACCGTCCTGACCACCTCGCGAGGGCTCGGGCGCAAGCTAAATGGCGCGCTGCTGCAGGCCGCGTGGTGGACGCTCCTGATCGGATCGCTGTTCGCCGTCTACGCGATGTTCACCGGCAAGGGGTCGGTGCTTTACACCTTTTATCCGCCGCTCGAGGCCGACTGGACGTTTTACCTCGGCCTCGCACTGGTGGTTGTCAGCACCTGGATCACTTCGGCGGTGCAACTGGTCGCGCTGCACGGATGGCGCCGGGAGCATCCGGGCGAGCGGGTGCCGCTGCTCGCGTTCATTTCAATAGCCACCTACGTAATGTGGGATATCGCGTCAGCCGGCATTGCGATCGAGGTCGTGGTCTTCCTGCTGCCATGGTCGTTGGGGCTGTTGCCCGGCGTCGATCCGATGCTCAACCGCACCTTGTTCTGGTTCACCGGGCATCCGATTGTCTACTTCTGGCTGCTTCCGATTTACGTCTCGTGGTACGGGATGATTCCGAAGCAGGCGGGCGGAGTGCTGTTCAGCGATACTCTTACGCGGGTCGCGTTCATCCTGTTTATTTTGCTGGTCCCGGTCGGATTTCATCATCAGTTCGTCGATCCCGGAATTTCGTCGGGATTGAAGTTCGCCGTCGCGGGGCTGACCTTCGCGATTTTCTTTCCCAGCGTGATGACCGCGTTTTCGGTGATGTATGCGCTCGAGATTGCCGGCCGCAAGCGCGGAGGTAGCGGACTCATCGGATGGTTTTTCCGAATTCCATGGAATGATCCCTCGGTGGCGGCGCAGGTCCTCGCAATGGTCGCATTCCTGCTCGGAGGTATCTCCGGGCTGATGAACGCGAGCTACACGATGAACATGGAGATTCATAACACCGCGTTTCTGCCGGGGCATTTCCATCTGACCATCGGATGCGCGGTGGCACTCTCGTATATGGGCATTGCCTATTGGCTGATCCCATACTTCGAGCGGCGCGAGCTATGGGCGCGGCGCCTCGCGATCTTCCAGGCCTTCCTTTATTTCTTCGGCGTGATGATTTTCTCGCGCGGGCTGATGGCGGGCGGCCTCGAAGGGATGCCGCGGCGTACCGATATGGTTCACGCTTCCTATGGGCTGCCGTCGTGGCGGATCCCCGGAATCATGGCTGGGGTGGGCGGCACCCTGATGTTCAGCAGTGCGATGCTGTTCTTCCTCATCATCGTGGTGACGATTTTTGCGGGACGGAAAACCGCTCCCTGCGACATGCCATTCACCGCGACCGTGCAGCCGCCACCGACCGTCGGATGGCAGCCGCGCCTCGATCGTTTGAGCTACTGGGTTATCGCGTCGGTGGTGCTGATCATCGCGGTTTATGGCCCGTTCATGCTCGGGCACTTTCCGCCGAACCTGGCCACCGCAGGCCTGCAGTATCCATAGCTGGAAGGCTTGTCCATTTTGAAGAGTTAGTCACAACTCAAAAGATCGGCGATTTTGGCAGCCGTGCGCAGGATGAAAGAGGTCACTCCACCGAGAGTCAAATGACCGATCATACTGATGATAGCAACCGGGCGCTAAAATGGCCGCGCCGTTCGATTCCGAGGTGCATTCAACCAGCTCTGTTTGCAATCCGCTTCTGATTAAGACACGTTTGATCGCATGCGCAACTGCATTCACCGAGTCCTGATTCTCATACTCAGCCTCGGTTGCTGCATCGCTTCGACCGGATGCTTCTCCTGCACCAGCGTCCAGAACCCGCCTGCCCAGGTTACGGTACAACCGGCGCCGGGCACCTCGAGTTCCACCACCACGACTACGACGACTCCCTAACTGGGCGATGAGCCGATCGAAACATCACCATCGCGATTCCAGCGGGTCAGATCATGAAAGCGTTGGATTCCATCGCGCTTACTGGCGGAGCGCGCACAAAGACTGGCGCTTGTGGATCGCCGTCATTTTGATGTTCATGGCGATGTTCGCATACGTGATGAGCGATGACCTGGCGTTGCGTCCCAGAACACCAGTGCCACCTCCGCCCTCCGCCGCGGGCCAGTAACCGCCGATGCCGGCAGGCAATCGCTGATCGCCACGTTTGGCATCCGCGACGGCCGTGATGAGCATGCGGCCACGCTCTACGGCATCGAGGGCCGCCTGGCCCAGTGCATAACCCGGAACCCTGCGCTCCGCCCGCGCAGCCTCGGGCAGTCTCGCCAGCCTCTTCGGTGACAGCGAGTCACACGACGACACTTAGACTGGCCGTGGATTCTGAGAAGCTGTTCGAACATCTCTGCAACTGCGCCAGATTCAGCGCCAACCCGTTCCTCCCCTTTCGCGGCGGTCGCATAGAGATCGCGAACCCGGCAATCGCTGCACACCTCCTGCTTGCACTACAGCGCCGGCGTGAGCTATTGAACGGCGCATCCGAGGCGCGACCGCCGCCGCGCGGGCGCGACCAGCTCGACTTTCAGACTGGGTAAGGAGGCGCTAATGTCACTGCTGCAGCCGTTGGCGATTTCACTTTCTATATCGGTGCTGGCGATAGGAACAGGAGTTGCCCGTGCACAGGAAGCCCGCACCACTCCGCAGCAGGCCGCAAGTTCCTTACCCTGTCCGAGCGGGGATTCCAGTTGTGGAAATGGCGCCGCACCCGCTGCGGAAAAACCCCTCAAGCGAAAGCATCGCAAACACCAGGATAGCGCCGAGCAGGAAAACTCGCAGGCAGGCGGTAACCCTAACCAGAAGGTAGAAGAGGCGCCGCCGAACGACCCGCGCTATACAGATCCGGGTCCCGAGGAATAAACGAAGAGCTTGGATTCGCCGGCGAGAACCAGCAGACGAAGCGCCTCGAGCAGGAAATCTTCGGTTCGGGTTAGCGAAGCTGGTGACCGCGTAGAGCGCAGCCCTCGATGGCTCACCTGATGGTGGTGACGCCGGGGGATGCGTAGGAACGCGCCGCTGAAGGCGAAATGGGCATCTCGCGCCGCTCAATTTCGGAAGCCATCGCACGGATGCCCACATGCCTGAGCGCGGCAAGGGCGATCTCCGCGTCGGAATCACGTGCGAGGAGGATCCCCGCCGAGCCGTCGGCAAACCGGCCGGCGCCGCGAATCCTGATCAAATAGCCATGTAATGCGGCTATTGCGATCTGGATTTGGTGATCTACTTCGAAGCTGGGAGAATCGGATTTGGGCGGCTGAAGCAGCAGTTTCATCGGTCGACGCCTTTCTAAGAGGATTTATCAGGTTCTACGCAAATTGGGCCTTGGCTCGACTGAGAGATCGACACGAAAGCGAAGGGGTGTGTTCGACGATTCGCATCAGGATTCAGGTCTCTCAAGTAGTGCGAAATCAGCTGCCTTCAGTCTAAATGTGGAGTCAATAACAGATCAACCGGAAAAATTGCGGCGATCTAGCTCACGTATACTCTAGAAAACATCAGACCGACGAGACGGTCAAAGTTCCGACAAGATGTGGTACTACTTCATCGGTCTTAAATTCGAATTTTTAATTGGCTCGTCTCGGCATTTCTCATATGCCTCTATCCTGGATGCTGCCGAAAAAGACCGGCGCGACAAATTCTCTGCTCTTATTCGGCCAAATACGTAAACTCCAAAATTTCCTTTCACTTAGGTTTTTTCTCTAGCATTTCACAGCGCAATCGATTAGTTTCTTACGCAACCTGTTCTTCTAGCATGAGGCACCTGCGCCTATGTCGCGACGAGCGTTTCTCCTTACTGTTACGCGCTTCATTGAATCGGCGCCCCTACGTCCACTCAACCAGTTCACTTTTGTCGGAGAAATCCCATGGGAGCAGTAATGCAAGACCCGGGTCTGCAACCATCGTCGGCTAACGAGATGGCCGCAGTGCTCAGTGCGCTCAATGCGTTGAAGCGGGGAAATTCGTCCGTCCGGCTTCCGGCTGAATGGACCGGGCTTGCCGGCAAGGTGGCCGAAGTTTTTAACGACGTGGTCGAGCAGAACCAGCGCCTGCACGAGGAGGTTGCGCGGCTCAGTCGCGTCGTCGGGCGTGAGGGCAAACTCAACACCCGCGGATCATTGGGCCAGGTGAGCGGATTCTGGCGCGAGTCCATCGAATCGATAAACGACCTGATCGACGACCTCGTGCATCCCACCAGCGAGACCGCCCGCGTCATCGGCGCCGTCGCGCAAGGCGATCTCACCCAAACGATGGCGCTCGAGGTTGATGATCGCCCGCTGCAGGGAGAATTCCTGCGCACCGCCAAGACCATCAACAAGATGGTCAATCAGCTCGGTTCGTTCGCGACTGAAGTGACGCGCGTCGCGCGCGAAGTCGGCACCGAGGGCAAGCTCGGTGGCCAGGCGAAAGTCAAAGGCGTGGCCGGTACCTGGAAGGACCTGACGGATAGCGTCAATTCGATGGCCGGCAACCTGACCGGCCAGGTTCGAAACATCGCGGACGTGACGACTGCGGTTGCGACCGGCGATTTGTCGAAGAAGATCACCGTCGATGTCAAAGGTGAATTCCTCGAATTGAAAAACACCATCAACACGATGGTCGATCAACTCCGCTCCTTCGCCGCCGAGGTTACCCGCGTCGCGCGCGAAGTCGGCACCGAGGGCAAGCTGGGCGGCCAGGCCCGCGTCGAAGGCGTCTCGGGAACCTGGAAGGACCTTACGGACAGCGTGAACTCGATGGCCGGCAACCTGACGGCGCAGGTCCGCAACATCGCGCAGGTTACCACCGCGGTCGCCAACGGCGATCTCTCGAAGAAGATTACCGTCGATGTCAAAGGCGAAATCCTCGAGCTGAAGAACACCATCAACACGATGGTCGATCAGCTTAGCTCGTTCGCATCGGAAGTTACCCGCGTCGCGCGCGAAGTCGGCACCGAGGGTCAGTTGGGCGGCCAGGCCGACGTTAAGGATGTCGCCGGCACCTGGAAGGATCTGACGGATAGCGTCAACTCGATGGCCGGCAATCTGACGGCGCAGGTCCGCAACATCGCGCAGGTTACCACCGCGGTCGCCAACGGCGATCTCTCGAAGAAGATCACCGTCGATGTCAAAGGCGAAATCCTCGAACTGAAGAACACCATCAACACGATGGTCGACCAGCTCAGCTCATTCGCATCGGAAGTTACCCGCGTCGCGCGCGAGGTCGGCACCGAGGGCAAGCTGGGCGGGCAGGCCCAGGTCGAAGGCGTCTCGGGCACCTGGAAAGATCTCACAGATAGCGTCAATTCGATGGCCGGTAACCTGACGGCGCAGGTGCGAAATATCGCCGACGTGACGACCGCGGTCGCCACCGGAGATTTGTCGAAGAAGGTCACCGTCGATGTCAAAGGCGAAATCCTCGAGCTGAAGAACACCGTTAATACGATGGTCGACCAGCTCAGTTCGTTCGCATCGGAGGTTACCCGCGTCGCACGCGAAGTCGGCACCGAAGGACGCCTCGGCGGTCAGGCCGATGTGCGCGGCGTCGCCGGCACCTGGAAGGACCTCACCGATAGCGTCAACTTCATGGCCAGCAACCTGACCGGCCAGGTCCGCAACATCGCGCAGGTTACCACCGCGGTTGCCAACGGTGACTTGAAGTCGAAAATCACGGTCGACGTCAAAGGCGAAATCCTCGAGCTGAAGAACACCATCAACTCGATGGTGGACCAGCTCAGTTCGTTCGCATCGGAAGTTACCCGCGTCGCGCGCGAGGTCGGCACCGAAGGCAAGCTCGGCGGCCAGGCGCAGGTCGAAGGCGTCTCGGGCACCTGGAAGGATCTGACGGACAGCGTTAACTCGATGGCTGGTAACCTGACGGCACAGGTCCGCAACATCGCCGACGTCACCACCGCAGTCGCCAACGGCGATCTTTCGAAAAAGATCACGGTCGATGTCAAAGGCGAAATCCTCGAGCTGAAGAACACCGTCAACACGATGGTCGATCAGCTCCGCTCCTTCGCGGCGGAAGTCACCCGCGTCGCGCGCGAGGTCGGTACCGAGGGACGGCTCGGTGGGCAGGCGGACGTGCGCGGCGTCGCCGGCACCTGGAAAGATTTGACCGACAGCGTCAACTCGATGGCCGGTAACCTGACCGCCCAGGTCCGCAACATCGCCGACGTTACCAAGGCCGTCGCCAACGGCGATCTTTCGAAAAAGATCACGGTCGATGTCAAAGGCGAAATCCTCGAGCTGAAGAACACCATCAACACTATGGTCGATCAGCTCAGCTCGTTCGCATCGGAAGTTACCCGCGTCGCGCGCGAGGTCGGCACCGAGGGAATCCTCGGCGGTCAGGCGGAGGTGCGCGGCGTTTCGGGAACCTGGAAGGACCTGACAGATCGCGTGAATTTCATGGCCGGCAACCTGACCAGCCAGGTGCGCGGCATCGCGAAGGTCGTTACTGCCGTCGCGACCGGTGATCTCAAACAGAAGCTGACGGTCGAAGCGAAGGGCGAAATTGCCGCCCTCGCCGACACCATCAACAGCATGATCGATACGCTGGCGACCTTCGCCGATCAGGTTACGACGGTGGCGCGCGAGGTCGGCGTCGAAGGAAAACTCGGCGGCCAGGCCAAGGTTCCGGGCGCGGCAGGCACCTGGAAGGGACTCACCGAAAACGTCAACCAGCTTGCCGCCAACCTCACGACCCAGGTTCGCGCGATCGCCGAGGTTGCCACCGCGGTTACCTCGGGCAACCTGACTCGCTCGATCACCGTCGAGGCGCAGGGTGAAGTCGCCGCACTGAAAGACACCATCAATGAGATGATCCGCAATCTCCGCGACACCACGCAGAAAAACACCGAGACTGACTGGCTGAAAACCAACCTCGCGAAGTTCAGCCGGATGCTGCAGGGGCAAAAGGATCTCAACACCGTCGGCCGGCTGATTCTTTCGGAACTGGCCGCCGTGGTCACCGCGCATCATGCGGTCTTTTACGTGGTCGATTCGAGCAAGGAGAGTCAGCAGTTGAAGTTGCTGGCCAGCTACGCGGCGAAGGGGCGCGGAGCGATGCGTACCTTCCTTGACCTCGGCGAAGGCCTGGTCGGTCAGTGCGCGATGGAGAAGCAGAAAATCTCCCTGACCAGGGTTCCCAAGGACTACATCAAGATTTCGTCGGGCCTCGGTGAAACCTCGCCGCAAAACATTTTGGTGCTGCCGGTCATCTTCGAAGGACAGGTCAGAGGTGTTCTCGAACTGGCCTCGCTGGAAGGTTTCAACGATACCCATCACGCGCTGCTCGATCAGTTGACTGAGAGTATAGGTATCGTCATCAACACTATCGAAGCCAACATGCGCACTGAGGATCTGCTGACCCAGTCGCAGTCACTGGCGCACGAGCTGCAAAATCGGCAGGAGGAACTCCAGCAGACCAACGAGGCGCTCAAGGAAAAAGCGCAGTTGCTGGTGCAACAGAACGAGGAGGTCGAGCGCAAGAACCAGGAGGTCGAACAGGCCCGCCAGGCGCTCGAAGAAAAAGCCGAACAGCTCGCGCTGACCTCGAAGTACAAATCCGAGTTCCTCGCCAACATGTCGCATGAGCTGCGCACTCCTCTCAACAGCTTGCTCATCCTGTCCGACCAGCTCTGTAAGAATCCCGAAGGCAACCTGAAGCAGAAGCAGATCGACTTCGCCAAGACGATCCATTCGTCGGGCAACGATCTGCTCATGCTCATCAATGACATTCTCGATCTGTCGAAGATCGAGTCCGGCACGGTGATGGTCGATCTGACCGACCTGTCGCTGCGCGACCTTCATCAGTATGTCGAGCGCAGCTTCCGCCATGTCGCGGAAAACAAGACCCTCGACTTCATGATTCGCATCGACGAGAACCTCCCGCGCACGATGCTTACCGATGCCAAGCGGCTGCAGCAGATCATCAAGAACCTGCTCTCCAATGCGTTCAAGTTCACCCAGCGTGGACAGGTTACTCTCGCAATCGAACCAGCACATGGTGGATGGGGCGCGGACAACGATGATCTGAATCGCGCTGCGAGCGTGCTCGCGTTTTCGGTCACTGATACCGGCATCGGCATCTCGCCCGACAAACAGCAGATCATTTTCGAGGCGTTCCAGCAGGCCGACGGCAGTATGAGTCGCAAGTACGGCGGGACCGGGCTCGGCCTCGCCATCAGCCGCGAACTCTCGCGGTTGCTTGGCGGCGAGATTCGTTTGACCAGCACCCCGGGACGCGGGAGTACCTTCGTGCTCTACCTGCCGCAGAGCTACACGCCGCCGCGCATTCGTAAGGCGATCGAGCCTGGGGTGGCCACCTATACCAACGGGGTCACCGCGGACGGTTCACTGGCGGTGGCCAACACGACGCGCGACTTCGAAGAAGTGCGGTTGGCCAATGGAAATGGTTCGTCCACGCACTACGCCGAGATGGTCGGAAGCAATGGCGAGGGCGCCTCCTTGAGTGCAAATGTGGCCCCGGAACTGGTCAACGAGATCGGCGACGATCGCGAGCGCATTCGGGCCGGCGATCGAGTGCTCCTGATCATCGAAAATGATCTGTCGTTCGCGCGCTTCCTGCTGGAATCGGCGCGCGAGAAGGGTTTCAAGGGCATCGTCACCTCGATGGGAGCGGCCGCGCTGACCCTGGCGGCCGAGCACCTTCCCGCCGCCATCACGCTCGACATTCATCTGCCCGACATAGACGGATGGCGGGTGCTGGCGCGGCTCAAAAACGATCTCTCGACTCGTCATATTCCGGTCTGCGTAATCTCGACCGACGAGTCGAAGCCCCGCGCGCTTTCTTCGGGCGCGCTGGGCTTTTTAGGGAAACCGCTGCAGAGCAAGGACGCGCTGGATATTTTTCTGGCCAAGCTCGGAGAGCATCTGGCAGTGGGCAGAAAGCGCTTGATGCTAATCGAGTGCGACCCTCGCTTGAACCAGGACTTGCGCGAGTTCCTGACCGCGGACGACCTCGAATTGACCTGTGCGACCGATCCCGAGGAGGCGCTGCGGGAGTTGCACGAACAGGAATTTGATTGTGTGATTTTGAATCCACAAACTACCGGATTCGATCCTTCGATGCTCCGCGAGGAGATCCTAAAGCCGCCCCTCAGCGGAGCGATCCAGATCATCCTGTACAGCGAAACCATTAGCGGCATTCGTGGTGATGACTCCAGGTGGAATCGGCTGGATGACAACTTCATCGTCAGACGAGTCGAGTCGCGCGAGCGTTTGATGGATCAAATCAGTCTGTTTCTGCATCGCCGGACCGATGCGATGGCGCCTGCGCATCTGCGCATTTTGCAGGACCTGTACCTATCGAACCTGGTGCTGGCGGGCAAAAAAGTCTTGATCGTCGACGACGATATCCGCAACATTTTTGCGTTGTCCTCGGTGCTGGAAGAGCAGGGCATGACGATCGCCTCCTCCGAAAACGGACGCGACGCAATCAAGTTCCTTCAATCCCAGCATGACGTCGACGTGGTGCTGATGGACATGATGATGCCGGAGATGGACGGAATCGAAACCATGCGCCGCGTGCGTCAAATCGAGTCGTGCCAGGATTTGCCGATGATCGCAGTCACTGCAAAGGCGATGAAAGGCGACCGCGAGAAGTGCATGGAAGCGGGCGCCTGGGACTATCTCTCGAAGCCGGTCGATCCGGAATTGTTGCTCGCAGTGTTGCGATCCTGGCTTCATCGCTAGTGGCTCAGCTTCCGATGCAGAACGCTAAGACCAGGATTCTGATCGTCGATGATCGCCGGGATAAACTCCTGGTCTTTCAGACGATCCTCGAGGAACTTGGGCAGACCATCATCACCGCGAATTCCGGTGAGGAAGCGCTCAAGCTGGTCCTCGAGCACGAGTTCGCGGTTATCCTGCTGGACGTCAACATGCCCGGCCTCGACGGGCTGGAAACTGCGGGACTGATTCGAAACCGCAAGAAGTCCGCCCATACCCCGATCATCTTCATGACCGCTTATGCGGACGAGATGCACGCGCTCAAGGGCTATTCGCTGGGCGCCGTCGACTACATCCTGTCGCCGGTGGTGCCGGAAATTCTCCGGACCAAGGTCAAGGTTTTCGTCGACCTGTTCCGAATGACCGAACGCGCACGGGCGCAGGCGGAAGAGAGAATCCAGCTCGCCAAGGCGCAGGCCGCGCAAGCCGCGGCCGAGGAGGCCAGCCGCCGCGCACAATTTCTCGCCGAAGCGGGGGCGTCGCTTTCGCAGTCGCTGGATCTTAAGGGCAGGGTCGCCATCCTCATGCGGCTGATCCTTTCGGAGTTGGCGGATTTCTGCGCGGTGATTTTGCTGGACGAGAACGGCACCAACCATGAGGCGGAGCTCGGCTGGTTCGACGAACACAGGGAACTGCGAATGGAACGCCGCGCGACCGCCGCGCTGCCCGATTCAATTCTCAGGAAAACCATCGAAAGAACCATCCAGTTATCGAATCGAATCGTCCTGACCAACCCGGCCGATGCCGCAGGTGCGCCGGAGGCCCACGCTATCGACAGCCTGGTCGATTCGCTCAGGATGGTCGCCTCGTTTCCGCTGTTCGCCCGCGATCGGATGCTGGGAGTGCTTTGCGTCGGATCGCGCAGTGCGCGCGCATCCTTCACCAAGTCTGAATTCGAGCTTGCCAACGACCTCGCGGACCGGGCCGCGAGCGCTTTCGACAATGCGCTGCTGTACGGAAAGTTGCAGGAAAACGATCGCCGTAAAGACGAATTTCTCGCCATGTTGGCGCATGAGCTGCGAAATCCGCTCTCGCCGATTCGCAATGCCAGCAGCGTTCTGCAGCGGGCTCCCGATGAGCGCAAACGAAAATGGGCAACCGATATTATCCAACGCCAGGTCGCGCATATGGTGCGGCTGCTCGACGACCTCCTCGATGTATCGCGAATAACACGGGGCAAGATCGATCTGCGCCTCGCGCCCAATGACCTCGGGCAAATAATCGCGGCCGCGGTCGAGACCAGCCGGCCGCTGCTCGAAGCGCGCCGTCATCAAGTGGAGATCGCAATTCCCGATCAGCCATTGCCGATCAACGCGGATTCGACGCGCATCGAACAGGTGGTGGCGAATCTGCTGAACAATGCCGCGAAGTTCACCGAGGAAGGTGGAAAAATCGGAATCGTCGCCGAGCGCAGCGAAAGCGAGGTGATATGCCGTATCCGCGACAACGGCATCGGCATCGCCGGCGACATGCTGTCGAGCATCTTCAATTTGTTTACCCAAGTTGCCCGCGCGCAGTCGATCCAGGGGAGCCTCGGGATCGGGCTGACCTTAGTGCGGCGTTTGATCGAGGCGCATGGCGGTACGGTGGTTGCGCTCAGCGGCGGTTTGGGGCAAGGAAGCGAGTTCGTCATCCGGTTGCCACTTCTTCAACAACCGATCGCGGAGCATCCGGCTAGAAACGGTCGCGCCGGCGATATTCGCTGCGCAGGACTCAGAATCATGGTCGTCGACGACGATTTGGACGGAGCAGAGAGTACCGTCGAGTTGCTGCGGCTGCATGGATGCGAGGCGTGCGCGTTCAGCAATGGCCTTTCCGCATTGGACGCGCTCGAGACGTTTCAGCCTGAGGCGCTGCTGTTAGATCTTTCGATGCCATCGATGGATGGTTATGAGGTAGCCCGCCGCGTTCGAGCGACGTCCCGCGGTCAAGAGCTGGTTCTGATCGCGGCGTCCGGGCATGGCAGAAGCGAAGACCTTGAACGGACCCGCAAGGCGGGCTTCGATAATCATCTGGTCAAACCGGTTGACCCCAGCGCTCTTATCGAGACTCTCGGACTGCTATGCGCAGTGAAACAATCGCGAACCTTA
Organism: uncultured delta proteobacterium; assembly: GCA_963848285.1. Taxonomy (GTDB): domain Bacteria; phylum Desulfobacterota; class Binatia; order Binatales; family Binataceae; genus DATGKG01. Next base: position 3,516 of record CAWKCZ010000004.1, on the reverse strand, counting down.
AGGAACCCAAACCCCGCACCGCGAATCTAATCAGCCTCCTTCAAGTGTTTCGCAGCGTCTAACAAACAATTGCAACTATGCCACTGGCTATGATTCTTCCGAATAAAGCGGGCCGCCGGTCGTCCCACCTTTGTGGCGAATTCGAATGGCCATGGTCCTAGTCGCATTGTCGTAATTGGCGCCTCGGCGGGCGGTCCTCAAGCGCTGGCGTCTGTACTGTCTCAACTCGAGGCGCCCTTTCCCGCAGCCGTGATGGTCGTAATGCATCTATCGCCGGAGTCCCCCGGGTACCTGGCGCCGATGCTGCAAAAGGCGAGCAAGTTGCCGGTTCTCAGCGCGAGCGATCAAAGTATCGAGGCGGGTACTGTCTATGTGGCGCCGCCCGACCTGCATCTGGTAGTGGAACGCGGTCGCATCGCGACCATTCGATCGCCGCGTGAGAATCGCTTTCGACCCTCGATTGACGTGACTTTTCGCTCCGCGGCCTTCGCTTACCGGCAGTATGTGATAGGGGTCATTTTGACTGGCCTGTTGGATGATGGCACTGCGGGGCTGTTTTATGTGAAGCGTCACGGTGGCATCACCATCGTTCAGGATCCCTTCGATGCACGTTTCCCGAGCATGCCGCAAAACGCGCTCGCGCATGTACAAATCGAATTTGTGGCTCCGGCACCGGAAATTGGACCCTTGCTCAATCGATTGGTTCATGAACCTCGCGGGATGAGATCTAGTCTGATGGTGGATATGCCGAAGCAATCCGTAAAACCCATCTTCGCGCGCCGCGATGGTGCGGGGTCGGCGGAAAACGCGATCCTGGACGAAGACGAACAATGCGCTACTCCATCATCCTATACTTGCCCCGACTGCGGCGGCTCTCTTTATCATATCAAGCATGGCGAGCTTAGACGGTTCCGTTGCCGCACCGGCCACGCTTATGCGCTGAAGAGCCTGGTGCAAACCAAACACACCCGCGCGGAGGAAATACTGGCCTCGGCCGAGGCTGCGATGATGGAGGAAGTCGAGTTGTTGAAGCTTGCTGCCGAAGAAGCGCAGGCCGCCGGCAAGAGCGAACAAGCTTCGCGTATTGAAAAAGAAATAATCCAGATAGAGTCACGAGCTGTCCAGTTGGGAGGTATGCTCAGCTAAGTAGAGATTGTTAGCGTCGGCGAGCGAGCTTGGCTCATCTCTTTGGGGTTCCTAAGGCTGGAACCATAGGGTTCTTGGCGCGGAATTGGTTACCTGGTTCGGGGCCGGTCAAAATATCGGAAATATTGCGCAAAACGTCGCGCTGATTTGACCCGAAGATCGCACCTGCGAAATGACTTTGATATAGTTAATGACATGAGCAACTACATCCACCGCGCCCTTGTGATCGCCCTCACCCTCGGTTGCTGCGTCGCATCGACCGGATGTTTCTCCTGCACCAGCGTCCACACCCCACCCGCCCAGGTTACGGTACAGCCTGCACCGGGCACATCGAGTTCAACGACAACGACGACAACCACTCCTTGACTGAGCCACGGGGCCAAACCTTAAGGCTCCAGTGGCTCAGATCAATACTTCGTCCGCCTGATCGGTCCGCGTCCGATCGGTTATTGCCATGGTTCTGATTCCCAGAACCATGGCAACTATGCGGTAGAGCTATAGCAGGTATTTCCGCGCATCAATTTCCTTGAATTCAAGCCCCGATCCAGTGCGCGATAAATCCGGACGCAAACGACCTTTGTAGGGCAGCAGTACTCCGTCAAAAAACATTTGTTCGATCCGGACATGGTCGTGAAAATACTCAAGGTGACGGAGCGGCAAGGTTGCGCACCCAGGATGCGCGTGAACCGACGGAGCGCAGTGGGCGGACATCGGAAGCGAGCGCGCCTCGCATAGCACCGCCGCTTTCCGAAAACCGGTAATACCGGCGCATCGCGTGGCATCGGCTTGAAGCACATCGACTGCGCCCGCCTCGAGCATGCGGCGAAAGTAACCGAGATCGAAGCCATACTCACCGGCTGCAATATCCATTGGAAAAGGAGCGCGGTCGCGGAGCAGGCGCAACCCTTCGAGGTCATCCGACGAGACCGGCTCCTCGAACCATCTGACGTCGAGCGCGGCAAATCGCGCGGCGAAGTCGAGCGCCTGCTTGCGGGAATAGGCGCCGTTGGCATCCACGAAGAGCTCGACGCCGGAGCCTAAGGCCTTGCGAACGACGCTAACCCTCGCCTCGTCGCGAGATGGATCGCGTCCTATTTTCATCTTGACGCGCATAATTCCTTGCGCGGCCCAGCCGCATAGCTGTTCGCACAACTCGCGATCATCATAAGACGTAAAACCGCCGCTGCCATAGATAGGAACCTCGTCGCGTACTGGTCCCAATAGACTCACTAGCGGAAGGCTCATTAAACGCGCTTTCAGATCCCACAAAGCAGAATCAACTGCGGAGATCGCCATCGAGGAAATTCCCGGACGGCCAAGATTGCGTATGGCATGAACCATCCGCTCCCAAAGGCCTTCGACTGCCATCGGATCGCAGTCCGCGATCAGTGGCAGCAGGACATCGTGAATGAGTGCCGCGGCGGCCCGTGATGAGTATGTATACCCGAGGCCGTAATATGAGCCCGCCCAAAGTCGAACCAGCACGAGCGTCGTATGGTCCCACTCAAGCGTGCCATCGGATTCCAGCTTATCGGTCGGAATCTTATAGGCCTCTACCGAAGTCTGCGAGATGAGCGGTGCGGTAGATAGACCCATGGCTACCTCAAATCTGGAATCTATGCGCGAGCGACCGCTTGCGCTTGAGGTATGCAAAAGTCCCCAATGCGAGCGCCGCCAGGCCCAAAAGAGGACGGTGAGTATCGGCCCAGAATTGGAGACTGGCAGAGCGCGAGCGGCTATCGAAAATGCCGTGGGCGCCATGATCGCCTGGCGCGGGCTCGAAAAGGTTGTCGGGACGGTCAGCCTCGATTGGATGTTCGGTCTGCTGAGAGTCAAAGTTCCATGCCAGAAAATGATCGAGGAAGCTCGGCGCGATCTTATTCCCGACGATCGCCATAAGTGTCGGCATGCCGACATATATTTCGCGCCGCTTGTGCATCGAGGCCCACACAATCGCCTCGGCCGCAACCTCCGGCTCAAAAATCGGCGGCACCGGCTGCGGATGACGAGGCAATCGCGTGCGACACCAACTGAATTGCGGCGTATTGAGTGCGGGCATCTGCACCATGGTCAGGCGCACCTTGCTCTTGCGATGAAGCAGCTCGCTTCGAATAGAGTCCGTAAATCCGGCGATCGCGTGTTTGGCTCCGCAGTAAGGTGCCTGTAGGGGAATCGATCGGTAGGCGAGAGCGGAGCCAACCTGTACTACCACGCCTTCGTCGCGCGGTAGCATCGTGCGCAGCGCCGCCATGGTGCCATGCACCGCACCTAGATAGGTGACTTCGGTAGCGCGCTTGTATTCTTCGGCAGTTATTTCTGCGAAGGGCGCGAAGATTGTCGTCATCGCGTTGTTTACCCATACATCAATCG